>NZ_CP027234.1:3495000-3608975 GCF_002998535.1 Prevotella heparinolytica | reverse complement strand
CATATTAACATTGATAGGGCAAATCCTATTTTTCTTTGTCCAAACAATTTATGCCACAACAAACCCCGGAAAGCTGAAGGTTCTGAGTTTGTTTGTCGAAAAAGAAATACTATACAATGAGTCCACTCCTTTGGATAGTGTCATAGCATGGAGCGAAGACGTTCTTTCCGACATGAGTCCCACAGAGCACAAAGATCTGTATTTCCTGCTGCAACTACAATTGGCAGAAGCATATACCCTGCGCGGAGATATCAGCTTAGCTTCAGACAGAGCACAGCAAATGTATGAAGAAGCTCAGGCATCCAATAACCGGTTTGGCATCGCCATCGCCAATCAGGCTATAGGCAACGCCTATAACACGATAGCCCAATTATGCTCCAAAGCATTGGAATCATATCAAGACGCCTTATACGAACTTTCACAGGCATCGGACATCCCGGTATACAAAATGCGCCTACTGCTAAAGATTTCTCATACCTTGCAGTGCCAAGGACGCATAGAAGAAGCCCGAGAAGTGTTGAAAGAATTGGAAACGATGCTGTCGCAGACGCCTAATTATCCGATAGAATTTTTCTTCAACCTTGTGCAAGCCGACTGTGCCATCTCTCACGGATTATCGGAACAAAGCCATTTGAAAGAAGCTGCTGCATATCTGCACAAGGCAGATTCCATCTACCGGTTATATCCGGAGAAGTTCTACCGTTTTCATCTGGATTGTGTCACTGCCGACTACTATCACCTCATGGGTAATAAAGATAGAACCTATTGGGATAAAGCCCAAAACATCTATTCCCACCTACAAGACGAATACAAACACAACAAACGCTCCATCTACTATCGCCAAACTGCTTTAGGAAAAATAAACTTGTACTATGCGCAAGGGAAAAACGCCGAAGCCTGCCGCATCTATCAGGAGCTATATCCGCTGATCGACACGCTTGCTTCTCAAAGCTACATCCGACAAATCAATGTCATAAAGGCCAAATACAAGGTAGACAAAGTAAAAATAGCCAGCGAGAAGATGTATAATAAGGCCATAATCAGCATTGTGGGAGGATTCGTTATTCTGGCTGCATTGTTTTCACTCCTCGCCATCCAACTGCACAAACAACGAAAGAAGGTAAAGCTATCTACCCGAAAGTTAGACCTATCGCGCATCAATGCAGAGAATGCCATACGAACCAAAAGCATGTTCCTCTCGAACATGAGCCATGAAATACGCACGCCCCTCAATGCCCTGTCCGGTTTCTCCGGTTTGCTGACCGAAGAAAGCCTGGACGCGGAAACTCGTCTTCAGTGCAACGAAATCATTCAGCAAAATTCCGAATTGCTGCTGAAACTCATCGGCGATGTCATCGATCTGTCGAGTCTGGAATTCGGCAAACTACAATTCAGCATTGCCAAACACGATGTCGTAAGCATTTGCAACAATGTGATAGACACAGTGAACAAGGTAAAGCAGACACAAGCCGATGTCTTGTTCATTACAAAACTGGAATCCATGGAGATAGAAACCGATAAATCGCGCCTGCAACAAGTACTAATCAACCTGCTGATAAACGCCACCAAGTTTACCCGGCAAGGCAGCATCACGCTGGAACTGAAGAAGGAAACCGATGAGATGTTGCTGTTCTCTGTGGCAGACACCGGTTGCGGCATTCCAAAAGAAAAACAGAGGAATATCTTCCGGCGCTTTGAGAAAGTGAACGAAACCGTTCAGGGAAGCGGCCTGGGACTCTCCATAAGCCAACTCATCATAGAACACATGGGCGGAAGTATCTGGATTGATACCGATTATACCGAAGGGGCAAAATTTTGTTTCACACATCCCATCAATCAATCTGAAACAAACGGAAAGGAGGCAGGAAAATGAAACGGCTCTTTCTTATATTGCAAATGTTGTATTGGCTGTTGTCACCATTATTATATGCAGGAAATCACCAATCGCATACCAAAGACAGCTTGCTGCGTATCTATCTTTCCACCCCACCTGACTCTACCAGACTGCAAGTTTTGTATCGGCTGGTCGTATTAGAACAGCTGTCTCCCACTTTCCTATACTATGGAGACAAGCTGCTGAAAGAAGCTGCCGCACAGAAAGACTCGTATTACCGACAGAAAGCTGTCTTTGCGCACATCGCTTATTATTATAACCAATTAGACCGGAAACACGCAGAACAATGGATGCTCCGATTGGAGAAACTGGCCGAAGAAGAGAACTCATACGATTTTTATTTCAAAGGAAAGAAAATGATGATAGAGTTCGACCTCTTCAACCAACAAATAGAGTCGGCTTATGTAGAAGCCGAAGAGATGCTCCGGAAAGCCACAGAAATCAATAGTATCAAAGGACAGCGCGAAGCCCATCTCGCATTGCTTGGCGTATACTTCGACACAAACCGGTACAAGGACGGGGTAGCCGCATTGAATAAAGCCCTCGAATTAGGTACTGACAACATAAGCCTCGCAGACAAGAAAGACCTGCTGGTGAAAGCTGTGCTGGTTTACTCACTCCTTCGCGACAATGACCAGCTCTTGAACTATACAGACCAATTAAAAGCCGTAGTAGATGCCATGCAAAAAGACGGCGGTCACAGTATTGCCAATGGCCTCAGAAATGTCAATTTATTAATTGAGGTAAAGTATGCCTATTATTTTATACGTAGCGGTCAAGCAACAAAAGCATGGAAACATTTGCAATCGGCAGAAAAATACCTGAACTCTAAAACATTCATCCCTTATCAGATGCAGCGTCTCGGTGCCTATGCCGAATATTACCGGCTGATTGGGGAAAATGAGAAAGCATTGAACCATCTGAATGCAGCTATCGACCTTACAACCCCGATTTCGCTCGAAGACGCTTTGAGATATCAACTGCAAAAGGCCGATTTATTAGTGGAAATGACACGAACAGACGAAGCAATATCCCTTTACCAGCAGACTGCAAAGAAGAAAGATTCGTTATTCGCCGTTTTCTCTGCCACACAAACGAAGCAGATTCAAACATCATATAGTATCAACAGACTGATTTGGTATAAAGAGCACCGACAAAGAATCATTAACTATATCTTCCTGTTTGTGTCCATTGTTGTCGTCATAGCACTCTTACTCTATAACCTGCACATGTACAAAAGCCGTAAGAAGCTGAAATTCGCAGAAAAAGAAATGCGCAGGCTGGCAGATGTTGCTGAAGAAGCCAATGAAGTGAAAAGCCGCTTCCTTGCCAATATGAGCTACAACATCCGCATTCCTTTGAACAATGTCGTAGGATTCTCCCAATTGCTATCCAATGAAAACGAAATAAGCGAAGAAGAACGAGACGAATATACCGGCATCATCCAAAGTAATGCACATGAACTAATACAATTAGTAAACGACGTGCTGGATCTTTCGCGTCTGGAAGCCGATATGATGAAGTTCCAGCTACAAGAGTGCAACTTACAGGAGTGGTGCAACGACTTACCGGGCAGAGTGCGGATGCAGAGCGAAGGTAACATCCACCTGAATATGCAAGCTGAAACAAATGATGCAAACATACATACAGATGTGAGACGTCTGACCGAAATCATGATGTCCATGTTGCTCTATCCTGTTGATTGCAACGAACAAAGGGATATAGAGATGGATATCATTCATCACACAGAAAACAAATTTGTAGAGTTCCGTATAAAAAACAGTCCATTGGCCGACCCGGTCTTTTCCTCCTCCAAAGTAACTGTAAGACGAAGAATCGGACAGCTATTCTTCGAACACTTTGGCGGAACATGCCTGATAGAGGAAGGAGCGGAAATCAGATGCACATATCCTGCAAATCAAGAAACTGCATAATTCCGCCCCTGCCTGTGTTATTTAGACTGCATACAAATTAGCGGTTTTTAATGAAGAACAGCAACAACCAACGGGGAAAACTGTTACTTTTGTCGAACTAATTAGTACTAATAACAATTTAAATCTAAAAAAAATGGCTTACGTAATTAATGACGATTGTATTGCTTGCGGCACTTGTATTGACGAGTGTCCGGTAGGTGCAATTTCTGAAGGTGATAAGTATTCTATCGATCCTGAAGCATGTACAGAATGCGGAACTTGCGCAGATGTTTGTCCGTCTGAAGCAATTCATCCGGGAGAATAATACACACCTCCTTAAAAAACAGAAGGCTCGGTTTCTTGCGAATCCGAGCCTTTCTATTTTTGCAATAAAACATTATTTCAATTCTGCCAATGCCTCCTTCATTCTACGAATAGCTTCAACTATATTCTCGTCACTGGTGGCATAGCTCATACGGATGCATTCGGGAGCACCGAAAGAAGCACCACCCACACAAGCTACATAAGCCACCTCCAATAGGTACATGGCCAAATCATCCGAGTTATTGATTGTACGTCCACCCGCAGACTTTCCAAAGAACGAATCGCATTTGGGGAACAAATAGAAAGCTCCTTCCGGTACATTCACCTCGAAGCCCGGAACTTCTTTAGCCAGTTTCACTATCAAGTTGCGACGACGCTCAAATGCCTTGCGCATATCTTCTACCGGTGCCTGAGTACCGTTATAAGCGGCTTCGGCAGCTTTCTGAGAAACAGAGCAAGGACCGGAGGTATATTGTCCCTGCAATTTATTACAGGCTTTTACAATCCATTCCGGTCCGGCAATAAAGCCGATACGCCAACCCGTCATGGCATACGCTTTGGAAACACCATTCACAATAACAGTGCGCTCCTTCATTTCCGGAAACTGTGCAATACTTTGATGTTTACCGATGTAGTTGATATGCTCGTAAATCTCATCAGCAATCACGATAACCTGCTGATGCTTTACCAATACGGCAGCCAGCCCTGCCAACTCCTCCTTACTATAAACAGATCCTGTGGGATTGGAAGGAGAACAAAGAATCAAAGCTTTTGTCTTCGGAGTAATGGCAGCCTCCAACTGCGCAGGCGTAATTTTAAAATCCTGATCGATGCCGGCAGTCACAATGACCGGCGTACCTTCGGCCAACTTCACCATTTCGGGATAACTAACCCAATAAGGAGCAGGAACAATCACCTCATCTCCCGGATTCACCAATACCAAAATCGCATTGCAAACCGACTGCTTGGCACCATTAGCACAAGAGATTTGTGCAGCAGTATATTCCAGACCATTTTCTTTTTTCAACTTTTCTACGATTGCATTACGCAAAGCCGGATAGCCGGGAACGGGAGAATAGCGAGAGAAGTTATCGTCTATCGCCTTTTTCGCAGCCTCTTTAATGTGGTCAGGAGTATTGAAATCCGGTTCTCCCACACTCAGGTTGATTACGTCTACGCCTTGAGCCTTCAGCTCGGCGCTCTTTTGAGACATAGCCAGTGTCGCAGATGGCGACAAACTGTTTAAACGATCTGATAATTGGTTCATTTTGTTTCTATTTAATGGTTGTTTTGCTAATTCAGCTACAAAATAAGCGTTTTTATTCGACATATTAAAACAAAAAGACAGTTACTTATTAAAATGAAGCGTATGCCCCATACGTTCCTTTTTTGTACGGAGGTAACGTTCGTTATACTTATTCGGAATCGATTCAACAGGAACATTCTCCGTAATTTCCAATCCATAGGCTTCCAAACCGACGCGTTTCACCGGATTATTGGTCAGCAAGCGCATCTTATGCACACCGATCTCACGAAGGATTTGTGCTCCCACTCCATAATCGCGCTCATCGGCCAGATGGCCCAGACAGAGATTGGCATCTACGGTATCCAGTCCATCTTCCTGCAATTTATACGCCTTCATTTTTTCCATCAGACCAATGCCGCGTCCTTCCTGATTCAGATAAACAATCACACCTTTACCGGCTTTCTCTATCATCTCCATTGCTTTATGCAACTGCTCACCGCAATCGCAACGTTTAGAACCAAAAATATCTCCCGTCGCACAAGAAGAATGTACACGCACCAAAATAGGTTCTTCCAACTCCCATGTACCCTTGAACAAAGCTACATGCTCCAAGCCATTTGACTTCTGACGGAAAGGAATCAAACGGAAATGTCCATGCTCAGTAGGCATATCCACCTCCACACCTTTCTCTATAATAGATTCTTGTTTTAAACGATAAGCAATCAAATCGCGAATAGAAATCAGTTTCAAACCAAACTCATCCGCCATCTTACGTAATTCGGGCAAACGCGCCATGGTTCCGTCTTCATTCATAATTTCCATCAGTGCACCAGCCGGATATAGTCCCGCCAGACGAGCCATATCAATAGCAGCCTCAGTGTGTCCGGCACGCCGAAGTACCCCTTTTTCTTGAGCATACAGCGGGTTAATATGCCCGGGACGGCCAAATGTGGCAGGAGTAGAAGCCGGATCGGCCAATGCGCGAATAGTAGCTGCACGATCGGCAGCAGAAACACCGGTAGTACAACCTTCCAGCTTATCAATTGTCACAGTAAAGGGAGTGCCCAGCACCGAAGTATTATCCGACACTTGATGCGGCAGGTCCAGCTCCTTGCAACGTGAAACAGTAATCGGAGCGCAGAGTACGCCACGAGCATGTTTCAGCATAAAGTTCACTTTCTCCGGAGTTATCTTCTCCGCCGCAATTATCAAATCGCCCTCATTTTCACGGTCTTCATCGTCTACTACGACCACAAAATTACCGGCCTTGAAATCTTCAATGGCTTCTTCTATTGTATTCAATTTTACATTTTCCATAATCTATATCTTTTTTATCTATTTTCTCTTTTTTCTATTATCGCAATGACCTCCTCGTTCGTCTTGATAATCCGCTCCATATCCTTATTCAAGCGAATACGGAATATCCAGATACGGAAGTAAAAGAACAAGCCTATCGGGAAAAGCACTCCACAGAGCAAATTCAACCAATAACTACGAAACGGGCGGACATGTGCATGAATAGGAATAATGGGATAGTTGTTCAACTCAGTCAGCAAAGTGATAGATTTCGTATTCGACATTTCATCTATCAAGGTTTCCAGCCGTTCGTTAATCTTCTCCATCACCTCATCCCTATTACCGGCCATCCACAACTTAAAATAATTAGACGCACGCTTCAGAGCTTTCTTCTCGGCATATGCGCGACAATCAACCGACAATGCCCGTAAATCTCCGGGGATGCGTACATAATCAGGATCATGAATGATGACTTCCTTGCGAAACAGATGGCGCACATTACGAATCCCCACTACTTTCTTGAACCAATTTATATAAGCATCTGCGTTCAACACCACAGAATCGTTATTCGATTTATAAGTAAGGAATGCCCCCAACGGCGCCAATACAGCCGTACTGGTCCACATTCCCATCCATACAACCCACTTACCGTCACGAGCCATCTTATAGCCCGTGTTATTGATTATATAATAAACAATGAAAATCAATACAGAAACAACTACCGGCATTCCCAACCCACCTTTACGGATAATTCCTCCAAGAGGAGCACCAATAAAGAAGAAGATAAGGCACGCCAACGAAAGAGTCAGTTTTTCGTGCCAGGAAGTCATGTGCCGACGAAGGTTATTTTCTGTCATCGATATATCGTTGCTTTTAAAACTCCAATCGCTTCCGGCGCCTTCAGCCCGACCAATAGCTGTAGAGATGATCTTCTGTTTCTCTACTAACGTAGCCATATTGAATATACTGTCCACACTGTACTCGCCCAAATGAACTTTTTCTATTTTCAATGTATCTTCCTTGGTCATGCCGGCCGTAACCCTATATGTTCCCCGCATAGCCTCTTCGTAATATACACGAGCCAGACTGTCATTCTGAACTTGCATTGAATCAATGTCCGTCTGCAGTTTCTTCATGTTCTTACTATTGGAGTAATTGCTCATGATACCGGCATCTACCATATTAAAATCCGAGTCAAACTCAATTATTGCATGTTTCTCACGAAAAGCCTCCCGGCGATAAGGCACATTTCTTTGATCCATGCTCTGCGACTTCAGGTTTTCAAACTGTTCGCCACTATATAAGTGTAAATACAAATGTTTCTTATCAGCAGTCATTTCCAGACGTCCCGAATCAGCTTTTATAATTTGGGCATTCTCAAAGCCTTTCTCAAAGTTATATATAAGGACATCATACAACATTCCCGTGTCACGATTCTTCCGTTTCACATATAGATTATAACCATCTATTTCATCATAGAATACTCCTTCAGGGATATCAAGTTCAGGCGCTTTCTGCTTCATGGAAATAAGCAAAGTACCTAAATCAGTCTGGGCTTTAGGCCCTATCACATTTTGGAAATAAAAAGACAGACAGCAAATAAATACGATAAAGATGATCAGAGGCCGCATGATTTTCAGCAACGAAATGCCGGCCGCCTTCATGGCAAGCAGCTCAAAGCGTTCTCCAAAATTACCGAAAGTGATAAGAGCAGCCAGCAGAACAGCCAGCGGCAATGAAACAGGAACCAAGGTCAGTGCTGAATAAAAGAAGAACTGTGCCATGACAGTCATCTCCAAGCCTTTCCCGATCAGTTCATCCACATACCTCCACAAAAATTGCATCATGAAGATAAAAAGGCAGATGAAAAAAGTCCCTATAAAGAGTGTGCAGAAACTCTTCAGGACAAATATATCTAACTTTTTTATGCGCAACATTTTACTTGTTTCATGCAATAAGAACACAAAAGTAGCATAAAAAGGGGAGTAGAGGAAATTTTTAATCGAAAGTTAACTAAAAACCGCAAGTTCTACGCAAGGTATCTACTTGAGTCTCCCATAATTCACACAAATCAGCTACCTCGTCCGCAGCCGCAAAGTCGATTATTTCCAAAACAAAATCGTTAGTCAACTCATTATTGGTCATTTTCAGTTCAAAGAACTCGCGCTCATTCTCATCATCCATCCATTGAAAACGAATAAAAGAATAGGCTCGTACAGCCACAATCTCCGCATCTCGTTTTTCCGTCTTTCCCCAAAAGAAGGTGACAGTTTTGTCGTCCGATTGAACCCTATCGGCAAACCAGCCCTCCAAACCGGTAGGAGTACTTATCGCTGCCCAAAGAATGCTTTTAGAAGTTGCATTCAAGAGAAACTCCAAATGTATTTTTTCCCTTTCCATAGTGTATTCGTCTTTGTTATTGCGCCAGCCAAGATAAAAACTTTTTTCTAATTACAAAAAACAAATCCTCTATTTTATTTAGGTTTATCCTCCCTTGTAACTGTAACCAACTGACAATGTTCCACAAAGCTCCTTTAAAAAAGAGTATATATAATATAATCTCTCTCTCCGACGAGAGAAAAGAGATAAAAATCCCACAAAAGTTTTGGCATTTTAAATAAAAGCTCTATCTTTGCACCCGCAATCGAGAAACGATGGCGGGATAGCTCAGCTGGTTAGAGCGCATGATTCATAATCATGAGGTCCCCGGTTCAATCCCGGGTCCCGCTACCAAGTAAGATTTAGACTGTTGGGAGGCTTCCACTCTTGGCGGTCTTTTTTTCTTTTTATCCCTCGTTTGGCGTTATGGTGGGGCAATCAATTACGCCCCCTCCGCTTACAAACTCTCTCGGTTTTATGCCGAACTGTTTCTGAAAACATTTTGCAAAATAAGACGGACTATTGAAACCCACCATGTAGCATATTTCACTAATCCGGTATTGATTCTCCATAAGCAATGCTGCCGCTTTCTTAAGCCTTACAATCTGAATCAGTTCATTGGGGGTAACATCTGCCAACGTTTTGATTTTTGCAAACAGCCCGGAACGACTTATGCACAACCGCTCTGCCAAAAAATCGACAGACAACTCCGGATTAGAAAAGTTCTGCTCTATAATCTCATTGATGCGAGTAAGAAATTTGTTATCCATCGTATTGCTCGCAACGCTGGTCAATGGTATCATAGGCATTTTCGAGAATTTGTTACGCAACAAATTACGCAAATCAAGCAGATTCTTGATACAGGCCTCCAGATATTGCACGGAAAAAGGCTTCTCTATATAAGCGTCCGCCCCGCAATCCAAGCCTTCCACCTTAGAGTCCACATCCGTCTTAGCAGTCAACAGAATAAGGGGAATATGGCTTGTGGTTTGATCAGCCCGTATCTTCCGACAAAGCTCTATTCCATCCATACGAGGCATCATCCAGTCGCATACAATCAAAGCCACATCATTCTCTTTCATCTTTTCCAATGCATCCAACCCATCTTCTGCAGTCAAAACAATATATTGCCCGACAAAACTATTCAAGAGAAAATGCCGCATCTCCTCATTATCATCTACAATCAACATCACCGGCCTATCTTTGGGGGCAATCACCTCCGGCAATCTTTCTGAAAGAATATCCTCCGGAATTGCAGGGTTAAGGATATCCGAACTTCCGTTCCCCGCCTCTGTCTTGCTTTGTTCTATAGGGAGCGTCACAATAAAGGAAACCCCTTTGTTTACATTCGATTCCACCTCTATGCAACCATTATGAGCTTCTACAATACTCTTCACGATGCTAAGACCGATGCCTGTGCCCGGCTTATTGTCCGCAGCCTGATAGAAAGGTTTAAAAATCCTCTCTTGCTCTTCCTTGCTGATGCCGATCCCATTATCCGTCACTCTGATGACAAACGTGCGCTGTTCGGGCTGTATCGTGCAAGATAAGAGCACCTTGTCTTCCGTATATTTACTGGCATTAGTCAATAGGTTGCTTATAAGTTTTGTAATCGCTTCGCTATCCACCATAGCCACAAAATCCACATCTGGATATTCCACGTCCAGCCGGACACCATGATGAGAAATAAAAGGTCCAAACCGTTCGCATACAGTTTCCAGCAATTGACGTATGTTTTGCCAAGCAAACCGAATAGTCATACCCTCTTGCTCCACCCTGCGAAAGTCTAACAACTGATTCACTAAGAATAACAATCTTTGGCTGTTACGGTTTATTATGTTCAAATCGTTACGTACTTCCATTGGGATCGGAACGGTTGACTTCATGATTTTCTCCAAAGGTCCTATGATAAGCGAAACCGGAGTACGTATCTCATGAGCTATCATTGTAAAGAACTTGATTTTAGCCTCGTGTACTTCCTTCTCCTTGGTCACTTTCAACCGGTTGATTTCCTCCGTATGTTTCTTCTCTGTCCATTTCAACAGAAAACGTATGAAGAAGGTCAACACGAAACATACTAATATGGAATAGATGATTTTGGCAACCATACTCCAATAAAAGGGCGGATAGATGATTATTTTTAGGGTGGCTTCCTTGTCACTCCAAACCCCATCATTATTAGTCGCCCTTACCCTGAATATATAATCTCCTGCGGGCAGATTAGTATAAGTAGCCTTATTTTGGGCCCCCACATAATTCCATTCCTTGTCAAACCCCTCCAATTTATAGGCATATTGATTCTTCTCCGATGTGCAATAGCTCAACGAGGCATATAAAAGACTGAAAACATCCTCTTTATAAGAAAGCTCCAATTCCGTCATCGCACTCAAAGCCTTCGGAAGCAACCGGTCTCCTATTCTCATTTCCTTATTAAAGACCTCCAGACCGGTTATAACCACCGGCGGGAGTACTTTGTTAATCTTTATCTGATAAGGATAGAAAGCATTGAAGCCATTCACCGAGCCGATGTAGATTTTCCCATCTGAAGCTTTCAATACCGCATTTGGCAAAAACTGTTCACTCTGCAACCCATCACTGACAGAAAAAACCTGAGTTCCCTCTCCCGGTACATAACGAACCAGCCCTTTGGCAGTAGTCAGCCATAATACTCGCTGTTCCTCCACTATTCCACAAATATTACTGCTGGGAATATTCAAAGGAACAGCCTCAAACGCATCATGTTTCACATCATATCGACATAGACCATTCATCGTTCCAACCCACATATTCCCGTCACCGTCAATCAAGGTACAATTCACCTGATCGCTGAGTAAAGCACCAGAAATGCCGTCGTGTACGTAGTTCTTCCAAGTTTGTCTGTCCGGATTATATCTGAACAACCCTTTCCCTTGTGTAGAGAACCAAATGTCCCCATTCGCATCCTGATCTATATCAATGGTCAATGAACCTAAGTCCATCACTCTTGTAAAATTATCCGTTTTCCGATTATACAAATTTACTCCGGACATAGATGCCACCCAAATATTCTCATCACGGTCTCTGAAGATAGCGTAAGAGCTCGTTCCATCAAGCGTTGACGGATTATTCCGATAAGAAACATAGACTTTAAAGATTCCTGTCTGCAAATTCAGCACATTTACTCCTCCTGTATAAGTACCAATCCACAGATTATCATCGTCCATGCACAGTGCATGCACATTATGATAAGAAAGACTGTTTTCCTTGCCGCTTGCCCGATAACAAATAAATCTTCGCTCTTCCGGCACATAACAATTCAACCCTCCATCATCCGATGCAATCCATATACGTCCATATCTATCTTCACAAAAACGCCCGATAATAGTTCCATTCACCGAATTGGAGAAACGAGAATGAGCAAAGCTCTCAAATTGCCCCGTATTGGGCGAAATGTAATTCACTCCACCGTAATAGGTACCTATCCATACCCCTCCCTCACGGTCTTTCACAATAGGATAAACAAAGCGGTTGGAAATGGAATGAGGTTCTGTCTCATCTTCTGCAAACAAATGATGTTCTCCAGTAAGCGTATTGAACAATAGTAGTCCATCATCCGAACCTATCAAAAGCTGGTGAGGAGCATATTCCATCAAGGAATGGATATGCGATACTCCTTGCCCGGTTGACGGATGCAGGAACGTTGTCACTTTTCTCGTATACCTGTCCACTTTCTGCAACCCGCATTCCCAAGTTCCCAACCAAAGCACACGCTCCATGTCTTCCATAAGAGCCAATGAATTCGAACTCTGTCCATCCGTCTCATAGACAAGCTGATAAGGTTCAAACTTGTTTTCCGCCTTGTTCAACTTAGTCAGTCCTGCTCTTCCCCAATTTGTTACAGTCCATATCTGATTGTCCGCATCTACCATAACGGCAGCTACCAGATTATCCGCATCTCGAAACTCATATTGTTCCAAATAGCATTTGTTCGCATTATACTTGAAGACTCCTTGCCCCACAGTCGAAAACCACAAGTTTCCATCTTTGTCTTCCGCAATGCAACTGACAGTAGTCTTGAGGCTTATCCCACGCAAAGTAGTAACATTAAAAGCTCTTAGGGATTCCGTCTCATAATCATAGATCAAAACCCCTTTATCCGTTCCCACCCAAATCCGATCTCCCGTATCATACAACGCCGAAATGTATTCATTCTGCCCTTGCGGATTAGATTTATAGACTTTTATGTTAATTCCGTCATAACGGTTCAATCCATCATCACTTCCAAACCACATAAAGCCATATTTATCTTGTATGATGGCACGTACAGTATTAGAAGATAATCCATTCTCCACAGAGAAGTGGCGAAATCTAAAGTCTGCTGAAGCTACGACCGATACGCAAAACACGATTAGAACCATTATGATAAGAATCTTTTTTTTCATTCCTTTATTTATAAGATTTCGCTTCCCGAAATTTTAATGCAATAAGATCACCGAGCATTCTCCTTACCATTTCCCGGATTAATCCTGTGTCCGGGCAGGTATCTCCCATCGCGACCAATCATAAGTTTGTCGACAGGCTGTCTTTCGAGAGTGTAAAAATAATGCTTTCCTCATTATGTTTACACATTTCTTCATAAATAGATTTTCTATCTGCTTTTTCAGTCCCACATATGGGCAAATACACCGTTTTCCCTCTATGCCATCTCTGCATTACCTGAGTTCGGGATAAGAAACAGGTCGATAGTCTCATCCGCCGGCTTGTGTTCCAAAGCTAAACTCCACTGGTTATCAATAGTTTACATCTCCCTTGTCAGACACTTGCCTCTGACGGCTCAAACACTTGTGTCTGTCACGACAAAGGCTTGCGGCTGTCAGACAGGGGGAGAGAGCGGTCGGCCTGAAAGGCTCTCTTCTCTTCTGCCCAATCACCGTAAACCGGTGCATCCGGGAAATATCCGCCCGGCAGGATGCAGCACCGCATCTTTAGCAAAAGTAACCACTTATCCCGAACCCAGGTCTGTATTAGAGCAGTATTCACTCCGTATAAAGAGACCTCTATATGTACGAAGTAAGTACGGGATCTGCCCACAGCCTTAGCTGATACAGGTACTTCATGAGACAAACTTAAAGTGCTACCACGAACTCCAATTAAGTCACAACTAAAAAAACATAAAAAGTCATCGTTCATTGTTCCACCACTATTTTCAAACGAACTATAGCTGTCTCTATCATATCTTTTGTCCCACTACCGTCAGCTACGTATTTCATAACCATTCGAGCGTACTCCACAGCTTTTTTCAGAATCGGTTCGGTGGAGTCATCCACCGTTCCCACACGCCTTAACAAGGCTGATAAAGGACGTAAATCTTCCATCTCCGGCAAGTTGCCCGGACGCATTGCATTGATGGCCATATTCAGTGTTGCAGCCGCCGCATCAACTTCTTCTTGCGAATAAATCCTATCTTTATTATCATAGATATTTTGTGCTTCTTTCAGTGTATGTTGTAGACGAAGGAAGCCGAAATGTGCCCAAGGCGCATGCTCCGGAACTTTTACGGCAAGAGCTTTCCACCTCTCCTGCTCAGCTATCCGCTCCATACCAACATTCAGAAGTTCTTTCAGCGAACTCTTATCTACACTGCCTGCCATCACCAGAGCAGTAATAACATCTTTCAGAGCCAATGTTCGGCGATCGATTATCTCCTGCTGATTACCGCTATCCATCACCTCGTAAGCCGCACTAAGCTCTGTCTGCAAAGCTTCAAAACTGACCGTAGTATAAAGAGAAGAATCTTGGCCTTCGGCAGAACGAATAGCCGCTTGCAGATTACTTTTATCCAACCTGAAAGCATTCAATCCTTTTACTGCTTCGTCGATAGCCGCCATACTTGTCGAGATTTCGGTTTCCGTAACCATAAGTTTTCCCATTATTTTTTCTCCTTCTTTCATAGTCTTCTCCAGGTGTTTGAAACTTGCTTTAGTATAATTCTTCTTATTATAAGCCGTAAGCTCCCTCAACTTAGTAAATAAAGCCATCTTCAATTCCGAAGATGGAGAATCGATATGATTAATACGGAAATAATGGGTTGAATGGTCATGGCGGTAATAGTCCGGCAGGAATACGTGTCCACCCTGAGTAAAACTATATAAATTACCATCAGCGCCAGCCCCTACACCATCCGATTTCACTGTCACAATAGTAGCTAAGCGAGAATCGATATTCAAGGTGGCTTCCGACCAATTGTTTATATTGGTGGCCGTCATAGCAAATGGCCCATACATTAATGTCCCCACCCAAGAAGCTTCCGGTTGTGTTCCGCTCTGACCGGCTAACTCGACAGGAAGTTTATCAGGCCCATAGTCTATGTGTTTAGTGAACGGCATGGTTATTTCCACAACATCTCCTTCTTCCCAATGACGAGAAGGAATTACCACATAAGTACAAGGTTGATAATAACCGGCCACCGACACCCCGTTTACTTTTACGTTAAATCCCTCGGTTGCCCAATAAGGTACACGCAGCTTCATCGAAAAGTCGGCTTTTCCACTCACCACCTTGACTGTAGAACTCTCCGCCGGCCATAAGCATTCCTGTTTCAACGTTATTCCTTTCTCTTTCCATTGAAGAGTGGTTGGCATGTATAAAGCCACCCATAATGTATTATCCGAGACGAAGCACGTAGCTTCCTGATATTTCACATGATTTTCAGATCCGGTACCTCCGCAGCAGGTAGATTGCGGCGTCTTGTTACCCCAAGGCTTAGAAGCATCCAGCCCTACCGCATACTGGTAAGTGGTCTGATAGCATGTAGGATGCAACGAACCGATAATCTGGTTATAAAGAGTACGCTCATAATAATCCATATACCGCGCATCGTCAGGGTTAAAGCAGTTTAGTTCCTTGGTCAATTTCAGCAGATTATAGGCACAACAAGTCTCATTGATATTTGGGTTCGGACGACTCTCTCCTTCAGAAACCCCATTCATGGCCATACTCAATATCTGGGAATAGGGTTGACGGAACATTTCTCCGTTACCCACACCACCGGTAGAATAGCGGTAGCGACCTTGTATCAAACTCCAAAAATTCTCAGACAAATTGTAATAGAAGGGGTTGTTATTGGTCAGATAACTTCTCAACGCACCGATAATCATCGGAATATGCTGATTGGCATGCCGGTTACGTATATCATCGATGTTTTTCGATAAAGGTTCATAAAAAGCCGGACTGTCAAAACAATTGGAAGCTTCTATCAAGCGCATACGCTCTTCCGGATTATCAACCATCTCTGAAAGACGTGCCAGAGATTCCCCGATGCCGCCTACCTCTCCGGCAATGTACATGTTCCACATTTCATAGCGATTGCCCGGGCGTGCCCTACGCTCATTTTGCGTACCATCTGTTTTTACATAAGTGCGATAGTGCATTCTGTTCCATACCCACAACCCCATGTCCTTGGCTATCAAAAGAGCCTTGTCGGCAACGGCCTTGTCATCCATGTAAGTGGCTATATCTATCAGCCCGGCCAATTGTTTGTGAATGGAATAGTAAGGCGCCCACACCCAATCGGAGTTGTTGTAGGCGCGATACATCTCTATAAGTGCCGGATGATGAGCCGGAATGGCATTCAGGTAACCATAGCCATAAGTGGCCCATTGAGTCTTGTACTTATCAAAGTCCTCCCACGTTCCTTTCATTTCCTTTAGCATCTCCTCGGGAGCAAAGTCACGTGCTTCAAGATACCTTCCCAATTCCTTGCTCCATACAAAAGTACGTTCCTGACATTCACGCAGTTCATCAACCATTCGGGTGATATTTCGCCGCAAAACAGACTTTTGCGCGGTGTCCGCAACAACAGCGTAGGCCAACGCCAATGCTGACATATAATGCCCCGAGCCGTGTCCTTTCAACTTGATATCCGGCGAGTCCCATCCGTCGGAACGAGTATACCCTTCCGTACTCAGTCCATATGTATCTCGATAATTATACAACTGCTGAGTAACATCCCAACCTACAATCTCTTTGATGGCCAAATCACGGTTCGACACCAACCGATTATTGCCGTCAATAATCACATCAGTCAACGGAAGGGTGTTTGCAATGGGTCTGGTAGGAGTTTCGTACCCTTCGCTTATCACTTCTATTCTTGCAGAAATAGGATAACCGTTAGCTGTTGTATCGTCGCCTATGATATGACCATTTATCATATATATGCTTCCAGCAGGATGAGTGCAAGCATCGGCCTCTTGCAGCTCCGTGGCAAGTGCGGCGTTGCTCCATTTGGTTTGGCGAAATCCGGCCTGCCCATCCGAATAAGTCACCCATACTTGATAGGGCAGTCGAGGCACCGTCCCTACAGGGCAATGAACAACTATCTGCTCTACCGAGGCGATGGTCCGCATCCCAGAATCACTTGTTTGTATCATCTTATAAATATCAAGCTCTCCCAAGCTCAAGGCAAATATATCAGCTGAGATTGCCCATAAGCATAATCCCATTATGAAAGAAAAAGATTTATTCATTCTTTTCTGTTTTTAGTAAAAATCAGTATAAGCCCAATCTCAATAAGCAAAATCGGGCTTTTACACAACATCAATTAATCATGTATCAATTCTTTTATCTGCCGGCATAACCCGGATTCTGTTGCAGATTAGGATTTTTATTCAAATCTTCCAAATGGATAGGAAATAAAATAGAATTTCCATTCAGATCATTCTCTACTGGGGCATGATTAAACCAACTCTTTTTTTGGAAAGTTCCAAACCGAATCATATCAATACGACGACGAGCCTCGGCTGCAAACTCCCAACCCCATTCATCATAAAGTCCACCTAATTCTACAGGATCAGTATTGCCTACGGAATCAATATTACCATTCTCATCAAGTGTGCCATATTGTATATGCGTATCTCCCTTCAACCAAGCTGCATCAACCATCGCTTTTTCCGGATGGGCTGATTCACGGAACGCACGTTCGCGAATTTGTGATACGAGATTAGCGGCTTCCGCTTCATTCTGTCTTAAACGGAGTAAGCATTCTGCTTTCATCAGCAATACCTCTGCGTAACGAAAATATGGGAAGTCATTGCTCAGCAAGCTTTTGGCTCCTATTTTAATTTCATATTTACCTATACGATAACCGTCATCTGTCCCTGTCTTATAGATACTCGGCAATCTATTGGGAAATGTTGTAATCAAGACCCCGTCGGGGCTATACTGGTCACCTTGCAACCAAGAGTATTTCAAACGCATATCACTCTTGTCATAGCTATTGATAAACTGGGGATTTGCAGCTGATCCTCCCCAAGGTGTGGACTGCATATTGAAAACTTTACGACTGTTTGAAGACAAGAACTTCATGTGTGCCCCGAATACCGGACCATTGTTGGTACCTGAATTGTAAACCTCATCGTATGGAATGGCGAAAATAGTTTCCACACAAGTAGCATTGTCTGTCTTGAAAATATCCGCGTAGTTCGATTCCAAACGGAATAAATTGCTATTGATAATCTCATCACATTGTTCCAGGCACTCACTCCACATCGGAGTACCTGTATACACACTGGCATTCAAATACATACGGGCCATCAGGCATTTGGCTCCCCACCTGGTAAGTCGTCCATAAGTAGTCTTATCTACAGCAGCAGACAAATCCGGTATCACCTCTTTCAATTCCCTGATAATGAAATCAAAAACCTCTTTACGGGCAGATTGCATAGGAATATCCTCACTGAATGCGGTCTGAATCGGGACATTTCCGTGAGTGTCGCAAAGAATCGAGTACCAGAGCGCACGAATAGCCCTTACTTCAGCCACGACTTTCGGTTTGCTATTTTCCGCAAAGAAGCCTTCATCGGCACGTTTTAATATCTTATTGGCATTGGCAATACCCTCGAAGCACACAGACCAAGTGCTTTGAGGTTGCCCCTGTTGGTTATCCCATGTATGCTTGTGCATCTGTTTGTAGGTACCGCCATCGTCCCATCCGTTGGGGCGAGTAGGGGTGACAATTACGTCAGCAGGCTCTTCTTGCAGGTCGAACAAGCCATACCAGTCCATAACATAGCGAAGTTTGGAATATGTGGTAGCCAACAGCGAGACTTCGTCGGCTTCAGTCGGTACATATTCTTCTTCAACAATTTCCGAATAAGGTGTCTCATCCAAGTTAAAGCAACCGCTCATGCCGAGCATTGCAGATGCGCAGAGTGCATAAGCGCTATATTTTAATCGTTTCATGACAGTTCTCTCTTTTATGTATGATTAGACTTAAAATGTAAGGTTAACGCCGAAAGTATACGTGCGATTGGTAGGATACTTGTCTCGGTTGTCCGTGCCAGCATCCAGCAATCCATAGCTGCTACTGCTCAATGGGACTTCAGGATCCATGCCTTTATAACCGGTGATGGTAGCCAAGTTCAGAACCGACGCATATACACGTAGATTTTTGACAACCTTTTGTTTGGGCAGCTTGATGGTATACCCTAAAGTTACATTGTCTATTTTCCAGTAGTCTCCATCTTCAATGTAATAACTTACATATCGTTGTTCGTCTTTCAGCTGTTTTTTTCCATAAACTTTGTCGAAAGCGGAATTCAAGCGGTTGTATTGGATTTCCGGCTTTGCATTTTCGTAATACATACGTTGAAAATTCAATATCCGGAAGCCAAAAGCCCCACGCATGTTTACGCTTAAATCAAAATTAAAAAAATTGAAAGTATTGTTCCAGTTCAGATAATGTTTGGGAATGCCGTTACCCAGAACCTGCCAGTCTGTAGCATCAGCCTCTGTTGCCTGCACATGTTCTCCTTTCTTGTTTTCAACCAGCCATAAGCCATCTTCAGTAATATCAACCGATTTCAAACCATAGAATGTGCCGATTGCCCTGCCTACCTGTACAATATGGGTGGTTGTCTGGATAGGCTCACCTGTATAACCGGAATAGAAATAATCCTGTGTCATGGAAAATTTATCGCTCGACAAAGCAACGATTTTATTCGTATTGGTAGAATAAGAAACGTTGGTATTCCAAGTAAAATTATCTGTCTGCACAGGAATGGCGCGGACCAGAATCTCCAGTCCCTTATTTTCCATTTCCGAGGCATTGGCCAGCATGGACGAAAACATAAAAGGCGGAACAGGAACAGGATAATCCCAAAGCGCATCTTTGGTTTTACGGACGTAATAGTCGATAGTACCTCCCACCCGTCCGTTCAATATATCCCAATCCAAACCGATGTTGAACTCATGCTTCTTTTCCCAGCGCAAATCCGCATTATTATTTCGAACCGTCTCCAGCGCTTTTACCCATGTGCCTTTATATAAGAAAGCGCCTTCATAATTCAATCCGGAAAGCGATGTGTAGGGAGCTGCCACATTGATGCCGGTCACGCCGTAACCCACACGGAACTTCAAGTTGTCCAGCCAATTCAAGTTCTTCATAAAGTTCTCCCTATCAATTCTCCATCCTAAAGAAATGCCTGGAAAATTACCCCATTTATGATCTTTACCAAACTTGGAAGAGCCTTCGTGACGAAGAGAAGCCATCAATAAATAACGATCATTGAAATTACAGCTGACGCGTGCAAATACGCCAATCAGTTTATCGGAACTCTTATAGCTGCTCATGGAGGCCTCGCCACGCTTCAATGCCATGCCAGCCTCCATTTTATTATACGAATAAGCATCTGTCGGGAAATCATAGTTAGTCATTGACATGTTGGAATTCGTATTGTCCTCATAATTGTAACCTACCAATGCACTGACATTATGCTTTCCAAAAGCTTTCTGAAAATGAGCCGTCAATTCTACCAAATTATTGTCGAAATCAGAATCATAGCGGTAGGCATAACCGTTACGGCCGCTCTTGGTGGTAGATACATGTTTCTTTGTCTGGTAATATCCGTCAGTGGTTGTTGTGCTACGACGGGCATACATAGCTTTCAAAATCAAAGACTCAACCGGTCGAAAAGTCAAGCCGCCATTGAAACGAATATTTTTACGCTTCATTTCACCAATCGTTTCACAGATATAGCTTACAGGGTTATCGTAGAAATACAAATCACGCTCAAACCAGTTACCCTCTTCATCTTTTATCGGCTCCGTCGGATTATGAATTAAAGCTTGCCGGTAGGCGTATGTATTCCAACTGCGAGGCATTGTATGCTGGCTCACAAATACACTGACGTCAGCAGTTAACTTATTGTCGTACATGGAATGACTGATGTCCATTCGGACATTCATAGCTTCAAAGTCTGTTTTTATAAAAGTACCTTGACGCTTGGTATAATTGGCCGATGCCGTATAGTTGGTGTTTTTGCTACCTCCTCTCAAAGACAAATTATGCGAATGAGAGACTGCCGTACGAGTCAGCTCTCCCAACCAATCGGTATCAGCACCGAAATCTTTCAGGTTGGCACCATTGAAAGCATACCCTTCATTCCATTTCTGACGAAGATCATCGGCGCTCATAAAGTCCGGCCTCTTTAAAATATTTGAGACAGACATGTATCCGTTATAATCAATAGTAGGAGGCATTTCTTTACGGCTTTGTTTCGTTGTGATAATAATTACACCGTTTGTACCACGAGTGCCATAGATAGCTGTTGCTGAACCGTCTTTCAATACATCTATGGATTCAATATCTTCCGGTGCTACCGTATTCAGACTGCCGGGCACTCCATCTACCAGCACCAATGGAGAAGTTCCTCCCTTCAAAGATGAAATGCCACGAAGCATTATTTGGGAATTTCCGGTAGGGTCTCCTGAAGGTAAAGAGATGTTCAATCCGGCCACTTTACCTTGAATCAGCTGTCCGGCATCAGTCACTGCTCCTTTTACGAAATTCTCGGCTTTCACGCTTGAAATAGCACTTGTCACATCCCCTTTCTTCTGAGTGCCGTAACCGATAACCACTACCTCATCCAGAAGCTCCGTATCATCTTGGAGTGTGACATTAATCTGGCGGTTATTCCCGATAATGATTTCTTGAGTCTTATAGCCAATATAAGAAAAGGATAATACAGAATCTGCATTCCGTACTTTCAGCGTGTACCGGCCGTCTATATTGGTTATCACCCCATTGGTCGTCCCTTTTTCAAGCACGTTGGCGCCAATGATTGGCTCTCCGTTCTTATCTTTCACAACACCTGTAACTGTAACAGATTGTTGCTGCACAGCCTCGACACCCATCGTTCTCACCGTTTCCGCGAAAATTTGTACGGGAGTGATTCCGACGCCTGTCACAAGAAAAAGACCAGTTGCAACCCGTAAGACAGCTCTGCCGAATAAGGCTCGTTTCTCATGTGTCTTCATATTACATCATCGTTTTAAAGGTTAATATTTCATTTTCAACTATTCTCCCGTCATCTCTAACCTAATATTGAAATTGTTATAGCAATCCATATCGGTGTAGCACAAAGAAAGAACTTTTTCTTTTAACAAAACGCAACAATAATCCACAAGAGTAGTAAAATAGTCGAAAAAACAATGCAGTAAAGTACTTTGGGAATTGTATCATCGGTTTGGACTATTTTTTAGTCAACGGAAAAGCAACTATCCCGACTCTGTTACAACGAGGATACCATGCTCTGATGCTTTCATACCAACAACTATCAGACGCATTCTCTCTTTGGGGGACAATTCTTTCATTATACTACCTGAGCTCGGGATAGATAGTTCCTTTTGCTAAAGATGAGGGGCTGCATCCTATCGGACGGATATTTCCTGAATGTACCGGTTTACGGCGATTTGGCAGAAGAGAGCCTTTTACGCCGACCGCCCCCCCTGTCTGACAGCTACAATCCTTTGTCGTGACAGAGGCAAGTGTTCAAGCCGACAGACACTTGTGTTTGACGTGACAGACACTTGTGTTTGACGTGACAGACACAAGTGTTTGAGCCGTCAGAGGCAAGTGTCTGACAGGGCAGGGATAAACAACTGATAATCAATGAGCATTGACTTTAAAACACAGGTGCCGGGTGAGATTATCGACCTGCTTCTTATCCCGAATCAGGTATTATACTATTCAGTCCCTTCGTTCACTCTTTTTTTCACTTTCTTTGCAACAGAAAAAAGTTATCCTATTATGAAACAGCATTTGCATAAAAAGCATCGTAATCTCTTTATTATTATACCTCGGACACAATCCGCTTGGCGCAACTCCGGAAAAGAATTATATGCTTGTCTCGCCCAATGGCAAGCTGAAAGTAGAAATCATCGCAATCGGTGGTCTTTCCTATCGGGTGACGCATGAAAACGATACAATACTCCCTCTTTCCAAAACAGGAATGATGCGGAAGAAAAAACCTATACCACACGTAAAGAAGTGTGCATCAACCGACCGCTAAAAACGTTCCATGACTTCCATGCACATCCGTCCGTTGTGATAGGGACATTTCCAGAAGCCAGCTTTATCATCATCGGTGTTTATCGTACCATCTATGCGTACGCTCCAATGCCACTCTCCGTTCTTGTAATCAATCAGGTTCTTTTTGATGAACTCCCAGCAGCGGAGTGCTTTCTGCATGGCAACCTCGTCACCAAAATGCTGGTAAAGGTTTACATGGCCTACTATGTTCTCTGCCTGCACCCACCAATGGCGGTCCGCCTCATCTTGCTTCTTGTCCAAGAATGTTTCGTAGATCATACTTCCGTCGGACATCAGACCTTCGTCTGCAGCGGCTGCAATATATTCCACTAAAGGTTCTACTTTTGCCAGCACCTCCTTGTCGCCGAGCACAAGCGCTGCTTCATGTATCAGCCAAGATGCCTCGATGTCGTGCCCATAAGATACAATGCGATACTTACTCACCCAGTCTTCATTGAAAAACAAATCAAGATGACCGGTCTTGATGTTCAATATCTTATCTACAAAAATAGAAATCAGATTACGAAGTTGCTTCTCCAGCTGCGCGTCCTTCCATACTCTGAAGAGGTTTGTGTAAGGTTCCAGAATATGCAGATGAGTATTCATCGTTTTACACTCGTTCGCATCCTTGGCACTCAGGCGCATGTCGGCTATCTCACCCCACTCACGAGTCAAAGCTTCGCAATAACCGTTTTTCAAAGCATCAAAGCTGTGCCTCTCAATGCTCCCAAAAAGACGGATTGCATAGTCCAATGCTTCTTTATCGTCCGTGGCACGGGCATATTCGCTCAAGCCATAGATGGCAAAACCTAACGCATAAATCTGCTTCTTCGTGTCGAGCGGACGGTTTTCATTATCGAGCGACCAATAGACTCCGCCAAACTCACTGTCGTAGAAGTGGTCGATGATAACACGCTTGGCACGTGTGGCTACCTCCAGATATTCAGGTTTTCTCAACAAACGATAGGCTGCCGAGAAAGTCCATAGGATGCGTGCATTCAAGACTGCTCCTTTCTCTGCTTCGGGCTTCAGTTCATCCATTCCGGTGATGCGTCCATAGAAACCGCCATGCACTTCGTCCGTCATCTTTTCCATCCAAAAGGGAAGGATGTTCGAAACCAACTCCTTCGCCATCTCCTGCTTTATATTCTTTACATCCATTGATTTCGGTAAGCATTTATTTTCTTCTTTCTTTCAATTCGGCATTAATGGCCGCCATCCGGGTGTTGTTCAGCGGATAGATGAACATCACCAATGTGGAGAGTGCCGCAATAGCGGCAGGAACAAAGCTCATCAAATACTTCAGGCCGTCCATAGCTTCGGGAGTCTGCACGGCGTCTTCGGCTGTATTATAACCGAAAAGAGCCAGCAAGGCCATCACCGCCCAACCGGCAAATGCACCTCCGAACTTCTGTGCCATAGAACCTGAAGAGAATATCAGCCCCGTAGATGCCGTACCGTCCTTTTGCTCGGCATAGTCCGCCACATCGGCGTACATACTCCATACAAGCGGAGAGATGATACCGGTACAGATGGATATGAGGACTTGGAAAACCATCATCAACCACCACCCCGCTTCATTGTTCGGAACAAAGAAGAAGAGTATGCTGAACACTACCAAGCCAACCAACGAGAGGATATAGGCGGGTTTCTTGCCAAACTTCATCGAAAGGGGCACAGCCAGCGCCACACCAATCATGTTGCACACCTCGCCCACCATGAGGAACAGTCCGGCATAAAGCATCAGATTGAAGATGCCGAAATCGAGGAAAGCCGTGGCGCTGACATAATCCTTGAAGAAATAGGCAGCAGTGGCGCCACGCACTGTGTTAAAGAGGTTGGAAAGCAAGGCAGCACCGTTCAATATCCACCACGGAGAGTTGCGGAGAAGAGAACCAACATCCTTACTCACAGACTTGGAAGCAACGTTCTTGACGTGCTCGCGCGTCATACTGAAACAGAGCAAAAAGCCCAAGAAGCAGAGCATTGCAATACAAATCATGGCATATTGCCAACTGATGGAATTGCTGTAATTCATTCCCTTAAACCAGTTACACAACGGTTCCCATGCCCCTAACGCAATGAAACTCCCTCCATAGGCAAAGAACATGCGGTAGGAAGAGAAAACCGTTTTCGTATTCGAGTCATCGGTCATTACTCCCAACATAGCTCCATAAGGCACATTGATAGCGGTATATACGGTCATCATCAGGATGTATGTGACATAAGCCCATATCAACTTGCCCGTCGTACCCATATCGGGAGTCGTAAAGAGTAAGATACCCGCCACGGCAAACGGCGCTGCAACCCACAACAGATAAGGGCGATACTTGCCCCACCGCGTTTGAGTACGGTCGGCAATAACACCCATCATCGGGTCCGACACAGCATCCCAAATGCGTGTCACCAGCATGAGCAGTCCCGCATCGGCCAGACTCAATCCAAAGATATTCGAATAGAAGAACGGCAAATAATAGGAGAATATCTTCCAAAACATGGAAGATGACATGTCTCCAAAGCCATAACCGATTTTCTCTTTTAATGTTACCATAGTTTTTTGATGTAAGATATAAGATGTCAGACTTTAGACGTAAAGCATTAGATGAGATATAAGACGTTAGATTTAGACCTCTAAAACTCTGTTCTTTAAAGCCCAGAGGTTCTAACGCCTTATGTCTAAATTCTAACGTCTAATACCTTTCAAAAGATTTTTATCTATAAGTTTCTTCAAAGTCTCTACTGATGCCGATGAAGACAGACCGTCGGCAGGGGTATTCATGCAATAATCCACCAGTCGGTCGATGGTAGAAGTTACCACATGCATCCGGGTATCGGAAGAAGCATAATAGATGAATACCTTTCCATCTTCGTCGGCAATCCATCCGTTGGTGAAAAGCACATTGCTTACGTCACCGATACGTTCCTCACCCTCGGGTACCATAAAAGCACCGGCAGGAGCAGCAATCAGCTTGGTCGGGTCTTCCAAAGATGTCATATACATGTAAAGCACATAACGCAATCCGGCGGCGCAACCGCGAACTCCATGAGCCAGATGCAGCCAACCTTTCGGGGTTTTAATGGGATGCGGACCTTCACCATTTTTCACCTCCTTGACGGTGTGATAGTAACGTTGGTCTATTATCTTTTCCTCCTTTACTTCGGCATGGGTTATATCATCCACCAATGCCCAACCAATGCCTCCACCGCTTCCGGCATCGATGAAGCCATCTTGCGGACGGGTATAAAGAGCATACTTGCCCTGCACAAACTCAGGATGCAACACCACGTTGCGCTGCTGGCTCTTGGTCTTCAGGTCGGGCAACCGTTCCCAGTTTTTCAAGTCCTTGGTGCGGGCAATGGCAGCCGTGGCCGTGGCCGACGACAAATCGCCGGCAGGTGCCTTGTTGTCGTGGCGTTCGGCACAAAAGATACCATAAATCCATCCGTCTTCATGGGCCGTGAGACGCATATCGTAAATATTCGTTGCCGGAATCACGTCTTCGGGCATTGTGACGGGATAGTCCCAGAAACGGAAATTATCAATGCCGTTAGGACTCTCGGCCACAGCGAAGAAAGATTTACGGTCAGCGCCTTCCACACGCACCATCAGCAGATACTTCCCGTTCCACTTGATGGCACCCGAATTCATCGTGGCATTCATGCCGATACGCTCCATCAAATACGGATTGGAAACCTCATCCAAATCATAACGCCAAAACACAGGCGTATGAGCCGCCGTCACTACCGGGTATTCATATCTGGTGAAGATACCATTTCCGCCTTCTATCGCCACATTCTTCCTTGTGATTAACTCTTCATGCTTCTGAAAAAGCTCCTCTACTTTTTTCTTAAAAACATCCATCTCTATTATCAAGTTTATATATTTTTATTCGATTATTTGCCATGGGGCTTCATTGATACAGATTGACATCTGCCGAAAACAGGGTTTTGGGATTGTTGTAAAATTCCACAAAATCTTCGGCCGACGTTTGCCTCGGATAGGGGGCATAATAGTGCGTCGTCTTCTCACGGGCATTACGCCACACCAGTACATAAGCCACCGGATATTTCTCCAATGCAGGGAGCAAGGTTCCCGTCCACCATCTCGCATCGGGAATGCCTTCATACCCTATTTCGGTCACAGCAATCACCTTATCGTGTGCTTTGGCCACTGTGTCTGTAACGGCAAGCGCCCTGTTCAATCCGGCCAAAAACATATCACGGTCAAACTGATATGTATCGAAACCTACGACGTCGATCAGTTCATCTCCCGGATAACGCTTCAGATATTGTGCCGTATCTTCGGGCTCTGCACCCGGAGAGTAGGCATATAGCGCATTGTTCACCCCTTTTGCCCGCAAGCTGTCTGCCGTCATATGCCACAAAGCCTTGTATTCTTCGGGTGTGCATAAGTTTTCTCCCCACCAGAACCAGCTTCCGGTATGTTCATGCCACGGACGGAAAAGAACAGGCACTTTGGTTCCTTCATCTGTTTGCAGCGAATTGAGAAAACTTGCCACCCCATCCAACCAAGCAGCAAATTTCGGGTGATTCTCTCCTCCCGGCAAAACGGATTTTACTACCGTATTATCCGAAACATCCCAGGCATCGCCTCCGGTCTTAGGATTACGCGCATGCCAACTGAGCGAAACCAACCCTCCTCGCCGATATTGGTTGACAATCTCTTGTCTGATTTTTTCAAAGGGAACTTTATCCAGATTGGTTTCATTCCCCAGTTCCAATTCTCCCAAATCAAAACTGATGACGGCCGGATAATCGCCGCACACACTCTTCACATCCGAACGGCCTTCGTCGCCTTCCCAGCCGATGCCGTAGACCGTATCATCATGATGACCGAACATGATGCCTTTTGAAGAAATTTTCTTCAAATTAGCCAGTAATTTCTCTGTTTCGGAAGTACGTGCGGAAGCAGCCTCTTCGTTCATCGCTTGTTTTTTGGAAGAAGGGCTGCAAGCGGCAAACATGCCTGCGGTAAGAAGCATTGCGGCAAATTTAAGTTTTTTCATATCCATGTTTTTCTATCTTGTATTGCAATAGGTATAACATTTGAATCTTTAGTGCAAAGATAACAGATTGCAGTAAGAGAAAATGATACAATTTTATCTCTTTGCTATATTTCCCTGACGAATAATCGATATACAAAACAATGGGGTCTGTATGAAAAGCTTGCCTGCGATTTATATACTCAAGATTTACATCGCTTAAAGTGCAAGGACAGCTTCCTTAAGGTGCGGGCTTACCTTCCCTGAGGTGTGGGCTTATGCCTCCTAAAGTGCGGGCTTACGCCTGCTGACGTGTGGGCTTACGCCTGCTGACGTGTGGGCTTACGCCTGCTGAAGTGCGGGCTTATGCCTGCTGAAGTGTGGGCATATACCTTCCCCGTTGCATGCACACAACTACGCAAGCGTAAAGCACTGAAAATCTTAATGCCTCACTCTTACCGGAACACGCTTTGCAGAAACAATCTCCCGCTCCGCTTTCCGACGTTCCAGCTTCACGGGTTCGCAGGTGAAATCGGGTACATTGTACGAATAGGCCAAGCGGTCATAGTATTCCCACGGATTCTTTTGAGGCAACAAGAAAGGTTTGCTTATCATCCCGTTCTCGTCCATGCTTGCCAGATAAAGGCGGGTATAAAGCCCATCCCCTCTGCGGCTACTGAACACAAACCAGCGCGAATTACTGCTCCAATTATGAAAACTCTCCGTATCATTGCTGTTTACCTCTCTTATCGGGCGCACTGCACCATCTTGCAAATCCAGCAGCCATAGGTCGGCTTCTTTGTGCCAGATTGAAAAGTTACCGTAATCCGACAAGGTAAACATGATATACTTTCCGTCGTACGAAGGTCTTGGGAAAGAGATACTTTTTTTCATTGCCGCCGCATTCACCAGCGTATCCACCTGTTCGCCGAATGTCCCGTCTTCGGGATTAAAACCGATGCTGCACAGGTTGTAGCGTATCTCTTTGTATTCTGCCGGTATCTGTCTGGCCTCCGCAGCACAGAAATAAAGTTTACGTCCATCCGAGGAAAACACGGGAAATGTCTCGAAGACCTCTTTTTTCTGCAACAGAGGAGAACGCAAAAGCTCGTGTGTTTCCGGATGATACACCAGTACGTCCGATGCCAAGTCGAGAACTTCCACACGCTCCTCTTTCACCGTATGAAACGATTGACGCGTATTGTTGACCGAATAAGCGATATACTTCCCGCCGGGATGCCAATAAGGATATACGCACGCCGAAAGCGTAGAGTCCGTTTTCGTATTCAGCATTTCGCGTTTTCCATCAATCTGCATCAAGGTTCCGCCATTCTTTCCGCGAATGTGCAGGCTCAAATAATCGGGATTGGTTTTATTGAAAGCATGGCAATTCAGGCACATCCCGGTTACCATTGTATTCTCCAGCAAAGGACGCTCGTCGAAAGATGAAAGATTGCGCTCGTAAATGCCCATCTTGCTATACACCTCATAGCCCGGCGCCAACTTACGATATACCACTCCATAATCTATCGGATAAGGACTGACATACATAGGGAAAGGGCGGTACTGCCTCCATATTCCTCCTTGCCTGATACATACCGTAAACAAAAGGCTGTCTCCCTTGTTTGCTTCCAAAAGAGCCCGCCATTCGTCTTGCGAGAATGATACTTTTTTACCATCGATATGTATTCTTCCCGATTTCCCTCCGGCCACCGTCACATCCACACGCTCATGCTCTCCACCGATACAATCGAAGTTCATGGGAGCAATGGTTGCAGGGATAGTCACACCGATGTAGTCGGGATAAATGACCGGCCATGCATCCACCTTTTCCGGATTGGTCACCGGGTCACTGCAAGCGGCAAACCACAATATGGTCGTTATGCAAGCAACTACTCTTTTCATCTCCGTTCTATTCCTTTAATAACAAATAATTCCAGTATGTATTGCCGAAACGTGCCTGCAAAAGCTGTCGGGCATTTTGTTGGGAAGTATATATGCGCGCAAAGTCGGTTACGCGCTGTATCACTCCGGGCGAGATGCTCCAAGGCATCCCTTGGAAGTTTTTGTGTGTCTGCGTCCATACATATACCAACGCTTCTTGGTAGCTGCGGGGAATATGCTCATAACCGGCATCCCTGCCCAGAGGATAATATTTCATGAACCGTTCCAAATCGCGCTGTTGCAACACGTATGCCAGCATATACTCAAAAGCCATCCGGTTACGATGATTCTGTTGATACAACAGTCCCAACATAACGTCTATCTCCCGGTTACTGAACAAAAAGTCTTCCGTATATCGTATCTGCCTCAGCCAGCCCCATTCTTTATGAGCATTGATTCTCTCTTCATTATAAAGGTAGGTCATGGCATCTTCCGCCCACTCTCTATAAAAGAGCGTTTTTCTCAATGCCCGCAAATATTTGGCAGCAACCTCATACTGCCCGTTAATCAGGTTCGTTTCCGCCAAGCGCTTGTAGCAACGCCCGCTCTTATTGAAGTTGGGTATCGCTTCCATTGCTTCGAAAGCATGACGTTGAGCCGTATTGATCATTCCTAAATGATAATATGCCTCACCGGTGGGCAATGGAGAAGTGAAGTCACGTTGAAATTCCGGCAACAGCCCTTCCGTACCGTTCTGGTAGAACTCAAACATACGGTCTCCCATCTGTCCGGTCTTTGCCAAAGCAAGATTCAGGCAGGTTACGGCAAAAGGCGAGGTAGGCGATTTCTTTTCAGCCGTCTCTACAACCTTCCGCCACTGTTTGTTACGCACCAGCTGGTCGTATCTCATCGCTTCTTCCTTGTCCATATCACAACCGGCGGCAACAAAGTAACAGCCGAACAAAGCCACCAATACCGACTGCACCCCGCCATATAACATCCGTTTCTTCGGCACAGGGAGAGCAGCCAATAGGAAAGGCATAAGAACCAGTAGAAAGGCAAGGCCTATCCCCACCCAAGGTATGACAGCCGGAAAACGGTAATAACCGATACCTGTCATCAATCGGGATATGGGGTACTGTGCCCAGATACTTGCCAACAACGGACAAGCCACTCCCCACAATCCAATTCCCGGAATCACACCCATACCGATCCGGAGATGCCTGTTTTCAGAGTTCGGACAGAGCTCACGCATCATCACCCAACTCATAAAGATGAAATGAACCGCCCCGGCTGCCCAATAGAGCAATGGAAGAACTACCAGAACATAAGCTATGCGCCCCTTCCTACCTTTCAAACGAGCATATGAATAGCATGCAACCAACGTAAGCAATAAAGCCACCACAAATGAGAGCATCACATTTTCGTCACCCATGAAATGCCACAAAACAACAACGGGCAAGAAGCTGAGCGGATAATAGACATCGGCCGTTCCTTGTTCCTTTGCCAATGCCCAAACCAAGCGCTGCAACAGCACATACAAAAAAGCCAGAATACAGGCACCTGCCTCTATATAATAATAGAACTGCGTCAAATATTCGGCGACATAGTCGGCCGGTCCGCCCGGCACAGCCATCCGTTCCTGCCAATAATCCATATCGAACAAGAAGAGCTGAAACTGCTCCTGATAGGAAAGGTGGGCAGGATAAACGTATCGCCAGAAAAGAAATACCATCGCACCGAAAAGGATCGACAGTCCGATCTTCCAGATACTTGCTGCCATATATTTTTTACCGAAGACTTTCATCCAATCGTTTTTGTTGCTCTTCCGTCAAGGTACTTCGTAAAAAGTTTTGCATGAATCTCCCCAACGTATTGTTTCCTTGTTCCTCCAAGAAGAGGAAATTCATCTCCCGTTCCTGTTCCCTTAAACTATCACAGCGCCGTACCATTTGTAACGAATCTTCTCCGGTAGCTGTCGGCAGCCTCTTCCGAATAAGACGATAGTCCATTTGCATCTTTTCCCTCTCTTCCTTCCATCTTTGCAGTGCATCGTTCTGCGGAGTCCCCGCCACAGAACCGAGTGTATCAGCCGTCACGTATATCGTACCCGGTTCTGTCACTACCAATAACTCTTGTATGTCGATACGCAAAAGAGGCCGTACGCGCAATACCTTCATTTCCTCTCCTTGTCCGGAGAAGGAGAAAGAGGCGTTGGCTATTTTTACGGAGTCTACCCGTCCCGGAGCATTCTCCATAGGTACGAGATATATCCATTCGCCATCGTACTTCACCGAGGGCAATGTACCTTCAATCACATAGCCATGTTTGGTATTTCCACAACCGGCTCCTAACAGGCATCCTATACACAAAAGAAATCGGAAACACAGTTTCATCATATCATCCGGATTAAAGTTCTCTTACCGCCATACATTCCATCTCGACCAGCCATCCCGGACGGCAGACGGGAGCCAGCGTAATCATTCTCGGCACATTAGGGAAACGCATGTCGAACATTTCTTTTACCACGGTATAATCGGCCATATCGCGCAGATAAACAATGATATGCCCCAAATCCTCAAAGGAACAACCGGCCTCTTTCAACAAAGCTTCCACATTTTCCCACATCCGCTGCGTCTGCCGACGAACATCACCGGCATGCATTATTTCTCCACGGTTGTTAATGCTTGCCGTGCCGGAAATGAGCACCAACCTGCGGCCTTCATAATCCACAGCCGTGCCTCGTTCAAAGCTGACCCCATATTCGTAAGTGGGGCTGAGGTGGGTACGGGCATACAAATACTTGATTTGTCCGGGCTTCAACCCCTCTATGGCAAAAGCATCGAGCATCACCAATATTTTCGGGTCGGCATGCCGCCCGCCGATACCGGTGCTGGCAATGTAGTGTGTCTTTTCCGTCAGGTTCTGAGTAGCGAATACTTCATTGCGCGCCTTGACCACGCCGGCATAGTTGCAATCTACATTCTGCACAAATATCCAAGTACGCAAGCAGTTATCAGCCAAAGAACAACCTTGTTCCATCAACTGCATGACATAATCATTGAACAGCAACCGCGTCTGATATTCCGAATTGGCTGCACGGTTAAAGCTGCCTCCCATCCATAGTTGACGGTATGCTCCGTGCCTTACTTCATAAAGTCCGTTCGACAACACTTTGGTCTGCACATTGGTTTGCAGATACGCCCACAAAGCAATTTTAGTTCCCCCCAACGGCGGTTGCTCCACCACAGACAGGGCGCAATCGGAGGTTTCCGCCATAGTAGCGAGCAACAGTTCCGACTGATTGGCAGTGTCGCTCAAGAAGAATCTTTTGAATACGGCTATGGCACCGGGCAACTCATTCTTCACTAAAACAGCATACGTATCCAGCACAGCATTCATCTGCTCGCAATAAGTCTGCTTCGGCTCGATGGCATGTATCATCACGTGATATTCTGTCACTCCGCCATCTACAACAAATGCAGATACTTCGGCTCTACCGGAAGGATAAGTGTATGAGGTATATTTCATATAGTTGATTCAATGTTATTTACCTACAAATATAGCCAATTATTACTGCCTGCTAAAACTTTTTCCGGATATTCACGGGACATTCTACTTTTTCTTCAATGCATCACGGCGTTTAAATGCGTCCAAGTAAGCCGATAAGCCCACAACTTCACTTTTCAGCCCTGCTGCTCTTTTATTCCCGAATGTCTGTTCGCACGGCACGAATATCTGTTCGCACGGTGCGAATGTTTATCCGCAGGTTGCGTTTTTATGTTCGCACGGCGCGAACAGAGATTGATTCAAGTTGCAAACAAGTTTACTGCTTGCCTCGCGCAGTTTTTTTCTTTGATTCCAACAACTTTATTCCTTATATCCAACGCATCAATCCATATAGGGGTCGCTGAGACTTAAAAGTGCATAGGCTCGGTATTTGCAGTATCTGTCGACAAGCATCGTGAACTGGATTACGAAACAGTAGGTTCTCCAAGATGCCCATCTCTCGGCTACCGGATTAATTCAGATTTATCATGGGAGGTTGGCGCTTACTTTTATAATAAAGAATGGCTGCATCTATTCACTGGCTTTGCAGGGACTGTCGGCATACGTTTGAAAATTTAGCATACACCAATAATAGCCAATATTCCATAAAGAGAAGAAAATTCCGGAAAAGAAGTGAAAAGGTGAATCTCACGACTCACCCTTTCCTGTTTTAACCATAAAAAACTTGTATCATTCGATTTTTCTTCTGCAAACGCCAAGTGCCACGAACGACCATAGGACGAGTGTAACAACAAGTGCTTGCACAGAAATAGTCCGATTGACAATTCCCTCTTCTGACTACTTTCTCTTGAAGTTCCAGAACCAAGCAGTTCCCCAATCTCCGGCTCCCGGCTCGCCGGCACAAAGCCTGAGATGTTCGCCATCGGCTTTCAGTATCTGATAAACATACTGGGGAGTGTTTCCATGGTTTACCATAATCCCCATCAAAGGATAAGTGCCGCTGAAAGTCATGGTACCTTTGTCCCAACCGGCCTTAATCACGTCCTCACTCACTTTGACGGAACCTTTGTCGCCACGGCTCATCTCTACTCCGGTCAGGCTGATCTTCATCCATCCGTCCTTGCCGTCTTTGGGTAAACCTTTACCTGCGGCCTGTTCATCAATGTCTTTCAACTGAACAACCCACCAGCTGGGGCCGCTATTTTGCAGATAACCGCCATTACCCCATACACCATCGCCGGCAGTATCATCCCATACCCATGTATGGGTGGTAAACCCGCCGTTTCCATCGCCAAAGATGTCATTAAAGATGGCCGGCAGGTCGGTAAATTCCTTCACATTGATGCTTTTCGTTTCGGATTTCGTAATGGAGCCGTCCTGATTCATCGTAGTGATATAGAAATCAAGGCTGCGCGCAGGAGGCACAATCTGGCAAGTAGGTGCAGTGCCCATAGCCACACAGATATCGGTGCTCGCATCGTAAACCTTTACATAACGGGTGGGAGAAACATTGAACGTCAAGTTGTTATTCCCCTCGCTCTTGGCAGAGATAGTAAATGAATTAGTTAATTCTTCAGCGGTTATATTGCTGTTCTTTCCTATCTCGTCCACTATCGGGTCGCAGGCAGCAAAGAACAAAGACAACAACGGAGCTGCAAATAATATCTTTTTCATATCGTAAATTGCTTATTAAGATTAAACATTCGGTCGGGTTCTATTTCCATCCGGTGTACTCGCTATCGGCACCCGTCCAACCCTCATTCTGCACAACGCTTCCGATGGCAACTTGGCTTTCGGGCATCTTTTGGAAACCGGCCGTAGCCTTATAACGAACCGCATATCCTCCATTGTGGGCCGTATTCTTATCGGGCTGACCGCAATAATAAACCGGCTGATTATCTTGTTTGGAAAGTGCCTCGGCTGCAATATGCCAACGACGGATATCATTCCAACGAATACCTTCGAGAGCCAATTCCCAACGACGTTCGTTCTGCAAGGCCTCGAGCGAGTAAGAAGCAATGGGGGCGAGTCCGGCCCGTGCACGCACGCGATTGATGCCCGCCACATCCTCTTTCAGCTCGCTCTGCATCAACAATACATCGGCAAAGCGAATCAAAACCAAGTCATGGATGTTGTTAAGCTGCATATTGTTGGCTCCTTGAGTCCATCCCGAAGCACCATACATCAGATTCTCAAAGCAGCACACATACGGATTGTCTTTTACCGGAATCAAATTCTCCTGCGAACCATCGTTTATAGCAGAAATCGGCGACCACTTCTTAGAATAATAGTCGGTTTCCTGCACGAAGTCTGCCCAACCGCCCTTTACATAAGTGGTGCTTTTCGACCAATCCACAATAGTGGCTTCGCGACGGATATCTTTCTCATCACGGTCGGCACTTTTCCAGTCGTTCACCAAATTGGGAGCCACAGGGCCTGCCCCCCAACCTTGCCCGAAGGGGAAAGTCTTATCATAAGACTGACCACCGCGCACACCCATGTGCAGAGCAACACCGTTGCCATAACCGATGGTAGTTTGCCAGTCGGCCAACTTATTGAACTTGATGGCGAACATCGATTCGGGATTAGCGGCATTATCGTCCTCTGCCCATTTCAGACCTTTCCCCTTGGTATAATTATAATCTTCCACCGTATAGCGGTTGGTATAAGCCCAGAGGTTGCGGAAATCGGATACAAGTTCATAACCGGAGTTGTTCACACAATCGTCTACATAGGCTATAACGTTCTCTTTGGTCAGCGTCGTGCCATCGGGCAATGCCACCGAAGTAAGCGGTTTGTAAGTAGTGCTGGTCAAAGCGGCCATATCAGTTCCGTTGCCGTACATACCGGTGTAGAATAAGAAAATACGAGCCATCAAAGCCTCTGCCGTGTACTTGTCTACGTGCCCGTCAGTCTTACGTGTGGCAGACATCATCTCAACGGCATCACGCAAATCCTGCAACATCTGTCCGTAAAGCACCGCCACATCACCTTGTGTCACCAGTTCGCCTGAAGGAACAGTCATCAAAGGCACATTGCCATACATGCTTGCCAAATCGAAGTGATAGTAAGCGCGCAGGAAGAGGGCCTCACCCAGGAATTGCTTCTTTATCTCTTCATCCATAGCCGTGTTCGGCAAAGCAGTAATCAATGTGTTAGCCCGGTTAATACCTTCATAACGCAACACCCAGAAATTGTTAGTCATGTCGGCATTATAGTTCGTAATCAAGTCCATGGCCTGCATCAGTTTATCATTGGTTCCGCCACCGCCAAGCGCATCGTCGCTGGCCAGTTGCGCATAGTATATAAATGACTCCTGCGGATACGCATGCGTGGCATTCAAGTTTTGATAGACACCTGCCAAGGCTGCAATACCGTCGGCTTCGGACACGGGGAAGTTCTCTGTGGAAAGCTCACCCATATTCTCCACATTGTCGATGTCGCAAGAGGCCAATCCAAGTGCAACACAAGCCGAAGCGAATAAGTAGGTTATATTTTTCATATATAATCAGTTTTAGAATTTAACATTAACACCAAACATATAGGTACGAGGAGTAGGATAGTTGCCTACATCGACACCGGTCAGCCAAGGTTCTTTGCTGCTAAGAGCACGGCCGTTCTCCGGATCCATTCCCTTATAGCCGGTAATGGTGAAGAGGTTTTGCGCTGCAGCATACACCCGTAACTGCTGGAACGGACAATTCTTCCAAATACGCTTAAAGTCGTAACCCAAAGTCAGATTTTGCAATCGGAAGTAGTCTGCATTTTCCACGTAAATGTCAGAAATAGACTGCCAATTCACGCCTTCATTCATACGGGCCAGCAAAGGATATCTATTTGAAGTACCCTCGCCATTCCAATACTGATAAACCTCGGTGGTGTAATTTTCTTGTTCGCCGTCGGTGAACTTACGATAAGAACGGGCCACTTGTTGTCCCAATGCAGCGAAACTTGTCACAGAGAGGTCGAAGCCCTTGTATCCGAAGTTAAGGCTGAGTCCCATCGTCACATCGGGATGAGGATTACCCAAATCGGTCTTGTCGTCGGCATTGATAACACCGTCTCCATTCACATCCACAAATTTCAGGTCACCGGGTTTCAGCGTATTACCTTGCAGCGAGTTGGCAGCGTTTTTATCTTTCAATCCTGCTACGTATGCAGCCAAATCTTCTTGATTCTGAATAACACCGTCGGTCTTATAACCCCAGAAGTAACCTATGGGATGTCCTTCCTCGAAGCGTGCCATATAGCCGGTTCCTTGCGCAAGATTGTCAAGCCCTCCATTGTTATACTTGCGGGTACTATTTACTTTGGTCACCTCATTCTGGTTGTAGGCAATGTTCCAGTTTATACCATAAGTAAAGTCTTTACCCACATGGTCATTCCAGTTAAGAGCAAGTTCTACACCACGGTTGCGAACCGTACCTGCGTTTTTCAGCTGTTCCGAGAATCCGGTAGTGGGTGTTACGGGAACCAGCAGTAACAAATCTTTAGTGGTCTTTTGATACCAATCGAAAGTAACGCCCAAACGACTGTTCAAGAAACGGGCGTCGAGGCCCATATTAATCTGTTCGGAAGTTTCCCAAGTTATATCGGCATTGGCCAAACGAGTAGGAGCGGCACCCGAAGTATAACCATCCTTATTATTTCCGAACGAGTAATTGGTCTTTGCATTGTAACCGAATGTTGCCTGATAAGCAAAGTTATCAACAGCATTCTTATTACCGTTTTGTCCCCATCCGGCACGAATCTTCAGGAAATTGAGCCAGTCTTGTGCTTTTTCCATAAACTTTTCGTTCGAAACCACCCATCCGGCAGAGAATGAGGGGAAGTAGCCCCAACGCTTGCCCGGTGCGAAGATTGAAGAACCATCGGCACGGATAATGGCACTGAACATATAGGTTTCGTTGAAGTTGTAGTTCAAACGGCCAAAGTAAGACATGCCGCGAGAGTCACCATACGGACTTCCCGATACGGTAGCCAATGCCGTATTGTTCTTCATGAAACTCATATAGGCGTGTTTCAAGTCACCAAATACCGAATTAGTAGCCGTAGCATTCAATGAGAATCCGTAGTTGGGACGCGATTCGCCGTATTCGGTCCCGGCCAATACATCAAAATCGTGTCTGCCTACATTGAACTTATAATTCAATGTATTGGTGGTGCTCCATCCCCAACCTTGTCCTATCTGGTTGGTGGCTTGGTCGATGGAACGACTGTCGCCTTGATCATTCAGCTTGTAAGCGGGAAGATAGCTGCGCCATGACCATGAGCTTTGATTGTAGTTTAACTGACCGCGATAGGTCAACCCTTTGACGGGTTGTATTTCCAACCAACCGCTAACGTTAAGTCCGTAGCTGATACTTTTATTATTGGCACTTTGTCCGTTCATCATCGAAGCAATAGGATTGGTTGTGTAAGAATTAAAATTAAACCAGCCTTCCTTACCCGATTTCTTCAAATCCTCATAACCGAAGTATGCACCGTCTTTGTTATAAATAGGAATCAATGGGTTGGCCCGCAACATATTCGACAACATATTTCCATATTGATTTCCGTTGTCAAGGCCTTGTCTTTGAGAGTGCTGATAGTAAAGATTCTGACCGATCTTCACTACATCGAGCCCCGCATCGTTACGGTAAATTACATGCTCGGCATTCATGCGCAAAGTGAAACGACGATAATCGGATTTCGCCATATTGCCAAATACACCATCTTGATATTGATAACCCACACCGGAAGAAAACTTAGTGCGATCGGTACCGGAAGTGATATTCAGTGAATGGCTGGTGGTAACGGCATTCTTGTTGCGAATAGCCTCAACCCAATTCGTTCCCTCGTTCGCACCACTTTGATAAGCAGCCAACAAGTCGGCATCTACAAACCGAGACCAATCGTGCGCATCCACGCCACTATTGAAACGAACCAAGTTCTGTATCTCCATATACTGTTTGGCATTCAGCATATCAGGCAACTTATAGACATTTTGCCAACCGATATTACCATCGTAGCTTACCTGAATTTTGCCTTCTTTGCCCTGTTTGGTTGTCACCAAGATTACGCCATTGGCGGCGGCAGAACCATAAATGGCACACGAAGCGGCATCCTTCAACACGTCTATACGCTCAATGTCGGCAGGGTTCAGGTTATTGATATCGCCTCCCACGCCATCGATGATATAAAGGGGTTTGGTATCGCTATTCGTACCGGCACCACGAATGGTTACTTTAAAACCATCACCCGGCTGACCGGAAACAGCTTGAATATTCACACCGGGAGACTGGCTCTGCAAAGCCCCCAAAGCCTGAGTCGTATTCAATTTTGCAATATCCTCTCCTTTCACTTCAACCGTAGCACCCGTCACCAGCTTCTTTTTCTGTACGCCGTAACCCACCACGACTACCTCGTCCAACAATTCGGAATCTTCTTTCAACCGGATATCGAAGTTAGCCTGATTACCTACCACTATTTCTTGTGATTGATAACCGATAAAAGAAACGACAATAACAGCTCCCGGCTGAACATTCAATGTAAACTTGCCGTCAATATCCGTAATAACACCATTAGTCGTACCTTTTTCCAAAACATTGGCACCGATAACCGGCCCCATTGCATCTGTTACAGTACCTGTGATTTTTTTCGCTTGCTGCACAGCTTCGATTACATCAATCGACGCGGCGAAAAGTTGTGGAGTATAGCCGAATCCCAAAGTCGAACATACCCCTACGAGCAGCGCTGTTTTTCTGAAATTAAAATTCATACTTGTATCTTTCTTAGTTAATGAATTGGCGTTGCCACATCGGCAACAAATGTTTTTATATAAGGTTAAACTATTCTTGAGAAATAAATAGTCCTTATTAAATAAGGCTGGTGAATATTTATTATTCCTTTCTCATAGGCATTTTTCATTTTGTTAATGGTTCGTTAAACAGTATATGATGAGTTTTATTTCACTTTCCTTCGCGAATACAAATGTAAATTTTCAGCCTGAGACAAACAGACATTATTTTATCACATAATGATACTTCTTTAACATCCGTTATTATTTCACTTTCAGAAACGCCCCATCCGGCACTTTACACAAAGCGGTTATAGCCGAAACCCGTCTTTTCAAAGCAAGTTTTTGGCAATAGAGCAAAAGAATGATTGATTTAGCGTGAACGGGCAAGCGTCATTTCTTCAGTTCATCACGCACCATACGTCCCCACTCTTTCAAATCTCTCTCTTCCCAGCTTCCTTCCGAAGAGGCCGTAGGATAGAGCATGGAACAAGTTTCATCTTTATCGGAAACAGACCACGCCACCCAGCTGATGGAATGCCGTTGCATCCAATCCAACCAATTCCGCCATTCTTCAGGATTTAGAGGGCCATCTCCGCTGGCTTCCATACCCGCACATTCGGAAACGAAAACGGGAAGCCCCTCGGACATGGCATAATCAGCTCTGTCGCGTAGCCATTGCCCATGGGTGTTGGCATAAAAATGAAGTGTGTACATGATGTTCTTGTATCCGGTGATAGGGTCGTCCGCAGCCAGATGTATATCTTGATCCCAATGCGGACTACCCACAAGAATAACCGCCTCAGGCTCTATGGCACGAATTGCCTTGATGACTTCAATGGAATATTCCTTATCCTATAAAGAGCATCAGCCAGCATACCGCCACGACAATTATCCAACTATTTTTCATTGTATTTCAATTTTTGGTTTTCCTCTTTGATTATTTCAATAGTACTATCCGTAGCAAAAACAGAGTTCAGCCCTTGCTCCTCTTGTGCCGGATCACCGGTATAATCATCTCCTTTTTCCCAAAACACATGTCCGGGATTCTGTTCGGCAAAACCTCCCCATGCCCAGAAGTTGCATCCGGCAAACAGGCCGCCGCTTTCACGGTCTTGACGGATGAGGTCGAACACGTAACGATAATACTCGTCACGTGCCGTAGTCGGCACTTCTTTAGAGAACCGGAAACCGTCACGCGGAAAGCCGAATTCCTCAAGCACTATCGGTTTATGGAGTTTTCGGGCGACAGTCATGTGTTCGTCTATGTATTTCTTGGTATTTTCTTTGGCACGCGGAAGAAGTTCCGCCAGACTGTCCGCCTTCACCCATCCCCAATTATACGGCCAGATGTGAATATTAAGATAATCAATATTGGAGTCCGCATGGATTTTTCCGAAAAGCGCGATGTCGTTCTCGCATCCCCAAGCGCCTTCACTGCCCGAAGACACCATGTGGTTCGGATCGAGCGACTTGATTTGTGCAGCCACATCGGCCATCCAATGCGCAAAAGTTTCTTTGTTTTCCTCGGCAAAAGCGCGAGGCTCGTTGCCAATCTGCCAAGACATGATGGTGGGATCATCCACATATCTTATCTGATTATACCTATTTGTTCTTGTCACAATATACTTGACGTGATTGGCAAACAAGGCCTTCGCACTGTCCGACTGCGGAAACTGCTTTACATATTCCATATAGGCGGGCCATCCATCTATGGCAGGCACCACGGCATCTCCGTGCCCCGTCCACTGCAGGTAAACGGAATAACCTCCGCTCCATTCCCACGAATTGTTCAAATAAAGAACGGCTGTCATGTCGCGTTTGCGCAATTCATTCATGAAATAATCCAGTCCGGCTAAAACAGTATCGTTGTAGACGCCGGGAGCTGTTTGCAAAGAGGGTTCTACCCGTGTCTTCACGCCGTTTTCACCATCGGCTCCCACCAATACGCGGAGGTTGTCCACGCCGATGCTTTTCAAGAAATCCAGTTCTTTGTGCAAACGCTCTCGATTTCCGCCTTCGCCTTCCGAGCCAAGAATGGCACCGTACCAGAAGTTGGCACCAATGAAATAATAGGGCTTTCCGTTGCGGACAAACTGTCCATCGGGACTGACCGTAATAAACGAATGTTCCGTATGTCGGGGAGTACACGAGAACAACAGGAGAAAGAGAAAAGACAAAGCTCCTCCTACCCCTCGTCTCTTTCTTCTCTCACAGAGAAAAGAATGAATGCTGTCTTGATTAGTTATCTTCTTCATGCGATTATTTTTATTCATATACACTTTCTATTGATTCTGTTTTATATCTGCTTCCGCATTCTCATCTTCTCGTACAGATTGCCAAGACATCATTAATATCATAATGCAAGAAGTTTTTTTCGCAACCACTCCAGCCACTCGTCCCACTGCTCCTGATACCAGTAATGACCGGTTTCAAGATAAGGATGGAGTTCTTTCGAAGACGAAACCACATTATAGGCGGCATACATGGAGGTAGGAGGACAGACATCATCATTATATCCCCAACTGAACCAAGCAGGCACAGTCAACAAACGGGCAAAATTCGCCGTATCATAATAACGAACCGTTTCGAGTTCTTTCACATCGGGAGCACCTCCATAATAGAAATAATGAGGCCATCCACAAGCACGTTTTTGGAGGGAAGCCTCATGGTCGCACAAAGCAGGATGAACAACGGCCAAAAAAGTGACACGTGAATCGAGAGCGGCAGCTATCACGGACAAAGCGCCTCCCTGGCTGGCACCTGTGACACCTAAAGCCTGTCCGTTATATTGCGGCAGAGAGCATATAAAATCCACTGCACGCAAAACGCCCACAGTCACACGGTTATAGTAAAAGGAATCTTTATTGTCGCGACAGAAAGTCCAGTAATTATTCAACGCGCCGCTTGCCAGCGCATCATACACCGATTGCTCCATCGTCACGGGAATGCCGTGAATCCCTACTTCCAGTGTTATCACTTTTCCGGGAGCGGTATAGGTATCGCCCATATAGGGGCGCACACCCGCACCGGGCACACGCAGCAATGCCGGATATTTCCCCTCTTTCTTAGGGATGCTGAGGACACCGTAAAAACGGCCTCCCCACTCCTTGGTGCGGAAACTCACCTGATAGACATTATCTGTCATCGTACAACGTTCGGGAAGTAAAGTCATCACAGGCTCCAGCGGAGTGTTGCGCGCCTGTTTCAGGGTATTTGCCCAATAATCGCGGAAGTCGGCAGGGAGTTCGGCAACCGGCCGTAACTGTTCGGGGGCATAAGCTGCAGTCGCCATGCCTTCGTAAGTGCATCCGCCCACATGTGCTTTGACTTTACAACGAAAGAAACCGGAAGTTTTCATCACTCCTTGAAGTTTCAGTGTGCCGTCTTTCAGCAACACATCCTTTTTTGCCTCGGTGGGATACATCTCCGGCCCCAGCTCGTAGTCGATCCTTACATCAGACAAAAGATTCCGGGCCTTTATCACCCTGACAGTAAACGTACACTTCTCATTCAGCCTATAAGTCCAGTCGGTACGATCGGGTGAAACCACCACACGAATTTCATTGCCACGTATCTGCGCAATAATAGTCAGCCCACAGAAGAGAGACAGTAAAAACAGACAAATTCTTTTCATAATATCAAATCTTTCTAATTGCAAAGATACTAATCTGCAATAAAGGAAAACGATACTATTTTATCATATTACCATCTTCTTCTTTCTATAATTCTCACGAAACTCTTTCGGGGAGCATCCTTTTTTCCGCTTGAACATCCTGTTGAAGTTGGAAAGATTATTAAATCCGCAATCATAGCAAATCTCGGCAATGGTACGGGTGGAATCGACCAACATACGAGTGGCAAAGCCCAAACGGAAATCTATAAGATAGTCAGAAAGCGTCTTACCGGTACGCAGCCTAAAGAAACGACTGAAGGAAACGGGTGTCATACCCACCATGTCTGCCAACGTATTCAGCCGTACTTCCTCCTGATAATGCTCGGCGATATACTTCTGCACTTTCTGCACGCGACGGCTATCGGAGAAAGTCTCTATTTTGGCAAAGGAAGACGAAGACAACATCCGTGCATCACTATACAGCGACAGCTCGTAGAGAATACGCAAGAAACTCATCACCGCATAAAACCCTTGTTCTTCAGAAGCCAGTTTGTCCAGCCAATTGTACACTTTCATGATGGCCTGCATGGGGAAACAAAGACCGCATTGAGCACGCTCCAACATTTGACGGATACTGTCGAACTGACTCTTATTGATAAAGTTCCCGAAGAAGAGATTCGAAGAAAACTGTATCGTAATCTCCCGGATGTCCTTAGAAGTACATTCGTGTTGCTCCCACACATGCTCCAATTCCTTGCCGGTAATCAGTACCAAATCATAATCTCCGATGATTTCAGCCGAATCGCCCACTACCCTGCGCACACCGGAGGCATGCTCCGTGAAGTTCAGTTCGTACTCGGCATGGCAATGAATGGGATAAGTGAATTCCGTTTTATGCCGATCGGCTATGTAAAAACAATCACGCTCGGATAGGGGCGTAATCTCTCGCATTATATAACTTTGGTTCTCCATCATGACTACAGGTTAATCTTGTATCATTTATATTCCGGTTCTCGCTTGCCGTTACAAAAATCTAAGGTATTGCAAAGATAGCCATTACTTACAATACCGGACAGCATTATTTGTTTCTTTCAGATGGAGAATTTGTTATATATTCATGCAGCATTCCTCTCAGAATCCGCTTATTCCTGCACCTTCAGCACGAAGGATGCGGCAGGTATATGCTCCGCACCGACTGTCAACACGGCTTCTCCCGCCTCGCCGGTACTTTGCAACAGAATTTGGGCAAGCCCGTTAAAGGCCTTCACCTGAAAAGTACGGGCAGAAGCATCCATAGGACGTTCTGCATCCTGATAGGCAGGGTCGCCATTGCCCACACCAAGAATGCGTACCGGGCCGGCAACGGTAATCGCCAACTCATCGCAGGCAGTGGGCACAAAACGTTTCTTCTTGTCCTGCAACTCTACACGAATAACGGCTACATCCCGTTTATCTGCCCGGATAACCGTACGGTCGGCCGTAATGGAAATACGATTCGCGGCATCGGCAGTTTCAACCTTTTCCGTCAACATCTTCCTGCCGTTTTTGTAGCCCACGGCTTTCACCGCACCGGGACGATAAACGGCTTTCCAAGCAAGGTGTCCGTTTTTCTCCATCGGTTTGCGCCCCATACTTTTACCGTTCACAGCCAGTTCCACTTCGTCGCAGTTGCTATATACCCACACGTCGATACTATCCCCCTCATGTCCGTGCAGATTCCAATGGGGCAGAATGTGCAATACCGGTTCGTCCGTCCACCAAGATTTCAGATAGTAGGCTTCATCTTTGGGGAATCCGCAGTAATCCAACAGGCCGAACTGCGACCCCGTGGCCGGAAACTTCATGGGATTAGGCTCTCCGCGATAGTCGAACCCGGTCCAATAGAAAAGGCCGGCCAGATATGGACGTTCGTCGTAGAACTTCCAGCCCCGCTCAATGCAATTCAGCAGACTGTCCGGCCCGTTTGGCTTGCGGTTATGGGCCATCATGTGCCCTCGGTCGTGAGCATCGAAATAGATGCCTCGCGTGCCGCAACCCGTGGTTTCTTCCGAACCGAGCGCCCGCCGTTGCGGATAGTCCTTGCGGTGCTGCTCCACGGGATGTTGGAGGATATAATTGTAACCGGCCACATCGGCGGGAATCAGAATAGAAGGGCCGCTGCTCGATGCAACCGTCATCGGGCGCGTAGGGTCGAAGCGGTGGCAATACTCACGCATTGAAGCCGCAATGCGTGTTCCGCTCTCTTCCCATTCGATGCCCCATTCTTCGTTGCCCACGCTCCAAAGGATGATGCAAGGATGGTTGCGGTCACGCTCCATCATGCGCCTCAACAGGCGGATGTGTTCTTCGTTGACTCCCGTCAGGCGGTTCTCCTCAATGACAAGAATGCCCATCCTGTCACACGCATCCAGCATTTCGGGTGTCATCGGATTGTGGGACGAACGATAGGCGTTGCATCCCAAAGCCTTCAACTGCCTGAGGCGGTACACCTGCAAGGCATCGGGAAGTCCCGTTCCCACTCCGGGATGGTCTTGGTGCATATTCACGCCTTTCAGCTTCAAAGGCTCACCGTTGAGAAGAAAGCCTTTGTCGGCATCGAAACGCACCTCGCGGATGCCGGTTGCAGTGACGAACGCATCTACCTGACGGCCACTCTGATACACCTCTGTCTGCAATGTATATAAATAAGGTGTATCCACACTCCAAAGAGCGGGGTCATCCAATTCCATCTTGCCTATGCTGAGCTTCCGCTCCTTTGGCAACACCTGCCCTCCATCGGTTTCACAACGCGCAACTACCTTGCCTTCGGCATCTTGAAGGACGTGGCAAAGGCGATATGTTCCCGCTTCTATTCCTGAATTCTCCACCGTTGTTTCTATCGTCAGCACGGCCTTGTCAAAAGCGGGAGAAAGCTTGCTATGCACAAACGTCCCGAAAGGAGCCACATGCAAAGGAGCCGTTTTGTTGAGCCACACATGCCGGTAGATGCCCGCCCCTTCATAAAACCACCCCTCTTCGAGCGTAGCGTCGGCGCGGACGGTTATCAGATTCTCACCGCCATAGTTCAGGTATTCCGTGATGTCATACGTCTGTGTGGCATAACCGCTCGGCTCGTGTCCCAGATAGAAGCCGTTTATCCAGACACGGGCATCACGGAAAATGCCGTCGAACTGAAGATAGAGATGCTTTCCAAGGTCTTCTTCGGGAATGGTGATGGTCTTCCGATACCACCCCACGCCGGTTTCGGGATATTTATAACCCACCGTCTTATAACCGTGGCTGTGGCTGGCTTCGGCTGCATAAGGCAAGTCCACCGCCCAATCGTGCGGCAGGTCGACACTCTTCCATTCCACACCCCATTTGGCGGCATCGAACTTCAAAGAATAAGGGCCTTCATTATGGATAGAAGCCGCTTTTGTCAGATAGTTGAAATATTCCGTTCCGCAACCGAAATCCTTCTGCGAAGAAGCGGCATTGCCGAAAGCAAACTGCCAGCCGTCGTCCAGCAATATGCGTTCGCGAACGGATTGGGCGGAAAGAGAAAGTGAAGCAGCGCAAAGCATCAGCAAGGCAAACAAGTGTCCCATAGCAGTCATTTCTATTTAAAGTTCTCCCAATAGACATCGTTCCGGAACATTCTCAGGGAGATTTCGAAGCCGGCCCATATCACCTCCCTGCCACCTCCGTATCCTATAAGTACGGAGCAGATACGGAGGTGGTATAGGGTTGGTCTATCGCAAAGATAGAGCAACCCTGCCGGATTCGTCTGTATTTTTTTATCTTTTTCTGATACAGAAGCTCTTGAAGCCGGAAAAAGCCCTCCGGCAACTTGGGGCAATCGGAGAAAAGTTTATAAATTTGAACCGCTTTACCTTCCGGAAAGCACAAGAGCCTGCCGGGGCTTTGTCCGGCATTGGTTTGCGTCTGCTTCCGGAGGAAACGGCAAACAAGATTTAAAGGTACACAGATTGTTTCATCAACCCCTACCGCAAACGTATGGAAAACAAAAGATTCGGATATTTCGACGACCAGAACCGCGAATACGTCATCACCGACCCCAAGACTCCCTGGCCATGGATCAACTATTTGGGCAACGAGGATTTCTTCTCGCTCATCTCCAACACCGCCGGCGGCTATTCTTTCTACAAAGATGCCAAGTTCCGCCGCATCACCCGCTATCGCTACAACAGCGTGCCGATGGATAACGGCGGGCGTTACTTCTACATCAACGACGGCGGCACCGTATGGTCGCCGGGATGGAAACCTTGCAAAACACCGCTCGACAGCTACGAATGCCGCCACGGCATGAGCTATACCCGCATCAGCGGAGCAAAGAACGGCATCGAAGCCTGCCTGCTGTTCTTCGTTCCCCTCAAGACATGGGGGGAGGTGCAAAAGCTGACACTGAAAAACCTCACCCGACAGACGAAGCGCATCAAACTGTTCTCCTTTGCCGAATGGTGCTTATGGAATGCGGCCACGGACATGGAGAACTTCCAGCGCAACTTCTCCACCGGAGAGGTGGAGGTAGACGGCTCGGTCATCTATCATAAAACGGAGTACAAAGAACGCCGCAACCACTATGCTTTTTATAGCGTCAATGCTCCCGTCGACGGTTTCGATACCGATCGCGAAACGTTTATCGGACTGTACAACGAATTCAGCCTGCCCGAAAAAGTGAGCGAAGGCAAGGCCGGCAACAGCATAGCTCACGGTTGGAGTCCCGTGGCTTCGCATTACATCGAGGCAGAGTTGAAACCGGGCGAAAGTCGCGACTACATCTTCTTGCTGGGCTACGTAGAGAACGGGCAGGACGAAAAGTTTGAAAGCAACGAAGAGAAGACCGCCCACCACAACCCTATACTGCAAAGCGTATCGAGTGGCGCGCTTATCAACAAGAGCAAAGCCGAAGCCATGATTTCGGCACTGGACACCACAGCCAAGGTAGATGCCGCCTTTGCCGAACTGAAAGCTTATTGGGACAGGCTGCTGGACGTCTACGTGGTGAAGTCCCACGAAGAGAAGCTGGACCGCATGGTCAACATCTGGAACCAATATCAGTGCATGGTCACTTTCAATATGTCCCGCTCCGCCTCCTTCTTCGAGAGCGGCATCGGACGCGGCATGGGTTTCCGCGATTCCAATCAAGACCTCGTGGGGTTTGTGCACCAAATTCCGGAACGCGCCCGCGAACGAATCATCGACATTGCTTCCACCCAGTTTCCCGACGGCGGATGCTACCACCAATACCAACCGCTCACGAAGCGCGGCAACAACGACATCGGCGGCGGATTCAACGACGACCCGATGTGGCTCATCTTCGGCACAGTGGCCTACATCAAGGAAACAGGCGATTTCGGCATCCTGCAAGAGCAGGTTCCGTTCGACAACCGCGAAGGCTCCGAGCTGTCGCTCTTCGAACACCTGCGCGTATCCTTCAACCATGTCATTGAGAATCTGGGACCGCACATGTTGCCCCTCATCGGCCGTGCCGACTGGAACGACTGCCTGAACCTGAACTGTTTCTCGTGGGATCCGAACGAGTCGTTCCAAACCACGGAGAACATGACGGAAGGTTCCAAGGCGGAATCGCTGATGATTGCCGGCCTGTTTGTGGTGTGCGGACGCGACTATGCGGAACTATGCCGCCACATAGGCTGCAACGAGGAGGCCGCACGGGCGCAAACCTGCGTAGACAGCATGGTGGAGGCCGTGAAGAAACATGGCTGGGACGGCGATTGGTATCTGCGTGCCTACGACTACTTCGGCCGCAAAGTCGGCTCAAAGGAGAATGAGGAAGGACAAATCTTCATCGAGTCGCAAGGATGGTGCTCCATGGCGGGCATCGGACTGGAAGAGGGCATGGTGCAGAAAGCGCTGGATGCCGTGAAAGAACGGCTGGACTGCGAGCACGGCATCGTGCTCAACAATCCCGCCTTCACCAGATACGTGGTCGAATATGGAGAAATCTCCACTTACCCTGCGGGCTACAAAGAGAATGCAGGCATCTTCTGCCACAACAACCCGTGGATCATCATCGGCGAAACCGTATTAGGTCGTGGAGACCGCGCTTGGGAGTATTTCCGCAAGATATGCCCGTCGTACACGGAAGAGCGCAGCGCCCTGCACAAGGTAGAACCGTACGTCTACTCGCAGATGATTGCGGGGAAGGATGCCGCCCGTCCGGGCGAAGCCAAAAACAGTTGGCTGACGGGAACTGCCGCATGGAACTATTACGCCGTCACCCAGTTCATCCTCGGCATCAAACCTGCCTACGAGGGCTTGGAAATCAATCCCTGCATCCCGGCCCATTGGAAGAGTTTCAGCGTAAAGCGCAAATTCCGGGGAGCGGAATACCACATCACGGTAAAGAATCCCGACGGCGTCTGCAAAGGAGTCAGGACAATCATCGTCGATGGCCGGCCGGCAGAGGGCAACACGGTGAAACACCTTCCGGGCACACACAACGTGGAAGTAATAATGGGATAAAACGAGAAAAAGGATTCTACAATAACACGTTCGATATCACATGTGCCGTAGCTTCTACTATCCGATACCTACGGCACACCTCGAGGACTATTTTCTGCGAGATGTCCGTCACCATCGGCCGTGTCCTTCCGTCTTCGCCGGTCACGTGCCGGAGGGGCAGTTGCGGGTATATGGCGTGCAATATCAGGGCCGAGCGGTCGTAGGCCGTGAACGCCTCTCCCTTCATGTCGATGTTTATAAGGCTGTTTTTGCGGAATTCCGCCGCTTCCTGCATTCTTTTGCTGATTCGATAGGATTTCATGGATAATGGCGCGATTAGTGATGAGTGATGAGCGGTTAGTGATAAGTGGTGAGTTGTCAGCGGTGAGCGATTAGTGCTGTCCGTGTGGCTTCGAGGCTTTCTGTTTTTCACTCACCACCCACTAATCGCTCACCACCGGCAACCAACCGCTAACCGAGCGGATTCTCTCCTTGGCCGCCCGAGCCGCCGGGAGTACTGCCGCCCGTGCCGCCCGGTGCAGGCGTGGGCAGTCCTTTCGCTTTGCGATAATCCGCCAGCGAGGCGTAGTTCACGCCGGCTTCCAGCACGCCGCCGTTCTCGAAGCTAAGGCCGTGCAGAATCTTGTCTCTCAGTTCTTTGGCGGGGGTGAATACCACACGGGGCGATTTTATCATCAGCCCGGCGTTGAACTTGTCGATGTCCTCCACGCCGTCGCTCTTGAAGGTGAGGCGGAATGTACCCATTCCGGGCACGTTCACCGTGTGGCCCTGTTGCAACTGTTGGGGGATGAATGCCGCCAGCAGCTCTATGGCCGCCTCCAGTTCGATGGGCGCGGTGGTGGTGTTTGCCGTGGCCGCGCGGGTCAGGGCTTTTTGCTCCAACGGCCGTGAGCTGTTGGGCACGGCATACCACTTGACGGGTTCACTCTTCTTGGTCGGGTGCTTCTTCTGCACCAATTTGTAACTGATACTCATGTTTTACAAAGTTTTAAATGTTTGATGATTAATGATATGATTCTCGTTCGGCGCATTACCGCCTTATTCTTTACATGCCCTGTCGGGAGGCCTCCGGCAGGGGTGGTGTTCTCTCGCCGTATCGACGCCGCCCATGTCGCTATAATGAGGCTGCCTGCCTCACTATGGCGACGTTGGTTATCTCGCCATAGCGACGTTGCCTGCCTCGCTATGGTGACGTCTCCATGCTCGCCATAGCGAGGCAGGCAGCCCCGCCGCGACAATGCTCTCATGCCTGCTATGATAGTATAAAAGGTGAATGAATTCCACGCGGTCGCTTCGCTCCCTTTTTATTCTTGGGCCGCCCTCACCCCGAAGCCGTAGCACCGATGGTAGTTGCCCAGCGGGTACACGCTGCCCGGGTAGAAGCTCAGGGACCTCCCGTAGTACGTGCCGTTCGGCCCCGCCGCCCAATAGTAGGCGTTGCTCCCCACGTTGTAGGGCACTGCGGAATTGTCGTACCGATAGCCCGAAGCGGGGAAAAAGACGGTTTGGGTCTTACTTGGGTCGCAATAGAAGTTCCAACCGTGATTCCAAGCACCGCTTACATTGAATTGGCTGGAAGTACTTGTATTGCTTCCGGTTGTAGTGAAGCCGGTGTAGACATTGCTTGGCGGCATTGTGTAACCTGCGGGGCAAGGGTCGTAGATAGTCTTAACAACAGGGTTGTCGTTGGCGGAAATTGTGTTGTTGTCTGCGCTCCAAAGGTTATAATATCTATTGTCCATGTAATAATTCACACAGAACGTATTAGGATTGGTGATGCCTGAGGTGATGCAGGCATTTTGGTATGAGAAGCTGCCTGTCGGAGGAAGCTGGTTGGTCTTAACATTCCCATCGGCGTCATACCATGTCTTATTCTTAGTTGTGGAGCCGTCGAGTATACCCCCCACGAACGGGTCTTTGCGCCCCCACTGATAATAGGTATTGTTGCCAAGCTCTGTAAAGGTATGCGCTTTCTGCTTCACGGTAAACGTCTTTGTCGCCGCCGGCGTGTATCCTGCCGTAGGCTTTTGCTTGAAGCGCACCTGCACGGTGCGTTCGGCGTAGGTCTCCTCCTTTCCGTCGCACCAACCGAGGTTGACGGTCATAATCTTATAAGGTTTACCCTGGCGGTTGGTGATTTCCTTGTCGGGTGTGGTTGTCCCCGTTGTGCCGGGCCTGTAGTCCGTCACCCAGATGTGCCAGCTCCAAAGTATGGTGTTCGAGGCGTCGCGCACCGCCACTACGGCGTTGCCCTGCCGGATGGTGGCCTGCCCCACGGTAAACTCGAGGTAGTGCCCGTCGGAAGAGAGGGATATGTCCGTAACAAGGTTCGGCTCGTCTTGCCAAACCAGCGTGCAACTTGCCGGTGTACAATAGGTATTGTTGTAAATATACGGGTCGGTAATACCTGATCCACGGTGGTTGATAAAGGGACTCAATATATTGCTGCCACTTGCCCCGGCGATATATGCCGATGTATTCTTCCCCGTGCCGGGCACCTTGACGTAATCCACCGCGTTTCCGTACACCAGTGGTAATTTATACCTCCCGGCGGCGTTCACTATGTAGCAGTTGGCCGTACGCATGGGGGCGGTATTGCCCTGCCCGTCGTGGGTGGAGAGGTCGTATATGTCGGCGTTTGTCCCGTCGTTCACCGGTGCGGCGTTTTTCAACGCCTCGTTGTGCGGGTCGGCCGGGGCGCTGTTCACCTGCGCCGCCACGGTGGCGGTATATGTAGAGGGCGAGGTTCCGCCCGCGCCGCTTTCGGTGAATGTCGTGAGCCATGTGGGCTTGGTGCTGTTCCAGCTCACCCCGTCTTCGGAGTATTCCACTTCCCAGGCTATGGGCACGTTCGCCGTGCTCCCTCCGCCCGACACGGAGGCGTAGCTCTTCACGGTGTAGCTGCCGTTTCCCCCTTGGTAGGTGTAGTCAGCCGGCGGTGTCACCTCCAATGTGGATGTAATCACGATGCTGCTCGTGCTGATGCGGTAGGTCACCGTCTTTCCCATGGGCCAGGTCTTTCCGGCAATATTCGCCGTAAGGGTGCGCTGCGTGTTGGTCAGGCCGTCGGTGTACCTCACCTCTATCTTCGCCCCGGCAGGCAGCGTTTGCGGCAGCATCATAAAAGTGGCCGTTTCGGGCGTCAGAGGCGTATCCGGCGCTTGCGGGTCGGGCGCCACGGCCTCGGGCGAGAACGTCTGTGCGAAGTCCCTCGCCCCGCCCAAATCATACCATGCGGCCGAAGCCTGCAGGGGCAGCCTGCCCGTACTATGCACGCCTTTCAGCGTGATCTTCGATACCGTTCCGGCCAGCATGTCGTCGCCCGTGACGAAGCGCACGGCCGTCAGCGCATGCTTCATCGTCAGCGGCTCGGCGGCGTTCGTGTTCCCCGGTTTGTCGGTCGAGGCAGCCACCAAGAGGTCTTTCTGGTCGGCAACATCGGCAGGCACAGCATAGCTCAGGTAGGGCAGCGTGCTTCCCGAGCCGTCGGTCAGCCTTGTCAGCCCCGGGCTGTCGTAGGGCGCCACGGCGAAGAAGGAGATTCTGCGCGCAGCTCCCGGCCAGCGGTACTCGGTGCTCCAGGCATCGCTCTTCTTCACCCTGACGGTGCGCATGTAGCTTGTGGCGCTGCCGCCCGTAAAGGCCGCCGGCCAGCTCTGCACCACCGGATAGACGAAGGCCGTGACGCACATCTCGTCGTACATCGTGGCATTGTCCACGGGTGCGGCCTTGGTACGTGCACCGCCGGTTTGCGGGGTTGCGTCGTCCCCGATGCCGTCCGTAGTCACGGCGTGCAGGTAGAGCGGCTCCATCTGCCCGGAGCCGTCATCTTCCAGGGCGATGACGCTCACGGCGGGCAGCGTGTCCGGCTGCGTTGCACCGCCTTTTGTCTGTGCACCCTTTGTCAGTGCGGCCTGCGCCGCATCCCCATCTTTCCGGAGGTCGACCGCAAACCCTATCCTCCCTCCCGGGGAGGGAATCTCATCCCGCCCGTCCGTGCAGCCGGCAGGAAGCGTCGAGAACAGCAATGCCGCCGCACCCGCGGCAAGCATACCCATGAAATGTTTCTTTTCCATATTATTTGGCGTTAATGATTAGTGATTAGTGATTAACGGTTAGTGATTAGTGGTTAGTGATTAACGGTTAGCAGTTAGTGATTAGTTGTTCACGGTTGGCAGGGCGCAGCCCGCCGGCCACTCATCGCTGACCACTAACCGCTATATTACGTGGACGGAAAGGTATGGAGGGCTTGCGCGCATTCCCTGCGCCGCGCCCTCCCCGGAAAGACTCACAAAGGTCATCGGATAAGAAGAAGTCCGTTCCGGTCCCGACCTTTCCGCCCGGTTTCGTGATGCGGGTTACTCACGCGGCCTTTACATGTTCACGCTCTCCGACTGGTCTGTCCAGTTATCCACGGTAACGGTGAACTTGATGGGCTTGTCCAGGATGGGGTCGCCCGGCGTGCTCGGGTTGGGAGGCGTCGGAGGCGTAGGAGGAGTAATCGTCGGGTCGTTCGGGTTTTCCTGGTTGGGCGGAACGATACCGCCGCCGTCGCCGAAGGTCAGCGTATAGATGTACTTCTTGCCCGGCAGCCACTCGGTGTCGATGCCCACGGCAGTAAAGGCGTAGGCGTTGGCATTTCCGCCCGGATAAATCTGCGTGAGGTTGCCCTCGCCGTCGTCGCTGGAGATCTGGCAGAACACACCGATGTACGCCCCTCCGAGCTTGGTCTTGCTGAAGGCCTCCAGCTGCTGGGGAATCATCAGGAAGTTGTCCGAACCGAACATGATGCTTTGTGCAGCAGCAGTCAGCGTCAATCCGGTGCCGGCAGCGTCTTCGGCCAGATAGTCCTTTGGAGTGGACAAGTTCGACCAATTGGCGCGAGGTACGACGTAAGCTGCGGCTGTCTCCGTCTGCGGGAAAGCGAAGTCCGCCTTCGAGTTGACCGCTCCCAGCTTCACGCCCATCACCTTCACCTTGAGGTTGCCGTTGGTACATTTGGCCTTCACCTCTATCTGCGAGAGGGCATGCTTGAAGTTCATCGGCACGCCCGTGGCTCCGTAGGTGGTCTTGCCTCCGGCGTTGAAGGCCACCACGATGTCCTTCTGGTCGGCCACTTTCTGCACGGGCGAGTAGGCGGCTATCTTCTGCCCGTCTTTGTCGATGGTCACCAGCGTTTTGATGTCGACCGGTGCGTAGGCCGTGAAGTTCAGTGTCCCTGCGGGCCAGTAGTAGGTAGCAGCGGTGTTCCAGGTGGTTCCGTTGTCGGGCGAGGCCACCTCCAAGTTGGTGAAGTAGTTGGTCCCTCCGGTGGGGAAGGCCGTCACGTTGAACTTACCCATGTTGGCCTTGGTGGTCACGGCACGGGTGGCTTTTCCCAGCATGGTGCGGAAGCCGATGGCACCGCTTCGATCCGCCCGGGTGGTTTCGTCCTGCGAGCAGGCGGCCAGCGCCAGAAGCGCGAGGCCCGCGCAGAACAGTTGTCTCATTGTCTTTATAGTTTTCATACTTTCATTCATTTAGAGTTAGTTGATTGATTATTTATTTATTCACTTATTATCGGGCCGGAGGCCCGCATCACGATCTTGTTTATCTTTTACATCTTCAGCTCTTCGTTTTCCGTCTCCCACTCGTCCACGTCGGGATGGAACCCTCCTCCGTTGACGATGGGCTTGGGCAGCGTGAGGCCCTCGAGCAGGATGTGCACGTTGCGTTTGTCGGGCGCATTGTTCACCCGGTCGCTCACGTCGAAGCGGTAGTAGTGCTTGCTGCCGTCGGCCAGGATGAAGACGAGGGTGAGGGCGCGCGAGGTGTCCGTACCCGTGGATGCCCCGAAGACGAACGTACGGCCCGTGACCGTCTCCTTGCCGTCCGATGCCGCGGGAAAAGGAACCATGCTCCGCCCTTCGGCGGGCTTATCCCCGCCAAGGAAGAGCGAGCCGGCCGTTCCGGAGAAGGCGGCGCTCACGGCAGAGGCGTATTTCAGGTTCTTTATCCCCTTCAGCTCGAAGCTGTAAGTGCACACCCGCGGGTAGACGGGCAGCACCAGCGTGTAGGTCTCCGCCCCGGGCTGCAGGTCGATGTCTGTGCGGCTCCCTCCCCACACGGCTTCGGGAGCCAGTACCACGGGTTCGCCCGCCGGGTTGGCACCCTCGGGCAGCGTCCCCGGGAGGTTGAGCGGTTCGAGCAGCCTGCTCGGGCGTGTGTACAGCTCGAAGGTGGCGTACTTCTCCGTCCCCCGCATCAGGATGGTCTCTGTGTCGTTGTTGATGTAGAGCGCCCGGTAGCGTCCCCACGGAACGGTGACGGTTCCGCCCTGCGGGTTGTCGAAGTCGTAGGGGATGGGCTTCCCGCCCTCTTCGGGGAAGAGCCAGAGGGCCATTCCCGAGACTTGGGCTCCCGTAGCCCCGCTCCAGTCGAAGCGTACGCTCACCTGCGCCCCTTCTGCGGCGGGTATGCCCAGCTCCTTGTGCTCGCACGAGCAGAGCGTGCAGGCAACGAATGCGGCGACGAGCGCCGCGCAGGCCGTCAGTATGGCGGCGGCAGCCACGGCCTTCATTGTTTCCATCATTTCCTTCGTTTTCATCGTTTGCCTCCTTTCTTTTTGTTTACGTTATCGTGCCCCAGCAGCCACACCAATGACACCTCGGCCTTGGTGGGGCCGAACCAGCGCCTCTTCTTGGTGGCTTTCCACACGTAATGCCCCTCCTGCGGGACGTACTCGTAATACTCCCCGTCCAGATAGCCGATGCCGAGGGTGAAGTCGAGGTTGAGACGGCGTCCGACAGGCGCGGAGTAGCCGTAGGAGATGCCGCCTCCGTAGCTCCAGCGGTCGCCTAAGTAGCCCTTGCCGCCCCATTCGAGGTCGTAGGTCAGCAGCAGGCCGTAGACGCCCATGTGGTGCCCCGTCAGCGGCTTGCGGCCGTAGCTCAGCCAGCGCCGCACCTCGAGGTCGCCGCCGTAGACGCGGTGGTAGCGGTAGCGGTTGTCATCCTTGATCCATGTGTACATCCAGTTGCCCGCTATGGACCAGCCCCGTCCCAAGTAGAACTCCAGCCCGAGGTTGGGAACCACGACGGCGTCGTAGAGCAGGTTCGTCTTCACGGCCATGTGGAAAGGCTTGCGCGGGGCGGGGAGCGGGCTGTCCTGCGCGGCGGGCGCCGTGCCGTAGAAGCTGTTGTTGACGGCCGTGTTCCCCCCGGCGGGCACGGGTACGTACACCGTGTCCCGCTGCCTCTCCGGCTCGCGGACAGGCAGGGAGATATAGAGCGTGTCGCGCGCCGCGGCCGGCTGTCTGTCCGACTCGTACCACACGTGCAGGGTGGAGGCGCGCAGTTCGGGGAAGAACCACCTGTCGAGGTATCTCCACACGGAGCCTCCGTTCATCAGCATCAGGCGGTGCTTGCGCCCGTCCGTCACGACGCCTCCCTGCGTAATCCACTCGGGCGTGTGGCGGAGCATTTCCAGCACCTCGTAGCGGTAGGGGATGGAGTGGTCGGCATCCACCAGCCGTTCCAGCCCTTCCCAGTCGATGCCTTTGGGAACGGTGGCAAGCCAGCCCACCTCACGGGGGAAGTAGTCGTACACTAACCTTCGGATGGCTTCCGCCCTCTCCTCGGAGAGACGGCGGTTGATTACCGTGCTCCCTTCAGGGGAAGCCCCGGCCGTGACGCGCAGGCCGAGGATGCGACGCGAGGGGTCCTGAAGCAGGGTTCGGAAACGTTCGGTGAAGGCATGCAGTCGCGTACCGTTCTCCCGGAAAAGCGGGTCGAGGGTCGATTCGCCCTGACGGAAATAGACACGGACGGAGTCCGTACCCCGGCGAGTGCCGGGCTCCTGACCATGGGAATGCCCCAGGGTAAGCAGGAGAAGCAGAAGAATAAAGGGTCTTTTCATTGCCTGTGAATAAAGGGTTAATACATGTATTACAGAGACTTGCCTCTTGCTAAGAGGGAGGGGAGGATAGCGCATCGCCGAAAGCGGGAAGAAAACGCTCCCGGAACCCGCCTCTTGCTAAGAGGGAGGGGAGGATAGCGCATCGCCGAAAGCGGGAAGAAAACGCTCCCGGAACCCGCCTCTTGCTAAGAGGTGTGGAAGGAAGGGCCAAAGCGGGAGAAGGAAGGCCTTACAGACAGGCGGAACAAGCCGGAGCGATGGTGGAGAAAGCGGTCGGGCCTCCAAGGAAAGAAGGTCGGATGCACAGGCGAAAGGAGGGGAATGGAAAAGGGTATGGGGATACTCGGATATGGGTACCCGTGTGAAAGAATATACAAGTTTCTGTCAAAAAGCTTGCTTGTATGGAATAAAAGACGTTAATTTGCAGGCGCTTACAAAGATTGGTACACCTCTTAGCAAGAGGTGGCATCGGAAAGCCTGTTCAGCAGTTCACGGTTGGCCTCCGCCAGCCGTTCGTCTTTTATCCCTTCGATATATATGAGCGTGGTCTTGGTATCGGTATGTCCCAGCGCTTTGGAGATGACGGGCAGGTCGACGCCTTGTTCGTAGGCGATGCTCGCCCAGGAGTGGCGCGCCACGTAGGAGGTGAGGTTGACCGTAATCCCCGCCTGCCGGGCCAGCTGCTTCAACGAGCGGTTGTAGCGGCGCAGGGCGCAGGGATAGGAGACAGGGCATATCCGTCCATCCTTCACCTTATATAATATAGGGAAGAGATAGTCCGTGCCCTCCGCCTTGTACTTCTCCAAGATGTCGAGCATGCACTTTTCGAGTTTCACCCTCACCTGCCGTCCCGTCTTGCAGCGCCGGTAGGTCAGCACCCCGTCCTTTACCTGCCGCTTCCTCAAATGCGCGAGGTCGGTGAAGGGCATGCCCATGGCGTAGAAGGAGAAGAGGAAGAGGTCGAGGGCGGAAGCACCCGGAGCCGGTGCGGCCTCTTTCTCCTTTCCTCCCCCGCAGGGAGGGGGAAAGGGGGTGAGGACCAGCCTGCGCATCTCCTCCGCCCCGATGCTACGCTTGACGGTGCGCTCGTTGCCCGTGAACAAGCCCTTGAACGGCGCCCTGTCCTTCACGAGCCGCTTCGAGGCGGCTTTGTTGTGGATGGCGCGCAGCGAGCGCATGTAGCAGGAGGAGGTGTTGGGACATACGCCACGATCCTGCAGCCACCGCTCGTATGCACGCACGGTGTCGGCGTTGAGTGCGGATAGCGGTATGTCCCTGCCGCCGTTGAAGCGGACGAACGAGCGCACCGCCGTGCGGTAGTTGTCGGCAGTGGAGCGGCTCACGCCACGGGATGCCGCATGGACAAAGCTTGAAAGCGTGGGCGAGCACCTCTGCGCCTTGCTCATCCGCTCCGCCTTGTCTGCTTTATCCGCCCTCTTCGCATTATCGGCTTTACCGACCTTTTCTGACTGACTTGTTTTTTCCGCTTTACTTACTTTACCGGCTTTATCCGCCTCCGGTTGCTCCGTACTTTGCTTCCCGATGAAACCCGCCCGCGTGAGATAGGATGAAATCTTGAACATGTGCATTACGTTATTTTAAATTAGTTGATTTGCACACAAAGATACTACAACCACGTCTTTCCATCGGAACACAAAGGAAGCGGGTTGCCCATAAGAGCCACAACGTAACGGATAATATTACTTGCTCCCTTCTTCAGAAACACGGGGCAACAGCGACTTATACATCGCCTCCTGAATCCGTGTCCGGATATCCAACTGCATCAGTTTGTTGTTCCACGCATTCGGATATATACGGTTGCAGAGGAACACATATACCAGATTATTCTCCGGATCTACCCAAGCACAAGTACCGGTGAAGCCCGTATGCCCATAGACGGAAGCAGGTGCAGATTCCGCACAAGGGCTGTTCTGCGGATTACGGGTATCCGGCTTATCAAAGCCTAAACCTCGACGGCTGATTTTAGAAACGGTCGTGGTGAAAACCTTGCAAGTGGCTTTACTTAAATAGCGTTTTCCATCCAGCTCGCCGCCGTTCAGCAGCATCTGATGAATCTTCGCCACTTCTCCGGCATTAGAGAACAAACCGGCATTGCCCGACACGCCGCCCAGAAAAGCCGCGGATTCATCATGTACAAAACCTTGCAGAGTTGTTTTCCGTAAAAACGGGTCGATGGAAGAAGGTACGATCTCGTCCTTGTTTAAGAAACGCAAAGGCAAGTAGCCCGTATGCTTCAGTCCCATAGGCATATAGAACTCCTTGGCAAGGAACTCACTCAATGCCATTCCCGTACGTGCTTCGACCAATTGCTGCAACAAAATGAATCCCACGCAACTGTAACGATACACTTTCCCCTTCAGAGGTGCATCAGCTATCTTTTGCAGATATTCTTCTTTGAAAGAACGATTCAGCCATAGGCTGTCCGCTACTTGCATGGTGCACTCCGTTGTTTGTTCCTTCGAGGTCAATCCTGCCCGGAAACGGAATTTCGGATTGGCCCACGTCCGGCTGCCAATGCGCAACGGATGGCGGGCATCCTGTTTCCCCCGGAACAGGCTGCCGGAATAACTCTTCGAATCGATGGCATCCTGATAGAACAACAAAGTGGAAGGCAAACCGGATTCATGCAGCAGCAAATCGCGCACCGTGATGTCTTTCTTATCCGTATTTCGCAAGAAAGGCAAATAATCGGAGACACAATCCGTCAAGCTGATGCGTCCCTTATCATATAGTTTCATCACAGCCAGCAAAGTAGCCGTAGTCTTGCTCAACGAAGCGACGTCATATACATCCGTCTTCCGCACCTGTTGCGGACTATTTGTTGCTACCCCGCCTCTGGTATGCGTACCGAAAGCCTTGTTGTACATTTCCCTGCCGTCTTTCAGTATCACTACCTGACAACCGGGATAAGCTCCTTTGCGAATGCCTTCTTCAGCTATCTCACCTATCTTGGCCAGCAGGCGAGAGTCCATGCCATACTCTTCGGGGACAAAGTGCGGTACAGAATGAGGGCCTAAAGTTTCTCCCATCCCGGCCGCAAACAATCCGCCTATCGCAGCAGAAAGACGTCCATCCGCCCCGGCACGGCCATACAGCACTCCGGCCACCTGTTGTTGAACCTCTTCATCGGCAGAGTGAGCCAGCACCACAGCCTCTGCCGCCGAGATGCCCCGATGTATTTGCAAGAGCTGCTTTCCGGGAATAAAGGAGAGGTAAACCACCGGCACTTCCGGTGCAAACTTGGCAAAGAACGCCTGATAAGCAGCCAACTTCTGCTCTGTGATACAAACCAATATGCGTTTGTAATGCACCAAACTGTCGCGCAACTGCCCATATTCCGCTTCCGGCAAATTCTCGCCCAATTGATGCACCACAGGATGAGTATATCGGGAAAGCTCTTTCAGGAAAGGTGCCACCGTCTTAGCATCACCCACATTAAGCACCGCCACATCCTTAACGATAGGATCTAATGGCAACACGCCCGTTTGATTGCCCAACACGGTAATCGCCGCCAGATTCAGACGTTTTATCAAGGTCTGTGTAGCCGGTGTATTGATGCGATTTTCCAAACCTGCCAGACGGACATGAGGCCTTCGGCTCAATCCCAATGCATATTTGTACATCAATACTTTCCTGCATTTCTCATTGATGTATTCCTCTGCCAACTCTCCACTTCTCACCGCCTCTACCACACTCTCCAATTCCTCCTTGATACGGCGGGGCACCAGCAGCAGGTCATTGCCCGCCTTCAAGGCTTGCAAGCAGACCGACGAATTGCCCGAAACTCCTTTCATGGCAAGTGCATCTGTGAAGATAAGTCCTTTGAACTTCAACTCATGCGTCAACAAGTCATAAACCACATTACGGGAAAGGGAAGACGGCAAGCCACTTCGTGTCTCAAACACCGGTACCTCAAGATGCCCCACCATAATGCCGCTCAGCCCGGCCGATATGGCTTGTTTGAAAGGGTACAGCTCCACACTGTCCAGACGCTCGCGGGTAAAAGATAAAGTAGGCAATGCTTTGTGGGAATCCACATCCGTATCTCCATGTCCGGGAAAGTGTTTGCACACTGAAAGTACTCCTCCCTCTTCCAGCCCTTTGGAATAGGCAAAGACTTTGTTAGACACTCTGACCGGGTCTTCGCCAAACGAGCGGGTATTAATCACCGGATTCTGAGGATTGATGTTCACATCCGCTACCGGAGCGAAGTTTACTTGAATGCCCAATTCCTTGCATTGGCGGGCCATTTCACGGCCGTACTCATATACCAGACTGTCGTCTTCAATGCAGCCCAACACCATATTTCGCGGAAAAGCCGGCGTTCCTTGCAGGCGCATGGACAATCCCCACTCTGCGTCAGCAGTAATCAGCAAGGGCACATCAGCCATTTGTTGCGCCTCGTTTGTCAGCATGGCCTGATTTTGCAGCAGTCCGCCCGAAAAAAGCAGCCCGCCTACTTTATACCCATCCACCACTTTGCGCAAGAGTTCACGGTTGCGCTTGTCGCGTTGAGGCGCAATCGTATAAATAAAAAGCTGCGCGACGCGTTCTTTCAGGCTCAATCGTTGCATAACGGAGTCGGCCCATTCACTGCACTTGGAGTCATTCAGGTAAGGCCGCATCAGTATGGTCTCTACCGGCGGCACCGGAACAGGTGGTGCAAGAGGACGCTTGCCATCCGTAACAAAGCGGGCGGAACAAGCCACAACAAGCAATGCAAACAAAAAGGCTCTTCTCATTATTTTCTCAGACTTTCATAAATCAACTCCTGTATATTCTTTATTATATACATATCACCCAATTTTGTATTCCACGCATCGGGACAAAGACGATTACTAAGAAATACATATATAATCTTGCTGTCGGGATCTACCCAAACAGCTGTTCCGGTAAAACCGTTATGCCCGTACACGGATACCGGAGCGGATGCGGAACACGGACTGTTCTTCAAGACAGAAAGGTCCGGTTTGTCGAATCCCAATCCACGACGACTGATGGCTGACTTTTCCGTCGTAAACAAGCGGCAGGTGGCCTCACTTAAGAAGCGCTTGCCATTGAACTCGCCTCCGTCAAGCAGCATTTGATGAATCTTGGCCACCTCTTCGGCCGTGGAGAACAACCCAGCACTGCCGGACACGCCACCCATGCAGGCGGCTATTTCGTCGTGCACATATCCGCAGAGATCCTGACGACGCAGGAAATCATTGGCTGCGGTGGGCATGATTTCGCTCTTGCCAAACTTGGTCAAAGGCAAAAACAAGGTACGTTGCAACCCCATCGGGACATAAAACTCTTTGTCAAGATAGGCATCCATGGGCATCCTTGTACATGCTTCCACCAACTGCTGCAAAAGCACGAAACCCAGGTCGCTATACACATAGCGTTTTCTATCCAAGTCCGATTTGGCAATCCGCTGAAGGATGGTATTTTTAAAATTCCTGTTCAACCACATGCCATCTGCCATGTGCAGGCTGTGTTCCGAAGTCCGTCTGGAGGAAACCATGTTCCTCTTGAATTTGAAGTCGGAACTATAATAACCATTTTCGCTCACCCGGGTAGTGTGCCACTTGTCTACCCAACTCTGCAAATACGGGCCATGCACAGAGTTCGGCTCAATGAGTTCCTCGTAAAAGCGCTCGTAAGGACTCAATCCCGACTCATGGAACAACAGCTCACGGATGGTGATATGCTGTTTGTCGCCGGCACGCAGGAAAGGCAAATAAGCGGATACTTTATCGTCCAACCTTATTTTCCCCTCGTCATACAACTTCATGACGGCAAGCAGGGTGGCGCTTGTTTTTGTCAAAGCAGCCAAATCAAAAAGATCGGAAGGGCGAACAGCCGTGGTGTCTTTGTCGGAATGAGTTCCGAAACGCTTGTCATATACCGGTTGCCCGTCTTTCCATACCAATACGCAACAACCGGGATAGGCGCCCGCTTCCAATCCCTTCCGCACAATGCCGTCTATCTTTTGCAGCACGTACGATCTCATGCCGCAGTCTTCCGGGATGTTTCTTCCCGGCTCCATGCCCGATTCAATCGCACAGCCTGTGCCTGCCGGGAAAAGTCTGCCGATGTCTACCGGTATCTTGCCATTGGCCGGTGCTTTTGCAAAGAGCACATCCGCCACATATCGCTGCAAATCGGCGTCTGCCGTATGGGCCAAGACCACAGCACTCGATTTGGCAAGTGCCGGAGTAAAAAGTTGCAACGTGCGATGGGAGGTGAAGCATGTATAGACCAAGGGAGCCTGCAAGTGCAGCCCCTCGAGGAAAGCCATGTCGCGCTCACCGATATAGACCTCTCCCACAACGCTGACAACCACGCGGCGATAAGCCCTCAACTGCTCGGCTACCACCTGCCTGGCAGCCTCATCGGCATCTCCCGATAAATAAAAATGATCAATGCCGACATGCTCCTTCATGCGTTCCACAAAAGGAACATCCCGATGCCGCTCTCCAATACTGAGGATGGCCATATTGCTTTCTACAGGAGTCAATGGGAGCACATCGAAATAGTTGCTCAACACCGTAACCGCCGAACGACTCAACTTGCCGGCCAAGACCCGCGCCTCTTTCGTATTGACACGATAGCTCATGCCGCTGACCTGAATCTGCGGTTGCCGGTTCCGCAAACCCAACCTATATTTATAAGTCAAGATTCTGCGACACTTGACCTCCAGCTCTTTGGGGCTCAAACGACCTGTCGCCACGGCAACAGCCAACTCGTGCGTCGCCTGCTTCACGTCGGATTCTACCCGCACCACATCGTTTCCCGCCAGCAACTTTTCAACCACTTCATGCGAATTCTTACTGAAAGACCGCACATGCGCCACAGGTTTCAATAAGTCCGCATCGGCATTCACATCAGGTGCAAGATTCGCATGTATTCCCAATTGACGGAACTGGCGGGCTGTCTCACGCCCGTATTCCTCTACTAACTCCCTGTCTTCAATACATCCCAAAGCCACGGTGCCGGGATATTCCGGACTATCTTTCAGCCGTACGGATGCCCCCCACTCTCCATCGATGGCCATCATGACAGGAACTTTGGACTCCTTTCGGGCTATATTGGCCAGGATGGTCTGCTCTTCCGGTGTTCCTCCGGAGAAAAGCAAACCGCCCACCTTGTATTCCCGCACCCATTCGCGTACCTGCTTTTTGGCCGCTTTATCCACTTCGGCCGGCATAGTGGCAACAATGAGTTGCCCCACCTTCTCTTGCATGCTCAAACCGGAGAAGACCGAATCGACCCATTGGCGGCACCGGTTTTCTGCGTCCAAAGGCGAAATAGCAACTTTCGTCCTGGCATAAAGAGAAGATGTGCCTATGACAAAGCCTAAAATGCACAATAAAGATTTGGTTGATTTCATTGTTCTTAGAGGTTTCGAGATAATCCACAGGTTATTTTGGGGTCAGGGTAAGTACCATTTCTCCTACGAAAATACCATTTCTTCCGGAATGCAACAAGGAGACATTCTCCCCGTTGGCATTCAGATATACCATCGGCTTCTCCATAAAGGTGTGCGTATGTCCGCCCAAGATGACATCAATGCCATGCGTCTTGGCCACCAACTGCTCATCATCTACATCGCCGGGCATCAGTCTTTGCAAGCCCAGATGCGACAAACAAATCACGACATCGCACCCTTCCTTTCCTCCGAGAAGGTCGCTCATTTCCTGTGCCACCGCTATCGGGTCTTTATAAACCACCCCTTCGCTTTTATCGGCTTGTACCAAGCCCTCCAACTTCGGAGCCAGGCCGAAAACACCAATCTTCAGACCCTCACGCTCCAAGATGATATAAGGTTTCACCAACCCTTCAAGAACCGTACCCGCCACTTCATAATTGGAGCAAACTATCGGAAACCGAGCCAGACGAAACAAGCGTGCCATATTTTCCAATCCGAAGTCGAACTCGTGATTCCCTATCGCCATAGCGTCATAGCCCATGAGATTCATCATCTTGATTTCCAATTCACCTTGAAAGAGATTATAATAAGGTGTGCCTTGCGATATGTCTCCACAATCCAACAACAACATATCGGGATGCTTGCCACGAAACTGTTTCACAATTCCGGCACGGCGCACTGCCCCACCCATTCCGGCGTACTTGTCGGCAGCTTCCCGACTGATAGGTTCTATGCGACTGTGTGTATCGCTGGTATGCAGAATGAACAATTGCTTCTCCAAAGCGCCGGATTTTCCTTGCTGCGCCGATAGCGAAAGGGCCAAAAGCAGTAGAACTGCTAAAGAATATATACGTTTCATCGAACTTCTGTTTTTTAAATCCTTATTCTTTTATTATCACTCTCCCCTCCATGCGCGAGGTTATCTTTTTGCCGGCCGCCGCATGCCTCTCTACATATTTTGTGAAAATGTCGCGCACAGTGGCTCCTTGAGGACACACCCTCTTGTCGGCCTGCATGAATGCCGTCAACCCATCGTTCCCGTCGGCCAGATAGTCCACGGTGGCAACCGTATATGTCCGGTCATCCTCAACCGGTTTTCCGCCCACGAGCGCACGCAGCACCTTACCTTCTTTGGTTATTTCCAGCTCTATGCCGCTCACTCCTTCACCGCCCCGCACGGCTATATTATCAAACAAGAGTTTCATGGCAGTGCCTTTCATGGTGAGCACGCAAAGAGAGTTTTCAAAAGGCAGCACTTCAAAAATGTTCTCAATGGTAATGGGGCCTTCACTCAAAGAGTTACGAATACCACCCATATTTATCAGCCCCATGTCGGCAGGTGCGCCCTGCACCTCCATAGCCACCTCACGCAACACGTCCGCAATCAAGTTGGACAAAGGACTTTCCGGCCTGAATCTGTCCATAGATACTTCGGCACTTCCAATCACACGCCCCATTACGCTGTCTATCTGCTGTTTATAAGGAGCCAGCAAAGCCATTGCTTCGGCATCCGGCTCAACGTCCCACGTAGAGTCTACGGGAATTCTACCACCTTCCATCCGGGCCACTTTGTAAGAAGAATGGCAGGAAGCCAACAAAAGCGCCACAGTCATTATCCCTCCGGAAAGGAAACGGAAAATTTGTTTTTTCATACATCTTCAGTTTTAAACTGCTACAAATATACTTCTCTTTTATGATTGAACCGCATAAAAGAAGATTAAAATGGAGATTAACGATAAGCGATTAACGGTGAGCGTAAGTGATGAGCGGTAGGGTATCGTTTGGAAACGGGAGAAGGAAATCTCTCCGTTTTATTCGTCACACAGCCCGCCATGGCCCGCCTGAAAACAGACCAAGAACTTCAAAACAATGCCTCGAAGAAAGATGAAATAAATCCTAAGCAGTTTCTTATTCATCAACATTTTTCAAAGCAGAAACTTCCGTGATCCACCCCATTCAGAACATGCCACAGCAGGGGGCAGTGTCCGACACCAAGATACGATGGTTCCTCACCGGGGAACGACCTCTTCCTCACCGAGATCCGATGCCTTCCTCGGTGAGGAAGAAAACGAGTCGTTTCAGCATATCGCTGTTTGTAAAAAGATTTGGATTGCCAAAACACTACATAAAAAGCGGCTGCCCCACAAAAAAGGAATTGATAAACGGACTTTATTCCTCCTCCAATATAAGCGCAAGCAAATCCCACCACAAAACGCCCATCACAAAAAAGCGGGTTAACGCTTGTGTATCTGACAAATAATTCGTTTCTTTGCACCGCTTTCGCGCAATCGCTGTCAGGAGAAAACTGAGAGAAGCCTGGTATGTTGCGTTGTAACGATCAAACAATTTAATAATAAAAAGACAATGGATTTAATTAAAATTGCAGAAGAAGCATTTGCTACCGGAAAACAGCACCCGAGCTTCAAGGCTGGTGACACAGTGACAGTAGCATATCGTATCGTCGAAGGTAACAAAGAGCGTGTACAGTTGTACCGCGGTGTTGTTATCAAGATTTCCGGACACGGAGACAAGAAGCGTTTCACAGTACGTAAAATGTCTGGAACCGTTGGCGTAGAACGTATTTTCCCGATCGAATCACCGGCTATCGACAGTATTGAAGTGAACAAGGTTGGTAAAGTTCGTCGCGCAAAATTGTACTACCTCCGCGCTCGTACCGGTAAGAAAGCAAGAATTAAAGAAAAAAGAGTTAACGGATAATTCCAAACTCCTATTTCGAAATAAAAAGGGAAGCCGGCGTAGCGTCGGTTTCCCTTTTTTATCTAAACCTCTTCCATAAAATTGCCCCCGCAATAAGGCCAAACAAAAGCCGCAACAATCTATCAAGTAAGATGTTGCGGCTTTATTGTGTGACCCCGGTGCGATTCAAACGCACGACCTTCAGAACCGGAATCTGACGCTCTATTCACTAAGCTACGGAGCCGAATGCGGACGCAAAAATAGAAAAAATACCGGCATCTTCCTAATATTCCTTTTGGTTTTTCTAACAAGCCCGACTTTTTCCACCCACATTTTATTCCATTGCATTGTTATTTTGCGAGCAACACGCAGTCACAACCAAACATTATGCTATTTTTTCATCCAAAACACAAACAAGTATAAATATTATTTCTATCTTTGCCTCGCAATTTAATAGAAGAACAAATAAGTTTATGAGTTATCTAATAAAACCAGAAGGGTACAAACCTTTACTAGATCTGAAACAAACGGAATTAGGAATTAAACAAATCAAAGATTTTTTCCAATTAAACCTTTCTTCCGAGTTACGCCTGCGCCGTGTGACAGCCCCTCTCTTCGTCTTGAAGGGGATGGGAATCAACGATGACCTCAATGGCGTGGAGCGTGCAGTAACTTTCCCTATCAAAGATTTAAAAGACTCCAAGGCAGAAGTGGTACATTCTCTTGCCAAATGGAAGCGTCTTACGCTTGCTGAATATCATATCGAACCCGGGTATGGCATCTATACGGACATGAATGCCATTCGCGCCGATGAAGAATTGGGAAACCTCCATTCACTTTATGTAGACCAATGGGATTGGGAACGGGTCATCACTGCCGAAAATCGTAATGTGGAGTTTCTGAAAGAAATCGTAACCCGCATCTACGCTGCCATGGTACGTACGGAATATATGGTATATGAAACATACCCGCAAATCAAGCCTTGCCTTCCTTGCCCCCAAAAGTTGCACTTCATCCATGCGGAAGAGCTGCGCCAACTGTATCCGAACTTGGAACCCAAAGACCGCGAACATGCCATCTGCAAAAAGTTTGGAGCCGTATTTATCATTGGCATCGGTTGCAAACTGGGTGATGGGAAGAAGCACGATGGACGCGCCCCCGACTATGATGACTACACCACCCCCGGATTGAATGGTCTGCCCGGTCTGAATGGCGACCTATTGCTATGGGACAATATTCTACAACGTAGCATAGAGCTTTCGTCTATGGGTATTCGCGTGGACAAAGAGGCATTGCTACGCCAACTCAAAGAGACGAATGAAGAACGTCGTCTGGAGCTTTACTTCCACAAACGCCTGATGGAGAATACACTTCCGCTTTCCATCGGTGGCGGTATAGGCCAATCGCGCCTGTGCATGTTCTACCTTCGCAAAGCCCACATCGGAGAAATACAAGCCAGCATCTGGCCGGAAGACATGCGTCGGGAATGCAAAGAGCACAATATACATTTGATTTAACCGTAAATCAAGACAGACATGTTTTTTAAGATCGACAAAGAAAGCTCTTTCGGGAACTACCGAAAGAAAGAATAAAGAAGGAGCGTTTCATTTTCTCGGATTGAAATGCTCTTTTTACTTTTTTATTTCGTACTTTAGCAGTCTGAATCCATTAAGAAAAGGACCTTTATGAATGTTCAAATAGAAGATAGCTGGAAAGTCCGCTTACAATCAGAATTCGAAAAAGACTATTTCAAGCACCTGACAGATTTCGTACGTAATGAGTACGGAACGTATGCCATATATCCGCCGGGGAGATTGATCTTCAATGCATTTAATCTATGCCCTTTCGACAAAGTGAAAGTGGTGATCATCGGCCAGGACCCCTACCACGGTCCGGGACAAGCGCACGGCCTTTGCTTCTCCGTAAATGACGGCGTTCAATTTCCGCCGTCTTTGATCAATATTTTTAAAGAGATAAGAGATGATATCGGTACCGAAACTCCTGCCACCGGCAACCTGACACGCTGGGCAGAACAAGGTGTATTACTGCTGAACGCCACTCTTACTGTCCGTGCCCATCAGGCTGGTTCTCACCAGAATCGTGGCTGGGAAACTTTCACAGATGCTGCCATACGAGTTCTTGCAGAAGAAAAAGAGCATCTTGTGTTTATTCTTTGGGGAGCTTATGCCCAACGTAAAGGAGCATTCATTGACCGAAGCAAACACTTGGTGCTGACCTCCGCACATCCTTCTCCTCTTTCTGCCTATAACGGCTTCTTTGGGAACAAGCACTTCAGCAAGACAAATGAATATCTAAAAGGACATGGAGAAAAAGAAATATATTGGTAACAGAGGATGTTATTACTCCGGTTGAAGCACCTCACCCTAATACCACTTAATATTTGTCTGAGTCTGGCTTCTTTGCTCCCATTTCAAGTCTTGCAGAATCTGTGCGGTAGCACGAATGGTGAAATTATAATATTTATACATTCCAAAAGGAGCAAGGCTGGCAGTCATCGTAAAGCAGTGCAAATCACGCGTGATATTAAAGACCGTATTTGTTATCAGCTTTGCATTGAAATCATAACCGGAGTTGAAATTTACCGCCCACTTATTGCTTAGCTTGACATTTCCATTGATGTTAAGAGCATTCAAGCCGATTTTATAGGGGTAACGCATATTCTTCCGATTGATAGGCTTATCCCTATCTTCCGTTATATTGAAGCCGGTACTCAAAGATACAGACCACGGCATTTTGAAAGCCTGATAACCATCGGCATCGGCCGTTGCTTCTTTTGTTTTCTTCGCCGGCATGCCCACACCCGAATTTTCAGCATCAGCCCCCTCTTCATCTCCACCGTTCTCAGGTTTATCTTTTTTCCTTTTCTCTTCAGCCTCATCCTTTTTGCCGAAAAGTTTCTTGAAAGTGTCGTTATTCAGCGTATAGCTAAAAGAGGTGCCATAACCGGACCAACGCCCGAAACGTCCATACGACCACTCCGTACGGTCACCCACCACCACTTCGCCTTTTTCATTGAACTCATAAGCATAAGTGGCAAATGTAGAAGCCATACTGAAAGTATAGTTTTTGCCCAACTTCAGGCGAAGGTTCACATTCAAGTCGCTCCATGGCCTTGTCTCCGCCGCCATATTATAGCTGATACCGGCACCTAATTCATCTATCAGACTCACTTTACGAATAGAATCGTTTTTGTCTTTGAACTTCATCTCCAGATTGTTGGAAATACTGAAATTGACACTTCCTTGCTTTCCACCGCTCGGCACGCCGAAAGGTTGCCCGGAATAATAAGAGTAGCGAACCTCTCTACGTTCTCCATTCTTTCCTTCTTCAATATAGGAGTCATAATAGCCATAGTGAGACGTAGTGAAGTCCGGCGCCGCACTGATGCTCACCGAAGGTGTGATGACATGACGGATTTGTATTTCTTTCTTGGGCAGAAACAACGGTTTGTACATGCCATAAATCTTGGTATTAATGCCCAGACTGGTACTATAATTATACACACGGTGGAAACCATATATTGTATCGTTCACCACTTTTTGGCTCGGGATATCCCAATCTTGCTTTATTTTTCTCGTGTACCAACGTTCCGTATAATTAAACGTAGGAGTCAAATTGAAGTATTTGAATAAAGTAAACGTTGCACTGATGGGAATATCGTGTTGCATACCGTTTTCCCAATCCCTTACCAAATTGGATTTGAACAACCGGTCATCCTTTGTCCTAATGCTGTTCTTCATTCTACCGGTATAGCGAATTGAAATCTTCTCATACCACTTTTCATCTCCCACAGCACGCTTCCGTTTGAAAGGGAAAATGGTACTGAGTGAAATATTGAGATCGGGCAAAGTTACAGCAATCGAAGAGTCTCTCATGTTCTGGGCAATATTTCCCGAAGCAGAAATATTCAGTTTCTGATCCGGAAAGTTTCGTGAGTAGCTGACGCTTGAAGTCTTCGTGTTCTGCGACATTGCCTGCACATTATACAGATTACCAATATTAGTCTTCTCGTAACTGCTCGTAGCAAAATTCACACTGGCCGAAAAGTTTGAGTTGGGACTGGCTTTGGGGTCTTGACGATGAGACCACACCACTTTAAAGTCTTTGGCAACCGAATAGTCGGGCAATCCTTTATCACCGGTCTTGGTTACCTGATAACTTGCCTGAAACAATCCGGAATATTTATAACGCTTCACGTAATTTGATTCCGCATTCAATGCCCACGAGCCTTTTGTAAAGATATCCGCCTTCAATTTCAGATCCATCTGTTCATTGATGGCAAAATAATACCCTCCATCCGTCAAGCCGAAACCACGGTTGGAGTCATCCATATAAGTAGGCATCAGAAAGCCAGACTGATAACTGCTGGAGAACGGGAAGAAGAAGAATGGCACAGCAATAGGAAGTGGAACATCTTCCACGACCAAATAAGCCGGTCCTGTCACTACGTTTTTCTTAGGCCGTACTTTAGCATAAGTCATCTGCATGTAAAAGTGAGGGTGATCATGATGGTCGCAAGTGGTATAGCGTCCGTTTTTCATATAGAGCTCGTCGTTATGACCCTTCTTCGCATTATTACCGGTCACGTATCCTTCGCCTTGCTGGCTGACCACATTACTGATAATTCCTCTCTTGCTCTTAAAATTATAGCGAATAGTATCTGTTTCGTAAGAAGTGTCTCCATCCTTAAAAACGGGCCGTCCTTTCGCCGTACCTAACGAATCGATCACACCACGGGCAAAAACCGTGCTATTATCCATGTCCATAGAAATAACATCGGCGGCCAGATCAGCCCCCGGATAGGTCACCTTGCCTTGCCCGTAAAGATGAGCAAAACCACTTTGAGTAAAAACAATGGAATCGTTGGCTTCATAAGTCACCGGAGCATCCAGTTCTGTCTTCTTGGGAGGAGGAACTGGCACAGTATCTCTCTGCAAAGAATCACCAATATGTAAAGAGTCTATCCGCTGTTTGCCCGAAGACGCCACTCTCTCTCTGCGACGTTGAGAAAGAGCCCCGTCGGAAAGAAGAAGCAAAACGAATAATAATATAAATGCTATGAATGAATTTGCTTTCAATGGCGTCATTAACTAATAGTTTTACGCTTAGGATGGCAAAAGTACGTATTTTATGCGTATAATCTCCCTTTTTAAAGAAATTTAGATTGCTACAAGAACTGTTCGCACCAATGTTCAAAGCGCCTTAAGCCCTCTTCGCCGTAACGTTCCAAACTTTTCCGGGCTTTATCTATGCTCTTTTCTTTCTCCAAATGAGTTTTTGAATAGAACTTATCGGCAAAACAGATGACTTGTTCTTCCAGACTGACAGGAAGCATTTCGCGATGCGGAATCGGCAGGCTTTGTGTTACGATCTCTGCCAATGAAAGTCCGGCTCCGGTATGCCTTTCGCATACCAACGCATGTCGGGGATAGCCTTCACCACGTAGTAAATCAGCACCCAAATAACCATGGCAGATATACGGTCTATCGCCAAAGCAATGAATGCCGGGAGCATCGGTAAGGAAAATACCGATATCATGCAACATAGCTGCCTCGTATATAAATTCTTTGTCCAAAGAAAGCTCCGGATGGCATTCAGCAATCTGCAATGCTTTATGGGCAACGGCATGGCTATGAATCAGCAATATATGCTTCAAAGGACTCTCTTCGGGATAATATTTGTCAATCAGCGACTCAGGAGACATAATGCTTTTGCGTTTATTGTTTGCATAAATAGTTCTTTATTCATGCTATTTTTGCCGTCAAAAATACGAATTATTCTGCAACAATGGCTAACTTTGCCACATATAACACCACAAAAGTATGATTCTATTAAGTTTTGACACAGAAGAATTTGACGTCCCCCGCGAACATGGAGTAGAGATCTCCTTGGACGAGGCCATGAAAATTTCAGTGACCGGAACATGCAAAATTCTTGATATATTGCAGAGCAACAGCGTAAAGGCAACATTTTTCTGCACCACGAACTTCGCAGAAAATGCCCCGCAAGTGATGCAACGCATCATCAATGAAGGGCATGAAGTTGCAGCACATGGGTGTGATCATTGGCGTCCACAAGAATCTGATGTACATCTTTCCAAAGCAACCCTTGAAAAACTCCTCCCGATCACCGTCAGCGGATACCGGCAGCCACGTATGTTTCCCGTATCCGATGAAGAAATCGAGAAGAATGGCTACACCTATAATTCATCCTTAAACCCAGCCTTCATTCCCGGACGCTACATGCACCTGACCGAACCGCGTACCTACTTCATGAAAAACAATGTATTGCAAATCCCTGCTTCGGTGACGCCTCTGTTGCGCTTCCCCCTATTCTGGCTTTCGTGCCATAATCTGCCAATGAATCTTTATTTATGGATGACCCATAGGGTACTTCGGCATGATGGTTATTTCGTCACCTATTTCCATCCTTGGGAGTTCTTCCCGTTAGGTAAACATCCTGAGCTTAAAATGCCCTTTATCATAAAGAACCGTTCGGGCGAAGGAATGGAAAAACGACTCGACACCCTCATCCGCAATTTAAAGAGCAAAGGTTATCCGTTCATGACTTATAACGAGTTTGCCGCCATCAAAATAGCAGAACTTAAAAACAAACAAAAATGATTAGACTGGCCATTGTCTGCCCTTGCTACAATGAAGAGGCAGTACTTCACCAGTCAGCAAAATTGCTGACTGCTTTATTGAATGACTTGATTTCAAAACAGAAAATCACTCCAGACAGTTTTGTGCTTTTGGTAAATGACGGTAGCCAAGACCGCACTTGGCAAATTATCCGTGAGCTGTACAGAACAAACCCTTATATGAAAGGAGTAAATCTCGCACGCAACGTAGGGCATCAAAATGCCATCATGGCCGGAATGATGTCTGCCAAAGCATGGAGCGATGCGGTGATCACAATGGACGTCGATTTGCAAGACGACCTTAATGCAGTAGAACGCATGATAGATTTACACGCCAAAGGTTTTGACATTGTATATGGCATAAAAGTACAGCGGAGCGCCGACCCTATGCTGAAACGGGTTTCGGCTATGACTTTCTATAAACTCCAGAGAAAAATGGGTGTGGAAAGTTATTATAACCATGCCGACTTCCGTTTATTAAGCAAACGCGCCCTCGATCTGCTGGCCGGCTATCAGGAAAGGAACTTATATTTGCGGGGAATAATTCCTTTGTTGGGACTTCCATCGACTACCGTAGATGACGTAATCAAGGAACGCACTGCCGGCGTCTCCAAATATACCTTAAGAAAGATGTTGAGTCTGGCGCTGGACGGCATTACATCGTTCTCCGTGAAACCCATTTATTGCATTGTATACTCAGGAGGAATCTTCATCTTTATCAGTATTCTTATAGGTATCTATGTACTCTACTCCTTGATGTCCGGAACCGCCGAACACGGATGGGCTTCGCTCATACTATCCATCTGGTTCGTGGGAGGCGCTGTACTAATCTCCATCGGCAGCATAGGCATATATATCGGAAAGATTTATAAAGAAGTTAAACACCGCCCGCTCTACAACATTGAAGAAGTGCTGCATGAGAATAAAAAGGATGAATAAGATCAAGGCATTCTGGAACAGTCACCCCGAATGGCAAGAGAAGTTCTGGCAAGTTGTTCGGTTTGGCATTGTAGGTACAATCTCATCGGCCATCCATTACGGGGTGTACTGTCTGCTTTTGGAATTTGTCAATCCCAACTTTGCCTTTACCGGAGGATATATCGTAGGCTTTATATGCAACTATTTCCTCACCACGTTCTTTACATTCCGTTCTCATCCTTCATCGGCCAATGCCGCCGGTTTCAGTTTCAGCCACATCGTAAACTATTTATTGGAAATCGGATTATTGAATCTCTTTCTGTGGATGGGGGCAGGAAAACTGCTCGCCCCCATATTGGTTATGATAATCGTAGTACCTATCAATTTCCTGATTCTCCATTTTGTATATACCTATCGGAAGAAGGGGAAGAAGCAGATTCCTTCGTAAACCGATAGACTTCGGCAATCTGGCCGACTACTTTTTTGGAAGACCGATATCGTTTTTCAAAACGATATCCTTCTTCTTCAAATTGCGGGAAGAATTTTTCCACATCGTCCACCCTTATCAACAGAAAACCATCTGTGGGACGCTCCTTATAAAAGTTACCGATGCGGTTACGAAGATAGAAGTTCACTTCAAAGAAATGCAAAGGGTCACCTGCCGCAAAAACTCCTTCAGAAATAAACTCATACAAAGTCCCCTCTTCTTCGGGTGCTACTTGGTTTATTTCCGCCGCAATACCCTTGACAGATTTCACATTAAGCACAGCAGGCTGATAAGCTCCATCCAAAGAAAGATAAATACTCATAAGTAATGCCACCAAGAGAACCAACGTTTTATTTTCTACAGAGTGTCTGCAATATATCCACCAAGCAACAGCCAACAATGCAGGAATGGCAATCAACAGCCAGGACAATCCGCCAACGGCTTGCAAAGCATGAAGCATCTGAATGTTCTTGTCCGCATGCCTGCCATGAAATATGGTATCGGGAATCAGTCCCAGCTTAATGACCAAGAAACAAACGAACAACAAAAGGGCGACTACAGCCAATGTTCCCCCGTAAGCCTTGATCACCCACTTTTTCTTCTCTGCCAACAAGAATATATAACGGGCAATAAAATAAGCGATGAACGGATAGATAGGCATCAGATATACACTGCGCTTACTCTGAGGGAAGCAATAGAACAGGAATATGATGATAATAGAAGTGGCGGCAAACAAATCTACCGGTTCCATCTGTCGTATTTTCTCCACCGTCCACTTCCACCACCGAAGAGGTTTCAGCGGCACACGGCATTTACGCCACGACAACGTGAAAAGTGAAAATAAGAGCAACAGTGTCCAGGGCACATAACCCGCCACAAGGGTGATAAAATTATAGTACCAAGGATTAACACACGATTCATAACTCATCGTATTAGTCATGCGCCCGAAGTTTTCTTCCATCACCAATGCCAGAAACTCTTCTCCACCTTGTTGGTAAGCGGCTACATACCAGCCTAAAGGCAATAAGAGAGAGCAGGTTCCACAAGCCAACATCCATAAGAAAGCACGTAAAAAAGAAACATTACGAAGCAACAAGAACACACCCATGACCAAACAGGGAATCAAGCTGCCTACCGGTCCCTTGGTCAGCGTGCCCAAGCTCATCAACAAGACAGCCAGCCAAGGAATTCCATGCATTCCTTTCTCATACCATCGGTAGAACGCATATAAGGCCCCAACAGTCAATGCTGTAAGAACCATATCCACCCGACAGTTCATCCCCGCCCTATGAAGTTCGAAGTTTGTCAAAGAAATAAAAGCAGCCAATAACGCTACTCCCATGCCTGTTCTTTTGGCAAAAAACAAAAAGCCGAAGAAGGCCATGGCTATCAGTGCAATGGCAGAGGGCATACGAGAGGTCATTTCGGTAACTTCGCCCCCATTCAGTAGAGAGAGGGCGGCCACCGACCAATGAAAGAAAGGAGGTTTATAAGCCAGTTCACCACCATTGTTTCGGGGTGATATCCAATTTCCGCTTTCCAGCATGGAAAGAGAAACAATCGCCTCGCGAGGTTCACCCTTCGTGTGGTACTCTGACAGTCCTAAAAACGGGATGATGGTTACAATACTGATTAACAAGAGCCCTAACGCTACATTACGCAATGAAAATGACTTCATTTTTGATGTTTTTTGTTTATTTATTCCGATTCAAAGACAAAAGTACGAAAAATCCCCACAAAACACTCTGGGACAGTCTAAAATTCATCCGAGATATTTATTAAGCGTTTACAAAAAGCCGTCTGTTCCGCATACCCTCCGCATCAACTCCGTATATCCTCCGTACCAACTCCGTATCAACTCCGCATCAACTCCGCTCCCATAGATGCGAAGGAAACACGGTGTTGATACGACCTTGATACGGCCTGGGTATAGCTATGACGGTAGGAATGCATTAGTTTGCGACATGTCGGTTCTCATCTTTCGGCTTCTATCTCTTTCTTCCTCTTCTTCCACAATTGCCAGCTATTAATCATATTTTGCCATATATTATACACATAACATCATACATCCCTTATTATCAAAAGAAAAGCCCACCAATTACTAATAGCGGGTAACAAAATAGTAACAAAAAAAACGAAGAAATCGCTTTGCGGTGGGCTTCATGTGCAAAGGTAACAAAAGCCCTCTAACCATAAAAATAAAACTGGCGAAAAGAAAATATAGTATTCTTCTTTTCGCCAGCATATATATTTTGCTGGCAATAGAAATAAGTTTAGTTCGTTTTGGATATATAGACAAAGGTACAAACTAAACTTTTTGCAAAGAGTAGGATTCTACCTTGCATTTTAATTGCCCTAATAATTCAAAAGTAGTCATATATTCTAAAAATGCAGAGTTATAATATGTGATTTGCGCTGTTCTTTATATTTTTGCATGAAAATGTAAAATATTGATAATGGACAATATAATAAGAAAAATAAAATCATACTATCCAATTTCAGCAGGTTCATTGGACGTACTAAAATACCACTTCAAACAACATTCTTTTCCAGCCAAAACTATTATTATACAAGCCAATCATTTAGATAAACAGATTTATTTCATTGAAAAGGGCATAACACGTTCATATATCCTGCACAATGGGAAAGAAATAACAACATGGTTTTCTATGGAAGGTGATGTCACTTGTGGTTCATGGGATTTATATCATAACAAGGCTGGATTTGAGTATGTCGAGACTTTGGAAGAAACATTAGTCTATTCCATTGCCATAGAAGTATTAAATAGTCTGTATAAGTCGTACATTGACATTGCCAACTGGATGAGAGTACTGCAACAAGAGAACTTTCTCAAATTACAGGATACACATATTTCTCGTCTGATTTTATCAGCCCAAGAACGTTACGAAAAATTAGCACAAGAATATCCAGATATTTTCTCACGAGTCAATTTAGGGCACATTTCGACCTTTTTGGGTATAACACAGCAGTCCCTTAGTAGAATTAGGGCTTCATATTAGATTTATTTTTTCACATAGGGTAAAATTTAAGCAGCCACAACCACGTATCTTTGCAATAAATACCCTAATAAAATCATAAGAATGAAGTAGTTAAGAAATATTTTTTTTATAATTCTGAATACTTCCGCTGTTATTACAGTTGGGTTAGCAGAAGTATTCTTTATTCAAATATGCGATATGAAAACAGAATTGGAAAAATGTTTAGCAGGAGAAGTTTTTAATGGTGATGATAAAACTTTAGCAGCAATGACCTTAAATGCCAAAAGGCTACTGAAAGAATTGAATAACACGGATTATGCGGATATGGAATCAAAGAAAAATATCCTGCAACAACTGTTTGGAAGAGTAGGTAAAAACATCCATTTGGATATAGATTTCCATTGTGAATACGGGAAACATATCTTTGTGGGAAATCAAGTCATAATCAACATGAACTGCACCTTTGTGGATAACAATATTATTGAAATAGGCGATAATGTTTTAATCGCTTCCAATGTTCAGTTATATACAGCTACCCATTCTACTAAGGTATATGAAAGAATCGTAGAAGATTGGGGCAAAGGAATAGGTATTTGCAAAACTTATGCACTCCCTATAAAAATTGGTAACGGTGCGTGGATTGGTGGGGGAGCAATCATACTTCCGGGGGTAACCATTGGAAAAAATAGCGTTATCGGAGCAGGCAGCGTTGTCACCCATTGCATACCAGATAATTGCGTAGCTGTTGGAAATCCATGTAGAGTGATTAAACACATTGATAATAAATAGAATGAGATTAAAACTTTAATCTACTAATATTTTACCATATGGATAAAACAGTACAACCACAATGGCTTGAATGGGCAAAAGAACTGCAATTCATTGCCCAAGGGGGATTGACATACTCCAAAGATGTATTTGATATAGAACGCTTTGAACGCATTAGAGAAATTGCAGCAGAAATGCTTAGTCTGCAAAGTGAAATACCCATAGAAAAAGTAAAGAATCTGTTTTGCAATGAAACAGGATTTCAAACTCCTAAATTAGATACACGAGCTGCTATATTCAAAGATGATAAAATACTGCTTGTGAAAGAGAAAAATGGAACTTGGTCTTTGCCCGGTGGTTGGGTCGATATAAATCAGAGTATCAAGACTAATACGGAAAAAGAAGTAAAAGAAGAAACAGGATTAAATGTAAAAGCTATCCGGATAATAGCTATGCAAGATAGAAATTTGCATAATATTCCCCCCTATGCCTACAATGTTTGTAAAGTTTTTGTTCTTTGTGAGATTGAAAGCGGATATTTCCGACCCAATATTGAAACGGATGAGAGTGCCTATTTCGGATTGGAAGAATTACCTATTCTTGCAAAAGAGAAAAATAACGAAGAACAAATTAAAATGTGCTTTTCAGCTTACTACGATAGAAACTGGCAAGTATTATTTGACTAATAAATCAACACATGAAATATAAACATATCGTATTCGACATAGACGGTACATTGATAGATACGGAATATGCAGTCATCAACTCTTTAATAAAAACAATTACAGAAATAACAGGAAGCGCACCTCAATATGAAAGTCTGAAATTTGCTTTAGGCATTACCGGAAGAAATGCGTTGGAATTACTCAAAATACCCGACATAGAAGATGCATTGAAACGATGGGATAGGAATATGAAATTGCTCCAGCACACTATTCAACCTTTTCAAGGTATCAAAGAATGCTTGCAATCCCTTTTATCAAGAGGCTATATTTTAGGCATTGTAACCTCCAAAACATATCAAGAATATTATTCTGATTTTGAGCCATTAGGGTTAGCGGACTATTTTTCCACAATTGTATGTGCCGATGATACTGATGAACATAAGCCCCAAGCAGCACCCTTAGTTGCATATTTGGCTAAAGCCCATGTAAGCCCCGAAAACGCTCTCTACATTGGTGATAGTATTTATGATATTCAATGTGCTAACAATGCCGGTGTTGATTCCGGATTGGTTTTATGGAGCAATAATGTATCTAATCCTATACGTGCAGACTATTATTTTAAGACACTCAATGATATAAGTAAAATTCTATAAAAGACGAACCAACATAATTCTCTTTTCTAATAACATCACTTGTATAGTAGTCCAAATAAATAGACTGGTTACCATTAGCAAGCTGCTTGAATCTAATCCTTACAGGTTCTTTCAATTTAACTTCTTGTTTTTTCTTCGCCATAATTACGTTCCTATTTTGTTACCGATGCAAATATAACTATTTGTTTTGTTACTCCAACGAATACGAGTAACAAAATAGTAACAAAATAAATGTATTTATTAGACTAAACAAGAAAACAAGGAAAATAAAGGGAATATCGCAAAACAAGCACAAATCATTAAATATCAACATCTTATATTTAATATTTTATCTTATCTTTTCTCTTCTTCCACAATTGATAGCTGTTGATTATATTTTGCCATAAGACATAAGAGCCGGGGCCTACAGACGACAGCGGATTAAGATAGGTATATGCCATCCAAATGGCTAATACCGTATTTTTCTGTCCCAACGCTTGTCCTCCGCTGATGCGTTCTCTATAATGCCCTCCAATGCTTTTCCCTAAATAAAACTGCACACAACATGCCAACAATCCGGCAAAAGCAATCAATATCTCTACCCAAACGGACGCCTCACTGTTCACTAAAGAACGTACTGTCTGGCCTGAAACAATAGCCAGCGCCACTGCCCATAAATAAAAAGCCACATCCCGAGAACCAGACAGCAAACGATGTATCTTCGGCGCATATATACGCAAAGCGCAAGCTAAAAAGAAAGGGAGCAATAACAAGGGAAATACTCTGCTGAGAATTTTCTGAAAGGCGGCAAAAAAACCAACATCCACATGAGGCTCTACCATTGGAAACACCAAAGGGACAATGATAGCAGCCAACAGATTGGATAACAAAGTATAGGTAGTGAGACTTGCCGCACTGCCGCCCAATTTATGCGTGATGACGGCGGCAGCTGTTGCCGTAGGGCAAATCAGGCAAACCATCGTCCCTTCAAACACAACCCGATAAGTTTCTCCCATCGACAAACACAACAACAGTGCTACAAGCAGCAGGCAAGAGAACATCTGAAACAACAACAGCCATCCATGCCATGCTTTAGGCCTCAACTCATGAATTTCTATCTTGCAGAAAGTAAGAAGCAATTGGGCGAAAATCAGAATCGGAGTAAGTATAGTTACCAGACTGTTGACATAGGGTCTGACCGGCTCGACGAGCGGTATCCTCGCCAAGAAAAGATATCCCAGAGTCCCTGCAAGCATTGCCAGCGGTAACGTCCAGTTTCTTATGAAACGAATCAACATACAGGCTACCTTACACTTTTTCTATCAGCACGGCGACATAAGCCGAAATACCTTCTTCCCTACCCGTGAAGCCGAGTTTTTCGGTAGTGGTGGCTTTGATGGATATATCATCTTCACTTATCCTCATCACGGCAGCAAGTGTTCGTTGCATCTCGGGAATATGAACTTTCAATTTAGGACGTTCAGCACAAATCGTAGCGTCAATATTGCTGATAGAATAGCCCTTATCTGCTAATAGTTCCACCGTCTTCTTCAGTAAAATCTTACTATCTATATCTTTGAATTCACCAGCCGTATCGGGGAAGTGATAACCGATATCGCGCATGTTCGCCGCCCCCAGCAGTGCGTCACAAATGGCATGGACAAGCACATCGGCATCCGAATGCCCCAACAAACCTTTTTCGTGTTCCAAGCGAATGCCACCCAGCCACAATTCACGTCCTGCCACCAATTGGTGAACATCAAAGCCGAAGCCTACACGCATTTTCATATTGTTTCTTCTTTAAATATCACACGAAAGTACGGAAAATAAACGAAAATACAAGATAAAAGCCAGGAAGGCTCTTATCGGATATGGAAGTCAAGAACTTTTTCTTCTCCAAGGTAACCTTGCAAATGCTGGCCTATACTGACGGGGCCTACTCCTGCAGGTGTTCCCGTAAACAACAAATCACCGATTTTCAACGTCATGAAACGACTGACGTAAGCAATGATCTCGTCTACCCGGAACAGCATGTTTGATGTATTCCCATGTTGCACTTCCCGCCCGTCAATCATCAAACGGAAATCCAAACGCTGCACGTCACCACCCGCTTGTTCCAAAGGAATAAATGTACCGATAGCGGCGGAGTTGTCAAAACCCTTGCAGAGTTCCCAGGGATTGCCTACTTCACGAAACCGGCGCTGCAAATCGCGGGCCGTAAAATCAATGCCCACCGTCACCGCATCATAATACCGGTTTGCAAAACGGGGAGCGATATTTTTTCCCAATCGGCAGATACGCACCACAACTTCCGTCTCATAATGCACTTCATTGGAAAAGTCGGGAATAAAGAAAGGCTTGCCGTCTTTCAAGATAGCCGAATCCGGTTTCATGAAAATCACCGGCTCTTTATTCACCAACGTATGTCCCAACTCTTTGTTATGCAGGGCATAGTTCATTCCTACAGCAATAATTTTCATTACTTGATTTCGTTAAAGTTCAGTCTGTTAAACATCAGTGCCAGATGGGCATAAAGGGAAGTATTTTGAACAACGATATCTTCCGGAACGCGGATGCGGAAAGGGGTAAAATTCCAGACAGCCCTGATGCCGCCAGCCACCATATAATCCGTTATTTTTTGAGCAATCTCAATAGGAACCGTCAGCACACCGATATTGACGTCATATTCAAGCATCTTCTGTTTGAATTCATCCGAATGGAAGATGGGAATACCACTCAGGGTAGTACCTACCAATTCAGGGTTCACATCGAATGCAGCAACTATCTCCAGTCCGAAGTGGTTCAAGCCCGAGTCGCGCAACAGAGCTGCTCCCAGGCTTCCCACACCGAAAAGAAACGCTTTATGGATATGGGTAAATCCAAGAAAGTCTTCCAATACGGCTATCAGCGTATCCACTTCATATCCCACACGCGTACGTCCCGATATATTTACATAGGACAAATCTTTGGCTATTTGCGAAGCATCTATATTGATTTCTTTGGAAATCTGGGTAGACGAGACGAAACGCTCTCCTTTTTGTTTCAGCAACTTTACATTGGAAAGATACCATGGAAGCCGGCGCAAGGTAGGTTCCGGCACCTTTATGGTCTCTTTTTGCTGTAATGAATTGCCCATAGTCTCTTATCTAAATTCTCATTATTATTGGTGTTGACAAAAATACAGTTTTTTTTCTAATCAGTCATAAGCAAGCCTCAAAAGCTTAACATAATTTCCACAAAAGGGTTATTTTAAAGCAGAACGCAACAGAGGAAGGCTGAAGGAAATACCTACTGCACGAAACTTCAGGCAATCTACTCCAACAAACACTCCCACACGGCCTACCGTGGAAAGGCCAATCGAATAGCCTAATTCAGAATAAGGCTTCCGCTTGAATATCGCTATGGTACGAAGATGCAAAGCCTCGTCAAAGAACTTGTCCGACAGGAAAGGCAGTCGTTTCAATATCAAATAAGGTGTATACCATGACATATTAACTTGTGTCCAACGGGTGTTTGTAGACAATGCATAATTGCCCATCAAGTTGAACCCTGCATCGAACGAGCGCTCCGTGACCGGAATATCCGTAGATGCAAAATGTTTGAAATCAGGAAACTGCACATTCTTTTTATCAAAAAGCATACCGGCTTCGGCCATCCAGAATAAACGATTGAACATACCGAAGTTCACTTCTTGCTTTGCCGAAAATTGTATCAAGTGATAAGACGTCAGATAACGGCCTCCCTTCAACGGGAAAGCACGTTCGTATTTCAAGGCAAAGGTAGGATAACGAGAATCTTCATACACTTTTCTGCCTTTAGACATATGGTAATAATACGCCGGGGTATATACCATTCCGAGAACGGTTTTCAGCACATCATTTTCAGGCATCGGTCGAAAATCATCATTTGCCGGCAGATTTTCTTCAACCGCCTTTTTGAACCAGTTATGATGAATTCGGTTTTCCACCATCTGCCTGCGCTGCCAAGAGAGCGAAGATGAAAAAAGTAATCCATTGAGAGGTTCTATCTCGTGACTGACAGTGAAGAAGGTTTTCTCGTAAAGTTTCACATGATTATGACCGAACAGTGAGCTGGACAGTGCATTAATCAAACGGGACTCTCCACTCTCACCATTATAGTCGGCAGAGGTGAATCCACCGGCAAGCGTCAGCCTACCACGGTTACGAGGGGCATAGTTCAATACCAGTTCGCCTTGCCCCATCCAGTTTTTGCACGCAGTGGCATAGTAAACAAAAGGAGTAAAACGAAGAGAAGAAGAGGGAGATAAGTCAATACCCATCTTCAATCGGACTCCCAGCCAGAATCCATCTACGAGATTGTATTCAGGAACGTAGGCAGGTAGCCCCGGAAACGTGATCCAAGCTTTCTTATCGGAAGTAGCAAACGTCCGTCCGAACAGAAAAGTATTTACAATACCGCCCAACACATTTTGTTTATGAGGGCTCTTTTTATCAAGAGAATCTTTTTGCAACATCTTCTGTTCCTTGTATTGATAACTTTGCTGTTCGTCCGGCTTTAATGGCACACTACGCACCGTGGCCCAGTAAAGGGAATCTTTTTTGTCAGCCAATGAATCTACTTCGGTATTGGCACGAACCATACCGGCAGGACGCTCATATTTATGTTTTCGTCGTTCCATCGTTTTCTTTGCCTGTACAGCCGTGGTATTATCAACCGCAACATGTGGCATCGACCTTACATCCTGATTTAGTTCTGTCTTCACACTCGTGTAATGCACTGCCGCAAGATAGGATGCTTCTGCCTTGAATCCCATCACATCAATGGAGGTAAACGAAGTGGTGGAAACAGGTAGAAATATACTCGGCTGTACCTCTTGGCAGATTACTTTAATGGTAGCCTTCATGCCGTTTCCACGAATCTCGGCATTTGCTGCCGACACGCTCCACAAATCTTCCACAATAAACCAATCCCCCTCCAGCAGACGAACATCGGGTTTCTTGGGTATAACCCGAATTTTATTTATCATCCGGCCGTTTTCCATAAAATAACCGTCAAGCCGAAAACGATAGTACGAAAAAGCATTTTTATTCAAAGGGGATATCCTCCCGAATATTTCCGGTGCGTAGAAGTTTACTGTTGTCAACCCCAAGTCTATCTGTACACTCTCCGGAAAGGAATTCTTACGGGCCACCACCCGCTTGCTCCAAATGTTGGGGGCTTTGAAAGTTATCACTTGTTGTTCTTCCATCAAAAACAATTTCCCAAGCGACTCTTTAGATTCTTTCCTTATCTCCTTAGAAAGTTTCAATATTCCCGGAATAGAAGTCCCTTTACCTGTCCCTTTCAGATAGGTGCCCGCCGTAAACTCCTTTACCAAGGTGCGATAATAAGAGGCTCTGGCTATAGCCTTGCGTATCACAGCATAGGCAGGATCTTCCGCATTTTTTGTAACATTCACTTCCGGCAACGAATAGATACGCTCGGTAAGCACCACATTCTTTTCATAATCATGCCCGGACATCCGGAAGGAAAAGCTTTGAGACACAAAGCCTAAAGATGAAACCTCGCAAGTATAAACTCCGGCTGCCAAGTTTGTCCGAAACCGTCCTTGCTCATCGGTGGTGAAACCTGATTTAGTTTCTCGCAAATAGAAGGCTGCGTGAGGCACCGGATTACCGGCATCATCAACAACTGTACCTTTGAATATTTGTGCGGAAGAGAAGATTGTCATGAGACATAATAGTAACAATCCGATAAATCTTTTCATACGTGTTTTCAGAATTAAATGCAGTTTTTATTTCCATTAGACGACAAAAGTGGTAAAAAACTGCAATATTCCATGTAAAATAATTACTTTTGATTGCTATAAACAAAAACAAGATATGAAAAAGAACGACTGGAAAGAACGGCTGAATATTATTTATTCTACCAACCCCGACTATAATTATGAAATGACTGATGACGAAGAGCAAACCACCCTCCCACCCTCGCAACAGCGCCTGCGCATACAGCTGGATCGCAAGAACCGCGGTGGTAAAGTTGTTACCCTCGTCACCGGCTTTGTGGGTACAGATAATGACCTCAAGGAATTGGGTAAATTATTGAAAAGCAAATGCGGTGTAGGCGGCAGTGCCAAGGACGGCGAGATTATAGTGCAAGGAGACTTCAAATTGAAAATAATAGAACTTCTCAAGAAAGAAGGATATACCCAAGTCAAACCGGTAGGATAACAGATGCCTGAACGATATACAGTTTGTTCACACGTCCCCTCCCGATCCGCACTTATACTTGCGCTAAAAATGAAACAATCCGATAGCCTTGCGAACGTCTCCTCCCCTTGTTTGTAATTCATAGAGGGTCAGCATCTTATGTCTGCACACAAGTAAGGCCTAATTTCAGCGGGCATAAGCCCACACTTTAGCGAACCTCCCCCCGCACTTTAAGAGGGCTAAGCCCACACTTTAAGGAAGCTAAGCCCACACTTTAGGAGAGGTAAGCCCACGCATTAAGGAAGGTTAGCCCGCACTTTAGGAAAGCCTAATCGACAGGTTATCCACAGCATCAACCGGGAGACATAAAAAAAGTGACCATTGAGGAATCCCCCAACGGCCACTATGGTATCTATGAAATCACGTTTAAATTATTCGGCACGCAAAGTAAAGCGCTTGAAGTCAACGATCTTCAATTCCGGATCAGCTTCTTTCAACACTTCTCTTACTGTCTTCTTTGCATCCATGATGTCTTCTTGATTCAGCAAGCATACTTCTTTCAAGAACTTGCCCAAGCGACCTTTTGCAATATTCTGAATCATCTGCTCAGGCAGATTGGCTGCTTTCTCAGTAGAAACGGAAGCGATGATTTCCTTTGCTTTTGCCACATCCTCTGCTGTAATCCAGCCTTTGGCCATGTTGCTTTCCATGTGGTCTTCGCTGTCTACGTGAGCAGGGTTGATGCCCGCTTTCTTCAAAGCAGCCTCTACAGCTTTCTGCACTTGTTCTGCTTTAGTCTTTTCGATAGCCACTTCAATCTCTTTCTGCTTCACCTCTTCTGAAACACCGTCTTCGTCAATTGCAAGCGGATTCATGGCAGCAATCTGCATAGCTACCTGCTTGGCCAACTGTTCGTCAACATTCTTGTTGAAAGCAGCAATGGTACAAAGGCCATTTCTATTCATGTGATTGTAAACAACAGTGTTTACTCCCTCTACCACCATGTAACCATCAAGTTCCATCTTCTCACCTGTAATACCGCTACGGTCGACCACTGCATCCTGTACAGTACCATTACCCATCGGCAACGCTTTTACTTCGTCCAACGTCTTGCACTTGTTAGCCACAGCCAAGTCAAGAATATCCTGAGTCAGCTTCACGAAATCGGCATTCTGAGCCACGAAGTCAGTCTCACACTTCAAGGCAAGAATAACGGCAAAATCGCCGGTTGTCTTAGCCAAGACACAACCTTCAGAAGCCTCGCGGTCTGAACGCTTAGCAGCAACGGCTTGTCCTTTCTTACGGATAATTTCCATCGCCTTGTCAAAATCGCTTTCAGCCTCAGTTAATGCGTTCTTACAATCCATCATACCAGCACCGGTCATTTTTCGGAGCTTGGTTATATCAGCCATTGTTACAGCCATAATATCTTTGTATTTTAAATTGTTAGTAATATATTTTATAAAGAAATGAGAGCCAAGAATAGAGAATTGAGAATTGCCGTAAAGTAACTCTCAACTTTCAATTCTCAACTCTCAACGATATGATTAAGCCTCTTCGTCTTCCTTCATGAAAGCAGCAGCCTTAGCAGCATTGATTGCCTCCTCGTCAGACTTGTCGAGTCTTGCTTTTGTAGTTTTCTTCTTACCCTTGTTGGCAGGAGCTTCACCGGCAGCTTCCATGTCTACCTTTTCAGCCTTACGTTCTTCCAATCCTTCCAGCATAGCAGCGCAGCAAGCATCGAGAATCACTTCTACTGATTTAGTAGCATCATCATTTGCCGGAATCACGAAATCAACATTCGTAGGATCGGAGTTCGTATCAACGATTCCGAATACGGGAATACCCAAACGATTGGCTTCGCGAACAGCGATGTTCTCCTTCATTACGTCAATAACGAACAAAGCAGACGGCAGACGAGTCAGGTCAGCTATAGAGCCCAACGTCTTGTCCAGCTTAGCACGTTGGCGAGAAATCTGAAGAATTTCTCTCTTGGAGAGGTTAGAATAAGTACCATCGTTAGTCAACTTATCGATAGTAGCCATCTTCTTAACAGCCTTACGGATAGTCGGGAAGTTAGTCAACATACCACCCGGCCAACGCTCGATTACATAAGGCATATTTACAGATGCAGCCTTGTCGGCAACCACCTGCTTTGCTTGTTTTTTAGTAGCAACAAACAGGACTTTCTTTCCTGATTTAGCGATTTGCTTCAAAGCTTCGGCAGCTTCGTCTATTTTAGCAACGGTTTTGTTAAGGTCAATGATATGAATGCCATTGCGCTCCATGAAGATGTAAGGAGCCATTGAAGGGTTCCACTTTCTTTTCAAGTGACCGAAGTGGCAACCGGCTTCCAATAATGTATCAAAATTTGTTCTAGACATTTTCTTTTAAATTAATCGTTTACTTTCTTTTTTGTTTCTTCTAAACCAACCGCCGGGTAGTCTGAATCTGAAGAGTCCCGGTAGTTTAGATACTAAACGCTCTATCAGTTGAGAGTTGAGAGATGAAAGTTGAGAATTATACAACTTGTCCGCCCCAACCGTTCTCCAACTCTTAACGTTTACTGAACTGGAATCTGCGACGAGCCTTCGGACGTCCCGGTTTCTTACGCTCAACTGCGCGCGGGTCGCGGGTCATAAAGCCTTCAGCACGGAGAGCAGGCTTATCCTCGGCATTGATCTTCACCAATGCACGGGCAATTGCCAAGCGCAAAGCCTGAGACTGACCAGTGAAACCACCACCGCAAAGATTCACTTTGATGTCATACTTTTCAGCAACACCCAGTTTGTTCAACGGCTGTTTAACAACATACTGAAGAATGCTTGATGGAAAGTACTCTGCGAGGTCTCTCTTATTAATAGTAATCTTTCCGGTACCTTCGCTTACGAAAATACGTGCAACTGCACTTTTACGTCTGCCTAATGCATTTACTACTTCCATTATTTCTTATTTAAGTACGTTAATATCAATCATTTTCGGGTTCTGAGCATCGTGTTTGTGCTCACTGCCGGCATACACATACATATTACCCAGCAATTTTGCGCCCAATTTGTTTTTAGGCAACATACCCTTTACTACTTTTCTCAGCAACTTGTCATCACCGTTCGGTTTAGCCTGCAAACGAGCAGGAGTGATTTCTCTCTGACCGCCGGGATAGCCTGTGTATGACAGATATACTTTGTCATTCCACTTGTTACCGGTTAATTTTACTTTGTCGGCATTGATAATGATTACATTATCGCCACAATCTACATGAGGAGTAAAGTTTGGTTTATACTTCCCTCTCAACAGTTTCGCAACTTTTGCGCCCAGACGACCCAATACTTGATCTGTGGCATCCACAATGACCCATTCTTTAGTCACCGTAGCCTTGTTTGCAGAAATGGTCTTGTAACTTAAAGTATCCACTCTTAATTGTTTTTTTTTTAAATTGTTACTACTAAAATATTTCCTTCACCACAAGCCATTCACCCCGGACAATGAGTGATTAACTTGCTATGAATTAATTGCTTATCCTTTTGAGATAATAATCGGCTTGCAAAGGTACGGATTTTCTTAGAATTGGCAAACCTTTTCCTCTTTTTTTTAGGAAGCCACTTGGCTGATATACAATAGACAAAGTACCCCACAAGGGCGTTTGCTCCCTTGCAGGGCAACTTCCGGTTCGCATCTTCCGTTTGCTGGCTATTGCGCAATAGCCACCTGGCAGATACCAGAACATGGAGGCGTACTCCGTCAACGCACAATATCTTCGGGAAACTTTGCAGGCATGTTTACCCGCTTCCAGGTTTCATGAAACCACGTATTCAGTTCATTCCCATTCAGGTCTTGAGCAATAAAGAACTTCAAATACATAACTCCATCATCCCCCATTTCAAATTCCAAAATATTGTCTTTATGATCCAGCATAGGCAGGTGGATATTCCTCTCAATACTTTCCCTATAAGAATTATCCGTCAGTTGTTGATACGTTCCATAGCCCGTAATGATGGCATCTGAACCCGGAATAATCGTAAAGTTGACAATACGACCATCCTCGCTCAGCACCTTGAAGGTATTACTCGGTTTCAATACTCCGGGAACATCCGGAATTTCGGATACATAGTGGCATAACTGCCAAATTCCCGCTAAATTTGCAGGCTTAAACTCGGTTTTCTCCTGTGCATTGACTCCTGCCGCAAGCAACGCCGCTGCCAGCATGGCAAAGAAATAGCTACGTTTCATATTCGTATATATTGGTTAACGTTATGCCTTTTCCGTCTGATACAAATATAACGATTTATTTTGAGAATATAAGAGTACTCCCTGAGTTATTTTCAAACCAATTCCCAACATTTTGCGCACAAAAAAAGGCCTGCACAAACGAATGTCTGTACAGGCCATGAGCTTATTTATATCCGCCGATTAAAACTCAGCGTTGCGAGGCGTGCGGGGAAAAGGTATCACATCACGAATATTCGTCATACCCGTAACGAACAGCAGCAGCCGCTCAAACCCTAAACCGAAACCGGAATGAGGACACGTACCGAATTTACGGGTATCGAGATACCACCACATATCTTTCATCGGAATGTTGAGTTCTTTAATACGATTCATCAACTTGTCATAATCTGCTTCACGTTCGGAGCCTCCGATAATCTCACCAATCTTGGGAAACAGCACATCCATGGCACGCACAGTTTTCCCGTCTTCGTTCTGCTTCATATAGAAAGCCTTGATCTCCTTTGGATAGTCAGTCAGGATGACCGGACGCTTAAAAAGCTCTTCCACCAGATAGCGTTCATGTTCGGAAGCCAGGTCAACTCCCCAGTAAATGGGAAATTCGAACTTATGCCCCTTAGCTACGGCTTCTTCCAGAATACGGACTCCTTCCGTATAGGGCAAACGCACGAAGCTTTCTTTCAGCACTCCTTGCAGACGTTCAATCAAGCCTTTATCAAACATGTCATTGAGGAATTTCACATCATCAGTACAATTATCCAAAGCCCATTGCACACAATATTTAATGAAATCTTCGGCCAAATCCATATTATCGGCAATATCATTGAACGCAACCTCCGGTTCAATCATCCAAAACTCAGCCAAGTGGCGGGGGGTATTGGAGTTCTCAGCACGGAACGTAGGACCAAATGTATAGATTGCCCCTAATGAGGTGGCGGCAAGTTCGCCTTCCAATTGACCAGAAACCGTCAGGCTGGCTTGTTTTCCAAAAAAGTCATCATCGTAAATGATGGAACCGTTCTCATCTTTCTTCAAGTCATAAAGATTCTTGGTGGTCACTTGAAACATCTGTCCGGCTCCTTCACAGTCGGATGCCGTGATAATCGGAGTATGAAAATAGAAGAAGCCTCTTTCATGGAAGAAACGATGAATGGCAATCGCCATATTATGACGAATGCGGAACACTGCGCCAAACGTATTGGTGCGAGGACGCAAATGGGCTATCTCGCGGAGAAACTCCATGGAGTGACCTTTCTTCTGCAACGGATATGTATTGTCACAAGTTCCCAACACTTCGATTTCACGGGCTTGCAGCTCGGCTTTTTGCCCGGAACCGACCGATTCGGTCAGCACACCGTTCACACTCAGACAAGCACCAGTAGTGATTTCCTTCAGCATCTCCTCATCGAAATTTGCCAAATCAACCACAATCTGCACATTATTTATTGTAGAACCGTCATTGAGCGCAATAAAGTTTACTTGCTTACTACCTCTGCGGGTACGAACCCAGCCTTTCACGTTGACCATAGCGCCAAAGTCTTCGCGCTTCAGGAGGTCAGCCACTTTCGTTCTACTAATCTTTTCCATAAAACAGTTTTTATACCTTATTATATATATTACTCAAAAGAACCCATGCGCAGGAAATTTACTTCCGGCTCTGAGAGATAACGCCACTCGCCGCGACGCAATCCTTTCTTGGTCAGACCTGCGAAGAACACACGATCCAACTTCACCACTTTGTAGCCCAACGATTCAAAGATACGACGCACAATGCGGTTCTTGCCCGAATGAATCTCAATACCGATGTCGTTTTTCTTTTGCTCATCCGTATAACTGATGGCATCTGCGTGGATTTCTCCATCGTCCAATTGAATGCCGGACGCAATCTGTTCCATATCGGCTTTTGTCAGGTTCTTATCCAAATGCACATGATATATCTTCTTCTTCAGATACTTGGGATGTGTCAGTTTGGAAGCCAAATCACCATCATTCGTCAGCAGTAATACCCCCGTAGTATTACGGTCGAGACGCCCCACCGGATAGATACGCTCGTCACAGGCCCCTTTTACCAAATCCATCACCGTGCGACGCGCTTGCGGATCATCCGAAGTAGTCACAGTGTCTTTCGGTTTATTGAGCAGAACATATACCTTACGCTCTATGTTTACGAGCTGATCATGGAACTTCACTTCATCGCCACGTTTAATCTTGGTACCCAATTCGGTCACTACTTCTCCATTCACCGAAACCACTCCGGCCGTGATAAACTCATCAGCCTCACGACGTGAGCAAACACCGGCATTCGCCAAAAACTTGTTCAAACGGATGGGTTCGTTAGGATCGACAAACTGCTCTTTATACTCCATCTGCTTCTTCTTGCTATATTTAGCATTCGGATCGTAGTCGGCCGAGCGACGAATAGGACGGCTATAACTATCCTTGTTACCATATCCACCCGGTCTGCCAGAACCTGGATTAAAGCGTGGACGATAAGGACGGTCACCCGTAGGATTTCCATAAGGACGTTGCGGACGGTCATCGCCTTCAACATTCGGGTTAAAGCGCGGACGATAAGGACGATCGTTGTTATAAGGACGCTGCGGGCGGTCGCCACCTTCGGCATTGTAGCGCGGACGATAAGGACGGTCGCCGTTCTCGTTGTTATAACGCGGGCGGTATGGACGGTCGCCTGTGGAGTTTCCATAAGAACGTTGCATGTGCTCTCCACCTTCAGCATTATAGCGCGGACGATACGGGCGATCGCTGTTATAAGAGCGCTGCGGACGGTCACCGCCTTCAGCATTCGGGTTAAAGCGTGGACGATAGGAACGCTCGCCACCGTAAGGGCGTTGCGGACGATCACTGTTCTCACTCGCAAATCTGGGACGATAGGGACGCTCACCACCTTCACGGTTATAAGACGGACGACTATAATTCCCTTCTCTGTTAAATTGGTTACCATCACGGCCGGCCTCTGAGTTCTCCTCTGAGGAAGAAGCATCACGCCAGATTTCATTTTCTGTACTCATTGTTTTTATTCGAATAAAATTAAACCTTAGCCTCACGGCCATTCATTGTCTCTATATAATATATCAAAAATAATTGTATCTACCAACATATATAGGAACAGAAATAAAAGATTTTCTTCAGCTCCCTGCCATTACTTATTCTAAATCCCCGTATAAGTATGGGGAGTGATAGCACGCAATTCTTTCTTTACCTCTTCGCTAACATTCAGTCCTTCTATAAATTCCTTTATCGAAGCTTCAGTGATAGCTTGATTAGTACGCGTCAAAGCTTTCAAAGCTTCATAAGGATGCGGATAAGCTTCGCGGCGCAAGATTGTCTGAATAGCCTCGGCCACCACACTCCAGCAGCCTTCCAAATCACGATGAATAGCCGGTTCGTTCAACAACAGCTTACGCAGGCCTTTCAACGAGCTCTGCATAGCAATGAGCACATGTCCGAAAGGCGTACCCACGTTGCGAAGCACAGTAGAGTCCGTCAAATCTCGCTGCAAACGAGACACCGGTAACTTCACCGCCAAATGTTCGAAAATAGCATTGGCCATGCCAAGGTTACCCTCTGCATTTTCAAAATCAATGGGATTCACCTTATGTGGCATCGCACTGGAACCCACTTCACCCGCTTTGATCTTCTGTTTAAAATACTCCATAGAGATGTACTGCCAAAAGTCGCGGTTCATATCAATCATCACCGTATTGATGCGTTTCATAGCATCAAAAATGGCAGACAAGTTATCATAATTGGATATCTGAGTGGTATATTCCTCACGTTCCAAGCCAAGATTCTCGGAGACGAACTTATTGCCAAAAGCCTTCCAATCATATTCGGGATAAGCCACATGGTGAGCATTGTAATTGCCTGTAGCTCCACCAAACTTTGCCGTCATTGGACAAGCCTTCAACATAGCCAACTGACGTTCCAGACGATAGACAAAAACCATCACTTCCTTTCCCAAGCGAGTGGGAGAAGCCGGTTGTCCATGAGTCTTGGCAAGCATTGGGATAGCCGCCCACTCTTCTGCATAAGTGCGAAGCTGCGCTATCAACTCTTCAATCAAAGGATAATAAGCCTGTTCCAAAGCCTCCTTTATCGACAAAGGAATAGATGTATTGTTAATATCTTGTGAAGTAAGGCCAAAATGAATAAACTCCTTGTAGTCATCCATTCCTCCCAACTTGTCAAATTCTTCTTTCAAGAAGTATTCTACAGCTTTCACATCGTGATTGGTCACTCCTTCGATGGACTTGATACGTTCGGCATCCGTTTCAGAAAAATTACGATAAATATTTCTCAAAGTCTCAAATATACCCTTATCCACACCTTTCAACTGCAGCAAAGGCAATTCGCACAGTGCAATGAAATATTCTACTTCAACTTGTACACGGTATTTTATCAAAGCAAATTCTGAAAAATAAGCGGCCAAAACATCCGTTTTACCCCTATATCGACCGTCAATCGGAGAGATTGCGGTAAGTAAATCAAGTTTCATACGTCGTATTTATGATGATAATTATCAGGGTGCAAAATTACTGTTTTTTTCTGAGTAAAAAGCCATAAAGAGCGAAGAATTTAGAACTCACCCCCTTCATGAACAAAAAAACGAGCCAATGCACATTGCATCAACTCGCGACAAATAATTTCCAACCGATTATGTTTTGTGGGCGTTGACGGATTCGAACCGCCGACCCTCTGCTTGTAAGGCAGATGCTCTGAACCAGCTGAGCTAAACGCCCTTCTGCAAACGAAAGTGTTGTATTTTTGTGGGCGTTGACGGATTCGAACCGCCGACCCTCTGCTTGTAAGGCAGATGCTCTGAACCAGCTGAGCTAAACGCCCGTACACTTTCGTTTCAAAAGCGTTGCAAAGGTACAGCTTATTTTGACACTACCAAAACTTTTGCGCTCTATTTTGAAACTTTTTTTTCACATATTCTCACTCATTCTGTTTTTCAAGCAGTTAGCGAACTCTCTTTGACGCTTGGTTTGTCCGAATAACTTTGGCAGGATTACCAACAGCAACACTGTCAGATGGTATATCTTTCACCACCACACTACCGGCACCGATAATACAACGATCGCCAATCGTCACACCCGGACACAAAATGGCACCACCACCAATCCAGCAGTCTTCGCCTATCGTCACCGGATAAGCATACTCTTTTTCCATACGACGCTCCATGTAATCCATTGGATGATGAGGAGTGTATATTTGCACACAAGGACCTACCAACGTATGAGTTCCTATCGTGATATACCCTCCGTCCAGAAAGGTACAATTGGCATTGATGAAGACATGCTCCCCCAAGCGAATCCCGTCTCCATGATCGCAATGAAACGGTGGACAGATAAGAGAAGTAGCAGGAATACCCGGCACCAGTTCTTCTAACACATCTCGATAGGCATCATCATAAATACTCATCATACGCATCCTTGCCAACAATCTCTTGGCATGCTCAAACTTCACCTGAATCTCCGGAGCAGACATGTCCGCCAACCGGGAACTACGCATTTTTTCTACCTCATTCATAAAACCCTTCATTTGCATATTATCAAACAAAGATATATGATAACCTTGAGTTTTCACATTAGGATCATAAAAAATCGAACAGACTCCCAAGGTTAAGCAGACCTCTCGGAAATCTGTTCGATTTTTTATGATATGCTCTCTTAATATTTAGAACTTAAGAAACACACCTTCATATATCTCAGCCCGTCTTATTCAGGACGACTGTAGTTCGGCGCCTCGCTGGTGATGGAAACATCATGCGGATGGCTCTCCAACACACCCGCGTTGGTAATGCGAGTGAATTTAGCATCATGCAGCTGCTCGATATCGGCAGCACCGCAATAACCCATACCGGCACGCAGACCTCCAACCAACTGATAGATTACCTCGTACAAGGTTCCTTTATAAGGTACACGAGCAGCAATACCTTCCGGAACCAATTTCTTCACATCATTTGTACCACTTTGGAAATAACGGTCTTTAGAACCATGCTCCATCGCTTCCAAAGAACCCATGCCCCGATAGGATTTGAATTTACGGCCATTAAAGATTATCGTTTCGCCCGGCGATTCTTCCGTTCCGGCAACCAGCGAACCAATCATCACGCTATAACCACCGGCGGCCAGAGCTTTCACCACATCGCCGGAATAGCGCAAACCGCCATCGGCTATCAAAGGAATGCCTGTGCCCTTCAAGGCTTTTGCCACATCATATACGGCCGACAACTGCGGCACGCCTACACCGGCAACCACACGGGTTGTACAAATAGAACCCGGACCAATGCCCACTTTCACCCCATCGGCACCGGCCTCGACCAATGCCCTTGCCGCTTCACCGGTAGCAATATTGCCTACCACGATATCAATATTCGGAAAACGTTTCTTGGCCTCTTTCAATTTTTCAATCACAAACTTGGAGTGCCCGTGAGCCGTGTCAATTACAATAGCATCTGCCCCTGCATCCACAAGAGCCTGCATACGCCCCAACGTATCATTCGTCACCCCCACTCCGGCAGCAACCCGAAGACGGCCTTTGCTATCCTTGCAAGCCATCGGCTTATCTTTGGCCTTGGTAATGTCTTTATAAGTAATCAGCCCTACTAATTTGTTGTCTTTATCAACAACCGGAAGCTTTTCTATTTTATGTTCCTGCAAAATTTGCGCAGCAGCTTCCAAATCCGTAGTCTGATTGGTGGTAACGATGTTCTCCTTTGTCATTACTTCATCGATACGCTTGTTCAGTTCCCTCTCAAAACGAAGATCACGGTTGGTAACAATTCCCACCAGATACCCCTCATCATCCACAACCGGGATACCACCGATCTTGTATTCACTCATCAGAGCCAAAGCGTCAGAAACGGTAGATCCCCTCTTGATAGTTACCGGATCGTAAATCATGCCGTTTTCCGCACGCTTCACGATAGCAACCTGACGTGCTTGTTCCTCAATGGACATATTTTTATGGATAACTCCGATACCGCCTTCGCGGGCAATGGCGATGGCCATTTTCGCTTCGGTAACCGTATCCATTGCAGCAGTTACAAACGGAATTTTCAACTCAATGTTGCGTGAAAACTTAGTCGAGAGTTCGACTGTTTTGGGAAGGACTTCAGAATAAGCGGGAATTAACAATACATCATCGTACGTCAACCCATCCATTACAATCTTATCAGCAATAAATGACATAGGGCTATGCGTTTAAAATTTATTGCGTGCAAATATACGGTTTTTATTCCATTCCGTATATCTGCACGCAATAAATTTTCTTTCTCCGACCAACAAAAACAATCAGTTCGCCATCTCTGAAATAAACTTGATACGCACCAGACGAACTTCTTCTTCCGTAAAGTCATCGCCCAATTCATCCAAGGCGTCATCAATCTTGTCGGTAGTAGACTCCTTGAAGTAATCATAGATATCAAGCATGTGATCTTCGTCCATGATGTCCTCCAAAAAGTAGTCGATGTTCAGTTTGGTCCCCGAATAAACAATCGCCTCTATTTCATCCAGCAGTTCCTCAAATTCAATGCCCTTCGACATGGCAATATCATCCAATGCTACTTTGCGGTCGATGGCCTGAATAATGGCCACTTTCATTTTCGACTTATTGGCTACGGTACGCACGCGCAAGTCTTCCGGACGTTCTATCTCATTTTCTTCGCAATGACGTTTTATCAGTTTGCAGAACTCTTCGCCGTAGCGTTTGGCCTTGCCGGCTCCCACACCGGGAATGTTTTGCAATTCATCCAATGTCACCGGGTAGATCGTAGCCATTGCCTCCAAAGAGGGGTCTTGGAAGATGACATAAGGCGGCACTTCCAACTTCTTGGACAGTTTCTTGCGCAGGTCTTTCAGCATGGAATACAATGTAGGGTCTACGGCACACGTGCCCCCTCCGCGTGCAGGTGCTTCTTCCTCAGCCTCTTCAAAATCATTGTCTTCCACAATCTTGAACGACTTGGGATGTTTGAGGAATTTCCTACCATCCTCCGTCACTTTCAGCAAGCCGTAGTTTTCAACATCTTTACTTAAATAACCAGCAATGAGAGCTTGGCGAATTACAGCATTCCACGTTTTATCCTCTTCGCCCATACCGGAGCCGAACACTTCGAGTTCCTCGTGCAGATGAGCCTGCACCTCCGACGTTTCCCTGCCTTGTATAACATCTATAATATAGTCCGCTTTAAAATTTTCTTTTACCGAGAGAACCGTTTCAATCACGGTACATAATAATTCTTGGGCTTCCACTTGTTTTTTGGGGTTTAAACAGTTGTCACAATTACCACAATTATCCTCCGTATATTCTTCACCGAAATAATGAAGCAATGCCTTCCGGCGACATACGGAAGATTCGGCATACGCAGCCGTTTCCAGCAGAAGCTGCCTGCCTATTTCCTGCTCTGCAACAGGCTTCCCTTGCATAAACTTTTCGAGTTTCTGCAAATCCTTATTGGTATAAAAAGTAATACACTGTCCTTCTCCTCCATCTCTTCCGGCACGTCCCGTCTCCTGATAATATCCTTCCAGGCTCTTGGGGATATCGTAATGGATGACATAACGCACATCAGGCTTATCGATTCCCATGCCAAAGGCGATGGTAGCCACAATCACATCGGTCTTCTCCATCAAGAAGTCATCTTGATTCTGTGTTCGCGTGGCAGAGTCCATTCCGGCATGATAGGCACGGGCATTGATTCCGTTCGCCTGTAAAATTTCAGCAAGTTCCTCCACCTTCTTCCGGCTCAGACAATAAATGATGCCGGACTTTTCGGGATTGTTCTTGATGAACTTGATGATATCCTTATCTACGTTTGCCGTCTTAGAACGCACCTCATAATAGAGGTTCGGACGATTGAAGGACGACTTGAACACTTGCGCTTCCACCATACCCAGGTTCTTCTGAATATCGTGCTGCACTTTAGGTGTGGCCGTCGCAGTCAGTGCAATCAGCGGAGCTTTTCCTATTTCATTGATGATAGGACGGATACGGCGATATTCAGGACGGAAATCATGTCCCCACTCGGAAATACAGTGGGCTTCGTCTACGGCATAGAACGATATCTTTACCGTCTTCAAGAACTCCACATTCTCTTCTTTCGTCAGAGACTCCGGAGCCACATACAACAGTTTTGTCTTACCGCCGAGAATGTCTGCCTTGACTTGATCTATCGCACTTTTATTAAGGGAAGAGTTGATAAAATGAGCCACTCCGTCTTCTTCACTGAAATTACGCATCGCATCGACCTGATTTTTCATCAGAGCTATCAAAGGAGAAATCACGATGGCCGTGCCTTCCATTAATAAGGAAGGCAGCTGGTAGCACAAAGATTTTCCTCCACCGGTAGGCATCAGCACAAAAGTGTCGTTGCCTGCCAGCAGATTCTCCATTATTGCTTCCTGATTTCCTTTAAATGCGTCGAATCCGAAGTATTTCTTCAGCTGGTCTGTCAAATTAGTCTTCTTCCCTGCCATGATTCATTAGGTTGTTGTTATTGGGTTACTTCTAAGCAGACTTCGTGTACTTCTACACGAAGAATCCTAACAAAGTTAAAAACAACTTCTTAAATTTCAAGCATAATCCGCCGAATATTTTTCCATAAAAAGATAAAAGCTTGTCGCTTCTCGCATTACTTTCTGATTTTAAGCACTTTGAAGTTTCGCAATATTCGACTTTTCCAACTGATGCTTGGCATAATCCAACGTCACAACAAAGCTTTCTTTGTGATCTGACGGAATCTCGAACATGGCATCCATCATGATAGTCTCCACAATAGAGCGTAAACCACGGGCACCCAACTTGTATTCTACAGCCTTATCCACAACATATTCGAAGACTGCATCTTCAAAAGTGAGCTTCACGTTGTCCATCTCGAACAATTTTATATACTGCTTGACGATTGAGTTCTTGGGTTCCGTAAGGATGGCACGCAATGCAGAACGGTCCAAAGGATTAAGATAAGTCAATACCGGAAGACGACCGATGATTTCGGGTATCAAGCCAAACGACTTCAAATCCTGCGGAGCAATGTACTGCATCATATTGCTTTTGTCTATGACGGCAGTATTGCGCGCAGCATTATATCCCACCACATGGGTGTTCAGTCTTTGGGCTATTTTCTTCTCGATACCATCGAAAGCTCCGCCGCAAATAAACAGGATGTTCTTTGTATTGACCGGAATCATCTTCTGGTCAGGATGTTTACGACCGCCTTGAGGAGGAACGTTTACAACAGAGCCTTCCAGCAATTTCAACAATCCTTGCTGCACACCTTCGCCGCTCACGTCACGGGTGATGGAAGGATTATCGCCTTTGCGGGCTATCTTGTCTATCTCATCGATAAATACAATTCCCTGTTCGGCTTCGGGCACATTGTAGTCGGCTACTTGCAGCAAACGCGTCAGTATGCTTTCGATGTCCTCGCCCACGTAGCCTGCCTCGGTCAACACCGTTGCATCAACAATGGTGAAAGGCACATGCAGCAGCTTGGCAATAGTACGTGCCAACAACGTTTTTCCGGTACCGGTACTACCCACCATGATAATGTTGGATTTCTCAATCTCCACATCATCCCCACCGGCTTTCTGCAACAAGCGTTTATAATGATTGTATACTGATACCGACAAAAAACGCTTGGCATCGTCCTGTCCTATCACATACTGATCGAGGAAATTCTTAATCTCTATGGGTTTAGGGAGTTCTTTCAGATTCAACTTCGTGGCGCCTCCTTTTTTGTTTGCCCCCAAAGCCTCCTGAGTGATTTCATAGGCTTGAGTGGCACAACTGTCACAGATATAGCCGTTCAACCCCGTAATGAGGAAGCCGACTTCATCTTCCGAACGCCCGCAGAAGCTACATCTATTTTTATTCCTTTTTGAATCTGCCATATTTATTTTTTTATCAATACCTCATCCACCATACCATATTCCTTGGCCTCCTGAGCGGTCATCCAATAGTCGCGGTCAGAATCCGCCCACACTTTATCAAAAGGAGTATGAGAATGGTCGGCGATAATAGTATAAAGTTCTTTCTTCAGCTTCTGGATTTCACGCGCCGTGATTTCGATATCCGAAGCTTGTCCTTGTGCGCCGCCCATCGGCTGATGTATCATCACACGCGAATGTGTCAGGGCCGAACGTTTCTTCTCTGCACCTGCCACCAGCAATACGGCCGCCATGCTTGCCGCCATGCCCGTGCAGATGGTAGCCACATCGCTGCTGATAAACTGCATGGTATCGTAAATGCCCAAGCCGGCGTATACCGAACCGCCCGGCGAGTTGATATAAATAGAGATGTCTTTACCCGGCTCCACGGAATCCAAGTAAAGCAACTGAGCCTGCAACGTATTGGCTGTATAGTCGTCTATTTGAGTACCGAGAAAGATGATACGGTCCATCATCAGGCGGGAGAATACATCCAACTGGGTAACGTTAAGTTGACGTTCTTCAAGGATATAAGGATTCAGATAGCCGGCTTGCGACTTTATCACATCGTCCAACACCAAGCTGTTCATGCCTAAGTGTTTAGTTGCATATTTCTTAAAATCATCCATTTCTTTCTGTTTTTTTATTGATATAAAGTGCAAAGTAACAAAAAAGAGCACAGAGACACAAAAAAACACAGAGTTATAGTTTGTCAAACTCTGTGTTTCTTTATAAAATATAGCCGTAAGGCTATCGAATATTATTCGAACATCTTGTTGAATTCTTCGGCAGAGACGGCTTTATTGTTCAATTTAACCTGAGTCTTCAATGCTGCGGCCAGTTTGGCTTCGACCACACGGTTCACCAAGCCTTCCACACTTTCTTTCTTCTTCAGCATCTCCTTGGAATAGTTCTCTATAATCTCTTCGGGCACGCTCATCATGCCGTATTGGGCAAACTGTGCGCGAGTGGCTTCCTTAGCCATTTCGACAATGTCGTCCTGCTCAACCTTGATGTCATTGGCTTTCACCAACTGCTCCTTTATCAAGTGCCAAGTCAACTCCTCGATGCTCTTGTCGTAGTTGTCCTCTACGAACTTTTCATCTTTATCGGGATTGTTCAAGCGCATGATGCGTTTCAGCAGCGCATCGGGGAACTCCAATTTGCCAACTTTCTCCATCAACATCTTGCGTGCATCGATCAGGAATTTATAGTCGCTATCGGCCACAAACTGTTTGGCAACTACTTCTTTTACTTTAGCACGGAACTCTTCTTCGCTCTTCACCGTATCTTTGCCAAAGACTTGGTCGAAGATTTCCTGATCCAAATCGCCCGGAACGAAACGAGTAATCTCCTCGATCTGGTAGCTGAAATTCGATTTCATTTCGGTTGCAGCCTCTTTCTCAATATCCAACAAAGAAGCTAGTTCTGCTGCATTGCCATCCCAAGCAGTGTGAGGATTGAACACAAGTACGTCGTTCACCTTTGCACCGGCGAAAATGGCTTTCTGCTCGTCGTTCTTCATGTACGAGGGCATCATCACGGCGCCTTCCACCTGAATGCCGCCTTCTTTCGTGTTGCCGTTCTCGTCCAGTTCGGCAAGCAAGCCTTTCAGCATGTCGTTGTCTTCATAAGCGTCTGCCTTATCATACTTGCCGTTACGTTGAGTGTAAGCCTTCACTTGGTTGTCCACCATTTCGTCGGTCACTTCAATCTCGTAATAGTCCACTACGTCTTTAGCGCTGACTTCGGCTTTGAACTCAGGTGCCAGAGCGATGTCGAACAAGAATTCGAATTCTTCCATCGTATCGAAATCAATCTCCTTCTGCTTGTCTTCGTTAGGCAGAGGCTCGCCCAATATGTCAACCTTATTGTCTTGTATATACTTATATACTGTTTCGGACAGCACTTTATTCACTTCTTCGGCCAATACAGCCTTGCCGTACATCTTCTTAACCAGACTCATGGGCACCATTCCTTTACGGAAGCCGGGAATCTGCGCCTTCTGACGGAATGTCTTCAAAGACTTGTCCACTTTTTCCTGATAATCGGCTTTCTCAAGCTTCACAGTAAGCAGCGCGCTTACTTTGTCAATGTTTTGTAATGAAACGTTCATTCTGACAATTATTTATTTGATTTATACTTTGTTCCACATCTCAAATGAGCGTGCAAAATTAGCGTTATTCTTTCAAATATCAAAAGACATTGCCGAATTATTTCTTTTACAAGGACATTCCTTAATCCGTGAAAGAATCCTGCCAGAAATTTGAAACATACCGTGCGCACATCTGTTCGCACGGTGCGAATACTTATCCGCAAGCTGCGGATTTGTGTCCGCACGGCGCGAACAGAGTTCGGTTCAGGCAGTAAACAGGTTTGCTCCTTGCCACGCACGGCTTCTCTCCTTGCTTTTACGGCGTTTATCCCTTGTGTTCAAGGCGCAAACCCATAGCGTACGCACCGCAGGCTGCTTGTAGATATTGACGGAACCGCCTCTTTCTTGGCAGAGGGCGAATGTCCCTCCGGCCAAGGTATTCTTCCGGTTTATGTCCGTTCTCAACAACACTGCGGCACAGACATTCAGCCGGCACGAAGCGCCTTTCGGCCTCCCGTCCTTCCCCGTGCCTGAAAGAAAATGTAAAATAAATAGCAAAAAGAGTTGTAAATCCGAATATTATGCGTTTCTTTGTCGCGGATTGAAGGCATTTTAGTTTTCTCGATTTCTATTGCATAGTTTTTACTCCGTTTCAAGAAACGCTTTTGTAAACTCTCTGTCGTTGTAATCTTTTTGATTATTCAGCCTTCTTTCCAAGAGAGTTTTATTCATTTATTTATTTTTATCATTTTCATTATGAACATTTATGTTGGAAACCTTAACTACCGCGTTAAGGAGAGTGACCTTCAGAAAGCCATGGAAGATTACGGCACGGTAACTTCTGTAAAATTTATCAACGACCGCGCGACCGGACGTTTCAGAGGCATTGCTTTTGTAGAAATGGAAGACAGCGCCGCTGCCGCCAAAGCTATTGCCGAACTTGACGGAGCCGAATTCTTCGGACGCCAGATGGTAGTGAAAGAAGCAAGACCTCCGAAATATTAATCATAGCAGATTCAGGAGAAATAAAAAAAGACCGCTTCAATGAGGCGGTCTTTTTTTATCGGCAATATTCCGTGGCTTGGTGCATCACTTCATAAAATCCTTGCGGCGAAGCACGAAACTGTTACTCAGGTATTTTTCGCGCACAATCTTATTTTCGGCCAACTCTTCGGGCGTGCCTTGAAACAATATCTTACCTTCGAACAGAAGGTAGGCACGATCGGTAATACTCAAGGTTTCCTGCACGTTGTGGTCGGTAATCAATATACCTATATTCTTGTCTTTCAGTTTCCATACAATCTGCTGGATGTCTTCCACAGCAATGGGGTCTACACCGGCAAAAGGTTCGTCGAGCATGATGAACTTCGGGTCGATGGCCAGACAACGGGCAATCTCCGTACGTCGCCGTTCGCCACCCGACAGTTGGTTTCCTTTATTCTTCCTCACCTTCTGAAGACGGAATTCGGCAATCAGACTCTCCAGCTTGTCTTTCTGATACTCCAACGGCTTGTCCGTCATCTCCAGCACAGATGTGATGTTGTCTTCCACACTCATCTGACGGAAGACGGAGGCCTCTTGTGCCAGATAGCCGATGCCCGTCTGCGCCCGTTTATACACCGGATAGTTCGTAATCTCCAGATCATTCAGGAAGATGCGCCCCTCGTTCGGAGTAATCAATCCCACGGTCATATAGAAAGAGGTCGTCTTGCCGGCGCCGTTAGGACCTAACAGCCCGACAATCTCGCCCTGCTTCACGTTGATGGATACATGGTTCACCACAGTACGCTTTCCGTACTTCTTCACCAAGTCTTCCGTACGCAGCACCATCTTCTCGTCCATCGCGCCTGCATCGGCAGAAGCGGTTATCGGCTCTGTGTGCAGAATTTCCTTAACTTCCCCTACATTGTCCTTTATGCCTTTTTCTTCTTCCATACTCTAAAGGTTTTCGCCGCAAATGTAGCAAAAATAAGCTGAAATAGTGTACATTTGCACTCAAATACTTAAAGTTATGTTCAAAGCACTCAAGACAGTAGGCAGATACATCATGCTGATGGGACGCGTGTTTGCCCGACCCGAACGCATGCGCATGTTTTTCCGCCAATACGTCAACGAACTGGAGCAGCTCGGTGTCAACTCCATCGGCATCGTATTGCTGATATCGTTCTTCATCGGGGCTGTAATCACCATACAAATAAAGCTGAATATAGAAAGCCCTTTCATGCCCCGGTGGACGGTGGGATACGTCACCCGCGAAATCATGCTGCTGGAGTTTTCGTCCTCCATCATGTGCCTGATTCTGGCCGGCAAGGTAGGCTCGAACATAGCCTCGGAACTGGGCACCATGCGAGTGACCCAACAGATAGACGCCCTTGAGATTATGGGCGTCAATTCTGCCAACTACCTGATTCTGCCCAAAATCATCGCCATGGTGACCACTATCCCATTGATGGTGACATTCAGCATATTCTCCGGCGTCATAGGAGCTTTCTGCACCTGCTGGTTCGGCGGCATCATGTCGGCCGTAGACTTGGAATATGGCCTGCAATATATGTTTGTCGAATGGTTCATTTGGTGCAGCATCATCAAGTCCTTGTTTTTTGCATTCATCATAGCCAGTGTATCGGCTTTCTTCGGCTACACGGTCGAAGGAGGCTCCATCGAGGTAGGAAAGGCTTCTACCGACTCCGTCGTGTGCAGTAGCGTACTCATCCTATTTGCCGACCTGATATTAACTCAACTTTTAATGGGATGATTGAACTTAAAGGATTATGCAAGTCATTTGATGAGAAAGAGGTGCTGAAAGACATCAACGCCACTTTCGAGAATGGGAAGACCAACCTGATCATCGGGCAAAGCGGCTCAGGAAAAACCGTACTGATGAAATGTATCGTAGGTTTGCTGACTCCGGAAAAAGGAGAACTGCTATACGACAACCGCAACTTCCTGGCTATGGGCAAAAAAGAAAAGAAAATGCTCCGACGGGAAATGGGAATGATTTTTCAGAGCGCTGCCCTGTTCGACTCCATAACGGTATTGGACAACGTGATGTTTCCGCTCAACATGTTCAGCAACGATACGCTGCGCGACCGTACCCGCCGTGCCATGTTCTGCCTGGAGCGTGTCAATCTGCTCGAGGCCAAAGATAAATTCCCCGGAGAAATCAGCGGAGGCATGCAGAAGCGAGTAGCCATTGCCCGTGCCATCGCCCTGAATCCTCAATACCTCTTTTGCGATGAACCGAACTCCGGTCTGGATCCCAAAACCTCCATCGTGATTGACGAGCTGATACAAGACATCACCAAAGAGTACAACATGACCACGCTCATCAATACCCATGACATGAACTCCGTAATGGGAATCGGAGAGAAGATCATCTACATTTACGAAGGGCACAAAGAGTGGGAAGGCAACAAAGACGTCATATTCACTTCCACCAACAAACGCCTGAACAACTTTATCTTTGCCTCCGATTTATTCCGTAAAGTAAGAGAAGTGGAAAGGCAGAATATCGAAGGGTAAAAGGAACACAAAAACAAGTGTTGTACCACTCTCCCATCTGCCTTCTTATATACTGCGGGCATACCTCCTCCAACGTGTGGGCTCATCTTCCCTAAAGTGCGGGGTCAGCTCCTTTAAAGTGTGAGCATACGCTCCGCCAAGTGCGGGATTACAATCGCGCAAGTGAGAGCTTACAGTACGACTTAGGTCAAACTTACAGTGCGGCAACAGTCGAACTTACAGTACGGCTTCAGTCGAACTTACAGTACGGCAATAGCCGAACTTACAGGACGGCTTAGGTCGAACTTACAGTGCGACAACAGACGAACTTACAGTTGCACAAGTATAAAACCGGAAATTCTTTGTATCAATAGACAGGACGTTTTACCTGCAGGATTTTCGGGTTATTCCTTTATAAACAGAAAGCCCGAGTGGAGGGAAGCGTAAAAACACAAAATGTGACACGGAGCCTTTTCATGCCGGTTGTCAGGCTTCGTGTCACATTCTGCATACCGCATTTGTCCGGCAATGCTTTATTTCTGCCGGATATAAATATTGACAGGTGTCCCGGTCAGGTTCCACTTTTCACGCATTTTGTTTTCCAAGAATCGCCTGTACGGTTCTTTCACATATTGCGGAAGATTGGCGAAATAAACAAACGAAGGAACTTGCGTATTGGGCAACTGCGTGATGTATTTTATCTTGATGTATTTTCCCTTGATGGAAGGAGGCGGATAAGCCTCGATAAGCGGCAACATCTCCTCATTCAGACGGGCAGTCGGAATACGCGTCATACGGTTTTCATACACATTGCGCGCCTCCTCCAGCACCTTCAGGATGCGTTGCTTCGTCAGTGCCGAAGCAAATATGATGGGAAAATCGACAAACGGCGCCAGACGGTTCCGGATGGCATTTTCAAAAGTCTTCATCACTTTCACGGTCTTGTCTTGCACCAAATCCCATTTATTCACCACAACCACCAATCCTTTGGCATTCTTCTGAATCAAAGAAAAGATATTCAAATCCTGACTCTCGATGCCGCGTGTGGCATCTATCATCAATATACACACATCGGCATTTTCAATGGAACGAATGGAACGTATCACAGAGTAGTACTCCAAATCCTCATTTACCTTGTTTTTCTTGCGGATTCCTGCCGTATCCACCAGATAAAAGTCGAAACCGAACTTATTGTAACGCGTGTAAATGGAGTCGCGGGTCGTTCCGGCTATCTCCGTCACGATATTGCGTTCTTCTCCGATAAAGGCATTCACAATGGATGATTTGCCGGCATTGGGACGTCCCACCACAGCAAAACGAGGAATCTCTTCATCCAATATTTCGTCGGATTCTTTCTTAAAATTACCGACGATAAGGTCCATCAGATCGCCTGTCCCACTACCGGTCACAGCCGAAATACAATAAGGATCACCCAAACCCAAACTATAAAATTCGGGAGCATTGTATCGCAATTCGTTGTTGTCAGTCTTGTTGGCCACCAGCAATACCGGCTTCTTGGCACGACGCAATATGGCAGCCACCTGTTGGTCAAGGTCCGTCACTCCGTTCATCACATCTACCACAAACAGAATAACATCGGCTTCATCCACAGCCATCAACACCTGCTTGCGAATCTCCTTTTCAAAAATATCGTCGGAATTCACTACCCAGCCACCGGTATCCACTACCGAGAACTCGCGCCCCAACCACTCTGTCTTTCCATATTGGCGGTCGCGAGTTGTTCCCGCTTCTTCATTCACAATAGCCTGACGCGTTTTGGTCAGACGATTAAATAACGTAGATTTTCCCACATTGGGACGTCCTACAATTGCAACTAAATTTCCCATAGTTCAACACTCTTGTTTTACGACTGTCACAGTCGCATGAATAAAACTCTTAATCCGGTTGATAACCGAAATTACGCAGTTCCTTATCCGAACTTCTCCAATCTTTGTCAACCTTTACAAACGTCTCCAGAAAAATGGTTTTTCCAAAGAATCTCTCCAAGTCACGGCGTGCCTCGGTAGCCACCTTTTTCAAAGCCCTCCCTTGCTTACCGATTATAATACCTTTTTGCGAATCACGTTCCACGTAGATTACGGCATTGATGTGTATCTTCTTTGCCTCTTCCTTAAACTGCTCCACCGCCACTTCTACCGAATAAGGAATCTCCTTATCGTAGTACAACAAAATCTTTTCGCGAATAATCTCGGTCACGAAAAATCTCGCCGGTTTGTCCGTCCATTGGTCTTTATCGAAATAAGGAGGCGAATCGGGCAAAAGTCCCTTCACCCGCTTCAACACATAATCCACATTGAATTTCGTAGCAGCCGAAAGAGGAATAATCTCCGCCTTTGGCAGCAGCTCCTTCCATGCTTCCACCAATTGCGCCAGTTTTTCCTGATTGCTCAAATCTATTTTATTGATCAGCAGCAACACCGGCACTTCCATGGCAGCAACCTTCTCTACAAAATCATTATGCTTGTCGGGTGTCTCAACCACATCCGTCACATACAGCAACACGTCTGCATCCGTCAATGCCGACGTAGAGAAATTCAGCATAGATTCCTGCAATTTATAGTTTGGTTTCAATACGCCCGGCGTGTCCGAGAACACAATCTGCATGTCATCCGTATTATAGATGCCCATGATCCGATGACGCGTAGTTTGCGCTTTGAAAGTAGCGATAGAGATGCGCTCACCAACCAAAGCATTCATCAATGTAGACTTGCCTACATTGGGATTTCCCACGATATTAACAAAACCTGCCTTATGCATGACGCTTGTTTTTAAATTGAGACAAAAAAACGCATCGAATCGAGATAGGATGCGTTTATTATATTATTTAGACTGAAACTCCATCAGTGCTTCATTTCTTTCCGTCATAGCCCCACTTCACGTACACGGCTCCCCAAGTAAATCCGGCGCCGAATGCCGTAAAAATCAGGTTATCGCCTTTTTTCAGTTTCTCTTCAAAGTCCCAAATACAAAGGGGCAACGTTCCGGCACTCGTATTACCATAACGTTCTATGTTAATCAGAACTTTTTCATGAGGAACCTCCAAGCGGTGTGCCACAGCATCAATGATACGAAGATTAGCTTGATGCGGAATCACCCAATTGATTGTTTCCTTGGTCAAGCCATTCTTTTCAGCAATAGCCGCACTAACGTCCGACATGTTGGAGACAGCATACTTGAACACTGTACGTCCTTCCTGATAGACATAATGCATGTGGTTATCTACTGTAAAATAAGAAGGAGGACAAACAGAACCACCTGCCTTCATATGCAGGAACGGAAGCCCCTTGCCGTCTGTTCTCAAAATCGCATCCATGATACCAACATCTTCTGTCGTCGGTTCCAGCATAAAGGCCGCAGCTCCATCACCGAAAATAGGGCAAGTAGCACGATCGGTATAATCAACCACCGACGACATTTTATCAGCTCCCACAATGATAACCTTCTTATATCTGCCTGAACGGATAAAATTGGCTGCCGTTTCCATCAGATAGAGAAACCCACAACAAGCTGCCTGCAAATCATAAGCAAAGGCATTCTTCAATCTGAGTTTATCACATAAAATGGAAGCCGTAGAGGGGAAGTGATAATCTGGAGTAGAAGTAGCAACGATAACCAAATCAATGTCGTCAGGATCGGCACCTGTACGCTGCATCAGCTGTTTTACAGCCTTACGTGCCATATATGAGCTACCCAATCCTTCCTCATTCAGAATACGCCTTTCCTTTACTCCGATACGAGTCATAATCCATTCATCGTTGGTATCTACCATTTTTGAGATTTCGTCATTCGTTAGAACGTAATCCGGCACATAGCCACCGACTCCTGTAATTACTGCATTTATTTTTTCCATTAAATTCTTGTTTACTTATAAGAGCCAATAGTACTAGCAACCCTTTGTCGGTTTTCTCTCTTTATCCAAAAACCATAGGCTAAACTCATATAGGCTCTAAAACCTTAGAAATAACGGTAGTCCCAAAAGGATTTGTTCATTTTCACATACAAATCCTTTTAGACATTCGGTATTCAAGTATAATTTTTAGTCAAACCAACCGCAATTATACGGCAGCTTCTTTTTCGATAGCAAGCTTACCTCTGTAGTAACCACATGCACCACATACAGTGTGATACACATGCCATTCGCCACAGTTCGGGCAAATAGCCAATGTAGGAGCTACAGCTTTATCATGAGTTCTTCTCTTTGCAGTTCTTGTTTTTGACTGTCTTCTCTTAGGATGTGCCATTTTCGTTAATCTTTAATTGTTATCTAATATTTTCTTTAATTCTTCCCAACGCGGATCAATCTGCGATTCTTCCTCATCATTCATCAGGTTTGTTTCCTCCTCAGAAATAAAGGCTTCCTCGCTCTCGTCATCTGGGGTAGTACGCAGATGTTTGCTCAACTTGCTAGTCATCGTTTTATTACATTTGCCGGGAGCATGTACATGCTTCATCGGTATGGCTAAAGCAACAAACTCGTACATGAACCATGCCACATTGATCTCACCCTCTTCTTCAGGTATCACAATGAGATTATCACCTTCTTCAGCATATTCACGACCAAACTTAACGAGTAACTTGTCTGTTGAGTCAACGGGTTGCTCCATATCTTCCAAACAGCGGTCACATGGTACCCATACCACACCTTCCGTCTGAAAGTTCAATTCAAAAGCGCGAGATGTTCTCTTTACAAGCAACACCACGTTCACTTTGCCTTTCTGAACCTCCGGTCCATCAATATTGGCAAAGAAAAGGTTATCCAACACGAACTCATACTTGCATGTATCCGTCCGCATTCCTTTTAGGTCTATTTTGTATTTATCAAACTTTCCCAAAGCTCCTCCCATTTATTCGGGCGACAAAGATACAAATAATTATCCTGATTATGTAGTGTTTAGAATAAAATCTTCTTTCATATATTGTTTTTATCCCCAATTCAGCACCCATGCACCAGTAAAGGAAGCTATAAGGAACCTGAATTCCCAGGCTCTCCCTGTCACCGGACTATCCAAAAGGAATAAAAGCGGAAAGCCCCTCCATCCGTATTAAATACGTATATTTTCCTTTTTATCAGATTGCTGCCAAAAATACGAAAATCAATTCAATATTAGATGGTAAGAAAGGAAGAAAAGTTTGTCGTTTTTTAAAAAAACAGCA
>NZ_CP027234.1:1655000-3492500 GCF_002998535.1 Prevotella heparinolytica | reverse complement strand
CCTATTAAGACTCGCTTTCGCTTCGGCTCCGGGGCTAAAGACCCTTAACCTCGCCGGAAAAAGTAACTCGTAGGTTCATTATGCAAAAGGCACGCCGTCACCGTGGAAACACGGCTCCGACCGCTTGTAGGCACATGGTTTCAGGAACTATTTCACTCTTCTGTTCGAAGTGCTTTTCACCTTTCCCTCACGGTACTGGTCCACTATCGGTCTCTCGGGAGTATTTAGCCTTACCGGATGGTCCCGGCAGATTCACGCAGGATTCCTCGTGCCCCGCGCTACTCAGGATACCACTAGGCTGGAAACGGCTTCGTGTACGGGGTTATCACCCTCTATGACCTGCCTTTCCAGGCAGTTCCACTCACCGTCACGCGTGCCACGACGTGGTCCTACAACCCCATGGATGCCGTAACACCCATGGTTTGGGCTATTCCCCGGTCGCTCGCCACTACTGGGGGAATCATTGTTTATTTTCTTTTCCTGCAGGTACTAAGATGTTTCAGTTCCCTGCGTTAGCCTCTGCCATAGGCAGATGCCACCCCTTCAAGGTGGCGGGTTGTCCCATTCGGAAATCCGCGGATCAAAGGTCATTTGCACCTACCCGCGGCTTATCGCAGCTTATCACGTCCTTCATCGCCTCCGAGAGCCAAGGCATCCGCCATGTGCCCTTAATTGCTTTTTTATCTTACCGACACATTTGAAAGGTCGATATATACTTTCAGCTTTAACTTTACTTTTTTCTTGTTCGCATCATGTCAAAGATCGTAATACCCGAAAACACGGGAATATGTGGAGAATAACGGATTCGAACCGTTGACCCCCTGCTTGCAAAGCAGGTGCTCTAGCCAGCTGAGCTAATCCCCCCCAAAAAAAGGGTAGTCCCAGGCAGAGTTGAACTGCCGACCTCTACATTATCAGTGTAGCGCTCTAACCAACTGAGCTATAGGACTGTCAGTCAAACCCCGGCCATGGAAAAAGGCCCGGCTTCTACTTTCTCTTTATTAGGATAAACAAAACAAGCAGCACAAAACAAAAGAACCGGACTCCTATAAATAAATTAAGGACATCACTCCAGAAAGGAGGTGTTCCAGCCGCACCTTCCGGTACGGCTACCTTGTTACGACTTAGCCCCAATCACCGGTTTTACCCTAGGGCGCTCCTGGACGGTTACGCACTTCAGGTACCCCCGGCTTTCATGGCTTGACGGGCGGTGTGTACAAGGCCCGGGAACGTATTCACCGCGCCGTGGCTGATGCGCGATTACTAGCGAATCCAGCTTCGTGGAGTCGGGTTGCAGACTCCAGTCCGAACTGAGAGGGGATTTAGGGATTGGCCGGGCGTCGCCGCCGAGCTGCCTGCTGTACCCCCCATTGTAACACGTGTGTAGCCCCGGACGTAAGGGCCGTGCTGATTTGACGTCATCCCCCCCTTCCTCGCATCTTACGACGGCAGTCTCCACAGAGTCCCCAGCATCACCTGATGGTAACTGTGGATAAGGGTTGCGCTCGTTATGGCACTTAAGCCGACACCTCACGGCACGAGCTGACGACAACCATGCAGCACCTTCACAACCGCCTTGCGGCTTACCCGTTTCCGGATAATTCGGTTGCAATTCAAGCCCGGGTAAGGTTCCTCGCGTATCATCGAATTAAACCACATGTTCCTCCGCTTGTGCGGGCCCCCGTCAATTCCTTTGAGTTTCACCGTTGCCGGCGTACTCCCCAGGTGGAATACTTAACGCTTTCGCTTGGCCGCTTGCCCTATATCGCAAACAGCGAGTATTCATCGTTTACTGTGTGGACTACCAGGGTATCTAATCCTGTTTGATACCCACACTTTCGAGCATCAGCGTCAGTTACACTCCAGCAAGCTGCCTTCGCAATAGGAGTTCTTCGTGATATCTAAGCATTTCACCGCTACACCACGAATTCCGCCTGCCTATACTGCACTCAAGGCACCCAGTATCAACTGCAATTTTAAGGTTGAGCCCCAAACTTTCACAGCTGACTTAAGCGCCCGCCTACGCTCCCTTTAAACCCAATAAATCCGGATAACGCTCGGATCCTCCGTATTACCGCGGCTGCTGGCACGGAGTTAGCCGATCCTTATTCATAAGGTACATGCAAATGGGTACGCGTACCCACAATTATTCCCTTATAAAAGAAGTTTACAACCCATAGGGCAGTCATCCTTCACGCTACTTGGCTGGTTCAGGCTTCCGCCCATTGACCAATATTCCTCACTGCTGCCTCCCGTAGGAGTTTGGACCGTGTCTCAGTTCCAATGTGGGGGACCTTCCTCTCAGAACCCCTATCCATCGTAGGTTTGGTGGGCCGTTACCCCGCCAACTGCCTAATGGAACGCATCCCCATCGGTAACCGGAATCCTTTAATGGAGAAACCATGCGGAATCACCATACTATCCGGGATTAATCTTTCTTTCGAAAGGCTATACCGGAGTTACCGGAAGGTTGGATACGTGTTACTCACCCGTGCGCCGGTCGCCATCGGGCTTAGCAAGCTAAGCCCATGCTGCCCCTCGACTTGCATGTGTTAAGCCTGTAGCTAGCGTTCATCCTGAGCCAGGATCAAACTCTTCATTGTAAAAGTATCGATTGGGATTCACATGACCCGACCCCTTGGTCAGGGGAAGGAAGGAATCCCGTTTGCTCTGTTCAGGACATCCGAAAATTTAAAGAAGTTACCAATGCGGACCCCATACGTATAAAATACATAAGGGACATTGACGGTTCTTCTGTTTTACCCAAGACCGATCCCCGCATTTTACGGGAAACAAGCCTTGCTCTTGTACTACTTGTATTGTTTATGTAAATCTATTCAAAGATCGATGGTGCCGACCCTAACGGGAAAGCGGATGCAAAGGTAAGGACTTTTATCGATATCTTCCAAATTATTGCGGAAGTTTTTTTCTTTTTTATTTCCCGCCGACGCTCTCTGTGCGAAAGGGGAGGAAAATAAAGGGAAACGAAAGCCGCTTGCGGCATCCTGCAAACCATCATGTCAAAGCACCCGTGCCCCCGTTGCCGAAAGCGGATGCAAAAGTAGAACTTAAGGGAAACATCGCAAAATATACAAGGAACTTTTTTTAAAAGAAAATACGGGGAACGGCTTAAAAGGCTGAATGACAAAGGAATCCAAGAGAAGAAAAAGAAAGGGGAGCAAAGGAAGGAAGGGGAAGGGACACATTATAATATATACGTGCGCGAGAAGGAAAGGGGGGAAGGGACGGCTTAAGGACGCTCCCCATGCAGGAGAAGGAAGGAACACGGAGAGGCGACGGGATACGGAGAAGATACGGGGGAAAGCACGGAGAAAAAAAAGGGAAGGTGCGGAGGGGAAAAGGACACATGCACAACATGCGCCCATTTTATTTTACAAAAAACGGAGGAAGAAAGACCGGCTGACGACTGAGGCGGACTCACTCCTTGAACGAAAGGGAATCAGTCGGAGACTGAAACGGTTTCACTCAGGGACTGAAACGGTTTCAGTCGCCGACTGATTGTACCCCCGCCGGAAGTACTTCTGACAGGGGTAAAAGAGGGGATCAAAAAGAGAAAGGAAAAGAAATACAGAAGGTAAAAAAAATCACCAATAGAAACAAGAGCGAAGGAAGGAGGGCGGATATTTCCCCGGACATGCCGGTTTACGGCGGTTAGGCGGAAGGGAGACTTTTACGCCGGCCGCCCTCCCCCTGCCTGACAGAAGCAAGCCTTTCTCGTGACAGGGGCAAGTGTCCAAGCCGACAGACACTTGTGCCCAACGTGACAGACACAAGTATTTGAGCCGTCAGAGGCAAGCCTCTAACAGACCAGGGATAAACGACTGATAACCAATGAATATCCACCTTAAAATACAGGCAGACGGGTGAGGCGATTAACCTGCTGCTTATCCCGAATTCAGGTAATTTTATTCCAAAAAAGCAGTTTTATTGTGATAAAACCAAAAACATTGCGACAGATAGGGTAAATATCAACCTTATTATTTATCTTTGTTAGCTTTTAAAAGTTAGCATACTAAAACGATTAAGTACAATGAAAGATTTTCTAAAATTCACACTTGCCACCATTACCGGTATCATTTTATCAAGTGTTGTATTGTTCTTCATCAGCATTCTGGTGTTTTTCAGTATAGTATCATCTTCGGAGTCAGAAACACAAGTGCGCAAAAATTCCGTCATGATGTTAGATCTGAACGGTACGCTATCCGAACGTAGCCAAGAAAACCCGTTTGACTTTCTTATGCAAGATGATTACAAGACTTACGGATTGGACGACATCCTTGCTTCTATCAAAAAAGCAAAAGAGAACGATGATATTAAAGGGATATACATCGAAGCCACTTCACTAAATGCCGGATTTGCCTCACGCGAAGAAATACGCAATGCGCTGAAAGATTTCAAAGAATCGGGGAAATTCATCGTAGCATATAGCGACAACTACTCACAAGGCCTGTATTACTTGGCAAGCGTGGCAGACAAAGTTCTTATGAACCCTCAAGGCATGATTGAATGGAAAGGTTTAGCTTCTACACCGATGTTCTTCAAGGACTTGTTAGCCAAAATCGGAGTGGAAATGCAGATCTTCAAAGTCGGCACTTATAAATCGGCTGTGGAACCTTTCGTCTCCACAGAAATGAGTCCTGCTAACCGCGAACAGATTGAGGCCTATCTGGCTTCTATCTGGGGAAAGGTGACAAGTGATGTTGCCGAGTCTCGTAAAATATCAGTAGATTCTCTAAATGCCATTGCCAATCGTATGCTTATGTTTTACCCTGCGGAAGAAAGTGTGAAATGCGGATTGGTGGATACACTGATATACAAGAATGATGTGCGCGATTATCTGAAAACACTGGCTGGCATTGACAAAGATGACAGTATGCCCGTGTTGGGATTAGAAGATATGGTGAACATAAAGAAAAACGTCCCCAAAGATAAAAGTGGCAATGTCATTGCCGTATATTATGCATATGGAGAGATTGACGGTGTCTCATCATCTGCCACAGATGGCAAAGGAATCGACTCTAAAAAGGTTATAAAGGACCTGCGTAAGCTAAAAGACGATGAAGATGTGAAAGCAGTTGTGCTACGTGTCAACTCCCCCGGCGGAAGCGCTTTCGGTTCGGAGCAGATATGGTATGCGATAAGCGAATTGAAGAAAAAGAAGCCGGTTATTGTTTCCATGGGCGAATATGCCGCATCGGGAGGTTATTACATCTCCTGCAATGCAGACACAATTGTTGCCGAGCCTACGACGCTAACCGGTTCCATCGGTATCTTCGGGATGTTCCCTAATACCAAAGGACTGGCTGATAAAATCGGTGTAAGCATTGATGTAGTAAAGACCAATCAATATGCTGATTTCGGCACACTCACCCGCCCGATGAACGATGGCGAAAAGAGCCTGATGCAGATGCATGTAAACCAAGGCTACGATCTCTTCCTAACCCGTTGTGCCGATGGCCGTGGTATCAACAAAGAAGATTTGGATAAAATAGCTCAAGGCCGTGTCTGGACAGGCAGCAAAGCCAAAGAATTGGGACTGGTCGATGAACTGGGCGGTTTAGACAAAGCCTTAGAAATAGCCATTGCCAAAGCCAAAGTAGAAGCTTATACCGTGATAAGCTATCCAAAGAAAGAGAGCTTCCTTGAAACGCTGATGAATACAAACCCCGGCAATTACATCAAAGCCCGCATGCTGAAAGGAACGGTAGGAGATATCTATCACCAATTCAACGTATTGGAGCACTTTGACAAATATGACCGCATACAAGCACGCATCCCTTTTGAACTGAATATTCAATGACCGATAACTTTATCAAGATACGCCATTGGCTATATCCTCTCTCGTGGCTCTACGGTATGGGGGTATATTTGCGAAACAAACTCTTTGACTGGGGATGGCTCCGGTCGAAGAGTTTTGACGTTCCCGTGATATGTATAGGCAACCTCGCTGTAGGAGGAACAGGCAAAACGCCCCACACGGAATATCTGATAAAGTTACTACAAAAAGCAGGTGTCAATGTTGCTATGCTGAGTCGTGGCTATAAGCGTAAGACTCGTGGCTACAAGCTGGCAGATGAACAAAGCAGTGTGCAACAGATAGGCGATGAACCGTATCAAATAAAAAATAAATTCCCCGGCATAAGGGTAGCAGTGGATGAAGACCGCTGCCACGGCATCGAGCAACTTCTCAAGCTGAAAGACCCTGCTGTAGGAAGCATCCTATTAGACGATGCCTTTCAACATCGTTATGTAAAGGCCGGACTGAACATTCTGCTGACAGACTACCACCGCTTGCTGTGCGATGACCGTCTGCTCCCTGCCGGAATGCTTCGCGAACCTATAAGCAGCAAGAATAGAGCGCAAATCGTCGTGGTCACCAAATGTCCGGACGACCTTAAGCCAATTGATTTTAATATCATTACCAAACGGTTGCATCTATATCCCTACCAACAATTATTTTTTTCCAGACTCCGCTATGGAGAGTTGACCCCCCTATTTCCGGAAAAAACAAATGGAAAACAAAACTTTTCTTCCTTCACGAAGAATGAAGAAGTGCTTTTGGTTACAGGAATCGCCTCGCCGGCTTCTCTGCAAAAAGAAGTGAGCACCTACACCTCGCACATCAAATTGCTGACATTCGGCGATCATCACAACTTCACCTATAAAGACTTGCATCAGATAAAAAATAACTTTCTCTCTCTGAAAGAAGGGAAACGACTGATCATCACCACCGAGAAAGACGCCGCAAGGCTGAAATCTCATCCGGCACTTGATGAAACGCTGAAACCATACATCTACGTGCTGCCAATAGAAATCGTTTTTTTACAAAATCAACAATATATATTTAACCAAAACGTTATCAGCTATGTTAGAACGTATTCAAGAAACAGCAAACTTTCTGAAAGGAAAGATGCACACTCATCCTGAGACAGCAATCATCCTTGGCACCGGACTTGGCAGCCTCGCCGGCGAAATCACCGAGAAGTATGAAATAAAATACGAAGAAATCCCTAACTTCCCTATCTCCACTGTAGAAGGGCACAGCGGGAAACTAATCTTTGGCAAGCTGGGCAATAAGGATATCATGGCTATGCAAGGACGTTTTCACTTCTACGAAGGCTACTCCATGAAAGAAGTGACATTCCCCATCCGTGTGATGCGTGAATTGGGCATCAAGACTTTGTTCGTCTCCAATGCCAGCGGTGGTACAAATCCCGATTTTGAAATCGGCGACCTGATGATCATCACCGATCATATCAACCATTTTCCCGAACATCCGCTACGCGGCAAGAACATTCCCTATGGTCCTCGATTCCCAGACATGAGCGAAGCATACAACAAGGAACTGATTCGTAAAGCCGATGCCATTGCGGCCGAAAAGGGCATAAAAGTTCAGCATGGCGTTTACCTTGGCACCCAAGGTCCTACATTCGAAACTCCCTCGGAATATAAGATGTTCCACATTCTGGGTGCCGATGCAGTCGGTATGTCTACCGTACCGGAAGTAATCGTAGCAAACCATTGTGGCATCAAAGTATTCGGTGTATCTGTCATCACCGACCTTGGCGTAGAAGGCAAGATTGTAGAAGTTTCCCATGAGGAAGTGCAGAAAGCTGCTGATGAAGCACAACCCAGGATGACAGAAATTATGCGAGAACTTATTAACAGAGCCTGAAAATAATGAGAACAGAAATAGCTACCCTCGGTGAGTTTGGCCTTATCCGCCACCTCACCGAAGGCATCGAATTAAAAAACAAATCAAGTTTGTATGGCATCGGTGATGATGCTGCCGTCCTCTCCTACCCGACAGAGAAAGAAATACTCGTAACTACCGACCTGCTATTGGAAGGCGTACACTTCGATTTGATTTACGTTCCACTCAAACATTTAGGCTATAAGTCGGCCGTAGTCAACTTTTCCGATATCTATGCCATGAACGGAACCCCCAAGCAAATCACCGTTTCACTGGGCATTTCCAAACGGTTCAGCATAGAAGATATGGAAGAGCTCTATGCAGGCATCCGTTTGGCTTGCGAGGAATACGATGTGGATATTGTCGGCGGTGACACTTCTACATCCTACACCGGATTGACAATCAGCATCACCTGCATCGGCGAAGGAGAAAAAGGCAAAGTCGTTTATCGCAACGGAGCCCGTGAAACCGACTTGATTTGTGTTACCGGCGACTTGGGAGCTGCCTACATGGGACTACAACTGCTCGAACGCGAGAAAGCTGTACTTAAAGGAGCCGACAAAGACCTACAACCAGACTTTTCCGGTAAAGAATATCTTTTGCAACGGCAACTGAAACCGGAAGCTCGTTGCGACATCATACGAAAGCTGGCAGAAGAAGGGATACAGCCCACAGCAATGATGGACATCTCTGATGGTTTGTCGTCTGAATTGCTGCATATCTGTACTCAGAGTAAAGTCGGGTGTCGCATTTATGAAGAGCATATCCCTATTGACTATCAGACTGCTGTCATGGCAGAGGAGTTCAATATGAACCTGACCACTTGTGCCCTCAACGGTGGCGAAGACTATGAATTACTATTTACTGTCCCTATTGCCGAACACGAAAAAGTTTCCGAGATAGAAGGTGTAAAACTTATTGGGCACATTACTAAACAAGAATTAGGTAATGCTCTCATTACCCGCGATGGCCAAGAGTTTCAATTAAAAGCCCAAGGTTGGAATCCCTTAAAAGGGGAAACAACTATTTCAGAAGAATCAGATAAAACAGAGTAAGAGCGAGAATAAAGTAAAATAAAACTTTTTTATTTACTTTCTAATGCAATCACACTACTGTCCCGTAAAAGTGGATAAATAGTTCTTTGAAATTATTGAAATATAGTCAATTACACGTTTTTTGAAATGAAACGGACTTGATTTTGCAACTTTGCAGTCTAATACAAATGGCTGCTATGTTCCAAGACAAATACGTATTCTCTCAATTAACCGCTTTTCTGAACAGGACTCAGTTCAACAACTATGTTCGCAAGTATGATGGCAACCGATATGTGAAACATTTCACTTGCTGGAATCAGATGCTCGCGATGATGTTTGGACAACTGAGTAACCGTGAGAGCCTGCGAGACTTAATCGTTGCTTTCGAGGCGCATAGGGCCAAGCAATATCATCTTGGGTTAGGTCGTGAACCGATAGCCAAGACAACTCTTGCGACAGCCAACCAGAACCGTGATTACAGAATTTTTGAAGAATTTGCATTCTATATGATGAAAGAAGCCTGCGAGAAGCGGACGACCAACATCCTTGACATTTCCGGAAAGAAATATGCGTTTGATTCAAAAACGATTCCGTTATGTCTTGCAACATTCCCATGGGCAAAGTTCCGAAGCAAGAAAGGAGGAGTGAAAGCTCATGTCTTATACGACATTGAAGCACAAGTTCCTGCCTTCTATACTGTAACCACTGCATCAAAGCACGATTCTACAGCAATGTCTTCAATCCATTATGAGCCAAATGCTTATTATATATTCGACAGGGCTTATGACTCCTTTAAAGAACTCTATAGGATACATCTTACAGACTCTTTCTTTGTTGTCAGAGCCAAGACGAACTTAAAGTATAAGACAGTCAAATGGAAGCGAAGAATACCAAAGCACATAATGACAAATGCGGAAGTGAAACTGACCGGATATCTCTCCGAGAAGAAATATCCTGAGTCATTCAGACTCGTCCGATATCACGATGAAGAAGATGACCGTGAGTTCACTTTTTTGACGAATGCGAAACAACTTTCTGCACTGGATGTCGCCAATCTTTATAAGAAAAGATGGTTGATCGAGCTGTTCTTCAAATGGCTCAAGCAGCATCTCAAGATAAAGAAATTCTGGGGCACAACAGAGAACCCTGTTCGCATACAAATCAGTGTGGCTATTATCACATACTGTCTTGTGGCTATTGTCCAACATGATATGAAGTTGAAACGCTCAACCTATGAAGTTTTGCAGATTCTCAGCATATCATTGACTGACAAAACCCACTTGCGTGACCTGTTCCACAAGACTAATTTCAATGATGTCAAAGATCTAAATGAACCCCTGATTCCGGGGCTATTTGATTAATTGTTTAACTCGTCCCATTTTAACGGGACACTAATGATGCAATAAACACTGATATTTAAGTCTATATTCAAATATCAGTGTTTTTTATTTCCACCCCCTTGCACAGTTCAAAAGTTTCACTACCTTTGCAACCGCAAAAGAGGAAAACATGGTGCCATAGCTCAGTTGGTAGAGCAAAGGACTGAAAATCCTTGTGTCCCCGGTTCGATTCCTGGTGGCACCACCAAGAAAATCGCTAATAGCTAAATAATCAAGCTGTTAGCGATTTCTCTTTTTATTCATTTCCGCAAAATGTCACCACATTGTCACCACATTTATTTTATGTCACCACGTCTGTAGATGTTTGCCACCACACATAAAGGTACAATGTCACCACAATTTTCAAAATAAGGGAAAGAAAAATGCCCATCTACCGCACCAACGGCAAACAGGCACTCATGCAATTTGAAACAGCAAGCATTAGAACATATCATTCTTTCTCCTCTTGTAGCGGAAAATCGTTTTCTCTTTCACTGCCTCATCAATCTCGGCAGCATCATAGAGAATTCTGCCACCGATTTTCTTTTCGCGGATTTCTCCACGCTTCACCATTTCTATCACAGTAGGATTCGTCACATGCAATATCTCACACAACTCCTTGCGTGTATAATATTTCGGCTTGCTTGAATCCTCTTCCTTTATTCTCGCTACTACCTTGTCGGCAATTGTATCTGCCAAGTTCTCCAGCATAACATTCAACGGAGCCTGAATATCGCCTAATGTTTCCAATCCTTTTATCATATTATCGAGGGTAAAATTTATACTTTGCTTTTTAATCACACCGCAAAGTTATATCGCATTTTACCCTTTGCATAATAAACGCAGTGGCATGTGTCGGCTGACCGACATTTACCATAAAATGCAGTGAAAATCAAAAATATAGTATGATTTTAAAGTATGATTTTGAAAATAATTTTAATTTTTCATGGGTTTTAGGCGTTAATTTGTGTCAATTTGAATTTGTTTGTAAAATCCATTATAACTTTGAGTTGCAGCAATGCCAAAATCAGAGGAATTTTAATATGGAGAATATGATTATTGACGAAAAGACAATCAACAAAAACATTCAGTATGCACTTTCGGTTATAGCCGATAATGTTGATAAAGATGGCAACCTGATAGTAACCGAGTCTACTTCTACGAATGAAGTTGCAGACCTTTTTACTAAAATGGTCGGTAATCCACGGAAATCATTTGCTGATATGGCGAAGTCCCCAAAAGCAGCGAAGACAATGAACAACCTAATCATTCAAGGGGTGCAGTTGTTTCAGAAAGTGCAAGAGCAGACAAAAGTCGAGGATATGTCATCTGAATTCGTGTCGGAGATAAAAGAATTGATTGCAGAACTCGATGATGACATACTATGTAAGCCCCAAAACAAAACGCCTAAAGCAGAACCTGAGTTCTCAACCTACATTATAGATCAATCTTGCACTAAAGAAATAACGATGGTTATGCGTGACGCCATTGCAGACAGACGAGGCAGAGATGCTATCCTTGTTATCGTTTGTGCTATGGAGCTTGGCATTATAACCCGCTTGCCATACCTTGCCGCTAAAAAGGAGTTCCCTTTTGTGGGTGGACGCTCCAATTATAACAAATATCTCTCTGATGGTTTCCTTGACTCAGAGAAAGAACCTATAAAGCAACTGTTCAAAAAGCGTTTACCACAACTCTTTTCGTAGATTCTTTATTTCATAGAATGGTATTTAACGGCATGCCAATACATACCAATCGGATTTTTACCTCTTCTAACTGTGACTGTATAATTTTGCAGCATCAACAGATTTAGAAGAGGTAAAATTATATGAACTACATCAATATCATAGAAGGATTTTGGAAGATGAATGCCTATGACAGGTTTTCATCGTCCGAGATAATCCTATACCTCTATCTAGTACACATCTGCAATCAGAACTATTGGAATATGCCCATCGCTTGTAAGACTGCAACTCTGCAAAGCGAGCTTGGGCTGAACAAAAGTACAATTATTCGTGCCAGGGCAAAATTGCGCGAACGAGGGCTGATTGACTTCACAGAAGGTGTTCAAAACTCCTGTTCGCCCAAATATCGATTGCTTGATATTCATAGTTGCAGAAATGCAACCGCTTCTGCAACTGCTCATGCTACTGATAATGCAACCGCTGGTGCGACCATAGATAAAGACATAGACAGAGATAAATATAATTATTCATTTGCCCATCAAAAGAAAAATAGAGGTTATGGAATTGATAAACAAAAAGACAAGAATCAACGCAGAAGCATTGATGTCGGCTCTACACCACAAGAAGGGTACGATGCCCCGTTTTAATCTTCCGCTCAGTGAAGAGGATGCCTTTGTCAGCCTAATGTCCGCAATTAAGGTTGAAGTCGGATATCGCCACAGGGATTTTGTGGCAACCGAAGAACTGAATGCCCAAGTAAGGCGATTATCGACCTTTTTAACACAAGATAATAGCAAATTCGGCATCTTGCTTGCCGGTGGATGCGGAAACGGAAAAACAACGATTATAAAAGCCTTGCAGAGCCTTGTAAATGTTTTGCACATTCCCAACCCATATGCCGATAAAGAGTATGCCATGAGAATCATCGATGCAAAGTCATTGGTTGCAATCTGTAAGTCTAATTACGAGGATTGGAAGCGACTTATGTATCAAGATCTGCTGGCGATAGATGATTTAGGAACAGAACCGCGTGACGTGATGGACTACGGCAATATCATCAACCCAACCGTGGATGTTCTCACAAGACGCTATGAGAACCAGCTTTTCACCATCATATCAACCAATCTAATACCACCCCAAATCAGCCAAGTATATGGTGAACGCATCGCAGACCGTATGAGAGAAATGATGGAGATAATCCCATTTACCAATTGCTCCTATCGAGTGCTAAAGTAATCCAATGCCCCAATCGTACATTTGCTGTATCGGCAACTTCGGTTGGGGCTCTTTTTATCCTTGGCTTGCCAAGTGTACAATGTTTAGGCTTTAGGGGAGCCTAATACCCAAATTCCTGCAATTATCGGAAAAGAAGTCAAACAAATGAAAATAAAAGTTACTGACGACCAACATAGTAGCGTTTTGTGTTGTTTTGTCTCTATTTCATAATAATCCACAAATGTGTCACAAAACGTGTCACATTTGTGGATTATTATGAAATAGTTTCAATACCTTTGCATCACAAATTAAAGCACTTCATATATGGCAAAGGCAACACTTTCATTGTCCGCAAAGGCAAATAATGAGGGCGAACACATCATCAAGGTTCGCCTGGACATCACACGTACCAATCGTCCGCAATTCAAATCACCTATCACTATCAAGCCCGAACATTTTGTTGATGGTCAGATTAAGATCCCATCACGGAGCAAACTTAATGCAAGCTACCGTGACTGTGTTATCAAGAAAAAAGCAGATCTTGAAGCTTTCATTGCCCATCTCAATGCTATTGCCATGGCATTGCCACAAGAGGCAAGAAACCGTCAGGACATTATGGAAGTTTATGAAACTGTCAAGACACTCAGCCCATCGGAGATAACAAAGACCACCATTGTAGCCAAGAAACGAGAACAAGCCGAAGCAAACATCCGTCTTGTTGCGGAGATACAGGAATCTCGCAGACCAGACATATTGAATTATGTTCGTACACGTGTTCAAGGTATGATAGATGGAACCATCAAGCGTAAGGGCAATAATTATTCCACACAAACAATCCATACTTATAAGAGTTTTGCCGTAGTGCTTGAATCTTTTATGAAAGAACATCCTTTCTCTTGGCAGGATTTGGATGAACGTGTGATAGACGAGTTCGTTCTGTATATGGAAACCTATGGTTACATGAAGAAAACCATCAACAAGAACCTGGCCGTTTTCAGTGCTATGCTCAATTATGCCTTCAAGGATGATTACAAGTTCAAGTCTGCCGTACTTAACCAATTCCCGAAATTGCAAGTCAAGAAAGAGGATATGGCAACGGAAATATATCTGACAGAAGACGAGTTGCAAGCACTTTTTGAAATGGAACTTGCTGGAGAAGAAGAGATTGTGCGTGATGTTTTTCTTGCAGGATGCTACACAAGCCAGCGTTTTTCCGACTACTCCTGCATCAACGAATCCAATTTCAGCACCCATGATGGCATCAACATCATTACGCTTACCCAAAAGAAAACAGGTACTGAGGTTTCCATTCCTATCATCAACAACAACCTTCTGACAATCCTTCGAAAGTATGACCTTAATCTTCCAGATGTAGAGAACAATACTTTGAATGAGATCATCAAGGTCATCATGAAGCGACTTTCCGAAACAGTACCAAGCCTAAGGAAAGAAATGGTTACTAAACTGACGCTGCAACAGAGAGCCATGGAAGAAGATGGACGCAAAAGGTACAAACGTAATGCTAATGGTGACGTTGTGATGCCTCGTTATGACCTTGTAGTATCGCATACTGCAAGACGAACTGGAATAACCCTTATGTATCTCAGCAGAATACTTGACACGCATGAAATGATGTCAATCAGCGGACACAAGACTGAATCCGTATTCAATGAGTATATCAAGCTAAGTGGTGTTGAACTTGCGACCAATATCGCCAAAAAGGTAGCCAACGCCAAGAAGGAATCGGAAGTCAAGGCAATGCTGATAAAGAAGTTGGAATCCTTATCTGTAGAACAACTTACTTCTCTTTTGGAACATGCCAATGTCACCGAATTAGCATGACAGAGCCAAGGAAGAATAAGCAACAACATAACTTTATATACGATGAAAGAAAACATTGATGACATATATGCCGATATTGCCACCCAATACGGTAACACTCAGTTGCAAGACAACATCACATTTATACTATCCCTCTATGAAGCAAGGCTTAAAGATGATGGGACAATAGATGATAAAATTCAAGTCCCCAGTGTAGAGGCTGCCGTCAAGACCATCATTCTTTTGGTGGAACGTCCAGAAATACCATGGGAGACAATCTGCAAGGAACGACGTGTGAAGCATGTAATGGAATACCTGTTCATCCGTGCGAAAAATCACTATGACGAGGTATATGAATTTGTGAAGAAGATACTGAAAGAGAACAGCTCAGGACGGGAACAGAGCCAACGAAGTGATTTAAACTTTTCTTTTTCTCAAATATTTCCTTAGCAGAATTACCATAAATGCAATATAGTTCCATGATTCCCAATTCCTAACCGTTGTTTCAAATCGATTTAAAATAGTCCTGTAACTGTCCATCCATGCATTGGTCCTCTCAATGGCATAGCGTTCAGCATACAATAGTTCGTCCACAACGGTATTATTGGGAGTCCCGTTTCTTTTATTGATGCAGATATTGGAGACTACTCCATGACAGCCAAGTACACTTCGAAGAGCTTTACAGTCAAATCCGGCATCCGCATTCAAGAAAAGACCATCTGTTCTGACTTTTGCAATCCCAAGGTCATGCATCATGGAGCGGATTACGTTTTTTATGTCATGAGTATCATGATGTTCGCCGCTTTTAGGAGAAGACATGATAACCGGTATGCCTTGCCGGTCTGTAATATAAAGAGCGTTGGTTGTCTTGCGCTTTTTTCTACCCTGATAACCAACCTCCTCTCCACCACGCATAGCTACCGTATGACTTCCGTCAAGGTCTACACTTGACATATCAAACTTTGTACGGTGCTTATTCAAAAGATGAAGCCAAAGAGACTTCCATTCACCTTTTTTACTCCATTTGTTATAATGATGGAATACCGCACCATAGGTCAGAACCTTGTCACTGAACAGGGAATCTACAGGTAAATATTTCCACTGACACCCTGTTTTCAGTTTATAAAGAATGGCATTTACGATTTCAACAAGACTTCTTTGAGTTACGAAACCACGTTTGCCCACACATAAATGAGGCAATATTTCACTTTTTATTGTATCTTTGTCCAACAAAGCGTACATGGGGATGTTGTTATGAATGAGTTTGCTCACCCATAATATAACAATTTTAGCTATTAGTACGCTGTTTATCATTTGATCAATTAGTTTAAATCACTTCATTATATATTACTTGAAGGTGCGAGAACTGTATTTGATTAAAATTAAGACATTTACATCCTGATTTCTCGCAAACTTCTCGCAATTTTCTCGCAATTTAATCTTCGTGCGAGAACTCTATTCGCCACCGATATACTCCCACATTTTCTTTTCTCCAAGGTGGATTTCTCCAGCTTTCTTTAATGCAGAAAGGAGATGGCCGATTTTGGTTATCTTTTGTTTCTCGGTTAAGGCCTCTGGAAGTTTGGTAAGCAATAATTCATCTACATCTTTGCGACTTATTTTCTTATGCTGTTTAATAAACTTAGATAGGAGATCTTTGTAATACTTATCATCCAATCCTTTGTTTTTAGTATAATCTGCTTTTTTCCCTATATTGCTAGCGACCGTTTTTGCAACATACAATGCATTTTTACGTCCTTCTACTAATTTCCTTTTGCGGAGGTAAGCTATTTCGTAATCCGTCAAGTTTCGATGCATTTGAATTCGACTCAAAAGTTCCATTTCCATCAAGTTTAGTGAGTGATCCTTTGCCAACAGTGCAGCATAATCCATATCAAGTACTTTACTAACAATCGTCAACTTAACTTTATTATCAGTGAAATCATAGTCAGGCATTGGGAAAAAGCGCTGCCTCTGAAGGTTAAACATTCTGCGAATACCACTTCCAATTGTATCAACCATTTTCAGTTCTACCATTGCACCTACAAGGAATGGGTTTCTATATCGTTCTTCTGGAGCATCATTCTGCAATACATTATGTATGTTGTCTGGAATAAAGCCGCCTACATTAGAAAATATTAACCGGTCCTCATGTTCTATTACATTAATCATCCCATGATATGAATAGTCCTGATGCGCTATAGCATTATTTAATGCCTCACGAATCGTAAATGGATCGTATGTTTCAAGTTCATCAGGCACTAATTCCAATAAAGCGGGATTCATGTATCTATATTTTAAATTGCGAATCTTGGAAAAGATACGACTTACAGCCAGTACAAAAGGACATGTCTCAATACTATAATCACGTTCGTTTCCATTAGAATCCTTTAATATCCAACGAATGCGAGCTATGGCTGGTGATATTAAGTGTTCACTTTCAGGTTTTCCTAGCAACAGAATGGCCGTATTGGTTATTTTCCCCTTTTTGGTTATTCTTGCTTTATTCAAGAATGTTACATCGTCCCAAGTTTTCATTTCCTCACGCAGATGCTCATGCTTGTTTGCATACCATTCACGAGCTTTGGCTATCGCTTCTTGATCAAGGTCTTCAAAAGTAGCTTCTTCTATAATCTCACCACTCCAATCGTTTTGAGAATGGTATATTTTTCGTATATAGTCAGGAAAATCTTTTAGCTTAGTTAAATTGCTTCCTATACGAAGAAAGGCTTCGCCTTTAAAGTTAACAGGCTCAGAATTGGTCGCAGGGATGATAAACATTACAATGTGATTGCCATTATTATAATCAAAATCCTCTATTTCAAAAGAAATCATTGGAGAGAGATTCTTTCTCAACCATAGTTCATAATCCTGGTTGCTAATCTTCGCTTCTGCCATACGGAGGTTTGTACCAACAACATCCCAAGTGCCGTCTTGAACACCCAATACCAAATATCCATACGCTTTATCTTTTAAACAAGCGACATTGGATATTCCTGATATGTATTTACCAACACCTTCGTAAGTGATGCTACTATGTGACTCGCTAATATTTGTCTTAAACTCTAACCATTCTGTTTCACCCGCTTCTTTACGTTTGCGAGCGATATCAAGGAGATGTTCTAGCAATGCTATTTGTTCTTCTCGTGTGCGCATATCTATAAAATCTTAAAACAAATAAGTCCTAAAACGCTATTATTTGTCTTGTGACATCAAATATTGTTTATACTCTCTAACGATTAACTCTTTTATATCAACCCCAAGTAAATCTGAAATTTTGAGCAGGCTATTAAGGTCTGGTTGAGAAGAGTTGGTACACCATTTTGAAACGGTTGATGGATTAACTCCAAGTTGTTCGGCCAACCATTTGTTGGTGCGTTTTTTCTCGACCAAAACTACTTTTATACGGTTTATATCTTCCATAATTGCATCTATTTATAGCAAAAGTAGTGAATTTATTTCATTTTAAGCGTAATAAGCGAATGTTTTTTGTTATTTGGATATGTTTAGCATCTTAATACCCCGTATGCCAAATCTTCCTACCTTGTACTTTGCCAAACATTTGTCCTTCTTTCATGAAAATTAGTTGCATGTCATTCAACAATTCTCTCACATTATTCACATATAGAAGTTCCCTTGTATAAGGGAAATTTGCATGTTTAGCTAAAATCTCAATATATAAGTTATCCAACATTATTTCTAAAATACACACAAATAAATCTTGATTCAAACTTAAAGAGCCGTCTTTGTATAAATTCATCTGTTGATGCAAAACTATTGGAGAAATTTGAGCTGCATATACGACTGTTGCCAATTTCTCACCTTGACTAATATCTTCATATGTTATACTCAACCTAACAAATAATGGTGTTCTTTGAGATAAGTCAACAATGGCCATAGCAGACACATTTCCATAAAGATTTTTCGCTTGCGAACTATCTTATTGAGTAATAGAGTGTTACCTTTGAGAGATAGATGAATAGGTAACGATTTAGAAATGAGCGGAGTGCTTTGAGGCACACTGTTTTGAATAACCAAAGAACGCTCACTATTATCACTTGCAAAGGTACAGATTTGCGAGCGAAAGTGAGCGTTCTTACGTGATTTTCTTCTTAAAAAGTTTTGTCGCAACTGAAATACAACGATGAAAGAGAAGGAGGTCTTTCGGTTTTATAGCCGTTGCGAGCGATTACGATTGATAAGCTGTTTCCATTTCTGTTCGCACCAATCGGTAACGGGAAGTCCGTTGATAGTCAGTAGCGGTCGCTTCTTCTCATCCTTAGCGATGCGGATTTCACAACCCTCTTCCGTAAACTCTCTCTTGTATAGTCCCGAATAGGCTTTAGCCGTACCTCGCTGGGGAGCTTCCGTGCGATACATTTCTGCAATTCTGTCATCAGAGAAATTCATCTTTCGGAGCATCAGACGGATATTTAAGAGTTGGTAGAAACCATTGAAGAAGCGTTTTATCCAATTCCGCTCTTCCTCGTAAACCTGCATGGTCTCTTTCAGTTCGGCAATGGCTCTGTCTCTTCCCTTAACCGTGTCCTGCAAGAGAACAATCTCCTTTCGGATTTCATTCTTCTCCTTTTCCGAAAGATACCGCTGTCGTTCGGCTTCCTGTTCCAAGTCTGCGATGCGTTTTTCTGCCTTGTCGAGTTCAGAGTTGCCAAATATAGAATAAAACGTACCTTTCATTCGGAGTTTGCCTGCCTGCTTCTCCAACTCTTTTATCTTGGCAGTGAGTTCTGCTTCTTGCGCCTCTTTCTCTTTCGTGGATTTTAGGACTTCCTTGTAATACTCCATCGTGGTGCGGTGCTTGGCTTCCGAACCGTGTACGCCCCGTTCCAATCCGAACCGTTGCATTCGCTTGGCATAACTCGTCTGATAGTCTTCCAACTTTTTGGGCGTGAGCACATCATCTGCACAAAGTCGTACCTTATTCTTCTTTGTCTTGTACTTCCGCTTGCCGTTCTTGGCTTCCTCTTTGGCTTTCCGTCTTTCACCCGTGACAATCGGGACAACTGTGGCGTGAATATGAGGTGTGTCCTCATCTGCGTGCAGTGTGGCTGCGACCACATTGTCCGCCCCGAAAGTGGTGCGAAGCCAATCCATCGTTTCATTGCACCATTCGTACAGGCGTCCTTCTTGCTCTATGCGAGCCATATCCTCCGGTGAACTTGACAGGATAAAGCGTAAGGCTTTGACTTGGTTCTGTGCCACCTTTCGGTAGATACCTGCCGTGGCGATGCGATGCTCTATCGCTTCGGTACGGTTAGTTACATTTGCAGGGAATTGCACCAGCTCTCGATTGAGGTGTGTGCGGGAGGAATCGACGTTACTCGGCATGAATGTACGCGCTATGTGTGCGGTCATTGCCGAGTCGTTTCCTCTCGCCTTGTCTATATGTAAAACGGCGTAGCCCATTGCTTGAAGATTGATTTAGGGGTATCCAAAGGGGCACCGCCCCTTGGCTCAGGAGGGTATTTTTAGCGATAACGGAGTGCAGCGTAAAGAAAATACCCTAATGAGCTATGGCATTTTTCGAAATGTCCGCTCCGCCCTGCTCGTGCTTCTTTCTTGTTGCGTTGCATCCTGTGAATGCCTGCACGCTTTGTTTCTAAGTTTTGCTCTGCAAACTTGCTGTTCTGAGGAACTGCCGTAGCTATCGAAACAAAGCCGTTTATTCGCATACATTTTATTTTCTGCATCTTTGAATACCTGATGATAGAATAATGTTGTTTGCTCTCTTTTGCCTTATCGTCTAAGTCCTCGTTTGCGAGGTGGTATCACCTGCTTTAGTTCTGTTCTTTGGGCAACGTGGTACTCATTGAGGTCTTTGTATCGGGCATAGTATTGGCTCATATCCTCTACCTTGATGCCTGAAGATTGGATACCCTGAAGAGCTTGCCGTCCTGCTTCATCGTTGTCGAAGAATGCACGGACGGAGAGAATGCCATTCTCGCAGAGATAGGCGATGGCTCGTGGTAGATTGCTGACGGAGTTCAGAACTATGGAAGGCGAAATGCTTTCTTTCCCTTTCATTGTGAGATAGGAAAGGAAGTCCATAAAGCCCTCGAAGATGCAGAGAGGGGAGTTGTTCGTTTCTCCCGCAACTACGGATATATCCTTTGGTGCGATTGTTCCTTTGAATGTCTTGTCGTCCCGAAGCTCATACCCTCCTGCACGGTTGACAAAGCCGATGGCAGAATACTCTCGTCCTCCTACCTCATAGCGAACGTGACGGAGATAAGGGCTTGCCATGGCAAGGTCTATCCTGCGTACCTCTCGGAGATAGCTTTGCAGATGTAGGGGTAACTCTTCGCTGATGGAAAGAATGTGCCTTGTACTTGTGGAATTGCTCGTAGTAATGGTTGTTTCACGATGAAAGGAAGAAGGGGCGAGGGTTGTCGCTTTCCCTTCAGCAAGATGTGCCATTGCTTCGTAGGCACTGCATCCACGCATCCGCATCACAAGGTCGATGATGCTTCCGCCTTGGCTTGTGCCGTAGTCGTGCCACAGGTTTTGCCGAAAGTCCACTTTCAAACTGGCGTTGGAGTCTTCTCGGTAGGGTACGTGATAAAGGGCATAGCCATTGTAACGCTTGGCAGGCTCGATACCGCAGGCGTGCAGATAGTCCGCTATCGGTATCGCCTTGATGTATTGTAGGTCGTAATATTCGTTGTTCATTGCTGTTATCGTTGGATTTGGATTATTCATATTCATTTGTTCGTTATTTCATTGTTCGCTCTGTTTTCTCTTTTTGGAATTTTCCCCTTTTCATCTTACTACCCTTCGACACTCGGATAAGTATTTGACTGTGAAAGAGAAAAGTGTAACACTTCATTCGGATTTATCCTTCTACATCTCCTGTCTACACCTATCCTCTTTCATTCTGCCGTAGAAGCGTAGAAAGATGGTAGTAAGCTGTGTCGCAAGATGGACACCTCCTGCAATCCTTTCTCTTTCACCGTATTATCCTTGGTTGTAGTAACGTAGTAAGGAGGATAGGAAATAAAAGAGAAAGGGGTATTGCAAAGGGATTGCAACAACAGAGTGCTATGGCGGTTGCTCGGGGTAAACCTTACGGACGGCATAGACATACACGGGATTGCCGTTTATCCTGCGACACTCCCTCGTATAGCCTGCCTTTCGCAAGGCTTCGCCCATCCGTTTGCTGGAGAGCGGTTGTCGAGTATAGCAGGAGAGATAGCCCACTATCTCCGAATTGGTCATATAGAAGCGTTTCGTTGCCGTCTCCGCTTCCGTGGGAAAGGTGAAATAGCGGAGCAACAGTTCTATCTCTGTCGTATAGACTTGGAAGGCTTCGCTGTTTCTATGCAATTCAATAATCTCTTCATCATTGAACCAATAGCGAAACCCTTCATTCAATCGTGTCTTGGCTTCGCTGTAAACGGCATCCATCGGAATGCTCTTGGCTTGGTCTATATCTATTGCCTGCACTTCAAAGGGCAGGAAGCGTCTGCTCCCTGTCGGGTCAGTGAGGAAGTCGTTGCCATTGACCGAAGCCACGAAACTTGCCAAGTGGGGTCGCTCCTCAATGTGTTTCTCATAAGGCATACGGTACTTCACCTGCGGACAGGTGATAAGGTTCTTCAGTTCATTCTCGTCCCGTTTGTTAAGGGCTTTGAGTTGGTCGTCAATGTTGATGATGAGGTTTTGCCCGATAAGACTCAGCACGTCCTTCTCCTGTGGGTATATCTTCCCTGTATAGCGGTAATCGGAGAGAGACGGAGGGCAGAGCAAATCAAGGAACGTGGTTTTGAATTTTCCCTGATCGCCTGTCAGTACAAGGCAGGTATGGTTACGACATTGCTTGTCGTCCATCGCATTGGCAACTACTGCCACCAGCCACTTGGTGAGGTATTCCCTCCACTTCTCGGGATGGGTTACGCTCACGCAGTCGGCAAGGGTGGTGATAGTTTCCGTATTTCCTTTCGTCTGCGGTAAGGCTTGGAAATAGGCTTGCACGGGATTGATGCGTGGGGAGAAATCGCTTTCGATGATACAGTACAGGTTCTCGGGCGAGGTCTGTATATCGGCTTCCTTGTCCAAGGCTCGTTTGAGGGTATTGATGCAGTAGCGGTCTATGGCTGTGTAGTCGTCCGTTCCTCGTGGACGGTACTCCGCTCGGTGCAACACGGTGTTGTATCGAAACTCGTAGCGAGCCGAAAGGAACTCTTCTATTTGGGCGTTCTTGGAGGGGCTCTCCTTCTCTTCTTTTTTCATTGTTCGTACTTCTTCTGTTTGCTTGGTTTTGAACTTTCACCCGAAATGGGATGCTGAAACCAAGTTACAGAGGCGAACAGGTGAAGCCAAGCCTTGTGGCGTTGTTGCATCGAGGTGCTGCATATTTCTTCGGCAAAAGGAAAGGATACCTCATATTTTCTCCTCAAAAATCAGAAAACGACAAATGGAAGAAAGGGAAACGCTACCCGAATGGCTGTATCGGATTACATGCAGATGCATGCCTTTGCCTTTTCGATGAAAGCAGAGGGAAAAGCCTAAAAAGACAGGTAGGAAGATTCTCTCTAACAGAGCCATTTCATACCATTTCGACGCCAGAAGTATCCACTTAACAGGAATGGGGTAAACAGTATATGTCGGTTCGTTATTTTCGCATCGAAACAGGATTTTTTCCCTCGGAAGGAATTCGGGGAAACAGAGAGAAAAGGCAGGGAATCCCTTCTAAAAATAGATAGATTTTACTTATACATTTGCCTGCAAGTTCCTGTTATTTCCCTTGATTTCATCAGGTCAGAGAACAAGGATTTCGGCTGCATATATTTGCGCCAAAAAGAGAAAATAACAACAATTAAAACGATATTGATATGAGATTTACAGCCATCGACTCCTCCGCTTGGGAGGAACTGAAAAAGAGCATCGAAGAGTTGGCTCTTTGTATGAGAGAACATTTCGGGCTTCGTCCCGAAATGCCCGACTTATTGCACAACGGAGACGTGTGCCGAATCCTGAACATCAGCAAACGGACGCTCCAGCACTATCGGGACACGTCCGTGTTACCCTTTATCCAAATCGGGCATAAATGTTATTACAAACGCGAGGATGTGGAAGCACTCCTTGCCAAGTCCAATCGCCAATAACCACGACTATGGAACACGAAATTGTAAACAGAGAAACACCCGAAATGAAACAGCTCATTTCGGGCATTCAAGAAGTAAGCAAGCGTATTCGGGAGATTGCCCAAACGCACCGTCCGTTGTTCGGGGGGGAAATCTATCTCACAGGGAGAGAGGTATGCGAACGCCTTTTCGTCAGTCCTCGCACCTTGCAGGATTATCGGGACAAGGGCATTATTCCCTACACCCAAATCGCAGGGAAGATACTCTACCGTCTCTCCGACTTGGAGAAGCTTTTGGAAGAAAACTATAAGCAAAGATCTTTTTAGAAGCCCTCTGTTTGTGTATATGTTAGCAAGGTATGTTATTTATAATTTTCTTGTCAAAAAAAACGGAATTTGGAGTTATGTTATAAAAGATTATAGTGTATAACAGAGAGATAGAAGAATATGCCCAGGCAATCGTCTGTATAAGATAGTTGATTGGACTGTCGGGGTGAGGATTTCTTTCATCCATTCATTATCTTTAAGATGGAACACGTTCTCTCCCTGAAGTTTGATGTCTAACTTGTTTAATTTATATTTCATAGAGAAGTCTAAATCCCTAAAATAACGCTTGGCTTCGGCATCTTCAATTCTATTCGACTTGCCAGAAACAGAAAAAACAAAATTTCCTATATTTACATGAGTTGTTGCGAAACCTCCAAATTCTTGATTCCAAGAGTGGATATTGCTGTACGTAAATTTCTGGTCAAGACGACTAAAACGTACTCCTATCTCAAAATTAACCGGAGATTGGTACAGCCGTGAAATAAGATCCAATTTCGCATCTACTCTTTTGTTAATTAATTCGTCTTCTTTATCTACACGCATCAGGTTGTGTTTGCTGAGCGTATATTTACCTGATAATTTTATGTCCAATGGAAGGGTGCCGATTCCCTTACTCAAATAGGCGTTTGTTCTTAATGTATTGCTCCATCCTCCATCTTGATAAAAATTACTGATCAATAGTCCCTTTGAGGTTGTGACGGTAATATGCGTATCTCTATCCTTGATATAACTTAAATTGCCATACATCGAAAGCCGGTTAAACAAGCTGAAATAGGCATAGGATAAGTTTCCCTTAAACCTTTTTGCAAAAGGGTTCGATAATTTTGAGGGTAATTGGAGGTTATTGTATCCTTTAGCCAAAATCTGCTGAGAAAAGTAATCGATGGTTGAAGGAGAAACAGCTTCAGAGACAGACAGCATTAACCGATGCTGGTTACTCATTACTAATTCGATTGAAGCATGTGGCTCAATATAAAAAAGAGATTTCTCTCTCAATAGTTCCGGAGATGTTTTTTGTCTATAGGAGGAAAAATAAGAGCCTATGTTAAACCGGAATACCCCCTTGTTTTTCATCAGACTAATGTAAGGCCTGAATACTCTTAAATCGGCTGTTTCCTCGTTTATACTCGTAGGATAAGCCATCTTAAGTTCATTCCAATTCATCGACATGGAAAACTCACCTCGCAGATATATATTATTCAATACAGGATACATTCCACCTACGTAGGCGTTGAATCCTTTTTCCATGTCTTTTTTTATGTGTTCATGAAAATAAGGATAAATAGAATTTCCATTTATATGGGGTAATGGAAGCAGTAAGACATCGGTATATATATCACTATTGATCTTTCCTTTGTTGAAAACAAAACTTCCTCCACCGAAAAGAAGCCCTTTGCTCAAAAGCCATTTCATCTCAATATCCTGTTTGATACCGGAAAAGTGATTTTTCGGCTTTTCTAATGCATGGATATGATTATCATTGAATGTATTAGCATAGATATTATCGGCATTATGGTTTCGTATGTCTATCTTTGTCTTAGCACTGACAGAGAAAAAACGAGAAGGAATCCATTTCTGAGACAAATATTGAGATACAAGTTGGGTCTCTTTATCGGCAGTACCTGTTGATATATTTGTAAAATAATTCTCCGGCAAAGTATATGTATCCGTCTTTGTATGCGCCCCTTCTGATTTACCTTTGTTGAACAGTGTACTTGCTCTGAGTTTGTAGCTTGAGTGAGGGGTCCATGATATATTTATGTTTGCTAATCCTGCCGTACGTGCATGTTCATTCGTCGGAGGCAGTAAGAGTTGTTGTTCTTCAGGAGATAAACTTAAAGATGTCTGCGTTGAAGCTCCACTTCGGATCGATTCAAAGTCTATGATATTCGACATATAATCTTGAATCGAAAAAACAGCCTCACCTGTATTATTGGCGTTAATGATGGTACTGGCAGATATTTTTGGTAAGACTGTAATCAAAGATGCTTTGCTGATAAATTTGTCTTTCAGGCCGCCTCCGCCTTCAAAAGAACCGCTTAAAGCAACTTTTTTATTGGACTTCAGATTGAGGGCTAATTGTTCTTCTGCCTTGAAAGCATGGGCAATATCACCATCCGTATAATTCGAAAGCAATTCTATCGAATTGGCAAAATCAGGAGGAAGCGTATTCATGGCAACACCGGAAGAAGAGGATAAAATATCCTGCCCGTCAACCAAGACCTTTCCAATTTTCTTTCCTTGATATGAGATATTTCCTGTCTGGTCAACTTCCATACCAGGCATCTTTTTTACTACATCCCCAAGATTACGTTCATTCCCCAGTGTGTAATTCTTGCTGTTAAAAACAATTGTATCTCCTTTAGCATAAGCATCACGTGCTCTTGCCACAACAACAACCTCTTCCAGCTCTTTTGTGTCTTCTGTAAGAGTTATATCGAGAGGTGACTTAACTGCCCTAAGAGAAATTTGTTTATGAAATCCCAAGTAGCCAATTGAACGAACATGAATCCATCTCTTGTCAGGAATAGCCGAAAGTTGTCCTATCCTAAATTGCCCATGCTCATCCGTTACAGCATAGGAAATGTCTTTTTTAGATAAACTATCCGTTGAGATAACAACACTTGCATATGAGACAGGTTGTTTTTTTTCATCAAGCACTTGTCCTTTTATCGTAATTGTCTGTGCATATGAAACCTCATATCCGAATATCAATCCGAATAAAACAAAAAGAACATTTCGTGCAACATATCCAAAGATGTGCATGAGAACGATTTTTTCTTTACATTTTTATGATTTGAATACCTCCCGGCTGATGTTTGGGATCCACTCCTATTTCTTTCATTTTTTTCTCTCTCAGTTTTATGAACTCTTCCCGACTCAAAACTTCCCCTTTTGAAGGCGGTGTAATCTTTAAAATTGAAGCTGTGTACTCAACTTTCCGTGCCGAGTAAACAAAACTACCGCTTTCTATCTCCATGATTAAACCTGGTAAACCACAGTACCCAGCCGGGCCTATTTGTATAGGAATCTCTTCACAAAACCATGCAGTAATAGGCATCTTATCAATATGAGTAATAGCTTTCAAACAAGTTTTACCTAAAATAACCTTTGTCTCCTTACCAATCGTCCACGTTAAAGTTGCAAAGGGTTCTTTTACGATGAATTTTTTATCCATAATACCCTCTTGGGACACACGTTCTCGCTTCTTCATGTCTAAAAAAACACTTCGTTCTCCTCCGACAATAAAGTTTTTTCCTTGAAAAGCCTCCGAAAGAGCAGAGAATCCATAAAGTCCATCATGGAAATACATCGTGTATTCCTGACTTTTTTCTTGCATTTTTTGTATTGCAAGTTTTCGAATTTGTTCATTCTCGATTTGTTTTATTTTTTCAGGAATCTTCATTTCAAAAGAATAAGAAACCGTCACAGCTTTAGACTGCGAGAAACTTGGCAAAGCGCTCATCATTAAAAATATTGCAAAAAATAATCTGGCCATAACACAACTTTTTACCAACCAAAGCGAGAGTATTGCCTCCCGCTTTGATTATATTATAGGACAAGTTATCCAAAAGCCTATAGTCAAAAAACAGACTTAGTTCTTTTCGATAATAATAATAACTACTGTACCATCATCATAGATGATGATCCAAACCTCAACCTCTTGTTGCAACTGAGTTTGAGCCTCTGTTACAACGTTTTCAACTGCTACTTCCTGGGGAAGTGATACCATCTCAGTTGCACCTGCTGTCGGGGCAAAGCACATAGCAGCTAATGCTACGGCTAACGATGCGAAAAACTTTTTCATAGTCTTCTCTGTTTTTTTGTTTGTGAAAAATAAATTGTAGAAAGCACTCTTTTGCTTTCTCTCGCTGGGCAAGGTAGAAAAAAAATATCGACTGCAAAACTTTTTGTGTGTTTTTCCGCGCAAACGAATGAAAAATACCCAATAATAGGGATGCGAAAATACGCCTCATTAAACACTACCATATAAACCTAACCTTGTTTTATCAACCTCTCCATATCGTTTGCAATCTTTTGGTCTGTGATTTGAGCGTAAATTTGTGTGCTGGCAATGGATGAATGCCCCATCATCTTGGCAATGCTCTCCATCGGAATACCTGCCTCCAAAGTCAGCGTACCGAAGCTATGGCGGCCGACATGCCAAGTTAGCGGAGTTCGAATGCCACACGCCAAACCTACGGATTTAAGGTAAGTGAATAGTTTGCCTTTGCTTATCGTGTCGGGGAATATCTTCGTGTCGGGGAGTGTCTTGCAATTGCTCTCGTTGTCGTTCTTATAATCCCTCTTGCTTTTTTCTTTTGTGTAAAGGGAGAGTATCTGCTCCGCTATCGGATGCAGGGGTATCAAACTCTCCACTTCTGTTTTCTGTCTTGCCTTGCGGATATATCGCCTCCCTTCGCTATTCGTTTCGATTTGCGAAGCTCGGAGGCTCTGCAAGTCGGCAAATGCCAAACCCGTAAAGACAGAGAAAAGAAACATCCTTCGGCTTAGTTCCGCCCCTTCCTCCTGCAACGGGAATGCCAAGAGCTTTGCCACATCGCCTTTGCTCAGGAAACGAGGCTTGCACTCCACGGCTTCATACTTCACCTCCTCAAACGGATTGAGGCGGATTGTCCCCTGGCTGACGGCTCGATACATCAGCCGACTCAACCAACACAAATGCCCGTTTATCGTTGCAGGGGCATAGCCCTCCTTCTTCAAATGGAAGCGGTAATCATCAAAGAAATCTATCGTAAGAGCCGTTAGGGGAATATCCTCCTCGCCACGACTTCGCACAAAGGCGTTAAGCTGTCTGTCGGAACACCGATTGTTGCTATACATTCCCTCGCTCTTGCTTTCTCGTTGGGCTTTAAGTTCTTCCGTACTAAGGGCAAGAAGTGCCGTTGGAGTTCTCCCGATGCCTTGCAGGTAGTTCTTCAGAAGCTGGGCACTGACCGCTCCATATTTGTAGAGTAAAGCATTGTATCCCTGTTCGATTTCTTCCCGAAAGTTTTGCAGGTGTTGATTGGTATTCTTGTCCGTTGTTTCCCCTCGCTTCACACTCCAATCATGGGGAACGACACTTTCTCCTGTGATTATCACTACGCTTGCTCCGTCAATGGTGATACGGCAAAGGATTGCCGTTGTGCCGTCCGCTTTGGTCTTGTTCTTATTGATATAGAATAGAATTTTGAATGTACTGCGCATAATCTTTTTCGTGTGCTGTATGAATGATAAAAACTTTGTCTTCTAAAGCTCCTAAGCTTTCGGGCAAAAGCTTTATTGCTTTCTTCCAAAAGCTTAGGTGCTTTTGAGGGCATATTCTTGAATGTCACAAAGAGAGTTGCAAATCTTCGGTGAAAGAGAGAAATCGCTCGAACTCGTCGAAGAGCTTCTTCGGGGTAACGTGGGCGTATCGCTCAGTCGTTTGGATGTTGCTATGTCCCAGCATTCGACTCACCGTTTCAATAGGAACGCCTCGCTCCAAAGTAATCAAGGTGGCAAAGGTATGCCTCCCAACGTGAGCCGAAAGAGGTATAGAGATACCAGCCCGAAGTTGGAGGGCTTTGAGTTGGGTGAGGTAAGCCGAGTAGACAATAGGCGCAAAGAGCATGCTGCGTTCCTCTGATTTATACCGCTCTATCAAACGCACCGCTTCGGATAGAAGCTTCACACGGCAAAGGGTGTCAGTCTTTTGTCGGCGGAACTTCAACCACAACGCCCCCTCATCATCCGTAAATAGATGCTCACGACCAAGGGCAACCATATCACAATAGGCTACCCCCGTAAAGCAAGAAAAGAGGAAGAGATTACGAGCTGTTTCCAACTCCACTTCATACGGCTCAAAAGTCAAGGCTTGCAACTTATCCAATGAAGCTCTGTCCAATGCACGAGGTTGTTTGTTCTCTCCTCGTTCAATCTGTATGTGAGCGAACATTTGTCGCTCTGTCAAGCCCTCACGATACGCCAAACGGCAGACTTTCTTCACCACTAAAGCCATCTTACGATAATAACCTTGCGAATATCCCAACTTCCCGACAGAATAGTGTTGCAAGCATTCCAAAAAGTCTTCCTCTATCTGTCCGAAAGAAATATCTGTCGTGTGATACTTCTCTCGGATAAAGGCTTGCAAGTGCTTGCGAACAGTGTGGTAACTACTCATAGTCGTAGCCTTTATTTCGATGCCCACCTTTTGCTCCATCTCTTCGACCATTCGGTCGTATCGCTCCAAGAAGGTGGTCTGGCTCTGCATACTTCCTTGAAACTGCTCCTTAATGCCTGTTGCCGTAAACACCGCACCTCGTTCGCAAAGAAGTCGATAAGCCGACTGTACCGAGAGAAGCAAGCGTTCCAACTTGCCATTCGTTGCCACTGCTTCACGGCTTTTGCCGTTCAGTCTGCTCTCACGAGCGTTCCATAACTTGGGGTCGCACGATAGCTTACAACTAAATTGGGCTATAGTTCGCTCGTAGGTTATCCGCCCCATGATCGGAGCTTTCCCCGACTTGTCCAATCCGCTCTTTTTCAGGTAGAGCAAAACCTTCATTTTGTCTTTTTTCATACACTTCTTTTTTATGGGCAAAGTTACCCGATTTTGAAGCGTTTTCAGCTACGCAAAACATTGTGGTACAAAGCATAAGCACCGTAATAGCAGAAAAATGAGTTACCGAATACTCTTCTGTCGGTTACCTTCTCCCGCCTCTTCGTTACCAATCGGAGAATGAACTAACGATTTGGTAACGGAACTTCTGCACAAATCCACATCTTCTGCACTTTACCTCATTATGCAAACCACCGAGATATGGTGCAAATCCCTCTCATTTCCATTCACTTACCTTCAATCCTCTCCCTAATGCCCTTTCCGCTGATAGTTCCAAGTACGCTTTGCAAATTATCTGCCTGAGTAAAACAAATAGATTCCAAATCTCTTTTTAAAATATCCGTTGCAGTTATTTTAGGGTCTATAAATTCAATCGAATTTGTAGGTTTTCGCTCAACTCGTAGCTTCTCAATAGGAGCTTTCTCCTTTTTATCCGATGCTTCTCTTTTTGAATTAGACAAATCAAGCCACACGTGAGGATTGCGTTCTTCTGTAGTATCATATGAGTCCCATTCCCAATTTCCAGTGAGGCCTAACACCTTAAATGCTTCTGTAGGAATACACCTCGTATAATTTTCATGAAAAACCATTCTATCATTAACATGAGGAAGCACATACAAGAATGCCAAATCAAAAATGCGAAAAACACATAAATGCAAAGGGGTAGTGTCTGTATCACGCCTGTCTTTACGACTACAGATGTATACCATTGGTTCTTTTACTTCATACAAACCGTGCATTTGAGCTATTTGAGGATAATGAGAAGATTTCGGCCGTCCAAACCGAATCCATTTGATAGTTGTCTTTAGTTGATCGAGAAATTCATTATCTATCAAGTCTATCGCAATCTTACAAAGTGCACGATAAATTCCCTGAAGTGTAATAGTTCCAGAGCCTACAAGTTTTATTTCTTCAGTTATATCTTTGTCAAGAAAAAGACTGACTTTCTTGTCCTCAATAACATAATTGCGACCGTAGGCCTTAGGGATTCCGCCGGATTTTTTCTTTACTTGATGTGTGCTACGTCTAAAATCAAACCATTCGCAAAGGTTCCTTTCTATACCTTCACCAAAAGCCTCATTACATTTATCACACTCTTCATAGCAGATTAAATTCTTATGGCCACCAATACTTTCAGGAACAGCATGAGCTATTTTATCAAACTTAACAGCCGGTATAGATTCCCCACAAAAGCGACAGCCTCTTTTGCTTCTTTCAAGTTCTCCTACTTTTGCATGGCCATAGTATCTCACATCATATTCATTGAAAAAAGTTGCAGCATATTTGTCAAACCACTCATCTGCATCCTCTTTACTTTTCCCTTTATTTATATAAAAAAGTTCGTTTAATATTTTATACAATAGCCTTTGAGATGGGAAAGTATAAACTACGCGATATATAAAGAACAATTCATCATCTTCTACAGACAACAATGTTTTATAAAAAGAACTTATAAGGCTTTTGTGACAATCTTTGTCGCCAGTACAAATTTCATCTCGTAATGATTTAGCCTCATTTTTAATATGCATATCCATTTTTACCACCTTTCCTGTCGGGTGTTTGTACTCACGATCATTCCAACCTCGCACAAATGACCAACCACATATAGTGTTCAACATTTGCATTTGTAGTTTGTGGTTAGGCTCGTCCCACTCAAAGAAATAAGTCCCAATTGACGTGCGTGTTATCAAAAAGAAACAAAAAGTTCTATCTTGGTCTAATGTATTAATTTTCCCCATAAATATTATCTTCTTAATTTTATTAAATATTGTTTTTAGAACAACCCCTCATTACCCGCCTCTTCGCTTTGGCGGAGCTTGGCCATAATCTTGTCGGCAATTTCGTCGGACGAGAGCTTGATATATTCAAGGAATGTGCGTTGGTCTTTGTGTCCGCTGATTGACATCATCTGTACAATATCGAACAAGCCTGTAAGATAGAGGTTGGTGATACCGCTTCTGCGGGCGATGTGCGATGTTACAAGGTCGTAGCGATATTTGATAACCTCGCCATCTTCGTTGCGCATAAATTCAACATCGCCACGCTCCTCCATATTGCGTTCACGCATGGTAAGCTTGGTTACCTCGGTATTCAGTTATGATGGAACAGTTTCTGAAAGGCGTTTGAGTATATCCTTTATATCACTGCTGGGCACTTAATCCCATCTGATTTTCAATTGTTTATAATTTAGTTCTTTGACATTTTTGTAATCGCAATCGGTAAGTATCTCTCTTACAGACGTTTTATCCAGTAGAGAAAAGCTCAAAATTTGTAGAATTTCGTAGATTGGACGGTTAACTTTCAATCTGTAAGCGACAATGGCAACCAGACAGTATGTTATGATGGCACAGTACACTTGTATCTTGACTGCATTCATCGTGGTGCCCCAAAAAGATTTTACTTTCAGGTGTTGCTTTATCCATTTGAAAAATAGTTCCACCTGCCAACGGTTCTTGTATAGCAAAGCAATTTCCTCTGCTGATAGTTCCATGTTGTTGGTGATGAACACAAATTCTCTGTCCAGTTCTTCATCGTAGTATTTAACCCGCCGGAGTTTGTCCGGATATGCTTTGAGCGATTTATACGTTTCAAGCATTCCAATCTGATCACATTTTATTCCGGTTGTTTTATCGACTTCACGGGAATACATTCTACGGAATCTCATATTATCTTTTGCACGTGTAACGAAGTAAGCACCACTGGTGTGAAGCTTATGCAAACGGGTGAAGTCAACATATCCTTTATCCATGATATAGAAACTTCCCTTTTCATAACTCAACTCATCCAGCATGTTTACGTCATGTACTTTAGCATTGGTTACCAGTACGATTGTCGGTATGGAAGTCTTTACATCATACAAGGTATGAAGTTTGATGCCTCCTTTGTGTTTCTTAAATTCCGCCCACCAAAAAACATTCAGACAAAGGTCTATGGTGGAGGAATCAAAGGCATAAACATTACCGTCAACTTTCACCTCGAAGTCATTTTTGTTGTAGCTATTACGGGCTTCCGCAATCAGGGTATAAGCAAATTCTTCGTAGATACGATAATCTCTATTCCGGTTTGCTTTCCCCAGATTGGTACGGCTAACTGTTGGACCGAATCCCAAGTGATAATACTTGTTCTTGTGTGCCTCAAGGCTGAGCATAAGGTCACGCATACTGTCTCGGGCGGTCAGTTGTCCGAAGATCATGCACAGCATCTGATTCCAACAGGTGAATGTTCTGATTTTCTTATTCCCGGAATACTTCTCTACCAAACGGTCAAAGACACGACGGGGAAGAAAATCTGTAAGTTGAGCGAAGATATATTTGCCTTGATTCATTGTTTTGAGCTTTTGGACAAAGCTAAAACAACTTTTCAATTCAAATCGTCACGCTACAAAAAGATACATAACTATGCGATTATCAAAGATTTCAAAGAACGATGTTTAATTTAAAGTGCCCACTAGTGATGACGTATCTTTATTTCTAAATCCTGCAAAAAGGATAAAAGAAATAATTCAAGGGATATCCACGCATGCCGTGTAGAATTGAATACAACATTCTGCTCCGAGGACAAACGAGTCTGTCCGTAAAGTAGGATGTGTAGTCTTTAGAAATATCCTGGAGGGGGATGGAGTTTACAAGATTGCTTTCAACTGTTCGGCCATTTGTTCCTGTACCTCTTGTGCGGCCTTTCGCGAGGCAGCGGCGAAATTTTCCGTCTTATCCGCATAAATAATGCCGCGACTGGAGTTGACTATCAGTCCGCACATGCGGTTCATTCCATATTTACAGACTTCTTCCAGCGAGCCACCTTGTGCACCGACTCCGGGAACCAGCAGGAAATGTTCGGGAACAATCTTGCGGATACCTTCGAAAGCACGGCCTTGCGTTGCGCCTACCACATACATCATTTGTTCGTCGCCTGTCCACTCTTGCGACTTGCGTAGAACTTTCTCGAAGAGGCGTTCGCCATTGGCATCGGCCGTCAGTTGGAAGTCGTGCGAACCTTTGTTGCTGGTGAGTGCAAGCAGGATGACCCATTTGCCGGCGTAAGTCAGGAAAGGAGTGACGCTGTCTTCGCCCATGTAGGGGGCTACGGTTACGGAGTCAATGTCTAACTCTTCAAAAAAAGTGCGGGCATACATGGCCGAAGTATTCCCGATGTCGCCGCGTTTTGCATCGGCGATGATGAATTGGTCGGGGTGGTTTTGCTTGATATAATTCACTGTTTTCTCAAAAGCAATCCAGCCTTTCACGCCCATGCTTTCGTAGAAAGCAAGATTCGGCTTGTAAGCGATACAAAGGTCGGCGGTGGCATCGATGATGGCTTTGTTGAAAGCGAATATAGGGTCTTCTTCTTTCAGAAGGTGTTCCGGTATCTTCTTGATGTCTGTGTCCAGACCAACGCAAAGGAATGATTTCTTGCGCTTTATGTTTTCAAACAATTCTTGCTTATTCATTTTTGTATCTTTTATGTTATATGATTCACGGTTGGTTTCTCTTTCAGCAATTACAATTCGCTTTCTTTCAGCCTTTCCGCATTTTCGGCAACAATCAGGTGGTCGATGCAGTCTTGTATGTCGCCGTCCATAAAGGCGGCAAGGTTGTAGATGGTATAGTTGATGCGGTGGTCAGTGATGCGTCCCTGCGGATAGTTGTAGGTGCGAATCTTTGCGGAACGGTCGCCGGTGCTGACCATTGTCTTACGCTTGGAGGCGATGTCGTCGATATACTTCTGGTGTTCTTTGTCGTAGATGAACGTGCGCAAGCGGGAAAGGGCGCGTTCCTTGTTCTTGGGTTGGTCGCGCGTTTCGGTACATTCGATAAGAATTTCCTCGACGATGCCTGTATTGGGATTCTTCCAGTTATAGCGCAAGCGTACGCCGGATTCTACTTTATTGACGTTCTGACCGCCTGCGCCACCGCTTCGGAAGGTATCCCATTTGATTTCGCCTTCATTGATGACGACATCGAACTCTTCCGCTTCGGGCAATACGGCCACCGATGCGGCAGAGGTGTGCACACGTCCTTGCGTCTCGGTGGCAGGTACGCGTTGCACCCGATGTACCCCCGACTCATATTTAAGCGTGCCATATACGTTGTCGCCCGTCACTGAACAGATGATTTCCTTGAAGCCGCCTGCGGCGCCTTCGTTGGCGCTCGACACTTCGAGCTTCCAGCCTTTGATGTCGCAGTATTTGCTGTACATGCGGAAGAGGTCGCCGGCAAAAATGGCAGCTTCGTCACCGCCCGTACCGCCACGTATTTCGAGGATGGCGTTGCGGCTGTCCTGCGGGTCGGCAGGAACGAGCAGCAGCTTTATCTGTTCTTCCAGTTCGGGCAGTCGTGTTTGGCAGGAGTCCAGTTCTTCCCGTGCCATTTCCCGCATTTCAGGGTCTGTTTCGTTGGCGATGATTTCTTTGGCTTCGTCAATGCCGTCAAGTACTTGTATGTATTCTTTGCGGGCACTCATCAGGTCGCCCAGTTCTTTGTATTCTTTGGTGAGCTTTACGTAGCGTTTCTGGTCGGCAATCACTGCCGGGTCCGTAATCAGTGTGGATACTTCCTCGAAACGGGCTACGAGGCCGTCGAGTTTCTCCAGTAAGGTGTTGTTGTCTGCCATTTATTTTACAGTCTTTTAATCCATTTATATTTGAATGTGAGCATGTCGCGGGTGATGGAAATCCAGCCCAGCAGTGCAAACACTCTTGCTATATTCCTGAATACGGGAGTTTCCTCCCAAGTTTGAAATATCTCAATGCCTATGTATAGAATGATGCTTATTCCTGTCAAAGCGCATACACAAAACACTGAACGGGGCGGTTTCCCCGTAGTGCAAAAGGATGCTTATTCCTGTCAAAGCGCATACACAAAACACTATTTTCTTTTTCATCTGCTACACCATTTGTTTCAACTTAATGGCTTTTCATCCACCATGTCACTAATCCGGCCAACAGAAAAATGAGAATGAAAACCAATGCCCATCTCCATTTAGGTGTTTTTTTGTTTTTATCGCTGAAATATTTTTCGCCTATGTAGGGAGCTACGAGGGCAGGTGTCAGATACATCAGATTCCTTAAAAACGGCCACTCCAACCTCAGAGCAATGTATATCCCTACTGAGGCCATGGCTGTGAAGCCGATGAGCAACAGACATCCTTTTTGTCCTTTTTCCATAGCCTGTAGGCTTTGCCGGGTTAATATTTGAACTCTCCGAACTCGCTCTTTATAATCAGCTCTTTCCGGTCGCTTTCTTCAATGCGTCCCACAACGCGTGCATCGATATTGAAACTCCGGCTGATGGCAATCACCTCTTCGGCATGTTCGGGCGAGAGGTAGACTTCCAAGCGATGTCCCATATTGAAGACTTTGTACATCTCGCTCCAGTCCGTGTCGCTTTGTTCCTTGATGGTCTTGAACAGAGGGGGGACGGGGAAGAGATTGTCTTTCACCACCCGGATGTTTTCGCCTACAAAATGCAGTACTTTGGTCTGTGCGCCACCCGAACAGTGCACCATGCCGTGAATTTCGGGACGGAGGGCGTCGAGCAACTTCTTTACTACCGGAGCGTAGGTGCGGGTGGGCGAGAGCACTAATTTTCCGGCATCTATCGGGCTTCCTTCCACCGTGTCCGTCAGTTTCAGTCCGCCGCTGTACACCAATTCGTCGGGCACGGCTTTATCATAGCTTTCGGGATATTTCTCTGCCAGATAGTTGGCGAATACATCGTGACGGGCCGAGGTCAGTCCGTTGCTGCCCATGCCGCCGTTGTATTCTTTCTCGTAAGTGGCTTGCCCGTAAGAGGCAAGTCCCACAATCACGTCTCCCGGACGGATGTTGGCATTGTCGATGACGTCTGCGCGTTTCATGCGGCAAGTCACTGTGGAGTCCACGATGATGGTGCGCACAAGGTCGCCCACATCGGCCGTTTCGCCACCGGTGGCATATACTCCCACGCCCATATCGCGCAGTTCGGCAAGCAGTTCGTCCGTACCGTTGATGATGGCGGAGATTACCTCGCCCGGAATCAGCAGTTTGTTGCGCCCGATGGTGGAGGATACCAAGATGTTGTCTACCGCACCCACGCAGAGCAGGTCGTCGATATTCATAATCAGGGCATCTTGCGCTATGCCTTTCCAAACGGAAAGGTCGCCGGTTTCTTTCCAGTACATGTATGCCAAAGACGATTTTGTGCCTGCCCCGTCGGCATGCATGATGTTGCAATATGCCGGGTCGCCGCCCAGTATGTCGGGGATGATTTTGCAGAAGGCTTGCGGGAAAATTCCTTTGTCGATGTTCTTGATGGCGTTGTGCACATCTTCTTTCGAAGCGCTGACGCCTCGCATCATGTATCGTTGGTTACTCATGAGATATGTATGTTTGTTATCAATTGATAGTGCAAAGATAGTGCAAAATGAAAGCAGTGCAAAATAAGTTTGCTTATTTTGCACTGCCGGAGCATTGTCTGCTTTGCACTGCTTCCTGCGATTGAAAAAAGGTGTGGCGATATTTCTGTTGCCTCATCCGGAAACAGGCCCGATAATAGGGAATAATTGGCTGTTTTGTAAATTTTTCAGATTCGGCACTCGGCTTATACTAAAATCTTCTTTCCGTTTTTAGTAAAAATCGGATGGATTTTTACTAAAAATTCCCCAGAAAATTACTAAAAATTCCCTCGATTTTTAGTGCTTTTTTATTGGTCTGATTTATAATGAGTTATAAGAATGACTCTCCGGAGCCGTTTGTCCGCATTTTTCTTTTCGTATAAAATATGAAGAACGAGCCTTTGTCCCCCCCCCTCTGTTCAGCACGAATTCAATCTGAAGCCCGATGTTTAAATAAAACCGGATGCCGGAAACTGTGGTTGGAAGCGTCATCGTTGATGTTGCTCGTACATCTTTCGATGTTTCATAATCGATTGCATGTTTTGTAGTGCCCAGTCCGTCAGCGATTGGATGATGGGAACCAGCGATCGCCCGGTATTCGTCAGTGTGTATTCCACACGAATGGGTACTTCGGGAAACACTGTTCGTTTCACCAGATTGTCGACTTCCAGATTTTGCAGTGTGTTGGCAAGAACCTTGGACGAAATATCGGGTATCATCTTTCCTAATTGATTGAAACGGAGGTTTTCATTCTCACTCAGAATGAGAATAACCAACAATGCCCATTTGTTTCCGAAGCGTGCTACTATGTTTCGTATGGGACAAATCTCAATGATAGATTTTTTTTCTTCTTTTTTTGCCATGATAACTCTTTGTTTTTCACCAAAAGTGAGTCTTAAGTAACTTGCTTACTGTTATGTAACTTCTTGTTTTATCGCATGTTAATGCGTAATTTTGCTGCTGTATAAAAGAAAGCTGTTTTCTGATGCGAAGTTAGTGAATAGTGATATAAGTTGCAAAAAGAAATGTACTAAAACAGTTTCTTCTGATCGCCTGATGGTGTATGCGAATGAAACTGCTTCCAAACAACAATTTAATAAAAGAATAAGATGAAAGAGATTAAGAAAATTGCGACAGCAGAGAATTTCAGTGCCATAAACATTGGCAAACTGAGTGAGGTGGGAGAGTATGTATTGGAGCTTACTCCCGAAGTGAAAATTCCCGGCAAGGTATTTGGCGGTACAGCTTTGCAAGCCACAGGCGGAGAGTTTTCCTTTCAAGTGTTCCCTCCGGGAACGGAAACCGGCTTTCTGCATATCCATAAACATCACGAAGAACTTTACTTCTTCCTGAACGGAACCGGCGAGTTTCAAGTAGATGGAAAAGTTTTTCCTATATCAGAAGGAAGCGTGGTGAGAGTGGCGCCTGCCGGCAAGCGTTCCGTCAGGAATAATGGAAACACGCCACTGGTGATGCTATGCGTTCAGTATAAGAGTGGAACTTTTACTGTGGAAGATGCAGCAGATGGAGTGATTTTGAACGAGGCAGTGAATTGGTAGGGCTGTTTGCACCTAAATCGGGAGGCAGCCTGATAAAAGTCCGGCTTTCGGCCGGACGACAGGTGTCTTATAATATACGAAAGCACGGATTACGCTGATTATCATGTTCTTTTTGAATCAAATAGATAAAATAGTGTAACCCGTGCTTTTCTGGATACAAAAATGTTTTAATCCGGTCTTCGGCCTTTTAGTAGATTAAAACTCCACTTTCGGTGCTTGTTCGGCACCTTCGGCTGCTTCGAAATAAGCACGTTTTTTAAAGCCGAACAATCTGGCCAGAATGCTCTTGGGAAAACGTCTGATGGCTGTGTTGAACTCTTTGGCCGTATTGTTGAAGTTGGTACGGGCCACGTTGATGCGGTTCTCCGTTCCTTCCAGTTGCGCTTGCAGTTCAAGGAAATTCTGGTTGGCTTTCAAATCAGGATAATTTTCAGTGATGGCCAGCAATTTGCCGAGGGCTGAAGTTACGGCACCTTGTGCTTTCTGGAATTCGGCCAGCTTTTCCTCTGTCAGGTCGTTGACATCTACTTTAATCTGAGTGGCTGCACTGCGTGCCTGTATCACCCCTTCAAGTGTTTCTTGTTCGTGCGAGGCATATCCTTTTACGGTGCTTACCAGATTAGGAATTAGGTCTGCCCGGCGTTGGTACTGTGTTTCTACGTTCGACCATTGTCCGTTGACGTCTTCTTCCATGGTGACTAACCCGTTGTAGACGCTGATGCCCCAAATGGCAACGAGGGCTATGACCCCGATGATAATCATGTTTGACTTCTTCATACTTCTTTCTTTTTATTGGATTGTTATACTATTCATTGATTAAAACCGTGAGCCGGCACCACCGCCTCCACCTCTTCCACCGCCGAAGCTTCCTCCACTGAAGCCCCCTCCACGGCCTCCGCCGAGCATACTTCCTCCACCGAAGATTACCGGACCGCTACCTCCTCCACCACGATAATTCTCGTCATACGACTGTCGGCGGCGCACCACTTTATGCCCGCAGTTGAGGCAGGTCAGTGTCACGTCTTCCGTCTTTACTCCCTTGTGTCTGGAAATGAGTACGCTGTTGCTTCGTTGTAGTTTGTGTTGCCCGCAGTTGGGGCATTTGGTGGCTTTGCGGTGAGCATAGATGCCTGCCGCCGATGCAACGCCCAAGAGACCGAGAAGCCCCAGCAGGAGATTTACGCCCGAAGAATTATTCTCTTGGTCTGCATCATTTGTCATGCTGCCGTCAAGACGTGCACACACAGCCCGCACACCCGCCATCATGCCGGCATCCCAGTTTGTGTCTTTCAGGTAAGGAATCATCTCCTTGGATTGGATGCGTTTGCAGATGGCATCAGGCAAATCGCCTTCCAGACCATAGCCGGTATAGAATTGGATGCAACGCTGGTCGGTGACCAGCAAAATGATGAGTCCGTTGTCTTTTCCTTTCTTTCCCACTCCCCATTCGTTGAGTAAACGATGAGAGAATTCGAAACAATCGTCATTGCCGATAGACGGAACCACAGCCACTACCGTTTCAATGCCGGTCGTTTGCTCTAAGGCATACAGCATGCGGTCTATGCTGTCGCATGCGGCTGCCGAGAGAATGTCGGCAGGATTGCATACGTAGCGTGTCTTGTCTTGAAGATGAACTTTGGGAATATTGTTTGTGGTATATATCGTCTCCGCCTGCATGGCAACAAACGAGCACAAAAGAAGTGTTATGGAAATGAATCGTTTCATACATCAGCTGTTTGTTGCAGCGAAGATAAGAAAAAACAATTCAATGTATATGTTTTCCCAGAAAATTCTTTACTTGCTTCGTATATTCCTGCGGATAGTTTTTGTAAGATTCGGCATGTGCGGTGCCCGGAACAATCCATAATTCTTTGTCACCACGTCTTGCCTCATAGAGCGAATGAACCATCCTTGTAGGCACGTATGTATCGGCCTCTCCGTGGATAAAGAGCATGGGCTGGTTGGCATGCGGACTTTGCATTTGCTTCAAAGCGGAAGCTTCGCTGAAAGTCCAGCCGTATTTTATCTTGCATAGCATGCTTGTGGTGTGCAATAGCGGAAATGCCGGCAAGCCGAATTGTTGCTTCAGCTCGTATGCAAACTCGTCCCACACGCTGGTGTAGCCGCAGTCTGCCACATAGCACATAATGTTACTATTGTCATCCCGACTGTATCCCGACGTCATCATGGTGGTGGCGGCTCCCATAGAGATGCCGTGCAGCACTATCTGCAAACTGTGCCTATTCCCTGCGATAGTCTGCCACGGACTACCTTTAACATAGGTGCCTCCCCATGTATAAGGTTTCTTGAAGAGAGCCGAAGCCACATCCCTCCACCTTATTATATCCCGGCTGTCTTTCCAGCCCATTTGGATGGCATCGCCTTCGCTCAAACCATGGTTTTGCAAGTCGGGTAGCAGTATGTTGTATTTCAACTCTTTGTTGTACATATATCCTATCATCAGCATGCGGACGGCATTGTCCGTATAACCGTGTACAATGATGGCTGTTTTGTCAGTCGGCTCGGGTGCCTCGGCAAAGAGGGCATGCAACTTCTTCCCTTCGTCATTAACAATGAATGTATCGCGCAAGGCACCGATGGCTTGCAGGCTATCGACCCATGGCTTGATGAAAGGATATTCGTTGAACATATACTCATAGGAACCGGCAATGTCTTTACCGGTGTTGTGTGTCGGAGTCAATGAATAACTGAGCATATAAAAGCTTCCTCCGATAAGGGCGATGATAATCGATGCCGATATCCCCACCAAACAGTATTTGACACTTTTACTCATCCGGTTTGTCTTTTCGTTATCTTTTCCAGATTTCCCATGCGGCAAAGGCTTGCAACAACAGCATTTCCAGTCCGTTTTTAGTGATGGCTCCTTGTGCCTGTCCCTTTTTCATGAAAAGCGTTTCGTTCGGATTGTACAACAAATCGTAGAGCAAGTGGTCGGAGGTAAGTTGCTCGTAAGGAATATTGGGACAAAAGTCCACTTTTGGGAACATCCCTACGGGGGTGGTGTTCACTATGACAGTGTGCGAAGCCATCACTTCCGGTGTCAGCTCTTCGTAAGTCAGAAACTTGTTGTTTTTCTTGGTGCGCGACACGAACGTACTTTCTATCCCAAGATTGTTCAAACCATGATATACGGCTTTTGAAGCTCCTCCCGTGCCGAGAATCAACGCTTTCTTGTGGTGGGATTGCAACAGAGGCTCAATAGATTGGGTGAAGCCGATAATATCCGAATTATATCCGACCAGTTTTACTTTTCCTTTGGGCAGGCGGACAATCTTGATGACATTGACCGCGCCGATTTTTGCGGTATCCTTATCCAATTCGTCAAGAAAAGGAATCACCTGTTCCTTATAGGGGATAGTAACGTTGAGGCCGCAAAGGTTGGGGTTTTCCTCTATTACCTGCATAAAATCGTTAATAGTGGGAATCTCGAAATTCACATATTCGGCATCAATGTTTTCTGCTTTGAACTTTTCATTGAAGTAACCGATGGAAAACGAATGTTTCAACGGATAACCTATTAAACCGTATTTCTGCATGATGTCCTTATTTTATTGTTACACAGTTTTCTGATATATGAAGTGCTTCTTGTCTTATCTTTTATCGCCTTTGTCATTTTTCAGCCATGTACAGTGTACATATCCCGAAAGTCAACCGTTTGAAGTGTACTTTGCTGAATCCTGCCCGTCGGATGACTTCTTGCATCACCTCTCCCTGCGGAAAAGCGCGGATGCTTTGCGGCAGGTAGGTATAAGCATTGTTGTCTTTCGATATACATTTGCCGAGAAAAGGGATAACCACTTTTGAATAAATGGAGAATAGTTGTTTCATTGGAAAACGCTCCGGAACGGAGAGTTCGAGAATGACAAGGTGTCCGCCGGCTTTAAGCACACGGCATATTTCGGATAGTCCCTTGTCCAGACTTTCAAAGTTGCGAATACCGAAAGCCACAGTTACGGCATCGAAACTCGTATCTGCAAAGGAAAGCGCGAGGCAATCCTCCCGGACAAAGGAAATCTTGTCCGAGAGGTGAACCCTGCTTACTTTTTCACGTCCCACATTCATCATACCTTCTGATATGTCAATGCCGATCAGTGCATCGGGTTGAAGTTCGCGGCATGCAAGAATGGCAAAGTCTCCCGTACCGGTTGCCACATCCATGATGCGGCGCGGACGAAAGGGCCGGAGAGCCTTGATTGCTTTTTTACGCCAACTGCGGTCTATACCCATGGACAGAGTATGATTGAGTTTGTCGTAAAAAGGAGCAATGTTGTCGAACATCTCTTTCACCTGTTCGCTCTTCTTGCCGTCTTTACCGTAAGGCTTGATGTGTTCCTGCGGGTAGTTCATTATCTCAAATATTCCGTTACGTTCTTTTCAATTCTCTCGGCAATGTTACCGGTATCTTCCTTGACGAACTTTTCTCCGGTGATGTGCTCGTACAATTCAATGTAGCGTTCGCTGATAGAGGCTACGATTTCATCCGTCATTTCCGGAACTTCTTGTCCGGCTTTTCCTTGGAATCCGTTATCCATCAACCATTCGCGCACAAACTCCTTGGACAGTTGTTTTTGCGCTTCACCTTTGACGAAACGTTCTTCATAACCTTCGGAATAGAAATAACGGCTGGAGTCGGGTGTGTGAATTTCATCCATTAGGTATATTTTCCCATTGTGCTTTCCAAATTCGTATTTGGTGTCGACCAAAATCAAACCGCGTGCTGCCGCAATCTCTGTTCCGCGTTTAAAGAGTGCCAGCGTGTATTTCTCTAAAATGGCATATTCTTCAGGAGTAGCCAATCCTTTGGCCAGTATCTCTTCCTTGGAGATATCGGCATCGTGTTCGCCGATTTCCGCTTTAGTGGTCGGAGTGATGATGGGTTCGGGAAACTTCTGGTTTTCCTTCATTCCTTCGGGCAACTTCATCCCACAAATCTCACGAACGCCGCTCTTGTAAGCACGCCATGCGCTACCACACAGATAACCGCGTACAATCATTTCGATAGGGAATCCTTCGCACATCACACCTACCGTCACCATCGGATCCGGTGTAGCCATCTTCCAGTTGGGACAGATGTCGGTTGTGGCATCCAGAAATTTCGCTGCAATCTGGTTCAGCATCTGTCCTTTGAAAGGAATGCCTTTCGGCAATACTACGTCGAAGGCAGAAATACGGTCGGTAGCCACCATGACCAGCTTCTCACCATTGATGTTGTATACATCGCGCACTTTTCCGTGGTACACGCTCTTTTGTCCCGGAAAATTGAAATCTGTTTTAGTTAATGCTTTCATCTTTGTAATATTTACGGTTTGAAAATTTGCAATTTTATGCGGGGAGCTGCTTCTCTATGTTTTCTGCTTTCCGTTTCTCCCGTTCTGCTTTAGCTTCCTTGTCAAAACGTTCGTAGGCCTCTACTATCTGTGTCACTAATTTGTGGCGGACAATGTCTTTTTTGTTCAGTTCGATGAAGCTGATGCCTTTTACGCCTTTTAAAATTTTCAAGGCTTGCACAAGACCCGAAGTTTGCGATTGCGGCAAGTCAATCTGTGTCATATCACCCGTAACAATCATCTTGGTGTTCATGCCCATACGGGTGAGGAACATCTTGATTTGTTGTGTGGTGGTGTTCTGCGCTTCATCCAGAATCACGACTGCATCGTTCAGTGTACGTCCGCGCATAAAAGCAAGAGGAGCTATTTGGATGATGTTCAGTTCCATATATTCTTTCAGCTTGGCGGCGGGTATCATGTCTTGCAGGGCATCATAGAGTGGCTGCAAGTATGGGTCTATCTTATCTTTCATGTCTCCCGGGAGGAATCCGAGCTTTTCTCCGGCTTCTACGGCAGGGCGGCTGAGGATGATTTTCTTGATTTCCTTATTTTTCAGTGCCCGTACGGCAAGTGCAATGGCTGTGTAAGTTTTTCCCGAACCGGCAGGACCGATGGCGAACACCATGTCGTTTTTGGCAAAGGCCTCCACCAGTTTCAACTGGTTTTCGCTGCGCGGAATGATTGGTTTACCGGTGACACTGAACACAATGACATTCCCTGATTTCTCGGCTTGTGGAGCATTGCCCTTAATAATATCTATAATGACTTCTTCCTTCAGCGAATTATATTCTGCACAATATTTCTCCAGCTTCGTGATGTTTTCTTCAAATGCGCACATTTCCTCTTCATCGCCCAGCACTTTGATGACATTGCCGCGTGCAACGATGCGAAGTTTGGGATATAGGGCTTTTATCAATTGCATATTGGCATTGTTTACGCCATAAAAGATGACGGGATCAATGTCCTCAAGAACAATCAGTTTTTCTATCATTGATATGTTTTAATCTTCAATTCGTTGTTAAAATGAAACGTTTTGCAAATGTAGTGAAACGTTCGGATAGTCATGCTGTTCCAATTGCTATTTTTTTCGCATTGGTTTTACTGTGATGCTGTTCCCGTTTTTAGTGCAACGGATGCATTCGCGGCGTAGTGCCCGCTCTTGTAAGTCGAAAATGATGTTCGGATTGAAGTGCTGCCCGTTGATGCGGGTTTCGAAATGCAGATGCTCCGTGCTGGCACGTCCCGTGCGCCCGGTCAGGCCAATGGGTTGTCCGGCTTTTACTATGTCGCCGCTCTTTACGAAGTTTTTGAATTGGTGGCTGTAAACCGTCTCTAACCCGGTGCTGTGGCGTATGACGATTACATTTCCATAGGCGCTATATGGCTTGGACATACGCACTACACCTGCGAATGCGGCGCGAATGGTGTCCTTGGCATGAGTCTTGATGTCCACACCGGCATGTCTGCTTCTGTTGCGGCCATAAGGCGAAATTACTTTTCCGTTGAGTAGCGGAAACGAATAGTCTTCATCGGACAAGCTGTCCAGATGAATTTCATGGTATTTGCCGTGAGAGAACAGGCCGGGCGTTGCAACACGTATATGATTGATTTCCATTTGGCTGAATGCCGGCTTTTGTTCTTGTGGCGGAACAATGAAGAGGGAGGACAATATGATAAGGACTGGAAATAATTGCATGATCGGAATCTTTCTTCTTACAAAAAATATCGTATGCTGCCTCCATTGGAAGCTGCATACTTTCGTAGCAAATCTTGTGTCATTTCTGCGGCTTCCAGCAGGCCGTCAGAACCACTGTAACCATTGATGATGGCAAGTATGTGGCGAGTTCCCAAGTCCATTTTTGTACGCTCATGGTCACTGGTCGGTGTGCCGATACCTCCAATCAAGTCTCTGTATACGGGCAATCCTTCGATATTCAAGGTTCCGCGTCCGATACCTTCAAACGGTTCGTCGGCATGACCGATTCCGAGTTCAAGTTCGGTGCCTTGTATTTTATCGGCATCGAAACCACCGATGGAATAGCCGGTGCGGAGAGATACAAGATTGATTAAATCTACCAGCGTATCAATCTGATAAAGGTCCAAGCCACGCAGCAGACGCCGGCGCAAAGCCTCGGCCGAAGGACGATAGCGACTGGGATCTTTGCCACAACGTTTGTAGGCTTCACGGGTAGCGGCAATGACAGGTTGGGATTTGATACTGTCTGCCGTTTCATTCTTTCTCAATTCCTGAGTGAAGGCGTCGATTTCCTTCCACAGCCCTTCGCTGAATGCAGTATTGGTTACTTCCGCATATACGGCTGCACCTCTGAAAATGGGGCAGCCACGTCTTATTTCTTCTGATACGGTAATCTTATACATAAGTCATTTTTTTATCATGATTCCCGACAATATACGTCCGGACTTGATGCCCAGCCGTCGTGCCGAGAAAAAATCTTCATGTCGGGTAAAGGTACAAATGCCGGCAGTTTCCACTTGTGCGGAAGGTATGCCGAGGTCAAGCAGTTGCAGATGGTTGGCAGCCCACAGGTCGATATGATATTTATGTGTTTCGGGCTTCCACTCCGAGATATAGTCCATGGGGAAATCATTCTCCCTGAATGCTTCATATACCTCATCACCTACCTCGAACGCAGGGAGTGAGATGCCGGGACCTATGCAGGCAATGATGTCTTTTCCGTCAGTATGGAAAAGGGTCTGCATTTTATCAAAGGTGCGGTGCAGGATATGGTTCGCTGTTCCTCTCCAGCCGGCATGGACAGCTGCCACTATCTTGTGTTTCCGATCGTAGAGCAGGATAGGGATGCAGTCTGCTGTGGAAATGCAGATGCAGCAACCCGCTTCGCCGGTAATCAATGCGTCAATACCTTGCAATGCGGCATGGCGTTCTTCGGCGGTAGATTTCAAGAAAGCTTTGTCTATCACAAGCGATGCTGTTCCATGTGTTTGATAAGGGATAATAAGTTCTTTCGGGCGTTGAGGTAATCCTTCACACAGTATTTCTTGATTCTTGCGGACACATGCGGCATCGTCGCCGGTATAAGGCGTACAGTTGAAAGAGGCATAATTCCCACGGCTGCATCCTCCGTGACGGGTGGTTACAAAACAAGAAATGTCGGGATAGGAGGCAAGCACCTCATATCCCAACATTTTTCTATCTTCGGTGAGAGGAATCATTTGTCCTCTTCCTCCCAATCTTCTTCATATTCAAAGTCTTCGAGGTCTTCTATCTCCTCTGCATCTTCGATATATTCGATGTCGATGTCTTCTCCCTCTTCTTTCAGTTCTTCCTTCAGGTGGCTGAGGTCTTTTGCACGGTGGGCGATGCTTTCTATTTTGCCTCCTATCCGGTTGCTCTCCTTGTTCAGTTCTTCCCAAAGGATATCTTTCAGCACAGAGATGCCCATGCCCGATATGGCGGAGATGAATATATGCGGAATGTTTTCAGGAAGCGTGGGTTCTATCTCGTCCATCAGTTCCTGATCCAGCATGTCGCATTTTGTGATGGCCAGCACCCGTTGCTTGTCTAACATTTCGGGATTGAAATTTTTCAATTCGTTCAGCAGAATCTCATACTCTTTGCGGATGTCGTCGCTGTCGGCCGGCACCATGAAGAGCAACAATGAGTTACGTTCGATGTGGCGCAGGAAACGTAATCCCAATCCACGACCTTGACTGGCTCCTTCGATGATACCCGGAATATCAGCCATGACGAAAGACTTTCCTTCGCGATAGGACACGATACCCAGATTGGGCTCCATTGTGGTGAAAGGGTAATTGGCTATCTTGGGCTTTGCTGAAGACAATGCGGCAAGCAAGGTGGATTTTCCGGCATTGGGGAAACCTACCAGACCGACATCGGCCAGCAGCTTCAATTCCATGATAACTGTCATTTCCTGCATCGGTTCGCCCGGCTGTGCGAAGCGGGGAGCTTGCCGTGTGGCGGTTTTGAAGTGGTTGTTGCCTTGTCCGCCGCGTCCGCCTTTCAGCAGAATGACTTCTTGCCCATGTTCGGTCACATCGCAGAGGTATTCTCCTGTTTCAGCGTTATAGACAACGGTTCCGCAGGGCACTTCAATCACCTTGTCTGCGCCGTCCTTGCCGGTACTGCAATTCTTGGAACCCGATTCACCATGTCCGGCCATGATGTGACGGTCGTAGCGCAGGTGAAGCAGCGTCCAGTAATTGCGGTTGCCACGAAGAATGATATGACCTCCTCGTCCTCCGTCACCTCCGTCAGGCCCTCCGTTAGGCACGTATTTTGCGCGCCGCATGTGTGTGGAGCCTCTCCCGCCTTTGCCGGAACGACAGTATATCTTTACGTAGTCAACAAAATTTGATTCAGCCATATTATTATTAAAGAAATTAGGAAAATAATTAGTTTGTCGGAAGATTGCTTGAATCCCGGATTGTTACTTACCGGCCACGGCGTCAATCTCCTTGCAGATATCGGCAAAGATGTCTTCCATAGTGCCCAACCCCTTGATGTGCCGGTATTGGCCTTCCGCTTTGTACCAATCAATCAGAGGGGCTGTCTGTGAGTGATAAACATTCAAGCGTTTCTTGATGGTTTCTTCGTTGTCATCTGCACGGCCGGAATCTTTTCCGCGTTTGATTAGACGAACCATCAGCTCATCTTCCGGCACTTCGAGGTCGAGCATGACACTCACTTCCTGTCCTCTCTCTCTCAGCATCACTTTCAATGCTTCTGCTTGTGCAATGGTTCTGGGGAAGCCATCAAAAATAACCCCTTTGCTGTCCTTGAAACTGTCGAATACACTTGCCAGAATATCAATCATCAAAGAGTCGGGAATCAGTTGGCCTTGGTCGATGTAGCCTTTGGCTGTCTTTCCGAGTTCTGTTCCGTTCTTGATTTCCGCACGGAGCACATCTCCGGTAGAAATGTGGTTGATGCCATACTTCTCTACTATTCTCTCGCTTTGTGTTCCCTTGCCTGAGCCGGGGGCACCGAAAATTACAATGTTCAACATCTTTTTGAGTTACGATTTATTGAGTTATGATTCTTTCTTTGTGGTTATTCCATTACCGTATAAATGTCAGGGTAGTTACGTCCGAATCCGTCATAGTCTAACCCATAGCCCACTATAAAGTCGTTCGGGATGTTCATGGCTACGTATTCAATGTTCAAGTCCACTTTCAGCTTTTCGGGTTTCACCAGCAGGGAAGCGATATGGATTTCCTTTGGTTTACGGGTGCCGAGCGTTTCCAGCAGGCGTTGCATGGTAAGCCCCGTATCCACGATGTCTTCCACGATGACCACCGTGCGGTCTGTGAGGTCTTCGTTGATGCCTATCACTTCCTTGATTACTCCGGTAGAGGACAGCCCTTGGTAAGAAGCCAGTTTTACGAACGATATTTCGCAGGGAATGGTGATGCGTTTCATCAAGTCGGAAGTAAACATGAACGAACCGTTGAGCACGCTGACGAACAGCGGGTTCTTTCCGGCCAAGTCCCGGTTTATTTCGTTTGCCACGCGTGTCACTTCTCTCAGAATGTCCTGCTCTTTGATAGAGACGGAGAACCTTTTGTCTTTTATCTGTATGGTATCCATAAGATGGGATGTTTTTAAAAAGTTGCCGCAAAAATACAATTTTTATTCTACTCTCCTTTACTTTTCTCGTCAAATTCACAGAAGATGCCGAAAACCTTTCTCTTTTTCATTATTACTACGCATTGACCTTACAAATCAAAAAAAAGAAGAATCTCTTGTTTCTCCACACTTTACTGTCCGTAAGCTCACATCTTGTTGCCCGTAAGCCCACACTTCACCATTTGTAAGCCCGCGTCTTAGCTTTGCTCCGCCCCCATGTTACGGCGTATAAGCTGTGCTGTTTCTCCGCCTTCTCCACCTCCAACGAGGAGGGGGTATGGGGGAGATATTTTCTTCTCTTTTCTTCTCTTCTCTCTCGCGCGCGTAAGGAATAAAGAGGGTAAATCTGTTGATATACTGTATGTTATGCTCTTTTGGGGCGGTTTCTGAATTGCTTGTCAACTCCGAGCCGGCTCGGAGTTGACAAGCAGTCGGCTGTAAGTTCGTGCGTAGTTGCTGCGCAAGGACCGGACACTTGATGAAAACGGTCATGGGCAACAAAACGATTTTACCCTCCTTTAATTTTTCTCGTCAATTTCATTGGAAGTATGGAGATTTATTCTATTTTTGTGCCTGATAATCAATGCAAATATTCTTTGTCTGAGATTTATCAATGTTAAACTTAAAAACATGCTTATGAAGAAGACCTTTTGTTTTTGCAAGGCAGGTGTGTGCTTGCTGATTGTCCTATGCTTCGGAGCTTGCTCTTATGATTGGGATGATGATTTCATTCAGAAAGAACCGTCCGATTTGTCGGTAGATGAGGCTCGGGATTTTTTTGAGAAAGAAGTGATGAGGACGGCAACACGTTCTGCCGATAGGGTAGAACAACCGTTGATGTGGAGTTTGGGAGATATTATTCCGAAGTGGAACAAGGGTGTTCCTACCGGAGCATCTTCGATTTGCAGTGTTGACGTACCCATTGAGAATTCCACCTATTGTTATCGGGTGATACAGACAGACCCACAAACGGGAGAAGAAAGCTTCGTGAAATGTTACCATAAACTGGTGGTGGTCAAGGATCGGAAAACGGGTAAACTTGGCAATTATGTCGTATTCTTCATTGCTGCGAATGACTATGCCAAGGCTCATCCGGGCGATGTGTCCAAACGGTTCAACAATGATGGCGAGATGGGCGATTTTTCAGGTCTGAAGATTTATACAACGCTGGAGGGGAGTATTATTCGGGTGAACAAGTATAATAAAGGGCAAAAGCAGCAAGGAGTATTTTTAGGCTCTGCAAAAAAACAAAAAGGAATACGGCAGAGGTCTTATGCGGATAATACGCATGCTGGAACACATGGAGCTGCAACGGGGCTTCAAAGTAGGAGCCGTAACTCGTTATGAGGGCAACGATGACTGGGATTATAAGAATGGAGACTACATAGACTGGGGGTTGGGTTTCTTTTGGGATCCGAAGTATGACGTGGTACTTTATGATTATGACGGAGATGGAAAACCGGATGGTGTATGGTTAGATGAGGTGGAAATAGAAGGAGAGTATAATCCGTCTGCTCCTGAAGAAGAACCTCCTTATCATGAATATCCCGAACCGGACCCTAAACCGGATGGGGATGGAACTGGTGATTCGGGAAGTGGCGGAGGGTACACCGGAGGGGAAAACGGTGTTTCAGGCGGTGCTCCAAGAGCCAGAGCCATATTCCGCAACTCTAAGATGACGGAGCTGAATTGGGATGTTATAGAAAGGATGCTTGACAAAATTACCAATGACTGTTTAGGAGAGCATTTGTACGAGGGGCTTAAAGAGCACTTGGGTGGAAAAACCTTGACCATTCAGTTTGTCGCTCCCAAAGAGGGCTCAAGTTTTAACTTCGATGGGAATACGGCAGGCATCAAGCTCACCACCGACATGGAGAGCAACCAGCTGTTTCACGAAATGATGCATGCCTTTCAGGCTTATCAGGAAACGGAAGCTTCGTATAAAGCTTCTCTGATAAATAAGGAGATTGAAGCAAGATATGCACAGTACCAATATGTGAGGAAGTTAAAGGAATATCCGGGAAGTAAGTGGGAGAAGCAATATACAAATACAGATGTGGGGATGGTTATTGCAGGTTTAGAAGATATGGTTGATGCCAAAGGAAATTTGCGGCCTAACCGTACAGATGATCTCCTATTGACCCAAGTGTACACAGCAAAAAGTGCTATTGAGGCTATAAGTGCATATTCCACTCTTCTTTTTGATTATGATAAATCCGGAATTGAGAATTTTACTTCTTTACAAAAAATATCTAAAGACTGCTGATTATGAAAACTACAATTATTTCTTTTCTACTAATCTTCTGTGCCGTTTATACAGCGGCACAGACCAATTACTATACCGAGACCAAAACGTTTCAGGAGAACGGATATACTTATCAGTGTGACGTGTTGACTGGGAAAAGAGTAAGGTTATATAACAAAGAGAATAACTTAGTCTATGTCCGGCAAATATTCAAAGATACCAAAGAAGTTCCGGGATTTGGCTTCGATTTTGATGATGTAGTGGAGGAAACCTGGACGAGACCGAAAAGCCTTTCCATTGTCAATAATGCTTTTACTGCGGAACAAAAACAACGTATGGGAACAGAAAGTGTCGGTATATGTATGTACATCAGTCCGGAAACAGGAAAGGTGGTTGAAGTGGCTTTTCATTTTACAACTGTCAGTCCTTTTGCCACAATTCCACTCTCTGTCTATCGCAAGATAGAAGTGGAGCTAAAGCAACAAATTTGGTTCACTCCCACCAAAGACGGGAAAAGATTGAATCATTTGATGAGATATTGGAGGCATCGGTTTAAAGAATAGCGGCGATATAGCTTTGGTCTTGTATGAGGAAACTGATTATGAAAACAACGCTTTTTTCTTTTTTACTGTTCTTTTGTGCTGTTTATACAGCGGCACAGACCAATTACTATACCGAGACCAAAACTTTTAAAGAGAGTGGGTATGTCTATCAGTGTGATGTATTGCCGGGCAATGATGTTCGTCTTTACAATAAAGAGAATAAACTGACTTATGTAGACCAAATCTTTAAGGATACTAAAGAAGTGCCTGGATTCGGATTTGATTTTGACGACGTGGTAGAGGAAACTTGGACAAGGCCGAAAAGTTTTTCTATTGTAAACAATGCGTTTACTGCTGATCAAAAGTTGAGGATGAAAAACAGGAGTGTAGGAATATGTATGTATATAAGTCCGGAAACAGGTAAGGTTATTGAAGTAGAGTTTCATCTCAGTACAGTTAGCCCTTTTGCCACAATTCCACTCTCTGTCTATCGTAAGATAGAAGTGGAGCTAAAGCAGCAAATATGGTTTACCCCCACTAAAGACGGGAAAAAGTTGAATTTTTTGATGAGGTTTTGGATGCATAGTTTTAATGAATAGCATCGTTATAGATTTGGTTTTGTATGAGGAAACAGATTATGAAAACAACAATTGTTTCTTTTATGCTGTTTTTCTGTGCCGTTTATACAGCGGCACAGACCAATTACTATACCGAGACCAAAACCTTTAAGGAGAATGGATATACTTACCAGTGTGACGTTTCACATGGACTTGTAAAATTGTATAACAAAGAGAATAACTTAGTCTATATCCGGCAAATATTCAAAGATACCAAAGAAGTTCCGGGATTTGGATTCGATTTTGATGATGTAGTGGAGGAAACTTGGACGAAACCGAAAAGTCTATCCATTGTCAATAATGCGTTTACTCCGGAACAAAAACAACGTATGGGAACACAAAGTGTCGGTATATGTATGTATATCAGTCCGGAAACGGGAAAGGTGGTTGAGGTCGATTTTACTCTTGCAACATTTAGTCCTTTTGCCACAATTCCACTCTCTGTTTATCGGAAGATAGAAGTCGAATTAAAGCAACAAATATGGTTTACTCCCACTAAAGACGGGAAAAGGTTGAATTATTTGATGAGGTTTTGGATGCATCGGTTTAAAGAATAGTATTGTTATAGATTTGGTCTTATATGGTGAAACGAATTATGAAAACAACAATTGTTTCTTTTATGCTGTTTTTCTGTACTGCTTATACTGCGGCACAGACCAATTACTATACCGAGACCAAAACGTTTCAGGAGAACGGATATACTTATCAGTGTGACGTGTTGACTGGGAAAAGAGTAAGGTTATATAACAAAGAGAATAACTTAGTCTATGTCCGGCAAATATTCAAAGATACCAAAGAAGTTCCGGGATTTGGCTTCGATTTCGATGATGTAGTGGAGGAAACCTGGACGAGACCGAAAAGCCTTTCCATTGTCAATAATGCCTTTACTGCGGAACAAAAACGACGTATGGGAACAGAATGTGTCAGTATATGTATGTATATCAGTCCGGAAACAGGAAAGGTGGTTGAAGTGGCTTTTGATTTTACAACTGTCAGTTCTTTTGCCACTATCCCTCTCTCCGTTTACCGTAAGATAGAAGTCGAATTAAAGCAACAAATATGGTTTACTCCCACTAAAGACGGGAAAAGATTGAATCATTTGATGAGATCTTGGATGCATCGATTTAAAGAATAGCGGCGATATAGATTTGGTCTTGTATGAGGAAACAGATTATGAAAACTACAATTGTTTCTTTTATGCTGTTTTTCTGTGCCGTTTATACAGCGGCGCAGACTAATTACTATGTCGAGACCAAAACGTTTCAGGAGAACGGGTATGCTTATCGGTGCGATGTATTATCGGGCAATGATACTCGTTTCTACGATATAGGGAGAACCGGTAAACTTTTGTACGACTATTTTTTAGATACTCAAAATAGGATATAAAGACTTATGAAGTGCGCCCCACAGATAAAACAAACCATTGTAGTACGAACAACCGATTTGTTGTTCATAGCCTGTTTGCTGTGTTTCGTCTTGAATAGAAAGAGCCCTGTCGATGTATTGTCGTTATGGCAATATGGAACGTTTCTTATCGTGTATATATGTATGCGGAACTTTTCAAAACTTCATTATCCTTTACTTGTAATAGCTCTTTTGGGGGGAGTGATGGAAACAGTGGTCGTTGTTATGCAAAAGATGTATATACTGGATAATGAGAATGTATATTTCAGTGTGACGGGAACTTTCGGACATCCGGCAGAATTGGGCGGAATGTTGTCTGTGTGTTTTACTGTCAGTATCGGACTGTTGGCGTGGCATTATAATAGAAAGAATCGCTTTTGGGCATTTATTGAAGGTGGTGTTTCGTTGATTATTTTGTGCGGACTGGTGCTGTCCGATTCGCGTGCGAGTTGGTTGGCGGCCATTGTCGGATGCTTGTCTGTTGTTTTTTGTAGGTTTATTGGATTTGAAAAGGTGAGGAGATGTAACTCTTTTCGTCTTTGTATGACAAAAGGACTTGCAGTGTTATGTGGCGCAGTTTTTTTGTATGCTGTTTATCTTTATAAGAAAGATTCTGCGGACGGACGGCTTTTGATATGGTATGTTACAGCGGATATGATTTGTGAGAAACCACTTTTCGGACATGGTGCCGGTGGTTGGCAATCAGGCTATATGCTTTCGCAGGCTGCATATTTTGAGCGGCATCCGGATGCTCCTGCCCGTATGCTGGCCGATGATGTATCGTGCCCTTACAATGAATATCTTTATATAATGACAGAACAGGGTGTTGCCGGTTTGTTATTGATTCTTCTGGCGTTATATATTTTGACGACTTATAGGTCGGATGATAGGCTGTCTTTTATATGTAAGTCGGCTATATTATCTTTAGGAATTTTCGCTCTATTTTCATATCCGTCTGCCATGTTTCCGTTGATGTTGCTGTGTGTCGCTTTGTGGGGAATGATGAGGACGAAGGAAATCGGTCGGATGCATGTTGGGAGAACAGTAAAAGCAGCTCTTTTTCTGTCCGTGCTTTTCGTGGTTGGTGGGGTGTCTTTATGGTCATTCAAGGCGTATGACGATTGTAGGGTTGCCATGCGAAATCTGCGTTATGAACAAGAGAGTGAACTTCATCAAAGGGCACGGGATTTTTTGGACAAGCATTATTGCCGGTTTCGCTTTAATCCGCTTTTTATGAATGCTTATGCCCGATATGCTGCCCTGAATCTTCCGGACGACAAGGTGGAAGAAATATTACGGGCAACGGCAGAGTTGATACCCTCTTGTGGACTGTATTGCGATATGGGCGATTGCTTTGAACGGAAGAGTGCTGTTGCTGAAGCAGAACAATGTTATAGGCAAGCAGCTTATATGATTCTTACGCGTATGATGCCGAGATATAAGTTGTTTCAGTTGTATGTAAATTGCATGGATACGGTTGCGGCATGTAGGGAAGCGACGACTTTATTGAATTTTCAGGAAAAGAAAGTGGGAACAAGAACGTTGCGAATGAAAGCGATAGCTAAAGAATATATTGAGAATTGTGCTCGTAACGATTCCCTTGGTAAGAAAATAAGGTGAACACCTTTTTGACTCTTTGCACTTTTTCAAAGATTTCCGTTGTAACTATTCATCTTTCATTATCCCTTCTTTTGCTTTTTCTAACTATTCACCCTACCTTTGCTTTACAATCATATATATAATAATGTATCATGAAGATTTTTCCTACCGCAAGCATCAAGCAGTTGGATGCATATACCATAGAGCATGAACCGATTTCTTCCATCGACTTGATGGAGCGTGCTTCGCAAGCATTGGCCGAAGCCATTGCAGAGCGTTGGGATGCCGACACACCATTTACTGTCTTTGCCGGACCGGGCAATAACGGAGGCGATGCACTGGCTGTGTCCCGGCTTTTGGCTGAAAAAGGATTTAGGCCGGAGGTCTATCTGTTCAATACGAAAGGCTCGCTTTCTTCGGATTGTAAGACGAATCGGGATAGATTGAAAGAGGTACCGGGAGTCGTTTTTCATGAAATCACCAGCGAATTTGTTCCGCCTATGCTGACAGCCGGTCATGTGGTTATAGACGGCCTGTTTGGCAGCGGGCTGAACAAAGCGCTTAGCGGCGGCTTTGCCGCAGTGGTGAAGTACATCAACGCTTCACCCGCCACGGTGGCGGCCATTGATATCCCATCGGGACTGATGGGAGAGGACAACAGCTATAATGTGCAATCTAATATCATCCGTGCCGATTTGACCTTGAGCTTGCAATTGCCTAAGCTGGCTTTCTTTTTTGCGGAGAACGAACCTTTTGTAGGCGAGTGGCAACTGCTGGACATAGGGCTTGACAAAGAAGGCATGGAGAAGATGGAGACGGACTATTATCTGGCAGAAAGCGAAGCGATGTCCGGATTGCTGAAGCCTCGTAGCCGCTTTGCTCATAAAGGAAACTTCGGGCATGCCTTGCTGATTGCCGGTTCGCAGGGAATGGCAGGAGCTTCGGTTCTGGCAGCACAGGCTTGTCTGCGTTCGGGTGTAGGATTGCTGACGTTGCATGTGCCGTTTTGCAATCAGCTCATTGTGCAGACTGCTGTACCCGAAGCCATGACCGAGTTGGACGTGAGCGATACATGTTTTGCCTCTCCCACTGATACGGACGATTATCAGGCTGTGGGCGTAGGGCCGGGACTGGGGCAGTCGGCGGAGACTGAAAAGGCTCTGCTTGAGCTGATTGAATCTTGTCAGACTCCTATGGTAGTAGATGCCGACGCGTTGAATATTCTGGGCAGAAACCGCAGTTACATAGCCCGATTGCCGAAGGGCAGCATCCTTACGCCGCATCCCAAAGAGTTGGAACGTCTGGTGGGCAAATGTCAGAACTCCTACGAACGGTTGATGAAGGCGCGTGAACTGGCCGAAACTGCCGGGGTGCATATCATTCTGAAAGGTGCTTATTCTGCTGTTATTACCCCTTTGGGAAAATGCAGCTTCAACATTACGGGAAATCCGGGAATGGCTACAGGAGGGTGCGGAGATGTGCTGACGGGAGTGCTGCTGGCTTTGCTGGCGCAAGGATATGAGGCCGAAACTGCCACCCGCTTGGGTGCTTACGTGCACGGACTGGCCGGAGATGTGGCGCGCAGCAAACGTGGAGTGATGGGGATGACAACGGGCGATGTGGTTGCTTGTCTGCCGGAGGCATGGAAATCTTTGTAAAGATTTGGGATTTACCGTCCACTGAAGATGCTTACGTAATTTCTATAGATAAGCAAAGGGTCGTATTTCTGCTAAAACTAATCGGATTTTTTATTAGAAAACGGAAAGGTATTATTAATGCCCTCTTTCCCTATTATGTTTCACGCATTCTAAGGCTTAGATAAATCTTAGAATGCGTGAAACATAATAGGGAAAGTTGTTTTGAAAGCTTTAAAATAACCCTTGACCAGAAAATCTACATTTCTTGACCTGTTTTTAGGTGCTTTTGCTCTCAAAAAGGACGGCAATAGATATATATTGCTTTCATTCTCGACATTTCTCAATTAACGAATCTTTAAATTTGTACTATGACCATTAAATTTTATACGCTTATGAAGACAAGATTGCTTATTTTTTTATTATTCCTATGTGTAGGAGTTGACTTAGTGGCTCAGAATGCTACAATTACAGGTGTCGTTACAGATAGTGAGACTAAACACTTTTTAATAGGTGCGACCGTCATGTTAAAAGGCTCGAATAAAGGAACAATAACAGATGCCAATGGGCAATATACCTTATTCATACCTAAAGGTAAACAGACAATCCTATTTTCTTTCATGGGATATCAAGTGCGCGAATTTGATATAGATTTAAAATCTAATGAAGTGAAGACGCTGAATCTTGTTATGCGCCCAGATAACCATATGTTGAAAGAAGTAGTTATCAGTGCTCAAGCCAAGGGGCAGACTGCGGCGATTAAAAGTCAATTAAATGCAACTGGTATTATGAATGCTGTATCTGAAGAAAAGTTGCATGAACTTCCGGATGTAAATGTTGCTGATGCTATTGGCCGTCTTCCTGGTTTAATGATTCAACGTGATGGAGGAGAGGGGCAAAAAATCATCATACGCGGTTTAGATCCTAAGTATAACTCGGTAGCTATTAATGGTATGAATGCACCATCGACGAGTAGTACCGATCGGAGTACTGACTTGAATATGATTTCACCGGACATGATTGCTGGGGCTGAAGTGCTGAAAGCCAGTACAGCCGATAAGGATGCCGATGGGCTAGGAGGAACAGTAAACCTAATAGTGAAAGATGCTCCGAGGGACTTTAAATTTAATATAACTGGAGAAACAGGTTACCATTCGCAAATAAATGGAATGGGGAGATATAAGGGTGGTGTCATGGCAAGCAATCGATTTTTTAGCGAAAGATTTGGTGTCATATTTACTGCAAGCGCTGATCAAACAGACCGGAGCAATGATACATTTAATGCAGCTTATAAGGTAAATGGCAATACGCCTACTCCTGGATTGGATTACACAAAACCATGGATTACAGGGGTCAGCCTGGAATCGAATTTAGAAAAGCGTCAACGTTTTAACGTAAACCTGAATATGGATTTCGACTTGGGAAAAGGTTCTAAACTCAAAATGTCCAATCTCTTTAGTAGAATGAACAGAGATCGTGATATACGTCAAAAACGTTATGACTTAGAAGGAACCCGGCTGAGATTTCAGCAAACTGACCGTAATTCACATAATGCTAATATTACCAATATGTTGCAAGGGGATTTCAAAGTTTTGGGAGCAACCTTGAATCTCGGAGTAGGGCGTAGTAGTTCGCGCACAAGGACTCCATACGACCACCAAATGCAATTTCGGTTGAATGCCCCTTTTATAGCTGATATAGATGCATTGTCTTATCAGCCTCCTTATTTGATAGCCAATTCTAAATTCGTCAAAGAAGATGATCTTACGCAATATTATCTGTATGAAGCCGTTTTTAATACAGAATTTGCCAAAGAAACAGAATACAGTGCATGGTTGGATTTGAAGAAACCTTTTAGTTTTGGCGAGAAAGTCAATGGCTACATTAAAATTGGTGGAAAGTTCCGCCAAAAAGAGAGAAGTCTTGAAACAGAGCGTAGGTATAGGCGTATGGATTTGTCTGAAGGAGCTGGCCCGGTGTTTGAGAATATGCCCGGATTAACCCCATCATCTTTCAAGAACTCTTATATAGGTATTACGGATTTCTTAGACTCCAGTTATAAGCCTCATGACTTTTTAAATAATAAGTATAAAGACTTATACATTAATTTTACGCTAGATCATCGTGCCATGAGAAACTTCTATAATATTAATCAAGGTGTATATGGTAATATCCTTACTACAAAAATATTGAAGGACTATGATGGAAATGAGAGTCTTTGGGCGGGGTATATTATGGGTGAAATAAACTTTGGAAAGTATGTTACATTTATACCAGGCGTACGCTACGATTTTTCTTACTTAAATTATAATGCATACAGTGGTTCTAATGTTCCTGACAATGAAGATAAGGAACATGATTTTGAATATGAAAAAAGTAATGATTCCGACAGATATAAATATTGGCTGCCACAAATCCATTTGCGTGTGAAGCCAACAAATTGGATGGATATTAGGTTGGCATATACCGAAACTCTGTCAAGACCGGATTATAATCTGCTTGCTCCGAGAACAATCATAAAACCCAACGTGAATGAAGTAGTCTGGAGTCGTACTAAATTGAAACCTGCTTTATCTCGAAATTATGATGTTATATTGACGTTCTATCAGCCGGATTATGGATTGTTTACTATCAGCGGGTTTTACAAAGACATTAAAAACTTTACTTATACTCGCTCTGCCTATATGTTGAATGGTACAGTAACAGATCCTGCTAATTTTGAATTGCCAATGAGCTTGACAGGTGGTAGCATTACCTATCCTTTAAATAGTTCATATAATGCAACCTTGAAGGGACTGGAATTTGATTTGCAACTGCAATTCCGTAAAATGAAGAATTTTATGAGAGGTGTCGTATTGGGGGCTAATCTTACTCTTATGGATTCTAAAATGAATTATTTTGAAACATTGAAGTCAAGAATTAAAAATCCGGATTTTACTCCCGGAGGTACTGAGAAGCCATTCCTTCCAATCAACTCTGACATTATATATACAGACCGATTGTTAAAGCAGCCTTCCCTACTATTCAACATTTCCTTGGGATATGATTACAAGAAATTTTCAGGCAGAATATCTTGCAACTATCAAGACGGAGTGTTGATTGCAGAACAGCATCGCCAAGATGCAGCTGATGTGGAATCTACACGTCCATTCGTAAAATGGGATATGCAGTTGAAATATAGTTTGACCAGACAATTCTCTCTGTATGCAACTTTGTCTAATTTTACGCAATCTTCCGATCGTAAACGTCGTGATATAACGAACTATCCGTCCAGAGTTGAATACTATGGTTCGGCAGCGTATATCGGATTCAAATATGATATCTTTAAATAAAAAATGTTCCACTAAAATACTAAAGTCATGAAACTATATTCTATAACTATAAGATTGCTTCTTACATTACCACTCTTGTGTATTGGCTGCGAGAATGAAGATATACTCGATATCAATGATTTGGATATCTCTCCAGATAATCCGGGGAGTATGATTATTGTAGAACCAGACGACGGTATTACGTCGGTCAACGCTTTGACAAAAGCTATTAATGAAAATGGAGATGCGACATATATATTGCGTCGTGATGGAGTTTACTATATGGAAGGCAAGAACGTATTCAAACATAATGTTGTGATTAAGGCGGAAAAAGGTTCAGGTAAAATGCCAGTCATACAGCCCATTTGTGATGCACAAGGAGCCCTAAATGCTGATATGATCCGTTTGGCAGGTAGTGCCACTTTTGAGAATATTTATATTATAGGTAAGGATGCGGCAACAGGTAATCTCATGCAGCGTCTGTTTCGTATTGACGCATCAAACGTGAGATTGAAATTTGATAATTGTTTTATTGATTATTGCAGAAATTTCTGCATTCGTACTGACAATGTCAATAATAAAATTTATCTGAATAACTCTACCGTTCGTAATTTAGCTCTCACAAGTGATCCGGCCAACGGCAGATTAATTGATTCACGTGGAAACGAGCAGGATAGCATTGTAATCAATAACTGTTATCTTTATAATAACACTGCCCATATCGTACGATTTGATAATGTAGTCACAAACTATTTTGGAATTAAACATACTACCTTCTATAATGTCGGGCATCATATACAAATAAACTATGCCATCAAGGTTGAAATTGAGAATAATATTTTTGCTAATGTAGGGTGGAAATCGAGTAACAAGAGTAATGTGTTTTGGCAAATTTCAATACCAAAGAAAGATGAACGTGCTAAAGATATAGATATGAGTATTTGTAACAACAACCTCTTTTTCTCTGAAGAAATGGAAGGGTTGTTTGCAAAATACCCACGGAATCAGAAGCGTACTGCCTTATCCGATGATGGCTATCAGCTGATAGAGCAAGGTAAACTGACTTTTAAGGACAATTTCTCGGAAGTGCTGGTTTTTGATTATCCACCAGCTTTGCCAATGGAATATATTGATAAATTCTTTGAGAATATGGGAAGTAATATGGTCAAATGGGCAGATCTTCCATTTTATGTAGATGAAGACGGAGTAGAAGGTATTGAATCAGGAAAAACATTCACATTTCATTATTCGGCCTCTTCTAAATCGGCAACAGCTTCCACGACTCAAGGACCTATTGGAGCATTATTTTAAAGTGAGAAGAAAATGAAGAATATGCTATTTATATTTTTAGCAATGTTCTACTCTGCTTGTATATCGGCTCAAGAAGGGGATAGCAAGAAAGTTAAAGCAAGGGAACATCCCTATTTAATAATGACAACAGAAGATGAGGCTGTCATTTGTTCTGCCGTGCAAACAGATGGAATGTGGAAAGAATATCATGCTTTCATGATGGAAGAGGCTGATAATCTTCTGGGTAAGCCCAATTGTCAAAGAACTGTTCAGGGCAGAAGATTGCTTGAAGTGTCTCGTGAAATTCTGCGTAGAACATTGATTTTAGGATATGCTTACAGAATGAGCGGTGAAGCGAAATATGCCCGACAGGCGGAAAGTGAATTAGATAATGCCGCAGGCTTTGTTGATTGGAATCCGTCTCACTTTCTGGATGTAGCCGAAATGACTGCGGCTATGGCTATCGGATATGACTGGCTTTACAATTTTATCAGTGATCGGACTAAAATTAAAATAGAGAAAGCTATAGAAATGAAAGGGTTGAATCCATCGTTGGATAGCCGCTATAATAGCTGGCTCTATCGGAACAATAATTGGAATCAGGTATGTAATGGTGGAATAACACTTGGAGCTTTGGCTATTTATGATAAAATTCCAACCTTCGCTGATAAGTTAATCAACCGGGCTGTTCAATCTGTTAAACTACCTATGTCCGTCTATGCTCCTGATGGTGCGTATGCCGAGGGCTATTCCTACTGGGGGTATGGGACGACTTACAACCTCCTTTTAATTGATGCCTTGGAAAAGGTTATGGGAACTGATTATAATCTTTCTCAAGAACCGGGTTTCTTAAATACCGGTAAATTTATCCAGAACATGTTGCTTTCTGATGGTAAATCCTTCAACTATGGAGATTGTTCATCATCTGGTCGCGTAAGTCCTGCTATGTTCTGGTTTGCTAATAGGACTTCTGATAAAGATATTCTTTGGAGTGAGAAATATCAGTTTAGTCTGTCTTCCAGAAAGAGGCTTATGTCTTATCGATATGCCATATTGGGTCTGATATGGGGTGCTTCTACTCCTATGGATATTCTGCCTAGACCCACTCAAAGAATATGGGTATCAAGCAAAACAACTACTCCTGTTGCCCTTATGCGGACTACGTGGGATTATCAACATGGATTATCCATTGCGTTCAAAGGAGGGACAGCACAATCTGGACACACACATTTGGATGCCGGTTCTTTTATCTTTATTAGTAAGAACACTCGTTGGGGCATGGATTTAGGCCCTCAGGATTACAACTCATTAGAATCAAAAGGCCTTGATTTATGGAATAAGAGTCAGGAATCTGATAGGTGGAAGATCTTTAGATACAATAATCTGGCTCATAATACACTCTCTTTTGACAACAAATATCAAAATGTGAATGGTTATGCAGCGATTACAGACTTTCAGGACAATGAAAATTTCATGTATGCTATTGCAGATCTTACGCAGATATATGAAGGTCAAGCAAAGGAAGTAAAAAGAGGAGTAGCCATCGTTGATTCGCACTACGCAGTTGTTAGGGATGAAATAAAGACACTGGGACGGCCCACAGTCATTCGTTGGAATATGGTGACAGAAGCCCAACCTGATATTATAGGCGAACATACGATACAACTTTCCCAGAATGGGGAAAAATTGTTATTGGAAGTGGAATCTCCGGTAAAGATCAGAATGAAGATTTGGAATGCAACATCACCTAATAGTTGGGATGCAGAAAACCCGGGGGTAACATTCGTTGGGTTTGAAACTGAACTACATCCCAATGCGACAGAAGTATTACAGGTTAAACTCATACCGGAGGGAAATTTTGATTCCCGCAAAGAAATAATGCCGTTAACTGATTGGAAAAATAACTAAAAATAAAACAGTATGAAAAAGACATTGCTTTTGGTAAAATTAGTAATGGTACTCCTCTTGCCATCATGTAGTAATAATAATGATGTGATGAGTACTATAATAGAAAAAGGATTAAAACGTAGTATTGAACAGTCTGAATTCATGGCTGCAAGTCTAATGGAACAGCCCGAAAGGCTTCCAAAGACCACAGAGAAAGATGGAACTCTTGTGACATCAGATACGCATTGGTGGTGTAGCGGTTTCTTTCCTGGAACTTTATGGATGCTTTATGAAGCTACCGGGAATGAAACGCTGAAGAAGTATGCAGAAAACTATACGATGCGTATTGAAAAGGAACAATATGCTTTAGATACGCATGATTTAGGTTTTATGATGAACTGTAGTTTTGGAAACGGTTACAGAATAACCGGGGATGAAAATTATAAGAAAGTCTTGTTACAAAGTGCTCGGTCATTGGCTACACGCTATAACGAAAATTTAGGAGTTATTCGTTCGTGGGATAATAAGCCTAAATGGATGTATCCTGTAATTATTGACAATTTAATGAATTTGGAACTATTGGAAAATGCGTATAAACTATCACAGGACTCATTGTTTGATAAAATTGCAAATAGCCATGCTACAGTAACTATGATAAATCATTTTCGTCCGGATTATAGTTCATGTCATGTAGTAGATTATGATACCATAGCCAATAAAGCACTCAAAATGGATACCCATCAGGGATATTCAAGTGCTTCAGCATGGGCACGTGGACAAGCATGGGGATTATATGGCTATACGATGATGTATAGAGAAACCCGGAACGGAAAATATCTCCTGCAAGCCACTAACATTGCAAAGTTTATCCTGCATCACCCAAATCTTCCGGAAGATAAGATTCCTTATTGGGATTTTGATGCGCCCAATATTCCGGACGAACCGAGGGATGCTTCTGCCGGAGCTATCATAGCATCTGCTCTGTTAGAGTTGAGTCAATGTGTCAATGACGATAAACTTTCTAAGGAGTTTCAATCTGTAGCTGGTCAACAGCTAAGAACGCTCTCGTCAGATGAGTATCTGGCGGCTCCTCGGACGAATGGTGGATTTATTCTTAAACATTCAGTGGGAAATAGACCTCGAAACAGTGAAGTTGATGTCCCACTTACATATGCTGATTATTATTATGTAGAAGCATTGCTCAGATATAAGAAACTGTTGCAATAAGTATTTCGGTCAATTGTATAAGAATATGGGTAGAACGGTTGGGGCAATCTAATTATTCATAAACAACACTTAACAACTACCATGAAAAAGAGATTGGCTTGTTTATTTTTGCTATTATGGTTTTGCTGCAATCAGGCACAGATTGTACGTGCCCAATTTGCTATGACAAACGTATATGGCCGGAAATATTCCCTATTGAACGGGAAATGGGATGTAATCATAGACCCTTATCTGCATGGGCATAAAGATTCTATCTATAAAGATAAGCCTCTAAAAGGCAAATTCGATTTCAAAGAATATGCTTTTGAGGGAGGACTGCGCCTTAATGTGCCGGGTGACTGGAATTCTCAATGTCCGGAATTAAAATACTATGAAGGAACTGTGTGGTATGCAAAGTATTTCAGCGTACAAAGGAGTTCTGACGAAAATATATTTCTATATTTCGGAGCAGTAAATTACCGAAGTACTGTATATCTGAATGGCACAAAAATAGGTGCACATGAAGGAGGATTCACTCCTTTTCAGATAAATATAACAGACCATATTGTTTCTGGGAATAATTTTCTTGTATTGGAGGTTGATAACAGTAGAAATAAAGATGCAATACCGGCTTTGCTCTATGACTGGTGGAACTATGGTGGCATTACTCGAGATGTTATGATTGTGAAAACTCCTCAAGTTTATATTGACCATTATTTTATACAATTAGACAAATATAAACCGGATTTGATTCATGTCAAAGTACAGCTTTCTGAAAAGCGTGTAAATGAAAATATCCGAATTGCTATTCCCGCTTTGAATGTATTCTGGCAGTTGAGTACAGATAGTACAGGTATGGCTCAAACCTCCATGAAAGTTAAACGGTTGCAGCGCTGGTCACCGCAAACACCTCATTTGTATTTGGTCCAGTTGGCTACCCGTAACGATACTATTGAGGAGGAGATTGGATTTAGGAATCTTTATGTCAAAGGGAAACATATTTACCTGAACGGTAATCCTGTCTTTATGAAAGGTATCAACTTTCATGAAGAAATAGCCCAAAGGCAAGGCAGGGCTTTCTCTCAACAAGATGCGGTAGCTCTGCTGTCCGAAGCGAAGACATTGGGAGCTAATCTGATACGGCTGGCACATTATCCTCAAAATGAGTATATCGTAAGACTGGCCGAAAAAATGGGTTTCATGCTTTGGGAAGAAATACCACTTTGGCAAAATATAGATTTCAATAGTAAAGCAACTTTGCGGAAGGCATTGGCCATGCATTCTGAAATGGTAATGAGAGATAGGAACAGATGTGCTTTAACTTTTTGGGGGATTGCTAATGAAACAAGCCCATCCAAACCGCGCGACAGTTTTCTGAGAGAAATTATAAATAATTGTCAAAAGATGGATACCACCAGGCTTCTTACTGCTGCTTTTGATAAGGTGAAGTGGAATAATGATACCAGCACATTTGAGTTGGAGGATACACTTACGGAATATTTGGATGTTATATCTATCAATAAATACATGGGATGGTATCATCCTTGGCCACTAAAACCGTCTGAAATTAGCTGGAATATCTGTCCCGATAAACCGCTTTTTATTTCCGAATTTGGTGGAGAGGCATTATATGGCCGGCATGGAGATGCTACGGTAGCGAGTTCATGGAGTGAAGAATATCAGGAACAGCTTTATAAGGATAATTTAGAAATGTTTGTTTCTATTCCTAACTTGGCAGGTATAGCCCCTTGGATTTTATTTGATTTTCGTTCTCCTTATCGTTTTCATCCACTCAATCAAAATGGTTGGAACCGGAAAGGGTTAATCTCAGATCAAGGATATCGTAAAAAAGCCTGGTATATAATAAATGATTTTTTTAGAAAACATTAATCCCTAGATGTTTCATAATGAATATCCATATGCTTACCTTGCTGAGGCAATTAGTGTATCTGTAAACTTTGCCCAAAAGCAATTCTATTCCTATATCTTTTTTTGCAGAGAATATTGTTTCGGAGTTAAACCAAACTCTTTCTTAAAGCTCTGTCCGAAATAGCGTTGATCTGAATATCCAACCATGTAACATATTTCTGAGACGGGATAAGAAGTCTGTTTCAACAACTCTGCCGCTCGTCGCATGCGTCTTTTCCTGATCAAATCACTTGGCGACAAATTTGTAATTTCTATAGCTCTTCTATATAAGGTAGAACGACTTATATTTAGCAAACCGGCCAATTTATCAATGTTAAACTCAACATCTGCCATGTTGTCTTCTATAACGTTGATGATATTGGCAACGAATTTGTCATCATCTGATGTAATAAGTACTTCTTTAGGGTCTATAATCAGCTCTTTTCGAATGTTCTCTTTGATTGCCGTACGTACATCAAGTAACTGTTTTATTCTTACATCCAGACTGGCTACATTGAAGGGTTTTACAATAAACATATCAGCCCCCGCTTCATATGCTTTCTGTTCTGTTATTTCAGAAAGGATCGATGAAATGAAAATGACGGGTATTGCTGATAGTATCTGGTATTCTTTCATTTTGCGGCATAACTCAAATTTATAGTCGTCCTCTTTCACAACATCAAAAATAACTAAAGAGGGGACTCTGTCGAGCATGTGCTTTATGTCGGTGGAAGCTGTCTTTAGCGATACGTTAAATTTATCTTGGAAAACAGACTTTATGAAAAGGTCTATATCTTTGTCTCCCTCGTACAGGTAAATCATTGGCAGATTTTTATCCGAATCAAGACTCAATTCATCTACAGTCCTGTCTTTTTGAATAGTTACAGGTAATAGCAGCGATACAGATTGCGCTCTATCCAATGTTTTCATTTCTCTTGCACTATAATGTGAGCCTCCTAATAGTAAGCCGAAAGTATATTCTCTCATCCGGCTGCCTTCAATATTGCGTATGGATAATTCACTATGATGCACTTTCAGATAATCATATGCAATTAGAAAACGAGTGTTTAACTCTTTTATATTAGATTCGCCTTCTCCATTTCGCGATGCAATGATACTTACGTTCAGTTTGTAATCATGTGAGTCAAGCATATATTTCACTTCAATTCTACCGTCATCTGTTATATAAGAGATAGCATCTTCCATGATATTATAGAGAGCTACTTCTATCTTGGTTATGTCTATGATAGTTGTAACAGAAGTCACGTTCCCTTCTATTGAGTGAGTTATATGTTTAGTGGCAAATTCATCTATAAATAAATCATAAATTCCTTGGATAACAGGAATAGCATCCACTTCTGATAGCTGTACGTCATATTCTCCCAAAGATACTTTTTTGAACTCCATCAACTTCGATACTTGTTCCGATAATTTGAATACATTGCCTGACATTATATGTAGCATGTGCTTAATATCTGAAATTGTCAACTGGTCATAGTTTTTCAGTAAATATTGTAAAGGTGCATAAATCAGGGTTAATGGTACTTTAAAGCCATATGACAAACGGGTGTAATAATCCAATTTCCACTTAGATAAAGCATCCTTATGCTTCAATCTTGAACCTAAATTAAAGTTTCGGACAACTAATAGTAAGATGCCTACAACTACGGTAACATATATGGAGTAGGCCCACCAGGTTCTCCATGGAGCCTTTCCCACAACGATTTCAACAGTCCGTATATTGTCCATCCAAATTCCTGAAGCATTAGTTGATTTTACTTTAAAAATGTATGTGCCGGGAGTTAAATTAGAATAAGAAGCACTATTTCTTGATGCATCTGTAATAATCCAATCTTTATCGAAGCCCTCTAACATATAGGCATACTCTATCTTTGTCGGATCTTTATAATAGAGAGAACTGAAAGACATGGAAAATTGAGTGTCTTTATACGATAATGCCAACTTACCGGAATTATTAATCTCGTGTAAGGGGTTTTGCTTTTCATCGGAAAAGTTATCTTTATTCAGAATCTTTATACTGGATATATAGACATTATGCGGATAGGTGTCTGGTGTCAATTGAGTAGGATTAAAAAAGTTGAGTCCATTTACTCCTCCTATAAATATTACTCCATTGCGGTTGACGCATGTTCCTAAAATATACCAAGTCTTTATGATATTTTGATTTACATTCAATTCATAATAAACAATCAAATCTTCTATATTGATCTTATAAATACCATGTAAACTAACCGCCCATATGTTTTCCATGTTATCCTGTATAATGGATCCAATATAGGAACTTTTTCTTGAATATGGGAATTCTAATCTTGTAAACTTATCTTGCTCAATGTTGTATCTATATAATCCGTTTGCCGTTCCGGCCCATATTCTTTTTTGATGGTCTATGTATATAGCCGTTATCCATGAACCACCAAACATATTTCTATGATATAACTTTGTACTTACAACTTTCAAATCATCATCTACTTGCAGACGATATAATCCGTCATTGTCGGATGAAAGCCAAATGTCTCCATTACTATCCCTGCAAATGGCTCTGTGCTTGCCTTTCACCTTCTCAGGATAGCCTAATCTGGTGAATTTGCCGGTTGAAGCATTAATGCAGCCAACTCCGCCTTCGGAGAATGCAAGCCAGATATTATTGTAATAGTCCTTGAATATGGAACGTACATATCGCATTCCATATTGTTCTAAAGCAGCATTCAGTGATTGGTCGTCGTAAAAAAGGCATCTTCCCGAATCAAAGAATTTGATGGCGTTTTTCGTGCTAATCAGAAATTTTTGCTCTTTTATTTTGGTGATGCACTGGATTTTATTACCTGCAATTATATCATTTGTATTTCTTCGGTCAACATATTGCGTAATAGTGTAGTCATTCTTATTGTTCCATTTAATTTTATTAATTCCATTGGATGTGGCTAACCATAAGTAATTGGCATCACAGTATATGGAAGAAATAATATTGCTGGAGGGAACATCCTTTCTGTCTTTGCTATACTTGATGACATGAAAATTAGAGGATTCATCATTGTATAAGTATACCCCCTCTAATGTACATATCCAGATTCTGGATTTCTTGTCTTTATAGATTTTATTGATAGTGTTTTTCAGCTCGTTATCTCCTGATTTATCTATTAATAATTTATTTTTTAAGGTTACCTTTCCGCTATGGTCATATTCGTATATGGAAATACCATATCCTCTGGTTCCTACCCACACTTGGTTCGCGTATTCAAAGAAGGAGATAACTTCGTGATTATAGGCGATATGATTAAATCCTGATACTCCCACAGAATCCAAAGCATCTATGTTGCTATATAATATTTCTTCACCACGGCATATCCATAGTTTCTTACGGCTATCAATAAATAATTGAACAATTTTATCTCCACTATATAAAGTGTCGATTTTCGTTTTGCCGTCATTACCAATATGAATGATTACCAGTCCGGATTCTGTGCCTAATAAGATTTTTTGATTTCCATAAATCACCATAGAAGTAATATGATTATTCAGTGATTCTTTATATATGGTTATTTTGCGGATGAATTTCCAGTTATAATTAAAGAGGAAAATTTCTCTGTCTGTAGCAACGATTTGATAATCGCCGTTATACTGATAAGCTATGATATTCTGGGACTCCAATAACGGCGAACAAAGTTCACATTGGTTATTTATATAGTCGTAGGCATAAAGTCCTTCATTAGTTCCTATATACAATGTCGTCTTTCTGTGGCTTAAGAAATTAACATAATGATCGCTTATCATTGAATGGGTTAATGGCTGAAGAGAATAACCATCAAAAAGAAAGACACCGTTATCCAACCCTAACCACATAAACCCTAATGTGTCTTGTTCAATAGAAGTAATTGTATTATAGAAAAGATTTCCTTTAAAATCAAAAGATTTGATGTTTTGTGCCATTCCATAAAATGAACAAGACAGCAAAATACACAATGGCACGAAGATATTTTTATTGATATTTTTCATAGGGCGCTCAGCTAAAATATTACACATTAAGATAGTCTTCCTTATCACACCTGTATTTCTTTGGGGTTCTGCTAAGATGTTATTTCTTATAAAAAACAAATCTACTAATTTATATTGTTAACCTGTTATTTAGAGTCTTAAAAAGCAAAAAGCATTTGGAGTTTAAAAGGACTCTGGTTGTGGTATCTATTGAGTTGTCCATATATGGTAGATGATTTCTCAACATATTATGAGAGGCAAAGATACTCGGGGAGTTTTAGCCTGTTAGTTTCTAATATATGCTATATCGGCGTACTTGGCTACCGGTAATTTTGTTGATGTGAGTTACATAAATGACGGCAACTTAAAATGTGCTAAAATTATATTGAACTCTGGTTCAAAAGAGGACTGTCTTATTTGAGAAGGACAAAACTTTTGTAGTTGAGTCAACTGCCGGATATGGAGCTTAACAAAGAAAACATAGAGAAGTTGGAGACAGACTATAAATCTGTTGGAAAGCGAAGCGGGATTCGGATTGCTGATATTACATGTACTGTTGGATAATCAATCCATTATACCGGTTCCGTGCCCGAAGACATGGCAGCACCGGATGCAGACGATACAAGTTTTGTCTCTCTCGTTGATATAGACTGATTGGCGATGTGACTGCATGTCTACCGGAAGTGTGGAATAACCTGTAAATATTTATAACTTGTAGCTTGCTGAATTCCTTTCAATAAAACGCTTCTTTTAAACCGTTGATAATCAGCCTGCTATGTTCTTGCTAAAAACAGCTCCGATTTTTACTAATTTCCCGATGGATTTTTACTAAAAATCGGCTCAATTTTTAGTAAAAATGGAGAGCTTTTTAGTAACGCTTCTTCTCCCCTTGTGCTAAAAAACTCTTTTTGTAAAATAAACGGATTGTTTCCTTATGCTCACTGTCTGGCGGTGATGTGAAAACACCCTTGCTTCAACTCATATTTGACATAACACTTCTCCGCCTGTTTTAAGTCTCTCAACACCTCGGACAGTACCAGCTTCAAAGTATCCGGACTGACATCCTGCAAGGGACGTCCGTCTTCATCCTCCACTTTTTGGAAACGCTTCCAGCTGACATCGAACGTGGTGCCGTAGAAATGGGCGGAGTTTTCGGAGGCATTGCCATTGCGGCGGCGCAAGCGTTTGACGTCCTCTTTCGTGCGAAGTACGGATGTTACTACTATCTTATTCGGGTTTAACCCTTTGGAGGCCAAAGAGTCGAGAAAGTTACTGCCGATAGTGTCCAACAAACTTGCCGCTTCCGGAATGAGATAAGGAAGGGAGTGCGTCAGTGAATCCACAGCATACAGCTCATTCGTGGTGATGAGTTGCAGTTTCCCTTTTATCCTTTCCGCTTCTTCGCGCGAAGAAATCGGCGGTATGCCGAGTGCTTGAGCCACATTGAGGTGCTTCTCGTTCAAATCGCCGAAAGAACGTTTGTAGCTGATGACTCCCCGAATGTTGCGTGGCTGGTTCGGCTTGAGCGACATGTCTTTCTTTTTGCAGCCGGCAAGCGTGCATGTGGCAACCAGTGCGGCAAGTAACAAAATAGGTATAAAACGTTTTTTATGCTGTATTTTCATTCTTATTTATGATATGGGTTTGTGTGACTTGTGATGGAAATTCCGGGCAAAGATATAGCAAACCATTGAAACTCCGGGAATGGATTGCGTCTTTTTTCGTCTCTTTTCGTACCTTTGTAGCGAATTTATAGAAAGCAGAGGGAAACGTGCAACGATATTTTATATACTTGGCTTATGACGGCACAGCCTATCACGGTTGGCAAATCCAACCCAACGGGACAAGCGTGCAAGCGTGTCTGATGAAGGCGCTTTCCACCTTGTTGCGCCGGGAAGTCGACGTGGTAGGTGCGGGGCGTACGGATGCCGGAGTGCATGCTTCGCTGATTGTGGCCCACTTCGACAGCGATGCTCCTTTGGACACCGTTCTTATGGCCGACAAGCTGAATCGGCTTCTTCCTCCTGACATTTCCGTCTATCGGCTGCGTGCCGTGAAACCGGATGCACATGCCCGTTTTGACGCGACGGCGCGCACATATCGATATTATGTCACTACGGCCAAGACTCCTTTCAACCGCCAATATCGCTGCCGCCTGTTTCAGACACCCGATTTTGAACGGATGAATGAAGCGGCGCAAATCTTGTTTGACTATACCGACTTTACCAGTTTCAGCAAGTTGCATACTGATGTAAAAACCAACAACTGCCGCATCATGCAGGCCGGGTGGACGCAGCAGGATGAATCGACGTGGGTCTTCACCATCAGGGCCGACCGTTTCCTGCGCAACATGGTGCGTGCCATTGTAGGGACGCTGCTTGAAGTGGGGCGGGGCAAACTCTCCATCGAAGGTTTCAGGCAGGTCATCGAGCAACGCGATCGCTGCCGGGCAGGGACTTCCGTTCCCGGAAATGCGCTGTTTCTGGTGGATGTTGCCTATCCGGAAGAAATTTTTGTTAGTGATTAACGGATAGGGACTCGTGGTTAGTGTATTGTAAATCATTAAATTGTAAATAAACCGATGTGGTTATTGCTTGCCTTTCTCTCGGCGGCTTTGCTGGGATTTTATGATGCTTTCAAAAAGAAGTCGCTTCGCGACAATGCCGTGTTGCCGGTACTGTTCCTGAATACGATATTCTCAAGTCTTGTCTTTCTTCCCTTTATCCTGATTTCGGCCTTTGCTCCTGCCGTGCTTGAAGGTACGATGTTCAATGTCCCCGTGGCGGGATGGGAAGTGCACAAGCTCATCGTGATAAAATCGTTCATTGTGCTTTCTTCTTGGATATTCGGCTATTTCGGAATGAAACATTTGCCGTTGACCATCGTGGGACCCATAAACGCCACCCGTCCGGTGATGGTGCTTGTCGGCGCCATGCTGGTGTTTGGCGAGCGGCTGAACCTTTATCAATGGATCGGGGTGATGCTTGCAGTGCTCTCCTTCTTCATGCTGAGCCGTTCGGGCAAGAAAGAAGGCATCGACTTCAGGCACAATAAGTGGATTCTTTTTATTGTGCTTGCTGCTGTGACGGGTGCTGTCAGCGGATTATATGACAAATATCTGATGAAGCACCTCAATCCGATGTTGGTTCAGTCTTGGTACAATGTCTATCAGGTATTTATCATGTGTCCCGTCATCCTGTTGCTGTGGTATCCCCGGCGAAAGGATAGTACCCCGTTTCGTTGGGAGTGGACGATTATCTGCATTTCCATCTTTCTTTGTGCGGCAGATTTTGTTTATTTTTATGCCCTGAGCTACGAAGATTCCATGATTTCCATCGTCTCCATGGTTCGTCGCGGCAGCGTGGTGGTTTCTTTCCTTTTCGGTGCGCTTTTCTTCCGTGAAAAGAATTTAAAAAGTAAGGCTGTCGACCTCATTTTAGTGCTGATTGGAATGTTCTTCCTATATTTGGGGAGTAAATAAGTAAACAAAGATGGCAGAAGACTTGTATATAGATAATGGAAGTAAGGAGGAAAAGTATCGCACTTTGCTTCCGCAGATAAAGAGCTTGGTGTCGGGTGAAGACGACCTTATAGCCAATTTGGCCAATGTATCGGCCGCTTTGAAAGAGACTTTTCGTTTCTTCTGGGTAGGTTTTTACTTGGCGAAGGGCGATGAATTGGTGTTAGGACCTTTTCAAGGACCGATAGCCTGCACGCGCATCAGGAAAGGACGCGGAGTGTGTGGCACGGCTTGGGAGAGGAAAGAAACGTTGGTGGTGCCCGATGTCGACGCCTTTCCCGGACACATTGCTTGCAGTTCTTTATCCCGTTCCGAAATAGTTGTTCTTCTTAAGAGAGAAGACACCGTATGGGGTGTACTTGATATTGACAGTGAACGTACGGATAGCTTTGATGAAACAGATGCCCGTTTCCTTGAAGAGATAGGTTCCCTGCTTTGAGCCCACACGCAACCTGAAAAGAGTGTCGGAGGAAAAACCGGTTGTGACCGTGTAGTACAATGAAATAATAAGATATTTGAATGATGAAAAAGAGGTTAAGTGTTTTTATATGTCTGTTTTTCCTTGGATTTGTTTCCTTGCAGGCTCAAGAAGCCAAAGTCTTTTTTAAAAACATGCCCGACTCCTTGTGTCCGTTGCTTTCTGCCGTGAACCGCGCAGACTTTATAGATTTTCTGGAAAGCAAGATGAAGGCCGAAGTCACCAATCGTTTCGGTAGTAAATCGGAGATGACGGCACTTTCTTCCGATTATATCAAAGTGAAGATGACCTCGCAAAGCTCTTGGGAGATGAAACTTCTGCCTATGGACGACGGTACGAAGATTATTTGTGCGGTTTCCACCGTGTGTGCTCCGGCTTGCGACAGTCATATCAGGTTTTATTCTACCGAATGGCGAGAATTGCCGACTTTGTCTTTTCTGCCGCAACTGCCCGGCATGGAGGATTTTGTTTCCGAGGCTTCGGACACAGTGGATATTTATAGCTATCAGGCAGCCCGGCGTCAAGCCGATATGCTGTTGTTGAAAGCTGATCTTTCTGCCGAAGATGTTACACTTACGTTTACGTTCGCCACAAAGGACTACATGAATAAGGAGGCGGCAGAGAAACTGAATCCGTTTGTTCGCTCCTCCATCGTGTATCGTTGGAAGAAAGAGCGTTTCATTTTACCTTGATAGTGTCGAATCCTTTTCCATACACTCCTATGACCGCACTTTGCGAGACGAAAGCATTGGGGTCTATGTCTTTTATCAGTCGGAAAATAATGACGGACTCCCGTTTCTTGGCAAGGATGAAGAGCATTTTTACTTCACGTCCGGTATAGAATCCCGAAGCATTGATGACCGTCGCTCCCCGGTGCGGATGTATGCTGATGTGTCTGGCTATCTCTTCATATTTATCGCTGATGATAAAGAACTGCACGGATTGGCGGGCGCTGTTCACCACCTGATCCACAACGAAACTGCATATATACAAGGTGACATAGCCATACACCACCTTCTCCCAATCGCGCAACACAAAGTAGCTGGAAGAGATAATGATGAGGTCGCATATCAATATCACCTTTCCCAAGGTTATATCCCGGTATTTGTTGATGATGGCGGCGATGATATCCGTACCGCCTGTACTGCCATTGTAGGAAAAAGCAATGCCGACCCCTCCTCCACAGAAAGATGCCCCGATGACACATGCCATGAAAGGTTGGTCGTGGAGAAGATTTGTGCCTGCCACTAACTTTTGGATGATTGTAAGGAAGAAAGTCAGCGTGAAGACGGCAAATATGGTCTTGATGCTGAATTTCCATCCCATGATGTATATGGAAAGCAAAAGCAAGATAAAATTGATGCTGAAGTAACTGTATTGCACGGGCAATCCGGTTGCAAAATAGATGATGGATGCAATGCCGGGTACGCCGCCGGTAGTGATGTCGTTGGGAAGCAAGAACACCGTCCATCCTATATCGTACATAATCATGCCCAAAGTTATCATCAAATAATCCTTCAGCTCACGCATGGTGTTCTGTTGGAAGGGGATGCTTGCTATCTTTTTCATACTCTTATGGTGGCTAACTAACTTTCTGTCTATTTATACTCATCCATTCTTTAAAATTATTGCAAAAATATTCATTTATGTCGGAAAACGAAATAATTTCCGACTAAACAATTTGCGCTTTCTCCTTATTCTTGGCTATTTAACTTTTCAGATGCTCTTTAAGTTTATAGAGTGGTTAGAAAGAGTTCTGTTTGGTTGAATTCCCGGTTTAACTTATCCACTTCAATCAACCTCTTCCATCGTATTATTAAAAACAAAAATCAGATAGAAATCTTTCGATAACTATCTGATTTTCAGAGAGCGGAAGACGGGACTCAAACCCGCGACCCTCAGCTTGGAAGGCTAATGCTCTATCAACTGAGCTACTTCCGCATTATTTTTTTTGTGGGCAAAGATGGATTCGAACCACCGAAGGCGTAAGCCAGCAGATTTACAGTCTGCCCCATTTGGCCACTCTGGTATTTGCCCTTTTGCTTTTAAGATTCTATCTCAATTCTCTCATTGAGTAGGTTTGTTTCTCAATTGCGGTGCAAAGATACTACTATTTTTGGAAACTCCAAGCAAAATCTATCATTTTTATTGCAGTAATTGCGCATTCATCGCCCTTGTTGCCTAATTTTCCACCGCATCGAGCTTCGGCCTGCTCCATGGTATTGGTCGTGATTAATCCGTAAATCACCGGTATGTCACAGGTTGCGTTCAATTGGGCAATACCTTGGGTAGCACCCATGCAAACATAGTCGAAGTGTGGAGTATCTCCTCTGACCACACAGCCAAGTGCAATTACGGCGTCTACTTCGCTATATTCGATAAATTGGTTGGCGCCGTATATCAGCTCGAAGCTGCCGGGAACCATCTTTACCAATATATTTTCATCTTTTACGCCATGTTTCTTCAAAGTATCTATTGCTCCTTTTAAAAGGGCGCCTGTAATGTTATGGTTCCATTCGGATACAACGATGCCGAATTTCATGTTTTCCGCATTAGGCACGGAGTTGAAGTCGTAGTCTGAAAGGTTGTGGAAAGCTGTTGCCATAGTTGTTTAAAAAATTAATGATTAGAGAATGGAGGAGAATGAATGTGCTTTGAATGAGAAAAAAGAGGCACGGACTACACGAACTCCACGGCAATTGTACTATTCCGTGCTTTCCGTGTGATCCGTGCCTGAAATATCAGTTTACTGAAAAGTGTATTATTTCTTCATCAATTTGGCTTGCTCGATATATCTGTCGATATCCATGGCTTGGTATGAGCGGAAGTATTTCTCTTTAATAGTGGTGTAGGCCTTGATGGCGTCGTCATACTTGCCTTGTTTTACCAGAATTTCCCCCGCTTGCAGCAGATAGATAGGGCTAAGTGAGTTGTTGTCGGCTTTGTCGGCTGCCTTCAACAGCATGGAAGCGGCTTTGTCCATTTGGCCGAGTTGTGCATAACAATTGCCCATGGCTCCTATCATGGCCGGAGCTACCATCAGGTCGTTTCCGTCGAAGCTGTCCAATGCTTTCACCGCTTCATCGTATTGGCCGAGTTGTGCATAGCAGATACCCATATAGGCTTTTGCAAGGTTGGCGGCTTTTGTGCCGCTGTATTGGTCGGCTATTTTTATGAAACCGGCATAACCGATGCTGTCGCCGTTCAATGCTTGTGTATAAGCATCCGCTTCAAAATATTCCTGTCCTTTGAATAGGGCAGCCTGTGCTTTTTCTTCACGGGGAGCCGCATAAAGATTTTTATACATCACCACACCCGCAACAACGATGATAACTGCTGCTACAGCACCGATGATTGCTTTCTTGTTCTTAATGAAAAAAGCCTCCGATTGTGTCAGTGCGTCTTCCACGTTTAAGGCGTCATTCGTTTTTTTCTGTTCTGCCATTTCTATGTATTTTTTTTGTTATTATTCTGAAAAGAGCTGTTTCGACCCGCAAAAGTAAGTTTTTTATGTCTATCAACGAAATTTAGCGGCATCTTTTTTTAGTATGTATCTCAAAATTTACAAAAACCTGAGTCCGGGGGCAGGCGGTTGCTTTCGCTAAAGACGAGGGGCTGCATCCTGTCGGGAGGATATTTCCTGAATGCACCGGTTTGCAGCGATTGGTCAGAAGATAAGAGCGCCTTTTTACGCCGGCCTCCCTCCCCCTGCTTTGACAACTGCAATCCTTTGTCGTGACAGAGGCAAGTGTTCAAGCTGACAGACACAAGTCTCTGACAGGGTAGTGGTAAGCGTCTGATAAACAAGGAGATTTGGCTTTAAGACTCAAGCCTTCGGGTGAGGCTCTCGACCGGCTTCTTATCCCGGATTCAGGTTGCAAAACCCTTTTGTTTTTTATAAAGCTAAGTTTAAATTCCGCTTAAAAACAGATACACTTATTTTGTACAGCTTTGGGATTACGCTATCTTTGCAGTTGAACTCATCATCACCCTATGATACTGAAACGCATATCGATACTTAATTATAAAAACTTGGAGGAGGTGGAGCTGGCTTTTTCTCCTAAGTTGAACAGCTTTTTCGGACAGAACGGAATGGGGAAAACCAATCTGCTTGATGCTATCTACTTCCTGTCGTTTTGCAAGAGTGCCGGTAATCCCATCGACTCCCAGAACATCCGTCATGATGCGGACTTTTTCGTTATTCAAGGATTTTATGAAGGGAGCGACGGCACGCCGGAAGAGATTTATTGCGGCATGAAGCGCAGCCGGAAGAAACAGTTCAAGCGGAACAAGAAAGAATACACCCGTCTGTCGGATCATATCGGTTTTTTGCCTTTGGTCATGGTGTCTCCGGCTGATGCTGGGTTGATAGGGGGGGGCAGTGACGAGCGTCGTCGTTTCATGGATGTGGTTATCTCGCAGTACGACAAAGAATATCTTGAAGCATTGATACGCTACAACAAAGCGTTGGCCCAACGAAACACGCTGCTGAAAAGCGAACAGCCGGTAGAGGAGGAACTGTTTCTTGTATGGGAAGAGATGATGGCGCAAGCCGGTGAAGTGGTTTTCAAGAAACGGGAGGCATTTATTCGGGAGTTTATTCCTATTTTCCAGTCTTTTCATTCATTCATTTCTCAAGATAAGGAGCGGGTAGGGCTGACTTATGATTCGCATGCCCGTGATGCCTCCTTGTTGCAGGTGTTGAAAGATAGCCGCACGCGCGACCAAATAGTGGGATACTCATTGCGCGGTGTGCATAAGGACGAATTGAGTATGTTTCTGGGAGATTTTCCAATCAAGCGGGAAGGTTCGCAAGGACAGAACAAGACTTATTTGGTTGCCCTGAAGCTGGCACAGTTCGATTTCTTGAAGCGCACCGGTACGACCGAGCCTTTGTTGTTGCTGGACGACATCTTCGACAAACTGGATGCTTCGCGTATGGAGCAAATCATCAAGCTGGTTGCCGGCGACAACTTCGGACAGATATTCATAACGGACACCAACCGTGAACATCTAGACCGCATTCTGCATAAGGTAGGCAGCGATTACCGGATGTTTAGTGTAGATAAGGGCGCAGTGTCCGAAATGAAGAGGGAGGAAGATGTATGAAGCGGAACAATGCCGAGCAGATAGGTGTGCTTATCCGCAACTTTCTAAGGCAGGAGAGTCTGGATTCGCCACTCAACGAACAACGGCTCATCAATGCGTGGGCGGAGGTGCTGGGGAGTGCCGTAGCCTCTTATACCCGCGAACTTTACATCAAGAACCAAGTGCTTTATGTGCACCTCACGTCGGCAGCTCTCCGTCAGGAGTTGATGATGGGGCGTGAATTGCTGGTGCGCAATCTGAACCATCATGTGGGGGCACAAGTCATCACCAATATCATCTTCCGATAAAGCCGGCAATCAAAATCTGAGACCTCTGCAAAACTCATTGTTCAAGATTTGTTCATTTCATCATATTTTTGTAGCTTTATAGTATGAAACAACGTCCTTCTTCTCGGAGTTTTGCTGACCTAATAGTTGGTCATCGTAAGGTTAAACAGACCTTTTTCTTTCAAATCGATCAGATAATCGACTGGAATCCCATTCGTGGACTTATTGAAATTGCTTACACCAAAGGCAACCGTCCCACCGGTCGTCCAAGCTATGACAGCCTTGTGTTGTTCAAGACCGAACTTCTTGGTACATGGTATGGCTTGAGTGACGGCGAGGTCGAAGAGCAGGTAAATGACCGTCTGTCCTTCAGTGGCTTTGTCGGTTTAGGCTTGGGTGACTGCGCTCCAGATAGTACAACTGTATGCCGTTTCCGTAACATTTTGGTTGAAGCCGACCTTTACGACAATGTTCTGCAAGAGATAAATCGCCAGTTAGAGTTGGCTGGTGTTTTGGTTAAGCGTGGTGCTATCGTTGATGCAAGTATCACGGATAGTCCCGGTCGGCCTCGCGGCCGTAAGGAATACGAAGTAGTTGAGGATCGCAATGAGGAATCAGGCGGGGATGTAGCAGAAAACGCAGTGGTTAAAGAGATCGTCAAGCCCAATGTTGATGGTGAAGCACGTTGGGTAAAGAAGATGGGGCAGCTACACTTCGGTTACAAGCGACATTCGGTTACAGATGAGAACGGTTTGGTGATAGCCGAGGAAACCACACCGGCTAACGAAAGTGACATCAAACATTTGGAAAAGCCATTAGAAAAAGCTAAACTTCCACAAGGTACACCTGTTTATGCCGACAAGGGTTATGATTCTACAGCAAACAGGGATGTACTTAAACGTATGAAGCTCAAGAGTCGTATCATGTACAAAGGAGTAAGGGGACGTAAGCTAACGGAAAGAGAGCAGCGTGTTAATGTAGCAATCAGCAAGACACGGTACAAAGTGGAACGTACCTTTGGATCTATTCACAGATGGTTTCATGGTGGGATAGCCAGATATGTAGGTTTAGCTAAGACTCACGCACAACACATCATGGAGGCTATTGCCTACAATTTATATCGAACTCCAGGGATAATTGTGGCTAATTCTCTCCAATAAGAGGAGAGTATGAGATGAAATAGAGCATATACAGCCTAAAAATCAAAAATATAGACTGCAGGTGAGCCAATATTGCTCAAAAACAAGAATGATAGAGAATGGGGTAAGGTTTTGCAGAGGTCTCGTTGTATGACTATTGAAGGAGTTACTATTAGGTCATGTTCTGCAAATGCGTAAGCGCTTGCAAGAATGGATTTCTGTTCTTCTTCAGTGAACATTTTGATTTTTTCAGCCAACCATTCAAGTTCTTCTCTTTGAAGTGCTTGTTGTTTTTCATTTTGGTGTTCCAGTAAAATAGATACTTTTTCTTGTTCTTTTTCGGTCAATGCATTTTCCAATGCTTGATTCTTCCGTTTAAGAACGTTGAATTTCAGCAATGCTGCAATGTACATACAGAAATATCCTACTGCAATATCGAATATTAGGACAAGCAGATAATTGTTGCTTGAATTTTGGGTATTTCCAGCCATATACTCACTGATAGGAATGACGGCTAATAGCATGATGATGGCTATTACATAAAGCACCCTATATCGCGTTTATGGCTTACCTGCGGCAAGGAGGCAAACAAAAAGGCGATAATCAAAACGGCAATTATTGCACAGAGTGATATGAAAGATGTTCCCATAGGTTTATTGTTCTATTTGAGGACTAATTACAATGCGCCAATAGCCAGTCTTATCCGAACCTTCATGAGCCAAAATTCCCATATCCCTAAGGTTCTTGATGTTTTTCTCTATAGCGCGTTTAGTTACACCAACCTTGTTAGCCATATTATCGGCTGTGATTGATGGGTCAGAAATAACGAGGTCGATTATCTTTTGTGCAGTTTTACTGACTTTCTTAGGTATTTCCGATGTGTCTCCGAACATTTTTGCATTTACACCGAACTTTTTCACCGAACTTTTGCTGTTTACACCGAACATTTTTGCATTTACACCGAACTTTTCGACCGAACTTTCTTCGTTTATAGGGTACTTTTCGAGGGTGCTATTTACCCTGTTAGCCACTTCCTCAACAGGTATTCTTCCGTTATCACCCCAGTTTAGATTATAAAAAGTGGTGAAGAAAGAAGTTGCTTCCGTCTGATATTGCGGTTCTTTTCCTTGCAGGAAGTTGGGTAGTTTTTCTGTAAGCTCTCGCATTTTACGCAAACCGGAACCACGTTTCTCCATATAGTCCAATTGTGTAAATACATCTGCAATGACAGGATTACGACGCATGGACGGCACTTTGTATATATCACGGTCTTGGATTTGTGTACCATCAAGCATCGCACCGGGTGATACCAATTCTACTCGGTCGTCATAGATATCAATATGTACTTCACCACCCATTACAGTATAATCTCTATGGATAAGATGGTTTACTAACCCTTCAAAGATAGCACGGTCTGAATAGTCGGGGAGGTTCAAGCGATAGTTCGGCATCTTCACCCATCCGCTCATGGTGTAGTTCTTAATGAAGTCCATGCCATATTTCAAAAGCAATACAAGATTTGCTCGATGTTCTACGGAACTGATGGCATCGTCTTTATATAGTCCCGTCCAACGGGTACAGAAAATACGTGATTGGAATACGGTACAATTATCCACAAACAGCAATCCGGCATTGGTTAGTTTACCGTCAGATGCGACCAGTCCAAATGATTCCAAATACTTATCGTTCCATTCCTGATGGGTTTGCTCACGGAATGTATTGGCAAGAATGATGAAAGAGTGCTTGTCTGCATCCACTTGTGTAGGCAACGAATCCCAAGTCATGTGCGTGCCCTTTAATACTAACGAAAGAAGTTGTTGCGAATTGCACTCTACACTTTCATTACCGACTCTTGTATAAGCTGTACGTGTTCCGTCTTGATAATAATAATAAGGTGTCAGCGTTCCTGCCTTTACTTTCACTTCAAGCAGGGTACGTCCTTCGTGTTCAATCGGAATAAGCTGTACGTCCGGTACAGGATCAAGTCTTGCTTTTATCATTTCACTGATAAAGTCGGCATCTGCTTGCGGATTCTCCAAACCTACAATCACTCCGTCATCGTTTACTCCATAGAATAAACTGCCACCGTTCGTATTGGCAAAAGCCGATACGGATTTAAGCCATGATTATACTTTCTTTCGTTCAAGCATTTCCTTGAAATCGTAAGACGAGCATTCAGCTATCAATGTATTGTTATGAATTTGCATCGTTTTCTTTTTGTTGTTTGGGTATAAAGCCCGATTTTATATACAAAGGTAAGGATAAAACCGAATATTCTGTTAAAATCGCCCCATTGATTTGATTATTATGTGTTTATATTCTGAAGTGATTTAAACTAATTGATCAAATGATAAACAGCGTACTAATAGCTAAAATTGTTATATTATGGGTGAGCAAACTCATTCATAACAACATCCCCATGTACGCTTTGTTGGACAAAGATACAATAAAAAGTGAAATATTGCCTCATTTATGTGTGGGCAAACGTGGTTTCGTAACTCAAAGTAGTCTTGTTGAAATCGTAAATGCCATTCTTTATAAACTGAAAACAGGGTGTCAGTGGAAATATTTACCTGTAGATTCCCTGTTCAGTGACAAGGTTCTGACCTATGGTGGGGTATTCCATCATTATAACAAATGGAGTAAAAAAGGTGAATGGAAGTCTCTTTGGCTTCATCTTTTGAATAAGCACCGTACAAAGTTTGATATGTCAAGTGTAGACCTTGACGGAAGTCATACGGTAGCTATGCGTGGTGGAGAGGAGGTTGGTTATCAGGGTAGAAAAAAGCGCAAGACAACCAACGCTCTTTATATTACAGACCGGCAAGGCATACCGGTTATCATGTCTTCGCCTAAAAGCGGCGAACATCATGATACTCATGACATAAAAAACGTAATCCGCTCCATGATGCATGACCTTGGGATTGCAAAAGTCAGAACAGATGGTCTTTTCTTGAATGCGGATGCCGGATTTGACTGTAAAGCTCTTCGAAGTGTACTTGGCTGTCATGGAGTAGTCGCCAATATCTGCATCAATAAAAGAAACGGGACTCCCAATAATACCGTTGTGGACGAACTGTTGTATGCTGAACGTTATGCCATTGAGAGGACCAATGCATGGATGGACAGTTACAGGACTATTTTAAATCGATTTGAAACAACGGTTAGGAATTGCGAATCATGGAACTATATTGCATTTATGGTAATTCTGCTAAGGAAATATTTGAGAAAAAGAAAAGTTTAAATCACTTCTCTATTTAAAATGATAAAATCCATACACTACTGTCCCGTAAAAGTGGATAAATAGTTCTTTGAAATTATTGAAATATAGTCAATTACACGTTTTTTGAAATGAAACGGACTTGATTTTGCAACTTTGCAGTCTAATACAAATGGCTGCTATGTTCCAAGACAAATACGTATTCTCTCAATTAACCGCTTTTCTGAACAGGACTCAGTTCAACAACTATGTTCGCAAGTATGATGGCAACCGATATGTGAAACATTTCACTTGCTGGAATCAGATGCTCGCGATGATGTTTGGACAACTGAGTAACCGTGAGAGCCTGCGAGACTTAATCGTTGCTTTCGAGGCGCATAGGGCCAAGCAATATCATCTTGGGTTAGGTCGTGAACCGATAGCCAAGACAACTCTTGCGACAGCCAACCAGAACCGTGATTACAGAATTTTTGAAGAATTTGCATTCTATATGATGAAAGAAGCCTGCGAGAAGCGGACGACCAACATCCTTGACATTTCCGGAAAGAAATATGCGTTTGATTCAACAACGATTCCGTTATGTCTTGCAACATTCCCATGGGCAAAGTTCCGAAGCAAGAAAGGAGGAGTGAAAGCTCATGTCTTATACGACATTGAAGCACAAGTTCCTGCCTTCTATACTGTAACCACTGCATCAAAGCACGATTCTACAGCAATGTCTTCAATCCATTATGAGCCAAATGCTTATTATAACGTGAGTTCGACGAATTTAGAATAAGGCAAGCTGCGTGTCTATTTTCCTTTGTACATTGATACACGGTTTTTTCGGAAATAAGCAATATGCAGCAATGGCTCCCAGAAGGTTAACGATGAAGTTATCAAAGCATCTATGTCTGGAGTGCTCTACCTGAGCAATGTTCTTAAGCTCATCATTCACCGTTTCAATAATCGCTCGGTTTCATTCCGTCAAAAACTGTTTTATAAAACGGTCAAGCGTATTTCTATCAACTTTACATAATTTTGAAATTTTACGCTTAGAGACTTTTGCCTTTAAAAGTTCATGGATAAGATTTTCTTTTCCATGAAGTTTGTATTTTTCTACAGAACTTTTTCTTCCCTTTGGTCGTCCCAGCGTCACACCTTCAGCTTTTTTTCTTGCCAAAGCCTCCTTCGTGCGCTGGCTAATAAGATTACGTTCAATCTCAGCAGATAGTCCAAAAGCAAAGGCAAGAACCTTACTTTGGATATCATCACCAAGACGATAGTTGTCTTTTATAGTCCACACACGACATTCTTTGGTCATACAAATATTTAATATCTCCATAATCATGAACAGATTTCTTCCCAAGCGTGATAATTCTGCACAGATAATGAGATCATCTTTCTGAATCTGTAGCAAAAGCCTACCCAATTCACGTTTATTGTATGATTTCATACCACTAATGGTTTCCTCAATCCAACCATCAATTACAAGTTTATAACGTTCACAGAAATTATTAATTTCAAAACGCTGATTCTCTACTGTCTGCTTATCGCTGCTTACTCTAATGTATCCGTAAATCATAATTCTCATTTTTTTATTATTTATACTTTCCCATAATAACAAGAAAAATCCTTTTAGCCATATTTATAAAGATATAAAAGAATAAATTCTTAATAAGCAGTATTTTTATATGTAATAGCATTAGTGTCCCGTTAAAATGGGACGAGTTAAACAATTAATCAAATAGCCCCGGAATCAGGGGTTCATTTAGATCTTTGACATCATTGAAATTAGTCTTGTCGAACAGGTCACGCAAGTGGGTTTTGTCAGTCAATGATATGCTGAGAATCTGCAAAACTTCATAGGTTGAGCGTTTCAACTTCATATCATGTTGGACAATAGCCACAAGACAGTATGTGATAATAGCCACACTGATTTGTATGCGAACAGGGTTCTCTGTTGTGCCCCAGAATTTCTTTATCTTGAGATGCTGCTTGAGCCATTTGAAGAACAGCTCGATCAACCATCTTTTCTTATAAAGATTGGCGACATCCAGTGCAGAAAGTTGTTTCGCATTCGTCAAAAAAGTGAACTCACGGTCATCTTCTTCATCGTGATATCGGACGAGTCTGAATGACTCAGGATATTTCTTCTCGGAGAGATATCCGGTCAGTTTCACTTCCGCATCTGTCATTATGTGCTTTGGTATTCTTCGCTTCCATTTGACTGTCTTATACTTTAAGTTCGTCTTGGCTCTGACAACAAAGAAAGAGTCTGTAAGATGTATCCTATAGAGTTCTTTAAAGGAGTCATAAGCCCTGTCGAATATATAATAAGCATTTGGCTCATAATGGATTGAAGACATTGCTGTAGAATCGTGCTTTGATGCAGTGGTTACAGTATAGAAGGCAGGAACTTGTGCTTCAATGTCGTATAAGACATGAGCTTTCACTCCTCCTTTCTTGCTTCGGAACTTTGCCCATGGGAATGTTGCAAGACATAACGGAATCGTTGTTGAATCAAACGCATATTTCTTTCCGGAAATGTCAAGGATGTTGGTCGTCCGCTTCTCGCAGGCTTCTTTCATCATATAGAATGCAAATTCTTCAAAAATTCTGTAATCACGGTTCTGGTTGGCTGTCGCAAGAGTTGTCTTGGCTATCGGTTCACGACCTAACCCAAGATGATATTGCTTGGCCCTATGCGCCTCGAAAGAAACGATTAAGTCTCGCAGGCTCTCACGGTTACTCAGTTGTCCAAACATCATCGCGAGCATCTGATTCCAGCAAGTGAAATGTTTCACATATCGGTTGCCATCATACTTGCGAACATAGTTGTTGAACTGAGTCCTGTTCAGAAAAGCGGTTAATTGAGAGAATACGTATTTGTCTTGGAACATAGCAGCCATTTGTATTAGACTGCAAAGTTGCAAAATCAAGTCCGTTTCATTTCAAAAAACGTGTAATTGACTATATTTCAATAATTTCAAAGAACTATTTATCCACTTTTACGGGACAGTAGTGAATTTCAGATTTGGGAACATAAACATAGTTACCGATTTGGCGTGTAGGAATAGAATGACGACGTATGTGCTTAAATACACTGCTGTCATTGATATGGAACTTCTTTGCGATCTCTCTGATGGTGTAACAATCTTTGGGTTCAAAGGACAATGCCTCCTTTTTTCTCTTTCTACTCCCTGCCTTTGTTTTGAAGTGTTCATCCATATACTGCCGACTAAGGCGTATCAGACGCTGACCAAAATTGTATGACGGTATCAAGCCTTGCCGTATCATACGATAAAGAACGTCTTTACTAATTCCGTAAATCAGCATAGCTTCCTTTACGGTTAGATACCCCTTACTGGATGGTATTCGTCTAATCAGTGCTTGGCGTATCGCTTCTTTCTCTTTTGCGATTTGTCTTTTCTTATACGCCCTCTTGGAACAAGCAGGGCAACAATACTTCGACACTAATGTCGGAGGAGTAAAGATTTTACCGCACTCCTCGCAACTTCTTTGAATGATGTAATTTCCTCTTGGCATATTCTTCTCGTTTTAAATGGTTTATATCAATTTAAGTTGTACCTTATCGCCAAATAAGACGTGTCGCAAACATGTCGCAAATAAGAGATAAAAAAGCCCATAGAAAACACATAGCAACCATGAACCCCATAAACGCAAAAAGAGGGTGTGTCAAAATAGACACATCCTCTTTTTTTGTTTTTTCGCGTCTTCCCTGCTCGATTTCCCTTATGCCGCAATCAACTCTGTTTTTCTTCCATGACGGCCTCCATTGGGCCGGAAAAGGCGTATCAGGACACAAATCAAGGCTGTAAATGCGTCTGACAGCCCCGATATCCCCCCCTTGAGCATCTTTGCGCACATTTTCTTGATGTTGAAGGCCATGGCGAAGAAGGCAAAGTCCATCAAAACCTTGTCTTTTCCAAAGTGCCGGAAGCGTCGGTATGCCATATCGAACTTCATCTGTCCGAAGACGGCTTCAGGTTCAATGCACCGCCGTCCCCTGTGCCTGATGCCTTCCCGGGAAGTGAGCCTTTCCCGTGCCTTTCCCTTGTATTCGTTCAGCCTGTGGTTGACCTCCATGATGCGTCTGTCCGTCCTTGCCCCGTAGCATCTGCATCTGAGCGGGCATCCTTTGCAGTTCTGCGCCCGGTAGCGTGCGCTTTCGGTGAGGTATCCGCCTGCGGTCTTTCCACGGGTTGTCCCGACGCGCTCCATGTGCTGCCCCATGGGACAGACGTAATAATCCTCCTCCTTATTATAGTACAGGCTGTCCTGATGGAACGGGGCCGGTGTATAATGTGGACGCTGTTCCATGTGGAAACGGTTGTACTTGACGTATGCCTCCACGCCGGCATCCTCCATGAAACGGTAGTTCTCCTCCGAGCCGTACCCCGAGTCGGCAACGGCGGTGGAAGGATGACGGTGATAGCGCCGGAAGAAAGAATCCATAAAGGGGATAAACGTGAGCGTGTCGGTGGGATTGGGAAACAGGGCAAAGTCGGTGATGAACTGGTTCTCCGTCGCTATCTGGAGATTATAGCCGGGCTTGGTCTGCCCGTTGTTCATGGCATCCTCTTTCATGTGCATGAACGTGGCGTCAGGGTCTGTCTTGGACATGGAATTGCGACTGCCAATCTGTTCAAGACGGCTGTCATACTCCTGCAGTTTCTCACGGTACTTATCCAGTTCCTTTATCTGTTTCTCCTTTTTCTTGCACTGTGCTTTCTCTTCTTTGGTGGTAGCGGCAGGGGGCGTGGCAAGGGCTTCTCTAAGTTCGGCAGACAGTTCGCTCAATGTTGCGGGCGTGAACTCCACATGCTCTTTCTCCGAGGATTTCTCTTGCGCAATGGTATCATCGACCTGCTGCAGGAGGATGCGTATCTTCTCTATCAGTTTAGTGCGATTCTTTTCTATTGTCCTGCGCCATACAAAAGTGTATTTGTTGGCTTTTGACTCTATCTTCGTACCATCGATATATTCCACATCGAGCGTTACAAAGCCACGCTCCGCGAGCAGAAGAACCAACCGGGTAAATACATTGTTGAGTTCGTCCTTGACACGATTACGGAATCGGTTGATAGTAATAAAATCAGGTTTCTCATATCCTGCAAGCCAAATGAAGTGTATGTCACGCAGGAGCAATTGCTCTATCTTGCGGCAAGAATAGATATTATTCATATAGGCATAGAGGATAACCTTGAGCATCATCTTCGGGTGGTATGGACTACGACCGCTTTCCTTGTAGAGCTTGCGGAAATTATCCAAATTAAGACCGTCAACAATGGCGTTGACCATGCGGACAGGGTCGTTCTCCGCAATATTTTCATCAAGCCGTTGTGGAAAAAGCACCGTTTGGTTGCAAGTGTAAGGGCGAAAGTGTAACTTTGACATAACGTAATTTTGTATGCCTAAAGTTACAAAAACTTTAGGAAATAGCAAAGCCCTGGCTTGAGAAAGTCGGGGCTTTGTGCAAAAAAAGAGGATGTGTCTATTTTGACACACCCTCTTTTGCTTATTGTTTATTGTCTGTTTCCTTATCGGAATCATTTGACCTCCTCAAAATCCACATCCTGCACATTATCTCCGTGCTTGTTACCATCCTGTGCACCGCCGTTTTGTCCGGCATTCATGTCAGAACCGGTTTGCGCACCGCTTTGAGCATACATTTCAGCACTTGCGGCCTGGAAAGCGGTGTTTAGTTCTGTCATGGCAGAATCAATAGCAGCCAAATCCTGAGACTTGTGAGCATCTTTCAGTTTCTGCAGAGCGGCCTCAATAGGAGCTTTCTTGTCAGCAGGCAACTTATCGCCCAAATCCTTCAGCTGATTTTCTGTAGTGAAAATCATGGAGTCTGCCTGATTCAGCTTATCGATCTTTTCACGTTCTTTCTTGTCCGCTTCGGCATTAGCTTCCGCCTCTGCCTTCATCTTTTCGATTTCCTCCTTGCTCAAGCCGCTGGAAGCTTCAATGCGGATGGCTTGTTCTTTACCGGTGGCTTTATCCTTGGCCGAAACCTTCAAGATACCGTTGGCGTCGATGTCGAATGTAACCTCAATTTGAGGAACACCGCGACGGGCAGGAGCAATACCGGTCAAGTTAAACTGACCGATTGATTTATTCTGCGAAGCCATCGGACGCTCTCCCTGCAATACGTGGATAGTCACCTCTGTCTGATTATCGGCCGCAGTAGAGAATGTTTCACTTTTCTTACACGGAATAGTCGTGTTGGCATCGATCAGCTTAGTCATCACACCACCCATCGTTTCAATACCCATAGACAGCGGAGTGACATCCAGCAATACCACACCCTTGATTTCATCTGTCAGAACTGCACCTTGAACAGCCGCACCCACAGCTACCACTTCGTCCGGATTAACACCCTTGGAGGGAACTTTGCCGAAGAATTCTTCTACCAGCTTCTGCACGGCAGGAATACGCGAAGAACCACCTACAAGGATTACCTCGTCAATATCCGCATTGTTCAAACCTGCATCGCTCATGGCTTTCTTACAGGGTTCCAAACAAGCTTGAATCAGGCTATGGGCCAAAGCTTCGAACTTGGCGCGAGTCAGCGTCTTCACCAAATGTTTGGGCACACCACCCACCGGCATGATATAAGGCAGGTTGATTTCAGTGCTGGTAGAAGAAGAGAGTTCTATTTTCGCTTTCTCGGCAGCTTCCTTCAAACGTTGCATAGCCATCGGATCTTGCGTCAGATCGGCGCCCTCGTCATTCTTGAATTCCTGAACCAGCCAGTCGATAATCACCTGATCGAAGTCGTCACCGCCAAGATGAGTGTCACCATTAGTTGACAGCACCTCAAATACGCCGCCACCGAATTCAAGGATAGAGATATCGAACGTACCGCCACCAAGGTCGAATACAGCCACCTTCATGTCCTTATGGGATTTGTCGATGCCATAGGCAAGGGCTGCGGCAGTAGGCTCGTTCACAATACGTTTCACTTCAAGACCTGCAATCTGGCCGGCTTCTTTCGTAGCCTGGCGTTGAGAGTCAGAGAAATAAGCAGGAACGGTAATAACTGCTTCCGTAACTTCCTGTCCCAGATAATCCTCGGCAGTCTTCTTCATTTTCTGCAGAATCATGGCCGAGATTTCTTGCGGAGTATACAGACGTCCATCAATATCTACACGCGGAGTGTTATTGTCTCCTTTCACCACTTTATATGGCATGCGAGATATTTCTTTCTGCACCTGTTCCCAGTTCTCACCCATGAAACGTTTGATTGAGAATACAGTCTTTGTCGGGTTGGTGATGGCCTGACGCTTGGCAGGGTCGCCAATTTTACGTTCACCACCGTCTACAAATGCCACTACCGAAGGAGTGGTTCGCTTGCCTTCACTGTTTGCGATTACCACCGGCTCGTTACCTTCGAAAACGGAAACACAAGAGTTTGTTGTTCCTAAGTCAATACCAATAATTTTTCCCATGATTGTTTTATTTTATTTGTTATTATTCATTGTTAGCCGTCCACCACATCGGCAGACGCCAATCCAAAAACAAATGCCGTGCCAAAGCATGTAAAGGCAACCACAATCGGGAAGTGACAGAACTTGCTGTCAAATTGTCAGAAACCGCATGCTCTTTTCTGCCTAAATAGTCTTTTTACTCCGGTTCTTGTTCAGAAACCAGCTTCCGCCATGCCTTCAAAATGCAGAACGGGAGGCAGTTCTTTGCCTGAAAGCTTAGGCTTCTTCTGTAATACGATTACGGCATGTCCGGAAGAACCGAACAGCCCCATATTTTTCATATCCAGCTGTCTATACCTTCTCACTCTGCCCAAAGCAGCCAGCACCTTCTGTTCCACTGCCATATCGGGACATGCCATGCGAGTATTTCCCAACGCATGCAGATGCAAAACTCCCGGTTTGGCCTTCACATCAAACGTGCCTGTGAGGCTGTTGCAACCACTGTTGCCGTACATCATGCCGGTCTTTGTGCGAAAGCTGATGTAAGGATACGATTGTCCCGGAGCAGGAACCATTGCCGTACCGTCCACTTCGATGATATACCATTCACCGTCGATAGACGAAATCTCAGTCGCGTTTTTAGTCGAAGCACAGGACGATACTCCCACCAAGGCAGCTGCCATACAGATAGATAAAATCAATTTTTTCATTATTCCTTTCAGTGTGTTCAAATTAATCCTCCTTTAGAAAACCAAAGCGGAGAGACAAATATAACGTAAAGCTTTTATTCCCACAAATCCGGCGCTTAAAAGAAAGCTTAAAAGGATATTAGGGAAAATAAAGCCGCTTCATAATGATTTTATGAGAATTAACCCTTATATTTGCTCTCCGTTATTTTCACAAACAAGATATAATATAAAAATAAGTAGTAAAGAAATGGGTAAAGTTCTTATTATCGGTGCGGGCGGTGTAGGTACCGTTGTTGCGCACAAAGTGGCTCAGAATCCTGATGTTTTTACAGAAGTCATGATAGCCAGCCGAACCAAGTCCAAGTGCGACGCCGTTGTCAAAGCCATCGGAAACCCAGCCATCCAGACCGCTCAAGTAGATGCAGACTGTGTGGATGAACTTGTAGCGCTTTTCAATCGTTTCAAACCCGAAATTGTCATAAACGTGGCTCTCCCCTACCAGGATCTTACCATCATGGAAGCATGCCTGAAGAGTGGCGTCAACTATCTGGACACGGCCAATTACGAGCCGAAAGATGTGGCCCACTTTGAATATAGCTGGCAATGGGCTTATAAGAAACGTTTCGCAGAAGCCGGACTTACCGCCATTCTCGGTTGCGGTTTCGACCCGGGTGTGAGCGGCATTTATACGGCTTACGCAGCCAAGCATCACTTCGACCGGATCGAGTATCTGGATATCGTGGATTGCAATGCAGGCAACCATCACAAAGCATTTGCCACCAACTTCAATCCGGAAATCAACATCCGCGAAATCACTCAAAACGGACGTTATTATGAAAACGGCCAATGGGTGACTACCCGTCCGCTTGAAATTCATAAAGACCTCACTTATCCCAATATAGGTCCGCGCGACTCTTATCTGCTTTATCACGAAGAGCTGGAGTCGCTGGTCAAGAATTTCCCCACCATCAAGCGTGCGCGCTTCTGGATGACGTTCGGTCAGGAGTATCTGACGCACCTGCGTGTAATCCAGAACATCGGCATGGCGCGTATCGACGAGGTGGAATACAACGGAACCAAGATTGTTCCGTTGCAGTTCCTCAAAGCCGTACTTCCCAATCCGCAGGACTTGGGCGAGAACTACGAAGGCGAGACCTCCATCGGTTGCCGCATCCGCGGACTGAAAGACGGTAAGGAGCGCACCTATTATGTATACAACAACTGCAACCATCAGGAAGCCTATAAAGAGACCGGCATGCAGGGTGTAAGCTATACCACCGGCGTACCTGCCATGATTGGAGCAATGATGTTCCTCAAAGGTCTTTGGAAAAGACCGGGAGTATGGAATGTGGAAGAATTCGACCCGGATCCTTTCATGGAACAACTCAACAAGCAGGGATTGCCCTGGCACGAGATTTTCGACGGAGATTTGGAAGTTTAATAACGAAAGGCCATGAACATAGGAGACAAAGCCCCCGACATATTGGGTATCAATGAGAAAGGCGAAGAAATACGCCTGAGCAATTATAAGGGAAAGAAAATCGTACTTTATTTCTACCCCAAAGACATGACGTCGGGGTGCACCGCACAAGCCTGCAACCTGCGCGACAATTACTGTGAGCTGCGCAAAGCCGGTTACGAGGTCATCGGCGTCAGTGTGGATGGCGAGAAGTCACACCAAAAGTTCATCGAAAAGTACGATCTCCCTTTCAGCCTGATTGCAGACACCGACAAGAAACTGGTGGAGCAATTCGGCGTATGGGGAGAGAAGAGCATGTACGGCCGCAAATACATGGGAACTTTCCGCACCACTTTTATCATCAATGAAGAAGGCGTTATAGAACGTATCATCACCCCTAAAGAGGTGAAGACCAAGGACCATTCCGCCCAGATTCTTTAAATCATAGCAAAAATTTTATGGCAAAAAAAGACGAACTTAATTTTGAAACAGAAAATGGCGCTGCAACACCTGCCGGGAAACTGAAAGCCTTGCAGGCTGCCATAGACAAGATAGAAAAAAGTTTTGGCAAAGGCTCCATCATGAAGATGGGCGACGAGAGCATCGAGCCGATAGAAGTAATCCCTACCGGCTCCATCGGACTGAACGTGGCACTCGGCGTAGGCGGTTATCCACGCGGACGCATCATCGAGATATACGGCCCGGAATCATCTGGTAAAACCACTCTGGCCATCCACGCCATCGCCGAAGCGCAGAAAATGGGAGGCATAGCCGCTTTCATCGACGCCGAGCATGCTTTCGACCGTTTTTATGCCACCAAATTAGGTGTGGACGTAGATAATCTGCTCATTTCACAGCCCGACAACGGCGAGCAGGCGTTGGACATTGCCGACCAGCTCATCCACTCCTCTGCCATCGACATCATCGTGATAGACTCCGTTGCCGCACTAACCCCAAAAGCCGAAATAGAAGGCGATATGGGCGAGAACAAGGTAGGACTTCAGGCGCGTCTCATGTCGCAAGCCTTGCGCAAACTCACGTCGGCTGTCAGCAAAACACGCACCACCTGCATCTTCATCAACCAACTACGCGAGAAAATAGGTGTAATGTTCGGCAACCCTGAAACCACGACAGGCGGTAACGCCTTGAAGTTCTACGCTTCCGTGCGCCTTGACATCCGTCCGGGGCAAGCCATCAAGAATGGTGAGGAGATTCTGGGCAAACAGACCAAGGTCAAAGTGGTGAAGAACAAAGTGGCCCCCCCGTTCCGTCGCGCAGAGTTCGACATCATGTTTGGCGAAGGCATTTCGCGTGCCGGCGAAATCATAGACCTGGGTGTGGAGATGGAGATTATCAAGAAAAGCGGTTCTTGGTTCAGCTACAACAACACCAAAATTGCTCAAGGGCGTGATGCAGCGAAACAAGTCATTCTCGACAATCCTGAATTGGCCGAAGAATTGGAAGGACTGATTTTTGCAGAACTCAAAAAGGAGAAATAACAAAATCCTCCCGGACATGCACGGCGCATCTCCGGGAGTTTTTTCATCCCGGTACATTTTTTTACTGCAAAATTTTGCAGTAATATCAAAAAACCGTACTTTTGCACCGCAATTAAGGATGGTTCCGTAGCTCAGCTGGATAGAGCAACGCCCTTCTAAGGCGTGGGTCAAGCGTTCGAATCGCTTCGGAATCACAACGAAAGGCAAGCAGTCGATAAAAAAGATGGCTTGCCTTTCGTCATTTTACCGGATAGCGATTTTGCAATCATTCCGGAAACCCGATTTACCCATAGCCCACGGACTATCAGGAAAATCCGTGTCCTGCATTCCCTCCTTCCACTATTCAGAGAGATTCAATGGAAAGGTTGTACAAGTGAAGAGTCACGCTTGTACAACTGTAAGGTGATACTTGTACAAGCGTAAAAGCAGAAGCTGCCTTCGGGCCTTTCAATTAAAATGTTGTGGATTTCTTTGACTAAGGATGACGTAAATGATGACCGGCGCTCCGATGATAGGCGTTACTGCATTCAGCGGAATAATGCCCGACTCGCCCGGAAGTACGCACACCAGGTTACAGACCAAAGCCACCGCCCCTCCGCTCAGGATGGTGACGGGCAGCAACGAATTATGGTTGGATGTCCCCAGAATCAGGCGGGCCACGTGCGGTACGGCCAGCCCGATGAAAGCCACCGGCCCGCAAAAGGCAGTGGTGACGGCGGTCAACAGTCCGGTGACAACCAGCAGCCAATTCCTCACCCTACGGATGTTCACACCCAGATTCTCCGCGTAGCGTTCGCCCAGTAGCAGTGCGTTCAACGGCTTTATCAGCAGCAACGAGGCAAACAAGCCCAGCAGAGTGATTGCGGCAAAGGCAGGCATCTGTTGCAAAGACACTCCGCCAAAGTTACCCATGCCCCATATCATGTAGGACTGCACCCCCTCGGCAGTAGCGAAGAAGTTGAGCAAGGCGATGGCCGAAGAGGCCATATACCCTATCATGATACCCGTTATCAGCAACATGATGTTGCTCTTCAGCAAAGTAGAGAAGAAAAGGATGAGCGCCATAATCAGCATAGCCCCCACAAACGCCCCTGCCAGCACGGAGAAGAATCCGGACAGACTGAATGTGCCTGCCGTGATGCTGCCTCCGAAGAACAGCATCACGAAAGCCACTCCCAGACTTGCTCCGGAATTAATACCCAAAATAGAGGGGCCGGCCAACGGGTTCTTGAAAGCTGTCTGCAACATCAGTCCGCAAACGGCAAGGGCACTGCCACACAGCAACGCCGTCAATGCCTGAGGCAACCGCGACTCCCATAGGATAAAAGCCCAGCCAGCCTTCACTCCTTCAGCCCCCCAAAGAATACGGAACACATCGGCCGGCGGAATCGAAACCGACCCCACCAGCAGATTCGCCAGAAAGAGCAGTACAATGATTGCTCCCAGGCCGATGCCGTATCTCCAACCTTTATTCATTCAGTTTGCAAAAATAGCGCAAACCGCCCAAATCTCCCATTTCAGGATGCAGAATTTGTATCAGGTCGGCCAGCAGATAGTCCGGACGGAAAGGCGTCTCTTCATAATACGGCACTTTCCCTGTGTTGCAGCCATAAATATTACGGGTCTTGAAAGCCTTAAAGCCTGTATATCCCATGAAGTCCATTTTCAGATCCGCATAGGTCATATCCCGTTCGCGGTTGTATTTGATGGTCCACACGTCCGCATTCCCTGCCTTGTCGAACACCGTCTCGAAGGCCAGAGGCACGGAACCGCTGTGCGTGTCGTCGGCAAAGGCATAATTCCCGCACGCGTCCCTGAAGAGGCCACCCATGGTGCTGCGTCCGCCCGGCACATACCAAGCCGTTCCGTTTTTCAATTCACTAACCACCGACAAACGCACCGACGAAAGTTCGGCACGCATCTTCAACTGCCGATAACAGCTGTCCACCTCGGCAAAAAGGCTGTCGGCTTGCGCCTTCCTGCCGAACAACAGACCGTAGAAACGCATCCACTCGGCACGCCCCATGGCAGAGGTCTCCATGTAGTCGGCACATTCGATGATGGGAATATTCAGCTTCTCTACACGTCCATAGCCGCCACTGTTCTCAAAAGGCGAGAGCAAGATGGCATCCGGATGCAGGTCGATGATTTTTTCCATATCCGGATTCATGCCGTCGCCGCAGTCCGCTATCGTCCCGTTGCGACATCCCTCCTGCACGGCCGGCAGTTTGATATACTTCAGGTCGCACACGCCGCCTATGCTGCCCCAAGCGCCCAGCTTGCCCACCAGCGCGCAATGCACCGACGAGTAGACCACCGCCTTCGAGAGTGGCGTGCGCACCACCGTCCCTTCGGGCAGATTCTCCGGCAAGGGATCGGCAGCAGGCACAAGCACATACGTATGCAGCGTTTTCAACGTATCCCACGGGTTTCGCAACGAAGCCACGGTATAACCCGGATAATCCACCAATACGAGGTTATCGGCATAGCGTAAAGCCACCGTGTCGCCTCCGGCAACCGCCGTAACACTCCTGCCCCTTGCGCCACAAGCCGCAAAGAGCCAAATGGCAGAGCATACAACAACCGATACGAAAAATCTTCTCATCCGTTTTTAGTTAAAGAAAACCGCCTTCTTAGGATTCTGACCACCGCAATCAAACTTCTCTACAAAGCTGCCGTCGCTTTTGAAACGATATACATTGCCGTTCGTCTTGCCGTGTCCGGTAGTGGCAATGTAGATATCACCGTTCTTCCCGTTCACCTCAATCATATACACCACTGCCGTATTCAACTCTTCCGGAACATTTTTCAAGAAAGAGGTCGCATTCATCTTCCCGGACTTCGCATCATAGGTAGCAAACGAATTGCGGGCGGAAACCTCCGGCCAGTGCGAGTAGTCCACTCTCGAATCCACCAGATAAAGCAGGTCGCCTTTCGCGGCCATGTGGGTAGCATAGCCCAGTTGCGACACCTTGTTTCCGTTTTTCGGCTCTATCATCTGCAACACATAGCTTTCGGCACTGTAATCCCACGAAATGAGATACACCCGGTCATCTTCCTCTGTCATCATGTTGGGATTCTGCGTCACGGTCAGCTTCTCTTTCAGGCTGAATGTGTTCAGATCTATCACGGCCACTTCCTTGTTATAAACATACTTGGAGTCCACAACCTTATACGAATCCGCCACATAGAGCATCCGCTCGCTTATGGCCACCCCCTCCAAGTTGCTTCCCACTCCGGTCAGTTTCTTCTCCACCTGCAACGTATTGGCATCGATTTTGGCCACCGTCCCTCCGTAAAACGAAGCATAGATATAGCCATCCTCGGCGGCAATGCTGCGGATACCGGCAGACAAGTCTGCGTCACCGACAAAAGACACCCGCTTCTGCACCACACCGGCAGCGTTCAGCTTCACCAGATAATTGGAACCATACACAGCCACATACAGACACTCTTCATACACTATCATGTCCTGTCCCACATCTCCCAACTGCGCATTGTTCTGCTTCTTGAAGATGTCGCTTATGGATGCGGCATCCCCGTTGGGGGCATAAAACATGATACCCGCATTGTTCTCCTTCTGCGTGCCCTCATTCAGGAAATAAGCACGCACCTGTGGCAGACTCACTGTCGAGCCGCTGTCGTCCAACACATCATCCTCGTCGCTACAAGAAACGAGCGAGGCACTTAACGCCAGCATACAAAGCATGCCGAATAGCAAACTTCTCACTTTCATAAATACCAGTCTTAAAAAAATTAAGTTTTAAAAATTCAATGTCCCCGTAAGCCGCCACGAACGTCCCGGCATCGGATAATATTTTATCACTTCATACTGTTCATCGGTCAGGTTCACCACCTCAGCCTGCAACCGCAGCTTGCACCGCTTCATCGCCAGCTCCCTCGACACGCTCACCGTATGCTCCATGTACCCGTCTATCCGGTTCTCCGGGATGTTTTGCGACAGCCGGTAACGCTTTCCCACTCCCACCACGGAATAGCCCACGTTCAGCCAAGGCGTTTCCCACACGGCCGATACGTTTCCCGTATGCACGGGCGTATAAGGCAACTGCTCCTTGTAGTTCTTGGCCGTTGCATCAGTCACGTCCACCGCCTTCTGATAGCTATACCCTCCGGACATGGCCAGCTTCATGCTTCTGCCCAAAGCCACCGCCGTGGCCAGCGTAATGTCCACCCCTACGGCACGCACCTTGCCATAGTTTGCCATCCGCCACGCATACGTGGTGGGAAAAGCCACAATCTTGTCGGTCACGTCGTTATAATACGCATCCACCGTAACGGACAGATAATCCGGCAACCGCCAAGACGAGCGGCTCCACGTAATGCCCACGTTATACTCGTTCGCCTTCTCCGGGCGCAGGCTTCGGTTGCCAAGCCTGTAATAATACAAATCGTTGAATGTAGGCATACGGAACGTGCTTTTGTACATCAGACGCAAGAAGAGCTCCTCCTCCTTCCACGGTTTCAGGCTGATGGAGAGTGACGGAGCCAGACGCTGAAAATCATCGGGCGCCTCTCCCACCCTCACCCGTTCGGTCACAAACGTATGCACCAGCGTGCCCGTGGCCGTCACCGCCCCTTGCCGGTAGCGCGCGTTAAAAGCCGTCAGCGAAGTATATCGCGTGGGAAACGGACAGTCGTTCAGGTTGCTTCGCAACTTATTCACCGCCCCGTCTTGCGCCACCGACAGCGACCAAGCCAATGACGGGCTGTACAATGCCGTTGCCGACAGGTAATACTCGTCTTGCCGGTGCACGCCCCGATATACTCCCTGCTCATACTCCTTCCCCTTATCCTCATACAAGTTCCATCCATGCGTATACTTGGCCTGCGCCTGCACGCTCCACCGCGGCGAGAAACGCTTCTTGTAGCGCGCCTGCACAAACGGGTTCTCATCCCGAAGCGTCTCGTCCGATAACGGGTTGTAGAGCGTCACCGCACCCGGCAGCCCCCTTCGCGAATAGTAATAGCCCCCTTTCACATCCAGTTCGCCTCCATCCCCGAACGTATGATACAAAGCCGCTTCGCCCTGCCACGAATAGATGGCCGAATTGTGCCGCTTCTCCTTCGTCACATACTTCCCGTTCACCAACGTAAACGGATATACCCCATCGGCCCTCATGTAGTCGGCATTCACAGCCAGGCGCGTGCGGTCGCCCACTCGCTGCCACCATCGCAACGAAGGACTCACATAGCCGAACGACCCGCCTTTCATCCTGACCTGGAAAGCCGTGTTCCGTCCCTCCTCCAAATACGGTTTCTCCGTCTCAATGTTCAGCACCCCCGCCGAGGCATACAAACGGGCCGACTGCAACAAATCCTCCCCTTGCCCCACTGCCAGCGAAAGCATCGCCACATTGTCCGTCGAGAACCGTCCGATGTCAATCTGCCCCGCCAGGCAGTTGCTCACCGCCACCCCGTCATAGCTGACAGCCGTATGCGGTGCTCCCATGCTGCGTATCGATACTGTTTTCAGTCCCCCTATTCCCCCGTAATCCTTCACGTTGGCGCCGGCAAATCGTCTCACTGCATCTGCCATGCCCTGTATTCCCAGCCGTTCCATCTCCTGCTTCGACATGGTTTGCACGGGCACGGCCGATGTCACCTTGTTCGGTAGCCGTCGTGCCGTCACCACCACCATCTCTATCTCGTGCACCTTTCCGGTAATGGTATCCCTTCCCGCCTCCTGAGCGGCAAGCGGCAAGACGCTTATTCCCAAGATACAGATGCGAGCCAGTTGCCTCCTCATATATCCGGCCATACAGACAATTAAAATTAATCTTATAAAAATCCGTGCATTGTCCGCTTTCCTCGAGCGGACAATTTTTCGACTTTGTTTTGCAGGTCTTCTGACTTGTTTCCGGTGTATCGCCTTCCCATCCTTTCTTCAAGGATAGTGGCATTGGTATCGATGCACCCTCCGCGAAACTCACAGCAGCGGGACTGTCCGGGATTTCCACCCGGTTCCCTTTTCATCCATATTCTCCGAATGGAGAAGGCGGAACAAAACAGGGGCAAAGATAAGAATAACAAATGATATTATAATATCGTTAAAAAAGAAGTTTTTATTACACCAAGTAATTTATGTTATAATGATTGGGGTAGATGATTTTGCCGGCACTTAAATTGAAAGATTTCTTACGAAACAGACAAATCTGTACAGCAGGGAGTAATTCTAAGCAACTTTTTTCACTATCTTCAAATGGAATAAAAATAGGATTTGATCTCGAGAAATGACCATAAGCCCTAATCCCATCATACTTAGAAGCTAAACCGGCTTTACTCTTCAAATACTCTATCACTTTGGCAACCGTGGTAGTCTTAGTAACCAACTTTTGGGACTTCAAGAAATCAATTACTTCATTAAAGGATTTCAGATGTTCCATGTTACCATGCAGGTCAAAGCATTTTCCATTCAATAAGTCACACGTATATTCTACAATTACATAATTTTCTCTATACCTCACCTTGCCCCACCAATGTGCATTTGCAATCAATGTATCCCAGAAATAATATCCCTCTCCCAGCCATGCATTTGCAGCTTTGCAAATAAAAGGAGCATTCGATTCTATGTAATCAGGATTATCTCTATCCTCTACCGTCTGGAAAAGCTTCATCTCATTGCACTTCTTTAGTGTGTTTCTTCAAAGGTTCTTCCAAGGAAGACAAATTCATTGTCGGTAAAACAATGGGAGGAACATTTGCCTGAAGCGTTATTGTACTCACAAAAGCTCTAACATATGGAAACACTATTGCAATACTGTTTGCATAGAAAAAAGAAGGAATCTCATTAAATTGGATATTGCTTGCAAATTTAAAAGTTGCATGACACTCAACCGAGACAAAAGACTCCGAAGCACCTTTATCTTTCGCAGAAAATATAAACTTTAGGTCAAAAACAGAATTAGGGTTCATTTGCTTAAAACTTCCCGAAGGTTTAAAATCAATTTCCAATTCTGACAACTTGTTTAAATCAAAATCAATTCTCACTCTATTAAAGATATATTTCTCCAAAGAAAAAGCAGCCTTATTCATGATAAAAGAATATTATTGGTGAATATTGGGTACAAATATAAGAAAACTCCGAATACAAATCCGGAGTTTTCTTGTTTTTATTTTCTGACGTTCCTTTCCATTTGAATGACCAATTGCTTGTAAATGATAAAAAATCATCTATTGTAGGTCCTGTGTTATAGGAATCAAATTCCTCCCACTCTTGTTCAATAATAGCCCGTGGGCTATTATTAAAATATTGCTTTAATTGTTCTAATATGGTATTCATAATCCCAATCTTTTGATATATCAAGCCTTGATGATAACTAATCACTTATAAACTTTATGCAAAGATATTATTTTTCTCTCAATACGCCAAATTCATCCCAATATTTTTACCATCTGTTATATAAAGGCATATTCTTGCCTCTCAACATCCTCCATAACAGTCAAAAATGGCTGTTCCATGCATCGCTTCTCTTATGGAATATAAGCTCCGTCTTTCGCTTCAAATATAATTGAGGGCTCCTGTACATTCACCGTATGCCATACACCTGCAGGAATTTGCATACCATACAGCCCTTCGGCCGGACAAAGCAACTGCCTTGATACTTCCCTGAAAGTTCTTTTCCTCACTACCTCCCTTATATTCGATAGTGCATCCGAGGCATACTCCTCCACCTCTTCATAGAAAATCTCCTCCAGCTTTCCACATAGGCATACCACCGTTTCCGCTGTAGCCTCATGCCGATGAATTGACACCTCCGTGCCTGGAAGCAATGCATTCAGCATCCGTTGCGACATATCTTCCGACGAGTTACGCAAGTCATAATTCTGTCGCAATCTTGGAGATTCAGCGGCTTGTGCCCACAAACTGTCCAAGAAATTCTTATCAAATAAATTGTTCATTATATAACAATCATTTATTTAACGATGCCAGATATGCCTCATGCAGAGGATAATATAGTTTCAATGAACAATACTTCATTCTATCAATACGCCCTGAGCACCACCTCAAAAGCTTCGGAGTACATCTGCCCCCACTGACCACCTCTCATAGCCGCAAGACCTGAGATATATTCGGGCGATCTAGGATGTGGATATGAACGCATAACACCACGGTACATTGAGAGAGCCTTAATTTTAGCTTCCACACCTTCCTTGCCAACTTCTACAAAGCAATTAGGATTAAAAGTATTCATGCCGCTATTTATCTTCCACTCCGTACAAGAAGGTACTTCCATATACCAAAACTCTTTCACACGTTTTACCCCTGGACGTCTTTGGAACAGACGGATAGCTTCCTGACACGCCATTGAGGTCTGTAAATGGTCATTATTAGTATCTGCAGGATGATGAGTGATGATAATATCCGGTTCACTTTCCTTAATTGCACTTTCTATGAACTGTACCAACTGCAAGTGAGGTACAGTATTCATCTCGATATTAGGAAATGTACCTTCATAAATTTTATTTACTCCGAGGAACTTATTGGAAGCATTCGTATCATCCTCCAATTCATTGTCCTCCGGACGGAAAGCACGTACTTTAACTTCCGTACACATAATGACAACTTCTACTTCATCACCCTCTTTACTCCACTTATACATAGAAGCACCAGCTCCCAAGACCTCATCATCAGGATGAGCCACTACAATTAAACGCCTCATAATTTATTCTTTTTTTATTACACAATTAAAGCTTAGGCATCACTTCTATCTCAGAATTTGACGCTTTAGCGTCAGCAAGAAACTCCCTCAATATCCAAGTGGCTTCTTTGCCAAGAAAAGTATATACAATGCAGATAACAGTATAAATGATCATCTTCAAATCATAGAAAAAACCAGCTTTCTTAACGTATGTATATTCCAATTCTCTGCGAGTAGGATAAACCTTCTCCATATATTCCTTCTCATCTGTGAAATTATCACCATAAACAAAGTCATAAAGTGCAGCAGGTCCGCTAAGTCCTACTGGTACACTCTTGGCTTCATCCCATTTACCATAGCGGAACATATCAAATTGATCTTTTGCTACAGGTCGAGGACCAACAAGACTCATAGTACCATTAAGGATATTGAGCAATTGAGGTAACTCATCAATCTTTATCCTACGGATAAAATGGCCCCAAGGGAAAATTCGGTCTTCTTCTGGACGGAGAGAAGCTTCTGCTCCTTTCTTTGGTTCTCTCAGCACTCGCATGGAACGAAACTTATACATTTTGAAAAGTTTATTGTTCTTTCCTATTCGATGAGCAGTATAGAAAATAGGCCCCCAGTCAGAAATCAGGATGCCAATTATACCGATTATCCACAAAGGGCTGGTAACAATAATACCAAGTAGTGCACACACAAAGTCAAATATTCGCTTTATTATTCTGTAAATCATAATACCGATACTTACAATTCACTTTCTATTCATTAGAAGATTTTGATTTATCTCCTCTATGTGGTATTTGCTTCAAAACCTTTGCAGGCCTCCCGGCAGCCACTGTCCAAGCCGGTATATCCGTTGTAACAAATGAACCTGCACCTACGATGGCACCTTCACCTACTGTCACTCCCGGCATCACAAAACTTTCCATTCCTATCAAACACCCTTTCTTTAGAACAATAGGCTTCACTATATATCCTAGTTCCATATAATCATCTCCAACACAATAATCACAAAAATTTCTTTGATGACAAAGCAAACGAGTTCCAGAAGCTATACTAACGTGATCTTCCAGTGTAATCATATCAGCATGTCCTTGATCTATTCGTACATAATCTCCAATAAAACATTCTTTACCAACATGACATCCCATCTTTCGCATAAGTATAGGTCTAATCTTGCGAGGATTGAATGACTGCAATATCGGCCAATCCATCATCTTTTCCAATCTCTTACGATAGATGTTACCAAAAAACTTTCCCAAAACCTTACTTACACTTACATCACCATATTCTTCTTCTGAATAGTTAAAGCCGAGTGTTCTCAACATTTTGTAAGTCGTACTTAGTTTTTTCTGCTTACTCATATCTTAAATCGATTATTTTTTATTTTTAGGTTCAATACCTGCGAATGATTCTTTCAAACTTACCACTCTATATTCAAATGCATATTTGCTCATTTCCATATCATATGTACTATTAGAAAACATCTTACCCAAAGGACGGACATGATTCCCGAACATCCATATGAGAGGATTAAATAATCTTGTAATCCAAACATGTCTTCCACTCTGTTTCGCATAATAGCGAATGATCTCTACAGTATCAGCATATTCTGCATTTTGAGGAAACACGATACCTCCTGTTTCGTGTAAAATCAACTGCTTAACGAACTCACAAAGGTTATCTATATAAAGCATACTTCTCTTATTATGCCAAGCCGGGAAGATAGGAGTCTTATTAGCCAACCATACCAATCTAGGAAAATTACCTTTACATCCTGGGCCATAAATCATTGGTGGTCGAATAATACACACTTTAAAGTTATTATCTGATAAGGTGCGGATTCCTTCTTCTCCTTGTAATTTACTATCGCCATAAAAGCCATTAGGTGCTGGTTTTGTATCTTTATGTATCTGCTTACCTTCAAGAGTCTTCACTTCTTTATAAACAATCATACTACTCATATGGATAAATTGCTTCACACCTGCAGCTTTAGCCGCTTTGGCTATCTCTATCACCATATCGCGGTTAACAGCATAATACAGAGGTCCCTTACCTTTAGCCGCTTTAACATGGGCAATACCAGCCACATTGTAAACAACATCATATTTTGAGAAGTCCGCTTGCTTCCAACGATTGTCAATCGTATCTACAGCATCAATATCAAATAGCTTTTCTTTACCATCAAATGCAGCATCAAGCCAATGTTCTACTCTGAGACCAACATAACTGCCGACACCTGTTATCAAAACTTTCTTCATGATTTATTTTGCTCCTATAATCCTCTCTAAATTATCAATACACATATCCATTCGATAATTCTTCATGTAATAGTCTCGACTATTACGTCCCATTTTTTCAAAAGATTCGCGATTCGTTAGAACCTTTTCTCTAATCACCCTTATCAATGCTTCGGAATCCCCTGCAGGTACGGCATATCCACACTGTGATTCATCAATGATATCAGCTCCGCCACATCCTATCATGGCTAGGACAGGTCTTCCAGCCGACATATATGATTGTAGGCGAGCTGGAACAACAGCTTCTAAATGAGGAAATCCTGCCCTCAAGGTTACAAGCATTACATCTGCTTGTTTGTAAAAAGCTGGCATAGCTTCAAAAGGGTACTGTCCAAGACAAACAGCTTTATTCTCCATCCCATTTCCTTTGATGAAGTTTTCGAGCCATTCTTTTCGTGAACCACCACCAACAAATATCCATTTCACTTCAGGTTCGTCTTTCAATCCTAACATCACCTCAGTTACAGCTTCCAGATTCTGAGACTTGCCCAGATTACCTGCAATCATAATTTTAAAGCCTTCCGGAGCTTGTGGTATTTCATAATCTGCAGACATCTCCAGAATATCATCACTCCAATTTGGAAAGTAAATAATTTTATCCTTGAAGTCACCTTTCTGCTCAATAAGCTCTCGAAAACGTTTACTTGTTATCAATATCTTATCTGTTTGATTATAAATATCCTTAACCAGCTTATCTACAAAGTTCACTACTTTCTCGTTCTTTATTCCCCCCCCAGACTTCATAGCATCTGGCCATAAATCCATAATCCAATAATAGAAAGGAATTTTTCTAAGCTTTCTCAGCAATAATGCCGGATAAGCTTGGAAAATTGGCGAAGGCTCATGACCGATAATGCAATCATACTTCTTTTTCCATGCAATGAAAAAAAGCACCCACAAGCATCCACTGATTACGTATGACAAATAATTGAAAGGTAACCTCCATCCCCCTTTCCCTCTTGGCGTTTGAAAACAACGATATACATTAACACCATTTACGACTTCATATCGCTTGCTAAATAATCCATATCCATCAAAGTATTTCCCATCAGGATAATTGGGAATACCTACAAGGGCATCCACATGATGCCCTCTTTTTACCAATTCAAAAGCTAAATCATTACTTTTAAATACCTCTGGATAAAAATATTGTGTAACTAATAATATTCGCATTTTATATTTCTATATAAGATGATTTCCCATCATAACCTTTCAAAGCTCTTCCTGAAAACCAGAGCCTTCCATCACAATACGCATTCTGTGGAAACTCAAATGTACCAAACTGGAATATAAATGGCAGCCAATCCTTCTTTGCTTTATAACGCTCTTCCCAGTGTAACCCATCCTTTGAAACCCAAAGGTGTGCATACTTATCAGTATTCACCTTTGACGGTTCAACTGTTGTTGATATGAAAGCGACATCACCAACTTGTCCACCTTTGATAACAGAGCCTTGTACTTCCTGTAGTTCAGTTATCTCTAGAGTCTTACGATCAAACTTTTTAATAACATTCTGTTGGTATTGAGTATCTGTTCCGAATACTACAAAATCTTTATAAAAAAATAATTGGCATGTACGATACTCTTGTCCGCCCCTAAACACCTCTAAAAAGGTCTTAAACTCATCATCTGTATACCCTATGATACATTCGTTTTCTCGATCGCCAGTTGCTACCCAAATACGATCTGTATATTTATCAAAGAACAGTCCATGAATATGATTGATATTCCCTGCTTCAAACGTATAGGCGATATGCCAAGTACGTGCATTATCTTCCGAGCAATAAATATTAACAGCCTGTTTCTCCATGTTTTGAAAATACTCACCAAAAAAGATATTACCTGAAAGAGCTAAACATAGGTTCAACGGCTTAGACCCTCTGGGCATAGCAAAGCTTTTTATAAAAGAATTTTCACCTTTCTTCTGCAAGAACAGTCCTTTCTTGGCAACAGCAATTCTATCTGCATTCGCCAATTGATAAAAACTCGTGATTTCAGCCCGTAAAAGTCTTCTTATCAAGGTAAATCGAGATGGCCAATAGAACTTGCTGTCATCAATCTTATACTTACCGATTGTTTCTTCAAGAAGATAACCTCTACTCAAAAGCATAGTATTATCTCCTATTATAATCGCCTTTCCTTTCCTCATACCTGCAATCCAAGTTCTTTTACAACTAAATTCCTGATGTAGTTAATTTCAAAAAGACCATAATAAAGAATTTTTGTTCCTACGCTCGCATACTCGTAAGCCAAAGTACTTTCATAACTTATAAGCAAATCGACAGCTGGCAGATGCGTATTTAGTCCCTCGATAAAAGTAAAATCAAATTCTTTACGTAAATCATAGTAGGACGCATTTGTTTCGGCTGGATGATTCTTCAGATATATGATTACATCAAGTCCTTGCAATTGACGTATTATTTCACGTTCGTTATCGAAGAACAAAGCAGGCTGCCCAACTATAAGCAACGACTTCTTTTCTGGTTTAAACGAGGGTTTGAAACCATAACCCATGTGGATATACTTAGGATTGTTTGCAATAACTGAGTGAGAAAGTGCAATCTCATCATCTTTTGTATAACAATAAATCGTCGATGGAGAGCTTTTATAAAGAGATTTCCATATATATGCACCTAAATCTTCTTGCCATACAAAATGTGATGCCTCAAGAACTAAATTGTGAAAGTGCATCGTTCCGTGTTGAATCATAGTTTTATTCTCATGGGGTAGCTTATCATATAAAATGGCCATACGGTCACAAATACAGCTAAATGTCATATTAACATCTAAAGGAATATGACGCAATGCAAAGTCCGTCAAACACCATTCGTATGCACGAAAAGACAATAAATACTTATCGTACCCTAATGAAATAACGGTTTTAATATGTAGTATCACTGCCTGCCCCGCACTTTTCCATATTTCGCCCATTGACACATAATCAAGAGCACAAACAGATTTATATTCTGCAGGTAGAGTGATAAAATCAAATGGATTATGAAACCACACATCATCTTCTCGCTGTATGCCTGCTGTTTTGCTTAGCGCAAGTAGACGTCGTTCGTGGTGCAAATATAGTCGTTTGAGTGGGTATTTCTTTTGTTTGTGCCCCAAGAAGCATATGCTGTTCTTTATTGGGAAGACGAAATCTGACACTATCATAATTACAGGCAAGCATATATTGAATACGAGCCTAAAAAAAGTGCTTTTCCAGAGATGTTTAAATATCTTTCTCCTGCTTGCTCCTAACTGATTAAAATGCTTAATCTGCTCATCTTGCCGTCCTGTTTTCAGTTCAATATCATTCAACAACGTAATGCAATAAGTTTCTCGTTGTTCTTTCAGACTATATTCTGCCATACACATTCGCGATTAGCCATTTGATATCATCATCTTCTCGTAACCCTCCGCCATGTTTTTGAGCCCAAAATAGCGGTGAAACCTCTCAACAGAGCGCTCTTTCTGTTCTTGAGAAACAAGCTTTTGATCAATAATAGTTTCAAGCTTTCGTGCAACGTCCTTGGGATCTCTTGTAATAACTATACCGCAATCATCACCCATAACCTCACAATTCCCACCAACATCAGTGAGTAGTAGGAACAAACCAGCACGAAGAGCCTCTAGGGTACTGATCGAAAGCCCCTCGTTTTTACTGGGCATAACAAATACATCCATATCTACCAAGATATTTGCCACATCCTTTCGCAAACCCATAAACTCAACAACATCGTTAAGGTGCAATTCTAACACCCGCCTTTCCAAATCCCCTCTTGCACTTCCATCTCCAACAAGAAAAAGTTTAACCTTTTCTTTCTTCTCTTTGGGCAGTAAAGCTAAAGCAGAAATAATTACGTCTTGGCCTTTTCTGCCAGACATAGAACCAACACAAACAAGGTTTATCTGTGGCCTTTCCAGCTTTCTTGACCTCATATTTTCGGCCACATCAGATATTCCGTTATATATCATACAACGTTTTGAAATAGGAGCTATACTCTCTTCATATGCTTTTTGTGATATATAAATAATCTTATCTATATTTTCATATACATAATCACGAAGTCTCAATATCCTTGCCGTTTGTTTTTCGCTGTTGTTGAAAGCCGGGAATGTTGCCAGGAACTGACCACACAAATCATCCGCCTGGTGTATTATTATTGCCGTTTTCTTTTCAATACTATTTTTTTGCTTAAGTTTTAGATAATAATAAGCAGAATGGATTTCCTGAAAAATAAGCCATTCGCATTGATTTGAATCAGACAAAGCTCTTTTTGCGACGCATTTAGCTGGCCTCACATAGTTAAGATATTCTTTTAGTCTTGCCCAAATAATATAATCAGAACTGAGCAAATTCCTAAAAAAAGATCTAATTCCTCTTGTAGCTTTATAAGTACATGTTTCATTACCTTCGCCTATTGGCATCTCTTCGCCATTGTTTACATCCACTACCTCTGCAGAAGAGTAGATTTTATTTAATAATACATCATTAAAGAATGGCTTACTTTTGACAATATTATCCAAGACAAAGTTGGCGCCATGTACAGCCTTTAAAGTTCCAGTACTAACAATTGAGAATCTTTTCATTATAATGTGATTTAGGGTTATTTTTCATTTTAAAAACATTATATCTCACTCCATTTGAATAGATAGCTATAAGAGCAAGAGCTGTTGTAACAATTATTATAATATAAGTATAATCAACCCCTTTGTACCTATAGTCCACAAAATAAAGCTCCTCCAAGCCCTTCATAATCAAATAACCTTGGAATAATAAAATTCCAATAAAATAAGGTACCCTAAAAATCCAGTTTCTCATATATGTCATTGTTAAAGGAATTGCAAAAATCAGGAAAACTTGATAATAAAGCAACATCCTACCTACTATATCAATGGGTGGCGCAAAAACATAGCCTACGGTTAAGAGGCTTAAAGTTATAGAGGTTAGTTTATTTATTCCGTCTTCAAGCGCATGCTTCCTTAAAAAAATAAAGTATAATGCCAAGTATAAAATGCGTATTAATTTAGCATTCAAGGATACTTCTGATGACGTGTCAATATAGTTCTCAAAATCAAGACCAAAAATTAACAAGTAACGTCCAAGATCTGAGTTCAGCAGCGCAATCAATAGAGAAGCAACTATCATTATCACCATGAAGCCTTTTTTATCTTTAATGTTGTATATAAAATATATCGGAATCCACACGATAGAAGAGCTATGAGTAAAGAAAGCGACAATACACAAAATAAGATACACAGACAATTTCTTTCGGAAAATATAAGGTATCGTTAGGATTACGATTACCAAAGCCAAATACTGTCTTACTACAAATAGAGACTGATTATACACAAAAAGGAGAATTAGAACTATAGATATTATATAATTCGGAGAATACTTTTTTATGACGTAGAATAATGAAAAGAATAGGATTAAATTATAGACTAAAAGAAAAAAAACAAAATCATTTGAAACATATGAAACTATTCTGTTAAAGACTGCATAGAAGTAATCTGTGGTTCTAATTTGATCAAAAATCTTTGTAATTGGAGCACCAGCAACGTCTCTAAACTGGACTTCATATCTTGGTAAATCCTCAACACTATTAATATCAACACCTACATGTAATAGAACAAACACAAAGAAAGAAATCCCAACAAAAAAGGAATCCAACTTGTAAGTGGAAATCTTCATCTTTTTTATTAATAGCAACATGAGAGCTATGATGGAAAAAAACAAATAATTAGTTACAAATAAATGCATCCTTTAAAATAGAATTACAACAGAAATATCAAGAATAAATTCAAAAAACTATAATTTATCGTCGTAAGATTCTCTTTAAGCCCTCATACCAAGAACCTTTTAATAATACTCGAAGAGGTATTCTTATTATCTGTACAAAATTATAGTGGAGAATATTTATTATTCCAAACTTATACCAAAAAAGAAAGTGGTAATAAAACTTATCTCTTATTGAAATGTCAGCTGAATCTATGTATACAAGACAGTAGCTAGTAATAGCCTTAAAAACGGAACTATTAAGACGCTTACGACAATTTCTGAATATATCAAATGTAAGCGCTTGATAAGGAACGATTGCAAAATGATTCCAAGTTATATCAGCCCCATGTTCTTGGATAACTCCTTCGGACGAGAAGAAACACGATGCCTCATTATTATCATTTAAAAATTTGATTACTTTTAGAATCTGAGCGGTAGACGTTGAGAGGTATCTATAATGCCAGTGCATATAGTTTTTTGTAAGATCCATGTTATTAATACACTCGCTTGTATAAAATGATGCTGCAAAAGCACCTTTGGGCTTCATCGCATTACAAAATCCTTCAAGGCCTCTGGTTTCTCCCACATATGGGGAATTGAACTTTATATAAATACCATTATCATGTTCTTTTATTGTGTTCAACACAATACGAACTGCATTGTTAGAGATATAATCATCATCCCCTATAACCCATAGCCACCTAGTATCACAACACTCAAAAAGCCTTGCTACATTGGCATCTCCGCCTATGTTTACTTTATTATTTTTAGCAATTACCCCATACTCCTCCACATAAGGAGAAATAAAACGTTCGAAATCGTAATTTGTACTACAATTATCTCTTACAACAACACATACATCTTCATTCAATTGAGGACAAATATGGTCAAGACAATCTTTTAGATAATGACTGCGATTAAATGTGGGTATCCCTATTGTTAATATTGGTTTCTTATTCATCATGCCATTTTTTTTTGAAATGATTAAATGTCCAAAAACCCCATGGGAGCATTATCATTTGAATTAGACAATAACCAATGGTTATACCGTATAATCCATATTGTTTACCGAACACCAATGTGGATAAAAGACACAAACAACCTGCTGAAATGGAATTAATGAGAAAAGGTTCTTGCTTATGACAACGTAAATAAGTGGCCCAAGAATTAACATATTGGTGAGTATATACAGGTATCATCATTAATAACATAGGCCAATAATCTAAGAATCTATCTGCAAGTAAATTCCCATTCAATCGTATTTGAGTAAGATGCAGGAAAACAACACACAGAAAGAATGTCACTAATAAACAAAGGCAAACCATTGACATTTGCTTTAGAGTTTTGTTAAATAAAAAATCTAACTGTTGATAATCTTTTAGCGCTACCAATTGACTGTATAATGGGACTTTTGTGCTTAACCAACTAAATGAAAAAGTTTGTATTGCATTCAAAGCTTGAAGGGTCATACCCATTTGACCAGCAATAACAGCGCCTTCTTTAGCAAATAAAACAGGATTAAACAGTTGAAAGATGAAATAACCGCTTATCCAACTTAGCGCAATCTTCCATTGGAAGGGAAATATTTCCTTAAAATATTCAATTCTATCCGTTACTTGATACTTCCATAGATTTACTATCAGTTTTATTAATTCAGTTTTATAAACATAGACCTGCCATAAAAGAACGGATAGTAAATATCCTATACCAACAACAAAGAGTTTTAATCCTGAAGCAAGTCCAATCCACGTGACTAATGGTGTTAAAATTTGCTGATAAAACCCTATTTTGCTCATTTCCTTTACCTTTCCCAACCCCATAAAGATGGATGTGAATGGTGATTGAAAAAGTTTTATTGCGGTTCCAAGACAAATAAGTGCCCAAGGTATTTTCCATTCTATGCCAACATGTTCACTTCCATATTTTTGAAAATAAACAAACCCCAATAATAAAAGAAAAATAAACACAATAATAGCTAATACGGTATACCACTTGACGCAAAATTGGATCAACGAGGCTAACCTTGATCGGTAATACCTTTCTCCTTCATAATTAAAATTATTTAATGATAAATGCGAAACCTCATGTGCCACAAATTGTGTCATTATGCTTGTGAGGCCTAGTTCAAAGAAGACCTGCATTGCAAGTAATGAACCAAATGTATAGAAGAATCCCTGTTCTACTCCTGTTAGAAAAGTTGTTATAAAGAATACAGAAGCTACTCCTATAAACCCTCCGATTATTCTAGCTCCCGAAGAATAAGCTATAGACTTATCAACCCCTATTTTCTTAGCAAGTTCTTTGATTATATTAGCCATTATAAAAAAAGCCTTTCGTATTTTCGTAAAAATAGTTGAGAACCTACAACCTCAACAAACTCATCAGGAATAGCAATTCTCTTAATCTTTGGATATGTTTCTATCCCACCATCAGCATAAAGATCATTTACTATCTCAACAACAGCAGACCCCATACCACAAGATTTCTGATGTTCCTCTATTGTAATCAATCCTTTTGGGTGAGAGTTAATAACCCTCTTCAACTGATCAATATCAATAGGCTTTACAAATGGAACGCTATAGAGATTATAGGGAAGATTTTCATCCTCTATTTGATGCTTAGCTGCGTCAAGAATATTACCGCAAGCTAATACCGCTTTTTCATTCCCTTTCTTAACGATTAGCGGGCAGATATCTCCAATCTTAATATCTATAACCTCTTTAGTATGTACAACCTTCTCACCAGCTTTACCCAAACGAATATACATAGGACCATCGTATATAGCAGATAACTTCGTTATAGCCTTAGCTTCGATCGGGTCACCCGGCGTTGCTACCACTATATTGGGTATAACACGAAGGGCACCAATATCCTCAGTCGCTTGATGAGTAGCACCAAGGCTACCATAAGCATAACCAGCTCCTACAGATACAATCTTCACATTCACATTGTGGTAAGAAATATCATTACGTATCTGCTCCAAGCACCGGATAGTTGGGAAATTACCTATTGAATAAAAATACACATTATAACCTGCCATTGATAAACCTGCCGCTACTCCTGCCATATTCTGTTCAGCAATTCCCACGTTCAGGAAACGTTCAGGAAACTCCTCTGCAAATGGCTCGATAACATGATAACCTAAATCACCTACAAGCAGAAAAATTTTATCATTATGACGAGCTTCTTCAATTAATTGCTTTATAAAATTCGTTCTCATAACAACTCCTCCTTAGCTTGTTTAAGTTCACCATCATTTGGTGCGCTATAATGAAATTTCAGATTATGTTCCATGAAACTAACACCTTTACCCTTTATTGTATTTGAAACGATTACGGTTGGCTTGCCTGTGCATTCTTTAAAATTATCGAAAGCAGAAATAATCTGATTATAGTCATGGCCATCGATTTCAATAACATTCCATTGAAAAGTCTTCAATTTTTCAGGAAGAGGATCAAGACACAACACATCCTTTGTATCCCCCAAGGCCTGCATTTTGTTCTTGTCTACTATCAAACAAAGATTATCCAAATGATTATGAGCTGCAAACATAATAGCTTCCCAATTGCTACCTTCATTGATTTCGCCATCACCAATCAAACAATACACACTGTTGTTTAGACCATTGCGTTTCGCGCCAAGAGCTAATCCGCAAGCTACTGGCATACCATGACCAAGACTACCTGTAGAAAGCTCTACACCAGGAAGTTTATGAGTGGCATGAGCAAAAAAAAGAGTTCCATTCTTTGCAAAGTTCTCCATAAGTTCATTCATATCAATGAATCCCATTTCTGCCAAAACTGCATAATATAGGGCACAACAATGCCCCTTACTCAATATAAATCGATCTCGTCCAGGAGCCTCCTTTGTTTCTGGAGTATTATTTAGATAGTTGGCATAAAGTGTAACAAGTAAGTCCGCCATAGATAAAGCTCCACCAGAATGCGACTCATTTGCATTATGAGCCATTTCAAGAGCTTTATAACGAACTGACTGAGCCAGTTCGAATAATTGTTTTTTTTCCATCATTATACTTATTGAGATAAAATTCTATAGTTTCATACAACCTTTCATCAAAGTTCGATGTATTTAGATTATAGATATTTTTACGAAGGGCAGTAGTATCCCCTTCCATATACATACATTGCCCATAACGATAAGGCAGTGCACCAAAATTCAATTTAAAACTTGGATTAATTGCATCCCTTATCTTACTAACCAAATCTTTCAAAGATGTTGGATTGTCAGAACAGATATTATAAATACCACTCTTTCCATCAGCATAAATTGCCATCTCAATAGCTTTCGCACATTCACCTACATAAAGATATGCCAATTTCTGTTCTCCAGGTGTTAAATCCATGTGGTCCTCATTTGATATACTCTTTATTAAACTGGGAATTAACCATCTGTCTGCTTCATGAGGGCCAAATAGAGGGAAAAGACGAAACCAGAACCAATCCATGTCATGAATTTCACAGAAACTTCTCAGTATTGTTTGAGATGCAGATTTTACTGCTGCATAAGCTGTCTTGGGATTGATAGGATCAGATTCTTCAATTTTTTTAGTGAAGTTTCCATATTCTGATTGGGAGCCAATGCCTACAAACTTCTTGCATTTAGTTTCCAATGCTATATCCAGAAGCTCCTGTTGTAAATAAATATTACTCACCTGCTTACTCCACACAATACGATCTGCAGCCGCTACTCCATTCCAAGCAAGATTATAGACAATAGTTGGATTAAAATCATGAAATCTTGATTTCCAATCATCTGAGTTATCAACCCATAGTACTTTTTCTTTATATGATTCCAAGCCGTTAAGTTTAGAATTAGGCCTTTTAAGGCATAACACCTCATGACCATCATCCACTAGAGCTTTAACTAAATATGCCCCAATAAACCCACTTGCACCTGTTACAAATGCTTTCATTACCTAAGAAACTTCTCAATTTCCTCCAAACAGAGGTTAAATACATTTTCTGTTTTATATCTCTTGTACCAATCAGCCGTTAAAGCTACACACTGCATGGCATTTAATCTTGGCTTCCATCCAAGACGTGTCTTCCCCTTATCAATATTAAGCATCAACAAATGTGCTTCATGGAGTGCCTCAGAATCTGAAACATCTTGCAATTCTCCAAAACCAAAGGTCTTGATGATAGCAGTCGCCATCTCCCAAACAGTAAGCACACTTTCAGCTTCAGGACCAAAGTTCCAGCCTTCACAATATTCTGTAGGATTCTCCCACATCTTCTGAGCGAGCATCATGTAGCCAGAAAGAGGCTCTAATACATGCTCCCATGGACGAATAGCCTTTGGTGAACGAATTTTGATTGGACTACCTGTTTCAAGCGCACGAATACAATCTGGAATAATACGATCAAGAGCCCAATCGCCGCCTCCAATTACATTACCGGCACGAACTGATGAAACGCTAACGGTATGCTTCTTACCATAATCTTCCGGATTAAAGAAACTCCTTCTCCAGCTTTGGATGGCAATTTCGCAAGCACCTTTAGAGGAAGAATATGGATCATAACCACCGAATGGGTCAGTTTCAACATACCCTTTCATCTGTTCTTTGTTATCATAGCACTTGTCGGTAGTAATCATTATACCAACTTTCACACTCTTTGTAACACGAATAGCCTCCATGATATTGATAGTTCCCATCACGTTTGTCTGATAAGTCTCGACAGGTTGCACATAGCTCAAGCGAACCAATGGCTGAGCAGCAAGATGGAAAACAATCTCTGGCTGATATTCAGTAAAGATTTGCTTCATCTTTTCGCCATCACAAATATCAGCACGAATATCTGCTTTGATTTTTGAGCCAATACCAGAAAGAACAAAATTGTCTTTCTCAGAATATGGCTCAAGGCCAACACCTACAACCTCAGCTCCTAACTCATGAAGCCAAATAGAAAGCCAAGACCCTTTGAAACCAGTATGGCCGGTTACAAGAACCCTTTTTTCTTTATAAAAACTATTGAAAATATCCACCATATTGTTTAAAAACCTTTAGGGATATTAGGAATCGCACGTTTCCAACGTTGCCAAGGTGCTTTATTTTCAGCTAGCAATTTTTCCAACATAGCTTTCTCACGAACGTTGTCCATACATTGCCAGAAACCTTTATGAATGTATGACATCAACTGATTCTCTTCAGCAAGTTTGGTAAGTGCGACCTTTTCAAACACACATGTATCATCTGTTAAATAATCAAATATTCTTGGCTCAAGTACCATATATCCAGCATTGATAGGTACCCCATCAGCAATATTCTTCTCTCGAAAGGATTTTACCGCTCCTCCCTCAATATCAAGCACCCCCTTCTCTTGAGCCATTTTAACTGCTGTTAGAGTTGCAAGTTTACCATGAGACTTATGAAATTCTAGCAATTTGTCTATTTCAACATCACATACACCATCGCCATAAGTGAACATGAAAGGTTCATTACCAACATACTTCTGAATGCGCTTAACACGACCACCTGTCATGGTGTTATAACCAGTATCAACAACAGTCACTTTCCAAGGCTCCATATTTGTCTGATGAACCGTCATTTCATCTTTACCATTACGAAAATCAAAGGTTACATCAGAATTATGCAAAAAGTAATTAGCAAACCACTCCTTGATATATTCCTGCTTATAGCCTGCACAGATAATAAACTCTATATGTCCATAGTAGGCATACTCTTTCATAATATGCCAAAGAATAGGCATGCCGCCAATCTCAATCATTGGTTTTGGTTTGAATTGGCTTTCCTCACTGATGCGTGAGCCAAAACCACCAGCTAAAAGTACTACTTTCATGGTATATTTCACTTTATGTAATCAAGACTCATTCTATCCCCCTTATTAAGGTTACAATTTACCTTTTTCCCTAGTATATCTTTGAAATATTTTGGATGCAATCCAAAACCCGGCCTCACAGATCTCACATTCTTTTCTGTGATAACATCACCAGCTTTCATATCTTCAGCAACATAGAGAGAACGAGAGAAATTGCGTCCTTTAATTTTGAAAGGGTCTGTAGGATAATCAACATGACCAAGGGCCTTTTCTACATTACGAATAGAGATTGTCATTGCTGCAAATTCTTCTGTAGTCATAGAGAATGCAGCGTCAGGTCCCCCAATAGCCCTATCCATGATGAAGTGCTTCTCAACTATTTCTGCACCCAATGCCACTGCTGCTACTGCCACATCAGACCCCATTGTGTGATCAGACAATCCTACTTTAACGCCAAAACGTTCTTTCATGTCAAGCATTGTCTTGAGATTTACATTCTCAAGAGGGGCAGGATAAGCAGATACGCAACGAAGAAGAGTAATATCTGTGTTACCTACCTCATGACAAACCTTAATTGCCAGTTCGATATCTTCCATTGTTGCAATACCCGTCGAGATAACCATTGGCTTACCTTTACTTGCCGCATATCGTATGAGGTTAACGTCTGTTATTTCAAAGGAAGCAATCTTATATATTGGATTGCCACACTCCTCCAGCAAATCAACTGCAGTATTATCAAAAGGAGTTGAAAAGCAAATTAATCCTATTGATCTTGCATAATCAAACAGCTTCTGATGCCATTCCCATGGAGTATATGCTTCTTTATATAAATTATAAAGTTTATAACCATCCCAAAGGCCATTATCAATCTGAAAGTCTTCCTTATCACAATCAAGTGTAATGGTGTCAGCTGTGTATGTTTGTATTTTGACCGCATCTGCTCCAGCTTCTTTTGCAGCATCCATTGTGCGAAATGCAATATCAAGACTACCATTATGATTCGCAGATAACTCTGCTATAATAAATGTATTCATATCAACATTCAAATATTACAAGTAGCCATAGCTCTTGCTTCACCTTAATTAGCTTAATTAAATAGTGCCATTATCAACATGAATATTCTGACCAGTAATACTCTCTGCCTTGTCACTCAACAGAAATGCCACAGTCTCAGCAACCGATCTTACCGATGTTGCAGCCTTCAATGAAGTGCGAGCATATATCTTGTCTCTCTGTTCCTTAGTCAAGGAAGCACTCATTGCTGTAGCCATAAATCCTGGCACTACCACATTTGAGCGGATACCCATCTGTCCCCATTCGCGAGCTGTATCCTTTGAAAAAGCTTCGAGTGCCCCCTTTGAAGAGGCATACATTGCCAGCCCCTTATAACCAGTGTGGACACTGATAGAAGAGATATGAACGATAGAGCCCTTAGTATGATGAAGAATCATGTTGCGAATCACATTCTTAGCCATCATCATTGGTGTGAAGACATTCACATTATACATTGCTTTCAAACGCTCAAGATTCAAGTTGGTTATAATGTCATCATAAGCCAATGCTGCATTGTTGACATAACCATTAATCTGTACTTTATTGCCACAGAAATCCTTGAAAACACTCTGGCGAATATTATCACAATCAGAGAGATCAACACTCTTGTAAAATAGTCGACCTTCATACTCGCTTTGCAGAGCCTTGAAATCATCGGGACAGCTACGAGCAATTCCATAAACAGTATGGCCCTGTTCTAGTAGGACTCGACAAATTTCTAATCCTACCCCACGAGAACAACCTGTAACTAATATATTCATGCTAAATAAATTTATTATTTACACTCTTTTTAACTTGCCTGTACGTGTGAGAGAGAATACCTCCACGAACTTAATCTTACGGGGAATCTTAAAATCCTGAAGTTGTTCCTTGAGTACCTTGCGAATCTCTAATTCTGTGAGTTCCACATTGTCTTCTAATTGAACTTCTGCTACCAAAATATTGCCAAGGATAGAGTTCTTCTTACCAAAAACCAACGATTGGCGAATACCCGAAATTGCATTGATAACATCCTCAACCTCATTAGGATTGACCTTATAGCCACCTACATTGATGAGTTCATTCTTGCGACTCTTGAACTTGAAAAAACCTTCCTCCCTGTTTGTCCATTCGATAAGGTCGCCTGAGTGATAATAATCTCCATCAAACTTGAAGCTATCTGAAAATCCCAACAGACTTTTGTGAATCAGCAACTCAGAGTTCTCGTCAACCTTAAACTTATCACGGATTTTCTCAGGTATTTGAAAAGCATCACCTCTTGCAGCGAACAACGAACCAGCTTCTGTAGAAGCATACACATTATTAATTTTTGCATTTGGGAATATTTTCTTAATAGAATCATAAAGATGCTGATCAGACTTCTCCCCCCCTAATGTTGCGCGTATCAAACTTTCGTAAGACTTCTCGAAAGGCAACAACAAACGATAAAAAGTAGGAGTTGCAGAAACATGTGTGATCTGGTACTTATCAATCAGGTCATACACCTCTGCACGATTCCTATTAAAGACATTCACAAAGGTATCTTCATTTTCAAAAGCCTGAAAAAAAACCTGTAGCCCTGCCATATGGGTAGGATTATAGGCATACCCCCAAATTTGCCCTCTATACTTATCACCAAGGCGAACCGCACGAGTCAAAGAGCTGATATGATGAACGATTTTTTTGGGTTGGCCAGTGGTACCAGATGTAAAAATAGTAATCTCTGATTGAGATTCCTGCACACCTTTTACCACATCCCCCATGCTGCTTACATGTACTTCATCAATGGCTACAACCTTGTTAATATCCTCTTCCTCAACACCATCAATTTCAGACGCATTGATATCTGAATCAATCAGGATTAAAGGCTTATTAGCGACTAACGCTTTGATGACGTTTACAAAGTACTCAAAGAGTTTCTTTGTACGCATCATTGGTATATACTCCTTACTCCCGTTAATGGCATTCAACAGCTCATCATAAGAATAAGTCCTCTCACCATCAATCAAAAAAATCATCACGCCTCTAGCTTCTTATAGATTTCTCCAATAGTATTAACAAGACCATCCTCAAAAATATCGATGTCGAATTCATCCTCAAGCTTTACTGTCAACTCTGCCAAATCGAATGAAGTCAAACCTAAGTCATCGCGAAGGTTATCCTCATTGTTAAGTACAGTTACTGGTGCCATTTCTTTAGCTACACGAATTTCGTTGATAATTTCTAAAACCTTTGCTTTCATTATATCTGAATTAATATTATTACTCATTTCGTTGTATGATATTTAGCAGTATTACAGTTCTATTACTTCAATCCTGCTTTACAAAACTTAATATAGTCTCTAATCTTAAGATCATACTTTTCCATAAAGAGATTTCTATCTAAGTTTGTACTAACTAGATAATTATCTCCATCCACCTTCTTTTGAGAAGAGAATTCACAACCCAAAAACGCATCTATCAATAAGGCATTTCGATTATTCTCTGCCACTGCACAATATAAATGACCAAAATCAAGAATATTAAAGAAAAAATAAAAACATTCACGAACATAGTTGTAGCCCAGCTCTCCTGATTTAGGATTCATATACAAACCTAGTTCCGCTGTGTCAGAAGCTTTATCAATATCATTTATATTAACTACACCAATATAATTACCTTTAAATGACATAACTAGCCAATAATACCTGTCATTGCGTTCTTTTAAATTATCTATAAATTCAAGATGTTCCTTTAATTGAATTTCATTTTTATTATACATCCATTTTTTTATCGACTCAGAATTACGCCATTCCAGTATCATTTTCTTTTCTTGGTCTGATAATTCCAAGAAAGACTTAAATATATATTTACTACTCTTATATTCTTGCTTTTTATTAATATCTATCATAAGTTCTTGATGCCTTCTAATGTATACCTATACTATCAAATCGATCTAAATGCTTTTATAATATTGGAAGCTATATCCGCTCTTTCTAAATGTTTTGAAACAAAGATTTTTAATTTCTCTACTGCATTTTCCAATCTACCAGTCGTCACATTTTGAAGTTGACCTAATGGAATTATGTAACCATTTTGTTCTAACATACGATAAAAATCATATTGGTTGTCTACATAAAAGCCTGCTATTATAGGCAAATTCCTGCTTAAGGCTTCAATACACACAGTACTTGCTGAAAAAATTCCAGCACTTGATTGGTCAAAAAGCATTGCCATTTGGTTCGCTCTAAGATTACTTAAAACATCAACCCTCTTTCGATTTTCATCTGACAGATATACTTTTTCGCCTAATATAACCTTAATATTATAAGGTATAGCTATTTTTAATAGCATTGATACAACTCTATCTGTCAAACGAAGAGGATCTGCACCTCCAAAACAAACTACAATATCTTCATTTCTAGTTTTAATTGAAGATTGGAGTAAAAAAGGCCTTCTAAGAAGTGAATATTCTAAACCAAGGCATAATTTTGAATAAGGTTCTATGATATTTTCATATAATGATTTATCGTTAACACCATGATTTACTATTAAATCTGCATAGAAATGTTTATCATGTAAATCATCAATGCATACCAATTTACAGCCTTTGCCCTTTACTAGCTTTTGATATTCAGTAGTATAAAAATAATTGTCTAATACTACAATCTCATCACCTTGCAGATAAGATAAAAAGTTTTCAAATTTACTATTGTCACAAGGCAATTCTACAAGTTTACATACATTTTCTGCCTCATTCTTCTGATATTCTGAAGGATTTTGGGTAAAAAAGATACATTCAAAATCATCTTTGAGCATATCGGCAAGTGCAAGGCTACGAATGAAATGACCGTAACCAATATCTGCACTTGCATCTGCCCGAAAGTAGACTTTACGCTTTGTCATTAAACAACAATTTATATTTCATTTCAGCAAGCTTCCAATCGGTTTCTGTATCAATGTCTTGGATACGAGTTTCATCAACCTCGACACCACCGATTTTGATATTTCCAGAAAGCCATCCTGCTGTTTTATACCAATAGAACGTACCCGTATCATGATACTCCTTTGGAAGATCTTGACTACGGCTATTTTCATACTCCGGCCAATGACGTTTCATGGTTCCATCTTCCGCCAAATCAAGACAACGCCAAATAGGATAAGAAAATTGAACCACAGGATATACGACTGTGAAGTCAGAAGAAAGAAGACGTTCGTAAGCTGCTGTAATATCCTCACTTTGCGTCATTGGAGCTGTAGCGTAAATGCAACAGAAATTATCGAATTCTATCCCGGAAGCTTTATAATTACTGATTACTTCATTAAGGACATCCGCTGTTGTTGCAAAGTCGTTTGCCGTCTCAGCACTTCTCATAAATGGAACCTTAGCCCCATATTGACGCGCAACTTCTGCTATTTCTTCATCATCGGTACTAACCATAACTTCATCAAAGAGCCCTGTTTTAAGAGCCGCTTCAATGGAATAAGCAAGCATTGGCTTACCAAGAAAACGCTTCACATTCTTACGAGGTATGCGCTTACTACCACCTCGTGCAGGTATAATACATAAGTTTTTCATTTTACTTACATATAAATTCTTTGACCTCAGAGATTGTATACTGCTGCTCCTCATCTGTCAATGTTGGGAACATAGGAAGTGCGAGAGAATGCTTGTAATAATCCTCAACTATTGGAAGATCACCCTCCTTATTTCCAAACTGTTTGTAGTAAGGCATGAGGTTGAGCGGATAATAGAGCACCTGTGCGTAGATCTTGTTCTCACGCAGGAAGTTATAGAGTCCAAGACGGTCTTCCACTTGAATGATATAGAGATGGTATGCATGATAAACATCAGGAGCTTCATATGGTGTCTTGATACCTTCGACATCAGCCAAAGCCTCATTGTACTTACGGACAAGTTCACGGCGAATCTCTACGTTACGACGTGCACGTTTGAGTTGAGATGTACCTAGAGCTGCTTGAATATCAGTAATACGGTAATTATAACCAAGTTCCTGCATCTCGTAATACCAAAGTCCATCCTTACGCTGGAGTTTGTCAACATCATGAGTGATACCATGAGTTCGATAAAGTGCCATCTTCTCATAGAGATTCCTATTTTGAGTACATGCCATACCACCTTCTCCTGTGGTAATGTGTTTAACAGGATGGAAAGAAAAGACAGTGATATCAGAATACTTGCCACAACCTGTATAAACCTTATCACCTGCACTATCTATAAAATAAGCTCCAGGAGCATGACATGCATCTTCTAGAATCCACATTCCATATTCATCAGCCACTCTACGATATTCTTCCATATTATGAGGATAGCCGGCAAAATCAACAAGAACCATACCTTTATAAGTACCCTTTGGAGAAGCTGCAAGAGTTTCTTTCAATTTGTCAATATCAAGCAGAAATGTTGTAGGGTTTATATCAACGAACTTGACATTGCCTCCACAGAAACGTATACAATTGGCTGAGGAAGCAAAAGTCATAGGCGTACAGATAATATTATCGCCTTCCTTTACCCCAAGAGCCATTGCTGCGATATGGAGAGCGGCTGTAGCATTACATACCGCTACCGAATAGTCTGCATGCACGTATTCACAAAACGCTTTTTCAAATTCGGGAATAGCAGGACCACAAGTCAAGTAGTCAGACTTAAGGGTCGTTATCACAGCCTGAATGTCGTCATCGGAAATATATTGGCGACCATAAGGAATAACATTTTCTATCATTTAGTTATAATTTTAATGACGGATTGATATAGAGTTTAATCTTATCTCGAAGGGATTCAACTGTCTCCTGAACAGGATTATCGTTAGAACTGTAGTGAAAATCATCAGCAACAGGTTGGGCGTTGTAATGAGCAGTATAATTATTTTTGCCACGATGACCAGTGAAAGAGATACAAGGAAGAATTGCATAATAATCACCAAGGTCAATAGTGTTGATGCTATCGGCCGCCGAGATAAGTTCCTCATGAATCTTCTCACCGGCACGAATGCCAACCTCCTTTTGCTCCATTTCGGGAGCAATGGCTGTAGCAAGATCAGTGATGCGATAGGAAGAAACCTTTGGAATAAAAATTTCTCCTCCAATATGATTCTCTAAAGCAAACTCTACAGCTGTAACGACTTCTTGATTAGAAATAATAAAACGGGTCATTCGCTTGTCTGTAATGGGTAGGCTTCTACCGCCAAGTTCCTTACGAGAAAGAAATAATGGAATAACAGAACCTTTACTACCCATCACATTACCATAACGCACTACAGAGAAACGGATATCCTTTGAGCCTTTCATGTTATTAGCAGCAACGAAAAGCTTGTCAGAGACTAATTGGGTAGCTCCATAAAGATTGAGAGGAGCACATGCTTTATCAGATGATAGCGCAACCACATCATGCACTCCACACTTGAAAGCCGCATCAATTACATTTTGAGCACCGATTATATTAGTCTTAATACATTCTTCCGGATTATATTCTGCAGATTCGACGGATGCTATGGTAGCTGCATGAATAATAATATCGATGCCCTCGCAAGCTCTGATCAGGCGTTCCTTATCACGCACATCACCTAAGAAAAAGCGTAACTGCGAAAACTGTTTCCCGGGATATAGTTGAAGAATATCATTATGTTTCTGTACATCACGTGAGAAAACAATAATTTTTCTAACCCCAGGATAGTCACGAAGGATTGTTTCAATGAAACAACGGCCAAAAAGCCCAGAACCACCTGTAATAAGTATTGTTTTATTATTGAACATTATATTTACTTATTATTAGATTCCACAGGATCGAAATATGTATCAGGGCGGTCAGGATCAAAACAACCGTTTGCCCATATAACAGTCACCATATTCTCGGTATCTGACAAATTAATGAGATTATGGGTGTAACCGGCTATCATCTCAACTACTTGTAATTTATCACCACTGACCTCATAATTAAGAACCGGATAAGGAGCACCATTCTCGTCAACTCCTTCCTTACGAAGTTGAATGAGACCATGACCACTGACTACAAGGAAACGTTCTACAAGATTGTGATGCCAATGTTGTCCTTTTATGACACCGGGTTTGGATATATTGATAGATACTTGACCATGGTTTTCAGTACGAATGAACTCAGAGAAACTTCCTCGATCGTCAATTTTCATTTCAAGAGGATATGCAATCTTACTCTCCGGAAGATATGAAACGTAAGTAGAATAAAGCGCCTTGCGAAAGCTATCGCTCACACAAGGAATCTGAAGATTATATCTCCCCTTATCAAAAGAATAGATAAGATCGGCAATGTCACCGAGGCGCACCTTATATACATTAGGTACATAACAATACTTACCCTCTTTATATTCATGGCCAGAAAGACATGCTATTAAAGCATCAACCACATCGTCAATATAAACCATGTTGAGCATGACGCTTGGATCATTAACCTGAATAGGTTGTCCGTTAGCAATATTATAACAAAAAGTCGCTACTACAGAATTATAGTTAGGGCGACACCACTTTCCAAAAAGATTAGGAAAACGATATACAAGCACCTTGGCTCCTGTCTCCTTTCCATATTGAAACATCAGTTCTTCTCCTGCCTTTTTGGAAAGTCCATAAGGATTATCAAGAGCAGCCTGAGAAGAAGAGGAAAGCATAACAGGACAGGTATTAGCATATTTCTTAAGTGTGTTAAGAAGTGTAGTGGTAAAACCATAATTTCCTTTCATAAACTCTTCCGGATCCTTTGGTCGGTTGATACCTGCAAGGTTGAACACAAAGGAACATTCCTTGCACCATTCTTCAAGTTGTTCCGGAGTGGAATCAATATCATACTCATAAACAGCCTCAATAGCTTCGGGAAGTTTATACCAGCGAGCCTTATTATCTTTGATGTTATTAAGTTGAGCACAAAGGTTTTTACCGACGAACCCTTTTGATCCTGTAACTAACACTTTCATAGATTTAAAATTTTCTCCACACCATCTTGTTGACGATGCCTACATAACTCTGAATAATCTTAACGACTTTGGTACTGACATTCTCATCTATGTAATCAGGAACAGGAATCCCGTGCTGACCGTCTTTACAAAGTTCAACTGCAGTGGTAACAGCTTGAAGGAGTGACTTCGTATCAATACCTGCAATGATAAAGCCTGCCTTATCAATTGCCTCAGGACGTTCTGTGGAGGTACGAATGCAAATAGCCGGGAACGGATGACCGATACTGGTAAAGAAAGAGGATTCCTCGGGAAGTGTACCAGAATCTGATACCACAGCAAAGGCATTCATCTGGAGACAATTATAATCATGAAAACCAAGTGGTTCCTGCTGAATAACGCGTTTATCCAACTTGAAGCCTGAAGCTTGTAACCGGTTTCTACTCCGGGGATGACAACTATAGAGGATGGGCATATCGTATTTTTCAGCCATGGCATTAATAGCATTGAAGAGAGAAAGGAAATTTTTCTCAGTATCAATGTTTTCTTCACGATGAGCACTTAAAAGAATATATTCCCCCTTTTTAAGTCCAAGACGTTTGTGAACATCAGATGCTTCAATCTCTGCAAGATTCTCATGGAGGACTTCTGCCATAGGAGAACCAGTTACATAAGTACGCTCCTTTGGAAGGCCACAATCGGCTAAATATCTGCGAGCATGTTCTGAATAAGCCATATTGACATCAGAAATGATATCCACAATTCTACGATTAGTTTCCTCCGGAAGACATTCGTCTTTGCAACGGTTACCTGCCTCCATATGGAATATAGGAATGTGAAGACGCTTTGCACCAATAACAGACAAGCAACTATTGGTATCACCCAAAACGAGTACTCCATCCGGCTTCAAAGTAGCGAATAACTTATACGAACAATTAATAATGTTTCCACAAGTAGCACCAAGATCATCACCAACTGCATCCATATAAACTTCCGGTTCGGCAAGCTTGAGATCACGAAAAAAAATACCATTGAGATTGTAGTCATAATTCTGTCCGGTATGAGCCAGAATGAGATCGAAATACTTTCGACATTTATTGATAACGGCAGCAAGACGGATTATCTCAGGGCGAGTACCTACTACTATGATAAGTTTAAGTTTACCGTTTTCCTGCCAGTGGATATCACTATAATCCAATTTGGGAAGTTTGTCCATAATGCAACTCTTATTCAGAACGATAATCACGTGATTTTGCACGAGATTGGAGTCCGAGATCTTCACGAATGAAATTCAGTTTGAGGAGAAGCTCTTTCATGCCCTCAACATCTAGCCTGCGGGTGTTGTGTGAGTGATAATCCTCTGTACGGCTGATTGCATCATCACCTTCGGTAAAGAATTTGTCGTAATTGAGGTCTCGAGAATCGCAAGGAATACGAAAATAATTACCCATATCTTCTGAACGAAGCATCTCCTCACGAGTGACAAGAGTTTCATAAAGTTTCTCACCATGACGGGTACCAATAACCTTGACTTCTGTCTTACCAAACTCAGGATTTACTTTTGCATATATCTCCTTGAGAGCCTTTGCGAGTACTTCCAATGTAACTGCAGGAGCTTTCTGCACAAAAAGATCACCATTATTCCCGTGCTCAAAAGCGTAAATGACGAGATCCACAGCATCATCGAGGGTCATCATATAGCGAGTCATATTAGGATCTGTAATTGTTATCGGCTTACCTTCCATCATTTGCTCTACCCAAAGAGGAATAACAGAACCACGAGAAGCCATAACGTTGCCATAACGTGTACAACATATAGTAGTCTTTGCATCAGCACCAAGTGCGCGACCCTGAGCGATAGCAACTTTCTCCATCATAGCTTTAGAAATTCCCATAGCATTAATCGGATAAGCAGCCTTGTCAGTAGAGAGGACAACGACATTCTTAACACCATGTGAGATGGCAGAAAGAAGCACGTTATTAGTACCTTCCACATTAGTACGAACAGCTTCCATCGGATAGAACTCGCACGAAGGAACCTGCTTCAATGCTGCAGCTGAAAAAACATAATCTACGCCGGCCATTGCAAAATCTACAGCCTCGCGCTGGCGTACGTCACCGATGTAAAATTTCACTTTGTGGGCCACATCAGCACGATTAGCCTGAAGAAAATGACGCATATCATCTTGTTTTTTCTCATCTCGACTCAAAATCCTGATTTCTTTAATATCTGAATCAAGAAATCTCCTTAATACTGCATTGCCAAATGATCCAGTACCACCTGTGATTAACAGGACTTTATCTTTGAATACTGACATAATTATTATTTATTATAAAATTGCTAATCCAAACAGCATTGAATACTTTCTATTAAAAAATACAAATAACACAAGTTCATCAACTGTATAGTTTGTTTGCTAGTTCCAGTCGCAACTCCTACCCCATCACCTCCAGCATCCCCCCCGCAATCTCCATCCTTGCGCATCCCAGCATATCCACGCGTATCACCAGATTGGTTTTTCCGTCGCCGGTTTCCAGCACATATCCCTCCAGCCCCATGAGCTTGCCGCCGTTGACACGGACTTTGGCTCCAAGGGGGATATCTATAGGTTCGATGGCTATTTCGCCGTCGCCGTCGTTCACCATCCGTTTCAGGCTGCGCATCTGGCTGTCGGGGATGACGGCTACGGAGCGCATGCCACTGTCGGTACGTTTGGCAGCAATGTTCACCATGAAGCGTTTGATGTAGGGCAGGTGCACGATGTCCCGGCGGCGCTGCTGCTCCGTGCAACGGATAAAGAGCATGGCGGGGAAAAGGATGCGCTCTACGGTGCGGCGCTTGCCGTCGGCACGGACACGAAGCTCTTGCCGGACGGGGACGTAGACTTCGTAGTCTTTGGCGTCATCGGCCTGCCGGACTATGCGGGCTTCGAGTTTGTCACGGCAGATGCGCTCGGAGTTGTTGCCCACAATGGCGATGTACCACTGCTTGGTTTCGGGCTTTTTATCGGGGAAAGATACGCCTACGGCGTCGTCGGTTTCGGCAACCGGCGCTATCTTCAAGGGCTTAGGCGAACTTATTTTTTTATTTTTTTCCACAACCTATACTAAAGGTTCGGAGCTTGTTTCAATTCCTTTCCGCCTTAATTTCGGGCTTCCCCCACGCGTTTTCTTTCACAAAAAAACTGCAGGAAGAGAACTTGGATAAGGCGAGACAAAATAAAAAAACGGCTCCGTATTGAAAAACACACTTCTTCCCGATTCGGGAATCGACTGTCGGGGACAAAAGTACAACTTTTTTTATATTCTACCGCTTATCTCGAAGGAAAAAAGTAAAAAAAATAGAGATTGGAGAGGTCAGGGATTGGAGGAGAGGAGAATATAAGAAGAGGCGGTGGGGATTCCCGGCTCAAGGAGGAAGGTGGCGCACGTGCCTTGACAAAGGGTTTCATACCGGCGTGCCGCTTCATACCTCTTCTTGTCCTCCGTCTTTCTTCGTCAGACCGGGAAAGAGCAGGCGCACGCCTTCCACATAGATGCGATGGGCATCTTCCTCATCCGTGAACTCTTCAAAAGCGCGCAGGATGTGCTCGTAATAGTCTACCTCGTAGTTGCCTTTGCCTTGCTTGATTTCCTCAAGGTAGGTCTGGCTCATGTGGCAGACATCACGAAAGTCGCTGCGCCTGATGTGCAGACGGCACAATTCGCGCATCAGAAAAGTGCCGAAAGCTTCGTGATCGGAGGCTTTACGGGCCTTCAAGTGTGTCATAAATAATGAAGTTTATTAAATAAACAGGATTGCACGGTAATCTGTACCCACATGCCGGTACAGGCTATCCGAGAAAATCGAATTAAGAAGTTGTTTTCTGTCTTTCACAGAGGGTATGCGCTTTTATCATTTTCTTGTTTTCTTCTTGTCTATGGCGAGCGCCTCCAAAAGAACATGATAAGAACATGATAAGAACATGATAGGAACTTGGTTGGTACGAAGGTAAGATGGTTACTCCTTTAATGTGCTTCCAATCGTGTCAAACTGTTGAAAAGCTGAAATAAATTCAAAAACAGATTCTAATTATATCAACAATAATATACCCTCCGAGAGGTCTTTCGGAGAAAATGAAGATGAAGGTAAAGAATTTTCGCCCCCAGGGGGGATGGTTTCCGGGCGTGCAAAGAGGGCACGCCCGGAACGAGCGAGGCGGGGAAGTTCTTCCACCTCATCAACCAAAACAAGGAGCAGAAGGCGCGTTAGCTGCTCAGGCTCATCGACCGCTTTGAGCAGGAGGAGGGAGTGGTCGTGAGCGATTAGGGATAAGTGGTCAGCAGAACATTAGAGATTGGAATGCCGAAGGGCACATATTGAAGCTTATCATCACCGAAGGCGGAAAGGATGCGCTCACCCTCGGCGAAGCGGGCTATCTGTTTTGTCATCAGCGTGCCCAACGGGGCGGCGGGCGACCTGCACAAGAGTTTCGAGGCCTTCGACCCGTGGCTGGACTATGCGCAGAGCATCGTGATTTACGGCGACACCGACCTGCCAGGGCGCACGCGGACCAAGTACCTGTCCGACTACTTCGGCAACCGATGCCTGCTCACAATGTTGCCGCACGACTGCAAGGATATCTCCGGCGTGGTGGTGAAGTACGGCATCGACGTGGTGCGCGAAATCATTGACACGGCCAAGCCGCAGCACACAGCAGACATCATCACCGTGGGCGAACGCAAGGAGGAGGTGCTGAACGTACTGTGGGACGAATACGACCATGGTTACGACGTGGGCTGCGACCCGCTCACCAACCACGTCTGCCGCCCCGCCCACCAGGTCGGCGCCCACGCCGCCAGCTGGAACGACAAGAGCCTCGGCATCTGCTACGAAGGCGGTCTTGATGAAGACGGACATCCGGCCGACACACGCACCTATGCCCAGAAATGCACCCTGATGGATTTGCTGCGCCGATTGCGGAAAGACTATCCCCATGCCCGTATCCTGGGGCACAACCAGCTCGGCCAATCCGTGCGCAAGGCTTGCCCCTGCTTCGACGCAAGGAAGGAGTACAGGGAGTTGTAGAGACAATGTGCCCGATGCCCGGAAGAAAGCCACCTCCTTAAGCATCAGGCACATTCATTTACGCCCCTCGAATGATGCCGCACATCTTCTCAAAAACCTCTACCGCTTCCTTTTTATTCAATCCGGCTTTTACGGCCACAGCGAAAATATCCTCCTTCGTTGGTTCTATACTTTCGTTGATGGAAGTTGTACGATAGCCGTTGATGCCATCGGCAGGCAGCAAATCATAAGCCGGTGCAAAATGCCAATCTCCGTCGCGACGGATAAAGGAGAAATTCTTTGCATGGTCATCTTTATTGCCTATCAGATAATTGAATACCATCAGACGGTAGACCTTCCACATCTCGGCGACACTACGGGTCAATGCCGCACATACCTGAAAAATATGCCTGTAGTCGATACCGGGCAAACGATAATCGGCACCGATAAGCCCGGCAACACTTACCACATGCAATTTACCCTCCGCCGTACGGTCAAAACGTTCGACACCAAAATATTTGTCCTCGAAAAGACGTGTATCAGGCATTTCAACCCCGCATTCCTTAGCAAGAAGCGAATAGTGATATTCCTCTATCCCTATACGTTGAGAATCTCTCTTTGCACGAAACTTCACCAACCATTCCCTGCCCTCATAACGGGTGAAAATTTTGGGACGCGCACCTCCGGGAGAGCCTCCCCTGTCCTGAAATTCAATAATCCCCTCTCCTGCATAATCATCACTGTCGAGTATCCGTTCCGCCTCCAATGCCAGCTTCTCAAAATCCGCATATTCCTGATTGGAAACAACGCTTCTGTCCGGCCGGAATTCCAAAGCTCCGCGCCCTGCAGAGCCGACGAATGCGAGGCGATCCAACAACGACAGAGTATGCAGCCTGACGCCTTTCTGCTGCAAATACCTATCAAGAATAAGCAAGCCCCACCCATCAGGCAAGCAGTCATCAAAAACACCGAAGTCCCCCTCAAATGGACGCGGTTTTGCTATAAAGACACCACTCCTCAACGGCAACTCAAACGGCGAAATGGAAAATCCCGAATTAAGCCATCCGGCCGAATACTCGAACGCGCACAACCCTTCTTTGGTCAGAGCCAACCGCCCAACCAACAAATCGCAATGGATGACCTCTATCTGTCTGATACTATTCATTCTTCTGTCCTCTTTTACGGGTAATACTTTGTTCGTTCAGCACCTCGTCCAACGACCGGTACTGCTTCTGCGCAAAAAGAGTATCGAACTCAGCGAGCGCATTCAAGGCAAATCCTATCCGGAGCAATCCCTTTAAGGAGATCTCTCCTGTCTGCTCAAACCTGCGGTAAGTGGCAAACTTGATTCCGGCTCTTGCAGCCAATCCCTCCTGGGTTAAATTCAGTTCCAATCTCCGAGCCTTCACTCTGGCCGCCATCTGTAGCGCCACCTCGTCGGGAGTAGAAAAATTAACTGCTATTATATTATTCATAACTGCGATATTATCTCACTAACAAATATTATATTGTTCATTACAAAGATAAGCATTATAATCTAATCGTACTTATTTTAAGCATAATTATTTTAAGAATCATTGTAATGCGCAAGCAGCCGTATGAATCAAGGACGACAGGGAGCAAGCTTCTTACACTTGATAATAAAAAAAACGACGAGACACCGGTTTTGCCCCGGTATCTCGCCTGAAATATTCCTTGTTTTAAGGAGAAACCACTGCATCTTTTGTCCGACAAACGTGCTACGCCTATTCAGTGTACACGTGCCGTCAAGCAAAGATGTCGCTTCGCTGAATATATGCAATCACATCACCCTTGTTGACCACATCGCCTTGCTTGGCGCACACCTCTACCACGCGCCCCGTGAAGCCGGTCCACACCTTCTCATACTCTCCCCACGGTGTGGAGACGTAGCAGAACACTTCGTCGTGCTGGTACTTGCGACCGATGAAAGGTTCGGACGAAGGCCCTTCGACGGAAACTTCCCAAAGCACCTGTCCCTTGGAGGGGGCAACAACGGGGTCGGCTTTGGCACGCTTCAGCTTCTTGATTTCCTCTTCCGAGAATCCGCTCTTCGCCATGGCGGCATCTTTGGCGCGTTGCAAATCGTCTTCAAAGCGTTTCTTGGCAATGCCCGACTTGTAATCGCGATATTGGCGGTCGTGCATGGCCAACTCGAAGAGTTCCTCGTCGTCATCGCCATACGCCCAGCCGTTCTCGTCCATCTCCTTCCGGTATTCGTCCAGAGCGTCGGGATAGTTCAGCTGCGGGTCGGTATCCACGAACTCATAGCCTTTGGACTTGGCAAGCTCCACGATTTCGGGTGCCAACGCACCGGGCAGGCGCCCGCTCTTGCCCAGAATCATATCCCAGGTATGGTTGTCGATCATCGTCCAGCGCTCTTCGCCCTTCATCAGCTGCATCAGGTTCATCAGCGCCACGTTCTTGACGTATTGGCTGAAAGGCGTCACCAGCGGAGGATAACCCAGCTTAGGCCATACGTATTCCACCTCGTCGAACAGCATCACAAGCAAGTCGTCGATGCTGAGCTCAGGTTCGTTCTTGCCCCGCAATATCATGTTGATGCCGGCATGCACCCCTTTCAGGTCGGCCATCATGGAGCCCATCATGCCGCCGGGCAGACCGCACTTCAGCAGCAGCGAAGACATGTATTTGTTGGTGGGATCCATGAAATAGCCCAGAAAGTCGTCTATGAACTCCTGTGTCATGGCACGAGCCTTCATATAAGCCTTCATGTTGATATCGGGCACTTGGAAGCCCAAATCCTTCAGCATGGCCTGCACGGAGATGATGTCCGGATGGACTTTTCCCCACGACATCGGCTCCATGGCCACGTCTATGATATCGGCTCCGTTCTCGCATACCTCAAGGATGGAAGCCATCGAAAGCCCCGGCCCGCTATGCCCGTGATACTGTATCAGCACGTCGGGATGCTTCTCCTTGATGGTCCTGACCAACATGCCCAGCATGCCGGGACGGCCGATGCCCGCCATGTCCTTCAAGCAGATTTCGGGCGCGCCGGCCTCGATGAGCCGGTCGGCAATCCGGGCGTAATACTCCACGGTATGTACGGGGGAATAGGTGATGCAGAGCGTGGCCTGCGGTATCATTCCTGCCTCCAGCGCATACTTAATGGAAGGAATAATGTTACGGGTCTCATTCAGTCCGCAGAAGATGCGGGTAATGTCCACCCCTTGCGCATGCTTCACCTTATACATCAAGCGGCGCACGTCGGCCGGAACGGGATACATGCGCAACGCATTCAGACCGCGGTCGAGCATGTGCGTCCGGATGCCCGCTTCCCTGAAAGGACGGGTAAAGGCGCGAACGGCTTTATTGGGATTCTCGCCATACAGAAGATTCACCTGTTCGAAAGCTCCTCCGTTTGTCTCGACTCTTGCGAAACAGCCCATTTCAACAATCAACGGGGCGATGCGCTCCAATTGGTCTACCCGGGGTTGGTATTTACCGGAAGACTGCCACATGTCCCGGTAAACAAGACTGAATTTGATTTCCTTTTTCATCGTGGTTAATAATAAATGTTTTTTCTTTGGTTAACTTAACATATACAAATATAGAATAATCTTCTGACATATAGTTAATGGAAACCCATAAAAATCCACCCGGAATTATATGTTATATATCATATTGTCGGATGTCCGACTGCTTGTACGACACATTTTTCGCGCCCGGAAACATTTTTTCCGAAAGAATCGTAAAAGCAATGTGATTTTTTCATAATTTTGCCTACATATGTAGAAGCCGTCTGGAATTTATTCTTGAATATGTTCCCGGCAAAAACACTTTAATTATAAACACTTCATTACATGAAACCAAATCAATTCAAATCACTCTTTTTATTGATGGCCCTTGCAGTTGCCCTGCCCTCTTTCGGACAAGGGCTGAAGGCTTTCAAGTTAAAAAACGGTCTTTCCGTATATATATGGGAAGACAACACGAAATCGGATGTGTATGGAGCCGTTGGCGTACGCACGGGTTCGGTGAACGACCCGGCAGAGTACACCGGACTTGCGCACTACCTGGAACACGTCATGTTCAAAGGTACGAACAAAATCGGCACGCTCGACTGGAGTGCCGAAGAACCCCTCTACAAGCAAATCATCGCCAAATATGACGAAATGGCCGAAGAAGCCGACCCGGTGAAGAAAGAAGCCATCGGCAAGGAGATAAACGAGCTGACCATCCGGGCAGGCAAGGTGAGTGTATCCAACGAGTTCTCCAACCTGATGGAAAGCATGGGAGGCAAGAACCTGAATGCAGGAACCAGCTACGACTACACGGTCTACTATAACTCTTTCCCGGCCTACCAGATCAACAAATGGCTGGAGATTTCGTCGCAACGCTTCCTCAATCCGGTGTTCCGCACGTTCCAGTCGGAGCTGGAGACCGTATACGAAGAGTATAACCGTGCGCAAGACAACCCCGGCAGAGTGCAGAACCAGTTCCTTATGGGCAAGGCTTTCGAAGGACACCCTTATTCGCGCCCCATATTGGGACTTCCGGAGCACCTGAAGAACCCGCGCCTGAGCAAACTGATAGAGTTCTACAACACTTGGTACACGCCGGAGAACATGGTGCTGGTGCTGGTGGGTAACATCAATGCCCAGCAAGTGAGCGCACGCATCAACGCCGCTTTCGGCCGCTTGCCCAAGAAAAGAATTCCCGAAAGAAAGAGCTATCCGGAACTTGAAATAAAAGGACGCACGCAACACACCGCCAAGATAGGCTATTACCCCAGCGTTGCACTGGTATACAAGGGCGTGCCCACCGGACATCCGGACGAGAAGGCGCTGGACATCGCCATGGAATTACTGTCGAACAGCAACAACACCGGAACGCTGGACAAACTGGTGATAAGCGGTGACCTGACCAACGGATACGCATTTCTCAACACCCTGCGCGAACAAGGACGCTGCATCGTAAGCGTGATGCCCTTGTACGACGAGAACCAACGCCGGTTCGAATCGAACAAGAGCGCCGAGAAGAAAGCGCTGAAGGCTATTGAGCAGATAGCCAAAGGCGAATTCCCCGACTGGCTGGTAGAGGCCATCAAGAACAATATATGCCGCGACTACGACTTGCGGATGGAGGCCAACGAAAGCAAGGCAAACGCACTGATGGAAGCCTTCATCAACGAGGCCGACCTGAGCAAAGTGCTGAACTACAAGGAAGAAGTAATGGCCGTCACCAGCGAAGACATCAAGCGCGTGGCCAAACAATACCTGACGGACAATTACCTGGCACTGTACATAGAGAAAGGAAAAACCAAAGAAGATAACAAGCTGAAGAAGCCCGGTTACAAAGCCATCGAGCCTCCGGTAGGCCAGCAGTCGCTCTATGCCACACAGTTCAAGAACATGCCCATCGGGCAGGTGGAGGAAAAGTTCATCGACTTCAGCGATGTGCAGACCAAGAAGCTGAACGAACGTTCGCAAATGTTCTACACGAAGAATCCGGAGAACAACATCTTCAGTCTGACCCTGAGATATGGCGCAGGAGAACGCGAGTTTCCCAAGCTGGGCATTGCCGCCAACCTGATGAACGACGCCGGAATCATGGGAGCATACGAACCCCAGCAACTGAAAGAAGAGTTGAGCAAGCTCAATGCCACCTACTCCGTGAACGCTGACGACAACTACCTCTACATCACGATGAGAGGATATGAAGAGACCTTGCCACAGGCCTGCCAACTCTTGGCACGCCAGATCTTGATGCCCAAGCTGGACGCCAAACAGCTGAGCCGCATCAAGGGAAGCCTTCTGGGTATGCGCCAGCAACGCAAGGAGAACGTTTCCCTGCTGAATCAGGCACTGAGCCAATATGTCCGCTACCAAGACAAGTCGGACTACATCACCGAGCTGACCGACAAGGAAATCTACGAATTGCAAATAGCCGAGCTGACGGGAGACATCAACCGTGCCGCCAACTACGAGGCCGAGATTTTCTATTGCGGCTCCCTGCCCTTCGACAATGTATACGAGATCTTGAGCAAGAACCTGCCGCTGGTAGCCAATGAGCGCCCCAGCCAATCGCCCCAGGACAAGGCCTTGGCACAGGTTACGGAAAACATCATCTACTTCCTGCCCAACTCCGACACCGAGCAGGCACAGATCTCTTTCTTCCTGCCCATGCAAGGTTATGACAAGAAAGACGACGTGTTGCGCGACGCCTTCTACCAATACTTCTCCGGAGGTTTCAACGGATTGGTGCTCAACGAAATACGCGAAAAACGCTCGATGGCCTACACGGCAGGAGCTTATGTGGTAACCCCGCAGGTAAAGGGGAATCCGACCTACTTGTCAGGAAGCATCGGCACACAAAACGACAAAGCCAATGATGCCATAGATGTATTCATGGAACTTATCAACAATATGCCGAAGAACGCCGAACGCATGGACAACATCAAAAGCTACATGCGTCAAGAGGCCTTGAGCACGCATCCCGGCTTCCGCTATAAGGCAAGCTATCTCAAGAGACTGCAACAGATGGGCTATGAAGGAGATCCTGCCGCAGTAAATCTGCCGAAGATCGACGCCCTGACATTCGAGGATATCGTGAAGTTCTATGAGGAGAACATCAAGGGTAAACCTTATGCCATAGGTATCATGGGCAACCCGAAAGACATCGACCTGAAACGCTTGGAAAAATACGGCAAAGTGGTGAGACTGAACGAACGTAAGTTGTTCAACACCAAGGATGCCTTGTTTTAATTACTAAAAAGGTAAACAATGAAAGAGGAGCGATGATCATCGCTCCTCTTTTTCTCCCCCATGCCCCGACAAGGTGGGCAGACATATCTTGAATTTCACCGCCAATATGCGGACAATGAATACGGTGGTGCCCGCCATCACCTGACAAGCGTAGGATTGCATCCCCAGCGAATCGCAAAGCCAATAACACGTCCCGCCTACCACGCAGGCCATTGCATAAATCTCTTTTCTGAATATCAGCGGGATTTCATTGATGAAAACATCGCGTATCACACCTCCCGCCGCTCCGGTGATGCTGCCCATGATGATGGCCACCCAGAACGGATAGCCCACGGCAAGGCTCTTGCCTACACCCACCACGGTGAACAGAGCCAGTCCGATGCTGTCGAAAATGAAGAACGTATTGTGCAAATGGATGAGGTATTTCCCGAAAAGAATGACCCACAACAAAGCCAGACCGGTACAAATCAAATAAATGGGATCTGTCATCCAGCCCGGAGTGACATCGAGCAGCAGGTCGCGTATCGTACCGCCGCCAATGGCCGTCACAAAACCTACCACATAAGCACCAAACCAATCGAACCGCTTGGCCGAAGCCAGACGTATGCCGCTGATGGCAAACGCGAACGTACCGACAAAATCGAGAACCTGAACAAATGTAGGCATTGTCATACTGTATTTGAGATTTAGAATGAGTATTTAAAATTCCACTATTTTCAAGAAGTATTCAAAATTATGGGCAAAGTAACAAATAAATTCCCTAAGAAAACGTATTTTTGTTCCATCATTTTTTTCACCATTATGACAATGAAGATAACGATTGTATCGGGAGCACGTCCCAACTTCATGAAAATAGCTCCTATATGCCGTGCCATCGATGCGGCCAAAGAAGCCGGGAAAAACATCTCTTACCGCATAGTGTACACCGGACCGCAAGATGACACCAGCTTGGATGCCTCGCTCTTTTCCGACCTTGCCATGAAGCAGCCGGACGCCTACCTCGGTGTTTCGGGACGCGACCACTCCCAAGTGGCAGCCTCCATCATGTTGGCTTTCGAAAAAGAGCTGAACGCTCATCCCGCCCAGGTAGTACTGGTGGTAGACGACATGACCGCCACCATGAGCTGCTCCATCGTAGCCAAAAAACGCGGGCTGAAAGTGGCGCACGTCATAGCCGGAACACGTTCTTTCGACATGAACATGCCCCGTGAAGTGAATCGCACCATCGTAGATGCCATCTCCGATTATCTCTTCACTGCCGGCATGGTGGCGAACCGCAACCTTAACCAGGAGGGAATGATACCTGATTATATCCATTACGTGGGAAACATCTTGATCGATACCATCCGCTTCAACCGCCATCGCCTGATACAGCCAGTATGGTTCTCTACCCTCGGCTTGAAAAAAGGAGAGTACCTGTTGCTCACCCTGAACCGGCACGACCTGCTGGCCAAGAAAGCCGTGCTGCAATCTTTGCTGCAGACACTGCTTGAAAAAGCAGACGGCATGCCCATCGTGGCCCCGCTGCATCCATACGTGCAAAATGCCGTGAAATCATTGGAACTGAATGCCCCCAACCTGCACATACTGCCGCCGCAGAGCTATCTGCACTTCGGTTTCCTCATCAACCAAGCCAAAGGTATCGTCACCGATTCGGGCAACATCGCCGAAGAAGCCACTTTCCTCGACGTGCCCTGCATCACCCTAAACACCTATGCCGAACATCCGGAGACCTGGCGCATCGGAACGAACGAGCTGGTAGGCGAAAACTCCTTCGCTCTTTCCGCCTCGCTCCACAAACTGCTTCACGAAGGCTGGAAGCACACCACCCTGCCCGATCGATGGGACGGACGGACTGCGGAACGTATCGTACAGACTTTGCTGAACAAGGAGTCGGTTTAAAAATATCCGGAAAGAACAGGAACTGACGCTAATGGCACAGATGCAGAAGATCTGTGCCATTAGCGTCAATTGTATGTAGAAGCATCGCGCGGATGCCACGCAGGTATCATCCGCCAAGCCCCGACAGAGAAAAATTATGTAAAGTTAAGAAGCCGTAATGTCAAGATAATCATTTCATTAATCACTAATAACTTCTTTTTGCTTCTTGATTGGCAGTTATTTGCTAACTTTGCAGCCTGATTATTGTGTAACAAGTATGAAACATATATATATTATTTCCGCCCTTTTTCTGCTGTCCCTGTTCGCATGCGTACCTGCATCGGCACAGATAAAAGGCGTAGTTACAGACTCCCTCACCAACGAACCATTGATGTATATCACCGTACAATACGAGGGAAAAGGCGTGGGAGGCATCTCCAACGGCAATGGTGAATATCAGGTGGAAACCCGCAAAGGCTGGAATGAACTGACCTTCTCTGCCGTGGGATACATCACCAAGAAAGTGAAGTTTGAACCCGGAACCAAGGTACTGAACGTGAAGATGCTGGCAGACGACATCATGCTCTCCGAGGTAGTGGTAAAACCCAAGAAAGAGAAATACTCGCGCAAGAATAATCCGGCCGTGGAGTTCATGAAAAAGGTCATCGAGAACAAAAAAGCCCTGAAACTGGAGGAGAACGACTACTACCAATACCGGAAATACGAAAAGATGAAGATGTCTGTCAACGACATCACACCGGAGAAAATGGAGAAGGGCATCTACAAGAAGTTCTCCTTCTTCAAGGATCAGGTGGAGTTGTCGCCTAAGACCAACAAGATGATCCTCCCCATCTCCGTAAAGGAAACAGCCGGCAAGACCATTTACCGCAAAGACCCCAAGAGCGAAAAGACCATCATCGAGGGTATGAACTCCACCGGCATCGAAGAATTCTTCAGTACCGGAGACATGCTGGGAACCATCCTGTCGGAAGTGTTTTGCGACATCAACATCTATGATGACGACATCCGTCTGATGCGGAGACGCTTCGTCAGCCCCATCGGCAAAGGAGCCATCAGCTTCTACAAATACTACCTGATGGACACGCTTATGGTGGACAAGCAAGAGTGCGTGCACCTTACTTTTGTTCCGCAAAACCCGCAGGATTTTGGCTTTACAGGACACCTGTACGTGGTGAAGGACTCTACCTATGCCGTGAAGAAATGCACCATGAACCTGCCCAAGAAGACGGGGGTGAACTTTGTGGAGAACCTCGACATCGTTCAGGAATTTGAGCAACTGCCGGACAATAACTGGGTGTTGACCGACGACGACATGACCGTGGAACTCAAATTCGTGAAAGGCATCCAAGGCCTGGAAGTACAGCGTACCACCAAATACTCCGACTACTCATTCCAAGAGATAGAACCTCGCCTCTTCCGCTTGAAAGGAAGCGTCATCAAGGAAGCGAACATGCTTGCCAAAAGTGATGAATATTGGGCAAAAGTACGCCAAGTGCCACTCACCAAGAAAGAGAGTACCATGGACGTATTCATGAACCGCATCGAACAGATACCGGGCTTCAAATACGTGATATTCGGAGCCAAAGCCCTGATAGAGAACTTCGTGGAGACGGGTACCAAGAATCATCCCAGCAAGTTCGACCTCGGCCCCATCAACACCATGATCACAAGCAACTATGTGAACGGCACGCGTTTCCGTCTGAGCGGCATGAGCACCGGAAAGCTCCACCCCCACTGGCTCTTCAGCGGATACGGAGCCTATGGTACCAAGGACAAGAAATGGTTCTATTCCGGCGAGGCGGCCTACTCTTTCAACAAGCGCGAACATGTGTTGTGGGAGTTCCCGAAACATCACATTGCCTTTAAATATACCTACGATGTGATGTCGCCGATGGACAAGTATCTTGCCACCGACAAAGACAACGTATTCGTGGGCTGGAAGTGGACTACGGTGGACCAGATGTCGTACATGCGCGACGCCACCCTGCACTACGAACTGGAGACCAACACCGGATTCTCCGTCCATGCCATGGCACGCCATCGCAACGACCAGCCTGCCGGTATCCTGCAATATTGGAAGAACGATGGAAGGATGCCCGGCGTAAGGGGTGACAACAATACGCTCGTGCGCGACATCACCACAGCCGAACTCGGCGTAACGCTGCGCTATGCTCCGGGAGAAACATTCGTCAACACCAAACAGCGCCGCGTTCCCATATCATTGGATGCTCCGATATTCAGCATCTCGCACACGGCCGGCTTCAAAGGCGTGCTTGGAGGCGAGTATAACTTCAATATGACAGAGGCGAGTGTCCGCAAACGTTTCTGGCTCGGTGCATGGGGTAAGATAGACATCACCGCCCGTGCCGGTGCACAGTGGAACACCGTTCCCTTCCTCTTGCTGAATCTGCCGATGGCCAACCTTTCGTACATCACGCAGCACAACGAATCGTTCAACCTTATCAACAACATGGAGTTCCTGAACGACCGCTACGCTTCGCTCGCCCTGACCTACGACATGAACGGAAAGCTCTTCAACCGTCTTCCGCTCATCAAGAAACTGAAGTGGCGCGAAACATTCCGTGTACGCGGTCTGTGGGGAACATTGACGGATAAGAACAATCCGTACAAGAGCGATAATGCCGACTTGTTCCTCTTCCCCACGCGCAACGGCATACCTACCAGCTATGTCATGGGTAAGACGCCTTACATAGAAGCCAGCGTGGGGGTGTACAACATCTTCAAGCTGCTGCACATCGAATATGTACGCCGACTGACGTACACAGACCTTCCCGGCGTGAAGAAAGACGGAATACGTTTTATGATCATGATGATATTTTAAACGACCATGCAACCTTTAGCGGAGAGGCTACGCCCTAAATCATTGGATGAATACATCGGCCAGAAACACTTGGTGGGGCCGGGTGCCGTGCTGCGCAAGATGATTGATGCAGGCCGTATCTCTTCGTTCATCCTGTGGGGACCTCCGGGAGTGGGAAAGACCACGCTTGCGCAAATCATCGCCAACCAACTGGAGACGCCTTTCTATACGCTCAGTGCCGTGACCAGTGGCGTGAAAGATGTGCGCGAAGTGATAGATCGTGCCAAGAACAACCGCTTTTTCTCACAGGCAAGCCCCATTCTCTTCATCGACGAAATACACCGTTTCAGCAAGTCGCAACAAGATTCACTCTTGGGAGCGGTGGAACAAGGAACGGTGACGCTGATAGGAGCCACCACGGAGAATCCTTCGTTCGAAGTAATCCGCCCGTTGTTGTCGCGTTGCCAGCTCTACGTACTGAAATCGCTTGAAAAAGACGACCTGACCGAGCTATTGCAACGAGCCATTACCACCGATTCCATACTGAAGGAGCGGAAAATAGAGCTGAAAGAGACCACCGCCATGTTCCGCTTCAGTGGAGGAGACGCCCGCAAACTGCTGAATATTCTCGAACTGGTGGTAGATTCCGAAACCGAAGACCCTGTTGTCATCACCGACAGGTTAGTGACCGAACGTCTGCAACAGAATCCCCTGGCCTACGACAAGGATGGAGAAATGCACTACGACATCATCTCCGCTTTCATCAAATCCATCCGTGGCAGCGATCCCGACGGTGCCATCTACTGGCTGGCACGTATGGTCGAAGGCGGTGAAGACCCGGCTTTCATAGCCCGCCGCCTTGTCATCTCCGCCTCCGAAGACATCGGTTTGGCAAATCCCAATGCGTTGCTGCTTGCCAATGCTTGTTTCGATGCGGTGATGAAACTGGGCTGGCCCGAAGGACGCATCCCGCTGGCAGAGGCCACGATATACCTTGCCACCAGCCCGAAGAGCAATTCGGCTTATATGGCGATAGACAATGCGCTGCAATTGGTGTGCGAGACCGGCAACCTGCCCGTGCCCCTGCATCTGCGCAACGCCCCCACCAAACTGATGAAGCAATTGGGCTATGGCGACAACTACAAATATGCCCACGACTACCCCGGAAACTTCATCAAACAACAATTCCTGCCGGACGAACTGAAAGACCGACGCATCTGGGAACCACAACTCAATGCCGCCGAACAGAAACACAAAGAACGGATGCAGCAGCTGTGGGGAAAAGAAAGGTTTTAAGAAGAAGCCTGCCCGGATGGAGAAAGCTCTTCGGGAAGAAAATACAAACAAGCGCTGAAGTATGTTTGCAAACTTAGTTTTCTTTAAAAAGAAAATCAAACAAATTTCTAAATCTTTTCTTTAAATTTGCACAAAAACAAAAAGAAAGAATCAATATGAAGATAGTAGTACTGGACGGCTATGCCGCCAATCCCGGAGATCTTTGTTGGGACGAATTGCACGCTTTGGGTGATTGTACGATTTACGATCGCACCGCTCCCGTTGAAGTAGTGGAACGAGCTGCCGATGCGGAAATTCTGCTCACGAACAAGACCGTGATCACAGCCGAGCACATGCCCCGGTTGCCCGAACTGAAATACATCGGCGTACTTGCCACCGGATATAACATTGTGGATACCATCGCTGCCAAAGAGCGCGGCATCGTTGTCACCAACATCCCTGCTTATAGCACCGACTCGGTGGCGCAGATGGTGTTCGCCCACATCCTGAACATTACCCAACAGGTGCAATATCACTCCGAAGAGGTGCGCAAAGGCCGCTGGACGCAGAGTAAGGACTTCTGTTTCTGGGACACACCGCTCATTGAGCTGCGTGGAAAAAAGCTGGGCATCGTAGGGCTGGGACATACCGGCTACACCACTGCCCGCATCGCCATCGGGTTCGGCATGAAGGTATGTGCCTACACTTCCAAGACAAACTTCCAACTCCCTCCCGAAATCCGTAAAATGGAGCTGGATGAACTTTTCCGCGAATGCGACATCATCAGTCTCCATTGCCCCCTCAATGACTCCACCCGCGAGATGGTCAATGCCGAACGGCTCCGCATGATGAAACCTACCGCCATCCTCATCAACACCGGACGCGGTCCGCTCGTCCATGAGCAAGACCTGGCCAATGCCCTGAACAGCGGAATCATCTATGCCGCCGGTGTGGACGTACTATCCGAAGAACCGCCCCGTGCCGACAACCTGCTGCTTACTGCCAAGAACTGCTACATCACTCCGCACATAGCATGGGCCAGTACCGCCGCACGCGAGCGCCTCATGCAAATCATGCTGGAGAATATCAAGGCCTATCAAGAAGGAAAACCGGTGAACGTGGTGAAGTAAAACAAATATCGAACAAGCTCTCTACAAATACGCAACATGGGAAAATCTGCCGTTAAAGGACTTTTTTATTTTTGTTTGGTAGCTGCCACTTTAGTGCTGGCTGCCCTCACCATAGCCGCCGGGAAATCGGGGAGCGTAAATCCCACGGAATCCGTCATCATGCCCTTGCTGGGACTGGCCTTACCGGTGCTGCTGATCATCAACCTGATAGTGGCGATATGCTGGGCAATGGCGCACCGATTCTGGGCTTTGGTTCCACTGATAGCCATCGGATTCAACTGGCCTTATTTCACCTCGGTCATCCAGTTCAATGCCGACAAGGAGAAAACGCCGGACGGCAAGTATCTGAAGATTGCCACCTACAACGTACATGGCTTCGGCTACGAGGTGACAGGCTACTCTTGTAAAGAGATAGCACGCATCATGGATCAAGAAGGAGTAGACGTGCTTTGCTTTCAGGAGTTTGGCGACAACGAATACTTCCCGATGGACAGCATCTGCAAAACGCTGTCGCACTGGCCGCACATTCTTATGGCAAACAACGACTCTACCCAAAACGTACTCCCCATGGCCATATTCAGCCGCTACCCGCTCATTGACCGGCAGCTCATCACCTATCGGGAAAGTTCTAACGGCAGCATGATGTGCGACATCGTGGCGGGTGAAGACACCATCCGTCTGATAAACAATCACCTGCAAACTACCAATGTGAACCAGAAACGACACAAATGGCAACAGGAGATAGGAGTGGCCGACACACGCCGCGAGATGCATGCGGCAAAAGATGCCGCACTGACCCTGCACGGCAACTTCGTGAAACGTGCGGAACAGACGCAAATCATCGGCCAGCATGCCAAAGAAAGCCCCTACCCCATATTGGTATGCGGTGACTTCAACTCACTTCCGTCGTCGTACACCTACCATTACCTGACCGGTTTTCTGGAAGACGGTTTCCGCAGTGCCGGATACGGTTACATGCACACCTACCGCTATGGCAAAGGCCTGCTGCGCATCGACTATATTTTCCACTCCCCTACACTGAAAGGTATCGACTACTACTCGCTCAACCTGGAATTGTGCAGCGACCACAATCCGGTGATTATGGAAGTGGAGTACTAATAAAAAGCCGGGCATGAGAACTCCTCAAAGTTCATGCCCGGCTCTTTCTTTTAAAATCTAACGTCTAAACCTAAAGTCTGACAACAATGTCTCCGCATTGTCTCAGCTATTCTACCAAGCCCAATCGGTCAGGCTATATGCTTCCTCCACCTTCTTCTCGATGTCATCCGGCAGATTACAGAAGAAGTCAAGATCGGTTTTCTGTTCCAGCACGTCAATGCTGACCACATACTGCTTCAGTACATCGGCTGAAACATTGTCACCATATTTGTAGCCATAATCATCCCGATGCTCTATCCAGAAACCAATGGCATAAAACGAACCGTTTTTCTCGCCCAATACGGCCATATAGTAGAATTTTGGGCAAGCCAATCCGTGTATGGTACGACCCTTTTCATCGGTTTTCGGAATAATGCCGTCCTGTCCTTTTTTCTCACCGGTATAGTTCACAAGCAGTTGGTTCAGAGCTCCACCTTTGGTCACATACAGTTTATCAAAGGATGTTCTTCCCCACTTTCTGACACGATTCTCGAATGCCGCCCAGAATCCGCCATTGAAAGAATTGAACTGCGGACTCATGTTACTATAATAGAATGTCTGCTCATTAGCTTCTTTAGAATATACCCTATCCTCGGACGCGCAGAGATGTCCTTTATCAAACCCGTCACTCTTATGAGATTCATTATCCACTTGCATCTCTTTGGGGAGTTGCGGATCCACATCCCAAGCATCAGTACGGCTCACGTTATCCTGTTTCGTAGTCTTATCGAAAACAAAAGCGACCCATGCCGAATGCTTCATGGCATCGTTCCACTCCAACGCATAATTGAAGACGGTCTGATTATTGACCGACACGGTATGCTCCACATAGTAATTAGCGGAATTGAGGTGCGGAATGGAATAATCGGTCACATAGGCTCTGCCTTCCGTTGCCACATTTGCATTCTCATTCACAATCGTCTCGTGCGAAGAGAGTAGATATTCCACCCCTACATCATCACCGTCAATATAGGCAACACGAAGCTTGAGAAAGACATGCTCCTGTGGCGTGGTGTAACGTACCCAATAGGCGGAATTCCCTGTAATCGGTGCAGTGGTTCTCCACTCCGTCACCGCAGAAACAGCCGGGAGATTCGAGAGTTTAGACACTCCGTCGTACTTTGCAAAACTATAATTCACCCCTTTAAGCTCTTTATTTCCGATAAGGATTCTTGATGCAAGCCCTTCGGGCAATAATCCCTCAGCAGTTGCACCACCGCCAGCATAGCCTTTCAGCACAAAAGCCTTGGCACCTGATTCCGTAAGCTCAATAGAGTTTATATCCGGACGTTTTTGCATGGAGGCTACCTTATACTCCACTCCAACCTTGTTCCCGTCAATATACGCCACGCGAAGCTTGACATAACCGTAATAGGAAGCCGTGACATAGCGCACCCATGCCGTTACTCCTTCCGTAAGTTCCAATGTCTCTCTCCAGTCTGAAACCGTAGAGAAATCCGGCATCGCGTCCAAACGCTCCACCTTGCTGCAAACGGCAAAGGTATAATCGGTGCCGCACAACTTCCGGTCCTTGATATATACCGGCGTGGCGAAACCTTCGGGTTGCAACATGCCCCCGGCGGTAACATTATCCAAATATCCCAGCATGACCAATTTCGCAGAGCCAACCTCCGTACTTTCAATGACTTTTTCCTTTGGAAGTGGAATATCCGGTTCGTCCGACGAACCACATCCTACAAGCAAAGCAGAAACCAGCCAAAACAATATCTTAAACATCTTCTTCATATTCATTTTATCTTTTTAGAAAAAAAGGGAGCAGCGTAAAATGCTACTCCCTTTCGCTGATTAATAAGTCCGTTTTTTTAGCGCTTCACAGGCCCGGCTGTCTTTTCAAACTTCTTCGTTTCTTCGTTGTACATGAACGACATGCCATAAAGACCGTCGCCACGTCCGCCATATACCTTATATACAGCAATGTAGCTGATTCCCGAATCCGGAGTATCCACCCAAGAAGGAAGTAATATGTTTGCAATGCCCTCGGCCATACGGTCGTCCATGATTGCCTGCACCTCTTCGTCTGACTTACCTGTCAGATAACCGTCAACATTATAATAGTTTTTCCACGTATTATATTTATTGTTGATGTTATTGTATTTGCTTGAAGAACCAAAATAATATTCCTCCTGCGCTGCATTCTGAGTACTCAAGAAAGCAGGCTTATTAGCAGTTACCCAAGCAACTAAAGCTTGATAATCAGCTTCGGCCATAGTAATAACCTTTGTACCTCCCAATAATCTGACAATGTTCCAAGTTGCACCGTCATAGGTCAATTCGGCAATCTTCGTTGATACGGTCAGCACTTCTGCAAACGGGTCGTAAGCAGTCCATACATTGCCATCAAATTTATACAGAGCCGTCTTTACTGTTGTTTTCTTATCAGCATAAAACTTATAAGAAATCTCACAAGTAGCCCCCGACTTTGTATAAGGGAAAGCCTTTCTCAAGAAGATGGGCAGATAGAAATTGATATCCATATTGGCATCAAAGTTCTTGTATTTGCCCGGCTCTCCTTTTTCGGTACCCATGGAAACATAATCATCATCAGACAAGGTATATTTCTTGTCAGGAGTGAAGCTGCTGTATACATTCCAACCGGCAGCAGTCTTCTGATATACCTTTACCAAAATGGAAACAGATCCAGCATAATATTTATAAGAAATGCCAACAATCTTGCCCACCGCCAAATCGGCGAACTTAGTCTCACAGAAAGCTTTGAGATAAGTATCTATATCCATGCTGGAATCGAAGTTATCATACTTGCCCGGCTGCCCCTTTTCAGTGCCCATGGCATCATAATCTTCGGTAGTCAATGTATATTCTACATCCGTTTTCACCTCTTCAAAATCCTTGGTGATATCACCGTAGTTCACGCTGACCTTGGCTGAAGAACCTTTATCACAATAAGGGAACTTAGCTTTCAACATGGCATTCAAAGCGTTCTGCAAAGAAGCTTTGTCGGTAAAATAGCCTTCACCGGGATAGTTGCCGGTAAATTCTCCTTCATATTGGGCAACATCGGTTATCTTGATATCATTATAACCTTCAAAGTTGTCTTCATTATAATCGCATCCGGTCAGCATGGCTATCGCCGCAAACATAGACGCCCAAATATATTTCTTCATAATTGTCATATCTCCCTCTTTTAGAAATTTACTTTAAGCTTTAAAGACATATTACGTCCGAAACCGTAGAACACACGGTAAGCAGTTTTCCATGTATGGTCACCGCCATCGAATGCAGAGTTGATATACTCTTGGTTGAACAGGTTCTCGATGTTACCTGAAAGAGTAGTTTTCAATCCGGCAATTTCAAAAGCATAGCTTCCGCTGAAATCAACAGTAGAGTAAGAAGGAATACGCCAAGGAGTCTCATAGATTTTCTCTCCTCCAAGGGAAATGTCGTTACTCTGTACGGCATAGTCGGCATAGTTGCGACCATAGAAATTCCAATCAAGACTCAAGCGCAGGCCTTTCATCGGAAATAGATTGACGCCAATGGCTGCCGTGGTCTGTGCAGATCCACCTTCCATTACGTTTTTCTGACCGACCAGCATCGTTGCATGATCTTCGGCGCCGATACCAGAAGCCACTTTAAAGTTTTTGGTCATAGGCTGTCCGCCTGAGTTGTAGAAATAACCCACCGGATTATTTGTCCAACGCCAATCGCCGACAGACAACATACCGGTAAAGTTCACCCATGTTGCGGGTTTATAATTCATCTCCAACTCAACACCTTGGTGAGTAGAGTTCACACCTTGCATATTCACCATGGCACGGTCCAGATTGCCATCAGCATCTGTATAATCGAAAGAACGAGCCATTGTCTTATCTTTCCATATAGTATGGTAAGCATTCAAGTTGGCTGTAAATATGCGAGAACGGTATCCGTAGCCCACTTCAAAGCTCAACACTTTTTCGTTCACGGCATCCTTGTTCACGGCATTGCTCACCGTAGAAGAAAGGAATGCACCGCCGGAGAAGTAAGGAGCACGGCTGATGTAGCCTACATTGGCAAATACATTGTTGTGTTCGTCCAAGTTATAGTTGGCACCGCCCTTGATCGTAAAGCCCAACTTATTTACTTTATCCGATTTAGCATGAGCCTCATCATAATAGAAACGGTCGTAACGCCATTGGCTTACTTCGCTGATAGAACCGGAAACAAAAGCTGTCAGCTTGTCGTTGTCATATTCAGCCTGACCGAACACACCGCCCTGCAATACGTGTCCATCGTAATCGCGATATACAACATCGCCTACAGTAAGTTTTTTATAGTTAAAGGCATCAGTGCCCGCTCCGGCAAAATTTGCAGCCTTCACATTCTTACGATAACGGTCGATGTAATAAGAGCCGTTATAAAGATCGATGATTTCATTGGTATGTGTACCGATGTAGTAACGGGCGTCAATGCCGATATAGAAGTTGATCTGGTCGTTCAGTTCTTTCGTATAAGTAGAAAGCAAACCATACCATTTATGCAGGTTTTTCGATGTGGACATCACCATCTGCGAACCGCTTGTGCTTTGTTCGTTCATTTCCTGAATCTTATCATAAGCAAATGTCCCGTCCGCATTGCGGAATGTGGTACTCAGGACACCGTCCGAACTGCCATACCATGCACTGGAATAAGCGCTGGTGCCTTGACCGCTATAGCCATATCCATCACCGATGGATATATAGAGCATACTGTTCAAAGAAGATTTACTGTCAATCTGCCAAGAGTGATTGAACTGTATCTGAGGCTTATGATATTTGTTGCGGGCAGAAGTCTTGCGTTCGCCATTCTTACCGAAACCATAAGTGGGGTTGTAACGATATTGTTCGCCCGGCTGCATGTACTTCTGTACTTGTTGCCATCCTTCGATGGTCAATCCGTCATAGTTACTACGTTGGTTGTGCCATTGCGGAGCACCAAAAGCAGTCAAAGACACCTGATGATTGTCTCCTAAACGTTTGGCAAGGCTGGCAAAATAAGTGTAGCCTTCAAATTCGGTACCTTGCACATAACCGTCTCCCCAAGACTTACCACCCAAAAGGGTAAATGCCCAACCATCTTTCGTTAAACCGGAAGAAACACTGAACAACACCTTATTATATCCATCATTACCTACGGCATAGCTGGCAAATCCACCTTTCTTGGCATCTGTGGCTTTGGTCACGATATTGATAGAACCACCTACCGAAGGAGCAGATACTTTGGATGCACCTAAACCGCGCTGATACTGCACGTTGCTTGATACGTCGGTCAAACCGGCCCAGTTGCTCCAATAAACGCCTCCCCACTCCATGTCGTTCATGGGGGCACCGTTTACCAATACAGCCACGTTCTCCGACTTAAAACCGCGAATGTTCACTTTGGAGTCTCCAAAACCACCACCGCCACGACTAACGTACACACCGGGAGAAGACTTCAATATTTGCGGAAAGTCTGCCGTACCGATACGCTCTTCAATATAAGAAGGAGCAATGGTCGACATAGCTACCGGAGTTTTACGGGCAATAGCCTGAGAGGTGATTATCACGTCGTTCAATGCTACTGCATCCGCATACATCTGAACCGCTCCCAAATCCACCGTACCTCCTTTTTGGGCAATTTTCTTCTGGAGGTCTTTATAGCCTACGTACTTGAATAATAATGTGCCATTTGGGGCCACATCTTGTTTGAAATAACCGTCAATGTCAGTCACTGTTCCCTGAGCAGTACCTACTACCATTACGGCAGCTCCTACCAACGGTTCACCCGTTTCTGCATCAACAAGTTGACCTTTCACTGTGGTCTGGGCAGATGCTACGGCACTGAATGCCGACAATACGGCCACCAACAGGAAATGAATTAGATGTCTTCTCATAATTCTTTGTTTTGTTAATAGATAGTGTTAATTAAATATTAAATTCTGTTTCAAGTCGCAAATATAAAAAATTAAAGTCAGATATATATTACGTTTATGCTACCTTTTTTTACATAAAGAAAGTTTCTTTGAATCTTTCTTTAAACAGATTGAAGAACAGCATTATATAAAAAAGCTCCGCCTTTCAAGGCAGAGCTTTCTATCTTTTCTCTAATAGAGCAATAAGCTTTCAAATCGAAACAGGAATCAATCTGCAACCAATTTTCTGTAACGCACGCGTGTAGGTTCTTCCTTACCTAATCGTTTCTGTTTATTTTCCTCATATTCGGAATAAGAACCTTCAAAGAAGAATACGTTGGAGTCTCCCTCAAAAGCAAGGATGTGTGTACAGATACGGTCGAGGAACCAACGGTCGTGGCTGATGACTACGGCACAACCTGCAAAGTCCTCCAAACCTTCTTCGAGGGCACGAAGCGTATTCACGTCAATGTCATTGGTGGGCTCGTCGAGAAGCAGCACATTGCCTTCTTCTTTCAAGCAAAGAGCCAAATGCAAGCGATTACGCTCACCGCCCGAAAGCACTCCGCAGAGTTTCTCCTGATCGGCTCCTGAGAAGTTGAAACGCGACAAGTAGGCACGTGCGTTGATGTCGCGTCCGCCCATGCGAATCAAATCGTTGCCTCCGGAAATCACCTGATACACGCTCTTGTTGGGGTCGATATCCTTGTGTTGCTGATCCACATAAGCCACCTTAACGGTCTCTCCTACCTCAAACTCGCCTTTATCCGCTTTCTCCAAGCCCATGATAAGACGGAAGAGCGTTGTCTTACCGGCCCCATTAGGACCAATAATGCCCACAATGCCATTGGGGGGAAGCATAAAGTTAAGGTCGTCAAACAGCAGCTTCTCTCCGAACGCTTTTGCCACATGCTTGGCTTCAATCACCTTGTTGCCCAAACGAGGACCGTTCGGTATGAATATTTCAAGTTTTTCTTCTTTTTCCTTCACATCCTCATTCAGCAGCTTGTCATAAGAGTTCAAGCGAGCCTTTCCCTTAGCCTGACGGGCTTTAGGAGCCATACGTACCCACTCCAGCTCGCGCTCCAACGTTTTGCGACGCTTGCTTGCCGTCTTTTCCTCCATCTCCATACGCTTGGTCTTCTGCTCCAACCAACCGGAATAGTTTCCCTTCCAAGGAATGCCTTCGCCACGATCCAGCTCAAGAATCCATCCGGCCACATGATCAAGGAAGTAACGGTCGTGAGTCACGGCAATTACCGTACCTTCGTATTGCTGCAAATGCTGTTCCAACCAGTCGATGGATTCCGCATCGAGGTGGTTGGTGGGTTCGTCGAGCAGAAGCACATCAGGTTTCTGCAACAACAAGCGGCAGAGGGCCACACGGCGACGTTCACCTCCTGAGAGGTGTTCCACCGACTGGTCTTCGGGCGGACAACGCAAAGCATCCATCGCACGTTCCAGTTTGCTGTCGAGGTTCCATGCATCGGTAGCATCTATAATATCCTGCAACTCGGCCTGACGGGCGAAGAGTTTATCCATCTTGTCCTGATCCTCGTAATACTCCGGCAAACCGAACTTCTGATTGATTTCTTCATATTCCGTCAGCGCATCCACAATGGGTTGCACACCTTCCATTACAACTTCTTTCACTGTTTTTGCAGGGTCAAGATACGGTTCCTGCGCAAGATATCCCACGGAATATCCCGGTGAGAACACCACTTCGCCTTGATAAGATTTATCCAGACCGGCGATAATCTTCAGCAAGGTTGACTTACCCGAACCGTTCAAACCGATAATACCTATTTTTGCTCCGTAGAAGAATGAGAGGTATATGTTCTTCAACACCTGCTTGTTATTCTGCTGGATGGTCTTGTTCAGTCCCACCATAGAAAAGATGATTTTCTTATCGTCTACTGTTGCCATGTATTCTAAAAAAATAATTAGTGATTAATGATCAGTGGGCAAAGATATGAAAAAAAACGAAATTCCTTTGTTCCTTCCGAAAAAGTATCTATCTTTGCACCCGCTTAACAGCAATCAAGGTTTGATTCGCTAGCTCAGCAGGTAGAGCACAACACTTTTAATGTTGGGGTCCTGGGTTCGAGCCCCAGGCGGATCACCAGAGAATCAGAGAGTTACATTAATGCAACTCTCTTTTTTTATGCCTAAATTGCGTCGGTTTACATAATTCAGTTAAACCGAGAGTTAAACCAAGATACCGCCCCTAAAAGTATGTAAATACCTTTTATTCAAACATTTGATTATATCTTAGTTGAGTTCTCCATAAGATTATCCATATACTTATTCATAAAATAAGAATGAGTTCCTCACTGTTTTCAACTCTTTTGCCAAGCAGCTAAATCGAGAATTTGAGCGATTGAATTTTGCATACCGTATAATAAAGAATGAAATTGCAGAAGTATTTCCGAAAAAAGAGATGATAACAAAAGAAAATGGTTGGAGGCATTTTGATACAACCTCCAACCATTTTTTATTACTTCATCTCTTCCAAATAGAGCATACGGCTTGAATAATCGTTCTGTTTGTGATAATCCACCCTGTGGCTATAAGGAATTTCCAATCCATTTGTCATAAGATAAGCACCACTGAAAACTTTTCCTTCAAAGTTCAAAGGCACATTGTCTATGCGATTCAGCTCGTGCACCTTGTAGTACTTGTCGGGGCAAAGGCCGGCCATCTTCACACGTGGCAGGTGCTGATTGCAGAAATGCTCGGTTTTCCACCAATAGAAGACCGCCTTATCTTTTTGGGGCGCAACATACATCAGCGAGGCCACACCCTTATTGTCATAAGGTGATATCAGGCGATAAATATCCCCCATCTGCACAACGGGACGGATGGTTTTATACTCGGCAATGGCATTCTTGCAAAGCGCTTTCTCGCCTTCCGTCATGTTTTTGGGTTGAATCTCCATGCCCAAACGACCACTCATTGCCACATCGATGCGATATTTCAGAGGGATGGTGCGGAACGTCTGGTGATTGGGAGCGGCACTTATGTGCGAAGCCATGGCGATGGCGGGGAAGAAATAAGAAGTACCCCATTGCATATAGACACGTTGCAGGGCATCGGTATTATCGCTTACCCAGAACTCGTCGAAATAGGGCAGAACACCATAATTGGCACGGCCGCCGCCACTGGCACAAGCCTGAATGGTGAGGTCGGGATATTTGCTGCGGATGCGTTGGCAAACTTTCTCGAAGCCACGATGATATTCTATGTACAGATGACTCTGATTGTCTTTCGTCAAATATTGAGAACCATGATTCATGATGGACATGTTGGCATCCCACTTGATGTAGTCTATGGCAGGATAAGCCGTCATCAGATCGTCCACAACCTTAAAGATGTAGTCCTGCACGGCAGGGTTGGCAAGGTCGAGGACTACTTGCGTGCCGCCTCGCCCCAATACAAGGTCCCGTTCGGGAGCCTTGATGACCCATTCGGGGTGCTGCTCATAGAGTTCGCTGACGGTATTCGCCATTTCAGGCTCAATCCAGATGCCAAACTTGATGCCGTGCTTCTTGGCATCCGCCAACAGCCCGTCGATGCCTTTAGGAAGTTTGCTCTTATCCACTGTCCAATCGCCCAATGAAGAGCTGTCGTTCTTACGGGGATATTTGTCGCCAAACCATCCGTCGTCCATAACGAAAAGTTCGCCACCCATGGAAGCAATGTCTGCCATCATCTGATCCATACCTTCTTGATTGATATCAAAATAGACTCCCTCCCAACTGTTCAACAGAATCTTACGGGGTGTGGTGCCGTGGGCCAGCTTATGCAGGCGTGCCCAACGATGGAAATTACGGCTACCGCCGCTCAAACCTTCACTGCTGTATGTAAGAGCCAGTTCGGGGGTACGGAAAAGTTCGTCTTTCTTTAATGTATAGGCAGAGTTTTCCTCATTGATACCGGCAAAGAAATGGTGATACCCGTCGTCGTGAGTGTCAATGCGGAGTTTGTAATTTCCGCTGTAACAAAGAGCCGCACCGATCACGTTACCGGCATTCTCCTGCGGTCTGCCGTCCAGCGAGAACATCACTTCGGCATGCGATGTGTGCGAGTTGCGCACACCGTCCTTATTCTTGATAACCTTCATTCCTGATGCCAAAGGTTCTTGAGACACTCGCCCCTCATTGCCCCACGATCCATACAGATGGGACAACCACACCTCACCGCGACGGATGGGCAGATAGGCGGAAGCAAACTGATTGAGCACCACGGGCTTTTTCTCCTGATGAGAAATCTCCGTCCAAGCCTCGATTACATCGGCATCTTGCCAAGCCCGATAGCAGACGTTGACAAAGAAAGGATACACCTTGTCTTTCAGCGAAACAACTGTCGTCACAGCATTGTTTTCTTCAGAAGCAGTGACTTTCAGCACTTGCAGTTGCAACGTCATATTGCCATCGGCATGCTTCACTGCGAGAGCGGTTTCCGTAGGGCAATTCATACCATACTCCGGATAAGCCGTATGCTTCGATTCCACAGTTTCGAGGTTCTGCATATCCACGTCAGAGAGTTTGCTGCCATAATACAAGTACTCCAGTTTTCCACCCTCCGACGCAGAGAGCACCAAAGAAGTTTTCGGAGTAGATACATACACGTTTTGGGCAAACAAGCCGCCGGTCAGCAGCAGTGCTCCCAGAAAGAGATTGGTTCGTTTCTTGAAATCCATGTTTTTCTTGTTTTTTAGATTGATTTGTTTAGTCGTGACAAAGATAAAATTTCTCACCAAGACGAAATAGTATTGTTTTATCTTATTCTCGTACTACTTTATCGTTCGCTACGAAAATCTGCCTCCCAACGAAAAACTTCCGTCTCACTTCCGGCTGACGATCGTTCCCGTGGCCTGATTGGTCGGCATCACCAGCACTTCGGCAATCTGAATATGTTGAGGCACGGCAGCCGCAAAATAAACCACCTCGGCAATATCGTCACCGCTGAGCGGACGGATTCCCTTATACACGTTATCGGCGGCTTCTTTATTACCCCGGAAGCGTACGACGGAAAAATTCGTCTCCACCAATCCGGGCTTGATGTTCGTCACACGAACGGGAGTATCCACCAAGTCGATGCGCAATCCGTCCGACAAGGCTTTGACGGCAGCTTTACAAGCACAATACACGCTTCCGCCGGGATAAGCATAATCACCGGCAATGGAGCCCATATTGATGACATGCCCGCGTCCCCGTTCCACCATGCCGGGCACTACCAAGCGGGTCATGGCAAGCAAGGCTTTCACATCGGTGTCAATCACCACATCCCATTCGTCCAGATTTCCTTCGTGTTCCTTGTCCACCCCGATCACCAAGCCGGCGTTGTTTATCAACACATCTATCTCTTTCCAGTCGCCGGGCAAAGCGTTCAACGCCGCTTCGGCCACCTCCCTGTCGCGCACGTCGAAAGAGAGTAAAAGTACCTCTGCCCGGTATTTTTCTTCCAATTCTTGCTTTACCGCTTTCAGTTTCTCCAGATTTCGACCGTTGAGAATCAGCCGATACCCGTTCATGGCAAATTTGCGTGCACAGCCCTCTCCTATACCCGAAGAGGCACCTGTGATAAGTACTGTTTTCTTTTCCATACCATTATTGTTTTTTCTGCTGATTGCAAAAGTATCATTAATTTGCGAGTTGCAGGATATTATCTCCGGTTATTTTCAAATCCTTCAGCCGCACCTCTCCTCCTTACTTTCGTTCCTAAACGAGGTGATGGGTACTCTGCTCTGCCCCAATCCCTCATGGAAGGGTTCAAACGCGACAGTACTTTTTATAACACAAAGAACTACAATGTTTTACACTTGTACAAGCATCGCCTCACGCTTGTACAAGCGTACCCCCTCACTTGCACCATCGTAAGCCTGCACTTGTACAAGCGTAAGCTTACACATGTAGATTCGTGCCTCTGCTACCGGCTGAAAGAATCAGGAAGAACGTACCGGCTTTACCCATCGACAAGAAAAATATCAAAAAATACGACTAAAAAAAACATCCTTAGGGTAAAGATTGTTATTATTATATCTAAATTTGCACGATTTCAGAGCCGGTCCGGTTGTTGTCCGATTCATTTATGAGCTTTTTTGGGAAATCAAAGAGAAGCCGGGATATAACTCACAGACGGAAACGGACTCTTAAAACACTATTAACACCAATTTTATTAAAGAAAGAAGAGAGTATGAAGAAAATGAAATTTACAGCATTGCTGCTGTGTGGTACCATACTGCTGGGCAGTTGCGGTACAATGAACAACACTACAAAAGGAGGTATTATCGGCGGAGGTTCCGGCGCAGCCGCAGGTGCCATCATTGGTGGGCTGATAGGTAAAGGCAAAGGCGCCGCCATCGGTGCTGCCATCGGTGCTGCCGTAGGTACGGGAGCGGGTGTTGCCATCGGCCATAAAATGGACAAGAAGGCTGCCGAAGCAGCTAAAATTGAAGGCGCACAAGTAGAACAAGTGACCGATGCAAATGGTTTGCCGGCCGTAAAGGTTGCTTTTGATGCAGGCATCTTGTTCGGCTTCAACTCTTCAGCTCTGAGCAATGACGCAAAAGCTTCTTTGCGCGACCTTGCACAGATTCTGAAAGACGACCCGACAACGGACATCGCCATCATCGGTCATACCGACAAAGTAGGTACTTACGAAGCCAACGTCAAGGTATCGAAGAACCGTGCTTATGCTGTCGAAAACTACCTGCAAAGCTGCGGCGTTTCTTCGGCTCAGTTCAAAAAAGTGGAAGGTGTCGCCTATGACCAATACGACGAAAGCAAAACTGCTGCTCAAAACCGTCGCGTAGAAGTGTACATGTATGCCAGTGAGCAGATGATTAAAAATGCCGAGGCATCTAACTAAAACCTAAAGTAAGTCCACACAAAGAGCCGACTCAAGCTCAAAACCATAAAAAACAGATTCTTGGTGGATATTAAAGAAAAAAAGTCATTAGATGAAAGCCCCCACGTTCGGTATTCCGGAATTTGCTTGGAGATACCCGTGCGTGAGGGCTTTATACAATCAGGACAACGCCGGAAGTTCTGTCAGCGTTTCTCTTCATGGAGGCAAATCGAAAGTAAGTATCTGTTTTATGAAGCTTCGTAAACCTTTGCGTATTCTGCGCAACATTATACTCTTTTTTTTCATTTCCACCTTCGCTACGGCAGTGCTTTACCGCTTTCTACCGGTCTACGTCACTCCTTTGATGGTGATTCGCAGTGTGCAGCAACTATCCAAAGGAGAAAAACCGCTTTGGCACCACACATGGGTATCGTTCGATAAGATTTCACCCCACCTGCCTATGGCGGTTATAGCCTCGGAAGACAACCGCTTCGCCACGCACAACGGGTTCGACTTTACGGAGATAAAGAAAGCCATGAAAGAAGCCGAGAAAGGGAGAAGAAGACGGGGAGCCAGTACCATCAGCCAGCAGACGGCAAAGAATGTATTCCTATGGCCTAAATCCTCATGGCTGCGCAAAGGATTCGAGGTTTATTTCACGTGTCTGATAGAACTATGCTGGTCTAAAGAGCGTATAATGGAGGTATATCTCAATTCCATCGAGATGGGAAAAGGCATCTACGGAGCACAGGCAGCGGCAAAGTACAAATTCAACACCACAGCCGCCAAACTATCGGCGGGACAATGTGCCTTGATAGCAGCCACACTGCCCAATCCGATACGTTTTGATTCGGCACGCCCTTCGGCTTACATCAAAAAAAGGCAAGGGCAAATTCTGCGCCTGATGAAATTAGTGCCGAAATTCCCTCCGGCGGAGAAGAAGGAAGAAAAGATAAAAAAGAAATAGAGAGTATCTTCACACTCATTTGCAGAAATACATCCACTCCCCCTATCTCATTATCCGCCAAAATGAAACTGCCGGCTCCAACAGTACGAAACCGATGGGGCCGGCAGACTAAGATTGCATAAAGAAGCAATGCAGCATCTGTCGCTGCAAACTCAATAGGTATGCTCTCCCTCCTTCATTTCCTTTGCATCGATTTTGCGAATATCGATGCTGCGCCACGCATAGAAAATATAGGCAAGAACGAAGGGAACAAGAATAGAGACGTACGCCATCACCTTCAGGGTGAACAAGCTGGAACAACTGTTGGCAATGGTCAACGAACTCTGCAAATCATGAGTGGAAGGATAGTAGGCCGTATTATTATAGCCCGCCACAAGCAAAAGAGGCAGAACAGTGAGCACTGTACCCACACCGGCAAACCAAATGCCCTTATCAAATGCAGGTTTCCACAACGTGCGGATAATGCCCCAAAGCACGGCAAGTACGCCCACGAGAAATACAAGCAATACAACAGGCATTTCGAGGAAGTTGGTCAGATACTTATAGGGTGCCATAAACACCTCTCCCGTTTCCGGACGGACAGCATAGCCGTCGGCCACCAACGTGCGGATGACGAATGCCAAGAAGAACAGCAGGAAGAGTCCCGTATTTCCCCAAAGCGAACGACGGCAACGGCTCACCAGATTCTCATCGTTGATGTTATTGATGAAATAGAGCGTACCCAGAATGCGCGACAGGAAAAACACAGCCAGCCCCAACACCACATTCCACGGGTTGAGCAGTGCATCCAGCCCGTGTCCGGCATTGGCCCACCGGCTGATGACCGGCATTGCCGCATCTGCCATGTTTCCTTTATTAATGTAGAATTCTGAACCGGTGAAGAATGTAGCCACCGCACCGCCCAGCAACACCGGCCCTACAACTCCGTTTATCACCAAGAAAGTACGATACGTGGTCTTTCCCAACAGATTTCCCGCCTTGGACTGGAACTCATAGCTGACAGCCTGCAATACAAAACTGAACAGAATAATCATCCATAACCAATATGCACCGCCGAAACTGGTGCTGTAAAACAGCGGAAACGAAGCAAAAAACGCGCCGCCAAACGTAACCAGTGTAGTAAATGTGAACTCCCACTTGCGTCCCGTGGAGTTTATCATCATCTTTTTCTGCTCCTCCGTTTTGCCCAAGCAGAACAAAAGAGAATTACCTCCCTGCACAAACAGCAGGAATACCAGAATAGCTCCCAACAAGGATACTACAAACCACCAATAGTGCTGAAGAAATATATAAGTGTCCATTGATATTCTAAATTTATATTTTACGATTTATTATAAGCCCTCACTATTCATCGTTCATTATTATCGGGTCCTTTGCGGATGGCCTTCAGCATAATGCCGACTTCAGCAATCAACATGATTGTGAAGAGCACAAGGAAGATAAAGAACGTGGTTTGCACGGAGCTGACATCCAGCTTGGAGACAGCGGCACTTGTAGGCAACATGTCCTGTATGGCCCACGGCTGACGTCCGCACTCGGCCACCGCCCATCCCGCCTGTCCGGCAAGATATCCTAAAGGAATAGTCAGTATAGCCACCCAATGCATCCAACGCATCTGCGACAAATCCTTCTTGTAGGCCAAGAACAATATCAGGATAAAGAAAAGAATGAAATACGCACCCAAAATCACCATCAAGCGGAACATATAGAATGTCAGAGGTACATTCGGCACCAAGTCGTTCACATTCTTAATATAACCATAGCCGAAATAGGCCACATTCTCTTTCAGCACCCGTGCAGCCTCTTCCGCCTCTGCTGCATTGCCCGCAGCCTTGGCTGCACGATAAGCGGCAAATGCTCCGATAGCCGTCTTTCCCTTTTCAATCTTCTCCTCCGCCGAAAGAGCCACCGTGCCATCCTGTTGCAGATAACCGCCTTTCAGCAAATCGTTGATACCCGGAACAAATGCGTCCATCTTGCGTTCGGCAAGCAATGACAACATTTTGGGTATTTCCACACGGAAGAGGAATGGATCCACCCCGTCCTGCGGCGTTTTCTTATCGGGATTCAACAGGCCGAAAGCCACCAAACCGGCCCCATGCTGCCCATCATAGTAGCCTTCCATGGCAGCCAGTTTCATCGGTTGCTTCTGAGCCACCTGATAACCGGAGCCGTCGCCCGTCCATGCAGACAAAACAGCAGACACCAAACCTACCCACGCGGCAATCTTGATACTTGCCAAAGCAAACTTCTTATCACGCTTCTTCAACAAATACCAACAGCTTACGCCAACCACAAATACAGCCGCCAGCACCCAGCCGGACAATATACTATGGAAGAACTTATTCACAGCCATCGGTGAAGTGGCCACAGCCCAGAAATCCACCATCTCGTTGCGGGCCGTATCGGGATTAAATTCCATACCCACAGGATTCTGCATCCATGCATTCGCAACCAAAATCCACCAAGCAGAAATCGTCGCTCCCAATCCCGTGAGCCAAGTAGAAGCCAAGTGGAAACGCTTGCTCACCTTATCCCATCCAAAAAACATGACCGCAATGAATGTTGCCTCCATAAAAAAGGCCAGAATACCCTCGATGGCAAGCGGTGCACCGAAAATATCGCCCACAAACCAACTGTAATTGCTCCAGTTCGTCCCGAACTCGAATTCCAGAATCAACCCCGTAGCCACACCCACGGCAAAGTTGATACCAAAGATTTTCATCCAGAACTTGGCGGTACGCTTCCAAAACTCATCGCCCGTACGGTAATAGGCCGTCTCCATAATGCCCATGATTACGGCCAATCCGAGGGTCAAGGGCACAAAAATCCAGTGGTAGATGGCTGTCAGGGCAAACTGCGCCCTCGACCAGTCAATCAGAGAAGAGTCAATGTGTTCAAACATAAAAGTAAAAGATTTATGATTTATAAATAATAATGAATTAAAGTGTTAGTCAATTGGCTTCAATACTTCTATGAATAAGTTCCCGACTGACATAGTCTTCTTTGTCATCACCCACCACAAGCGTATTCAAAAATCTCGGAAAAAAGAAAAGACGGAGAACAAAAAACATAATGAAAAGTTTCACCAGAATAATAAGCCATAAAGTGCGCCCCAATGTTATGCTCCGGAAGCCTTCCAGATAAAAGCGCCAAATGTTTACCACAGTCTGTTTCATCAGATATAGATTTATAATGATTACAAATATAAAATACTTTTATGACACAGGCAAACAAAAGACAAAAAAATATTTGATGGATAAACAAAATCATAGGCACAAAACAGTATTTCGGCGACAAAAAACGCCTTGATATCTATCTCTTTTGCATCCCTTATCCGGCTGCCCTAACTTTGCAAACATAAAAACATAGAATACCTAAAGATATGATGAACGTAAAAAGATTGACAGTGATAACACTCTGCATGGCAAGTTGCATAGGACTTTCGGCACAGGCCGACAGTTCCGTGCAACAAGCCGCGGCAGAAAATACCCGGCAAACTGCCGACACTCTACCCGCCCAATGGAACTTGCAAGCTTGCATTGACTATGCTTTGCAGCAAAACATCACCATCAAGAAGAACCGCCTCAACGCCGCAAGTGCCCGTGTGGATGTGAAGACGGCCAAAGCCGCCCTCTTCCCCAACCTATCGGCCAGTGTAAGCCAGCGCATCGTGAACCGCCCCAACAGTGAGACAAACACCATTATCGCCGGCGACAACATCACCAGCAGCCAGAGCAAAACGTCATACAACGGGAGCTATGGCATCGACGCCAATTGGACCCTCTACAACGGTGGAAAGAACCTCAACACCATCAAGCAGCAACAACTGAACAGCCGCATCGCCGAGCTCAACGTGACTGAAAGCGAAAACAGCGTCGAAGAGAACATCGCACAAACATACATACAAATACTATACGCAACCGAAGCCGTAAAAATCTGCGAGTCGACACTGAAAGTGAGTCAAGCCGAATGCGACCGCGCCCGCCTGCTTCTCGAAGCAGGAAGCATCGCCAAAAGCGACCTCGCACAACTGGAAGCACAAGTCAGTACAGACAAATATCAATTGGTTGCGGCACAAGCCACCTTGCAGGATTACAGGCTTCAACTGAAACAGCTTCTCGAACTGGACGGAGAACAGGAAATGGAACTATACATCCCGGCTCTTAACGACGAAAATGTACTCTCTCCTCTGCCCGACAAGACAGATGTTTATCGTTCGGCACTCATTTTCAGACCCGAAATAGAAGCCGGCAAGCTGAATGTGCAAGCTTCCGACCTGAACATCAAGATTGCCCGTTCGGGCTATTTGCCCACATTGAGCCTGACTGCCGGCATCGGAACCAGCCATGCCAATGGCAGTGACTTTACTTTCAGCGAGCAAATCAAGCAGAACTGGAACAACCCATTAGGATTCACCATCAGCGTACCCATCTTCAGCAACCGACAGACCAAAAGCGCGGTAGAAAAAGCCAAGATTCAGAAGCAAACCAGCGAGCTGGATTTGCTGGACGAGCAAAAAACGCTGTACAAAACCATCGAAAGCCTCTGGCTCGACGCAAACAATGCACAGCAACGGTATGCTGCCGCAGTAGAGAAGTTGAAAAGCAGCCGGACGAGCTACGAATTGATACAGGAACAATTCAACGCAGGCATGAAGAATACCGTGGAGCTGCTGACGGAGAAAAACAACCTGCTCAGCGCACAGCAGGAGATGCTACAAGCCAAATACATGGCGATACTGAACATGCAATTGCTGAAATTCTATCAAGGTGAACAGATAGCTATATAAGAAACTAATAATAAGGAAAGATATGAATAAGAAGAAAATCATTCTCATCAGCATAGCTGCCTTATTGGCAGTGGGTGCAGGATGCTGGCTTTTCGGCGAATCCAAAGCCAATCATAAGGTAGTGTACGAGACGGCAACCGTGACCAAAGGAGAGATTTCAGAATCCATAACCGCCACCGGAACCATTGAACCGGTGACTGAGGTAACCGTAGGTACGCAGGTCAGCGGCATTATCGACAAAATTTATGTGGACTATAACTCCACAGTGACCAAAGGCCAACTGATAGCCGAGATGGATCGCGTGACGCTGCAAAGCGAACTTGCCTCGCAGCGTGCCGCCTACAATGGAGCAAAAGCCGAATACGAATATCAGAAAAAGAATTACGAGCGCAACAAAGGTTTGCACGAAAAGCAACTCATCAGCGACGTGGATTACGAACAGGCTGTGTATGGCTACGAAAAGGCCAAGAGCAGCTTCGAGAGCAGCCGGGCTTCGCTGGCAAAGGCGGAGCGCAACCTCTCATACGCCACCATCACCTCTCCCATCGACGGTGTGGTGACAAGCCGCAGCGTGGAGGAGGGGCAGACCGTAGCTTCGGGATTCTCCACCCCGACACTCTTCACCATTGCCGCCGACCTGACGCAGATGCAGGTGGTGACCGATGTGGACGAGGCCGACATTGCCGGCATAGAGGAGGGGCAGCGTGCCACGTTCACCGTAGACGCTTATCCGAACGATACGTTCGAGGGCGTGGTGACGCAAATCCGCTTAGGACAAGCCGGTTCGAGCAGCTCGAGCAGTTCTACAACTTCGTCGGCCACGGTGGTGACGTACGAAGTGGTGATTTCCGCCCACAATCCCGACCTGAAGCTGAAGCCGCGCCTGACGGCCAACGTCACCATCTATACGCTCGACCGCAAAAACGTGCTCTGCGTCCCCGCCCGTGCACTGCGCTTCACCCCGGAGAAACCGCTTATCGGCGACAAAGACGTGGTGAAGGATTGCGAAAGCGAACATAAACTCTGGACGCGCGAAGGCAACACCTTCACCGCCCATCCCGTAGAAATCGGCATCTCGAACGGAATCAGCACGGAAATCATCGGCGGCGTAGACGAAGGAACCGTCGTCATAACAGAAGCCGCCGTCGGCGGAAGAGCGGGAGGAAACAGCGTGCCTGACAGCTCGCAGCAGGCAAACAGGGAACAGAGTCCGTTCATGCCGGGCAGAAGGAGATAGCCTCTTGCCCTTCGCGCAGTAAGACTATCGATGCTGCCGTAGTTACAGTACGGCAACAATCGAACTTACAGTACGGCAACAATCGAACTTACAGTACGGCAACAGTCGAACTTACAGTACGACAACAGCCGAACTTACAGTACGGCAACAGCCGAAGTTACAGTACGGCTGCGGTCGAGGTTACACTGCCTTCTGTATCATCATAAAGTATAAACTAAAAACGCCCCGCCTCCCTGCGAGGAGAGGGAGGCGGGAGAGAGGTTAATCATGAAAACAGTCATCGAACTTCAGAACATCAAACGAAACTTCCGGGTAGGAGACGAAACGGTACATGCCTTGCGCGGTGTTTCGTTCTCCATCACCGAAGGAGAGTTCGTCACCATCATGGGTACATCGGGTTCGGGCAAGTCGACCCTGCTGAATACATTGGGCTGCCTCGACACCCCTACCGGTGGAGAATACCTGTTGGACGGTATATCCGTTCGCAGCATGTCGAAACCACAGCGCGCCGTACTGCGTAACCGTAAAATCGGCTTCGTGTTCCAGAACTACAACCTGCTGCCCAAAACGACGGCCGTTGAAAACGTGGAACTCCCACTGATGTACAACTCCTCCGTTTCGGCAACCGAAAGGCGGAAGCGTGCCATCGAAGCCCTGCAAGCCGTAGGGCTGGGCGACCGTCTGGAACACAAGTCCAACCAGATGTCGGGCGGACAGATGCAACGTGTAGCCATTGCACGGGCTTTGGTGAACAACCCGGCCGTGATACTGGCAGACGAAGCTACGGGTAATTTGGACACACGTACTTCGTTCGAAATTCTGGTGCTTTTCCAAAAGCTGCATGCCGAAGGGCGTACCATCATCTTCGTGACGCACAATCCTGAGATAGCCCAATACAGCAGCCGCAACATCGTGTTGCGCGACGGACAGGTAAAAGACGATACCATCAATACCAACATTCTCAATGCCGCCCAAGCGCTGGCGGCATTGCCTAAACAGGAGGAAGACAAATGAACGGAACAAACCTTTTCAAAATAGCATTGCGCGCACTGAACAACAACAAACTGCGGGCTTTCCTCACCATGCTGGGCATCATCATCGGCGTGGCGTCAGTCATCACCATGCTTGCCATCGGACAAGGGTCGAAAAAAAGCATTCAGGCCCAGATAGCCGAAATGGGTTCCAACATGATAATGATTCATCCGGGAGCCGATACACGCGGAGGCGTACGCCAAGACCCCAGCGCCATGCAGACACTGAAAATGGCCGACTATGAGGCGCTGCGCGACGAGACAAGCTTTCTGTCGGCCATCAGCCCCAGCGTCTCCTCATCGGGACAGCTCATTGCCGGCAACAACAACTATCCTTCTTCCGTAAGCGGTGTAGGGACGGAATATCTCGAAATCCGTCAGCTGTCGATAGAAAATGGCGAAATGTTCGACGAAAGCGACATACAGACTTCCGCCAAGGTCTGCGTCATCGGTAAGACGATAGTAGACAATCTCTTCCCCGGCGAAGACCCGATAGGGAAAATCATCCGGTTCAACCAAGTGCCGTTTCGCGTGGTAGGGGTGCTGAAGTCCAAAGGATACAACTCCATGGGGATGGATCAGGATGACGTCGTGCTGGCCCCCTACACCACCGTAATGAAGCGACTGCTGGCACAGACCTACCTCAGCGGCATCTTCGCTTCTGCCCTCAGCGAAGACATGACGGACAATGCCACCGAGGAAATCACCGGAATTCTGCGGAGAAACCACAAGCTGAAAGACGGCGATGACGACGACTTCACCATCCGCAGCCAGCAAGAGCTCAGCACGATGCTGAATTCCACCACCGACCTGATGACCACACTGCTTGCCTGCATTGCCGGCATATCGCTCGTGGTGGGCGGCATCGGCATCATGAACATCATGTACGTGTCGGTCACCGAACGCACCCGCGAGATAGGCCTGCGCATGAGCGTAGGTGCTCGCGGCATCGACATCCTGAGCCAGTTTCTTATCGAAGCCATCCTCATCAGCATCACCGGAGGCGTCATCGGCGTGGTCATCGGTTGCGGCGCAAGCTGGGTCGTGAAAAGCGCGGCTCATTGGCCCATCTTCATCCAGCCATGGAGCGTATTCCTCTCTTTTGCCGTCTGCACTGTCACCGGTGTCTTCTTCGGCTGGTATCCCGCCAAGAAAGCCGCAGACTTGGATCCGATAGAAGCCATACGCTACGAATAATCAGGAATATAAGAAAGAGGATATCAAATAAAAATCTATCTTTGTCTCGTTATGAAACAATTATCCTACTCCCGCCCCCGCTTCATCGAAGCCCTGATACACATCATAGGCTGGGGAATCGTATTCGGTTTCCCCTTCCTGATGATGGCACGCAGCGGCTTCACCATAACATGGATTGACTATCTGCGTCATGGCAGCATAGTCCCCCTCTCTTTTCTCATCGTATTCTATGCAAACTACTTCTTCCTGATTCCCCGTTACTTGTTCGAGGGGAACATAAAGAAATATATTTTGCTGAATATGGCTTTGATAATAGCCGTTGCCGCAGGTGTCCATTTATGGCAGGAATATGCTTTCCAGACCCATTTGAGAGAAGGCGGCGAAAGAGGCGGAAGACACATGGGGCCTCCCAAATGGATATTCCTCCTGCGCGACATTTTTTCCATGATACTGACCGTCGGCCTAAGTGCCGCCATCAAAATGAGCAGCCGATGGAGGCAGATGGATGCCGCCCGCCGCGAAGCCGAGAAAAGCCGTGCGGAAGCCGAATTGAAAAACTTGCGCAACCAGCTCAACCCGCATTTTCTGCTCAATACGCTGAACAACATTTACGCTCTCATCGCCTTCGACACGGACAAAGCACAATCGGCCGTTCAGGAGCTGAGCCGCCTGCTTCGCCACGTGCTTTACGACAATCAGCAGAACTTCGTCACCCTCGACAAAGAGATGGACTTCATTCGCAACTACATTGCACTGATGCATATCCGCCTCTCCTCCAATGTCACCGTCGAGACCCGGATAGACATCCGTCCCGACAGCCGCACGGAAATAGCTCCGCTCATTTTCATATCTCTCATAGAGAATGCCTTTAAGCATGGCATCTCTCCCACCGAACCCAGTTTCATCCGCATCCGCTTCAGCGAAAGCCCCGAAGAGATACGTTGCGAAATCACCAACAGCCATCACCCCAAAAGTCAGGCTGACAAGAGCGGAAGCGGCATCGGGCTTGAGCAAGTGCTGAAACGTCTGGAACTCACCTACCCCGGCCGCTACGACTGGAAGCACGGGATAAGCGAGGACGGGAAAGAGTATTATTCCATTTTAGCGATAAAACCTTAATAAGCATAAGTATATGAAACTGAATTGTGCAATCGTCGACGACGAGCCTTTGGCATTGGGACTTCTGGAAAGCTACGTCGATAAAACGCCGTTTCTGGAGCTTGCGGGAAAATACTCCAGCGCGGTGCAAGCCATGAAGGAGTTGCCGGGCAAGCACGTCGACCTGCTTTTCCTCGACATCCAAATGCCCGAACTGAACGGACTGGAATTTTCCAGAATGATAGATTCCTCCACCCGTATCGTCTTCACCACGGCTTTCGGCCAGTACGCCATAGACGGCTATAAAGTGAATGCATTGGACTACTTGCTGAAACCCTTTTCGTATGTAGACTTCTTGCAGGCAGCCAACAAAGCCTTACAGTGGTTCGAGTTGCTGCAACAACCCAAAGAAGAGATTCAAAGCATCTTCGTAAAGAGCGACTACAAACTGGTGCAAATCGAACTGAACAAGATATTATACATCGAAGGGCTGAAGGACTACATCAAAATCTACGAAGAAGATTCTCCCAAGCCCATATTATCCTTAATGAGCATGAAGGCGATGGAAGACCTGCTGCCTTCGTCACGCTTTATGCGCGTCCACCGTTCTTATATTGTGCAAAAGGACAAGATACGCATAATAGACCGCGGGCGCATTGTATTCGGAAAGAATTACATCCCGGTAAGCGACAGTTACAAACAATCCTTTCAGGATTTTCTGGACCAGAGGAGTCAGTAGCCTGTCGGTGCGTCGATTAAAATAGAATAAATCGCTGATTTATTGCAAAATCCTATTGCATATTAGATAATGTTTCTATATCTTTGCGTCGAATAGATGGAGTTGTGAAACTCCCCAATAGAATAGTTTAGTTAAGTCTAGTTTAGTTTTTGTGTGAAGCACTTCCTCCGTAAGCGAACGTTGGAAGTGCTTTTGTTTCAGATGCAAAGACGGCTCACCCGAAATTGTGTCCCCGGATGAGCCGTTCAAAAAAAAACCAAAACAAATGCTTTTACCGTCCTGCCTTATTGTCCTGCTGCCTGCGTATCCAGAAACAGCTCCACATCTTCGGCATGATGCGCCACATAGGCTGCCGGTCCCGTATCGCCCGAATCGAGCATGTCGCGCACAACATCCGCTTTACTCTTGCCCGTGATAAGGAAGACAAGTCTTCGGGCGGCAAAGAGCGGGCTGCCGGTCATGGCTACGCGCTTCTGCCCGTTATAGGGGTTGACACTCGCTTCATAAGGATGCAAGGATGAGAGCAGATGCTCCTGCCCCGGAAAAATGGAGGAAGTATGCCCGTCGTCTCCCGCACCCAACAACACGACATCGAAAACGGGAACATCGACCCGCAACGGAACGGTACTACGAACCCGGACCGAATATGCTTCGGCTTCCTTCTCCGGACTGTTCGCTCCGCAGATGGGATAGACATACTCGCCGGGCATCTCCACTTTATCCAGCAGCAGACGGCGCATCGTGCCGTAATTACTTTCGCAGTCTTCGGCAGGCACGCACCGTTCGTCCACCCAATAGATGCGCATCCGTGTCCAAGGGGTCACCTCTTTATACTCGTTCGCCCAAATGTCGAACATCAGCGAGGGGGTGCTTCCTCCGCTGAATGCCAAATAGAACGTTCTGCCCGGCTCATCGTTCATCATCCCGACGAGGCTTCTGATTAGTGCATGGGCCGTTTCTATGGCCGTAGGATAGATATAACTTCTCATAACTCGCAATATTCATCTGTATTCGTCAGGTTCTTGCACGGATTTGTCCACTCGGCACCGTGTTCGTGCATCATGGCCTCGCTCTCCAGAGGTCCCCACGTACCTGCCGGATAGCCGTAGAGAGGGGCGTCGGCATGCTCTTTCCAGTAGCGCAACACCGGGTCGAAGAAGCGCCAGGAAGCCTCCACCGCATCGCTGCGGGTGAAGAGCGTGGCATCTCCGGCTATGCAATCCTCTATCAGGCGGGCGTATGCATCGCCTACGGGCAGTCCGCCCAACTTGTCGTAACTGAAGTCCATCATCACCTGTTTTACGTCGAAACCCGAACCGGGTGCCTTCATTCCGAACTTCAGGACAATGCCTTCGTTGGGTTGCAGGCGCAGAATCAGTTTATTGGCACGGGGACAGTTTCCTCCTTCGCAACGGAACATCCGGTGAGGCGTCTCGCGAAAGTGGACTACAATTTCCGATACCTTCGTCGGCATCTGCTTTCCGGTGCGGATGTAGAAAGGCACACCGCTCCACCGCCAGTTGTTGATGCCTATCTTCATGGCAATGTAAGTTTCCGTACGCGAGTCGGGCGCCACTCCCTTTTCCTCCCGATAACCCGCTTTAGAGCCGGAAGCCGTATATTGCCCGCGAACGATGTGTTCCTCCAAATCCTCTTCCGTAAGCGGTGCAAGCGATTCATACACCTTCACCACCTCGTTGCGGAAGTTATCGGCATTAAACACGGCGGGCGGTTCCATCGCCGTGAGGGCCACAAGCTGAGCAAGATGGTTCTGCACCATGTCGCGCAGCGCACCGGTATCTTCATAAAAGCCTCCCCGCCCTTCAATGCCCAGATTCTCCACTGCGGTGATTTCCACGTAATCGATGTAGTTGCGGTTCCAAAGCGGTTCGAAGATGCCGTTGGCAAAACGGAAAGCAAGAATGTTCTGCGCCGTCTCCTTGCCCAGAAAGTGATCGATGCGGTATATCTGGTGTTCTTGGAATACGGAAGCATACACCTCGTTCAGCTCGCGTGCCGAGTTCAAGTCATACCCGAAGGGCTTCTCTACGATGATGCGCGTGCGGGGACGATTCAGCCCCGCCGCTTTCAGGTGCAGAGGGATTACGCCGTACAGCGAGGGGGGCGTAGCCAGATAGAACAGCAGATTGTCCGGCCGCACTTCGCCGGAGATGGCCTCCAGGCGTTCGTTCAGCAGGCCATACTCCCCTGTTTCGGCGGGGTTCAGCGTCTGGTAGAACAGATGGTTGCAAAAGTCCGTCATCTGCTGCTCCACCTGTTCTGCTGCGGGTACAAACCGGTGCAGTTCGTTCAGGATGTATTCCCTGTAATAATTGTCAGTATAGCTTGTACGCCCTATGCCCAAAATGGAGAATCCCTCGGGCAGACGTCCGCCTTTATATAAGGTATAAAGCGCCGGCATCAACTTGCGTTTTGTCAAGTCGCCCGATGCTCCGAATATTATCATTATAAATCTGCTCATTGTCCGCTTTTTTATTTATGCACCATAGGTTCCCGATCTCGTATCTCCTCCTCTTCCGGTCCAGTTCTCATGGAAGAAGCGGCCGCGCGGTTCGTCTGTCCGCTCAAAGGTATGTGCGCCGAAGTAGTCGCGTTGCGCCTGAATCATATTGGCAGGCAGATGGGCCGATGTCAACGAGTAGAAATAGTTCAACGCCGATGAGAAAGCGGGCACAGGCAATTCTTCTCCGATGGCCTTCGCCACTAACCGCTTCCAGCCCGGGAGCAGCCGGTTCATCTCGTTCTTGAAGTAAGGAGCCAGCAACAAATGTCCGGGCTTGTCTGCCGTTTCAAAGGCGGCGGCTATGTCGTTCAGGAAGACGCTGCGTATGATGCAGCCTCCGCGCCACATGCGGGCCACGGACGCCGCATCGAGGTTCCAGCCGAACGTCTCGGAAGCGCGTTGCAGCACGGCGAAGCCCTGTGCATATGACACCAACTTCGAAGCATAGAGTGCGGCATAAAGTTCTTCCGTCAACTCCTCCTTATTATAAACCGCCTGCAAGCGTTCACGGGCATATTCTCCGGAAGCCTGTGTGCGCAGCTCCTTCGAGGCCGACAGGCTGCGCTCGAACACGGCCGTGGCAATCAGCCCCAAAGGCATGCCCAGTTCCATGGCGTTGATTACAGACCATTTGCCCGTACCTTTCTGCCCTGCGGCATCCAGAATCCTGTCCACCAGATACCCGCCCGTCTTGTCTTTGTGAGACAGAATTCCGGCGGTGATTTCGATGAGATAGCTGCGCAACTTGCCTTCATTCCAGCCGGCAAACACCTTGGCCATCTCCTCGTTAGGCAAATCCAGCAGCTTCTTCATCACCCAGTAGGCTTCGGATATGAGCTGCATGTCTCCGTATTCTATGCCGTTGTGTATCATTTTCACAAAATGCCCCGAACCTGCCGGGCCCACCCAGTCGCAACACGGCGTACCGTCAGGCGCTTTGGCAGCTATGCTTTGCAGCACGGGCTTCACTTCCGGCCATGCGCTTTCCGAGCCTCCCGGCATAATGGAAGCGCCGTTCAGCGCCCCCTCTTCTCCGCCCGACACGCCGGCACCCACAAAGCGGAAGCCTTTCTTCTCGGCCAGCAGCACACGGCGCCCCGTGTCTTCGTAGTTCGAGTTGCCGCCGTCAATCAGGATATCCCCTTCCGCAAGATGGGGGAAAAGCTGTTCCATCAGTTCGTCCACCGCACTGCCGGCACGAACCATCATCATTATTTTGCGGGGAGTGCCGATGGAAGCCACAAAATCGGCTATGTCCGTATATCCCCGTATGCTCTTTCCTTTGGCACGGCCGTTCATAAAACGTTCCACCACGCCTTCCTCCACTCCGCGAACCGTACGGTTGTAGACCGATACTTCCCATCCTTTGCCCGCCATGTTGAGGGCCAGATTCTCGCCCATCACGGCAAGCCCTATAAGTCCGATGTCTGATTTCCTTGAATTATCCATATACTTTTACTTGTAAACATTTTCTTTGCTATTGAAACAAAGAGTTTGCGGCATTTGTTCGTGCATGTATGGAAATTCGTGCCAAATCCCTAATCGCTATCCACCAGCCTCGCCGTCGCCTCCACCAACCGGTACTTGCGGCACACCTCGAGTATGATTTTCTGCGGGATGTCCGTCACCATCGGCCGTGTCTTTCCGTCTTCGCCGGTCATGTGCCGCAACGGCAGTTGCGGGTATATGGCGTGCAATATCAGGGCCGAGCGGTCGTAGGCCGTGAACGCCTCTCTCCTCATGTCGATGTTTATAAGGCAACTCTTGCGGAATTCCGCCGCTTCCTGCATCCTTTTGATGGTTCGATAAGATTTCATGGATAATAGTGGTTAGTGGGTGTCGTCAGGGTATAAGGATTGGAATTGAAGCATCGGCGGTATCAGTGTGGGGAAGAGGTTAAGGGCACGGGCCACATGGTCGTCATGAGTTCTCCTATTAAACGCGTCGTGTTTATTTCCCATATGGTTCCGTGCCCCATACCCTGATCCGGTGTTATTCTTTTCTAACGTCTGACCTCTTACGTCTAACGTCTAACCAAGCGGATTCTCTCCTTGGCCGCCCGAACCCGTACCGCCGCCCGAGCCGCTGCCGCCACCCGTGCCGCTGCCACTGCCGCCCGGTGCAGGCGTCGGTAGTCCTTTGGCTTTGCGATAATCGGCCAGCGAGGCGTAGCTTACTTTGTTTTCCAGCACGCCGCCCTCTTCGTAGCTAAGGCCGTGCAAGGTTCTTTCTTTCAGCTCCTTCGAGGGGGTGAAGACCACGCGGGGCGACTTGATCATCTTTTCCGGGCGGAAGTCGTCTACCTTCTCCACACCGTCGCTCTTGAAGGAGAGGCGGAACGAACCCAGACCGGGCACGTTCACCGTATGCCCTTGCTGCAACTGCTGCGGGATGAAGGCCGCCAGCAGCTCCATGGCGGCTTCCAGCTCGATGGCTGCCATGGTGGTGTTGGTTGTGGCGGCGCGGGTCAGCGCCTTTTGGGCCAACGGCTTCTCGCTGTTGGGGATGGCATACCACTTGGCGGGATCGTCTTTCTTCATCGGATTCTTCTTCTTCGTCAATTTATATTTTATACTCATGATAGTAATGTATTTAGTTGATAATTAAAAGGCTGACTCTCTGCCGGGAGGCCTCTCCGGTCATCTGTCGACGTGCCGCCCGGCCTTGTATATGCGACGTGCTCGGTCTCGTATATGCGACGTTGCTCATCTCGTATATGCAACGTGCCCGGTCTCGTATATGCGACGTGCTCAGTCTCGTATATGTGACGTCACTCGCCTCGTATATGCGAGGTTTCGCACCCCGTATATAGGGTGTTTCGCACCTTGCACAATCGTGCCCCTACCGGGCGGCGGACGGATGTGTCCTTGTTTCATAAACACGTGCTTTTAATCGGTTAATACTATGAATACGAAAGGTATGAAACCGACACGGTCGCTTCGCTCCCTTTTATTCTTGGGCCGCCCGCACCACGAAGCCGAAGCTGCGGCCGTAGCTGTACAGCGGGTACAGGATGCTCGAGTCGAAGTACAGGTGCCACCCGCAGTCCGTGCTGTACGGCCCTGCCGTCCAAATGTAGGCGTAGCTCCCCATGTAGACGGGCATTGCGGAATGGCCGTACCGAAACCCCGAAGCGGGGAAAAATATGGTCTCGGTCTTGCTTGAGTTGCAATAGAAGTTCCAACCTTTGTTCCAAGGTCCTTGCACATTGGACAGAGAGAAGCCGGTGTAGACATTGCTCGGAGGCATTTTGTAGCCTACAGGTGAAGGGTCGTAGATGGTCTTCACAACAGGGTTGTCGTTGGCTGTGTAGACGGTGTTGTCCGCACTCCAAAGGTTGGCGTATATATTGTCCATGCTACTATTAGTACAGAATGTATTAGGCTGGGTGATACCGGAAGTGATGCAGGCATTACCGGTAGAGAAGCTGCTTGTCGGAGGATACTCGTTGGTGTGGGTTGCCCCCGATGCATCGTACCAGGTCTTGTTGATGCTGTACGGGCTTCCGTTTGGATTCTTCAATGCCCCCACAAACGGGTCTTTACGTCCCCACTGGTAATAGGTATTATTGCCAATCTCTGTAATGGTATGCGCCTTCTGCTTCACGGTGATGGTCTGTTCGGCGGCAGAAGTGTATCCTGCCGTGGGCCGCTGTTTGAAGCGTACCTGCACCGTGCGTTCGGCGTAGATTTCCTTCTTCCCGTCGCACCAGCCGAGGTTGAAGGCCATAAGTTTATAATGTACACCCTGATAGTTGGTGATTTCCTTGTCGGGTGTGGTTGTCCCCGTTGTTCCGGGCTTGTAGTCCGTCACCCAGATGTGCCAGCTCCAAAGCACGGTGTTCGATGCGTTGCGCACTGCCACCACGGCGTTGCCCTGCCGGATGGTGGCCTGCCCCACGGTAAACTCGAGGAAGTGTCCGTCGGAAGAAAGGTCTATGTTCGTCACCAAGTCCTTCTCATCCTGCCAGATGAGCGTGCAGCTTGCTGGCACGCAACCCGTGTTGTTGTAGATATACGGGTCGGTAATCCCGTTACCGAGGTGGTTGATAAACGGATTCAGCACATTGCTTCCGCTTACCGTCGAGGTATATGCCGAGGTGTTCCATCCCGGATTCGGCCCTCCGGGCACCTTGACGTAATCCACGGCATTGCCGTAGACCAGCGGCAGGCGGTACGTTCCCGGCGCGTTCACTATGTAGCAGTTGGCGGTGCGCATCGGGGCAGTTCCTCCTTTAGTGGAAAGGTCGTAGCCGGCCACCTGTGCGGCGTTCTTCAACGCCTCGGTGTGCGTGGCAGGGGCGCTGTTCACCTGAGCCGCCACGGTGGCTGTATAGGAAGCCGCCGAAGTGCCTCCCGCTTCGTTTTCGGTGAATGCCGTCAGCCACTCCGGTTTGTTTTTATTCCAGGTTGCCCCGTCCGTTGAATACTCCACCTCCCAGGGGATGGGCACGACCTTGTCCACCCCTCCGCCCGATACCGTGGCGCAGCTCTTCACCGTGTAGCTATCGCTTCCTCCCCGATAGTCGTATTCCGCCGGAGCCGTCACCTCCAGCGTAGGGGTAATCACCATGCTTGTCACCGACACCTGATAGGTCACCGTCTTTCCCATTTCCCATTGGCTGCCTGCTATGGAGGCTTTCATCGTGCGCACGGCATTTGTCAGCCTGTCCGTGTACTTCACCTCCAGTTCCGCCCCCGCGGGCAGCTGTTGCGGAATCATCATGAACGTGGCCGCCGCAGGCGTTATCTCCGTGCCGGGTGTCTGGCTCTCGGGTATAGTGGCCGCAGGCGTCAGCGCCTGCGTAAAGTTCTTCCTGTCGGCATGGCCTTCCCATGCGCTCTCGCCTATGCGGTACGTGCCCTTGCCGTACACGCCCTTCAGCGTGACGTTCGTAATCGTCCCCGCAGGCAGGTCATTGCCCGTGACAAAGCGCACGGCCGTCAGCGCATGCTTAAAGGTAAGCAGGGCGGGCGTGCCTCCGCCGCCCGGCATCTCGTCGGTGGCGGCCGTCAGCAGGTCGGTCTGGCCGGCCACGTCGTCAGGAACGGTGTAGGTCAGCACAGGCGCACCTCCGGCGGTCTTGGCCGAGAGTGCCAGGCTCGATGCCGGCAGTGCGCTCTTGTAGGGAGCGTACGCAAAGAAGCGTATCTTCGAGCCCGGCCCCGGCCAGCGGCTGTCCGTAGTCCATCCGCCGGCTTTGCTCACCTCCGTGTCATACATGTAGTCGGGTGTCCGCGTGTCGTTCCACGCTTCCGCGGCGGGATATACGAAAGCGGACACGCCCATGGAGGCGTGCATGGTGGAAGCGTCTACCGGGGCGGCCTTCGTGGCGGGACGGCTTTCTGTAACGGAGACGCCGCCCGTTGTCACGTCCCCCGCAAGAGCGTTTTCCCCGTCCGTGACCATGCCCTCCCTCACCGTGGCGTGCAGGTAGAGCGGCGTTCCTCCCCCGGTCAGGGAGTCCTGCAGGGCAAACACCCGTGTCTCCGGCGGTGTTTCCCCTGCAGGCATCCCCAATGCCTCTACCTTGAATCCGATACTGCGCCCCGGATACGCGCCCCCCTCTTCGTGAGAGTCGTCGCAGGAGCAAACTCCGGCAGTCAGCAGGGCCAGTGCCCCGCCTGCCAATACTGACAATGTCACTCTTTGCATATAGATGTTGTTAGTGATTAGTGATGAATAGATGAATGATAAGTGGCGGGTAAACAGCGGCAAGCGCCTGGCGTGGAGTAAGTGTTGACCGCTGACAACAGCCAGGCACCTGCCGCTAATCACTGATTACATTCCTATCTCGGTGCTTCCCGCCGTCCAGTCTTCCACGGTCACGGTGAAGGTGATGGGGTTGCCCAGTACAGGGTCTCCGCCCGTTCCCGGATTCGGGTCGATGGTCGGGTCGCCGGGATTCACGGGGTCGGTGGGAATCGGATCGATGTTACCCGCGCCGCCGCCCGGAGAGCAGAAGTTCAGCGCGTAGATATACTTCTTCCCGGCTTCCCAGGCAGAGTCTATCTTCACGGCGGAGTAGCCGTACTTTCCTGAAGCGGGCGGATAAATCTGCGTACCGTTCTTCGTGATCTGGCAGAGCACGGCCAGATAGGCTCCGTTCGGAGAGGCGGCGCCGCTCCACGGCGTTAATGTCTGCGGAAGCAGCATGAAGTTCTCCGTTCCCGTGATGTTCTGCTCCGACGCCGTCAGGGTGACGGGGGCGGACAGGCGGGCCGAGAAGCTGGCGGGGGCGTTCGGCGCGTCCCATCCCGCCAGCGGGCCGGAAGCGGTCGTGGGCGAGGTGGGGAAGGTGAAGTTGGCCGCCGATTTCACCTGGCATACCTTCACTCCCTGCACCTTGATGGTGACGGTGGGGTCGGAGCACTTGGCCTTCACCTCTATCTGCGAGAGGATGTGCTTGAAGTTGAGTGCCACGCCCGATGCGGAGGTGGTGCGGCTGCCGGTGTTGTGGGCCACCACGATGTCCTTCTGATCAGAGACCTTCTGCGGTGTCACGTAGCTGAATATCTTCTGCGTGCCGCTGTTGATGTACACCGATGCGCCGGCAGGCAGGTTGGCCGGAGCGTAGGCGAAGAACTTCACCTCGTCGTTTCCGGGCCACGTCTGAGGATCGGTCATTTCCCATTTGCCGCCCGTCTGTCTCACCTCGGCGTTCTCGAAGAGGTTCGTTCCTCCCGAACTCTTGAATGCCGTCACCTTGAAGGGCGACAGGTTGGTCAGCGTGGTGACCGCCCCGCGGGTGGAAGCACCCAGCGTGGGATGGAAGTTGATGGATTCGCTGCGGTTCACAGCGTTCGTTTCGTCCTGCGAGCAGGAACTAAGGCCGATGAGGCCTGCTGCCAGAAGGCAGCCCACAAGTTTCTTTTTCATACTTGTTTTTGTTAGGATTAATAAAATTAGATTAAGAAAAAACACTGCCAGTTACCTGCCAGTTATATCATATATTCCACATATTCACTTTCACGTCATCATCCGCTTGTAAAACAGGGAATCCGCATCATCTCCGTCTGAAGAATCATCATCCGCGTTAAAAACACAATCCGCGGCATCCGCGCCCGAAAGGCTACAGGTCTATCGGCCGCGTCTCCGTGCTCCAGTCGTCCACTCCCGTCTGGAATCCTCCTCCTTCCTCCCCCGCGGGCGCGGGGATCGTCAGTCCGTCCAGCCGTATATGCACGTGCCGCCTGTCGGTCGCGCGGTTCACCTGTCCGCTCACGTCGAACGAAATGCGCCTGCAGCTGCCGTCGCGCAGGGTGACGCTGAGCGTCAGCCGGTGCGACGTGTCCTCCGCCTCGCTCACCCCGAAGCACAGCACCCGGCCCGTGAGCCGTGCCGTGCCCTCCTCGATGCCCGCTTCGAAGCGGAGGGACGAGCGTGAGGGGGAACGGTGCCCGGTTCCCGGGAACAGCGAGGCGGACATGCCTGAGAGCGAGAAGGCTGCGGAAGAGACACCCGCAAGGTTGCGCACGTTCACTATCTCTACGGTGTAGATGTAGCTCTGCTCCTCCGGACAGAGCACGAGCGGACTCTCCGGGGCCGGCAGCTCCGAGGGGACGGTGACGGTGAAGTCCGTGCCGCCCGTTCCCCAGAGCATGCCGGGAGAGGAGACCGCCGGCTCCTGTCCGTCCCCATCCTGCACGGGGAGAGGAGGCGCGCAGGCCTCGAAGCTCTCCGGGGTGTCCGTGCCGCGCAGGAGCGCGGACTCGCTGTCGTTGTTCAGGCAGAGCACGCGGTACGTGCCCGGCAGAAGTTCGGTCAGCCCTCCCTCACGGGGAAAGTCCCTGCGTAAAGGGCAGCCGGAGGAGGGGAAGAAATAGACGCTCATGCCCGTGGCCGACGCCCCGGGGGCGTTGCTCCAGTCAAAGATGACCCGCACCCGTACCGAAGAATCGGGGGCGAAGGCGAAGGGTTTATGGTCGCAGGAGGCGAGCAGCGAGGCGATGCCCGCCGCAAGCAGGATAATCACGGACGCCCCCAACAGGAAGGCGATGCCGTGCAGACGTTTTTTTCTCATGGATGTTCTCATGCTTCTCGTGGATGTTATTTCTGTCGTTCTCATGAATTTCTTATTTTCCGATTTGTGACCTGCGTTTCCCGTTGTAATTGTCATGTCCCAGCAGCCACACCAGCGACACCTCGGCTTTCGTGGGGCCGAACCAGCGGCGCTGCTTCGTGGCCTGCCACAGGTAGCCGCCGCCCTGTGGGATGTACTCGTAGTACTCGCCGCCCAGATAGCCGACGCCGATGCTGAAGTCGAGGTTCAGCCTGCGGCCGATGGGGGCGGAGTAGCCGTAGGCGATGCCGCCTCCGTAGCTCCAGCGGTCGCCCAGATAGCCCTTGCCGCCCCACTCGAGGTCGTAGGTAAGCAGCTGCCCGTACACCCCTATGTGGTGCCCCGTCAGCGGCTTGCGGCCGTAGCTCAGCCAGCGCCGCACCTCGAGGTCGCCGCCGTATATGCGGTGGTAGCGGTGGCGGCGGTCGCTCTTCAGCCACGTGTACATCCAGTTGCCGGCCACCGACCAGCCGCGGCCCACGTAGAACTCCAGCCCGAGGTTGGGCAGCACCACGGCGTCGTAGAGCAGGTTGGTCTTCACGGCCATGTAGAAAGGCCTGCGCTCCCGGGATGCGGATACGGGCTCCGCAGGTTCGGGGGGCAGGATGTAGACGGTGTCCTTAACGGCTTCCCGCACCTCCTCCGACTCGTACCACACGTGCAGGGTGGAGGCGCGAAGCTCGGGGAAGAAACGGCTCTCCATGTAGCGCCAGGCGTAGCCGCCGCCAAGCATGCCTAAGCGCCGTTTACGGCCGTCAGTCACTTGTCCGTCGCGCATGAGCCATTCGGGCGTGTGGCGCAGGATGTCGAGCACCTCGTGGCGGTAGGGCATGTACTCGTCGGAGAGCACGAGGCGTTCAAGCCCCTCCCAGTCGATGCCCTTGGGCACGGTCGAGAGCCAGCCGAACTCGTGCGGGAAATAGCCGGAGACCATCCGCCGTATGGCCTCGGCACGCCGCTCGGAGAGGCGTTGGTTAAGGGCGGTGCTCCCCTCGGGGGAGGCGCCGCCGGTGACGCGCAGGCCGCGGATGCGCCGCGAGGGGTCTTGAAGGAGGGTTCTGAAACGTTCGGTGAAGGCGCGCACGCGGGCGCCGTTCTCACGGAAATAGGGGTCGGGGCGCGATTCGCCCTGACGGAAATAGACGCGCACGGAGTCCGTGCCACGGCGGATGCCGGGATCCTGCGCACCGGAATGCCCGGAGAGGAGCAGCAGCAGGAGAAGGATAAAGGGTCTTTTCATCGCCTGTGAATAAGGGTTAATAATTGTGCCCGGGAGGATTGCCTCTTGCGAAGAGGTGGGAAGAGACGGGAAAAGGCGGAGGAAAGACAGGGCGGACGGATGCCCGGGCCTCCTTCGGACGCACAAGCGGAGTAAGGAAGTACGGAAGGAGCGGGGATACCCGGATGCGGGTATCTATGCGGGGAATATGCAGTTTTTTTTCAAAATAATTTGCTCGTTTGAAATAAAAGCCGTTAATTCGCAGTCGATTACAAAACCGGGTACACCTCTTCGCAAGAGGTATTCGTTCTGATTTCGTATGTACGACACACCTCTTCGCAAGAGGTGGCGTATAAAATACCGTCGGTACGGCGTACCCCTTCGCCGGCTCATGCCCGGATTCTTTCCAGCAGTTCGCGGTTGGCCTCCGCCAGCCGTTCGTCCTTTATCCCTTCGATGTATATGAGCGTGGTCTTGGTATCGGTATGCCCCAGCGCCTTGGAGATGACGGGCAGGCCCACGCCATGTTCGTAGGCGATGCTCGCCCACGAGTGACGCGCGACGTAGGAGGTGAGGTTCACCCCGATACCCGCCTGCCGGGCCAGCTGCTTCAACGAGCGGTTGTAGCGGTTCAGGGCGCAGGGATAGGAGACGGGGCATATCCGTCCGTCCTTCACCTTATATAATATAGGGAAGAGATAGTCGGTGCCCTCAGCCTTGTACCTGCCCAATATCTCGAGCATGCACTTTTCGAGTTTCACCCTCACCTGCCGTCCCGTCTTCCGGCGCCGGTAGGTAAGCACCCCGTCCTTTACCTGCCGCTTCCTCAAGTGCGCCAGGTCGGTGAAGGGCATGCCCATGGCGTAGAAGGAGAAGAGGAAGAGGTCGAGGGCGGAAGCACCCGGAGCCGGTGCGGCCTCTTTCTCCTTTCCTCCCCCGCAGGGAGGGGGAAAGGGGGTGAGGACCAGCCTGCGCATCTCCTCCGCCCCGATGCTACGCTTCACGGTGCGCTCGTTGCCCGTGAACAAGCCCTTGAACGGCGCCCTGTCCTTCACGAGCCGCTTTGCCGCCGCCTTGTTGTAGATGGCGCGCAGGGAGCGCATGTAGCACGAGGAGGTGTTGGGGCATACGCCACCTTCGCGAAGCCAACGCTCGTAGCGGCGCAGGGTCTCGGCATCGAGCGCCGAAAGCGGCACGTCCCTGCCGGAGTTGAAGCGGACGAACGAGCGCACCGCCGTGCGGTAGTTGTCGGCGGTGGAGCGGCTTAAGCCACGGGCTGCCACCCGGACGAAACCGGAAAGCGTGGGGACGGCGTTCCGCTCTTTACTTACGTTCCTTACTTTCTTTTCCTTTTCCCTTTTACTAATGGGACTTACTCTCCGGAGTCCGTCCGCCCTTCTGAAATAAGACAGAATACTGAACATCTTGTATTATGATTTATAGGGTTGATGAATTGCAGGCAAAAATACGGATTATGGGGAAAGGGGGGCATAAAAATGTAAGAGTTGCATTTGCGTATCTCCCTAAAAATGACGAATATTGCAGTCTGAAAAAACAGATATCAAAAAGCAATACGGAATGAAAAAAGCTCTTATCTCAGGCATTACCGGTCAGGACGGTTCGTTTCTGGCCGAGTTTCTTCTTCAAAAAGGTTATGAAGTACACGGCATCCTGCGCCGTTCTTCTTCTTTCAACACCGGCCGCATCGAGCACCTCTACTTCGACGAATGGGTGCGCGACATGAAGCAACGCCGCACCATCAACCTGCACTATGGCGACATGACGGACAGCAGTTCGCTCATCCGCATCATCCAGCAAGTACAACCCGACGAAATCTATAACCTTGCCGCACAAAGCCACGTCAAAGTATCGTTCGACGTGCCCGAATATACCGCCGAAACCGATGCCGTGGGTACGCTGCGCATGCTTGAGGCAGTGCGCATCCTCGGCATGGAAAAGAAAACGCGCATCTATCAGGCCTCTACTTCCGAACTCTTCGGTAAGGTGCAGGAGGTGCCTCAGAAAGAGACCACTCCCTTCTACCCGCGCAGCCCCTACGGAGTGGCCAAGCAATACGGCTTCTGGATTACCAAGAACTACCGCGAAAGCTATGGCATGTTTGCCGTGAACGGCATCCTCTTCAACCATGAGAGCGAACGCCGGGGCGAAACGTTCGTGACAAGGAAAATCACACTGGCCGCCGCACGCATTGCACAAGGCTTTCAGGACAAACTCTATCTGGGCAATCTCGATGCCCGGCGCGACTGGGGGTATGCCCGCGACTACGTGGAATGTATGTGGCTCATTCTGCAACACGATGTTCCCGAAGATTTTGTCATTGCCACCGGCGAGATGCACACGGTGCGCGAATTTGCCACGCTGGCTTTCCGTGAAGCCGGCATCGAGCTGAGCTGGGAAGGCGAAGGCGTAAAGGAAAAAGGCATCGACACCCGAACGGGAAAAGTGCTTGTAGAGGTAGACCCGAAATACTTCCGTCCCGCCGAAGTGGAGCAACTTCTGGGAGACCCCACCAAAGCCAGAACACTGCTTGGCTGGAATCCGCAGCAGACCGGTTTCGAGGAACTGGTGCGCATCATGGTGGCCCACGACATGAAGTTCGTGAAAAAACTGCACCTGAGAGCAAAAGAAGAAGAATAACGCTTAGAAGCGAATATTGTCATGATAGATAAGAGTGCCAAAATATATGTGGCAGGTCACCGCGGGCTGGTGGGGTCTGCCATCTGGAACAACCTCCGGCAAAAGGGGTATGCCAACCTCGTAGGAAAAACCCACAACGAACTCGACCTGCTCGACGGGGCAGCCGTCCGCCGCTTCTTCGACGAGGAACAGCCGGAATATGTCTTTCTTGCCGCCGCTTTCGTGGGCGGCATCATGGCCAACAGCATCTACCGGGCCGACTTCATTTACAAGAACCTGCAAATACAGCAGAACGTCATAGGCGAGAGTTTCAGGCATCATGTGAAAAAACTCCTTTTTCTGGGCAGCACCTGCATCTACCCCCGCGATGCCCGGCAACCGATGAGAGAAGACGAACTCCTCACCTCGCCTCTGGAATATACCAACGAGCCATACGCCATAGCCAAAATTGCCGGACTGAAGATGTGCGAAAGCTTCAACCTGCAATATGGAACCAACTACATTGCCGTGATGCCCACCAATCTGTACGGGCCTAACGACAACTTCGATTTGGAACGCAGCCACGTGCTCCCCGCCATGATTCGCAAGATACATCTGGCCCACTGCCTGAAACGCGAAGATTGGGATGCCGTATGCCGCGACATGAATCTCCGCCCGGTGGAGGGTGTTGACGGCAACAGCAGCAAGGAAGAGATACTGAACATCCTTGCCAAATACGGAATAGAACGGGAAGAGGTGAAGCTTTGGGGAACGGGAACACCTCTCCGCGAATTTCTCTGGAGTGAAGAGATGGCAGACGCCAGCGTCTTCGTCATGGAGCATGTAGACTTCAAAGACACTTGCCAACCGGGTGAAAAGGAAATACGCAACTGCCACATCAACATCGGTACGGGTAAGGAAATCAGCATCCGTCAATTGGCCGAGCTGATTGTAGCCACCGTAGGTTATCAAGGCCGGCTTGCCTTCGACAGCAGCAAACCCGACGGCACACTGCGCAAGCTGACAGACCCGTCGAAACTGCATGCACTGGGTTGGCACCACAAAATAGAAATCGAGGAAGGGGTGCAACGGATGTACGACTGGTATTTGCAGTGCATGTCGTGACACATTTTCTCCTCCCCTCTCTTATATAAAACGTTTTTTCCTTCAAAAGTTTGCATTCTGTATATAAAGCCTTATATTTGCGCAAATTTCAACTAAATGTGCAATTGTATCATGGAACAAAGCTTTATCGCCTATATAGAGAATAGTATAAAAGAGAATTGGGATCTGGATTCCCTGACCGACTATAAAGGAGCCACATTACAGTATAAAGATGTGGCCCGCAAAATAGAAAAGCTGCATATCATTTTTGAGGCAAGCGGCATAAAGAAAGGCGATAAAATTGCCGTATGCGGCCGTAACAGTTCGCACTGGGGCGTGACTTTCCTCGCCACACTGACTTACGGAGCCGTCATTGTTCCCATCCTACATGAGTTCAAGGCAGACAATGTGCACAACATCGTGAACCACTCCGAAGCCAAACTGCTGTTTGTAGGCGATCAGGTATGGGAGAACCTGAACGAAAGCGCCATGCCTCTGCTGGAAGGCATCATGATGATGACAGATTTCTCCATCCTCGTCTCTCGCAGCGAGAAACTGGATTACGCCCGCGAACATCTGAATGAAATGTTCGGGAAGAAGTATCCCAAAAATTTCCGCAAAGAACATATCAGCTACCATAAAGACCAACCCGAAGAGTTGGCGGTGATTAACTATACATCGGGCACCACCAGCTATTCAAAGGGAGTGATGTTGCCCTACCGCAGCCTTTGGTCGAACACCGCCTTTGCCTTTGAAGTGCTGTCACTGAAAGCCGGAGACAAGCTCGTGTCCATGTTGCCCATGGCCCACATGTACGGTTTGGCATTCGAGTTCCTCTATGAGTTTGCCGCAGGATGCCACATCTTCTTCCTGACCCGCATGCCCAGTCCGAAAATCATTTTCCAAGCATTTGCAGAAATAAAACCGAATCTGATTGTGGCCGTCCCCTTGATTATCGAGAAAATCATAAAGAAGAACGTACTGCCCAAACTGGAGACACCGGCCATGAAGCTGTTGATGAAAGTTCCCATCATCAACGACAAAATAAAAGCAACCGTACGCGAACAAATGATGCAGGCCTTCGGCGGAAACTTTGTCGAAGTCATCATAGGTGGCGCCGCCTTCAATCAGGAGGTGGAACATTTGTTGAGAATAATAGATTTCCCCTACACGGTGGGCTATGGCATGACGGAATGCGCCCCCATCATATGCTACGAAGACTGGTCTCGCTTCAAACCCGGCTCTTGTGGCAAGGCCGCACCACGCATGGAAGTGAAAATCCTATCGCCCGATCCGGAAAACGTTCCGGGAGAAATCGTTTGTCGTGGTCCCAATGTCATGCTGGGATACTATAAAAATCCGGAGGCCACCGAGCAGGTGCTCGACAAAGACGGCTGGCTGCATACCGGCGACCTTGCTCTGATGGATGCCGAGGGCAACGTAACCATCAAAGGACGCAGCAAGAATATGCTTCTCGGCCCGAGCGGCCAGAACATCTATCCCGAAGAGATAGAAGATAAGTTGAACAACCAGCCCTATGTGGCCGAAAGCATCATCGTACAACAGAACGAGAAGCTGGTTGGCCTGGTATATCCCGACTTTGACGACGCTTTTGCCCACGGCCTCAACAATGACGACTTGGAGCGCATCATGGAAGAGAACCGTATTGCCTTGAATGCCGAGCTGCCGGCATACAGCCAGATTTCCAAAATGAAGATCTACCCTGAAGAGTTTGAAAAGACACCTAAGAAATCCATTAAACGTTTCTTGTATCAAGAAGCCAAAGGATAAAAACCAATGAAGAAAGAACTGTTATTATCTGCCGCCATACTGCCGATGTGCGGAATGGCGGCAGAAAGTCACGACACAGCTGCATCCACTCCGCAGCAACCTCCCAATATAATCTTATTCCTTGTAGACGATATGGGATGGCAAGATACTTCCTTGCCTTTCTGGACGCAACGCACCAAATACAACGACATTTACCACACTCCCAACATGGAGCGGATGGCCGCACAAGGCAGAATGTTCACGCAGGCCTATGCTTGTAGTGTCAGTTCTCCCACACGTGTCAGCCTCTTTACCGGAATGAATGCGGCAAGACACCGTGTAACCAGTTGGACGTTGCGCAAAAACACGACTCACGAAGAGCCGGATTCCATCCTGACATATCCCGCATGGAATGTAAATGGTATTTGTCAGGAAGCCGGTGTGGAACGTTCCACACAAGTCACATCTTTAGCTCAGCTACTCAAAGATAACGGTTATCACACCATTCATTGCGGGAAAGCACATTTCGGTGCTGAAGGTACTCCCGGAGCCGACCCTCTGAAAATGGGCTTTGCTGTGAATATTGCCGGACATGCTGCCGGCTCGCCTGCCAGCTATTATGGGAAAGAGAATTTCGGCAATAAGGTTGATGGCATAAGTCCTCCTGCCGCCGTTCCCGGTTTGGAGCAATATCACGGCACAGATATCTTCCTAAGTGAAGCACTTACGATAGAAGCTCTGAAAGCATTGGACAAGGCACAGCAGACAAATAAACCTTTCTTTCTATACATGGCACACTATGCCATCCATACTCCCATACAGCCTGATATGCGTTTCTACCGGAAGTATCTGGATAAGGGGCTTCCTCCGGTTGAGGCAGCGTATGCCACCCTCATAGAAGGTATGGACAAAAGCTTGGGGGACATCATGGACTATCTGGACAAAAACAACTTGGCTGACAATACTGTGCTTATCTTTATGTCCGACAACGGCGGTCTGGCCGCCCATACCCGCGCCGGGCAACTACATATCCAGAACTTTCCGCTCAACAGCGGGAAAGGTTCTGCTTACGAGGGTGGGATACGTGAGCCTATGATCGTGCGCTGGCCGGGAGTCATAACTCCCAATACTAAGTCCGACCATTATCTGATGATAGAAGACTTCTTCCCTACCATTCTTGAAATGGCAGGTGTAGATAACTATAAAACCGTGCAGCAGCGCGACGGAATAAGCTTTATGCCCCTACTCACCGGAAAAGGCAGAATGAAAAGCCGTGATATCTATTGGCATTACCCTAACAGTTGGGGACCATCAGGGCCGGGCATCGGAGCTACCTGCTCCATACGTTCGGGCAACTGGAAACTGATATATTATTTCGGTAGCGGTAAACGCGAACTTTTCAATATCTCTGCCGACATACATGAGAAGCATGACAAATCCGGAGAAAAGCCCGGACTTGTCAGGAAGTTGTCAAAGAAATTAAGTAATTACCTTCGGTCTGTGGATGCACAGCGACCCATACTTCGCGCCACTCGGCAACCTGCACCTTGGCCGGATGAAATATAAAAAACAAAAATGAAACGTATCTTTTCACTCATCTTTCTGTCTTTACTCATTGTAAGCGCAACTCTCGCTCAAGACTATTCCGGCGAACAAGGCTCTATGCGGATGAGACATAATCAGACTTTGGCAGGCATCAATATCTCTTTATGGAGAAACATATCCACTCAGCGCATTGACACCACGGGAAGCACTTGGCTCAACTTGGGTGTATTCTCTTCGATGAATCGTCTGAACGGTCTGGGAGTCAATATGCTCGGTAGCATTGTGCGTAAAGAAGTGAACGGTATTCAAGTGGCAGGCCTTTCGAACATGGTAGGGGGGAAAATGCGGGGTATTCAAGTAGCAGGTATCACCAATATCAACGGCAGCCTTACCGGAATATCGGTTTCGGGACTGGTAGGCATCACAGGAAACAATGCGCAAGGATTGACCCTTTCCGGACTGGCAACTATCAACGGAAACCACAGTCACGGTATCAGCATAGGCGGCTTGTTGAATATCAATGGTGATGCTGCTGCCGGTGCGCAACTTGCCGGATTGGCCAACGTTTCAGGTGGAAGCCTGAAAGGATTTACGGGTGCAGGCTTGTTAAACATTGTCGGCGAACATCTGAATGGGGCGCAGCTTTCCGCCCTCGCCAACATCATTGCCGGAAACATGGTAGGCATTCAGTTTTCCGGCATAGGCAACGTGGTTGGAGGCACAGCCAAAGGGGTGCAAATAGGCGCTGCCAATATGGCCGTACATGCCAAAGGGGTGCAAATCGGCCTTTTCAACTATTACAAGAATAGTCTGGACGGATTTCAATTAGGGCTGGTCAATGCCAACCCGCAGACTAAAGTGCAGTTGATGCTTTTTGCAGGCAATGCCACCAAGCTGAATGCCGGAGCGCGATTCAAGAACAAACTGTTTTATACCATTCTGGGTGGTGGCACTCACTATCTGGATTTCGGCGACAAGTTTTCGGCAGCTCTTTTCTACCGGGCCGGACTTGAGCTTCCTCTCTACAAGCAGTTATTCATCAGCGGAGACCTTGGCTATCAACACATTGAAACGTTCAAGAATAAAAACGATGAGATACCTGCACGCCTCTATGCGCTGCAAGCCCGTGTCAATTTGGAGTGCCGCCTACACGACGGCCTCGGCATATTCCTTACGGGAGGCTACGGCAGCAGCCGCCACTACACCCGAAACAAATGTTACGACAAGGGGGTGATTGTTGAAGCCGGAGTAGTGTTGTTCAAATATTAAAGGTATAGGGCGACTCTTATCAACCAAGCAAAAACATCAGCAGCACTTGCGCAATGATGACCCGCAGGAACATGCACAGTGGATAGACCGTGGCATAAGCCACGGACGGATTGTCGCCGGGAATCGTATCATTGGCATAGTTCAAGGCCATCGGGTTGGCCATGCTTCCGCACAGCATGCCGGCCGTTGTTCCGTAATCTACTTTCATCCACTTAAATGAAACGAGGCCCATGATGAGCACCGGAACAACCGTGAGCAGGAAGCCTGCCAGAATCCAGAGCAAACCTTCCGGACGGAACACGGTATCGAAGAAATGTGCACCGGCATCCAGCCCCAGACATGCCAGATAGAGAGACAGGCCCAGCGCACGGAGCATCAGGTTGGCACTGCGCGTGACGTAGGTCACCATGTGCATCCGCGGTCCGAATGTGCCGATGAGAATGCCCACAATAATCGGTCCGCCCGCCAACCCCAAACGCACGGGAGCGCTGATGCCCGGTATGGAAATGGGAATCGCCCCCAACGCCAGACCTAAGACGATACCTATAAACACGGCAACCAGATTAGGTTCTTTCAGGCTTTTGACAGCATTGCCCAATACCTTCTCTACATTCTGTATGGCAGCCGCTTCTCCCACCACGGTTAGGCGGTCGCCCAACTGCAATGTCAGTTCCGCTGTGGCCAGCAACTGCACGCCACTGCGATATACCCTGCTGATATTGATGCCATAATGATTGCGCAGATGGAGTGAGCCGAGTTTCTTCCCGTTCAGTTCGGGACGAGTCACTACGATGCGTTGCGATATCAACTGGCTGTCTATGGCGTTCCAGTCTATATCTTCCTTGTTCCAATCGGTATGCTCCTGCTCGCCGAAGAGTACGGTCAGTGCCGGAGTATCTTTCTCCGAGGTTATCACCAAAAGCCGGTCGCCCTCCTTTATCACTTTCTCGGAAGTGGGAATGCTGACCTTTCCATCCCGCCACAAACGGGAGATGACGAACTTCGGATAACTGCTCAGTCCGCCTACCTCTTTGATACTCTTATTGAATATGGCCGGATTATGTACCTGAAAGGCTACAATGTAAGGCTTGTTCACGTCTTCCTTTTCTTTCAGTTCCAAGTCTTCTTTACGTACCAGCGCCTTACGGATTGCCAGTACCGCCAAAATCACTCCGACCACCCCCAGCGGGTATGCCACCGCACAGCCCAGAGCCGGCGTACTGGATTCCAATCCCATCTGTTTCAGCGTCTGCTGCGCTGCACCCAGCGCAGGAGTATTCGTCGTCGCACCGCAAAGGATGCCCACCATGTCCGGAAGAGATATTTGCAGCGCATAACTGCCCAATACGGTCATCAAAGTGCCGATGAGTATCACTCCCACAGCCAGCATATTCAGTTGTACCCCTCCTTTCCGGAAAGAGCTGAAAAAGCCGGGACCTACCTGCAATCCCAACGCATACACAAATATCACCAGCCCGAAGCTTTCCGCATAATTAAGCATCTGCGAATCGATGGATAATCCGAAGTGCCCGGCAATGATGCCGGCAAAGAAAACGAAGGTCACTCCCAAAGATATGCCGAAAAAGCGCAACTTTCCCAAGCCCAGCCCGATGGCGGCAATCAACGAGAGTATAACAACCGCCTGCAAAGCGGAATGTTCGACAAATAAATCATATAGCCAATCCACTATACACTTAATTTACATATTCAGTGCACAAAGATAATGTAAAATTCCGATATAAGGAATGAAAGTAAATGAACGACCCGAAAATCCGTCGGCTTAAGTAACGATTTATTACCACCGGACTGCAACGCCCGCATCTCTTCCCCACCCCCTTCAGAAGGCATTCTGAGAGGGGTACAATCAGTCGGCGACTGAAATGGTTTCAGTCAGTGAGTGAAATGGTTTCAGTCGCCGACTGAATCCCATTCAGTCAGGGAGTGAATAAAAAAGCTTCGGGAAACAAGAGGAGCTTCAAAAAGTTTGTAAAATAAAAGGAAAGAAAGACAAACTTCTGTCTAAGAACTAAAAAAGGGTGCAACCTCAATTTCGGTCGCACCCTCTCCTTTCCTGTTCAACGATATTTTTTATCAGATGCCAAGCGATTTGCGCACGGCTTCCACCTTCTTCTCCGCTTCGGCATTCGTTGCAGCATAACACTTAGGACATCCCATTTCGCCTTTCACCTCGATATAAAACTTGATTTTAGGCTCCGTGCCCGACGGACGAACGGAAATCTTCGTACCGTCTTCCGTAAAGAATTGAAGCACGTTCGAAGGCTCCGGCATATCCAATTCGGTTACGTTTCCTCGCGCATCCGTAGCTTTCAAGGTTTTGTAGTCCTTCACCAAACATACGGCCGAACCACCGATTTCTTTCGGTGAATTAGCACGGAAGTTATCCATCATGGCCTTGATTTCTTCCGCACCGCTCTTACCCGGTTTCACTACGTTGACGGTTGTTTCTTGAGAGAACCCGTATTCTACATAAATATCCATCAGCACGTCATACAACGTCTTGCCCTGATCCTTTGCCCAAGCACAAATCTCGGCCAGCAGCGAACATGCCGAAACGGCGTCTTTATCACGCACAAAGTCTTCGGCAAGGAAACCGTAGCTTTCTTCACCTCCGCCAATGTATTGCTGCTTGCCTTCGCTTATGCGAATCTCACGGGCTATCCATTTGAAACCGGTGTAGCAATCGCGCATTTCAATCTTGTTCTTGTCGGCCACAGCCTTGATGAGTTCGGTGGTGACAATGGTTTTGACGATGAAATCATTGGGCTTCATCTTGCCCATTGCAATGCGGTTCTTGATGATATAGTACAAGAAAATGAGGCAAGTCTGGTTGCCGTTGATAAGTACCCACTCGCCCTTGCTGTCCTTGCAAGCCATACCTACACGGTCGGCATCCGGGTCGCTTGCCATTACGATGTCGGCATCTATCTTCTTCGCCAGAGCAATGGCCAAAGTCAGGGCCTCCGCATTTTCCGGATTGGGAGAAACAACGGTCGGGAAATTGCCATCCTTCACCATTTGTTCGGGCACGCAGTTCACGTTTTCAAATCCCCACACTTTCAGTGAATCGGGAATCAACACTCTGCCGGCGCCGTGAAGCGGAGTATATACGATGCTGAGATTCTTCTGCCGTTTGATTACCTCCGGATCAATGGAAATGGTATGCACCTGTTTCAGGTAAATCTCATCCACTTCCTTGCCGATGCTCTGAATCAAATCCTTGTTTCCGTTGAACTTGATGTCGGCCACCTTCACCTTATTCACCTCGTCGATGATAGCCGTATCGTGCGGTGCAAGTACTTGTGCACCATCATCCCAATAAGCCTTGTAGCCGTTGTATTCTCTCGGATTATGGCTTGCAGTGATATTGATACCGCTTTGGCAACCGAAATGACGAATGGCAAACGATACTTCGGGAGTAGGCCGCAAATCATCAAAAAGATACACCTTGATGCCGTTTGCCGAGAAAATATCGGCAGTGATTTTGGCAAACTTATCGCTGTTGTTGCGGCAGTCGTGCCCCACCACAACGGAGATTTGCCCCTTGCCGGCAAAGCACTTGTTCAGGTAGTTGGACAAACCTTGGGTAGCGGCACCTACCGTATAGATATTCATGCGGTTGCTTCCCGCTCCCATGATGCCGCGCAAACCACCCGTTCCAAATTCCAAATCTTTATAGAAGCTATCTATCAATTCGGTTTTATCGGGATTCTGCAACATGCGTTTCACTTCCGCCTGCGTCTCGGCGTCATAAGCCGGCGTAAGCCATTTCTCGGCTTTCTCCGTGACCAGTTTAATCAGTTCTTGATTTTCCATAAGACTGTATTTTGATATTTTAATTATAAAAAGTCTGTTTTGTTGAGATACAAATGTAAAAGATTAAGTCCTAAAATCCTAATTTATTCGGGCTTTTTATATCTGTCTCCCGTCTGCTTTACATACTCTTCGAGGAATGCTTTCGGGTATCCCGGACGAATGACGCCTGCCGGCTGACCAATGGAGTTACGCGCGAATTTTCCGTCTTTCATGCGTTTCACCACACCGTCATTATACTTTACAACAAGGAATTCGCCCAAACGCTTCCATGTGGCAAACGCGCTTTCGGCAGTCATGTTTGTATAGTTCGTCAGGAATGCCTTTGCTTTGGCAGGCTCCTTTTCCAACAGTTTGGCAGCCGCAGCTTCAACCCCTTCTTGTGCTTCGTTGAAGGCTGTTTCCAGTTCGGTTTGGGCGGCACGCACATCATCAATCATCAAGTCGTATCGGGGATACACCATATTGGCCACCCAATTGAAAATCCAAAAAGCCGAATTCCACGAGAAAGTGATGTAATCGGCACCATCCACGCGGGTATAGCACGTAGGGACTTTGTTCGTGCAACAGTACACAGGGGTGAACACGGTCATGTTGGCATCGTCCGTACCGAACCACAGTACGCCACCGATGGCATCGGGCAACTCTGAACGCATCTGGGCCACAAACACAAAACCGCTCTGCTGGGTGGAAATGGGACGTTCGTTGAAATATTCCCGGTCGCCTACCTTGAAAGAAAGAGGAGACAGACGGTAGGGCGCATGATAAGGGCCTGCGCCAAAGTCCTTGCTGATGTCGAGAGGAGTTCCCTCGTAATGGTCGCGCATGGCATTCTTGACATCCTGAACCGATATCTTACGGCTCGGCTTCAAGAACAGCGGCATCGGAGTATCGTTCTCGCCTAATATATAAGGTAGAAATTCATTGCCACGGTCGGTAAACATGTTGAAGTAGCTCCAAACACGGGCCTCGCAATAGCGACGGGCACCGAAATCAAGCGGAGCATAGGCATTGGCGAAACTGAAATCCTTGTTCACACCGTTAAAATAACCCTTCTCGCGGGCAAAGGAAACAACATCGGGAGAATACATGCAGTTTTCCTTGTCGTTCATATCGAACTGATGGATGCGGCTCTGGTTGGCATGGGCAGAGATGCAGTCGTCGGGCACGCGGACAGCCACCCACACAGCGCCACGCACACCGGGGCCTTTGCCAATCATTTCCATAATCCATATTTCATTGGGGTCGGCAATGGTGAAGGACTCGCCACTGCTATAATAACCATACTCCTGGACCAGTTCTGTCATCACCTTGATGGCTTCGCGAGCAGTACGCGAGCGTTGCAATCCCAAATAAATCAAACTGCCGTAGTCGATGATGCCAGTGGTATCAACCAGTTCGGGACGTCCGCCGAAAGTCGTTTCACCGATGGTGAGCTGAAACTCGTTCATGTTGCCGATGACGTTGTACGTCTGTCGTGCCTGCTCTATCCGTCCAAGATACTTACCAGTGTCCCACTCATGGATATCAATCAGCATACCTTTCTTATGCACTCCGGCAGGATAATGATACAACTCGCCGAACAAACCATACGAGTCGGCAGAATAGGAAACAATGGTAGAACCGTCTGCGGAAGCATTCTTGCCTACAATAAGGTTGGTACAAGCCGGCGCATTCACCACTGCCGCCAGCAAAAGCAAAACGGAGAAAGTCAGTTTTTTCATACTTTAAATTATTATTGTTACTATAATGTTGATTCTCTATTCAGAACAAAAACCGGCCGCTCATCACCAGACAAATTCAAACCGTTCGGTGGTTTGGTTGCCGCAACCATCGGTCACCGTCATCTCGACCACATGCTTGCCTCCTTTTTTCACATGCTTGGGGTCGAGTTCACAAATCAAGTGTCCGTTGATAGAATTCTGTTTGCCGAACAAAGCATATTTGCCGTCAATCGTACCCCGATAAGCGCCGATGCCCGTTTCCTTGTCTTTAGCCTTAAAAGTGATGCACCCCGTCCGTGCCCATTGAGGCTTATTGAGCGGAATGATTTCGGGCGGCACGGTGTCTACCGCTACGGTGTACGTCCCCAAATCACGAACACGCACTTTCATGAAACCGTCTTCGTATTTACCGCCAATGCCGTATTTCCCGCCACGCGACGTAACACCTGCCACGTAGTACTTCGTTATGTCTTCCACCGGACGGCGACGCAACCCGATACGCAGTTCGCAAGTCCCGTGCATGGAAACAGGAGTATCGTTCAGTTGATAAGTAAAAGCCACGTCACCGCTATCGGCCCGTACGGCATAATTCAAGTACACATCATCATAAAGCATGCCTTTAGGAACTACAAGCTCCAGACCGGGTTCTTGCAGGTAATTCACCTTATCCCACTTGAAAACATATTTCTCACGGTGTTTCACCGGTGCAATCTCCATCTTCTTGCCTTGCACGATGAAACGTACTTTGGAGGTATTGCCCTGCGCATCGCTCAATGTATAGACAAACCGATAGGGACGTTCCTCGTCGATATTTATCAACCCCCGGTTGCCATTGGAGGCATGGAGCATGCGCAAACGGTTGCCCGGCTCGATGAACGACTTCATATACCGCCCGTGCGTCCACGAGTTGATATAGAGATTTTCTTCGTATGCAAAACGGTCTACCACACTACGGAATACCTCCTTGCCGTCCACTTCCAGGATAACGTTCTTTACACCGTATTTATTATGCACCCCGTCCATGTAATCGTAAGCGCTGATGGCTGCACCTATCACTCCCCAAGCAGTAATCGGCTTCATCGGCCGCGCCGGAAAAGCCTGATTCGTCTGTTTGCCTTCCACCACACCTTTGCCCGGCCGGGGAAACAACATGATGCCCTCGGCACGCGGCGCCGTATTGTCCTTCACCTTATCCATGAAAAAGGGAAGCGGGTCTATGTACTCTTCCGTCTTTGTTTCGAGCATATCCAGATGGAGATGCGGTCCGAAAGAGTATCCGGTATTACCGCTCAAAGCAATGACCTGTCCTGCCTTCACAGGATATTCATCCGGTTCGGGAATAATCTCCACCTCCCAGCTTTCTTTCTCATATTGCAGGCTCTCTACCCTGCGAGCCACATCGCCCACAAAGGCACTTAGATGACGGTTGATGGTAGTATATCCGTTGTCATAGACAACATCGAGCACATACCCCGAACCGTGATTGACGCGGATTCGCGAAATATACCCGTCCGCCAATGCACGCACCGGCTTACCGACGGTGCCTTGAGTCTTGAAATCCAACCCTCCGTGGAAGTGATTGGCGCGTATCTCACCGAAATTGCCGGAGAAAGTAATGGGAAAATCAAACGGAGGAACAAAAATAACCTTATTTGCAACAGGCGCTTCCTGAGCATATCCGCTTTGCAGCCCGGTAATCAAAAAGAAGAAAAAGAGAAGTATAGGATGTTTCATATTTTATCACTTAATGCCACAAAGATAAAAAGAATAGTTCTCACAGCCTACATTGCTTATAGAAAATAATAGGCCAAGGAGACGACTTAAAATAGGCACCGCCTACCTTGCGGTATATATGTACGGATAATGACGATGAATACAGAGAAGCTGCGTCATCGACCCCATGAAGTTTCTGCTAAAAAACATAAACACTGCGATGACACCGAAACCGAGAAATCACTATCTTGCGCCATGTTTAACCCTTAAATTCTAAGGTCATGATTATCGGAGTACCTAAAGAAATCAAAAACAATGAAAACCGCGTGGGAATGACCCCTGCCGGAGTAGCCGAATTGGTGAAACGTGGTCATACAGTGTATGTGCAAGCCTCAGCAGGCGCAAACAGCGGTTTCTCTGACGATGACTACATCGCCGTAGGTGCAAAGACCTTACCTTCCATTGAGGAGACGTATGCCATAGCCGACATGATTGTCAAGGTAAAGGAACCCATTGCACCGGAGTACAAACTGATTAAAAAAGGACAGGTAGTATTCACTTACTTCCACTTTGCCGCCGATAAATTATTGACCGAAGCCATGATTGAAAGCGGTGCCATCTGCATTGCTTACGAAACCGTAGAGAAAGAAGACCATTCTCTGCCATTGCTCACTCCCATGAGTGAAGTGGCAGGACGCATGGCTACCCAAGTGGGAGCACGCTTCCTTGAGAAACCGCAAGGCGGAAAAGGAAAACTGATGGGGGGTGTGACGGGAGTACGTCCGGCACGTGTGCTTATTCTCGGTGGAGGCATTGTAGGAACCAACGCCGCACAAATAGCTGCCGGCATGGGAGCGGAAGTCTTGATTGCCGACATCAACCTGCCTCGCTTGCGCTATCTCAGCGAAGTAATGCCCAAGAACGTGAAAACGCTCTATTCTTCCACCCATAACATCAAAATGGAATTGCCCAATATCGACCTCGTCATCGGTTCTGTTCTCATTCCCGGCGACAAAGCGCCCCATCTCATCACTAAAGAGATGCTGAAGCTGATGAAACCGGGCACTGTGCTGGTGGACGTTGCCATCGACCAAGGTGGATGTTTCGAGACCTCCCACCCAACCACGCACAGCGACCCCGCATATCTGATAGACGGCATTGTGCATTATGCAGTAGCCAATATTCCCGGCGCCGTACCTTTTACATCTACCATGGCACTGACCAACGCCACCTTGCCCTATACCGTGGACTTGGCATGCAAAGGATGGAAACAAGCCTGCAAGGACGACCCGGCATTGGCATTGGGAGTAAATGTTGTGGAAGGCAAAGTCACCTATAAAGCGGTGGCAGATGTGTTCGGACTGAAATATGAGCCGTTAGTGATATAAATCCAAAACGGGAAAACAATCCACGGAACTACACGGATTAGCATCATTCTATGGCTAATCCGTGTATTCCATATCACTCCATACCTCTTCTAAAACATCTCCTTCATTCTCTCCCATGCCCGCTTGCTCTCTTCCGCCAGTTCTTGCATGACTGCCGCGACAGACTGCACTCCTTTACCTTGAAGCAAAGCAGATACCTGCCCAATCTCCAGTTCGCCCTCTTCAAGATCGCCTTCAAAGATGCCTCGCTTGGCACGACCGCGGCCTAAAAGTACCCGCAACTCCTCCTCCGTGGCACCGGCTGCTTCAGCAGCCTCTACTGCACTACGGAAATTGTTACGTACCAAGCGTACCGGAGCAAGTTTCTTCAAAAGCAGACGGGTGTCTCCTTCTTCCAGATGCAGACAATAATCCTTGAACACCTCGCTCGCAGAGCTTTCTGCCGTCAAAGCAAAACGAGTTCCTATCTGCACTCCTTCTGCCCCCAACACACGGGCGGCAAGTATTGCTTCACCGGTAGCAATGCCTCCGGCTGCAATCAACGGCAGCGTAGTAGCCGCACGCACGGCAGGAATGAGGCACATGGTAGTGGTTTCTTCCCTTCCATTGTGTCCGCCGGCCTCAAAACCTTCGGCAACAATGGCATCGACGCCCGCCTCCTCTGCTTTCATGGCAAAACGAGAAGAAGAAACAACATGCGCCACAATAATGCCACGTTGGTGCAGCCAGTCGGTCCATTTCTTCGGACTGCCGGCCGAAGTAAATACAATCTTCACTCCTTCGTCCGCCACAATCTGCATTATTTCTTCTATTTGAGGGTACATCAAAGGGATGTTTACACCAAACGGACGTGAGGTAGCCGCACGACATTTTCTGATGTGCTCCTGCAACGTATCGGGGTGCATGGAGCCTGCACCCAACAGTCCTAAACCACCCGCATTACTCACCGCAGCAGCCAATCTCCAGCCACTGCACCACACCATACCGCCTTGAATTATCGGATATTGTATTCCGAAAAGAGAGGTCACTCTGTTCATTTCCATTACTGTGAAAAGTTATTGTAGAAAAAACAAAAGAGGGAACAAGAAAGTTCAGAAAAGAGAAATACAAAAAAAGAGAAAAGCCCGCAGGATGTTTTCCCCTCAAGCCCTTCTACGGAATGGTTCATAATACTTTCAAGAAAACAGTTTCAGATACCGCCTACTCCGCCTCCTTACGAAGCAAAGAGGAAGGAAGAGAGAGGCTCTTCAACACCTCCAACGTACGCGCACGCCGTTTACGCCCTTTATAATCCCAAAACTCTTTGGTGAAAGGAGTCATCAAGTCAATACCGGACGGTTTGCCTGAGACGCCTTGCCAACCGCCAACTGCCATGTTGTTGGCCCGCTCTGTCATCCGGTAGCGTAAACCGGTAGCTTCAATCTGTTCTATGGTCTCACGCGGACCGGCATCAAAGGGGGACTTTGCCCAATTGGTAGGTATCAAGAGAGTTTTGAGTGCATAGAATTCATCCCCTCGCCAAGTGTTTTTATCAATCTTGATTTTTTTCTGGTAAACCGGATCCCAGTTATATCGGGTATTGGCTGTATAAGGACGAAGAGTCAGTTTCACTTTCTGTTCCGACACTCGCGGAAAAACAGGCATAGAAGCGTCAAAATCCATCCACGACTTATGTGTCTCGGCCTTCGGATTATTCAAAGGAGCAGTGGCATCCAGCTCTTTCAAGACCTCCGGATTCAGCTTTATCTCGCCCTTTCCTCTTAATAGTTGCTGCAATCGCAACGAGTCTTGAGGCGTCCAGTTTTGGGCATAGAATGGGAAGGCCACTACAACGAGCAGCCCCCCAAAGAGTAGAAATCTTTTCACCTAACCTGATTTACTAATACCTGATTTATAATATCAACACCTATTGAACCTGAAAATCACCACCACATGTATCCGCTCCCGCAAAGCGGTTCGTCATAACAGGGATCGACGGTCCACATGGTTTTGGGATATTTCCGTGTTTCCCACCAGCGTCGATAACGGGCGGCCGCATCCAGCACTTCATCGTCAGAGAGGAAGTAGATGCCTTCATAATTCTCAGCATCCGTATGCACCATTTTGCATCCCATCGAAGCATTATGCCCGAGACGGATGGTTTCTACCGTCCACAGAATGCACTCGCCCAAGCGAAGCTTGCCGCCGGCCGAATAGGATACCGGCGCCAACGGGAAAGAAGGTATCACCGTCAGGTCTTCAACATATTTCAACAGGCCTTCTATGTCTTCGGAAGTAAACTTGGGCATGCTGCTCAATCCGTCCGGACTTTGCGTGGAATATTTGCCGGCCTTCAATTGTTTTACGAATAAGTCGACATTCGGATGGTTATAGTCCAACGTTTCTTTACTGCAAGAGAACAGAGAGAAAACGGAAAGCGTAAAAAACACAAACAGTACAAACTGACTGTGTATATGTAATTTGCGGTATAGAGTCTTCATATTTGTATCGTATTAAGATTAATAAGTCACACGTACGCCGCACAACAGATTCAGATTAGTGGGGCGTTCCGTGCGTAAAGTTCTGCTTTGCGAATCTGTGTCGAAATGATGGGAAACGGAAGGTTCGGCAAATAAGGCAAAACGATCGCTCATTTTATAGCGCACCCCTACTCCGGCAACGACTGACAACTGCACCGGTTCTGCTTCAAACCCATTATCCGGTGCACCGGCAATACATTTCTCGGCCGCTCCACCTACCATAGCATATAAATCGACTTTAGGAGTACTTGCCAACATCATGTTCAGTTTCACAGGAATTCCCAGCGTATGCAATGTATGCTCCCCTCCCAAACGATTGTATTGAAGACCGGCTTCCAAAGAAAGGGACTTATTCAGGGCAGCCTCCATACTGATGCCGGCAGTCAACGGCATGTGGAAGTCGTCTTTAGGCAAAGAAGTGCCGACAGCAACTTTCACCGCCCGATTGTACTTTTTTACCTCGGTCTTGGCCGGTGCGGCTTCTTCCACGGAAACATCGGCATGATTTATTTCCGAACCGATATCCGTATCATCGGTATCCGTATGATAAGCTCCGTTCTGCACAGGACTTACATTGTCATAGAATCCGTTTCCTGATTGCCGGGCATTGCCATAAACCCGCTGAGTTATCCTGATGGAAACGCGGACGGATACGGCTTCTTCTTCATCGGCTTGTGCTGCCAACCCTGCCGGAATGCCGCTACCCGTAGGTTGCTTGATACCGTTTTTGGGCATCATAGGAGTTGCCTGATGAATGGAAGGAAAGCTCTCTTGTATCACATCACCGTTCAGGCTACCCTCCGGTGTCATGGCTGCAACTTGTGTAAAGGCTTCCTTAATCTCTTCTTCAGGAGAGAAATACCAAAAAGCGGCAGAGGCTGCTCCCAATACGAGCACAATCGATGCGGCGGCCGCAATGCGACAGTGCTTTGGAGAAAGAAGAATCTGTTTCTTGAAAGAGGCCGGAGGCAGTTCGCGTTCCAACTCTTCCCAAAACCCCTCCCGCACAGGCATCTCTGCACCGGAAAGACGGTTACGGAATAAACCGGTTATTTCATCATTTTCTCTCATTTTCAGCATATTCTTTAATTCTTTTTATCAACAAACACTTGGCACGATGCAACTGCGAGGTGGATGAATGTTCTTTGATGTGGAGTATTTCCGCTATTTCCTTATGCGATTTCTCTTCAAAGACATACAAGTTGAACACCGTGCGGCATCCATCGGGAAGTTCCGCTACAAATTCCATCAACACCTCTTCGGAAAGATGGCTGCCGGTTTCGGCAAAATCGGCATCGTCCGGCACGTCAGGAAGATGTTCTTCATTCACCACCAGTTGGACGAAGCGCTGCTGCCTCCGAAGGTAATCTATGGCTTGTGTCACCATCACCCTTGTCACCCACGTGCTCAATGCACACTCTCCGCGAAACGTGAAGTGGGTGAAAATCTTTATGAAACCATCGTGCAATACGTCATGGGCCGCATCGACGTCGCCCGTGTAACGGTAGCACACCGCCAGCATCTGCTTGGAGTAGAGGGTGTATAGCTCCTTTCGGGCAGAATCCTTTCCGGCCCGGCAGCCCTCTATCAGTTCTATTTCATTTTCCAACGTCAGTGCCTTTTTTACGGACGCTCTTTGCGTCGTTTGTCAATTAGACGCAGCATTTCCTGAAATGCTGCAATGTAATATGCAAAAATAAGTTAGAGCTTTTTTAATTTTTGCCCGGCTTCATTTGGGGGAAGACTCTAATGAAGCCGTAAATTGCCGAAAAGAGATACTCAAACAGACTCTAATATATGCAAATGATAAAGAAACCTCCCATAAGCGCTTGCCACAGTATTGCAAACCTTATGAGAGGTTTCCTTCTCGTTCTACAATAATGCTTTTATAGCCTTTTCAACAAGCTTTAAAGCTCATATCCAGTCCCTTGACGGAGTGAGTCAGTGCCCCGACCGAGATAAAGTCCACACCGCACTCGGCATAGTCGCGCAAGGTATCGAACGTGATTCCGCCTGAGGATTCCGTTTCATAACGGCCTGCCACCATTGCTACTGCCTTCTTTGTCATTTCGGGCGTGAAGTTATCGAACATGATACGGTCTACACCGCCCAAGTCGAGTACCTGCTGCAATTCGTCGAAGTTGCGCACTTCTATTTCAATCTTCAGATTCTTGCCTTTCTCCTTGCAATATTCCTTGGCACGGATAATGGCCTTATCGATGCCTCCTGCAAAGTCCACATGATTGTCTTTCAAGAGAATCATATCGAACAAGCCGATGCGATGGTTCACGCCACCGCCGATCTTCACGGCCATCTTCTCAAGAATGCGCATTCCGGGAGTGGTTTTACGGGTATCGAGTACGCGGGTATGAGTTCCTTTCAGCTTCTCGGCATATTTACGGGTCATGGTGGCAATGCCGCTCATGCGTTGCATGATATTCAGCATCAGACGCTCCGTCTGCAACAACGACTGTATCTTGCCTTCCACAATCATGGGTACATCGCCCGGCTTCACTTCGGCTCCATCGTTGATGAATACCTCCACCTTCATGGTGGGGTCGAAACGCCGGAACACTTCTTTGGCTATCTCGATGCCTGCAAGGATACCGGTTTCTTTAATCAGGAGCTTCGATTTTCCCATTGCCGTGGCAGGAATACAGGAAAGGGTCGTGTGGTCTCCGTCGCCTATATCCTCGGCAAAGGCCAGGTCTATCAGCCTGTCAATCAATTCTTCTTCCTTATTCATTTGTATTATCTATCCTTATTTGATGTATAACGTAGTTGTTCTGCACTTTTCTGAAGAAACAATTCACCCGGAAATTTCCATTGGCAGTTGTCAACGTACCGATGACGAAACCCGACTCTTCTCGTTTACCTTGATGGTTCACACTAAAACCGCTGACCTTATGATTGGAAAAGAAAGCAGCCATTGTTTCTTCCGCCGTCTGCTTGTCCGTACGAGTCGATTTGTTCAGAATAATCAAATCGACTTTGTCGCCCAGATACTTGTTAAGTTCCTGAGCGCTCCCTTCCTTGAAAGCTCCAATCACTCCCTCCGGAACATCCTGCGCCATAAGCGAAGAGATCCAGATGAAGAGACCGGTCAACAAAAAGATTACCCGTTTTTTCATTTTCACAAGTATTTAGAGGCTGCTTATATTTCTCCGCCATTCCACTCTTATGAGCTTTCTTTATTAAAGTTTTTTTCCCCGTTTCTACGTCCGAAAAGTAACTCACGGAGAAACCGACAAAAACCTCAAAAGGAGGAATTAAACAGACCTTATGATAGGCAAAGGTAAGCATTTGTCTCAAAATACAATAAAAAAGCACTAAATTTGTGCACTAATCAAGAAAACAGAACCGACATGAAAACAACTCTGCTCGTCGTGGGACGAACCGTGGAACAACATTTTATAACAGCCATCGATGACTACATACAGCGTACCAAGCGTTATCTCTCATTCGAAATGGAGGTCATCCCCGAACTGAAAAACACCAAGAGCCTCTCTGCGGAAGTACAGAAAGAAAAAGAGGGGGAGCTGATTCTGAAAGCCCTCCAGCCGGGCGATGTCATCGTATTGCTGGACGAAGGTGGAAAAGAAATGCGCTCCACAGAGTTTGCCGACTATATGGAGCGCAAGATGAATACCGTGAACAAACGGCTGGTCTTTATCATTGGAGGGCCTTACGGGTTCTCTGCAAAAGTGTATGGGGCTGCCCACGAAAGGCTATCTTTGTCGCGCATGACCTTTTCGCACCAAATGGTGCGCCTCATCTTCGTAGAGCAACTCTATCGGGCAATGACGATACTGAACGGAGGGCCGTATCACCACGAGTGAAGCAGCTATTGTCCCGGATATCCGCACATGATTCTTTTTACCCGTCATACCGACGTTTTCCAGACGGTTTCAGCAAGCGAAACTGTCGGTTTCAGCATGTGAAACTGCCGGTGCCGGCAAGCGAAACTGCCGGTTTCAGCAAATGAAACTCTCGGTGCCGGCAAGTTGAAACCGACTCAGAAAGCCGTATGGCTTATCCTCCTATTGTTTGTTTACAAGATTAACCACCTGCTGCAATAAATCCGACAAGCTGAAGGTGGCATTCTTGATGTCGGCAATCCGTCTCCGGCCTTCCGCCGTCAGGGAGAAACGCATCTGGCGTTTATCTTCCTTGCCAACGAGACGGACTATCAGTTTCTTCTTCTCGACGGAGCAAATCACCTTGGAAGTATTGGAAGCCGACAAACCCAACGTCTCGGCTATCTCTCCGGAAGTGAGCTTAGGTGCTTCTAACAGGGTACAGAGCAGCATGCCCTCATTCAACGACAAATCGTATTTCTGCATAAACTGCACCTCAAACTCGGCAATGGCCCGATAAACATCACGAATTTTGCATAAAGTTTCCATCATCTCCTCCTTTAAATAAACAGATTCACATTGGCCTTATCCGCACGTTCCATATAGGTGGCCACACCGCCTACGGTGACTTCGTCCAGCAATTCCTCACGCCGGATACCCATCATATCCATAGACATCTGGCAGGCTATGAACTCCACACCTTGCATCAAGGCCTGCCTGCGCAAAGACTCCAAAGAATCCACTCCCTTGCGTTTCATCAGGAATCGCATCATACGGCTTCCCATACCAAACATGTTCATTTGAGACAGCTTCAGTTTCAAGGAGCTGGACGGAAGCATCATGCCGAACATCTTGCCAAAGAAATCTTTCTGCACCCGAGGCTTCTGCACTTTCTTCAAAACGTTCAGTCCCCAAAACGTGAAGAAGATGGAGACCTTTTGACCTGTTGCCGCCGCTCCGTTTGCCAAAACAAAAGTAGCCAGCGCCTTATCCAAATCATCGCTGAACAGAATCAGCGTCTTTCCTCTGCCCCCACCTGCATATCCGCCGGAAGAACATGCACAAGCGGAATCGCCTTTCTCGATAACCACCGTATAACGTCCTTTCTCCTCACGGTTCTCGATTAACTTGTTGCCCGTAGTCTCACACCAGGCCGAAGCATCGCGGGCAAAGCCGGCATCGGTCGCCACAATCTCCACACGCTCGCCAATTTCAATGCTGTCTATCGCTTTCTTTACTTGTATGATGGGACCGGGACATTGCAGACCACAGGCATTGACTTTCAGAACTTTCTTCTCTGTATCCGAAACGGAAGAAGCCTCTGCCGAAACCACATCGAACGACGAAGAAACAGTAGCCGATGACAAAGCCGTAGGTGCAGGAAGCGGAGCTACCGCCGTGGAAAAGGTCTTATAACCGCCCATCAGGTTACGCACGTTCCGATAGCCACGCCCCATCAGAATGCGTTGTGCCAAGTAGCCGCGCAATCCCACAGCGCAGAAAAGCACAACGGGCTTGTCTGCCGGAATCTCGGCAAGACGCTCGCGCATTTCATCCAAAGGAATATTGAGGGCGCCCGGAATAGTGCCGAAAGAGAATTCTTCGGCAGTACGTGTATCGACCAGCACTACCTGTTCTTTCTTTTCAAGCAGTTCGCGCCAAGAGATGGCCGGCATGGCGCCGCCTACAATGTTGGACGCCACATATCCGGCAATGGCAATGGGGTCTTTGGCCGAAGAGAAAGGAGGAGCATAGGCATGTTCCGTCTCCATGAGGTCGTATACCGTACCGTCCCGTTTGATGAGACCGGCAATTTGGTCAATGCGCTTGTCCACCCCTTCATAGCCCACACATTGCGCACCATAAAGTTTTCCGGTACGGGGATGAAAAGTCAGTTTCAACGTTATAGGCAACGCATTCGGATAATAACCGGCATGAGAGGAAGAATGCGTCACCGAGCTTTGATACTCCATTCCCCATTGTTTCAAACGTTTGGCGGCAAGTCCGGTAGAAGCGACGGTCATATCGAACACTTTGGCAATAGAGGTGCCGATTGCTCCTTCGTATGAAACAGTATTGCCCAACGCCATATTATCCGCCACGATACGCCCCTGACGATTGGCCGGATTGGCAAGATAATTGAGCCATGGCTTTCCTGTCAGAGGATGCGGATATTCGATGGCATCGCCCACCGCATAAATATCTTTCTCCGAAGTCTCCAGATGTTCATCTACCCAGATACCTCCGGTTTCGCCCAATTTCAATCCGGCTTGTTGTGCCAATGCCGTGGCAGGGCGCACTCCGATGGAAAGAAGTACCATATCGGCCGCAATCGTTTTACCGCTTTTCAGATATACGATAATGCCCTGCTCCGTACGTTGAAAATGCGTAACTCCCTCTTCGAGATACAGAGAAACGCCTTTCTGTATCAAATGTCGGTGGATATGCGCCGCCATAGAAAAATCGATGGGAGCCATCACCTGATTGCCCATCTCCACCACAGAGACCGCTATACCTGCATGATGCAGATTCTCCGCCATCTCCAAACCGATAAAACCGGCACCTACAACAACCGCACGCTTCACTTGCTTACCTGTGACATACGCCTTGATCCGGTCTGTATCCTCCACATTACGCAGTGTGAAGATGCCTTCAGACTCAATGCCCTCCAAAGGAGGCTTCACCGGATTCGCTCCCGGAGACAAAAGCAGTTTGTCATACGCTTCTTCATATTCTTTTCCGTCGGCATTGCGTATCGTAAGGGTTTTGGCCTTTGCATTGATTGCAAGCACTTCATTCTTTACGCGCACGTCGATGCGAAAACGTTTCCCGAATGCTTCGGGTGTCTGTACCAATAACTTATCACGTTCAGCAATAACACCACCTATATAATAAGGTAAACCGCAATTGGCATACGAGATGTGAGGCCCTTTCTCCAATAAGAGGATATCAGCCGTTTCGTCCACTCTTCTCAATCGGGCGGCAGCTGTGGCTCCACCCGCTACACCGCCAACAATTACATATTTCATACTCTTCTCTTTTCACTTTTAAAGTTTGACTGTGCAAAGGAAAGAATAATTCCTCTTATTAAATAATTTCCAATAGAAAATAATGTTAACAGGCTTGTTATTAATAAAAAAGACTACACGAAGAAGAGGCGTTATTCATAAGAAGAAGCATTGCTCTTTTTATCCGGCAACCCACTCTCGGTACATCTTCAGCAACCGAAAACCGGGAGAGACCAATAAAAGCAACCGAAAAAGAAATAGCAGTAGTCGGAGCAATTTCAGGCAGAAATCGGATACACAACCGTCAGCCCAAATATCAGGAGAATGCAGGATGATACAAGCGAGAGCTTGCACTTGTACAAGTGAAGGCCAACGCTTGTACAAGTATAAGGTTACGCTTGTACAAGTGTAGGCTCTCACTTGTACAAGCGTAAATCATTCATTATCAGCAGGGAATTTCTTTATAAAAGAACAAAGATTAGACTACCCTCACTCGGAAAAGAATCGGCAGGCCATGCTACCAACCAAGAAGGGAGAGTCCGGCTGCTTCGTACCACGCAGTGGAGCGATAGGCTATATTGGCAGCCCTCACTTCATAAGCGGTAGACTCGGAAGGAATGTAGTGCGTCACTCCATTAGCGCGGGGTTGCATTGGGAACATTCCTTCAATAGAATCGAACTTTCGTCCAACGAACATAGAGAAGTTCTTTTCGGTTGTATTCCAATAACCGAGGGCAGATGCAAAAGCCTGCTTCCACGCCTGATAGCCGGCATCATCTGTCAGATATTCCATCATTTCCACCATATCGAAATAACCGACATAACTACTTATGGAAGTACGTTTATCGTAATCAAACACTTTGGAACGAAGCTCCGAAACACCCATACCGCTCTGCAAAACCTGCTTTGTAGCCGCCGCCAGTTTCTCCAACTCTGCCGTTTTTAAAACAGTAATGGAAGTCCCCCCCGTCCAATTATCGTTTGATATACCGATACCACCTGTATAAATCTCATTATAGGCCTTAAAATACTCCTCAGCCATGCCGACAGCAGCATTCGATTTAAACATCAATGGCACAATCCTGTCATAAGGAGCACCCGGCCCCGGATTTTCTGTTGGCGACCCCATATAATAATCAGTATATTTGCGTACCTCGTAAGCCACCTCAACAGACATCATAAAACAAGCGTCGAACATGATAAACTCCAGGTGTGGAGCCAATTGCAGCACTTCCACCAAACCGGAGATATTCATTCTGTCATCACCATTCCCCCTATCCTGCCCTATCCAACGGGTTCTGGGAATTTCCAAAGGATATGGAATCCATCCGTCGCAATGCGACCAGTACACCAGCCCGTAGCTATCAGCCGGATATTCTTGGAAAGCACGGCTCAACACTTCTTTCATAACCTGTGTTTCCGTAGACACCTGTTCATCATATTCTTTAAGTATCTCCTTTGTCACTTTCCCACTGCCGTCTTTGTGTATGCGAAACAAGACGGGCTTATCGTTATTATCCAAATAAACCAACAAGTTATGAAGCGAGGAATCGACAGATTTCATTCCTGCCATCATTTCCTCCACATCCTTAGTCGCAAAATCTTGGTTATTGTAATTTTCATCCAAACCATTCTTATCTGCCACGATATAGACCAGCACCGTACGGCTTCCCTCGGCCGGAGGAGCAGGACACTCCTTCTTTTCACATCCGGTCAACAAGATGGAAAAGAATATTCCCATTAAAAGATGAAAATCAAATTTCATAATCATTCGTTTGAGTTTTAAACACAAGGATTATTCCTGAGGCTTCTTGAACTTAAAAGCAGAAGGCTCTATCCCTTGAAGCAGCAACCCTGTACTCTTTTTATACTTCCCTTTCACTTTGGCAGCTTCTTTTTCCAGCTTCTTTTTGTTCTCGGAAAAATAAATCATACAGGTGTAGTCAGGCTTTTTAAAATCAGCTTCCAAATAATTCTTCAACTGATATGTGTATAACTCCCTCTTGGGCAAGAAACCATTCTTGTCTAATTCCACACTATCCAACAACTGGATTTCCGTATAATACACAATTGAATCATTGAAAGAGGCAGCCACTCCAAAGGCATATACCGCCTTCTCTTTATTCTTCATTGTAAAAGCCGGGCACAATGCAAAAACCAAAGCCACGGCACAAAGTATGCGAACGTATTTCATGAATTAATTAAAAGTTTAGTAATAAACCGGAAAGCTATTGACAAAAATCAACAAGCAATCGCGGCAAAGATAAGAAAAAAACCGCATGCTCCGAAAAGCACACGGTTTTTAATTCTTTCTATAAGTCGGAAATCAATATTTCTTATTTATCCCAAATAAGATTTGAGCAATTTGCTACGATTACTTTGTCTTAATCTTCTGATTGCTTTTTCTTTAATCTGGCGTACACGCTCACGGGTCAAGCCGAATTTGTCGCCGATTTCTTCTAATGTCATTTCCTGTTGTCCGATACCGAAAAACATCTGTATGATTTCTTTTTCGCGTTCGGTTAACGTAGAAAGAGCTCTATCAATTTCCCTCGCAAGAGACTCGTTCACCAAAGAGCGGTCGGCCATAGGAGAATCATCGTTGACCAACACATCGAGCAAACTGTTGTCTTCTCCTTCTACGAAAGGTGCGTCCACCGATATGTGGCGTCCTGACACCTTCAACGTATCAGAGATTTTGTCAACAGGGATTTCCAGTTCTTCGGCAAGCTCTTCGGGAGACGGACGGCGCTCGTTTTCCTGTTCAAATTTAGAAAAGGCCTTACTGATTTTATTCAGCGAACCTACCTGATTCAACGGAAGACGCACAATGCGCGACTGCTCTGCCAAAGCTTGTAGAATGGACTGGCGTATCCACCATACTGCATAACTGATGAACTTGAAACCACGTGTTTCATCGAACTTCTCGGCAGCCTTGATCAGTCCTAAATTACCCTCATTAATCAAGTCGGGCAAACTCAAACCTTGGTTCTGGTACTGCTTGGCTACAGATACAACGAAACGCAGATTGGCACGTGTCAGTTTTTCCAATGCAACACGGTCACCCTTGCGGATGCGCTGAGCGAGTTCTACCTCCTCTTCAACAGTAATGAGGTCTTCGCGACCGATTTCCTGCAAATACTTGTCAAGAGAAGCACTCTCTCTGTTAGTGATACTTTTGGTAATCTTAAGTTGTCTCATTCTTAAAAACAGATTTGGGTTGCAAAGTTACTACAAAATCTTTTGTTACAATAATTTTATCTTCACTTTTTTACCTAATTTATATCTCAACCATCATAACAAAAAAGATGTCGACAAATATCTTGCCGACACCTTCTTTTTGGTTTTATTCGCTAATATTAGAGCCTCTTTAGTAAATTCTCGCTCTAACCCTATTTGTATCCTGACAATCTTTACCTTTTATTTCTTTATTCTTGAGTCAAATCCACGGCATACATGGCACGTTTTCCTGACGGGAACATACCGGTGATGAACAAACCTTGTTCAGGTGACTTTCTCGCCTCTTTCATGATTTTTTCCAAGTCGTCCACCGTCTTTACCGACTGACCGTTCGCTTTCAGGATAATAAAACCCTTACGGATTCCTGCATCGGCCATCTTGCCATTAGTAACACCCGTTACTTCCAAGCCATAAGCCAAATTCAACTGTTTCTTCAAAGCGTCTGATATCGGTTTAAAGGCTGCACCAAGAATTTCCATTCCGGCATCTTTAACTACTTTCGTGGTGCCTTGTTCATTTTTCAGCGTCACCGAGATGGTTTTCTCTTTCTTGTCGCGCATCACTTTCACCTGTACTTTGTCGCCCGGACGATGTTTGGCCAGCAACTCCTGCAAGTCGGCAAATTTATGAATAGCCTTACCTTCCATACCCACAATCACATCATCTACCTTCATATCGGAACCGGCAGCAGAACTTCCTTCCATAATTTCACGTACCCAAAGACCGTCTACCACGCCAAACTTCTCGCGAGCCTCTTTCTTGACATCGCTGAATTTCTTGCCTGTCTTATCAGCCATTTGCGTATCGCCCGGTTCTTCCGTAAGGCTTGTTATCGTCACACCCAGCTTCACGCGTTGAACCGTGCCGTATTGTTTCAAATCGGCCACAACTTTCTTCATTATACTGGTAGGAATGGCAAAACCATAACCGGTATTTGAGCCTGTAGGCGAAAACAAAGCAGCGTTAATGCCCACAAGTTCGCCGCGTGCATTTACCAACGCCCCGCCGCTATTACCCTGATTAATGGCAGCATCCGTCTGAATATACGATTCGATACTCTGTTTGCCGGTTGCCTGCCCCATGCCCAAAGAGCGTGCCTTAGCACTGACAATACCGGCCGTTACCGTAGAAGTCAGATTAAAAGGATTTCCTACCGCAAGTACCCATTCGCCTACTTTCAGTGCATCCGAATCACCTACCGGAACAGTGGGGAAATCATCTTCTCCTTCAATCTTAATCAATGCCAAATCCGTTTCTTCATCCGTGCCGATGATACGCCCTTTAAACTGACGGTTATCATTCAACGTCACGCTGATTTCATCAGCACCTGCTATCACATGATTGTTTGTCACGATATAACCGTCTTTGGAAATTATAACGCCCGAACCGAAACCGGTACGCTCCGGCGTCTGCACCTGACGTTTCTGTGTTCCGCCACGATTGCCAAAGAAGTCACCGAAGAAGTCGAAGAACGGGTCGCGCACTTCTACCTCCTGAACTTTGGACGATTGGGTAGAACGGATATGAACCACACCATGAATCGAACTTTCGGCTGCTTGCGTCAAATCAACAGGTTGTAAAGCGGCGGCACTATATGAAGCCAACCGGACATCAGGATTCTGCTCAAACATTTCATCGAACGTACCTGAGGCAACCGACGCCTCGCTCTTCAACATTTTATAAGTAGTAATGCCGGCCACTCCTGAACTAAGGAGTACAATAGCCGCAACTCCAAGAATGTTTTTTGTTGTCTGTTTCATACTAATTTCTATTCTTTAAACTGTTAATATTCGGGTTTCATTTAACATTACGACGTTAAAATAACGACAAAAAACGTTCTGTTATTCCCCTTGTCACTCTTTTTTGTTCTCTTTTAACAGAGGATATTTAGGACTTAACAGCGATTAACGGCAAAGACTGACAAATTAGCATTTATGCACGATTGCCGACTGTTAAAAGACTGACAGATAGTGCATAAAAACAGTATATTGTATCTCAGTAGTTCAGGTAATCAATATCCATGTGATAGTTCCACTGCGGAAAATAAAGGTTACCTCCCTCCCACTCCACTTCACCACGTTGGAAATCAACCGTCTCGCTACGAGGATATTTCTTTGCGGGAACCAACGGCATGCCATAATCCGTATTCACAATCATGCGCCAAGAGTCGATGCCACCCAAAAAGAAATACGTTTCATCCGCATCACGGGCAAAGGCAGGAATGCCGAATGACTGGTCGACAGGAACCCAGCCTATGCCTTCAAAGTAGATTTCCGCCCAGTCGTGCAGATTCCATGCATTCGGATGCATCATGAAACCGCTTTGGAAATGTGCAGGAATGCCACTGATACGGCAGAGAGTGATGAACAACAGACTGACCTGCCCGCAATCGCCATGACGATTATCCAGCACATATTCCGGGATATTCTCAATCGTAGAGTATTCTCGTGCCGAGGCCCACGGAAAATTATCGTTCACCCAACGGAAGATGCGCTTTGCTTTCAGATACGGATTGGTTTCTCCGGCTGTCAATCTGGCAGCAAGTTCGCGCATGCGGGGCGAAAAGATGATATGTTTCTCGCGTTCGGCCGTATATTCTTTATAAAGAGGGGTTGTAGTATCATAAGGCAATACGTCTTCCGGCTTCAGGTTGTGCCACTCGCCGTATGTAGTAAATTCAAATGTCTCGGAAAAGATTGTGGGTTCTCCTTCGACAGCCCGCCGCTCCATATACAACGTAGTATGACGACAATCCTGCGGAGACAATACGTATTCCGATTCACTGGCAGAGATAAGCCTGACATCCTGCTGGCGTGCCTGGTCCGTACGGGGATAAGGCAACCAACAGCGGATGATTTTCCCCGCAGGCACGGCATTCGTATCAACCGTCAAGGTATAAGTGACACGCATACGCTTCGGCGCCACAAGCTTTTTCGCCTCTTTCTTCACGGCAGAGATAATTTCGGGCAGATTCTCCATATTTACCTTCTCGCTGCCACTTAGCGCTGTTCCTTCCTTGCCCGTCTTGATGTCACGGCAAACGGAATCTATACGAAAAAGATTAGGCCCTGCATTGCGGAAATAGCGTTTCTCGCCATCCAGCACCATGTATTCCAAAGCCTTGACATCTTCCCACTGTCGCATTTGCCCGTCGGTCACGTCGGGAATGTATTTACGAATATAATCTTTCACTTGCGCCTCTGTCAGACAGAAATCAGCAAGCAGACGTTGGTGCAGGTCATCATCCCAATTGTATCCCTTGCTCCCCTGCTTGGTGTTGCATGCGGAAACCAACACGAACAGAGATACGATGTACAACAGCTTTCTCATAATCTCCTTTTATAATTTTACCACCCCGATACCCGGCAAGTCGGGCAGCGTAATCTTACCTTTTACCACTTCCATGCCCTCGAAACGGTCGTTCGCAATCAGCAAGTTGCCATCCAAATCGGCAAAATCGACTGCCGGAGAAAATTGCGCGGCAGCAGAGACGGCACACGAAGTTTCCGTCATGCACCCCACCATCACTTTCATGTCCAACGCGCGCGCCAAAGTCACCATTTTCCAAGCCTCGCGCATGCCGGTACATTTCATCAGTTTGATATTGATACCTGTAAAGACACCTTTCAGGCGGGCTACATCTTTCAAGCGCTGAATAGATTCGTCGGCAAATACCGGCAACGGACTTTGTTCGGTTACCCATGCAATGTCGTCCAACTGTTCCTTGGGCATCGGTTGCTCTATCATCACAATGCCTTTTTCCTTCAGCCAATGTATCATGTCGAGGGCATATCGTTTGTCTTTCCAACCTTGGTTGGCATCGATGGCAATCGGAAGATCCGTGACCGAACGGATGGTTTCAATCATTTCCTTATCATTGTCACGCCCCAGTTTCACTTTCAGAATATTGAAGCGCTCGGCACATTCTTTGGTCTTTGCACGTACCACATCGGCCGTATCAATGCCGATGGTGAAAGTTGTGGAAGGAGCTTTTTCCTTGTCCAATCCCCAGATTCTATACCATGGGGCTTGCAACAGCTTGCCCACAAGGTCGTGCAGGGCGATGTCCACCGCCGTCTTGGCGGCAGAGTCGCCGGGAGACAACGTATCGATATAAGCCAATATATCCTCCAGTTGGAATGGGTCGGCAAACCGTCCGATGACATCCTGCACTTTCTTCAAAAAAGCCATCACGCTATCCACTGTACCCAACTCATGTTGCAGATAAGGCGGCATGGACGCTTCGCCATACCCGATAATGCCGTCATACTCTATCTCTACCTGAATGTCAGGGGTAGTGGTACGGGAATATGTGGCCACGGTGAAGACGTGACGCAATTTCAGTTCATAAGGAAAGAAACGCAGTTTCATTTTAGGAGTGACACCCATACGGCTGTTCACATTGAACAAGGAAGGTTGATCGTTACCTCCGGCAAATACATTGTTGATGGCCAAGCCTGAGCCAAGTGTGGCAAAAGCGGCGGTTTTCAGGAATTCTCTTCTGGTTGACATAGTCGGGAAAAACCTCTCCACCATCCCTCCTCCGCAGGAAAGGGAGGTTTGAAGTTACTTTAGTTTATGGTTATACATACGGTTAACAAGAGTCGTTACTCCATCTCCCTACGGGGAAAGAGCCGATAATACCCATTCGTCGCTGTAGTATTTATCGATTTCTCCTTATTTATATAAGGTAATACGCGCGTGGCAAACAGCAATCGGCCCAGATTATATTCATCGAACAATTCGTCATCGGGATTGAAACTGCTGATGCGCACATCGCCTTGCGAATGGATGAAACGCTTGTTCCCGATGTACATTCCCACGTGTACGACACGTTCCTTACGTTCGGACGTTGCTTTGCGTCCGAAGAAAATCAAGTCTCCCGGCTGCAAGTTGCCGAAATCGGAAGCAATGTCGATATGCTTGCCGACGTATGCCTGCTGAGAAGCATCGCGCGGAATGATGATGTCGTGCATAAACAGAACGGTACGCATAAAACCACTGCAATCCACGCCTTTTGAGGAAGTCCCGGCCCAAAGATAAGGTATTCCCATCATGGAGCAAGCCGTGGCAATGATGCTTGCCGCATCTTGTTTGAGAGAAACGCGCCATTTCTTCTCAGGCATAGCGAGCGATTTGGAGATGTACCCTTCGCGACCATCCGGATAGGCCACTCTATAAAAAGCCCCTTTCGCACCCACCCACTTCAAACGGTTTCCGGCAACAACGTCAGAAATGGTCTGCGAGGCCGCGTCGGGTTTTGAATAGACGAAACCGTAATGCGAGGTCACCACAATCTTCTCCGCCGCGTTCCATGCAGCCAGTTCCTCTTGCGTGACGGGATGAACACCTACACGGTGCACCCATGCTATGTAATCATCCGGTGTCTGAATGCGATACCAGCCTTCACGTTGCAGTATCCTGACCGGCATGCCCATCAATCCCTGTGTCATCATCTCCGATGAAAAATCGGCATCAGCACGAAGATTGCACACCGATACATTGACAATGCCATAGGTTTTGCCCTTAAGCTCCTGCTCATCCGGAAGCACCCGCAAGCAATCCATCACTTCGTATCCTCTTTTTGCCAAACCTGCCAGCAGTGCCACCTTTGCTTCAGCCGAAGTGGTGACACCACGCAACATTACGTTCTTCCCCGAAAAAGAATAATCCACATCGAACAAAGCCACACGCTTGTCCGGTGCAAACTTCCGTTTCAAGCTGTCAGACAATTGTGCCACTTCAGCAGGAATGGTACGGTCTCCTACTTCTGAAGCGACAGCAAAAAGCGGAATTAATAGAGAAATGAAAAGGATAAAGGAAAACTTTTTCATCGGCCACTGTTTTTTGAGTATTACTAATGTTAGCAAAGCTACAAATTAATTCCGAAAGAGATACATCTTTTCAGCAATTTTAATAATAAAAGAGCTACCGATGGCATCTGCATCCAAATCCATCCCACGCCTTCCCACATGTAAAGAAATCTGATTATTCGATTTTGTTTTACTAAAATCCGGTTCTATTTTTACTAAAAACCGGACGGATTTTTACTAAAAATTCCCCGAAAACTTAGTAAAAATTGCCTCGATTTTTAGTAAATTTCCACAAGGCTGATTTTCAACGGAATAGCAACCGACACTTTTGTTGTTTTTTTTCTTTCTCCGTCTAATAGACTGAAATCATAAAAAAAAGCCTAAAACAGACTCTACGCAGATTCTAAATCCGCTTATTTGCGATTAATCGCTAAATTGTTGTATCTTTGTCGGCCATAAAGCAGTTGGTCGGTCTGCCGCCTGCACCATGTGCGTGCATGAGGAAAGTCCGGGCAACACAGAGCATCCCACTTCCTAACAGAAAGCTGTCCGCGAGGGTAGGGTAACGCAGAAGAAAATAACCGCCGCAACCGCTGGCTGCGGTAAGGGTGAGAAGGTGAGGTAAGAGCTTACCGGCCTTGTGGCGACACAAGGGCTGTGCGTCTTGGGAGTTGTAAGGTCATGTATACCGGCGTTATGAGGGTTGCTCGCCCCATGTCGGAGGGTAGACCGCTAAAGCCGTATGGCGACATGCGGCTCAGATAAATGGCAGGCACTTCTAAAATGGCGGGAAACGAAAGGTCGGAGATGAATAATCCCGGCACAGGACTTTCTCTTCGGCAGAAGAACAGAACCCGGCTTACAGACCGACTGCTTTTTTTCCTTAAAAAATTGCCAAGTTCATGAATAAGCGCATTGCCATACTCTGGAAGTTCCTGACCTACGACATCTGGCGTATTACGGAAGACGAAGTCACACGGACCACTTTTTCCCTGTACAATGTCATCAAGACAATTTACCTCTGCGTCAATCGCTTCACCAACGACCGGATAGTAAACAAAGCCTCGGCCTTGACATACAGCACACTGCTTGCCATCGTGCCGATTCTTGCCATCCTCTTTGCCATTGCACGCGGATTCGGGTTCGACAATCTGATGGAAAGCCAGATAGTCAGCGGCTTCGGCGGCCAGACGGAAACAACGGAAATCATATTTCAATTTGTAGACTCCTATCTGTCGCAAACCAAAAACGGAATATTTATCGGTGTAGGTCTGGTGATGTTGCTGTGGACGGTTCTCAACCTTATCAACAACATGGAGATAACCTTCAACCGCATCTGGCAAGTGAAGAAAGCACGCAGCATGTATCGCAAAATCACCGATTATTTCTCCATGCTGCTGTTGATGCCTATCTTGATCGTTCTTTCGGGCGGTCTTTCCATCTTCATGAGCACGATGGTGAAGAACATCGAAGACTTTGCCCTGCTCGCCCCTATCGGCAAGTTCATGATACGCCTCATACCCTTTGCCCTGACATGGTTCATGTTCACGGCATTGTACATCTTCATGCCCAATACAAAGGTGAAGTTGAAACATGCCCTTCTATCCGGCATATTGGCAGGTACGGCACATCAGGCTTTTCAGTTTCTTTACATCAGCAGCCAGTTGTGGGTGTCGCGCTACAATGCCATTTACGGTAGCTTTGCCGCCCTTCCGATGTTTCTGCTGTGGCTGCAAATCTCTTGGACCATCTGCCTCTTCGGTGCCGAACTGACCTATGCAGGACAGAATATCAGAAACTTCAGTTTCGACAAGGATACGCGCAACATCAGCCGGCGCTACCGCGATTTCATCTCTCTCTTGATAATGTCTCTCATAGCCAAGCGCTTTGCACAAAACGAAACGCCCTATACAGCCGACAAGATATCCGAAGAATGCCAAATCCCCATCCGCCTGACCTACAAAGCCCTTTACGAATTGCAGGAAATCAACCTCCTGCACGAAGTGATGACAGATGAAAAAAGCGAAGACATCGCTTACCAGCCCTCTATGGATATCAACCAGCTGACCGTGGCTCTATTGCTTGACAAATTGGACACACACGGCTCGGAAGACTTCAAGATTGATAAGGACAATGAGTTCAACAGCCAATGGGAGGTATTAGTGAAAGCGCGAGAAGAATATTATAAGAAAGCCGGCACTATATTGCTGAAAGACTTGTAATTCTTCCCTAAAAAGAGGAGAACAAGCTGAAAAAACCTGTCACTCCTCCTTCCGAAACTGTTCAAGAAAGGATAAAAGGAATCGATCCGAAAATAACAGATTAGAAATTCCCGTTCGCACAGAACGAAAAACCCGCAGGCTGCACAAATCAATAATTATTATAGGAAATCACTTTTTCTTTCGGCTTCCGCAGTTTCTTTCGCTTCTCTTTCAGTGGATAGCCGACAGCAATATCAAGCAAAAGACGTTTATTGGCAGGAATGCCGGTGAGTTTTTTAATGTCCTTTTCATCGAACCAGCCCAAGATGCAAGAGCCCAATCCTTCGCTCTCCGCAGCCAAAACGATATGTGAGGCAGCAATACCGATATCAATCAGCGGGAAATACTTATCCTTGATTTTAGCACCCAGAAAAGAGGTGACATTCATAGACTCTTCCACAATCAGGATATGAACGGGAGCATCTTTGGCAAACTTATTCATCCCCAAGCCGGCGGCAGCTTTACCTACTTTGGCCGATAACTCAGGATCTGTAACGACTACAAACTTCCACGGCTGCGCATTGCACGCAGAAGGTGCCAAACGGGCAGCTTCCAATATCCGTTCCAACTTCTCCGGCTCCACAACACGAGCCTTATCATACGCCCGATCACTCTGGCGAGATGCCGCCAACTGCAAGAAATCCATATCTATTAATAGCTTGCTAAAAATGAATCACAAAAGAAATCACTTATATTGTATCATGCGGCTGATATACTTACCGATGATATCAAACTCAAGATTCACCACACTGCCAATCCGGAAAGCATGGAAATTGGTATTTTCAAAAGTATAAGGAATAATAGCCACTTGGAAAGTATCTTCGGTAGGGTTGCATACGGTCAGACTAACTCCATTGACCGTTACCGAGCCTTTATCCACCGTGATGTATCCCCGTTTTGCCATTTCTTTGTCAAAAGCATACTTGAAAGTGAAATAATAGCTCCCCTCCGCATCCTTTATGTCGACACATGTGGCAGTCTGGTCTACATGCCCCTGAACGATATGTCCGTCCAAACGTCCGTTCATCATCATGCTACGCTCCACATTCACTTCGTCTCCTATCTCCAGCAGACCAAGATTGGAACGCTCCAGTGTTTCTTTCATCGCCGTTACGGTATATGTATCATCCGTCAGGCTGACTACTGTAAGGCAAACACCGTTGTGAGAAACACTCTGATCTATTTTCAGTTCATTTACAAATGAACACTTGAACGTGAAATGCACATTCTCTTGGTCTTTGACCACGCCCACCAACACGGCACATTCTTCTACAATTCCGGAAAACATTGTCTTATTATTCTTTTAGTTATTTCTTATAGTCTCTGCAAAGATAAAAAAAGAGCTTCATATTAGACATAAAAAAAGGAAGCTTTTCACAAAGCCTCCTTTTTCAGTTTTCAATAGGTATTAGTTTTTTTTAAGGTAAAAAGATTGTTTTCAGGATAACGGTGCAAATATAGACGCTTTTCATGATACCAACCAAATTAAAAAACATGTCTTATAACATCTTTTCGGAAAACGGTTTAGTATAATTATCATTTCAAAGTACTTTTCTACATTTGCAGGCGTCTTCAGGAGGCAAATATAAGACTATTTTTGATGAAACCCTGAAATTATCCTAAAATATGGTCTATTTCTTGTCCTCCGAGTAGTTCTCGTCCGTTTTACCACTATGTTTTAACACTTTGGCATCAATGAAGAACACTATTTCCTCCTCCGATTTTCAGCACGATTACATGCTTTATAATTTCATGAAACACCTTCAGCTACGATAATAGTCCCAAGAAGAGGGACGTTGTAACAAAATTTCCAAACCAAGCCATGTCTCTTAGCCAACCATCAGGATACAATCTCCTACCCCCGTCAGAACACCTTCTGACAAGGGTATGGATCAGTATACGACAGATGGTACATCAGTCGTATACTGATCTACCCTCTGTATAGGAGTGAGAAAAGACAACGCTGTTTTCTTTCTCAAAAAGGAAAAGAACAAAGACTTTTTTGTAAAGATATTCTCCTGTTCCTTTATCAACACGTCGTCAGGAATCAGGGGCAATCAGTTTGTTCAATTGCTTCATTCTTCGAGATTGGCTGATAATAATTTCATGAAAAGATCGGGTATGCGTTATAATTATTCCGCCGACGGATATTTCTATTGATTTTTTGTATGCAAAAAACAAAACAGCTATTAAATCCGTATGTCTAATGTTTGAAAGAAATGTTTCAAATATATTACAATACCCTATTTCTGCCAATCTCATATCAGCCCACCACAAGTCTTCAAAAGAGCGGATATATTCTGTCGAAATAGCAGTATAATAAAAAAGATTTGCACTATCTTTGCGCCGAGATACGAAAACAGCAAGCATTATGGCAGAAGTAAAAAACGAAGAGACAAGCGAAAAGAAGAGCTTGAACTTCATAGAACAAATAGTAGAGAACGATTTAAGAGAGGGTAAGAACGGCAGTAAAGTACAAACACGCTTTCCGCCGGAACCGAACGGTTACCTTCATATCGGACATGCCAAGGCCATCTGTCTCGATTTTGGCATTGCTGCCGCTCATAACGGCATTTGCAACCTGCGTTTCGATGACACCAACCCCACCAAAGAAGATGTGGAATACGTAGAAGCCATAAAGGAAGATATCCAATGGTTAGGCTATCATTGGGGAAACGAATATTATGCTTCTGACTATTTTCAACAGCTTTGGGACTTTGCTGTCCGTCTCATCAAAGAGGGCAAAGCATATATCGACGAGCAAACTTCTGAACAGATAGCTGCGCAAAAGGGCACTCCCACACAACCCGGGGTGGAAAGCCCGTATCGCAACCGCCCCATTGAAGAGTCTCTCACATTGTTCCAGAAAATGAATAGCGGAGAAGTTGAAGAAGGAGCCATGGTGCTTCGGGCCAAGATAGATATGGCCAGTTCCAACATGCACTTCCGCGACCCCATTATCTACCGCGTAGTGAAACATCCGCATCATCGTACGGGCACCACATGGAAGGCTTATCCGATGTATGACTTCGCACACGGACAAAGTGACTTCTTTGAAGGTGTGACACACTCGCTGTGTACTTTGGAGTTTGTGCCCCACCGTCCGCTTTATGACCTCTTTGTGGACTGGGTAAAAGAAGGAAAGGACCTGAACGATAACCGTCCTCGCCAATATGAATTCAACAAACTGAACCTGAGCTACACGCTGATGAGCAAGCGCAACCTGCTGACTTTGGTCAAGGAGAACCTTGTCAACGGTTGGGACGATCCTCGCATGCCGACCATCTGCGGTTTCCGCCGTCGGGGTTATTCTCCGGAATCCATACACAAGTTCATTGATAAAATCGGCTATACCACGTATGATGCGCTGAATGAGTTTGCCCTTCTGGAAAGTGCCGTACGCGAAGACTTAAACGACCGTGCCACCCGTATCTCGGCGGTATTGAACCCCGTGAAGCTCATCATAACAAATTATCCGGAAGGACAAGTGGAAGAGATGGAAGCCGTCAACAATCCCGAACATCCTGAAGAGGGAAGTCACTTTATAGAATTCAGTCGTGAACTCTGGATAGAACGCGATGATTTCATGGAAGACGCCCCTAAGAAATATTTCCGCATGACACCGGGACAAGAAGTACGTTTGAAAAGCGCCTATATTGTGAAATGCACCGGTTGCAAGAAGAATGATGCCGGCGAAATCGTAGAAATATATTGTGAATACGATCCGGAGAGTAAAAGCGGCCTGCCCGGAGCTAATCGTAAGGTAAAAGGTACCATTCATTGGTTAAGTTGCGACCATTGCCTCCAAGCAGAAGTACGCCTTTACGACCGTCTCTGGAAAGTAGAGAATCCGAGAGACGAACTTGCCGCCATCCGCGAGGGAAAGAATTGTGATGCGCTGACAGCCATGAAGGAAATCATCAACCCGGATTCTCTGCACACGCTGCCATGCTGCTACATCGAGAAATACGCTGCCGGCATGCCCCCGCTCTCTTATCTGCAATTCCAACGTATCGGCTATTTCAACGTTGACAAAGACTCCACCGGCGAGAAAATGGTGTTTAACCGTACCGTAGGTCTGAAAGACACATGGGGTAAAATCAACAAATAGAATCATGAGTAAGATAAATTGGTTATCTGACAGAGAAAAAGAACTGCGAAAGTTCGCTGCAGAATACGAGGCTTTCAAAACTGACAACAAACCCTTGTATCTGGATGCCGACGACATCGCAGATCTTTCTAACTGGTATGCCGTACGCCATAGATACGCAACGGCGATTGAGCTCGTTGAGTACGGACTCAGACTGCACCCCGGCAACACAACCTTGCTGGTAGAACTTTCTTATTTATTTTTGGACACCCAAAAGAAAAAGGAAGCGCAAGAAGTGCTCGAAAGCATTACGGAGGACTCTTCCGAAGTAACGATTCTGAAAGCCAACTTCTTGTTGGAAGAAGGAAAAGTAGAGGAAGCCGACGAGCTCCTCAATCATATGGCAGGCCAAGACGATGTAATCAACATTATCGACGCGTGCTATGCATACATCGACATGGGATTTCCGGAAAAGGCATTGCCGTGGCTGGAGCGCGGACGCAAGCAGCATGCCGACAGAGAAATATATCTTGCAGCCGCCGGCGACTGTTACTTCAGCATGGGAGAAATTGAGAAAGCCGGTGATTATTTCAATCAGCTGATAGATATAAATCCTTATTCGGCACCTTATTGGATAGGATTGGCTCGTTGCTATTTCGAGCAACAGATGCTTGACAAAACGATTGAAGCCTGTGACTACGCCCTCGTCGCTGACGAGGAATGTGCCGATGCCTATACGATAAAAGGGCACTCCTTCTTTCAATTGGGAAATGAAGAAACGGCTATGGAGAATTATCTGCAGGCAGAAAAGTTCGGAGCGCTCTCTTCCAGCTTTATCAACACGCTCATCGGCATGAACAAAGTGGCTAAAGGGAAATGGGAAGAAGGATATGTTTTTTTGGAAAAAGCCATTAAGGAAAACACCGATTATAGCAGCATACCCATAACAAGCTCCTCACTCTATGCCCATGCAGCATTCTGCTTACATAAAATGGGAGAAACGCCAAAGGCTCATCAATATTGCCGGACAGCCTATGAACTGAATCCGGAAGATATCAACTCATACTTGATTGAAGGTCGTATCTATATGGAGGAAGGAGAATATGAAAAAGGAGAGGAAAAATGGGACAGAGCCGTAGAATATGCCCCATATGCAGAGACATGGTACGAGATTGGTTTGTACTGCATGGAAATAAATCAATTGAACTATGCCAAGAAAGCTTTTGAACAGGTCAAGCAGATGAGTCCTGATTTTGAGGATATCAACGAAAAGCTGGCCGGCCTTTACATGTTACTGAAGGACAAGGAAAACTTTACGAAGTACAATAGTTTGTGCAAACACCCTCTTGAGTGGGAAAAAGTGGAAAAACTAAAGCAATTGTTGCAAGATGACAACCAAAATGAATTGATTCAAATAATCAAAGACATCTTCGACGGCTTGCAATGACATTTAATAACCACCGAACTAAAAAGATATGGAATCATCAGCAGAACTCATCAAATGGGTATTGGAGAATCTGAACTATTGGGTAGTCACGTTGTTTATGGCTATCGAAAGTTCTTTTATTCCATTCCCGTCCGAAGTCATTGTTCCACCCGCCGCATGGAAATCCATGGCAGACGAAAGTATGAATATTGTCCTTGTCGTTGTTTTCGCAACAATCGGAGCCGATATAGGAGCATTGATAAACTACCATCTGGCACGTTGGCTGGGACGCCCTATCGTGTATAAATTTGCCAACAGCCGTTTCGGGCACATGTGCCTCATCGATGAAGATAAGGTGCGCCATGCAGAAGAATACTTCAAGAAACATGGTGCCGTCTCCACCTTCTTCGGGCGCCTCATCCCGGCAGTGCGCCAGCTCATCAGCATTCCGGCAGGGCTGGCCGGCATGAAATTAAGTTCATTCCTCCTTTACACTACATTGGGAGCCGGAATATGGAATGTAATTCTGGCCCTGATAGGTTATCTCATCTACCGTTTTACGGAAATAAAGACAACGAATGATGTTTATGTAATGGCAACAGAATACAGCCATGAGATAGGATATGTTATCATAGCCGTTGCCGTATTGGTCGTAGGTTTCCTTATTTACAAAGGGATGAAGAAGAAATAAAGATGCATCGACCGGAAGAACTGAAAACTGCCCGAAAACCCCATGGGTGAATATCCTTTCTTAACCATAAGAAATTCAACACTTTACGGTTGTACAAGTGTGAGGCGTTACTTGTACAACCGTAAGCTTTCACTTGTACTACCGCAAGCCTACGCTTGTACAAGTGTAAGCACTCACTTGTACAAGCGTAACTAATCAATGAAAATGAAGAAGTATAGGAGTTGGCGCAAACTAACTGATAATGAGGAGGAAATACATAAATCAGCATAATACTGCTCTATTTGTAAAGGGCAGAAATATGCAGATTTAGGCAGAAGCTCAGTTACCAGAGTGTTACCTTGTTTTGATGTTGGTAACGATGGAGAAGAAATAGGTAACTGAATTATTATCGTTCGTGTGGCTGTTGCTTCGGTCGGCAGTTTTCTGCGTAAGTGAGGAACGCTTTTATTCGGGTAATTTTGCCCACAAATATTAAAGCGTATGAAAACAGAGAAAATGAAGGTGTTGCTCTACCTTAAAAAGAGCGGTCTGGACAAGTCGGGGAAAGCTCCGATTATGGGACGTATTACCATTGGGCGTTCCATTGCCCAGTTCAGTTGTAAGCTTTCCTGTAATCCTGATTTGTGGAATCCCCGTGAAAGTAGGATGGACGGCAAGAGCCGTGAGGCGGTGGAGATTAACGGCAGGTTGGAAAATCTTCTGCTTTCCATTCAATCTGCCTATCAGTCGTTGATTGCCAAAGGCCGGCCATTTGATGCAACCGATGTAAAAGAACTGTTTCAAGGTAGCATGCAAGCACGATGCAGGCTTGTTGAGAGGCTGGATATGCTTATCAAGGAGAAAGAGAGTCATATCGGTATAGACATCAAGGAAGAGTCTATGTCTGCCTATCATTCTACTCGGAAACGATTACAGGAGTTCATTCAGAAGAAATACCATGTTTCGGACTTGGCTTTCTCACTGTTGACAGAAAACTTCATCTACGAATTGCAGACGTTCTGTCTCGGTGAACTCGGTCATCAGCAAAGCACATTCTTCAGAGTTGCGGCAGATTTGAAGACCGTCTGTAGGCTGGCTTATCGTGAGGGGCTGGCTGATACGCTTCTGTTTGATAAAGTACATATAGAACGAGGAGACAAGAAAGCACCTAAAGCTCTTGACAAAGAAGCATTGGACAAGTTGAAGGCACTCCGCTTTGATGAATTGGAAAAAGAAATGGAAACTGCTCGTGATGTGTTTCTCTTCGCCTGTTATACCGGTGCAGCCTATTGTGATTTGATGGTACTAAGCAAGAAGCATCTTGTCCGTGATGATGCAGGCAGTTTGTGGTTGAAGTTCAGCAGACAAAAGACAGGCGTACTTTGTCGTATCAAGTTGTTGCCGGAAGCTGTTCGGTTAATAGAGAAAATGCACAGCGATGAAAGGGGAACACTGCTCCCCCATATCAAATATCCCACTTATCAGTCCTGTCTTAAAGCCTTGCGATTACGGGCAGGTATATCTTTTCCCTTTACTTCGCACATGGCAAGACATAGAGGATTTTATAAACACCCAATAATCAATAGATTAAATTATTTATCAATGAAGGGAGGTAACGATAAGGAAACCAGCGAGCTCCTATACTCTACCTTATTTTGCCATTTCAAAGAACCACTTTGTTTATTGCAAAGATAAGGGTATATCGTGAGAAAAAAGAATTTTCTCTTCGAAAAATGGTAGATAAGGCTGAACAGAAACATACTTAAGCAAGATTGTGAAATTTGTAAACTTCTGGATACTGCCTTGTGAAAAGATTATTTTATTCCTTTTATTAAAGTAACTTTATCTCTTGTTCTGCAAACCATCCTTTGCTTATAGCTTGATTTTTAACTTTATTAGAATCACTTGAATACATAACAATTGCAAGTGATTCTTTTGCACGAGTACATACCACATAAAACAGCCTTTTCGTCCTGTCAATCGACGATTCTTCCCCTGCTTCAATGTGCTTAATGTCTGTCTCAGTTAGTTCTTTTACGCCAAATAACTTATCATAACTAAACATAAAGCCTTTTGCCTCAGAATCATCAATTATGACCATAACCCTGTCAAACTCTAGACCTTTCACGCCTTGATGTGTATCAAAACGTGTACGTTGATTCACATAATCATCATAGCTTTTGACCATATTGATAGGTAAATCCATAACCTTAGCCCATGCCTGCAAATCCTCCTCCAGCTCATCATTGATTTCATCAGGTGTAAGCGCACAAGCTTGTCTTATAACCTCCGGAATAGTCAGTAGTTGAGAGTCTCGTACAGCTTTAACAACCTCGCGGATAGAATAATTATCATTGACTTTTTTAGCGACTGTACCCGTTTCTTCTCTGCAACGTAAGTAGAGCTCATATGATTTCTCAATATTTTTTTTGCTAAGTAATGGTGAATTCGACTTTAATATTTCAAGAGCGATTCGGCCATCCTCTTTTATGGAATCTGCTATAGGCAAAACCTCTTTTGTGAAGAATTCCAATTCTGATACAGTACCCTGCAAAAAAGTCATTTGATACTTGGTCACTTTGGATAATGGTCCGAAAAACTGTTCAAATCCCAATCTCCTTGCAGCCATCATGTGTTCCAAAGTTAGTATTTTAACATTTGCATTTGCCTCAACCCATTTTGCATCTTTAGTAAGTTCACACATCTTCTTCATAACTGTTTGTTCAACCTCATCCTTATTTATTCCATTACCTTGTTGAACAACAAACAGACGAGCAAATCCTTCAATAGCATCTTCCCGTGAAACCTGTTCTGCATGAAAGTCTATATCTTTACCAATTGCATTTGCTAACTTGACAATTCGTTTAGCACAGCGATAGTTCATCTTTTTGACTGGCTGTTCCCACTCTGGAGGAATAATACTCACCATATCCTTCTTCCCATCAGTATAGATTCGCTGCTTTTGGTCACCAAGGAGTCCGAGGGTAAACGTTTCTCCGAAATTCTTTTGAATACTAAAGAAAGCATCCACAAGTTCTTTTTTTGTGTCTTGACTCTCATCGATTAGAAAAATTGGATATCGCTGTGCTATGATTCGCTGGAGCATCAAACTATTCATAATCATTTGAGCAGAAATCTTAATTACATCTGCATGATTAAGCGCATTATATTCAGGATTACTTCCATTGGGATTGTACACAAACTTTTCTATAGTCTCTGCTCGTTCCAACCGATCTTTCAGGTAATTCATTTTTTCAAAATTAGTACAATATGTTTTGGTCGTCTTATTTCTAGCAGAGTCCAACTTCTCACTGATTATACGTATATCGTCTCGAAGATACTGGCAATAAAGTTGCTTTATGTCATTTTGATAATACTTGATAACATCCCACACAAAGCTATGAATAGTGGATATATGAAAAATTGGGCTATAATCTAATCGATTGATAATCTCATCGGTAGCAGCATTCGTATATGTAATTACAGCCACATTTTTGCCTCGCAGCATCAAATCTTGTCCAATCTTGTCGCGTATCTTCTTTAAAAGAAGAACCAAAGAATATGTCTTTCCTGAACCAGCACCAGCAAAGAGAAAGAAACTTTTGCGGGGTGTTTCCAGTATACATTTTTCTAAAGTTTCATCAACCTGTGAATCAATATTATTATTCGGCATAATTTATCCATTTGAATCCAAACATTTTTTCAACCATTCCAAACCTTCTTGGATGTATGCAGGAGCACTTATTTCACAAAAATCTTCCTTATACAAGAGGGAGTTTGCAAAATCTGCTTTTTGGAAACCACCTTTACTTTCCAGCTTCTTAAAAATTGATTCTTGTAAATCCTGAGCAGAATGATTTTTCTTTAATAGATTAACGATTGTAGTAATAGTACCCATCTTCTTTAGTCCATCTTGCCTGAACAGTTCCAGATTGGAAAAGATCAAAGCATCCTCAAATGTATAGGGGCATATTTCGGTATATTCGTCCTTCTCTTTAGTCCACTTTACCCTTACTGGGATTTGAAAGGCAATTCTAACATTATCTATTGTCTTACCATTCCCATCAAGAGCAATAAGATCATCAATCAGTTCCTTACCTCGCAACCAATGCTGTATCGATGGATTTCCAGTCCTATAGCCTTTCCCTTTGGCTGTAATTTTTGGTTTTTGTTTTTCTTTTCCATCCTCTTTAATGGTTTCAGAAGCATCAATGTCTGTAACTATTAAAGTAGGAATTCCTAACTTGTTTATCAGACTAGAGAAACTATGGGCATGACGACCATTTACTTCGATAATAGAAATATAATACGAATCAAGTCCAAATTTGGTAAGGAAACTTGGAACTAGGATCTTTTCTGCTGGCCCTTCAACAAATATCACAGCATCGGCAAAGAATATATCACAATGTGTCAAACGGATATACCTTGTCACAAATTGCTTAGTTTCGTCACCAGAGCCAAATGTACCTGACAGATTAATAACATTCGAAACTGGAATATTATCACCTGCACCCAATACTCGTCTGAAGTAACGCATACAATTCAAATCAAGTTCATTGACAACATGATTAGAGTGCGTACTCAGTACAAGCTGAGTGTTGAGCCATGAGTTATCCCTGATAATTTTGTTGTTACATAGAGCTTCGAACGCCTTTTTTACAAACACTTGCTGTGCTTGTGCATGAAGATGTGCTTCTGGCTCTTCCACAAACACCAAGTGAATAGGTTCTATATTCTTGTCCTCACTTAAAGTCTTTAACCATTTTTCTCTGAAATCAATCAACTTCAAATAAATGGAAATTAGGTTTCGATAACCTAGTCCATTATATTTCTCAGGCAAGGCAAATTCGGACATTCCTTGAATAGCAAATTGCACAGCAGAATCGTGCTTAATGGCCTCCTCTATTTGGATCTTACTGCATATCTTAATCTCGGGGTTTAGAAATCCTGGATAGTTAATGTTCCCCAGTTCTTTAACTGGTATTTCAAAGGCCTTGGTCAGTTTTGTATTGTATGTTTCATTTGCTTTTGCAATTCCGCTAACAAGCCCTAAATCACAAGGCGATAAAACCTCTTCCTCTGGATTTAAACTTGAATAATACTTTTGGAATTGTCTTGACAAGGTATCTATCTCGTTATCCGATTGTCCTTCTGGATCTGAGAAATCTCGTGAAGCCAAAATGACATCCACCCTTATTAGTTCATCCAGAGGATTCTTATCAAGTGCATTATTAGGAGTAGACTGAACTTTATCCTCTTCAGCTGGCTCTATAGATGGATCAATGATATAGTATTTTACATCGAAGTAGTCTCTGAGATTTGAGCCTTTACCTAAGAAATCGCAAAGATTCCTTGGAAACAAATCTGGAGAAGACGCCTTCTCCCATTCTTCAGTTGCTTGTAGGGCAATAGCTTTCCCTTTGGATTCTTTGTAGTCTGAATATAATTTAGTTATATCCTTAGGAACATATTGTCCACGGACACCAATTTTTTTGCCATCCCATTTGCTAAGCGATGGAATCAGGTGATTGACCCTGTATTGTTCTCCATCAACAATATCAATCCAAATATCCATTGACGGAACAATATTATCCCATTTATGTGGATTCAACAATTCTTCATCTACAAGATCTTTAGCCAACCATTGGTTACCAAGGGCATCAATCAATGCCCAATTGGTAGCCGTGAACTCCTTCAGGGTAAACTTCTCTTTGTTTTTCAAAAACCACACAATAGCACTTATAGCAGAAGTCTTTCCACTATTATTTGCGCCAATAAATACGGTTTCTTTCTCACCGAAGTCTATATGACAATTCTTTAGTTTGCGGAAATTTCTGATATGGACTGAATGTATCTTCATATTTTCTATCTAAAATCTATCATTTAGGCTCAAATAATTGGCATTCAATAGCCTAATGAGTTATAAAATGCAGTAGATAATAATTTTTCGCCCTATCTTCAGCTGCGATATACAACGCTTTTCATAACTCGAATAGCCTATTGCAAAGATAAGGGGATCTCGTGAGAAAAAAGAACTTTATCTCTTGAATTTTTCGTGAGGGTGTGTCAAAATAGAAATTTCAAGAGTTTAAACTTTCAATCTATAAGTTGGTTCACTGATTTAATACAAAATTCGGCTTTATTTGGCTTTATTTGGCTTGCTACAAAACCATAAATCATGTTTGAAGTTTCAACTTGTTACTTTTCAAACACGCCATTTCTATTTTGACACACCCTCTTGTTTTCTGTGTATTCCATTCTTTTGATGAACTGCAATCTCCGAAGACTGCGTTTTTTGTTTTCGCCCAGCTTCTCGCACATCCTCCACTTATGTCCGTGTATCATGTCGTGATCAGTTGTTCGTTGTCAGCGGCAAAGGTAGTTCCGGGCTTCTATGGACAAAAAAGGTCAAGGCGGCAAGCCGTTTAGACGACAATCTCCACACTTCCATTTCATTGCAGGTAGTATTCATAAAACATTGTTTGTCCTAAGCCCTACCTTTTTTCGCCCCTGAAACGAAAACGACCGACCCGACGGAAAAACGCATAAAATGTCAGATATGCGAGAAGCTGGGAAAAAGAAATGGAAACTCAACACCATCTCCTTTGGAATCCGCATAAAATCAGATAAGATGATTTATTCCGAAGTAAGGACGGAGAGAATAACCATTCAAGAAGAACAGACAGAGTAAAGCGGTCGGCAGATTTGTCCACCGCTACTTTCTTTCATGAGCAGGGGAAATGGCGAAAAAGAAAGGAGCAAAGAAATCCGATGAAAAGCATTTCATTACTTTTGGCAGTGAGCAGATATTCTTTGTGGAAAATCCCCCTAAGATCTATGCCCCATATAGCAATTTACAGTAGTTTTCTGAACTTCATCTCCGCCAACCTGTTGATTTCATCCTTGTAGGTCTCAAGATGGTGGAGGATGATGTTTTCCACATAGATACCGATGGTCATATCCCTATTCCTCATAGACATGACTATCTCCGCCAATGTATCCTGTAACTCTTTGGCAATATAGATGGTCTTGCGATTTTTCAAAGTATTGCGACAGATGAAAAGCGACTCATAATCGCCTTTGTCGGATTTTCGCCTTTCTCTTCTTGGGACTCTTGAAAAATCCTTTGACATAGGTTCGTCATTTGGACGTTCCGATTCAACACACAGCTCTTCAGATTGAGAATGTTTTATCTCACTCTCTTTTCTTTTCATGGGAATACCCTGTGAAATAAGTTCTCGGATGGCAACGGGATCTACCTTGCCGTTTTTGTTCTCTGTCATACTTCCTTAATTTTTATTGTTATACAATTCACTGTTCATTACGTTGCCAAGATATTTACCGATGGAGATGAATACATCCGTTATCGGAGATATATCCAATAATTGGCTTGTACCAGCAGGGCTACATCCTTTTGTTCATACCCTTTCTGTGGAGATGTTAATTAGCGTCCATCAATACAATCGTTCGATTGTATCTGCTTTCGCACATTCCCACGTTCGAGTGAAAGAATCAAGGATATGTTTTTTGCTATTCCCCCTCGCCTATATCGTTCATCGAAACGTGATGTTATCGAAGACGCACACCCTCACCGACATATTCGACAGTGCAAATATATGGCTCGGTGATGCTGTAATCAGTGTGATTTCCTTTAGTGCGTACTTGTGGCGTCAATTTGGATAGTTGTGGCTTCATATGAGGTAATGGAGTTAGACATGACGCTTAGTAATTTTGCACCCAAGCGGTAAGCCGAAGCTTTCGAGACATAAAGCGCTCTTTTTTGAGTGATTCGTTTTCGTCCTTCATGGACAGACTTATTTGCATCGGGCAAATAGCAAGGTATGTTTTATGCAGCACGACTCCGTTTTTGCTGCATAAAACCCTTGCTCTCCAAGAGAGCTGAAAAACTCCGAAGTCGTTTTTCTTGAAAGAGAAAATGTCATATTTCGAATGCTGGTTATGCCGTAAAACACTAAAATCCAAAGTAAGAAATGAAAATGAAGAACATTCGGAGCGCACGCTCCAAAGAGAAGACAGAAAAGCGTGTTACGGTCAATTTCACACCGACGGAATACGCTCATTTTCTCACGATGAAAGAGGAAAGCGGTGTACCAAGTCTGTCACTATTCATCAAGGCAAGAATCTTTAATGAGACTTTTCGGGTGATAAAAGTGGATCGTTCGTTGCTTGATTATTATCAAAAGCTGACGACTTTGTATGGACAATTCCGCAGTGTGGGAGTCAATTACAACCAGACAGTAGTTGCAATGAAGAGCAACTTTACAGAGAAGAAAGCCTTTGCGATGCTCGCCAAGTTGGAGAAACTGACACTTGAATTAGCAATAATCGGAGGTGAAATCGTGCAACTGACTCGTGAATTTCAAGAGAAATGGCAACTTCGACAGTAGCCATTTTACATCGTATTGTTCTTTATGGATAAAAAATCAGGCTTCCCTCTCGTTTTGGGAAGCCTGATTGATTATTTGAATTTAATTACCGTTTCTTGAATTTTCCGCCTTTCAGGTCGCTCTCTACCATTCGTTTGTTCAGTTTCTCTCGAAGTTCATCAAGGAAATAGGTACGGCTGTCATGCTTGCGGCGTTTCATGTTCATATAGACGTTGTAGCAGTTCTTTATCTCTGCGCCGAAGATTTCGGAAAGAGCGTCCGCTAATTCCTCTACGCCGATCTCTCCATTGTTAATGCAGTTGCAGGTGTCGAGGGCGTAAAGGAGTTCGACCAAGTCGGTTACTTTACCTGTCCAATGGAATTTCTTGGCAGATTTGATGGGCAAAGCAGAAAGATGTCCCTGCATCCGCATCTTCAACAGTTCCAGTTCTGTATCAATGACAGACAATAGCTCTGCCACATTTTTCCCCCGCCCTATCCGATGAGGGTTTCTCTTGCAGAGATTGCAATCGGAAACGGGTATAACGAAGAATACGGAGTACAAAAATGTTATCATTCTCTTCCGTGTTCAATTTAATGATCTCTTTTATCAAGTTATCAGTTGCATTCCGCTGTTCGGCAGTGGATGAATCATTCGAAGAAAGAACCCTGAATGAAAAAGTTTTAACTAATCTTTCCATACACATTTGATTTGAATTATTGATTGAGATAATAGCAAAGTCAACTGTTATTTCATGAGCTTTTTGTAGAAATCTTCTTTGTAAGTATTGCCGATACTGATTTCATATTTTCCGATGAATACGTCGTTGGTGTCGAACGATTCTATTTTCTCTAAATTCACAACATAGGATTTGTTGATGCGGAAGAAAACAGACGGAGGCAGAAGTTCATGGATAGTGCGCAGGTACATCTTGGTAATGATGCGTCGATTTTCTGTTTGTATGATTACATAATCCTTTAAGCCTTCTATAAAGAGGATGTCGTCATATCTGATTTTGAAATATTTACGATCTGATTTCACGAAGAAGAAATCCACATCTGCCTCCACACTTTCTTTCTCTGCATTGGTGAGTAGGGTATGATAGGCAGAAACCTTTTCCACTGCTTTACGAAAACGTTGTTCCTCGATGGGTTTGACGAGGTAATCGGTAGCGTTTACCTCATAGCTGTCCAATGCGTATTCGGAATAGGCTGTGGTAAAAACGACAAGTGTTTGTTGTGGGATTTTACGGGCCAAATCAAGCCCGTTTGTCCCGGACATCTCGATATCAAGGAATATTAAATCCACAGGATTATCTTTTATGTATTCAGTCGCAGATTCTGCAGACTCAAAATTTCCGACAAGTTCCAGCATTGGACTCTTGCGTACCAGCCTTTCCAATCCTTCTCGGGCGATAGGTTCATCATCGACGATAATACATTTTATAGGTTCACACATAAGCATACAGTATATTTATTTTCTTCTTCCGTAATGGATAAGGTATAAGACTTTCCGAATAGCAATTCTAGTCTCCGTTTGATGTTTTTCAACCCCAAACCTCCGTAATGATTCGATGTACGAGAAGCAGCCTTGGTGTTTTCGCACTGGAAGTGCAGTTGGTTTCCGGATGCGGCAAACGTGATGTGTATGTTTGTCTTTCCTTTGACTTCAACACTATGCTTGACCGCGTTTTCTACAAAGGGAATAAATAGTAATGGATATATAGATATATCTTCCACCACGCCCTCTGTCTTGATTTCGTAATACAAGTTTCCACGACGTGTACTTTCCAGTTCCAAATAGTCATGCAAGAAGGAAATTTCATTCCGTATCAGAACTTTTTCTTGCGAGGATTCGGACAACTGATAGCCCAACAAATTTTCAAGCCGGGAAAGAATGGCATATGCCAGTTGTGGTTCTTGCTCTGCTTTAATGTTGGCATTATTGAGCGTGTTGAAAAGAAAGTGCGGATTTATCTGGCTTTTCAGTTGTTGCAATTCTGCTTCTGCCGTCGTCTTTTCCAATTCCGATACTCGACGGCTGTTTTCAGCCCAGCAACGAAACAGTGGTACTACTGAAGTAGAGGCTATCGTCAATCCCAACAATAACATATTTCCCGCGATATTAAAACAAAGAGAGGTCAGCCTGTAACTTTTGGGAACATCGTACAGAGTGTTTTGCACCAGTATGATAAAAAGCATCAACAGAAATACGCACAAACCGATGGAAGCGAAATATCCTGACAACTTATTGCGCAACAGGAAACGAGGAACCAGCAGGCGGGCGTTGGTATATACGGTGCAGGTGAAGACAATGAAATATGCCATCCATTCGTAAAACCTTGCATTTGTGAGCCGTCCGTGTACACTGCCAGTGTTATAGACCATTTCCATTGTCAAGACAACTATAATGCAAAGTAAAAGCAGGTTTCCCATTCTATGGAATCCTCCTGTTTGGATTTGTGTTCCAATCTTTTTATTTATCTCTTTCAATAATGCCATTCGATTCTTTATGTTTATTAATTCCCAAAAACTTTATCGGAAAATTTCTTGGAAAGCTTAGGAACTTTTCAAACTCGTTTTGTGTGAAGCGTTTTCTGGTCTTCTTGAGATGGTAAAAATGCGCTTACCCATTTTGGGAGGATTGCTATTGTTTGTACAGGTACAGACAAGCGTGTCGGCGCATATTTCAATCTCAATTTCCATTCGGTCTTTTCCCGGTGAATTGAATAGATGTTCTTCTACAAACGATAGTAACGTCAATGGAGGAATAAAACAAATACCAGTCCTCATTTGGCAAGAGAGTGTGAAATCGGCGAGAGCCCCGCACTTCTTTTCCAAATTCAGGTAGTCTTTAAGGATTTTAATTTCGGAATTGAGTGGTACAACCGGATTGCTGCAATCGTATAGGCGATAGCGTACAATCCGGCTCAGTGTCAATAATAGCGGAGATACTTCCGGAGGTTCGGTCAGGCATAGTGCAGTTGCTTTTTTCAATTTAGCCAAAAGAAATTCCGATCCGATATTGTTTCTCAAATTTTCCAACTCAACGGTTAGCCTGTGAGTTCCGATTTGTTCCTCCATCTCAGTCATTTGAATCCAATGTTTGTAAAAGACGATTACAGTAATACTCGTCACCGACAATGTCAGTACCGAGAAATCGGAGAAGAAATCGACTGCTTTATTGCGTCCGTCAGAAAAAAAAGAATATGGACCGAAAGGTATTTGATACTTAAAATGAATGTAATACTCCAAGCCGATATTCGCTATCACGAATGTGAATATTGCAGCGAGCAAGACAGCTGCATATTGCACATACCTTTCTTGTTGTAGCAATTTAGGAATGAAGATGTACATATTCAGATATATCAGCAACAGATAAGCTACTATATGCGCAAATATAATACCACAAACATCTCCGCCTCGAATCTGTTCTCCATAGGTAATAAAAATATGGTTTGTGGAGATAATGCCGATGGAGATGATAAGCAGGAAATGGCGAGTCCATCTGTATTTCTTCTCCATAAGAAAATCATATAATACGCTTTGTTTCTTTCTCTCTTGCATATATATACTATTACTTTTTTGCCAAGTCTTCCATTATTTCAAAACACAATGCGTCTACATTTTTCGCATGAGGATGCAGAAAAGAAACATTGGAAAGAATAATGACTCCACTCTTTTCATTCATATTGAATACCATAGAGGAAGAAAAACCGCCCGTACCACCATTGTGCCAATATAAATCGTTTCCGTTATTTGCCTTTACGATATGCCATCCAAGTGCTATGCTAAGTTTGTCGTTTACTTTGAAAGTCGGTTTTCTTGTCATTGCAAGTTCTTTGTTGCCCATATCAAATTGAGCCTCTAAAAAACATGCCATATCGTTTGCAGAAGAAAGAATGCCACCGGCTCCTAAAAACACATCCGAATCCCATATCCAATTGCCGATAGGAACACCTGTGCGGCTTATTCCTTTGACAAGACCGGTTTCTACTAATCTTGCATCTGTATATGAATTATTCATTTTGTACTTTTTGAAGATTTTATTGGAAACGAGTTCCGTGAAACTGCATTTTTCCATTTGACATAACGTATATCCCAACAAACCAGTTCCCAAATTTGAATACAGATATTCTTTCCTATAGGAAGAACAATATAATTGCAGCTGATTTCTGAGGTAATACTCTAATTCAGAGTCGCTGTATTTCTGAAAAGGATTTTCCCGCTCTGCTTTTGTACTGTCTGCCAGAAACTCTGAAAGTTGCAAATTGGAGGGATTTTCTCCCAATCCGGATGTATGATTTGACAGGCTTTCAAAAGTTATCCGCACATCATCCTTGAACGTATAAGGGTAAAATTTATTTATGTCGTCTGTCTGTTTAATCTTCCTTTCAAGTATTGCATCGGCGAGTAATGTCGCCGTAAAGACTTTTGAAATTGAGCCAATCTCAAAAACCTTATCTTTGTTTTCAATATTTCTAATCGTGTCATTTTGTTTTATCATTCCATAAAAATGGGATATCCCATTTTTTATGAGCACGATGGATAGTTGAGTTTCATTAGACAAATCCTTTGTCTTTTCAAATATTTTTCGCGTCAGGTTTTCTCTCAAACCAGTTAAATCATTTACGACATTCTGTGAAAAAGTTATTCCATGTCCAAACAGGTTTATCAAAAGGAACAGCGCGAATTTTGTTTTCATATAATCTTATGATGTATTGAACGTTATGCCTGAGCATTTATTATAATCTGTATCGTATGCCTATTGAAAAATAGGGGGATACACCGAAATGAGGGTAGTCGTCTTTGCTGCTAAAGAAAGCCTTCAATGTCCGTGAACGAAAATAAGCTTCTCTTGATGCGACAATTCCTCCGACAATAGGGATAGAAACATATTTCCCAATTCTGAACTCTGGTTGAATGCCTATATAACCATACTGCATCACGAAATACTTCTTACTGCCGTCTTTCTCTACTGCAGCCATAAGCCCTTTGGATTCCGCATGTATTCCCAGATTAAAACTCTTGCTAAGTTGTGTACTGATTTCAGCTTCGAATGTATTATACATGGATAATTTGAATTTGTATTTTCCCTCTATTTTCCAATCCAGATATAAGGACGGAAAAATCATTGGATACCCCAGCGCATTATTCAACGCAATACCGGCTCCCCAATCCAAATTCTTGTTTGCGTGTCTGATAAATAATACACCTCCCTGACCGAGAAACGAGCTGCCCGATATTTTGTTCAGATCGGATGTGTACATTCCAGCTCCTAAAATAGCGAGTATAGACCATTTCTCATTAAGTGGTCGCAGATGCATAACTCCCATTTGAGCATTCATAAGTTCTTTCTCTGTAAAATCCGATGGCATTTCTTTATTTTTCATGGAAGCGTATGTACCACCCAAAGCGACAATCCAAGCCGTCAGTCTCCCGTTTTCATTCTTTCTTACATATAAAGGAAGTCTCGCTGAGCCTTCAAAGGTCTGCAAGTTTCCTTCACCACCAATTTTATTACCATTCTCATCTTTATATACAGACGGAGCAATATATTCTGACTTTAATTGAATCTGGGCAAACACATTCGCTCCTCCCGAAAAGAGGAATAGCATAAAAATATATACTCTGAGCATTTTTTGTTCCATAATAGTATTATTTCAACACAAAGATATCGTATAAAACAATCAGGTTTCAAGAAAATAGACAAATTATAGGTTTTCAACATACAAAATGGGGTGTTTGAATATACTAACATTCTTCTTCATACTTAGTTCCACCATCCGTGTTTGCTATGATGCACAATTAGTGGAGAAAAAAGTATTTTCTTCTCAATGAGTTTGCTAATTATCCATTTACGGAAACTTTTGGCTTGTGGAGAAGGAAAGCGAAACGACAGCATCGTTATCATTTCAAGGTTATATAAATCCACTGCACCGCCCTTAAACGATAGCGTTTGCATCACCTCATCTTCTCTGAGCAAGCCCTCTTTGAGGATAGACTTGATGTGGCTGCTTACCTTACCGGAGAATACACCGAACAAGGTGGCTATTTCGCAAGCCGACATCCAAACGGGAGTTGTCGGGATATGTACTTTTCCGTTCTCTCCAATGGTTATGATTTCTCTTTTCATAGTAATTCAATATTCATTGTTTTTTCTTCTTTCGATTAACCTATCCATATCCTCTGCAATCTTCTTCTCGGAAATCTTCGCATAGGTCTGCGTGCTGGTAATGGATGCGTGTCCCATCATCTTGGCAATACTCTCTGTGCAAATCCCTTCGGAAATCAAAAACGAGCCGAAGCTGTGTCGGGCTTGATGGTAGGAGAGATTCTCTTTCCGTCCGATAATGACACCGAGTTCGTGTATCTCGAACCACATGGCATCCCTGCTCGGCAATGGAAAGACCGGCTGCGTGTCATCAGTCGTATTGTACAAATCAAGTATCTGCTCCGCTATCGGATGCAGGGGAATGAAGGACTCTACTTTCGTCTTCTTGCGGTTGATGCGAATATATCTTCTATTGTCGGCAGTCCGCCCGATATGGTGCGGATAAAGCAGCAGGGTATCGACATAGGCAAGTCCCGTAAAGCAGGAGAAGATAAAAGCCCTGCGAGCCAATTCCTTCAAAGGGTCATTGGCGGGCAGTTTCAGTTCCAGCAGTTGTTTCAGTTCAGTCCTGCTGATGTGCATCCGCTTGGAGGGTGGTTTCTTCTCATACTCCAGTTCTTCCAAAGGATTGGCACGGATGATCTCATGGTCTACGGCAAGATACATCAGTCTGTTCAGCCAACAAAGGCAATGGTTGGTCTGCAATGCCCCGAAGTTCTTATATCGCTTCAGGTAGACCTTGTATTCCCGTCCGAATTCTTCGGTGATATCCGAAAAGGCAATATCCGTCTTACCTTTCGAGTCCAAGAACTCACGGATATAGCTCTGGTAATACCGTGAGCTTCTGTAAGCCGAAGTGGAGTCGATTTCCTTGGAGCGGACGGCAAGGCGTTCCCGTTCCCTTTCTCCCATTTTGAGCAGATGGGTAGGAATGACCGCATGACCTGCAATTTTGTTTTTCAATAGTTCGGCACTGACCACACCCTGCTCTTTGAGCATTTCATCATAGAGCTGCTCCGCATGCTTGCGGAACTCTTTCAGGCGATTGTTCGTCCGCACCTCTACGGTCTCCGCCTTTTTGGCATTCCACTGTTTGGGATTGCAGGAGATGCCGGTGGTTATCGCCGTACTTTTCCCGTCAATGGAGATTCGGCAGAGTACGGCGGTCGTGCCGTCTGCGCGGACTTTGCTTCGGTTGATGTATAACAATAAAGAAAATGTGCTACGCATAATTCGTTTGTTATCTATGGGGTGTTTATAATATGAGTTTCAAATCCTTTGTCGCTTCGATGTATTTGTCCATATCCTCGAAAAGCTTCTTGGGCGTAACCTTCGCATACACCTGAGTAGTTTGCAGGTTGGAATGCCCCAGCATCTTGCAGATGGTCTCGATAGGAACGCCGGCTTCCAAGGTAATCAGCGATGCAAACGAGTGCCTGCCGGCATGGTAGGTCAGGTCTTCCTTGATGTCGGCAAGGACAGCCAGACATTTCATGAGGCGGCGCATATTGGGATAGTGCAACATCGGGAAGAGAGTCTGACGGTCGTCATCCCTGTATTTCTCTATCAAGGCAAGGGCTTCGGGCAGCAGCTTGACACAGGCACGAAGCTCGTTTTTCTTGCGGCGGTATTTGAGCCACAGACTGCCATTGTCATCCGTGAACAGATTGTCACGTGTAACGGAAACGGCATCGGCGTAGGCTGTTCCCGTATAGCAGGCAAAGAGAAAGAGATCTCTTGCCAAGATATGGGAAGTGCGATGTTCTGGGATTTCTAAGTTACGGATTTTCTCAAAGGATTCCCGGCTTAGGGCTTTCGGTGTTTTCTCCTTTTGTTGGGGAAGGCTGAAGTGGGCGAAGAAGCATCTGTCGGCATGTCCCTCCTTGTAGGCTTTTCGGCATACCTTCTTGACGATAGCCAGATAGTGCCGGCAGGTATCTATGGCAAGTCCTTTATCATCCAAGATGAAACTCTGATAGTCATGAATGAACTGCTCCGTCATCTGACCGAAAGCGACGTCTTTGGTGCTAAACTCCTTTTCGATGAACTCTGCCAAGGTTCTCCGGGTATAGATATAGGCAGGGTAAGTTCCCTTTGCACGGTCTATCCCGATACGTTTCCTCAATTCCTCGCAGACAATGTCCGTCATTCCCAACAGAGTCATCTGCGTTCCGAGACTTCCTTGAAACAGGTTTTTGACGGCTTCCGCATCGAAGTCTGCTTTCCTATCCACGAGCGTATCAAAAGCAGAGTGAATGGAGAGCAGCAGCTTGTCCAGCTTTGCATTGGTCTCTACGGCTTCATGACTCTTGCCCTTCAGACGGCTTTCACGAGGATTCCATAAATCGGGTGTGCAGGAGGTTTTGCAACTGAACTGCACCATCGAATGATTGACGGTGATGCGTCCCATAATGGGCGCTTTGCCCGACTTGTCGGGTCTGCTCTTTTTGAGGTAGAGCAACACTTTGAATTTTTCTATTTTCATACGCTTTAATTTTATGGGCAAAATTACCCGTTGTTAAAGCGTCCTTTGACAAGCAAAACATTGAGGAATAGTGAGATAGGAACCTCTCTATAGAAATCTCTCCTTTTTTTTCGTTACCTCACTTCATTGGGGAAACCGGTGGATAACGGTTTGGTTACCGAAAGGATTCAATATTCCGTGCCGGATTGCTTTTCTGCCACACTCGCAGAATATAGAAAAACACCTAATTCTCAATCTGTTACCGGTTTATTCTCTATATTCTTCCAAATCCTTAAATGGACGATATTTTCCACATGGCAAGGCACACGTTCGGCACGATGAGTTTAAGTGCAGGAATACCTATCGAAAGCATTGCCAAGATGATGGGGCACGCCTCTATATCCAGTACTCAAATCTATGCACAGGTGACAGACAATAAGATTTCTGAGGATATGGATAGGTTGATAAGGAAACATCAAAAAGAAGAAACAAAGGAGGAAGCTGTATGAATGCCTATCACTATCAAACTAAAAAAGGCCGTAGCTATTTCGAGTGGGGCGACAATATGCAAATCATTCGCAAAGGCAAAGGCAAAATCGCCATGACAGAGAGCGAACTGGTAGATTTCTTTAGTGTAACATGGAGGAAGCTCAATTATCGTCTGCAACTTCTAATAAAAGTCTCTTTCCTGCATCCCGAAGAAAAGGACGCGGGTGAAGTGGAAGTCTACGTGAACGGACGACTACGAGGATATGCTCCGCTTTATCCGCTTTCAATCATCATCGCTTTGTCTTATCAATTGGACAGCATGGAAGCCCACTTGTTCAGAAAGCACATCTGCCAAGAGTTACAACACCCCACACCTATGGTAGAACAGATATTCCTATACGGAAGTGGCAGTATCAATTGATACACTTTTTCTTTCACCCATATTATCTTACTACATAACTACAAGGAGGGATAATTCGGTGAAAGGAAAAGCTTTGGTGTTGTAGTCAGAAAGTAGAAATTACTATTACTACGGACAGACTATATGCTACCATGTCTTTGCAGATGCTTCACGGCAATAACAGAAAACAGCATCGGTATCTCGCCATTCTTTCCTGCGATTTTAAACGTTCCGTTCTTTTCAACTGTCATATTCCCAAATAGGTTGAAAGGCGAGTAATCATACTCTCCGAAAGACTTTATTTGCAAACCATTACAGAGCAAACCATTCAGCACTACAGCCAGCCCATGATTCCACGTAACGGTCTTTTTCCGATTGTCATTTTCCGAATCAGTGTAGGTAGATTCTTCCACAATGTAAGGCTCTTTGCGTGAATAAGCATATCGGACTTGCGAGAATTTTTCATTAAACATCCACAAAATAGGATGGAATTCCACGATAACAAACTTTCCACCGTCTTTCAGCATTTGTGAAATTACTTGTCCCCATTGGATTAAGTCTGGCAACCAATTAACTACGCCATAAGATGTGTATATAATGTCGAACTTCTGCCCTTTCAACATGGTAGGCACATCATAGATATTGCAGCAACAGAATTGTGCATTCAGCCCTAATTCCTCATTCAACGACTTTGCTGTTTGTATAGCCTCTTCCGAGAAATCCACACCAACGATATTAGCTCCCATCTTTGACAGGGAAAGCGTATCCATGCCGAAATGGCATTGAAGATGCAGAATAGACTTTCCTCGAACATCTCCTAATAGAGACAAATCCAAGTCGGGAACAGACTTTACTTCTCTTTTGAATTTATTCAAATCATAAAATGAGGAATGCAGATGAATTTTTGTTCTTGTATTCCATGCTTCCTTATTTGTCTTATAATAATCTTCCATCGTTTGTTTTCCCTTTAATGTTAGTGTGTGTAATGTTCTAAAACAGGTTGATAGCATCGATTTCTGTTTTAGTAGTTTACTTAAACCTCGATAATAACGCCACAGCTTCTTCGGTCGAGGTGGCGAAATTTACCATGCGTCCTCTGTTACTTTCGACGATGAAAGCGGCGAGACTATGGCTGGTATATTTCGACCAATCGCCGACGATGGCAAGGCGAAGGCGATAGTTAGAGAACTTTTGAAGAATGTCGCCCGCGAGTCTTGTTTTTAGTTCAAAGAAGTGGGGAGAAATGCTATGCTCGTGGATTATTATTCCATCGTAATACTGCCCGAAGAATTCGCCTATCAAGTCTAAGGCGTCTTGCACACTGCCGATGAATTGTTTTTCTGAAAGGACTTCCAAGAATGTTTGCCCGTCGGCTTGATGAGATATGATAGACTTTTCTTTCATGTTTTGTTGTTTTTTGTGAACATCTACTTCTTTCATGGCGACGAGGGAGGTAGTTCGCCATTCTTGCTGGCTGATTTTTGTGAAGTGTCCTGTACGAACCTCATTTAACAGTGGAACAGGCTTATTGACTTCTGTATGGCTGTAAACGAATCCGCATTTCTCTTGTACTCGTTTTGATTTCTCGTTGCCATCGTAGTACCCACACCAAACTGTAGTTTTCCCTAAATCCTCAAACGCATACCGAAGCAATTCGTTTACGGCTTCAGGTATCAAGCCTTGTCCCCAATAGGGTTCACCAATCCAATAACCTATTTCACACTCATTGTCTGTCATTTGTGCGCTTTTGATTTCACTTCTTGCAGTCATTATTCCAACGCTGCCGACAGCTTCACCAGTTTCTTTCAACACAACTGCATAGGTTTCAGGAGTAGGTTTCAGGAGCAGAGAGTACTGCCTTTATAATTTCACGACTGTTCTCTACACTTGTATGTGGTGGCCAACCAGCAATCGGACCAACGTTTGGATTCTGTGCATACTTGTATAATGCTTCAGCATCGCTTTCTTTCCACGCTCTCAATAGCAGGCGTTTTGTTTGTAGTTCCATATTCTTTCTTATACTTTATCTGTTGTAATGTCTAAAGAAGTCAAACTTTCTATTTCTTGTGGCAATAGATGAAGTCCGAGCTTTCAGTTTATTCTCTCATACACAAGTTTTGTATAACAGAGCTTTTCGTTGATGGTTGCTTTCAACGAATCGTCTATGCCTTCATATTCTTAACCATCTCCTTTTTAAAAAGACTATCTGCAACCTTTTCTTTTAGCTCGGTTTGGCATTGTTTAATAGTCTTTCCTGCCGTTTCAATGACGATACGGCTTTTGTGCCACTCGTAATATTCTCGGTTTTCTATGTCGTCCCACACAGGGAGATTCATATTTGCTACTTCTGTATTTCTCTGTTCTGCACGCTTTTTGTGTTCTGTCTTATCCGAACATATAACCTCAATATTTACAAAACAACAGTTGTTATTAACAGCAACCTCTTCCCATTCTCGCCTTGTCAGTTCAATAGGGTTGCAACAATCAGCCACGACATTGTTGCCCGATTGCAGATTATCAGCTGTCATACGATATGCCAATCGATAGCCTTCTCCCTCAACATTGATACGACATAGATCTTTCAGTCCTTGTTCTATAGTATCAATACGCAGATAAACAGCTCCAAACTCTTTTACTAAAAATCTTGCAAGAGTGGATTTGCCCACTGCTGGTAGTCCAGAGAAAATAAAAAGAATGGCTTTACTCATTGTAATATTCATTTTAGTAGCTTGGCTGCGAGTTTGTAAGTAAACGAAATTCGAGGATTGGATAAATCCCATCGCTCCACTTCCTGCCATACCAATTTTGCATGCTTCTTGCTTATATCTCTTAAAGCATTTCCTACGGATTTCCGAAGATATTCGCTTTCATGTGCCTTATGCTTAGCAATGAGAGCAATAGCCACTGAAGGATTTTCTTTAAAGTATGGGCGACTTGTCCAAATTCTCAATCCCTCAGTTACAGCACGGATAACATTTGGATTATCGTCTGTTATCCATTCCTCTATGAGAGATAAAGAAACTTCATACCCTCTGTGTCGGCAAACTTCATCGAAAGCCTTTGCAAGCATTTCCTGCACTCGCCAATTCTCATCAGTGCTTACTCGCTCTTTCAGAAAACGAAGTGCGTTATTATCTTCTGTTGCCAATCTGCCCAATATCGTTGTTGCCAACATTCGTGCTTGATAGACTTCGTGCTTTAACAATTCAAGTGCAAATTCAAAGCACTGTTCTTTTGAGTATGTAGAAAGGATTTCGTCGGCTCCATCAATGATGTGCTGAAAACCATGCTCTATTTGCAGTATCTTGTTCAATATATTATCGACTTCCATTTATTTGTTAGTGATTATATAAAATTCATTCCCCGTTCTCTTTAACAACAAGTCCGTTGCGCCAAGTAGTGACAATGAACCTGGGCTGTTGACTAATTTTTTCTTTTCTATTCCTGGTTGAACTACATATATATGGAATTCAATATCGCAATAACTCGATGATAGCATATTTTGGATTATCAGTAATTCATTATCACCACCTTTTTCAAAGCGTGAAGGTCCTCCTTGCGTAAGTCGAGTGCTATTTCTACGGTTCATATGCTTTAATAACTCTATAGCATTATGCCTCCAATGATAGCTTCTTTGTGCTTGCCCACATACTTCATATAAATCTTTCAACCGCCCTCCAGGTTTCTTGTTGGAAGAAAATTTACAATGATATAATTCAAATATAAGTTTGTTATGTTCTGACTGATATCCTTTTATTGCGATGATATCGCTTGCCTCATTTGCATCGTCATCGTCAAAAATAATATCATACTCCGGTTCTTTCTTCAATAGCTCAAGTATTCTATACTGTATCGAATCTTCCTGTTTCGTTTTTTTCTGCGATTCTTTAGTAATATCGACGCCGTCCCAATTATACACCAATATCTTTTTCGTATCGAAAATAGGGGACTTATAGTTGAACAAGAAAAATAAATCATTGTACATTTTTGAATTGTCTTGAAACCATATGATAGGGGGATACTCAAAGAATAAATCTATAATGTCTTTACTTTCTTTTCTTTGACTTACAATAATTGGATTTCCTTTTATGAGGCTATATTTATATCCTCGACCATTCTTATCTTCATCTAATTCCAACTTATATGAAGATATACTATTTCCCGTGATAATATCAAAATCAATAGTATTGGAGGTATAGGCTACTAACTCGATGTTATGGTCTATTAGCAAGTTGGAGTCATCAATCGCTGATAGAGGGTCATAGTAAAACTTCTCATTCCATTTGATTGATATTGGAACTTTTCCCGAGGGAAAAGTTGATATTCTTTCGGGCTTTTGAATAAAATCAAAAATATTTTTTGTATCAATCCTTTCATCTAGCAATTTACTTCCTATCTTATCACACCATTCACAATAATCCGGTATAGATTTAACCAACTTTGTCCATACACGCCCCTTATTAGAACATCCAATAGTTATTTTTTCTCCGTCTTCATATCCTGTTCCAAATAAATTTGAACTATGCATTCCTTTGTCTATCTCGCTTAATCCTTTGACAATTCCATTTCCTGCATACATTGTAAAACTAATAGGTCCATCCAAGTGTGATTTTAATCCAAGATTAAACAACTCCAACTGAAAAACATTATGCAAGACCCTGTATATATCACTTTCATTGTATAAAGAAATATTTTTACCAACTAATGCTTCTGCAAGTTTATCATGAGTAGACCCATTATTTGAACTGTTGATATATAAAAGTTTCTGCTCTGGGTTCAAATATGCAATATACAAGTCGTATTCCGTATTAATCAGGTCGTCGATTTTTCCCCAAGCAACTTTTTCCGTGTTACGTGCAATGATTACTTGCAAATTCTTTTTAGTATGTTCAACAGCAACAGTTTCATATTTTTTATTTTTGAAATAATCAATATACTTTTCAGGACGCCAAAAGACATTGCTATCATAAAGTTTAAATACCACAGTGCTCATAGCTGGCATAATGTTCCGCAGAGGTATTTTGTGTGGTATCGGTACGTCCGAAAAGTTCTTAAAGAAACTTTCTTCTTTAACAATGCTCCCGATAATATCTTCATTTGATTGGCTTATGATTTTATCCCAATCCGAATCTTTACGATATAGTTCATTTAACACACCTTTAAATCTATTGTCAACGATATTAGCAATAACAGTCGCTGTTCCAAGATTACTTCCTGTTGTCCGTGTAAACCTCCCAATGAACTGGAAGGATGTTGTTATATTTTTGTGCATTTCGTGCATTGCACAAATTTTTAATTGGGGAAGGTCGAATCCTTCTCCAAGCATATCTACACAAACAATAATTCGGTGTCGTTTTTCTTTAATTCCTTCAAGTATTTCTCGCTGTGATACTTTTGATATTCCACTATGAATTAAGACTGGAGAATACTTTGAGTGTTTTTTATATATCTGTTCGTAAATTTCTTCTGCTTTTTTTCTCTCATCAACACGAGCCATTAAAATATGGTCATATCCGGCTTCAAGATCTCTTTTTAGTGTGTCAATAGCCTTTTCTGCAATCTTTTCATCGGCCGTTGCGGGATTAAAATCTACGATAGGGATAAATGTGATTTTTTCATAATACTTGTCTCTTTGTGCCAAAGATAGAGGATAGTTATATATGATTTCTCCTTCAATACGACCACCATCATTTCTGAATGGGGTTGCTGTGAATAGCAATACAGGTTTTTCTGCGACTTCAAATTTTAACTTTATTTCTTTCCAAGTTTTTGCTGCGATATGATGTGCCTCATCTACAATCAAATTATTACATTGCTGAACTATCAGATTAAAAATATTACTTTTCCCTGTTTTGAGGAGGTTTGTCAGAATTTGAGGTGTGGAAACAATTACATTGGCATCTAATATCTTCTTTGCATCCTCTACTGTTTCAATGGTCGTTTTAAGTACAGAAACCTTTGGATAAAGGACTGAATTTGCAACAATTTCAAATGGTTCAGTTTTAAGAATACCCAGTTCAATAAATTTATTGGAGATTTGTGTTCGTAATGAATCTGTCGGGACGATAACTAATGTTTTTTCATTTTGATTTGCTATTGATAGACAGAGCATCGTTTCTGTTTTTCCAGTCCCAGTCGGCATTACAACCAAAGCTGATTTGTTTGAAATACTCCAGTGTGCTAAAATTGAATGTAATGCACCGATTTGAGGCGGGCGCAGTCCATATTGTACAATGGTTCCAGATTCGTTTTGTTTTTCCTGTTTGTATTGAAATCCATTATACCAAGAAGAAACAATTTTTGAAACAGATGGATGTTTCCCGACAAGCAGTTTTTTCTTACAACTTTGGATTGCTTCTAAAGTTAGTTCTTGTTCCTTCTCCAATTGAAGATAAAATACTGCATTATAGCTCTCGGTGGGATATTTATCTTTATTTTTCGACAGAAAATAGACAAATCCATGTATGGTATGAAACTCATAGCCTGAAAAGGCATTACCCTCGTACTTTTTAAGGATACCTTTCTCTCTCCCAATATAATAGGTCTTTTTATTTTTTCCTAGAAAAATGGGTATTTTGACGGAAAAATCAACTGCCACTTGCTCGTCTGGAAATAAATTACACATAACGACTTACTTTAGAAACCATTTATTCTACAAATATAAGGATTTTATAATTAATAAAGCAATTGTTCGTATTCTATTTAATAGTGTCATTCCAACTTTATATTTTTGAGTCCAATAACAAATGCAATAGTTGTTTATCTCCTTGGAAAATCGTTGTACCCTTCGATAGTTCTCTAAATACCCTTATAATTCTTCTCCAGCATCCTTTCCAAGTCCGAAGCCTTGTAGAGTATCTTCCCTGCAAATTGCGTGTAGGGGATGATTTTTCTGTCGCGGTAGTCCTGCAAGGTACGGGGACTGATATACAGCCGCTCGCACACTTCCTTGCCCGTGAGGAAAAGTTCGCCAGCAAAGAGTGGCTTGTGTGTCTGTGCCACTTCCATGATCCGTTTCCCCACACCTCTCAATGCCGAGACGACCAGCTGCATCTCGTCCGTCTCCATGTTCAAATCTCTTGCAGTTTCCATCATATCTGTCTGTTTTTAGAGTTATTCGTCTTTGAAAGTAGCAAACTTTCCACATCCTCGCGCTTGTAATAGCACTTGTGGCCGATTTGCGTAAACGGCAGCACACCCATATCGCGATAATGCTGCAAGGTGCGCTTGCTGATGTTCAACAGCCGGCACACATCTCCGTTGTGCAGCCAGTCCGTGTGCTTACTCTTCTCTCCGAATGCCTTGTGACAGCATTCCGCAAGGCTCAAGATTTCATCCCGAAGCTTTGCCCAATTGGTTTCCGTAATGACATAATAATTCATAATCATATTTTGTTATTGTTTGTTATTTCAAATTTTTCCTGTTTCTATCGGCAAAGATAATGGCGTGCATGCACCTTTCAAAACAGCGGAGAACAGCAGGGAAGTGTCGGGAAGAATAAGAAAAAGAGCAATCTGCATCATCGGTTCGCATTTGCGTTTTCCTGCCCGTCTTCTTTTTTCGATGCAAAATTAATATCGGATATTTCTCATTCTATCGCTTTTCATTCAAGTGGCAGCTTGTGGCGCTATGACAAGGACAAAAGAGACAGATTGATGTTCTTGTCACCGCACAAATGAGGTTAATAAGGTAATCAAAGCAAAAGAGTGTATCTGAAAGCAAACAACGATAATCATATTTCTGCTAACCTTTCTTTCCTGTCATCCGTTTTTTGCTTAATGAGGCAATAAATGCTCTTCTTGCCTGCCCGTTTCCCTAAGAATTTTACAGCAGACAGGCGCAACATTATGCAAAAAGACTCTGAATGCTTGGAAGTTACGCATTCTCACCCTAACTTCACTCTTGGAAACCAATTCAAGGGAATAATGAAAAAGAACGCAGATACAGGCAAGCATAAGCAACGGGGAAAGCTTCCCCATCTCCATTCCTTCAAACTTGTAGTAGCCAAATGTAGTAAAATGTGTAGTATCGCCCTACACTATCAAGCATTACTGATTATCAATTACTTATCACAGAATAGTATGTAGTAAGAAGAAGGATGAAAAAGTTTGGAAACGGTAAAACAAGTAAACTTAAAATAAGATAGGGTGATGAAAAAGGAAAGAAGAAATATGGAAGAAATAGATCGTTTCATAGGAGAAACTCTTGGTATAAGCCAAGCTGAAAGTTCAAGTGAACAAACTGTCGCTGAATTCCGGGAAAAGGGAATGAAAACTATTCATGAGCAAAAACGACAAGAGGTAGAACATGCCATAGAGCATGCCATGCCATCCGAGCCTGTACTGCATACAGAGCATGCAACTATTCAACGACGCATCAGTGCCAAGATGAGAAAAGAGACACTAGACGCATACAAACAGACTTTCCTTGTTCCTACAAAGTTGAACGACCGAAAGGCGGTTTATCTGAGCAGGGCGACACAAGAGCGTGCGGACTTCATCGTCCGTAGGTTGGGCGACAAGGGCAGCAACCTTTCAAGTTTTGTGGAGAACCTTGTGCGCACACATTTGGAAGAGTACGGTGAGGACATAGAGAAATGGAGAAAGCTGTAAACCGCAGGAAAAGGGACAAGGAAGGAATTTCAAAAGAATTATTTCATGCTCTAATCCTACAATTGCATTAAAATATGACGTCATTTTCTTATAAATATGACGTCTTATTTGACCAGAAATGACGTCATATTTTTGCTAAGCAGACGTCTGAACGATGAGAACATCACGAACGCTGTTAAACACAGAATGCACAGCAATCGCGTTTCAACGGCAAAACGCCTTGTGCGTAAACGGCCTATTGGGTAGCATTGTAAGACGTCAGTTTGTACCCACAAACTGCGCTTGCTCCCCTTGTGAGACTGTCGGGGAGGTTAGACCGTAATCACTCCGTTCTCATCGGTCAGTATTCAGGAATTAAGAAACAACAAATCATCTACAATGATAAACTTTCAAGGAAACTTATATGAACAGATACAATGGAAAAACTGCCCGATGGCAGCAGCAGGAGAAGAAAGAACTGCGGATGAACAAGACGGAGTTCATCAAGGTAAGGTGCACCTTAGAGGAGAAGCAACGAATTAAATCAAAGGCAGAAAGCACGGGGCGGAAGTTCTCAGACTACTGCCGTGAGATACTCCTTAACGGAGAAGTGATTGCCGTTCCCAAGATGACCGACAACGAGAGGGAAGCCATTGCCATACTCCAACATACAGGACGGTTCTACGGGCAGGTTTCCAACCTCATTAAGGTCAAGGACGAGGATTGGCTACATATCACAAAGAACCTCTCCCTATGTGCAAAGGAAGCATTTAAGCGGTTTTACAACCCTCATTTTCGTGTAGACGACGAAGTATATAAGGTCTTAAATATGAGAAGAGATGATAGGTAAATGTAAGGCGATAGCACACGGAAGCACGGCCTTGGACTATATATTTAGGGAAGGCAAACTCGGCAATCGGCTTGCCTTCCACAATCTTTGCAGCAGGGAGCCAAAGACCATCTATGAGGAAATGAAAGTGGTCAGCGACTATAATAGCCGTTGCAGGAACAAGTTCCTACGCATCGAAATAGGTATAGCACCACAGGACGAGAAAAGACTGCCTGTATCCGAACTTATGCGGATAGCCCATTTGTTTGCCAAGCGAATGGGACTTGACAACCACCAATGGGTGGCGGTAACGCACAAGGATACCGACAACAGACACATTCACATCATTGCCAACCACATCAGTCTGTACGGAGAGGTCTATGATACTACTTTTGTGAGCAATAGGGCAGCAAAGGTGGCGGAAGAAATCAGCAGGGAGAAACACTTGACTATCGCAAAGGAGGTCAAGGCAAAAAAGCAGCATCAGGAGCCAAAAGCCAGTCCAATAAGAGAGCAGACAAAACAGCAAGTACAACAAATCTGCTATGCCCTGCTTGACAAGTACAAAGGTATGGGTATTACTGGGCATTCCATGTTCCTTTACGAGTTGAACAAGAACGGCATCGCGATAGAGCGCATGAAGAACAAGCAGGGCAAGGTCTATGGCTTGAAGTTCTCATACGCAGGACAATCATTCAAGGCATCCGAAATCGGCAGGGAGTTCGGCTACCGTTCCCTGCAGAAAAACTTTAAACCAACCAACAGGGAAGAGCCAAGGAAACCACACCAAACAATACAGGAGGCAACAGAAAAGAACGAACGCCCTGATACCGGTTATCAACTCGTACCTCCAAGCCGCTCCTCAATTTCACGAGACAATGACACACCACAAGTGCAGAATCCTATTAGTACAGTGGCAGACACCATTGTTAGTGCAGCCGATGAAGTTGTGGAAGGGTTAGGCGATTTGATTACACCATCCACACAGGGCAATGACTATGCTGAAACAGCGTGGCAGCGCAAGCTCAGGAACCAAGCCAACAGAAAGAAAAAACGTGGAAGAGGATTATAACTCACGCCTAAGAAAAAATGCAGAAAGAAGAATATCTCATCAAGAACGCTTGTTATTCGGTAACAAAGTATTATCTTTGCAAACAGAATAACAAGCGTTCTTTGTTAGGCAGAAAACAGCGAAGCCAAGTAGCTCGCTCGTTTCTAAATCGTTACCTGTTTAGTTGTGTAAATAAGGTAACTTCTTTATTTTCAATTAGATACATTTTAACAGTTATCTTACACGGTAAATTTACAGCCCTCAAAGTATAAATAGGAAAGGGGTAGAAGTAGTCAACAGGCCTTTCGGACTGAACAAAAAAAACGGTGAGCAGTTTTTTCTTCCTGCCCACCGTTTTTATTAACGCATATCCAAATGCGAATAATTACTTCAAAGCAGCAATAGCTTTATCATAATCCGGTTCTTGAGTAATTTCCGGAACTAATTCCGTATAAACCACCTTACCATTCTTGCCAATGATGACCACCGCACGTGCCAATAATCCCGCAAGAGGACCATCTGCCATACGCACTCCGTAGTTTTCATCAAAATCAGAAAAACGGAAATCCGACAAAGGTATTACATTCTCTATTCCTTCTGTAGAACAGAACCGGGTATGAGCAAAAGGCAAATCCTTAGATATTGCCAATACAACAGTGTCAGCCAAATCAGCCGCTAGTTGATTGAACTTACGCACCGAAGTGGCACATACGCTCGTATCCAGACTCGGGAATATATTCAATACTACATTCTTTCCGTTCAACTCTTTCAAAGAAAAAGAAGATAGATCTGTTTTTACTAATTCAAAATCAGGAGCTGCTGCGCCTACCTGTATAAACTCACCGTAAATCTTTACCGGTTGTCCTTTAAATGTTGTTGTAGCCATAGTTATATTACATCAATTTATATGGTAATAGAACAAAAGCTAATGTCAAAAAGTTCATAAGAAGCAGATCTTATTTTCAATCTCAAGCCACTTTATTCTTTTTCCAACGACATACAAAAGAAGCAAACCATGCCTGAAATCTTAAAAAGAGTGTAATACGAGCGCAAAATCACAATAAGAGTTATAAAAAGCGATTCTATAACCTCTTAGACTTGCAGATATCGAAAAAAGCCGTATATTTGCATTGTGTTTTTCATAGTATTAGATTTAAGGTTAACAAAGGTTGGAGTACAGCGGTACTCCTTTTTTTATTTATATACCTATCGTTTTTTACATCAAGGAAAATCCCCGCTTTGAGTAGATTCTATCAGTTTTTCTCTATCTTTGTACAACCTTTGCTCGGCATAGGGTTACATAGAATAAAAGAATTCATAAACCACTAAACTAAAAACAAATAATTATGGCAATGCATACATGGTTTGAGTGTAAAATACGCTACGAAAAAACAATGGAAAACGGAATGAACAAGAAAGTAACCGAACCATATCTCGTAGACGCCCTCAGTTTTACAGAAGCAGAAGCACGTATCATCGAAGAAATGACACTTTTCATATCGGGTGAATTTACCGTATCAGACATTAAACGCGCCAACTACAGCGAACTGTTTCCGTGTGAGGAAGAGGCGGCCGACCGTTGGTTCAAGTGTAAATTGGTCTTCATCACATTGGATGAAAAAAGCGGTGCGGAAAAGAAAACGTCAACCCAAGTACTGGTACAAGCTGCCGACCTGCGCGATGCCGTGAAGAAACTGGACGAAGGCATGAAAGGCACAATGGCTGATTACCAAATCGCCTCTGTAGCCGAAACCGCCATCATGGATGTATATCCGTATAGCGCAGAGTCCAACGACAAACCGGAAGTCTGATATGAATATAACAGAGAGTTTAAAACAAGTGCTGAACGAACTGCCCGAAGGAGTACGATTGGTAGCTGTTTCCAAGTTTCACCCCAACGAGGCGATAGAAGAAGCATATCGCGCCGGGCAACGCGTGTTCGGAGAAAGCAAGGTACAGGAAATGACAGCCAAATATGAAAGTCTTCCTAAAGACATTGAGTGGCACTTCATAGGACATCTGCAAACGAATAAGATAAAATATATTGTTCCCTATGTGGCACTGATTCATGGAATTGATTCCTACAAACTTCTGGCTGAAGTCGATAAACAGGCAGGTAAAGTAGGCAGAACCGTGAACTGCCTGCTCCAACTACATATTGCACGCGAAGAAACCAAATTCGGATTCAGCTTTGACGAATGCCGGGAGATGCTGGCTTCGGGAGAATGGAAGCTGTTTCAGAACATCAGGATATGCGGGTTGATGGGTATGGCTACGAACACGGACAATGCCGAACAAATCAAAACGGAGTTTTGTTCTTTAAGAAATTTCTTCCGGGAAGTAAAAGACAAGTGGTTTTCAGAGTCGGAAGCTTTCAAGGAACTGTCCATGGGAATGTCTCACGACTATCGTGAAGCCATTGCAACCGGAAGTACACTGATACGTGTAGGAAGCAAGATCTTTGGAGACAGAAATTATTGACAACTAAAAAATACTATTATCATGGCAACATTAGAAACAACTTTTGCAGGGTTAAAACTTAAGAATCCCATCATTGTCAGCAGTTCAGGATTAACAGACAGTGCCGCAAAGAACCAAAAACTTTTTGAAGCAGGTGCAGGTGCCATTGTACTTAAATCTCTTTTTGAGGAACAAATCATGATGGAGGCCGACTGGCAGGGAGACCCCAATATGTATCCCGAAGGAAGCGACTACCTCGTGGGGTATATTCGAGAACATAAATTGGGAGAATATCTGAACCTGATAAAAGAGAGCAAAAAAGTTTGCAACATACCTATAATAGCCAGCATCAACTGTTATCAGAATGCCGACTGGGTGGATTTTGCCACTAAAATAGAAGAAGCCGGCGCAGATGCACTGGAGATCAATATTCTAGCCTTGCAGACTGACGTCCAATATGCATACGGTTCTTTTGAGCAGCGTCATATAGATATCTTAAGCCATATCAAGCAAACGGTAAAGATTCCTGTTATCATGAAATTGGGTGATAACCTTACCAACCCGATAGCCCTCATCAACCAGCTATATGCCAACGGAGCTGCCGCAGTAGTAATGTTCAATCGCTTCTACCAGCCGGACATCAATATCGAGAAGATGTCTCAGGTACCCGGCAACATATTCAGCAATGAAGCCAACTTGTCCAACTCTCTACGTTGGGTCGGCATTGCTTCGGCCATTGTAAACAATCTGGACTATGCTGTATCAGGCGGTATTCATTCTCCTGCAGGAGTAGTCAAAGCCATTCTGGCAGGAGCGTCGGCTGTGGAAGTTTGCAGCGTGCTTTATCAAAACTCCATTTCCGTCATTTCAGAATATACTCATTTCCTTGACTCTTGGATGCATCGCAAAGGTATGAACAATATCAATCAATTTAAGGGTATGCTGAACATCAAAGAACAAAAAGGAGTCAATGTCTTTGAGAGAACCCAATTCCTGAAATACTTCTCATCGCATCAATAAAATCGGCAAGGAGCATAAGAGAGAGTGAGGTTGTATCAAAAGCATAAAAGCGCTTTGAAACAACCTCACTCGTATTTTCTGCGACTCCTTCTACGGCAAACACGCCGCACTTGATCAAAGTCTCTTATCCAACACTTCGAAGCAAGAATTCTTGCTCACAAATTCAGGAACGATATCTTTCATGGCTGACACAATCTTCATCTGATCATAAGTATAGCTCACATCAATCAGTTTCTGGATACGTTCTTTCACCTCCTCGTAATCATACTCGCGCACGGTGGCAATCATAATCTTCTCGTGATAAGTGGGTTTCGTCAGCTCCTTCACATTGAGCAGCTCTTCATAGAGTTTCTCTCCATGACGAAGACCGGTGAACTCAATCTTCACATCCGTGCGGCCTGAAAGGCTAATCATACGCTTGGCAAGGTCGACTATCTTCACCGGCTTGCCCATGTCGAAGATATAAATCTCACCGCCACTACCCATACTTCCTGCCTCAAGCACCAAACGGCAGGCTTCGGGAATGGTCATAAAGTAGCGGATAATTTCAGGATGCGTAACCGTCACCGGACCTCCACGCTGAATCTGGTCGCGGAAACGTGGAATAACAGAACCGTTAGATCCCAGCACATTGCCGAAACGCGTGGTGATGAACTGTGTGGCATTCTCCCTCCCCTCTTTCTGAAGTTTTTTAGCCAAAGACTGCACGTAAATCTCACAGATACGCTTGGAACATCCCATGACGTTCGTAGGATTCACTGCTTTATCTGTAGAAATCATGACGAATTTCTCAGTACCATACTTAACGGCAAGGTCGGCCAATGTACGAGTACCATATACGTTTATCTGGATGGACTCGGAAACATTGTCCTCCATCATAGGCACATGCTTGTAAGCAGCAGCATGGAAAATATACTGAGGCTTGTATTCCTTAAAAATAGCTTCCATCCGGGTAACATTGGAGATATCGGCTATGATCGTTTCGGCATCAATGTCGCGCCAACGGTCTTGTAGTTCCAAACGGATATTATGCAACGGAGTCTCTGCCTGATCCACGAGAATCAATTTATAAGGATTGAATGAGGCCACCTGACGCATGATCTCACTGCCTATGGAACCAGCCGCACCGGTAATCAATACCCGCTTACCTTCAAGCTGTGATGCTACCTTGTGGATATCTATCTCAATGGGATTGCGCTGTAACAAGTCTTCAATCTGTATTTCCTTTAATTGGGTGCGGTTCAGGACCTGCCCACTCCAATCGCTCAAAGGAGGAGCCGTCATAAGTTTAATATTGTGCGCAAGGATGTTGTCGGCCATATCAGACTTTTGCAGTTCCTCCATTTTTGCCGGAGAGATGATAACCACCTGCACATTGCGGTCGAGTAAGTTGTCGATCAACGTATCGTCATTAGGATATACCTTAACCCCCATCATAACCTTATTTATAAGTTCGGGGTCATCGGCAATGAATCCACGTAAGCGATAATGGTTCCGAAGATTGACACGCAATGACTTGGCTATGTTCACACCTGCTTCTTTTGCACCGTAGATGAACACATTGGCACTGTGCCTGCCGTCAAAATTCAACGTGTCAAAAATAGTCTTGACTATCACACGCGAAGAGGCCATCATTGCAAAACTGATGATATAGGAGATGAATATTATACTGAAAGGGACCAGCTTGGTGTTGAAAAAGCTATCTCCCAGCACATTTATAGCCATCAAGATTGCATAGGAAACTGTCAAGGAGACAAAGATGCGCATTATATCGACGAAAGAAGAAAAGCGCAACACATTGGAGTAAGTACGGAATACGCGGAAAAATATAAGGTTGACGATTACTGCTCCCAAAATAACTTTGTCAATGTTTGAAGATTCCAAGAAAACACTTCTGAGATCATACCTCAGAATATAAGCCAAAATACTTGATATGATGATGATAAATACATCAATCAATAGAATAGTCCATATCGGTAATACCTTTGCAGAGAGATACCGCTGAATAAATTTCAGTTTCATTGCGTTTAATAGTTTTTGTTTTAGGATTCGCAAATATACACTATTTCATCCAAGAAAAGCAAAGAAACAATAAAAAAATGTTATAAAGAATTGATTTTTCTCACACTCTTTCAAGGATGATATTATAAATAAAACACGAAGAGAAGATTCCATGTTGCATGCTTCCGCTTTAATTGCCACCGCCAAGGTGTAGGCTTATGCCTTCTGAAGTGTGGGCATATCTCTTCTGAAGTGTGGGCATACGTGCTCTGAAGTGTGGGCTTGCATTCGCTAAAGTGTGGGCATAGGTCTGCTAAAGTGTGGGATTACGTTCACTAACATGCGGGCTTACATGCGCACTATCATAAGAAGCAGAATTATAATGAATTACAAAAGAAACCCGTCTCCTTGTCTTTTACGACCGGAAGACGGGTAGAAACGTTCTTTCATAACAACATCACATCAGATTGCTTGCCAATTCACTCAACGGACTACGCTCTCCTTTCACCAGATTGACATGTGCAAAAAGATTTTGATCTTTCATGCGGTCTATCATATAAACCAGCCCATTGGATTGGCTATCCAGATACGGTTGGTCTATCTGCTGAATATCACCCGTGAACACCATCTTTGTTCCTTCACCGGCACGGGTAATTATCGTTTTTATTTCATGCGGCGTCAAATTCTGAGCCTCATCAATAATGCAATAAGTCTCGCTCAAACTGCGTCCGCGAATAAAAGCCAAAGCTTCAATTACCAATTGTTCGCTTTTTTGCATGTCTTCCAGGCGTTTCACTTCGCTGGAGTTAGCCGAAAATTGATGCTTTATCACATTCAGATTATCAAATAGAGGCTGCATATAAGGGGCAACTTTCTCATTTGCATCTCCGGGAAGATAGCCGAGATCTTTATTAGACAATGCCACAATGGGACGAGCCAAAAGGATTTGCTTATAATCTGTCAGTTTTCCCAAAGCAGCAGCCAGTGCCAATAATGTTTTGCCGGTTCCGGCCTTACCGGTCAGGGCTATAAGCTTTACATCCGGGTCGTTCAGCACTTCAAAGGCAAAGCTCTGTTCGGCATTACGAGGCTCAATACCGTAATTTTTGGTTTTGTTTACCCGGCAGACGGAGTGAGTAAAAGGATTATAACGAGCAAGCACGCTGTTTCGGTCACTTTTCAATACAAAGCAATCATTGGGATGAACAATATCCTTAAAGTCGAATTCACTGATATCCAATCCTTCCTTCGAAGAATAAATACGGTCTATCAAAGTGGGGTCAACTCCCTCAAATACTTCATTCGATTTTTCAAAGATGTCAAGGTTCACCACTTTATCGTTGATATAATCTTCACACAGCAGACCAATAGAACGGGCTTTCATCCGTAGATTCACATCTTTCGTGACCAAAATGGATTTCATCTTCGGATATTTCTCGGTCAGCCAGTCTGTCACTGACAGAATCTGATGGTCGGGAATGCGCTCGGGAAAGGAATCATGCACTCGGGAAGAATTTATCGTACCCGTCACAACAAACAGCCGACCCAAGCCTTCGCCCAACGGAGCACCGCGAGTGAAAAGATTGTCATCGGTTATCAAATCGAGTTCGCGGACAAATTCACGGGCATTGAAATTGATCTGCTCATTGCCTTTCTTAAATTTATCCAACTCTTCAAGGACCACGATGGGGAGATAAATGTCGTTTTCTTGGAAATTTTTCAGACAATTATAATCGTGAAGAATAACATTCGTATCAATCACAAAATTTTTCTTGGCTCCCATACTCATTAAATTTTAATTATTAATGTTTTTCAGGATAAAGCAAAACCATATTCAGGCAATAAAAAACAAGCGTGCTTCTTTTGTATAACCTACGGTTTACGTTATCTTTGTTGTCCTTAAAGATAACAATTTAATACAGAGAAAAAGATTTCTTTCTCGTTAAATATTACAAAAGATGGATTATCAGGACACTTTAACCTATTTATATAACAGCACTCCCATGTTTCAACAAGTAGGAGGTTCGGCCTATAAAGAAGGATTGGAAAACACTTTGGCACTGGATGAGCACTTCGGCCACCCACATCGCAAGTTTCGCACCATTCATGTGGCAGGTACCAACGGTAAAGGCTCTTGCTCGCATACCATTGCAGCCATACTGCAAGAAGCGGGCTATAGCGTGGGGCTATATACCTCGCCCCATTTGGTGGATTTTCGCGAACGTATCCGCGTCAATGGACAACCCATACCGGAAGAGTATGTCATCCGTTTTGTGGAAGAGGAACGTTGCTTTTTTGAACCGCTGCATCCGTCCTTTTTTGAATTAACCACCGCTATGGCTTTCCGGTACTTTGCCGATGTGGAAATAGATGTAGCTGTGATAGAAGTGGGACTGGGAGGACGCTTGGACTGCACCAACATAATCCATCCGGATTTATGTATCATCACTAATATCAGTCTTGACCACACTCAATTCTTAGGGAATACATTGCCCCAAATTGCAAGAGAAAAGGCAGGAATCATTAAAAGCGACATCCCCGTAGTGATCGGCGAAACAACCCCGGAAACTAAAGCCGTATTTCAAAAGAGAGCCGGAGAAGTAAATGCTCCCATCTATTTTGCAGAAGAAAATGGACGTGAGGATTATCCCGGTATAGAATATGAACTAAAGGGACTCTATCAGAAAAAAAACTCCCGTACTATTCTCACAGCCCTTCCACTCCTGAAAGAAGCCGGTTATCGACTGGATGAACAATCTGTTCGCAGAGGTTTTGCCCACGTAACTGAGCTGACCGGCTTGATGGGGCGTTGGCAAAAGTTGCAAAACCACCCTATCCTAATCTGCGATACAGGACACAATGTGGGTGGAATCACCTATATAGTAGAGCAACTTAAACAACAGGCTTTTCACAATCTGCATATTATCATCGGCATGGTGAATGATAAAGATATACAAGGCGTGCTGGCATTGCTGCCCGAAGATGCAATTTACTATTTTACCCAAGCCAGCGTAAAACGTGCCTTGCCGGCAAATGATTTACAAAAACTTGCGGAAAGTGCCGGGCTCAAAGGCAACTGCTATCCAGATGTACCTTCGGCCGTACGAGCTGCACAAGAAAAAAGCCTCCCGGAAGACTTTATCTTCGTAGGAGGCAGTAGTTTTATTGTGGCCGACTTATTAGCGAACCGCGATGCACTCAATCTCCACTAAAGCGTCCTTGGGCAATGCCTTTACGGCAACGGCTGAGCGTGCGGGAAAAGCTCCGTCAAAATAAGTGGCATAAACCTTATTCATATCGGCAAATAAAGACATGTCTGCCAGAAAGACAGTGGTTTTTACAATGTTGCTCATATCCAAACCTGCCTCTTCCAGAATATGCTTCATGTTTTCCAAGGATTGGCGGGCTTGTGCTTCTGCCCCTTCCGCCATTACTCCGGTAGCTGCATCAATGGGTAATTGACCGGAAACAAACACCATCCCGTTAGCCTCAACAGCCTGACTATATGGACCTATAGCACCCGGCGCTTTGGGGCTGCAAATTGTTTTTTTCATCATTTCCAATGGTTTTATATGGTTAATAATAGTACATATATTGCTCATACTTTAAAAAAGGTTCAAAACATAAGCAGTACTTCGAATCCTCATGTATTTACTATATAAAAGCAATTTCACTCATACCTTTTATGAGCCAGACTTAACTTCTTTAACACGGGAATTTTCCCAATAAAGGCTTTGCTTGCGAAAACAGAGCCTTTATTCATTCTTATTTGCAATGCTTTTCTATCAATGCGTCCACATTAACGTCTCCCAACTCCTTTGCTTTGCTAAAGCTGTCACAAGCTTCCTTATTCTTCTTTAACTGAATTTGTGCGATCCCCATCAGACGATATGCTTCTGCATATTTGGAATCTTTGGCCAAAGCAGCTTTCAGCACTTCCAATGCTTCTTCATAACGTCCGACACGGATATTTACTACCGCCAGCTCTGCACGATAAGTCAATTCATTCGGGTTCAGTTCAATGGCCTTTGTCATATCATCCAGTGCACGCTGATATTGTTTGGCTTTCAAGGCAGCCTGTTCACGATAATAATAAAACATATCATTGACATTACCTTTCACAGCTTTATAATATGCATCATAATCCAATACTGCATTACGCGCTTCACCGGCATTCATACGGACTTGTGCACGTTCCAACAGATAAGGAGCTACTTCTTCCGTATATGGTTGGGAAAGACGCATAACACAACTATCCATCAAAGCCAGCACTTCTTCAACAGGTGCCTGCATCAGTTCCTTGGTCTTTGCTGCACTAAAGAAAGTGGCCGGCGATGCCATGTTACTATGGTTCACTTTATCGTAGCAGACAAATGCCGCCGGATAATCCTGTTTGGCAAATAAAATGTCTCCCTCCAATTGCTGATAAACAGGCAAGTTCTCTATTTCCATCGCTTTCTTTATCTCTTCCAAAGCAGTATCATATGACCAGGATTTATATACCTTTTCCGGTTTTCCCAATACATAACTATATATTATTTTAGCACGGTTAAAGAAAACATCGTCTTTCTTCACGGCAACCTTCAATGCTTTATCCATGTCATCGGAAACCTTATCCATGGAAACATTGTCATTTGACATGAACATTTGCTGAGAAGCGCGGCGAAGATAACCATCTGCACTATTAGGATATTGTGCGATAAAATTATCCAGAGTCTCCATATACTTTTCCGGAGAAAGCTGTGAAGAAGCCATATAAAGAAAAACTAAGGCTTGCTCTTCCGTATCAGGTAGTGCTTTCTTGATTCCGATATTCTTCAAAGCCATATCTCCATAGGAAAACGGCGAAATATTCTGCGCCATCGCAAATTGGGCATCAATGGCATAACAAATACCAGCAGTATCTTGTCCAACAGATTGCTGAACCAATCCGAACACTTGTCCGTCCGCCGTCATCACCGGACAACTCACCATCTTCTCCTTCAAATGCATATCAAGCGTATAATAAGAATACTTATCGGCTATTTTGGTCGTTTCTTTTATTTTTCCGGCAGTATAAGAACGATTCTTTTGAGTGGAGTACGGTAACAGATATACATCGGTTCCCACCGCTGAAGCAACAGAAGCTAAAGTCAAGGCAGGAACTTTCTTTCCGGAAGTAGCAACCCGAAATCTCACCACATCATACATATCATTGGCTCCCATAATAGCCTCAACAGACATCTGTACCCCATCAGAGGTCATCACAACTGCACGCTCGGCTCCTTTAAACAAGGTATAATCCGACAAGGCAACTCCCTCTTCTGTGACAAAAAAACCGTTGCCAGTGTTCAGTATCTTATCATTACGATCATAAGTAACCACAGAAAAAACAGCACGCTTGGCTTTATCTATCCACTTCGGAGCTTGTGCCACACTCCATTGGGACAACACACAGAGCGTGCATATCAACAGCAATTTCTTTTTCATATCTTAGTACCTTTGTTTTACAGCTTCATAAATCAAAATACCGGCAGCAACAGAAACATTCAAGGATTCGATAGTTCCCAGCATAGGTATTTTCACCCATTCGTCACACAATGCCAGATTATCATAAGAGACCCCCCGGTCTTCAGCCCCCATAATGATGCACATCGGACCGGTATAATCAGCTTTGGTATATTCATAATCTCCTTTCTCAGTGGCTGCCACAATCCGGAAGCCACTCTCTTTGAGAAACTGAAGTGTTTCTTTCAAACTCTGCTCACGGCAAACAGGCAACGTGTGCAATGCTCCTGCCGAAGTTTTCATGGCATCCGCATTGACCGACACACTATTCTTTGCAGGAATAATCACCGCATCCACTGCTGCGCACTCGCACGTACGGGCTATGGCTCCAAAGTTACGAACATCCGTAATTCCATCAAGCATCACAAACAGCGGATTCTTTCCTTGTTCGAAAAGGAACGGTACCAGATGTTCCGTTTTCTGATACGTCACTGATGAAATAAAGGCAACCACTCCCTGATGATTTTTACGAGTTATGCGATTAATCCGCTCAACCGGAACACGCTGTACAGGTATCAATGTACCCTTCAAGACAGCGAACAACTCTTTTGACAAATCGCTCTGAATGTCTTTTTTCACCAATATCTTATCAATATCTTTTCCTGCCTGAATGGCCTCTATTACAGCACGGACGCCAAAAATCATTTCACTTTGCTCAACCATCTATTCGTTCAAATATTTATTAAGAATCTATTTTTTATTTATCGTACACTTATCACCTCTTCAGCAATGCCTTAGCATTATTCAAAGCAGCTTCTGTCAAGGTTGCTCCACTCAACATGTGAGCCAGTTCCTCTATTCTTTCTTCATCGGTCAGACGGCGAATGTGACTATTCGTTTCTGTTTCATTGTCTTGCTTATAGACTTTGTAGTGAGCGCTTCCCCGGGCAGCAATCTGCGGCAAATGAGTAATACTGATAACCTGACGGTTCTGTTCACCCATCTCTTGCATAATATCCGCCATGCGGTCAGCTATCTCACCGGAAACTCCGGTGTCTATTTCATCAAACACAATGGTAGGTAGCTTAACAGCACCTGCAATCATTGCTTTGACCGACAACATGACACGCGCAATTTCACCACCGGAAGCTACAGAAGAGATACTTTGCAAAGTTCCATTTTTATTAGCCGAAAACAAGAAATTCACAGTATCGGCTCCATGCATCCCCGGTTCCTTACGCTCTCCCATCTCCACACGGAAACGCACATTGGGCATTCCTAACGGAATCAGCCGTGCAGCCATTTGTTTCTCAACCTCACGGGCAGCCGCCATACGGGTCTCCGTAAGAAGAGCTGCCTGTTTTTGCACTTTATGATATAAAGCTTCACAGTGTTCCTTCAACTCTTCTATCTGTTCATCCGAAGAAGTTATAGCCGAAAGCCTGGCTGCATATTCATCTGTCAAATGCAGAAGTTCATCGACAGTAGATACTTGATGTTTTTGTTGAAGTGTATAAATCAGATTCAGACGCTCGTTTACTTCATCCAAACGTGCAGGATTAAATTCTATTTGTTCTTCCTTTCCGGCGACTTCCTGCGCGATATCTTTCAGTTCAATGTAAGTACTATCCAAACGTTCGACAAGTTCACCGGCAACCGGATAGACACTCTGCAAACCATGCATCGTATTCAAGCACTCTTTCAACCCTGAAAGTAAACCGCCTTCATCCGAATGTAACATTTGTCCCACTCTATATAACCCCGCTTTAATGTCTTCTGCATGGTTCAGCGTTTCAGCTTCCTGCTCCAGTTCTTCCTGCTCACCCGCTACCAATCGAGCCTCTTCCAGCTGCTCAAACTGAAAACGGATGTAATCCTCATCAGCTCTATCACGTTGCGCTTGTGCAACAAGTTCGGCCAAATCCTGCTGCACCTGCTTCCACTCACGATAAAAGCCTTGATAAGCACACAGTATCTCATCATTGTGAGATAAAATATCAAGAACATTGAGTTGAAACCCCTCCTTATTCAACAACAGATTCTGATGCTGAGAATGTACATCAATCAGCTGTTCTCCCAATTCCTTCATCTGCACCAACGAAGCCGGCGTGTCATTGATAAACCCCCGGCTTTTGCCCGAAACAGAAACCTCACGACGAAGAATACACTCTGCCTCATATTCCAGCTCATTCTCTTCAAAGAAAGGTTGCATACCATAGGCAGATATATCAAAACGGGCTTCAATCACACATTTTGAAGCTCCCGTACGAATGGATTTCACATCGGCACGTTGTCCCAACAGCAACCCGATAGCACCTAAAATAATAGACTTACCTGCACCCGTTTCACCCGTTATCACGGAAAAACCGCTATCGATATTTATATCAAGTTGCTCGATAAGTGCATAATTCTGTATATAGAGCGAATGTAACATTTTCTTGATAATTGATTCTTTAATTAAACAACCGACAACGAACAAGGAGATTGTTACCTCACTTTATTCACTCTGCTTGTTTCAGCACTTTAACCAAATAATCCACAATATCTACAGCAACCTCAGCTTTGGATTTCAATGGATAATCGGCCTTTCCTTTATCATCAATAATAGAAATCTTATTAGTATCATGGCGGAAGCCCGCTCCTTTATCATTCAGCGAATTCAAGACAATAAAATCCAGATTCTTCCGTTTGAGTTTTTCTTCTGCATTCAGCAGCTCATTATTCGTTTCAAGAGCAAACCCCACTAAAACCTGTTTTCGATTATTTGCCTTATTCTTCTGTTTACCCAAGAAAGCAGCGATGTCTTGAGTGGGTTTTAAAGCCAATATCATTTCACCCGTTTTTTCCCGCTTTATTTTCTCATCAGCCACGTGTTCGGGAGTATAATCGGCTACCGCAGCAGTCAATATAGCTGCATCTGCAGAACCCCAGAAAGCGCCGGCTGCATCGTACATGTTTCCAGCCGATTCCACTTGGATATATTGAGCCATTGGAAAATACGTTGTTTGTTGAACCGGCCCTGCAATCAATATAACCTTGGCCCCACGACTTACACATTCATCGGCAAGTGCAAACCCCATCTTGCCGGATGAATAGTTGCCGATAAAACGCACGGGATCTATCTTTTCATAAGTTGGACCTGCTGTTATCATTATCGTCTTTCCAACCAACTCACCCTCTTTGGCTGCAAAATACATTTCCAAATACCTGACAATATTTTCCGGTTCCTCCATACGCCCTTTACCAACCAAATGACTGGCAAGTTCTCCTGTACCCGGCTCTATGATGTAATTACCATACGAACGAAGGATATCCAGATTTTTCTGAGTAGAAGGATGAGCAAACATATCCAAATCCATGGCAGGTGCAACAAACACAGGAGCTTTTGCAGAAAGATACGTAGTGATCAGCATATTATCTGCCACTCCATTAGCCATCTTTCCGATTGTGGAAGCTGTCGCAGGGGCTATCAAAAGGGCATCTGCCCACAGCCCCAAGTCTACATGACTGTTCCATGTGCCGTCACGCTGAGCAAAAAACTCACTGATAACCGGTTTTCCGGTCAAAGCAGATAAAGTGATGGGAGTGATAAATTCCTTGCCTGCCGGTGTAATAACGACTTGTACTTCTGCACCGCGCTTAATCAATTCACGAATAAGCAAACAGGATTTATAAGCCGCAATGCTTCCTGTAATGCCCAAAACAATTTTTTTCCCTTTTAATATATTTGCCATAACGCAGAATATTCCGAACCCTAAAAGTCCGTTTTTAACTTTTATCTTTGGTTCTCTATATTTTTTCAGATTCCTATTTTTGAGTCAATTCGCGCAAACGTATTTTAGTCAACATCGCTTTGGTATTCAATGTAAAGTCACTGTTCAGCATCCAGCCATAATAACCGGGATCACGCTTCAAAACATCAGATACCGCCATCCCTTTATATTTGCCGAAGTTGAACACTTCCACTCCTTTATCATCATAGACCATGCGGCCTGCAAAATCCACGTTTTTATTGAAATTGGAGTAGTCGGAAAGAAAAGCAATATCGTTTTGTAATTCCGGATAACGATCCAATTGCGACATCAGCACCTCATAAGTAGCACGAGTATCTGCCTCTGCCGTATGCGCATCTTCCAGATTCTTACCACAATAGAATTGATAAGCAGCAGACAGCGTACGCTGTTCCATCTTATGGAAAATAACTTGCACATCCACAAACTTACGACGACTCATATCAATATCCACACCAGCCCGAAGGAATTCCTCGGCCAAAACCGGGATATCAAAACGATTGGAATTGAAACCTGCCAAATCACACCCTTCAATATCATTGGCTATGCTACGTGCCACTTCTTTAAAAGAAGGACAATCGGCCACATCCTGGTCGTAAATACCATGGATAGCAGAAGATTCCTCCGGGATATGCATTCCGGGATTGATACGCATGGTCTTGGTCTCTTCATTCCCGTTAGGATAGACTTTAAGATAACAGATTTCAACAATCCGGTCTGAATTAATGTTGGTACCCGTAGTTTCCAAATCGAAAAAAACAATCGGATTTTTCAGATTTAATTTCATTGTTCTTCAATATTTACTGTTTTTCACCATAAAAGGACATAAGGCACAGTATCCAATAAAGTTCCGTGCTCTCATGTCCTCTCCTACGGTAAAAATTCATTTATTCCTTTAATCATTCAACATCATCGGCATCAACAACATCAATAGGTCTTCGTTCTCTTCCTGTTCCACAGGGATGATGACACCTGCACGTGACGGGTCGGCCAATTCGATAACCACTTCGTCAGCAGAGATATTATTCAGAATATCGATCAAGAAAGTAGATTTAAAGCCGATATTCATAGGATTACCCGTATACTGACAAGTCAGCGTTTCCTCTGCCGAAGTGGAAAAGTCTATATCCTGCGCAGAGATCACAATTAGATTTTGCTGCATACGTAGCTTGATGAGACTGCTTGCCTGCGATGAGAAAATGGAAACACGACGTAATGCACCAATCAACAGCTGACGATCTACAGTCACTTTATAGGGATTACCTTGCGGAATTACAGAATTGTAATTCGGATAACGCCCTTCTATCAAACGACATACCATACGGTAATTTTCCAAAGTAAACACAGCGTTGCGTTCATCGAACTCAACGGTTACCTTTCCTTGCTCTTTCGGCAACAGGTTCTTCATCAAAGACGCCGGTTTTTTGGGAAGTATAAAGGCGGCACGCTCACTGCCTTTAGCAGCCACCGTTTTACAGCGCACCAATTTATGGCCATCGGATGCCACTACGGTGATATCCTCTGTCGTAATATCAAAATAAATACCATTCATCACCGGACGAAGTTCATCATCGGCAGTAGCAAATATGGCGCGGTTAATGCCACCTAACAGGATTTGCGCATCCATTTCCACGCGTACAGCATTGTCGCCCAACATAGCCGATTGCGGGAACTCATCGGCATTCTGCCCCATCAAACTATATTTACCGTTCTGATACTGTACAGTAATTTCAAGAGAGTCCATATTAACTTCAAAAGTCAATGGTTGCTCAGGAATTTCCTTCAAAGCATCCAACAACGTTTTGGCCGCAACGGCAAAACGTCCATCCATATCACTTTCGTTCACCTCGACTGTAGTAACCATTGTTGTTTCACTATCAGAAACTGTCGCGGATAAAGTTCCGTCTTGCAGTTCAAAGAGGAAACAATCCAAAATGGGCAATGCATTCTTTGAATTAATCACACGGCTGACAGCCTGTAAATGACTGGAAAGCGCTGTGCTTGAAACGATAAATTTCATATTTTCCGTATATTTAAGTTTTTATTTTGCTATCTATATAACTAACGGACAAAGTTAAAAAAAGAATTCCCTATGACAAAGAATTAGCAAGAAAAAACAGCCGATTATTCTTCTCGTATTCCTAAAAAATTGTAACTTCGCCGCATCATTAAACAAGAAAACAATGGAATTTACAGGAAAAGTCATCGCCATACTCCAGCCCAGAGGTGGAGTCGCCAAATCATCCGGCAACGAATGGAAAGTACAGGAATATGTGGTTGAAGACCACGGTCAATATCCACGTAAAATGTGTTTTGAGGTTTTTGGTGCCGAAAAAATCGAGCAGTTCAATATCCAAATGGGGGAAGAGTTGACCGTATCTTTCGACATAGATGCACGCCAATGGCAAGATCGCTGGTTCAACAGTATCCGAGCATGGAAAGTGGAACGTGTAAACAACACTACATCTGATCCAAGCGCTCCCCTACCTCCACCGCCAGCTCCTGCACCTACCACAGCACCAGAATTCCTTGCAGGGGATGCCAAAGAAGATTTACCTTTTTAAATCGTTTATTAAATCTCTTTTCTATAATTTTTCAAAAGAGTTCATTTTAACTGATGACGTAGATTTTTAATAAAGAGAATCTGCGTCATCAACATTTTAAAAGGCCAAGAACAGAAAGGCCTGAACCTCTTTTTTCTATTATCCTCCTTTATAGAGCAGTACGATGTTTGGATAGATAATTTTATCCGCACAAGTAAACTGCACGGCAAGCATAAAATGGCGGAAGAAATCAGCTTGCCGAAAGAAGAAGTTCGGTATCAGGCGCACATAAGCTTCCGGTTGTAACAAAATTGTTCCCATATCTGCCATCATCACAAAATTATAAACCGGCGACAGACTACCTATACCTTCTTCATAGACCGATGTCCCATCCAACACCTCTCCATTCTCTATCGCATCTATATAAGTTGAAAGACTAACCACATCAGGAGCCAGCAACAAGCTGTTCCGATAAAAACAAGCATATGTATGAAAATCCGGCTCAGCAATCCCTGTCATTTGCGCCAGCAAAGAAGTCCGTGGCAAAGCATACTTCTTATATTTCATCGCCTTAGGGTATAATGTATAGTCAAATGGTTTGGACATCGAAGAAGCCTCTTTGTCCTGCGGGATGGTATAAAGCAAAGATTGCAAACGGTGTTCTGCCAGCTGTTCGTCCTTAACAGGAATACAAACCACAGCACAAGGAGTAACATTCAGCGTATCTTTCGAGCAAAAAAGACAAGACAAGAAACTTTCAGCCGCAAAATCGTTCAAGAATGCCGTCCACTCCTCATCTCGCTGCTTTACATAATCGGAATAGGCAACTTTTGCATACTCTTGGCGTGTGGTGAAGTTCAAGAAAGAACTCCTATCCGAAATAGCCCATCGGTGATATAAAAAAGTAGTAGCCGGTAGATTGGCACCGGGAAAGCCCTCTATAGGCTTCTGGGCACGCAGTACATTCATAAAAGTAAGAGTAGAGTCTACCCCATGACTCATACCGGAACAATAAACGGCATTTTCATTGAGCTGCACTTCAAATTCCACCCAACTCCCCAAACGCATGTACGAATGAATATCATCCGTTCTTTTCCCCATTTCTACAGCTTGCATACGCACATATATCATAGCGGAAACATCATTGTGCTTATTGGTACGGATGGTACGAAAAGCAGCCTGACTCATCAAAGAATTCTTGGTACGATAAGCATCAATCACCTGCTCCACCAAGCGTTTCTGAAAGCTGACAACAAAAAAATCTGATGTGAAATACATCGTAAGGAAACGGCCGTCCGCCATAGGATAAATGCGGATTTCTTCTCCTTTATAGTCAAACGTCTTCAGGGGAAAACTACCAGAGCAATATTTCTGCACAAAAGTCTCTACCAGTTCGTAATCATCCGAACCGAGACTGCAATATAGCACCTGATTTTCCGGCGTGTCCGGTTCGTGAAAGCTAATCAACATTTTATTCATTTGCATGCTCAACCCGTGAGGAGTATCTTGCAGCAAAGTATGCAGATTTTCTTTCAGATATGAAAAGAGATCGGAGATATATAGAAAATGATTATCTTTACTACAATCCAGCCCATTGATATCTTCCATCAAATCGGCCATGTGATTGGTTTCCAAAATGGCAATTGCATCTTGAGGAACCAACGTGTAGAGGTCAAAATCACGCTGGTTTTCCACTGAATGCAACCGAAAAAATGAATACACGGCAAAACCCGTACATAATAACACTACGGATACGATGACAGCTATCTGTATAAAGAGTCGGAGTTTCATGCCCTGTTTTATCTAATTTTTGCAAAAATAATAAATTCTGCAAATAAAACAAAACAAAAGCTTTAAAAAGTTTAAAAGGTTATTTCAAGACCATCATATGCAAAATGCACATGGGATGGTAACGCTTTTTCAATATCGGCATGGAGTCCGACATGGTGACTCATATGAATAAAATAAGTTTCTTTCGCACCAATGCGTTCAGTAGCCACCAATGCTTCCGATACAGTCTGATGCGTAGGATGTGGTTCTGGTCGCAAGGCATTCATAATAAGAACCTCAACGCCTCTCAATCGCTCGAAAGATTCATCAGGCATTGTGTGCATGTCCGTAATATAACCCAGTTTTTTACCGATGCGATACCCCAGTATGGGCAGTTTACCGTGCATTACCTGCAAAGGTAGTATTTCTGTCCGGTTGATATAAAAAGGCCGGCCGGCTTCCACCTCCTCTAAATTGATACGAGGAACGCCCGGATACACTTTGTCTACAAAACAGTAAGGCATACGTGCTCGCAAATGAGCCGCAGTATTGACATCCGAATAAATAGGGATATCGGCAAAACGGCAAAACGGACGCAAGTCGTCCAACCCGCCCACATGATCATAATGCTCATGAGTAATCAGTACACCATCTATTTTTTCAAAAGAAGACACATTCAACATCTGCTGCCTGAAGTCCGGACCGCAATCTACCAGTATCACTGCATCTTCCGTATGCACCAATGAGGATGCACGCAAACGATTGTCACGTACATCAGCAGAAGTACAAACCGGACAAGTGCAACCTATCTCCGGCACTCCGGTCGATGTTCCACTTCCTAATATCCTGATTCTTCCCATAACCAATTATCAACCATCATCAGTTACCTATAAAATTTACTTCCGGATAAATTTCTATACCAAATCTTTCACGTACAGAGGTCCTCACAGCGTCCGAAAGAGCTACAATATCCGTTCCTTTTGCACCACCCAGATTTACCAAAACCAATGCTTGTTTTTCGTGCACAGCCGCCGGCCCCAACGATTTCCCTTTCCAGCCGCATTGTTCTATCATCCAACCCGCCGGGATTTTCACATGTCCGGCATCAACATCATAGTACGGCATCGTAGGAAACATTCGCTGCAATGCTTCAAACTGCATGCGGGGCACGATAGGATTCATGAAAAAGCTCCCTGCATTTCCCAACATCTCAGGGTCGGGCAACTTACTTTGGCGAATATCGATAATCACGCGACGCAATGTACGCAAGTCCACCTGCGGATATTTTGCCAACTCTTCCCGGATTGTGCCGTAATCCAACATATAGTGCTCTTTCTTACCCAATCGAAAATTAACATAAGTCACAAACAGATCCTTCATCTCCGGTTGTTTAAAGATGCTTTTCCGATAAGCATACCCACACTCAGCTACGCTAAAGACACGTTTTTCTCCTTCAACATGTATGGTTTCCACTGAAGTTATCAGGTCTTTGACTTCCACCCCATAAGCACCTATATTCTGTACGGCACTTGCACCCACTTCTCCCGGTATCAGCGAGAGATTCTCCGCACCATACCAACAGTGGTCTACACAATAAGCCACAAAATCATCCCATACCACACCAGCACCAACACGTACCCACACATTCTCCTCATCCTCTGCCGTCACTTCTATAGAATGGATATGCGAATGCAACACCGTACCTTCATAATCCGTAGTAAACAGCAGATTACTGCCACAACCAATATGCAAATAAGGCACAGTAATACGTCCTGCTGCAATCATTTCGCAAAGAGCCTCTTCCGAATCGTATTCCAAGAATCGCGCAGCAGTCACTTCAATGCCAAAAGTATTAGGTATTTTATTCAAATAAAGTTCCATTCCCTCCTTTCAATCAGCTACATACTCGTATCTTCATATTTGTACAACTCCCACTCTTCGGCTTGTCTGCGAAAATAGAAAATATTGGAATAGCCGTTGTCTATACCGTTTACTTTTAATATTTTGGTATTTGATAAATCTTCATTTTTCTGTCCGTAGTTTATATTGGATAACTTGTCGACAGGCATCACCGGACGAAACGCGTACCATTGGTTCATATCCAAGGTAGTTTCCAAAATGGAAAACTCATCGTCCGGATCAATGGTTACAAACTGCAGCGGATGACTGATATGCTTACTTTGATACACACTATCCGTCACAAAACGAGTATAGAAATCTACAAAGCTTTCATTTTCTCCTTTCTCTATTTCACGCAAGTTAATGGCTTCGAGCATCCACATGCCGTGTTTCCGTTCAAAATAGTACCTTTTCACCATACGGGTTTTCAAATATATCCATTCCACCTGCACCGATTTCAAGGCAGTATCTCCCACCAACTCCAAATCATCTTCTTCATCAAAAAGCAAAGTGTAATAACTTTGCTTAGTGAAGAGATAATCGTGTTTCCAGAAACGCTCCTCTATTTTTATCGGAGTATTCCGATTATAGTAAGGTAGAGGAAATACCGTCCTTTGCTTTTGCAAAGCATCATCCGAAGCATAACTGAAGATAAAATCATCAAACAATTCGTCTGCCTCTATCGGTTTCGGTACATCCTCTACTTCCGCCACTTTCAGCGTGTCAGCTTTCTGGTTGACGGAATCTACCATATTCGTAAGGGTAACAAAGGGATCCATCTTCGTTTTTTTATTTCCACATGAAATAAGAAAAACGAGCAACAAAAACCCCAATACTATTTTTCTCATTTTTTACGGACCGCTACAGTCACTTATTAAATTTAGCTTTCAATTTTTCCAGCATGTCCACGGTCATGGACTCCAAATTATATTGCGGCATCCAGTCCCATTCTTCACGAGCACACGAATCATCCAATGAATCGGGCCAGCTATCGGCTATGGCTTGCCGCAGAGGATCCACCTGATATGCCATTTCAAAATCGGGTATATGCTTTTTGATGGCGTTATATATTTCTTCCGGATCGAAACTCATGGAAGTAATATTGAACGCATTGCGATGCTTCAGCCTTGCCGGCGCAGCTTCCATCAGTGATATGGCAGCATTCAAGGCATCGGGCATGTACATCATGTCCATATAAGTACCCTGTTTTAATGGGCAGACAAACTTTTCGCCTTTCACTGCCGAATAGAAAATATCCACCGCATAGTCCGTAGTACCGCCACCCGGAGGGGTTACGTTGGAGATAATTCCCGGAAAACGCACCGAACGGGTATCCACGCCATACTTCGTATAATAATAATCGCTCAACAATTCCGTTGTCACTTTGGTTACGCCATACATCGTACGCGGACGCTGAATCGTGTCTTGCGGTGTCTGTATGTGGGGAGTAGCCTCGCCGAACGAACCTATGGAGCTGGGAGTAAAGACTGCACAGTTATACTCACGCGCCACTTCAAGCACGTTCCACAGTCCGTCTATACCAATCTTCCAGGCCATGGCCGGACGACTTTCCGCCACCACCGAAAGCAAAGCTGCCAGATTGTATATCGTATCTATCTTAAACTGGCGTGCCACCACTTCGATGGACTGCCGGTCGGTGACGTCTGCAATGGCCGAAGGTCCTGATGCTTTTAATTCACCTTTGGGCATAGCGCTCGGAATATATCCGGCCACCACATGATCATCACCATAGCGTTTACGCAACTCCAATGTAAGTTCCGAACCAATCTGCCCGGTTGCTCCAATTACCAAAATATTTTTCATACGATTTATTAATAAGGTATTAGTTAATTATAGAGGCACAAATATACGTACTTTTTTTTCATTTTTCTATCATTCTGCTATTGTTTATTCCAAGAAAAATGATGTCCTTTGTGAAAAATGTAACATGGACGTATTACCCTAAAAATAAAATGCTATGTACGGTAAAATGAAAGACCATCTCAGCAAGACGATTGCTGAAATCAAAGAGGCAGGACTCTATAAAGAGGAGCGACTGATTGAGAGTGCGCAACAAGCTGCCATCACAGTGAAAGGCAAGGAGGTATTGAACTTCTGCGCCAACAATTATCTGGGATTATCCAACCATCCGCGCCTGATTGCTGCTGCCCAGAAAATCATGGAACACCGCGGATACGGCATGTCATCCGTACGCTTCATTTGCGGCACGCAAGATATCCACAAAGAATTGGAAGCTGCCATCTCCGATTACTTCCGTACGGAAGACACCATTCTATACGCCGCCTGCTTCGATGCCAATGGAGGTGTATTCGAACCTCTCTTCAGCGAAGAAGATGCCATCATCTCCGATTCGCTGAATCATGCCTCCATCATTGACGGTGTACGCCTCTGCAAAGCCAAACGCTACCGCTATGCCAACGCCGACATGGCCGAACTTGAAAAATGCCTGCAAGAAGTCCAAGCTCAACGTTTCCGCATCATCGTTACCGACGGCGTGTTCTCTATGGATGGAAACGTGGCGCCGATGGACAAGATTTGCGACCTTGCCGAAAAATACGACGCACTGGTCATGGTGGACGAGTCACACTCCGCCGGGGTAGTAGGACCTACAGGACACGGCGTGAGCGAACAATATAATACTTACGGACGTGTAGACATTTATACCGGAACATTGGGTAAAGCCTTCGGCGGCGCTTTGGGCGGATTCACCACCGGACGCAAAGAAATCATTGACCTGTTGCGCCAGCGCAGCCGTCCGTATCTGTTTTCCAATTCGTTGGCACCGGGCATCATAGGCGCCAGCCTCGAAGTATTCAAGATGCTGAAAGAAAGCAACGCCCTGCACGACAAGTTGGTGGAGAACGTAAACTATTTCCGTGATAAAATGACCGCTGCCGGGTTCGACATCAAGCCAACGCAAAGTGCCATTTGCGCCGTGATGCTATACGATGCCAAGCTGTCACAGGTTTATGCGGCACGCATGCAGGAAGAAGGTATCTATGTGACCGGCTTCTACTATCCGGTTGTGCCCAAAGAGCAGGCGCGCATCCGCGTACAGATTTCAGCCGGACACGAAAAGGCGCATCTTGATAAATGTATAGCCGCATTCATTAAGGTGGGGAAAGAGTTGGGCGTACTCAAATAGGCCTTCCTATCCTTTCATCCTGACCAAAAGCAGGCAAACGGCAACAGCCGTTCATTTCCCTATACGAGTGAAGCCACTTCCCAATACGACTGAAGTGGCCTCACTCCTATTGGGAAGTAGCCTTAGTCGTATTGGGAAGGTAAGTCTCATACGGACGCAGAGGGGTGAAACTTTTAGTATCACCACACATACACATGGGAAACTATCCCTTAACCCCGGTATTTACCAAAGAAACAAAGCGTTTTAAGCCCTCTCTCAAGACAGCATGCGGACAAGCTATATTCCAACGCATGAATCCCTCTCCCTCCAAACCATACATTGTTCCGGCGTTAAGCCATAATCCGACTTCATCTACCAGTTTCTTCTCAAGTTCTTCCGACGGAATGCCGAGTACGCTGCAGTCCATCCACACAAGATAAGTTCCTTCCAACGTAGCTATTGGAAATCCGGGCAGATACTCCCGACAAAATTCTTGCATATAAAGATAGTTTCCATGCAAGTATGCCACAAGTTGCATAAGCCACCCCTCTCCTTCGTTATAGGCAGCTTCGGTGGCAATGATACCGAACGGATTGACATCGCACACTTCGTTATCGTTGATTGCCCTGTCTATCTTCAGCCTGAGTTTATCACCGGAGCAGACAATATTGGCAATCTGTAGCCCGGCAATATTGAACGCCTTACTGGGTGAGATGCAAGTTACGCAATGTTGCAGAAAATTGTCCGAGATGGAAGCAAACGGCGTATAGGTATGGCCCGGGAAAACCAACTCGCAATGAATTTCGTCAGCAATCACTGTGACGCCGTGGCGGATGCAAATCTCGCCGATGCGAACCAGCTCTTCGCGCTTCCAAACCCGTCCTGCAGGATTGTGCGGGTTGCAAAGAAGCATCACTTTAACTTTAGAATCGGCCGCCTTCCGCTCCAAATCATCGTAATCAATGGTAAAGGTATTATCCGCATGGAGCAATGGCGAGGAAACCATTTCACATCCGTTATTACGAATTGAAGAAAAGAAGCAGTTGTAGACCGGTGTCTGTACCAGCACCTTGTCACCCGGCCGGGTCAAGGCTTTGATAATAGCCGAGATAGCGGGTACTACCCCTGATGTGTAAATAATCCATTCACGGTCTATTTGAAAACCGTGGCGCCGGGCAAACCAACCTGTGACGGCCTCATAATAGCTATCAGGCACACGAGTATAACCGAAGATGCCATGCGCCACACGACGTTGCAAGGCTTCAACGATTGAGGGAGCCGTATGGAAGTCCATATCGGCCACCCACATAGGCAGTACATCTTCACTCTTTGCGCTATCCCACTTGTAGGAATTGGTTCCGCGCCGTGAAATTTGTTTATCGAAATCGAATTTCATACACTTCTGCTTTTAGTCGCTAAAGCAAGTACGCTCATCCCTGAGACGAATCTCACAATCAGCCGGGGCTTTGATATTCTCGTCAATCGTCACCGAACCAAATTCATCGGCCACGATACGACCCGACATCGGGTTTTTAATGTTGGTGATGGCTCCGCGAATATCGGCCTGCAATGTACTATACTCAAACGCACGGTCACAATCAGAATCGAAAGTACAATTCTCCAGCACGAGGTCGTGCGCATAGCAAAGCGGTTGTTCGCCGGTGATGTGGCAATTCACCAAACGCAGGTTCTTCGAGTGCCAGCCAAGGTATTCGCCGTTAAGCTCCGAATCGTAGATTGTTACATTTTCCACCTCCCAAAAAGCATCTTTAGTCGTAATTTTAGCATTGTGAATCTCCACATTCTTCACATACTGGAAGACGTACTTGCTATCAGTCTCCAACCCGTTCACATAGATATTGTTGCTGAACATGAACGGATAAGTACCACCGTACATTTTGAGATTCCGAATGTGTATATCGTTACACCGCCAAAACACCTCATCGGCATCGTTCAACACCACATTCTCAATGGCAATCTCGGTCATCTCACGGAACATTTTAGGAGCATCTATCACCGTGTCTGTCATCTTCAGATGGTCGCTATACCACAATGCCGAACGGCCTCCGACATCGAAATAGCAACGGTCTATTTTAAACCCGTGAACATGCCAGAAAGGATAGTTCCCCTCGAAACGACATTCCACCGCTTCAATGTTGCTGCACTCTTTAATGGCCGATTCACCGGTACGGATGACTACATTCTCCAAACGAAGATCATGCGACGCAAACAGCGGACGTTCACCTCCGAATTCGGTATCTTTAATAAGTTTCATTTGAGATATTATTTTAATTGTTTATCATTATTTACTTCAAGAAATATCCGCCCGATAGGATGCAGCCCCTCATCTTTTTTAAAAAAGGAACAGCCTATCCCGAATTCAGGTATATATATTCTTCATCCACCGTTCCCGCTTCAAGCGAATAAGGAAAATCATGCCTCGGAAACATAACTCGACACACATGGCAATCCATACGCCTTTGAGTCCCAACGTCGGAGCAAGCAAGGCTGCCAAGGATAACCGAACAATCCAGATACTGAAAAAGTTCATCAGACACGGAACAAGTGTGTCAGCCGCGCCAACAAATACACCGTAGCCCACAATCGAAGCTGCAAACATAGGTTCGGCAAACGCCTCGATGCGCAAAACCATGATACCCAGCTCGCGAATCTCTTCAACGGGTGTCATCAATCCGATAATTTGCGGAGCAAGAATATACATGGCCACTCCCATTACACCCATGATTGCCATACCCATAAATACGGTAATACGGGCAAAACTCCGCGTCAGCCGGCGACGTTTCGCACCCAAACTTTGACCGACCAGCGTCGTGGCAGCATCAGCAATCCCGTAGCCGGGCATATAGCAAAGGCTCTCGGCCGTGATGGCAAATGAATTGGCGGCAATGGCAAAAACTCCCAATGGGGCCACGATGACCGTTGTCATAATCTGTGCACCACAAATGACAAAGTGTTCTAATCCCATCGGAAGACTGATACGAAGCGCCCTTTTCAAGGTCTTTGTTTTCGGTTGGAAACCTCCTCGTTCTCCGCCCAGTTTCAACTCATCGGAGCGGTTCCAAAGATACCATAACAATATTCCGGCAACAACCGTTTCGGCAGCGACCGTACCCAATGCCGCACCAACCACACCCAGTCCTGCACCCGGCATCGTGAAAGAGTAACTTGCCAGACTCCACTCGCGCGAAGGAAAAATCAGAAAGAAATTGAAGACAACATCCAATATACACATCGTTACCCCAAGCATACTCGGTACGTGCATATTACCACTGCACCGCAACATGCCTCCAGCCAGGAAATTCATCTGCAAGGCAGGCAGAAAAAGCGAAAATATAAGAAAATAGAGCGAAGCATTCTGCCGAATGGAAACATCGCCTCCCAACCAGCCGGGAAGTGCATCACTAATCGCCACGCCAAGCATAGCCAACAAAAGGCTGAAGCCAAGTGTGGCAATCAGCGATTGCCGCAACACCGCCCGCGCACCTTGCATATCGCCCGCACCGATTTTATGAGCTACTTGCACGGAGAATCCCGTAGCGGCAGCCACACACAGTCCCCAAAAAAGCCACGTGGTTGTCGACACCAAGCCTATGGAGGCTGATGCCTCGGCACCGAGGCTTCCCACCATGGCGGCATCGATATACTGCATGATGATGGAAGATAATTGCGCAATAACAGCCGGTATACTGAGCTGCACAGTCAGACGTAACTGTTGTCCCAGCGTCATCGGTTTCCCATCGCGAATCAACGCAAGCAGACGATTTGTTTTTTCAGCCCGTGTTGTCATCTGCTATGTTCTTTGAATAATTTAACATCACGCAGCCAATAGGCAAAATATGCATCCGCAATTCCATACTTTGCATCATAAAACAGCTGAAGTTCTACAATCGGTGTCAATAAATCAACCCTATGTTTTGTATTTGAGCCGGAGCGCATAAAATTATCCGGTTGGTTGGGTGTTGGATATCCTAAGTCTTGTTTTTCGGCAATCAAGGCCATACAATAATATTCGTTATTCTCCATTTCTGTGGATAAATATAGCAAATTAACCGATGCTATACAGCAAAGCAACTACAAGTAGAAGATATAAAAAAACCATATCACACTCTTCTATCAGAGAAATGATATGGTTTTTATCATTAACTATAAAAATTGTGCAAATCTTGATTTATTTACGTTCGCCGAGTTTGGCATCCACAAAGAAGATTCCGGCATCACCTGCTTTTTTAATCATATCCACAATACCTGCAGTGGTAGCTTCTTCCTCCACTTGCTCGCGAATAAATCCCCACAAGAAGTCTTGTGTAGCCTTATCTTTTTCAGCGGCAGCCACGTCTACCAACTCGTCAATCAGCTTAGATATACGGCATTCGTGTTCATAAACCTGTTCGAACACCTCCAACGGAGTACCGAAATCATTGGGAACAACATCCACCTTGTCCAGCTTTGCCGCACCACCACGTTTGATGATGTAAGAAGCCATTTCACAAGCATGTGCTTTTTCCTCAGAAGATTGTTTTCTCAACCAAGAAGCCATACCACAATAACCTTCTTTCTCCATATAGAAAGACATTGCCAAATAAAGGTTGGACGACCACAACTCGGCTGTAATCTGCCCATTAATTGCTTTTTGTAATTTTTCTGTAATCATAATCGTAACTAATAAATTTGAAACTACTACAAAAATAACAAGTCTCCATTCAGTTTGTTCACTTTATATCTTTTTTAACTCGCAGATGACATCGGTTTCGCAGGGAAAAGACATTCATACTAACTCATCCGAAGTATACCCTTTCGGTAACTCCCGACAATTATAACCCGAAGCCATAATTTCACCGTAAGCGCCCGCCGAACGGAGGGCGATAAAGTCCCCACGTCTCACACCATTCAAATCAACGGCCTTGCCAAACACATCGGATGACTCGCATATAGGCCCCACCACATCATAAGTCTGCATTTGGTCATCCGATGTGATATTCTCTATCTTATGATAAGCCTGATAAAGTGCCGGGCGAATCAAATCCGTCATACCGGCATCTAAAATGGCAAATTGCTTATTGGCGCCTTGCTTCACATAGAGCACACGTGAAATCAAAGACCCGCACTGCCCTACCACAGAACGTCCCAACTCAAAATGAAGTGTCTGGTGAGGACGTAAATTCAAATGGTTATCGTATAATTCGAAATAGCTCCGAAAATCGGGTACCGGCTGGCGATTGGGATGACCGTAGTCAATTCCCAGCCCTCCACCGACATTGATATGGTTGATACGGATACGGCGTGCTTCCAACTTATCCTGCAATTCATTGACACGATTGCACAAAGCCACAAAATCGCCCATATCCAATATTTGAGAACCAATATGAAAATGTAATCCGATGAAACATACATTCTTCATCCCTTGTGCAACATCAATCACATGATCGATATCCTGCATACTGATACCAAACTTGTTTTCGGCCAATCCGGTAGTGATATTTGCATGAGTATGAGCACCTACATTGGGATTGATACGGAATGCCACATTGGGCATTTTTCCTTTAGCTCCCGCCAGTTCATTGATAATTTCCAGCTCCGGAACAGACTCTACATTAAAACAAAAGATATCATGATCTAATCCCAGATTAATTTCCCAATCGGCTTTTCCAACACCCGCAAATACTATTTTATCGGCCGGGAAACCCGCTTTGATAGCTGCATGAATCTCACCGCCGCTCACGCAATCGGCGCCAAGTCCATTCTCGCGAATAATGGCAAGAACTTTGGGATTCGCATTCGCCTTTACAGCATAATGCACTGCATAGTTACCATACTTTGCCACCTCCTCACGAATGCAGGCAAGCGTATCGCGTAATACCTTCGTATCATAATAATAGAAGGGCGTACGTAAGTCTCGAAATTTATTGATGGGAAATATTCCTTTCATCTGTGTATCCTGTTATCCGGTTTTAAAAAAGCGCTTTTATCAAAAAGGTAAAAGCGCTTTGGTTTTATATATCTTTTCTGTTATTGTACTTCGCCGAACAGAGCGTTACTAAGCGATTGTAAAGCCGCTTTCTTATCCTCCTCCCGAATGAGGAATGAGATGTTATAATTACTGCCGCCGAAAGATATCATTCGAACAGGAATCTCGCGCATTGCGTCCAATGCTTTGGCTTCAAAGCCCACATTCTCCCACTCCAAATCGCCCACGACACAGATAATGCACATGTCCTTATCCACAGTCACCGTTCCGTATTTCTTCAAGTCGTCCAAAATCTCGTTAAGGTGCTTAACGTTATCAATAGACACCGATACACCCACTTCCGAAGTACAAATCATGTCAATGGAAGTCTGATAACTTTCAAAGATTTCAAACACCTTGCGCAAAAAGCCGTGTGCAAGCAGCATGCGACTGGATTTAATCTTGATAGCCGTGATATTCTCCTTGGCAGCCACAGCCTTGATTTTTCCCTTCTCCGTATCATTTGAAATCAATGTACCCGGAGCAGTGGGTGCCATCGTATTGAGAAGCCGTACGGGTATATTGGCATATTTGGCCGGCTGAATGCAAGTAGGATGCAGAATCTTGGCACCGAAATAAGCCAATTCGGCTGCCTCTTCAAAATGCAGATGACGTACGGGAGAAGTCTTATCAACGATACGCGGGTCGTTGTTGTGCATGCCGTCAATATCCGTCCAAATTTGTATTTCAGAAGCATTGATAGCCGCTCCAATCAGGGATGCGGTATAGTCGCTTCCTCCACGTTGCAGATTATCAATCTCACCATAAGCATTACGACAGATATATCCTTGCGTAATATAAATATCAGCATCCGGGTGTAATTCCAGCTGAACATTCAATTTTTCTTTGATATAAACGGGATCGGGTTCTGCATTTTTGTCCGTACGCATATATTCTAAAGCCGGAAGCAATACCGATTTTATGCCGCATTCCTGCAAATAATAGTTCATCATGGCAGTAGAAATCAACTCACCCTGTGCCAGCACCACCTTCTCTTCAAACAATGTAAAAAGGTCTTTGGTATAAGAACGGATATAATCAAAATGAGACTTGATAAGTTCACGTCCTTTCTGTTTATACTCCGGAGTGGCAAAAAGTTCCTCAATATGCTGGCGATATTTGCTCTCCAGTTTATTGATAATTTCGTTGGCACCCTCCGGATTCTTCTTGTACAGATAGTCCGAAATCTCAACCAATGTGTTTGTGGTACCCGACATGGCAGATAGAACCACAATCTTACATTCACCATCGGTAATTAATTTGGCAACCTCCTTCATGCGAGCTGCCGAGCCTACTGAAGTACCTCCAAACTTTAAAACTTTCATTTTCGTTCCTGTATTAAATTTATGTATATAAAAATCTATTCACTATTATCCCACCACCGATGCAAGAGTAGCATATTCCGTTGTAACATCCGTCATCAAGTGGTCTACGCAGCGATAAACCTTGCCGGGAAAATCACACAGCAATTGCAAGTTATGTGTCGTCATCACTACTAAAGAACCGGCTTGACTGATGTTGTGCAACAACTCCGTTATGGCACGTCCGGTTTCTGCATCCAGATTTCCGGTAGGTTCATCCGCCAGAATTATCTCCGGAGAATTGAGTACGGCACGGGCAATTACAATGCGTTGCTGTTCACCTCCGGACAATTCATTAGGCAACTTATATCCCTTATTACTCATACCAACAAGTTCCAACACTTCTTCAATACGATCTTTTATCTCGCCTTTGTTTTTCCAACCGGTGGCACGAAGAACAAACGCTAAATTATCATAGACCGTACGGTCGGTCAATAACTGGAAGTCCTGAAAAACAATACCCAATTTGCGGCGCAGTTGCGGAATATGCTTCCGCTTGATATGAAGCATATCATGCCCTAATACTTGAGCTTCACCCGACACGATATCCAATTCACCGTAAAAAGTCTTGAGCAAACTTGTTTTACCCGAACCGACCTTACCAATCAAATAGACAAAGTCTCCTTTGTAAAGTTCCAAGTTAACTTCGTTGAGCACGCATAACTCTTGTTGATGTATCGCAACGTCTTTATATCGAATCAGTACTTCACTGCTCATCACCGCTTTTAGCTTTTATAATTACTACTTTAATGTTTTTTCCAAGTGGCGCTATGACGTTCTTCCAGTTCGCGAGCCAAATCTTCGATGCCATACCCTTTGGAAGTAAGCAGAACAATCAGGTGATACAACAGGTCTGCTCCCTCATAAATCAAACGTTCATCTGTTCCGTTGCAGGCCTCAATAACTGTTTCTACCGCTTCCTCACCTACTTTTTGTGCCATTTTGTTGACTCCGGATTGAAACAAGCTGGTAGTATATGACCCTTCGGGCATTTCTTCATAGCGTCTGCTGATAAAGTCCTGAAGTTGTTTCAAGAACATGACGGGTTGCTCGTTCTTCTCTCCCCAGCAAGTATCAGTACCGGTGTGGCAAACAGGACCTTCGGGATGTACCTGAATGAGCAGTGTGTCCTGATCACAATCTTCCTTGACAGAAACCACATGCAGGAAATTTCCGCTTTCCTCACCTTTTGTCCACAAACGATTCTTGGTACGGCTGAAGAAAGTCACCTTTCCGCTTTCCATAGTTTTGTCATAAGCTTCTTTATTCATAAAGCCCAGCATCAGTACCTTTGCAGTATCTGCATCTTGTATCACAGCCGGAACAAGTCCGTTCATTTTGTCAAAATCCAACATTTCAGATATTAATTATTAAAAATCAAATGTTATCACATCAAGCGCATAGAAATCCCTTGGCTGCAAAGATACGATTTTAATTCGGGAATTTTGATTTCTCCGAAGTGAAAAACGCTGGCTGCCAAGGCTGCATCTGCTTTTCCTTGGAGAAAAACATCGCGAAAGTGCTCTTTGCAACCTGCCCCTCCCGATGCTATGACAGGAATGGAAAGTTGTCCGGCCAAAACAGAAAGAGCTTCATTGGCATAGCCGTTCTTTACACCGTCATGATTCATGCTTGTAAACAAGATCTCGCCCGCCCCCCGTTCCTGCGCTTCCGCAGTCCATGAATACAGTTCTTTATCCGTTTCTACACGTCCGCCATTCAAATAGCACCACCAGCCCTTTTCTGTCTGTTTTGCATCTACTGCCAACACGCACACTTGTGATCCGAAATGCTTAGCAATTTCGTCTATCAATTCCGGACGACGGATGGCAGAAGAATTAATGGATATTTTATCGGCACCGGCATTCAGCAACCTGTCCACATCGCCCAGTTCATTGATTCCTCCACCTACGGTAAAAGGAATACTGATGTTTGCCGCTATGCGTTTCACCAGTTCCGTAAATGTTTTCCGCCCTTCGAAACTGGCTGTAATATCTAAAAAAACCAACTCATCCGCTCCTTGTTCGCTATAAGCCCGTGCCAATTCAACAGGATCTCCTGCATGGCGCAGATTCACGAAATTGGTTCCTTTTACAGTCTGCCCGTCTTTTATATCAAGACAGGGAATGATTCTTTTTGCTAACACAACTCTTTTTTCAAATTAATGATTTCTATTTGAACCGAAAGTTTCCTTATAAAAAGCTTTCCAGTTCCTTCAATGTGATGCGTCCTTCGTACAAAGCTTTGCCAAAAATAACGGCAGGTACACCGGCTACTTCCAGTTCCCGAATATCATCGGCACAACTCACACCTCCACTGGCTATCAAAAACAAGCCGGGGTATTGCTCCAATACCTCTCTGTACAAAGTCGTAGACGGACCTTGCAACATTCCGTCGCAACTGATATCTGTACAGATTACTTTACGAACGCCTTTTTCTACGTATTCTTTCAAAAACGGGAACAACTCACAAGCACTTTCATCTTTCCAACCGTTAACAGCTATTTTCCGGTCCTTCACATCCGCACCAAGAATAATCTTCTCCGGGCCGTATGCCTGAAGCCAACCGCAAAACAACTCAGGATTCTTGACCGCAACACTGCCACCGGTCACCATCGTTGCACCGTTCTCAAAAGCTATCCTCAAATCCTCGTCGCTCTTTATTCCCCCACCGAAATCTATAATCAGAGAAGTGTTCACGGCAATTTGCTCTAATGTTCGGTAGTTCACTACATGATGTGAAGCAGCACCGTCCAAATCCACGACATGGAGCCTACGGATGCCGTGAGCTTCCAGTTCCTTGGCTACCTCTACCGGATTTTCATTGTACACTTTCTTACTTTCATAATCACCTTGAGAAAGACGTACACACTTTCCGTCGATGATATCGATGGCGGGAATCAGTTCTATCATAATGTCAAAAAATTCTGTAAGATACGTTCACCCACATCTCCACTCTTTTCGGGATGGAACTGGGTGGCATAAAAATTATCTTTATGCAAGGCTGCACTGAACGGAAGGACATAGTTTGTCACAGCTGCCGTGCAGTCGTTCAACGGAACGTAATAACTATGCACGAAGTACACATACTCCTCTTTTGAAAGACCTTTGAAGAGGTTGCAGTTGGCTTGCTCGATGGTATTCCACCCCATGTGAGGAACCTTTTCCTCCGGTTTCAAGGAAACGAAACGCTTCACGTCGGCATCGAAAATGCCAAGACAGTCCACATCTCCCTCTTCCGAATGGCGACACATCAGTTGCATGCCCAAACAAATACCCAATACCGGTTGTTTCAGGTCTTTTATCAACCTATCCATTCCACCGGCACGCAAAAAGTTCATGGTTGTTTCCGCCTCGCCCACTCCGGGAAAAATAACCTTATCGGCAGCTCGTAACGCAGCTTCATCTGCCGTAATCACGGCTTCCACTCCCAGGCGTTTCAAGGCGTAATCCACCGAACGTATATTGCCGGCATTGTATTTGACAATTGCAACCTTCATCTCTATCAATTAAATATCACCGTTTTATTTTTATATGCCAACACTTTCCGTTCAATATGCTTTTGAACGGCACGTGAAAGTACAATTTTTTCCAAGTCCTTCCCCTTATTCACCAAATCCTGCACCGTGTCTTTATGCGTTATGCGCACCACATCCTGCTCAATGATAGGGCCGGCATCCAATTCCGTTGTAACATAATGGCTGGTGGCCCCTATAATCTTTACTCCACGTTCAAAAGCCGCATGATAAGGCTTTGCTCCCACAAATGCCGGAAGAAACGAATGGTGTATATTGATTATCCGGTTGGGATAAGCATTGGTCATCCGTTCGGAAATTACCTGCATATAGCGCGCCAGCACAATGAATGTAATCTTATGCCTGGTCAACAATTCCATTTCCTTCTTCTCTTGCTCCTCCTTGGTATCCTTGGTGATAGGAAACACATAAAAAGGAATACCGAAACGCTCTGCCACATGCTGCAAGTCCGGATGATTGCTTATGATAAGAGGAATTTCTACATTCCACTCGCCTGCCGTATAGCGTGCCAGCAAATCAAACAAACAGTGAGACATCTTTGAAACAAAAATAGCCATGCGGGGCTTTGCATCAGAGAAGTAGAGCCGAAAATTCATATCGTACTTCTGCGCATACAAAGTTGCAAAATAATCCTCTATCTTTTCTTGAGGTACCAGAAAATCTTTCAATTCCCACTCAATACGCATGAAAAAGATATTCTCCACATGGTCTACATATTGGTCCAGATAGATGATATTCCCTTTATTCACCGTTATAAAGTCTGTCACTTCTGCCAATATACCCGGTTTGTCAAGACAGTGTAGCAACAGTTTGGCCGTTTTCATCATTCTAAGAATTCCTTTTTATTATTCTTATATAACAACATACTTGTTTTGAGTTGGCAAAAATAACGATTTATTGCCAAATGACGAATTTTCAGAACACGAAGTTTGAAAGAACAAATAAAAAGTTTCGTTTTCTTCTAAAAAAGGTTCTTAAACAGTACTTAAACACGAGATAAATTTCATATCAAAGCAACTGCTTGTTTACAAAATTTCTCTTCCATGCAATATTCTCAATATGAATAATATAAAGCAAACCTGATAAAAAGCTCGCAAAAAAAATCATGCACAGTATTGCAGATTTCAAAGAAATGTCTACCTTTGCAACCGCAATCGAGAGAGATAGCGAGAAAACAAGGTAATGGTGCGTTAGTTCAGTTGGTTAGAATACATGCCTGTCACGCATGGGGTCACGGGTTCGAGTCCCGTACGCACCGCTGGAACAATTCAGTTAGTCTGAAAGAAGTCTGAAGAGCAAAATGAATTTCCTTTGCTCCTTTATCTAAGGACATCAAAAAAAATGCCGTCTGAGCATTGTCTGAAGATAATCTGTCTTTGGTTTCATTTTGGTTACATAAGCAAAGACTTCCTTTTAAGAAACTGAAAATAAAAAGGATACAATGGATGGTTCTTTTCCCGTCCATACCGCTAAATAGCTGAAAGATAGGCTATAGGTCATCTGAAGCAATTTTAGAAACGAATCCAAAAGCGTCTTAATTCCAACGAATTAAGGCGCTTTTTCTTTGTCGCCACCCCACACGTCGGATGAGGTTCGGAATAGGCGTATATTCCGTAAATATGCCTCCGGTGGTTCCATTTTGGTTACAAAAAACAAAGGGGCTGAAAATTGTAACCACAGACGACGTTAAGACGATGTTTAGACGATTGACAAATTACTCTGTTTCAAAATCATATGTCGAACTTTGTAGCCGTATGGTTACACTAATTTTGGAGCAAAATGAAGAGTCAATTTCGTTCAGTTTTTTACTTGCGCAGCAATTACATCAACAAAGAAGGTAAGACGCCCATCCTCATTCGGATTTATCTGAATAAGGAGCGTTTGTCGCTGGGATCTACAGGCCTGTCTATCAATGCCCAATTATGGGATTCAGAAAAAGAAAAAGTCAAAGGACATAGTGCAGAAGCACTTGAAGTCAATCGAAAGATTGAAGAAATCAGGGCTGATATTCTGACCATTTACAAACGTTTGGAAGTAACAGTAGATGATTTGACGCCGGAGAGAATCAAATCGGAATACTGCGGACAGACGGATACATTAAACAGTATAATGGAACTTTTCGATAAACATAACGAGGATGTCCGGGCCCAGGTGGGAATCAATAAAACGGCTGCCACTTTACAAAAATACGAAAACAGCAAACGGCATTTTACCCGATTCCTCAAAGCGAAGTACAACAGAACGGATCTCAAATTCTCGGAGCTTACCCCGTTGGTCATTCATAACTTTGAGATATATCTGCTGACTGTAGCCCATTGTTGTCCGAATACGGCAACCAAAATCTTGAAGCTTTTCAAAACCATTACTCTTTATGGGCGCAGACATGGATTTCTGTCTCATGACCCCTTTGTGAACAAACGGTTTCATACGCAAGATTCCAACAGAGGGTTTCTAACCGATGAAGAAATTCAGCGAATCATTGGAAAAGAAATATCCATACCCAGATTGGATTTGGTTCGCGATATTTTCATATTCTCCTGTTTCAGTGGCCTGGCGTATATTGATGTGTCCAATTTAACCGAGGATAACATCGTTGAATTGGACGGACGTGAATGGATCATGACCAGACGCCAGAAAACAAGGGTAGCCACCAATATCATCCTGCTCGACATCCCCAAGAGGATTATCGAGAAATATGCTCCTGTCCGGAAAAACGGTCATCTCTTGCCTATTCTCTCCAATCAGAAGATGAATGCCTATCTGAAAGAGATAGCCGATTTGTGCAATATCCGCAAACCCCTTTCCTTTCACATGGCCCGCCATACATTTGCCACGATGTCTTTGAGCAAAGGCGTTCCCATCGAATCCGTGTCGAAGATGCTGGGACACACCAATATCAAAACGACGCAGATTTACGCCCGTATCACCAATAAAAAGATAGAACAGGACATGCTTAAGCTATCGGATAAGCTGGATATATTCAGATCTCCGGTGTCACAAGCAAAACAATGACTTGAAATTGAATACAAATTCTATAAATCAATGATATGAATACAATAACAGCAGATGTAAGCGTCATCCGGAATAAAATTCTTGAGATTCGTGGCAACAGAGTGATATTGGATTATCATTTGGCCGAACTCTACGGTGTGCAGACAAAAGTGCTCAAACAGGCCGTCAGGAGAAATTTGCAGCGCTTCCCGGAAGATTTTATGTTCGAACTTACCGAAAACGAATGGACGGAACTGGTCACAATTTGTGACCGGTTACCCGAAACCCTCAAACACAGCTCCGTTGCTCCGATGGCTTTTACCGAGCAGGGAGTAGCCATGCTATCATCGGTGCTGCGCAGTCCGACAGCAATAGAAGTGAACATTGCCATCATGCGGACTTTCGTTGCCATGCGCCGGATGATTGCCGGTTATGAAGAACTCAAAAAGCGTATCGAAGACCTTGAAGTTAGCTGTAATGTGCAGTTCAGTGAGTTGTACACGGCCCTGACGGAGCTGTTGGAGCAAAAAGAAAAAGCGGAAAAGCCTCGTAATCCCGTCGGCTTTGTCATTCCCAAGCAAGAGAAATGATCACCAATAATTAAAAAGGAAAGAAGATGAAACAGGAAAAGAAAACCTTGTCGTATTACCGACTCAGACTGGAAGTTTATCTGAAAGACTACCATCCGCAGTTGCTCGGTGACGAAACGTTTATCCGTGAACGTTCCGAAGCTGCTGCAAAAACGTACGAAGAAGCCTTCCTGCAAGACAATCCCATCGGCATAGCCGAAAGCATGGCCATGGAAGTATTGCTTAGAGGACTGCATTTTTCGCCGTATCAGTTTATCGAACAAATCATCGATAACGAATTTGCAAACGAAGTTCCCGCCGAACTGTCGGGAAAACTCTCTTTGCTTCTGTTGGAGCACAAAGAAGTCAAAGACACCTTCGACCGTTACCATCCGGGAGACGACTTCGATGAAAAGCCGGAATATGACCGGCTCTATACCGAACTGACCGGAACGATCGCTACGGTCATGGAAGAGCATGATTTACTAAAGGACATTCTCCGTTAGCCCGATCAATCTTTTCTCGACAACCTCTTTTTTTAAGGGATAGCTTCACACACGGGGCTGTCCCTTTTTCTTTTCCGGAGAATTTCGGGAGTATCTTTTCCGTCTCCAAATCTTCCACCTGTTGTCTTCGATCCCGGAGTGCCGATTCCTTTCTTTGGGCGAAGGAAACCGGCCTTCGGGTAAAGAGTCAAGGCCTGAAGTCCTTTCGGGTTCGCCTGAAAAAATCTCCACATTTCCACTTCGTTCCAAGTCGTATTTTTTCGGGAAGCCTTGACATATACCCTCCGGCCACCTTGAACAGCCCACGAAACGAAATCGGCACACTCCGAGCTTTAGACGCAAAAAAAATGTCAGCATTATGGAACAAGAAAGATTAAATCACTCAATGGATCGCAGGAAACGAAATAACTCCTCCTCGCATTACCGCATAAAAACGGGTTCGGGCGTGTCCATTCTTATCGTGGCAAGCGAATACGGAAATCGTGCCTGTGAATTGACCGAACTGCTGTTGTGCCATGTCGGATTTAAGACCGTGCCTGTGGTTTCGGTGAATAAGGGAAACGGATATGTACGCCTGTACAGTTGGGAAAATTATGTCGCAGAAACCTGCTATGACAAAGATGCGGAAAGCATCAGCCTCTCTCAGGACGAATACGACGATGATGCACTGCTGAATGCAGCCATAGAGAAACATTTTCTAACCCTGACAAAACAATAAACAGTTTTGGCAACCAATAATTTCGCTTACGAGAATCGTCTCATCTATGTCGAAGACGAAGACTATGAATCAGGGAATGTTCCCGAACACAAGGAATATGTGCAGGGATGCAACCGCAATTATCCGAGCTATTATCTGGATGAATACCGTGCTTCCTTTCATACGCTTGATATAGTCATTACTTCAGCCTACTATTCGGGTGGGTGTATCGACTACATTCAACATGACAGCTATTTGAACAACATAACTTTTTGCGATGGATATGATGAAGATGCCACCGACACGATTATGCGTGATTTCAAAGCATATCATCCCGATTATGAGAAAGTCAGAGAATTGGCAAGGAAAATAGGAGAAGATTGGAAGAATTATACTGCTTACGATGCTTTACAGGCATATTTATTCGCATTGGAAAAGCCCGAAGCCGATAAGATAATCGACAAAATCAAAACGAATTATGGCTATCGGGAACTCACTAAAACAGGCTCTTTCTGTAATGGAGAGGCTTTATATGAACAGATTGCATAAACGAAAACAACGGTGAAAACAATCCTTATACGGCTGACGGTAGTAGCTGCTTTCATAATCGGAACGGTCTGTATTTGTTCCATGCTTATCACAGAAGAAGCGATAACGGTACTTACCCTGCTCACCGCCTTGTACTTCGTGCGCTTTCTCGTCCGTACGGCACTCGATGTCTTTTTCACGCTTGTCAGGTGGCTATGTATCATAGCTCTATTGGGATTGCTTTTCTGCTCACTCTTTTAATAACTCTATAAACAACAAGGATATGAATACATTCGATTTTTATCAGGACAGCAAGGTTATTTGCCGGATGCGAACAAAATTTCAGGTGAAAGCTGAAAATTATGAGCAGGCAATAGCCATTATAAAAACTTGGCAAGGCGAAGACGTGATGAACCATGACGATGAAGAACAGGTCATTTTCGTTGAAGGAGAAACGCTATTGGATACCTCCGAGAATCTTTCTCCCGAAGAAAACGGAGGTCGTCCGACCATAGAGGTCTTCGATGACAAGGGAAAGGAAATCACCAATAATTTGAACCAATAAATATCAGAGGTTATGGCTAATATATGCACCAATCTGTTCTTCTGCTCCACAGAGAACAAAGAAAACCTGAAAACGGTAGAAAACTACATGACGGATACTTTCGGGGAAGGTTGGTATTGCTACTGCTCCGACGGGCAAATGGTGGAGGGCGAATTTGAATCCAAGTGGTCATTTCCCGAAAATTTCTTCGAGAGAATCACAACGGAGTTATCCCATGACAAAACGCTTTATATGCGGATTCTTTCCTATGAATTCGGCAATGAGTATGCGAGTTTCAGGGTGTATAGAGACGGAGAATGGGATATTAAATTCTAACATCTTATGACAATGAAAGGTACAGAGCATTTCAAGAACGTTATCCAAAATTATCTGGACGAACGGGCGCAATATGATGAACTCTTTGCGGAGAATTACCGTAAGAAGGATAAAGACATGGATAGTTGCATTCAATACATCTTAAACACAGTAAAACAAAGCGGTTGCAACGGATTTTCCGATGATGAAATTTACTCGATGGCAGTACACTATTTCGATGAAGATAACATCGACATCGGTAGTCCGATAAACGCACATATTGTAGTAAATCAAGTGGTAGAATTGACAGCCGAAAAAAAAGAACAGGCTCATCGGGATGCGATGCAGAGGGCGCAGGAAGAAGCCTACCGAAAGATGACACAGCCGACAAAGAAAAAAGCTAAAACGACTGTCGATGCAACCCTCCAACCGAGTTTATTCGATTTATAATTTATCGACACATGAAACCGAGAAACAAATTTCAGAAGCAGGTGGCGGAGCTGAGCAGTCAGCTCCCCGCCATCACCCAAGCACAAAAGAATTGGGCATTTAAGCACTGCTTTACACATTTCGCCAAATGCACGGCAAAAGGAGAATGTACTTGTTTGGAATGTGGGCATACTTGGATGGATAAAGAGCATAAGAGAAAGAGAATTATTTGTCCGCATTGTGGAACAGCATTGGAGGTTAATACTACCCGACAAAGGGTTTTCAAACAAACGGAATACTTGGGTATCGTTACGACATTCAAAGAGTATCAGGTCTTGCGCTTCTTCTATATGCAGTCTTACCATAAGAAGGGTGAACAAGCCGATTATTTCATTTCCGAAGTGGTGCAGCGTTGGATGAACGCACAAGGCAAGTCCGCAGTACTGGCACGGCTTCGCCCGATGAGTTGTTGGTACGACACTTGGCAGTTCGGCAGTAATTTGGAAATACGTCCCGACAAGGATTTGTACGATATATTCCCCTCCGCCATCTATCCCCGACAGAAAATTCTACCTGAAATCAAACGGAACGGATTTAAGGGCGAATATCACGACCTTACACCTTTCGAGTTGTTTCATTCCATTCTGACTAACAATAAAGCCGAAACATTATTGAAGACAAAACAAACCGGACTTTTGCGGCACTTCGTCAGAATTAAATACCGGAATATCGAGAACTATTGGGCTTCTCTCTGCATCTGTATCCGCAACGGATATACCATTACGGACGGCTCTATGTGGTGCGACTATGTCGATATGCTCTGCCGATTGAGAAAAGATATTCATAGTCCGAAATACGTTTGCCCCTCCGACCTCAAAACCGAGCACGACCGCAGGCAGTCAGAACTGCGCAAACAAAGAGAAAAAGAGGAAAGAGAGCAAAAAAGACGAAAGGCAATGGAGGATGAAGAACGTTTTCAAGAACTCAAATCCAAATTCTTCGGTATCTCATTCACGGATGGAACAATTCATGTTCATGTTCTGGAAAGTGTTCAGGAACATTTGGAAGAAGGACTGGCATTACATCATTGCGTATTTGAGGGAGGATATTATCTCAAACCTCAGTCCCTTATCCTTTCTGCTACCATAGACGGTAAACGGATAGAGACCGTAGAAGTTTCTTTGGAGACAATGAGAGTTGTGCAATGCCGAGGGTTGTGCAATCAAAACAGCCAATATCACGAACGAATACTCAAACTTGTCCGCAGGAATATGAAGCAAATTCGTCAACGTATGGCGGCATAATGTTTAACTGAAATACATAGAGAAATGGAAATCAAAATAGAAAGCATCATTTGTAATTGGGCAGACGAGATACCTCACATTCTTATAAGGGTTATCAATGCCGCAGCCCTATCCGCCAATGAGGAGGAATTAAGAACCTCCATAAGGCAGATAGCCGAAGAAACGGCACTTGACAAGTTCTTCGCCTATGGTTACGGCGCACATCACTTTTGGCTCACTCATCGCAGGCTGTCCAATGGTGAGCCGATGCCAAACAGATTATTAAAGGTAGAATTTTGAGGATATGAAGAAACGAATTTACAGAATACGGACACAATACATCTTTGAAGGTGTGTTTGAAGTGCTTGCCGAGAGCAGAGAGGAAGCACGGCAAAAAGTCCTGCAAGATTGCGGACTCGTAATGGGAAGGAACATCTACAGCACCTTGCCCGATGAAGAAGTAAATTGGGCATTCGACATCCATCCTGAAAAGCGGATAGGTGAGATAGTGCAGTTGAAGTAAAGAAGAACAGCGGGCGGCATTTTTGTCGCCCGCTACTTTTTGTCGGTGAGCCTGAAACGGTACAAAAAGTAGCAAAAAGACCGATTGAAAAAGGAAATTAACGGTGATTTGCCGGTTACTGACGAATCCAAACCCTAAGAAATAGGGATTCCGGACTGTGAAAATAGCCACTATTGGCGATTGCAAACGATATTCCACTTGTATAGTTTTGTAAACTCAAATAATAAGAAAAAGGTATGGATAAAATACTCAGATTGACCGGATATGCAGGAATAACGGGTAGCCTGCTGATGTATACCGGCGACATGTTGCTGTATTTTACGACACAACCCATTCCCGATTTGGAAAAAGATCTGTTGCCTTCTATGGGCACAGTGCCCTTGGAGCGTCTCATTGCCGGAGGGATAATAGGACCGTTGGCGGCGGTTCTGTACATCATCGGATTCTACCATTTGTTTCTCAGGGTTAAGAAAGCGCGACGAAAAACAGCCTGCTGGATGCTTGCTTCTCTATCCGTAAGTATAATTGTCGGAGGTGCTTATCATGCCTTCTTCCCGGCTTTCGGCATCGTATCGTCGCAGGGACATCCCGAAATCATCGACCATTTTCTCTCCTATGCCGGCTGGTTGGGCGGATTGGCATTCGCACTGATGGGGATAGGTTGGATTGTATTTACCGTTTTAGCAGTACAAAAGCAGACTTCTTTTCCTCGTTGGATAGTTTTCGCAACACCGTTGATCACCATCTGGCTCAATTTCCTTTGGAAAACGCTGCCGCAACCGTTTCTTCTGTTGATAGCGGGCGGATGGAACAATCTGGTGTATACCCTGATTTTTGCCGTATCGCTGATCACATTAAAAAACAATATCATCCCCGATGACTATGAGTGATTTTTCATTTTTCACAACGTTGCAAGCCGGATGGCTGAACGCATGGATACCTTCGTTCGGCATGGTGCTGATACAGTTTATATATATGGCAATCTTCCGTGAGGGAGGAAAGCGCGCGGTGGACACCTCGTGGTACACGGCCAAAGACAAGGCGAACGCCTCTGTCAGTACAATCCTGCAAATTGCCATATTGGTGCTTTCCGTTTTCGTCCCGTTCAAGTTCGGTACGGCATGGTTTCTTGCGGGAATGGCGGTTTACGTGCTTTCGCTGGTGCTCTTTGTCCGGGCTTTTCACAACTATGTGGCAACTCCTGCCGGAAAGACCATCAAAGGAGGAGTCTATCGTTGGTCGCGCAATCCGATGTACTTTTTCTTTTTTACGGGAATGTTCGGCGTTTGTATCGCTTCCGCCTCGTTGTGGATACTACTCGTCATGATACCCTTCATCATTGCCACGCATTTCCTCATATTGGGAGAAGAACGCTATTGTGAGGAGACCTACGGAGAGGAATACCGCGAATACAAGGCCAAGACGCCTCGTTATTTCTTGTTCTTTTAGCTGCTGAATAGAAGATGAGACTGTTCAAGAAGTTCATAAGCAATTGCCGCAGACCTGAAAACAATTTCTGGGGAAAAATGATGCTTGCGGGGATGAACTACGGCCATAATAAAATGGCTCTCTGGTGCATCGACGAATGTATCCGACCGTCCGGTGAGGAGGATATTCTCGACATCGGTTGCGGCGGCGGGCAAAACATCGCCAACTTTCTGACAAGGACGAAAGGAAAAGTATGCGGAGCGGACTACTCGGCGCAGAGCGTGGCAAAATCCGTTGCCAGGAACAGGAAAGCTGTCCGAGACGGCCGGGCGGAAATCATGAAGGCCTTGGTCTCATCCCTTCCTTATGAATCTGCGACTTTCGATCTTGCAACAGCTTTTGAAACCATCTATTTCTGGCCGGACATCGTCGAAGATTTCAAAGAAGTAAGGCGTGTGCTCAAGCCGGGCGGCAGGTTTGCCGTCTGCAACGAAATGGCTTCCGAGGCAGGAAACGAGCGATGGATTTCACTCTTGGATATGAAAATTTATACCCCGGACGAAATCGTTGAGAACATGACGAAAGCAGGGTTTACACAGACCTCCGTATTTACGCAGGGCAATCGTATCTGTGTTATCGGGCATAAATGAATACTTGACCTACTCCGATTGCCTCCAAATCATTATCGAAATGAATCTGATAAAAGAATTTAGCACTGCTCTCTGCAGCGAAAAAAGAAGTGAACGAATCCCCGAAGAGCTCGATTTCTTCGGTTCTTTGGTGGGAGAATGGGAGATCGAATGGACAGACCGTTTGTACGACGCAACACCCAGACGGGTAAAAGGCGAATGGATATTCTCTTGGGTTTTGGACGGGACTGCCATTCAGGACTTGTTCATCGTCCCGTCGCGTTCCGAGAGGTTGATAAACAAACAGCCGGATGCCGAATACGGAACCACACTCCGCATTTTCAACCCGAAGACTTCGGCATGGGATATTTTCTACGGTTGTACGGGCGAAGCCATCCGGTTGACAGCCCGTAAAACGGGGGATGACATCGTATTGACCGAAAACACGACCGGCAGAATGAGATATGTTTTTTCCGATATGACTGCCACCGCTTTTCATTGGCGCAAAGAGCAACAAAATGAAAACGGAACATGGCAGATGGTCGCCCGGGTCGTTGCGACGAAAAGAAGAGAATAGATAAAAAACATTGCAATTCATTGGGTAAAAACGTACCGAACCCGTATCTTTGGACGCTATAAGTTCATTGATACGGTAAACTTGTAATTAGTTATGAGCTACATAGACAAAACATTGCTGACGGGTGAAACTGTTACATACAAAGCCCAAGTGCATTGGTGGGTTTTTGTTTATCCGATGAAATTCCTGTTGTTCGGACTTCTGTTGATATCCTTTTCACCACTCTACATCAAGATTCCGGGTTATGTGCTGATCGCTATAGCCCTATGGGGGATTATCAACAACTACCTTGGCCGGCGCTATGCCGAATACGTCGTAACCAACAAACGGGTGATTTTCAAATTAGGCTTGATTCGTCGCAGCGTTGTCGAATTGCAGCTGAACAAAGCCGAAGCCATCGCTTTCGGAGAATCGTTCTGGGGACGAATTTTCAACTTCGGAACGGTGGTCGTAACTACCGGAGGTGCTACCAATACCTATCGTTACATCGCCGATCCTCTGAGCTTTCGCAGAGCCATCAGCGAAGAGGTAGATAAGCGTTTCGGCAGAGGCAACGAATAGACAAGGGCTATTATTCCATTTACCCGGAAACCCGTTATCTTTGCATCGTGTAGAACCTGCCAAGCCTCTCATTGCGATGCTCAAATGGGCAGGTCGTTTTATTTATGAACTCTTTGAACAGAATGAAAGCGCCTATCCTCTCGGACGGGCGCCTTCGATTGATTAAGAACAAAAAAGAATTATTGGAGCGGTCAGGTGCGGTAACCGGCTTCTCGCTCTTTATCCTCGTCCGATTCTTTGTGATTGAAATCCAGAACGATCGTTTGCGATTGTCCATGATTGTCCTCGAAGACGATTTCGAGCGACTGCCGCTCTTTGCTTTGCGAGGTATAGTAGAGGCGGAAGTCTCCTTTACCCACCGGATAACGGTCATTGGGTTTGAGAGCAACCCCGCGTCCGATCCGCAAAACGCCTTTCCCCTCCGTTTGAAAAAACCGCATTGTATAGCGCGTTCCGGAAAAATCGCCTTCCGAAACGAGGGTACAGCGCACTTCCACGGTTTCTCCCTGTTTGATTTGTTTGGGAACCGGCATCGTGCTTACTTCAAACGGAAAAACCGTCTGCACGTCCAGCTCCCGATTACAAGCAGATAAACAAAACCCGGCCATGAGCAATACTCCCATCACCCACAGCGCATCGATCCATTTTCTTTTCATCGTTTCATTGGTTTAGAGGTTTATACGAAATCCCGCCGAGAGAGCGGGACGAAAGAGATTCACATCCGATCCGAAACACAAGCGTCCCTGAGCTTTGACGAGCAGCAAGAGACCGTCCGTCAGAAAAAGCTCCATCGACAGATGCACGGCGCCGCCATACACGAAGCCCGAACGATCCAAGAGGCGGGCGCCGTCGGGTAAAAAAGTTCTCCCCCGGTCAAGTTCTTCGTAACCGCCTAAAGCGGAAATACCCGCACAGACAAAGAGGTTCTTCCCGCCATCCGACAGTACGGGATGCATATAGCCGACCTGCAGGAAGGCATCTTTCATCGGCACACGATAGCTTCGATAAGCCATATCCTGCTGCTCGTATTCGGCGGCGAGAAAAGTATAGTTTTCACTTTTGAGGTAGCGGGTAAACGATATTCCGACACCGAAATGATCTTTTCGGAAGAGCTTCTCTCCGTTGATAACAGGCAGGCTGCCCGTAATCTCCATCCCCTTTTGTCCGGGAATCAGGCGTTGTGCGTACGAAGGAGTGGCCATTACGACGACACAGACGAGTAAAAACAGACACTTCTTCATCACCATCGGAGTTTCAGGTTATCGATTCGTTCGGCTCGCAACAAGTCTTCCTGCTGCACGCAGAATGTCAGGGTTCGTCCACCGTTACGCTCGTAAAGCGTTACTTCCAGCTGCTTGTCTTCGGGCAGGGAGAACTGCTCCAGCGCAAAGACTGTCCGTTCGGACGTCTTGCCTCTGACCCATGCCACCTGATGGCAGGCGCGAAGCGGCTGCAAAACCTGCTCCTGAATCGCTGTGCGTTTGGCCACCTTTTTATCCACCACTTTGAAGGTGATGAAGTCCACCGAGCAGGGCATATTCGTCTGATTTCCGATAACGACGTGGAAGAAAAGCAGCCCGTTATGGGCATACAGTCCTCGAAGGAGAAACTGCATGCCGAAATGCCGCGCACCGATGTGCTTAACCGTTCGCTTATTATGCTTGTAGATGGTTTGCATCATCAGCTTCACAAGTACAGGCGACTCGTTGCCCAATTCCTTGAAGTAGATGTCGGCACGGTTCGAAGGCAAGTGTCCTTCTCCGGGATACAAAAACTGCGCTTCGCGCCTGTCCTGGCTGCACTCGGCATAGCCGGAGCAAGCTCCGCTCTGCTCTCGTTGGCACAAGAAGTCTTTCATCTCCACATTGAGTTTCTCCGGCTCTTCGGCATACTTCACATTGTAGGAGTAAAATGAACCGTCTTCACAAATGACCGACAGGTTGGTCTCCGTTTCAAAATTCCGTACGGCAGCCTTCACACGCAGCACGTTTTCGGCATCTTCCGCTTTTCCGGCAATCAGGTTATTGCTTCCCAGATCGACATAGCGGATGGCGGAAGGAAAAATCAGGTGAACGGTCTTTTCAAAAGTCACCTCCAGTCCGTAAGGCAATACGACCCGGCCTTCGGGAATCGCCTTACTCATTCCCCGGTAAAACGCTCCGCTTGAAAGAGGATGACCGGCCGGTAAAGTCGCAGTTGTATCCTGCGCAAGGGCTGTCGCTCCGATAGTCGTGAGCAGGACAGCCGATAAAATCCATTTTTTCATGATCGTCGATAGATTGATTGTTTTACTTTGTCTGTACTAAAAAGAGGCGGTACCCGCCTTTGAGCGTCACTTTTACGGTGCGGAGTTTCTTTTGCAGGAGCTGACTTGCTCCCTGCATCACCCCGCGGGCCGCCTCGGAAAGGATCTGGTCTTTGGCGGAAGAAGCAAAGGTGAACGAGGTTCCGACCGTTCCTCCCATATTGGCTCCCACTTCTTTCAGTGCGGAGACCTCTTCCGATCCGGGAATAAAAACCCCTTCCTGCCCGTCCGTATCGAAGGCGGAGAGCTGAACGGAAACGATCCGTCCGCCATATTCGATACTCGTGATATGAAGCTTCATCCGGTTGCCGTCGATTCGGGCCTGTGCCATCAGTCGGGTATGACGGGGAATGGAAAGGTCGTGCAGGCGAGCGGACTCCAGCAGACGGAGCTGTACGAAGTCTCCATGCTGCAGGGTGGTTGTCCTGTCCACGACTACTCGCAACGTATTACGGGTGACGGACGATGCCGGCACGTCGGCAGACCGGAACCCGAAGTTTCGCTCCTTATGCCCGTACTCGGCGATAAAAGCCGAATCGCTCATGGGCTGATCCAGAGACGAAACGATTGCTTTCTTCTCCGGAAGAAGCTCCATAGCGGGTAAAGCCGCCCGTTCCGCTGTCGCCGCTGTCTTGGGTGCGGGAGCATCGGCTGGGCGTTCCTGACTCCGGGTGTATGCATCCCGGAAATTTGCATCACCGGAGGCCGGGAAGTATTTGGCTGCCATCCGGTAAGATTTTTCGAGCAGTTCGAGATGATCGATCTCCTCCTCTTTTTCCTCCTTGAGAGTTGCGAGTTCGGAGCGTATCATGTCCAGCTCTTCCCGCAGGGCTTCTTTCTCATAGTCGTATGCCGGTGGCTCGTAGAATGAATGTACCATCTGCGACGTTTCTTCATACCGGCTTACCGACCGCTCGATCGGATGAAGCCCGTCCGAAGCGGCCTCTTCCGAGATTTCCTGCTCCCGTGTTTCGTCTTTCTTCTCGAAATAGTCGTAGAGGTTGCCGAGGGTCTCCTGCCGGTGGGATTCCTTTTCTTCATCGCGCCCCAGTTCATAGCCTTTCAGTTTATCGTCGGGCAGTTCCCCGTCGGTGGCTTGCGGAACGGTCTCGTTAAGACCTGCTGTCCTCTCTTCCTTTTGTCGCTCTTCGGCCGAAGGAGAGAAGATCAGCCATAAGGAAATCAGGAAGAGGATGCCCAATCCGGCGAAGACAAGCAGTTTTTTGATCTGTTCTTTCTTCTTTTCGGACTGTTCTCTTTTTTCTTTCTCTTCTTTGTCCGCTCCCTTTCCGGGGGGGTCCGAAAAAACGGGATGCGGATGTTTCGGATGTTTTTCATTGTTCATATTCGATTGTATTAAGGTAATTTTTGGCGAAATGTTTTTGCGGAAGTCGCTCCGGCCGGAGGCTGTCCGTGCGAACGGGACTGTCGATCAGCTCGCGGAATCTTTTTTCTTCCGCCGGTCTGTAATCGGACGGAGTAAAGAACCGGACGATCATGCCGAGCAAACAGCACAGGTAAATCAGGCTCAGCCCGAATACCGCGATTTTTCGTTGCAGGGGGCTTAAACGGTCGCATTGCCGCTTTAGGCCGAGGTGTATTTTCAGATAGAGCCGTTTCATCGTTTCACGGTTTGAATGTCCTGATTTTGCAGCACGGTAAAACGTTCCAACAGGAAGCCCTGCGGATTGTTGTCCGAACGAACGGAATTGATCAGGCTGCATTCGGTGATAAGCGACCGCTCCGTGATATTGCTCTGGCGGACGATAAACTGCCGGGCGTAAGTCCTGACCCGATAAGGATAGGCCTCGAAATCGCACCGGACGGAGTCGAGCTCGATACGCTGGTGGATATTGCCTGAGATCATCCGGCTGTAATATCCTTTTTCCATCAGGTCTTTGTAGTAATTGTAGGCCGTTTTGTCGGCCAGCATCAAAGCGCGTTTGACATTCCCTTCGATGGCCGCCTTATCCGGCGCAATCGTAAAGAAGAGTTCGTGAAAACGCCTGACGTGCTCGCGGGCTTCCACGGGACGGTTGGCTTTGGCATCCTGACTGAGAGCGAGCATAAGCGACTTTCCGTTGTCCAGCACATAGACTTTCTCCCGCTGTTTTTCGGCAAAGGAATAGGATGAAAAAACGGCATAGCCCGTGATGATGAGGCAGAATACGACAAAGGCAATGGCATAAAGCCGGATCTGCCGGAACGATGTTTCGATATTTTTCAATGATTTGAATTCCATAAAGTAGGGTGTTAGCTGTTCGTTGTTTTAGGTTGTTTCGTCAATGCTCCGTTGATGTTTCCACCGCCGGGATTCGATCCGCTTTCGGACGTGTTTCCTCCGGAGGAACCTTTCCGAAATTGCTCCCTGAAACGTCCCAAAGCATTACCGACAACTGCGCCGCCTGCGGCAGACAGCGCCTTTCCTCCCGTCAATGCCTTTCCTCCGGCCCGTTTGGCCTGCTCATTGACATTCTTGCCGTAGTTGCCGATACCGCCGCCCGCTTCGATGATCCATCCCGAAACAGTCGGTACGCTGAAGAAACCGAGAATGCCGATCAGGAAGAAGACGATGTAGTACCAGTTTCCCGAATCGGGCATATAGTTCACGTCCTGTAACTGGGCAATCTCCTTGTTGAGCATCAGGATCTGTATCTTCGTGAGCAGTGCTGTCAGAATACTGCTGACCGGCAGCCAGAGATAGACGGAGATGTAGCGGCTGAACCAGGCTGTCAGCGATCCGCTGAGTCCGTCCCATACGGCGATACCGAACACGATCGGCCCCAGGATGGACAGCACGATCAGAAAGAATGTGCGGAGCGTGTCGATGACCAGACTGACGGCATGAAAGAGCAGTTCCAACAGCTGATAAACCTTTTTTATAAACCAGCGCTTGGCGTTGAACGCCGTACGTTCGGCATACATGCCGGCCAGGGTAATCGCATCTTCCGGGCCGATAAAACCCATCTCTTCGATCTTGTTATTCCACGCTTCGTCATCCACCAAATAGGCTCTCGACTTGTCCCGTTTATAGGCTTCCTCTTCCAGCCGGTCTCTTTTGAGTTGCAACGCCTGCAGGTCGTCCTGCTGTACGTGCACCATTTTCTCGGTTCCCTGTACGACGGGGCTGAGCACGGCATTCATCGTACCCAAAACAATGGTCGGGAAGAACATGATACAGAAACCGAGCACGAACGGACGGAGCAAAGGGAAAACATCGATCGGTTCGGCGCGGGAGAGCGATGACCAGACGCGCAAGGCGATGTAAAAAAGCGCACCCAGCCCGGCAATGCCTTTGGCGATGCCGGTCATTTCACTGCACAGGGGCATCATCTCTTCGTAGGTAGAGCGCAGCAGCTCGTGTAAGTTGGCAAAATCCATTGTACATAAATTCAGCGGTGAAACAAACAGCTTACCAATAGCGGCTGCTACCCGAACCGTAGAGGGAGTTGACACGCTCCAGCTCCCCTTTTTCCGCAGCACGGACAAAACTCACGGAAATGTTCTTCTGCGTAAAATAAGAGGTTACGGCACGGTACTCCCGAACTTCGTCATAAATCCGGTTGATCAGCTCCATTCGTTCCTTGTCGTTCATCGACAGGGCATTGTTTTTGAGAAGCGTTTTCAGCTCCTTGAGCGACTCACCGCTCATTTCAAGCAGTTTGGCATAGCCCGATGCCATAGCCGAAAGTTCTTCCGGACTGTAGTTCGGATCTTTGAGCATGGAGCGATACCCCGTGACGTAAATATCCGTGATATCGCCTACCATCAGAATGATTTCTTTTACCTTGTAGGCATCCCCGATCAGGTTATTGACCGTCTTGAGCGCGTCGTAGTATTTTTTCCCCTGATGATAGACTTTCTCCACTTCCTTGAAGTTGTTCAGGGTGTTTTTTACCGTCTTGGAGGCCGTTGCGATCTCCTTGACCGTGTTGGCGATGTTGCCGGCAAAATTGGTCGGATCGGTCACGACCCACTGGGCATGTACGCTGCCACAGCAGACCGCCAGTACCATGCCGAGAATTAAAATCTTGTTCTTCATGATGTTTCAGGTTTTGGTTCGTTCTATTATGTATGGTTCACGTCTTTCCGTCGGTTTCGTTTGGCTTCGGCCAGTTGGCGGATGGCCTGTTCGATATGACCTCCCGATTTTTCAGCCAGCCTCAGCACTTCCATTTTTTCCGTCTCTTCCGTTGTATAGCAGAGATACTCTTCGGCCGAAACTTCGGTGGCATAGACAGCCGATTGCGTGCCGCCCAGCCCGATCCAGACCTCTTTGTAAAGTCTGGACGGATCGTTATCCATATTGATGGACAGGATCTGCGACTTCTCCTTATCGGTCAGCCCGAGCAGGTTCTGTATCTGGTCGAATTTGTTGGCATACTTGCGCTGGTCGAGAAGAATCTTGCAATCCGAATTGTTGATGATGCTCTCCTTTACCACCGGCGAAGAGATGATGTCGTCCACCTCCTGCGTCACCACGATTGCCTCCCCGAAATACTTGCGCACCGTTTTGTACATATACTTCAGGTAGTCGGCCATATTGGCCGAGGCGATCGCTTTCCAGGCTTCCTCGACGATCAGTTGTTTGCGAACGCCTTTGAGTCGCCTCATTTTATTGATGAAAGCCTCCATGATGATGATGGTTACCACGGGGAAAAGTTCCCGGTTTTCCTTGATGGCATCGATTTCGAAGACGATAAACCGCTTCGACAGGAGGTCGATGTTTTTGTCCGAATTGAGCAGGAAGTCGAAACGACCGCCCCGGTAGTACTGGCGGAGCGTAGTCAGAAAGTTGTCGATATTGAAATCTTCCCGGCTGACTTTGATCTCGCGGTTTTCCAGTTCCGGCCGGTAAGTGTCGCGCATGAATTCGTAAAACGTATTGAAGTTCGGTGTTATCCCTTTGTCCGAACCGATCAGGCGGATATAGGCCGAGACAGCGCTGCCGAGCTCGCCCGATTCGGTTTTCGATATTTTTTCCTCTTCACTTTTCCAGAGCGTCAAAAGCAGCGTTTTGATACTGTCTTTCTTTTCGACGTCGAACACCCCGTCATCGGTATAAAAAGGATTGAACGAAATCGGCTCCTCTTCCGTATAGGTAAAATAGATGCCGTCTTCACCTTTCGTTTTCCGGTGGATGAGCGAACAAAGTCCCTGATAAGAGTTGCCCGTATCGACCAGCAACACATGCGTTCCCTGTTCGTAATACTGCCGTACGAGATGGTTCATGAAAAACGATTTTCCCGAACCGGACGGTCCCAGGACAAATTTGTTGCGGTTCGTGATAATCCCGCGTTTCATCGGCAAGTCCGAAATATCGAGATGGAGCGGTTTGCCCGTCAGGCGGTCGGACAGTTTGATGCCGAAGGGTGAAAGCGAGCTGCGGTAGTTCGTCTCGGCCGTAAAGAAGCAGAGAGCCGGCTCGATAAAGGTGTAGAATGTTTCTTCGGAGGGAAAATCGCCCGCATTGCCGGGCATGCCTGCCCAATAGAGCGTGGCCGTGTCCGTCGTATTGTGATGGGGACGGCACTCCATCAAGGCCAGCGCCGAGCCTACATCGTTTTTGATCTGCCGGAGTTCTTCCCGGTCGTCGCTCCATGCCAGCACATTGAAATGCGCACGGATGGAAGCGAGTCCCTGGGAGTGCGCAACGTTCAGGTATTCCTCGATCCACTCGCGATTGATCTGATTGGAGCGGGAGAAGCGTGCAAGTGAAAGCATGTTTCGCGCCTGTTTCTCGAAGCGTTTGAGATTCTCTTCGCTGTCGTCGATAAAGAGGTACTGGTTATAGATATGGTTACACGGGAGCATCAGCCCGACGGGAGCGGCAAAACTTAGCCGGCAGTCGCTGCGATCGGTGGAGAGCCGTTCGTAACGGCCGTCCGTTGCGACGGCGGCAGGCAGATCGTCCGTATCGGACAAGGTGTGCAGGCAGAGGATTTGATCTCCGATCCGCACTTCATCGGCGCCGAGCCGGAGGTCTTCGAGCGTGCCTGCCGCATCGTCGCGTAACGAGAGGTAACGGTCGAGCAAGCCACGCTTGTCGTCCGTGCCTGCGATCTCATCCGCCGGAAGACGTCTGAGCCGCATACAGCCCGAATCGTTGATGATCCGTTCGAACTGATCGACGGCCTCCAGAAATTTCAGGACGGCCTCCCGCTCCCGGACTTCCTTCGGCAGAAGGGTTCCGCGACAGAGCGTCGAGAAATCGCTTCGTTGCGCCATGCGCTGTTTCGTCGTTTTCGTCAGACAGAGGTAGACGGAATGGTGCAGGAAGGGACGTTCGTTGAAATGCCGTTCGTAAGAGCGGTCGAGGAACGAGAGATCGTCCTTTTCCAACTCCGGACGGTAGCTTTCCCGAATAAACCAGTCCTGCTTGTGCAGGATGCTGTAAACGGGTAAGACCTTCACCGCCTTATGCCAGGCGGCATGCATCGCTGCGTATTCGGGCGAGGTCACGGTAAAGAGTTCGGGCAGTTCAAGAGAGAAAGCCACGGTGATGTCGGCGTCTTTCGATACGATGCAGCCGTTTTCGATGGCCAGCAGCGGGAACTTCTCTTCCAGTTCGCATTTCTTACGGATATTTCTCATGGCGTCGGTTCGTTTGTCGTTACAGCCCGGACGGAAAGAATACGGCGGACAGGACGGCGAGAGAGCAGGTAACGGGGATGCCGGCGAGCGGCTCCCCGTTTCATCAGCCCGTGTTCTCCGTACTTGCGGTTCATCGCGAACGTTTGCCACACCACGAGGGTGGCACCCGATACGCCCATGCCCAGACAGAGATACTGGTTCATGCCGCACATGTAGCAGATGACGACAAGGATAAACGTCGCCAGCAGCCCGCCTGCGAAAATGAACAGATATTGGGATTTAAGCCCTTTGAACTCGACCGTCCGGCCGATTCCCTTGTTAATCTCCCACATGGCTTACAGGAAAAAGCTTCTTAAAATCGTGGCCGCCACAATCAGAAAGATGCAGGCGCCGAACCACGAAGCCGCGGTCTTGCTGGTATCGGGGTCTCCCGAAGAAAATTTCTGGTAGACTTTGACTCCCCCGATCAGGCCGACTACGGCTCCGATGGCGTAGATCAGTTTCGTGGCCGGGTCGAAATAGGAGGTTACCATCTTGGTGGCTTCGTTGATTCCGGCCATGCCGTTGCCCTGAGCAAAAGCTCCGGTTGCGAGCGTCGTAAGCAGCAGGGCGATACACATCGTTTTTCGTGTTTTCATACGATTGGATTTCAGGTTTATAATTCAATACATTTGTATCCGCCATGGAAAAAGGAGGACGGGGAACCCTTCGGTATCAGATAGTAAGGTTAAGGTTCGGTCGTCTTTTCGGGTTTCCCCGCCTCCGGTTTTCACCGTTCGGATATAAGGCTTCGTTTTCTCGGCGGACGAAAAGACACTCCTTGTTCTTTACAGGTAAGCCATCCAGTCCTGTGCTCCGGTTGCTGTCGGAGCGGCGGAATCCGTTTTTTTCGCTTTACGGCCTTTTTCCACCATCTCCTCGGGAGGAGGGCTGAGCAATCCCAGCAACTCCCGTCCGCGTTCCCGCTGCAACCGTTCGTGTGCCCGGAGCTTTTCCAGAAATTCCGTTCCACGCAGCTTGCCGGCCGTTTCCCGTACAAGTGCTTTGTCCGTTTCCGTAAGCTGCTCCGGCTCCTCGGCAGCCGTCCGGAGTCTTTGAAGCTCTTTCACCGTAAGGCTGTCTGTGGAGACTTCTATCTCCCGATCCAGCAGTAGCGAAAGAGCTTCCTGCTCCTCCAGCATCTCATCCGTTTCATTTTCCGGCAGGGAAGGATAGAACTCGCTGTCCTCGTTTTCTGCTGCCCGGACTCCCTCCTTTTCGGGTGGATCGGATGATTTTCCGACAGCAAAGCTATCGCCTTTTTCCTTGCGATTTTGATCCGGTTCCTTCGCGTTCCCCCGCATTCCCCGGGATGGAAATTCCGTTCGGGTTTTTCCCAGAATATCGTCATCGTCCGAAGAATAATTACCGGTGTCGGATTCCTTCTTTTTCTCCGCTTCGCGCATGCTGCGCCGGATGTTCCATTTGCTTTGGAAGCGTAGGTACAGCAGTAGCAGTACCAGAAACCAGGAGGTCAGTAAAAGAATTTTCATAACGTTACGGGATAAGGGTTTTCCGTCTGTTCTTTTCGATGGCTTTGCTTAGCAACTCCCTGTGCCGTTCGATATGTTCGGAGAGGATATTTCCGATATAGGCCGAGAGGGTCGTTTTGGCTCTCAGGTCGTTCAGGATATGGCGCAGGCATTCGAGCAGCTCCCGGTCGCAAGAGAAGGTCATCCGGTTCTCGACGGTACGGGAAGAGAGAAACAGGCTTCGGTATTCGTCCATCGTGATCTCCTGACGGGAGACGGGATCGTCCGCGGGAGATGAATTTTTCCCGTTCTTCTCATCAGAGCGGGGAAGGACCTGCGGAGCATCGGTACCGGCCATCTTTTGTATCTGTTCGGCGATCAGCTTTTGGCGCTGTTCTTCAATCGTGGGCATGGCGTTTCGGTTTTAGCAGGCATTTTTCGATGATTTCTCCGGCCAGCGCAGCTATGCCGCTTCCTTCGAGCAGGCTTTTGTCCGGTGGCAGGTAGGTGGAGCGGAAAACCTCCCGGTTGTCGGTCGTGATTTCTTTCTTGAAACGGGATGAGCGTGGCAGGCGGGTATCGAACAGTCCCAGTCCTTCTTTTTCGATCTCCCGGTCGTAAAACTCGATGACGGCCGGATGGACACGCCGGTCGATCTTGTTCCAGAGCATGTAGATCTGCTTGATGTTGCCCGATGTGATCGATACGCCCAGATCGTGCACAGCCAGCGCGTAGGACATGCAAGCGACCAGCGACTGCCGGTCGGGCTCTATCGGAGAAATGAGGTAATCCATATCGACCGTCAGACTGACCAAATCGGGATCATCCGCCCGTCCGGGCAAGTCGAAGAAAACGAGGTCGAACGTTTCTTCCGAACGCGCTTCCATAAAAGCCTGCACATCCTGCATGGCCTGTCCGGAGGTGCTTTTGAGAATCCGGTAAGCGGGCTTGCCGAAAGCCTCGAAATGTTTCTTCATCCGTGAGAGCAAAGCCGGCCGGCCGTTCTGCACGGTTTCTTTGTCGCGTTCCCGGAGATTGGCGAAACTGTACTGCGAAAAATCGCAGTCGACGACGAAGAGATTCACGCCTTCCCTGTAATAGAGGTAACTGGCCAAAATCTCCGCAATACTGCTTTTCCCTACGCCGCCTTTGAGCGATCCGAAGCCGATATGTACCGGCCGTTCGGAGAGTGTCTTTTGTTTTTGCATCTGTTGTATAATAAAAGGATTTGTAATGTTATGATCATATGATTGCATGGTTGCGTCAGTCTGTCTGCCGATAAACGGATACATGAATCGACCGGTCAGGTGATGGACACATCGGTACATTGATCAATCCATGAATGCACATACCCGTGTGTTCGTATCTTATCCTATTCTTGTGTCATTGTGTTATTATGTTATTGCATTATTCTGTTATCCTGTAAACGTACCCGGCAGGCAAGCTGCAATCATGTTGCCTGCCTATCCGGTAACCGGCTTGCCTGCTTTGCAAATTAACAGCTGAACAGGCACTTTTTTACGACCCGGTTCCCCCGGATTCCTTTGCATTCCTTTTGATGGAAAACAAAGGCTTTCCCGACACGGCGGCAGGCCGTAACTTTGCGCCGGAAAAGCAATCGTCCCCGACCGGCCGGCAGAAAATGAAGATTGTCCGGAAAGAGCGACGGTCGACCGTCGCTATCGCTTTTGAACGGTTGATCATGGCAAGGTGTACCTTTGTCCGACAACGCGCTGCGAAGCCGACAAAGGTGCCTTGCCCCGGTGCGGAGAAAGAAGCTTACTCCGAAGTCGTAAGCAAAGACTGATTTATTAACCTTAACCTGACGAATACTATGAGAAATGAAAACAGGCATGGTGGCAGTCCGTCCTATCGCTACTATGTCAGACTCAATGAAAAGGACAACAGCCGTTTTCTCGATCTATACGAGAAATCCGGTATCGGAAACAAATCCGAATTTATCCGGCGGAGGCTTTTTCTGACTCCGTTCCGTGTGATTACCCATGACAAATCGGCCGCCGATTATTACACCCGGCTGACCCATATCCATGCCCAAATCCGCAAGGTTGGCGTGCTCTACAATCAGGCTGTCCGCTCCATTAACACGTACCATTCCGTCAAAACGGCGGCCGTTTTGCTGCAAAAGCTGGAGCAATACACCGGAGAACTCCATGCACTTCTGGAAGAAACGAACCGGCTCACAGTAGCGTTCGAAGAACGATGGTTGCCGAGATAACCGCTCCGAAAAGCATGGGAAAAGTGTTGGGATATAACTTTTCCAAAGTAACGGCGGGAAACGCCTCCGTCATTCTGACCTCCTCGATGAGCGTGGATGCAAACGGAGAAACGAACTTTGAACGAGCATTGACCGATATGGAGATGCGCATCCCGTCGGGTATCCGCACGAAAAAGACGGTGTTTCACTGTTCCCTCAATCCGCATCCGGACGACAGGCTGACAACGGAGCAGTTACAGGACATCGCCCGGGAATACATGGAAAAGATGGGATACGGCAAACAGCCTTACATCGTATTCAAGCACAACGACATCGCGCGCGAGCATATCCATATCGTCTCCCTGCGTGTGGACAGCTACGGGAAGAAGCTGCCTTACAAGTTCGAAGCAAGACGCAGCAAACGGATCACCGATGAGCTGGAGCGGAAATACGGCTTGATACCGAGCGGAAACCGGAGAAGCCGGCACGAGACACATGCGGAGAACGTGTTGAAAACGGCGGATGTAAAGCAGGGCGATGTGCGTCGGCAGATTGCCGCTGTGGTTCGGGCGGTGCTGAAACGGTACGCTTTCCGGTCGTTGGGTGAAATGAATCTGCTGTTGGCCCGATACCACATCGTTGCGGAGGAAGTTCGCAAGGAGTACAAAGGGAAGCGGTACGACGGGTTGGTATACGCCATCACGGATGATGCGGGAGAGAAACGGATGATACCCTTACATGCCGGTAAAACAGGGAGAGGAGCAGGCTATGCCGCCGTTGCGCGTCATTTTGAGAAATCCAAAGCGCTTATAAAAGAGAAGGCGCCGATGCTTCGCAATGCCATCGTCGAGGTCATGCAGTCATCCCCCGATAAAAAGCGGTTTTCGGAGGAGATGAAAAAACGAGGCATCGACGTGCATATCCGCCAAAACGAGCAGGGACGTATTTACGGCATCACGTTTATCTCGGACGAAGCCGGTATCGCTGCCAATGGCTCGCGCTTGGGGAAGGGCTATTCGGCCCATGTCTTTAACGATTACTTTCTCGGGGGTGAGAATCCCTTCCTCGATTACAGCCGGCAGGAGATTCGGGAGCTTCCCACAGTGCGTTCTGCTCCGGAGATGTTGCCGGAGGCTGAAACCGGTGATGATTGTTACGATGAGCCGGTCGGAACGGATGAGTTGGGAATCGTCGTTCACGGGATCGATTATAAGGAGCTGGCTTTCCAGCGAAAGTTGAGAAACAGGCGGCATAAACAGGATATAACCGGAAAAAGAAGAACATAAGATGCAGAATGAAGATGATTTGAGAGGACTGGCCAAGACGATGGACTTTATGCGCGCCATCGCCATCCTCTTTACGGTAATCAACGGCTACTGGTTTTGTTACGAGGCTTTACACGAATGGAAGATTACCATAAGCGTTGCAGATACCATCCTGATGAACTTTCATCGAACGACGGGGCTTTTTTCTTCCATCCTTTGGACAAAGCTCTTTGCTGTGGTATTCCTCGGACTTTCCTGTCTGGGAACGAAAGGTGTCAAGGAAGAACGGATCACCCGGCGCAGGATCGGGGTGGTATTGAGTGCCGGAGCAGCTCTCTATCTGCTGAACGGATGGATACTGAGCCTGCCGGTCGGCATAGACCTTCGGGCTGTCTGCTACCTCCTTACCCTGAGCGCGGGATTTATCTGTCTGCTGATGGCCGGCTCCTGGATCAGTCGCCTGTTGAAGCACAACCTGATGGACGATGTATTCAATGTGGAAAATGAAAGTTTCATGCAGGAAACCCGCCTGATGACGAACGAGTATTCGGTGAATCTCCCGACTCGTTTTTATTACCGGAAAAAGTGGCGCGACGGTTGGATCAATGTCGTGAATCCTTTCCGCGCGAGCATGGTGCTCGGTACGCCGGGGTCGGGAAAATCCTACGCGATCGTAAATAACTACATCAAGCAGCAAATCGAGAAGGGATTTGCCATGTATATCTATGACTATAAATTCCCCGACCTTTCCGAGATCGCTTACAACCATCTGCTCAGACATCGGAAGGCGTATGAAGTGCAGCCGAAGTTTTACGTAATCAGCTTTGATGATCCCAGAAGATCGCATCGTTGCAATCCGATCAATCCGGATTTTATGTCCGATATATCGGATGCTTACGAATCGGCGTATACGATCATGCTGAATCTGAACCGCACGTGGATTCAGAAGCAGGGGGATTTCTTTGTGGAGTCGCCGATCATCCTGTTGGCGGCTATTATCTGGTTCCTGAAGATATATGAGAACGGCAGGTATTGCACCTTTCCGCATGCCATCGAATTTCTGAACAGACCTTATGCGCAGATCTTTCCGATTCTGACTTCTTACGATGAGCTGGCCAACTATCTTTCACCCTTTATGGACGCATGGGAAGGCGGCGCACAGGATCAACTTCAGGGACAGATCGCTTCGGCCAAGATTCCGCTTTCGAGGATGATTTCTCCGGCACTTTACTGGGTAATGACGGGCGATGACTTCTCGCTCGACATCAACAACCCGAAAGAACCGAAAATCCTGGTCGTGGGCAACAATCCCGACCGACAAAATATCTATTCGGCGGCACTCGGACTCTATAACAGCCGGATCGTGAAACTGATCAATAAAAAGAAGCAGCTCAAAAGCTCGGTGATTATCGACGAGTTGCCCACCATCTACTTCCGAGGGCTGGATAACCTGATTGCTACGGCTCGTTCCAATAAAGTGGCAGTCTGTCTGGGCTTTCAGGATTTCAGTCAGCTTACCCGCGATTACGGAGACAAGGAGAGCAAGGTGATTCAGAACACGGTGGGAAATGTTTTCAGCGGTCAGGTCGTAGGTGAAACGGCCAAGACGTTATCGGAGCGCTTCGGGAAAGTCTTGCAGCAACGCCAATCGATGACGATTAACCGAAACGACAAATCCACTTCCATCAGTACGCAAATGGACAGCCTTATCCCGGCCAGCAAAATCAGCAACCTGACGCAAGGAATGTTTGTCGGTGCCGTTTCGGACAACTTCGATGAACGCATCGAACAGAAGATTTTCCACGCGGAGATTGTCGTGGACAGTGCGAAGATTTCCGCAGAAACAAAAAGCTATAAACCGATCCCTGTGATTGCAGCGTTTACGGACGAGTCGGGACAGGACAGCCTCAAAGCATCCATTGATGCCAACTACAAGCAGATAAAGCAGGAGATTCTCGCACTGGTCGATGTAGAAATTAAACGGATTGAGAATGACCCTGAATTGAAAGTTCTGAGAAAAAAAAGTTAGTTGCATATTAAAATCGAGACCAGCCAATCCAACATATTGTGCCACTCCGCCCAAAAACGACCAGTGTATGGAGCCGAAAGTACGTTCCACTTTATCTCGGTTTTCGGAAGAGTCGTATCCTTTGTCTGCATATACTGGGGTCTGCCGTAGAAGATGGGCTTTCTATAATGGGGTCTCAAGATGTTTGATGTCGCTTGTATTGACCGGTGTTGTCTCTTTGGCCCAAACAAGTCTGTTCTCATTCGTTACCGTATGACGTTTGTAACCGAAGTGCAACTTGCCCATCTTCTTAATCCAACGAAGTTTCTGAATCTACGTTGGGCTTGACAACTTCCTTTATCATCCCCTTTTCCGAGACTTCCTTGTTCGTGTTTTCATCCCTGTCCTCTACAACTCCATAAGTCTTGCGACCACGGGGTGAGGGGGCATGTTCGTGATACTCGCATCGACGATGGCAACCCACTTGATGATCCCCCCTCTTCTCTTCCAACTGACGGTTGATTTCACCTAGAACCCTATCATACAGTTCTGCCTCAACAAGGATGTTGCGGAAGCGGCAGACCGTAGTACTGTCCGGAGCTACATCTTCCATACCCAATTCCACAAAGCGACTGAAGGAAAGACAGTCATTGACTTAATCTTCCACCTCGCCATCACTCAAGCCATACCAAGTACGAAGAAGTTCTATCTTGAACAACTCCATATTGCCATAGCTCGGCCGACCTGCGTTTTACAACCTTTGGTGTAGGCTGCCTCTATGAGGCCGCGAATAGGCGGCCAATCTATGATCGTATCTATTTGAGAAAAGAATGTTTGCTTGACTTTACGCCGACCAAGGAACACGTCGGCAGAATTCGGAGTGGATGATGGTTGTTTCACAAAGTGAAGATACTAAAAATATTTGAATCAAGAAAATGTAAAAATGAAAGTTTTTGCATTTGCAAGAGTCTCAGTTTAGCATGCGATAAATGCCCATTTTTTGTTAAATGCACATAAAATATGTTTTTTCTGTTTTAGTTTACAAAAAAACATATATGTTTGAGACAAACGATGAGTGTTATCTCTTTACAAACCTCTTAAAACGTCGAAAAAGTATGAATCAAAAAAATTATTCCTCTCTTGGTTGTAATTGCTAATGTCGCTTACTTTCGCTCAGGCACATCCCATTCAAGTTACTACCACTTGCGGAGAAATTGTATGGCTTGATTCGGATAATTATGACAATGCATAGGAATTTCTCACAGATGTTATACATATAGATAGTCCACTTTGTGACCCAGAAAAATCAGAACCCCAAGAATGGGATGGATATAATTAAAATCTTTGTGATTATTGATTCGGTTTATATGAGCAAAAAGATATTTGAAAAAAAGGAGATGGATATTCCACCTCTATAATTCAAAAAAACAATTAATTATGAAACGTAAAATTGTAGCTCTTTCAGCCATTTTGCTGATGTCAGTTGGTGCAGCTATGGCGCACCCAATCCAAGTCACCACTTCTTGTGGAAAAATCATTTATGTTGAATCAGAGAACTATGACAACGTAGATGACCTTATTCACGATGTCTTGTTGATAGACTCTGTTCTTTGTCCGTAAAATTGTGTGGGGGCTACTATAGCCCCCACTATGATTCAATTATTACCATAAGGCTTATAAGTCTATATTAAAGTTTTTCGTCGTATCTTTGTGATTAAAAAAATATTTCTGATGAAAAAAAGTAATTCTTTTTTGTTTTTTGCTTTCCTGCTGACAGTTTTGGTTTCCAATAAATTAGAAGGACAAAACATCCAGATAAGGTCAGATAAAGCGATGAAATCTGACACCATCGCAAAAAAAATTTTGGATCGTACAACTTATAGAATTTTTTATTCTTATGATCATCAAAAAGATCCCCAAGATGCCAAATCCAGAGTAAGGTCATTGACCCTGCTTCAAATAGGGAATAAATATAATCGGTTTATGGATTATTTCAAATATAGAATGGATTCCGTCAACGATGTATCTGTCAAAAAGAAATTGCCTGTCGTTCAACTTATGCCAATGCTAACAAATATAGGGAGGCAGATAAAATTTAGGCCATCTGTCATACAGAATAGAGTTGAAAGAAAATGTATTACACAGCAGAATATCGTTCTTTCTGAAATATATCAATATGAAGAAGCTACTCCAAAAATTCAATGGGAAATGCTCAAAGGAGATACGATTATATCAGGTTATAAATGTAAAAAAGCAAAGGCGACTTTTCGAGGAAGAAAATATATAGCATGGTATTCACAAGATGTTGAAATGCCTTTTGGTCCATATAAATTTGGAGGTTTGCCTGGACTCATTTTCTGTCTGTATGATGTAGAAAAGCATTATATATTCACCCTCAATGGCTTAGAAAAGATTAAATATTATGACCCGATCTATTTATGGACTCGTAAAGTTATAAAGACAACTCGAGAGGATGCCCAGAAGATTCATAAAAACTTTTGTGCTGACCCAGTTAAAGCTCTTTTGAATAGTGGAAAAGATATAAATATTCCTAAAGAAACACAAGCGACAGTACAACCGTTACCTTACAATCCAATAGAACGAGAATAAAGTCTCAATTGGATAGCATCTTCTTTGACTGATTGTTTGCTCATGAATAGAATAATATACACTCTCTTCTTATTTCTTATCTCTAGTGCATTTATATATTCACAAGAGAATGAAATGAATATGCGTGTTACCATTTTGGATCAAGATAATCACGACCCTATTTCTGATGTTGTATGTCAGATCTTTGATAAATCAGATAATCTTCTTAGTTATTCAATGACAAATGGTAAAGGTGAGGTCATTTTGAATATAAAAACAAAGAGCTCGTATGTTATTTTTTCGCTATTGGGTTACGAAAAAAGCAAACTTCTTGTTTCTTCATTGAGTTTGCAAAAGAAGAACACAATCTTCTTAAAGCCAAAGAACCAGGAGTTAAAGGAAATCATTGTCAAAGCACCGCCCATTAGTCGCAAGAGTGATACGCTTGTTTATAATGTTTCTTCCTTTATAGGACAGCAGGATAAATATATAGAAGATATCCTCAAGAAACTGCCGGGGGTAACAGTGGGTGAAAATGGAAGTATCAGCTATCAGGGACGTGCCATCAGTAAGTTTTATATTGAAGGACAGGATTTGTTGGGTAATAGATACAACCAAGCCACGCAAAACCTTCCGGCAGAAGCCGTATCCCAAATTCATCTGATGGAAAATAATCAGAATGTAAAAGTATTGAAAGATCGAGTTTTTGAAGAGAGAGCAGCAATTAACATTAAATTAAAGAAAGGATATCGTATACGTCCTTTTGGTGAGTTATCTGGAGGAATAGGTGTCCAACCGACTATTTGGGAGAATAGGATTTTTTTAGCTCAGATTGGTGCAAGCAACCAATTGATGATAACTGGAAAAATGAATAACCATGGGGTGGATCTCTCTCAAGAAACAGAAGAACATCTTGATTTATCGAATGCAGACATGTACGAAGGTATTCCTTCTGGTTTTTTGAATGTAGGGGCTTCTTCACCTCCATTGGAAAAAGAACGTTTTCTGAATAACAAGGCATATTCCTGGGGAATGAATGACCTGGTCAAGACTGGAGAAAATTCAAGCTTCAGAGTGAACGTATTGGGGTATATAGATCGTATCCGTGAAGGCAATGATTTAGAGATTCAGTATGGTGGAGTATCTCCTGTAAATCTATATGAAAAAAACACAATAAAAAATGCCTTTCAAACATATACACCTATCTTAAAATATGAGTTAAATTCAGACAATACTTTTTTTTCCAATGAGTTTCGAGGAAGTTTTTCCAGATTTAATCAGCATAGAGGTGTCATATCAAATACCCAGGCTTTAGAACAAGAAGTGAAAATAAGACCTCAATATTTTCAAAACAGGCTTTCCTCAACTTTCCTTTTTGGAAATTCTTTGTTCAATCTGAAATCGTACGTCAGGTATTACAAAAGAGAAGAATTACTCCACTCTGCCGGATTAATGTATTCCCTTGACGAAACGTATAAAACTGGTATTTTTACTGTAAAGAACCGTTTGTCGACAACTATTCCTTTTTTAGGAAACAATTTTGACTTAGGATTTTTGGCAGACTTCAACAGAAATGATTATAAAAATGGTAATTCCTCTCTTGAAAAAAGGGCAGAAACAAAAGAAATAAATATTGGCATCTTGCCAATAATTTACTCTGTATATTCTAAAGGGCATATTTCTTTCTCTCTACCTGTAACATGGAACTCAGCCCATTTGGATTTTCAAGAAGCAAATTATCACGATGGTTCAAACTACTTCTCATTTTCTCCATCTTTAAGGATGAAACATGATTTTAATGAACACCTAGCATTCAAGTTTTCAACATTTTATTCTATGAATAACGATGTCGATGTTTATTATTCCGAATCTCCCCTATATAAAGATTATCGGATTATATATCACAGTTTGAATAAAATATACAGAAAAAAACGTCTTCAAAACTCTTTATCTTTGATATACAGTGATTTGGTAAGAATGGTATTCGCGAATCTGACACTAAGCCATTCATATACAAAAAATAGTTATTATAGAGATTATAACTATAAAGAGAAGGAGACTATCATAACTCCCGTAGACAGCATGAACCATAGGAATCTGATCTACGTTGGAGGATCCGTTGATAAAACATTTACTCATCTAGGCCTATCCATCAAAACAGGCATTGACTACACGCGAACGAATTATCTTGCATCACAATCTGGAACCCCTTTTAATAACACATCACATATATTGTCAATTTCTGCCAATTCTGTCTTCCAAAAACTCCGATGGGCGAAACTGATATATACCTTTACGGGAAATATAATGTGGCAGGACAATAAATTCAAACAGGTCAACGCCATTTCAAATTTACATAATGAGTTGAAATTTTTCTTTCTTGTAACGCCGAAAATCAATATAAATACTTACTATCAAAATACAATTAATGAAATCGGTAAATCTAAATATAAACATTCTAATTTTGTAGACATTGAAATTCAGTACAAGCCGACCAAACGAGTTGAGTTTTTAGGGAAATTAAATAATATCTTTAATAATGACAATTATATTATTACAAGTGTAATTGGGTTAAATTATCAATCCTATCAATTACCATTAAGAAGCCGAGAATTTCTTCTTTCCTGTCTCTTTCGCTTGTAAAAAGTATAGTTAGAAGATTGTTTCATTACTATTTTTCTATTTCTAAGATTTTCTTTTCAACAGAAAAATACTTGCTAGATATATGTGAGCAATGTATTTTTGAAGATATTTCCATTCTAATCCATTCTAAGGAACGCTAAGAAACCTATCGGTATCATTCCTGTTTGCCTCACGTATCTTTGCTGCGATAACCTTATAATCGCAGTAGTATATGGAAAATAATGCAGACAGCTACGTACTCGTTCTGGAGGATCGTAGCAGGGTTCAATCCCCCACCGAAGCGGGACACCTGTCCGTCGTCTCCTCCATGGATGAAGCCGGCCGGGTCAAGACCGTCGAACCGACGGAAGCCAATCAAACGGCTTTCATGAAATTCAAGAAGAACGACAGCGTACTCAAAAACTTCCTGTCGAATTTAGTCAAGCAGTTCAAAGACCCGACCCATTTCGGAGTATACCGTCTGGTTTCCGACCGTGCCGTCGAGTCGGTAGCCGAACTGAGAGACATGCTTGCCGGACGTGAGGAACCTCAGAACAAGGCTATGCTGGAAAGTATCCGGATGAATCTCGACGAGTTTGCTCCGGCACAGAAAGTACCCGCCATCGACGAGTCCAAAGTCGACTGGAAAGAGTTGGAACGTCTCGGATTGAGTCGTGACCGGCTCGAACAGTCCGGCGACCTGAACAAATTGCTCAACTGGCAGAAAACGGGTCTGGTCGGAATCTCCGTTCCTTTCGGAGAAACCTCCATCTATACCGAAGCACGCATCGCCCTGCGTCAAAGCGAAGACGGCAGCCTGGGGCTGGCCATCCACAGCATCCGCAAAGAGCCGCAGCTCGATTTTCCCTATATGGGCTATCGTTTCAGCGAGGACGAAAAAGCGACGCTGCTGCATTCGGGCAATTTGGGGAAACAGGTGGAGCTGACCCCCAAAAACGGCGAACCCTTCAAAGGCTACGTCTCAATCGACCCGTTGACCAATGAGCTGGTCGCCCTTCGTGCCGACCGCGTGATCATCCCGCAAGAGATTAAAAGCGTCTTGCTGACGGAACAGCAGCATCGAGACCTGACCGAAGGTAAGCCCGTGAAAGTAGAAGGTATGCTCTCGCGTGGCGGCAAACCGTTCGATGCCACGCTTCAGGTCAATGCCGAGAAAAGAGGCATCGAGTTTATCTTCAACGACAATCTTTCCTTCAAAGAACGCAGGCAACTCTCTCAAAAGCCGCAGACGGATTCTCCGTATGGCGTGCCGGCGACCCTCTGCAAGTATCAGCTGACCGAGAAACAGCAGAAAGCCCTTTCGGAAGGACGCACCCTGTATCTGAGAAATATGGTGGATAAGGAAGGCGAAATCTTCAGTGCTTATGTCCGTTACGACAAGGAGGAGCAGCGTCCCCGTTTTTATCGCTATAATCCGGACAAAAAGCAGGAACAGGTCGAAGCCGTGGCCGAAGGGCACAAGACACAGGTAGCCGTCAACAATGAAGGTAAGACGAACGAAGCTACCGGGCACGTCAAGGAACCCCTCAAAAGCGGTCAGGTGCACCCTGCCGAAAAACAACGGGCAAAACAGGAGAGCGAGGAGCAGAAGCAGCCTCGCAAAAGAGGGCGCAGGATATAGCCCTTTTCTCCGCTCTCATGAACCGCCGGACGAATGGGACGCCACCGTTCGGCCGATTATTTTATCTCAACCTTAACCATCGTATCCCATGAAATGTATCATTGCCGAGAAACCCTCGGTCGCCCGCGATATAGCCCGTATCGTCGGTGCAACGCACAAAGAAGAGGGCTGTTTCTCCGGAAACGGCCATGTGGTTACCTGGGCCTTCGGACACCTCGTTACCCTTGCGATGCCCGAAGCATACGGCTTCCCGACGTACAGCCGCGAGCAACTGCCCATTATCCCCGATCCTTTCCGCTTAGTCGTCCGACAGATCCGCAAAGGAACGATCTATACGGATGACCCGTCCGCCTTGAAACAGCTCGGTATCATCCGCAAGTGTTTCGACCGGAGCGATCGCATCATCGTCGCCACCGACGCCGGACGCGAAGGCGAGTTGATCTTCCGCCTGATCTATGCTTATTTGGATTGCCGCAAACCTTTCGACCGCCTGTGGATCAGCTCCCTCACCGATAAGGCTATCCGTGAGGGACTGTCCCGTCCGGCTGACGGCCGGCAGTACGACCGCCTATATCTCTCGGGCAAGGCTCGCAGTGAAGCCGACTGGCTTGTCGGTATCAATGCCAGCCGCGCCCTCTCCATCGCCCGCGGAGGCGCTTACTCCCTGGGAAGAGTACAGACACCGAATCTGTCGATGATTTGCCGCCGCTATATCGAGCACCGGGATTTCCGGTCCGTACCGTTTTGGAAAATTCATGCGCTGCCCACCGGCCTCTCCGTCAGGGCCATCGGAGAAACGACATACGAAAGCCGCAAAGTAGCGGACAGGGCGATGGAGGATCTGGATCCGCGCGAAGCACTCATCGTTTCGTCCGTTTCCGTACAAACGAATCCTGTGCCACCACCTTTGCTCTACGATCTGACTGCCCTTCAGAAAGAAGCCAACAAGCGATACGGATATACGGCGGAAAAGACGCTCTCGCTGGCCCAAAGCCTGTACGAGAAAAAGTGTACCACCTATCCCCGTACAGGCAGCCGGTATATCAGCGAAGACATCTTTGAAGAGATCCCTTCGCTATTAGAAAGTCTGAAAGATGATCCCGATTATGGCGATTACGTCGAAAAGCTCACTGCCGGTACACTTAACCGCCGGAGCGTGGACGATACGAAAGTAACCGACCACCATGCCATTCTCCTTACCGGAGAAAAGTCCGACAGCCTGACCCGCGACGAGGAGGTGCTCTACCGGATGATTACCGTACGTATGCTGGAATCCTTTTCCGAAGCCGCCATCGAAGAAACGCTGACGGCGACACTCGCTCAAAGGGAGCATTGTTTCGGGATAAAGGCGAAGAGGCGGGTTAAGTCGGGCTGGAAAGCCATCCGCGGATCGATGGAAGAGCCTGTAGAAGAAGGAGAAACCGTTGTGGACAGCTTTCCCGAATGGCAGGAAGGCGACCGGCTCGATGTTTTCGGATTCGAAATGACCGAACATCAAACAAAGCCCAAGCCCCTTTATACGGAAGCCACGCTGCTGTCGGCCATGGAGCACGCCGGACGGGAAGTTGCGGACGAAGAAGCCCGCAAAGCCCTCGCCGGTTGCGGCATCGGTACGCCTGCCACACGTGCGGCCATCATCGAGACATTGATCCTGCGGGAATATATCCGCCGGGAGAAGAAGACCCTTATCCCGACCGAAAAAGGTCTTTCCGTCTATAAACTGGTCGCCGGACGAAAGATCGCCGACGCCGAAATGACGGGAGCATGGGAAGTCGCTCTGGCTGCCATTGAAGCAGGCGCCATGGACGAACGGACATTCGGGAAGAGCATCGAAGTTTATACCCGTCAAATATGCGAAGAACTGCTGACGACAGCCGCCGGAAACACGGATGCTCATTACAAAACTTACCGCTGCCCGCTATGCGGGAACGATTCGGTACGGGTGTTTCCCAAAATCGTCAAATGCGTAACGGATGGTTGTGGGTTCAAAGTCTTCCGGGAGCTTTGCGGCACCCTCCTGAGCAAGGAATATATTCATGCCCTGATGACTGACGGATGCACTCCGCTACTCTGTCGGCTGACCGGCAAATCGGGAAAAACCTTCAATGCCCGCCTGAAGCTCGACAAAGATGGCGGCACCTCCTTCGTCTTCGATTCCAAACCCCGTAAACCTCAAACATAAAACGTATGGCATACCACAAGAAAGAGACGCTCCGGGGCAACATCGAAGCCATCCGCACCTTGCTTGCGGTCGAGAAGGAACATCGTCTGCCGACACCGGTTGAGCGAGAAGTTCTGAGCCGTTACAACGGTTTCGGCGGCCTCGCGTGCATTCTCAAGCCGGTCGATACGCTTGCCGACCGTACCCGTTGGGTCAAATCAGAACTGGAACTCTTCCCGATGGTACAGGAATTGAAGCAATTGATCTTCGGGGAAAGCGCAAGCGAGCGCGAAGCCCGAGGCCTGTGGGATAGTCTCAAAAGCAGCGTGCTTACCTCTTTCTATACTGATGAACGGATCGTACGGGCCATTGCTTTCGCTTTGAGGGATCATCGGATTCCTGTCGGAAAACTATTGGATCCTTCGGCCGGTATGGGTGTTTTTTCCCGCATACTGGCAGGAGAGCATACCGAAGTGACAGCTTTGGAGAAAGACAAAGCTACGGGGCGCATCCTGCGCCTGTTATCGGCGGATAATCCTCAACAAACAGTCCGTATCATCGGCTTCGAAGAGATCGAAGAACGACAGATGGGAACATACGATCTGGTGGCCAGCAATATTCCATTCGGAAATTTTGTCGTCTATGACCGGTCGTATGCCAAAGGGAAAGATACGGTCAAAAACGAATCGACACGGGCTGTCCACAATTACTTTTTTGTCAAAGGACTTGATACGCTCAAGGAAGGAGGGCTGCTGGCTTTCATCACATCGCGAGGGCTGTCGGACAGTCCGAAAAACGAATCGATTCGTCGTTATTTGATGGAAAACAGCCGGCTTATTTCCGCACTTCGCCTGCCCGACGGAATGTTTTCCGAAAATGCCGGAACACAGGCCGGAAGTGATTTGATCGTATTGCAAAAGCAAACAGGCAAAGGGATACGGACAGAGAGCGAAAAGTCCTTTACCCAAAGTGCTACGGTCTCCTATCAGGGAGAAACATTCACGGAAAATCCGCTGTTTGCCGGAGAAAATGCCGAAAATGTGCTTGCAACCCGGCGCTTGCCCGGAACGGATGCTTATGGAAAACCTGCGATGGTCTATACGCATGACGGAGGAATCGACGGTATCTCAAAGGAGTTGGGTGAAAAACTGTCGGCAGACATCAGGCAACATCTCGACCGGAAATTCTATCTGACGGGAGCAGAGACCGTACAACCAGCTACAGCCCCCGAAAGCGAAACACCCGACCGAACCACAGCGGAATCCATTCGTTTGGAAATCGACCGGCCGGATCAGGCCACCACACAACTGGAAACGCACCCTGTCGAAGAGGCGGGCCGTCTTTCTTTACCCGAACTTCCCGCCCATCTGGCAACAGCTCACCGGCTCATCACCAACGAATGGCTGCTCGATGAACTGGCCCGTACGCAGTTTGCGACTCCCCGTGAGGATCTCCGGCATGTGCAGGAGGGCGATATGATGCATATTCGTTTTTTGGGAACGGAAACGCTGGCCGTCTATACCGAAGGTCCGTATAAACGGGAAGATGGCAAAGTCTGGGCAGTTATCCTTGCCGATCCGGACGGAGAGAACAGAGGCCTCATTACCGTCCCTCATACAGATATAACGGCTATCTATCCCGTACGGATGTCACTCCGTGTGATGCAGATCAACCAGGCGGTCAAACGACCGACGGACGCATCATCGGAGCGTATTCTGGCGGAAGCGGAGAAACGGGGGTACATCCGTCGTCCGTCCGCTATGCAGGCCGAATGGATCGAAAGCGGACTTATCCGTGCCATACGGGAACTCGAGGGGCTTTCCAAACAGGAGTGGAACGAACGGAATCTGCCGGCGGCGGAATACCGGCTGCTCTACCCCGAACCCGACTCGGAACCGTCTCCCATGGAAGCGTTGAAACAGACACAGGAAAAGATTTTAAGCAAACAGCAGGATAAAACGATCCTGATTTTGATACGGAACGGAGACCGCTACGAAACGATCGGGGTGACAGCCAGGCGTTTGTCCGATACCTGTGGTCTTCGCCTGTCCGACCGCTCCGGAGAACCATATTGCAGCTTTCACAACCAACAACTGGATCAATACCTTCCTGTGCTGGTTCGGGCCGGTCATCGCGTAGCGATAGCCGACCGGTTTGAAAACAAACAGGAAGAGAAGCAACGCGTGTCTTCCCCCGAGCAAAAAGAACCGGATCATCCCGAAGAAAAAACGAAAAAAAACGGCGCTCTCTCCGACACGGAGGATGAACAGGAGCGAAAAGCCGGGCGGGAAGAGGCACGTCAGGCTTATGACCTGATGCCCAAAAGTCTTGCCGGACAGCTTCCCAAACTGTACGCTACCGAAAAAAGCCTTGTCGGGGACAAGGTAGCCTGTGCCCGCTACTTCCATCCCATGAGCGCCTATACCGCCTATCTGTTGGAGTACGATCCGAAAGAACGTGTAGGATTCGGCCTGGTCACGATGGGGTATGGCTGGGAGTTAGGCTATATGTCTTTGGACGAAATGAAGGAGGTCAAGGTAATGGGCCTGGGGATCGAACGGGATTTACACTTTACGCCAAAGGCTTTGCATCTGGTAGAAGAATTGAAAGAATATATCGGAGAACGGTATACCCATACGGAAGAACAGGTAATTGTGCACCGAACGGATAAAGCCGAAGCGAAGGCCTTGTCCGGCACATATCCGGCCGAAGAAGAAACGGACATCTCTCCCGAAGATATCCGGATTACGAAACACCGGTTGACTTTCGACCGCGACGGCATCCATGCACAAACCTTCGATCCGGTTTCAGGCGAAGCCATCGGAGATCGACAACCGATTCTTCCCGCTCCTGCGAGCGAACCGGCTGAAAAAACGTCCGAAGCGGTTGAAGAACAGGCCCCCGATGGTGTTCCGGTCATGACCCTGTTCAGGCAGTACGATACCCCGAACCGCCCTGTGCGGGGAGAAATACGCACCGATGTGGAAAGCCCGCGGGAAATGAACGGAAGAGCAGTCTATTTCGATGAAGAACATCATCCGGTAGAGTCGGTGGATCTTGACGTTCCTTCTCTTTTCCCTACCGGTGCCATTGAAACATGGAACCGGGAAGTGGAGCATTTCAATGAAGTGGAACGGGAACGGAAACCGACACCGGTCAAACCTCGTACCCAACGCCCATCAAGCCGGAAACAACAACCGACATCCGGTCAGCCCGATTTATTTTCAGGTCTGTGGGATACGCCCGCACTGACCGAACAGTTTCGTCAACCGCCCGCACCCCCTTCGTTCGATACCGCCCCTCGCCCTTACCTCTCGGTTATCGGCGAACACCTGCGTGACGGTTCCATTGTCCGCCCGGGCAAGCAGATCGGCTACCTCTCGCAGGTATCGGAGGGTAACCCCCTGTTTCATCCCGTGGATCTACCCTCGGCACAAATCGGCAGGCTGGCGCTCTATATCGACTTACGCGACACCTACCACCGCCTTTATGATTACGAAACGACCCGGGAGATCGAAGACAAAGAAACCCGAAACCGCCTGAATACCCTGTACGACCGTTTCGTCGGCGCTTACGGACATCTCAATGCCCGTAAAAACGCCGAACTCCTGCGTATGGATACCGGAAGCTCCGACATCTTCTTTCTGGAGCGAAGCCGGGACGGGCAGTATATCAAAGCCGACATCTTCGACCATCCGACGGCTTTCAGCCAAACGGCGCTCCGGACGGCGGAGACTCCGTTGGAGGCCTTATCCGCTTCGCTGAACAAATACGGAGAAGTCCGTCTCGCCTATATGGCCTCTCTTTTACCGGAACAGGAAGAAGACGAGATTGTCGCCGCGCTCGAAGGTCGTATATACTATCATCCCATAGAGCGAGGTTATCAGATCGCTGACCGGTTTATCTCCGGAAATGTCATCGAGAAAGCGGAAGAAATCGAACAATGGGTGTTACAGCATGGAGAGAACGAAGCTGTCAAGAAAAGCCTTTCGGCCCTGAAGGCAGCGATTCCGACACCCATTCCGTTTGCCGATCTGGACTTCAATTTCGGAGAACGATGGATTCCCTCCGGCATTTATGCCCGATTCGCGTCGGAACTCTTCGAAACCGAGGTTCATATCGGATACAGCGCACCGGCCGACGAGTACACGGTCAAAGCTCCGACGAAGAATCTGAAAATATCTCATACTTATGCGGTCAAAGGCGAGTTCAAAACCTACGACGGAATCAATCTGATGAAACATGCGCTTCACAATACCATTCCCGATATCAGCAAGTCGAAAACGGTTCTTGACCAAGAAACCGGAAAAGAGAAGCAGATCAAAGTACGGGACGGGGATGCCATCCAGCAGGCCAATACAAAGATCGAAGAGATGCGGGAGCAGTTCAGCGCATGGCTTGTCCGGCAGCCCGACACTTTCAAGGAAAAGCTTGCCGACCGCTACAACCGGCTGTTCAACTGTTTCGTAAGACCGCAGTACGACGGCAGCCATCAGACCTTTCCGGGTCTGGACGTAAAGGCATTGGGATTCGACGATTTGTACAAGAGCCAGAAAGATGCCGTATGGATGCTCAAGATGAACGGTGGCGGCATCTGCGACCATGAGGTGGGAGCCGGCAAAACGATGATCATGTGTACAGCCGCTTACGAGATGAAACGGCTCGGTCTGGCGAACAAACCGATGATTATCGGCCTAAAGGCCAATGTGTACGATATTGCCGCCACATTCAGCAAAGCCTATCCCAATGCACGTATTCTCTATCCCGGCAAAAACGACTTCACCGTCCGAAACAGGGCAAGGATTTTCAGCGATATCAGGAACAACGACTGGGATTGCATCATCCTGACCCACGAACAGTTCGGAGCCATTCCCCAATCGCTCGAAATACAGGAGGGGATTTTTCAAAAAGAACTCGACTCGGTGGAAGAGAATCTGGAAGTGCTCCGTCAGCAGGGACGGGAAATTTCCGGACGAATGTTGAAAGGGTTGGAAATCCGGAAAAAGAATCTGGAGGCCAAACTCACCCGGATTGCCGACGACATCGCCGAACGGAAGGACGATACGATCGATTTCAAACGGATGGGAATCGACCACCTTTTTGTGGACGAAAGCCACAAATTCAAGAACCTGACTTTTACGACCCGTCACGACCGGATAGCGGGGCTGGGCAACAGCGAAGGCAGTCAGCGTGCTCTGAACCTGCTCTTTGCCATCCGCACCATTCAGGAACGCACGGGCAAGGATTTAGGGGCGACCTTCCTTTCGGGAACGACCATTTCCAACAGTCTGACCGAGCTGTATCTGCTGTTCAAATACCTGAGACCGCAAGCGCTCGAAAAGCAGGGAATCGGAACGTTCGACGCATGGGCAGCCGTCTTTGCCAGGAAAAGCACCGACTATGAATTTTCGGTGACCAACGAGATTATCCAGAAGGAGCGATTCCGCACCTTTATCAAAGTCCCCGAATTGGGAGCGTTCTACGCCGAAATCTGCGATTTCCGCACGGCGAAGGACATCGGGATCGACCGTCCGGAAAAGCATGAAATTCTGCATCACATTCCGCCGACGCCCGAGCAGGAAGCCTTTATCCAAAAGCTGATGGAATTTGCCCGTACCGGTAATGCCGAGCTATTGGGTCGGGAGAAACTCTCCGATCGGGAAGAAAAGGCGAAGATGCTTATCGCTACCGACTATGCCCGAAAAAGATTCAAGAAATCTGTATCTTTCAGATAATCAATAAAATAAGAATGAATAAAGGGTAAATGGGTTACGAGATGGAAACGAGCGAGTTTCTTTCCCTTTCTTTATTCTGCATTGCCTCAAAGAACACTTAAATCTTATAATGCAAAGATAATCATTTTCCGATGAAATACAATTCTAAAATAAGAATTTTATACGAAAAAACAATTACTTTAAATATGTTTGTAGAGACAACCTTAAAAGTGTATCTTTGCACGCCAGCATCCGCACTTGCACATTTGTATCAATCGCATTGGCAATGACGGCAAGACCATCAGCGACCGCAATGAGAAATACCGCTCAACAAAGATTTGCCGAGAACTGACCGAGCGTTATGGTTTACACTTGGGGAAGGGAAGAAGGCTGTAAATCGCCACCGACTGCGAGGAGAAGACAAGTTTCGCTATGAGATATTCGATGCCATCAAGGCAGTGTTGCCCCAATCGAAAAATTGGAAAGACTTTGTCGCAGGCTTAAATGACGACAGGGCAATGGAATTTCTACTACGTATTCAAGGTCCTGCTTTGCCTCATAGGTGGTTTCTTTACGGCTCCTTTTGTTGTCCTTTGGACAGCGTATAAGTTCATAAGAGTACTTCGCCGATAGAAGATTCTCCAACCTTTAGTTAGAGAATTTGCTAACTCTTTTTTGAAGAGGCTTGAAGAACTTGTGTAACCAATAGCGGCTTTGTATATGTAATACGTGTCAAGTCCTTAAATATACATAAAGCACTTTAATATACCGCACAATGTACTGCGGTTTCTTGGGGGGATTATAAACTTTTCCTATATTTGCCAAAGTAACAAATATTCAATTCGCATTTTATGAATAAAATAGCTCTATTATCAATTCCCTTTTGTGTGATTTTGCTTTTTGCGTGCAACAGCGAAGACCTCTCTCCAGAGATATTAGGTTCTTCAATAGAAAGTAATCACAAACGTCAAGAGCTTTACATTCCTTATGCTGACTCTGTTGAATTAAAGGAATTAGCTCAGAATAAAAAAGTTCTTGATTTTGAATTAGCGAGAAAAATTACCTTGTTAGAGATGAATGAAACGGGATTTGTCCAAGATCTGGCCTGGAACGGCTATCATTTAGCACCAAATCCTGTAGTAATATACAATTTGGAATCTTGGCCGAAGTTTTATGATTTTATTGCATTTGACTCGGAAAACAATGCTATAGGTACAATACGTGTCAATGCCAACCGAAAAAACAGTAGTGTCATAAACGGAGTGTACTCCAGCGTTTTTGATTATAATGAGTTCTTAACAAAATCCAATGCTTCCAACCCTTCCATTTTTATGGATTGGAAAGGGGAACAATTTGTAGGAGTCAGGTCAAAGGCTGGTAAAGCACCCAAGCAAATTATATCAGTTGATAATGGGACTCCTGTACCCATGGAAAATATGAGAGAATTAGAAGGTGAAGAGATTATCCAGCACATGGAAACTCACATACTTCCAACATTAATACCTGATCAACGTGCTTTTGAAAAAGTACCAGATTATATGGTGGCAGACGAAGAGCTTAATAAAGAGGTCGAATATGGAAAAAATATGACTGTGGAGGCGTTAAAAGACTCTATGGAAGTCAGCTTAACAAGAACAGAAGAAGAAGCTAAAGCATATTGGAATACTTTAAGTGCTTATGAACAAGAACTCTTAGAGACAAGCGATGAAGAACTTAATAATGAAGGTAAATTTTTTGGACGATTGTTTAGAAGAATCTTTAGTCGTATCGATGAAAGTTTAAAATGGATTGATAAGTATGATGACAGAAAGTATTCTTACAGAAGAGGTGGTGCATGTGGTCCTTGGGTTTGTGGATATATCCTTTATGTGAATCAAGGCAAAGATAAATATGATTTCTTTTATAATAATGCTTCTTCATTTGGAGAGTTTGGTATTTTGAATTTTGCTTTGCGTCTTTTCGGAAGACCGATGACTCCGGTAGAAATGGGGTGGACAATGCCTATTGCTTCCAATGGGAAAATATGGATTAATCCAGCTCCGTGCTTTGCAGATCTTTTTGCATATGACCAAATAAAGCATTATAAGAAACCTGCAATCAGATTGTGTGGTTCTGGTGGGCAATTACATTGGACTTTAGCTTATGGTGCAAAACAGACTGGTTCTTGGTTCTGGAGAAACTATTATTTCCTTCAGATAGATAATGGTGCAAAAGTAGGCGTGCCAGGAGACAAGAAGAATGGCTGCAACTATACAAAGGTTGATTGGTGGAATCCTTGGTTAATGGTTTGGGATTAATTTAAAGATGTAACAAAATGAAGAAGATCTACTCTTTACAATTGTATGTTTGGCTTTTTCTTACAATATTGTTTTCACAATGTACAAAGGTTGATTTAGAGGAGGGAGTACGCAAAACAACTATTCTTCGGCATAATTATATTGCAATAACCACAAAAGATGATATTCCCGGAGAAGTGGAAGTGCATTATAGTATATTGGGCAATAATGGTCAAAACGAAGTCAAAACAGAGAGGCTTTCTACTCCTTGCGTGATTGGTGGAGAGAACGTCTTGGTCGCCTATGACAGTATTGTTGGTACACATTCGGGGAAAAGCGTTTTTAGCCAGCTTACCATGAAAAGAGACTATCAAGAAAACGGAGCAGATTTTCTTTCAATCAAAAACTTGTCTTCGACCGTCCTTGAGTATGCCGTAATTGGTAACCAACCTCTTGTGTTCCATAACTCTGCGGATTTAAAAGAGTACCATAATTTCACCAATTTAAATGAGATAGATAAGACCAAGGTTGTAAAAGAAAGTCCAACTCCTATTAATTCAGAGGGTATTCCTGTTTTATATTTACTAAAGCCTGGACTTTCTAAAATTAACCAGTACTATATTTTGCTAAGTATTGGAGATTGTGTGAATGGGGAGCTTACAACCGTAGAAAGTACCTATGCTAAGAATATTGGCATTAAACCTACACAGTATACTATTCGAGAAATAATGAATTTCTACAAAGAGGAATATAGCCATGGCAAAACCCTATTTGCAGACTACAACGACTATGATTTAAAATGTCAAAAGTACAAAGGTCTAGCTCGTTTAGACATAAAATTTTATGGAGAAATAGAACCTGAGTCTTTTGTAAGGAACTCTGGACAGATTTGGTTTATTAATACAACTTCGGGAATGAAGGGAATTGACACCTTTAAGATATTTCAATAGGAATGATACACACTAAATTTATGTTATGCTGTCTTTTGTCAGTACTATTATTGAGTTGCTCTGAAGATGATGACATAGTTAGGCATTCCGAGAAAAACGCTATATTCGTTTATATGGCTGCAGATAATGACTTGGATTACTTTGCAATACAAAACATCAATCAGATGGAGAGGGGTTTTTCTGAAAATCAAATTAGTAATGGGGTTTATGTTTATGTAGACAGGGTAAAGAATCGCAAAACCTCTCACCCATGCCTATATAAAGTAAAGGCAGACAATACAGATTTAATAGTTTCCGAGATAATCAAAACCTATCCTGAACAAAACTCGTCAAGTGCAGATGTTTTTGTAAGTGCTTTAAAAGACGCAATAGCCTTTTCAAGAAAAGCCAATGAGCAAATTAAAGGTATTGTACTTTGGTCTCATGGGAGTGCTTGGCTACCAAAATCAGAAAATTTAAATTCTAAACGTGCTTCAACTTCATCAACTCGTTCCTTTGGGATTGATATAACCACAGAAGAATTCCAAGAACCTTATGAAATGGATATTAGGGAGTTAGCAGAGAGACTGCGTCCTTTTCATTATGATTTTTTGGTATTTGACGCTTGCTTTATGTCATCAATAGAAGTTTTATATGAGATGAGAAACAGTTTTGATTACATTGTATCCTCGCCTACGGAAGTCCTTGCTACAGGATTTCCTTACAAAGAAATCCTACCTGAATTATTAAGCAATAGTCCAAATTACAATGAAATTGTAGAAAAATACATTGCTCAATATAACGAAAAGAAAGGTGTCTTAAAGTCAGCGTCTATGACTGTTGTAAAGACATCTGTTTTAAAATCTTTTTCAGAGTCTTTAAAGGAATTGATAAACCATGATGTTACAGTTCCCGATATAAGCACTATTCTACAATACGATCAAGAAGCTACATCTTGGCTGTTTGATATTGGAGGTTTTGTTTCTCTCTTTAAAAACTCCGAACGAAAGGAATTAGTAATAAAACTTCTATCTGATATGATATTATCATATAATCATACAGATATGTTTTACGGTAAAATCCCTTTAAATGGCAGTTCAGGAATTAGCATTTATATACCCAATAATCATAAAGATAGAAAATATGAGCATGAATTTTACAAAACACTATCTTGGTATAAAGATGTTAGTTGTGACAGTTATTTTTGGAACAATTATAATACTGGTATCTTGCAATAAAGAAGATATTTCCCCTGAATATTACACGCTATTAGTTGAGAATAAATATTTTGAACCAATTGATTCCATTGCAATTGATAATCAAACAGAACATACTGGTATAGAGGTGAATAATATTATTGTCTGTAAAGAACAGATTACACGTACTATTCACGAGTTAATCTGCTACACACACTCAAATCTGAGATTAAAAATACAGTTCAAAGCAATTAGCAATAAAAAACAGATTATAGCAACAATACATTCTGATGGTTCCATTTCGTTAAGATGATTCTTTCGTGTAAGAACAAACTGGTAAATAACGTGAGTTCGACGAATTCAAAACAATGCAAGTTGTGTATCAATGGTTCTTTGTACATTGATGCACGGCTTCTTTGGAAATAGACAATAGGCTGCAATTGCCCCTAATAAATTGACGACGAAATTGTCAAAGCATCTATGTCTGGAGTGTTCCACTTGCGCAATGTTCTTAAGTTCATCATTCACAGTTTCTATAATGGCTCTTTTTCTGAGTAAAAGTCTGTCTGAAACACTCATTAAAGCTCCTTTCATGTTACTCTTTAATTTGGTAATAAGCTGTATTCCGTCAACGAAAAGCCTTTGAAAAAGAATCTTGCCGATGTAACCCTTGTCACCGAATAGCTTACCATATATAAAATCTATGAATGCTTTGTACTCCAAAGGCTTACGGTCATCAATATCTCCTGGCGTTATCATAAAGTTGAGAAGTTCTCCTTTCTCATTGCAAATCAAATGCAACTTGAAGCCAAAGAACCAACCCATAGAGCATTTTCCTCTTTGAGCTATGCCTTTGAAAACCTTGTGAATATGTATTCTTTGGTTTTTGCATACACGCAGTGGTGTACTGTCAACAAAGCTTTATACCCGTGCATTTACCCAGCAGGACCTTCTTGATAAACAAGATTAAGGGTACAGCTACCTCCCTTTCCAATTCTACTAAACGGTTATAAGAAACAACTTTGCCATACTTACCATCTTTCTGAGCTTTTACAATACGCGCCTGAAGCTTCTTGACCGCCTCCTCTGCTTTATTCCAGTCTATACTGGTCCAACTTTGGTTTCAGAAGGCGCACACTTAATATTTCTATTTTCGTTCATTTGCTTTCCTCCTTTAAGAAGTTCTTTAAGTTATCTTGTAAAAGAATTACCGAGTGGAAGTCTGCCCACTTTCGTGTTGGATGATGTTGTCTGTGCCGCACGTGGCATCGGCTCAATCCGTATCCGTTCCATTACAGAACGGCATTCGCTTTTTCCACAATCTCATACCTACATATCCCTTGTGGTCGGCTTACCCTTTGTGGGAGATGTATAGGCTTACCGAGTTCCATGTAGATGCCAAACCAATGGGTTAGGTTCTGTCTCTCAGCCGGCGGTTCTGATATTCGTGCATCCCCAAAATTCACAGGAATGTCCAACCGCTTTACCTTTTGGTTCAAATCTGTCAGCGTTGTTTGGCTTGTTCGACTTAACGACCTTTAAATGACAGTTCGCTTGCGCTAACCATACTATTGAGCCAAGCTCCCAGACCGCATAACGCTTGCTGTCGTTGAAATCCTCTCACGGTTCATCCTTCCCCTTTCGGGAGGGTTACCTTTTCAGAGCAGCTTAGCACAACAGAAATTACACCTGCTCTTAGGCTACTATTGACGAAACAATAGGTTTAATCAGAGGATTACTCTGTTAAACAGCCATCTACATGACTTTCTCGTCACCCGAACTTGTAGTCGTAGATATACATGGCAAAGCCTTTCTCAATCTGTTGCTTGATATAGTTGTTCACAATAGCGTACGACTTACCCGACCCCGGTGTACCGAGCACCATCGAGGCACGGAAAGGATTGACTACATTTATCCAGCCGTTGTTCCACTTCTTTTTGTAGTAAAATCGTGTGGGCAGATTGACGGAGTACTCATTCTCCATCAATCTTGTTTCCTGCATGAAACTCTCATTCTCCGTATTGAAAACATCGTCCATCAGATTGTTTTTAAGCAGTCGGCTCATCCATACGCCACCCATCAGCAGGCAGATATAGCCAACGGAAAGCGTGAAGATGTAGAGCGAAGCTGCCCCGATCTTACTGATGGGCAATACCAATAGCCACCAGTTGAGAAAGAAAAAAACAAAGCCTGAGAAAAGCACCGTCCAAATCCTTGTCCATGTGATTTTCTCTTCTTTCACGCCTTTCGTTCCTAAACATGAAAGAGCAAGAAATACCACACAAAAAAGTTTCGTCCAAAGGATGGACGAGAACAATCCCGTGGTGCGCTGGAAGTTCATCAATATCTTGTCGATGATACCGAGCGTGAAGTGCCACTTTTGAAACGCCTCATAGCAGAACCAATAACAGTTAATCAAGAGGAATATCACCGATATGCCCCGCATAAAGTCCATTACTTTTCCCAATGCCCTTAAATCATCTTCTTGTGCCATAATCGTATTGCTTCTATATTTGTTGTATTATCGTTATTTGAATTGTATTTGAATGTTGTTCAAACAAAGTTTGAAATACCTTACCTATCTTTTCCTCCGTCTGAGGTTGACTTTGCTTTGCTTGCGGAGCTTACGCTGCCACGCCGCCTCCTTCCAATCATCGTTGCCCGTAGACAGGAAAGAACCATCTGCCATATCCTCGATTAGTTCATCGATGAGATTGTCGGCGTTCTCCGTATCTGATTGCAAGAGTTGAACGGTTGGCGATGCTTCTAAACGAACAAACGGATTGCCATACAGCGTTTCATCCAAGAATGAGTTGTGCGTAGGATTGGAGAAATAGGTATTAAATATTATTGCTGTCCGGTAAACTTCAAAACGACACATTTTCCCTATCCGCAACGCCCATCAATAGGCGTTGCGGATTCCTTTTTCGAAAAGTAAGCCCCCTTAGTCAAAGAGTGAAGATTCGGCGGGTGGCTTATCGTGGGTATCCAAAATCTTCAACCAATCTTTTTCTGGATGCTCGAAGAAACTATAGCAGTCAATGTAGTACATGAGCATGATGCGCACCATCGTGGCCAAATTAGAGAAACTCCAATTGCGTTTGATCCGCTTTTGCAGCACCATGAGCAGTAAATTGGCGATCAATGTTACCCAAATCTGAATTTTGATGGCATTGGCACTCTCCCCATAGAAATATCTGAGAGGAAAATTCTGTTTGAGCTGCTTGAAAAGTAGTTCTATCTCCCACCTTTGGCGATAGATTTCGATGATGTCCTGAATTGACATTTCCATGTCATTGGTTAACAGCGAGATCAGTTTTGTTTTGTGCTTCTTGCGGTCAGCGTAGGTGATGATTCTTGCCCGGTGCTTTAGTTCCTCTCCTCCTTTGCCCCGTTTGGTAAACACCACTTGCTGCACGCGGTGTTCCATCCCTCCTTCCTGTGTCATATACATCACATCCTCAAGGGGGTCGTACCGTAAATTCTTCTTCATCTTGGTGACATACGTCACGCCGGCTTCCGTCATTTCCTCAAACTTGGCATAGTCGATATAAGCTCTGTCAAAAGCCAAGATATCGCCACTATGGTAGTTGGAGGGGCGGAGCATGAAGGAATCCCCCTTGGCCGCCGAGGTGAAACGAATGTCGGAGGGCACAAACTCGTTGGCATGAATATTGGCGTGAACTTTGATGCCGCCCTTCTTTTTCCCGGTCTTCGGATGCCGACCGACGCCTTTGAAAATGAGATTGGAGAAGAGAGAAATGGTCGTCGAATCGATGATTTGCAAGCGTTCGATCCACTTTGGACACCCGCACCGTCGGCTGTCCGCGGAAAGCACGTGCTTATAAGTGGCGTACAGCTCTCCGTAGATGGCTTCAAATATGCATTCATTACGGCGCAGGTTGGCATCCGAGAGTGTGGAGCGACGCGGCATGGCGTTAATGCCCAAATGTCCTAATTTACGGGCTTCGGGGAGCATAGATGCCACGATTTCGCGCAGGGAGTCGAAGCGTTTGACCACTGCATAGAGCATAACGACCAAGTGTTGCCAAGCATCGAAGTGTTTGACGTAGCGTTCTCCACCGTTTTCTTGACTGATACGAAGAATTTGCGCTTTGTCGAGCAAACTTATAAGCTGACCGTACATCGGCTGTCCGAGAAAATGAGTACCTTTGTTCATGGTTATCATGTTTTGTGGTAAAAACAAAGATAAACCAAAAGGCTGAAGTCCAACTACGGACTTCAGCCTTATTTTATGTGGAAAGAAAAACTTTTACCGGACAGCAATAATTAAATATATTGGCGGCGTATCCCTTACCTAATCGAGAACCATTGAGCGCAATGCCCACTTTATCGTCAATGAATGTGATGCCATAGATACACCCACCCTCATTCTTTCGGATTACCACCCGCAAGCCTTGTTCTTCCAATCTGCTCTGCAGGTCTTTCTCTGTTTGAGGAGAGGTGTGCATAGCTTGTAACACCTTGTTCCTGAGGATTGGTAGCAGTGGCTTGATTCCTTGCTTGGATTTCTGCATCCTTTTCTGTACAGCAGCAATAACCTACACCACGACCGATGTCCGAGGCGTTAATGGATGTGCTTATTTTGTAGCTCTTGTCGTCAGTCGGAACATAGACCAGCCCGTCATACTTCTTTCCTCGGAACTCCGTCTTGACTTCCTCTCCGGTAAGGTTGTATGCAGAAAGGATGGCGTTCAGCTCACCCAAGGAGCAAAAATGATAATGTTTCAATACCATTCGGACAACATTTGACACTTGCTCCTTGATATTTCTTTGGGTGGTATCAATCTTGGGCATTTCTTTCATCGCTTTGTCAGTAACCTTTGAACTTGGAATGAGACCAAATTTTCTTTCCAAGGCATCGGTAATCTTCTTGCTCTGCCGTTTCTCGAACTTATCGTTAATCTTCCGTCCACGATAGTCCCCACCCGAAGTGATACGATGTGTATATGCTCACGGGCAATGTCGTTGTGTTTGAATACGATATAAGGTTGATTGCCGTAGCCGAGTGCCTCCATATACTCCTTGGCAATTTGCATGAGTGTTTCATCTGAGAGCTTCTCGTCCGGGTGCGGATTGAGCGAACAATGGAATACTGTCTTCTTCGTTCGGTATTTTTCCAGTATCAAAGCCTACATGTCGGCCAACACATCCTCCATCGTATAACGCCCTTCCTTGCTCTGATACAATTCAGCGGCAAGAAGAATATTCGCTTCTCCTTTTTCCACCTTTTTGAAGTTGTAGCCGAGTGCTCTTCCGAGGTTCTCCGTTGCTGAAATTTTTGCTATCATTTTTCTAACTAAATTCTCAATACTTCTTCTTTCTATAATCAATAGTTAGATTGATAGCCTGCTCTTGCAAGGCAATGATTTGAGCCGACAGTTTTTCTAACTTTTCAAGCAGAATCTGTGCGATCTTGACCGAATGATAGCTGTTGATGGCACGCACGGTTTGGTTATACAGTACACCAATCTTATGGATTTGCGCCGTCAGTTCGGAGAGTTTTCGATAGTATTCCACGGCGGATTTATCCACAGTGATGACCTTAAAACTCTCCCCAAGAATGCGACCACGCACGAAATCCGATTTAGTTTCTGCCCCTGATTTCTGGAATAAATCAATCGCCCTTTGCTGGTCTTTCGGGTTGGGCAGGCGTACATGCCAGTTGTCCCAACGGGGCTTTTCTGCTTGTTTCGGTTCTAAGCTATGTTTCGTTTCCTTTTCCATTTCCGTTTTGGCTTTTAATTACGACTTTGGAGTAATTCATCTCCCCCTCGGGGCAAGGGTCTTTGTGGTACAAACAGCGGTTTGTGTTACAAAGACACACCTTGCTGATGTAGAAAATGGAATTATAAGTCCATACCGTGTTACTGCATTCACTGAATACAGTAACTCGGCGTAGGCTTGCATTCGAGGAATGCAGTACTTCAGAGTTTCCGCCATCTTTCCACATCATCTTTGTATTGGTCGAGATGTTCTCGAAGCACCTGCTCCACATATCCTGAAACGCTTGCTCCCTGCTCACCGATTTTCCTCACCACGAAGTCCAACTTTCGTTGAGTTTCCTCTGATACATACACGGCTTTGCGGTGGCTGTTGCGAAAGGGCTGGAGATATTTCTCCTGAAACTTGGATAATTGCTTCCTGTCCTTTGTTTTTCCCATTCGTTGATGATTCTCTTCGGTAGAAGTAGCCCTTTCCGTTGGTGACAACTCTGTTTCTTGATAGGACGGTTGAGAATAGTCCTTGTGACTCTCCTTGTCATTTTGTTCCTCAACTTTAACAGGCTCAAATCTTTTCTTTTCCTCTTCATAATCTATGGGCTGATCAAAATCGGGCAACTCTTCGGGCTTGCGGAGCTTAACGCCATAATTGCCCATATCTCGAAGGGCTTGTTCCAGACGTTGTTTCCTTTGTTCATCTATTCTTGCCATAATTTCTTGGGTATTGCGTTATAATGCCTTTCAAGCATTGTTCGTATGTCGCTTTGTTTGTAAAGTATCTTCCCTCCGATTTTGTAGAAAGGAAGTGTTCCTGCATTTCTGTACTCTTGGAGCGTGCGTGTGCTGAGCCGTAATTGGCTGCAAACCTCCTCGCCAGTGAGGTAAACCTCTCCGCCCAGCATCGGACGGGCGGTAGCGCAATACCGCTCCAATTTCTTCAATATTCCTTCCATCAGTTGTGAAAACAACTGCATCTGAGGGTCTTCCTGCGTAATGATTTCATTCTCTGACATAATTCATTCATTGTTTGCGTTCAGTAACTCCGTGATGTCGCTCTCCTTGTAATAGCACTTGTGTCCAATCATTGAGAAAGGGATTTTTCCCGTATCTCTGTATGATTGCAGGGTACGCTTGCTGATGCCCAAACGCTTGCACACGGCTTCGTTGTCGAGCCATTCGTCCGTTTCGGGCGGATTGCCGATGAGCTTCTCTACACGATGGATAAAGTCTGCAAATTCGGAGTGGTGTCGCTCCCACGCTTTGCGGTCGATGATAATGAGTTTCATTGCCTTGATTTTGTTTTGATTACTTTATTGTTACTCGGCAAACAAGCTGTTATGCAGTCCATTGCCGTACTTGTCGAGTGCAAAAGTAAACCCTCGGAAGCACCGCTGCAAGAAATGAGGATAAGCAGGGAAATAGAGAGAAAACAAGAGAAAAGACCAAAGGATATCCATCAGTGTTATTGCGGTAATGAGAAGAGGTGCTGGTTCGTTTCATATCAACGAAAATGAAAGCAGGTAACTCGCGAGAGTTCGACAATTCGACATATCGATCGTCCGATAGTTCGATAAATAGATAGTTCGAACGATAGACCGTTTGGATGAACGTAAGAATTATCTATCTCTCTGTGGTTAGATAGATAAATCGTCCGTACGATTGACAGGTAGAATGCTTATTTCATCGCTTGCGTCCAAAGAGCCTGAGTATGCCGTATTCGTTCGGGCATTTCTCTTTGGCGGTCAGCCTACTTTCGCAAGGTTGGAGCGAAAAATACAACCGTACAAAAAAATTAAGCTTGAATGAAAACGGCCTTGACAGATAGAAGAGAAAAGCCCTGCGGTGGAGATTTTTCGCTCCATCAGCAGGACTTGATCTTGCAAGAAAGTGAAGGCAACCGCCATATCTTTGCCCGACCGATTACGGCTTCAGGGGCTTTGCATAAGGCTGTTTATAAAGTGTAAACAAACGTTTTATCTGTCCGTCTGACCTACTGTCGGCAGATTATTGCTCTCGCTGAGCAGCACTATCGTGCCTGTGAGTTCGGTGTAAAGACGGTCGTATTGCTCGTCAGAAGCAAATGTGTCCGTCAAACCGAATTTGTCGAATGTGGCTTGAATAGCCTTGTTCGACAACAGTATGGGTGCGAGTCTTTCGGGGAGTGGCATTGGCAGTTCCTTTTCAAACTCGTTCTCCAAGACAGATACAAGCGTATCGTACTTGGAAAAATGCAAGCCCTGATACAAAACCTCGCTTGCCATGCTCTCTGCTTCGGGGTGCATGAAACCCTGCGCCACGGCATCGCAGTAAGCCGTGAGAGCCATATCTGCCCGTGCATTGATAAACTCCGTATCTTGCAATCTTTCGGGGTGATGCTCACTTATGTAACTTCTTAATTTCAATCGAAAGTAAGAAAGTTCCTGTTTGTTGTTCTCTTTCATAATAGTTTGGTTTTCAATCGTGAATAATAAATGTTTGGCAATTACTTCCTTTTTATCCTTGTTGCTGCACTGCACTCTGCCTTGCGATTGACTCACAATAGCCTTCAAAGGCTGAATGCTCTCTATCGGTGAGTGCAGTCATATCCTCTTGTATCTTGTGGTCGGTTATCTTTCCGTAGATTTGTGTCGTACCTATATTGCTGTGTCCGAGCATTTTGCTGAGCGTTTCCATCGAAATACCATTGGAAAGGCAAATCGTGGTTGAGAATGTGTGGCGAGCCATGTGAAAGGTCAAGCCCTTATCTATCCAGCATATCTGACCGATGTTCACACACGCAAAGGATGCTTTCCTTATTGTAAGATTGGGGAATATTAAATCGTCCGCTTTCTTATCCTTGATATAGAGCGAAAGGATTTGCTTGGCAATGGGCAGGAGTGGGATAATCGCTTCCACATTGGTTTTCTGCCTTTTGATGCGGATTTCCTCTGTGCCGTCTGCATTATGGATGATGTGTTTTGGTTTGAGCCGTTGCATGTCCACACGAGCCAGTCCTGTGAAGGCGCAGAAAAGGAATAGTTGCCTTGCTCTCTCGAACTGCTTGTCAATAATGGGCGTTTGTAATACCCGTTGCAGTTCCTCGGTTGTGAGATACCTGCGTGTTCGGTGTGGTAGTTCCGCCTTGTAGTCCGCAAAAGGGTCGATGCGGATATACTTCTTCTGCTGACCGATGCCGATGAGTTTTCTAAGGAAGATGACCGCTACCTGAATAGTGGCAAGAGAAAGGTTGCGCTCTGATTTAAGGTAGAAGTCCATCCCTTCGATAAAACCATAGTCAAGCGATGAGTAGCGAATATCCTCTAGCCCCAAGCGTTCACGCAAATAAGCCTCAATGAGTTGTGTGGCATAGATGTAGTTGGCAAAGGTCGGCTTGGCTACCGTTATTCCTACGCAAGGACGCTTTTCCTCTATGAAAAGTCGTGCTTCCTCCATAAGAAAACCTTTGGGCTTGTCTTCTTCCATGAGTTCACGCTTCAACAACTCAGCGGTAATATAGCCACGTTGCCAGACTAATTCTTGATACTTCGCTTTGGCTTGGTCCTCTTTGCTTTGTAAATAGCGGTTGATTTCCTTTGTTTCTTCATCTGTTCCCTTGCATCGTCCCTTACGACTGTCCCAAAGTTCGGGAGCGATTTCCTTTCCCGTGCTGTACTGTACTTGTTCTCCGTCTATGGTGATGCGTCCCATAATCGGGCATTTGCCGTTCTTCTTCTCTTTGGAACGGTTGATATAAAAGAGCGTCTTAAATGTACTTCGTGCCATGATGTCAAAATCTTAAGGTGAATGTATCTTGTATGCGTTGTTGCACTTCCTGCATGTCCCGATGGATTCTCTCGGAGGAAACAGCTGCATATACCTGTGTTGTTCTCAAATTTGTGTGTCCGAGCATACGGCTCACCGTTTCGATAGGTACACCTGCCGAGAGTGTGATAAGCGAAGCAAAGGTGTGGCGAGCCATGTGGAAGGTTAGTGGGCTTTCCATGCCGATGTTTCTCTGTATGTAGTGCATGCCATTGAGAATAATGTCAGTAGTAGGGACATCAAATACAAAGCCTGCACGCTTTCCCCTGTACCGCTCTATTATCGCCCAAGCAGGAGGAAGTACTTGTACACGATATGGTGTCTTGGTTTTTATTCGCCTGCCCTTGATGCAGAGTTCGCCTTCTTCCAAGACAATGTTTTCCTCTCTCAGATTGCGGACATCGGAGATGGCAAGCCCTGAAAAGCAAGAAAAGACGAACAAATCACGGACAATACGATAGTTCTCCCATTTAATCTCCAAGTCGATGATGCGCTCAAGTTCTTCCTGCGTAATACTTCGAGGTTCACCCTTTGGTCGCTCGTAACTGTAGCCCAAGAACGGATAAAAGTCCAGCACACCTTTCTTCACCGCCATGCGGACGATGGTCTGCAAGGTGGATAAGGCACTCGATATGCTGCTGCGTTTCAGTCTGCGGTCGATGGTAAGATAATACTCAAAACCCTCGATAAAGGCTTTGTCCAACTGTGAAAGGGGAATGTCTCTTACCTTGTGCTTCTTTTGTACATACTCACGGAGCAGGGAGAACTGGTAGGTACGGAGTTTGAATGTCTTTAAAGCTCTATCAATGCCTATACGCTCCTTTGTCTGTGTGAGATACTCCCCGAAACTCTCCAAGAGCAAGGCTTGGTGGTAGATTTGTCCTTGATAGGCATCCCTCACGTCTGTGGCGGTGAAAGTTTCTTTCCTTTCACTGAGTTCGTGAAAGCGTGTGTGGATGAGTGCGGTGCATTCACCGAGTTTCTGATTGACGGACACCGCCATTGCACTCTTGCCGATAAGCCTTTGCTTGCGGCTGTCCCAAAGAGCGAGCGGAGTTTTGCACTTGGTGGAGAAGCCTGAATGGGTTCTGCCTACTGAGATGCGCCCGATGACAGGCACAAGTCCTTTCTTGTCGGTTCGTTTCGCCTGAACGAAGAACGATACTTTCAGTTTGTTTTCCTTCATTTTTCTGTCGTTTTTTCTAAATTTCCTTTGCTTGCAAAGGTACAGATAAACAAGTATTCCCCAGCGATGCAGAAAAATGAAAGATGATGAATAAAAACCTATGACACAGTTGTTTACATTCAATTTGTAACCCCTTTTTGCTTTTTCCCTGATGGGTTACGATTTGGTAACGGAACTCCTGCCGTTTGATGCTCGTTTTCGCTTACCATCAAAACAGCAGAGGAATGCTAAATAGTACTATTTCAAATAGTTACATTCCCTATAACTCCTCCTGTTTCCCTTAATTCTTAATGACTGATTATGCACTATATATAGCGGATAGGATATATCTCCCAAGAACTTGCATATCCGGGTCGATTTGCTGTCTGTTGTTGTGCCCGATGCTCCTAACAGGACGAGGACGGGAAAAACGGCAATGATGCAGAATGCTTCGTAAATGCCGTTTCTGCAGACAGGTTGCATCCCTTCGATGTAAGGCATCGAGAGTAAAGCCACCAACAAGGCCGTGCATATCCAGAATGCCCCTCTCACCTTGAAGGGCTTGAAGTTTCGCGCCAAGAGCATACCCATCGAGAAGGGGAAGAGCATTCGCAATGCTCCGCCTCCGAAGTTCACGGCATCCAATGTCCAGCCTATTCCGATATTACCGTATCCGGAGACATCGGAGAGGGCGAATCCTGCCAATCCTGCTCCCGTCAGTGCCACGAGTGCAGCCAGTGCTTTGGTAGGCAGGCGGCGGATGAATAAAGCATAAAGGATATTTCCTATATACTCAAAGAACAACGACCAAGACGGACCGTTCAGTGGAAACATTTCTCCGTTTCCACGGACTTCGTGGCCTGCACCCGGCACTGCGGGAATGAGAAACATCGTACAAAGCAGCGCCAGCATCGTCATGGATGTGGCGATGTGCGTTCCGTCCCATTGCACGCTTCCTTGAATGCAGTAGGTGATAGCTCCTAACACAGCCCCCCATAATCACCATAGGATGGAGGCGTATCAGACGGCGTTTGAAGAAGTCCTTCATGGTGAAGCTCCCGCCCCATCGGTCGTCATAGGCATAGCTGATAACGAATCCGGAGAGCATGAAAAAGAAATCTACGGCCAGATAGCCGTGATTGAAATTTTCTATCATGGTGTTGCCGGCAAAAGCATAACCTTCGAATACATGATACCACATAACGATGAGGGCGGCTACGCCACGAAGGCCGTCTAACAGGTGGTAGTGCTTTTTGGTGTCGGCAAAAGCTGCCGAGGAAGTTGTTGCCATAAGGGTTGCATTTAATCGGTTGACCGGTTTGGGCGGTAAAGATACGGTTAAAAAACGGAAGTCCTATGTGTCGCGGAAAAAAGATTGCCGGAGTGCTTGACAGACACTTACACCTGACGGGACAGACACAAGCCTTTGAGCCGACAGACACAAGTGTTCAAGCCGACAGACACAAGCCTCTGTCAAGTCAGACACAAGTGCCTGATAAAAGGTGAAGAAATGGGGGCTCTCTTATTGCGCCGCCTGGCTCTCGTTTCCGCATCGGTCCACTGCCGTTACTGCGAAATACTTCCGGGTGGTCCAAGGGAAGATGGGGGCATAGATAAATTCTGTTCCTTGCACCCGTTGCGCCAGAATATTTTTAGGATTGTCTGTATCTACGGGATATGTGTCCGAGCCGTAAACGACATACGTCGGTGCGTTCTGCGGGTCGTTGTCTGTCGCAGGATTCCAGCGCAGAAGCAGGTAGCCTTCGGCCAATTGTTCCGTACGCAGGTTGGTGGGAGGGGTAGGAGGTACGCTGTCTATCCACGGCATGGCAGGTTGCAGTGCAGGGGCGGTATAGAAATTCTTCTCCAGAGTATCATACAGTCCTTGCGTATTGTCCATCAAGTACTTCACCCGATAATGCGCTTCGCCCTCCAGCTTTTGCGCACGTATGAAGTGCATCTGTCGTTCAATCTCGTCCAGAGTCCAGTTGCCTTCGGCGGGGTCGAGGAAATAGATGCCGAGGCCGGGAATAATATGCCGTCCGTTGCTCTGTTCTTTCCAGTCGAGAGCGAAAGGGTAGAAATGGTTGCCACGGAAATATTGCATCGGATATATTTGGTCTTGAATGCCTTCGCCCAGCCAGCCTTGCACGTCTTGGTAGACGGTGTGGTAGGCATTCCATCCGCGCGAAGAGTAACGGGAAGTGTCGCGGTATTTGCCTACGGGCGAGGTGCTGACTTTTACCCAAGGTTTCAGCGCCTTCACTTCCTTATAGATGTAGCGCACTATGTCCGTGATGTTGTCTCTGCGCCATTGCGCCAGACTGCGCCCCTTGGCGTATCTTTTGTAGTCGTATCCATCGGGAAATCGCGGAGCGTTCTCCGGATAACGAAGGTAGTCGAAGTGCACGCCGTCCACATCATAGCGCTTCACTACTTCGCGAACAAGGCTCATCAGGTATTCTTTGGTTTGCGGATGTCCGGGATTGAGGAAATACTCATTCTTATAGGGAACGCAGATGGCCGCTTTCTTTTTGGTGACCGACTCTTTGCCGAGGGAGGCCACATGCTTTTTATTTCCCAAAGGGATGCTCACCATCCAAGCATGACATTCCATGCCCCGTTTGTGGCACTCTTCTATGGCAAAGGTCAGCGGATCGTAACCGGGGTCTCCTCCTACCTTGCCTGTCAGTATGGAGTTGTAAGGCTCGATGGACGATTGATAAAGCACATCGCCCCGTGTGCGGGTCTGGAACAGCACGGTGTTGAAGTTGGCAGCTTTCAGCTTGTCCAGTATCTCTACGAGTTCGTCTTGCTGTTTGCGCATTCTTTCGGGCGAGGTGGCACGCGTGCGAGGCCAATCCAGCCCGTAAACGGCGGTTATCCAAGCGGCACGTACTTCGTGCTTGGGTAGCTGGGCTGCAAGAGGCAGCATAAGCACTATATATAATAAGGTAAGGGTGCTCCGTTTCATTCTGATTCTATATTTTCGCGGCGAAGGTAAGCAAAACCCTCGATAATTTTATGCTGTTTACTTAGAAACTGTTACATTTGCATGTATTAAAAAGACGAATACATCATGATCACATTTACGCTTTGCCTGCTGGCGTTGATAACCGGCTATTTTCTGTATGGTCGCTTTGTGGAGCGTGTCTTTGCTCCCGATGACCGTAGCACACCCGCTTTGACCAAAGCCGACGGTGTGGACTACATGCCTTTGCCCACGTGGAAAATCTTTATGATACAATTCCTCAATATTGCGGGTTTGGGACCTATTTTCGGAGCTATTATGGGAGCTAAGTTCGGTACGGCGTCTTATCTGTGGATTGTTCTCGGAAGCATCTTTGCAGGTGCCGTGCACGATTATCTTGCCGGTATGCTGTCCGTGCGTCATGGAGGCGAAAGCCTGCCCGAAATCATCGGACGTTATTTGGGACTGACAGCTAAGCAGGTGATGCGTGGCTTTACGGTTGTGCTGATGATATTGGTGGGTGCGGTGTTTGTGGCAGGGCCGGCAGGCCTGCTTGCCAAGCTGACTCCTGAAAGCCTTGATACCACTTTCTGGATTATAGTTGTTTTTGCTTATTATATACTTGCCACCTTGCTGCCGATAGACAAGATTATCGGCAAGATATATCCGTTGTTTGCCGTTGCCCTGCTGTTTATGGCTGTCGGTATTCTGGCGATGCTCTACGTCAACCATCCCGCTTTGCCCGAAGTCTGGGACGGGTTGCAGAATACACATCCCAATGCAGACTTGTTGCCCATTTTCCCCATTATGTTTGTCAGTATAGCTTGTGGGGCAATCAGCGGTTTTCATGCCACTCAAAGCCCTTTGATGGCACGTTGCATGACGAGCGAGCGTCACGGTCGCCCCGTATTCTATGGGGCAATGATAACAGAAGGAATTGTGGCTTTGATCTGGGCTGCCGCCGCCACTTACTTCTTTCATCGGAATGGAATGGAAGAGACCAATGCCGCCGTCATCGTAGATGCCATTACTAAGGATTGGTTGGGAACAGTAGGCGGCATCTTGGCTGTACTTGGCGTTATTGCCGCTCCGGTCACCAGTGGCGATACGGCTTTCCGTTCGGCTCGTCTTATTGTGGCCGATTTTCTGGGAATGGAACAAAAAAGCATACGTCATCGTTTATATATATGCGTGCCGATGTTTCTGGTGGCTATCGGGCTGTTGCTTTACAGCTTGCGCGACAAAGACGGTTTCGATATGATCTGGCGTTATTTTGCATGGGCCAATCAGACACTGTCCGTTTTCACATTGTGGGCTATTACTGTGTATCTGGTGCGCGAGAAAAAAGGACATTATTATTATGTCACCTATTTTCCGGCATTATTCATGACGGCGGTATGTGCCACTTATATATGTATCTCGCCCGAAGGACTGGGCTTTGGAAACGGGATAGCGTTGCCTGTCGCTCTTTCATCGGTGGCGATTGCGGCTTTCTGGTTCAATATCTGGAACTTCAGGACGACTAAAAAACTCTGGTGATGAAGAAAATCAAGAAATCTACCGGGCTGACTTTAGCTCTGCTTGTTTATGTCACGGCAACGGCGGCTTATTTCCTGCCTCGCAATACGGAAATCAGCGAAACGGAAAAGTATGTCACAGTAATCACATCATACGTCATCGTATTGGTGTTGTGGCTGGTTCTTCGTAAAAAGGAAGAATTGCAACGGAAAAGGCGCGAAGAAAATGAAAAATCATAACTATTCACTCAAAAAACTAACTAAGATGAAAAAAATCGGATTACTTGTTTGTCTGCTTGTTGTCACAGTGGCGGCGCAGGCACAGTTTGAAAAGGGAAAATGGTTTGTAAACCCGTCCATAACCGGATTGGACTTATCGTACGACACCGGAACGGAGAGAGCTTCTTTCGGACTTGAGGCCAAGGGCGGTGCATTCCTTATAGACAATCTGGCTTTGCTGGTGCATGCCGGCGTTTCGTGGAATACGGGAGGCTCTGATGTCGACATTTATACGATGGGTGTGGGAGGTCGCTATTATCTGGATAAAGTTGGTGTTTTTCTGGGAGCTGATGTCAATGTAGACCGTTGGAACTGGGGCAAAGGCCACGACGACACTAAGTTTTCGCTCGGTTTGGAAGCCGGTTACGCGTTTTTCCTCAGCCGTACGGTGACGATTGAGCCGGCCGTTTATTGGAATATCAACGACGACCGTTCCAAGTTCGGCCTGAAGGTGGGATTCGGTTTTTATTTCTAAGTCGATAACCGCATTTTATTGGGGTTTCCGAAAAACAGAGAGTATACTTTTCAGAAAGATATTCTTCAGTCATAGATGACGCGGACGGCGCAGATTTTCTTCTTATTTTAATCTGTGCCGTCCGCGTCATCTGCGTCTGGAAAATCACTTCGTCCTCTTCTGCCGGTCTTCTTGCAGTTTCTCTTGCAGAAACTGTCCGGTGTAGCTTGCCGCACATCGGGCCACCTCTTCCGGTGTGCCCTCTGCCACTATGTTACCGCCCTTATCTCCTCCTTCCGGGCCGAGGTCTATCACATAATCGGCACACTTCACCACGTCGAGGTTGTGCTCTATGATTACGATGGAGTGTCCGCGACGTATCAGTGCGTCGAATGCTTCGAGCAGTTTCTTGATGTCGTGGAAGTGCAGGCCGGTGGTAGGCTCGTCAAAGATAAACAGGGTGGGGTCGGCTTTCTCCTGACTGAGGTAATAGGCCAGCTTCACACGCTGGTTCTCGCCGCCCGAAAGCGTGGATGACGATTGTCCCAATTTGATATATCCCAAACCCACATCTTGAAGAGGCTGAAGCTTCTTTACGATTTTCTTCTGCCCGTACTTTGTGAAGAATTCGATGGCTTGGTTGATGGTCATGTTCAGCACGTCGTAGATGTTGACGTCATGAAATTTCACTTCCAGCGTGTCGGCTTTGAAGCGTTTACCGTGGCACGATTCGCATTCCAGCACAAGGTCGGCCATGAATTGCATCTCCACCGTGATAGTTCCTTCGCCCTTGCATTCCTCGCAGCGTCCTCCTTCGCTGTTGAAGCTGAAATGTCCGGCACTGTGACCCATTTGTTTGGCGAGCGGCTGCTCCGCCCACAATTTGCGGATTTCGTCGTAGGCCTTGATGTATGTCACCGGGTTGCTTCGCGATGATTTCCCGATGGGATTCTGGTCGACAAACTCCACGTTGCTCAGGTTCCGGAGGTCGCCACCGATGGAAATAAATTCCCCCGGACGTTCGTTGCATTCGTCCAGTTCGCGCTTCAGGGCGCGATAGAAGATATCACGCACCAGTGTGCTCTTGCCCGAACCGCTGACGCCGGTCACCACGGTCATCACATTCAAGGGGAAACGTGCGTCCACCCCTTTCAGGTTGTTTTCGCGTGCTCCTTTTATTTCGATATAGTTGTTCCACGGGCGGCGTTGTGCGGGTGTCGGTATGGTTTCCTCGCCCAGCAGGTAACGCACGGTGTAGCTGTTGCTTCCTTTTTTAAGGTCTTTCATGTCGCCCTGATAGACCACTTCGCCTCCCAGACGTCCTGCTTTGGGACCGATGTCGATGATGTAATCCGCCGCACGGATGATTTCTTCGTCATGTTCCACTACGACGACCGTATTGCCTAACTGTTGCAATTGGCGCAACACGCCGATCAGCTTGTCGGTGTCGCGGCTGTGCAGGCCGATGCTCGGCTCGTCGAGGATATAAAGGCTGCCCACCAGACTGCTGCCCAGCGAAGTGGCAAGGTTGATGCGCTGGCTTTCGCCTCCGGAAAGCGAATTGCTCAGGCGGTTTAGCGTGAGATAGCCCAGACCTACGTCGAGCAGGAAGCGGATACGGTTGTTTATCTCCGTCAGCAGGCGGCGTGCCACGTCGGCATCGTGTGGTTCAAGTTTCAGCTTGTCGAAAAAGAACTTCAGCTCCGTGATGGGCAAATCCACTAATTCCGAGATGCTGCGTCCGCCCACCCGCACGTAGTTGGCTTCGGGTTTCAGGCGGGTGCCGTGGCACTTGGGACAAATTGTCTTGCCACGATATCGTGCCAGCATTACCCGATATTGTATCTTATATTGGTTCTCCTGCACCATCTTGAAGAAAGCGTTGATTCCTTCGAAGTAGGGCGTACCCTCCCAAAGCATCCGGCGCTGTTCGTCGGTCAGCTCGTAGTAGGGACTGAAGATGGGGAAACCGGCTTTCTCGGCTCCGCGTATCACCATATCCCGCCATTCGCCCATCACCTCGCCTCGCCAGCACACCACAGCCCCGTCGTAGACGGATAGGGCGCGGTTGGGTATTACCAGATGTTCGTCTATGCCTACTACCTTGCCGAATCCTTCGCATACCGGGCAGGCGCCTACGGGCGAGTTGAAGGAGAACATCTGGTCGTTCGGCTCTTCAAAGGTGATGCCGTCGGCTTCGAACTTGGTGCTGAAGCGATAGAGGCAGGTTGTGCCGTCGGGCTGGTAAAATCGCAGCAGGCAGGCGCCGTCTCCTTCGTACATGGCTGTCTCGGCCGAGTCGGTCAGACGGCTCACGGCATCTTTTTCGGCAGAAACAGTCATACGGTCTATCAGCAGAAACACGGTGTCACCGGTTTTCGGCTTGTATTCGTCTATGCGCACCATTTCGCCATTCACTTCCAGCCGGGTGAAGCCCTGCTTCATGTCCACCTCCAATTGTTGCTGCATATTGCGGTCTTCGCGCAGCACCACGGGGGCAAGCACGGTGTATCTCGTACCTTCGGGATGCTCCTTCATACATCGCACGATGTCTTCGGTGGAATGTTTCTTCACTTCCTGTCCGCTGACGGGGCTGAATGTTTTTCCTATCCGTGCGTAGAGCAACCGCAGGTATTCGTATATTTCGGTCGAAGTGCCTACAGTGGAGCGGGGATTGCGGCTGCTGACTTTTTGCTCGATGGCGATGGCGGGCGGTATGCCTTTGATGAAGTCGCATTCGGGCTTGCTCATGCGTCCCAGAAACTGACGGGCGTAGCTGCTCAGGCTCTCTACGTAGCGGCGTTGCCCTTCGGCATACAGTGTGTCGAAAGCGAGTGATGATTTGCCCGATCCGGACAATCCGGTGATGACGACCAACCGGTTGCGCGGGATTTCCACGTCTATATTCTTCAGGTTATTGACACGCGCCCCTTTTATAGAAATTGATGTACCTTCTGCCATATACAAGTCACTTTGGTGATTTTCGAACTGCAAAGATAATGCAAACCACGGGCAGAATAAAACGAACTTGTTCTTTTTTTAGGAATACCCCCTCGAAAGTAAAAGCTATGGCTATTCGATTGTAGCCGTTTTTGCGTCGTTTCTTATCCCGAACTCGCGTATCAATCAGGATACGGAATGATTGATTATAATCATTCAAGAAAAAAGCACATTTCCCGCTAATTTTATGAAATGCCGGGTTCGCGGCGTTTTACCCCTCCCAGAATATATTGTAGAGGCGATAAATTGCCGCGAACCCGGTGTTTGGTGCATTTGCATTTTGCGTTTTCAAGCATTATCTTTGTAGTTGTAAGTCAAACACAATATATAACACAATTATGGAAGGTCTTAGTTGGTTTAAACATCGCTTCAACCTGAGCCGTGACAGCAGGCTCTACAAACTCATCGACGAAGAGGGAGCAAGAGGCTACGGCAGCTATCTCTACATCATCGAACAGCTTTACAATCAGGAGTGTCCCCGTCTCTTCCTCGGACAACTGAAACTATTGCAGCAGAAAGGATTTCCGCAGGCCTATCTCGAAAAAATAGTCAGAAATTACGGCTTGTTCATCATCGAAGGAGATATGTTCTTCTCCGCCATCGATTACTTCGGCACTTCGCGGAAAAACAGGGAAGTGTCAAAGAAAAATACTGCCGGGAGGAGGGCGAAGGAAGAGGAATTGTCAACGGATGGAGAAACGGTTGATGAAGAAACGATGTCGGCTGCCGAGGAGGCATGCTTGATGACCGGAGAAACAGAATCGGTTGTCGAGGAAGTACTGCCGGTTGCCGAAGAAGTGCCGCCGATGAGCGAAGAAGCGCGGTCGGCCGTCGAAGAGAAAGGGGATTTTCAAGCGGCAGCTTCTCTTGCCGCCACTGCTGCGGGAGTACCCAAACCTTGTATGGAGACTCCGCACGGACCGGCAGGCTACTGCTTGCCAACTCCGAGCGAACTGCCTGCCGGCTCGCAGTCGGCAAGCAATTCAAAGAGTGCCCAAATTGAGCCTAATTATCAATTTATCAGCGAATTACGAGGTGTGCTATCCCTCGCGCGCGTAAGAGAAGAAAAGAAAAGAGAAGAAGAGATTAGAAAATACCTCCCCCATATATCCCCCTCGTTTAAGGTGGAGGAGGTGGAAGAACAGCCATTCGTTCCGCCTTAGGCAATATCTCCCCCGCATGTTGGCAGGCCCGACGTGACGCCACACTGCATGCACCGCAACGTGTGGGCGCAGCAAGCATGAAGTGTGGGATTGCAGACGGTGAAGTGTGAGGTTGCGGATGATAAGATGTGGGCCTACGGGTGATGACGTGCGGGCTTGCGACCGCTAAACCGCGCATGTTCTTTCTGTTTTTCCGTTTTGCAGTGTTGTCATGGCGGGGTGTTCGTCTGCATATATCGGCATGGTTAAGATTTGTTATACTTTCCGATTCGTGCTGATTTTCTTTCGATAAAAGCATTAATTTCGCCTCCTGCTCTTGTAGTGGCGGCATGTCCCGGCTTGGTGAGCGGCCTGTGAGACAGACGGCATCAGGGTGGGCACTGTTAAGAATAGACGCGTGTCTGAATATTAAAAAGTTATAACCGGAAGATGAAAATAAAATCCTTTTTATGCGTACTTCTCCTGTCGCTGCTGGCCGGAGGGGTATTTGCACAAGTGCAAACAGGCCCTGTGCATCCCAAACGTGAATTTCGTGCCGCATGGATGCAGGCGGTGAACGGGCAGTTTCGCGGTGTCCCCACAGACAAGCTGAAGCAGACGCTGATAAGCCAGTTGAACTCTCTGCGAGGGGCAGGCATCAACGCCATTATCTTTCAGGTGCGTCCCGAAGGAGATGCTCTGTATGCCTCCCGGCTGGAACCGTGGAGCCGTTTCCTCACCGGGGTGCAAGGCAAAGTCCCCGAACCGTATTGGGATCCTATGCAGTTTATGATTGAGGAGTGCCACAAGCGGGGCATGGAATTTCATGCTTGGATTAATCCGTATCGCACCAAAACGACCTTGAAGAACGAGTTGGCTCCCGGCCATGTATATAATATCCACCCGGAGTGGTTCGTGACCTATGGCGACCAGCTGTATTTCGACCCGGCATTGCCCGAAAGCCGCCGGCATATCTGCATGGTGGTGAGCGATATCGTGTCCCGTTACGACGTGGATGCCATCCACATGGACGATTATTTCTATCCTTATCCCATCAAAGGACAGGATTTCCCGGATGACGCCGGCTTTGCCCGTTACGGCGGAGGCTTCGGCGATAGGGGAGACTGGCGTCGGAGCAATGTGAATATCCTGATAAAGAAACTGCACGAAACCATCCGTGAGATTAAGCCCTGGGTGAAGTTCGGCGTTTCTCCGTTCGGCATTTACCGCAACGAGAGCAGCGACCCGCTGGGCAGCAAAACAAAGGGGCTGCAGAACTATGACGACCTCTATGCCGACGTCTTGTTGTGGGCGCGCGAGGGTTGGATAGACTATAACATCCCGCAGATTTACTGGCAGATAGGTCATCCGGCGGCCGATTACGAAACATTGGTGAAGTGGTGGGCCAAGCATACGGAGAACCGACCTCTGTTCATCGGCCAGTCTGTAATGAACACGGTGCAGCATGCCGACCCGAACAATCCGTCGGTGAATCAGCTTCCGCGCAAGATGGCTTGGCAGCGGGCTTACCAGACAATCGGAGGCAGTTGCCAGTGGCCTGCAAGTGCGGTTGTGGAGAATGCGGGCAAGTATCGCGATGCCTTGATTGCCGAATATCATAAATATCTGGCCTTACCCCCGGTGTTTGATTTCATGGACAATGAAGCTCCTGCCAAGGTGCGCAAAGTGAAACCGGTGTGGACGGCAGACGGTTATATGCTCTTCTGGACTGCACCCAAATACAGGGAGGAGATGAACCGTGCCGTGCAATATGTGGTATATCGTTTCGAGGCAGGCAAGAAGGTGAATATCGACGACCCTTCGCACATCGTGGCCGTGACGCGCGACAACTTCTATAAGTTACCCTATGAGGGCGGGAAAACCAAGTACCGCTATGTGGTGACGGCTTTGGACCGCCTGCACAACGAGTCGAAATCCGTGGGGAAGAAAGTGAAACTGTAATCCCCGGTCGGGCTAATACAATATCAGTCCGGCTATTCCGCAAGCAATTATCATCCCTATGGGGTTCAGCCTGTATCTTCTTGTGCCCACGAATGCAACGAGGAAGAGGATGCAACTGACAATGAAGGAATAGGTGTCTTCCGTAGGCGAGCCGAAGTTTTCCGTATTCATCAGCAGCAATGCGGCGGATGCCAGCAAGCCTACCACGGCAGGGCGTAGTCCGCCGAATACCGCTTCGACTGACGGATGCTTCTGATACTTCAGGAAAAACCTGCTGATGGTCAGCATCAGGATAAACGAGGGGAGCGTCACGGCAAAGGTGGCAACGATTGCCCCCCATACGCTGCCTGTGGCGGTGAACCCTACATAAGTTGCCGAATTGATGCCTATGGGACCGGGGGTCATCTGGCTGATGGCAACGATATCCGTAAATTCTTGAGGGGAGAGCCACCCGTAGCGGGTGACAACTTCGGCTTGTATCATCGAAAGCATGGCATATCCGCCTCCGAAACCGAAAAGCCCTATTTTAAAGAAGGTATAGAATAATTGCAGGAAAATCATGGTGAGTGGTGAGCGATTAGCGGTTAGTGATTAGTGGGGGTGTTTTGCAGTCTTCCGTACAGGTAGCCTCCTACGCCTGCCGCAATGATTATCCAGACGGGCGAGAAGTTCAACTGCCAGATGAGCAGTGCCGAAACCACCGGTATCCAGATGTTGTAGCGGTTTATTTTGGCCGACTTGGCCATGCTGAATGTAGGTGCGGCTATCAAGGCCACCACTGCCGGGCGGATGCCCTTGAAGATGCGTTCCACAACGGGATTCTCCTTGAAGTTGTGGAAAAACAGTGCAATGGCCAGAATGATGAGGAACGAAGGAAGTATGGTGCCTAAAGCTGTGACGAGGCTGCCGCGTATCCCCCTCAACCGATAGCCTATGAAAATGGAAATGTTGACCGCAAGAACACCCGGTGCCGACTGTGCTATGGCAAGCAGGTCGATGAAGTCTTCTTTGGCTACCCAGTTTCGTTTGTTCACAATCTCGTTCTCTATCAAGGGCACCATGGCATATCCGCCCCCGATGGTGAAAGCTCCTATCTTGAAGAAGATGGAGAATGCTTCGATATATATGTTCATCCTTGTTGTGTGGTTTTGGCGTACTGGCTCGGACTCATATTGAAGTGCTTCTTGAATACTTCGCGGAAGTATTTAGCGTCGCTGAACCCTGTTTTCTCCGATATTTCTGTAATGCTGTATCGTTGCTCTTTCAGGAGCTGGGCGGCATGGTTCAACCGAATCAACCGGATGTAGTCGGCCGGAGCTTGGTCCGTCAGGGCTTTTATCTTATTGTAAAAGCTGGTTCTGCTCATGTTCATCAGGTTGCAAAGCGCGTCTACGTTGAAGTTGGGTTGCTCCATATTCGCTTCCACTTCTTTCTTCACGGTGGCAACGAATCTCCAGTCCAAGTCTGTGGAACAATTGATGCAATCTGTGCCGTTCTTGTCCTCGTTCAGTTCAAGGTTGGCAAACTTCTGGCGCAGCAGTTTGCGGTTGGCCAGCAGGTTGGCTATGCTTGCACGTAATATGCCTATGTTGAAAGGCTTCACGAGGTATTCGTCTGCTCCGCTTTGCAGGCCCTCAATGATGTTTCTGTCCGTATTCAGGGCCGTGAGCAGAATGAAGGGAATGTGAGAGGTGTTGATGTCATTCTTCAGGGCATGGCACAACTCGTCTCCTTTCAGTCCGGGTATCATGATGTCTGAAATAATCAAGTCGGGCAGATATTCCCCGGCAAACGTAAGAGCCTCTTTCCCGTTGGAGCATACGCGTGTGTCATACTGTTCGGACAAGCTGCCGCGCAGGTACTCCCTCAGTTCACTGTTGTCTTCCACAATCAGTATCTTTTGCCGGGTGCTGCCGTCGGACGGTTGGCCTTCGTTACTCTTATGTGTAAGCGACGGGGCAGGAACGTTGACCGGCACTCCGGCTGTCGAATAAACCATCTGCGTGTGTCTGGCATTGGGGCATTGCACGGCCTTGTCGAACGCTTCTTTCCTTTTTGGAAAAGTAATCTTGACGCACGTGCCGCTTCCTTCCGTACTGTTGAGTTTCAGCTTCCCTTTATGCAGCCTGACAAGTTTCCACACCAAGAGCAGCCCGATGCCGCTTCCCGTTACTTGGGAGTTGACGGCATTCCTGCCCCGGAAATGTTTCTTGAAAAGCTGTTTTTGTTCCGATGCCGGAATGCCGATACCCGTATCGGTTACTGCAATGCTCCATGTGTCGTCCGTTTCGTGGGCAGAGATGTCTACCTTTCCTCCTTCGGGGGTGTATTTCAAGGCATTCGATAACAAGTTCTTCAGGATGGCGTCCATCTTGTCTTTGTCAATCCATACGTTCAGGTAGCGGAAGTCGCTTTGGCTGGTCAGGTTGATATGCTTGACGTCGGCATGGGGGCGAAATGCGTCTACGGTTTCTGCTATATAGGTATTCAGCTCGTATTCGGATATATACAAGGAGTCGGAGTAGGTGTCTATGCGCTCAAGGTTGACGAGATTGGTGGTAAGTTGCAACAAGGCATTTACGTTTCGCAATGCAGTGCCGGCATTTCTTTGTCCGTTTTCGCTCAGGTTTTCTTGCTCTGCCAGTTCTTCCAAGGGAGCTTTTATCAGTGTCAGCGGTGTGCGTATGTTGTGGGCCGCGTTGATGAAGAAACGCATTTTTTCATCGGCGGCTTTTCGCTGTTGCCGCATGAGGATGATGAGCATGATTGTACTTGCCGCCGCTATGATGACAATGGTGTAAAGCGCCAACACCCAAAGACTGATTTGAAAAGAATCTTGGATGGGGGCACTTGTGGGGTTATTGATTAGTTCGTTTTCAAGAGCACTGTGTTTGTCGATTTGTGCCGGGCACACAAGGGAAAATAGTGACGTGAAGAAAAAAAAGAACCTTTTCATGATTGTCTGGTGTTTTTGAGATTGATGCCGGTAGACAAGAGTCATAAAGCCACTACAAAAATAATGTTTTTGTTTGGAAAGAACAAACGGATGGAGAGATAACTGTTTTATGTCTTGCTCCTCATCTGTGTCGATGTCGGAATGTTAGAGGAAGAAAGGCTTCCGGGCTCTCCTGTGCGGGTAGCAGTAGAAACGAAACGTGCCAAGGTTCCCGAAAGAGCCTTGGCACGCTGTCTTTGTGTGTATGTCTTTGTTACATCGTTACTTTTTCATCTTCTCCTCTATCCACTTGCGCGCATTGACAAACGCTTCCATCCACGGAGTGATTTGGTCGCTGTTTATGCGCTCTGCCGGATAACAGCCGTTCTGCCAGGGCAGGATGGAACGTTCGGGGTGGGGCATCATGGCGAGGTGACGTCCGTCGGCGCTTGCCAGTGCCGCTACCGAATAGTCGGAACCGTTGGGATTGCCGGGATATTCGTCATAATTGAACTTGGCTACCACGTTGTATCGGTCCTCGTCATACGGCAATGAGAATTTTCCTTCGCCGTGGGCCACCCATACGCCGATTTTGCTGCCGCTCAACGAACCGAACATCACACTGCGGTTGGCGGGAATCACCACGCCGGCGAATTCGGACTCGAATTTATGCGAATCATTATGCAGCATTTTGCCCTTTTTCTTGTGTTCGGGGTTGATGAGCCCAAGCTCCATCATCAGTTGGCACCCGTTGCAGATGCCCAGCGACAGGGTATCTTCGCGGGCATAGAACTTGTCGAGTGCTTCTTTCGCTTTGGGGTTGTAGAGGAATCCTCCCGCCCATCCTTTGGCCGAACCGAGAACGTCTGAGTTGGAAAAACCGCCGACGTAGGTCACCATGTTCACGTCTTCCAATGTTTCGCGTCCGCTGATGAGGTCGGTCATGGTCACGTCTCTTACGTCGAAACCTGCCAAGTAGAGGGCATATGCCATCTCACGCTCGCTGTTCGAGCCTTTCTCGCGGATAACGACTGCACGGATGCCCGATGGCGTGCGGCGGTTCGGGTCGATGCCAAATTGGGAGAACTTGCCTGTGAAATCGGGCTTGAACGCAAATTCCAACGGTTGCATCTTGTAATTCTCGAAACGTTTCTTGGCGCAGCCGTTCATGGATTGCTTGCGGTCGAGCAGGTAAGATGTGGAGTACCACACATCGCGCATGTAGTCGATGCCGAACTGGTAGGTGGCGCCATTTTTCGATACAAGGATGTGGCGTTCGTCTGTCGGCTTGCCGAGTGCGACGTAGCCTACTCCTGCATCTTCCATGATACGTTTCACTTCGTCCCTGTGCTTGTCGCTTACCTGAATCACGATACCCGGATTTTCTGCAAACAGGATTTTGATGAGGTCTTGTTCCTTGATTTTGTCCAGATTGATTTCCATGCCGCCTTCAACGTTGGCAAAACACATCTCCAGCAGTGTGGTGATGAGGCCGCCGGCCGAAATGTCGTGTCCGGCAAGAATCAATCCCTTGTTCACCAGCTCCTGCACGGCAAGGAAAGCATCACGGAAATACTCGGCATCCTGCACGCAAGGAACGTCGTCGCCCACTTTGCCCAGTGATTGTGCGAAAGCGGAACCACCCAGCTTCAGGTTATCGAAGCTGAAGTCGATGTGATAGAGAGTGCTCTTTTCGTTGTTGACCAACACCGGCGAAACAACTTTCTTTATGTCGGAGACTTCACCGCCGGCAGAAACGATCACCGTGCCCGGAGCAATGACCTTGCTGCCGTCGGGATATTTCTGTGTCATGGAGAGGGAGTCTTTGCCGGTAGGCACATTGATTTGTAAGGCGCAGCAGAAGTCGCTCAACGCTTTTACAGCCTTGTAGAGGCGGGCGTCTTCGCCTTCCTGCGAACGGCAAGGCCACATCCAGTTGGCGGAGAGCGATACGCTGTCCAGCCCTTCGGCAAGCGGTGCCCAGACCAAGTTGGTCAGCGCTTCGCTGACGGAGAGTATGGAGCCGGCAGCCGGGTCGGCAAGCGCGGCTTGGGGGGCATGACCCAAAGAGGTGGCAATGCCTTTTTCGCCACGGTAGTCCAAAGCCACCACACCGCAGTCGCTCAACGGCAACTGTAATTCGCCTTGGCATTGCTGGCGGGCCACTCTGCCCGTTACGGAACGGTCTGCCTTGTTTGTCAGCCAATCTTTGCAAGCCACGGCTTCCAGTTGGAGCACGTTGGTAAGATATTCGTGCAGTTGCGAAAGTTGGTATTTCGGCATCTCGTAGTGACGTTCCACGGTCTTGTCCACCATATAGGTCTTTGGAGACGAGCCGAACATCTGTTCTACGGCAAGGTCGAACGGACGTATGCCATCCGCCTGTTGGAAAGCAAAGCGATGGTCGCCGGTGGTTTCGCCCACTACGTACATCGGAGCGCGTTCGCGTTCGGCAATCTTGCGCACGTGTTCGATGGCTTCTTCCTGAATCAGCAGTCCCATACGCTCCTGACTCTCGTTGGCTATAATCTCCTTTGCCGACAATGTCTTGTCGCCGATGGGCAGCTTGCTCATATCAATCAGGCCGCCGCACTCTTCCACGAGTTCTGACAAACAGTTGACGTGTCCGGCCGAGCCGTGGTCGTGGATGGAAACAACCGGATTGGTATCTTCCTCACAGAGCGCGCGTACCACGTTGTAGGCACGTTTCTGCATCTCGGCGTTGGCGCGTTGCACGGCATTCAGTTCGATGCCGCTGCTGTATCGTCCGGTATCTACGGAAGAAACGGAACCGCCTCCCAAACCGATGCGATAATTATCTCCTCCGATGACCACCACTTTGTTTCCGGCTTCGGGTTTGCCTTTCAGGCAGTCGCGTTGAGTGCCGTATCCCACGCCGCCGGCCAGCATGATGACCTTGTCGTATCCGTATGTCTCGTCATTCTCTTTATGCTCGAAAGTGAGCACGGAACCGCAAATCAGAGGCTGACCGAACTTGTTTCCAAAATCGCTGGCACCGTTGGATGCTTTGATCAGGATTTGTTCCGGGGTTTGATACAGCCATTTGCGCACCGGCAAGATTTCTTCCCAAGTGCGTCCTTCGTCCGTGCGGGGATAGGATGTCATGTAGACGGCGGTCCCTGCAATCGGCCACGAGCCTTTTCCGCCGCCCATACGGTCGCGGATTTCGCCGCCTGTGCCGGTAGAAGCGCCGTTGAACGGTTCCACGGTAGTGGGGAAGTTGTGTGTTTCCGCTTTCAGCGAGATGACGCTCTTGATGTCTTTCATCCGGAAATAATCGGGCTTGGAGTGGTCGGCCGGGGCAAACTGCTCGATGACCGGTCCTTCGGCAAAGGCTACGTTGTCTTTGTAAGCGGAAATAATCTTATTGGGATTTTCTTGCGTGGTCTTTTTAATCATCTGGAAGAGCGACGACTCTTGTTCCACACCGTCGATGATGAACGTTCCGCCGAAGATTTTGTGGCGGCAGTGTTCCGAGTTGATTTGCGCGAAGCCGAATACTTCGGAATCGGTCAGCCTGCGGCCGAGGTCTTTTTCCACCTTCTTAAGGTAGTCCATTTCTTCTTTGGAGAGGGCCAGGCCTTCTTTTTCGTTGTATGCTTCCAGGTCTTCGATGTGTACGATGGGTTCCGGCCGGCGGTTTGTGGTAAATATGTTCTGGTCGAGACCTTTGTACATGCGTTGCAGCATAGGGTCGTGGTCTGCGTTCTCGTCTTTCACGGGAAAGTATTCCTCGATGCGGGTTATGCCGTTCAAGCCCATGTTCTGAGTGATTTCTACGGCATTTGTGCTCCAAGGGGTAATCATTTCGCGACGCGGGCCTACGAAATGTCCTTTCAGGTTGTCTTCACTTTCGGGGGCGGCTTCTCCAAAAAGCCAGCAGAGTTTGTCGCTGTCTGCCTGATTGAGGTTGCGGTCGCACTCTGCGGCAATCACGCTCTTGGACGGGGTTCTGAAAAAAAGAATCATGGTTGTATTTACGATTTTATGAATTACGGTCTTATCGCCGGAGTCACTTTTTCAAGCATCCTCTTCGTTTTGTGTGGCAAAGATAAGGAAAATCGTCGTGGAGGTAAAAAGATTGATAATAAAAAAACAGGGCTTGCGTGTAATGTTTACCCGGGTTCGGGATAGGAAGCAGGTCGATGGTTTCACCTGAAGGCTTGTTTTTGAAGTATATCACGTTGGATATCAGTGGTTTGTTTCCGCCTTGTCAGGCACTTGTCTCTGACGGCTCAAACACTTGTGTCTGACGTGTCAAGGACTTGTGTCTGTCGGCTTGGACACTTGCCTCTGTCACGACAAAGGTTTGCAGCTGTCAAACTTAGCAAAAGTAAGCGCCTATACCGAATTCAGGTAATATTTCATGGATTGATATGGGATGCAATAGTTTTTGCAGGTTTTTCTTTCAAAACAGATGTTAAGTAAGCGGTAGCAGGCATTATTCAGGACGGAAACAAAGAAATGACATAGATGTGAGAATACTGTGGAAAAAACGTTAACACTATTGGTTCTTTTCGTAAAAAAGTCCGATATTTGCACCCATGATTCAGATAGAGACCATATTTGATATATTGTGGAAAGGATTCATAATAGGTATAATTGTGTCCGCACCGTTGGGTCCTGTAGGTGTGTTGTGCATTCAGCGCACTTTGAATAAAGGGCGGTGGTATGGTTTTGTAACCGGGATAGGAGCTTCGTTGAGCGATATTGCCTATGCTTTGCTGACGGGCTACGGGATGAGTTTCGTCTTTGATTACGTCAACAAGAATATTTTCTATCTGCAACTTTTCGGGAGCATCCTGTTGCTGGTTTTCGGTATTTATACGTTCCGTAGCAATCCGGTGCAGTCCATCCGTCCGGTCTCCACGAACAAAGGCTCTTATTTTCATAATTTCATAACGGCGTTTGCCGTCACGCTTTCCAATCCTCTGATTATTTTCTTGTTTGTCGGTCTGTTTGCCCGGTTTGCTTTTGTAAGCGAAGGGGTATTGGTTTTCGAGGCTGTCACCGGATACTTGGCCATCGCATTGGGTGCTTTGGCTTGGTGGTTTGGCATTACTTTCTTTGTCAATAAAGTCCGTACGCAATTCAATCTGCGCGGCATCTGGATATTGAACCGGATTATCGGAGGCATTGTCATGGTGGTGTCCGTGCTTGGACTGGTGTTTACGCTGATGGGCGAATCGTTGTATTAGCGAATATCGTGTATAATTGATAGTTTCCGAAATGAAGATTGCACAGCAACTGAAAGAAAAAAACATAGCCGAATACCTTATATATATGTGGCAGGTGGAAGACCTGCTCCGTGCCAATGGATGCGATACAGACCGCTTGCGCGACAATATCGTTATGCGCTATCCGGAGGAGGAGCGTGCCGCATTGGAAGAGTGGTATGGAAACCTCGCTGATATGATGCGTGCCGAAGGCGTCACGGAGAAAGGACATCTGCAAATCAACCGGAATGTGGTTCAAAACCTGACGGAGCTGCATGGAGCATTGCTGGCCTCCACCAAATATCCGTTCTATAATGCGGCTTACTTCAAGGCATTGCCGTTCATCGTGGAGTTGCGCCGAAGGAATGGTCGGCAGGAAGAGTCGGAAATAGAGACATGTTTCGAGGCGCTTTATGGCGTGCTGTTGCTGCGCTTGCAGAAGAAAGAAATCAGTGAGGGCACGTCCAAGGCCATGAAGGCTGTCAGCAGCTTTATCTCTCTGCTTGCCAATTATTATGACAAGGAGAAGCGGGGGGAGCTGGAACTTGATTAAAAAAGAATTGTTCATCGTAACATCCATATTTAAAGTGTAACTTGTTTAAATGAATATTTTAGTAACCGGCGCCAACGGTCAACTTGGCAACGAGATGCAAGTGTTGTCGGAAGAGCATGCCCGTCACACCTATTTTTTCACTGATGTACAGGAGCTGGACATTTGCGACGAACAGGCTGTGCATGAGTTCGTGAAAAGCAATCGGATTGACGTTATCGTGAATTGCGCCGCATATACGGCCGTGGACAAGGCGGAAGATAATTGGGCGCTTTGCGATAAACTGAATCACGTGGCTCCGGGCTATCTGGCCGCTGCCGCCGAGGTTTGTGGCACAGCGTTGATACATATATCCACGGATTATGTGTTCGACGGAACGGGGCATCTCCCGTATACCGAGGAGGCGGCTCCTTGCCCCAATTCGGTGTATGGAGCTACCAAGTTGGCGGGTGAGCAGGCGGTCATGGCGAATTGCAGCCGTGCAATAATTATCCGTACGGCTTGGCTGTATTCCATCTATGGCAACAACTTTGTGAAGACCATGCTCAAGTTGGGACAGGAACGTGACACGCTGGGTGTTGTCTTCGACCAGATAGGTACGCCGACTTATGCTTATGATTTGGCTTGCGCCATTTTCTCGGCAATCAATCGGGGGATTGTGCCCGGTGTTTATCATTTCAGCAATGAGGGAGTTTGTTCTTGGTATGATTTTACGTTGGCCATTCATCGGCTGGCCGGCATAACGACTTGCAAAGTAAGTCCTCTGCATACGGATGAATTCCCGGCTAAAGCTCCGCGTCCGCATTATTCCGTACTGGATAAGACAAAAATAAAGAAAACGTTTGATATTGAAATTCCGCATTGGATGGATAGTCTTGGTGCCTGCATCAAGAAGCTGAATGTGGGAAGATGAGATATCCCAATTTTGAATGAAATATGAATGAAATAGATCGTCGGAGAACATTTGCCATTATTGCGCATCCGGATGCCGGTAAAACATCGTTGACAGAGAAACTGCTGCTTTTCGGCGGACAGATACAGGTGGCGGGCGCAGTGAAGAGTAACAAGATAAAGAAGACGGCAACGTCCGACTGGATGGACATCGAGAAGCAACGCGGTATATCTGTAACCACCTCGGTGATGGAGTTTGACTATCACGACTATAAAGTGAATATTCTCGACACTCCCGGCCATCAGGACTTTGCCGAAGATACCTACCGCACACTGACTGCCGTAGATAGCGTGATCATTGTAGTGGATGGTGCGAAAGGTGTGGAGACACAGACCCGCAAGTTGATGGAGGTGTGCCGCATGCGCAATACGCCTGTAATCATCTTTGTCAACAAGATGGACCGTGAAGCCAAAGATCCTTTCGACTTGCTGGACGAGTTGGAAGAAGAGCTTGCCATCCATGTGCGCCCGTTGACTTGGCCCATCGAGAGTGGTATCCGTTTCAAGGGGGTATATAACATCTACGAGCGGAACCTGAATCTTTACCAGCCCTCCAAACAAGTGGTGGCCGAGAAGGTAGAGGTAGATATCGATACCGAAGAGTTGGATGCTCGGATTGGCGCTCAACTGGCCGGCAAGTTGCGCGGCGAGTTGGAGTTGCTGGACGGCGTTTATCCCGATTTTGATAAGGAAGAGTATCTCAAGGGAACGTTGGCTCCGGTGTTCTTCGGCTCGGCACTGAATAATTTCGGTGTGGAGGAACTGCTGAACACCTTTGTAGAGATTGCTCCCAGCCCTCGTCCCGTGATGGCCGAAGAGCGTGAGGTTGAGCCGGAGGAACCCAAATTCACCGGATTTATCTTCAAGATTACCGCCAACATCGACCCTAATCATCGCTCCTGCATCGCTTTCTGCAAGATATGTTCCGGCAAGTTCACGCGCAATGCTCCCTATCTGCACGTGCGTCATGGCAAGACGATGCGTTTCTCGTCGCCCACACAGTTCATGGCGCAGCGAAAGACCACCGTCGACGAGGCATGGGCGGGAGATATCATCGGTCTGCCCGACAACGGTACGTTCAAGATTGGCGATACGCTGACCGAGGGCGAGATGCTGCACTTCCGCGGCCTGCCCAGTTTCTCTCCTGAGATGTTCAAATACATCGAGAACGCCGACCCGATGAAGCAGAAACAGCTTGCCAAGGGCATCGACCAACTGATGGACGAAGGTGTGGCGCAGTTGTTTGTCAACCAGTTCAACGGTCGTAAGATTATCGGCACGGTGGGACAGCTCCAGTTCGAGGTTATCCAGTATCGTTTGGAGAATGAATATAGTGCCAAGTGCCGTTGGGAACCCCTCAGCCTCTACAAAGCCTGCTGGATTGAGAGCGATGATGCCGCAGAGCTGGAGGCATTCAAAAAACGTAAATACCAGTATATGGCTAAAGACCGTGAGGGCAGGGATGTGTTCTTGGCCGATAGCGGATATGTGCTTCAGATGGCTCAAATGGACTTCAAACATATTAAATTCCACTTCACGAGCGAGTTCTGATTGCTTTTAAAAGGATACGTTACATTGTACATATAGAGAAGACGTGGCAAAAAACAAAGCCTCCTGCATTATGATATAATATCAGGAAGTCCAATGTGTTTTGCCTCATCCTCTCTTATATTATATTCTGTTCGTCGGGTATTATTTCAACTCATCGCAATAATAACTCATTTGTCCGCCCGTATCGCCAATTTCCACATCGGCCTTATACCAACTGATGATTTGTATTTTGAAATACCTCTGCCCGTCGGCCGTGCGCACCACGTATGTATGAAACGAGGGAGTATAAACGGGTGGCGGACCGGAAAAAGTCATCGCCTTTGCCAATACAGGGTTCGCATCCGTCAATGTGGTTGCTGGTCCCCGGTTAGGGTCAAACCATGGGTTTTGCTGGAAATCCAGTTTATGAGCGATGAGATATTTGTTCCAGTCATTGCGCGACATGGTGATGTACACGGAGTGGTCGTCTACAGCCCATTGGATATCGGAAGGCAATTGCGATACGGTTTGCCACTTTTCGTACGCCCCGCTTCCTAAATCGGCGGCACCGCCCTGTCCGTTCCCCGACGTGCCGCTGTTTGTACGCATGCGGTAGCCGCAAAAAGCCAAGTCCCAATCGGTCCGGTCTTTTTGCTCACCCTCGGTGATATCGGCGTTCACTTTGTATCGATTGAATATTTGTCCGGTTCGCAGGTTGATATATAGCCAGTCGTTGGTTACGCCGGTGGTATATCCCGTGTTGCGAGGCAGCACTTTTCCCGTGAAAGGCTCTGCGTCATAATCAACGCAAGAAGCCAACGTGAGGGCAGTCCAAAGTATTGTCAGAAAATAATGTTTCATTTCTTTCGTTTTAATAATTTCACAATATCGTCTACAAGGAATTCTACTTGCACATATCCTTTCGCCCCGGCAGTGGCAGGCACGTTGAACATAGTGATGCCCGAACCCAGCGTATGGGGAACATAATTGAAAAGATTGTCCACTCCCACCGCCAGTTTCACCTTGTTATGGAAAGTCTGCACAACAGAGAGATTGCAGAGCACATACGTCGGCAATGTGCAACGGAAATATGCGTCGTAGCTCTTTTTGTGCTCTTCCACCCATACGCGGTCTTGCACGTCGAAATTCTTTTCGCCCATCAGCGAAGCGCTGAAGATGGTTTTCAGCCGATAGTTCCTCTTATTGAGCGTATAGTCGAGGCTGCCTGTTGCGGCGTGTGGCGATGTGGTGTTCACCTGTATTCCGTCCTGTTTGCTCACATTGACGTAGCTGTATGTGCCGTTGAGTGTCAAATAATCGCATACGTGCCATTTTAAGATGGCCTCCACTCCCAACATGCGTTGGCTGCTCAGATTCGTATATTCAAAGTTATATTGCATATCGTAGATGTGCCAAACGCCTTCTATCTTTTTTCTGAAGAAGTTGCCGTATGCGTTGACATTCACGAAGAACCTGTCGCGGCTGTATTCTGCACCTACAGAGAAGTAATTGTTTTTCTCCGGTTTCAGTTCCTCGTTTCCTTTTATTTGGAACATTCCCAGATGATCCCAATTGAAGAACAGCTCTTTGATGCTGGGCGCGCGATAGCCCATCGAATAATTGGCGCGTATGGCCCAATGGTTGTCGGGCGAATACTTCACCGCCACTTTGGGCATCCACATGAAACCGAAAGCTTCGGAGAAGTTGGTTCGTACGCCTGTCGAGAGCATCCACCGGTCGTTGGGCGTCCATTCCTCTTGCAGGAAATACTCTGTCTCGCGCAGCGAACGAGTGGTCATTTTTCTATTTACAAAGCGGTCGCTTGTCAGGTCATCGCTGATATGCTCCACGCCGAATATGATGTTGTGCCCTTTGAAATAATCGCTTGTCAGTGTCAGGCGGGGCTGCAAGATACGGCTTTTGTATACTTTCTTACGTGTGTCGATTCTTTCGTGCCGCTTGAAGCGGTCGTAAAAGTCGCTGTGCATGCTCATGTTGACGGTGAACCAGTCTTTCACACTGTACTTCACCTTCAAGCCTGCCATGAAATCGCGGCTTTGCGAGAAGTTCATGTCCTGTATCAGGTCGTATGAGTTCATGAAAAACATCGAACCATATGCCTGAACGGATAGATTCTTGTTGGGTTCATAATAGAACTTCTGTGCAGCGGAAATATGCTCTGTTCCCTCGATGCCCATCGGCGAACGTGTTGCCACGCTCTTCAGTGTAATGTCGTGTGGCAGAAAAGGGTTGGCCTCCTTGGTGTACACCTTGATGTCATTATCCGCCTGATACATGTAGAAAGCGTCGCTTTCGCTATACCACACATCCGTCTGAGAAGTAAAAGCCTTGTGTTTGACACCTGCCGACAACCATGCCTGAAGATTAGGGCGATCGCTGTTTTTCTCGAACATATACAGGAAATCTTTCGGAGAGGGATTCTTATAGTTACGTTCGTTCATCTGTGCCCAGCGCACGCCCGCCTGTATGTCGAGCGGTTTTACGGTTTTCTTCGAGATGAGATTAATCACGGCTCCCGAAGCCCTGCTGCCATAAAGCGTGCTGCTTGCGCCTTTTACTATCTCCACGCGATCGATGGCATGCAGGTTGAACCGCTCATAATCCAAATTGCCGGCCATGTCGCCGGTCATGCGCTCGCCGTCTTGCAAAAAGAGGACGTGACGTGCGTCGAGCCCCTGCATCGAAATTTCATTGCCGAAGCCCACTTTCTGTATGTTCATTCCCGGCGTTTCCTGTTGCAGGGCATGCTGCAGGTCGCTGTATCCGGCATCCACAAGTGCCTTGCCCCCCAGCACTTGTGTGGTGATGGGTGCCAGCTTGATGGGGCGTTCCGTGCGCGACCCTGTTACAACAACATCGTTCAGGTGTATTACGTCTTCCTGCATCGTAATTGTTGCTTCATCTATTGTCGGCGGGAAGCTGTCCGTTATCGGAACATAGCCGATTGCGCTCACCTTATAATATATGTTTTTCCCTTTTTCGGCCTCTATAACAGCCTTTCCCTCCACATTCGTTATGCAGTGCAGGGCTTTCGCCATGTCTTTGTGAGTAGAAAAACTGATGCTTGCCCCGATTAAAGGCTGTTGCGTCCCTTTTTCCTGCACAGTGATTTTTACCCTATGTTGCGCCTGCGTGTTTGCTGCAACAAGCAGGCTACATAGAGCAAAAACAATGTATTTCATTTGCATCTTTATTTCTGTTTTTATCTTTTTAAGAAAGTAATTGATGATTAAAGATTAATAAAATAAAGGATTATCGACTTCCATACCCGGCGTGTATGATTATCGAATCTTCGGGATTCTTCTCATTGTAAAGAATTCCTTCTAATTTAACATCAATAATGGGATCCATATAGGAAAGCCAAGTAACGTTTGTTATTTCGACCTTGAAAGGATTACGGCTGTTGGCTTCGTAAATTATATTGCCATTTGGAAAGGCTTTGGTTAGTTTTATATTACTCTCATACCATGCTTTCGGATCAAAATCGTATGTACCTAAGTAGCGTACACCGACATTCAATTTATACAGTCTGATATAGAGTTGAGTCTTTTCGTCAATGCCAATACCCGTATTTAGAATATTTATAGAATCAATCCCTGTCCATGCTTGTTTTGCATAAAAGCTCTCGCGTATGCTATAAATAGGCATGGATAAGTTATCGGTACGCTCACTGTTGTCCAACTGAACATATTTTCCGTTGACAGAACCTTTAAAATATCCCCAATACGAATCTTTCTCTTTCGATCTATCATTGAGTGATGTATCTTCATCCTTTTTACAAGATGAAAATATAGCGATAGTGTATACAAAGAAAAAGAAAGGGAAAATGATTTTAGCTTTCATTTGATATATACCGTTTTTGGGGATTATTTGTAAGTGATACTTATAAAGGATTTTATTTGATGAAGACTTTTCCGCTTTCTTTACAATCCGTGCTCTTTTTTGTAGGCCTCCAAGTCCCTTTCATATTGGGCAAACTCTTCCTCGTAATTCTTGATACGGTTTTTGTCGATGGTTTGTAAGAAGCATTCGGAGCGCACACTCATCATGTTGTAGTCGACAATAAAGATGAGTTCTTCCGTCTTTACATTTAAATAGCCTATAACGCCGGCTCCGCTGCCTTTCTGTACTCCGGAATCGTCTTTGTTATCTCCGGTGACACTTCCGTCTTTACCGACGAACTTTATCCACCCGTCGCCTCCATATTCATTTTTCTCATAATAATTTAGCTGCATGAACTTGCATTTGCAAGAGAAGTAGACTATTAGCGGCATTTTACCTACGGAGAATCCGTTGAGTGACAATTGCATACTGTCTTTTTCCCATTTGAAGTTAAATTTCGTAGGGCATCCTTGGGGAAGAAGAGTTTTGTCAACACCACTCATTGTGGCTTTTGTTGACAACACAATGTCTCCGTTCAGTATAGTCTTTGCCTTTTCGAGGTATTCTTCGTTGGCGGGCTTTTGGTCTAACCTTTCGTCACTGCTGCAAGACGACATTCCCAAGAATAAAAGAGCCAAGAGACAAATATTCCATTTTAATAATTTCACTAACATACTTATTTAGTTATTTAATATTATAGTTTAGACTCATCTTTTCTTCGTTGATATCTTAATTCACGATATAATATAGTCTTTGCCTCGTTGACACATTCTGTATCGGTTTTTCTCTTTTTATGGTCATCACTGTTACACAAAAGAACCAAAAAAAGAAAAGCATCAAGAGGCAAAGACACCACATTAAAACATCTTATAGGCATTCTCTCTGATTATGGTTGGAGAGTTCCGTCAAAGGTTACAGATGCAGGGAATATAGGAAGAGATTGCCAACCGGCATAAGTATTAAGAACAAAATGCAAATTATTATTTACTAATGTACCGGTTAGGCTGCTCAGTTTTATATTAATTGAACCTCCTATTGTGAATGCCAAATATCCTGCTACACCATTTATAGGTGTACTTGAGGTAATGACACCATTGTTAATTGCAATATTAACATCAACATAGATGGTTCCGGGCATTTTCCCGATAGGACCAACTTCGCCTGTCAAACGATATAGATTGTTACCAAGACTTGTTAATTCAAAATCTTGACCTGTAACATTATCGTATAACTTTCCATTCATCGTGACGTTACTTAACGTTCCATTATAAGAACCAGCTTGTGCATTAGCGTTGGTAACTATTCCCAAAAGGCACATTACCGTTAAAACGGTAGAAATCATAAGTTGTTTCATAGATACTAAGTTTTAATTATTATTTAATAAGTGATGACCATGTAACTCCTCTTATTGCAGGTTTGAAGTAAAGGGTTGTTGATTCCATCAAACGTTGAGGATTCATATTGACAAAATATTTCTTTATAAAATCTTTTGTAACTTGTCTGTCGAATGTTTTTTGAGTACAGCCGTAAGTTGTAACATTAAAATGTGTGTGGAATTCTGTTAAGTTTGGGTAGACAATAGCACAATCTTCCGGTAAATCGCCTATTCCCAATGTCTCTATTAATTTAAAATTAGACAAGTCTACTTTCTTGAAATTGGTCAAGTTGGCCAATATAATCTGCCAAGCCCGTAATCCTGTTTTAGAAGGTAAAATGATTTCCGTTAAGTCTGGGCAATCTATAAAAATTAAAGCAGAGCCATGAGGTCCATTCTGTTCCATTTCTATATCTCTCTGACCGAATTCTGAACTTTGGCTTAAATCAACTTTTTTAAGACCGGTTGATGTTGTCCAGCTTATAGTTGTAAGTTTTGTAGCATTTTTAAATTCCATTCCATCCGGCACATCTACATTTGAAATATACATGTATGAAATACCAGAAGTCAAGTTCATGTATGGAAGTTTTACTTTTTTAGACAATGCTATAGTAAAAGTTTTACCTTCCCAATATGGGTTCTCAATAATATATTGCACGCCTTCCAATGTTTCTGCGCTCTTTACTCCATACGCTTTGTTCAAGACACAAGCATTCAGCTTATCCTTAATGCTTAGTTGCTTATTTATATCTATATGGATGCCGTCGTCGGCAAAGATGCTTGAAAAATGTTTTTTGAAATTTGCCCTGATTTTCTCATCGGGAACAGTGCGCAACGTGTTGTATTTGGAGAGTGCGCCATTATCATCTATCATTTTTACATCCATTTTGCCCGACTTTATGTTTTCTTCGTTTTTGCGATAGAAACGCACGAGGTCTTTGATGTTGAACTTAGCCTCCGCAGGCAAGTAGAGTTTAGTGATGTCGCGCAGGTTGGTGACTGTTTCATCGCCATTTTCCTCCACCTCCACTTTTACCAGATTATCATAATTGTGTATATCGTTACCCGTAAGGTCGATACCGGTAATCTGCTTAGGCAGTTTGGCAAAATCGAACGACGGGCCGTAGCCGTTATCAGAGAGTTTCACCTCTTTGAGGTTGGGAAGAATGTCCAACCCCGTGAAGTCGGCAATTTTTGTTCCGCTTAAATCGAGTGACACCGTTGCGTTGACCTTGTCGTTAAGCTCTAACTTCCCCTCTTTGTCGAAAATATACCCTTTGGATTTTAAAACTGTCATCAATTCGGTATTTTTCAATACAGTAGCACTGTAAGCAGGACCGTCGTCCTTGCTGCAGGAACTGAATCCTAAAATAAAAGCGGCCATTAAAGGCAATACAAATTTTCTTGTTTTCATTCTGTTAAAAAAATAAATTATTTCAGAACAAAGGTAATGGTGCTGTAAAAAACATACAATACCTTAAAATTATGATTTTGCGGAATTTATATCCTTATTTATGGGGATGATTCTTCCGGGTTCTGGTAAGATTAAAATTATATTTAAGGGATAGAAGCACGTAGCTTCTGATTTGCGGGCGATAGGATTCGTGATAGCTGTAGGCGGTTATAGAGCGGACAAGGTTGTTTCGTCTGTTCAGAATGTCGTTCCAACTGAAAGAAAGCATTGCCTGCTTCTTTTTGAGGAAGCTCCACGAAACGGCCAGATTCCACAGCCATTGGTCGTCGGCACTTGTGGCATAGGTGCCGCGTCGCAAATAGCAGGCGGCATCGCTTCTGGCTTCTATATTATAAGGCAACTCTATGCTGCCGCTTATGCCTATGTTATAATCACTGGTTTCGAGAAGCGTATCAGTCAGGAGGTTATGCGAACGGTACGTCTGCCATCCTCCGCTCAGTTCGATGTATCCCCACTGTGGCTGATAACTACATTTCAGGTTGATATTGTTTCCTGTGGTGCGCGTCCTGCTTTTGGTTGCTTCCGTTTGAGCATTTTCATTGAAAAGGCCGACCGAGTTCTGAATAGAAGCCCTTGCTCTTGCCGAAACAAGGAATTTCCCCAACAGTTTCTGCCATTGCAGCATGCCCTCTGCCAGCCAATTGCCGTCGATATTGACTGTGCGGTAAGTGCGTGCCCCCGTCTTATTGTTGTACAGCACCTCCTCGGCGAAATCGTTGAACGTATTCCGGAAATTACCGGAAAGCGTCAATCCGGTTTTGTTTTCTTCCAGATTGACTCCGAACTGTTGCCGGTAGGAGGCTTTTAAATGGGGATTGCCTATCCTTATGGATAACGGATTACTTATGTCGCCCGATGTGAGAAGCGAGTGTATGGAGGGTTGTGTACTGTTTCCGTTATATTTGAACTCTATCGCCATTTTGCCCTTTCGCCGTTTGGTGCTGAAGTACGGTTTGTATTCCGTTGCCTTGACGGTTGTGTCTATGGATGCAGAAAAATTTTTCCGGCTTATGTCTCGTCGTTGCAGTTCGATTACAACGCCGCTGGTGATATGCCATGATTTGCCTTTATAGTCCATCCTCAGCGTAAGCTCCTGCCCTGTTGTGGTGAGTTTGCTTTCATTGCTCAAGCTGTCTATGCGTTGTTTCGTTTGCGCAATGTGGTCGTAGCTGTCGAGGTTGTTGCCTGTCTTTCTGCATAGCACCCCATAGCCTGCTTGCAAGCGTAAACGTTTATCGACAGGTTGCGTAAGAAGCAGGGAAACATGGCCGTTATGCTGATTGGAGGGCGTTTCTTGATATAGGTTGCGTACAAGCAAAGAATCGTTGCCCGCCGTATTTTTCAACCGATGGTATCGGGTTTGCGACAGGCTGACGCTTTCCGTTCGGGTTGAATTTCCATTGATGGCGGCCGTCAGGCTGACGGAGGTTCCGGATTTATTCAAACGGCGGGTAAAATCGGCCGACAGGTTATAGTTTGCTGCCTTGCTCGTGGAGCTGACTTGCAGCATGCCGGAGGTCAGGGGAAGTATGGCAGAATTCTTCTCGTACAGCTCCGTCTTGTTGTCGGTTTGACTGGCCGTTTGCCCACGGCTTCCGTTGGCATTGACATTCAAAAGGGTTTTCTCGTCGATTTTATAACTCATGGAAAAGTTGGCAAAGTCATTATGATTCTTTCCGGACACCAATGAGGATGATTCTTGGTGCTTCGTGCCCGATGAGAGGTATTGCTCGTCGTAGTCGTCGCTCTCGCTTGCGTTGTGGAAAGAGTTGACGGACACGCTTCCGTTTAATGTAATCTTCTTACCCATCTTCTTCACGATGTTGCCCGACAGCATATTCTGGAAATTCCCTTTCAGGGCGTTCATGTTGCCAAGGTTATCGCTACGGGCCATGAGAGAAATGTTTTCACCGTTGGCGTTGAACATGTTGGCCTGCGCTTCGTCCCGCCGTTTGCCGTGGTTTCCGTGTTCGGCGGTCAACGAACCGGAGAGGCTTCCGTTGTATGTGCTTTTTGTTTTTATGTTCAAGACGAAATCTTCCGATCCGTTGCTTACTCCTGTCATCTTTTCCATCTCCGAAAGCATGTTGTAAAGTTGCAGCAGCTCTACGGCGTCGGCAGGCAGATTTTCCAATGCGGCTGCGATGTCGTTGCCCATAAATGTTTGACCGTTGATGTTGACTCCATTAAGCAGTTTTCCATTGAAGGAGAGCAGTCTGCTCTCCTTGTCAAAATCCATTCCAGGAATCTTCTTGATGAGGTCTTCCAGCTTCGCCCCCTTATGTACTCGCAGGTTGTGGGTGTTGATAAAAGTGGTGTCCCGCCTCACGTCGATAAGTTTGCGCCGTCCGATGATAACGACTTCGTCGAGCAAAACTTCCTTGAGCAGCGTATCTTTTTCAATGCCCGAATAAGAGGAACTCACAGTGCGTTCATGCACGGAGGAATATGCGGAAATCAGCCCGAGTCCCCACACCATGATACCTATTATAAATATCTTTTTATGCATTTGCCGCAAAGGTAAACGGGAAAAAAGTTTCATGCAATACCTTATTCTTGCGATTTTTTAAAGGTATACCCCCATTGTATGTCAGAACGAACGATTTTTTAGTGTCCTTTTTTGAGTTTTATTTTACATTTCAGAGGAAACACACACACGCTTCCCGATGCTTTTTTATTCACTCCCTGACTGAACGGGATTCAGTCGGCGACTGAAACCATTTCAGTCAGTGAGTGAAACCATTTCAGTCGCCGACTGATTGTACCCCTCTCAGAACACCTTCTCGATGGGGGTATGAGTGGCTTGCGGCATAAGCCGGGTCATGGTAATAAATAATTATATTTATTAAAAAAAAGTTCCTATGTTTAAAATCGGAAGTGACGGATAACATAATATAGCCCTAAAAAAGCTATACCATTATAGTTAACTTTGTAAGTGATAACAACAATATTAACTCATAACGATATAGCTTATGAAACGTGTACAAAGTAACACATTAGATTTCAGTGGTCAAAATATTTATGTAGGAATTGATGTCCACCTGAAGAGTTGGTCGGTTGCAATTTTATCAGAGCATAGTGTTCTGAAGCGATTCAGCCAAATTCCGGAACCGGAAGCATTGCACAAGTATCTTGTCAGCAATTATCCGGGCGCCAATTACTTCTCTGTGTATGAAGCCGGATTCTGCGGCTTTTGGATACACGAGAAACTGATGGATTTAGGAATAACCAACATCGTGGTCAATCCAGCCGACGTTCCGACCATGAGTAAGGAAAAACTTCGTAAGACGGATGCCGTGGATTGTAACAAGCTGGCTCGTGAATTACGTTCCGGTTCGCTGGTAGGAATATACGTTCCCAAGGCGGATGTCCTGGAAATGCGCTCTTTGATAAGGATGAGAAACCTGATTGTAAAAGACAGCACCCGTGCGAAGAACCGCATCAAGTCATTGCTTCGTTTTCATGGAGTGGATATACCCGAAGAGTTTACCCGATGCTCGATAGGATGTTGGTCAAAATGTTTCCTGACTTGGCTTCATTCTCTCGAACTCTCAACAGAGTATGGCAAGAAGACTTTGGAACTGCACCTGGAGCAGTTCGTGCGTTTGCGTAAGTGCTTCTTCAGGAAACACGTGCCATCCGTGAGATATCACGTAACGCACCTTTTGAGAGGCCGATACGTCTTCTGACTTCTGTTCCCGGAATAGGCGTTACTACAGCTGCTACCCTGATGGTTGAACTTGACGGTATAGTCCGTTTCAGGAATGAGGACCATCTGGCTTCCTTCATCGGTCTGGTACCCATGTGCCATTCGAGTGGTGAGAGTAACGGCACAGGAGATATAACGGTACGTCGCCATTTCATGCTCCGCTGCCTGTTGGTGGAAGCTGCATGGATTGCAATCCGTAAGGATCCTGCAATGACTGTAGCCTATACGGAATACCGTAAACGTATGAATCCCCAGAAGTCAATCATAAAGATTGCCAGACGGCTTGTAAACAGAATATATTATGTACTCAAACATGAAAAGGAATATATACCGTGTGTTGTCAAATGATACAGAATCCTATAAGGTAAAACAACTTTCTTTTGAGGAAAATACTATCATTACTTTGCGGCTTTGAAGTCCGCTTAAAAAAGTTTGTAATCCTCATTAATGGTTTGACTGATAAAGGAACTTGCAGCCCCTTGTGTGGTGTCTGCTGTGGAAAGTTTGTTTTACCATAGGATTATGGTTAGGTTTTCTTAGCCATATCAGACGATATCAGTAATACAAAAAGAGAGGCGTGTAACCGCCTCCCAAAGTAGCATTACTGCGTACCGTTAGGATGCTTATTGCTGGTAGGTTGCTCCTCAGCAGAGCCTACTTCCTCTTAACATCCTGACAAAAAGATATGAAACTAAAGTTAATTATTAATGAATTATCCAACTTTGTTTGGATTTTAAATGGAAAGTTGCTGGACGGCGTTTATCCCGATTTTGATAAGGAAGAGTACCTCAAGGGAACGTTGGCTCCGGTGTTCTTCGGCTCGGCACTGAATAATTTCGGTGTGGAGGAACTGCTGAACACCTTTGTAGAGATTGCTCCCAGCCCTCGTCCCGTGATGGCCGAAGAGCGTGAGGTTGAGCCGGAGGAACCCAAATTCACCGGATTTATCTTCAAGATTACCGCCAACATCGACCCTAATCATCGCTCCTGCATCGCTTTCTGTAAGATATGTTCCGGCAAGTTCACGCGCAATGCTCCCTATCTGCACGTGCGTCATGGCAAGACGATGCGTTTCTCGTCGCCCACACAGTTCATGGCGCAGCGAAAGACCACCGTCGACGAGGCATGGGCGGGAGATATCATCGGTCTGCCCGACAACGGTACGTTCAAGATTGGCGATACGCTGACCGAGGGCGAGATGCTGCACTTCCGCGGCCTGCCCAGTTTCTCTCCTGAGATGTTCAAATACATTGAGAACGCCGACCCGATGAAGCAGAAACAGCTTGCCAAGGGCATCGACCAACTGATGGACGAAGGTGTGGCGCAGTTGTTTGTCAACCAGTTCAACGGTCGTAAGATTATCGGCACGGTGGGACAGCTCCAGTTCGAGGTTATCCAGTATCGTTTGGAGAATGAATATAGTGCCAAGTGCCGTTGGGAACCCCTCAGCCTCTACAAAGCCTGCTGGATTGAGAGCGATGATGCCGCAGAGCTGGAGGCATTCAAAAAACGTAAATACCAGTATATGGCTAAAGACCGTGAGGGCAGGGATGTGTTCTTGGCCGATAGCGGATATGTGCTTCAGATGGCTCAAATGGACTTCAAACATATTAAATTCCACTTCACGAGCGAGTTCTGATTGCTTTTTAGAAGGAGCGGTTATGGTCGGAAAGACTCATTTCTGTGGAAGTGATATTGCTTTAGTGTTTACTGACGAAAAATTCTGTGGCTATGTCAGCATAGCAGAAAAAGCGAGTAGAGTGGATCTTGATGACATCGGTATGGAATGTGCACCGATTTTGCCTGCTGAGAATGTCTTTAGATGGAGCAGTATGGGAATAGTTATAAGCCGTGGCAAGATAGCGTAACTGTATAGTGTCTGACTTCTTTGAGAGCCAAGGGTTACGTAGTTGCTGCAAGCAAAGAAAAATGGCAAGGTAGCGGCATTGTCCCTTGATAGTTGCCAGCCGATGAATACGGCTGCGTCGTGCCTCTGCATTGTCGAGCAGATTGAAGATGAAGCCGTATTCCTTTGCTAACGGCGAGTTGTTCCATTCGCGTTCCACGTCTTCGGCAAACGATGGCTTCATCTGGAAGCGGCCGATGGAAAAGTCTGCTTTCTCTTTACCGCCTGTGACGTAAAACACATTAACGGCGGCTGTCTCTATCTCATCTTGCCACATCGAGTAGCGTAGCAGTTCGGGGAAAATGACGGCCTCTGCCAGGCGAGCATTTACTCCGAATTCATCAAATACACGTTTCCACTCTGTATGGTGTTCGTCTACGTAACGTTCGGCCGTACTCCAGCCATTGCCGAAATATGCGCGATGGTTGGCAAAAACAGTGGTGTTGCCCACAAAGAGCAAACACCACAGCATAAGTATGTGTTTTTTGTAAGTCATCTATAGTTTGTAAGTACATTTCACAACCTTATCCTCATCGAACATGAGCCATTCCAAACGGTCTGATTGGGGTGAGAAGACAAGTGGGGTGAAGGTCATCATACCGTTGAAAATCAGTTCACCTGACCGGCTGTATTCCACCGTGCGCTTTCCGCTTCGGCTCTTGTAGATGCCGTAGACCGGAGTATCGCCATTCTTCACCTGATGCTTGCGTCGTTTGTCGGTCTGCTTGTTGAGGTTGTTGAGTTCTTCCTCGCAGATTTTTCTTATCTTTCCACACTCCCAAACGGCATATTCTGTCCCATTGTCCTTTGTGTCACGTTTAAGCAGCAGCGGCCATTCGCATCCGAAGCCACCGACACCTATCCTTGGCAAATCGGAAGCAGTTGCACCACGGCCCACCGGGTAGCCACATTCCCAAGAGCAGAATGTCCAGCCTTCCGGCAGCTGGTACAGAACCTCAGAGCATACGGGCAGCGAGAACGATGCGGCCGGTAGTTTGTCGTAGGCATTTTTCAGCAGGTTTCCCACATTGATAACGGCATTCATATCCATACGACCTATGACACATTCGGGTAATTCACCATCGGCCACCAATTTTCTGCTGAGACGTATCATTTCAGTGGTATACTTCTTGCTTTCGTCAATCTGCCGTTGCAGTGAGGCGCGATATTCCTTGGCGGCCTCTAAGCGGTAGCTGTAGATTAGTTTGTCGGCCTCGTCGTAGAGCCGCTCGATCTCGATAGCGTTATCTGTGTCGCAAATCTTCTGCTTGATGACCTCCAGTTTGCCGGCATACTTTTTGGCGATGCTCTCGTAGCTGTGGTTTTCCTCATGCATGACAAAGCGGATATGGCTCTGCGCCAGCTTACCCATCTTTGCCTCGTAACTGCTGAATGCCTGTGTCATCTGCTTTGTCTGGTTGCTGAAGTTACGTGTATTCATAGCTATTTGCTGCATTTGTTGGATAAACTCTGGATGTGCTTTGAGGTAATCCTCTTGCTCTTTTTCACTCATTTTCTCAAGCTTTTCCAAATCCATACTGCCCGGATTCGTGCCGGTGATTTTCATCATCACTTTCTCCCGGATAGGTTTCTTCTGTACTTCTGTGACACTTTCGTCATTCAATATTGTCATTTCCGTCTTAGTCAGCCCGAAAAGCTCTTGCACCTTGCGTTCCCACTTGTCGCGCAACACTTCTATTTCTGCATCCGAGCATCCGGTGGCATTCTTCTCCAATTCCACAGCGCGAGTCACCACCGAGAGGATGTGCCGGAAATAGGTATCACGTTCCTCCATGGTGCTGCGAGCCATTTCCTCTGCCGTGGGGAGTGGTGGAAGTTCGCTCATCAGTGTTGATGCCGATGATGCGGTGCTAGGCTTGATAATACCATCCCAATTCAAGGTCACGGTACGGCGTTTGGGCACTATATCGCTTCCCGAGGGGACACTGATATTATTGCCATCTGTCTGCTCCACGTTTTCTCCGCTTTCCTCTTGTCGGTCTGCTGTGAGTCCTACAGCCTGCTGCGCTTTCTGTTTCAGTTTCTTCAAAAAGCCCTGTGCATCGGCTTCTGCCGGCACAAGCAAGGCCGCACATGCCAATGCTACGATTAATATGTTCTTTATCATCATTGGAATTTATCGGTTGATTCTTATTTGCCTGATTTTTCTTTTATTGCTTTCTGCACATTCTTATCGTCAAGTGCTTTCTCTGCCTCGTTGATGACAGCATCCAGCGATTCCTGTAGGCCTTGGCTGATGCTGAGTGTGATACGCGATGGTGTCGCTGCTCTTTGTTCTTTCAGATCGCAGTCCACCATGTAGAATATTCCGTCCTTCACAAAATGCCAAGTTACCGATGTCCAAGGCTCGCCAAAACCGTCCTTGAGCCCTATGACCTTGTTTATCGGCTTTTCTTTCAAGGCCTCTTCCTTTGTCGTCGCATTGTCTCCGAATCCCACAACGCACTTGCCGCCTTCGGACTGTTTTGCCGTGCTGTTGTACAATTTGGTAAGGAAAGCGTTATACTCTTCTATGGTAATCTCCCCACTGTCTTCCTTCATAAATGTACCGTAAGCCTCGTTTTTATTGTTTGCAAAGAGCCCTTTGACGTAATACTTCCCTTTTTCGTTTTTCTCCTTGTATTTGAAGTCGGGAGTTGCGTCATTCACATTCAGCCCGAAAGCCTTGAGTGCCGCTTCAAATTGTTCTGTACCATTCATCTCCCCGAAGTCTTTGGACATCTCTTTTGCGACTTCCTGTGCTTCTTTTTCCGCTGTATCTGAGTTTTTTTTGTTCCCACAGCTTACCATCGTGGCGATACAGGTGATGAGTACCCATACCTTTGTTATCTGTTTCATTATCGTTGGTGTTTTTGTTAACAATTATTTCTTAATGAACTCTACACGGCGGTTCTTGGCGCGGCCCTCTGCCGTCGAGTTGTCGGCCACCGGCTCATGCGAGCCTTTGCCCACGGCTTTCAGGTTGAAGTCGTTCACGCCCATTCCGGCCAGTGCCTTGACGATGGTCTCGGCACGCCGCTGCGAGAGCGAGTCGTTGATTTTGTCAGACCCTTGGTTGTCGGTGTGTCCCTGCACCTCAAAGCGCACGGTCGGGTTCTTCTTCATGTAGTCGGCCACCTTCTGTAGCTCTGCCATCGACTCGGGTTTGAGCGTTGCTTTGCCTATGTCGAAGAGGATATTGTTGGTGACGAACTTGCCTGCCTCTGCCATTGCCTTGTCAATGTCGCCGGCATTGCGGTCGTAAAGAGCCACCGCTCCCTGTCCGATGCGCACATTGCTGATGCACGAATAGGGATAACCCTCGCTGTTGGTGCTCTCGTATTCCATATACTTAGGAGCGAGCATATTCGGCACGTTGCAGAGACGTTGTCCATCGAGATATAGCTTGAAAGCTCGCTTGTTGAAAGAGATAGCGAAATGATGCCAACCAGTCTTCAACTTTCCAGACAGATCCTGCTTTCCATAAGTGCTGCCCTGTGTTGGTTTCTGGCAGTTCCAGGTCACTCTTGCCGCTTGGTCATTCGGGCGATACCAAATTTTGACGTATGCGCAACGGTTGTTGTGCGTATTGATGTCTGCTTCCCTGCTCATCAGCCGAAGTTCATGGTTCATGTCCTCGCCTTTATTGGCGATATAGACATCCCATTCGATGGTGAACTCCTCGGGCAGGTAGTTGTACTGGTTCTTCTTCATCAATGGGAAGAGGGTGCCGTTCTGCGTGAACTTGGCCACCTTGCGGTCGCCTATTTGGGCAACTTCCATTGAACCGCCGTCCAAATCCCACTTGCTGGGGAACTCACCGACTTGCTCGCCCGAAAAGTTATCCTCGAAGAGCACTACGGCACCCTGTACAAAGTCGCTCTTGCTCTGGGTTACGGAAACATCTGTTTCTATCGTGTCACCAGCATCGCCATGAGAACCTTTTTCTTTTTCTTTCGTCTCACCTTTCACGGTATTGTCCACTTTTTCTTCCGCACTGTCAATGGTCTGGTCTATGGTGCGGTCCACCTTTTGTTCCACCTTGTCCTTTACTTTCTGCTTCACTTTGTTGAGCAGTCCACCAAACTGTGCGTGGGCACTCATGCCGCCTACTCCCAATAGGAGGATGACAAGTACTAAACGGATACTTTGTTTCATATTTTCTCCTTTTTTAATAAGTGATTACTAAGTGTTTTGTAACAAAGATAGGAGGGGAAAGGTATAGATTGACTACCCAAAAGGGGGGAAAGATGAAAGGATGTGCTATATTCCACCTTTTTGGGGGGTGTGTTATCAGAAACATTGTCTATATTTGCGAATAACATGTACTGTTTCTCAGGGCTTTTTATTAAAAGAATAATGAAGCAAGTTTATTTCTTACTTTCCATCCTGTACATGCAGGCTATGACATTGCCTGCATCGGCATATTCCGACCACCGTAATCGAAAGGTAGATTCGTTGGAAAACGTGCTGCGTAAGGCTCCGCCTAAGGACAAGGTGGATTGTCTGAGGATTTACAATGACCTGGCATGGGGGTATTTGGAGATTAACGAACAGAAATCGACTTATTATGCCGACTGCGGCATTGCGCTGGCACAAGAAGTGAAAGACTACCGTAAACTGGCGGATTTATATCGTATTAAGGGTATGCATCATTGGGGAAACTCACGTTATGGGCAGGCGAAGGCTTGCTTCGACAAGTCGCTTGATGTGTTAGGACTGATGCGCAAGAGTGGAAAGTATGACGAAAGGACGATAGACGACACTGAATCGTCCATTTACGGCAGCATGGGCAATCTCTATAATACGTGGGGAAACGACGCAAAGGCAATCTATTACTATCTTCAGGCTCTGAAGCTATTCCAGAAACATGGTTGGAAAGAGAGTGAATCGATAGCCTATAGCTGTATTGCCGAACTCTATTACGGCATGGGCAACCTCAAGCGGGCGGAGACCTATCTGGCCAAAGGTATTGCCGCAGCCAAGACGACCCGTGATTCACTGATGCTTTGTAATAACTATAGAGGTATGGCCAAGATTCATATGCAGCACAAGCAGTACGAAAAGGCCGAGCGGTTAATGGACTTCGTCTACCGCTATACCTTCAGTCATCCCGATGAGGAGGGCAGTTCACGTGGCGACTGCCTGCTCTGCATGGCCGATATCTATCTTGCCAAAGGCGACCTGAAAAAGGCCGAGCAAGTCATTGACCTGCATGAGACTATGAACCGCGATATGCACCGTTCCGAGGCTTCTTTCGAGTGTCAGAAGGCACAATTGGCCATGTTGAAAGGTGATTGGACAAAGGTTTGCGAACAGGCCAAGCGTGCTTTGGAAGAAGATGGGCAGGCACCTGAGATAGGGGTGGCGGCTGCATGGCTGTTGGCCAAAGCTTACGCTCATATGGGCGAGCCGGCTAAGGCGGTGAGCATGATGGACAAGGCCGACTCGCTTCGCACCCGGCAAGCCAATCATGCCTATCAAACTTCGCTTGCCGAGCAGGAAGTACGGTTCGACAGTGAACGCAAAGATATCAAGATTGAACAACTGGTGAATGCCCGTGCCACCTATCTGATGCTATTCCTTGCAGCAACGCTGTTGGTGGTATTACTCATCGCATTGTTTTTTTATCGCCGTAAAGCGAACAAGCGGCAGAAGGAGTTACTTACTGCTCGAATCATCATGGAGACAGAGGTGAAAGAACGGCAAATGTTGGCCAAGGACTTGCATGATGGACTTGGAGGTATGTTGTCACTTTTGAAGTTGAAGATCCGTGAACAAGTGACGGGTGAGCCGTTGCGGATATTGGATAAGTCGATTGCCGACCTGCGACGCATCTCTCATCACATGATGCCGGAAGAGTTAATCACCCATGGATTGGAAGTGTCGTTGCGTGATTTTGCCGCTTCAGTACCTGGTGCCCAATTTCACTTCTTCGGAGAGCGCAACCACCTGCAACAGGACGTAGAGTTAGTGCTCTACCGTTGTGCCTACGAACTGGTGAACAATGTCATGAAGCATGCCGCTGCCGCCCGCATTGACATTCAGCTTATTCAGCAGTCCGGAAGTATCATCCTCACAGTGAGCGACAACGGAAAGGGCTTTGATGTCTCACAAGAAACAAAGGGCATGGGATTGCAGAATATCCGAGCGCGCATCGCCCGTTACCAAGGTCGGATGGAAATTATCTCCCATATGGGAGAAGGAACGGAAATAAATGTAACAATACCGCTATGAACTATAAAATAGATGTCAATATCGCTGACGATCATACGATGCTTACCGAAGGATTAGTAGAAGCCATCAATTCCTATGATAAAGTGCATGTCAGTCGCACCTTTGCCACCTTGGAGCAGTGTAGGCGGACACTCTCCGTCCGCATGCCTGACGTATTATTACTCGATATATCCATGCCCGACGGTAGCGGAATCGATTTCTGTCGTGAGGTTGTTGCGGCATATTCTTCTGTGAAGGTCATAGCTATCAGCAGCCACGATGAATACTCTATTATTCAGAAAATGATGAGTAGCGGGGCTCATGGCTACGTGTTGAAAAATATCTCCGTACCAGAGCTTGTTGCTGCTGTTATCAGTGTTTATCACGGAGAGCCGTATGTCTGCGAGGAGGTGAAGGGCATCATGGCTAAAGGTGCTTCAGAGGAAATCTACCTTACTGAGGTGGAAAGGAAGATACTCCGGCTTCTCTGCGAGGGATTGACGAATGCCGAAATAGCAGACAGAATTTACTTGAGTCATGAAACTGTCAATTGGTATCGCAAACGGCTGCTCTCGAAATTCAATGTCAAGAACACAGCAGCCTTAGTTGCTGTCGCACTGAAGCAGTTGCTGATTTGAATAAAGACTCATTGTTGCTGCCGAAATTCAGGGGGGGACTCTATCTTTTTTATCCTTGCAACTTTTCTTTTGATTTTATTTTACACATTCCGGAGAAAGAACTCTTGTTGCCCGGTGCTTTTTTATTCATTTCCTGACTGAACGGGATTCAGTCGGCGACTGAAACCGTTTCAGTCAGGGAGTGAAACCATTTCAGTCGCCGACTGATTGTCCCCCTCTCAGAATACCTTCTCGACAGGGGTGGTGACTTAGGGCATAAGATGGTGCATGGTAATAAATAATTAGTTATAGGAACTTATCAATCTAACCGATGAGATTAAAATTGTTCAAAACTTGGCAGTAGAACTAACTATTGATTGCTGAAAAATAAAAGTGTTTTGAGGCATCAAATTATTATTTTAATGCTTTATGACATTAAGATTCTCCTTTTAGTCGCTTTATTTCTTCATCGAAATCTGAAATATACTCTGCATCTTGTTTTTGGCGAAAGACCTCATACTCTTGCTCTGCTTTCAATTTTGCCTCCAATGCGGAAATGCTTCCTGGACTTTCAAGCAGAGGGCGCCCGGCTACTGTCAGAAATCCATCAAGTAAAATACTCCAATCGCGCATAGTCATAGGAATCTCCTGCTCGGCGCGATCTTCTGCCAAGTCAAGATAAGCAGATACAAGGCGGTTGATAGCCGTCATGTGCTTTTGGTCGAGATAATTCTTGACTATTGTAACATCAGACTTCATCACTTTCCCGTCTGGCGCGTGTCTCCATGTGGTCAGTCCCATATGGGGCTGATTCGCATCAGCCTTATCATAGATAATCTCTGCTGCCGTCTGTCCAGAAATAGCCCAATGCAACTTGTTTTGCACTGATGCAAAGAAAAGCTTTGTCTCCGGCGCTTGCTTATCGTAGTCAATCGACAGAGCATAAATATCCGTAATCTTTTGATAGAAGCGTCGTTCGCTGGCACGTATCTCACGAATATCTTCAAGTAAATCCTTAAAATAGTCATGCCCGAACCGTTCACCTTGCTTCAAACGGTTTTTATCAAGCACATAGCCTTTGGTAATGAACGAATTGAGTACTTGTGTTGCCCACTTCCGAAAACGTGTGGCTTGTTCCGAATTGACACGATACCCCACAGCGATAATTGCGTCCAAGGGGTAGAATGTTACCTCACGTGCCACTTGGCGAGTGCCCTCGTTCTGAACTATTCGGAATTTCCGAATAGTTCCTTCTTCCGATAGCTCTTCTGTGCTAAATATACTTTTCAAGTGTTCGTTAATGGTGCTAACATTCACATTGAATAGTTCAGTCATGCGTTTCTGTGTAAGCCAAAAAGTGCCGTCCTCATAACGCACTTGGATGCTTACATCGCCATTGTCGTTAGTATATAGTATTATGTTGCTCTCCATAGTTGAAGTTCTTTTATGTTTTTAGTCCGATGCTTTATTTCGATGGATTGCTCAAGTACTCATACTCCTTTTTGTATCGCTCCACTCGTGCAAAATCTTTCTTTGTGGGATTAGGTAAACGAGACAAATCCATATTGTGAGTAAGGTCATGCAACTTTACTGCCGTTGTAAGAGCATTAGCCCCTATAAGATGAATATACGTTTCTCTATCAGGAACTATATGGTGATTGAGCAATCGAAGAACTGTTGCAAGATCTTCTCTCTCCACGTCGGGTAATGGGGGTTCCAATTCGGTGTCCAATAAATCCAATACTTCGTCCACAGTATATGGGCAGTCCTCACTCGCATCATGGAGATACCCAACCACTTGTTCCTGCCAAGTTCTTCCCATTGCAGCGACAGCAGATAGATGCCCGCTGAAATAATCCATTCCGGCTTTATCTACTTTTCCCTTGTGTAGCCGTTCGGCTAAGTGTGCAGCACTAATTGTTATGTCTTTCACCATTGTTATTATAATTCATCACGTTATCAATCCATTTTGATTCTGTTGTTAATAACATTTCGTGTTAATTGCAGGTAAAGAAACTGGACTGCCCTTGATATAAATTTATCGTCATTTTGGGATTGATAGATTTATACATATATGTACTGTTTCATTCTAATATTTATCACTGCTATTTTATGTGCAAAGGTATTCAATCCTTACCAAAACAAGGAAAGAATGAAAGGGATTTTTTTGTTGGAGATGATTTTGTCAACTCAAGTGTTCATTGAGGCGTTGCAGAATAAAGAATGGGAAAAAACTTACTCTTGAAAGAAAGAGCCCACGCCGTTTTTTCTCATCTATTGCTTCCACACTGCCTTTGAAGCAATTTTCCGTTGTTGTAGAGATGCACTCAAGTCCCCCTTTTCATTATCAGTGATTTACGTTTTGTTTTGTAGATATTGCCATCATTATTCTCTCTTTCTGTCATTCTGGTTATTTTCTCATTGTAGAGAGTACGTTTTTTTAAATGTTGTTTATCAGAATTTTATATTCCTTTGTTGTAGATGCCGTTTTCTTGCATTTTCTTTTGTCTGCCCCTAACTTTGCAACATCGAATCCGAGGAAAGCGGACGGACGGAACCGTTGAGGCCTCGCGGTGAAAAAAATCTGTTCCTCGGATGAGATAAGAGAAACCAATACATTATTATTAATAAACTTAAACTTTAAAATTATGGCTTTTTACAAGAAATTTTACTCGAAACTGACCGGTTTATGGTATCCGAAAGCGGTTACGACCGGTGCTCCCGTCTCTACTGACAAGATTGCGGACAAACTTTCCTTACTTTCTACCGTTACGCGCGGTGATACGTATGCCGTGATAAAGAATCTGGGAAATGTGATGGCCGACTATATGGCCCAAGGACGCACCGTGAAACTGGAAGGGGTGGGAACTTTCTATTACACGGTGGCTGCGAATAAGAAAGGAGTGGCCAAACCGGAGAATGTGAACGCGTCGCAGATTGTGGGAGTTCGCGTGCGTTTCATCCCCGAAGTAAGGCGCAATAGCAACAAGCAGGTTGTCACCCGCTCCATGGTAGATACTGTTATCGGTTGGACGGATATAGAGAAGCTGACTTCCCAAAAAGAAACTTCCGGTTCGTCCGAATCTTCCGGTTCTACCGGTCCCAATCTCCCTGTAAACCTTGTTCCCGGCGGCGAAGGAGACCAAAACAGCAATCCTTTGGGGTAATTGCGGAGTAGCTGAAACGCACTGTTGCTCCGGCGGCTATCCAGACCGACGAAGAGTTGCCGGAGCACCCTTATGATTTTTCAGGCGCGGCTTATGCGAATTTCACGGATTTCGTCAATGAACAGCCGTGCCGATGCGTGAAGTCCGCGCCTGATATGGTTCATAATGCAAGAGCCTTTTTCATTGCGGTGCATCCTTTCGGGAGTGTTTGGAGATGGAGGATAATCGGGTGGGATGAAGTACGACAGATGACTTTTTGTTTCATTGGAAATTGTTTGTTTTTCAATCAAATAAGAGATGTTGTCTACTTTTCTGCACAAAAACGCTTGTGGTGTGCGATATTGTTGTACCTTTGCGGCCGAAAACAATTAAAAAAGATTTAGATGAGAAAATTTTTATTGATCGGCATTGCGATGCTGATAGTTTCAATTCCAACTTTTGCGGGTGGCTTTCTGACTAACACCAATCAACACCCGGCTTTTCTTCGTATGTTATCTCGCGGTGCCACTACCGAAATAGACGGTGCTTACTACAACCCGGCCGGTCTGGCTTTCTTGCCGAAAGACGGCTTTCATGCTGCTTTGAGTATTCAGAGCGCTTTCCAAACGAGAAATATTGATGCCGCCTTCCATACATACAACGGTTTTGACGGGACGAAACCCATTGTTTCGGAGAAGCCTTTCAGTAAGTATTATGAAGGAAAGGCTGCCGCACCGGTTATCCCCAGTCTGTTTGCAGCCTATAAGAAAGGTAGCTGGACCATTTCCGGTTTCTTTGCCGTCACCGGTGGCGGGGGCAAGGCTTCGTTCGACGACGGCCTGCCCATGTTCGAATCGATGGTTATGGCCGGAATCTTTCAATCTGCTCTGAAAAGAGGGCAAGTAGTGACTCCGAATATGTACACCATCAATGGAGGCATGGATGGCAAGCAATATATCTACTCCTTGCAGTTGGGCTTGACTTACAAGGTGAACGAATGGCTCTCTGCATTTGCCGGCGGACGTATGAACTATTTCTTCGGCGGTTACAAAGGATTTGTGGATGCCAATCTGAAGAAAGAGTATGGCGGTGCCGCCCTGATGAACTTGGCTTTGGACTGCGATCAGACCGGATGGGGCCTGACACCGGTTATCGGTGCGAATGCCCGGTTGGGTAAGTTGAACATCGGTGCGAAGTATGAGTTCTTGACTAACCTGAACATCGAGAACAACACGAAAGAGCTGAAAGCGCCGGAGGGTGCGTTGGATGCCTACAAGCACGGCGTGAATACTCCGAACGACATTCCTTCCATGCTATCAGTTGCTGCGGCTTATGAGTTTCTGCCGGTGCTGCGCGCCTCTGTGGAGTATCACTTCTATAACGACAAGAAAGCAGGTATGGCGGGAGATAAACAAAAGTTCCTGACAAAGGGTACGAACGAGTATCTGGCCGGTATCGAATGGGATGTAACTAAGAGGTTGACTTTGAGCTGCGGCGGTCAGATAACGGATTATGGATTGTCTGACAACTATCAGAGCGATACCAGCTTCTCTTGCGATTCGTATTCTTTGGGTTTCGGTGCGAAATTCAAATTGAACGAAAGAGCGAAAGTGAATATCGGTTATATGTGGACTAACTATGAGGATTATAAAAAGACTTCCGCGAATTATAATGGAACCGGACTAAGCGGTACGAACGTGTATAGCCGTACGAATAAAGTCTTCGGCCTCAGTCTGGATTATAGCTTCTAAAACCGAAACTTCGGCATCAGCCATACAATGGATGTTTTGAAACTCAGATAGCTTGCATGGTTATCTGAGTTTTTTCTTGCTTTTAAAAATAGAAATCTTCCGTTGCTCTCTTCTATACGATAGAGAAATTTGTCTGTTTGGAAAAAACATTCTATCTTTGCGCCCGATTAAAAAAGTATGATGCCGCGAATAGCGGTCGTGTATTCTAGAACACCACGTAAAAAACAGGAGTATGAAGCAAAAAGTATCTGTACCTTTTATGCTGCTGGGCATTTTGTTCAATGTCTGTCTGATTGCAGCCAATCTTCTTGAAACTAAAGTCATTCAGGTTTGCGGTATCACCGTGACGGCCGGACTGTTAGTATTTCCGATTTCTTATATTATCAACGACTGTATTGCCGAGGTCTGGGGATTTCGCAAAGCGCGTCTGATTATCTGGAGTGGTTTTGCCATGAATTTTTTTGTGGTAATGCTGGGCCTGTTGGCGGTTGCTTTGCCTGCCGCTCCTTTTTGGGAAGGCGAGGTGCACTTCAATTTCGTCTTCGGCATGGCTCCGCGCATTGTAATAGCCAGTCTGTCGGCTTTTCTGGTAGGCTCTTTTCTGAATGCATATGTCATGAGCCGTATGAAGTTGGCAAGCAACGGGCGAAACTTCTCCGCACGCGCCGTCTGGTCGACGGTGGTAGGTGAGACGGGCGACTCGTTAATCTTTTTCCCCGTAGCCTTCGGCGGAATTATCGCGTGGAACGAGTTGCTGCTGATGATGTGCATCCAGATTGTGCTCAAGTCCATGTACGAAGTAGTGATACTCCCGGTGACCATCCGTGTGGTGAATGCCATCAAGCGGATAGACGGAAGCGACGTCTATGATGAAGGAATCTCTTACAAAGTGTGGAAAATCAGCGATATTTAGAATCTGTGCTGCATTTATTTCTTAGCCTCTTCTGCGTTTGTTTTCTGCTTTTTTCTCCATTTTATTCGTCACATGGTTCGCGAGGCAGAGGTGGAGTTTGAAGCAATGGATGAGCATTATTGACGTGCTATAATGGCATTCAAGGAGACGGCTACGGCTGTTGCCCGACGTGTAAGCTGAGGAATGGAGGGGGGAAGAAGCATCTGGCAGGCAATGACTTAAACGAACTTTAGGAATCTCTTAATAAGAAATGATATGACCGAATTGAAAGAACAACTCTCTTTATTGGGAAGGAAAACCGAATACAGGCAAGACTATGCCCCCGAGGTGCTGGAGGCTTTTGACAACAGACATCAGGACAATGATTATTGGGTGCGTTTCAATTGTCCGGAGTTTACCAGCTTATGCCCTATCACCGGTCAGCCGGATTTTGCGGAAATCCGTATATCTTATATCCCTGATGTCAGGATGGTGGAAAGTAAAAGCCTGAAGCTCTATCTTTTCAGTTTCCGCAATCATGGAGCTTTTCATGAAGACTGTGTAAACATCATCATGAAAGATTTGATTCGGTTGATGAATCCCAAGTATATCGAAGTGACCGGTATCTTTACACCGCGTGGCGGCATTTCCATCTACCCTTATGCCAATTACGGCCGTCCCGGCACGAAGTACGAGCAGATGGCGGGGCATCGTCTGATGAATCGGGAATGATGTTTCCTTTCGATGGTATTTCTTATATATACCGATTGCATTTCCTATATATAATAAGGTATAGGAAAATAAAAATAGCGCCTTTTCCCAAAGACGCTATTCCCTCTTTATGACTTATTCACTACAAAGAGTTATTTTATTCTTTTGTAGCCATAAACAGCAAGGTTGCCCAGCTCTTCTTCGATGCGCAGCAATTGGTTATACTTTGCCATGCGGTCCGAACGGCTCAAAGAGCCCGTTTTGATTTGTCCGCTATTGGTGGCAACGGCAATGTCTGCAATGGTAGCATCTTCTGTTTCGCCGGAACGGTGCGAGGTTACGGTTGTATAACCATGACGGTGTGCCATCTCGATGGCATCCAGCGTTTCGCTGAGCGACCCGATTTGATTGACTTTGATAAGAATGGAATTGGCGCATCCTGTGGCAATGCCCTTTTCAAGGAATTCCACATTTGTCACGAACAAGTCGTCACCAACCAATTGGCAACGGTTGCCGATGCGTTCGGTCAGCTTTCTCCAGCCTTCCCAGTCGTTTTCGCTCATACCGTCCTCAATGGAGTCAATCGGGTATTTATTAATCAAATCTTCCAAGTATGCTATTTGTTCGTCGGCTGTACGTTTTTTGCCTTTCTCGCCTTCAAATATCGTATAGTCGTAGATACCGTTCTTGAAAAACTCGGATGAAGCACAGTCCATGCCGATTTTTACATCCTTGCCCGGCTCGTAGCCTGCTGCTTTGATGGCGCTCATAATGGAGTCCAGCGCATCTTCCGTGCCTGCCAGTGCCGGAGCAAAACCTCCTTCATCGCCGACAGCCGTGCTGAGACCACGGTCGTGTAGAACTTTCTTCAAGGCATGGAATACTTCGGCTCCCATACGCAACCCTTCGCGGAAAGAAGTGGCGCCTACGGGGCGAATCATGAATTCCTGAAAGGCGATAGGCGCATCGCTGTGAGAGCCTCCGTTGATGATGTTCATCATCGGGACGGGCATTACATAGGTGTTTACGCCGCCGATGTATCTGTATAGGGGGATGTCGAGATAGGCAGCCGCCGCTTTGGCCACAGCCAACGAAACGCCCAGAATGGCGTTGGCTCCCAATTTCGACTTGGTGGGTGTGCCGTCCAGCTCCAGCATCTTATGGTCGATGGCGCGTTGTTCCAATGCCGACCGGCCTGCCAAGGCGGGAGCAATTATTTTATTGACATTTTCTACCGCTTTCAACGTTCCTTTGCCGCCATAACGTTTTTTGTCACCGTCGCGCAGCTCCAAAGCCTCGTGCTCGCCGGTTGAAGCGCCGGATGGCACAGCCGCGCGTCCCATGACGCCGCATTCCAGAATTACGTCCACTTCTACTGTGGGATTGCCGCGTGAATCAAGAATCTCACGGGCTACAATCTTTTCAATTTTCATACTTAATATTCATTTAGTTAGTTTAAAGAGTAATGTTCCAGATGTATTGATAAACTTGCTTCGTCTTCTGTCGTTGTAAAGTCCACCAACCTTTTCAATTCGGCCAATTCCTCAGGATGAAGAGCACAGTAAAAACCTTGTATGGGCATTCGCAGAAAGATTTTACGGGCATTTCTCATATCCCGGTTCAGGTTTTTATAATATTCGCCGTCGATAGAGCATATATACCGGCGGAAATGCCGGAACTCATCGTCGGTAAATCTGAAAAACAAATTCCCGAACTCCAGATGATAAGCATTGCACTTGGCGCAAAAAGATACAAAACCGTTGGCAGTCTGTTTCAATAAATTGTCCATAGTCTTTGTTTGAATTGTTGCAAAGGTCGTGCTATTTACGATATTTGTCAATACCTATAAATTGCGGTATTGGGGTGGGGCGAAGCAAGAATTAGGTAGCGGCCGATGATCTGTTTGGTTCTACCGGCTCGAATCTTCGAAGCCGATTCGCTGAAGGAAACTAAAATAAATTTAACCGGAATTCTAAGACTCAGAACTCCGGTTAAATTTGAAACATATTCTCAAAAACAGTTTCTAAAGTAACATCAGCTCGAGATAAGAAAAGTGTACTAAAAGTTGGTAATCTCACTTATTTATAGTTGAATACCAATAACTGTGTAAAAAAAATCCTTTATCCCTGTCATTTGTAAAGATATTCTGTAAGGATTATAATGCCATCATCTTCGTTTTACCATCTTCGTATCATCTTCGTATCAAGTTCGTATCATGTTCGTGTGGAGTTGCTCGCTATAGACACGAAGAAAAGACGAAGATGATAAGAGTGAGTATCAACTTTTTTCAAAGGAAGGAGAGGCCTTTATCGGGTGATGTCTTTTTCCGGAAATAAAAAGAAAGAGTTTCCTCTTGTCAGGGCTGACAGCTTATAACCTGCTACCAAAGAAGCCGTCTATGAATATTGACATTATTGACAAAAGCAGATTTATTGCATAAGATTTATATCGAGTTCGCGTTAAAATATTAAGATGTAATCTTTATTACACTTTTTTTATTTATAATAATGTATTTTCGCCAAAAATATATTGTCGTATGGCGAAACTATCTATCATAAGCAGACTGTTTCCTTCTTATAAATGGAAAGTGACGGCACTTATTGTATGCGGTATTCTTGTTGGCGGGGGCGGATTGTTTATGTATCTTCTCCGGGCTCACACTTATCTGGGCAATGACCCTGCCGCGTGTGTCAACTGCCACATCATGGCTCCTTTTTACGCAACGTGGTTTCACAGTTCCCATAGCCGGAACGCTACGTGCAATGACTGTCATGTTCCTCATGAAAATCCGGTGAAGAAATGGGTGTTTAAAGGCATGGACGGTATGAATCATGTCCGTGTTTTTCTCCTCAAGGGCGAACGGCAGAGCATTCAGGCACATGCGGCTAGTTCGCAGGTCATCATGAATAATTGTATTCGTTGCCATACGCAACTCACTAATGAGTTCGTCGGTGCAGGGAAAGTGGACTACATGATGACACTCGTGGGAGAGGGCAAAGCCTGCTGGGATTGCCATCGAGACGTGCCTCACGGTGGGAAGAACAGCCTTTCGGCCACGCCTGCCGCATTGGTTCCTTATCCGGAATCACCCGTGCCGGAATGGCTTCAGAAATTAATGAACAGATAATAACAACAAATCTTCATATCTTATGGAAAAGAAACTCAAATCATGGCAAGGATGGCTGTTGTTCGGTGGTTCAATGGTTATTGTGTTTGTGTTGGGACTGTGTGTATCGGCTTTGATGGAACGGAGAGCCGAATTGGCGAGTGTGTTCAATAATCGCCGAACAGTTATCGAAGGAATTGAAGCACGCAACGAGGTTTTTAAGGATGATTTTCCGCGCGAATACCAGACGTGGACTGAAACCGCCAAAACAGATTTCCGGACTGAGTTCAACGGGAATATCGCAGTGGATGTGCTGGAGCAACGACCGGAAATGGTGATACTGTGGGCGGGATATGCTTTCTCTAAGGATTATTCCACTCCGCGCGGGCACATGCATGCCATTGAAGATGTTACGATGACGCTACGCACCGGCTCACCTGTAACGGCAACCGATGGCCCGCAACCTTCTACCTGCTGGACTTGCAAGAGTCCGGATGTCCCGCGTATGATGGAAGCCATCGGGGTAGATGCTTTTTATAATAATAAATGGGGGGCTTTTGGTGAGGAAATAGTAAACCCTATCGGGTGTGCCGATTGTCATGAACCGAAAAACATGAACTTGCACATCAGCCGTCCGGCATTGATAGAGGCTTTTGAACGTCAGGGCAAAGATATAACGAAAGCCACGCCGCAGGAAATGCGTTCATTGGTATGCGCCCAGTGCCATGTGGAATATTACTTCAAGGGCGATGGGAAATATCTGACTTTTCCTTGGGACAAAGGTTTTAACATAGAGGATATGGAAGCCTATTATGATGAGTCCGGCTATTGTGACTATATTCATCAATTGAGCCGCACTCCGATATTAAAGGCACAACATCCTGATTTTGAGATTTCCCAAATGGGCATTCATGGACAACGTGGTGTTTCGTGCGCCGACTGCCACATGCCTTATAAAAGTGAAGGTGGTGTGAAGTTCAGCGACCATCACATACAAAGCCCGCTGGCAATGATCAACCGTACTTGCCAGACTTGTCATCGCGAAACTGAAGAAGTATTGCGTCAAAACGTATATGAACGCCAACGCAAAGCCAATGAAATCCGTAACCGTTTGGAACACGAATTGGCAAAGGCGCATATCGAAGCCAAATTTGCATGGGACAAGGGTGCTACAGATGGCCAGATGAAAGATGTTTTAGCGCTGATTCGTCAGGCACAATGGCGTTGGGACTTTGCTGTGGCTTCTCATGGTGCTGCTTTCCATGCACCGCAGGAAACTCAACGTATCTTGTCTCATGGTTTGGATAGGGCTATGCAGGCACGTTTGGCCATTTCCAAAGTCTTGGCAAAGAATGGTTTCACCGGTGATGTGCCTATGCCGGACATTTCTACCAAAGATAAAGCACAGAAGTATATCGGGCTGGATATGGATGCCGAAAAAGCCGCAAAAGATAAATTCTTGAAGACAACTGTTCCTGCCTGGTTGGAGAAAGCAAAGGCTAATAATCGTTTAGCGCAAAAATAAAAGTGTTTTATGTGGAAGAAACCGTGGGGGTATAAAGAAGGCTTTATTTGTGGTGCAGGCTTGTGTGTCACCGGTTTGTTGTTGCAGTGGACCATAGGGGGTGTTTGTTGGCAATTGTTTGCTTGGCCGGTTAACTTTATTGTCTTGATATTATATCTGTGTTTGCTGGCTGTTATGCATGCGCTTCGCAAACGGGTGTATTGTTTTGGCTGGCTCAGCCACTATACGGCTGCGGTTTCTTCTCTTATATGCGTAGCGGTTATCACCGTCGTTATGGGATTGGTGCGGCAAGTGCCGTCCACTCAGCCGCCGGCAGAACTCATCGGTTTCTCAAAGATGCTCTCTTTCTGGCCGTTCGTGTTATTCTATGTGTGGTTGCTTTCCACTTTGGGATTGACTATACTTCGCGTGAGTTCTCCTTTTGAAATGCGGAAGATTCCTTTCCTGCTCAATCATGTCGGTCTGTTCATCGCTTTGCTGGCTGCTACTTTGGGTAACGCTGATATGCAGAGACTGAAGATGATTACCCGGTTGGGACAGACCGAATGGCGTGCAACGGATGAGAACGGCAAACTGATAGAGTTGCCGCTTGCCATTGAATTGAAGAATTTCACGATACATGAGTATCCTCCGAAGCTGATGTTGATTGACAACGAGACGGGACAGGCACTTCCGAAAGATGATATCCCGGAACATCTACTATTGGAGGGTGGGGTGGACAAAGGCAAACTGCAGGATTGGGAAATCGTTGTTCTTCAGTCTATTCCGATGGCAGCTTCTGTTGCAACAGAAGATACACTGAAATTTTCGGAGTTTCATTCAATGGGGGCCACTTATGCCGTTTATCTGAAAGCAAAGAATGTAAAAGATGGACGGTTATGCGAAGGGTGGGTGAGTTGCGGAAGTTTCATGTTTCCTTACAAAGCATTACGCTTGACCGAGCAAGTCAGTCTTGTGATGCCTGAACGTGAGCCGCAGCGGTTTGTCTCGGATGTGACGGTTTATACGCGGGAAGGCAGTGTGATAGAAGATACGATTGAGGTGAACCATCCCTTAAAGATAGCCGGATGGAACATCTATCAGTTGAGCTATGATGAGACGAAGGGGCGTTGGAGCGATGTCAGTGTGTTCGAGCTTGTGCGCGATCCTTGGCTTCCGGTAGTCTATATCGGCATTGTCATGATGATGATAGGAGCTGTATGCCTGTTTGTAAATGCTCCAAAAGGAAAAGAAAAGAAGGTCGATAATAAAGTGAATCCGGAAGAGATGTTTGAAAAAGAGGAAGTATCTGTCCAGACCGAAAGGATATTATGGAGCAGAGAAGAAAAGGAGGAGTGCGTATGAGTTGGAATAGTTTTGCTCCGTTTGCTGTTTCCGCCTTGCTGCTTTGGGGGCTGGGGGCTTGGTCTGCATGGCGCGGTAAGCGGCCGGGAGTTGTGTATGTTTCCACTTTCTTGGGTTTGGGTGTATTCTTCAGTTTTATCGTGGCTATGTGGATTTCGTTGGAACGTCCTCCCATGCGCACGATGGGCGAGACCCGTTTGTGGTATTCGTTTTTCCTTCCGTTGGTGGGGATAATTGTTTATAGTCGCTGGAAGTATAGGTGGATTCTCTGTTTTAGTTTTATTCTTTCATTGGTGTTTATTTGCATCAATATCTTCAACCCCGAGATTCACAATAAGACGTTGATGCCTGCTTTGCAGAGTCCGTGGTTCACGCCGCATGTCATAGTCTATATGTTTGCCTATGCTATGCTGGGTGCTGCTGCACTTATGGCGGTCTATCTGCTTGGATTTAAGAAGAAAGAGATTGATGGCCGTGAGATGGATTTGTGTGATAATCTGGCGTATGTGGGACTTGCCTTCATGACGTTGGGCATGTTGTCCGGGGCAATCTGGGCAAAGGCGGCTTGGGGGCATTATTGGGCTTGGGACCCAAAAGAAACATGGGCTGCCGCCACATGGTTTTCTTATTTGGGATACCTGCATTATCGTCTGGGCAGACCTTTGGCATACCGCAAGGCATTGGTGGGGTTGCTTCTCTCTTTCTTATTGTTGCAGATGTGTTGGTATGGAATCAATTATCTGCCTTCGGCGCAGGGTGTGAGTGTGCATACCTATAATCTGAACTGAAAGAATGTTGGCGACGGCATTACCCGACATATCCCTTTAAAGCAGCTTCATTCAGTACCTCGATACTTTTTCCAGTCATTTGGATGATTCTTTCTTTAGTCATCTTATTGATTTCTTTTGATAGTGCCGGACGGGTCACGTTGAGGTATTCGGCCAGTTCAGATTGTGTATGGGCAATGGGGATGATTCTGCTACAGTTTCCCTTGTTTTCAAAGAGGTAAACTACAAATCTTTCGCGGACGGTCTTGCGAGAAAGGATTTTTAAGCGCGAAACGGTGCAGACGTTGCAATTGCCGGTTATACAAAGGAAATTGTGCAGTACTTTGGGATTCTGACTTATCAGATTGAAAGTGGATTCTTTGGTCGCTGTGAATAAGGTACAATGCTCCATGGCTGTGAAAGTTGCCGGTAATGTAGTGTCGGTTCCGAAAAGATGAGGCGTGGCAAAAGCGCGAGGAGCGATGATGTTTTCTATCATTACTTTGTTGCCCAATCCGTCGATGATGTCTACACGCAGTTTGCCTTCCAGTAATATATAAAGTTTCTTGCAAGGAACTCCTTGATGGGCTATGACGTCTTTCTTTTCTACGGAATAGACGGAGTAGTCCAGCTTGTCAAGTATCGACAGTTTGGCATCTTGTTCCAGTTCCCTTAATAAAGGGATTTGGAACAGCAGCTGCTTATGCTTTTCACTTAACAAGATTTTTTCCATAGCATACGTTTCTCTGACAAAGGTATAAATAATATGCAGATGCAAAGGCCTTTTCAATCGTATTTTTAAGAGCCCCTTTGCAAAATAAGCGTGAAGGGAAGTTTGGAGAGGTGTGACTCTCACATATTGGTAATGCTTCTCACTTGTGCCTCCGTGCCGCGAAACGGACCGTGGGATTGCAATTTCAATGTACACATGGCTGCTGCAAAACAACCTGCTTCCTGATAAGAGGCTCCTTTGTTTCGCATGTACAGGTAGCCCACCATATAGGTATCTCCGCATCCGGTAGCATCTACAACTTGTAGCGTAGGGTAAGCCGGGATGTCATAGAATTGTCCGCTTGCATAAATCAGTGAGCCTTTGTCGCCCAGTGTGAGTAGTACCTCTTTTACGCCCCAATCGGCAATCAGCAAGGCGGCTTCGTGAGGGTCGGTACATCCGGTAAGTACTTCCATTTCTGCTTCATTGGCTTTCAAGGTATAGATATATTTCAATGCTTCCTTTTTCTCCGGCCAATCCACCGGCAATACTTGCTCGTTATCTACTTTACGCAGAAAGCCTTGCACGTCTGCGGAAAGGAGACTTTTTCCTGACAGAAATTTGATGACCTCTAATGAAAAATCATCGGCCAGCAGGGTGCCAAGGTGAATGGTTTTCGCACTAATGTCTTTCAATGCTTCCACTGTGAATGGGTCGGCTTTTGCCGTAACGCGTTGTGTGCGCTCATTCTGGTTTTCGCCATATATATTTTCAAAGCAGACGGAATGGTTGCTGTGTAAAGCTTTCACCTCGATGCCTTCTTTCTTTATTTCCTCCACGACATGCATATCGGCATCAGCCAAGGCAGTCACAAGCAGAAAGCCTTCTGCGCTCAAATGCTTGATGCCATGGGCGAAATAGAAAGAGGTGCCTCCCGGCATATATATAGTACTTTGAGGAGTCACCACTTTATCTTGGGTGATATATCCGATGCAACATAGATTGTGCCGTATGTTCATTATCGACTTTTATTTCTTATTATTCTGATACTCTAAATTTTGCGGCGAAGATACTTCTTTGTGCTCAATGGGAAATAAGTATCGGGAGAATAGACCAATTTTGTCGTGGAATATACGATAAATAGTTGTTCTCATGATTTTTCAGGAATGGATAGAAGAGAGGTTGATGTTTGTTTCCTCTCAGCTAATCTCTCCTGAAGTGCGGGCTTATGCTCTCTAAAGTGCGGGGATGTTCCTCTTTAGGTGTGGGCTTACGTTTCTTTAGGTGTGGGCATAGACTTGCTAAAGTGTGGGTTTAAGTTTACTCTGATGTGAGTTTACATTTACTTATGTGCTTCTCCATTATTGGGAGATCGGACATAAAAAAAGAAGTCTTTAATTGTTTTTGTAATTAAAGACTTCTGATATAATTGCGGTGCGTACGGGATATGAACCAACCCATATCAACAACCTTATTTCCAACTGTTTAATGAATGGCATTTGTCTATTGTAACCAAAATGAAACCATAAGCTGCTTATCTTCGGACGATGTTCAGATGACATCTTTTATCCCTGATCACAAATGCAAAGGTATTACTTTTTTGAACCTAAGCCAAACTTTATGTGAAATAAATAATTGGAAAAATTTTTGGTTACATTTTTAGTGCAAGTGCAAGCTCCCCTTATATATAGGGAGCTTGCACTTGCACTAACGGAACCTGTATCTGTATTATCCTGATTTTAGTTGACTATTAGTCATTAAATCTACGTAAGCCAATTTTATCGGATAATATAATCCTCTCTTTTCTTTCTTCCTTTTTGTGTCATTATTCAAACCTCTAAAATATAATCATAGCAAATAATGAGGTTCTCCTGCATATGTATTGAAAAATCATAACAAATTGCAATGATGTTAAATATTTTCCATTGAACGCAACGGCTTATACTTTAGTCTCATTTTAGATATATAGAGACGTAGATTATAAAAACCATTGCATCCTACGCAAAATTCTTTACGGAAAGCGAAAAAAGATGTGTAATAAAAGTAATGGAAGCTGCCGGGGTGCAACTAACTTTACATTGTTATGCAGAACGTAGGATTAAGACTCAAACAGGAGCGGAACAGAAAAGGCTATTCCTTACAGTATGTTGCTGCTTCACTGAATGTTAGTACCACTACAGTCTATCGGATCGAAGCCGGAAATAAATATTTAAGTATGGAGCTTTTCGACCGGTACTGTGAACTTTTGGAACTGAATCCCGGAGACGTGTTTTCGAATCCTGCAATGGAAGAACGAGACCGGATTGCTCTTGAGATCGGCCGAAGGTTTATAGAGATAATGGAGTTGGGGGTAACAATTATCCTGCCCAAGATTATGAATATCAATATCCGACCCGGGCCTCTGGACAGTAAAATGAAACAATAGATATGATGGAAAGCGATGAAATAAAAAGCATTCAAGAAAACCTCAAAGATATTCAGGGGGTGTTATCGGAGATACATGGTTTTATGAGAGACCTGAAAAAAGATTACAGCCCGGTGGATGAAAGCATCAGTCTGGATTCGAGTATGCTCGCCATGCTTTTGAATGTCTCTCCTACTACTGTTTACCGATGGAGAGCAAGGAATGAGTTGCCCTACACGATTCTGAGCAGCGGAGCATGTGCCTATCGGTTCGACGAAGTGTACGTGGCCGTCAAATGCGGTCGGTTAAGAGCCCGCGGATTCAATCGGATAGAGGCATTAAGGACTTTATCCGTCTATCGGGACGGTATCATCAGAGGGTGTGGTTTTGAAGCAAAGGAAAAAGACGCATGAATCATATCAAGGAACAAATACTGGAAAGAACGGATGGAGGGTTACTTGTATTCAACTACTATATGCCTTTTCCTTTCAAGCCGAAGAAAAAATTTCAAAACCCGCTCTACGAAGACAGACGAGCTTCCTGTTATATCTATAAAGTGGCAAAAACGGGAGTTTACCGGATGAATGATTTTGGCGATCCCAATTATTCGGGAGATTGTTTTTGGTTTGTCGCCGCCATGTATGGCATGGACGTACAAAAAGATTTTGTGCATATCCTGAAAAAAATTGTCCGTGACCTTTCTCTTCCGATAGCTATACCTGCATACTCGAAAGAGCCTTTTCCGGCACGAAACAGAAAACTCCCATATCTCGAACAAACTTTATCAGAACCGAAAGAAGCATCCATGAGACCTTATAAAATCACAGAAAAACCTTACACCCGGAGCGAGCTTTCTTTCTGGGAACAATATGGTACCGGACAAAATATTTTGGATCGATATCATGTCAAATCTCTGCAAACTTTCCAAAGCGAAAATGCCGAAGGGAAAAGCTACTGTTTTACGAATACCTCAAAAGAGCCGATCTTCGGCTTCCTGCGCAAAGACTATGTAAAGGTATATCGCCCTTTCAGTCAATGCCGGTTCGTTTACGGAGGAATATTGCCGGAAACCTACGTGTTCGGGATGGAGCAACTTCCGCAAAGAGGAGATATACTTTTCATCACGGGAGGAGAGAAAGATGTATTATCCCTTGCCTCTCATGGATTCCATGCCATCTGTTTCAACAGTGAGACAGGCAATATCGAAGAATCCGTCATCGAAATGCTTGCACGAAGGTTCAGGCATATTTTCTTTTTGTACGATATGGACGAAACGGGCATAAAAGCCTCTACACGCTGGTGCGAACGTTTTTCTCACCATAAATTACAGCGGATCGAATTGCCTTTATCCGGGAACAAACAAGAGAAAGATATCTCCGATTACTTCAAGCTGGGAAACAGCACAGAAGATTTCAGGAAGCTGATATCCGCCCATTTGGAACAATTATATACACAGACCATTATGCTTTTAAGTTCGTGTGAAATCAATTATAACAATCCGCCCGATCGTTCCAAAACGGTTATTTCCGTGAACGACGTTCCTTTGGGAACCTACGACAATCTGTTCTGCATTACGGGTGGTGAGGGAACTGGCAAGAGCAACTATATCGCGGCGATTATTTCCGGAGTGTTGCATACTGAAAAGAGGGATTTCCCGATAGATCTGCTCGGACTGGATGTTTGTCCGAATATGCGGAGCAAAGCGGTTCTGCACTACGATACGGAACAGTCGGAATACCAACTTCATAAAAACATCGGAAAAACACTCCGAAGAGCCTCTCTTACGTCTGTTCCCGATTTCTATCATCCCATATTTCTTGCAGCTCTTTCACGTAAAGAGAGATTGCAGTTGATAAAAGACAGCATCGATTTGTATCATCACCGGTATGGAGGAATTCATCTGGTCGTCATCGATGGAATAGCCGACTTGATCCGTTCGGCCAATGATGAAAGCGAGAGTATTGCCATTGTGGACGAACTCTACCGGCTTGCCGGTATCTACAATACCTGTATTATCTGTGTGCTCCATTTCGTCCCGAACGGGATTAAACTGCGTGGGCATATCGGTTCGGAGCTTCAGCGCAAGTCGGCGGCCATCCTCTCCATAGAGAAAGATGAGAATCCGGCTTTGTCGGTCGTAAAAGCCCTTAAAGTAAGGGATGGCAGCCCGTTGGACGTGCCTTTGATGCTGTTCGGATGGGACAGGGAAAAGGAGATGCACGTTTACCGGGGAGAGAAATCTCCGGAAGACAAAGAGAAACGGAAACTTACGGAATTGGGACAAATCGCAAAAGAAGTCTTTCACGCCCAAGAGCATTTATCTTACAACGAACTGGTCGAAAGAATCATGCAAACGGTCGACGTCAAAGACCGTACGGCCAAGAGTTATATCAGTTATATGCGAAACAATGGAATTATTGAACAACAAACGAATAATCTTTACAATCTGAAACTATGATAACAGAGAAAAATTTGAAAAAGGAGGAACAAATCTATTACGATGCTTTTGATGTAGCAAGGATTTTGCGAATACATTTCAAAACAGCTTTGAGGTGGGGAAGAAATGGGAAATTACCATCTTTCAAAATTGGGAACCGGCGTTATTTTCCGGCAGAAGGCATTCTGTCTTATAAAAAAACGATATGGTAAGTTTATACAATTCCATTCTACCTCATGTTGCACCCGGATATTAGGTTTTTGTTTATTTATCCAATTGCCTCCGCCACAATATCTTCTAATAAGAATGGTATCACACCCACATACATTACACCATCCTCGTCCGACCAAAGTTTGCGGCTACCGTCCAACACGACAATCTTACGAAAAAAGTCGCCGGTGTTTCTCAGAGAGAAAGTCTCCTGTGCCTTCTTCTCAGGAGTATCCACATTCAATGCCGACTGAATATACACCTTATTATTACCTGCGTTAACCACAAAATCAATCTCGTATTGCGACAACTTACGCTTACCGTCTATTACACGAGTCAACTCTACAATGCCCACATCCACAGAGTATCCTCTGCGAATCAAATCATTGTAAATCATATTCTCCATCAGATGCGAATGCTCTTGTTGTCGAAAATTCAATCTGGCATTCCTTAAGCCTAAATCCATGGCGTAATACTTCAGAATCTTGTCGAAATATTTACGCCCTTTTACATCCCATCGTCTTGCGCTATGGAAAAGGAATGCCTCCTCCAAATAGTCCAGATAGTTCTTAATTGTATTGTGTGAAGGTAACTTCCCCATCAGAGAACCGGCCGTATTGGCAAGTTTATTTGGATTCGTCAGTGAGCCTACCGACGACGATAGAGCATCAACCAAAGCACTTAATATGTTGTCATCTTTCAGGTTGTAGCGTTCCACAATATCCTTGATATAGACATTCGAGAAGAGCCCTTGTAAGTACTTGCGTTTTTCCTTTTCATCCGGTTCAAGAACCGTCAAAGGCATACCGCCGTACATTAGATACTCCTCCAGAGCATCGGCTTTCTCCATCCGGGACACCGACAAGTATTCTGCAAAGGATAGCGGATAAACTTTTATTTCAGAACCACGGTCACGAAAATTAGTCACGATATCATGCGACAACATCTTGGAATTTGAACCGGTCACATACACATCCAGATTCGGGCGTGCCATCAGATCATTCAAGATATCATAGAACGTGATGTAAAGCATGTCTCTGTCCTCTTCAGGCACCAATGATTCGTCAATGTGTTCATTTTTAATCTTATATGATAGCTGTATCTCATCAATCAAAACATAGTATTTCCTGCCCATATCTTTTGTTTGCTCCATGATATAGTCGTATAGGAGATTGGGATTACGATACTTGATATCCGATTTTCTATCAAGAGCTACCTCCACGAAATCTTCTTTTTGAGCTCCTTCCTCAATCAATCGATTCTTAAAGAGAGTGAAGAGTAGGAATGACTTTCCTGAACGTCTTAATCCCGTAACAATCTTCACCTTACCATTCCATCGCTTTGCGAATAACTGTGCAATGTATTCATTTCTGTCTATTATCATAAATAAGGTCTCTTGATGATTTCTCTGAAATTTTAGTCGTGTATTACAACTGTTTTGTCAGTGCAAAGATATTTTTTTGCTTCGAACTAACAAAAAAAATAGAGGAACAAATCTATTACGATGCTTTTGATGTAGCGAGGATTTTGCGAATACATTTCAAAACAGCTTTGAGGTGGGGAAGAAACGGAAAATTACCGTCTTTCAAAATCGGGAACCGGCGTTATTTTCCGGTAGAAGGTATTCTGTCTTATAAAAAGATGTGGTAAATGAAATAGAAACAAAACGGTTAAAAGCACATCTTTGTTTATTTGGATTATCGTACACAAATAAGAAAATTATAGATATATATCTATCGAAATAAAGATTATCGGATTGACAAATCGGAATTTATATTATAATAAATCCTATCGCAAAAAATATTTTCATTTATTTGAAGTATATTTGCCGATATAAATAGGCACATGAGGGAAATAACGCATATTGCTGTAGCCGAATCTGGTGATAGTGACTTCAAAGAACGGCTTGAGACTAAAAATGCTAAAAGCTGGCTGAAAAGTGTAAGCGCTTTTGCCAACGGAATTGGAGGAACGCTCTATTTCAGCGTAGAAGATCGCACGCGCCGGATAATTGGTGTGCAGGATATTCAATTGACAATCAGTAAAATTGCAGAGCTGATTGTGGCTCGTATCACCCCTCGTCCGGTTTTTGAGTGCATCCCCCTGCAACAGAAAGGAAAAGATATTCTGGCTGTCAGAGTGGATTCCGGAAAACATACTCCTTTCTACTATGTTCACGATCATCACCATACAGCATATATACGTATGGGAGACGAATCTGTTCCGGCGACTGATTATCAGCTTAATGAGCTTATACTGAAAGGAAGAAACGAAACATATGACAGTCAAATAACGGAGAGACTGCGCACAGACTATAGTTTTACATTGTTGGAGGCGACATATTTGCATACCTTGAATCAGCATATGTCAGATAGCGACTATGTTTCTTTCGGTCTGGCGGTAGAAGATGGTCGTTTGACAAACGCCGGATTGCTTTTTGCCGATCAATGTCCGTTACCTGACAGCAGAGTCTTCTGTACACGCTGGAATGGGTTGCAAAGAGGATCAGTGCATGAAGATGAGACGGATGATGCAGAATACAGTGGCAATCTGATATACTTGTTAAAAAGTGCCACTGAGTTTATTCGCAGAAATACCCGCAAAGGATGGACTAAAACAGCTAATGGAAGAGTGGAGAAACCCGACTATGCCGAACGTGCTTATTTTGAGGGAGTGGTGAACGCTCTTATCCATAGGACATATGATTTTCGAGGGACTGAAGTTCATGTGGAAATGTATGACGACCGTTTAGTTATCTCATCTCCCGGGGGAATCTATGGAGGGGGAGAATTGGAGCCCATGAGCGACGGTTCTTATATTTCTAAAAGGCGTAATCCGATATTAGCTGACATTTTCAGCCGGCTAAGGTATATGGAACGTCGGGGAAGCGGGATAAAGAAAATCTTTGAAGCAACGAAGAATCTTTATGGCTATACGGAAGAAAAAAAGCCGTTTTTCCTTGTGAATAAACAGAATGACTTCTTCCTGACGATTCCGAATGTTAATTATCGTTCTGAGTCTGTTACCCCACATGACACCCCACATGATGCCATACATGACACCATACATGATAAAATCGCCTTGTTACTTTCCTTTTGTCAAACGCCTCGCAGCAGAGAAGAGATGATGGAGCTTGTTGGGTTAAAAGATCGCGTTCATTTTCATAAGAAATACCTCCGTCCTTTATTAGAGCAGGAAAAGATCGAAATGACCATTCCTGAAAAGCCCCAAAGTAAGAACCAGAAGTATCGAACGAAGGAGGTAGTCAAATAACATATCCATTCTCTAATATTAAGAGTTCAACAAATTGAGTTTTTATAAGAAATATCTTCCTGTGGGTATGAAAGAGGCGGTGACTCATTGTCTGGATTCTTTCGTGCCGTTTTATTTATATCGTTTGCCCGAACGGGAGGGAGGACGGCTGGGTTTCGGAGTTTCGCTGAGCGGACGAATAGAGCGTAAGACGGCGGATTTTTCCGTTCCCGGTTTTGTCGCGGCTCCTTTCGATTCGGAAGAAGAGGCTTACTTCATTCCGGGGGAATTCGAATGCGGGGGAGATTTGACGGATAAGGCGGTGCGGGATTTGAAGGATGCCGTATTCTCCGGTATCCGCATGCCTTGCCCGGAATCCGGAGATATGGATAAGGAAGCTTACTGTACGGCTTTTGAGGAAATCATGCGCCGGATAGATTCCGGGGTATTGGAAAAGGTGGTTTTATCCCGCACCTTGACCCTTAAGAGGGGCGATTCCGGATTCTCCGACGTTTTTTCTTATTGGGAGTTGCTCCGGAAGGCTTATCCCCATGCTTTCGTTTTTCTCTATTTTATTCCGGGAAAGGGAATATGGGGGGGAGCGAGTCCAGAACTCCTGTTGGATTATGCGGAAGGACGCGTGAAGACGATGGCTTTGGCCGGAACCAGACCCATATCTTTCGAAGGCGAGTTGCTTAAGCCGTGGACACAAAAAGAGATAAAAGAGCAAGGAGTAGTAAGGGACTATATCCGGGAAGTGCTTGAAAATCGTTGTCGCAGCGTAGAGATGTCGGAGACCCGCACCTTTATGGCCGGGAATATTTGCCATTTGTGTACGGATTTTACGGCTTTGACCGGAGACGGCTTAGAAAGCTTGCTCAAAGCGCTTCATCCGACCCCGGCTCTCGGCGGATTCCCCCGTAAGGAAGCTTTGGCGTGTATCCGGGAGGTCGAGGTGCATGAACGCAAATTTTACGGAGGATATTTGGGACCTGTGGGTAAGGATGTTGCAAGATTGTATGTGAACATCCGTTCGATGGAACTGTTTCCCGGGGCATTCCGGCTTTATGTGGGAGGAGGTATAAACGGAGATTCGGTGTTCGAAGACGAATGGGAAGAGACCTCGGATAAGGCGGCTACTCTTTTGAATGTGCTTGGAGTACGTTCCGTCGGGGATAAGGCGAATTTTAATGATAATGCAAGATGATGGATTCGGATTATTCGGATAAGAAAGGCGTAAGCGTATTGATGGATTTATTCGCGATGAAGGGCATACGTAAACTCGTTATGTCGCCTGGTTCGCGAAATGCACCTCTTCTGTTTTCTTTCTCCCGGAATCCCGCTTTCGAGAAATACGTGATTGCGGATGAGCGTTCCGCCGGTTTTTTCGCTCTCGGATTGGCTTTGGCCTCGGGTGAAGCCGTAGGATTGGTTTGTACTTCGGGTACGGCCATGTTGAATTATGCTCCTGCCGTTGCCGAGGCTTTTTACAGGGGGATTCCTTTGGTCGCGGTAACGGCCGACCGTCCGGCCGAATGGATCGACCAGGACGAGGGACAGACGATTCGACAGGAGGGAGCTATGGCCGGTTTCGTTAAGTCGTATTGCAGCCTGAGAGCGGAATTCGATACCTCCGCCTCGGCATGGTATGCCAATCGCCGTTTGAATGAGGTGTTGAACCATGCGCTGATGCCCCGGCGAGGACCCGTGCACATCAATATGTCGTTTTGCGAACCGCTATACGGGACTTCCTCCGGATATTCCGGAAAAGAGCGGGCGATAACGTTCGTGAGGGAACGGCAAGAATTGCCGGAAGAGGTATGGGATATGCTCGTAAGGCGGTTTTTAGAAGCTCCCAGAGTGATGATCGTCGCCGGTTTTTATCCTCCCGACGAAGACGTGTCCGCCGCATTGCGGGATATATGCAAATTTCCCCATACGGTTCTGTTTGCCGAGAGTCTCTCCAATATCCGTACGGATACGGGGATATGTACGGTAGACCGGGTATTGGCTGTAGCCGGAGAAGACGAATCGCTTTATCCGGAACTCCTTATTTCTTTCGGAGGCTCGTTGGTTTCCCGTATGTTGAAAACTTTTTTACGGAGGGCGAAACCGGCGGAGCATTGGGGGATAGACGAGAGGTTCCCGGCTCCGGACACTTTCTGTGCGCTTACCCATCATATATGTACGGGAGCTTCGGGCTTTTGGAAGGAATTCGCCGGACGGTTGAAAGACAAGGCACCGGAGTCCCTCTCACCGGAAGGAGTTTCCTATGCCGGCTCGTGGCAGAAGATAAAACGGAAGGCGTACCTCCTGCACCGTACCTTTATGGCGGATGCGGGGTGGAGCGACCTCAAGGCTTTCGAAGTGATTTTAAGGCATATTCCCCATGATGCTGCTTTGCATGTGGCTAATTCCACGCCCGTACGTTATCTTCAATTATTCGAACACGCGCATTATGCGGGAGGAGAATGGAGCAATCGCGGAACCAACGGAATCGAGGGGGCCACTTCCACGGCAATGGGGTTTTCCGAAGTATATTCCGGAACCACCCTTTTGATTACGGGAGATCTGAGTTTTATGTACGATTCCAATGCTTTGTGGATGCCTTATGTAAACGGGCGGATACGGGTGATCGTGATGCGTAACGGCGGCGGCGGGATATTCCGTTTTATTCCCGGGCCGGATTCTTTGAAGGAATTGGAGACCTGTTTCGAGACTCCGCTCGAAGTTCCCGTAAGGGAAATGGCCGGAGCTTACGGATGGAGATATATGAAGGCCGCTTCCGCCGAAGAATTGGAAACGGTGTTACCTTCGTTTTTCGCATCCGGCGACAGGGCGGTCCTGCTCGAGGTGGAAACGCCGAGGTTTGAAAACGCCCCTGTATTGAAATCGTATTTTACATATATTTCGGGGGAGTCTTACCCCGTAAACCGATAGAACTTACAATTAAAATAGATGAATATGAGAGAATGGAAGGAAATAAAGAAATACGAGGATATTTTATTCGGGTATTTCGAGGGAATAGCCAAGATAACCATCAACCGGCCTGAGGTTTATAATGCTTTCCGGCCGCAGACGAATGCCGAAATTCTGGATGCCATGGATATATGCAGGGAGCGTCCGGATATAGGCGTAGTCGTTTTGACCGGAGCCGGCGATAAGGCTTTTTGTTCGGGAGGAGATCAGCATGTGAAAGGGATGGGAGGATATATCGACGGAGGAGGAGTTCCCCGATTGAATGTATTGGATGTGCATAAGGCCATCCGTTCTCTGCCCAAGCCCGTCATTGCCATGGTCAACGGTTATGCCATAGGAGGAGGGCATGTGCTTCATGTGGTATGCGATTTGACGATAGCGGCCGAGCATGCCCGTTTCGGGCAGACCGGCCCCAAGGTCGGGAGTTTCGACGGAGGTTTCGGTTCTTCTTATCTTGCCCGTTGTGTAGGTCAGAAGAAGACGAGGGAGATCTGGTTTTTATGCCGTCAGTATACCGCTGCGGAGGCCGAAGCTATGGGGATGGTAAATAAGGTGGTACCTGCCGCGAGGTTGGAGGACGAAACGGTGGACTGGTGCAAGACGATATTGAGCCGGAGTCCGATGGCGATCCGGATGATTAAACGGGCTTTGAATGCGGAGCTCGACGGTCAGAGAGGATTGATGGAGTTTGCAGGGGATGCCACCCTTATGTATTATCTTATGGAAGAAGCTCAGGAGGGGAAAAATGCCTTTTTGGAAAAGCGGACTCCGGATTTCGACAAGTTCCCTAAATTCCCGGGTTGATGCTTAAGGCCGATTATATCCCCTATACCTTGAAATTCAGGGAGCCGGCAGGGACGTCGCGGGGCGTTTTGCATACCAGGCAGACTTATTTCGTGAGGGTATACGACGATGCATTCCCCTCTCGGGCAGGTTACGGAGAGGCGGCTTTATTCCGGGGATTGAGTGCGGAAGAGGGAGCGGATTACGAAGAGCGGCTGGCGGAGGTTTGCAACGGCGTTTGCGAGTTTACTCCCGACGCCTGGCAGGCATATCCTTCTTTGTGTTTCGGGATGGAAACGGCGCTTGCCGACTTCGAGGGCGGGGGATTGCTTTTTCCCTCGGCTTTCACTTCCGGCGAGGCGGGGATTCCCATAAACGGTTTGATATGGATGGGGAGCTTCGAAGCTATGCGAAGGCGTGTGGAGGAGAAACGGGAGGAGGGTTTTTGCTGTATAAAACTTAAAATCGGGGCTATCGATTTCGAATCGGAACTCGCTTTGGTACGGATGGTCCGCGAGAAATTCGGGAAGGATGCCGTTATTCGTCTCGATGCGAACGGAGCTTTCGAAGAAGAGGAGGCTATGTATAAATTGGAACGTTTATCCGCCTTCGGAATCCATTCGGTGGAGCAACCCGTCAGAGCCGGGAATTACGCGGCTATGCGCAGGATTGCGGCGAATGCCCCTGTTGCCGTGGCCTTGGATGAGGAATTGACAGGCTTATACGATGAAACGTCCAAACGGGAAATGTTAGCTTATATCCGTCCGGCCTGTATCGTACTCAAGCCTTCACTTGTCGGAGGTTTTTACGGCACGGAGCAATGGATAAGGATTGCCGAATCCATGGGGATAGCGTGGTGGATCACTTCCGCTTTGGAGTCGAATATAGGCCTGAATGCCATTGCCCAGTGGACCTATATTCACGGGAATCCCCTGCCTCAGGGATTGGGTACGGGCGCTTTGTTTACGAATAATACGGATACGCCTCTTTATACGGAAGGCGGTTATTTGAGATATGCCGCAGGGAAGAGACCTTCCCGTTGCGATATCGAGGCCTTGTTCCGGGAAAAATACGGGAACGGGGGATTGTAAACGGATATGGAAAGGGGGGGGATGAAAATTCTGTATGAAGACAGGTATTTCGGTTTGTGGGAGATAGCCGCCGGCGCCTTGGGAGATGATGTTCCATGGAAATCCGCATTGCGTGCATTCGTGTCGGAATGGTGCGATTCCCGGGATTTTATAGAGGTGCGTACTTCCGGCTCTACGGGTATGCCCAAGCTTATCCGTCTGCCTAAAAAAGCGATGGCGGCTTCGGCACGGCTGACCAATGCTTTTTTCGACATATCCCGGGATTCCGTACTGATGCTCTCTCTTCCGCTTTCTTATATAGCCGGTAAAATGATGGTGGTAAGGGCATTCGAAGCAGGGGCCGTTCTGTTGCCGGAATCTCCCTCTTCTTTGCCTCTTTCCTCCCTGCATACGAAGGTCAAACTCGGAGCGCTCGTACCCCTGCAGGTGGAGGACATCCTGTCTTCGGGGGAATGCCACCGGTTCGAAAAGGTAGAAAATCTTTTGATAGGAGGAGGCCCCCTGGCACGGACTACGAGAGAGCGGTTGGCGGATATTCCCACCCGTTTTTTCGCTACTTACGGAATGACGGAAACGGCATCCCATACGGCTCTCATGCGATTGAACGGAGAGGGAGCTTCCGCTTGTTTCGAGGCTTTGGAAGGAGTGCGTTTCCGCCGGGACGAATCCGGATGTCTTTGCATACATGCTCCCCATATTCGGGAATCGGAGTTTTGCACCCGGGATATGGTGGAGCTCGTAGATGAAAGGCATTTCGTGTGGAAGGGGCGTTTGGATTACGTAATCAATAGCGGGGGAATCAAATTCTCCCCCGAGGAACTGGAAGACCTCGTTTTCCGGGAGATGGAAGTCCCTTTTTATATCAGTTCTCTGCCCGATAAACGTCTCGGGGAACGTATCGTTATGGTGGTGGAGGATATGGAGTGGTCGCCGGAAAAGCGCAGGAGGATGGATGCGGTTTTCAGAAGACTGTTGCCCCGTCATGCCATCCCCCGGGAGATTATATATAGGGAACGCATTCCGAGGACGAAATCCGGAAAACTTATCCGTTCCCGAAATATGGACTCTTACCCCCCTTCTGATCTGCACACTACGAGACAATAAACCACACACGCCGACCCCGACAAAAAGTAAGGTCGACCTAACAGAGCATTTAGGTCGACCTAACAGAACGATTAGGACGACCTAAAACAGACGGAGGGTCGTCCTTGCCGGAGCGATACGTCGTCCCCGGCAAAATGGCAGGCTCGTCTCTGTTCTTTGTAAACTATCGTTCTTATCGATGGAAAATGACGACTTGTTTTTGTATTTCTATTGATGTATTCGGAGTATATACACTTTTCGGTCTTTTAAGTCCGGTTCTCTATGCTGACTGTGATAAAGATTATCCGGACAAAATAGAATTCTATCCTCCTGTAGAATGTATAAAGGATTGGGAGAACGACTAGGCTGCTTTGCAGGAATCTTTTATTTACGGAAACAAAATTTCTTTCGGACAACTTTTGCTTCGCATTAAAGAATTACAGCAGCGATTCCGAAGTATCGGCACAACGGGCAAGTAGAAAGTTTTTGCAAAATATTCTACTTCCTAAGGGCGTAATCGTTTTCCATATTATCTCTCAAAAGGTCTCTCAAACCCTCGAAAGAGGAGACAATATAATCGGTGTAGGGGTTGGAAAGGTATTCCTTTCTGACCATCAGGACGGTTGTAAATCCCAACTCCCGTCCTGCTTTTATTTCGGAAGCGGGATCATCGCCTACCACATACGTCTTTCGGTCTTTTAGGTCCAATTCCCTGCTTAATTCACGGAAGATATCCAGTTTGCTCGAATTCGCATAGACGGGATCGTTGATGATTATCCGGTCGAAGTCTTGACTTATCTGCAGTTTTCTCAATTTTTCCTCTTGTAATCTTTTGAATCCGGTAGTCACCAAAATCTTATATGCCGGTATCGCTCTGAAAGCGGCGTAGTCCTCATACGGCACCATGGCAGAATGCTCCAGAGAGATACCGTTCAATTCATCCAAGACAGGTAATATCATTGATTTGGGCAATCCGTACTTCTCGCATACCCTGTCGAACGGATTGGATACGATGTCTTGAATGATCGAGAGGATGATTTCCGCGGTAAAGCGTCCTGATAAATAATCGGTTGCTTTGTGAAGCAACGACGCAAACAATTCAGGATCGATGCTCGAAGTATCGAATATCGTGTTGTCCAAGTCGCAAATGATAACCTGATCCTGCATCTTGTTCTTTGTGTTAATGCTTCAATAAAATGAGAGAGGATGCAAGGGAGCCGCATCCTCTCTCTCTACAGGAAAATGATTAAATCATTTGAGTTTGCCTTCCTTCTTCAATTGCTTTAGGAATTTAGCCCATCCGGGAGCTCTTTTCTCCGCATTCCGGCGAGTACCCTCCGGGTCCCAATAATCCGGCCAATTATCGTTCAGAAAATAGGCATTCTTCTCCATGTCATAAAATAACACAAGATTGTTGTACGCCCGATTGACAGCATCACTTATATGCGCAACAATCGTAAAGACCGTTTCTTCCCCTACCTTCATCTCTATTCGTGCGTAGACCGGAATAGAGTTGATCTTTCTGAATCTAATTTCCCGTGTTCTCGGATTGAACCATTCGATATCGTCTCCCGTGAAAGCGAGCCTTGCAGAAATCGAACCATATTGTGATTCATCATCGGATGCTGTTTCATATTCCGAGACGATCCCTTCCACATTGCCGCTCCTTGTGACGGCCGTTATCAAAGATTTCCCTTCGGTAGCCGGTTCATTGTCCGTTTGGCTGCAACCGGCGAAAACGATCAGACATAAAATAAATACATACATTTTTTTCATCATACAATTCCTCCTATAATAATTTATTAAACAATCTTTTTGCGAATTTCTTCACGAACATTTCAGGAACCGGTGCGATATAAGCTCCCTTTTGATTGTACTGATTACGTCTCCAATCATTTTTTATCGCCTCGATTTCTGCACCATATTCTGAAAATATTACGCAAAACATATAGTGGGACACTGCCTTGGTGGCAGTCTCGCGACTATCGTTAAAATACAGGTTGATAAAGAATACCAGAGCCTCCTGTTGTTTTTCCCGGCAATATGCGATCAGGTTTTTCCCTTCCTGAATCTCCATAAGCACATACGGGTTGCTGATATGAGCATATTGAGAAGAGATTTTTTTGTCCCAGGCCTCATACAGCTTTCTTATTTCGGGATTGTTTGCAGTCAACCCTTTCTCTTTGCTTTTCCGTGTGAACGTTTCTTTTTCGACCGGAGTAAGTTCCACCTTTTCAATCACCGTCAAACCTCTCCGTACCGATTCTTCGAAAGAAATGGATTGGGAAGAATTTTTCCTCAAACCGGGATTGGGATAAGGACCGGCCGGCTTATTAGCATCTCTATAATAAGCGAACACTTGACCATACGAATACATGCCTTGACCTCTAAGAGCATCGCGCGGGTGAAAGATTCTTCTGAGTGCTCCGGGTTTGCTTTCCCATGCGTAACCGTGCGGATGGTCATTGGCTGTACCTCTGCACGAGAAATGAGTAACTCCGCTTATGTTTCCGTTATAGGACCATACGGCTACTTCTCCATTGGTTGCATCGGCATTTTCACGTGTGTATACAGTCGCGCCGGCATATCGTTGCGGGTTGTTGGCAAAGAAAGCGTCCCAACTGCTCCATACGTTAGGATCGCCGTAATAAGGACCAACCAAATAGGGACTTGTATTGCTTTCATAGATGCCTCCCCACGTCCAGCCGTATGTTAAGCCTCCGGCCCATGACGCGCAGTTATATACGTTGGTCTCTCCTCCGCTACTGTATATGCCATCGTTTACCATCAAGTTGGGAAAACTGTTGGCAACCAAGTCTCCGGACATTACCTGCTGGCAGGAACCATACACGTCGCAGTTGCCGTAATAAGCACCGAAAGCACCTACGGAAGATATAATCATATTGTATCGGGCCTGACTCGATGGCTTCGTCAACCTCACGCGTGCATCGTTGAACCACATCTGTTCCATGGGGGGAACGTAGAAATAGGATTCGCCGAAGAATTTCACTTTTTTGCTTCCTTTTTCTTCCAGAAAGAACTCTGCTATACCTGTCGTGTACGCTGTAAAATAGTTGATGATACCCGTGTTCGGAGAATCGACATCCACGGAATAACCGGCTATCGGACATTGTGAATTCAGGATATAACCATCCTGGAAGACATTGACCAAGCCTTGTCTTCCCGTCGTAGTAGAGGCATAATAACTGCTGTATGCCCGGATAACCAGATAGTATTCTCCGGCAGGTAATGTTGCGGTTATTTGGGCGTGATGTCCCAGCCCGGAGGCATCATCATTATAATACGTATAGTTGTGAGGATCATCGATTTTGTATAAATACATAACCGGATCGACGGTGTAATAGCTGTCTCCTTCGATGGGAGTGGTCATAAATGTATGCGTTCCGCTGCTCAATGACAGCTTGCGATGATAAGTATAAGTTACCGGGACACAAACCAGGTGCCTGTAATTTCCGTCGGGATTACTGAGTTCGCGTGGGGTCACTTGCCAGTTCCAGCCCTGGTCATAAGCTGACCTGCCCACAGAGTGGGAAAAAGCACTTAGTCCGTCGTCGCTCTCCGATGTCATCCGGATGATTTCTTCCTGCTCCAACTTGCTCGTCGAAGCATTCCGCTGTTGTTTCAATAGAGCGATAAAGGCATTATACTGAGGATCTTCTTTTATGAGTGCCTGCCGCGCCGATTCAACTTGAATAGCGTCTATTTCGGGAAAATACGGCAAAGAGGACAAGAAAGTAATTTTGTTGGCTCCTTGACGCAGCCGGACTGTTTTTCCATCCTTGAGCGTAACAAAATCCCATTCGGCTTTACGAATGTCAAGCTCTCCGGCATATTCGTCATTAACCCACACTTCGATTTGCTGCAATGTTCCATCCTTATCGGTATAACATGCCATGACGTGTACACCTAAGTAATTGCTCCCCACAGAACCGGTCTGAATGTTAAATGTACGGGCCAGCATTTTCCTTTCTGCTCCGGATCGACTGTCCGAAACCACTTCATCCGAACTTGTCAGGTAAAAATTACGGCCCAGGTATTCTCTGCCGTTATCTGCTTCACCTACGGTCGAGCGTGTCCGGATTTCCGCTTCTTGCGGAATGTCCTCCAAGTCAAACCGGTTTTCGCACCCTGTCAGAAATACCATCAGAACAGCAGCAGCGAAAAATAGTCCAATACTCTGTAACGATAACTTTTTCATCTTTTTACTCTTTTAGGGGTTAGTATTTTATATTGCTTCTCGGTATGATTGTTCCTAAAACGAGTATTTCACTTTCAGATATGCATCTCCGTTTTTTCTTATGGGGTAAAACGGAGCATCTTTTCCGGCGAAGATGCAGTGTGCACCGGCCTTGAGTTCGACATTGTCGACCGGCTTATACGAAAGCTCCGGCAACCAGAACAATGTGCACCCTTCTTTGATGTTATTGAAATCGGCAACCTGAAAAGCTCCGTTCAACAATGATAATTTCAGTTTTTCATCAGCCGATTTCCATTCGCATGTCCACGCCAGCCAGTCGGTCAGGCTCTTCCTCCCTTCCTCGTGAAAGAACCCATGTACGTATTGTACATTCAGGTAGATATTAGCCGGAAAAGTGTAATCGAATCCGAGTGTATATTTCAAATACGGATTGCCGTCAAAGATTGTACTGTCGGGAAGAACCGGATTAAATGTTCCCATAGGACTTTCTATAGAGACCGAACGCGTGAGTATCGTTTTTTCAGGAATAAATAAAGCCGCCTCTCCCCATACGCCCACACTTCCGAGGGAACCGGAAAAATCGGCACTCACGACGTTGCGCAACGAGTATGAGAGCATTGCATCGACAGTCGTATTCATCGGAACAGGCATATCAGGGGAAGTGGGCAGGCTCGTTATTTTCCCTTGAACGGATAAACGGGTCAATACCGGAATCGGTGCATATTGGCGCAACCATCCGAACGAAACGGTATAATTACGTATATCCCGGGCTATTTTGACAGCATAAGTCGATGCTTTCAGTTTCCGTTCGGGCAGATTTTCCATCGGGGAAACAGACAGAGGCTGAAGCCATATATCCGTCATCGTCCCGTCAGGCAACGGCATTTGCCAGCGATCGGGAACTTCAGGCATAAACGCTGCTTTCCAACTTTGGTCGGGAAGTAAGGATGGAGAAAACCGGGGCGTGAATACAGCCGTAAGTGTGAACCCATTCCAATAGTATTTGGCAAGAAGACTATTGGTAGGTGTATGCCGTCCGAAATCCCAAAAGTCCTCCAGCTCCCAAGGGTTGATATTATCCGAAGGGTTGAGCCGGTCGGCCGTTCCCCAGGCAATGCGCTGTCGGCCGATACGGACATCGATATGCTCACTTAAAAAGCCGTATAAATCGACGTATGCTTCTCGAAGCTGTACATTCTCGACCGGTTGGTCGAAAGGTGAAGCTGTGATAAGTTTGCGAATCCAAATATCGGCATGGAGCCGTGCCTTATCGTTTACCTTATACACGGGTTGCAGGCTCATCCGGTATTCCTGCCAGTCAAGCCCTCCGCTTTTCAGGCGGATACGGTCATCGAGTTGCAGACTGCCATTCAACTCGAAAGGTTTATCTTCAACGATTTGAGCGTGCGCCTTGGCAAATATCGTCAGACATGCCATCAGGATAAACAGAAGAAATCTCATGGTTCAATGGTTTATTTCATCAGATTCCGTTCGGTGAAAACATCGTCTTTTAAGCCTGTATTCAGTTCCACATGCTGAAGATGCGTTTGTGTCGAACTGCCTCCTGAAAGGTCTTTCATTTCAGATGTTTTGGCAATAAGAAAACCTTTGTGATTGGAGATTTCCGAGACGGTCATCCGTTTGGAAGCCACTCCTTTCTTGTTGTAGAAAACAACTTCCACGGGGAAATAGGTATCCGCTTTTATCCGGATATCCATCTTGGCATAATCTGTCTTGACCCCCTTTTTCGGTGTAAGCGACAATGTGTATTCGCCGGCTGACCGACTTTTCAGTTCTGCATCCCATTTATCGGCATAACGTTTGGCCTCCAAATCTTCATAGGTGTAATCCGTTCCGGCAAAACGGGTGTTCTTTACGTGCGAAGCTATCCGACGCGTTTTTCCGAAAGCCGGCAAATAAAGAATCTGATTGTCGTTGGGGAGCGAGAGAAAAGCGATGCCCTTCTGATCTGCAGGCGAGAGGAACCGAACCAACCGTTTGTCGGTTCCTTTCTGAAAGACCTGCATGGTGCGGACACTCCGACTGCCGTTTTTGGCAGTGATTGTCATCGTGCTGGTTGCTGTCACATCTTTAGGTGCATTCAGCACACTGTCTGCTTTTTCTAAAATGGTTGTAGCATTTTGAGCCGATGCTGCCGAATACGAAAGCAGAAAGGCAGCCATGAAGAAGAAAGATAATTTTTTCATTGTTTCTGAGTTTTATTAAGATTGATATGAAAACATAGAATTATCGAAGGCAGGAGGAGAGTTGCCGCCAAGCCGGATACGAACATGGTAGCAAACATGATCAGACCGAACTCTTTCAATGGTACGAGATCTGCAAACACCAAAACCAGAAAACCGAATGCAACAGCCGTTACATTGAACAGGATGCCCTTTCCGGAAGTCTGAAGTGTTTGGATGACAGCTTCATTGCATTCTTTCCCCGATACGAGCGCATTCCGGTAACCGGAAATAAAGTGGATGGAATAGTCTACCCCAATCCCTACGGCAACTCCGGCAATCAGCACAGTCGCCAGATTAAGGGCGATGCCGAGATAGCCCATCAGTCCGAAGATGAAAAGGATGGCACTCATAAGCGGTACAAATCCGACAAGGGCGCTTTTAAGCGATTTGACCAGAAATGTCATACAGATAAATACCAATATGCAGGCTAACAGCAGACTCCAGAAGAGATTCTGCATCAAATTATAGTCAAAATTCGAATAGATGGAAGGCAATCCGGTTGTTTCGAATTGCACCGTACCGGATGAATGTGCGGCGGCATATTCGTCGATTTTCCGGCTTACCGCATGATAATCTCCGGTCGGTGCATTACACATGGTAGCATGGATCATGCCTTCACTTTTGTCGGTATTGCAGAGCTGCTCCATTACGGGTTCTCCTTCGAGCAGGAACCAGAGGTTTTGTATTTTCTCTTGTGTGTCGGGTATTTGCTTGCCTTCCCCCATAGCCTGATTCATTTCTTTGATAAGCTCCGTTACCGATTGCGGATTATGCACATGCGGAAGTCTGGAAAGGAAATCTTCGAAATCTTGCATGGCTGCCAGCGTTTCGGGACGTCTCAGGTCAGCAGTCACCTTGATCTGAATTGGGAGGGTTCCTCCGAATTCCCGGTTGAGAAAGGCCGCAGATTGTCTTAACGGATGCTTTTCTGGGAAATAATAGAGTACATCAATGTTACTTTTTAGTCGGAAAAGGCCGGCTCCCATCAGAAGAATCAAGCCACCGGCACAGTAAAGAACCATTTTGTTGCGATGTATGGAAACTCCGGCAAGCCATTGCAAAATATCGGAAAGAACGTGTTTCTTCTGTTTTCTCTCCTGATGTTTCAAGGGTGGAAGATAGGACTCGACAGCCGGAATAAAGGTAAGTGACAAAAGCAGGCAAAAGAATGTACCCAATGCCATAAAAATACCGAAATCACGAATGATGCTCAGGTATGTTCCCGGAATAAATGAAAGGAAACCGACAATGGTCGTCAGTCCGGCCAGCATTACGGGAACCCCTATAATCGTTATTCCCCTTACGACGATTTCCTTATGATTTTCGCCGTTTTCAAGCAATTTGAAAAAGTTCAGAACATGTATTGTGTAAGCTGATCCTACGGCAAAAAGGACAACCGGAATCGAGCCGGATATGGGAGAAAGTTGAACATGGAACAGTCCCATCGCCCCCATACTCCAAATGCTGCCCATCGCCACGGAAAGCAGCGGAAGGAATATGCCTCGCAACGAATGCAGTGTCAATGCGAGAATAAGAGCAATCAGCAAGCAGACAAGGGGAACAAGCCGGATCAGATCCTTTTCCGTCGATTCCGTAAGGCTTTGTTGCTGCATCGGCAAACCGTCGCAATAAACAGTTAATTCGGGATGCGATCGCCTGACTTCATCAAGCAGGTCATTTACCTCCCGGGCAGCTTTTTCCTTGTCGGCAGCTGTTCCGACAAAAACAATGATTGTCGTACTTCGCCCGTCTTCCGACAACAGTCGACCACGATACATCTCTTTATTCAAAATATACGACTGTAAGGAGGGTAAAGAGTCGGAAATTATCTCTTCATCCATCAATCGGCCTATTTCCACTCCGTCATTACGATGCCTGATATCGATTACATTGGCCAGGCCGGTTACCTTCTCCACTCCTTCTATTTCGGAAATGGAGTCGGTAACCTGCCGTATAACCGATATTCCTTCTGGCGTTATAATGGTATTTTCCGTATTGCTCATCCCGATTACGATGATATTTCCTGTGGCATATAAGCTGTCCGTTCGCTCAAACAGCATAACTTTCCGATCATCATCGGGTAAGTAGGACATAAAATTGGAGTTGATGGTCAGCTTGGTCGAAAAATAGCCGAGTATCAACGTAACTGCTACGCCGGCCGTAATGATGGCAAGACGTTTTTTGACGATAAATTCTGCAATACGGTTCATATACGATATAATTTGAAATTTACTTATACAACTGTGAGTAACGCCACTGAATAGGAGAATCGACTACTTTCGGGTACGATAAGTAAAACCCGGTGCCCTTGCTTGAGTTTACCCGAATGGAATAATTCGTCGAGCATTAAATAAATAGAAGCCGACCCGACATTTCCCACATAAGGCAAATTGAGGAACCACTGTCCATCCGCCACCGGATAACCTTTCATCTCAAAGCCTTTTTTCAGCTTATCGAAAAAGTACATTGAGGATATATGAGGAAGCACGTAGTCTATTTCATTGAAGCCGATATCATGTTTGCAAAGATTCTCGCAAACGAAGTCGACTCCTTTTTCTATGACATGGGCTCCGAGAAGTCTCGTATCCTGTTTAACAGCGAAGTAAGATTCTCGTCCCCATTCCAGGGGATCGGCTTCTTTCCAGCTTTTGAAACGTTCGTTCTCGAAAATGGCTCCTGCATACATGCAGACCTCCAGTTCATTTGCGTAAGAGATGGATTCGAGCCAATCGATTCTCAAAGACAAATCTCCTCTGCATCTGTTTTCGAATAAGAATGCTCCGGCACCGTCCGATAACATCCAACGGAGAAAGTCTTTCTCAAAAGCAATAATCGGCTTTTCTTCGACCAGACTCAGCATTTTATATTCTTCTTCAAAATTATCGGCACGAAGTACAGGTGAGACCAGTTCCGATCCTGTCGATACGGCATTCTGGGACATGCCGGAAAGAACGGATAAATAAGCATGTTTGAAAGCATGCATACCCGCACAACAGACACCCGAAGGAGAAAGCAGATCTATCGGCTTATTCCCCAAAAGACCATGTGTCATAACGGCATGTGATGGGAAAAGTTGATCCGGAAGCGACGTTCCGCAGGCTAATAAATCTATGTCCTTAAATGAAATAGCCTGATCGAATAACTTGTTTACGGCAATAGCGGTCAATTCTGCGTTTGTGTAAACAATCTTTCCCTCTCTGTCAAGAGAATAATAGCGTTTCTTAATCCCGTTTTGACGAAGAATGATACTGCGGACTCTGGAAGGATGACCACCGACCATCCCCAGGATTTGTTCCATGTTGTCATTCTCAACGGCTTCGTTAGGAAGGAAAGAAGATGTTCTTGTAATAAAGACTTCATTCATAACTGTTCTTTGTTTTTTTTGATTTGATTATACGGTTCATGATTGGTGAAACAAATATCAATGCCATTAAAATCCATATTTGAAACAGCAATAAACGAAAGCGATATATTTTGTCTGCAGGCTGAATAAAATGTGCCCATCTTTGAAATTTCCCAAGTATATATTGTTCTTTCAGAAGTTGTTTTTCTTGATATTGAATTCTGATTCGGTTCGACTTATGCAATACTTCATCTAAAACATTCCAAACTTTTTCCTGCTGCTTTTCCATGTTTCTAAACGGGTTATTCTTTCCTGTAAAGAACCATCTGACAAACCGGAAAGCGCTTGACCGCTCTTTGGATTGATCCGAGATTTCCAGCTCGGCAACTATATGCCCGCCACGACTTTCTACATGCGCCGCCATTTGTTTCCTTGCCATGGCTCCGGTATTGCGATAGCAGGTAAAGAGAATAACTTCTCTATCTTTCACGATTCGACCGAACTGCGTAGAGTTTATGAAAGACTGTATGGGTAATGAAAGATGAAGGAACCACGGCTGAAAACCAAGTAAAATCATATCATCTTTCTCAATCTTTATTTCGTCGCATACAATCCGGCATCCTTTCTGTAAAACAGAGTCGCAGAAGACACTAAAGAAACGTTTCCTGTTCCAAGGAAAAGGAAATGGTTTCGCACAATGAATGGGATTCCAGACAAGGACGTAATCTCCCAGATAAGGACGCATCGATTCTTCTATCAAGTATTTCAAAGAACCCGATTGCGAATAATAGACTATTTGTATCCTTCTTTTTTCCATATCCTTTGTAAGATACCGACCGCTCGGTTTGTGTTGGGGTAAAAAAATTATTCTTTCAATGTCCGATAAAATTTTTCATATATCTCCTTCAGTGAGTCGGTCGAAATACCGGAAGAAAATGCCATACTCAATCCCAATCCTCGTGGGATAAGCATAAGAAGAGACAGTGTTAAATCAATATCCGTATTTTTATGGATTTCTCCCTTTTGAACAGCCATTTGCAGCACTTCTCTCCATTCATTTTCTTCTTCTGAAAATGTATTTTCAACTTTGCTCTTAAAATCCGGATAAAATTCTTCTACCTGAAAGGCCAGCTTGAAAAAATAAAAGTCATCAACTTTGAAATCGGTCATTTCCCGCAATTTATCAATATGTCCTTTTCTATGTTCAATAGCTTCATTAAGTGCATTTTTCAATGGAGTGTTTGTTTCATCATCAGAATAATGAAAACTTCTGAGAGCCGGGAAAAAGAACAAATCCATTGCTTTGGCAAAGATTTCTTCCTTGCCTTGGAAATGATGATAGATGGCCCCTTTTGATAAGCAGGTTTCTTCTTGGATATTTCTGATTGAAACACCATTATAGCCTTTTTGAAGAAAAAGGCCGAACGACTTTTCTAAAATAAAGTTCTTTGTTGCGTTCATATCATTATCCTTTGCTGCAAACAAGACCGAGCGGTCGGTTTACAGGTGCAAAAGTAAGAAAGATTTTAAGAGATGCAAAAAATACAGCATAAAAAAATCGTCCGTGTTGAATAATCCAATGTAGAGTTGACTCATATATATGAAAACAGCAGGCTGATTTTTAATTTCTAAGCTCTTCTCACCACTTTCCGGGCTTTATGCTGGGTTTGATTTTTTCATCCTCCCGTATTTCTTTCCAATCGGTATGATTCCGCTCGGAAGACCGTTCCCTTTTTAGCTCCTCCCGTAAGGGCGCATCGACTGCGATCGTCGCATTAGGAGCTACCGTTTCTTCCGGTTTCACTTCGCTGTTGTCCTCTTTTTTGAGCGAAAGGGCGATCTTGCGATCCAGCTCCGCGGCCTGTCTCTTCAGCTCCTGCAATTCCTCCTCTTTCTTCCATACGGCAGAAACCATCGTTTCGAACGTCGGCATCTTGGCTTGTGTCGCAGCCAGTTCTTTCCGATGACTCTCGACGACTCTGGGAATCTTCTCCAAGGCATTCAGAAAGTTCATGCAGGCCAGTTTGGGGTCTTCAGCCAAATGTCCGTTGTTGTAAGTATAATAGATGCTGCCACAACCTTTCACAAAGAACCGGTTATCCACGAAGTCGAAACTCTCTTTCATGGAGGCTTCGCTCTTGACGGATAATTGAAAGCCGTATAATTCGCCGATCGGCATGTGCTCACCGCCTGTCCGGGCTTTCTCTTCGTACTCTTTCAGCCTGCGGGCGATCGTTTTGATATCCCTGCCGTCTTCCACTCCATCGATCCGTATCGGGTTTTGGTATGTCCCGTCTTCGTTTTTCTTTACCCGCTCCTCGAAAACCGTCCGGTCTTTCCCGGCTTCGGCGATCTTCTTCTCATGAAACTCGACTGCGCCCTGAAGTTTCGCCAGTTGCGAACGTGCCGTGTCTCTTTCGTAAAGAAAGTTCTTTCGCTCGCTCTCCATCGCCATCACCTTCTTATCCAACCGGGCTTTCTCCAACAGGTCGGTATTACCGGATAGCACGGCTACATATTCGGAAAAGTTCATGCCTGTTGCTTCGTCCATGCCACCTTCGTCGATGCTTCGACTTCCGAGGGAGTTTGTCTTCAGCTGATTGATGAAAAGCTGCTTGTTGTGCAACAGGTTGAACTTGTAGCTGTCGAGCGACTTTTCCACGGCGTAGATGATGACATCGACCTTGTTGCCGGCATGGAACTTGGCTACTTCATTGCCTTTGCGGATTGCCCTGCCATCCCGTTGCTCCAGGGCACTGGGCACCCAGGGCGTGTCAAGATGATGCACCGCCACTGCCCTCTGCTGGGCATTGACGCCCGTTCCGAGCATTTCGGTGGAGCCGAACAGGACACGTATGCTGCCGGCATTCATGCCTGCGATCATCGCTTTCTTGGCAGCCTCCGTTTTGCATTCCTGAATGAAACGGATTTCCGACGCAGGGATGCCGTAATCATCGGTCAGTTTTCGTTTGATTTCGCTGTAAACGTTCCACTCGTCGGGCTTGTACGTGCCCAAATCCGAGAAAACGAACTGGGTACCTTTCTCCCGTTCATATTTCCGGTAATAATCGTGGATCAGTCGGGCGCAGTGCGAAGCCTTGTTGTCGATATGGTCTTCGTAAGAAGGAGAGATCATCCGCATGTCGAGCGACATCTTTCGGGCATTATCCGTTCATGTATTTGTTCTACGCATGGTTGATAAAGAACGGACTGTTCACTTTCGGCCAGACTTGGCAAGTGGCACTATGTGTTTATGCGTGGAACATATTGGTGGCCTATCTATGCCTGAAACTATATGACGAACCTGTACGCAAGTATTTGGCGAAACGTTTTTCAGACAGAGGCAAGAAGCAAAAATGATATCTCTTCACCAGACCAGCACATAGGCCCGGTAACAGCTTTTCGTCGTTACCGGTACTAACGGAAGATAACCGGAGACCAATTTCCCGTCATTTACCACAACAGGATGTGCCGCCCTGTCTTGTTCGTGTTTTTCGCGCAATTCCTCATTGGAAGGACAGTAGTCGATGGATAGTAGTCCGACACTTTCCGGAGCCATGATATGTTCTTGCAAATGGAGGGCAACCACCCCCATATTCATCCGCATATTGATTTCCACACAGGGATGAACGGCATAGCGGCCATCCGGCATAAGACACACCATCATATCCACGCCCAAATAACCGTCGTAAGTTGATCCATATCGTTCCGAAAGCATGAGGCACAACCTGTTGCGCACATCGTGCAACAATTGAAGAGGAACATATCCCGCAATGCGTTTTTCTATATCCTGCGAAGGCATCAGGACATTGCCGCTATACGCACCGCTTTTATTCGTAGAAAACAAAGAATAACCCACAAAAGAGACTTTTCCACATCCGTCGGAACAGAACTCCATAGCAAAATCCTCGACTTTATGATAGGCAGGCTCTCCCAACACGAATCCCTGCTCTCTGATAACACGTTCACACCAGCCTTCAATGGATTGGGTAAAAACGCCCTTACACCAATTCAATCCCTTACCGCTACCCGACCAAGGAGCTTTCAGCACACAAGCATCGTATCTTGTCACGAACTCCCTGCAATCGGCAATAGCAGACAAACGACAAGAGACGCCGCAGAACCCATCCTTCTCCGAAATCCGAAAAGCGCCCATTACTTCCATCGCCTCGCCGCGAGAAGAAAGCCGACGGTAAGCGGTAAGCTTCTCCGGCAAGGGTAAGTTATACTCAGGAAGTCCTGCTTTCAACAGATATTTGCGGATGGCCGGGTTCCAGCCCCAAGGCATTGCTTGTACATCCGCATAGTCAGGTAACTCCGGCACAGTCAGCAATTTCACATCCAGCCGGAACAGTTCCCCCATCCGTTTCAGAAAATCGGCATTGTAGGCAGAAGAAGCCAATACCGCGCTGCCCGGCTCGGCATACCAGAGGGGCAACAAAGCCAAGTCTTCGCCCATACGACGGATAGCAGCAGGCGGCATGTAGTTCTCCTCATTGTTTCCCAAGGCCATATCTGCATCCGGATTGAATAGGTAGAGCTTCATCTTTCAATTGTTAAGTATTTATACACATTCTGTGCGAGCATGCAAAGTTATATAATATTTTGTCATCTCCACTTTGCAATTTCACAAAAAAAGAATATCTTTGTCGCCTGATAAACCGAATTTAAAGCATGGAAGCATTTTACCGTACACACGCTTATCTTGTAGAGCACACCAATGCTCCCGTACGCCGCGACCTCATGGACGAGATTGACTGGAACGACCGCCTTATCGGCATCAAGGGGACAAGAGGGGTAGGTAAAACCACATTCCTCCTCCAGTATGCCAAAGAAAAGTTCGGCACGGACCGTTCCTGCCTCTTCATCAACATGAACAACTTCTACTTCTCCGGACACAGTATTGTAGAATTTGCCGCCGAGTTTCAGCGTCGTGGAGGAAAAGTGCTGCTGATAGACCAAGTATTCAAGTATCCCGACTGGAGTCAGGAACTGCGCATGTGTTATGACCGCTTCCCTAATCTGAAGATTGTATTCACCGGCTCGTCCGTGATGCGGCTGAAAGAAGAAAACCTGGAGTTGCGCGATATTGTCAAAAGCTACAACCTCCGCGGATTTTCATTCCGGGAGTACTTGAACCTGCAAACAGGCATGAAATTCCGGGCTTATACTTTGGAAGAGATTCTGAGTAACCATGAACAGATAGCCAAAGGCATTCTTTCCAAAGTGCATCCGCTGGACTATCTTCAAGACTATATGCACCATGGGTTCTACCCTTTCTTTCTCGAAAAACGGAACTTCTCGGAGAATCTGCTTAAAACCATGAACATGATGGTGGAGGTAGATATTTTGCTGATTAAGCAAATAGAGCTGAAATATCTTTCAAAGATAAAGAAACTGCTATACCTGCTGGCCGTAGACGGACCGAAAGCACCGAATGTCAGTCAACTGGCAAACGACATACAGACCTCACGCGCCACTGTGATGAACTACATCAAATATTTGGCAGATGCACGTCTCATCAACATGTTGTATCCCAAAGAAGAAGAATTTCCCAAGAAGCCTTCTAAGATAATGATGCACAATTCAAACTTGATGTATTCCATCTACCCCGTCAAGGTAGAAGAGCAAGACGTATTGGATACATTCTTTGCAAACGCAATGTGGAAAGACCACAAGGTAAATAAAGGAGACAAGAATATGTCATTCATGGTAGATGAAGTGATGCCCTTTAAGATTTGTCTGGAAGGAATGAAAATAAAAAACAATCCGGGCGTAACGTACGTACTGCATAAAGCTGAAATAGGCCGGGGCAACCAAATACCCCTCTGGCTGTTCGGCTTCTTATATTAATAGATTTTTTCACTTAATAAATAATTAGTTATGACTAAACAAAAGAAATTCATTACTTGTGATGGTAATCAGGCTGCTGCGCATATCTCGTATATGTTTTCCGAAGTAGCTGCCATCTACCCCATCACTCCCTCTTCTACGATGGCTGAATATGTAGACGAATGGGCTGCCGCAGGTCGTAAGAACATCTTCGGCGAAACTGTATTGGTGCAGGAAATGCAGTCGGAAGGCGGTGCGGCAGGTGCCGTTCACGGTTCTTTGCAGGCCGGTGCGCTCACCACCACGTACACCGCTTCTCAGGGTCTGTTGTTGATGATTCCGAATATGTACAAGATAGCCGGTGAATTCCTGCCTTGCGTATTCCACGTATCGGCACGTACTTTGGCAAGCCATGCGCTGTGTATCTTCGGCGACCACCAAGACGTCATGTCTGCCCGTCAGACCGGCTTCGCAATGTTGGCAGAAGGTTCCGTACAGGAAGTAATGGACTTGGCCGGTGTGGCCCACCTCTCCACTTTGAAGAGCCGCGTGCCGTTCGTTAACTTCTTCGACGGTTTCCGCACTTCACACGAAATCCAGAAAATCGAGATGCTGGAGAACGAAGACCTCGCTCCGCTCATCGACCAAGAAGCTTTGGCCGAATTCCGCGCACGTGCATTGAACCCGATGAATCCGGTAGCCCGTGGTATGGCGGAAAATCCCGACCACTTCTTCCAGCACCGCGAATCTTGCAACAACTACTACACAGCAGTTCCTGCAATCGTAGAAGAATACATGAACGAGATTTCCAAGATTACCGGCCGCAAATACGGTCTGTTCGATTATTACGGAGCAGAAGATGCAGATCGTGTCATCATCGCTATGGGCTCTGTAACGGAAGCCGCACGCGAAGCCATCGACCACCTCAGGGCCAATGGCGAGAAGGTCGGTCTGGTTGCCGTCCATCTGTATCGTCCGTTCTCGGCCAAGCACTTCCTTGCAGCAGTTCCCAAAACAGCCAAGAAGATTGCCGTACTGGATCGTACCAAAGAACCGGGCGCCAATGGCGAACCGTTGTATCTCGACGTAAAAGACTGCTTCTATGGCATGGAGAATGCGCCGGTCATCGTAGGCGGCCGCTACGGTCTGGGTTCTAAAGACACCACTCCCGCCCAAATCATCGCCGTTTACAAGAATCTGGCCATGCCGATGCCGAAGAACCACTTCACTATCGGCATCGTAGACGACGTGACATTCACTTCTCTGCCTCAGGAAGAAGAAATCGCATTGGGTGGCGAAGGCATGTTCGAAGCCAAATTCTACGGTTTGGGTGCTGACGGTACGGTAGGTGCCAACAAGAACTCCGTGAAGATTATCGGCGACAACACCGACAAACACTGTCAGGCTTACTTCTCATACGACTCTAAGAAATCGGGCGGTTTCACTTGCTCTCACCTGCGCTTCGGCGATACTCCGATTCGTTCTACCTATTTGGTAAATACGCCGAACTTCGTTGCTTGCCATGTTCAGGCCTACCTGCACATGTATGACGTGACACGCGGCTTGCGCAAGAACGGCTCATTCCTGCTGAATACCATCTGGGAAGGCGAAGAGCTGGCAAAGAATCTTTCCAATAAGGTGAAGAAGTATTTTGCCCAGAACAATATCACCGTTTACTATATCAACGCTACGCAAATTGCACAGGAAATCGGTTTGGGCAACCGCACCAATACCATCCTCCAGTCCGCATTCTTCCGCATCACGGGTGTAATCCCTGTCGACTTGGCCGTTGAACAAATGAAGAAGTTCATCGTGAAGTCTTACGGCAAGAAAGGTGAAGACGTGGTGAACAAGAACTATGCAGCCGTTGACCGCGGCGGCGAGTACAAGCAACTGACCGTCGACCCGGCTTGGGCCAACCTGCCTGACGACGCTAAAGTGGAGAATAACGACCCGGCGTTCATCAACGAAGTGGTTCGCCCCATCAACGCGCAAGACGGCGACTTGCTGCCGGTATCTGCATTCAAAGGCATCGAAGACGGTACTTGGTATCAAGGAACCGCCAAATTCGAGAAACGCGGTGTAGCAGCTTTCGTTCCTGAATGGAATCCGGAAAACTGTATCCAGTGTAACAAGTGTGCATACGTTTGTCCTCATGCTTCTATCCGTCCGTTCGTGCTCGACGAGGAAGAGCAGAAGGGTGCAAACTTCACTCAACTGAAGGCCGTAGGAAAGGTATTCGACGGCATGACGTTCCGCATTCAGGTCGATGTTCTCGACTGTCTGGGTTGCGGCAACTGTGCCGATGTTTGTCCGGGCAACCCGAAGAAGGGTGGCAAAGCTCTGACAATGAAGCATCTTGAAAGTCAATTGTCAGAAGCAGACAACTGGACTTACTGCGCCGAAAACGTGAAGAGCAAGCAACACCTTGTCGACATCAAGGCCAACGTGAAGAACTCTCAGTTTGCCACTCCGTTGTTCGAGTTCTCCGGTGCTTGTGCCGGTTGCGGTGAGACTCCGTACGTCAAACTGATCACCCAGTTGTTCGGCGACCGCGAAATGGTGGCCAACGCTACCGGATGTTCTTCCATCTACTCCGGCTCAGTACCTTCTACTCCTTATACAAAGAACGAAAAAGGTCATGGTCCTGCATGGGCTAACTCTTTGTTCGAAGACTTCTGCGAATTCGGTCTTGGTATGGAACTTGCCAACGAAAAGATGCGCGAACGTATCGTGAAGCTTTTCAAACAAGCAATCGAAAACGAGCATACGCCTGCCGATGCCAAAGAACTGATGCAGGCATGGATCGACAATATGTTCGATGCCGATAAGACCAAGGAATTGGCTCCGCAGCTCGAACAAGTAATCGATGGCGGTATTGCCGCAGGTTGTCCCGTATGCAAGGAACTGAAAGGACTGACGCAATACCTCGTAAAGCGCAGCCAGTGGATTATCGGTGGCGACGGTGCTTCATACGACATCGGTTACGGCGGTCTCGACCATGTTATCGCTTCGGGCAAGGATGTCAACATTCTGGTTCTGGATACTGAAGTTTACTCCAACACAGGCGGCCAGTCCTCCAAAGCTACTCCGGTAGGCGCTATCGCCAAGTTTGCAGCTTCCGGCAAACGCGTACGCAAGAAAGACCTCGGCTTGATGGCCACTACTTACGGCTACGTTTACGTTGCGCAGATAGCTATGGGAGCCGACCAAGCTCAGACTTTGAAGGCTATCCGCGAGGCAGAAGCATATCCCGGCCCGTCGCTCATCATCGCATACGCTCCGTGTATCAACCACGGTCTGAAGGCAGGTATGGGTAAGAGTCAGGCCGAAGAAGAATTAGCCGTGAAGTGCGGTTACTGGCATCTGTGGCGCTACAACCCGTCTTTGGAAGCCGAAGGCAAGAATCCTTTCACGCTGGACAGCAAAGAGCCCGACTGGACAGGCTTCAAAGACTTCCTGAAAGGCGAAGTGCGCTATGCTTCGGTGATGAAACAATATCCGCAAGAAGCAGAACAGTTGTTCCAGGCTGCCGAAGACAATGCAAGGTGGCGTTACAACAGCTACAAGCGTCTGTCTAAAGAGAACTGGGGCGCCGAAGTGGCCGAATAAGTTTGATTATCGAGATAAGATAAGACCGGTTGGGCGGGATGGCATGACGAGTGCTTCCCGCCCAACTTCTTTTCTTCCTCCATAATCCCTACTTTTGCCCTCTGATCAACCAATTAAATCAATCAAGAGATGTTCAGTATTCTATCTTATTTCAGGAGTGCGGACGGGCTTCAAAGAACCTGTTCCGCCGGCAAAAGGGAAAAGGGAAAAGAAGAGAAAGCGGAGAAAGAGCGGCAGGAGGAGAAAGCGGATGCGGTGAAAGAGCGGCAGGAGAAAGAAGAAAAGGAAGGAAAGGATGCGGGGAAAGTGCGGAAAGCGCGCACCGCCTCCCCCACGCTTTCAAGTTTCGTCCGGGTGGCAGCCCGTGGCTTAAGCCGCTCCACCGCCGACAACTACCGCACGGCGGTGCGTTCGTTCGTCCGCTTCAACGGCGGCAGGGACCTGCCGCTATCCGCGCTGGATGCCGACACCCTGCGCCGCTACGAGCGGTGGCTGCGCGAAAGGGGCGTATGCCCCAACACGTCCTCGTGCTACATGCGCTCCCTGCGCGCCATCTACAACAAGGCGGCCGCAAAGCGGCTCGTGAAGGACAGGACGCCGTTCAAGGGCGTGTTTACGGGCAACGAGCGTACCGTCAAGCGGAGCATCGGGGCGGAGGAGATGCGCAGGCTGATCCTCACCCCCTTTCCCCCTCCCTGCGGGGGAGGAAAGGGGAAAGGGGCCGCACCGGCTCTGGGGGCTTCCGCCCTCGACCTCTTCCTCTTCTCGTTCTACGCCATGGGCATGCCCTTCACCGACCTGGCGCACTTGAGGAAGCGGCAGGTAAAGGACGGGGTGCTTACCTACCGGCGCTGCAAGACGGGGCGGCAGGTGAGGGTGAAACTCGAAAAGTGCATGCTCGACATCTTGGGGAAGTACAAGGCTGAGGGCACGGACTATCTCTTCCCTATATTATATAAGGTGAAGGACGGACGGATATGCCCCGTCTCCTATCCCTGCGCCCTGAACCGCTACAACCGCTCGTTGAAGCAGCTTGCCCGGCAGGCCGGGATTGCGGTGAACCTCACCTCCTACGTCGCCCGACACTCGTGGGCGAGCATCGCCTACGAGCATGGCGTCGACCTGCCCGTCATCTCCAAGGCGCTGGGGCATACCGATACCAAGACCACGCTCATATACATCGAGGGTATAAAGGACGAACGGCTGGCGGAGGCCAACCGCGGACTGCTGGAAAGAATCGGGGCATGAGCCCCCAAAGGCATGCGCCTTACCGACAACATTTTACATCCCACCTCTTACGAAGAGGTGTTGCCTTGCCCGTAAGTCTCTGCAAATAAACCACTTTTATCCCATATTAACAAGCTTTAGGACGAATATTTTATAAATATTATTTACACGAACATTTGCGTCCCCCGCCATTTCGCCTCTGCATCCGCCGGGAAGCGTGTCCCCGCCATAAGGAATCCGCCCCGGAAAGTCTCGCCCATGCCCCCTCCCTCCTTCTTTCCCCCACCTCTTCGTAAGAGGCGGCTTGCCCTGACCCCCTTGCCCACGGCTTTTGCGGGAGATTCCGTCAGGCTTCCTCCCTCTTTCCGTGCACGAGGGCAGGCAAGATGAAAAAGATGTATAACCCTTAAGCGTCAACGATGAAAAGACCCTTTATCCTCCTGTTGCTGCTGCTCCTGTCCGGGCATTCCCGGGCGCAGGATCCCGGCATCCGCCGCGGCACGGATTCCGTGCGCGTCTATTTCCGTCAGGGCGAATCGCGCCTCGACCCCTATTTCCGTGAGAACGGCGCGCGCGTGCGCGCCTTCACCGAGCGTTTCAGAACCCTGCTGCAAGACCCCTCGCGGCGCATACGGGGCCTGCGGGTCACCGCAGGCGCCTCCCCCGAGGGAAGCACGGCATTGAACCAGCGTCTCTCCGAGCGGAGGGCCGAGGCCATCCGGCAGCTGGTCTCCGGCTACTTCCCCCATGAGTTCGGGTGGCTCTCCACCGTGCCCAAGGGCGTGGACTGGCAGGGACTGGAAAAGCTCGTGCAGGCGGACGAGTACATGCCCTACCGCTACGAGGTGCTCGACATCCTGCGCTACACCCCCGAGTGGATTACTCGCGAGGGCAAGGTGGCCGACGGCCGCAAGCGCCGTCTGGCCATGGCGGGCGGGGGCTACGCCTGGCGCTACATGGAGAGCCGCTTCTTCCCCGAGCTGCGCGCCTCCACCCTGCACGTGTGGTACGAGACAGAGGAGGCGCAACAGGCCGTGAAGGACACCGTCTACATCCTCCCGCCCGAACAGGCTGAGGCCGTACCAGCGCCGCAGGATCGCAGACCTTTCTACATGGCGCTGAAGACCAACCTGCTCTATGACGCCCTGGTCGTTCCCAACATCGGGCTGGAGTTCTACTTGGGCCGCGGCTGGTCGGTAGCCGGCAACTGGATGTACACCTGGTTCAAGAGCGACAGCCGCCACCGTTACCACCGCATCTATGGCGGCGACCTGGAGGTGCGGCGCTGGCTGAGCTACGGCAAGAAGCCGCTGACCGGGCACCACATAGGGCTTTACGGCCAGCTGCTGACCTACGACTTAGAGTGGGGCGGCAAGGGCTATCTGGGCGACCGCTGGAGCTACGGGGGCGGCATCGCCTATGGCTACTCCGCCCCCATCGGACGCAGGCTGAACCTCGACTTCAGCATCGGCATCGGCTACTTGGGCGGCGAATACTTCGAGTACATCCCCAAGGGATGGTGCGAGACCCACCGGAAAGAGTGCTACCTGTGGCAGGCCACCCGGCAACGCCGCTGGTTCGGCCCCACCAAGGCCGAGGTGTCGCTCGTGTGGCTGCTGGGCCACGATAACGTAAACAAAAAGAAAGGAGGCAAGAGATGAAAACCTATAATACGATGAAAACGGGAAAGCACCCGTTCCCTTCCCGCACCCTGCGGGCCCTCGGCACCACAGTAGCCGCCATGGCGCTGGCACTCTGCGCGGCCTTAGCAGCCGCCATCATCGCCGGCACGCTCTCATCCTGCGAGCACAAAGGGTTCTGCGAGCCCGGGGCCGTCGTGTCGAGGGTGCATGTCGTCTTCGACTGGCGCAACGCCCCTGGGGCCACGGCCAAGACCATGAGCCTGTACCTCTACCCCGAAACGGGAGGCGAACCCCTCCGCTACGACTTCGACAACGCCGCAGGGGGGACGGTGGAGATCCCGCCCGGCACCTACAAGGCCGTGTTCCTGAACAACGACACCGAGGCCGTGCTGCTCCGCGGTACTGACGGCTACGGTACTTTCGAGGCCTACACGCGCCCCTCCTACCTGCTCGAGCCGCTGGGGCTGCAGGGCAACCCTGCCGGCGCCAACCCCTCGGGCGAGGCCGTCTGCCTGCCCCCCGACCGCCTTTGGGCGGGAAGCCGCACGGATGTGGAGATACTGCCGCCGGAAGGGCCGTCGGGAGCGGCCTACGACCGGGAAGTCACGTTCTATCCCGTGGAGGAGACCTCCCGCTACACGGTGGAGATACGCAACGTCCGGAACCTGAAGTTCGCCTCGGCACTGGGGCTCTCGCTGTCGGGGCTTTCGGGCAGCCTGGCGGTTGCCGGCTCCGCCCGCTCGGCCCTGCGCACGATGCTGCCCTTCGAGGCGAGGGGCGACGAAGCGGCTTCCGTCATCACGGGCGGTTGCCACGCCTTCGGCCTGTCCGCATCGGCCAACAAGATGCGCACGCTGGCGCTCTACGTCATCCTGACGGACGGGAGCAAGCAGTACTACACTTTCGATGTGGCTGCCCAGGTGAACGGGGCCCCCGACCCAAAGAACGTGCACATCGTCATCGACGGGCTCGACCTTCCCAAACCCATCGTGGAGGAGGGAGGAGGCTTCATGCCTTCGGTGGACGACTGGATAGGGGAGAACGTGGAGGTGGAGATGTAGGCGGCAGACATTTGAGATTGTGATGTGACACCTATATATTATCAATTATCAATTATCAATTTAAACGATTAAAGACATGAAAAAGAATGTATTGTATTTGGCAATGGGTCTTCTTGCCCTTGCCTCCTGCTCGCAGGACGAGACCACGGGCCTGGACAACGGCGCGGGCATCAAATTCCGCCCCAGCGTTGGCAACGTGACGCGCGGCCCTGTCATCACCACGGCCAACATCTCGCAGTTCAAGGTGAGCTCTTACCTGGCGGGTGCGGCTGCCAACTTCTTCACGGACCTGCAGGTGAACAAGGCCGGTTCCGTCTGGAGCACTGCGCAGACCTACTACTGGCCGGGCACGGGCACGCTGAACTTCTTCGCGTACTCCCCGGTCGACGTGACGACCGTTGCCGTGAGTCCCACGGCGCGCGCCATCAACAACTTCTCGCCCGCACCGGCCGTTGCCGACCAGAAAGACGTCGTGGTGGCCTTCGCCACGGGAACGAAAGCGGCCAACGAGACTTCCGGCGTTGCCCTGCAGTTCAAGCACATCCTCTCCCAGATACAGGTGAAGGCCAAGTCGGCCAACACCACCGCATATGAGATCAAGGTGCTTGGCGTGAAGCTGGGTCACGTGTCCTCCACGGCCAACTTCACCTTCCCCACCACGGTGGTGACGGGCACGCTGCCCTCCAGCCACTGGACGGTTCCCGGCACAGCGAAGGACTACGCTACCAACCTCGACTCCGAATTCACGCTCACTTCGGACGCCGAGAACATCACCAAGAGCAACTTCCTGATGATTCCCCAGCAGCTTACGCCTTGGACGAAGGGGAGCGGCGCCGACGGTGCCTACATCGCCGTGCTTTGCCGGATTTCGAGCAAGAACGGGGGCAACCTGACGCAGATCTTCCCTCCCCAGGCGGACAAGTTCGCCTATGCGGCAGTGCCCGTCGGGACGAACTGGCTGCCGGGTAAGAAGTACACTTACACGCTGAATTTCCTCGGAAGCGGCGGCGGTGGCAACATAGACCCGAATCCCACGAACCCCGACAATCCGGTAGACCCGAACGTGGACCCCAACCCGGGCACGGGCGGCGATCCTGTATTGGGCGGTGCCATCAAGTTCACCGTTACGGTTGACGAGTGGGACAACCAGCCCGAAGAGGAGATAGGCCTGTAATCCTCGTGTTACGGGCGTCACACCACATACCGAAGGACGGCGGGGGTTGGACCGGCCCGATACAGGCGGCCGGGGAGGGCGCAAGCCCTCCGTCCCCCGACGTCCGCACGTAATATAGCGGTGAGCGGTTAGCGATGAGCGGTCAGCAGGCTGCGCTATCGACTAATCACTGACCACTGACCGTTAACCACTAATCAACTGACCGCTAATTAACGCTAATCGCTAAATAAACTTTGCTTATGAGAACTATTGTAACTATGAGATTTATCCGCCCGGCCACGGCCTCCCGATTGTTGCCGGGCGGCCTGTTGCTGTCCGCCCTGCTGTTTGCGGCGTGCTCGGACGAACATGAAACCGGACACCGTGCGGGGGCGTCCATCGGGTTTGCCGTGACCGCATTGCAGGGGGCGGGGGACGCCCCCTCAACCACGCGTGCCTCCGCCGACAGCGTGCCGCACTTGGAGATAACCCCCATCGGTGGGGAGACGTCGGACGGCGGGCAGGAATTGTACCTGCACACCCTGACGGAAGAGGGCATCGCCACGGATGAGGCGCGGGAAGCCGGCGCCGGCGTTGCCGGGGAAAGCGGCGGCGCAACCACCAAGGGCGCCCCGGTGACAACCGCCACCATGCATGCCGACGCCACGGTGTTCGCGGCCGTATATCCGTCCACCGACACGTGGAACAACACCGTCGCCCCTAACTACTTCTTCGACACGCAGGTGAAGAAGTCGGAAAGCTGGGCGACGACCTACTACTGGCCGGGCACGAACAAGCGGGTGGCTTTCTTCGCTTACGCCCCTCACCACTGCGCGGGCGTTACCCTGACCACGGGCATCACCACGCCCGGAGCACCGGCGTTCAGCTACACCGTTCCGGCGGCCGTGGCTGCCCAGACCGACCTGCTGACGGCCTCGTCGGTGGACGTGGCGGGGGTGCTGCACGCGCCTGCGCCGCTGACATTCAGGCACGCGCTGACGGCCGTGCGCTTCGAGACGGGCAACCCGCTGCTGCCGGGTACGGTGACGAAGATAACGCTGAAGGGGGTGTACGGCACGGCTACGCACCGCATAGGGGAGACGGCGTGGAGCGGTCACTCGACCACAAGGGATTTTGCGCAGACGCTGAACGTGACCACGCCCGACCCCAACGTGTTGGGGGCACCCATCACGCAGCCGGCGGCAACGTTCATGATGATACCGCAGACGCTGCCCGCAGGTGCGCAACTGGAAGTTGTCTACACCGACAAGCTTACGAACACGCAGCGCACGCTCACGGCAAGCATAGCGGGTAAGGCATGGCCTATGGGCAAGACGGTGACCTACCGCATCAGCACGTCGAGCATCTCGGTGGTGCCGAGGCTGAACGTCATCGCCCCGGGTGACTTCGAGCATACGGGAGGCACGCAGAACTACACCGTATCCAGCTACCTGGAGGTGACACGTCCGGGAGACGCGACAAAGACGCTACCCATGGCGTGGACGGTGGAATACTCCACGGACAACGGGCTGAACTGGAGCAGCACCAAACCGGCGTGGCTGACGACGTTCACCGAAAGCGGGCCCGGGGGTAACACCCCGGCGGCGCACCAGGCCACGGCCGCGGCACAGGTGAAGGTGATGTACGAGCCCAACAACGACAACCTGCGGGCTGCATCGCCGAAGACGAACTGGAACCTCTCGAACGCCACGGGGGCGGACGCCGTGCAGAACACGGCCAACTGCTACGTGGTGAACGCGCCGGGTACGTACCGGTTGCCGCTGGTGTACGGGAACGCAATCAAGAACGGAAGCACGAATGCCTCGGCCTATACCTCCACGGCAAGCGGGGCCAATGTGCTGGTGAATTTCATCAACCACCTGGGAAATGCCATTACCAATCCTTATATAGGCAGCAATGCGGGCTGCACGCCTGCCAATGCCACACTCGTGTGGCAGGACGAGCAGGACCTTGTGACTGGTGTGGGGCTGTCGGGGGGATTCCTGACGTTCACGGTGGCGCAAAGCACCATCAAGCAGGGCAATGCTGTGGTGGCGGTGCGTGACGCATCCAACACCATACTCTGGAGCTGGCACATCTGGGTGACGGACTATGTGCCGGGGACAGGCTTGAAGACCATTACCAACTTCCAAAACTATAATTACACCATCCTGCCTGTAAATTTGGGCTGGTGCGACGAGAGAAGGGAGAACTATGCCGGACGGGAGGTGAAAGTACGCTTCAAACAGCAGGCAACGGCAGGATATGCGGGAACAACGGAGACGGTAGTAGTGAAGCAGAAAGCACACATTAACACCATTTTAGGTGATAATACCTATTTCCAGTGGGGACGTAAAGACCCATTCGTGGGAGGAATACTCGACGGCTCCACTGTTAAGAATAAGGCTTGGTATGATGCATCGGGGACAACCCACACCAACCAACTTCCCCCGACAAGCAGCTTTGCCTTCGAAAATGCCTGCATCACCTCCTGCATCACCAATCCTAATGCATTCTGTACGAATAGTTACATGGACCAGAAATACGCCAATCTTTGGAATGCTGATAATACAGCCAACGACAATGAGGTTGTAAAGACCATTTACGACCCTTCACCCGTAGGATATAAACTTCCTCCGAGTAACACCTTTACCGGTTTTACTTCAACGGGGCAAAGCTCATCCATTGAATCAGTCTTCAACGTAAGCGGTGCTTGGAACAACGGTTGGAACTTCTATTGCAACCCAAGCAAGACCGAAACCGTCTTTTTCCCCGCGTCGGGCTATCGGGACAGCGATTCCGCCGTGCCGCACAGCGTGGGCAACTACGGCGCCTGTTGGTTGGCACCGTACAACAACATTGTCTATGGGTGGAGCCTGAACTTCAACCCGGGCAACGTGTACCCATTGCTAAGCAGCAATCGGAGCTATGGGTTTGGGGTGAGATCGTGTCAAGAATAAAAAAGGAGCGAAATGACCGCGTCGGCTTCATTTGTTTCATTTGCTTTATTTTCCTGCGGCTTGCAGCCGCAGGAAAACATATACCGGCTTTGCCGGTCAACGTCACCGCAGTGAAGTAAGCGATGAGACCGCAGTGAAACAAGATGCGTCACCGCGGTGAGGCAAACAGTGTCACCGCAGTGAGGCTGGCGATGAGACCGCAGTGAGACAGATAGCGTCACCGCAGTGAAGCAAGCGACGTCACCGCAGTGAGACATGCGACGTCACCGCAGTGAGACATGCAGCGTCACCGCAGTGAGGTAATCGCCTTTCCTGCGGTGACATTCAAGCGAATTGAAAGAAAAGGCGTTCACACGCCGATTGTGAGTTATTATCATTTAATTATCAACTAAAAACTTTTTTTTCAGTATGAGTATCAGCTACAAATTGGTGCAGAAGAAGCACCCGATGAAAAAGAACGAACCGGCCAAGTGGTATGCCGTGCCCAACAGTGCAAGACCTTTGTCTCCCAAAGCCTTGACCCGTGCCGCCACGGCACACACCACCACCGCGCCCATCGAACTGGAGGCCGCCATGGAGTTGCTGGCAACCTTTATCCCGCAGCAGCTTCAGCAGGGTCACACGGTGAACATGCCCGGGTTGGGCACGTTCCGCATCACCTTCAAGAGCGCGGGCGTGGAGAAGATAGACGACTTCAACGCAGGCACCATGATCAAGTCGCCCCGCATCGTCTTCACTCCCACCAAAGAACTGCGCGACAGCATTGTCCGCGACCTCCGCTTCGAGGACGGAGGCGTATTGGAGAACAAAATCAACTATGCCTCGATGGCGGACTACCGCAAAGCCAAAGGACTGCCGACGCCTGCACCGGGCGGCAGTGGCAGCGGCACGGGCGGCGGTACTTCCGGCGGCTCGGGAGAACAGGGAGAGAATCCGCTTGGTTAGCGGTTGTTAGCGGTTAGTGGTTAGTTGTCAGTGGTGAGCGATTAGTGAGTGGTGAGTGAAAAACAGAAAGCTTCAAAGCCACACGAACAGCGCTCACCACTTATCACTCACCGCTCATCGCTCACCACCCATCGTTAACCGCTCATCGACTAACCGTTAAACACTACTACCCATGGCTCCCTATCGAACTACCAAAAGAATACGGGCGGCGAAATTCCGCAAGAGTTGCCTGATAAACATCGACATGACGGGCGCATCGCCCACAGCCTATGACCGCTCGGCCTTGATATTGCACGCCATATACCCTCAATTAGTATTGCGCCACGTGACCGGCGAAGATGGACAGAAGCATCCGATGGTGACGGACATCCCGCAGAAAATCATCCGCGAGGTGTGCCGCAAGTACCGGTTAGTGGAGGCGACGGCAGCAGTAATCAGCGGTGGGCGATGAGTAGACAAAGGGAACTTATTGTTCTTTCATGTCCGGGCCGGTAGAGAAAGCCTCGTTATAAGCAGTCTCTTTGTAAGGATACACCCAAGTCCAGCCATTGGCGTCCGAAGGCTGAAGAGTTCCGGCAAAATTACTCTTAAAGCTTCCCCCTTCGTCAGACGTTTTACGCACCCTCGGCAACTTCCAACGTTTATAATCGAACCAGTCGAACCCCTCGCCCCACAATTCTATGCGGCGATAGAGCCTGACTTCCGCCAGCAGTTCGTCTCCGCTTTTGGAGGAAACATATCCGGGGTCGCGGCCACTGTCTTTAATCAGTTCCTTCAGCAAGCTGTGCACCTTCGCCCCTTCGTTGAGATGACAATTGGCTTCGGCCTCTATCAGATACATTTCCGAAGCCCGAAAATGATTGACATCGCCGCAGCCATAATACTCTTCGGCACACTGAAACTTAAATTGCATATAAGGGAAGATGTAAGAGGTGGAATACAACTTGGCTCCATATTCTTTCTTGGCGCGATTGTATAGCGCTCCTTTGGTGACACGCAAAGAATAATCTTTTATGCCATCGCCCTTGGCCGGAGCAAGGAACATGCCACGACGGATGTCCGTCTCGGGAATCTGTTCGTACAACTCCCTGCTGATGGCACAGGGATGGGTACGGCAATTGCTTGTATTGGAATTGCTGCCCTGATAAGCAAAAAAGCCATAATAGTGAAGGGATTGAATCTTAGAACCGTCGCTGCACCATATCCACTCCTTGTTAGGGGCGTTGAAGCCGCTATTCTTATATTCGTCGGCGCTCATCAACGGATAGTTCTTCCGCGCCAACGAGGCATATTGCGATGCCGTCTTCCAATCTTCGCGCACCAAAGCGGCACGGGCATAAACACAATGGGCAACGTCGAGATTGAGCGTATAAACGTCACTCCTGTCTTGTTTGCTCGAAGTATATAAAGCGATGGCATCATCCAAATCTTTGTAAATGCAGGAATAGACTTGGGCCAGGGTGGAAGGGGCAAGCCGGCCCGTGCTTTCGTCCAAACGGAGCGGCAGACCGCGGGTGGCGCCATCGTTGCTGTCTTGCCAGCGGCTGCAATAGAGCTGCGACAGCATCGTGTAGGCATACGCGCGCACGGTAAGCGCTTGTGCCTTAATAAACTGCTTATCGGCAGCCTTACCGGTAGCCGCATCGATATTCAAGATAACGGAATTGGCATTCCTTATCAATTTATAATAGTAGAACCAAGGGAAGTAGTCGTGATGGATGGTGTTATTCAATACATACCCCGAGTTGATAGACGTCTGCCAACCGGTGAGATTACATTTCTGAAAGTCATTCCCCGGATAGTTCCCATAGAAAGTCTTTATGGCGCCTTCGCCATTGAACCCCTGTGTACTGAGATACTGCCGATACATCATGCGTCCTATTCCATTGATGGCCAGCCTTGCATTCTCGGCAGATTCAAAAATAGTCACTTTCCCGGCAGAACTTTCGGGAACAACATCCAAGTAGTCATTTGCACACGAGCCGCACACCAATGCCATGCCCATGATATATATATAATTTGTAAGCTTCATATCTCTTAATGTTTTACGGTAAAAAAACTCTTTTTCATCGGTCGGTGCATCATAGCTTGATGTTCAGCCCCACGGTGAATACACGCGGCGTCACCAGATAGTTGCCTTGCGAACCGCTGAAGGTTTGTTGCGGATTCATGCCTTGGCGTGCCGTAAGGGTGAAAAGGTTCTCACAAGTAACGCTGACTCCCACATCCTGCAGATCAATCTTCTTCACCCAGGCCTTGGGCAACCGATACGACAGATTTATATTCTTCAGCACCAAATAGTCCGAAGAAACAAGAAAACGCGAGGACATGCGGTTGTTGTTCGTATTGAGGTCGTAGTTTATTTGCGGGATGCCATCTCTGTCGATACGGTCGGACGACGTTTCCGTCATTCCCTCGGGGATATCGTTCCACGCCTTCATCACATCCACATGATAGTTTTTCGGAGTTCCCGAAGAACTCATCAAGGATTGGTATACCCCGTCCATCATCTTGCCCCCCAGCTGATAAGTAAACAGCATGGAGAAAGCCAGCGACTTATAACTCACACTGCCTTGAAAACTGCCATAGACCACGGGGAGCGCCGAGCCGTGAAATTCTTTGCCGGCATAGGTAATGTTGTTGACGTAAGGTTTGCCATTAATGACGGTGACGTGCTGCGTGATGTCCGTTGCTCCGTCGTGCTTGTTGCCCAATACGGTTCCGTCGGGCATGGTCAGGAAGTTGTTCTCCAGATTCGGCTTATACAGAGAGTTTCCGGTCAGCCTGTCCACTCCCTCGAACGTATAAGTATAAAATTCATAACGGCTTTTCCCTTTGACTATTTTATAGCTCCCCGACTCTATGCCGTCCTTATTCTGCTCGGGCAGTTTCATCACCCGATTTCTGATAAATGTGGCGTTGGTTCCTATATTCACAGCCCAGTTCTTGTTGCGATACACGTCCACATCGGTGGAAAACTCCCATCCTCTGTTAGAGATGGTTCCCACGTTCTGAGTGATGACGCTCTCTGCAGAATCGGAACTCGTGGCGCCGGCCGAGAGTGGCTGATAAACATCGAAAATGAGGTCCTTGTTGCGCTTGTCGAAATATTCCAGAGCCAAGTTCCAGCGGCCGAACAATCTTCCTTCCAAGGCAAATCCGAAAGCCTCGCCGGTCTCCCATTTCAAATCGACAGCCTCCAATTGTGAGAGGTAATAGGCACCTTGCCCGTGGTATACCGCACTTGTATAAAGGTTCATGAAAGCATAATATCCCGAACCGGAATCATTGCCCACCTGCCCGTAGTTGGCCCGTAGCTTGAGATTATTTACCCACGCCAACGATTTCATGAATTCTTCGCGGCTAATCATCCAGTTGGCCCCCACACTGCCGAAATTTCCCCAGCGGCTGTTTTTATGGAAGCGCGAAGAGCCATCGCGCCGGAAAGAAGCTTCCAGATTATATTTGTCCTGCCAATTGTAGCGCACCCGCCCCAGATAGCTTTCCGTCCGATAGTTGTTCTCGTAGCTTGTCAGACTTGTAGGCTCCGCAAAGTTGGAGAGATTGTCCATGCCGGGAAAGGTTTCTTTAATCTTATATCCATACAGATAATCGCTGTTGTAGGAGTAGTTTTCATGCCCCAACAGCACATCGACCGTGTGTCCGTCGAAATCGTGGAGCCAACGCAACTGCTGCTGGAAAGTATAGTTCTTGTATCTGTTAGATATACGCTTGCCGCGTCCCACATCCTTTCCATCTCCGATGACGGCGCTGTTGTATGTTTTATTATCCGAATTCCTTAATCCCATGTTCCCTTTCAGTGAAAACGTGAAATCTTTCAAGAACTTCAAATCCATATTTGCGGTGGCATTGATAGTGTTACGTACGGTCCTGTCACGGTTCAGCTCGCTCTCCCAGATGACGTGCCTGTCCACATTCTGGTTGCGTGTGGGAAATTGTATCTCATTGCCATCTTCTCCCAAAACGCTGTAATGTCCGGGGTCGTACCGCTTGTTTCCGTTCTCGTCGGTCATATAAGCCCCGTCGGCCCGATGCAGATGCACAGGATAGATAGGCGCGATGTTCCTACAGTAACTGAATGCATTGGTAAATTTATTCACATCATCGCTGCTCGTTCCGCTCGTATTGGAAAAGTTCTGATGCGTCACGTTCAGGTTCAGTCCGGCATTAAACCATTTTCTTGGAGAAATATTTACCGAAAGGCGGGCAGAAAGGCGGTCGAAGTCCGAGTTCCTCACATATCCCTCTTCGTCCAGATAGCCTAAGGAGAAATAGTAGTTACCTTTCTCGTTGGAGGCGCTTCCACTGAAAATATACTCTTGCCTGTAGCCGCTGCGGGTGGCCTGGTCGTACCAATCAAGATCGCCCGCATAGCCCGGCAGAATTTCCGTTCCTGCGGCCAGCCTTCCGTTGTTGTCGAACAGTTCATTGTCTGCTTTATTAAATATGTTCAGATAAAGGTAGTCGGGAATCAGCTTTTCATTGGCATATCGGGCAGCATCTTCGGCACTCATGCCGACAGAACTCATCTGGCTGTTTTTCACGTTTTGCCAGAAAGCCTCCATGAATTGTTTGGCGTTGGTACGTTTATACTCCTTTATGCCGCGCGTATAAGTTCCCTGATTGATTTTAAGGTCGAAGCTCAGTTTTCCGCCTGTTCCTTTCTTTGTGGTGATCAGGATAACGCCATTCGATGCACGGTTGCCGTAGAGTGCGGCCGAAGCGGCATCCTTCAACACCGAGATGTTCTCTATGTCGGACGGGTTAAGGTCCGATATACTGCCTCCATAGGGTGCTCCATCCAGCACATAAAGCGGCGAACTCACTCCATTTACGGTGCCGATGCCGCGAATGCGGATGCCGGGATCTGTGCCCGGTGCTCCCATCGTACTGTTCACCTGTATGCCGGCGGTGTTTCCTTCCAGAGCCGACGTCACTGAAGAAACAGGCCGCGCCTCGATCATTTTTTCGCTCACTGTAGAAATAGCTCCGGTGAGCGACGATTTCTTGGCACTGCCGTAGGCCACCGTCACAAGCACCTCATCCAGCTGCGTGGCATCATTCTGCAATATAATCTTTAAAAAAGGCTTCACCTCTACCTCCTGCGTTTTCATACCGATATAGGATATGACCAGCGCCTTGGCGGAAGCGGGTATTTTGTCAATCACAAACTCTCCGTCCACATTCGTAACGGCTCCCATCGATGTTCCTTTTACCGATACGGATGCCCCGATTACGGGTTCGCCGTCTTCCTCGGAAATAACAATTCCGGATGTTTTGGATGTCTGAGCCATTGCCAATCCCATACTCAGGAAAAAACAAGCCAATAACATCAGTGTCTTTTTCTTCATGCTTCCCTTCGTTTTAAGATTTATATTAACACATACATTTAATTCTCAAAGACATATTGGTTGCAAAACTATATACTCTTGTTCAAATAAACAATAAAAGCCACAATAAAAGTAAAAAAACAGTTAAGTGAAGGTGCAGATAACCTCTCGAGAGCCAGGCACCTGTTTAAATGTTCCCCAGTATTATTTTGAGCAGAATTTAAACAGGCGCTTAAGAAGCTGTTTGCACAAAAGATAAGAAAAAGAGAGTGCGGCCGTCATTCACCCTATACGCTCCAAAAATCTCTACCACAGACTTTACACCTTGCAGCCTATCCCTTTCTCTTCAAGAAATCGGTGGGGCTTTCGCCGAACTCTTCCTTATAGCACTTAGTGAAGTATGACGGCGATGAGAATCCCACCTCATAGCCTATTTCGGCCACTGTCATTTCAGACGAAGCAAGCAAAGACGCAGCTTTCCGCAGCCTCATCCGGCGCAACAACTCGTTGGGCGAATAATTGGTGAGCGACTTCAACTTACGGTAAAGCTGCACGCGGCTCATGCCCATCTCACGCCCCAAGTCCTCCACATTGAGTTCTGCGTCTTTCATTCGTTCCTCCACTAATGTCCTGAAGCGGGAAACGAAATCCTTATCCATATCGCTGACAGCTTCACGCTCACCAGAGCGGTTATCTCCGAAAAACTGCTTTAACTGATGCCTGTTGGCTATCAAATTATGGATACGCGACAACAGCAACTGAGAGTTGAACGGCTTGGAAATATAAGCATCGGCACCACCGTCATATCCCCGGATGCGCTGCTCATCCAGCGAGCAGGCCGTGAGCAGAATCACCGGGATGTGGCATGTCTGCATTTCGCTCTTCAAACGGCGACAACACTCCACACCGTCCATGCCGGGCATCATGACGTCCGAAACAACAACATCGGGCACATACTTCATGGCCAGACGGATTCCTTCAGCTCCATCCGCCGCTTCCAACACCCTATATTCCTTGGACAATAACGACCTTACATAACCACTAATATCCGCATTGTCGTCAATGATGAGCACAACAGGAGTATCGGCCTCGATCGGTTCGTCTGCCACTGCCACTTCCGCATCCATCAAAGTCGATGCAGCCTCCTCGGCAGGCACGGGCGCCGTAGCAGGACGATAATCGGAGATGGTTGGCCGGGAAAGCGTGACAGTGAACGTAGTACCTTTTTCATCACTATGCGCAGCGATGCTTCCGCCATGCATCCCGACGAAGGCATGCACCAGTGCAAGCCCGATGCCGGTGCCGGCCTGATGTCCGCCTACCTGATAAAAACGTTCGAATATGGCCTCCAAATCGGACGACGAGATGTAGCTCCCCGAATTGAATACGGACAAATTGTAATTCTGCTCCACAGCAGACAAGCGTATGACAATCTTTCCATTCTCCGGCGTATACTTCACTGCGTTGGAGAAGAGATTGAAATAGATACGCTCCATCTTCTCCGCATCCGCCATCATCCGGAAATCGACATCAGGAGATGCCTCAAAGCTGAAAGCGATATGTTTCTTCAACAATGCCATGCGGAACGAGTCGTTCCACCCACGAAAAGCCGTCAGCAAATCAAAAGGTTCGAGATGAAGCTCCATGCGCCCGTTTTCAACCTTACGGAAATCAAGTATCTGGTTCACCAGCCTCAGCAATATGTGCACGTTCTTCTTCATCAACTCCAGAAGGCGGCGCGACGGTTCGCTGATGGAACAATCGGCCAAGAGTTGATCTATGGGGTCGGCAATCAAAGTCAACGGAGTGCGGAAGTCGTGTGAAACGTTCGTAAAGAAAACCAACTTGGCATGCGTGGCCTCTTCCAGCTCGCGAGAAAGCTGTTCCAATTGCGACTTCTGCATTTCCAGTTGTTCTTTCTGTTGTATCAACCGGGTTCTCTGCTCCTCCAGCTTCGTTTTCTGTGTGGACAATTCACGGTTCATCCTACTCTTAGCACGCAAAGCAAGATAAACCATTACCAACAAACCTACCAGCAAGAGGAGAGCCGCCAGACTGCCGTACAGAACCACCCGCTGTGTGGCATAGAGAGCCAGAAAGCGACTTATCTCACCATTCAGCATCTCTATCTTTCCGTCCAACGTGCTGATGTGCGCCGTCTGCATTTTCATGACAGCCGCATTGGAAGCATCTACAATGGACGTTCCCAATATCGTCTCACGGGGAAACTCCTTCCCTTGCAATATATCCATGGCAATCTGTACAACCCGGTCGCCCCCCGTGGGATAAATGAAAGAAGCCGTCAGCCTGCCAGCCAGAATATCTTCCAGCCCATAGTGCTCGCCGGGCAAGGCATCGATACCGATGAAACGCATCTCCTCTGCACGATGCCGGCGGCGGGCGGCTTCATAAGCCCCGGAGGCCATACGGTCGTTTTGGGCAAAAACGGCATCGACGTGAAGAAAACGATCGAGCAGGGTCTCCATCTTCTCACCTGCTTGTCCATGCAACCAAGCGCCGTCCACACTTTCCAGCAACCGGATGCCGGGATAAGCAGCGATGCCGTCCAGAAACCCTTCGTGCCGTTCGATGGCCGGGGTGGAGCCCGACAGTCCCGTGATTTCCACCACCGTGCCCTCACCATGCAGCAGATTGCCGATGTAAGCTCCCACCTCCTTGCCGATTGCATAGTTGTCGGCCCCGACGTATGCCGTATATTTGTCGGAGGAAATCTTGCGGTCTACCAATATGACGGGAATCCCGCAATTGTAGGCTTCCTCCACGACCGGCGTAATGGAACGGGCTTCATTGGGAGCAACAATCAGCAAATCCACCTTCCCATCAATGAAATGGCGGATATCCGCTTCCTGCCAAGTATTATTGTCTTTCGAAGTACGTATCTCCACCTCCACGTTGTCATAGAAACGGGCTTCGCGAAGAATCTCATTGTTCATTTGCTTCCGCCACTCGTCGTCGCTGCATTGCGAAACGCCGATGCGGAAACGCGCTTCGCGGCGTGAACAGGATGTGGCCACTCCTCCAAGAATGACCCAAAGGAATAAAATCCGAAGGATATGCTTTCTCATCTTTATTGTCCGATTTAAGATTGCAGATGAGCAAAGATAAAAAAAAAAACGATACCTAGAATCTGTTTTGGATTCACTCAAAAGTTTTTTATTCCCGCCACAAGGATTATTCCTCCTGCAAGCATAATTGCCTTAACCCAGCCTCTCCTTATAAATCTGCGGCAATTCCGGCATGGCACCGCTTTGCGTACACACATACGCCGAAACCTCCACCGCCAGCTTATGCGCTTCGGGCACCTGTTTTCCGCTCAGTATGGCGGCAGTGAAAGCAGCCGTAAACGAGTCGCCGGCACCCACGGTATCGGCAACCGTCACTTTCGGTGTTTCCTGAAAAGAAACGACACCCGGAGTAAACACATAACTCCCGTTCGTCCCGCACGTCAGAATCAACATCTTCAGATTGTATTTAGCCAGCAGAATCCAGCATTTGTCTTGCAGGTCGATGCCCGGATAGCCGAAGATACGGCTGACGGTCACCAGTTCCTCATCGTTTATCTTAAGCACATTGCAACGGCGCATGGACTCGCAAAGTATCTCCTTCGTATAGAATCCCTGACGCAGGTTGATGTCGAATATCTTCAGGTGTCCGTCCATATCGGGCATGGCATCCAGAAAACGGTTGATGGTGGTGCGGCTCACCACGCTGCGTTGCGCCAAAGAGCCGAAGCATACCGCACGGGTGCTCAATGCCAAACGCTTCAACTCCTCAGTGAAAGGAATATTATCCCAAGCCACACCCTCTTTTATTTCATAACAAGGCACGCCCACGGCATCGAGCGTCACCTGAACCGTGCCCGTAGGATAAGGCACCCGCTCTATCTGGGTACGCAGCCCTTTTTGAGCAAAAACTTTCAAGATCTCATCTCCGTCTGCATCGGCGCCTACGGCACTGACCACGCGACTGTCGAAACCGAACTGCGATACATGATAAGCAAAATTGGCCGGAGCACCGCCTATCTTCTTTCCTTCGGGAAGGCAGTCCCACAAAGCCTCTCCCATTCCTACGATAATTTCATTCATGGTAATTATTCTTTAATAAATTATACTTTCTGCAATCCTTTTCAAGAGAGTGGCGGAATCAATCCTAAATCGAGGGTAGCTAAGTAGTATACTTAGGGGGTCTAAGTCGTATACTTAGGGTACCTCAGTCGTATACTTAGATACCCCCCTCTCAGAACATATCCTGACGCTGCATCGAACAATGTCAGCGTTTCATCTTCAGCATGTAGAAAATTAAATACAATACACCGATTGTCATTACAGCTACCGCCCCACTTTGTCCCATGGCATCGCTTGCCAGTCCCATGGCTATGGGGAAGACCGTGCCACCGAAGAGGCCCATAATCATCAGACCGGACACCTCGTTCTTCTTTTGCGGCATGGCAAGCAATGCCTGCGAGAAAATAATCGGGAAGATATTCGAGTTGCCAAAGCCGATGAGGGCAATGCACACGTAAATCATTGTTTTTTCATGGAAGACGAACAGCCCAGCCATAGCTGCCAACATGCACAACACACTGACTGCAAAAAATGGTTTAGAAGCCACCTTCTGCAAGACGACAGCTCCCAAAAGACATCCCGCCGTACGGAAAATGAAATAAAGGCTGGTGGCAAAGCCGGCATCAGATAAGGTCATCCCCAAACGCTCCATCAGAATCTTGGGAGCCGTTGTATTGGTGCCCACATCAATGCCCACATGGCACATGATGCCCAGAAAGCAGAGCAGGATGAACGGCTTGCCCAGCAAGGCGAGGCATTCGCCGAAAGTAGACGGACGTCCTTCTTCCTTTTCTTCCTGAATGGAAGTAGCGCCCAGCCAAAAGATGGCAATCACCGCAACGACCATATAGATGGGAAACAGTATCCTCCACCCCATACCCAGCGACGGTATGGTTTGCGTAGCTCCCCACATGGCAATGTAAGGAGCAAGAAACGAAGCGATAGCCTTGACAAACTGCCCGAAAGTCAGCGAACTTGCCAATCTTTCGCCACTGACGATATTGGAAAGCAACGGATTGAGCGATGTCTGCATCAGCGCATTGCCGATGCCCAGCAATGAAAACGAAAGCAGCATCAGCACATACCCGTCTCCGAAAACCGGAAGAAGCAGCGAAGCAAAAGTCACGAACAGGCTCAACAATACCGTCTTTTTCCGTCCGATACGGTTCATCAACATCCCCGTGGGTACGGAGAAAATGAGAAACCAGAAGAAAACCAGAGAGGGGAATATGTTGGCCTGCGCATCGGTCAGCCCCAAATCGGCCTTTACGTAGTTGGAAGCAATGCCCACCAAGTCTACAAAGCCCATGGCAAAGAAGCAAAGCATGATGGGCAACAGCTTTGCCAATGAAGAATTCTTATTATTCATAGCTATTAATAAAAAGTTAATTGTTCATATTCAGTGGATAGACGGTCAGCTTGTTTACCCGGCAATGTCCCCCGTCGGTAGAAATGCAGATTTTGGTGTAAGGGCGCTTCGGAAATACCAAGTTTGTCATGGCAAACCGGCCGCTCCCCTCGAAAACCTCGACGCTGCAACGGTCTATAAAGAAGCGTAACCGCTGTTGCTCTCCATCGGCAACGGGAGCAACGGTCACAGCCGGAAAGTCTTTGCTGAAATCCGTCAACCCACTCTTGGCACGATCCATGCTGAAGGTCTTATTCACAGCGTCGTACGTCATGACAACCTGTTCATCCTCCTCGTTGGCAAGCACGATGTTCACCTTACCGGCCGAATGTGCATTAATATCCAATTCAATCTCGCATATACCGCTGTTATCGACAGGCAGTTTGCGAACCGCCGCTTTTTTCCCCACGGAGAATGCAGCATACTTCAATGCCTTTTCCCCCCGCAAAGCCTCGATTTCTTTCGCCGGAACGGTAGCCAAGCAAAGTTCGCCGTCTTCGGCCCGATAAAGCTCCAGATCGCGCGGCAGAGAGTTGGCGCTGCGGTATTGCTTGGTAGGCACATTGTTGGCATATTGCCAGTTACTCATCCAAGCAATGATGGTATGGCGGTTTTCGGAAACATTGCTCCACGACACTGCGGCATAATGGTCTTTTCCATAGTCCATCCACTTCGTCACTTCGGGCTTCGTGTCGCACGTGAAAGTTTTTCCGTCGAAATCACCCACAAAATATTGTGCCGCACTACCGCCGAAAGGTCCTCCGGGATTGATGTTACAGATAAGCACCCATTTCTTCTCATCCGTGCCCCGAACGGGAAGTTGCATCAAGTCGGGACATTCCCAAACCCCGTCCTGCGCACCATATCCTTTCCCGAAAGCGCTCTCCTTGGTCCACTCCTTCAGATTATCGGAAGTATAAATCCACATCTCTTTCTCGAGAGCAGCGGCAAGGATAAGAACCCACTTATGGCTTTCAGCATGCCAGAACATGTTCGGGTCGCGACATTCTTTGTCGGAAGTAATGATAGGATTGCCCTCATAAAATTGGAAGGTTTTTCCGTTGTCCCGGCTATAAGCCAGACTTTGAATTTGGCTCGCACCCGCCGAAGTATAGATGGCTATGACCGCATCTTTCCCAAAGCCTACGGTATTTTCCTTATCCACCACACTGCTTCCACTGAACACCATCCCCAGCCCATTCGGTTCTATGGCCACCGGATGATGCTCCCAATGTATCAAGTCCTTACTGGAAGAATGTCCCCAATTCATATTCCCCCACATGGAGCCGTAAGGGTTATACTGATAATAAAGATGATATTCCCCATCCTTGTAGAACATTCCGTTAGGATCGTTCATCCAACCGTAAAGTGGCGTGTGGTGATAAAGAGGGCGAAATTCTTCACGATTGGCAGTATCAAAAATATCAGCCAGCTTGATGTCGTCCCAACAGACATCCTCCATAGCGTCCCGTACATTGGAGCGACTATTCCCAGAATGAATATCAAAAGAGACGGTTTTCCCCTTGTATTGTTCCAAATCAAAAGGAACCAGATAGTCCGCACGATTCATTGCCAGCCTGACGGTGAACGTCCGCTCTGTCTTATTATTCACAAGCACATGAACGGTTGCTTCGGGAGCCGCCTCTTCAACGGGTAGCAAAAGGAATTTCTTAGGAGAAACTACTTGTATCAGACTATGGTTAGCACCCAGATAATGGACTTTCAGCCCTTCTTGATTTTGCGCCGCACAAAATCCAATGCTTATCCAAAGCAAGAGAAGCAACACGGCCGGATTTCTTTTTACGTTCATATAGATTACTGTTTTATGTTTATTCATGGTTTTATGTTTTTCATCTGCCGCAAAGATACGACCTTGAGTAATTACGAACTATCTTTTTTGTTTCAAAGCATATTACAAATGTTACATTGAGTCTAATAGATATAGATTAGAACTCACTTTAATATAGTTGGCATCTTCATCTTTCGTATTTTCATTAAAAATTCATTTTCACTTTTGCATCTTTCAGTTTCCATACATCGGCCGCCACTTCCGTTGTATTTTCATCAGAAAATAGTTCCAATAGCGTACTGTTTTCTTTCAGAGGAAAGATTCTTGTAGTAAATGCATCCTCGTCATTAATAAACCCTTCCACCACAGAACCGTCAATAAACAATCGAATCTCCACCGGTTTAGTTGTATCCAACCGATAATGATCCTTACGAATCTTCAAAGGAATATGTGCACGCAAGGAAGAGTGCGTCTGATCCACAACAAGCTCTCGCTTTTCCACATCATAATAAATCATGCTGTATTCACTATTATCCGGATTTTTGCACAATGTAAATCCAAAACGTTTTGCATCACCGGGATAAAAAGTGGCTTTGATTTCAAGCTGATGCTCCCCTCTGCTCACAATACACGGTTTTGCAGATGTCAATGCCCGTTTAGCATAAACAGTCTGCTCTTCACGCAATCGTTTCGCCACGGGATGGGGCGTCTGGCAGAGTTTCCCATCCTTCAGCAGCCATTTTCTGGGGATGCTGTAAAGATGTGCCCAGCCTTGCTCATAAGTGACTTTTTCTCCTATTTCATCGGGTATAATGGCAATGGCAGCGACATCCCCTTCCGGAGTCTCAACAACAGAGGGAGACAGTAAACGATTGATTACTTCCAGATTTTGAGGAATCGGACTGTCCGGTACAAATTTCTCATTCTTAAAGTCTCCTATCCAATATTGACAACGTGCAGGTATGCCATTATGAGGAACTCTATTCAGCAAAAGCACATATTTGTCGCCCATCTTCTTAAAGACCGGCATTTCCCAGAATATGCCGGATTCGTCCATTTCCGGATTACCCTCGAACAATAAATGTACAAAATTCCATTTCTTCAGGTCTGCCGATCTATAAAGCAGCAAAGCTCCATGAGGCATATCAGCCTTTTCAATACCGAAACCAATAATCATATACCACACATCCCTCTCTTTCCAGACATATTGGTCGCGCATATCCGTGCGGGTATATTCGGCTGGCTTCTCGGCAATGACCGGATTGCCCGCATACTTCTCCCATTCTATCAGTGCAGTATCTTTGGGGAAAGCAATCCCCACTCCCATCTTATCTCCACCGGCTGTATATATAAGCTGTGGAATGCCATCGTCATTGATAACAGCATGTCCGGACCATATTCCATTTTTATCATAAGCAGTATCAGGAGTCAAAGCCGGTTGTTCCTCGGTCCAATGAATCAGATCGGGACTGCTGAAATGTCCCCAATTTATCTGCCCCAAAAAGATTGACGAAGCATTCTTTTGGTTAAAGATGTGATATTTGCCTCTATAATGAAATAAACCATGAGTCTCATTCGTCCAATTGGCAGCCGGCAACAGATGATAGCGAGGACGATTGAAATCTCCTGCAAAACGAGTCTCAGGAACGGCTAAGACCGGAGTCTTCTTTAATCCTGAAGCAATATCATCCTTCCATACAGACAAATCATTGGAAAACGGGATGAGGCTTATTCCATCAATCAACCCGTTAATAGCTGTAACATCATACATCCCAACTTTCTTTTCCCTGAAATCCTTGCCTATTCGAAGTGCCATTTCTCCATTCTGCAAATTCCAAGACCATACCTCCGCATTTATCCTCTGTCCATTCAGAAAGACCGACTTATTCTCCAAATCAAGCACCAAATGCAACCACTCGAAACGGTCGACCTTTGCCTTTAATGAATGATAAAAGTATGCGCCATTCTGTCCCATTCCCAACAATAAGCCACCATAACGATCCACACATATTGCTACGGATGTTCCGGCCATATCCCTGATTCCCATAAAGGCAGCAGTATCCGTCGGGTAAGATTCCAAAGCAAACCATCCGGACAATAACGAGAAATCCCTTTCCATAACAGTATCCATCCAAGTAGAATATCCATCCGTACGAAGAGCTTTACCTTCAACCCCGGCAACAAATTCCGGTATTTGTTTTATGGTGTATAAATTCAGCAGTGATTTGCCGTCAGTGGAAAGTAATGGTTCTTGTCCGTCAAACGACCATACCTTTTGGGCAAAGGCTACGTTCAAAGAAAGCAATAAACAGCCTAATATAGAATAGATGAAGCGTTTCATAATAAAAGATTGTTTTAAAGGAAGAAGGGGAAACAAACCTTCCCCCTCTCCTTACGTTTCTATTTTCAAATATTATCAGTTGAACGGAGCATAACCCGGATTTTGTACATATTTGCCTCCTGAAAAACCATACTGATTGTTCGGCACAGGATAATATTCGTCTTTTCCTCCCGAGAAACGCGCATTGACATAATAAATGCGTTTATCTGCTTCCGCCGCAATATATTTATTCATGACGGTTTCCGCTATTCCCCAACGAACCAAATCAAAAAAGCGTTCTCCCTCCAAAGCCTTTTCAAGACGCACCTCACGACGCAGAGCCTGACGGGCATACTCCTGATTCCAGCCATCGGCAGGATAAGGATTGACGAGGTAATTGGCCGCATTCTTGCTGCGGTCGTTGAAGTCTTTCACATATACACTGTTACGGGCACGATTGCGAATTTGATTAATCAACCCACGTGCAACTTCAAGACCATCGCCTTCATTGAGTTCGATAAGCGCCTCGGCCTTCCAGAGAAGAATATCCGCATAGCGTATGATTTGCCAATTCAACTGCGAAGCACCCCAAGGCCAACCGTTAAACATATCGCTACTCTCGGGAGAAACCCAGAAACGCTTAGCACAATTGTAACCATAGGTTTCTTTGTCGCGCACCCATCCCTCGCATGGCTTTTCAGAATATGTTTTCCATGTGATATTGGGACGGCCTACCACAAAATCAAGACGCGGGTCGACATTGGGTGTAGTATTCTCTAGCGTGTAAACACCATTATTCAACACAGCCCAACTATAGTCGGCCTTCGATTGATAATTAAAATCGGGCAAACCTGCCGCATCCGTTTGGTAAGCGTTAATCAGGTCTTGGCTGGGCAAGAAGAAACCGTCGCCGCCATAAGGGCTGCCTCCGCCCGGAGAATTCAACAAATTACTCCAGTTGATGCGTCCGGCATTTTCTGTTCCATCATTCATGGAATACTGGATGGCAAAAACAGACTCTTTACCGTTTTCATTGGCTACAAGGTCCAAACCCTGAAAGTCGTTAAGCAAACCGTAACGGTTGCTGGCTGTAACCCGATCGCAAAGCGACACCACCTCTTTCAGTAAATCTTTATTAATGGAAGTTACGGCATGCGAAGCCTCGTCCTGTTGGTAGGCCCGATATAGCTTTATCTTGGCTGCATATGCCAAAGCAATGTATTTATGAATGCGTCCTACTTCGGGCTGAGACTCAGGGAGCTGCTCCGCAGCATCAAGCATCTCTTTGGCCAACTTACCCAAAATCTCATCACGGGTAAACTCATTGTTCGGGATATCGGGATAACGAGTAAGCTCAACGTTCTCATCAAAATAAGGAATCTTGTTGAAAAGGCGGCTCAATTCAAAGTAATAATGGGCACGAAGCACTTTCATCTCGGCAATACGAGACGCACGACCGCTCACTTGTTCATCCGTTGCGCTATTCAATACACGCAAGGCAGAGTTGCAACGCTGCACACTGCAATACAGATGGTACCATTTACTATCCAAGAATCCATTGGTTGCATCCATATCGAACGTCTCCATGCGGTGCACTTCGTTAAGGTCGCCGACACCGCCACCGCCTTTATAGGCATTATCCGAACGAACTTCACCATAAGTCCAGTTGGAAGTAGGATGACACCACACACTCCAGCTTTGTCCCTCCGGACCGCCTAAGGCCGCATATGCAGCATTCACAAGCAAATCGGCTCCCTCCGTCGAGGTCATTATAGCTTCGCTTAAGCTTCCTTGAGGCTTCAAGTCCAGAAAACTATCTTCGTTACAGCCTGCATTCATCAGTGCAACAACACCAAGTATATATAAATGTTTCAATTTCATAATAGTATAGTTTTAGAGTTTAGAAACCAAATGATAAACCCAAAGAGAATGTACGAGGCAAAGGATAGGGATAGCCCAGTCCTTCCGGGTCGGCCCCGGTATAGCCGGTGATTGTAAACAGATTCTGCGCCTGGAAATAGACACGCGCATGACGCATCTTTATTTTGTCAAGAACGGCTTTCGGAAGCGTATAACCCAACGTAAGACTCTTCAACTTGATATATGAGCCGTCTTCAATATAAAACTCGGAGACTTCGTGTTCGTTATTATTGTTGAGGGTGGTAAGAGCCGGCACACTGCCATTATAGACACCTGTTTTCTCAAAATTATTGTAAGCATGCATGGCGTCGAGCAAGCGGGTTGAGTGGTTGCCGCTCCAACACTGGAACAAATCCGTATAGTATTTGGAGTTATTATAAGCATCGCGAATCATGCCATTGAAGAACATGCTCAAATCAAAATTCTTCCACGACGCACCAAGGTTCAAGCCTGCAATAACCTTTGGATTATCAGAGCCCAACCACACCCGGTCGTTCGTATTTATTTATTATCTCCGTTTGCATCGACATACTTGACACGCCCCACACCGGGAGCACCGAACTGCACATCATATTTGGACTTATATTCGTCCACTTCTTGCTGTGTACGGAACACACCGTCTGTCTTGAAGCCCATCCATGAGCCGAACGGTTGTCCCACCAACGTCTTATCCACGCCATTGCCCCCACCATAAGTGTAATAGATGTCCCCTGTCAAGTCCGTAACTTCATTCTTATAATACGAAAGGTTGAATGAAGCGTTGTATCGGAAATCTTTAATCTGGTCATTCCAGCTCAAGGCCATTTCAAATCCCTTATTTGTCATCGTCCCACCGTTATACCAACTATAACCGCCTTCGCCAATAACGGCAATATATGGCTTCTCAACCAGCATGTCGCTCGTCTTCTTATCAAAATAATCGAGAGAAGCGTTTAAACGTCCGTCCAAGAAAGCGGCATCCACGCCGATATTGAACTGTCGTGTACTCTCCCATTTCAAATCGGGATTCGTAGACCGCACCTTATACCCACCGGGAGCAAGAGTTGTCCCGTCGCCATTCATGTTATAGCTTGCATCTTTCAAACTAATCAGATATTTGGTATAGGGAGCTTCATTATCAATAATATCGTTACCGTTGATACCCCATGAAGCGCGCAATTTCAAGTCGGACAACCAATCTTTGGCTGTTTCCATAAATTTCTCGCCCGAAATACGCCAACCGGCCGAAACAGAAGGAAAATAATCCACATTATTACCTTTAGCCAAACGGGAAGAAGCATCACGGCGCACCGTAGCCGAAAGCAAATAACGTCCTTCATAATCGTAGTTCACCTTACCGAAATAAGACACCATGCCGTAGTTGGAAGCACCGGCACCGACATTCTTGCCCGCAGTGACGCCATCCAGATAAATATAGTCTTCTTTTTCCACTGCCAATCCAGTGCCATAACCGAACATGGACTCCGCATGATTTTTCTTCGCTTCCGTACCAAGGAGGGCAGTAAAGCTATTCTTTCCGAACACCTTATTATAAGTGACAGTATTTGTCCACACCCAGTCCAATCTTTTATGAGACGACTGGGTCAGTTTGTTGACGGCATCACGTGCCCATACAGGCTCAAAGTTCTTGTTGGTTTCATCATAAAAGTTCATACCGAAATTCGTTCGCAGCACCAAATCCTTAATCGGCTCTATTTCAATGAAAGCATTACCGAAGATACGCCAATATCCATGCTTATTCCGTTTCTCGTTCTCAAGAAGCCGAGCCATATTGGGAGCATCGCCCAAAACATCATTAATGGCATCGTTATAGTTGCCGTCTTCATCATAAACGGTTTTAGCAGGATGCTGCTTGATGGCATTTTCGTCTATACCACCCGGACTTAACGTTTGTGTCCAACGGTTGATGGCCACGTTCTCGCCGATACGCAGACGATTGTCAAGATAATGATAGTTGGAGCTTATACGGGTATTGATGCGTTGGAAATCGGTATTCCTTACCAAACCTTCATGGTCGAGGTAGTTCAACGCTAATGAGAAAGAACCATTATCAGAACCTTTAGAGAGAGTAGCGCTGTAGTTTTGCATCAAAGCAGTATGATAAACCACATCACGCCAGTTGGTATCAACCGCATGCACTTTAACTCCATTCAACCCGATGTAGTCTTGAAGTTGCGGCGTGGCACCATTACCGTATATCTCACTACTTGGTGTGGCGCCATTATTGGCATACTTATAGGCCGCCCAATAAACCTGCCCCCATTCGTCGGCATTCAACATATCAAACCCGCTCTGATAGGTCTGCAAAGTCAGCGACATATCAAAATCCACACGGGTTTCACCTTGTTTGGCACGTTTGGTCGTAATGATGATGACACCGTTGGCCGCCTGCGCACCGTATATGGAGGCAGAAGCCGCATCTTTCAGAACCTGAATGGATTCCACATCATTGGAAGAGAGAATGGATGAGATGTTCTCACGGGTCATCACACCATCAATCACGTACAAAGGGGAGTTGGCATCACCACGGAAAGACGACTTTCCGCGAACCAAAGTAGAGGTGTTACCTCCTCCCGGAGTACCGTCTGTGGTGATGTTCATACCGGCCACACGCCCCTGCAAACTCGACAGCACGTTTCCGGTAGGTATATCCACTACGTCTTTCATCTTTACTACGGCCACCGAGCCCGTCAGGCTGGCCTTTTTCTCGGCCATATAGCCGGTCACCACGACTTCATCAATCAATTGAGAGTCTTCTACCAACTCGACACGCAAGGTGGGTTGAGCCTTCACCGTGATTGTTTTATATCCGATATAAGATACCGACAGCATGGCACCCGAGGCCACAGTCAAGGTGAAATTTCCATCAATATCCGTAATTGTTCCATTGTTATTGGAACCTACTTCAATGACAGAAGCGCCTATAACGGTTTCTCCCGTCGATTTCTCGACCACAGTACCTTTTACTTGAATTTGTTGGGCAAAAGATCCAATGCCCGCAAAGAGCAGCACAATGATTGTGCAAATCCTGAGACTGATGCATTTTAACATACTTATTAGTTTAAAGTTTATAATGTATTCCCTTCAACTCAATTCATCAATCGAGTTTTATGTCTGCAAACACTGCTGGGCACTTAATCCCATCTGATTTTCAATTGTTTATAATTTAGTTCTTTGACATTTTTGTAATCGCAATCGGTAAGTATCTCTCTTACAGACGTTTTATCCAGTAGAGAAAAGCTCAAAATTTGTAGAATTTCGTAGATTGGACGGTTAACTTTCAATCTGTAAGCGACAATGGCAACCAGACAGTATGTTATGATGGCACAGTACACTTGTATCTTGACTGCATTCATCGTGGTGCCCCAAAAAGATTTTACTTTCAGGTGTTGCTTTATCCATTTGAAAAATAGTTCCACCTGCCAACGGTTCTTGTATAGCAAAGCAATTTCCTCTGCTGATAGTTCCATGTTGTTGGTGATGAACACAAATTCTCTGTCCAGTTCTTCATCGTAGTATTTAACCCGCCGGAGTTTGTCCGGATATGCTTTGAGCGATTTATACGTTTCAAGCATTCCAATCTGATCACATTTTATTCCGGTTGTTTTATCGACTTCACGGGAATACATTCTACGGAATCTCATATTATCTTTTGCACGTGTAACGAAGTAAGCACCACTGGTGTGAAGCTTATGCAAACGGGTGAAGTCAACATATCCTTTATCCATGATATAGAAACTTCCCTTTTCATAACTCAACTCATCCAGCATGTTTACGTCATGTACTTTAGCATTGGTTACCAGTACGATTGTCGGTATGGAAGTCTTTACATCATACAAGGTATGAAGTTTGATGCCTCCTTTGTGTTTCTTAAATTCCGCCCACCAAAAAACATTCAGACAAAGGTCTATGGTGGAGGAATCAAAGGCATAAACATTACCGTCAACTTTCACCTCGAAGTCATTTTTGTTGTAGCTATTACGGGCTTCCGCAATCAGGGTATAAGCAAATTCTTCGTAGATACGATAATCTCTATTCCGGTTTGCTTTCCCCAGATTGGTACGGCTAACTGTTGGACCGAATCCCAAGTGATAATACTTGTTCTTGTGTGCCTCAAGGCTGAGCATAAGGTCACGCATACTGTCTCGGGCGGTCAGTTGTCCGAAGATCATGCACAGCATCTGATTCCAACAGGTGAATGTTCTGATTTTCTTATTCCCGGAATACTTCTCTACCAAACGGTCAAAGACACGACGGGGAAGAAAATCTGTAAGTTGAGCGAAGATATATTTGCCTTGATTCATTGTTTTGAGCTTTTGGACAAAGCTAAAACAACTTTTCAATTCAAATCGTCACGCTACAAAAAGATACATAACTATGCGATTATCAAAGATTTCAAAGAACGATGTTTAATTTAAAGTGCCCACTAGTGGTCTGCAAAAATAGAGCAAAGCCTTTCTCGGACATATAACAAATGTTACGAATGATAGCACTTTTGATACTTCCTACTCCGTAAGGCGTTGTGAAGGCATTTTGGGAAATAAAAAAGCCTTTGTGATACTGTTCTTTATATCCGGATACAGCTTAAGGAAACAGTTCCAAGTTTGATAGGAAACCGCCCTTGCTGCCTGAAGTGACCGGATATATGGAATGGCTGTGGGCTGTGTACACGGGATAAGGCGGATGTATTAGAGAAAGCGATGCGGTATATATAGAAAAACGGTGAGATGCACGGAGAAAAGTTGTTCGGTACACGTATATTCCTTTATTCGCACCGCGCGAATATAAAAACGCAGTGCGCGAACAGACAAACGCACCGTGCGAACAAGTGTTCGCAAGGCGGAAACAAAGATTCCTAATAGTGCGATTCAAACTCAAACTCCTCCGCGCACCGGTATCCTTCTTCATAAAGGTCTGTCAACTTTCTGATATTGCGTTCTATGCGGTTTACTTCTATCGGATTACGCGGACGTATCACAGTGATTTCTCCGGCTTCCTCCATCTGCTCCACCAAGTCCAGTTGCTCGTTGTAGACCACACTGCGGCGGTTGATGGCTTCGCGAAGCTGCGGATACCTCTTATATATAAATGGAGGAACTTTCGTCCCTTTAACCTCTTTACGATAACCACGATTGCGCGTCAGCACCACCACATTGTTGGTGAAGCCATCATGCCGGGCACGCATCACCGGAATGCTGTCGACAATACCACCATCGAGCATCGGGATGTTGTCCACATAGGTTATGGGGCAGACAAAAGGCAGGCTGCTCGAAGCCCTTACAATATCTATGAGACGTTCTTTACACTGCTTTTCCTCGAAATAGTTGGCCTCGCCCGTCGTGCAATTGGTGGTCACCATGACAAAACGCTCCGGACAACGGAAATAGGCCTCATAATCATAAGGCAGTATATGCTCTGGAAACTCCTGAAACAGCAGATCGAAATCCATGATATTGCGTTTCTTCAACAGATGCCTCAACCCTATGTACTTGTACTTCTCCAGCAAATCGATGTTGCTGTATTTGGCACGTCCGCGCTGACCGGACATATAAGAAAGCCCGTTGCAGGCTCCTGCACTGACACCGATGGCATAGGGAAAGCGAATGCCACGGTCCATAAAACTGTCGAGGACACCACAAGTGAAAACACCGCGCATGCCTCCGCCTTCTAATACAAGTCCGCTTTGCGAGGTGAGAGATATAGCGTGCCGATTCATATTATAAAAAACAGATTAATTGTTATTTAAATGTCATTTTGCGCCTCAAAGATAAACTTTGTTCATAATATTCTAATTATATTTGTGCCATCAAACTAATTATTCATATATTAATTAATCAAAATGAAAAAACCTATACTGATTGCCGCTTTGGGATTGCTGAGCCTGAACATGACAGCTCAGGATGCCCCGGAAACAGACAAGCCGGAAGAAGGCTTCGTGTTTACAACCGTCAAAGAGTTGCCCATCACTTCTATCAAGAATCAGAACCGTGCCGGTACGTGCTGGAGCTATTCCGGTATAGCTTTCCTTGAATCGGAACTGCTGCGTATGGGAAAGGGAGAATACGACTTCTCCGAAATGTATATCGTGCACAAAACTTATCTGGATCGTGCAGATGCTGCCGTGCGTACTCATGGAGATGTTTCCTTCTCACAAGGCGGTTCTTTCTATGACGTGATATATGGCATGAAGACATTCGGACTGGTGCCCGAAGAGACCATGCGTCCGGGCGTAATGTACGGCGATACGCTGAGCAACCACACAGAACTTTCGGCAGTTTCAGACGCCGTGGTAGCTGCCATTGCCAAAGGAAAACTGCGTAAGTTGCAGACCGATGCCGGCCGCCAACCTTTGTGGAAAAAGGCTATCTCCGCCATCCACAACATCTATTTGGGCGAGTGTCCTGAGACATTCACTTATCAAGGGAAAACATACACCCCGCAGTCTTTCTACCAATCTACCGGTCTGAATCCTGACGACTACATCTCACTGACTTCCTACACCCATCATCCGTTCTATGAATCGTTTGTTCTTGAAATTCAGGACAATTGGCGCTGGGCACGCTCGTACAACCTGCCCATCGACGAGTTGATGCAGGTATTCGACAATGCCATTGCCAATGGTTATCCCATCGCGTGGGGAGCCGATGTCAGCGAAGACGGATTTACCCGCGATGGCGTCGCTGTGATGCCCGATGCAGACAAAGTACAGGAACTCAGTGGTTCGGACATGGCTCACTGGCTGAAGATGAAACCCGCAGAGAAGAAGCTGAACAGCAAGCCCCAGCCTCAGAAATGGTGCACGCAGGAAGAACGCCAGGAGGCCTACGATAATTGGGAAACCACCGATGACCACGGCATGCTGATATACGGTACCGCCAAAGACCAAGAAGGAAACGATTACTATATGGTAAAGAACTCTTGGGGCAAAGCCGGAAAATATGAAGGTTTGTGGTATGCTTCCAAAGCTTTTGCCCGCTACAAAACCATGAACATCTTGGTGAACAAAAAAGCGCTTCCCAAAGAAATTGCCAAGAAACTTGGCTTGAAGTAAATCAATCAATTGGCAAGAAAAAGAGCTTCTTGATTCAGGCAGAAGAACATAAGAACAGGAAAAGATAGACGTTTAGATTTAGGGCTGAGCCATTTCCCGTTTCTTTCAGTACGCTGTTCTTAAAGCCTGTTTGAATTTTACTCAAAAGAATACAGAGTAAAATTCAAACAGGCTCTTATGTGCTTCTGCTTTTTTATTTTCTCCCACCGGGGAATCCACCCCCACCGGAAGTGCTTCCCACCGACGTCACCATACAGCTTGCCGTAAAAGTTCCGATTTGTGTGCCGACTTTATAAGTGCCACCCGTAGTCAGACCGCAATAGGAGTTACCGCCACTCACACTGCCACCGGTATATATCGTGTATCCGGTGTCATGTGCCAGTTTGGCACTGCTGAAGAGCATTGTCATTTGGCTATAAGCACGCGGAAGGGTGAAAGACATGACATGCGTACCGTCCGACGCTGCCACACTGACAAGTGTACCGCCACTACCCGAACCTCCGTAGACTACGGAACGTTGCGTGCATACACTGCTTGTAGGCATACTGGTGCTGCCACCCACACCAATCAGTGTGCCACCTGTAATCTTGAACGTATTTTGATCGCAGTCGAAGCCTTCTTCGGGACTGGCAGTTCCGCACGATACGATTGTTCCTCCTGTCACGGTAAGCGTACCGTTGGAATCAATGCCATCATTGCCGCTACTATAGCAGTAAACAGTACCACCATTCACAGCGATGCTTGTAGTGGCATTGATACAGTCGTCATAAGCATAAACACGCACATCTCCGTTGTTGATGACAAGCGTACTCTTACTCTCGATACCTTCGCTGCCTTCACCTCCGGTAGTGCGTACCCATACGCTACCGCCCGAAATGGTGAGTGTCCCGTCTGCCTTTAAGCCTTTAGGCGAAGAGTCAAGGCTGCCGTAGATGTATTGCTTGCCGGTGGTAATAATTCTCAGCATACCGTCGGTCATGGTAAACATGCCGTCGCAGTTAATACCCTTGCCTGCCGCACCGGTACTCTTGATGAATACGGAAGCTCCGCTCACGGTCAGGTTGCCGTCGCATTTTATACCGGCAGCAGAACTAAGGTCATTATCGTCAGAATCATATTCGGCATCTCCCAAAGTAAGAAGTATCATCTGTCCGCCACTAAGGGTAATATCCGTCGTAGCTTTAATGCCCTTGGAGGCAGTACCCGTAATGTTTGCTTTCAGCAATCCGCCACGAATATCGATACCTCCCTCCTCGCAATCCAGCCCATCACCGGAAGGTGTGAGTTTGAGCAATCCCCCTCCCACGATGATATTCTCATTGGCATGCAAAGCATCTTTGGGGGCTGAAGCCACCACGATACGGCTGCCGCTACGCAAACGGATGTAATCATCGCTACAAATGCCATGTTTATAGTTACCATTCACTGTAAGTAATCCGGTTCCGCTAAAGATGAGCTGCCCCTCGGCAAACAAGCAAGCCTTCTGATCCTCACCATCCACATTGTTGGTATATGAAACAGCATCGGTCAGGTTGTTTACCGTACCCGCAGCACTCTCCACAAAGATGCGTTTCTTGCTCTGAATGTTGATGGCAGCCCCTTTCGTACTGGTCAGACTCACTCCGTCAAGGGTAAGCTTGAATTTCTTTTCGCTATAAACCTTCAATGCGCCGTCTGATGCAGAACCGCTAAGCTGATACTCCACACCTCCCACGGTAGAGTTTACAGTGACATAAGCCCCCTCTACAGTGACTGTGACGCCCGCAACATCTCCCGATACGGTAGCAGAACCGTCGGCATATACAATTTTTATCACCGAAGAAAAAGCGGAGTTCTCCACATAATCGTCATACTCATCGTCAGAACTGTCGGTAACAACCGTTTCAGCAGCATCCACAAATGCATCGTCTGCCACATCGTCCCATGACACATCAAAGTTGAGCGAATAGACTGATGCGAGCGATCCCCCGGAAGAATTCTCCTCTCCACCACTTGCACTACCGCTTTCCTGCGTATCGCTATCATTCCAATCCCCTATGGGATCATCCGTTGCACATGCCACGCACAAGCAAAGGCATGTAGCCATTAAAATCTCTTTTTTCATATCGCTTGGTTTTAAATAAACTCTAACTTTCCACAGCGAATATAGCGGGAAGAGGCAACGAAAAGAAATAATTTCTACCAATAGGTCTTTTTTCTATACGAATAAGCTTCTTTTTCCTTCTTGCTCAGATTTTAGCGGTTTGTGCATTTTTCACCCCTTTTTCTTGCCAAACTCAACTCTTTGCGTAAATTTGCACGCTGATAATGAGTTAACCGGACAAATTCAGTAGCAGGAATTCTTCTCTCACTACTCCTATTTCCCCGGTACTGACAGAGAAACACTAATACTAATAACTAATAGCATGAGTTTGAAAATTGTTGTATTGGCAAAACAAGTTCCCGACACACGCAACGTCGGGAAAGATGCCATGAAAGCCGACGGAACCATCAACCGCGCGGCGCTACCCGCCATCTTCAACCCCGAAGACCTGAACGCTCTTGAACAAGCCCTTCGACTGAAAGATGAACATCCGGGCTCTACCGTGACCCTTCTGACCATGGGGCCGGGACGGGCAGCCGAAATTATTCGTGAAGGACTTTACCGTGGTGCCGACAACGGCTATCTGCTGACCGACCGCGCTTTTGCCGGTGCAGATACCCTTGCCACGTCGTATGCCCTTGCCACTGCCATCAGAAAAATAGGCGATTGTGATATAATCGTCGGCGGACGCCAAGCCATCGACGGCGATACGGCACAAGTAGGGCCGCAAGTGGCCGAAAAATTAGGACTGACACAGGTGACCTATGCGGAAGAGATTCTGGATGTGGACAAAGCTGTCGGGAAAATCACCGTGAAACGTCATATCGACGGCGGTGTGGAGACCGTGGAAGCTCCTCTGCCTATCGTCATCACCGTGAACGGGAGTGCGGCTCCCTGCCGTCCGCGCAACGCCAAGCTGGTGCAGAAATACAAACGTGCCCTCGGTGCACAAGAGAAAGCAGCCATTGCCAAAGAGGGCGCCGAATTGGCTTATGCCGACCTTTATGAGAAATATCCCTATCTGAACATCACGGAGTGGAGCGTTGCCGACGTCGAGGGCGACCTTGTGCAATGTGGTCTGAGCGGTTCGCCCACCAAAGTGAAAACCATTCAGAACATTTCATTCCAAGCCAAAGAAAGCAAAACGCTGACAGGCAGCGACAAGGATGTGGAAGATTTGATTGTTGAACTGTTAGCCAACCATACGATAGGATAAGATTATGAACAACGTATTTGTATATTTAGAGATAGAAGGCACAACGGTTGCCGACGTCAGTCTCGAACTCCTGACCAAAGGTCGTAAATTAGCCAACCAATTGGGCTGCCAACTGGAAGCAGTAGCAGCCGGAAGCAATCTGGCAGGCATTGAAAAGCAAGTATTGCCCTATGGTGTAGACAAACTCCACGTCTTCGACGCTCCGGGGCTGTTTCCCTATACTTCCCTCCCCCACTCTTCGGTTCTCATCAATCTGTTCAAGGAAGAAAAACCGCAAATCTGCCTGATGGGCGCCACGGTCATCGGCCGCGACCTCGGCCCGCGCGTATCTTCCGCCCTGACCAGCGGACTTACGGCCGACTGTACGTCTCTCGAAATCGGCGACCACGAAGACAAGAAAGAGGGCAAGGTTTACAAAGATCTGTTGTATCAGATTCGTCCCGCATTCGGCGGTAACATCGTCGCCACGATTATAAACCCCGAACACCGTCCGCAAATGGCAACCGTGCGCGAGGGCGTGATGAAGAAAGAAATTCTGGATGCCGGATACAAAGGTGAAGTCATCAAGCACGATGTGGCTAAATACGTTCCCGAAACAGACTACGTGGTGAAGGTGATTGAACGCCATGTAGAGAAAGCGAAGCACAATCTGAAAGGTGCTCCCATCGTGATTGCCGGCGGCTACGGAATGGGTAGCAGAGAAAACTTCGATATGCTGTTCGAACTGGCCAAAGAACTGCATGCGGAAGTAGGTGCCAGTCGCGCCGCCGTCGACGCAGGCTATGCCGACCATGACCGCCAAATCGGACAGACGGGCGTAACGGTTCGTCCGAAGCTGTACATCGCCTGCGGCATCAGCGGACAAATACAGCACATCGCCGGCATGCAGGACAGCGGCATCATCATCTCCGTGAACAACGACGAGAATGCTCCCATCAATGCCATTGCCGACTACGTCATCAACGGGTCGGTGGAAGAGGTGATACCGAAGATGATTAAGTATTATAAACAGAACAGCAAGTAATAATAAAGGTAATCATGAAAAGACTGATTCTTATATTTACTCTTCTTTCAAGTATGTCTTCCGCCTTTACCCAAGAGAAAGTCTGGCTGGACAAAAACGATCAATGGATAGCTGACTCGACCAAAGCAATCAGATACGCACTTGTCGCTCAAACAAGCCCCAATAGTATCAAGGTAGAAGAATACACTTTGGAAGGGCAGAAAAAAGATATTTGGCACTTCTCAGACTATAACAGTAATCCTCGCAGAAGGATAAGAGAAGGGATACATATTGCTTTTCATGCAAATGGTAAGGACAGTCTGACAGAAGTATATAGCAATAACAAGTTAGAAGGAGAAGCAATAACGTATTATCCTAACAGCTCAATACATTTTGTTATGAACTATAAAAACGGAAGGCTTAACGGAAAACTCCTGCAATATTATCCTGATGGCAAACTTCACAGAGAAGAAGACTATTCGAATAACGAATGTACCAATGGGAAATTATTTGATGAAAGCGGAACAGAAATAGAGCACCAGCCGTATTTTAGATTTCCATCATTTCCCGGAGGTATACAAACAATCAGAGAACTGATAACAAATATAATAATATATCCGGAAAAAGCCCGAAAGAAAAAAGTGGAAGGAAGAGTCCTCTTGCAGTTCACCGTTGATACTGAAGGAAAGATGGTCAATCCCCAAATACTCCAGTCTGTGCGTCACGACATTGATAGTGAGGCCATAAGAGCTTTCAATTCCATTGCAAAGGCCCATCGTTGGTTACCTGGCTATCAAGATGGAAAAGCAAAGAATGTCCGTTTTGTAGTGCCTATATACTTTACAACACCTAAATAATCAATAAATTATGGCAAATTTTTATACCGAAATACCGGAACTCAAGTATCACTTGAACAATCCGATGATGGAACGTATCTGCGAACTGAAAGAACGCGGATACCAAGACAAAGACAAGTACGACTACGCTCCGCAGGACTATGCGGACGTAATGGACTCGTATGACAAAGTGCTCGAAATCACAGGAGAAATCACAGGAGAAATCATTGCTCCCAATGCAGAAGGTGTAGACGAAGAGGGCCCTCACTGCGCTAACGGTCGTGTGGAATACGCCGACGGAACTAAACAGAACCTCGATGCCATGGTGAAAGCCGGACTGAACGGCATGACCATGCCCCGACGTTTCGGCGGATTGAACTTCCCGATTACTCCCTACACCATGTGTGCCGAAATTGTAGCCGCGGCCGATGCAGGCTTCGGGAATATCTGGTCGCTGCAAGACTGTATAGAAACGCTCTATGAATTCGGCAACGAAGACCAGCACAGCCGTTTCATCCCCCGCATCTGTGCCGGAGAAACCATGTCGATGGACTTGACTGAGCCGGATGCCGGCTCAGACCTGCAAAGCGTCATGCTGAAAGCCACCTATGACGAAGCCAACAACTGTTGGCGTCTGAACGGCGTGAAGCGCTTCATTACGAACGGAGATGCCGACTTGCATCTTGTATTGGCGCGCTCGGAAGAAGGCACGAAAGACGGTCGCGGCCTATCTATGTTTATCTACGACAAGAGAGAAGGAGGCGTAGACGTGCGTCGTATCGAAAATAAGTTAGGTATCCACGGCTCTCCCACCTGTGAGTTGGTTTATAAAAATGCCAAAGCAGAACTTTGCGGCGAGCGCAAGCTCGGCCTGATAAAATATGTCATGGCTCTGATGAACGGTGCCCGCTTGGGTATTGCTGCTCAGTCGGTAGGTCTTTCGCAGGCCGCCTATAACGAAGGACTGGCGTATGCCAAAGACCGCAAGCAGTTCGGCAAAGCCATCATCGAGTTTCCTGCCGTATATGACATGCTGGCCATCATGAAAGCCAAACTGGATGCAGGGCGCGCATTGCTGTATCAGACTTCACGCTATGTAGACATCTACAAAGCATTAGACGACATTGCCCGCGAACGCAAACTCACTCCCGAAGAACGTCAGGAGCAGAAGAAATATGCCAAACTGGCCGACGCCTTTACTCCGCTGGCCAAAGGTATGAACTCCGAGTATGCCAACCAAAACGCATACGACTGCATCCAGATTCACGGCGGTTCCGGTTTCATGCTGGAATATGCCTGCCAGCGTATCTATCGCGACGCACGTATTACCTCCATCTACGAGGGTACCACGCAGTTGCAGACCGTGGCTGCCATCCGCTATGTGACGAACGGTTCGTACATCGCCACCCTGCGCGACTATGAAACCATCCCTTGCAGTGCGGAAACACAACCGCTGATGGAGCGTGTGCAGGAAATGGCAAACAAGCTGGATGCCTGCACCAATGCCGTGAAAGAAACCACCAACCAGGAGCTGCTGGACTTCATGGCCCGTCGCCTGTACGAGATGGCCGCCGTATGCGTGATGTCGCATCTGATTATCCAAGATGCCACAAAAGCGCCGGAACTGTTCGGCAAATCGGCTTTGGTTTATGTGAACTATGCCGAAGCCGAAGTAGAGAAACACTTCAACTTCATTCGCAAGTTCAAGGCCGAAGAGTTGGAAAGCTACCGCAAGTAATCTTACCGGGAGAGGACAAAGCATAAAGGTGTACCGACACACCACGTATTTATAAACTTTTCAGAAGGCACGAAGTTTCATGGGTTCATCGTCAATCTATGAATTCCGTGCCTTCCCTGTTTGGTAAGGAAGAAACGGTTCTTTCTTACCAAACACGCTTATGGCACAGAATTGTATCCTTGCTCTTGCCATCTCAAAAGACCTTATAGAAAAGAGGCTGATTTACTGTCGATTACAAACAAGCAATCACCGGTTTTCTCAGGTACAAACGTTTGAAATGACAGACACTTGTGTCTGTCGTGCAAAACACTTGTGTCTGACAAATGAGGCACAACAGGGGGCAAGAGGCTATTTATTCTCCCTACTCCTGCCCTCTGTTCCGTATAAATTTCTATCTTTGCCTTCATATAACCAAACGTGCATCCGAACGACGCCCGTCTCGCGCGACGGATGCCGATAATGGAGGATAAGTAAAATATATACAGAACTGATTATGGCAAGAATAGCAAAGAATCTGACAGAGCTAATCGGGCATACACCTATGATGGAATTGTGCGGCTACAGCCGTAAATACGGGCTGAAAAACAATATAGTGGCCAAATTGGAATCTTTCAATCCTGCGGGAAGCGTGAAAGACCGTGTGGCTTTTGCCATGATTGAAGATGCCGAAGCACGCGGAGCTTTGAAGCCCGGCGCCACCATTATAGAACCCACCAGTGGCAATACCGGTGTGGGACTGGCCATGGTGGCAACCATCAAGGGGTATCGGCTGATTTTGACGATGCCCGAGACAATGAGTCTGGAACGCCGTAACCTGCTAAAGGCCTTAGGTGCGGAAATTGTGCTAACTGACGGACTGGCAGGTATGGCAGGCTCCATTGCCAAGGCAAAGGAACTGCGAGACGCGATACCGGAAGCGGTTATTTTGCAGCAGTTCGAGAACCCGGCGAACGCAAAAGCCCACGAACAAACCACGGGCGAAGAGATATGGGCGGATACGGAAGGTAGGGTCGACGTCTTTGTGGCAGGCGTAGGCACAGGCGGCACTGTCTGCGGAGTGGCACGCGCCCTGAAGAGACACAACCCCGATGTCTATATTGTTGCTGTGGAGCCGGCATCCTCTCCGGTATTGGAAGGAGGAGACGACGCACCGCACCGCATTCAGGGCATCGGCGCCAACTTTATTCCTTCCATTTATGACGCCTCCGTGGTAGACGAAGTGGTTCCGGTTCCTGACGACGAAGCCATCCGTACGGGGCGCGAGCTGGCCGCCACCGAAGGCCTGCTGGCCGGCATCTCATCCGGTGCGGCGGTATATGCGGCACGGTTATTGGCTGCACGTCCCGAATTTGCAGGCAAAACGATTGTCACCCTATTGCCCGACACGGGCGAACGGTATTTGTCAACTGAGTTGTTTGCTTTCGACGCCTATCCCTTGGACTAAAAACAAAACAACAATGAAGAAGCTTTTTCTTTCTTTTTTACTATGCGGAGGTATAGGCGTGTCGCCCGCCTTTTCGCAGACTTACGAGGAGCTGAGCGAACGTGCGGCCACCGCCACGAAGCAAGACAGCCTGACGCAAGCCGAAGGCTACATCCGACAAGCCTTAAGGCTGGAGCCGGCCAATCCGCACAATGCACTGCTGTTTTCCAATCTGGGAATCATACAGCAACGCCGGCAGCAATACGAACAGGCGTTGGAATCCTATACGCTTGCGCTGAACATTGCACCGCGTGCCGTACCCGTTTTGTTGAATCGCGCAGCGCTTTATCTCGAATCGGGAAAAGAAGATTTGGCCCGGATAGACTATTCGTTAGTGCTGGATATGGATAAAGACAACCAAGAGGCTTTGCTGATGCGTGCTTACGCCTATATGCAACAACGTAATTACAAATTTGCGCGGGCAGACTACGAACACTTATTGAAGATTGTTCCCCAAAGCTATAACGGGCGGCTCGGACTGGCCATGTTGGAACAGAAAGAAAAGAAATACGAAGCAGCCCTTTCAATCTTGAACAGCATGCTTGCGGAAAAGGAGCTCTCCTCGGCCGTCCTGACAGCTTCGCAAACAGCCGTGCTCTACACGGCACGTGCCGGCGTTGAGAAAGACATGGAGCATACCGACTTGGCAATGGTCGATTTGGAGGAGGCCATCCGTCTCGATTCATCGCAGCCGGAAGCCTACCTGATGCGCGGGCAGCTTTATCTCTCGCAAAAGAAAAAGGAGTTGGCAAAGCGCGATTTCGAGAAAGCCGCATCACTGGGAATACCGCAGGCGGACGTCAGGGAACTATTGCTGCAATGTAAATAAAGCAATATAGTATAAAGGAATCCTCCTGATGAAAAACGAACTTTGCGTATTAAGCGCTTAAGGATAAGAAAACGAACGAGTAATCAAGGTAATCATGGAAAATATATTTCCCAATATTGGAGTTATACTGATTCTGTTGTTATTTGCTCTTTATCTCCACAGATTGTTCCGGTTCATCTTGCCCGTTGAAAACCTTGCCGATAATCGCAAATACATAAAACTCTCCAGATATTTATTCTTGGTTGCAGCCATCGTATATTCATTGCAATATATAGGAGGAATACCTCTATCAAGTACAAGTGCCCGAGTGATAACACATCTGGTCCTATCGGGAATTGTACTTATCATAAGTTTGTGTTTTGTAATAATCACAAAAGGGCACAGGTGGCAATATGCAGCTATCGGCGGCTTCGTGCTATCGGTAATCGGGGCAGGTTATTGTTTCAATGAGAAATTAGCTTCCTCCATGTCTTTTGAAATAACCCTAAGCGAAACACAGATTGAACTTAGAGGCGGTTATACGCTGAATATCCCATTTGCCACTGCCTCCGGGATAGTGCTGGAGAATAAATTCCCTGACGTCGCATATCGAAGTAACGGTATATCTGTAAAAGACAAGAATATAGGATATTATGTACTCAACAACGGGAAAAAGTGTTTTTTGTTTCTGAATAATAAATCGTCCCCTTTTATACATATAGAGAGGATAAATGATATACCGGTATTCATAAATTGCAGTACACTGGAAGAGACAGTGAGGCTATATCGACAAATCTTAATAGTTGGCAAATATAAGTAAATCATCTTCAACAGTATTTCCGTATCAGCTCGACGAATTCCTTCCCGTATTTTTTCTTCTTGTATTCGCCGATGCCGCTGATATTTCCAAACTCCTCTACGGTTGTGGGACGGGAAGTGCTGAGCAGGTGAAGCACCTTGTCGGACAGAACGATGTAGGCAGGAAGCGCTTCTTGGTCGGCCAAGCGCTTGCGGAGCAACCGGAGCGCCTCGAACAATTCCCCGCTTTCCACATTGGGTAGACCCAATGGCAGTTCTTTTACAGGAACGGTGGATTTTCGCTTACGACCTCGGACAGGTTGTGTTTCTTCGCCGCGCCGAATAACGGCAAGTTGCACAGATGCCCTACCATATAAAACATCCGTTCCGCTTGAGGTAATTTTCAGGTGGTTGTTTTCATTGTAAGCTATTTCAAAATAACCCAATTGCAGCATTTGCAACAGGTAGTCGTGCCAATCGCGGGCAGGCACTTCACGCCCGGCTCCGAAAGTTTTCAGCCGGTGATAGCCCCTTTCCGCCACCTCGGTACTCATGGTTCCTCTGAGTATATCCACCAAGATGCCAGTTCCTATCTGCTGGTCGGCACGCACAATGGCACTCAGTGCCTTTTGTACAATGACGGTGCCGTCAAAACGTTCGGGAGGATTTCTGCAAACATCACAATTTCCGCAATCGTGAGCCGTACTTTCTCCGAAATAGCTTAACAATATGCGACGCCGGCAGATGTCTGCCTCGGCATATTGCTGCATGCGTTGCAGTCGCTCCAGATTGATGCTTTGCTGCCCACTGTCTGTTGCAAATTTTGTAAGCAGGATAAGGTCAGCCAATGAATAAAACAAAAGCGTGTCGCCGGGCAGTCCGTCTCGTCCGGCACGTCCTATTTCCTGATAAAAGCTTTCGATGCTTTTGGGCAGATTATAATGAATCACCCAGCGCACATTACTTTTATCTATTCCCATTCCGAAAGCAATGGTAGCACATACCACCTGCACCCGGTCGTTGATAAAGTCATCTTGAGCCTTGTCTCTTTGCGCAGCAGGTAAACCCGCATGATAAACGGCGGTTTTTATTCCTTGCTTCTGAAGCATTTGCGCTACCGATTCGGTTTTGCTGCGGCTCATGCAATATACAATGCCACTTTCATCCTGATGGCGGGCGATGAAATCGAGAATAGCCTTGCTTTTTTCCTTTTGCTGATACCCCCGTTTTACAGCAAGGCTCAGGTTAGGACGGTCGAAGGAGGAGATAAAAATTTCAGGTTCGTTGAGGTGCAACTGCTTGATGATGTCCTCGCGGGTTATCTTGTCGGCCGTAGCCGTCAATGCTATAATAGGAACCTGTGGAAACTGCTCGTGCAGCACCCCCATCTGCGTATATTCCGGACGGAAATCATGTCCCCATTGCGATATGCAATGAGCTTCATCGATGGCAAACAAAGAAATCTGCATGTCCCTCAGCAAATAGTTCACTTCTGCCAGCAGCTTTTCCGGCGAAATATACAGCAGCTTCAGTTTACCCTCTACGCACGCACGCCTTAAAGCAGCATTTTCTGTCTCATCGTTGTTGCTGTTCAGCGCGCCGGCAGCAACACCGTTGGCACAAAGCGCTTCTACTTGATCCTTCATCAGAGAGATAAGAGGAGAAACCACCACTGCTGTTCCTTCACTCAACAGAGCGGGGAGTTGGTAGCAAATGGACTTGCCGCCTCCCGTAGGCATTAGTACCAAAGCATCTTTACGAAGCAGTACATTGCGGATTATCTCTGCCTGCAAAGGACGGAAACTATCGTAACCGAAATATGTCTTAAGCGTTTTCAGCATAACCTGGGATCTAATTTTCTGCCGACAAAGGTACACTAATTATTGTATAAACTACAAATAGAGACTCTTCAAGATTTTATATCATAGCACCCGCCAATATAAGTTAAAGTTTCTTGTTAAGAATTTAAAAGTCCTCCTTTTCAGCCTTTATCTTTGTTCTTATATCAAAATTCCATACTTGAAAAGTTGCATATCTAAAAAAAAAATATGACTTTTGTAAAATATAATAGGCTAATCCTTTGGATTTTCCGATTTTAACAACAACCCTAACCAGTTTAATTCAATGAGTGATTTAGAAAACAAGACCCAGGAAGAAGGAACAAAGAAACGTCCTTACAACCTGCGTGAGAAAAAAGAAAAAGATGCTGCCTATCGTTCTTTGATAAGACCGGAATTGGCAGACGAGTTGTATGACAAGATATTGAATATCGTTGTTGTACAGAAGAAGTACAGAGATGCCGACTACTCCGCGAAGGATTTGGCTAAAGAGTTAGAAACCAACACCCGCTATTTGTCCGCAGTGGTTAATTCACGCTTTGGAATGAATTATTCTTGCCTGCTGAATGAATATAGAGTAAAAGAGGCACAACATTTATTGACAGACAAAAGATATGCTGACAAGAATGTTGAAGAAATCAGTACAATGGTAGGTTTCGCAAATCGACAATCTTTTTATGCCGCTTTTTACAAGAATGTAGGTGAGACACCTAACGGCTATCGTAAAAGACACACAGAAAACAAGAAGAAATAATTCTACATGACTGAGTGAATACAAAAGGAAATATTTCGGAGTTATAAATTCGGAATACTTCCTTTTCTGCTTTTAGAACATGATTACTTTCGTATTCGGAACACTTTCCAAACGTTCTTTTTGAAGATATTTGTCTGTTTTTAAACACCTCTCACACATGAAGAAACAAATCATTACCGTGGCTACCGCCCTCTCTTTGCTGACAGCTTGTGGCGGAATCCAAAAAACAACTGCCGAGGCAGAAAACTTTGATTATACAGTGGAACAATTTGCAGACTTACAGATTTTGCGCTACCGCGTACCGGGATTCGAGAGTCTATCCCTCAACCAAAAGAAATTAGTTTATTACTTAACAGAAGCTGCCTTGCAGGGCAGAGATATACTTTTCGATCAGAATGGGAAGTACAACCTGACCATCCGCAGAATGCTGGAGGCCGTATATCTCGGCTATAAAGGTTATAGGTACACACCTGAATTCAAGGCGTTGGAAGTATACCTCAAACGAGTATGGTTCTCTAGCGGAATCCATCACCACTATGGCTGCGAGAAGTTTGCGCCGGGCTTTACCTCCGACTTCTTCAAGCAGGCTTTACTCAGCGTGGATGCTTCCACATTGCCTCTTGCCGAAGGGCAAAGCGTAGAGCAACTGTGCGAAGAAGTGTTCCCTGTGATTTTCGATCCCCATATCATGCCGAAACGAGTGAATCAGGTAGCAGATGAAGATCTGGTGCTGACCTCTGCCTGCAACTATTATGATGGGGTGACACAGAAAGAAGCCGAAGATTTCTATAACGCCCTGAAAGACCCCAAAGATGAAACTCCGATCTCCTATGGTTTAAACAGCCGCCTGGTGAAGATTGACGGCAAGGTGCAAGAGAAAGTTTGGAAAATAGGTGGTTTATATGGTCAGGCACTTGAAAAGATCGTATACTGGCTGAGGAAAGCGGAAGAGGTGGCCGAAACGCCCGAACAGAAAAGTGTGATAAGCAAGCTGATAGCATTCTATGAAACAGGTGATTTAAAGAGATTTGACGAGTACGCCATCCTGTGGGTGAAAGATTTGAACTCGCGCATCGACTTCGTGAATGGTTTCACAGAGAGCTATGGCGATCCGCTTGGCATGAAAGCAAGCTGGGAATCGTTGGTCAACTTTAAAGACCTTGATGCCACCCGTCGCACCGAATTGATCAGCAGCAATGCACAGTGGTTCGAAGATCACTCTCCGGTAGAAAAACAATTCAAGAAAGAGACGGTGAAAGGCGTATCGGCCAAAGTCATCACTGCCGCTATTCTGGCTGGTGACTTATATCCGGCAACAGCTATCGGCATCAACCTGCCTAATGCAAACTGGATACGCAGCCACCACGGTTCCAAATCGGTTACCATCGGTAATATCACCGATGCCTACAACAAAGCCGCACACGGCAATGGCTTCAATGAGGAATTTGTATACGGCCAGACCGAGCTGCAACTGATTGATAAATACGCCGACCTGACCGGCGACCTGCACACCGATCTGCACGAGTGCTTAGGACACGGTTCGGGCAAACTGCTGCCGGGCGTCGACCCTGATGCACTGAAAGCTTACGGCTCTACCATCGAGGAAACCCGTGCCGATTTGTTCGGGCTTTACTATGTGGCCGACTCTAAATTGATAGAACTGGGATTGACACCCAATGCCGAAGCCTATAAGGCCGAGTATTACACCTACCTGATGAACGGACTGATGACTCAGCTTGTCCGTATCGAACCGGGCAACAACGTGGAAGAAGCCCACATGCGCAACCGCCAGCTTATTGCCCGTTGGGTATATGAAAAAGGTGCTGCCGACAAAGTGGTAGAGATGATGAAGAAAGACGGAAAGACCTACATTGTAGTGAACGATTATGAAAAACTCCGCACACTATTCGGACAATTGCTTGCCGAAGTGCAGCGTATCAAGTCTACCGGCGATTTTGTCGCTGCCCGCAATTTAGTGGAAACATATGCCGTGAAAGTCGACCCCGTATTACATGCCGAGGTGCTGGAACGCTATAAGAAATTAAATCTTGCTCCATACAAAGGCTTTATCAATCCCAAATACGAGGCTGTAACAGATGCCAAAGGTAATATCACCGATGTGACAGTTACCTATAATGAAGGTTATGCAGAACAGATGCTACGCTATAGCAGAGATTACTCCACATTGCCGGCTATCAATAACTAACCCTTTGTTTTTTAATCTACTCAAGCTGTCTCCTCAAAGGATGCCAAACTACTTTAAGAAAGATACTTTTTAGATAGACCAGATGCAGATGGCACGGGTTCAGGACAACCACCCTGTGTCATCTGCATTTGCATCCAATAGAGTATCATGGTTCTCCGACAGCTCCCTGTGGACAATTATACAAGTTATGGAAATCAAAGAACAACTCAAAGAAATCAAGACACAGCTTCGCCTCTCAATGAATGGTGCCGTGTCTCAAAGTATGCGCGAAAAAGGATTGGTGTATAAACTGAACTTCGGCGTGGAACTACCCCGCATCAAGGGCATTGCCGCCAAATACGAGAAGAGTCATGCCTTGGCACAAGCTTTATGGAAAGAAGAAATTCGAGAATGCAAAATACTGGCCGGACTTCTGCAACCGATTGAAAGTTTTCTGCCCGAAATAGCCGATATCTGGGTAGAAGATATCCGCAATATCGAAATAGCAGAACTCACCTGCATGAATCTATTCCAGCATCTGCCCTATGCCCCTGCCAAATCGTTCCATTGGATTGCCAATGACAGAGAATACATACAGATTTGCGGCTTTCTGACTATAGCCCGTTTGTTGACTAAGAAAGGCGATATGGACGAGCGGGTTGAGAATGAGTTCCTCGATCAAGTAATCACCGCATTCCTATCAGGTTCTTACCACACTCGTAATGCAGCAATGACAGCCATCCGTTGCTACATGCAGCATAGCGAGGAGAACGCATTTCGGGTTTGCCGTCAAGTGGAAAAGATGGAGGATTCTTCGCAAGAGTCGGAACAGTTGCTATACAGATGGGTAAAGGAGTATACAGAAACACCTTTTTAACAGAATCCGAAGCCTTTTCCCTTCATCCTGTATTTTTTATATCTTTCTCTCTTGCTTTCCGCAAAAAAGGATTAACTTTGTTCGCTGTAAAAACTGTGCGGTCAAATGGAAAATCAGAACGTGAAAGATACAGTTAGGCAGATATTCACTGAATATTTGAGTGCGAACGGGCATCGGAAGACCCCCGAACGTTATGCTATACTCGACACCATTTACTCCATAGACAGCCATTTCGACATTGACACGCTCTATTCACTGATGGCCGACCAAGGTAATTTCCGCGTCAGCAGGGCAACGCTTTACAACACCATTATTTTATTGATAAATGCCCATTTGGTCATCAAACACCAATTTGGCAACTCTTCCCAATACGAAAAATGTTACAACCGTGATACGCACCATCACCAAATCTGTACGCAGTGTGGAAAGGTGATGGAGTTTCAGAATGAAGAGTTGCAGCATGCTATCGAGAATACCAAACTGACTCGTTTTAACTTAACGCACTATTCCTTATATCTGTATGGATTATGCAATAAATGCGACCGAGCCAATAAACGGAAGAAAAAGAACAATAATCATAAGAGAGAAAAATGAAAGTAGACGTACTATTAGGATTACAATGGGGCGACGAAGGCAAAGGCAAAGTCGTTGATGTGTTAACTCCGAGATACGATGCCGTAGCTCGTTTTCAGGGTGGCCCGAACGCCGGTCACACACTTGAGTTTGAAGGACAGAAGTATGTACTCCGTTCCATCCCATCGGGCATATTTCAAGGTGATAAGATTAATATCATCGGTAATGGCGTGGTGTTGGACCCGGCTCTTTTCAAAGCGGAAGCAGAAGCGTTAGAGGCATCCGGTCATAGCTTGAAAGAACGTTTGCACATTTCTAAGAAAGCACACCTCATCCTGCCCACACACCGTATATTAGATGCTGCCTACGAAGCAGCCAAAGGTGACTCGAAAGTAGGAACCACCGGCAAGGGTATCGGACCGACCTATACTGATAAAGTGAGCCGTAATGGTATACGGGTGGGTGATATCCTACACGATTTTAACACGAAGTATGCTGCCGCCAAAGCACGTCACGAACAGATCCTGAAGAGTTTAAACTACGAATACGATCTCACGAAAATAGAGCAATCCTGGCTTGAAGGCATAGAATACCTCAAACAATTCCGGTTGGTAGATAGCGAACATGAGATGAACCATCTATTGGCTTCAGGCAAGTCGATATTATGCGAAGGGGCACAAGGAACAATGTTGGACATTGATTTCGGATCTTACCCATTTGTTACGTCTTCCAATACGGTTTGTGCCGGAGCTTGCACCGGCCTTGGCATAGCTCCCAATAAAATTGGTGAGGTGTACGGCATATTCAAGGCTTATTGCACACGTGTAGGTTCCGGTCCGTTCCCCACAGAATTATTTGATAAGACAGGCGACCAAATTTGTACGTTGGGACACGAATTCGGTTCGGTAACAGGCCGTAAACGCCGTTGCGGCTGGATTGATTTGGTTGCATTGAAATATGCCATTATGATAGACGGAGTCACCAAACTGATAATGATGAAAAGTGATGTGCTTGATTCATTCGAAACCATCAAAGCGTGCGTAGCTTATAAAATCAATGGTGAAGAAGTTGATTATTTCCCATTCGACATTAAAGAAGAGGTAGAACCTATTTATGTTGAATTGCCCGGTTGGCAAACCGACATGACCAAGATGCAAAGCGAAGATGAATTCCCTGAAGAATTCAATGCCTACTTGTCGTTCTTGGAAGAGCAGTTGGAAGTTCCTATCAAAATCGTATCGGTAGGCCCCGACCGCGAACAAACCATCGAGCGTTACACAGAAGAATAACACCAAGTATCCCCAAAAACAGAGACACAAGATTACACTCTTTCTACGGTTTCTAGCCGTGAATATCCGGATAATCTTGTGTCTTTTTATCTATTATCATGAAAGCACTTTTTATATCTTTTTTATTACTGACTCTCCTTCCGGCTTCCATGAAGCCGCAAGCTTATCACCCCACGAAGGAAAACCTGAAGTCCCGTCAAGAATTCCGTGACAGCAAATTCGGCATCTTTCTCCATTGGGGACTTTATGCAATGCTGGCTACCGGCGAATGGACCATGACCAATAAGAATTTGGATTATAAAGAATATGCCAAACTGGCGGGTGGCTTTTATCCTTCCAAGTTCGATGCCACCCGATGGGTATCTGCCATCAAGGCTTCCGGAGCAAAGTACATCTGTTTTACGACCCGTCACCACGAAGGCTTTTCTATGTTTCACACCCGGTGTTCCGATTACAACATTGTTGATGCCACTCCTTTCAAACGCGATATACTGAAGGAGTTGGCGGATGAATGCCACAAGCAAGGCATCCGTCTGCATCTATATTACTCGCACATTGATTGGTTCCGTGAAGATGCTCCGTGGGGACGTACCGGACGTGGCACCGGGCGACCAAATCCGAAAGGAAATTGGAACAGTTATTACAGCTTCATGAATAACCAGTTGACCGAACTGCTGACCGGCTATGGAAAGATTGGAGCCATTTGGTTTGACGGTTGGTGGGATCAAGACCAGAACCTGGATTTTAATTGGCAGCTACCGGAACAGTATGCCATGATACATCGCCTGCAACCTTCCTGCCTAATTGGAAACAACCACCATCAAGAACCTTTTGCAGGAGAAGATATCCAGATTTTTGAGCGAGATTTACCGGGCGAGAACCGTGCAGGGTTATCGGGGCAAAATATAAGTTCTCTTCCTTTGGAAACTTGCGAAACCATGAACGGCATGTGGGGGTATAAGATTACGGATCAAGACTATAAGTCGGTAAAGACATTGGTCCATTATCTGGTAAAAGCCGCAGGCAAAGATGCCAACCTGCTGATGAACATCGGACCTCAACCCGACGGTGAACTTCCGGCCGTGGCATTGGAACGTTTGGCAGAAGTGGGGAAATGGCTGGAACAGTATGGAGAAACAATTTATGGCACTCGCGGAGGTTGTATCGCTCCACGACCTTGGGGTGTGACTACGCAGAAAGGAGATAAACTGTATGTGCATATCCTAGACTTGCAAGACAAAGTCCTTTTCCTGCCATTAGAAGGGAAAAAAGTGAAAAAAGCCGTCCGCTTTGCAGATAGAGTTTCTTTGAAGTTTCAAAAAAGTGAAAAAGGAATTGTGCTGTACTTACCGGATATTCCGACCGCCATTGATACGGTTGTAGAGTTACAGCTTGCCGACACGCAACTCGCAGTCCAATGACGCCATCCATAAAAATCCGGGGAAGTCTTTGTAGGTTTCGTTTAGGGAGGCTTGGATATTCCTGCCTTGTGCTCTTTTGTTGGCAGCCGCTTCTCTAATTCTTCTTAAAAGAGAAAAAAAACGTTCGGATAACCAACGGTTTTATTATTATCTTTGGCAAACAATTTGTTAGACAGTTACAAACAACAGATTTTATTCACAAACTAAAGAAAGAAGATTATGGGAACAGGAATGATAGGAATGCAATGGATTATCTTTATCGGTATTGCCGTTATCAGCTGGTTGGTACAGATGAATTTGCAGAATAAGTTCAAGAAATATTCCAAAATAGCAATAGGAAACGGCATGACAGGAGCAGATGTAGCTTTAAAAATGCTACACGACAATGGAATTTATGATGTTACCGTAACACACACACCGGGACACCTGACCGACCACTATAACCCTGCCAATAAGACAGTAAATCTGAGTGAGGGCGTTTATAACAGCAACAGCATTATGGCTGCTGCCGTTGCTGCGCACGAATGCGGACATGCCGTGCAGCATGCACGTGCCTATGCTCCGCTCACCATGCGCAGTAAATTGGTTCCGGTAGTATCCTTTGCCTCACAGTGGATGACGTGGGTATTGTTGGCCGGCATCCTGATGTTGAACTCTTTTCCCCAACTGCTATTGGCCGGTATCATCTTGTTTGCCACCACCACCCTATTCAGCTTCATAACTTTACCGGTGGAGATTGATGCCAGCAAGCGCGCATTAGTGTGGCTTAGCAAATCCAGTATTACCAACTCTTACAACCATGCACAGGCAGAAGACGCACTGCACTCGGCAGCTTATACTTATGTAGTGGCCGCTCTTGGCTCTTTAGCCACCTTAATCTATTATATCATGATATTTTTAGGACGCAGAGATTAAAGAATGGTTTATTACAACATAAGGCTTCTTGCGGATTTACTTCGGCACACAGGCATATAAACATGATATTAGTGTAAACCCTTGCATAGTCAGATAAAGAGATACCCGCACCACAATAAAGAGTGCAGGTATCTCTTTTTCTTATTCAATAAAAAAGCGTAACTTTGCCGCATTCTATTTAAAAGAAACCAATACGATTATGGCAACAAAACCAAGTATTCCGAAAGGAACCCGCGACTTCTCGCCCGTAGAAATGGCGAAACGGAACTATATATTCAATACCATCCGCGAAGTATATCACTTGTATGGATTCCAGCAAATAGAAACATCTTCGATGGAGATGCTTTCTACTTTGATGGGAAAATATGGCGAAGAAGGTGATAAACTATTGTTCAAGATACAAAATTCCGGCGACTATTTCTCCGGTTTGACAGATGAGGAATTATTGAGCCGTAATGCAACCAAACTGGCCTCTAAATTCTGCGAGAAGGGTTTACGCTACGACCTTACAGTACCTTTTGCCCGTTATGTGGTAATGCACCGCGACAAAATCACTTTCCCTTTCAAACGTTATCAGATACAACCCGTCTGGCGTGCCGACCGTCCGCAGAAAGGACGTTATCGTGAATTCTATCAGTGCGATGCCGATGTAGTGGGCAGCGACTCCTTGCTGAACGAAGTGGAATTGATGCAAATTATCGACACCGTATTTACCCGCTTCGGCATCCGTGTTTGCATCAAAATCAATAACCGCAAGATATTGAGCGGTATTGCCGAAATCATTGGCGAGGCAGATAAAATTGTCGACATAACCGTGGCCATAGACAAATTAGACAAAATCGGATTGGATAATGTCAATGCAGAACTTAAAGAAAAAGGTATCAGCGATGAGGCTATCGCTAAATTGCAACCCATTATCCTGCTGAGCGGCAACAATGAAGAGAAGCTTTCTACTCTGAAGGAGGTACTTGTAAACAGTGAGACCGGCCTGAAAGGAGTGGAAGAAAGCGAATTTATACTCTCCACACTTAGAAACCTCGGGCTGAAGAATGAAATGGAACTTGACCTGACCCTTGCCCGCGGCTTGAACTATTACACCGGGGCCATCTTTGAGGTCAAGGCCTTGGATGTACAAATCGGCAGTATTACTGGCGGCGGGCGCTATGACAACCTGACCGGGGTCTTTGGTATGTCAGGAGTCTCCGGAGTGGGTATCTCCTTTGGAGCCGATCGCATTTTCGACGTACTGAACCAGCTTGACCTTTATCCCAAGGAAGCGGTAAATTCCACCCAACTCCTGTTCATCAATTTTGGAGAAAAAGAAGCAGCTTTTTCTTTAGAAGTATTACTCCAAGTGCGTGCGGCAGGCATCCGTGCCGAAATTTTTCCCGATGCCGGTAAGATGAAGAAACAGATGGGTTATGCCAACTCAAAAGCCATCCCGTTTGTTGCGTTAGTAGGAGAAAATGAGATGAACGAAGGAAAAGTCACATTGAAAAACATGGAAACCGGCGAGCAGAAGCTTGTTTCCCCGAAGGAACTAATTAGCGAATTGAACTAATAAAAAACGAAATACTTTTAAAAAGGAGCTTTTTATTGCTCCTTTTTTTGTATATTTAGGGCATGAAAAGAAGTTGTACTCAATTCGTCACGACAGTGCAAACCGGATGCAATACGCAACTTCTAAATTTGCATGACAATAAAAACAAAGGAGGTTCTTATGGTTTCTGTTGAACTAAAACAAGAAAAGCACAATGCCCTCGTCAGTTTCCTGATGATTGTCATTGCGATATTATTCCTGCTCTATATGGGCAGTTCGCTGGTACATTCCACCAAAGCATTCTGGGAAAACTACTCCATAGAAGAAATGCTGGAGTAAAACAGCCTGACACAAGCTTGTTTTTGTTACCCTTGCCAACAAAAGCAAAGCACATGGTTGCACGTCCTGCGGTGCATGTGTCAGCGGCAAGAGGAGAACATCAGGCCAAAAGTCATGTGCCCCCGGAATAAAACCGGCTTCCGAAGAGTTAATCCCATGAGCCGATTGAAACAGAGCCGACATGTAACAATAATTTATCACGCAAAAACCCATCATTCACAAAAAAAACGAAGGCTGAAACACCCCCTCCAGAACACCTTCTGGCGAGGGGGTATCTAAGTATACGACTGAGGTACCCTAAGTATACGACTTAGGCCCCCTAAGTATACGACTCAGGTATCCTAAGTATAGAACAGAAGACAGCTTGTCTTTTTCCTCCGGCTCACCAAAAAAGATTTTTGGTTAGATTTTTCAAAAGAAGAAAGACAACCGCGGATATCGCAGTTTAGCGAGATTGCAGGCAGTGAAAGTATTCATTCCAAGACTTGATAAAAATAAAACAATCTTTCAAAGAGATTCCGATAGGGGATATGTTATGCAACATCAGCAAATCACACAAGATTCTTTTACAAGCGCATATACAATAACGCCATTTTGTCAGTTTTTGTCTGCCAAATAAACACTCACACGCTTTTGGCACAGTTTTCGTAAACCTTTCGATGCTTACCTGAAGCAAAAACAATAATGTATAACATAAAACAAAAAGCTATGAACATTAAACCATTGGCAGACAGAGTGCTGATACTCCCTGCACCTGCAGAAGAGAAAACAATTGGCGGTATCATTATTCCTGATACGGCAAAAGAGAAACCTTTGAAAGGTGAAGTCGTTGCAGCAGGCAACGGAACAAAAGACGAAGAAATGGTATTGAAGGTTGGCGACACAGTGCTGTATGGCAAATATGCCGGAACCGAATTGGAAGTTGAAGGAACCAAATACCTTATTATGCGTCAAAGCGATGTGCTTGCAGTTTTGGGATAAATCATAAAAAGAGGCTAACAATTAAAATATAAATAGAATTATGGCAAAAGAAATATTATTCAATATCGATGCCCGCGACCAACTGAAGAAAGGTATCGACACACTGGCAAATGCAGTTAAGGTGACTCTCGGCCCGAAAGGACGTAACGTAATCATAGAAAAGAAGTTCGGTGCTCCTCAAATTACGAAAGATGGTGTGACAGTGGCCAAGGAAGTAGAATTGGCAGATGCTTATCAGAATACCGGTGCGCAGCTTGTGAAAGAAGTTGCTTCCAAGACCGGCGATGATGCGGGCGACGGTACTACAACCGCTACCGTATTGGCTCAGGCCATCGTAGCCGAAGGCTTGAAGAACGTTACTGCCGGCGCAAGCCCCATGGACATCAAACGCGGTATCGACAAGGCAGTTGCCAAAGTGGTAGAATCCATCAAGAACCAATCGGAAAAAGTAGGCGACAACTATGACAAGATTGAACAAGTAGGTACTGTATCTGCCAACAACGACCCCGTTATCGGTAAACTGATTGCCGATGCCATGCGCAAAGTTTCTAAAGACGGTGTCATCACCATCGAAGAAGCAAAGGGTACAGATACAACCATCGGTGTGGTAGAAGGTATGCAGTTTGACCGTGGTTACCTTTCTCCCTACTTCGTGACGAACACGGAGAAGATGGAATGCGAGATGGAAAAACCCTACATTCTGATTTACGACAAGAAGATTTCCAATTTGAAGGATTTCCTGCCTATCCTTGAACCGGCAGTACAGACCGGTCGTCCATTGCTGGTTATTGCAGAAGATGTGGACAGTGAAGCGTTGACAACCTTGGTTGTGAACCGTCTGCGTTCGCAATTGAAGATTTGTGCAGTGAAAGCACCGGGCTTCGGCGATCGTCGTAAAGAAATGCTTGAAGATATTGCCGTACTGACCGGCGGTGTTGTTATCAGCGAAGAAAAAGGACTGAAGCTGGAACAGGCCACTATCGAGATGTTGGGTACCGCAGATAAAGTGACCGTGTCTAAAGATAACACAACCATTGTAAACGGTGCCGGCAATAAAGAAAACATCAAGGAACGCTGTGAACAAATCAAGGCGCAGATTGCCGCAACGAAATCAGACTATGACAGAGAGAAACTGCAAGAACGTCTGGCCAAATTGTCAGGCGGTGTCGCCGTTCTCTATGTAGGTGCGGCTTCCGAAGTCGAGATGAAAGAAAAGAAAGATCGCGTGGATGATGCACTTCGTGCTACGCGTGCAGCCATCGAAGAAGGTATCGTTGCCGGTGGAGGTGTAGCCTATATCCGTGCTCTCGAAGCTTTGGAAGGGTTCAAGGGCGACAATGCAGACGAAACGACAGGTATCGATATCATCAAGCGTGCCATCGAAGAGCCGTTGCGCCAGATTGTAGCCAATGCCGGAAAAGAAGGAGCCGTTGTCGTACAGAAAGTACGCGAAGGCAAAGGTGATTTCGGCTACAACGCCCGCACCGATGTTTACGAGAACTTGCATACAGCAGGTGTGGTAGACCCTGCCAAGGTTACCCGTGTAGCCCTTGAGAATGCAGCTTCCATCGCCGGCATGTTCCTGACTACCGAATGTGTGATCGTAGAAAAGAAAGAGGATAAGCCCGAAATGCCGATGGGCGCTCCCGGAATGGGAGGCATGGGCGGAATGATGTAACAATCGTTTTCCCCTGATTTCTTGACTAAATATGAGGAGACCGCAATGTTTTTATAGGCATTGCGGTTTTCATTTATCATAAAAGTCGTAAAAAACATTCTTTTTTGCTCTTTACACACCCCTTTTTCAAGAAAAAGTGTTATCTTTAAGAACAAAACCTAATCAATAACTAAATCGATATCGTTATGAACAAAACGGAAATTGGACTTAATGCAGGAAGAATTTGGTATTTGCTTAGCGATAATGCCAAATGGAGGTATGAGACCTTGAAAGAGAGGTCTGAATTGGGTGATAGAGAACTGGGGGCTGCCTTAGGATGGCTGGCTCGCGAGGACAAGATTGAAATTCACCTTGAAGGGGATGAACTTTATGTTTCATTGGGTGTAAATGTTTATATCGGATGAGAATAAAACCGATTGAATTGACCTATAAAGAAGCACAGGTTTTGTGACAGGAGAAAAACCGTATAGTTACAAAATCAGTGCTTTTTTGTTTTCCAATCTTACAGAATATTCTTTCCTTTAACGTGAGTTCGACGTAAGAAAAGTGTCTAAAAAGTTGTAGGATTGAGAATTATTTTGTATCTTTTAGTTGAATATCAAAAAGTTACAAATAAAACTCAATCCTATGACAACTGTAAATTTAATAGAAATTTTCTGTATTCTCGACGATTTCTGTAAATATTTTGAGCCGGAGTTGAAAAAACGTATGGTTTCGACAGACGGGAAGCGCCACCGCCACCGTTCCTGCCGGATGTCCGACAGCGAGGTAATGACGATCCTGATACTCTTCCATACGGGGCGGTACCGCGACCTGAAGTCGTTCTATCTGGGGTATGTGTGCCAACACATGAGCAATGAGTTCCCTCGTCGCCTGTCGTATAACCGCTTCGTAGAACGTCAGGCAAAAGTGGCTCTTCATCTGCTGCTGTTCCTGCAGACCTGTGCCTTGGGCAAATGCACAGGCATTTCCATCATCGACTCAACCCCATTGGTATCCTGCCACATCAAGCGGATGCATATGCATAAGACCATGAGGGGGTGGGCGGCCAAGGGCAAGTGCACGATGGGCTGGTTCTACGGATTCAAGCTGCATTTGGTCATCAACGACAAGGGGGAGATTATTCAGTGGCAACTCACACCAGGCAATGTAGACGACCGGGCACCGCTGAAGGACAAACACTTTACGGAGAGGCTCTTCGGGAAACTCTTCGCAGACAGGGGATATGTCAGTCAGGATCTCTTCGAGCAGCTCTTTGTGGATGACATCCACCTCGTCACGAAAATCAAGAGGAACATGAAAAATTCCCTGATGAACCTTTATGACAAACTGATGCTCAGGAAGCGTTCGGTCATTGAAACCGTGAATGATGAACTGAAGAACATATGCCAGATAGAACACACAAGGCATCGAACCATTGATAACTTTGCAACTAATCTATTCGCCGGGATTATTGCATACAACTTGTTGCCCAAGAAGCCTGGGATGAACATCCAAATCATTGACAAAAGTAGGCTTATAGCATAGCGATTATACCGAACTCACGTTCCTTTACATCCGTTTTCAAAAAAAGGAAAAGATAGTTATGAGAAGTTTTGCTTCAGACAACAACTCCGGAGTGCACCCTTTAGTCATGGAAGCACTGAACCGGGCAAACAGCGACCATGCCATAGGCTATGGCGATGACCCATGGACAGAAGAAGCTGTCCGCAAAATCAGAAATGCTTTCGAAACGGAATGTGAACCATTGTTTGTATTCAATGGCACCGGAAGCAATGCAGTGGCCTTGCAGCTTTGCACACGCCCTTACAATTCTATAATCTGTGCGGAGACTGCACATATATATGTCGACGAATGCGGTTCGCCGGCTCGTATGACCGGTTGCCAAATACGCCCCGTCACTACCCCTGACGGCAAACTGACGTCGGATTTAATCCGCTCGTACCTATGTCATTTCGGCGAACAGCATCATTCTCAGCCGGGCGTCATCTATATATCGCAATGCACAGAACTGGGTACAGTTTATAAACCGGAAGAAATTCTGGCTCTTCCGACATTTCGAGTGATGGTATGTTAAAGAAGAAAACCGCTGAACAAATTGTATATTTGAATAACCACAAACAAATGTACATTTATGAACAGCAGTTTTCTATATCATGCGTGGGGGCTATACAATCACAAATGCACCCGTGAGGAATACAAAGGTAATACAATTATTCTGCATGTTGAAGCAAAAGAACGTCAAAATGAGTGTCCCAAGTGCGGATGCCGCCATTTGGTGAAGAATGGTTACCGTATGCGTGACTTTATCGGTCTTCCTGTTGGCGGCAAAAAGGTGATAGTCCGCATGAAAGTACAACGCTACAAGTGTAAGAACAAGGATTGTGATTACGACCGCCAAGAGAATATCCCCTTCGCCACAGGCAGTTGCAGCTACACCCACCGTTTCGCAAGGTACGTGGTCGGATTGTTAAAGGCGATGACTTTGAAAGATGCGGCCAACCTGTTGGGAGTAGCATGGGACACCATCAAAGACATACATAGCCGGTATTTGGAATACCATTACACCCCTCCTTCGTTGGAGGGTGTGGATTGTATCGGCATAGACGAGCTCGCCGTAAGAAGAGGGCACATATACAAGACAATAGTTGTCGACCTGAGGAGCGGACGTATCATATATGTTGGCGAGGGCAAAGGAGCTGATGTCTTGAACGGCTTTTGGAAAAGGGTAAAGCGAAAAGGCATTGACATCAAGTATGTTACCACAGACCTTTCTGCGGCATTCATTTCGTCCGTATATGAACATTGTCCCAATGCGCTTCATGTTTTTGACCATTTCCACGTGGTCAAGCCCATGAACGAAAAGCTGGATGACATACGCAGAGTACAGTACAACATGGAAAAGGATATCAATAAGCGGAAGGTCCTCAAAGGCACGAGATACCTCCTGTTAAGCAATGGTGGGGACATCTTTGACAAGGAATATAAAACGAGGCTTGACAATGCTCTGGACATGAACAAGCCTCTCTCGCAGGCATATTACCTCAAGGAGCAGCTCCGGGAATTTTGGACACAGATCAACAAGGAAGAGGCGGAGAAAGTAATGCTGGATTGGGTAAACCAGGCTAAAGAGAGCAAAGTGCCACAGCTGATGAAAATGGCTGCAACCATTATGGCGCATCGAACGGGAATACTCGCATGGTACGGCTGCCATATCTCTACCGGCAAAGTGGAGGGCATCAACAATAAGATAAAAGTAATGAAAAGGAATGCGTACGGATTCAGGGATGAACGATACTTTGAGCTTAGGCTTTATGCACTACACGACTGCCGTATCACTCGAAATGTCGGATGAGCCGAAATTCTTGCTTTAGCGGAATTGGCTCACCGATATGGCATGTATGTCCATATGGATGGAGCTCGATTGGCCAATGCTTGCGCCGCCCTGAACCTCAGCCTCAAGGAGCTGACTGTGGATTGCGGCATTGACATCCTAAGTTTTGGCGGAACGAAAAACGGATTGATGCTGGGAGAAAGCGTGATAGTTTTTAATCCGGCTCTAAAGAAAGAAGCCCGTTTTATACGCAAACAATCGGCATAGCTCGCTTCCAAAATGCGTTACTTATCCTGTCAGTTTACCGCTTACCAGACAGATGACCTTTGGCTGAAAAATGCCAGGCATGCCAACCGCATGGCCACGTTGCTCCATGAGAAACTGAGAGTACTGCCCGGCGTGCACATCACACAAAAGATGGAAAGCAATCAACTCTTCTTAACAATGCCTCGTCCGGTCATTGACGAACTCCTGAAAACATATTTCTTCTATTTCTGGAATGAAGCCATCAATGAAATCCGCTTTGTAACTTCGTTCGATACAACGGAAAAAGACATCGAGGAATTATTGCAATCAATAAAGAAGCTCCTTTAAGAGATAAAAGCTCCCGACCTTCACAGGCGGGGAGCTTACTTTGAGACTTTCTCCTCTTGGAGGTAAGGAAAAAGTCTACTGAAAACAAACCTATTGAATCTTTACCTTAAAAATACCTGAAAACAAATTAGTTCCTGTTTTATCAATCTTCTTAATCAAGCTTTTCTGACAAGCTTTCGCTGAAAACATAACTCACAAGCCTACTGCTTCGCGTATCGGCATAAAAGAATACCCTTTCCGTTTCAACATCCTGATTGTTTTATCCAGATACCCATTATAGAATTTATCGATACGACGATCATCCGTTCCTAAATGTATCAGTATCAAATGCCCGTTCAGCCCCTCTTTCTTTTCCAATTCCATAATTTTGTCATAGATGAACCGACTGCTACGGTATCTCTTTCCCATATCCGGAGTGGTGTAGTCTGCATTGCTCATGGTGCCGGGGGTATAATTGACTATCTGAATACCCATACCTTTGGCCCAAGCCGCTATTTCTTTGTTGTAGTATTCGTAGGGCGGAACATAAAGCGGAGCATCCTTGTAGTCAATGCCGGCCTTTCGCATGGCCTCGTAACTTTTCAGCATATCATCTTCAAACTCTTCGTGGGTCAGTAACAATGAGTCGCGCTTTTCCCATGGCATATACAGCAGGTGCCCGTAACTGTGGCTACCCACATAATGCCCGTCGCCGAGCAAGCGTTTCACTACACCAGGGTAGCGTTCATAAAATTCTCCCGTAAAAAAGAAAGCGCCTTTGACACCGTGCTTCTTCAAAGTATTGATGATGGCATCGGCACCATCCGCTTTATCAGCAGCAGTGAATATGAGTGTGATTTGCTTTTTCGACGGGTCGGTGCGCACAATGCCTCCTGCTACGTATATGTTTTTATCGTTCAAGATACCGGCTTGCTTCATTCCGTCTTTCTGCATGGCAGAGAGACAGTAAGTGAGGCAAGCAGTTCCGTCCATGGTAGGTTCGTTGGTGGAGTAGTCGTGAACGACATCGTGATATACCATCAGGCCGGGTTGGAAACGCTCGTAGTCCTGACCGGGGATTCCCGGAACACCTGTCATATCGACACCGCGCAAGCTTTCGAATATAGTGCGATAGACAGGACCGTCCACCAAGCCGCCGGTGGTGTTGCCCACACCTGCATTCAGCAGTGAAGAATGAGGTTGTGAAGGATAGTCTCCATAGAGAGGAAGCTCCACCACCATGCTGCTTCCCCACGGATTACAGCCGAACAACCAATCGCGGAGAGACGCTTCCATTTCGGCATACCTTTCGTCTCCGGTCAGTTCACGATAAAGTCGGCATTGGGTCAGCATGGCCGTGGTGAGATTGTTGGAGCACCAAACGTAAGGGATGCCATGCAGGAAAGGACTTTCCACAGCCTTCTCATAGGTGCGTTCAATGCCTGTGCGCATGTTGCGTATAAATTCTTTGCAGATGCGCCTGTCGTTCACTCGGGCAAGATGGTAATGCCCCATATTCATGAACGGATACCACTGATAATGGCGTGCACTGTCGGCCCCCATCCAAGGAGTGACGGGTTCACGACGTCCGTATTCGAGGGCCTGAAACAGATACTTGTCGTCGCCGGTTTTCTTGTACAGCTCCATAGCTCCCAACTCCATGTCGTCCACCCAGTTGTCTTCTTCATAAATATAAGGAGAAAGCACCGAGGCGGTCTGACATGCCCCCGGCTTCTTTATGCCCTCCTGATAGGCGGCATCGGCTTTCGATTCGATCTCCACAGCAAACTCGGGATAATATTTCTTCAGGATTCGAGCTCCCAAAGCAAAGCAGGAAGCAAACTTGCCGGCGGTACTTGCCACTCCGGTCGTTGCGTTCTTGAATTTTCCGCGTACCTGAGATTCGCCGCTGCAAAAGTAAACGGGACGCCCCTTGCCCGGCCCGTAGCCGTAATCCACCTCATCCTTATTAGGCAGGCGCATACCTGCATGGTCGCGGTCGTCGGCAATCTGATTATAGAGTTCGCCCAGAGCCGGATTCATCCGGTTAAGCCAATCCAAGCCCCATTTTATTTCATCGACAATGTCAGGAATGCCGTTTGCACCCGGATGTCCGTCCGCATCATATGCATCGCCGAACGATTCCGGATTCTCCTGATAGGCAAACATCATCTGGTAGATGGCGTTGGCGGAAGTGGTGGTATATTGCAGGTAGTCCGTAGCGTCGTGCCAACCTCCGCGAACATCTATGTGTTCGCCGGTTTTGGTGGGATGATATACGATATAACCGTCGTGAGTATGGCAACTGTCTTTCAAGAACGGGTTGTAGCCGCAACGTTGCTGCCGCATGTAGTTCAGCAGATAATCGGCAGTGCCATTGTAGACGTGCACATTGATGGGGAAACGGGGAGAGATGGCTTTACCCGCTTTCAGGTAATAAACGCCCGGCTCCGTGAAATCGCTGAAGTTCAGCCGGCAGGTGGTCTTCATGCCTCCCATCCTACCTGTGGACTTGGTTGTATTGAGAGTATACACCACCTTTTCGGTAAAGGCGTCAATCAAGGAAAAATTTTCGATGTTTGTTTCTTCTTCACTCATGAATACCGCCACTTTTACGGATTGCGGCAGATAACCAAGTTGGTTGATTCTGATCCATTCGCCTGCCTTGCTCGTGACGCATGCAAGGAGTAAGATAACCATCGGCATCCCATATCTACTTCTCATCATAACATATCAATTTAAGGTTGCTACTTTTATCAATCTGATTTATAGCTACAAAAAAAACATTTTTTGCCTATGCCGAACCTATCCAACTACAATAATTAAGAGACATTAAACATCGTTTGCGTTGTTTCTGTTTTCTCTATACATGCGGCAAACCGACCACAAGAGTTCCCTCTCAAACGTGAAATTCGGAAACATACAAGCAGACCAATCCGAAAACACAACAAGCAGACTCCTCCTTTCTTTATGTTTCTCTAAAACGGCTCTTGACTTCTTGAGTGTTCTGTCATTTATCCGTTTTTTCTTTGAATTTCTTTTGTGCCGCTTCGGTTTCTTCTTTCAAAAAAGTTACGTTCAGCTTCTCGTCAATCAGATAACAACCCTTTGGTGGAAATTCTTTATCCAAGTTGTGCGAATCATAATCAAGACACACTTCCTCCAACCACACCGTTACTTTGCCGGGCTTCAATGATTGCCACCGATAATAGGAAGCCATGATACCCTCAATATACGTTCTACTACGCTATGCTACTAGATTTCAAAATTACGAAAATATTCTTTGTTATTGATGAGTTCTCCCAAGTATTTGATGCTACCATGGGTTCAACCTACATTTGGTTACAATGATAAAGGAGAATCGCTCAACTTTCTCAACACGCCAGAAAATGTATTTGAGGACCTGAGTTCGGCATAGACGGTTGCTTTTGCTAAAGATGAGGGCAGTCATATCGGGCTGATATTTCTTGAATGCGCCGGTTTAGAGCGGTCGGCTGGAAGAAGAAGCGCCTTTTACGCCGACCTCCCTCCTCCCCTATTTTGACAGCTGCAATCCTTTGTCGTGACAGACGCAAGTGTTCAATACGACAGACACTTGTGTCTGTCACGTCAGGCACAAGTGTTTGAGCCGTCAGATACAAGCCTCTGACAGGATAGGATAAACACCTGATAACCAACAATTTTTAACTTTAAGATACAAGTCGCCGGGCGAGGTTATTGACCTGCTTCTTATCCCGAACTCAGATATTTGAGGATGCCTAAGTCACACTTTAAGGGAGGTAAGTCCACGTATAAGGAAAATAAAGCGGGAAGGGACAGAAACCGGCAACAGACTTTTCGGATTGTCAATACCCGGAAATAAAACAATCCGTTTTGCCGTCTCCTAAAAAGGCATTACCTTTGCTGCAAATTTTAAGCACATGTCCTACGAAAGGAAAATCATCAACGACCCGGTCTTCGGGTTCATCAACATACCCAAGGGACTGCTCTATGACATCGTACGGCATCCTCTTTTGCAGCGTTTAAACCGCATCCGACAAGTGGGCTTGTCGTCTGTGGTATATCCCGGTGCGCAACACACACGGTTTCAGCACTCGCTGGGAGCGTATTACCTGATGAGCGAGGCCATACAACAACTCACAGCCAAAGGCAATTTTATTTTCGACAGCGAGGCTGAAGCCGTAGAAGCGGCCATCCTGATGCACGACATCGGCCACGGTCCTTTCTCGCATGTATTGGAAGATACCATCGTGCGCGGCGTGTCGCACGAAGACATATCGTTGATGCTGATGGAACGCATCAACAAAGAGATGAGCGGACAGTTGACGCTTGCCATCCAAATCTTCAAAGACGAATATCCCAAACGCTTCCTTCATCAACTGGTGAGCGGGCAGCTCGACATGGACCGCCTCGACTATCTCCGCCGCGACAGTTTCTACACCGGAGTAACGGAAGGGAACATCGGTTCTGCACGCATCATCAAGATGCTCGATGTGAAAGACGACCATCTCGTAATCGAATCCAAGGGCATATACTCCATTGAGAACTTCCTCACCGCACGCCGTCTGATGTATTGGCAGGTCTATCTGCACAAAACATCTGTGGCTTATGAAAGAATGCTAATCAGCACTTTGCTGCGCGCCAAAGAACTTGCCGGCCGGGGAGTGGAATTATTCGCCTCTCCCGCGTTGAGTTTTTTCCTCTACAACGATATCAACAGAGAAATATTCTACAACAACCCTGAATGTCTGGAGAATTTCATCCGATTGGACGACAACGATATCTGGACAGCCCTCAAAGTATGGAGCGACCATCCTGACAAGGTTTTATCTACCCTTAGCACCGGCATGATCAATCGAAATGTCTTCAAAGTTGAGATTTCTACCGAACCTTTCAGTGAGGAAAGGAAAAAAGAACTGACTTTGCAAATCAGTAAACAATTAGACATTCCCCTTTCCGAAGCGAGTTATTTCATTTCTACTCCCAGCATTGAGAAGAATATGTACGATGAGGCAGATGACAGTATCGACATCCTCTACAATGACGGCAGTATCAAAAACATTGCCGAAGCATCGGACATGCTCAATATTTCCCTTCTGTCCAAGAAAGTAAAAAAATACTACCTGTGCTACCAACGTTTGCATAGGCAAGGATAAAATATTCATCTAAGGGCAAGGATATATTAAAAAAAAATCCGTTATTTGCGCTTTGAAACCATCTAACAAGAATAGTAAAATGGAGTTTTCGGCCAAACAAATTGCAACATTTATCCAAGGAGAAATTGTTGGAGACGAGAATGCTACCGTTCATACCTTTGCGAAAATCGAAGAGGGAATGCCGGGAGCCATTTCATTCTTATCCAACCCCAAATACACCTCCTATATATATGACACCCAATCAAGCATTGTTCTGGTAAACAAAGATTTCATTCCGGAACAAGAAGTAAAAACAACTCTGATTAAAGTAGACAATGCCTACGAAAGTCTTGCCAAACTGCTCAATCTTTATGAACAAAGCAAACCGAAATTGACGGGAATCACTCCTTTGGCTTTTGTTGCCGAGAGTGCAAAGATTGGCAAGGATGTTTACATAGCTCCTTTTGCCTGTATCGGCGAACATGCAGAAGTCGGAGACAATACGGTCATTCATCCGCACGTCACCATCGGCAGCGGCGCAAAGATAGGCAGCAATTGCATCATTTATGCCAATGCAACCGTATATCACGACTGCCGTATAGGCAATCATTGTATCCTGCATGCAGGTTGTGTCATCGGTGCAGACGGGTTCGGTTTTGCTCCAACTCCCGAAGGATATGAGAAGATTCCCCAAATAGGTATCACCATTCTGGAAGACAATGTGGAAGTAGGTGCAAATACGTGTATAGACCGTGCCACCATGGGAGCCACGATTGTACATAGCGGCGTGAAACTGGATAATTTAATTCAGATTGCCCACAACGACGAGATAGGTTCGCACACTGTAATGGCTGCACAAGTAGGCATTGCCGGTTCCACGAAAGTGGGAGAATGGTGCATGATGGGCGGACAAGTTGGTGTTGCCGGCCATATCCACATAGGCGACAAAGTCAATCTTGGCGCACAGTCAGGCGTTCCCGGCAGCATCAAGGACGGAAGCCAATTGATTGGCACACCTCCTATGGAGCCGAAGCCTTATTTCAAATCCGCAGCCATTTACCGCAAGCTGCCGGATATGTATACGGAACTGAATGTGCTCCGCAAAGAATTGAATGAACTTAAACAACAATTAAATAAGTAACCAATGTTAAAACAAAAGACTCTAAAAGACAGCTTTTCGCTCAGTGGAAAAGGTCTTCATACGGGACTTGACCTGACCGTTACTTTCAATCCAGCTCCGGATAACCACGGATACAAGATTCAGCGCATCGACATCGAGGGGCAGCCCATCATAGATGCCGTTGCCGACAATGTGACCGAAACCACCCGTGGCACCGTACTTTCCAAAAACGGAATCAAAGTCAGTACGATAGAGCATGGCATGGCAGCCCTTTACGCATTGGGTATAGATAACTGCTTGATACAAGTAAACGGACCGGAATTTCCTATTCTGGACGGAAGTGCCCAATATTATGTCAACGAAATAGAACGGGTAGGCATCATAGAACAAAATGCCGTAAAAGATTTCTATATCATCAAGTCAAAGATCGAGTTCCGCGACGAAGCAACCGGTTCGTCCATCATTGTATTGCCGGACGAGAACTTCAGTCTGAACGTATTGGTATCATACGATTCGACCATTATCCCCAATCAGTTTGCCACCTTGGAGGACATGTCTAAGTTCAAAGACGAAATAGCGGCCAGCCGTACTTTCGTATTTGTACGTGAAATCGAGCCTTTGTTGCAAGCCGGCCTTATCAAAGGCGGTGATTTGGACAATGCGATTGTTATTTATGAGCGTGAGATGTCTCAAGAGAACTACGACAAGCTGGCCGACATAATGGGGGTTCCTCACATGGATGCCAAACAATTGGGCTACATCAACCACAAACCCTTGGTATGGTCTAATGAATGCGCCCGTCACAAGTTGCTTGATGTAATCGGAGATTTGGCCTTGATAGGTAAACCCATCAAAGGGCGTATCATCGCCACCCGTCCGGGACACACCATCAACAATAAGTTTGCACGCCAGATGCGTAAGGAAATCCGCCTGCACGACATTCAGGCTCCCACCTACGATTGCAACCGCGAACCCATTATGAACGTAAACCGCATCCGCGAACTTCTGCCGCACCGTTATCCGATGCAATTGGTGGACAAAGTAATCGAAATAGGAGCAAATTACATTGTGGGGATAAAAAATGTGACCTCCAACGAACCGTTCTTCCAAGGGCACTTCCCGCAAGAACCCGTAATGCCCGGTGTATTGCAAATAGAAGCCATGGCGCAAACGGGTGGCCTGCTTGTACTGAACTCCGTAGACGAACCGGAACGTTATTCCACATATTTCATGAAAATAGACGGTGTGAAATTCCGTCAGAAAGTAGTACCGGGCGATACACTGATTTTCCGCGTAGAATTAATGGCGCCCATACGTCGCGGCGTCTCTACCATGAAAGGCTATGTATTCGTAGGCGAAAAAGTAGTCTGCGAAGCAGAATTTATGGCACAAATAGTCAAGAACAAGTAAAGAAACCTGCAATAATATGATAAGTCCCTTAGCGTATATTCATCCCGAAGCAAAAATCGGTGAAAACGTAGAGATTGCTCCTTTTGTTTTCATAGACAAGAATGTGGTAATCGGCGATAATAATAAAATTATGGCGAATGCCAGCATTCTGTATGGTGCACGCATCGGTAACGGAAACACCATTTTTCCGGGAGCCGTCATCAGTGCTATCCCCCAAGACCTGAAATTCAGAGGAGAAGAAAGCACTGCCGAAATCGGCGACAACAACCTTATACGTGAGAATGTAACCATCAATCGCGGTACAGCCGCCAAAGGCAAAACGGTTGTAGGCAACAACAACCTGCTGATGGAAAGCGTACACGTGGCCCACGATGCCATCATAGGCAATAATTGCATCATCGGCAATGCCACAAAAATGGCCGGTGAAATCGTAATCGACGATAACTCCATCATCAGCGCAAGTGTCCTGATGCACCAGTTTTGCCATGTCGGTGGGTATGGGATGGTGCAAGGAGGCTGTCGCTTCAGTAAAGACATTCCGCCCTATATCATTGCCGGACGAGAACCTATCTGTTATGCCGGAATCAATGTCGTAGGGTTGCGCCGTCGCGGTTTCTCCAACGAAACGATTGAAAACATCCATAATGCCTACCGCATTATCTATCAAAGCGGGCTGAATAATACCGACGCTCTGAAGAAAATTGAGAACGAAATGGAAATGACCCCTGAGATAAGCTATATTGTAAATTTTATACGCGAATCGGCTCGCGGAATTATTCCTGCAAGCAAATAAAAAGATTCAGAGCTTGTTTTAATATTATAAATCATACATCAAAATGATCTACAGATTTACAATCATCTCGGACGAGGTGGACGATTTTGTCAGAGAAATACAGATAGACCCGGAAGCTACGTTTTATGACTTTCACAAGGCTATTTTACAGTCGGCGGGGTATGCCGATGACCAGATGACTTCTTTCTTCATCTGCGACGACGACTGGGAGAAAGAAAAAGAAATCACCTTGGAAGAAATGGATGACAATCCGGAAACAGACAGCTGGGTGATGAAAGATACCCGCCTCAACGAACTGATTGAAGAAGAAAAGCAGAAACTGCTGTATGTATTCGACTACATAACGGAGCGTTGCTTCTTCATCGAACTTTCTGAAATCATCACCGGAAAAGACATGAAAGGAGCCAAGTGTACCAAAAAAACAGGCGAAGCCCCCAAACAGAGCATTGACTTCGAAGAAATGACAGCAAGCGGAGGTTCGCTTGATTTGGGCGAGAATTTCTACGGAGATCAGGATTTCGACATGGAAGACTTCGACAGGGACGGATTCAGCGGTTTTGACGACAGTGCTTCTTCGGACGGTTCATACGAGGAAGACAGATATTAAGAGCCTGTTTTTGAATTTATCGAAATACAATATCGGGCACGGCCTCCACGGAATGGAACGGTTTTTATGAATTAAATCCGTAAAGTCCGCGTAGTCCGTGCCCGAATTATCCTTTACCGCCAACATGCATACCCTCATTGTACTTATCGGTCCCACCGGAGTGGGAAAAACGGAGCTAAGCCTCCGGTTGGCAGAGCAATTCGACACTTGTATTGTCTCGGCTGACTCAAGACAGCTTTATGCCGACTTGAAGATAGGTACAGCAGCCCCTACTACGGAACAACTTCAACGGGTGGAACATCACTTTGTGGGTATGCTGAAACTGACGGACTATTATAGTGCCGCCCAATATGAGGCAGAGACACTGAATCTCCTCGAAACGTTATTTACCAAGCATGACATCGTAGTGCTGACCGGCGGTTCGATGATGTATGTCGATGCCATCTGCAAAGGCATCGACGATATTCCTACCGTAGATGCCGAAACCCGCCGGCTGATGCTGCACAGATACGAGACAGAAGGCTTGGAAAGATTGTGCGCAGAATTAAAACTCCTTGATCCGGAATATTACAAGATAGTAGACCTGAAGAATCCCAAACGCGTAGTCCATGCCTTGGAAATCTGCTACATGACGGGAAAGCCCTATACATCCTTCCGCACACAACGAATCAAGGAACGCCCTTTCCGCATCATCAAGATAGGCTTGACGCGCAACCGCGAAGAGCTATACGACCGCATTAATCGCCGTGTGGACCGAATGATAGCGGACGGACTGGTAGAAGAAGCCCGGCAAGTCTACCCTTACCGGGCGCTCAATGCACTGAATACAGTAGGTTATAAGGAAATCTTCAAGTATATCGACGGCGAATGGACATTACCGTTCGCCATTGAAAAGATAAAGCAAAATTCCCGCATTTATTCTCGTAAGCAAATGACTTGGTTCAAGCGGGATGAAGAAATCCGCTGGTTTCACCCGGACCAAGAGACGGAAATTATCGAATATCTCGCCTCCGCCACAAATACGCCCTGAAAATCAGTGTTTTTACACTTATGCAAGTGTAAGGTCTCACTTGTAGGTGAGTAACTTCGACCGAAGCCGTACTGTAAGTTCGACCGAAGCCGTACTGTAAGTTCGACCGAAGCCGTACTGTAAGTTCGACCGAAGCCGTACTGTAAGTTCGACCGAAGCCGTACTGTAAGTTCTCGCTTGTGCAAGTGTAAGCCTACGCTCCTGCAAGTATCAAATGGCGGTTCATTCAAGCAGTAACTTATAAATAGTTTGAACCGGTTTTTCAAGCTCCCGGTATAATGTTTTCATCTCATCCACATTTACTTCTCCTTGCCTACGCCAACTGTCCAACACCGGCACAGTGAGCCTGAATACTTCTTCCTCCACGGGTGCAAGCCGTGTCATATACCCATCGCCCCTCGCCGGGCTATACAACCTTTCCCAATTCAAATAACGATTTGTCCCCATTCCCTGCTTGTAGCAGTAAACGTTGTCGGCAAGACGAAGAGACCAATCGCTGAGCGGAGCAGCCGCAAGTTTCTTGTCCAAACACACCATCGGAGGAAGCAACCTGTCGGCTCCTTTCACCCAAAGAGGTATGGCAATCCCCGTAGGAGGATAGCCCAAGAGTGTCCACATGGTAGTAAGCTCCGCCTTTTCGCCCGGCCTTACGCCTTGCACCACTACCGAACAAGAAGTGCCGCTACGTGGAATGAAATCATGATCGACAAACCAGCCCGCCCCCTTCGGACAGTTAAAATCACCGCTCCTCAAATCGATGCCAAGCATGCAGTTGCGAAATGAGCGCGAAAGGTCATTGAAGATGCCTTGCGGAGTGACGCCTCCCGTAGCCGAAGCCTTCATCAATACTCGGTCGGCCTCCATATAGCGCACATAGCCTGCACCTTCGTTCACTTTACCCGTGAAAGAGAAGTTGGTACGGGCAATGTAACCGTAAGGAGCATCTTTCGGATCATTGGCGTCATACATCGTATATTTATAATAGTCCACCTCAAACAAGGCCGCACCGCCTTTGGCATCTATCACACCAAAGTTCGCCTCTATCATGCTGGGCTTTGCAATGGTGTCAAGAAAATGTCGGAAGTCTTCTACCGTGGCACAAACCTCCAAAGCGCGATAAATGATACGCCCATTGGCTACACCGCGCTCTTCCCCATCCTTTACTTCAACGAGATTGTAAGACTGGGTGTTCATCAAGGCAAAGCCTGCGGTGTTTGTACCAATCCACGCTTCCTTCAGCTCCGGAAAATTACTACTATTCACATCGGCAATGAAATCATACTTCTCACCTTTTACATAAGCCACATGATTCCGTAGGAAGTCTGTATCGCGGTGTTTCCACAACAACGGACGGCCATCGGGAGTAACCTTGCCGGAGACAACGGCAGAAGTGCAAGCAAAAAGCGGTTCGGCAAAAACAAACGCCGAGAACAAGCTCAACATGAAGGGAATACATTTCATCATAACCTTATCTGTTTTTCTAAAAATGAAATTCACAAAGTTATGATAATCCGAGAAATAAGAAAAGAAAACATTTCGCAAATTCGTTTATATCTTACCAGATAAGCTTTTTGCAGATTGATTTGATGCTGCCCGCCGGGGAATTTGAATTCATGAAAAAAAGATTTGTAAAACACCGGATTTCAAGAAAATCACAGTATCTTTATACTAAGTCTGCCAATGACCGATAAAATAAAAGTATAACGAACTATCCAGATTTCAGATGTAAAGGCATGGGGACTGAACGTTAAACCCGGTTTCTTGAACCACCCCTTAATCGGTCTTTGTCCATGCCTATATCAAAGTTATAAATTATCAAATTATTAACCAACGTACAAATGTACGACCCCTCAAAAAAAAACAGAACTATGTTAGGCAATTTCAAGTATTCAAATTCTACAAGACTTTATTTCGGCGACGACTCGCTGAAATTCTTGGCCGAAGAATTAAAAGCGTATGGCCCTGTGGTACTGCTCACCTATGGCGGTGGAAGCATCAAGCGCAACGGCATCTACAACCAAGTGACCGATATTCTCGGCAGAGCAGGTAAACAAATTGTGGAGTTGCCGGGAGTCATGCCCAACCCCACCGTGGAGAAGCTGTACGAAGGAGCAAAACTGGCACGAGAGAAGAATGTCGATCTTATCCTCGCCGTAGGTGGCGGTTCGGTCATCGACTATGCCAAGGGCGTGAGTGTTTCGGCGTGGTGTAATGAAAATCCGTGGAAAAAATATTACAAACGTCAAGAAGACCCTGATTGTCGCATCATTCCGGTAGGCAGCATTCTCACAATGGTAGGTACAGGGTCTGAAATGAATGGCGGTTCGGTCATCACCAACCATGCCGAAAGTCTGAAAATCGGCAAAGTGTTCGATGAGCGTGTGATGCCTCGCTTCTCTATCTTAAACCCTACATATACCTATACACTGCCCCGCTATCAGATGGTGGCCGGATTCTTCGACATCATGTCGCACCTCATGGAGCAATACTTCTCCAATACCGACGACAACACCAGCGACTATCTGAATGAAGGACTGATGCGCTCTCTGATTCACTCCAGCCGCATTGCGGTTAAAAATCCCGAAGATTACGAGGCACGCTCCAACATCATGTGGACAGCGACATGGGCACTCAACACACTTGTCGGATGCGGCAAGCGGCAAGACTGGATGGTACACATGATAGGCCAAGCCATCGGAGCTCACACGGATGCCACCCACGGCATGACACTCTCCGCCGTCTCGTTGCCTTACTATCACCATATTCTGCCTTATGCCACAGATAAGCTCCGCCGGTTTGCCACAGCCGTTTGGGACATCCGTCCGGAAGGGAAGAATGACCGGCAGGTGGCAGAAGAAGGATTGGCTGCCCTGGAAAGCTGGATGCGTGAAATAGGTGTAGTGCTCAGTATCAAAGAACTTGGCGTAACGGAGGAGATGCTCGAAGGAATAACAGACAGCACCATCATCTTCGACAGCGGTTATCACAAACTGAATCGTGAAGAAATCATCGAGATTCTCAGAAAGAGTCTGTAAAACATGCCGCCATAAAACGACAACGTCACCAAGACATCACAGTTGATAAGCAGGGATATTCCAAACTATTACTGTCCGCTAAACCATAATTATCTACTCCCAACCCATTAACTATTACGTGTTGGGAGTATTTCTGCTTTTGGAAAAGCTTCCTTATATCAAATTCTCTTCTTCCAGAGGTTCTTCCGATGTTTGTTTTAGGAGTAATTTCAAGTCTTCGTCAGGTCGTTCGAAGAACGTATCCATATTGATGTAGTACATCAGGACGATTCTTACCATCGTGGCTAATCCCGAGAAACTCCAAGGCTGTGTAAGTCGTCTTTGCAGGAGTGTCATAAGCAGATTGCCTATGAGTGTCGCACAAACCTGTATCTTGATGGCGTTGGCACTTTCTCCATAAAAGTATCTGAGAGGGAAATTCTGCTTGATTTGCGTGAAGAGTGACTCTATGAGCCATCGTTTGCGGTATATTTCCACGATGGTTTCAAGTGCCATGTCAAAATCGTTGGGCAGCAAGCTCACGAGTTTAGGCTGTCAAAGATAACCCAAAGGGCTGATAATTCACTCACGAAGTATCAGCCCTAAATTTTATACACTAGAAAATGTTTTAATGGACAGCAATGAAATAAGATAGAATATTGAACATCTGTATCATGGTATTGCGTTTCTTTGATTCGAGCGTAAAAATACAGCATCTCAACCCTATTCATAGCCCATCGACTTCAACAGTTCAGAATAGACGGAGTTCAGCTTCAGCAGCGACACCACTCCCGTCATGAACATCTGCTTGCGGGCGCGGGTAAGGGCAACATTCAGCTTCCGGTCAATCGGAACACCGTTCTCTTCCGTCATATTAGCAAGGAATTTCAGTTGGTAAGCGCGATTCACGCAAAAAGAGTAGATAATGACATCCCGTTCGCTGCCCTGAAAGCGTTCTACCGTATCTACAAGTATATCATTCAGAGCAGGCACACACATAGCGGCCAATTCTTTCTTTATCAGGGCTATCTGACTGCGGTAAGGGGTAATGATGCCCAAAGTGCCAGAAGCATCGAAACCGGAAGAGCCGGCATATTGACGATAGACGGCTTCTGCCAGACGGGCGACAATCCGTGCCTCCGAATGATTTACTTTGGCAGACTGCACCGACGGTTCCGCTTCGGAAGGCAAAAAAGCCACACGGCGAGTCAGCAATGGAGCAAACTCACTGTCGCACAATTCGGGAGAAAGAATAAGTTCTCCTTGCTGATGAGGCAGACCGACAGGTTGCAACAAGCCTCCGTAGAAAGCCCGGTTGGGAAAAGCCGCCACCTCCACATTCATACGTCCCTGACGGCACAACATATCGAAAAAAGGCAAAGCGAAGCCTGGCTTTTGAAGAAGATTCCGATACAAACGTTCAAACAGGGAATCTTTCAGATTATACAGCCCCACGGCTCGCAAGGCTTCATCGCCCACCTCCGACTGTACAGAAGATTGCAACACCACAGCCGGAAGCTGCTTATGATCGCCTATCAGAATGAACTTGCCTATGGCATCCTCGCCGGCGGGGTTACGGGCACACAGCAGTCCCAGAAGCTGCGGTTCCAAAATCTGGGTCGCCTCGTCCACAATAGCCACATCGAAGGTTTTCAGCCGGAAAAGCTCGGTTTTGGCAGAAAGTGTGGCAACCGTGCCGACAAACACACGGCAACGGGCAATGCGCTCCTGCACTTGCCTACGGGTGGAGCATGCCTCCAGTACATTCTCCATCAAATGAGGCCGGAACGTCTCGTCACAAGACAACTCGCTGCCGATACGGATAAAATCTATTTCGGGCGTGATGGCAGCCAACGCCTTGCTTATTTCATCAACGGCTCGATTGGTATAAGAGAGCAGCAAGACCTGTTTACCCTCTCCGTAAAAAGCCTCAACCATGCCACGCAATGCACGGGAGGTTTTCCCCGTGCCCGGAGGGCCGACCAACAGAAAATAATCCCTGACGGCACGGGCTTTCATGATAATTCGGGAAAAATCATCCGGGGCCGTAGCAATCTTTTCATCGAAAGAAGGATCGGATTCGGGCAGACGCTGCCCCAGCAACAAATCGCGCCGCCTCTGCGTTGCAGAAAGAAAAGCCGATAGCCCCAGATACATGCTCCGGAACGAGGTGTCCATGTGGTCGTGTTCAATGGCATAGCGACTATCGGTAGGCAGCACGCCCGCATTCTGCTGGGTGGCACGAAGGCGGATGCGTACCTCATCATCAGAAATATGCTCTATATTACCTTTGAATACCATCTTATCGGTCGCATTGTCGACATCCGTATTTCGTTCGTAAAGCACCACCGCATCGCCTTGCCGGAAATTAGGGAGAACCGGCGCCGACAGTGAAGAGGAAGAAACACCCCACCCTGTTCCGGCTGCATCTGCCGGGGAAGATTCGCAAACAGGAGCAGGCAAGGCCAGCAACAAATAAGGTTTACGCACAGCCGCAGCACGGTTTTCCCGAATCTGCAAGTCGTACAGAATCTCCCCGGCCTCGCACTTCTCCGCCAGCGTAGAGAGCCAAAGCGAAGCGGCGCCTGTGCGCCCTTCATAGTCGATATCGCCCGACTTGGAAGTATAGAGTTCCTTGGTTATGAAATTATATAATGTATAGAAATAGCTTTGTTCCAACAGTGAAAGCAAACGAATCCGGTGTGCCACGGCATTGATGGAAGGATAGAGGAAACGCTTCCAGAGCACATTGTCCAGATGCCGCTCGTTCAAGGTAGCGGGATTGATATCCTTCAAGCGTTCGGCCGTATATTGCGGACTGTTGCGCAGCTGAATAGCGTATTCGGCAGCTACAATACGATTGCGCACATCCATCACGCGGCGCACCATTGCCCACGAAGGGCGCGCCGGATAAAGCAACGGGTAGCGGGTATAGAACAGATAGGCCTTCACATACCTGTGATCCATCCCCATGGCATACTCCAGTACAGCCTGATAAAGCAGCATCTGCACCTTATTGTTTTCTTTAGGCTCAATCTTGCCACGGATGGAATATTCGTCAGCCTTGCCCGATTTCATTTCGATGAACGACGACATATCCCTCTGCATATAGTCCAACCGCCCCTGCAATCCCAGCGCCTCACAGATATACGAAGGTTCCAACACCGCATCTGTCCGCTCCAGCTCATAGCCCGGTTCCCGGAAGGTTTCCGTCACGGTACGGCGGATATTCTCAAAATGCCGCTTGCAGTCTGCAAAGAATTCGGCTTCCTTTTCCCTATCGTGCAAATCGGCGCATGCCGCCAGTTCGATGGAATAGGAGCGGAAGGCTTTCTTCATACAGGCCAGATAGTCGGGTGCCTCCTCAGCATGAATCCATTCATCCAGAAAAAGATTGGCAATGTTACCCAGCAACAACGGGCGGGTATTATCGGGTGATTGCAGACGTGCCAGCAGATAATTGGCAGGATGATGCCCGTACTCCCTGAAGCATTCGGCCAAAGAACTGATGTCTATCAGATAATCGGGCTCCAATATGATAAATGAAGGAGTAAGTATGCCGTCCTCGTCTACCGCTACATCCAGCAGGTTGATCTGTGCATGCCTCCACAAAAGCCGGCAGGTTTCGGCAAACTCTTCGTTAATCCGGGGCAGGTTGTAGCGAACACGCAACGGCTCATTGGTCACGGCATCCACAGGCAAGACATACAAATAAGTCTCATCCGAATACTGGAAACAGACACGCATACGCTTCACACGCTGTCTGGCGGGAAGAGCGACAAGATAGGTGGCATCCGCCTGAGGCAGCAAGCCATACAATTCGGACGGAATATCTTCCCCCGTCAGCCGTTTGATGAAGAAGGCTAACGTTTTGGCATCACGCAGCAACGACTCGCGCTGAGGTTCAAGCCGGCGGTTCATCACCGCATTCGAAGTCAGCCGGAACGTATGGAGACGGTTCTGCTCCGCAACAGTAAGACCTACCTTCGACGCCACGAAACTGATTCGTGCCGAAAGGTCAGTCATTTGCAGGCTTCCGTCTTCCATCTGCGTGCGGCACAACTGCTCCAGCAGCTCCCGCATACGCCGATAACAGACATTCGGAGGAAGGGTTTCTTCTTTACAAACCGTCAGCAACAACTCATAATATTCCCCCACCTCATTCTTCATGAGTCAGAGAATGTGGTTTGTCCTTTATCATCAGAATGCTCAATTCATAGAGCAAATAGAGCGGAATAGCCACCACGGACAAAGTGAACGGGTCGCCCGTAGGAGTGATGACGGCCGCAGCAATCACAATGAAGACAATGGCATGACGGCGGTATTTCCGCAAAAACGTCTTGTGCACCAAGCCCAGCAGAGACAGCAACCACGTCACCAACGGCAATTCGAACGCCAGCCCCATGCAGAGTATCAGCATCATAAAGTTATCGATATACGAATTTAATGAGATCTGATTCTCGATGGTTGCGCTCAACTGATAAGTGGAAAGGAAGCGCAAAGTTAGCGGATAGACCATGAAATAGCCCAGCAACACACCGACAAAAAACATCAGCGTACCGATGAACAAGGCTTTCTTCACCCCCCTGCGCTCGTTGGGATAAAGGGCCGGACTGACAAAGCGCCACACTTCATAGAAGAGATAAGGCGCTGCCGTCACCACCGACATCCAGAAAGCGGTGGACATGTGTACAAAGAATGGCGCGGCAAGATTGATGTTGACAAGCTTCACATGAAACTCTTGTGTAAAAAACTCATCCTGCAAATTCAACTCATTTCCTATCCAGCGCAACAAGTCATAGAAGAGAAAATCGCTATGACAAGGAGCCAATACCACCTTATCGAACAGATAAGGCATGAAAATGAAGTAACCCACAGCCAATACAAACCATACACCGAGCACACGAAACAGCACACGACGCAGTTCGTCCAGATGATCCCAAAACGTCAGTTCTTTTTCCGCCATGTAGATGCACAGATTACTATTTCTCCTCTGCCGGTTTATCCAAATCGTCCTTGGCTTTATTGATTTCCTCTTTTGCCTCGTTCACACCGTCCTTGAAGCTTTTCACGCCTTTGCCCAAGCCGCGCATCAATTCGGGAATCTTCTTGCCACCAAAGAGCAGCAAAATGACCAACGCGATGATAATCCACTCAGAACCACTGGGCAGAAGCCCCAATAAAAGAAAGTTCGTCATAACTGTATCGAATTTAATTTGATGCAAAGATAAAATTTAATATGGTTTTCGGCAACAACACGCCCTAATGTTCCTCCCTAATCTTGATAATAGACTCTCTTCACCCGTGTAGACACACTTGTCAGTACCTCATAAGGAATCGTGTCAAGTACGTCAGAAAGAGCCGTTATCGGTAAATTATCACCGAAGATTTCCACACTGTCGCCCTCCTTACAGTCAATATCGGTCACATCAATCATGCAGACATCCATGCAGATATTGCCTACATACACCGCCCGCTTGCCATTCACCAAGCAATAGGCATTACCGTTGCCCAAATGACGGTTCAAGCCGTCGGCATAACCGATGGGGATGGCAGCGATGCGCGATGGACGGGCAAGATGCCCTTTCCGGCTATACCCTACGGTATCTTCTTCGGGGACATCGCGTATCTGGAGGATGGTGGTCTTCAGCGTACTTACATTATTCAGGATGGAATTATCGATAGGGCTGATACCATAAAGACCGATACCCAGACGTACCATATCGAACTGTGCTCCGGAGAAGCGTTCGATACCGGCTGAATTGCAGATATGCCGGAGTATCTTATGCGGGAAAGCCTCCTGCAAGCATGCCGAAGCCGATTCGAATGTCTCAATCTGCCGACGTGTAAAAGCATCGAACTGCGGTGAATCACTCCCAACAAGATGGGAGAAAACAGAACGGGCAATAACGGCGTCTTGTCCTTTCAGTCTTTCGACCAGCCGGGGAATATCCGAGGGAGCGAAGCCCAGCCGGTGCATCCCCGTATCCAGCTTGATGTGAACAGGGAAGTTTGTTATACCTTCCTTCTCCGCCTCTTTAATCAAAGCATCCAGCAGATGGAAGCTATATACCTCCGGCTCCAGCTTATGATCGAACATTGTCTTGAAAGCGGTCATCTCCGGATTCATGATGATGATGTTGGCCGTAATACCCGCCTTACGGAGTTCCGAACCTTCATCGGCAACCGCCACAGCAAGGTAATCCACACGATGCTCTTGCAACGTCTTGGCTATTTCATAAGATCCGGCGCCATAAGCAGAGGCCTTCACCATGCACACCATCTTGGTTTCGGGTTTCAGCTTGCTGCGGTAATAGTTCAGATTAGCTATCATGGCACCAAGATTGACCTCCAGTATCGTTTCGTGCACTTTCTTCTCCAGCATTTCCGTCAAGGCATCAAAACCGAACTTACGCGCACCTTTTATCAAAATTATTTCATTCTCAAGAGGAAGTTCGCCCTGTGCAATCGCACTCATCAGAGTTGCCGTGTCGGGATAAAACGCTTTCTCTATATTAAAACGCGTGGCACACGAAGATATCTCGCTGCCCACACCAATGATGCGTTCAATGCCCCGACTGCTCACTAACTGCGCTACCTGACGATAAAGGGTTGAGGTATTCTGTCCGGTCTCCAAGATATCAGAAAGGATCAATGTTCGTTTCAGACCTTTGGATAGTGAACGACGGTAAAGGAAGTCGAGGGCAATGTCCAGCGAACCAAGATCCGAATTGTAACTATCGTTGATCAGCAGGCAGTTGTTCTTCCCTTCCTTCACTTCCAGGCGCATGGCCACAGGCTCCAATTTTGCCATACGCTCTGTTATCAGTTCGGCAGGAAGCATCAGATAAAGACAGGCTGCCAGACAGTTCAGCGAGTTCTCAATAGCGGCATCATCGATAAACGGCAATGTAAATGTATTGTCCATCTCCAGATACCGATAAGAGATTACGGTACAGTTTTCCTGCTTTTCCACCTTATTTATATATAGAGGACGCTCCATGTCTTTCCGGCTCCATGCAATCTCACGTGCAGAAAGCATCGACTTTGCCACGCAGTTACTGATGAACTCGTCATCGCCATTGTAAATCACCACATCGCAGTTTTTGAATAGCAGAAGTTTCTCCATGCACTTCTCCTGCAAAGAGAAGAAATTCTCTTGATGAGCCCCTCCTATATTGGTAAGGATCCCGATGGTGGGTTTGATGATATTTTGCAATGTACGCATTTCTCCCGGTTCCGATATACCCGCCTCAAAGATGGCAAGTTCCGACTGCTCGTTCATCTGCCATACGGACAAGGGCACCCCTATCTGGGAATTGTAACTGCGAGGCGAGCGCACAATGGCACGTTCGGGACTGAGCAATTGATGCAGCCATTCTTTTACAATGGTCTTACCGTTACTTCCGGTAATGCCGACAACCGGAATTTGAAATCGGGTTCGATGCAGTTCCACCAACCTCTGCAAGGCTTTCAGTGGATTGGAAACCACTAAAAAATTGGCATCTGCCGGCTGCTCTTTTTTAATATACTCAAAGCCCTCTTCTCCAACGACAAAATTACGTACTCCACGGGTATACAAATCTGCGATATAACGTGCACCGTCATTTCGTTTCGTAGTCAAAGCAAAAAACAACGTTTCTTCGGGGAAATTCAAGGAACGGCTGTCGGTAAGCAGCCAATCTATGGTAGCCGGCGCATTCCCCACACGCCGCGCACCGATACTTTCAGTTATGCTTTCAATCGAGTATGACATATCTCTCTCTCATTTTGAAAATCTAAGTACGGATATTTTCCGTTAAGTTGGTCTATTTTTAACACGATTTGTCCTAAAAAACGCTTATACTCATCGGAGGATGGATAGAATGGTTTATGAGACAATGATTTACGTATGTTTTCACTTTCTTCCATTATTTGCAATGCTTCTGTGGTGAAACAAGCCTTCGAGAAACGTTCCCAAATATAACGCACAGCCACTTCGGACGGATGCACCATATCCTCGGCATAGAAACGATAGTCGCGTAACTCGTCGAGCAGCAACTCATAAGCCGGGAAGTAAAAAACATTTTCAACAAAAGTCTTTTGCAGAGCATCAATAGCCAGCAGCAATGTAGCCTTACTTAGCTGGCTGGCATGCATACCGTCGCGTATATGGCGTATGGGGCTGACGGTAAACAATACCTTTAGGTTCGGATTACTCACCCACATCTCGGATAATAAGGAAGTATAGTCTGACACAATTTCCTCCACAGAGAGTTTCCTACGGGTAAATTCCCTTTCCGGCAGCTTGTGGCAATTGCCCACCACTCTGCCGGTCGCTTTCTCTTCGTACACCCAGGCGGTGCCAAAAGTGATGAGCAGGCAATCCGGGCCGTTCTTCAAAACTCCACGGGCATTCTTCAAACACCGGTTAATACCCTCCAGCACATCTTCTGCTTTTTCCGCCGAAAACATGCCGTGATGCATGGCGCTATGCCAAAGCCCGCGATATCGGAATAAATCTTCCTGCGCATATTCTTTCCCGCTCAGCATTTCACGCAAAGCGGCAGAAATAGAATACGGGTTATAAAGCACGCCATAGGGGTTGACCTCACAATGAAATTTGGCATCCTGAAGCCTACTCCCCATGTTGGCAGCAAAACAAGAGCCGAGCAGCATCAAACGGTCAGCCTGTGTCAAACGAGGCAGATTATCGGGAATATCGGTCGCAGTATAAAAAAATGCCATTTCAAGTTTACTTTTCGCTTCTATACACACAAAATTAGAAAAAATAATTCATCTCACCGAACCATTCTCCCATAAAAAAAGTCCATATAGCAAAATGCCCTCGACCGGTCACCCGATCCTTATCCGAGGCGTACCAACTCTGCACCTCCTCCATATCTATACCTGAGGTCTTAGAATTCAGGTATCTATAGAAACGAACCTGATACAGAGTTGGTACGGAGAAGATATGAAGCAAACATACTTTATTTGCTAAAAATATTGATTATCTAAACAATAAAGTTGATTATTTGATTCTATTAATAATATAATTCGTATATTTGCAGCATGAAATTCACTCATTATGAGCGAAACAAGTTATATAATGCAACATTATTTTATACAATAGGATTATTATGAGAAGTAAAAAGATGAATTTTTTCCGCATCCTGCCGATATTAGCTATCGGAGGAATTTTCACATTCATAGGGTGTGACTCATCAAACGATGTTTACAATCCTGACGCCATTAAGGAACAAGCAAAAAAAGCTTTTCCCGTAAAAGACATTGACCCTAACCAGACTTGGGAAACAAGTTCGGTTTGCAAAGCGACCGTATCAGTAAACGAAACAGCCGGTGAAGTTTACACCATTAAAGTATATACAGCCAATCCATACAACAAAGACAGTAAAGCTGCACTGCTTGCCACAACCTCTGTAAGCAATGGAAAAACAGCAAGCTTTGAGTTCGATATTCCGGCTGCGCAGCAGTATGTATATGTGATGAAAGTAGACAGCAAGGGATATAGCTCGGTAAAACCTGTTTTAGTTGAAAACAGCAAGATGGTCGTTTCTTTCGGGGGAGTGAACAATATCGCCGGCACGGTTAGAACAAGAGCTACAGCTACTGTCGTTACTTTCACGGCACCGGATGCTTCTCAGTTCCCTACAAGAGAAACCGTGAAACAGTTGGGCTTGCAACAAACAAACGGACAAATCGGAACAAGTGGGAATTATGAAATCAAGGCATCTGTAAGTTCCATCAACAATTGGGGGAGCAATGCCAATATGTATGTCACGGAAAACGTAACGTTAAGTTCTCTGTATATCGGGCAAAACTCCAAGCTATATATACTTTCCGGAGCAACCCTTACTTTGACATCTTCCGGATACTCATTAGGACAATCCGGTTCTGTAATCAGCGTTGGCAAAGATGCTAAACTTATCCTTTAAAGTGGACAATTGCAAGCTTCTAATTCGAAAATCTATAATGCCGGTACAATAGAAACCGAAAGATTGGATATAGCAGGAAGCGGCTATATTTACAACAACGGCACACTCACTGTCACAAATGCCGTAACTGTTGCCAATTACAATTCTCTTCTCGTAAACGAAGAAGCCATGACTGCTTCTTCATTCGAGACACAAGGCTCCAGTTCTTTCTACAATAGCGGCACAGTTACAATATCAGGTAAGACTCATTTAAGTAGCACTAATCAAAAATGGGAAAATCAGGGTAACTTCAAGACCAAGACAATGGAGATTGAGGCATCAAGTTCCAACCTACTGAACGCTTGCCAATTATACGTTGAAGATGAATTCAGAATAAATACTTCATCTACTACTACCAATAATGCTTTCAAGATGGACGGAGGCGCTTATACAGAATGCGGAAGTTTGTATTTGGACAATGCAAGCGTAGTGATGGGAGGCAAGGCTTTCTTTAATGTGAAAGGTACTGCCACATACAATTACAATAAAGGTGGATTCTACGCTACTGCCCAAGATTTCGCTGTATTGAAAATTGGGAAAGCTGTTCAAAACAAACACGGACAAGGAAATACCATCGGCTATCATGGTAAACTATACGTGGCTTGTAACGACCATTTCGAGGATGGCCTTTCCGGCAGCGTACATTATATCATTTGGGAAGGAGATGCCCAACTGACCGGTGCCGACAATGCAGAAATCAGCATCCCGTCTTCTAATTGTAATCCCGGTTACAACAGCAAGCCAGACAATGGTGGCAACGATACTCCGGCAACCTACGCTTACGCATTCGAAGACATGATGAAGGAAGTGGGCGACTATGACTTCAACGACGTAGTGCTCTATGTATCTGTCCCCTACGACAAGAATGGAAAGAAAGTGATAGACGTAACCCTGAAAGCTGCCGGAGCAACAAAAAAGCTGGCGGTAGGTTTCAACAACAGCGGACAGAAGCAGACTCTCTTTGCCGACGTACATGAGGCTTTGGGTGTTGCGGCAGGTACGCTTGTCAACACCGGCACAGCAACCGGAACAGAGAAAAAAATAACCGTTGAGGTGGCAAGCAATTTCACCTTGACAGAACATGGCGACTTCTATATCACAGACGGAAGCATCGAAAGACATATACCTAACTTCACCGATGGCTTCAAACCCGGTGATGTGCCTTACGGCATCCGCATAGCAAGCAGTAACTGGAAATGGCCGAAAGAACGTGTTGTCATCACGGAAGCTTATGCAGGTTTTGCAGCATGGGCAAATGATGCTACGGCAGCTGCTTCATGGTACAATGAACCGATAAACGGAAAAGTGTATTAATCTTCCAAAGCAACTTCACTTATAACATAAGCAGAAGCATAATCATCCCCTTGCTCCGCCCCCTGCATCACAACAGTGGAAGCCGGAGCAAGGGGATTCACTTTTTTCCGCTAAAACCTCCCTCTATCTGTTTTCTTTTACTATTTTTGCATAACGTAATCTTTCAAACTAGTGATGGAAAAAGAACCTACAGCATATAACTTGCTCAAAACGATTGACTCTCCCGAAGATTTACGCCGTCTCAGCGTCAATCAGCTACCGGAGGTCTGCGATGAGTTGAGACAAGACATCATCAAGGAAGTTTCATGCAATCCGGGACATTTCGCCGCCTCTTTGGGTACGGTAGAACTCACGGTTGCCCTGCATTACGTTTATAATACCCCCTACGACCGCATCGTGTGGGACGTGGGACATCAGGCTTACGGGCACAAAATCCTGACCGGACGCCGCGACGTCTTTTCCAGCAACCGGAAGTTCAAAGGTATTCGTCCTTTCCCCTCACCGGAAGAAAGCGAATATGATACATTCACCTGCGGACATGCCTCAAACTCCATCTCGGCAGCTCTCGGCATGGCAGTGGCAGCCGAAAAGAAAGGAGAAAAAGACCGTCATGTGGTGGCAGTCATCGGTGACGGAAGCATGAGTGGCGGGCTGGCATTTGAAGGTCTGAATAATGTGTCGTCTACTCCGAACAATCTGCTCATCATCCTCAACGACAATGACATGGCCATAGACCATAGCGTAGGAGGGATGAAACAGTATCTCTTTAACTTGACAACCAGCAACCGGTACAATCAGTTACGCTTCAGAATATCCAAACTATTATTCAAGATAGGCGTCTTGAACGAAGAGCGTCGCAAAGCGCTCATACGCTTTGCCAACAGCCTGAAATCCATGGCTGCCCAACAGCAGAATATTTTCGAAGGAATGAATATCCGTTACTTTGGCCCCGTCAACGGACATGACGTGAAGAACATCGCACGCATTCTGCGAGACATCAGAGGGATGAAAGGCCCCAAGATACTGCACCTGCATACCGTGAAAGGAAAAGGCTTCGAACCTGCCGAAAAAGCACCGGATATTTGGCATGCTCCCGGCAAGTTCAATCCGGAGACAGGCAAACGTATCACTACAGACACCAGCAACCTCCCCCCCCTCTTCCAGGATGTGTTCGGCGAGACTTTGTTGGAACTGGCCGAACAGAATCCAAAGATTGTAGGTGTCACTCCCGCCATGCCCACCGGTTGTTCCATGAACAAGTTGATGGAAGCCATGCCCCAGCGCGCTTTCGATGTGGGTATTGCCGAAGGGCATGCCGCCACTTTCTCCGGCGGAATGGCCAAAGAAGGGCTGCAACCTTTCTGCAATATCTATTCTTCTTTCATGCAACGGGCTTACGACAACGTAATTCATGATATTGCCTTGCTGAAACTCCCCGTAGTCCTCTGTCTCGACCGTGCCGGACTGGTAGGCGAAGACGGCCCTACCCATCACGGGGTTTTCGACCTTGCTTATTTCCGTCCCATCCCCAACCTGACCATCTCTTCGCCAATGGATGAGCATGAGTTGCGGCGGCTGATGTACACGGCACAACTCCCGAACAAGGGCCCTTTCGTCATCCGCTATCCCCGCGGGCGTGGCGTATTGCCCGACTGGCGCTGTCCGCTGGAAGAAATTCCCGTAGGCAAAGGGCGCAGGCTGAAGGAAGGGAAAGACCTTGCCGTCATCACGCTCGGTCCCATAGGCAATATCGCTGCACGTGCAATCGGGCGTGCCGAGAAAGAGAACGGTATCTCCATTGCACACTATGACTTGCGTTTTCTCAAACCCCTGGACGAAGATTTACTGCATGAGGCAGGAAGGAATTTCCGGCGCATCATCACCATAGAAGACGGTATGCGTACAGGCGGCATGGGCAGCGCGGTACTGGAGTTCATGGCCGACCATGACTACACCCCGCAGGTAGAGCGGATTGGCGTGCCCGATACGTTCATAGAGCACGGCACGGTGCAAGAGTTGTATCATCTGTGCAAAATGGATGAGGAAGGAATCTATAAAGAATTAATTAAGAAATAGAAAAGTGAAGATAATCATTGCAGGCGCAGGTGCAGTAGGCACACACTTGGCCAAATTACTGTCTCGCGAAAAGCAGGACATTATCCTGATGGACGACGATGAAGAGAGGTTGAGCACACTAAGCTCCAACTTCGACTTGATGACAGTCACCGCATCGCCCACCTCCATAAAAGGTTTGAAAGAAGTGGGTACGGGTGAAGCTGACCTATTCATTGCCGTCACTCCGGATGAGAGCCGAAACATGACTGCCTGTATGCTGGCAACCAACCTTGGTGCAAAAAAGACCCTGGCACGCATTGACAATTACGAATATCTGCTGCCCAAGAACAAAGAGTTTTTCAAGACGCTGGGAGTAGACTCGCTGATTTACCCCGAAATGCTTGCCGCCAAAGAGATCGTATCGTCCATCCGAATGAGCTGGGTGCGCCAATGGTGGGAGTTCTGTGGAGGAGCCCTCATACTGATCGGTGCCAAGATGCGCGAGAAAGCTGAAATACTGGACATACCCCTGTACGAATTGGGAAACTCGGAACTGCCCTATCACATAGTAGCCATTAAACGCGGTGGTGAAACCCTCATCCCACGAGGCAACGACACCATCAAGTTGTATGACATTGTCTACTTCACCACTACCCGGAAATACATCCCCTACATCCGCAAGATAACCGGCAAGGAAGACTATGCCGACGTACGCAACGTGATGATTATGGGAGGTAGCCGGATTGCCGTGCGTACGGCGCAGTATGTGCCCGACTACATGCAGGTGAAGATCGTGGAAAACGATCTGCCTCGCTGCAACCGCCTGACAGAATTGCTGGACGACAAAACCATGATTATCAATGGAGACGGCCGCGACATGGATCTGCTCCTCGAAGAGGGGCTGGCCAATACAGAGGCTTTTGTGGCTCTGACCGGGAATTCCGAGACCAATATTCTTGCCTGTCTGGCAGCCAAACGCATGGGAGTGAGCAAGACGGTGGCGGAAGTGGAGAATATCGACTATATAGGCATGGCGGAGAGCCTGGACATCGGCACCGTGATCAATAAGAAAATGATTGCCGCCAGCCACATCTACCAGATGATGCTGGATGCGGACGTAAGCAACGTAAAAAGTCTGACCTTTGCCAACGCTGACGTGGCGGAGTTCACGGTGAAAGAAGGCTCCAAAATAACCAGACATCCGGTAAAAGACCTCGGTTTACCGAAAGGAACCACCATCGGAGGACTAATCAGAAACGGCGAGGGTCTGGTCGTAACGGGTAATACAGAGATAAAGCCGGGCGACCATGTAGTGGTATTCTGCCTGAGTATGATGATTAAGAAAATTGAGAAATACTTCAACTAAAGAAAGCACGTCGCTACGATGACATGCTGCCCATAAAACGTTATGATACACAAGAAGATGATATGTAAAGTGCTGGGGGATTTGCTTTTGATAGAAACAGCCATGATACTGCTGTGCACAGGTGTATCACTGTTTTACGGTGAAAACGATTTGCCAGCATTCCTCTACACGGCATGTATCACCACCGGTACGGGCATGATACTGGCACTTTTCGGAAGAAACGCCGAACGGCAACTGACACGCCGCGAAGGATACCTCATCGTGTCATTGGCCTGGATTATTTTCTCCGCCTTCGGCATGTTGCCTTTTTACCTCAGCGGATATATTCCCAGTATCACGAACGCATTCTTTGAAACCATGTCGGGCGTGAGCAGCACCGGCTCCACCATTCTGGAAAAGGTGGAAGATTTGCCCCACGGGCTGCTCTTCTGGCGCAGCATGACGCAATGGATAGGCGGATTAGGCATAATCTTGTTCACCATTGCCGTATTGCCCATCTTCGGCATCAACGGCGTACAGGTCTTTGCCGCCGAAGCCAGCGGCCCCACGCACGACAAGGTACACCCTCGCATCGGCATCACCGCACGCTGGATATGGAGTATTTATACGGGGTTGACTTTGATAGCTACACTCCTTCTTGCCATCGGGGGCATGAGTTGGTTCGACAGCGTTTGTCATGCTTTTGCCGCCACCGGTACGGGAGGCTTTTCTACACGGACGGCAAGTATAGCCTACTACTGTTCGCCCTACATAGAATATGTATTGTCGCTATTCATGTTTATTTCCGGCATCAACTTCACATTGATATTGCTGTTCGTCACCGGACACTTCAAGAAGACGTTTCACGATGCCGAGCTGAAGTTCTACTTCTGGTGCATCGTAGGATTCACGTTGTCCATCTTCGCTATTCTCTACCTGAAAACCACCCTTGATGCTGAGACCGCTTTCCGCACATCGCTCTTCCAAGTGATTTCCATCCAGACTTCCACCGGTTTTGCTACCAACGACTATATGACGTGGCCGACAATGGCATGGGGAATGATGCCCATACTGATGCTGATAGGTGCTTGCGCAGGCAGCACCTCGGGAGGTATGAAGTGCATCCGCATCGTCATTCTGGTTCGTGTGATGAAGAACGAGTTCAAGCGGTTGCTGCATCCCAACGCCGTATTGCCGATAAGGATAAACAAGCAGGTGATTGCCCCTACGTTGCAATCCACGGTACTTGCTTTCACTTTCCTTATCCTTTTGATTTGTTTTGCCTGCATACTGATATTGATGGGGCTGGAGATACCGCTGACCGAATCAATAGGCGTAGTGATATCAAGCATCGGCAATACAGGTCCCGGACTGGGAGCTTTCGGCCCCGCCTTTTCGTGGAACGCACTGCCCGATGCAGCCAAGTGGGTCTGCTCGCTGCTGATGTTGCTGGGGCGTCTGGAACTATTCACCGTATTGTTGCTTTTCACTCCCGACTTCTGGAAACGCAACTGATGAACGGGAACGGACTTTAATACGATAAAGCAACAGACTTGCAGCATGCAAGACAAACAGGCCTCTCGAAACGCCTGCCTGATGCCGTGTATTATCAAGCCGATTGCTTTTCCCGATATCTCAGCTCATGTCGGCCGAGAACGCCTGCCGGAAATCTCTTCCAAAGGGTGACTGGAACACCTGCAAATCAAATTCAGGAATGATGGCCAGCACGTGGTCGAAGACATCGGACTGCACAGCTTCGTAGGGCACCCAGTCTTTAATGGCACAAAAGAAATAGAGTTCCATCGGTATGCCGTGGTCGGTAGGTTGCAATTGGCGAACCATGCAGGTCAGCTCCTGATTGATATCGGGAAGGCTCTGCAAATATGCGGTGAGATAAGCACGGAACACCCCTAAGTTGGTCTGGCGGCGTCCGTTGACAAGAATGGAATTATCGATGCCGTGCTCCTCATTATATTGCCTTACCACCTGCTCCGTCTGATCCACATAGTCTTTCAGCAAACGAATCTTGCGATACTTATCCAGCATCTCCGGAGTGCAGAACTTGACGCTGGTCATGTCTATGTTGATGGAGCGCTTCACACGCCTTCCTCCGCTTTCGCGCATGCCGCGCCAGTTCTGGAAAGAGTCGCTTACAAGCAAGTAGGGAGGAATGGTGGTAATGGTATTGTCCCAGTTGCGCACCTTCACGGTGTTCAGCGTCACCTCTATCACCGTACCGTCGGCGCCGTACTTGGGCATCGCAATCCTGTCGCCCACCTTCAGCATATCGTTGGCCGAAAGCTGCACGCCCGACACAAAGCCCATGATGCTGTCTTTGAACACCAACATCAATATGGCTGCCGAAGCACCCAAACCGGCCAACAACGAAAGGGGCGACTTGCCGATGAGTATGCTCACCACGATGATGATTCCCACAAACCAAAGGATGACCTGCACCGTTTGGAGCATCCCTTTCAACGGACGGTCACGAAACTGCTCGCGCTCGCTGTAAACGTTATAGACGGCCTTCAGCAGGGAGTTGATGAAACTAAGCAGAGAAATAATGATGTAAATGCGGCAGAAACGCAGGATTAAGTCCAGCGTAAAAGAGTTTGTCTCGGCAAAGGCCACCGGCACGAAGTAGAAGATAATGACAGGAGCCGCCATACGGCTCAGGTGTACCATCACTTTGCGGTCGAAGACAATATCATCCCAAGAGGCCTTGGTCCGCTTGACCAAACGGGGCACTATCCTGAGCAGGATGCCACGGCACAAAGCATCTGCCGTGAAAGCAATAATCAGTACCACTGCAAATGCCACAAACTGGTCGAGTGTATCGGCCAGGGAGGGAGACATGCCCCAAGAGACCAAGAGCTGATCTATATCCTTCAGTATTTCCATGTTCAAGATATGCAACGCGAGCTTAATAAATCATAATCCGGAAAATATTGGCCGATTAGTTCCCCATTGCCTATTTATAGCGAAGCGCCACAAAGCAAACAAACAGATTCCGCAATATTCACCAAAGACAAAATTACAGAATTGTTTGATTTCACCACCCATTTCTGCAAGTTTTTTTGACTATACGACGCTTGATATTACAATCCGGATAACGTCAGTAGTAATAAACAGTACAATATCCCAACCTCTATCGAAAGAGAACAAAGCCTGTTTCGCCAACCAATATTTCAAAACACCTTTATCTCCGTCTACCGGCATCGGAAGAGCGTTCCAGAAACTCCCTTATATCTTCCTTCAGCCACTGATATAGGTAAAGATTCTTGTAGGCACTGTTTTTCTTCAGCATCACGGACACATTGATCTGACTGTTTTCATAGCCCGTCAGCTCGTTGCGAAACTGCTCGTTGTGTTCGGCCAACCGCTTGATTTCCTGTTCACGCTCACGACGCAGCAACGTGCATACCGGAACGAGGATTTTCATCACCACCGAATCCATGACATGGTGTCCTTGTATGTAAAGATAGGTATTGTCGGGCGTCAATCCCAAGCGTTCCAGTTCTGCGCCCAGTTGTTCCACAGACTCGATGTCTTGCGAAAACCGGGATTGTAGTTCGGTAAGCTTATCTGATACTCTCTGTTGCATCTCGTCCAAACTACGGTAGGGATGGCGCAGGTTTATCTCGTGCAGGCGCACACAGGCATTGAAGTCGTACATCGGAAAAGTATGCAGGTCGTGCCTGCGATAAAACCATACATTCCATAGGAACAGCGGATAAGCAATCTGCGAATAACGCCTCAAGAAAGCAGGGAAATCGAGCACATGCCGGTCGTTCAACGTAGCTTGCACACAGACTTCATGCAAGCTTTCCGCAAAGCAGTGGTAATTCTCAATGGCATAGCCGTAGGTCTGGAAGATGTAGGGATTTTTATTTATTTTATGTGACACCTGTGTAGCTCCCTGCAACAAGAAGTCGTAATCGCTGTCTACACAAGCTATCAGGCTGCGTCCCAACTCTGCCGTGTTCAAAGCATTCATCAGCACCATCTTCTTGCCTTTGGTCAGCGAAGTGGCAGAGGGAAGCATCACTTGGAAATAACATTCGTCGTTTTCAAACTCAGACAGCAGTGTTCGCCAGAAAGCAATGTCATCATAGCTTTCCACATACGCTACAATACGCCTGCGTGCTCTCTTGGGCGCAAGTTTATGAGCGGCATCTAAATAAGCGGAAGTCAGATTATGTCTTAAAGAAGTGGCCACGTAAATCAGGGGTTAGTGGTTAGAGATTAGTGGTTAGCAATCAGGATGGGAACAGCGGCTTATCGCTAAACACTAACGACCGCTAATCACTGTCGAGATTTCCTCAACCTCTGTCACCGCATCCAGCCAGCCTTCCATAATGACCGCAGGAGAATGGGTGGAGAGAATAACTTGGATATTGGGGTTCAAGTCGCGTATCATGCCGATGAGCTTCTGTTGCCATTCTATGTGCAGGGAGGCTTCCGGCTCATCCATGAAAAGCACGCAATGGTTACCGTCGCTCACCAAGACAGTCAGCAAGATGACGAGCATCTGCTTCTCACCGGAAGAAAGCTTGTAGGGCAGAAGGCGTTCATCATCCTGATAGAACACGATGTCGTTGCTTTTGCGATCTATCTTCTTGCGGGTATAGCTGAAGAGGCTGTCTATCATATCCTGGAATTTCCGCTTGGGAAGAGAAAGGGAGGGGGCCATGCTGCGCTGCTTCTCGTCACCGCCAAGCAGTTCTATCATTTTATTGCCTATATTCACCTGATAGTCCAAATAGCGACGCTGAAGCAGATAGAGTTGCCAGTCCAGTTCCGACCGGACATTGGCATCAGCCATGCGGGCAGTAAAATCGCCCATGACGAGCGGCCGGTCGTAACTGCGAATTACATCGTAGGGAATAAATGTCGCCTTCGGATTATCGAAGGATATGCGTACTCCGTTCTTCTCGTCACTCTTCACAGCACCCGACGTCTGCTCCAGATAATTGACCGCACGGTTCAAGATGGTTGTCTTCCCCACCCCGTTGATGCCCGACAGGATATTGACATCGGGACGCAGTTCCCACGCAATATCATACCGATGCCACAACCCGTGTATCTCGATACGTTTGATGTAATTGGCTTGTACTTCCATGGTTTTTCATTTTAATCAAAAGCAAACTTACTGAAAATACTTGAATAATGTGTAGACCGAATAAAGAAATTGTTTTGAGTTTTTTCTGTTTTCAGGAAGAACATGGCACTAAAGATTTCCTGCTTTCAAAAAATAGTCGTTCTTTTGTATCCGTAAATAGGAGAGAATATGAAAAAGAATATTCAAGGACACCTGTTTGCCCTTAGCGCAAACATTCTATGGGGATTAATGGCCCCCATAGGCAAATCGGCCCTGACGGAATTTTCTCCGTTATCCGTCACTACTTTTCGCATGGTAGGCGCAGCAGCTTGCTTCTGGTTGCTCTCGTTGTTTTAAATTTACGGAATTGTCGGCATTCTCATGCTCTGACCTTATATCAAGCTTACTTTAAAAAATTATTACCATGATCTTTTTTATGATACAAGTCACTCACACCCCCTCCAGAAGGTATTCTGAGTGGGGTACAATCAGTCAGGGACTGAAATGGTTTCACTCAGGGACTGAAATGGTTTCAGTCGCCGACTGAATCCCATTCAGTCAGAGAGTGAATCAAAAAAGAGTAGAGAGCGAATCTTTTTTTCTCTGAAATGTAAAAAAAGATGGGTTCGACATAAAAGAAAATGCTTATATTTTCACCCTACTTTCAGGAGTTAAAAAGTAGTCGGCTCTATTCATATCAAGTTTATTATTTATGTAAAACAATACCTTAATTATGCTTAGTATGGAAAAAAAAGTATTCGCATTGCTATGCGGGGTCGTATTCTCCGTCAGTGGATTGGCCCAGAACAGCTCAGGAGTCACTCATTCCGGACAGCCTACCGAACAACCGCCTTTCCCCTTATCTTCTTACAAAGAACTGCCTAACCCCACCCCGACCGATCGGGCCGCATGGCGCAAAGTAAAAGGGATAAACCTTAGCTGGGGAGAGACACATATCCGTTATAAGAAAGAAGTGCCGGCCCCCATCACCAGACCTCAGAAAGGGCTGGAGCTTACGGCGTGGAGAGGCGAACGCATCTCCGCCCAATGGGTTGTCTGGACAGACCGTCCGTTAGCAAGACTTTCTATTTCCATGGAAGATTTAGCTCATAGCAACAAGAAAGACCTTATAAAGCATGAGTGCATCTTATCCGGATTTGTCCGTTACGTCATGACGGACGAGCTGAACAAAGACGGCAACGGTGGCTGTGGTGCCCGTCCGGATGCCGCGGCTTTCGATTCTACATTGGTAGCCGATCCGATAGACCACTTATCTAAAGAACTGGACATCAACAAATGTACCACCCAAAGCGGTTGGCTGTCTATCCGGATTCCCCAAGATGCCGTTCCCGGCACTTATCAGGGAATCGTAACCGTGAAAGACGCCACTGGAAAAATAGACACACTGAACTTGAGAGTCAACGTAAAGGAGCGGGTGTTGCCACAACCCTCCGACTGGAAGTTCCATCTGGATCTTTGGCAAAACCCATTCGCCATTGCCCGTTACCACCAAGTACCGCTCTGGAGCCGTGAACACTTGGAATGCATGCGTCCCTACATGGAACTTTACAGGGATGCCGGTGGGAAAGTTATTACCACATCAATCATGCACAAGCCATGGAACGGGCAGACCTACGATTACTTTGAAACGATGGTGACATGGATAAAGAAAGCCGATGGTTCATGGAGTTTCGACTATACCGTATTCGACCGTTGGGTGGAGTTCATGATGGGATTGGGCATTACGAAAGAAATAAACTGCTACTCCATGGTGCCCTGGCGGCTGTCTTTTCAATACTTCGACCAAGCCACCAACAGTTTACGGGAAATACAAACCAAGCCGGGTGAGCCTGCATACGAAGAGATGTGGCTGGCAATGCTAAAATCATTTTCCGCCCACCTAAAGGAAAAAGGATGGTTTTCAATCACCCACATCTCCATGGACGAACGCCCAATGGAAGTAATGAAAGAGACGTTGAAAGTCATCCGCAAGGCAGACCCTGACTTTAAAGTCTCTCTGGCCGGTGCATTGCACGAAGAACTATCGGAAGAGTTGAACGACTATTGTGTGGCACTGCGTATGAAATATCCGGAAGCGATGAAAGCCCGGCGAAAAGCCGAAGGCAAAGTTACTACCTTCTACACCTGTTGCGAAGAGCCTTATCCCAACACATTCACATTCAGCCCGCCGGCAGAGAGTGAATGGCTCGGTTGGTATGCAGCCAAAGAGGGACTGGACGGGTATCTGCGCTGGGCTTATAACAGTTGGGTCATAGAAGCACTGTTAGACAGTCGTTTTTATACTTGGGCAGCAGGTGATACCTACTTTATCTATCCGGGGGCACGAAGCTCGCTTCGCTTTGAGCACCTGATAGCAGGCATTCAGGCTTTTGAAAAAATCAGGATTCTGAAAGAGGAATATACCCGCACGAACAATCGTGCCGGACTGAGAAGGATAGAAAAAGCATTGAAGCTTTTCGATGAGAAGACACTACGCACAACGCCTGCCTTCGCAGTGATAAAACAGGCCAAGGCGATATTCAACGAATAATATACCTGCATATTATATATGAAACGCGGATGATGCGACTTTATTAGGTTCGCATCATCCGCGTTTCTTATAATCATGTGCGACTTGTCGGTGACTACCACACAGACACGCACCAACTTTTCAGCGTCTTTCAGCTCTTCAAGCCGTCAAAATAGGTATCCAGCAGATTCTTGGCCGCCACAAAAGAAGTAAGGTTTCCTTGCAGCACTTGTCCTTCTTTCTCTTCCAACATCTTTTGAATCTGCGGATTGTGGTAGAAGCTGTCGCGCAACTGTTCGTTGATGGTCTCGTACATCCAATACTTACTCTGCTCATTACGGCGATACTCAAAATAGCCGTTTTCTTTCACAAAGTCGATATACTTATAGACCATGTCCCACACTTCCTTTATACCGAGATTATAGAAACCGGAATAAGTCAGTACTTGAGGCTTCCAGCCACTCTCCGGGGCAGGGAACAGATGCAATGCATTGCGGAATTGTGTCGCGGCCAGTTTGGCCCGTTCCAGATTATCGCCATCGGCTTTATTAATGACAATACCGTCGGCCATCTCCATGATGCCGCGCTTGATGCCCTGCAACTCGTCGCCCGTACCGGCCAACTGTATCAGCAGGAAGAAATCGACCATGGAGTGCACGGCCGTTTCACTTTGTCCCACGCCCACCGTTTCTACAAAGATTTTATCGAAACCAGCCGCTTCGCAAAGCACGATTGTCTCACGCGTCTTGCGTGCCACGCCGCCCAATGAACCCGCTGACGGACTGGGACGAACAAAAGATTTGGGATGAACAGAGAGTTGCTCCATGCGGGTCTTGTCGCCAAGAATGCTTCCTTTGCTCCGTTCGCTACTGGGGTCGATGGCTAAAACGGCCAACTTTCCGCCATACTTTTCCAACACATGCACACCAAATACATCAATAGAGGTACTTTTGCCTGCTCCCGGCACACCACTGATGCCTATACGGACGGAATTGCCCGAATAAGGCAAACACTTCTCTATCACTTCCTGCGCCACGACCTGATGGTCCGGCTTCACACTTTCTACCAGTGTCACCGCCTGACTGAGTACCGTAACATCACCTTTCACAATACCTTCCACAAAATCGGCCACGGACAGTTCCCGTCTTTTCCGTTTCGGACGATTCTTCAAATAAGGATTGACAGACGATGGCTGCTCAATGCCAGCATTGACAATCAAGCCTTTATATACTTCATTATTTTCAGGATGCTCCATAACTACAATGTATTAATGTGAATGATTACCGGCTATCTCTCGATATTGATTTCCACTTTGGGCTGTAGCGGGTCGTTTGTTATCATCAGCAAGCGTAAGTGACGCCGCTTTTTACCGATATTTTTTTTCTCTACCGTTACCCGCAGACGGGTAGTCTCGCCCGGTTGCAATACGCTTTTCTTCAAGTTGGCCCCTACTGCAGGATGAAACACCTGAAGTTTGCTGATTTGCAAAGGAGAACGCCCGCCATTTGTAATCGTTATGGCATGCCATGCTTTCGATTTTTTAGCTAACGCCGCACTCAAGTCTATGTTCTTCGTAGAAAGACGCATGACCGGAGCATTTGCCTTCTCAGTTTCCGTCATTCCCGAGAAGTCCGGTACAAGAATGGCCGAAACGGGTATCTCATTCTCATCCCCCACTTTGTCACCGGAGAAGCGGGAAAGATAAACAGAGGTCTGAGTCAATCCGAAGTCAGCCAGTCTCTCCGAATTCAATGTAAGGGTAATGACGCCTTTCTCTCCCTTTTGCAGCACACCGGGTTCTGCCTCCATTTGCAAATAAGTAGGCAGGTGCATCAGCACCGGTTCATAGGGTCGGTCGGAAAGATTGACCACCCCTATATGGATTACCGGATGCTCTCCGTATTGAATGTCGGGAAATTCAAGACTGTTCTTGTCAATACGTATCTGGCCGATAAGGTATGGATGTGACCGGGTGAAATCCTTTACTTCCCTCACCACTTCACCACTAAAATGCAGATAAGCCACATTGGGGTGTGCATTGCTATAGATTGTTACCGACTTCTGAAAATGTCCCAAAGCCTTGGCATCGAAAGTCACGTTGACTGTTCCTTTTTCTCCCGGGGCAATGGGCGTCTGCGTCCACTGCGCCACAGTACAGGCACAATCAGGTTCTACCTCCGTAAGCACCAACGGAGCATCACCCGTATTGGTTATGATATATTGTACGGTCGCAGGATGTTTCCATTCTATCTGACCGAAACTATACATCTCGGTATTAGATGTGAAACGGGGTTGAGCCACAGCAGCCAATGCCACGACAGAAATAAGATATAAGGCAGTTAAGATACGTTTCATTTATATCGTTTCTAAATTAGAGCAACAAAAATAAGAGTTTTCGATGAGAATGACAAACTTTCATTCTCACTCTATATTTATTATTCCCCCCGTTGAATGTGAAGCATATTCCGGCGCATAAAGACATTGCATGGTGGCCAATCCGGTTTCGTACACTCCGCCGCGAGCTATACGGTAGCTATGCTCCAACACATATACTCCCTTGGTCAAGCGGTCGAAGAAGAAATTGGTTGCGGCATCTTCCACCTCTACATAGTAGCCGAAGCCATTTCCCCAACGATAGCCGGAGAGTGCACCTATCGGCTCGAAACAAGCACCGCGACTATCTTTTAGATGAACGAAATCCATGACACGGTCCAAGCGGATAACCAAACGAGATACAATTTTATCACCTACTGAAAGATGAGTGGTCTTTGTAACCGGTTGCAAAGATTTGATACCATCAGCAGCGACACGCTCTACATATAGTTTCTTCTCTACATTCAACTCGCCACCATGCTGTTTCACATCGGATATGGGCGAAAGATATTGGGCATAAGCAGCTCCCCAAGCGATTCCTTCATCCCGTTTTTCCACGGTGACAGTCTTCGCTTTTAAAACCGGATTTCCCTGCGTATAAGTCTGTTTGACGTAGCCTAAATCAGGAACTGTGGTCTTTGCGGGCGACCATGTTTCGAGCACTTCATCACCCAAAGTGATACGCACATCGCCACGGTTCTCCAACAAGTTGCTGCCCCGACAGAGCAAAGCATAGACAGCATCGGCGGTAGCTACCGGCGAATTCCATGCAGTGGTCTGCTTCTGCTTCAACAACCACAACTTCATCTCTTCCACCAAAGCGCCGTTACCTCCTGCCCTATTCAACGCTTCCATCACGTCCACATGGGCAGAGACCGGCAACATACCCCAACCGTAAGCTTGCTCGTAGAATGCGAAATGCGCTCCTTTCTCATCGGTCTGCACCAGATGCTCTTTCAGAGACGCGATGAATCCGGCCGCTTCGGTCGTACGTCCTGCTGCAATCAAGATAATGGCGGACTGCGCCTTGCGCGCCATCGTTCCGCCCGTAAGATCAGCTCCCACTTTGGAAAGGAAATAACGATATGCCACCTGATTCTCCGTAGGAACTTTCTCACCGCTGAGAGCTATCAGATATAGATAATTCATTGCAGCTTCCGAATTGACAATATATTTCGTTCCGTTCTTCTCTGCCCTGCGAATATCACGATACTCCTCCAAGGCCTGCTTATGCAGATAGGTGAACGCCTGCTTCCTCATGGCACTAACTTCGGAGGGCAGACTATTCTTCGTCAGTAAAGAAAGACGAACAAGCAATTCGGTGATATAGGTAGTCACAAATCTGCTGGTTCTCATTCCCTTACACCAACTCCAGCCACCGTCTCGTCTTTGCAACTCTTTCAGCTTGACAAATGCCGAAGAGTTGCGATTGTTCAGCTGATTTATATCGAACAGAGTAGCGATGCGTGCCTGCCGTTCACTTTCGGCAGTAGCTTCCATCAACCACGGAGATTCGCTGAGCAAGATGTTTTTCACATCCTGATTCTTCTCCAACCGGCTCAGGAAAGTCTCTTTCGTTTCGTCCGACAACCTCCATTTCTCAAACACCGTCTTGATGCGAGGTTGGCTGTTGGCTATAAATCCGGCCAAACTGTTGGCATAATAGGCCGTGGCCCAAGAAATAGCATTGTCATGGTCAGGCAAACTCAATGCCGGCAAAGCCTGCACGGCATACCATGCCGGATTGCCTGTAAACTCTATCGTCAGACGACGATTGACGGCAGTAAGATTGTTGCGGTTAAAAAGGCTGTCCAACGAGAATGTACGGGTCTCTTCACCACGAACAGGCATGGCGATTGTCTCCGTAAGATATACCTTATTACTCAACACCGGCAACAGATGTTGCTCGCCGTCACTGAATGCACCTCCATCGGCAACAAGGCGCACCCCGAGTAAATCATAACGTTCGGTCACATCGAAAAGATAATCTACTGCAACGGTTCTTCCTGCCTCGACAGAAAACTTACGATGTTGAGCAGAGATGACCTTCTCCGTCATCGGATCAAAAATAGTCAGCGTAGCCGTCCCCTGCACGTTCTTTCCTGTGAGATTGGCAATGGAAGCGGCAATCTTTGTTTTGTCACCCACGCGGACAAAACGGGGCATGTTCGGCGTCAGCATGAATTCTTTGGAGGTGACCGCCGTAGCCTCCATCATCCCGGTCATCATGTCTTTGGTATGAGAGTAACCACGGAAGTTCCAGCGCGTAAGACTCTGCGGCATGGTGAACGCAAATGCCACTTCGCCTTGCTCGTTGGTGCGCAGTTGGGGATAGAAGAAAGCTGTTTCGGCAAAGTTAGTACGCAGTCCGGAAACCGGTTGCAGAGATTGCCCGTCATTCTCGTCAGCCTTCCCATCAGCGGAGGCAACCTCTTCCATGTCTTGCACTTCCGCTTCGACATAAGCCAACTCAACAGATTCCGACACAACTTTTTCTTGAAGTACGACTCCGCCATTCATCGCTTTTGTCCGCATTCCTGAGGCCGATATACCTCTTCGAGGACGGCCATACCCTATAGCCATCATCTCTTCCCGCGCCACATCGGGAGTAAAGAAGCGGTCGAACATCCATACTGGAACCGGACGGCTCTTCATCGGAAAATAAATAGAAAAACAGAGGGTTTCATGATAGCTTGTTTTGCGGTGAGCTGCATGGATTTTACTTGAATAATACACCCCTAATAACTGGTTGCGCTTATAAATTTTGTCCAATGAGGCGTCATACATCATAGCCAACATCTCGGCTGCGGCAGGCATACCTTGAGGAGTCTTTATAACCAACTTCCACTCCTCCTCCTGACCGGGACGCAAGCGATCACGGAACACTTCCCACTTCATGTCGAGTTTCCGTTCGACTTGCCGCTTACTCAAATAAACCAGCCGGTTATACATCTCGCCGTTCTTCACAAGATTGAACAGCAAAGTGATACCCTCGCCATAGCGTGCTTCATAGGGATATTCCATACGTACAATGGTATCGTTCAGTTGCAAGACCTTGCTCTCAATACGCTTGCCTTCGCAGAAGGCATCCATCAGTACATAGGCATCCCGACAGGAGGTTCCCAAAAGAAAGGCAGCCGGATGTTGCGCATCGAACTCCAGATTCTCCTTATGATAGAAAAGCGGGGCTGCCTCAATCGGACGTGTATCTTTTTTTGAGAATAGCGCAACACGGTATTTAAAAGATTTCTCGCAATACTCTTTACCATCCAAACTGTCGCAGACAGAAAGTTCCAGACTATAATGACCCGAAGGAAGGTTACCCCATCGCGAAAAGTCCTGAAGCCGATTGGCCATAAACTCACCTTCCATCACAGGACGTTCGGCCGTGATCTTTCCATTTACCGGATTGAGGGGATAAAGACGATAAGTACCTTTCACATCCAAAGGCACATTGTTGCGGTTATTCACACTGAACGTGAAATGCAGGCTGTCTTCCTTACATATATATTCAGGCAGACTGACATGAAACTGATAAGCTTCAGGAGCTACCTCCAGATGATATCCGGCAGTCTGCGTTTCACCGGCTTCGTCCGTCACGGTTACTTCTACATGGTAATTGGAATAATTACCATACAGGTCACGACGACCGGAAGGAGCTTCCAAAACCAGAGGTATGGAAAAATCACCGTCGGCACTCAGCATGATGGTGTCTGCCGATAACTTTTCCTCCGAACGTCCCGGCCCCCATAAACTGCGGGTCACCCTATATGCCAACGGCACATTCTGCACAGTCATGCCGTTAAACGACTTCACGTTACCCGTCAACCGTACCGTTTTTCCATACCGATAGGCTTCGGTCACCGGATTAACGGTAATCTCGAACGTGGGACGTTTGTATTCTTCCACCCTGAAAGAAACTGAAGAAAGAAGAGAGCGAACCTGCACACTGAACACACCATTCAGACAAGCAGTGGGAAGTACGAACTCCGTCGTGAAAGAGCCGAAATCATTTGTACGCAACTTTCGGGAAGCGAGTTCTTTCTGATTCACATCCAACAGCACCAGTTCATACTCTCTACCCTCCAACACACGGGCACAAACACTGTCATCATTTTGTTCATAAGCCACCCCTTTTACGTATACGATTTGTCCGGGACGATAAATAGAACGGTCGGTGAGTAAAGTCATTCGCTCCCACTTCTCATTGTATCGGTTGCTGCTCGGCTGATACAGATAGATGCTCTGCGGCCTCATCGCCCTGTCGTTGCCCTTGCGTGCCACATAGCTTTCTATCCCCTCCTGCCAAGGGAGTATACCTTTTCCGTCGGCACCGGTCACCAGCTCCTTCAGCAGTTTGCGATCTTCCCCGTAGCGCGAATCATAGAAGCTTACTTTCGTTCCGGCAATCGGGTGTCCGGTAGAAGCATCCAGTGTGGCAAATTCCATACGCCCGTCTCCCAACGAAAGTGTCAGTACTTTGAAACGGGTAGTCACCATGAACCTCTCTTCCGCCTCTATATTATCGGCATCGGGCACCAAGCGGACAATATACACCCCTGTTTCTTGCGGCATCGTAACGGAGAAAAGCGTGTCCGAAGCCAGATAAGGCACATCTTCGGGCAGTTTATTCTTCTTGGGCAACGGCTGTAAATCGAAATGAGTGGAAGAGAGTTTGCGCGCCTGCTTGATATAGGTGTTTATTTTCATGTTGCGCTCCATTCGAGGCACTTCCGGAAAAGCAGTAGCATATACATTCAAGGTAAATCCTTTCAGGTTGCGGTAGTTGACATTCATCTTCACTGTTTCACCGGGATAAACGCTTTCCGGAAGAGTTACGCCCAATGCGGGCTGCAATATACCTTCCCGAATATTCTTCAACTCGTCGATGCGCTTGTAGGACGGATAACGCTTCAGTCCTTCATCGCATGCTTTCAAGGCTTCGGCCACGCTGCGGCCATTCGTTCCGGTACGCAGATATGCCGCCTTCTTGATATATGCCTCTGCACAGACTTCGCGATTGCCGAACTCCCTAATCAAATCATCCAATGCCCTGACAGCTGTTTCAGGCTCTTGTTCTTCCGGCATCCGCGTAACTCCACTATACGAGTTACCCTCCACTTTCCAGCTCCAATAATCCAGCGAGCAAAGCACCACGGCATCTTCCATGCCTGTCCGATGACGGTAGACGTTTATCATATTCGCATACACGGCATGGATGCGCGCCTGCATCAGGCTGTCCACATCGAAACCGCTCCAATCCCCATAGACTGATATGGCCCGGTTCGAAAGCAAATGGTAGAGGTCGTGCCGATAGAAACGACTGCCGTCTTCTTGTATAATAAAAGGTATGTATGCATCTGCCGAAGCTTCCAGCAAACGGATAGAGTCCTGCAAAGAGGCGATGGCATGTTCATCTATTTTATTCAGAAACTGCCTCGTGCTCCACTCGCGCACATCATCGGGCGCTTTCTCCTCTTCCAGCAACGTCCTGTTTCGCAAAGCATATCGGTTGTTCCTCATCAGGCCGGCGTACTCATATGCAAGCAACGAATGCAGGATGGACTTGTTCACCAAGTTCTTCTCCGTCCGCACCCACTGTTCCATATATTTCAGGTTGGCATACAGGCTGTCCGGAGTTAGTTCTTCTTGATACTTTTCACGACATACATACGCCTTCAGCATCTGGGGAGCATTTTGTTCCTCTCTACCTTTCCGATAAATTTCATCGGTCAGCTTCACCACTGTTTGCGGCAAACTCTTCTCTTGTGCTTTTTTTACTTGCTTCCACAGTTCGTCATAAGTCTGAGCATGCAATGCAGACAGTCCCAACGTAAGCAGCAATAATAAGATGCTACATTCTTTCAGTCTCTTTCCCATATTCATTTTCTATGTTAGTCTTTGTAATTAACAAAGGAAACAAATAAAAACCAAACAATTGCACTTTTACAGATAAAAAATCTTATTCCGGCTCAGAGAGTATTTTGTTTCAACTTCAAAAAAAAGGATGAGGTTAATATCTCCTATACACTCCATTCCCGAATAGGTTTCATACAATGCACCTAAATTTTGTTGGAATCCGCACTAACCAACACTTCTTACACCAAAATCATCTTAATGCAAACCAATATAAATCAAGACAACGATGCCTGCTCGAAATTCTTTGTTCCCGCATTGCGGATATTTGTTCGCACCGTGCGTTCGTTTGTCCGCACACTGCGTTTTTCTGTTCGCGCCTTGCGAACAGAAAACGTTCCGTGTATCGCACATCTTTATCACGTTCATCAAACAGCTTTTCTATCTATGTAGAACAACTTCACTCTATAGACCCACCTCCGCATGATTGCAGCACGCCCTGCATCGGACAGCAGTCCATACTGCCTCTTCTCTTATCAGGGGCAAGGTGAGCCTGTTGCCAAAGAAACCCATAGGCTTCATTACTGAAAGAACATTCATGGCAAGACTGTTTATAAACCAATCTCCTGAATAAAAAAGGGATGCACTTTTGTGAAGTGCACCCCCATCTTATAATAAACACACATGATGATATGCTTACATCTGAAGACTATAATAGCGCATAGCCTCCATCCAGTTCTTACCGGCCACGGCAAGGACATGCTTTACTGAGTTAACAACCTTTTTTGCCATAATTCTAAGAGTTTCGGAAACAGTTCTGATTCCATATTGATGAATCTCAAAACCATTTCTCAATTAATACCTGTTTTTGGATTCTTTCCATATCCCGGAACAAGAGGTTTCTCCTCTTATTTATTGATGGTATAGCCCATCATCAACATTTCATTCCGGCCCACTTCGGCAAGAATGCGCTTAAGTGTACTCATTACTTTTTTCATAACCTTAAAAAATTAAACTAATACCTGAAAACTTTCTTTAACTATCTGTTATTCCTACTAAACCTTTCTTGTTATCCTATATAATTTGTAGAGAAACATGTTTTACAACACAAAAGTAGAATCTTTTTGGATATCTACAAATAGAAAACGCAGAAAAAAACATGTTTTACAACATATTTCTTGATGCATATCAAAAAGTAACAAGCTCAAACAAGAAGTATGGCCGCAAAAACAAAGAAACCGTCACTTGAACAACTGCTGCGCTGCAACTAACAAATGTCTCTTTCTCGTAGTCTATTTTGAGTTACTAAATTCTATACGAATGTACAGATTAAAAAGGTAATGGATAGTTTCTGTTTGTTACCGATAACACCACAAAATGTATCTTTTTCCGGACTGGCTCATACTGACCTCCTCTAAAAAAAGAGAATGAGTCAGAACCGGAAAAGAGGGTGTGTCAAAATAGACACATCCTCTTTTTTTGCACAAAGCCCCGACTTTCTCAAGCCAGGGCTTTGCTATTTCCTAAAGTTTTTGTAACTTTAGGCATACAAAATTACGTTATGTCAAAGTTACACTTTCGCCCTTACACTTGCAACCAAACGGTGCTTTTTCCACAACGGCTTGATGAAAATATTGCGGAGAACGACCCTGTCCGCATGGTCAACGCCATTGTTGACGGTCTTAATTTGGATAATTTCCGCAAGCTCTACAAGGAAAGCGGTCGTAGTCCATACCACCCGAAGATAATGCTCAAGGTTATCCTCTATGCCTATATGAATAATATCTATTCTTGCCGCAAGATAGAGCAATTGCTCCTGCGTGACATACACTTCATTTGGCTTGCAGGATATGAGAAACCTGATTTTATTACTATCAACCGATTCCGTAATCGTGTCAAGGACGAACTCAACAATGTATTTACCCGGTTGGTTCTTCTGCTCGCGGAGCGTGGCTTTGTAACGCTCGATGTGGAATATATCGATGGTACGAAGATAGAGTCAAAAGCCAACAAATACACTTTTGTATGGCGCAGGACAATAGAAAAGAATCGCACTAAACTGATAGAGAAGATACGCATCCTCCTGCAGCAGGTCGATGATACCATTGCGCAAGAGAAATCCTCGGAGAAAGAGCATGTGGAGTTCACGCCCGCAACATTGAGCGAACTGTCTGCCGAACTTAGAGAAGCCCTTGCCACGCCCCCTGCCGCTACCACCAAAGAAGAGAAAGCACAGTGCAAGAAAAAGGAGAAACAGATAAAGGAACTGGATAAGTACCGTGAGAAACTGCAGGAGTATGACAGCCGTCTTGAACAGATTGGCAGTCGCAATTCCATGTCCAAGACAGACCCTGACGCCACGTTCATGCACATGAAAGAGGATGCCATGAACAACGGGCAGACCAAGCCCGGCTATAATCTCCAGATAGCGACGGAGAACCAGTTCATCACCGACTTTGCCCTGTTTCCCAATCCCACCGACACGCTCACGTTTATCCCCTTTATGGATTCTTTCTTCCGGCGCTATCACCGTCATCCTTCCACCGCCGTTGCCGACTCGGGGTACGGCTCGGAGGAGAACTACCGTTTCATGGAGGATGCCGGCGTGGAGGCATACGTCAAGTACAACCGTTTCCACATGGAACAGCGTCCACATTATACACCGGCCCCGTTCCATCAGGACAGCCTGTACTATAATAAGGAGGAGGATTATTACGTCTGTCCCATGGGGCAGCACATGGAGCGCGTCGGGACAACCCGTGGAAAGACCGCAGGCGGATACCTCACCGAAAGCGCACGCTACCGGGCGCAGAACTGCAAAGGATGCCCGCTCAGATGCAGATGCTACGGGGCAAGGACGGACAGACGCATCATGGAGGTCAACCACAGGCTGAACGAATACAAGGGAAAGGCACGGGAAAGGCTCACTTCCCGGGAAGGCATCAGGCACAGGGGACGGCGGTGCATTGAACCTGAAGCCGTCTTCGGACAGATGAAGTTCGATATGGCATACCGACGCTTCCGGCACTTTGGAAAAGACAAGGTTTTGATGGACTTTGCCTTCTTCGCCATGGCCTTCAACATCAAGAAAATGTGCGCAAAGATGCTCAAGGGGGGGATATCGGGGCTGTCAGACGCATTTACAGCCTTGATTTGTGTCCTGATACGCCTTTTCCGGCCCAATGGAGGCCGTCATGGAAGAAAAACAGAGTTGATTGCGGCATAAGGGAAATCGAGCAGGGAAGACGCGAAAAAACAAAAAAAGAGGATGTGTCTATTTTGACACACCCTCTCGTTTTCTAACTTCCTTTTTACTTCTCCGGTGTCTGCGCCAAAGTAGCCACCAAGAAATCATAGAATTTTGCGACCGTAGGAATATAGACACGCTCGTCGGGAGAGTGAGGCGAACGCAAAGTGGGTCCAAAAGAAATCATATCCAGTCCCGGACAGTTGGCACCTATGATGCCGCATTCCAGTCCTGCATGAATCACTTTCACTGCCGGTTCCACTCCGAATTGCTGCTTGTAAGATAGCTTCATGGCATGCAGAATAGGAGAATCCACATTGGGCTGCCATCCGGAATACCCGCCACTCAGCACCACCTTCATGCCTGCCATGGAGAAACAAGCCGTCAGGCTGTCCGCCAAAAAATCTTTCATCGTGTCGCACGAGCTGCGTGCCAGAATGCGTACCTCGGCTTTTCCTCCGCCAATGAGTACGATAGCCAGATTGGAAGAAGTCTCCACTGTGTCGGGCACCGTAGGAATCATACGCATCACCCCGTTCTGACAAGCCATCAACACATTGAGCATGTTGTCCTGAATCTCTTCGGGGACGATTGCGGCAGGCATCTCCATTTCTTCTATCTTCAGTATGATGCCACTCTCTATGGGTGTATATTCTGCATTGAGCTGCTCTTCATATTCCTTGATATACTCTTCCAGTCCGTCTATGTCTTCGGGGGTAAAAGTCAGCACGGCATGCGCCTCGCGCGGAATGGCATTGCGCATGTTGCCTCCTTCGAAGCTTGCCAGCCGGCAATCAAATTCAATCAACAAGTCGTGCACGATGCGGGCCAACAGTTTATTGGCGTTACCGCGTCCCTGATTGATTTCCAGCCCGGAGTGACCTCCACGCAATCCTTTCAACGTTATCTTACGGGCTACGAAACCTTCAATGGAAGCTTCTTCTTTATATTCCAACGAAGCGGTGATGTCGATACCGCCGGCACAACCTATGTACAACTCGCCTTCGTCTTCCGAGTCGAGGTTCAGCAGGATTTCGCCTTTCAATGTACCCGGTTTCAGACCGAAAGCACCATACATACCCGTCTCCTCGTCTTTCGTAATCAGCACTTCCAGCGGACCATGTTTCAAGTCATCGGCTTCGAGCACCGCCATGGCGGCAGCCACGCCCAAACCGTTGTCGGCTCCCAGCGTAGTACCTTTGGCCTTCACCCAATCACCGTCGATATAGGTTTCGATAGGGTCTTTCGTAAAATCATGAACAGTATCGTTATTCTTTTGCGGCACCATATCCATGTGTGCTTGCAGAATGACGCCCTTGCGATTCTCCATACCCGGAGTGGCGGGCTTGCGAATAATGACATTGCCCACCTCGTCGACAAAGGATTCCAGACCCAACCCTTTGCCGAAGCTTATCAGAAATTCGGTAATCTTTTCCATGTGTCCTGACGGACGGGGGATGCGTGTCAGCGAATAAAAATGCTTCCACACGTTCTGTGGAGCAAGCTGTAAGATTGTACTCATAATCATATTAAGTTGGTTTTCGCAAATATAACGGTAATATTTCTGTTTCGCAAATGTTCTATTACTCATTTTGCATCGGCAAAATATTGCGACCGGGCGCCTGACACATATCATTTTGAAAGCCACTTCATATAATACAATCAGGTAATTCTAGAACAAAAATGTAAAAATGTCACAATGCGGATAAGCTGCCAAGTAACGAATATACTACTGAAGCAAGCGACCTCACCTTCCGTCAGCTTGCGTAGATTCAAAAGTGAAGATTCAGGAAGTCGGGAATATCGACGCGCTCTCCACCACGCCGGGCTGATATTTGCGTCAGTTCAGCCAGACACGACCATTCTGCTGCATCATAAACATCGATGTCGAGGGGCAACCCATGGCGCAAGCAGTATATCAGCCGGCAATCCATGGCATAGTTCATCTCGTTGGGCACACCGCGCTCACTCCCCTCACGCCATAAGTCGGCAGCAGGGCCGCGCATGTATTTGCGCAAGAAAGCCTCCGCGACTTCCCCCTCGAACAAATCGCTCTCGTGCTGCACCTGCGCAAGGGGATATTTTCGGGCAAAGCCTTCCGTACCGCATACAGCCTGAATACGTGAATAGGGACGAGGGGTAGTGCCATCGAACTGCAAGAGTACAGTCACTCCACGCTCGGTGGTGAGCAGCGTCGTGTTGCCATGCCCCAAGAGGCTTTCCGCACCCACAGCTTGTCCCGTGACCGAGACCAAATGGCTGAACCTGTCACCGCGGTGAATACCCAACAACTGTGCTATCGGCCCTATACCATGCGTGGGATATGGGTTACCTCCATGCCAACAGCTCGTTTTGTACCAAGTCTGCGCACCGTGACTTCCCTCCGAGAAACGATTCCTCCAATCGTGGATATAGGCTCCCTCGCAATGCGTAATCGTGCCGAAAAATCCGGCATCGCGAAGCTCCAATGCGGCAAGCGAAAACCAGTCGTAACAACAGTTTTCCGTCATGAAACAGTGCCGGCGGGTTGCTTCGGCAGTACGCACCAGTTCAAAGCACTCTTCCACCGTGGTGGCGACCGGCACTTCAACGGCTACATGCTTTCCACAACGCATTGCCTCCACCGCCATCCGGGCATGACTGCTCCAATCGGTGCAGATATAAATCAAATCAAGATCATCGCGGCGGCACATCTCTTGCCAAGCCGTCTCCCCATAAAAACACAAAGCCTCGGAACGCCCGCTCGTTCGTAACAACGCATTGGCTTCCCCGAAAGAAGAGTCGTCCAAATTGGCAAGGCAGCGTATCTCCGCCCCTTCCACAAAAGTATAACGACGCAAGGTTTGCAGACCGCGTTGTCCCAAACCAATCAAACCGATGCGCACCACGTCTATCGGTTCGCAGCGCAAGCCCAAAGCAGGAGGAGAAATCATCATATTTTTATCGGGTTTCATGAAAGCGAAAAATCACACACGCCTCCACTTCCATAAGACGTGCAAAGTTAATGGAAATCTTTCTTCTTCAACACAAAAACCGGTAAAAACAAGAAGATGCCGATAACGGACATTACCAGCCCCCCGATAGTGCCTGCCGCCAACGGAAACCAAAACGCTTCTTTATCGATGCCTATCATAAAAGGAATGAAGCCCAGAATGGTGGAGACTACCGTGAGGAAAATGGGGATGGCTTTCACATTCCATGCCTTGGTATAGGCACGAAGGGAAGAAAGACGTGGAAAACGACGGCGGATGCTGTTGTATTCATTTAATATATAGATGCTGGCATTTACCGTGATGCCGCATAACAAAACGAAAGAGGCAAAACCTCCCTGATCGAAATTCAACCGAAACCAATAAAACGTAAGGAACACTCCTATATAAGAAACGGGAATCACGAAAATAATGGCAAGCGGCTGCTTCAGCGAATTGAACAAGACACTCGTTGTCAAAAATATGATTGCTATCACTACCAACAAAAGCAGGTATTGCTTGTTGTCTTTCCGATCCCACATCCATCGATTGTTGTCCGACTCCACCGTATAGCCCATCGGAAGGAGTTTGTTGAATTCCTCCAAATCACGCTTTTGCACCTTGTTACCCATCTCTCCCGAGCCAATGTATTCATATTGCAGGCAAAGGCGATATTGCTGGTTCTCCTTGGCAATCTCCTGCGGCATCTGCCCTTTCTCCACCGTGGCCAATTCGGAAAGTTTGTAATACTTGCCGCCCCCTACACCATTAGGAAAAAACCGCATCGCCCAGATATCATATTCTCCCGATTGACGGGAAGAAAGCTTTATTTTCTCCGCCCCTTGCTCCGTTATCACCGAACCAATCTCCATATTCTTGCCGAAGATGGGACGTACAGCAGCAAAAAGGGTTTGTGCATCGATACCCTCTTGTGCCATACGTTCTTTATTCAGTTTGAAATAAAACTCCTGATAATCGTCTTTCCACCATGAAAATTCCGAACTGATGAGCACCTCTTTGATGCGACGGTGTGTCAACAGTTTAGCTTTCAGTTCCTCAGCCCAATGATAAAGTTCATCGTAATTATAACCGTACATTTTGATGCGATAAGAACCTGCGCTTTCACGCACATCGTTGCTGAAGCCCTGATCCTGCAACCCATAAATACCCCAACTGCCACCTCCAAGCTGCAACGCCTTGCTTATCATATTTGCTTTCAACGTATAAGGAAATCCCGTATTCTGGAACTCTTTTTTGAAGTAAACCTGTATACCGGCACGCCGGGGACTATATATGGACGTGTGGAATTGCTTGATTTCCTTAAAGCCGCTAAGATAGGTTTCCATTCGTTTCATCAATGTATTCATCTGTTCCAGTGTACTTCCATTAGGTAAATTAGCGTTGGCATGCAGAACGGTTTCTTCGTTACGAGTGAAATAACTACCCTCATACACTTTTTGCACAAATAGGCGCAAACTGCCGCCCAAGACCTTGTCGACAACAGGTTTCACCGACTCTTTGTATATAGTAGAGCCGAACGTTTTATTATATGTCTCTTTCCATTTCCCCTCTCCTTCCAGTTTCTCGGGTAGCAAAAAGACCGGCAAGCCAAAACCAAGAATTAAAAACGTGCATACCGCCCAACGCCAACGACAGAGAAAACGAATCAAGACAGCATAGCAACGGGCAAAGTACACTGAAAAGCGAAAAGAGGAAAAGGAAAAACGAAAAACTTTTTTTCTCATTCTCAACTTTCTACTTTTCACTTTCTTTTTTCCACTTCTCAACCCTATTTTTTCAATCATTGCCGGAACGAAAAACAACGCTACCATCAGAGATACAGCCAGATTGATGATCACCACTGCGGCAAAATCCTGCAAATTAAGCCGTATCTTTTCATCAAGAAAGAAAATAATGACCAATGCCCCCATCGTGGTGAGCGCGGCAGCCAGCACCGACATAAAAGCTTTCAGATTACGCCTATGCAGTATGTGTTCTGCCATCACAATCGTACTGTCTATCACCAGATTAAGCGAAACAGTAATACCCGCCAGCGAATAAAGTTGCATCTCCAACCCGAAAAAATAATAGAATATAAGTGCTACCGCTATGTTCACAACCAGAGCGGTCACAATCAGAAAAAGATATTTCAACCTGCGTGTAATGAGCCATACAAAAACAAGCAGAATCAGAACCGTCAACCCGGTACGGAAGTAAATTTTATCCAATTCCTCACGTATGTACTCGGTGGCGTCATAATTGGCATGCACTTCATAACCGGCAGGAAGCGCCCGACAAATATCTTCCATCTCATTCATAACCGCACGGCTCAACTGCAACTGATTGGCAGTCTCTTCTGCCGTGATGGAAAGATAGATAGAGTTCAAACCATTGATGCGGTAATAACTCTGCGGTTCTTCCTCCATACGCACAACCGAGACCAATTCGTCCAAGTGAAACAACTTCCCATCGGCAGCAGTCACGGCAATGACAGTAGGGTCAAAGTCCGTAGTATCTCCCTCAGGCACAAGCACCAACCGTATCCATTGCTCGCCGTCTTTACCGGTATCTACATTATGCGTACCCAGAAACTCTTTCCGGTAATGGCGCCGCACAGCCTCCCTTATATCCGACAACGTCACTCCCAATATACGCAATTGTTCGCTATCGTACTCCAACCTCCACTCCATGGAAGTGGCACCGCTGATTTCCACCTTATAAATACCCGAAAGACGCGCCAGCCGCGGTTTGATATGCTCTTCAGCGTACTGCTGTATCAAAATCGGAGCGGAAGGGGCATTCAGAGTATAAGACATGAACGGACGCGAAGCGTTTTCGTCAGGAACTTTCATCCGGATAACCGGATAGCTAGTCCCGGAAGGCAATTGCGGCCATGTTTGCCGGATGACGGTGGAAGCTTCAAAGCGCACTACATCTACATCGGCATGCTTGTCTAGTTCCACGGTAATCCTACCGAAACCATTACCCGAAACAGAATTCAGGTTCTTCACCCCCCGAATACGTGCCAGCATGGATTCCAGCTTACCGGTAACCTCCATCTCCACCACCCTCGACGAAGCGCCCGGCATGCCGAACCCCACGGTAAACCCAGGCAGACTGCGGGACGGATTCAGCTTGACGGGAAGCAACGGCACCAATGCCATACCCACCAAAGCAAGGCAGACAAAGGCAACGATAACGGTGAAAGAAGATGCGGATTTCATGAGCAATGAATGATTAACGGTCAGTGGCTGACGATTGGCGATAATCGAATTTTTCGGAAAGTGAAAAACCCGATGCAAAATCGTGCAAAGTCAACTTACGTATTTTATAATAATTCAGCCAGTAATTCTGTAAGGCAGAGATATAGTTTCGCTGTGCCTCCTGCTGGCGGTTCAGCGAAAGGGTCAGACTGTTGATGTCCGCCTTGCCTATGATAAAACGCTGACGGGTCTCATTGTATGCAAGAATGGCAAGGTCGAGCGCCTCTTCGGCACTTGCCACCAATTCCTGCTGTATATTGAAATCGCTCACTGTCATAATCACCTCCTCTTCAATGCTGACTTCACTTTGCCGGGCGGAAGTTTTTACCACATTCAGGTTGTTCTTCGCCATGTTGTATTTCCCTTTCCTCACTCCCCAATCCACCAATGGAATGGACACACTGACCGACACCATTTCCTGCTGCATGGGACGCTTGTATGCTTCCCCTATTTTTTCAGCCACTTGGTTAAAACCGACACTGGCATTGATACCGGCATTGAACCGAGATTCTTTTTTTGCCTTATCCACGCTCTGTTCGGCTTCCAATATGCTCTGGCGAAGTTCCAAGAATTTAGGATTATTGACCTGAGCAGCCTGCAAAGCTTCATCCACCGATATGGTTAATGATTGCGGACGACTTGGAAGCATCACTCTGATATTCGTGTTTTTTTCCATATTCAGAAAAGAAGCTAAAGAGAACATGGCACGTTTCAATGCACTGGTAGCGTTCTGCAACGTATTGCGTGCATTCACCACATCGAGTTTCAGCGTCAACAAATCTGCACGGCTGATGGCGGCAATCTTCAGGCGTTGCATTCCGATGCGATAAAGAGTATCGGTAGACACGGCGTTCTCTTTCGCCAAGTCATATTCAGCCTGTGCCATGGCAAGGGCAAAGAAGTGAGTGGTGACTTGCTCGGACACCTGTTCGGTATTATAGAGATACTCCTTCTTTACCTTTTCATACTTCAAAGGTTCTATTTTGCGCTCCCAGCGAAAAGGATTATAGCCTACCAAACTTTGAGAATAGCCTAAACGTATCGGCACACTGGTAAACTGAGTATACTTATTGCTGCCGAAGCTACGCATATAACCTAACTCCGTATCTAAATAGAAAGTACCTCCCGTCAAGTCTAAATTCTGTCTGATGGCAAGATTGCCGTAAGCTTGGAAAGATTGCTGACTGCGGTAGATATCAAGGTTTTGCTCCGAATCGTATCGCTTGGTAATGTCACGGTTGTATTGCGCCGGTGTCATGTTCAATGTCAGACTTGGAAGCCGATTTGCCTTGTATGTGCGATATTCCCAATAACCGGCCAGATACATGTTTTTAGTACGAAAAGCCTCCAGCGAACTGTCGTTTGCCAGTGCAATGGCCTGCTGCAAATCAAGCGTTATCCGCTCCTGAGCAGCCACTGCCAATGCTCCTATTGCAAACAGCAAAGTAAGAATCTTTTTTTTCATCTCGATAATTATCAAATCTTCTTGTCTAAAATACTCTTCTCTCTTTGGATAAACCAATATATCAACGGGATAATGAATAAACTCACCAGCGTTCCGATCAACATGGTTCCAATCATCGCTATGGAAAGCGGTTTCTGCAACTCCGAACCCATATCGAATGAAAACAGTAACGGCACCATGGCAAATATGGTGGTCAGCGAGGTCATGATAATAGGGCGAAGCCTCCTTCGGCCGGCTTCGTGAATGGCCTCCAGCAAAGGCATTCCCGTCTTTCTCAATTCATTGACGGCATCTATCTTCAGGATGGAGTCGTTGATGATGATACCGCACGTCACAATCAGTCCGATGGCAGACATCAGGTTCAGCGTATGTCCGCACGCCCACAACAGCAACAATGCGAAAGCCACATCCACCGGTATTTCGAGCAAAACGATAAGCGGTTGTACAAAGCTCTCGAACTGGGCGGCAAGAATAAAGTACATCAACAAAATAGAAATGAAAAGAATCACGACCAATTCATTCAGCATCTTCCGGTTTGAGAAGAAGCTTCCTGAAAAAGCCGTATCCCAATCTCCCGTAGCATCTGCCTCCTGCTTCACACTCTCCATCAATGGTGTGGCATCGGCCACTTCATAGAAACGGAACGGAATGTATTCGCCGTTGCGCCCCGATGTTATCGTCTTCAAGTCCTCCGCCGGCGTCATCTGTATCAACTCACGCAGCGGGACATACTCTTTCTCCCCCTTAGCATCCGTACGGGTCTGTATCAATGTCCGGCGCAACACATCATTTACAGTCTGTTCCTCCCCTACAATACCGATGGGCAAATATTGCCTGAAAGAATGTAACACCGCCACACTATTTTCCTTGAATGCAGTCTTCAATTCACGATAAAGTTCATCATACGAAACATTATACAGCAAGAGTTTTTCTTGCTGTATGCTGATGTTCAATTGATTCTCAAAAGCAATACCTGTAGACGCCATCCCTGTCACTTCGGCAAATCGCTGTTCCAATCCGCGCAATTCATCCGCCACCGGCATCTTCTCCTTGCTACGGGGATAAAGTTCCGCCACCACATCAGCCTCTCCGGTCACGAAAAGCTTCTCGAATACGGTTTCAGGTGGTGAAAAAGATACTATGGCCAACGGATATTCCCGCTTCACCCACCCGAAAACTCTCTTCTGCAAAGGAGCAATCTTTTCCGGCCCGGCAGTCTTGAAATACAATTCCGCTTCCGACGACGAGAGAGCCTGCTCTCGGTTCAACAGATAATCTTGTTGCCCGACGGCCGCCGTCTGTTCCACTGTTTCATCCGCTAACAACTTGAATAGCGCATCTACCCGATGCCTGTTTTCGTCCACATGTATATTTTCATTCCACTCCACACGGGCTATCAATTCGTTTTGGTCTATCTCGGGCATTCGTTCTTTGTCAATGAAATAAAACCAGAAGACACAAAGCGGAACGGATATCACACAAAAAGCGATGCACACCGCCTTATGAGAAAAGACCCAATCGATGCCTGCATCATAAAAACGGTCGAGTGTATGTTCTTTCAACGGATTCTTGATGCGGACGCGGGGCAACCACGACCTGCCGCGTATCCCCACACGATAAACTAGCATGTAGAGCACCGGCAGCAGCATGATACCCGTGAAGTAAGAAACCGACAGCCCCACAGTGACGGCAAACGCTTGGTCATAAAAAAGTGCCCCGGCAATGCCGCTCATAAATATCAATGGCAGAAACACGGCAACGGTAGTCAGCGACGAACTCAGCATCGGCGTAATCACCTCGCTCGTGCCCGCTACGCAAGCCCGCCTCAACGAATATCCCCGCTCGCGATACTGCGAAATATTCTCCGTCACGATAATGCTGCTGTCAATCATCATGCCCAACGCCAGAATCAGCCCGGAGAGGGAGATGATATTGAGCGACATCTTGAACAGATAGAAGAACAAGAAACAGATCACGATAGATACCACCATGCTCAATCCGATGATGAAAGGAGACTTCACATCCCCCAGAAAGAGCACAGCCACGATGCAGATAAACAGGAAACCCAACGAAAGATTCTGTTGCAGGTTGGAGATGGTATAATCCAGCAATTCCGTCTGATCGCGGCTGACACTGAATTCAATCTCCGGATATACCGCCTTGAAATATTCCATTGTGCGGTCTATGGCAAGCTTCATATCATCCATGTTCTCGTCCGCCTGCTTGATGACGGCCAAAGTAACGGCACGTTTGCCATTGCTCATCGAAACTCCCGTTTCCTCGACAGGCACAATGTCCACACGGCAAAAATCACCCAGACGGATGATGCGTCCCTCCTTGCGCAGCAGAATGTTTCTTACATCCTCTTCCGTCCGCAACAAGGTGGAAAATTTAATGTTATACTCATAATAACCGTCGCGCACGGTCATACTTCCCGGCTCCACATTGTTCTGAGCCAATGTCTTCTCCAGTTCTTCTATGGAAAGTCCCAGTACGGCCAGTTTATCAGGGTCAGGTGTAATCTGCAACCGACGTTGCTGCAGACCGGTTACATCCACCATCGCCACCTCGGTCAGTTGCTCGATACGGCGTTTTATCACATTCTCGGCAAACTCGCACAAATCAAGGAAAGCACGTTCATCCGTCTTGCCGTATGCACTGTCATTCTTTAGCGTCAGATTAAGGTAGAACACCGGAATATCCGTAGCACTCGCCTTTATCACTTTCGGACGGTCGGTATCCTTGGGCAGATAGTTCATGGCGGCATCAATCTTTTCGTTCACCTCGATGAAAGCAAGGTCGGTATTGGTTCCATAATCAAAGTTCAGGCGAATGATCCCCGCCCCATCGCGCGTCTCGCTGTTCATATCTTTCAGCTTAGCCACCTGAATGAGCTGCTGACGCAAAGGTTTCACCACGGTATTTTCCAGTTCACGCGCCGAAGTGTTTTGCGCCGACACCTGTACGGTGATCTCCGGGATGGCAATATCGGGCAACAAAGATACCGGCAAAGTGAAATAAGTCACCATCCCGACGATGAAGCATGCCGTGAATGCCATCAGCACGGCAATAGGCCGTTGTATCAAAAATTTAACCATCAATCTCCCGTTTTCAGTTTCCCATTCCTACGACTGAAACCAGTGCTTCATGCGCCAGATTCACATTTCCCGTCACAATCACCGTATCGCCTTCCTGCAAGGCATCCGCCGTCACCGTATAGCTTTTTGTGTTTTCCAATCCGGTCTGCACATAGTTCCATTGTGCCCTCCCATCTTTCAAGGTGAACACCACCTGTTTGCCCGAACGCAACACCACGGCACTTTTGGGTATCACAAGCTGCTTGCCCAACGAGCGGTGCACATGTACCCTGACATTCATGCCACTGAACAATTTTCCTTTATCGCTTACCGCCGCTTTCACCTTTACCATCCCCTTCTCGTCTACCAAAGGATTGATCTGCGCGATTCGACCCTCTTGCACGGCACCGGGTTCCGAATAAGGAGTTACAATCACCCTGTCACCACTCTTTATCAACGGTAGTTCGCTCTCCAAAACCGTAAAATCCACTTCCATTCCCTGAGTACCGATAATGGAGCAAAAAGCTTTCGATGCATCGGTTTCATTGAAAGGCTTGGAAAAAAGATTCGCCACTACTCCATCGAAAGGGGCAGTCAGCATAGCATGCTCCTCTTCGTATTCCGCAAGTTCGTATTGAAAGAAAGCCTGATCATAACCACTCTTCACACGGGCCAACTTCATGATGTCGGCGGGTATATTCTCCTTGCTGTCCACCGGATATCCCTGCCCGATCAGCACATCCTGCAACTCAAGCTTCGCTTTTTCCAAAGTCTCCGCAGCTTGTGCTTTCTTATTCTTCAAACGAAACTTATCCAGTTCTGCCAACTTTTGGCCTTTCACCACACGGTCGCCGTTCTTCACGTAGATATGCGCCACCACTCCCGCCGTTTCAAACCTCAAATCGGCCATCGCTTCGGCACTCACCTTTCCGTTGCTCACCAATTCATGGTCAAAGACCTCCCGTTTCAAGATTTGTACGGTCACTTCGTTCTTATTATCCGGCAATACGGTCGCCACCCCCGCTTCGGCAGCATTTTCTTTCTTACCTCCGGAGCAGGCCGTTAGCAGGCCGACCGCCATGCAGAGCAGGTATCTATGACTCTGTGCTTTCATGTTCACACTCTATTATTCAAGTAAATAATGTCACTAAATTACTAATTAAATTGAGAGCCTGTTTAATTTCCTTCAAAAAGTTTCTTTATCCGGCTCCTTTTCAACCTTTCCCTCTTTTTATTCCTCCATAGCCCGTTTATTCCTTTTTTCTCATTTCCTCTCTCATTTGGCGTATGGCGGTGGAATGCACTTTCGGTTCCTTCGTCAACACAATCTGTTTCATCTTTTTAAACTTTTCCGGCTGCCTGAAATCCGGCTCCGCATAAAGCTTAGCCAACAAATAGTAAGGGTAAATACGTCCCGGCAGGCGATGTATAGAACGGATGAACCATTTTTCCGCAGTCCGATAGCCGCCTGTTTGCTGGTAGTTCTTACCTATAATATTCAGTATCATAGGGTCATTGCTCCGCTGTAAAGCCTCTTTCAGAATGAGGTTGGAGGCTTCAAACTTTTGTGCCTTATGCAACACATGTCCATATTCAAATAAAAATGCAGCACGCTCTTTCAGCAAAGGATATAGGCGTTCATAATCTTTCTCCACCACTTGGCTGGCACCAGCATTATACAACACCTTTGCATTCATCCATTCGCGGCAAGCCTGCTCCACTCGTAAATCGTTCTTCAGACGAAAACCGGCAACTCCCGCCACCACTATTGCCAATATCAGCCATTGCCAACGATTACTGTCCGAAACACAAGCCGCAAGCAATGCCACCGATGTCACAATGAACACCGGCAGTTGTAGCGGATAAGAAGAAAAGGAAAAGACTATCAAAGAGAGAATAGCTCCGCAGATGCCATAACGCCCTTTCCGCATCCCCACGCAAAGACAGAGCACGACAATGCCCAGTAGGCACAAAGCCAATGGAATGCCCAACTCCACTGCCATTTGCAGATATTCATTGAAAGCATATTCGGGACTTCCCGCCACACGTTCCTCCCACTCTTCATAATCACCCGCTGCAAAATACGCTTCCTGCGCATTACCGTATGCCGCAGCAAAAAGTCCCACGCCATGTCCCGTCAACGGCTTCTCTGCAATGGCCATGCAAGTCATCCTCCACATAAACAGCCGTCCGCGTGCCGAGTCGGGCTTCAAAGCGAACAACAAGCCACCGGCCAATACCAAGACACACAATCCACCGGTCGCCGTCATTGCCATCTGCCCTTTGTGCCATCGCCAATAAGCGCATAGCCTATCTTTCCAATCTTTATGCAAGCCATACACCCACAAGCAAGAAACTCCTGCCGCCAGCCAGGCAGAGCGGCTCATGCCTGCCGGAAGCGCACAAACGATCAGCAGCCCCACACCACCCGAAACCACACATTCCGCAGTTTTTTTTTCTTTCTTACAGCCTGCCATCCATTGATGCAGGCATAGCGGAAGCACCATGGCCAGATAGCCCGAATAAGGACCCGGATTGAAAAAAGAGCCGGTCAAGGCAAACAAAGAATGACGGGAAACAACAAAACCGTAGAGCTGGCACACACCCCATGCGGCCTCCACTCCACCCCCAAAAATCAATGCCCAAGAAATGCAGTTTTCTAAATCACACCCCTCTCTCTTTGTCCGAAACGCCCACGACACCAAAAAGCAAAATGCAGCCGTTAAAGCTGCCTTGTCAAACCAAACCCACTGCCCTATGGTTTCCGCATTGGGCAATCCGGAAGAAGTGGCGCATACCAAAGACAATAAGACCACGCAAGCCATGCCTTCCGATACTCCTGTCAATATATTCCTCACCGCCATCATTCTATTCCTTTAAATATCCTGTGCCATCTCACTTTACCCCTATCCACATCCACCGATTTCCACACCATCCATGCGCGCCCCACGATGAAAGGTTCGGGCAACAATCCCCAGTAGCGGGAATCCTGTGAATTCTCGGCCTTATCACCCGCTACGAAATAATAGTTCTCACAAAAGCGATATTCATGTATCACACTGTCGTTCAACGACACATTTCCGACTTCATCTATCCGCAACCGGCTTTTCTGCTCCCACCCCACCAATTGCCTGTACAGCAACCACGACAAGCTATCCATCTTCACCACCTGCCCTTTGGCAGGAACGGGCAACGGCCCAAACTCCTTCACCGTCCACCCCTTTTTTTTGTTCCACGGAAAAGTGTTCATTTCCACACCCGTTGCGCCACTGTCCGGCAATTGTGCAATTTCTCTTTGGGCAGGCAGGTAACCCACCGCCTCATCGTGCCCGAAAATCTTGTAATACCCTCCCTTTATCTCCAGCGTATCGCCCGGCACGGCCACACAACGCTTCACGTAATACCTCATCACATCAAACGCAATGCTGTCCCATCGTTGCGGCCGATAAGGAAAGTTAAACACCAGCACATCGTTCCGTCTAAACTTCCGCCATCCCGGCACACGGTGTATCTCCACCTCCTTTCCATCCACGGCATCAAAGATATTGAACAAACGTGCGCCACCCGAACATTTATCCACCAGAATGCAGTCTCCCGGCCACAACGAAGGCTGCATGGAGTCCGAAGGAATCTTGAAAGAGGTAACAACAAACACCTGCAACACAACCAGTATCACAGCAAGCATACACAAGTAAAACAACACGTTTACCATTCTGTCCAGTCTCTTAAATAATCGCTTTCGCTCCTTCATCGTACTTCTCTTTTTGGTACACAATATTATCGGCCAGCTTTTCTTTTCAATCCGTATTATTTATCTTAAATGTCCCAGAAAATATTGTTTTCCTCCTTCCCACAAAAATATTTGCTCTTCTATTCCTTTCGTACAATTGTGTAACCTCAATACCGCATTCCCCGGCACTCCGTCAAACTCCACAAAGTCATCATCAGCCATTTTCCGTCCCAAAGAAACCCATCCCTCTGTTCCATTTTGGTATAACAACTCATACACTTCACCCTTTGTCACAAAATTATCATCATTGCGTGGCGTGAACTTCATCCCTCCCAACCTAACAGAAGCCCCCAAATCAAACAACAACTCCACCTCGCTTTTATACGATTGATAAAAAGAAAGCCTATCATTATCCCATGCTTTTTCTATTCCAAACTGCGTTCCTTTCGCTTCCGGAACAGCTTCCTCCACCACTCTGAAATCCACCTTTTCCATTCCGAGGGTATCGGTATAAAATTCCATTTCGGCAATTTCCAAACGTCTCTTCAAAGGTGAACAAATCCTGATATACCTGTATGCAGACGCCGAATGCATCTTTATGTATCGTGTCAAATCCAGCGTACTGTCATTCAACACCGCCAATATCTCCGCATTTACAAAATCTTTTCGATTGCATCCTTCCAAACGCATGCCATTCATTCCATAAAGGTGATTTTTCTGATGCACCGTTATCGGATATTTACGGTTAAGCCTGACTTTCAGCCGACAAACAGTGTCAGGTTCAAATACCCTTACTTCTTTTCCGTCCGGCATAAAGCAATAACCATTCTCAATCCACCTCTCTCCGTTTCTTCCCACCGGCATATAGATAACATCAGGTTCTATGTTCTGCACAATCCCATACTTCCCCTTAGCAGCGTAGCGGGCTATCGGCATCCAGCCTTCAAAAGCATACATGGCGAGAAATCCATCACCTTTCCGCTGCACCGGAAAACTAACACTGTTATTGCCGAAATACTCCTCTGTCACATCGCATAAATAAAAGTCACCGTCATAAGCAGGTATTTCCGCCTGATCAAAAAAAGAGCGATACACTTTCCCCTTACGCCTCCAGTTTTTCCAATCACGTTTCACCTCGGCTTTGTTATATTCTATCGGAATTGTCGCTCCTGTAGTATCTTTCAGCATATTCCATACATGCGAATGCCTCACCTCCGGCGAGTATTTGTACTGATCTATAGCCGAAGGAATACCCAGTGCACGCAATAAATAAAGCACAAAGTCACAATACTCATGACATGTACCTACCCTGCATTCCAACAAGAAAAGCGCACCATGATGAGGAAGATTGAAATCCGCAGAGTATTTGTATCCGGTACGAACTATCGGATGTTCCATTATCTTCGCCGCCGCCTCTACCACATCTGTTCCTGTGTAGATTGAATCAAGCAGTGGCAAAAAACGAGCTTTGTACACTTTCCTCCACCGTTCCAACGGTTCGTCTGCAATACGATAAGGAAGTATATATTTACAGAAATCTTCGAAAGAATAATATTTTCCCCAAGGAACTTCTTGCCATGTTTCAAAAGCAATATCAATATTCTCTATCAGATAATCGGCAGTCATTATCTGTGCGTCATATCTCTTTGGCAGTGTTTCGCGCGAAATCCGTTTCCACTTCTGTACAACCTCTTTCTTATCAGCCCATGTGTCCCTCAGAGCCTGCCTCACACTATCTGCTTCCGACAGCACGTAAGCAAACTTTTCTTTCATATTGGCAATAAGAAAGCGAGCGGCACGTAATTTCAGTTCATCATGTTTATAGTATTCCAAGACTTGTTCCAGCTCTGCTCTATTCTCACCGGCAAATACCAATGTTTCTTCCACTCTGCGCTCCTCTCTTGTTGTGCAAGCAGCCAAACAGCACCCCAACCATATCAGCATGGATATATAAACTTGCTTCATGTTAACTTATTCTTATAACCAAAGGAGTATCTTTCTCTCTTATGTTTTCCAATCTTTTTAATACGTCTTCAGATAAGTGCTTTTTCCTATTTTGCATTCCCGCTAACGTATAATATTATCGGAGATTCTTTTACATTACAATATACTGTTATCATTCTTTCAAAATAGCCACGTTGTTCAGCTTTATAGCAAACCTTAAGTTCTAACTTCTGCCCAGGTTGTACAGTCTCTTCATCATAAGAAACTGTAGTGCAATCACAAGAAGTCAAAGTACTATCTATAACAAGTGTTTTTTTCCCTATATTTCGTAGGAAAAAACTACGAAATTGAGGAACTTTGTAAGAAAATTCTCCCAAATCAAGCATAGTAGAACTTAAAGACATTTCAGGCTGAGTATTATTGGCTCTTCCCAATTCTTTCTTATAAAGCATCCAAATACTATTATTTCTTATCGGATTCCCAACAAGTATTATCTTATTATCTCTATCTAAAAGAAAAAACTGAAACTTTGAGTCTTTATTCAAACTATTCAAATTATAAAAAGAATTTGTAGTATCTATAAACACCGGATAATCAAATCGATGTTTATTCAACAAGCTTTTTATTACTGAATAATTATTACTATTAATAATGAATAAAAAAGAAACCTCCTCATTCACTTTTCTCATTTCTCTAATCTTTACCGACCACTCGTCCAAAGCCAAGTTACATTCCATACATTTTGCAGAATCTATATAGGCAACCAATTTAAACTCTTTAGATAATAAAGAATCCATTATAACATTGTTCAACATCTCCAATGGAAAAGAAATAGACTTTCCTTGCATTTTACTCACTATGTCTGATATTCTTTCTTTTTCTTTTGAAAAGGGATTGTTTCTGCAAGACATAAAGAAGATGCAACTCAATATAAATAATATACACCTACAACACATCTTATTTTTTCTTCAAATGATAAACAAGTAATACTGTACCACCTTCATTCATTTTTTTTAAGAAAGAGGAAGGTATAACATCTTTTTCTTGCACGTTATCATAAATCATTAGGTTCAATACACAAACAATTTGATTTTCATCCATAAAAACAGGGAAATTAAAGTCTCTAATTGTCAACTTACTAAAAAAATTCAAAACTCCCTCATAGCTTTTAATCATATACTTACCTGTTTTTATATCAAGACAAAACAAAGCTTTATTAGAGCCATAAAACATCGTTGCTAAAAACATTCTACCATTAAAGAAAGGGGTCTCATGGAAATAATTAAATCCACCAAATTTTCTTTCCGAAACAACATTCCTATAATCCATTCTAATATCATCAGGAATCGGCGTGTCATTCAGAGAGAGTATATATCTATTTGCCAATTTACCAGACTGTTCAAATAAAAAAATTTCGTCAGATATTGGATAATGATACACTATATTATTTCCACATCTTCTAAAACTTCCAATTTTAAGCTGCCCCTTGGTATCCGTTTCTTGGAATGGTAATATCTTGTGAATTATATTATATTGTTTATCAACTAATAAGACTTTTGCTTCAGTATAGATACTCCCATCCATTCCTAATAAAAAAGTTGATTCATTAGTTACAACAAAACTGTTTATCCCGGAAAATTTACCAATATAACTATATTCTTCTCGAAAAGAACCATCTAAGTTATATTCAATAATCTTTTTATTACGAATGTCCAAAAGAAAAATACCATGATCATTTACGTCAAAATCAAAGGTTCTGAAAAACTCTCCAGGTCCTCCTCCTTTACTCCCAACCATAAATAAAAACCTTCCTGACAAATCGAAAACTTTTACAGATTCTGTACCAAAAAAATCCAACACATAGATGCGCCCATTTTTTATTATACATTTATTTATATCTTTCAGCAATGCTTCCTCTTTCGAGTCCTCCAAAGATATAAATGAAAGTGAATCTACATATTCACCCATATCAAGAGTTTTAGAGAAAGTATTAACAGAACAAACTTCTTTCATCCCATCAGAAATAACAAAATTCACCTTTTCTTTATTTTTGCAAGCAACAAGAATAATAGATAGAACAAGCGTTAAACATAAGCTACGAAACATTTCTCTTCCTTTTTTTAATTATACAAATTAAGTTTCGTGATTTTATTTATCTGAAAAATTCAAACATAGAACCACGAAACTTAAGAAATCATATTACCATCTCATTATTTACATAAGACAGCTGTACACGGAGCGGTATTTTCGCATTTACAATGTATCCCGTCACCAGTAAACCAGAAAGGACAATCATACAATTCACTTGGGCCGCTATTACCATTACTATTAGCTTCGTCTCGTGCCAGTGCTTCCACATTAGCCAGCAATAAGTCAGACACCGTTTCTGCTCTCTGCGACTGATAGGCATTGTAGCCTGCAAATACTGCAACTACGGCAACTATCAAAATTGCAAAAATTTTCTTACTCATGTTTCTTTTTTTATGAGTTTAATAATCTGTTTTTCATTTCTTTCCGTATCTATCCTTTCAACGGAAAACGCAAGCATATTGCGTATTCACGATTTATCTGCTACCTTTGCCGTGACCTCCTTTCTTTAGCGGGTTATGGAATGGGTGAAACCGGATATTCCAAGAATCAAGTTTATCACCCATTCCTTTTATTTATATTCACACAAATCTTTTATTCTTTATCAAATGATGGAAGCAAAAATCTAAAAAAGATACAGAAACGGCAAATTTCCTGCCTGACAAAGTCTGACAAACACTCTTTTTTCTTCATTGTCAGACTTTGTCGGGTGATATCAAAATGACATTTCAATAAGTATATTCCACAATATGATTGTCAGGCCGATTGCTCACACCATAAATTTTATTTCGTTTTTTATCCACACAGAAAGTAAATATAGGGGCATCCAGAATATAAATTGTCTGCGGAACACCATCCCACGAGAAAGAAAACAATCTCTTGCAGAACGAGCTATGATCCTTTTCATCTACATACCCTCCATTATACAATACAAATAATTTATCACCTGCACTTTCCGGTGCAAAATAGGCATCCCGGTTCTTTCCCTTCACTTGCCGGGAAGTAATTCCATTTGCATCATGCACCTCTTTAAAATAAGAGAAGAAATGCTCCGGACCATGTATTCTCTTTTGCAACACTCCGGCAGCATTGTATATATCAATCAAGTCCGTCATATAATAACAAATGGCCAACCTATCCGTTCCATTGGAAGCAAATCCCATATAATAGGCATCCGTCCTTTCCATGTCAGAATAATCTATGGTCGAAACGGGGAAACCGGCAAATTCATTAACTTTTTTTCCCGTCCCATCAAAAACATACAATTGATGCTCTTTAAAATACGGATAGCCTACCAGTTTATCGCCAAGTATTTGCATGCTGGAGTTCACATTCTCCTCCAACTTTGTCTTGGTTGTCGGACGGGGTTCTGCATTTTCAATAAAATCCCTCAAGTCGTATTTATAAACTACAGAGGTTGCCATATCGACTATCTGCACACATGTTCCATCATTGTCAATAAACGAGGGCATCAACATTTCATCCGGGCCTTGTCCCCTTACCAGACGTTCGCCTATTTTCTTTCTTGTATTCAGATTATACACATTGCATAACTTCTCTCCTCCATATTCCAATGTAACCAATATGGAGTCATAAACTTGCAATTCGCTCGGATTCATGACCAAGTCATCAAATTCCAACAAATTTCCTTTCAATTCTATTTCAGCCTCAAAATCATTAAAACCAAAAATACGGGCATCCATATATCTATCTTTCTGCGAACAAGAAAATAGCATACAAGCACCCAATAACAAAAATACGACTTGCTTTTTCATTCTTTTGCTTTTTTAGATGAGGGTGTGTCAAAATGCCCTTTTTGAAAAAACTCCCCCTGCCACAGATAGCTGTAGCAGGGGTAAATTCTTATATTTTGGCATTATGACACACCCTCATCATTCGTTCTATTTTAATTCTTTCTATATGGCTCACAAACGGAGGTAACTCCTCCATAAATTCTTGTACACCTCCAGCCAGAGCAATAGTGACATACTTCTTCACATGAATGGGTTCCACCTTCTCTTGAGGCCAGTGCTTCCACATTAGCCAGCAATAAGTCAGACATCGTTTCCGCTCTCTGCGACTGATAAGCATTGTAGCCTGCAAATGTTGCAACTACTGCAACTATCAAGATTGCAAAAGTTTTCTTTTTCATTATTCTCTTTCCATTTAAAATCCAAACAAAGTTGGATAATTCATTAATAATTAACTTTAGTTTCATATCTTTTTGTCAGGATGTTAAGAGGAAGTAGGCTCTGCTGAGGAGCAACCTACCAGCAATAAGCATCCTAACGGTACGCAGTAATGCTACTTTGGGAGGCGGTTACACGCCTCTCTTTTTGTATTACTGATATCGTCTGATATGGCTAAGAAAACCTAACCATAATCCTATGGTAAAACAAACTTTCCACAGCAGACACCACACAAGGGGCTGCAAGTTCCTTTATCAGTCAAACCATTAATGAGGATTACAAACTTTTTTAAGCGGACTTCAAAGCCGCAAAGTAATGATAGTATTTTCCTCAAAAGAAAGTTGTTTTACCTTATAGGATTCTGTATCATTTGACAACACACGGTATATATTCCTTTTCATGTTTGAGTACATAATATATTCTGTTTACAAGCCGTCTGGCAATCTTTATGATTGACTTCTGGGGATTCATACGTTTACGGTATTCCGTATAGGCTACAGTCATTGCAGGATCCTTACGGATTGCAATCCATGCAGCTTCCACCAACAGGCAGCGGAGCATGAAATGGCGACGTACCGTTATATCCCCTGTGCCGTTACTCTCACCGCTCGAATGGCACATGGGTACCAGACCGATGAAAGAAGCCAGATGGTCCTCATTCCTGAAACGGACTATACCGTCAAGTTCAACCATCAGGGTAGCAGCTGTAGTAACGCCTATTCCGGGAACAGAAGTCAGAAGACGTATCGGCCTCTCAAAAGGTGCGTTACGTGATATCTCACGGATGGCACGTGTTTCCTGAAGAAGCATCTTACGCAAACGCACGAACTGCTCCAAGTGCAGTTCCAAAGTCTTCTTGCCATACTCTGTTGAGAGTTCGAGAGAATGAAGCCAAGTCAGGAAACGTTTTGACCAACATCCTATCGAGCATCGGGTAAACTCTTCGGGTATATCCACTCCATGAAAACGAAGCAATGACTTGATGCGGTTCTTCGCACGGGTGCTGTCTTTTACAATCAGGTTTCTCATCCTTATCAAAGAGCGCATTTCCAGGACATCCGCCTTGGGAACGTATATTCCTACCAGCGAACCGGAACGTAATTCACGAGCCAGCTTCTTACAATCCACGGCATCCGTCTTACGAAGTTTTTCCTTACTCATGGTCGGAACGTCGGCTGGATTGACCACGATGTTGGTTATTCCTAAATCCATCAACTTCTCGTGTATCCAAAAGCCGCAGAATCCGGCTTCATACACAGAGAAGTAATTGGCGCCCGGATAATTGCTGACAAGATACTTGTGCAATGCTTCCGGTTCCGGAATTTGGCTGAATCGATTCAGAACACTATGCTCTGATAAAATTGCAACCGACCAACTCTTCAGGTGGACATCAATTCCTACATAAATATTTTGACCACTGAAATCTAATGTGTTACTTTGTACACGTTTCATAAGCTATATCGTTATGAGTTAATATTGTTGTTATCACTTACAAAGTTAACTATAATGGTATAGCTTTTTTAGGGCTATATTATGTTATCCGTCACTTCCGATTTTAAACATAGGAACTTTTTTACTACATATTTTTAAAGGATATACAAACGTACTGTTTTTTTCTGATACCGCCGCATATCTGCTTTACAAATCGCAGATAGTCACTTCCACACTTCACCGCCTGTAAGTCCGCACTTCATCGTCCGTAAGTCCACACTTCATTGCCCGTAAGTCCACACTTTACCGCTCATAAGCCCACACCTTAGCCTCGCTCCGCCCTCATGTTACGGCGCATAAGGTGTGCTGCTTTTCCGTCTCCTCCATCTCCATGAAGTGCACCCCAAAAGTATTATGTCCAACTTTTGGGGTGCATTTCAGAATGAGCCCGGTACAATACCGAGCTCACTACTATAGAGATTTAAATAATTAGCGTTTATTTAACGTCCAACTTTCCGGGGGACACTTCAGTCTTCTTACTTTTTAGCCCACCATAGCGGAGTGAACACATCGTCAAGTCCTCCAAGCAATTGCACGGCCTGTTTGTAACCTTCGGGACTGCTGTTTTCCAAACCCGACGGGAATTTCAAGCGTTGCGGGAAGAACTTCGTCGTCTGCTTCATGTAGTTGGAGGCATTGAGACTGGGCATCGTACGAATGGCCTGTTCTACAGCCGGAGTCTCAAAGAAAGGCAAACCCAATCTGCGCTGATCGTTCCATGCTTCCAAGGGCAACCATGGCATTTGCGCAATGTATTTCTGCGTGATAATCTTTGTCAGATGGTCGTTCAATGCCTTGCCATACAGCGTTTCCGAAGCCACAGGATAGGTAAAGGTATAGGTCGATTCTGCTTTGGTATATCCATTCACCATCTTCATGGTTTTGGTCGCTGCCGGTTCGGCCACGTGTTCCCATTTTACGGAAGTTCCCACGTTGTTGTAATCCTCTGATGACAGATAAGCATCCGCAAAACCACTTACGCCGTGATATGCAAAACTTTCGCGTATGCCTTGTTCATAAGCGGCTTTGGCTGTCATAGGAACGCTCCATCCCTTCAGAGCTGCTTCTGCCAGCAGGAAGTAAGATTCCCAAGAGGCAAAGAAGATACGAGAAATTTCATTCTTACGATATTTCAATGAAAGATGCGGGATAGCCCAAGGCCAGTAATACATTTTGTTCAGTGAGCCCTTATCGCCCCATTCGCCACAAGCAGCCGCATTCCACGTAAATGTGGCATCCAGTTCTACCAGTCCGTCGGCATCGTCTTTATCCTTCAGTAATTTACGCTTCACTTCCTTATAGCGCTGGTTCCATGAAGGATACTTGCAATAGTTGGCGTCATCAAAATTACCAGGAATAGAGAAGAGTTTATAAGCACGAGGATCAACTACTTTATGCAAGCCATCGAACCAAAAGCCTTTTGAGGGATCGTTCGTGGCCAGAGCATAATGGTCAGCATAGCGCACGCCCATGTAGTCTGCCGGTTTGATGCGAGCCAACAAATCTTCTCTGCCGATCAGTTGTTCATCCGAAGTGATACCACCCAGACCTACGAGCAGGTTGTTCATCGTAGCTGAGAGAGGGAAATAGTTCCATTCGCGTGTCATGACACCTGTCAGCGCATCCCATCCCGGTTGTTCCTTAACCGCAAAATTATCGCCGCTCTCTGAAATGTAAGCCCCCTTGGCAGCAGCTTCAAATTCGGCCTTGGCTTTGGCGGCATCTACTTCGGAAAGGCGCATTGCCAAGCGCATACGCATGGAGTTGGCATACTTCACCCACTTGCCGAAGTCGAATTTATAAGCGCGGTCGCACTCTTTTTCCTTGTCATCGGCTTTTACATCAGTCTTAATCTTACTTGCAGCATCTTTCAGTTCATCCAGCATAAAGTAATAGACTTCTTTGCAAGAATTAAACTTCGGGTTTTTCCCTGCAAAAGCCTCAATAGGCATGGCACCGAAACTATCCGTGAACTCGCTCATCAGATATACTCGCCAGATGCGGGCCACTTCCTTCATATTGGGTATCACTTGGGCTTCGTGTGAATTCAGTTCGCCTTGCATCTTCTCGTCCGCCAATTTGATGGCAAGCACGATAGGCGACATCCAGCCGGCATAGTGAGCATAATAGTTACTGATCCAGTCGTCGTTATATTCGCCCACCGCAAGACCACCGTTCGTATTAGGGTCTACCTGTCGTGCAGCGGCCTGCCAGTTCAGCACAAAGCAACGCTCGGCCACTTCAGGATTCTGCTGAGTTTCGGTAATGGACTTGTTGATAGCATACTCCACACGTGCCTGCTCGAGGTTGGCAGCCGTAGGATTGGTATTTACTTCTTCAAAGTCGGAACATGAAGCCAACGTAAGCAGTCCGACGGGAAGCATATATAATAGATATTTATAGTTTTTCATATTCGCAAAAAGTTTTTAGTTTAGAATCCGAGAGTAACATTAAACAAATAGGTGCGTGAAGTAGGTGAGCTACCATACTCAAATCCTGTGGCATTGGTGCTTGTAGCATAGATCGATTCGGGGTCGATGCCGTTCATGTGGCTCTTCAGCATCCACACGTTGTTGCAAGAAACGCCCAACTTCAACTGTGTGAAAGGAGTCTTCTTCAGCTGTTGCTTGTTGAAGGCATAAGACAAGCCCAAGTTACGCAAACGGATATTGGTGGCACTATAAATATTGATTTCGCCCACACCGAGGTTTCCTCCTGCCACAGCATTCCAATATTGTTGTGTAGAGATTTCAGTGGTGTTTTTCTCATATTCTCCCTTTTCGTTTACGAATACACCATCCACCACCATTTGGGGACGCTCGCCGTTGACCACGGTCTTGTTGGACGTACCTGCCGCCTGCATCGTTTGGTGAGTACCCGAGAAGATATCGCCACCGAAACGAGAATCGATCAGGAAGTTCAACGACCATCCCTTATAATTAAAGGTGGAACTGATACCTAATAAAGCGTCCGGTTGCTGATCTCCAATTTTTTGTTTCTCGGTGGTTGCCGTAGGCAATCCGTTTTGAGTGATCAGCTTACCGTAGTAAGGCGATTTCTCATCAGTGACACGCTTCAGCACGGTTCCCCAGATTTCTCCGTAGTTTCCTCCGGCAGTGGCATATACCTGTAAGTTGTCGTAACCGCCCAAGGGATAAAGAGTGACTTCCTCATCGGCTGTCTTATAGAGTTCGATGATACGGTTTTTATTGGCAGAGAAGTTCACCATCAAATCCCAGCTGAAACCGTTCTTCAACTCTATCGGACGAGCGTTTACCATCAACTCAAAGCCCTTGTTCTCGATATTTCCGGCATTCACCTTACGTTTTTCATAACCGGAAAGGTTATCCATCGGCAAATTAATCAACTGGCGGGTAGCATTCGATTTATACCATGAGAAATCGAATCCCAAACGATTGTTGAAGAAACGTATCTCTGCTCCGAATTCCCACGACTTGATTAACTCCGAGCGTACATTGCTGTTATACAAAACCTTATCCTGAGATACAGTCGTTGTATTATCTGGTGCCTGACCGATAGAGTAAGTATTGTAAAGCTGATAAGGTTCAAGAGAGTTACCCACTTCTGCATACGAACCTCTCAGTTTTGCATAGGTAAACCATTCGGGCAACGGCTTGTCCATTTTCTCAAGCATTTCCGAGATTACCCATGATGCGGATATTGAAGGATAGAAGAACGAACGATTCTCTTTCGACAAGGTAGAAGACCAATCGTTACGGAATGTTCCGTCTATAAACAGGAAACCATTGTAGTTGATTTGAGCTGTACCATAAAGCGAGTTGATTTTCTTACGGCTGAAATCTTCGCCTACACTAACCGACTTCGTTGCATTATTTACTGTGAACAAATCGGGCACTTTCAATGCACCCGGGCTTGTAGAGATGGCCCGATGCCGGCGCATCATCAAGTTGCCTCCAAATGTTGCACTTCCACCCCACTTACCGAACAGATTGTCTTTGCGGGCACTAAGCAGGAAACTGTAGTTGTTCTCATAAAAACGTTCTTGCTTGATGGAATAGGTGTTCTGCAACGAACTGCCGGAATATGTCTTGTTCTCATACTCTGTGAAGTACATGTCCGAACCGGCTCTCAACTCGGCGTCCAGCCATGAGGTGAAGCGATATTTCAACGAGCCGCTCAACAAGAAACGATCGCGTACATCACGGTTCAGCTTGTGCGTTTCCATCCAATAAGGATTGATTTGCTGGCTACTGCCGTACCACAACATTTTGTTGTCCGAACGCGTGCCTGCCGAGAAATCGCGAATATCCATCGAGCGAGGTAACAAATACATGGCCAAGAAGTTATTGGAATTGTTCTTACCACTGATGGGACGATTTTGGGCCTCGGCGTTGATGTACTGTATCTTGGTATCAAATGTCCAACGGTCATCTTTTCCGAAAGTAGATGTGGCACGTGCCGTCAAGCCGGTACGTTTCAGTTTGGAACTCGGAATCTTGCTACTGTCATCCATGCGGGTGAGCGACGTATAGATTGACGTCTTGTTATATTGCTGTGTAAACGAGAACGTCTCCGTCAGATTGATACCGGTATTAAAATAGTTGCCCACGTTGTCGAACGAACTCATACGCACCTTCTGATCGTTCCAGTTTGTGTACTCCTGTCCTTCGATTTTCGGTCCCCAACTGGAGCCGGCGTCTTTGTCGAACGTACCGTTAGAACCTTGCCCGAATGAATTCTGCATCTTGGGCGACATGAAGATGGTTTCGGCCGATACGGTTCCCGAAATCGTGACACCCAATCCTTCGGTCTTGCGTCCGGACTTGGTAGTGATAAGGATAACACCGTTACCCGCACGCGAACCATAAAGAGCGGCAGCCGAAGCACCTTTCAGCACCGACATGGAAGCAATGTCATCAGAACTGATGTCCGAAATACCGTTACCCATATCCGCCGAAGGATTCCAAAAGTCATTATTCGCCGCTCCGGTGAAGTTCTCCATCGGAATACCGTCTACCACAATAAGCGGTTGGTTCAGGCCTGTCAATGAATTGTTTCCGCGCAATTGGATTTTAGAAGAACTGCCGGGGCCATTTCCCGAACGTATTATCTGCAAACCTGATACTTTTCCGGAAAGAGCGTTAGCCACATTAGTCTCACGAGCCTGCAAGATGTCGGCTCCCTTCACCTCTTGCATGGAGTAACCCAACGCTTTCTTTTCACGCTTGATGCCCAAAGCAGTCACCACCACTTCACCCAGTTGTTGCGAATCTTCTTTCAGTTGCAAACTCAAGCGTTGTTCGCCATTGTATTTCACGCTAAGAGTGGCATAACCGATGTATGACACTTCGATGACATCGCCCACCTTAACACCCGAAAGCGTAAATTCTCCGTTCACATTGGTGATGACTCCGTTCTGCGTACCTTTTACAATAACCGTTGCACCGACAACCGGACCGAGTTCATCACTCACAAGTCCTTTCACCGTACGTGTTTGCTGAACAACCAGCGCTTCATTCGCAATAGAATAACTGATTGAAGGACAAAGAATTACCCCCCCCATTAAGCAAAACAAGGAAATGGAGAGCACTTTAGATAATCTCTCTTTAACCATAGTAAAATTAGATTAGTTTAACATAAAAATACGGATGCAAACATACGACAATATTCGGAGTTTACAAATATCCGATACGCCTCATGTTGTATCTGTAACAAACATACGCAATCGTAAAGGAGTCTTTTTCTTCCTATATATACGCGGAAACGAACAACAAGTTGCAGTGAGGCAGACTCTTTCAGATAGTGTTTCTATGCAGGAGGAAATAAGAACAAATCCCGATACTTGCCCGGAGCCACTTTCATGATTTCACAAAACACGCGGGTAAAATGGAAACGGTTGGAGAAGCCCGTCTTGGCGGCTATCTCCTCGATACTCATTCCGGTATGGGTGATGAGCATACAAGCATAATCTATCCTTTTCTTCTTGACAAACTTCTGTAAAGTGACTCCCGTCTCATTCTTGAACAGACGAGAAAAGGAGTTAGTGGCCATGCAAGCCCTACTCGCCAGTAGTTCGTTGGACAGATTCTCTTCGCAATGGTCTTCAATATAACTGATGGCTTGCGCAATGCGGACATCGCCGGTGTTTGGCTTCCATTGGCTTCCCTCAACGCCCAAAAGTATCTCACAGATAAGTGCCTGAACGTTCAAAAAAGCCCCTATACTGAACGTGGATATTTGCCCACTGCTCAGGAGATAGCGTTGCATATGGTCGATTTTCGCTTCCAGACTTTCCGTCAGGTCGATAGGAAAGACACCCGTCAGCGCATTATCATACGGAAATCCTAACGAGAAATGAACGAACAAATGCCCGATGGCCCCATCTGCCAGCAACTGTTCCCGCTCACTTTCCGCCAAGGCGCCGAGGTTTCCTCCACATAGGCAATTCCCCCGACGGGGAATGCTATTCCCTTCTATGCGCGAGCTGTAATCCGTATTTGGAGCGATGAGATAGACTTTATTCGTTTCCATGCGATAGGTCGTGCCCCGATATTCGATGACACCGCCAACTCCGGTATTGCGGTAAATCCGCCAGAAAGGAAACGAAAGCGTACTGTACTCCCAATTCTTCAACCACCAATACCTGCAACAATGTATCTTGATGGAAACACGGGGAAAATACTGCACCGTAGTAGACGGATCTCCGGTAAATAATGTCTGCATAGGCCATAGCTATTAAAGTAACCATCTGCAAACATAGTAAAAAAGATTAAACCTGCAAGAAAAGGCCACATGAAAAATACACCACACACTTCCAATTCCCGAAGTCTTGCAGGAGGAAGAAAAATATTTACTTCAAAGAGAAGTAACCGTCCTGTCACAACCGGCTATATAGATGGCCCCGGTTGGAAGTATAGATGCAGCACGGTGGAGATATATTTCCAGCACGATAGAGATATATCTCTACCTAAGCCTGCCTACAGGTATCTCTTGCAGGGGATACCTCCGGACAAGCATACGGTATTAATTCTCAACAAGGAAAAGATAATGAAACAAACCACCGAAACAAATACTTTTCTCCGACCGAAGTACGTTAGTTTACTTTCACAACCGCCGCTCCTTGTTTCAGTCCATCGGCCGCAGCCGTCAGTCGTATGCTTCCGGACTGTCCGATTGAAAGCAACAATAGTTTCTTCATCACGAATAGACGTTATTAGAGTTTCACACGCTGTGCTTTTCCGTTGTATTTCACCACTGCACCTTTCGCCTTCAAGTCAAAGGCTTGCACTTTATCTTTGCCCACTTTCACCACATTGAAGATACGTTCTTCCAACATACCGGAATATTCGCCCGTGCGATCGCCGATGGTCAAAGTTCCCTCTGCATCGTTGTAAACAAACGGGATGGCAGCATATTTTCCCTTCTCATAGTTATAATTCACCCCTTCGTCTTCGTAGAGGGTAAATGCCCCGTCTTGCCCTGCATAAACAAAGAGCGTGATTTCCTCTGCCTGCTTCTCGTCGCTATATTGCATGTCGGGACCAAAGGGGATGATGGCTCCTGCACGTACATAGAGCGGTATGCGCTCATAAGGGGCAGCCACTGTCAGCTTCCGGCCACCTTCCACGTAGGTTCCGGTGTAGAAGTCATACCATCCGCAGCCGGCGGGGAAATACATCTCGCGCGTGCGTGCACCGTATTCATAAACCGGAGCAACCATCAGTGCCGGGCCGAACATGAACTGGTCGCCTATATTGTTGACGCTTGCATCTGCCGTGAAGTCCATCACCAACGGGCGCATGATGGTATAATCGTTGAAATGGGTCATGCCTGCCAATGAATAGATATACGGCATCATGTTATAGCGCAGTTTGGTATAATAAACAATGGAATTATAGCATGGATGCCCTTCGGGAGCAATGTTCCATACTTCGCGAAACGGGTACTGTCCATGCGCACGGAACAAAGGACAGAAAGCACCGAACTGATACCAACGGGCATTCAATTCTCTCCACTCTTTATAATCCGCATTCTCGCGTCCCGTCCGGTTGAGTTCCTGCTGGCCTGCCACGTAACGATTCTCTACGCAGAATCCACCGATATCCATCGTCCAGTAAGGAATTCCACTGACGGCAAAGTTCAGTCCGGCAGAGATTTGCGCCTTCATGTCTTCCCAACGGGTGGCAATGTCACCGCTCCAAGTGGCGGTGGAGTAGCGTTGCAGCCCGGCAAAGCCCGAACGAGTCAGCAGAAAGACACGCTTGTCCGGCTCGATGCCACGCTGTCCGTCATAGATAGCTTCGGCATTCATCAAGGCATACGTGTTGAAGAACTTGGCCGAAGGTCCCAGAGCCGTAGGGCCGGAAAGGTCTTTACGATACTGAATATCCGTGCAGTCGCGCACATTCGGTTCGCTGGCATCCATCCACCATGCATCGATTCCGAGAGGATAGTAATGGTCTTGTATCTGTTTCCAGAAGAGCTTACGCGCATCGGCATCGTAAGCATCGTAGAAAGAACCCAGATAACCCGGACCTACCCAGTCTCTGATACTGTCTTTTACGGCCTGCCGATACATCCAACCTTTCTCGTCGAATTCCTTATAATGCTCGGTCGTCACATAGAACTTGGGCCACACGGAAATCATTACACGGCCGTTCATGGAATGGATAGAGTCCACCATCCCCTTGGGGTCGGGAAAACGTTCAGGGTCGAATTCATGGCTTCCCCACGCATCCTGCTTCCAGTGCAACCAGTCGATGACGATGTTGTCGATGGGAATCCGACGTTTGCGGAATTCCTTCAAGGTAGAGAGCACCTCCTCCTTCGTGTTGTACTTTTCACGACTCTGCCAATAGCCCATCGCCCACTTCGGCATAATCGGGCTCTTGCCGGTCAGTGTACGATAGCCGCTGACCACCTCGTCCATATTGTCGCCATATACGAAGTAATAGTTTATCTCGTTCTGCATTTCGCCCCACCAGGAGAGTTTGTCCTGCTCTTCATCGGCCACCGGACTGAGCACTCTCAAGCCGCAGTAAGAGACTTGCCCGTCGGGTTTCCACTCAATCTTTAAAGGAACACGCTTGCCTGCTTCCAGATTCACCGCAAACTTATAGCTGTTGGGATTCCAGGCCGTGCGCCAACGTTCGGGCACTGCCAACTCATTATTGATATATACTTTGGTATAGCCGGCATAATAGAGGATGAAGCGGAATAAGCCGGTTTCCGATGGTTCTATCTCGCCTTCATACGTCACGCCCGCTCCCATAAACGGGAATCCGTCCGGCAGGTTTATCACTTTCTTCAAACGGGCGGCACGGTCCAGATGCTCGAAATAAAGAGAATCCTCACGGCGTACGATGGTCTCCACGCGCTTATCGGCCGGAACGTATGTGCCCGTCAAGGCACCTTCCTTGCCATCCTTGTCATACAGCTTGAATACACCGCCCAACTGCGAGTAGTCGCGCGGGTCGCCGAAACGACAAAGGGAATAACTATCCCAAAGCACACCGTAATTCTTATTGGAAACAATAAACGGTACGGAAACTTTGGTGTTGTATTGAAACAGCTCCTCATTTTTCCCCTTGTAGTTGAACTCATCCGCCTGATGCTGCCCCAGGCCATAGTAGGCCTCATCGTTGCCCGCCGATCGGAACACTTGCCGAACGGTATATCCTTTGGTACCTTCCACTTCGATCGGGGCAAAGGTTCTTCCGTTGCTGTCTTCCGCCAGAATCAGGTTTCCGGCAGCATCGGTAAAGCGCACTTCGCCGGTTTTCTTTGAAACGATGGCACATAATTCGGAGGTCTTCACACAGACTTCATCCGCCTGCTCCTCCACCTTAAACGCTGTTTTATGCTGCCGGGGAATCAGTATGAGACTTGGTTCCTTCGAGAACTCTTTCTCCGGAGTGGCCGATACGCGGATGAGCTTCTCGCCCATCACCTCCAACCTTACCTTACGCACATCCGCAGGCCGTTGTCGGCTTACTTCTATAATCACGCCGTTTTCCGTCTTTTGAAGTCCGCTTCCGGCACATGCGGCAAGCATCCATGCGGCAAGCAAATAAACTGAAGTGTTTTTCAAATTCATACGTTACTGTTCTTTAAAGTGATTTTTCTTCCGGTGCAAAGATAAGAAGCCTCTTCCGGAACACACCTCCCGGATGTTGAGACAAAAGGTATCTTTTGATGCCTTTAAAGATAAAATGTTTCCGGAATGGGTATCTGTTGTTATTTGACCCGATATTAAGAAAAGAAGTGAACGAGATGCCGTCCGAAAGATGATGAGACCTGCCTGAAAACATTCGCCGCCAACGGGAGAAAACTCTATCTTAGCGCTTGCGATGTATATCTTGCGCCTTGCGATATATATCTTAGCGCCTGCGATATACATCGCAAGCGCTAAGATAGAACTCTCCTCCTAATCTCTTCCTGTTTCAGACAAGGCAAAGAGAGGTTTTATCCGCTGATGAAAACTCTTTCTTGTACGGATGAAACCCATATCCGGAACCTTATATCGAATTCCGGTTATTTACCCTCTCCCTCCTGATAGACAGAGGGCAAAACGCCAAACTCGTCCCTGAAGTACTTGCTGAAATATTTAGGATTATTGAAGCCGAGCTGATAGGCAATCTCCGATACATTCCGCTGACTTTCACGAAGCAGTTGCGCTGCTCTCTTCAGGCGGATGATGCGAATGAACTCGATAGGTGTCTTGCCCGTGATCTGCGAAAGCTTTTTATAAAGATGCACCCTGCTCATCCCCAGTTCACGGCTCAACTCTTCGACAGACAAGTCGCTGCGGCCGATGTTGGCTTCCACATACTTGATGGCATCCGCCACCAACTGTTCGTCCAACGAGGTGATAACTATCCGGCTCGGTTCAGGTTCAATCCGTAAACGCTGTCTGCGCTTACCGTACAAGTCAATCAGTTTACGCATGCGCAGTATCAGTACCTCCACATTGAAAGGTTTCGTCACATAATCGTCCGCCCCGATAGTCAGGCTTTCCACTTTATCTTCTACCGCTTGCTTGGCAGTGAGCAATATGACCGGAATATTCTCGGTGCGCTTGTCGGTTTTTACCCAACGGCACAGTTCGTTGCCATCCATTTCGGGCATCATCACGTCACTTACAATGATATCCGGCTGTAAATCCGGTATCAGCCGCCATGCCTCCCTTCCGTTCGAAGCGGTCTGTATGCGGAAATAGAGGCTCAGACTATCCTTCATGAAGGCCACCAAGTCATCGCTGTCATCCACAACCAGCACCAATGGCTGTTCTTTGTCTCCGCCATCGGTCGTATCGTCCATATCATCGGACAATGCTTCGTTTTCTTCGTCCAAGGCTTGCTCTATTTCCGACTCAACAAAGACTTTCTCCGCCTCTTTCTTTCTGCCGGATTTAGAAACAACCCCTTCCCGACCGACCTGCTTGATAGGAATGGTCACAAGAAATACGCTTCCGACACTCACATTATCCAATACCTGCACCGTACCTTCATGCAGTGTCACAAAATCGTGCACCAGGCTCAAGCCTATACCACTGCCCGTAGACTGAAGATTCGGATGATTGACCTGATAGAAGCGCTCGAAGATGTGCTCTTTATCTTCATCCTTTATTCCGGTTCCCGTATCCGATACTTTCAACAGTAACTTATCGGGTTCACCCTTCAACACTTCCATCGAAACATCCACCCGGCCTCCTTCGGGCGTGAACTTGAAGGCATTGGAAAGCAGGTTCATCACCACCTTGCCCATTTTATCTTCATCAAACAACATGTTCAAAGACTCCACAGCCGAATAAAAGGTCAGATGTACATTCTTCTTCTCAGAAAGCATCAGGAAAGATGCGCAAATATGCCTTACGAAAGCCACTATATCCCCTTCGGCAGAAGTGAGATGCAGCCCCGCCACTTCACTCTTGCGAAAATCGAGCAATTGGTTCACGAGATTCAACAGCCGAAGCGCATTGCGATGCATCAACGTCAAGCGCCCCAATTGTTTGTCGTCCGACACCTCTTTCATCATGCTTTCCAGCGGAGATATTATCAGTGTAAGCGGTGTGCGCAATTCGTGACTGACGTTCGTAAAGAAACGAAACTTCATCTGGTTCACCTCTTCCATCTTCCGGGCATCCTGTTCCATCTGTCTGATTTTAAACTTGTTCCGTTCCTTGCGTTCTACGGCACGGATAGAAAGATAGATAATTCCCGCCAACAGCAACACATAGAATATATATGCCCACGTGGTCTGCCAGAAGGGGGGAAGAATCACAATCTTCAGCACGGCCTCTTCCGTCCCTGCAAAACCATCGCTGTTGACAGCCTTTACCCTCAGCACGTAGGTGCCGGGAGCCAGATTGGTGTAGGTGGCCCGACGCATGTCCGAAGCAGAGGTCATCCAATCGTTATCAAAGCCTTCCAGCTTATAAATGTAGCGGGTCTTCTCGGGCAACACATAATTGTCTGATGCAAATACAACCGTAAAGACATTCTGCCGGTAATCGAGCGTCAACTCGCCTATATGATTGAGAGATTTATCCAGCACAACACGTCCACCATACTCTCGCCCCACTTCCACCTCTTCATTGAACAGACGGAAATCAGTAAATATCACTTTGGGCTGTGTGCGATTGTATTTTATGACATCAGGATTAAAAATATTGATGCCATACAGTCCTCCCATCACAACCTCACCCGAAGCCAAACGTTCGATGGAACGCAGGTTGAACTCACAGCCTTGCAAGCCATCCTTATCGTTATACACATGAAAGTGAAAAGCATATTCTTGCGAACGTTTGTCCTGCAATACGACCATGTTAACCACTCCGTCGGCAGTAGTGACCCACATGTTCCGGTGCTTGTCTTCCACAATACCGGAAATGAAACGACCGGAAATCTCTTGTGGAAGAGAGATAACCTGCAAACCGTCATTGACGGGATCGTAAAGATTCAACCCGTCGCGCGTGGCAATCCAAATCAGTCCGCGACTGTCCTCATACACCTGATTGACACTCTGATTGGAGAATCGCGCATTTCCCGACTTCGTCCCCACATAATTGGTTGCCCGTCCGGTATTCAAGTCGAGGATGGAAATGCCCGAAGAAGCCGTTCCTATGATCAGGCGATTGTTGCGCCCCATGCAGATGGAAGCAATGTAGTCCGAAATAAGACCGCAAGTAGCCACATTATAATTAGTAAAGACTCCGGTTTTAGGATTCAGTCGCTGTACTCCCCCACTTAGTGTACCTATCCAGATATTTCCTTCCTCGTCCTCGGCCAAAGACCATACATTGTTGTTCGATAAAGAATTGGGATTGCCCGGTTGATGGCGATAGTGAACGAAGCGATGACCGTCATAACAATCCAATCCTCCCCAGAAAGTACCAATCCACAACCTGCCGTCTTTTGCCTTCAACAGACTGACTACCACATTTGCGGTAAGCGAGTTCTCTCCCCGGCGAAGAAACGTATTCTTCTCTCCGCTCTGCGGATTCCAATGCACCAACCCTCCATCGTTCGTTCCAAGCCACAAAGTGCCATCTCTGCCGTCTTCTATGGCATTGACGTCGCCCAACGGACTTAAAGCAAATTTATAGATACTTTCGTCATAGTAGGCCACACCTTTTTTATAGGTACCCACCCACATGATGCCGGCGGCATCTTCATATAGTTCCATAATCGTATTGTGGGGCAGCCCACGTTCATTATCCGGATGGCTTATCAGCGATGTGATTTTCCCCGTTTTCTTGTCCAGAACGTCTATCCCCTCCTGATCTTTTCCCAGCCAGATCTGCCCTTTACGGTCTTGAGTAATGCTCCTTATCATGTTGTGCGAAAGGTTGCTTATCCGGTCGTTACGGTTCTTTTTCCATTCCTTGCTTTTCAGATTATAGACCCATAGGCCCGGAGCACCATATATCCAAAGGTCTTCATCTCTGTCCACGAATAAAGAGAACGTCTCTACATATTCCTCTCCCACCATCTCAGTGATGTCGGTCAGCGTCCACTTCAGCGCCATGCGCCGGCTATCTATACAAACAATGCGTCCGTTACTATAAGCCAGCAAGATACCCTCTTTGCTATCTATCATGCCGGTGATGTTACCTTGCGGTAATCCTCCGGTTGTAAAAAGAAGCCCTTCGGCTTTTTTTTCACCGGCACGATAACGGTAGCATCCCACTCCGGGCACATAGAACCAAAGAGTTTTCTCCTTGTCCACCATTACCTCCTGCGGGACTCCGTTTATACCGATATTCCACATATAGCCACGCATATCGTTCTCAAAGGTCTCCGCCACAGGGTCAAAAAAGGTATAATTCGTTTCGCCTATCCGCATCCAAAGCCTGCCTTCACTGTCTTCCACGATGTTTTCCACAAAATTGTCGGGAATGGAAGTTGTCCGGCTATCGTCATGGCGGAACGTCCGGAATCGATAACCGTCATAGCGCGCCAACCCGGAAGCCGTACCGAACCACAGAAAGCCTTGCGAGTCTTTGCAAATGGAGTTGATCTGATTATTGGGGAGACCGTCTTTCACTTCCAGGCATTTGAACATGTAGTTTTGCGACGAGGCAGAGAGACAAACCATGCAGATGCCCCAAAGGAACAAATATAATCGTTTCATTTCACAATAATTATAGAAAGATTGCTTGCAAATGAAACAAAAAGATAGGAGAAAACAAAGGATAGTGAACGAAATGTGCCTAAATTGAGACAGCCGACTGCCACGTGTCTTCTCACCGCGAGGAGATACCCGTTTTAAGCCGGTTTAAAGGGAGCCATTGGCTTTCGACAAAACTTACCGATTATCACTTTAGTATCTGCATTCAGCAGCCTTAATCACGATTTTATTTTATTGAGGATCAATACCAAATACTTATCAAGAAATACCTCTTATAAGAGATACCAGTAGGCTGGTTTTGGTGGAGACATATCTCCACCGTGCTGCACCTATACTTCCAGCCGGGGACATCCATATAGCGAGTAAGGTTGAGGAGAAGAGCACTCTAAGAAGTAAATGTTTTTCTTTTCCTGAAAGGTTTCGAGATTGGAAGTGCGTGGTGTACCTTTCATATAATCGGCTTTAGGAGGAATAAATCAGACGGAGAGAAGTTTTAGCAGACACGAATAAAAGGAAAAACTTTTTTTTCAATTTCTTAATTGGTTTTTTAGCTATCTTTGCCGCAAAAATCAGGCAGTCATTCCGCACCATTGCAAATGACACATACTCAGAAACAAAAATTAAACAAAACATCAATGACAAAGAACAAATCCCTGATTATTGTTGGAACTATATTAGTGCTGCTGTTGATCGGTGTCACCGTATTGCTGATTTCCGAGAAGAAAACCAACTATGAGTTGACGCAGGAGTTTCAATTGGAAAAAGAAGACTTGGAGAACCAATACACCGACTTCGCCAAGCAGTATGACGAACTGAAGCTGAGTGTTTCCAACGACTCCCTTTCTGTTCTTTTGGAGCAGGAGCAGCTCAAGACCCAACGCCTCCTGGAAGAGTTGCGCACGATAAAAAGCAGCAACGCCTCCGAAATCAGACGCCTGAAAAATGAATTGGCTTCCCTACGCAAAGTCATGATTGGCTACATCAACCAGATAGACTCCTTGAATCGGCTTACAGCCCAACAAAAAGAGATCATAGCCGATGTTACCCAGAAATACAATGCGGCTTCGCGACAGATCAGCAACTTGTCAGAAGAGAAAAAGAATCTCACCAAGACCGTGACCCTTGCCGCCCAACTGGATGCCACCAACATATCCGTACAAGCCACCAATAAACGCGGTAAGGTGGCCAAGAAAGTTAAAGATGTCGTGAAACTAAAAATAAACTTCAGCATCGTAAAGAACATTACCGCCGAAACCGGAGAACGCACCCTCTACATCCGCATCACCAAACCGGACAACGACGTGCTGACCAAAAGTGCATCCAATACCTTCTCATACGAGAATCGCAACTTGACCTATTCTATCAAAAAGTACATAGAATACAACGGAGAAGAACAGGCCGTCACCGTTTATTGGGATGTGGAAGAGTATCTCTATGCCGGCACCTATCGGGTAGATATTTTCGCAGACGGCACCCTCATCGGTTCACAATCATTCGCATTGGAGTAATTCGGGACTTACTCCGTATCAGGCTCGTATCAAGTCCGTATTTACTTCGTCTTTATAGGTACTTAAGGGCGGGACAAGCGGTTCCTTTTGCTAAAGATTAGGGCTGCATCCTATCGGGCAGATATTTCTTGAATGCACTGGTTGACAGCGGTCAGGCAGAAGAGAACCTTTTACGCCGCCCCGCCCTCCTCCCCCTGTTTTGACAGCTGCAATCCTTTGTCGTGACAGAGGCAAGTGTTCAAGCCGACAGACACTTGTGTTTGACGTGACAGACACAAGTGTTTGAGCCGTCAGACACAAGCGTCTGACAAGATGGCGACAAACACCTGATAACCAACACACTTCGACTTTAAAACACAAGCCGCTGGGTGAAGTCATCGACTTGCTTCTTATCCCCGAGCTCAAGTATAGATATGGAGCAAATACGGACCTGATACGGTTTTGATATGCAACGAATATATGCCTGACATGAGAAGCATACTGCCGCACATGTAGCCGACAAATGATAAAACAGGTTAATTTATTTTGCAGTATCATTAAAAGCCTATATTTTTGCATCGTTGTTTATGCAATTATTGTTTCTCGGCAAAATAGAATTTTATCATCATCGCAATGTATAATCCCAATGAAAAAGTCATTATGTTTCATCTGGTTAATATGCCTGACCATTCCAGCATTCTCACAGAGAACTCTCAGCTTGGATAGTTGCCGTGCTTTAGCCATTTCCAATAACAAAGAATTACAGATAAGCCGCGAGAAAGTCAAGGCAGCCCACTATCAAAAAAAGGCCGCATTCACCAACTATCTTCCCAACATCTCGGCAACAGGCAGCTACATACGCAGCCAGAAAGAACTCTCCATACTAAATGACACACAAAAAGGAGCATTGTCCGGCATAGGCACTACACTGAGCACTCCACTGGGACAAGCCATACAAGCCATAGCGCAAGCCAACCCCCAATTGGGAGGTTTGTTAGGACAGCTCGGCCAGGGCATGGAGGGCACACTCAACCATGTTGGCAGCTCAATCGTAGAAGCTTTTCGTACAGACACCCGCAACATGTATGCAGGCGCACTCACCCTCACCCAACCACTCTATATGGGAGGAAAGATACGTGCATATAATAAAATCACCCGATATGCCGAGGAGCTGGCGCAACAGCAACATAACACCGGCATGCAAGAAGTGATCCTAAGCACCGATCAGGCTTACTGGCAAGTCGTGTCGCTTGCCCACAAAAAGAAACTGGCCGAAGGATACCTGGAATTATTGCAGAAGCTGGATAGCGATGTCGATAAGATGATCGCCCAAGGAGTTGCCACCAAAGCAGACGGACTCTCGGTAAAAGTCAAGGTGAACGAGGCAGAAATGACATTGACTAAAGTGACCGACGGCCTGAGCCTTTCTAAAATGCTACTGTGTCAGTTGTGCGGTCTCGACCTCAACACCCCCGTCATATTGGAAGACGAACAGAAGGAAGACCTGGCCCCCGGTTTCGTGCCCGCCGAGGTTATTGATATCGACAACGTATATGCCAACCGTCCCGAAGTGCGCAGTCTGGAACTTGCCACTCGAATTTATCAGCAAAAAGTAAATGTGACCCGTGCCGAGCATCTGCCATCCATGGCTTTGATGGGAGGATACATGGTATCTAATCCCTCTTTCTTCAACGGTTTTGAAAAGAAATTCAAAGGCATGTGGAATGTAGGCGTGATGGTTTCCGTCCCCATCTGGCATTGGGGGGAGGGCCTGTACAAAGTAAAAGCAGCCAAATCCGAAGCACGGATTGCCCGATACCGATTGGACGAAGCCAAAGAGAAAATAGAGTTGCAAGTCAACCAATCTGCTTTCAAGGTAGATGAAGCCGCCAAAAAGCTGGCTATGGCCGAGAAAAACCTTGAGAAAGCCAATGAAAACCTGCGGTATGCCAACCTCGGCTTCGAAGAAGGTGTGATTCCTGCAAGCAACGTACTTGAGGCTCATACAGCCTGGCTGTCGGCCCAATCGGATAAGATAGACGCGCAAATAGACGTGAAGCTTACGGAAGTCTACCTGAAGAAGGCTATGGGACAACTTGCCGTATCGCACCCCTGAAAAAACGGGATTACAGGATGTGCCATAGGCCAAACAAAAACGGCAACAGAGCTTCGGATTGCTTTTTCCGGAGAATTGAAAAGGAATTAAATGCTAAAATAAAAAGATGGATACAAAATCGCAAAACAGTAACATGCTGCTGGCTTTCCTCACGCTGATAGGAATTATAGCCGTAGTAGCTCTCGTTGGTTTCTTTATGCTACGCAAAGGGCCGGAAATCGTACAAGGACAAGCAGAAGTAACGGAGTATCGCGTATCGAGCAAGGTTCCGGGACGTATCTTGGAATTCCGCGTCAAAGAAGGACAAAGCGTACAAGCCGGCGACACGCTGGCTATCCTGGAAGCTCCGGACGTACAAGCCAAATTGGAGCAAGCACGTGCCGCCGAAGCTGCCGCGCAAGCTCAAAACGAAAAAGCTTTGAAAGGTGCCCGGCAGGAACAGATACAAGCCGCCTACGAGATATGGCAAAAAGCCCGTGCCGGACTTGCCATTGCCGAGAAATCGCACAAACGGGTGAAAAACCTGCACGAACAAGGTGTGATGACAGCCCAAAAGCTGGATGAAGCGACAGCCCAACTCGACGCCGCCAAAGCCACCGAAAAAGCCGCCAAGGCACAATACGACATGGCCAAGAACGGTGCGGAACGCGAAGACAAAGCTGCCGCCGCCGCCTTGGTGGAGCGTGCCAAAGGAGCCGTGGCCGAAGTAGAGTCTTATATCAGAGAGACTTATTTGATAGCACAGACAGCCGGCGAGGTTTCAGAAATCTTCCCGAAAGTAGGCGAACTCGTAGGTACAGGTGCTCCCATCATGAATATTGCCGTGATGAACAACATGTGGGTAACATTCAATGTACGCGAAGATTTGTTGGCGGGCTTGAATATGGATGCGGAATTCGAGGCCTTTATTCCCGCCCTCGACAAAAACATCCGTCTGAAAGTATATTATATGAAAGACCTCGGCACCTATGCTGCCTGGAAAGCCACCAAGACCACCGGGCAGTTCGACCTGAAAACGTTCGAAGTGAAAGCCTCTCCGATGGAGAAGATAGAAGGGCTGCGTCCGGGAATGTCTGTAATATGGAAGAAATGAGTTTCTTCTCCTATGTAACCCGTATGGTCAAATTGTAACGGCACGATGGTAAACAGTAAATCCAAATATATTTTCCTCCTCGACGTGATGAAGCGCGAATGCCGCCGCCTCGTTTCCCGTCCGCTATATCTGTTCTGCATGGTGATAGCACCACTATTCTGCTACCTGTTTTTCACCACACTGCTGGACTCCGGATTACCCACGAACATGCCTGTGGGTGTGGTAGACCAAGACATGAGCAGCACTTCCCGCCGACTGACACGCAACCTCGACGCCTTCGGACAAACTGCCGTCGTGGCTCATTACCCCGGTATCAGAGAAGCCCGTACCGCCATGCAACGGGGAGAGATTTACGGTTTCTACTACATCCCCCAAGGAACTTCTTCCGAAGTGCAGGCACAGCGACAGCCTAAGCTATCTTTCTACACCAACAACACCTTGCTCGTGGCGGGCTCGCTGCTGTTCAAGGACATGAAGATGATGAGCGAACTGGCATCGGGAGCCGCAGCCCGCAGCACACTGTATGCCAAAGGAGCCACCGAAGACCAAGCCATGGGCTTCCTGCAACCCATTGTCATCGATACACATCCACTCAACAACCCGTGGCTGAACTACTCCGTATATCTGTGCAACACCTTTGCACCGGGTGTATTGATGTTGCTTATATTTATGGTGACCGTCTATTCCATCGGAATAGAAATAAAAGACCGTACTGCCCGCGAATGGCTATCTATGGGCAATGATTCCATCTGGATATCCCTTGCCGGGAAATTGCTTCCGCATACAGCAGTGTTCTTCCTGATGGGTATGCTATACAATGCCTACCTGTATGGTTTCCTGCACTTTCCCTGCAATAGCGGCATTTTCCCTATGCTCCTGGCCACCCTCTGCCTGATACTGGCATCGCAAAGCATGGGAATATTGATGATAGGCACCTTGCCTACCTTGCGTTTAGGCCTCAGCTTCGCCTCTTTGTGGGGGGTGCTTTCTTTCTCCATGTGCGGACTGTCATTCCCTGCCATGGGCATGCACCCCACGCTGCAGGCATTGGCCAATCTCTTCCCCTTACGCCATTACTTCCTGATTTATGTGGATCAGGCCCTGAACGGCTATCCCATGATTTATTCGTGGACCAACTATGTGGCATTGCTGATTTTCATGACACTTCCGTTCCTCATCTCGCGCAGGTTGAAAGATGCGCTGGTTTACTATAAATACATTCCCTGATGAAAGAGCTGACATTCAAACAAAAAGTGACACAAGGCATCCATGATTTGTTCTATATATGGAGGCAAGAATTCCGCACGACCTTCCGCGACCAGGGCGTGCTCATCTTTTTTGTGCTTGTCCCGTTGGTCTATCCGCTGATATATGCTTTCATCTATACCAACGAGACTGTTCGGGAAGTGCCTGCGGTGGTGGTAGACAATTCACGTTCTTCGTTGAGCCGAGAATATCTGCGGAAAGTGGATGCCTCTCCCGAAGTGAGCATCGTGGCTTATTGTGCCGACATGGAAGAGGCCAAGCTGATGCTGAAAGAACGAAAAGCATATGGCATCATCCACATGCCTTCCACCTTCAGCGATGACATCGTAAGCGGCAAGCAGACGCAAGTCGGCCTTTTCTGCGACATGAGCGGACTGCTTTACTACAAATCGTTACTGATGGCCAACACCAACGTGTCATTGGCTATGAATGCCGATATTAAAATAGAGCGTACAAGTAATACCACCAACCGTCAGGATGAAATTACCACTTACCCGATGGAATACGAAGACGTGGCTCTTTACAACCCGACCAACGGCTTTGCCGCTTTTCTGATTCCGGCCGTATTGATATTAATCATACAACAAACGCTACTACTGGGTATAGGCCTTTCTGTGGGCACGGCACGGGAGAAGAACCGCTTTAAGGATCTGGTGCCCATCAACCGACACTACAACGGTACACTGCGCATCGTCATGGGAAAAGGGCTGAGCTACTTCATGGTTTATTCTTTGGTGGCCGTGTATGTACTATGTGTGGTTCCACATCTATTCAGCCTCAACCAGATTGCCCTTCCCGGTGTGCTGATTCTGTTTACCTTGCCCTATCTGGCCGCCTGCATTTTCTTTTCTATGACGGCTTCCATAGCCATCCGCAATCGCGAAACCTGTATGCTGCTGTTTGTATTCACTTCCGTACCCCTGCTGTTTCTTTCAGGCATATCGTGGCCGGGAACTGCTATGCCTGCTTTTTGGAGATATTTCTCATATATCTTTCCTTCCACATTCGGCATCAACGGATATGTACGCATCAACAGCATGGGGGCCACGCTCAACGAAGTGGCATTCGAGTATCAGGCACTGTGGCTGCAAACGGGCTTCTATTTCATCACCACCTGCGCGGTGTATCGCCGGCAGATACTGAAAAGCAGGAAGCACATGATCGAGGAATACAAACGGCATAAACTACAAAAAGCGGCAAAGCCGTCGGCAGACATTGACCGTTAGAATCCGCTTATCTTGAACCCGGCTCAGTGAGAAGAGCACTTCCTTCAACACCGTTCAACAAAGCATTGCAGATGGGATAAAGCACCTCCGCATAGCGCATAAAACCCAAATCGGTGAAGTGAATGCCATCTACCGTTGCTTCTCCGTCGTGTCCGATGATGTCACGCGAAGAGAGCAGATAGATATTCTTTTCGCCGCGTTGCTGCAAAGAGCGAAAAAAAGCGCCCAATGCCTCATTCTTTTCTTTTATCTCCTTTGCAATTTTCGTGTCGAGGGCAGCGTGGATGAAAATCGGGTCTTCCACAAAAAGTATCGGAGTATCGGGATGCTTGCCACGAATGATGGAATAAAACTTATCCGCACGCTCTTTGATATGTGTCACACCGGCATTAGGGACAAAGTCGAGAACGAACAGCGAGGCATCCACACCCGCCAATACACCGGCTATCTCCAAATCGAGCAAGGCATTGCCACTGAAGCCCAGGTTGATGCACTCGCGATTGAGCCGACGCTCCAGAATATTGGTATGCGCCATGCCGGGACGGGAGGCGCAACCGCCCTGCAAGATGCTGGTTCCATAAAATGCTATCGGCTTTTCACGCTTCGGCAAATCAACCGCCGGTCTGTCTATCATCGACAGAGAATCCACGCCGATGGCAAGCGAGACGGCCCCGTCGTACAATGGCAGATATAAGAGGTATTCGCGCTCTTCGGGCAGCATATTCCCGACAATTACCGCTTCGGTGAATTTCCCCGTAGGACGACCGCTGCCGGCAAACATCCACCGTCCGTCTTGCAGGTAGTAAAGGTCGAGTCCGCAGATGCCGGTGGGTGTCATGTGGTTCATCCGGAAATTATTCCGCGTCTCCCAACGGGCGGCAATGCAAGTGGAGTTGGAACGAAAACGCACGGCAAGTCCCGCACTGTTGCGACCTAACTCCCAGAGCGGTTTGCGGGAAACGGACTGCAAAGAATCCGGCAAGCGCTCGTAGCGCGTAAGGGTAGACTCCGTGGCTTTGCCCAGCAGCGGGAAGGCAGAAGCATCGTGATAGACAATCCGGGCATTGGCGGCAACAGCCAGCAACAAGCCCAACAAAAAAACTTTAGTTCTCATACTATTATATATTAAGAATTCGTCCTGAAATTCAGCAATCCCCCCTCGGGAAAGCATCTTATACTTCGACCGTTGCCGTACTGTAAGTTCGACTGAGGTCGTACTGTAACTTCGACTGAAGCCGCACTGTAACTTCGACCGTTGCCGTACCGTAAGTTCGACCGTTGCCGTACTGTAAGTTCGGCTAAGGTCGTACTGTAACTTCGACCGTCGCCGTACTGTAAGTTCGACCGAAGCCGTACTTACACCTCTTCCGAAGAGCCGGCAAAAGCCGGGATGAACTCCATGTTCAGCCTCGACTCTCAGACCGGTAAGTATCACGAAGACAAAGATACGCAGTTCCTTCGAGAAATGAAAGCAGGCAGACCTTTCACATCAATTAACCCCCTCACGTTTGCACTCTTACGATACATCCGTACCTTTGGAGAAAATATCATTATAATCATTATGAAACATCTACATTTAATCTTGGCAGGCCTCCTGATAAGCACCTGCTGCAGCCTGCACGCCCACAAGCGGGTAATCGAACGGCCGCCGTTCATAGTAAGAAACAATACTGCCATCGAAGTGAGCAAGGTCGTCGTCAGCGACACGGCCACCGTGCTCCACATCTATGCCAAGTATCGCCCCAAAAACTGGATACAGATTGCTCCGGAAAGCTCTTTGCAAGACAATAACGGAGAGAGGTATCCGCTGCGCTCGGGCATCGGCATCACGCCCGGCAAGAAATTCTGGATGCCCGAATCGGGCGAAGCGGAATTCCAACTCGTATTCCCTCCCCTGCCCGACAACGCCACCTCCATCGACTTCACCGAAGGCGAGGAAGTGGAAAACGGCTTCAGCATCTGGGGCATTCAGCTGAAAGGCAACAAACTGCCCAAACAGCTTCTTCCGCCAAACGCAACGGTGCACAAGGCCGACGCAAAAGCCGAGTTGCCCCAACCCACCCTTCAGTACGGAAAAGCCATGCTGACAGGGAAACTGCTCGACTTCCGCCCCGGCATGAAGAACTCTTTCAGAATAATAATGCAGGAAAACCGGAAAGGAGATGTATCGGTCATAACACCGGACATCAACCCCGACGGAAGTTTCAGCAAAGAAATGACGCTGCTCGGAACAACTCCTTGCACCATCTATACAGACATGGGAAACTCCATCTGCTTCTTCATGGAACCGGGCAAGACAACGGAGCTGTACCTCAACCTGCGCGAGCTGGCACGCCGCAGTTCCAAGTTCCGGAAAGAAGAGAAGCCTTACGGAGAGCCGGCATACATCAACGGCCCGCTGCAACTCGTGGCACAGGAGCTGAACCGTTATCAGCCCGACGAAAGCCCGATGACGGGATTGTTTCAAAACAGTGCCGTCTTCGCAGACAAAGACATCGACTCTGCAAAGGAGTATATCCTCAAACTGTCCGACCAAATACAATCCGACATCGACAAGTTGCCTTGCAGCACTTCCACCCGCCAACTGCTCTCCATCAACAACCGGCTGGAGACATACAGCATGCTCGTTTCCGTGCCCAACCTGCTGGCATCATCCGCCGTGCAAGCCAAACGCATCACAGAGAAAGAAGCCCAAGACTTCTATCAGCAACTGCAACAAAACATGCCCGCCGAGTATATACCTTATTCCGACCTCGCTCTGCTGAATGTACCTCAATCCGTCCTTTCAAGCCAATACTATAATGCGGCAATCAGATACATCTACAAACGCGACGAACTGGCCAAAGCATGGGGGACAGACAAGGGCATCTTCTTCGACATAGCCCGCAACATCTCTTTCTATTGGAACATCAAAGACTTCAGCCCGCTCACCGACGCGCAAAAAGACACCCTCGCCACGATGCCCTCCGCCTACCGCGAAATGCTTACCGCCGCCAATGACGAACTGCTTGCCCAAATAGAAGCCAACAAGCAAAAGGCGGGATACGTCATCAACCAACCGGACGACAACGTAGACAATGAACACTTATTTGCCTCCATCATCGGCCGGTATAAAGGGAAAGTTCTGCTGGTTGACTTCTGGGCCACTTGGTGCGGACCGTGCCGTATGGCAAACAAAGCCATAGCCCCCATGAAAGAGGAATTGAAGGATGAAGACATCGTATATCTGTACATCACCGGCGAAACCTCCCCGCTGAATACTTGGAAGAACATGATTCCCGACATACACGGCGAGCACTACCGCGTAACCGACGGGCAATGGACGTATCTGAAGGAACAGCATAAAGTGAAAGGAGTGCCGACTTACCTCATTGTAGACCGTGAAGGAAACATCAAGTTCAGAGCCACCGGCTTCCCCGGAGTGGGAAAAATGAAGGAAGAGTTGCTGAAAACAATAGGGGAAAAAGAGGTAAGAAGATGAACTCATCCAACCGCCGCGCTGCGGAAAACCTACTTCCGATTCAGCGCGAATAACTGTCATTGTGCACAAGAATAAGTGTCATTGTACACAAGAATAAGTGGGACGGCTGCAAGCATCCCATGGGCTGGTTGCAAGCGTCCCATGGGTTGGTTGCAGCCGTCCTACTTATTTCCGTGAACAGAACGACTTGTCTTCGCTGACTTCAGAGATAGTTCCGTAGATACTCGGAATTGAACACGAAGACAAACAGAAACCCATAGCACGAACTCTGCTATTTGAAATAATTAACTATCTGTCTATTGCTTTATTACGATTTATTCGTAGCTTTGCATAGAATTCATTAAAAACATTTATCCATGGAAAAATTAACGATACAAGAAGAAGAAGTGATGCTGTACATCTGGGAGCTGGACAGTTGCTTCGTAAAAGACATTGTTGCCCAATATCCGCAACCGGCCCCTCCCTACACCACCGTGGCCTCCATCGTGAAGAATCTGGAACGGAAGCAGTACGTCCGCCCCACCCGTGTAGGAAACACCTACCGATACACGCCCCTGATTCGCGAAAGCGAGTACAAACGTACGTTCATGAGCAGCTTCGTGCGCAACTATTTTGAAAACTCTTATAAAGAAATGGTATCTTTCTTTGCCAAAGAGCAGAAGATTTCGGCCAACGACCTGAAAGATATCATCACTATGATAGAGAAAGGAAAAGAATAACCGTAACACAACGATATACATGTTAGCCTATTTTCTGAAAGTAAACGTAGCGATAGCAATCTTCTATGCTTTCTATCGGCTGTTCTTCTACAAAGACACATTCTTCGGTTGGCGTAGGGCGACACTGCTCTGTTTCTTCGTCATCTCCGCCGCCGTACCTTTGTTGAACATACAAGCGTGGATAACCGCGCAAGAGCCGATGGCAGCAATGGCAGACCTCTATGCCAACGTCATTCTGCCGGAATTTACAATAGGCGCCCAACCCGTTGCAACAGGCCGAAGCATCCATGCCACCGATTACATCGGCATCCTATACGGAGGAATAGCGGCGCTGCTGGCGATGCGCATCGTCATACAGATAATAGGCATCAGCCGCTTGGCCTGCCAATGCCACAGAACAAGAATAGGCAACGCGAACGTCTTCGTGCTACGCAAGGCAGGAGGCCCATTCTCTTTCTTCCACTGGATTTTCATCCACCCCTCTTCGCATACCGAAGAAGAACTCAACGAGATACTGACCCACGAGCAGACGCACGCACGGCAATGGCACTCCATCGACGTCGTCATCGGCGAACTGGCATGCGCACTTTGCTGGTTCAACCCCTTTGTCTGGCTTATGAAGCGTGAAGTGCGCACCAATCTGGAATACATGGCCGATGCCCGGGTACTGGAGAACGGCTATGACTCCAAGGCTTATCAGTATCACTTGTTAGGTTTGTCTCATCAAAAGGCTGCAGCAACCATCTATAATAATTTCAATGTTTTACCCCTAAAAAAACGTATCAAGATGATGAACAAGAAAAGAACGAAAGAAATCGGAAGGACCAAATACCTGATGTTCCTTCCCTTGACAGCCTTACTTATGATTGTGAGCAACATCGAAACCGTGGCACGCACCACCGGACGGATTACCGCAGAAATCATGGAGGCCGTGGACATACGAACGGAGCAACCCGCAACGGATATTCGGATGCAGGAAAACTCCTCCGTGCTGAAAGTTGAACAGGAAGACCCCGACAACCGGGTTTTTGAAGTCGTAGACCACATGCCCGAATTTCCCGACGGCGGTATGTCCGGACTGATGAGCTATCTGAGCAAGAATCTCAAATATCCGGTAAAAGCACAGGAAGCCAATATTCAAGGCAGGGTTGTCGTGGGATTTATCGTAGAAAAGGACGGCAGTATCACCCATACCAGAATTATCCGCGGTGCCGCCCCCTCTTTGGATGCCGAAGCACTCCGTGTAATCGGCGGCATGCCTAAATGGAAGCCCGGCAGGCAGGGGACAAAAGTCGTACGGGTGAAGTACACCGTCCCGGTTACATTCTCATTAGGTTACGGCAAGAATACGAAAGAATACGCACCGGTCAACGGATCTCTGGAAGAAGTTGTAGCAACGGGATATGTCCCCGTAAAAGGAACGGCGAAGGCAGAAGGAACTGTTTTCGAAGTGGTAGAACAGATGCCGGAATTTCCCGGCGGCCTGCCTGCACTGATGCGGTTCTTAAGCGAGAACATCAAATATCCCGTATTGGCACAGAAAGCCGGAACTCAAGGAAAAGTCACCATAAGATTTATCGTGGACAAGGAAGGGAATGTCACCAATCCGGAGGTGGTGCAGGGAGTAGACCCGCTGTTAGATGCCGAAGCAATCCGGGTAATCTCCGGCATGCCCAAGTGGAAACCCGGCAAGCAAAGAGGGGAAGTTGTGAATGTGCGATACGCACTGCCCGTCACATTCCGCCTGCAAAAACCGGAGAAGGATACTCCTGATAAATAAGATTTGAACACAAAGACACGGAGGCACAGAGATTATCGCCTGTTTTCGCTATCTCTGCACCTCCGTGTCCCGGTATCCAATCCTACGTCATTTATGCACCTCTACAATCTGCGTCGGTGCCATCTCCACGTTCCGTTTGTCCACCTGACGGACAACAGCCGCGGCCAGTTGCAGGAAAGCACGCCCGGTTACTGTAGTTTCATCCAAAGCCACCGGAGTGCCTTTATCGCCGTTTTCGCAAATGCTCTGCACAATAGGAATCTGACCCAGCAAGGGTACATCAAGCTCTTCCGCCAGTTGCTTGCAGCCCTCTTTGCCGAAGATATAATACTTATTCTCCGGCAACTCGGCAGGCGTAAACCATGCCATATTTTCCACCAAACCCAAAATAGGAACATTCACCTTGTCGTTGGTGTACATATCCACTCCCTTACGGGCATCGGCAAGAGCCACCTGCTGCGGTGTGCTCACGATGACAGTTCCTGTAATGGCAAGCGTCTGGAGCAGGGTCAGATGAATATCGCTGGTGCCCGGAGGAGTATCGAGGATGAAATAGTCCAACTCTCCCCAAGCGGCATCGCCCACCAACTGCTTCAAAGCATTGCTCGCCATGCCGCCACGCCACAAGGTAGCTTGGTCGGGCTTCACAAAGAAACCGATGGAAAGCAATTTCAAACCATACTTTTCAACCGGAACAATCAAATCGCGCCCGCCGATGTTTTCGGAATAAGGCTTGGCATCTTCCACCTGAAACATCTTAGGAATGGAAGGACCGAAAATATCGGCATCCAGCAAGCCCACTTTATAACCCATCTTCGCCAAAGCAACGGCAAGATTGGCTGCCACCGTGGATTTCCCGACACCTCCTTTACCGGAGGACACGGCTATCACGTTCTTCACCTCTGGAAGCAACTTACCCACCTCCGGACGTGCCGCCTGACGACTTTCCGTTGTAATGGTAACTTCCACTTCGGGAGATACATACGTATGTATGGCCGTCTCGGCAGCCTTTACCATCGACTTCATGAACGGGTCTGTGGGCTTCTCGAACGTCAATGAGAAGCTGACCGTCATTCCGTCGATACGCAAATTATCGGCCACCATTTCCGCCTCGACCAGATTCTTTCCGGTGCCGGGATAACGCACCGTTGCCAATGCGTCCAATATAAGTTTAGGATATAGTTTCATCATTAATAAGTTTTTATTTAGAAGTTTGCAGACCGCTGCGCTTACTGCGGTTGTAACTGCGGTATTCGTCCAGCTCAATCTCCACATCGGGTTCCTTCAACTCGCCTGTTTGCGGCAAACGGAACTTGATATACTTGATAGTTAAACCACGATCGAGCCATTGTTGTTCATAATAGGTTCTGATACTTAGTATCTCGTCGGCCATACCCGCATGATACAAGTCATCGGTCATCACATCGACGGGCAGGCCGTTGCGTTCTATCATGTACTTGGTATAGGTAAACATAAAGTTACTGTCCGTCTTGAGATGCACCAGCCCGTCGTTTTTCAGGAACTTGCGGTAACGCTCCATAAAAAACGTAGAGGTCAGCCTCTTGGTGGCTTTCTTCATCTGCGGATCGGAAAAAGTAAGCCAGATTTCACTGACTTCGCCCGGTGCAAAGAAACGGTCGATAATCTCAATGTTCGTTCGCAGGAAAGCAACATTCTTCATGCCTGCCTGCAATGCTTCCGTAGCTCCCGACCACATGCGCGCACCTTTTATATCGACCCCGATGAAATTCTTCTCCGGAAACAGCTTTCCCAACCCCACGGTGTACTCGCCACGTCCGCATCCCAATTCCAAAACAATGGGACGGTCATTCCCGAAGAATGACTCGCCCCACTTACCTTTTAAATCAAACGGGATATCGGAAACTGCCGAATACGGATATTCAAACACATGCGGATAATTTGCCATATCGGCAAACTTCGCCAATTTACCTTTCCCCATGCTCTTATTCCACAATAGTCACCCAGCCGTGTGTATCGGGCTCGTCGCCATACTGAATGGCACGCAGTTTATTATACAATTTCGTACACACAGGTCCCGGCTTTCCGTCTTTGGAAATGACGTACGACTTGCCGTTTTCCACATCGTCAATACGCTCGATAGGACTGATGACGGCAGCTGTGCCGCAAGCACCCGCCTCCTCAAACGTCAGCAGCTCTTCTTCCGGAATGGGGCGGCGTTCTACCTTCATGCCCAAATCTTCGGCCAATTGCATCAAGCTCTTGTTTGTGATGGACGGAAGGATGGAGGTTGATTTCGGAGTGATGTATGTATTGTTTTTGATGCCGAAGAAATTGGCAGCACCGCACTCGTCGATGTACTTCTTTTCTTTGGCATCCAAATAAAACTCACAGGCATAGCCCAAATCGTGCGCTTTTTTGTTGGCACGCAGACTGGCCGCATAGTTGCCTCCCACTTTATATGTACCGGTTCCAAGAGGTGCGGCACGGTCGAACTCACGGATAATGACATACGGATTGGTTGAGAATCCACCTTTAAAGTAAGGGCCTACCGGCGTTACGAATATCACAAACAGATATTCATTGGCAGGGCGCACGCCCACCTGTGCACCGGTGCCAATCAGCAACGGACGGATATATAAAGAAGCACCCGATTCATAAGGCGGAATAAAACGCTCGTTCAGTCTTACCACCTTCAAGACAGCTTCCTTGAAACGCTCCGTAGGAAGCTCCGGCATAAGAATCCCCCGACAAGTAGACTGCAACCGGGCCGCATTCTCTTCCAGACGGAAGATACGCACTTTGCCGTCTTTACCCCTGAAAGCCTTCAAGCCTTCGAAAGCTTCCTGACCGTAATGCAGGCAAGTAGCTGCCATGTGCATGGGAATGGTTTCTTCACTGCAAGTTTCCAGTTCGCCCCACTGTTCGTTACGATAATAAATTCTCACATTGTAATCTGTCTTCATATATCCGAACGGCAGATTAGCCCAATCCAGTTCTTTCATATCTCAAAGTATTAGTTACGTCAATACGTATATTTTGCAACAAATGTAGTTTTTATTCTTCAGAATCCCGCTTCTCCGACAGTAATTTTTCAATTTCCCGGTCGGCTTTCGTCAGTTTATCACTGCAAAATGCGATAATCTCATTGGCCTCTTTTATCTTTTCGGCCAGTTCGTCAATTTCCAGCTCGTTATTGTCTATACGGCTGACAATGTCTTCCAAGCGTGCCAAGGCTTGGGCATAGGTCTCTTTTTTCTTTGTAGCCATCGTATTATTGTTTTTTATATTCACACAGTATTTCTTATTTTCTTGGACGCCTTTATAACAGACAGCAATTCGCCCTGATAGATGCGGGTCACAACTTCATCTCCTTCTTGCACTTGCTTGAAGTCTTTCACCACCTTTCCATCTTTTAGCGTAATGCTGTAACCACGCGCCAACAAACGTTCCGGCGAAGCATCCTTTAAACGTTGTTGCAACAGCTCCAGACGATGACGTTCGCCCGACAAACGTCCTCGAAGCGACGACATGAGGTCTTTGCGCAAAGTAAGCAGAGAGAGACGTCCGAACGAGAGGGTACGGTAAACGGCAGTAGGAATCCGATTTTTGCAAGCGATTATTTTACGCCGTTCCTGCCCCAGCAGGCTTCTAACTCCTTCCTGCAAGCGAACGGCGAGCATCTCCAATTCATCGGCGGCATCGTTCATACAGTCTATCAAAAATTCGGCGGCGGCAGTGGGAGTCTTCACACGGGTGTGGGCCACGGAATCGATTACCGTATCATCCCGTTCATGCCCTATGCCGGTAATGATGGGCAGAGGAAACTGCGCACAAGCTGCGGCAAGCAGGTAGGTATCAAAACCGGAAAGGTCGGACGTTGCACCTCCGCCACGGATAATGACAACCACATCGAACTCTGCCAAACGCGCATTTATTTTATCAAGAGCCGACAATACGGAATCTTCCACACGGTCGCCCTGCATCAGGGCTGGAAACAGTTCGGTATAAAAGAAAAAGTTTCGAGGATTATGCTCCAGTTGATGGCAGAAGTCGCCGTAACCTGCTGCCGTAGGCGAAGATATGACGGCAATGCGCTGCGGAAGTCGCGGCATCTCCAATTCCTTATTCAGGGTCAGCACGCCTTCTTCTTCCAGTTGATTCAAGATTTCTCTACGGCGACGCTCCATATCTCCCAATGTATAGGCAGGATCGATGTCCTGCACGGTAAGAGTATATCCATACAATTCATGAAAACTGACCGTAACCAGTACCAGTACCTTGATGCCGGAAACGAACTCCTGCCCCGTAGTCTCCTCGAAATAGGGCTTCAGCAAACGAAAGACATTCGACCAGATTGTTCCCCTCGCTTTGGCTATCAGACTATTGCCACGAGGGTCTTTTTGTATAAACTCCAGATAGCAATGCCCCGTACTGTTGGTGCGTACATCGCTCAACTCTGCCTGCACCCAATATTCATCGGGCAGGCATTGTTCTATGCTGCTACGTACCAGCGCATTCAGGTCGAAGAGAGAGAGGAAGCCTCTCCCTCCTGTCCCCTTCTCCGTTGGGAGGGGAGGATAGTTACTCAGGTTCATCTTTTCGGTTTTAATAAAGGCATACTCACTCTTTATACTAAAAATCAGGAAGAAAGTCTATTTTCCACCCTTTCTACGAGATAGGGGCTCAGGAAGAGAAGCTGCCTCCCACATATCCGGCACTCCATATCCATAAATATTATCAGGAAAATCGGCACGATCGCCAACGCTGCGCACCAATTCAATCACCTCTTTTGCCGTCAGTTCCGGACGAGCCTGCCATAAACAGGCAACCATGCCACACATAATCGGTGAGGAGAACGAAGTTCCGTTGGCCTTTCCCTGATTGCCGTCCGTACGTATCACCTCAGCCCCAAGCCCAAGCGCCACGACATCCGGCTTCACACGGTTGTCGGCCGTATTGCCGACAGAAGAGAACGGGGCTAAAACAGCCCCTCTGTCTACCGCACCTACCGTCAACACATTCTCGGCATCGCCGGGAGGAGTAATCTTTTTCCAAGAGCCCATACCGGAATTTCCGGCACTGCACACCAATATCATTCCTTTATCGGCAATGCGTGATGCCTGGCGGGACATCAGAGTAGAACATCCATCCAAATCACGATACGTATAATCCTTGGATTTATCGTCAAAAGAATAGTAACCCAGCGAAGTATTAACCATATCCACACCCACGCTGTCGGCAAACTCGATAGCGGCTGCCCAATAATCCTGTTCCACCAGATGTTCGGAATATTCGTCTTCGCTGCGCAACAGCCAGAAAGAGGCTTCCGGAGCTGTGCCGGTCATTATATCAGGGCGGTTCATGCCGATGCACGAAAGCACCATCAGACCGTGGCCGCTCTCCGCAAAGATATCAGCCTCAGGATTTACAAAATCTTTCGTACCCAAGATACGGATATTCTGCATGGCGGCAATCTTGTCGGCATTATGAAAACCAGCGTCAATGACGGCAATCGTCATCCCTTGCCCTTTGAAGCCCGCTTCGTGCAGTTTATCACCATTGCTCAACCGTATCTGCTGAATGGCGAGTCCATAAATACTGTCAGGGTGTAGCGTCGGACAGTTTAACAAAGAATCGCGCTTCGTGCCCATAAACGGGCCATCTCCTTCGGGCGCCGTCCATACCTTCTCTGTCCGGCTGACAAAAGGCAATGCGGCGACACGTTCCATCAACGCCGAATCGTTGCAGGACACAGTGACAAAGTTATCCCACTTACCGGTCACAACGATATTCACCCCCTGACGACGAATCTCATCTATATACTTGCGACACACGGGCAAGTCCGTAGAATCTATCGGCAAGTTCTGCTTCCGGCGACGCGCAATCGCCTTTTCAGAAAGAAAAGCCTCCGGACGTTTCAATGAATACGCCGTGGCGGCCTTGTTTTTCAGACTGACGCGATATTTCAACGTATCTTGTTGAGCCGATGCTCCCGCAACGACCAGAATGAAGGTCAAAAGAAAAAAAAGTTTCCTCATATATTTTATGTTTCATTATTATGTTTAGCAATATACATCCCGATACCCCGTTGGGAGGCAATAAACGAACCGCCGACTACCCGATTGCCGATATAAAATACGGCGGACTGCCCCGGAGCGATGGCAGAGGCTTCCGATAAGAAATGAACCAGCAAACGCCCGTCTTCCAGACGCTTCACCGTGCAAGGAATAGGTTTGCTGCGGTAGCGGATGCGCACGGTGAGTTCCTTAGTGCCAAAGAATTCGTTTTCATCCGTCAGGTTATCCTGCTCGGTAAGCATGTATTCTGTCTTTAATTGTTCGGCATCTCCCAGCATGACCGTATTTTTCTGCGGATTTATCTTCAGGACATAAGCCGGCTTGCCCAAGGCTATTTCCAACCCTTTACGCTGCCCGATGGTGTAATATGGGAAGCCTTTATGCTCTCCCAGCTTCACTCCTTCCGAGTCGACGAACCACCCCGGCCCTACCTCACGGTCTATCTCCGGAGAATGTTCGCGCAGGAAATCCCGATAGTCTCCCTTGACGAAACATACTTCCATGCTTTCACCCTCTTCTGCCTTGAGCGTATATCCCCTGTCGCGAAGATATTCGCGCACCTGCACTTTGGTATAAGTGCCCAACGGAAAGATGCATCGCTTCAAGACATCCTGCCCCAACCGCCAAAGGAAATAAGACTGGTCTTTCTTATCGTCGTCTCCTACAAGTATATAGACCTTCCCGTTACGTTCTTCCAAACGGGTATAATGCCCGGTGGAGACGTATGCGCATCCCAGCCTGTCCGCCCACTCCGTCAGGATGCGGAATTTAAACAACGGGTTGCACATTACGCAAGGATTGGGAGTACGCCCCCTACGATATTCGTCGATAAAATTCTGCACGATTACGCCGCGAAAAGCCTCACGTTCGTCTGCCACATGGTGTTCGATACCCATGCTGCGGGCAAGCCTGCGGGCTTCGACCGGTTCGTCTCCCCATACCCACATGGTAAGGCCCACAATCTCGCAGCCTTGCTCTTTCAACATCAGGCAGGTGGCAGTACTATCTATGCCCCCACTCATGCCAACCAATACTCTTTTGCCGGATTTGCCCATCACTTCGAATATAGCCAAATTATCGTAATCATTATTTCTCTGCCTTATTCTGCTTTTATTAAAAAGATACTTGTATTAGCCTTCCATTGCCACTGTTTACGCCGAATACACTTCAGAGCATGGCAACAGAACCGGTGTCCAAGTTCGGCATTGAACATTTTCTATCTGCAAAAGTACGTGATTTTAAGCAGAAAAACAGAAAAGATAAACCTTTTTAGCATGCCTTTGCCATAGAAATCACAATGCACCCGACGACTTTGTTTGAATCAGAGGAATCAAACGACAAAGTAAGCACAGGAAGCTACATGGTTCCGATAGGATGTTTGAAACAATAAATAACCGAGAGAGCACGATTTATAATTAACATTTACCGCACCACATCCATTTTTCGCAGAAAATCCGGAGGCTGGCCGCCCCCCTGCCAGAACACCTTCCGGCGAGGGGGTATCTAAGTATACGACTTAGATACCCTCGATATAAGACAGAACTCGGCACTCCATCTGAGGCACGAATTGCAAAGCAAACGAGAGTTCTCGCTGAACATTGCGATGAAACAAATACGTTATCTACACTTTTTCACCGGAGATATTTTCAACCGGATTAAAATTTAGACCCATAACCTGCAGATTTCTCAGCGAAGTTATGGACTGTATGGAATATCAGGAAGAATGCAGTTTCCATTAAATAATCTGTTTGTCAATAAACAAGGTATAGGAAATTATCTTACCGTTGGCTTTCTTAATGGTATATATAGTTTCTCCTTTAAGCCCCAAACCTTTTCGTTGCTCTTCCCATGTTATTTTTTTAACAAGACGATTATTTATGGCTATAATTATATCACCTATCTCAATACCGGCCCGTTCTGCTATACCTCCTTTATATAAGCCATTGACAATCCAGCCATCGCAAATATCTGTGCGGTCGACAGTTGCCATATGCGTTACAGAGGATTGGGCATAAGTTCCCTTATTTTTATTACGTTTTACCCATACAGAAGAGTTTGCCGGGTCTAAAACGATATCGTAGAGAGACCATATTTCATTACCTATTATACCTATATAGGGTCTGCCAAATGATAATGCGCCCTTTTCATTGAGAGAATAATCTATCACAAGATTTTCAAGCGTATCGACCATGCAGAATTTTGCAGCCCTCACCGTAACATCATCAGAAGCACCGCCAACACCTCCGGCCTGTGTGCAGAAATATGCTTTTGGTGTATCCGTAAGATTTAGCGAAGATGCAGTTTTATTAGTAAGAATAATAGTGGAGCCACACCCTAAATCCATTCTAAACCAACCCTCCAACATATTTTTATCGTCGATTTGTAGCTTCGCCTTTACATCAATGCGATTATCCTCAAATCGAGCGTTAAGTTTTATATAATTATCAAGCAAACCAACTGAAAAAGGTTCTTTTAACTGACGTATGCAGCACTCGCTGAAATTAATCTCCAAAGGAGTCTTTAATAGGTGAGTATTGCCTAATAAGCCGTCAGTATGCCTCCCAAGAATATCACGCAACTTAATTATAGGTGTAATCTGGTTTTCGTATTCCTGCTCTCCACAATGGATTTTAACCGGGTCAATGAATATGTCTATGAGTTTAGGCTCGCTATTTCCTGCACCTCCCATTTTTGCCTTTCCTTTTCTTCCGAAAGCGTTTTGAAGATTTTTAAGTTTTAAATAATCTTCGTCAAGATACAGAAAGTCAGCTCCTGTATCGTAAATAATGGTAACAGGAACTGTATCATTCAAGGTAGATTGAAGATACAGATGTCCGTCAAAGATAAACGGAATAACTCCATCGGGAACAGCCGCAACACTTCTCAAAGAGAATAGAGCCGAAAAAAGACAAATAAAGTAAAGTGTTTTCTTCATAAACGAATGTATTTTGATTATACCCCCCCCAAAAAAAATAGATGGTTTCCAGACTAATGCCTACTCTGTTACGACATAGTAAAGATACGGAAAATCTTTTTTCCTGCAAACGAGAAAGGCCGCATTTTTCATAAACCATCTTCTTATCATCTTCTTATCATCTTCTTGTCATGTTCTTGTCATGTTCTTGTTGCTCTTCTCGCTATAAACAAGAAAGAAACAAGAATGAAACATCATCGACATAGAAAGATAATACATTATTCAGTAGCTTTGCGACCTATAAACCAATCAACAATAACCGAATGATGAAAAAAAGCGCATTGGCTATACTCATGGCCTTCCTGTCATTGACCGCAAAAGCCCAAAATTCTTCAATCAACGAAGATGGGAAAAAAATAGAAAAAGAAAAGCCGGAGACCAAAGATCATCTGCCCGAAGTGCATGGAACCATCCGTTCCAAATTCGAATATCAGACAACAATGGGGGCAGGACGTTTCGAGGTGCGCAATGCCCGCATCAGCATAACAGGCAACATTTTTCCCATTGTTGCCTACAAAGCGGAAATAGATCTTTCGGACGAAGGGAAAATAAAAATGTTGGATGCCTATGCCCGGCTTTTTCCTACCAAAGGACTGATGCTTACCGCCGGACAAATGCGTGTGCCTTTCACCATCGATGCACACCGTTCGCCGCATCAACAATATTTTCCAAACCGTTCATTCATTGCCAAGCAAGTGGGAAATGTGCGCGATGTGGGTTTCACCATAGGCTATACCTTCCCTACTGATATACCGATCACCGTAGAAGGGGGGCTTTTCAATGGTTCGGGACTGACCAACCAGAAAGAGTGGCACAAGGAAGTAAACTTCTCGGCAAAAGCTCAATTCCTCTTTGCGAAAACACTGAACCTGACCCTCAGTGTCCAAAGCATACAACCCCAAGAAATACGTATGCGGTCCTATGACATAGGTGCCTATTATGAATCAGGACGTTTTCATATCGAAGGAGAATATTTGTACAAACAATACGCCGACAATGCTTTCGGAAACGTGCATGCCGCAAATACTTTCATAAACTATGATTTACCGCTACGAAAAGTATTCAACAAGATGTCTTTTCTGCTACGTTATGACATGATGACCGACCAAAGCGATTCCAAAACAACGGATAAAGAGACCGGCGTTCTTGTCGTGACCGACCACAAACGACAACGATTGACGGGCGGCATCACTTTCAGCCTCTGCAAAGCATTCCGCACAGACTTGCGGCTGAACTATGAGAAATACTTCTATGCAAGTAATAGTATCGCCAAAGAATCAGAACAAGATAAGATTGTATTGGAATTGATGACCCGGTTTTAAAAAAGGGCAGTCGTTTTCAAGAACATCCCTAACTATACCGGCATCGGATAATACCTGACAAACATTTCTTGCGGAAAGTTTGAATTTTAATCTCAAAAAACATATATTTGAGAAAACAGAATTCGAGAGATGGCTAATCCGCAAATTCCGGGTATTTCCCAAGTAGAACAAGACCTGTTGTACAGTAAGCTGAACACGTACAATCAAGGAAAGGCTTCCTACAAGGAAGCAGGCACTTATCTTGTCGTGCTGCCTCGTCCCGAATATCCCCGGTACTCTTTATGGATATACTCTCCTCTGCCCGAACGGCAATCTATTTTCTTCATTTGCGACCTTTCTGCCGACATACACGAATCCTTGCGGATGGCAAGCACACTGTGTTTCTACTCCATCCGCCGCCTGATAATAGTGGAATATAATGCCAAAAGGATGCAGAGCAAAGGAGATGATATCATTTCTTTCGGCAAATACCACGGACACTTTTTGCACGAGATACTTCGCATAGATCCCGCCTATCTTTCATGGATAGCCTTCAAATTCCAACCGCGGATACCGAAACAAGAACGTTTCGTACAGATAGCCAAGATTTACCATTCAGTCAGTCTGGACATCCAACGAAGAAGAGCGAAACAGGCAACAAGCAACGGGCGTTTTCTGGGGAAAGAAGGAGAGAAACTGGAAAATCTGACCTTGACCGTGCTCAGCGTCACAGTAGAAGATAACCCCTACAAAACTCAAGTCAGAGGAACCACAGCCTATTTCTACGTACGCCAAGTGTTGAAACTGAAAGATGCCTCCGGAAATCTGGTTACTTTCAGAATCAATGCACGCACGGCAAGCCGAAGTTCGTGCCAACTGCCTGCCGCAGAACATGCCTACCGACCGGGAGAAACGATAGAAATCGCATCTGCCCGCGTGGCACGTACCTACATGGCAGGAAGTAGAAAATATACACGGCTCACACACATAAAGATGGCATAAGTTGCCGGAAAAAACATGCCCGCATGGGGTTTACCGTATCACAATCCCGATACAATCCTATCGACATCAAGAGAAATGCCTACCGACCATGTCCGTCCTGCAGTCGGTGCAGAATTCCAATAGTACACTTCGGGTTTATAGGCAAAAAGGTTGTCTATAACACAATTCACGCTAATCCCTTGCCAAATACGCTGTTGCAGAGAAAACTTCCATAACTGGTAGGCATTGTCGAATTCTTTCAACTTCGTGTCGGGTTTAGATAAGTAACGTCCTGAAAGAGCAATGTTCAGTCCGTATATACTACACAATTGACGATCGAAGTCTATTCGCCAAGTGGCAGAGTGAGGACGCGGCTGTGAAAATTGCGAATCAATGGAACTGCCGCTTGTATGAAGATAGTTGTAATTCAGCTTTATTCCAACCCCCGATTCTGTTCGATACTGGGTTCCGAAGTCAATGCCCGACACCGTGACGCCATCCTCATTGCAATATATCGCCCCTTTCTCACGAACGGCATCACCGGGAAAATCCGTTGTAGTGATGCGCCTGTCATACTTATTGTAATACCCTGTAAGCGTCAGGCTGTATTGTCCGGCAAGCACTCCGTTACGAATGTGTCCGTTGTGCTCCAATGCCAGATTGAAGTTGTTGCTTCTTTCCGGCTTCAGGTCAGGATTACCGTAAACCATCTGAATACCTGCCATGTCAAAGTGCATATACATTTCCTTCAACGTAGGAGCACGAAATCCACCGGCATAGTTGGCACGTATGGAGAAACAGTCCCACTTAAACATGGTGGCAATACGTGCTGTTACGGCATTGGCCTTTGAAGCGGAGAAATAGTCGTGCCTAAGACTTGCCACAAAATTGAGCCACTGTGCGGGATTATAATCGAACTGAGCGAAAGCATCCACGATGTACTGCCTGTGAGCTTCATTATCATGAAACTGATAAGTTGTCAAATAATCGTTCAGGTAGTCTCCACCGACAGTCAGCATGTTTTGTCCGAACTGATGAGTATAGAGCGCACGAACAACGTGCTGGCGATTACTGTAATCGTGGTCGTGAGTGCGCTTGCCTCCTATGAAACGAAACTTGTCGTATCGGTCGTAACCATACGAGATTTCGAGATTCTGCTCCTTACTGAAATCACAGACTGCTTTCAAGCCTCCGTTGTAATCCTTATAATGATCGTCATAGTTGGCACGATTGCTCTCGCGAACAAAATATCCGCCTCTTGCAATCAGCTTCAATCCGTCGGTAGCTTTGAAAACAAGCCGTTCCTTTACATTGAAAGTTTTTCCACCGTAGACTTGTTGTATCTTCGAATTCGTATCGAAAGCATCGGTCAGACGAATAGACTCCATGACAGTACGTTGCAGGTTTGTTTGCGAATTCCATTTGCCAGAGTTAAAACTGAAAGTACCTCCATGTCTCCACTCCTTCCCGGCATCTCGATAGCGGGAGTTGATATTGGCAGTCCACGGCTCACTGCTTTCGCGAGTGATGATATTCACCACACCGGCCACGGCATTGGCCCCATAAAGAGCCGACGCAGCACCTTTCACAACCTCTATCCTTCCCACATTATCAAGGTTCAAACGGCTGTAATCCACGTTATTCATTGTCTCTCCGGCAAGGCGTTCGCCGTCCACCAGAAAAAGCACGGAATTACCGCCGAAACCATTCATCGTGAGCGATGTTTCCTGACTCATGGCATAACCGAACTCCAAACCGGGCAACTCCTCCGTAAGCAAATCCTGCACGTTGGTGGCATCGGCTTTGCGGATATCGGCCGATGTAATCAGCCGTGTAACCACCGGAACTTCCTTCAGTGTCTTGGGCGTTCGGGTAGCAGTAACCACTACTTGTTGCAAGGCTGCCACATCAGGCGTCAGGCGCAACACCTGCTCGCCGGCCTTGGCACCGACATGCAGCACGAAGGTTTCCGTCTGGAAACCGACGTAGGATACCTGCACCCTCAACACGCCCTCGGAATTTACCGCCAAGCGGAAACGCCCATCCTTATCGGTCACCGCAGAATGTTCCCGATTCGATATTCTGACATGGGCACCTGCCAGCGGACTGCCGGTATCATCGAGCACACGTCCTCTCACATCAAAGGAATCTGCCCAAAGAGACGCATGCAGTCCGCAAAGCAAAAGAAAGAATACAAAGATTTTCTCTTTCATTGTCGGTGTCATTTCTGTTTCGTCCCGGTAAACGTGCAAATCAAGGCCATCGGCATGGCACCATAATTCAGGCTGAATTCCACTGTAAGTTTTCCCTGAGCAAACGCACCTCTCAACGTACCCGAATATTTTTTCCCGGCATCGGTGGTTCCGCTGAACTCCGTAGGGGACAAAGCGTAAGTGCCATCAGTCCCTGTCACCTTTACACCTTTGACAGTAAATGCAGGCACTGCCATCGGCGGATTACCAAACGCGCCGATATTGATGTCCAACGTGGCGTCGTTAGGAGCCGCTAAAGAGAAAGCTATATTCTCAAATGTACTCTCACTTTTACCTACAACACACTTTACATTTCCCTTGTAACTGCCGGCAATGCTCTTGGCCGCCGGAATCACGGGTTCGTCTTTATCATTGCTGCAAGAGGTTGACACCAAACACAGATTCACTACTGCCATGACCATGGCAATCATTGTTCTAAACTTTTTCATTCTTCTTAGGTTTTAAATTGATTATTATTGATACATATCTCTATTATTTCCTCGTTTCTTCTTTCGCCGGCTGTAGACAATATAACCGGACAGGAGCACTAACGTAATGAGCAATCCCGAAAGGAAAACAAACAACTCTGAAAAGGGACCCAAAAACGGAGAATAACACCTTCCTACATGCAGTTCAAGAGCGAAGTTCCAAAGCGACATGGGCTGTTCTTTCAGCAGTTGCGGCATAATCGGCAGCTCTATCGCACCTTTCACATAATCAAACGTTATAAGCTTGCCTGTTCCCACGTCATCCGTATAACCACTGACCATATTCGCAGCAATCGGACGTGCTTTCCTTTTCTCTACCGGACGGTCTGAAAAATAATCCGCCACTTCACCGCTTGCCGGAGACCAACGGTACATGCCGCTGAATGAGCCTACCAGCCACTCACCATCGTTCTCCTGCTTAAAGACGGTAATTCCCATCGGACTGACTGCAGGCGACTTTTCCGAAGGCAATAAAACCGGAGGCAACCTAAACTGCTCATCCACCCTTATAAATCCGTCGGAGGTAGATACCAACCAAGCATTTTCCGCCTTGTCCCAGCGTATGGCCCGGAGTTTGTCGCTCCACACATTCTCCTGATCTTGTACGGTACCCGGCAATGGCGAACTTTTCGTCAGTACCAAAGGAATCATTAACGGCGGACGAAGACACATGCCCGTAACCACCACTAAAAGGAATAAAGCCAAAAGGTAATACCCCAAACGATTGTGCCATCGTTGACTCCACTTCATGGCAGTCCCTTCCCATTTCCTTACTTTTCCTTTCATCAGCTGCTTGTGCCTGCGCATGGCATAAGGAAAAACGAAAAGCAGAATTCCCGTCAGGCAGAGAACGGCCATCACCACTGCAACAAAATCTACCGCTAATTTGCCCACAATGCCGAACAATTCGCCACTGTGCAACAGCCACACGGTCTTGAACAGCGTTACCTTAGGCGTGTAATTCTCGGGCGATTGGAGCCGGTGACGCTCTACCTTGTAAACCGTACTGTCATTCAGATTCAAGGACGAAACAGTATAAACAGAAGAACGCGTTAAAGCCAACACCTGCCGACCTTTTTTATCCAATGCGACATCAGAAAGACGCTCCTCGTTATCCGGCAAATCTTGTTTCACCCATCCGCTTCCATCATAGCGATACAGGTCGTACAAAGCCGCACACCACAGAGTACCTTCAGCGGTCTTTACCACATTCTTTATATTACGTCCGTCAACGCCACGGGGAAGCCCGGTATTGAAATCTTTAAAGTCCGAGAAGCCTTTATTCGTCAACCAGATGCCGGCACAACCGTAAGCCAACACCAAACTATCATCAAGAGCCACCGTACCTTTAAGGATACCGTTGTTATAGTTCTGAAAATGATAGCTGCCGGGCAACCATGCGCGACTTATCTGGCAATCGGCAAACAGCTTCCTATGATTGAGAATAACACCTGACACACAAAAGAACAACATAAATACAGCCGAAATAACTCCGACATATTTGTGATAGTTCTTCCATGTCAACACCCGTTTCTTTCCTTTTATCATACACTCCTCGTTCAAAAAAAAGCCGGTCACTCTTCAGGCACATAGATTATCTCACCCGACTCCAGCTGGTAGGCAATGCCCACCTTCCGTCCTTTGGCTCCCGACCGCTGACTTTGGTTTTCGGACGGAGTATAGCGTTCTATCTTCTCTCCTTTCTTGGTGATTATCTCCATGTTGTCTTTGCCGGGATTCTTCACCATGGTAAAATCTTCGCGACTGAACATCTCCGTCATGTTGTAGCGGCTGACGAGAGCCACCATCAGGGCTACGGCAAAAACCATCGCCACATCGAAGAGATTGCTCACCACACTCATCGGATCGTCGTCGGCATCATGCGCCAGACGGTTGCGTCGTCTCGTTCTCATTCCACAGTAGTTTGCTCATCCAACAATTCGGCTATAAACTCCAGATTACTCATATCCTCGGCATACCATCGGCTCTTGGCTTGCTTGGCAATGAAGCCGATGGCGGCAGATGAAAGCCCGACGACTGTTGTGGCGAAAGCCACCTGCATGTTGTAGGCCATCGAAGCGATGTCGCCCGTCGAAAGGCCGACAAGGGCGGGCCCCATAGGAATAAGCGTCCCCATCAGTCCGAGCATCGGCCCCATCTTCAGCAGAGTGGTGGGCAGCGACATGTCTTTCTCCACAAACTGCCCATACCGGTCGAGCAACCTATTCACTTGCGCCTTGCTGCCTCGTGCAGCCACTACCTTATTTATATATGCCACTATCACGGCCTGTTTACTTTTGGGCAACCGGTCGGACAATGTATCGAGATTATCGACAGTCAACGCATCCATCTGCTCACGAATCTGCGCCCCTATCTTCCGCATCATAAGATATTGGCCGAAAAAACCTCCGAGCAGCAAGATGGCACGCACGAAAAACCATATCAACAACACAACCACAGGGACCAACAGGCCGGTGGAAATCCAAAACAATACGTCTGAAATGTAATTCATCTTTTTCTTTCTATTTTATTTTTTAGTTTCTTCATTCTCACAAGATAATTCACCCATCCTACAACCGCACCGGTCGTGACCACGCACACCACGAGCAACAGCATGCGCCAATCGAAGCTGTCGAAGCCTACCACAGCCGTACGCCCGTTGACAGTAGCAATGACCCCCATCAGAGCCAGGAGAATATTGCCGAGAAAGAGCATTTCAAGGCGTATCTCGCGTTCCGGCAAAAGCCGGCGCAGGCCATAGACCGACAAAGGGACAGCCGGAAGCAACAAACCGCCCAGCGTCCATGCCACCAACTGGAACGACACACCGGGGAGAAGGAATATTACTGCCGTCAACCCACTGAAGAGTACGGGGAAAATGAGTAATCCCGGAAAATACTTCAGCCCGATGAATACCATCCATTTACGACGGCTGACATGGGCGGAAGTCTTCAAGTCGACATGTGCCACACAAAACAGCAACGTCAACGCCACATCTACACTCAGCAACACTGCCACGTCGAGCATCAGGCTCGTATCGGCAAGCCACGATGCCATTTGCGTCTTAGACTGTTCGATGGCGAAAGGCCACATCATGGCCGTAAACACCATGACAATCACAGACATCGCCATCACCTCGCGCACTCCGTGGAAAGTCTGTTTCAGCACGAAGCTGAAACAGACCAACAACATCATCAAAACAATTACTGTCTCCATATATGGCTAAAGAGAGTTGTTATGCTACATCATATTCTTACGGCGCCGCTTGACTAAAACAATGAGAACCAGAACCGCCACGACTACTATCAAAGCCGTCACCATGCCGCTGACCGTGGCAGTGGTCTGATTGTCACTGTTGTTCATCGTCTCTTTCTTCATCACCATACTCTTGTCGCTACCGTTCTTCTTGGCTTCACGGATGTCACTTACGTTCTGCCGATATTCTTCGGCAGCAACGGCATCGGTCTTCGAAGCGATAAAGTCACGAAGCTTTGCATTATCGCAAACAAAGCCCGAGCATGAAGGTTTGTATTTGTTCACCATCTCTACGTGCAACCGGGCTATGTCGCCTGCCTGCTCTGCCGAGGCTTTCCACAATCCTTTGCGGATGGTTTCCATCATCACGGCGGTCATTTCTTCAAGGGCAGCGGGATTACGCTTCTCGAAGAACTCCTTGGTCCCGAGATTGAATTTATCTTTCACATAAACATTATAGATTTCGTCCCAAAGTTCCTTATCAATAGCCTTGGGCTTCATCACGTTCCAGCCGTAAGTATTGGTTACGATATCGGCAAAGCCATCCGCACTGCTTGCGCCGCCCTTCATCTTCTCGCGGATATAGGCAGGGTTGAATATCGTGGTACGGCTCTCGATGCCGATGGCCTCTTTCACCTCCTGCATTCTCATGTTCTGATGGTTACGGTAATCGGCGAGATAAGCGTCGGGGTCTTTACCTGTCACATTACGAACGGCAAGATTCATCCCTCCCATAAACTCATAGACATGGTCGAGACTCAATGCCCCCCATGTATTGCTTTGGCGAGGCTGTACAACTACATCGGTACGGGTGAGGGCAGCCTCGAAAGCGGCCTTGCGGACGGTCTCCCAATCCTTTTCACTGCCATAGAAAGCCCCCATATTGTTCAGGTACACTTCAGCCAGTTGACTCTCTTTATCCCAACGGTCTCCGGCCTTAACCATCTCTTGTATGCCTGTACCATAGTTTCCATTGACACCGCCGAACACACGGAACATGCTGACCTCGCGTGCTTCCTTCGGCGACATTCCTTTCTCCACGAGTACACGCTCCGACTCTACCACACCGGCTTTGACAAGGTTCTCATAGCGGTCGCCATCGGCATTGGCCGCCATCTCGATGGCCCTGTTGATGAGGAAGAGACGCGAGGCGGCAAGATCACGCAACTGTCCGCTGGTTTGCACCACCACATCTATGCGTGGACGGGCAAGCCGATCCGACGGTATCAGACGCAGGTCGGCCACACGCCCGAAAGCGTCTCTCACCGGCTCTACGCCAAGCATATAAAGTATCTGGGCTATTGTAGCCCCCTCGGTTTCGATGAATTCGCTACTCCAAAGCGTATAGCTCACCTTACGGGGATATTCGCCGTCGTGACGCTCACGATACAATTTTATCGTGTTCTCGGCCAAAGCCTGCGCCTTTTCCCAAGCATCTTCCGTAGGGGTATTTTCTACGTTGATGGAATAGAGGTTGCGACCCGTGGGCAGCGTATTGGGATTGACAATGGGGTCACCGCCCGGCGAGGGGGAGGTATAACCGCCATTCAAGGCATTCAACATCGAGCTCATTTCCCGGTCGGGGCTTCGACGCAGTGCATCGGCATAGTCGCCCACATTCCTCAACGCACGCTCCACGGCAGTGATGGCCTGTGCAAGGTGTATCTGCTCGCGGGTATATTTCGATCCTTTCGCATGGGGCTTTGTCGCAGCCTTGTCTTTTCCGGACTTCTGTTCCTCTTTATACCATCTCTGCCCTTCTTTGATTTTCGTCATCATCTTCTCGGGGAACTTGCCGCTTTGCTCCATCTTCTCGAAGGCGGCACGGCTCATCTGAGGTATTATTCTCTTACGGGTCACTTTGGCGGCACGCATCTCGCTCACCGTCCGGTGCTCCATATCCTTTTGCTTCTTCGGATGAGCGCCTCCTAAATTATCGGCCATCTGCATCATCATCATGATTGGATCAGGAGCAGCCTGCATGGCTTCTACTTCGCGTGCCATGCGCAGTTCGTCGGCAGTGATGCCGGCAAAACGGCAAATGTAATCGTCGGTAACCTCGACTTTTGCCGAACCGATCAGGCGTGCCACTTGCTCCTTGGCCTTTGCAAGGTAGGTGCGGCCGAACACTTGCTTATGTTTTTCCGCATCCGCCGAAGCACGTCCTTTCAGCTTGTCCACGGCAAGCAGTCCGTAAGCTATCGGATCGGTAGTCATGGCATAAACGCTGGTGGTGATGTCGGCAGGGTCGTACACCTCACCCATCGTGTATAATTTTCCGGTTATCTTCTCGTTCATCAATTCCTCGGCAAAGCTCTCTATGCATTCGATTTCTTCGGCCGTATATGCTTGACTCATGCGCTTGTCGTCAAGTCCCAATTCGCGGGCTATTCCCATTTCCACCGCCAGCGCCTTCACCTTCAGCGACTGTGCATCCGAGGGTTGCTTGTTGTAGTTGTCGACAGCATCGCTCAATTTGCGGTAGGTATTACGCAACTCGCTCTCCTTAAACGGAGGAGTGAGATTGGATTGCAATTGTGCATAAGTACGTCTTTTGGCAATCATCCCCTCGCCCACGTTCCCGATTGTGTATAGATAATAATGAGGAACAACACCTATGAGACGCTCGGGCCAGTCGTTGCTGCCAAGAGCCACCTGCTTGCGCGGCGTGTATTCCAGCGAGCCGTGCGTGCCGAAATGAATAATGGCGTCGGCACCGAAACCGAATCTTGCCCACAGGTAGGATGCTATATAGGTGTGGGGCGGAGCTTGGTTTGTTCCGTGGATTATCTTGAATGAATTGTCACCTTCGCCGGCCATCACCTGAGGCAGCAAGACGACGTTGCCAAACTGCAGGCGGGCTACGGCCAAACGCCCGTCGGCAGTCGCCATGTATTTTCCGGGGAACGGCCCGTTCAGTTCGTTCATCTCTTCTATCATCTTGCTCGACAGCGCTTTCCGCGTCCATTCATCATATTGCTCGGTTGTGACCAATGCCGGATGCCCCGATTCAAGGAACTCACCGTATGTCCCCTCGGCATAAGCGCCGAACACAGAACCACGTTGCTGAATCATCGTTTCGAGTTCCTTCGCCGAAGAGGGCAGGCCGTCCACGCGATAACCCTCGCTGCGAAGGCGCAACAACAGGTTGTATAGCGAAGGAGTCACCTCCATACCCGATGCGACCAAAGCATTCTGTCCGGGGCCTTTGAAGTAGTAGACGGCGATGCGTTTATCGCTGTTTTTCTTCTGTTGCAATGAGGCGTAGCCGCTGACCGTTTCGAGGAATTCGTCCATGCGATCGGGCATTCCGTACACTTCCTGCAAGCCCTCTTCGTTGATACGATGACCGAAAACGACGTAAGGACGCACCGCACCGTCAATCTCAGGCGTGATGATGCTCTGCGACATAAAGCCGCCCGACATTCCTTGTTTATCGTTTTCCCACTCCTCTGTCAGCCGGTTGACGTTGAGTGGCGAGAAAAGCGGAATATTCTTCCGCTTCAGGAAATCCACAACCGCGTCGCCCATGCGTCCGTGAGCCAGATTGACGACCGCCGCCACCTGAATGCTGTCGGCATGGCCGCCGCCTATGAAAGGCAGAAGTTTATTGACCCGATAGACGTTGAAGCCTTTCTGTTCAAGAGCCTTCGTCATGTCTGTGGCAGCTCCCATGAATCCGGTAAGCATCACCGCAGGTGCACCTTCTTTATATAGTCCGTTCTGCATGAGGAAAGCGTTATACTCGCCCACATTGTTGAACCCTATCTCGTCGGCATTCTCATCTTTGAGGTCAAAGTGTGTCAAAAGACAGTCGGGTCGTTCATTAACCACATCCGGTTCAGGAGCTCTGAACAGCTTGCCGTCAATGAACTTACGGATGTAGGCAAGCATACTGCGATAATTTCTGCGCCCGCCGTTTTCGAGATATTGCAGAATGAAGTCGGCGTCGACAGAATCGACCGACACGATGTTGTTGGCAGGATTGGTAGCGATGCGTGTCAGCACAGGTATGCGCAACGAAGCCTCGCTCAGTTGCCCGCGCCGATGCTCGTCAAGGCGGAGTCCCATGCCACTGACAAGAATCATGTCGTAGTCACTGAGATGATCGAAATCATCGGCAGTTATCTCGCTCAGGCGGATCATGCCGTTATCGTTGGCTTTTGAAATCTGTCCCAATTCCACCGTCTGATAATTGAGGAAAGCGATATGGGTATAGCCTATCCATACGTTCCATGACACAAATGCCGCAATTACAAGCACTGCTGCCGTTGCAATGCAAAACATCCTCTTTTTACTTACTCTTTTAAATATTCCGTTCATTGTATTCTTCTTTATCGACCGCAAAAGTACAGAAGCTGTTAAAAGAATCCAATACCCAGAAATTACGATTTACACCTGCATATATACCAAGAAATCGTTAACAGATTCGTATATTTCTCCATCACTGTGTCAATCCTCCGTGAATAACACTGCCTGCACTATACGGGCCATGAGTGGGGAGACCGCCACCATTATCATCTGATGCCGGACAGTTCAATGGCAACGACAGACAAGGCGGTAGAAATCATCCGTACCGTTCTGCACAACATAAGTCAGGGAAAGAGAACATAAAGAAGCGGCAAGCAGGTAGATTTCCGTTTGATATCCTTATATTTGTGTCCTCTTTGTAATACAAACTAAAATATAACTTCAAACAGACAATGGAAAATAATTTCGACTACCAAGCAGTGCCTTACGACTATGCCCACTGCTTCAACAACCGCTGTACGCAAAGTTCGCAGTGCCTGCGCCATTTGGTTGCAAAGAACAGCACATCGCAATGCCCCACTCTACGCATAGTGAACCCCAACTGCATTCCCGCAGACACTGCTGCATGCCCTTATTTCAACAGTACACAGAAGCTGCATGTGGCATGGGGGCTAAAGCATCTTCTGGACAATGTTCCTTATAAACACGGAAACGCCATCAGGCATGAGCTCATCAGTCACTTCGGCAAGACGAACTACTATCGCCACTACCGTCAGGAACGTGCACTGCTCCCACAAGACCAAGAATACATACGGCAACTATTCCGCAGCTACGGAATAACAGCAGAACCCCAATTTGAAAGATACAGCGACGAGTATTACTACGATTAAGCCGCACCTGTCCCTCCACATCGAGCCTTATTTCTGCTTCCATCGCCACACCTGTTTTGCAATGCCAATAAGCCAGAAACTTAGGACTTCGGCAAGGAGGACAATCAGTTTCAGCAAGCAAAACAGTTGGTTTCAGCAAATGAAACTTCCGGTGCCGGCAAGTGAAACTACCGGTGCCGGCAAGCGAAACTACCGGTGCCGGCAAGCGAAACTACCGGTGCCAACAGATTGAAACCGACACGGACACAAGCGTTGTGTGCCAAAGGAAGCTGTGTCATAATGCCAAAATATAAGAGATTACCCCTGCTACAGTTATCTGTGGCAGGGGTAGTTTCTTCAAAAAGGGCGTTTGAAACCTCTTGAACACCCCCTTGTAAAAACGCTGAAGAGACTTATTTCGTATTCATCTCATCGGCTACCGCTTCTTCCCAATTAGTCCACATCGGGATATTCTCATTATACCCGTCGTAACCGTAGTTCTGACGAAGCTGCGCCTTGTTGTTTGCTGTAATGGCAGAGTTTGGGACAGGCCAGAAGAGGTTGTGCTTGTTCACCTTGTATTCAAAGGTTTGATTGCCTTGCGAACCCTTACCGTAAGGACGGTTGAACACATTGTACGTGGTGCAACGCTTAAACCAGTAGCTACCGCCGCTCAAGTCAGTGCCTTCTTGCTTATCCCAAGTAGCAAGGTCATAGGTATTTCCCCATTCATCGGGCTTTCCGCTCTTGGCAAGACACCACGACACGCGAACCATTTCGGCCTGACGGAACTCTTCCATATAGAGCTCGCGGGCACGCTCATCCATGATATCGCCGATAGTCACTGTGGTGTACATCTTCTTGGCATTGGCACGCTGGCGGACAGTGTTCACATCTTGAGCTGCCTCGCCTGCCTTACCCTGATAGAAACGAGCCTCGGCACGGAGCAGATAGGTGTCGGCCAAACGGAACAGATACATGTCTCCGTTGCAACCTTTGCCCGATGCTCCTTGGAATTGGTTGGCACCCATGTTGGCCTCGTTCACAGCATCAAGGATGTAAAGTTGGTACAGAGGGGTAGGATACCAACTGCGGATGGTATCGGAACAGAGTATCTCTCCCTTCTTGACAAGTATGTTGCCATCCTTTACGTAGTCTTCCGTTGCATACAGCTGATAGTTCTTACCATAGAAATCGGACTTGGGATTGTTATACTTGAAGTCTTCCATCTCCATCCAGTTACCTACGTCACGGTTGTGGCGGAGGTCTTGCCAATCCGTCTCGCCGCCATACGTCCAAATGGTCTTGTTATAATGGAATGAAGTACGATTCAAAGCAATGCCTCGACCGGCAGCACGTACCCAATCAAGCTCCGGATTATAGTTGCTATTGTTACGGGCATAGTTGGAACCCGGCCCTGCCAGTCCATGAGGGTCGCGAATCACGCTGTTGCTCCAGTGTACGAAGTTTGCACGCATGATGTTGTATGTGGTGAAATTCTGTTCGTTGGAGTTGATGATGGGCATGATAAGTTCCTTGTTCTCCGCATGACAAATGTTGGGAGTGCGATGTAGGTCCCATACCACATTGCGGGTCACCTTCCAAGTCTTCTCATTGCCCGAAGGCTGCCATACACCGAAAGAAGATGTCATCAGCCTCAGACCATGATTGTTGATAAGGTCGGTGGCAACGGATTCTGCCTTGGCATATTCGCCCGTCACCAGATAGCACTTCACAAGCAGATGCATACATGCCTCTTGATTTACCATGCCCAGATAGCTCATCTTCTGTTGCGAAGGAACGTGCTGCACGGCAAACTCCAAGTCGTGAACGAGCATTTGGAAAATAGCCTCTTTGCTGGTGGACTTATAGTTCTGCTTCGGAACCGTCATCAACTGCGTAATCACAGGTATATCGCCGAACTGCAAGGTCAGGTTATAGTAAGCGTATGCCCTGTGGAAGTAAGCACGTCCTTTATAGGCGTTCTTAATCTCCTCGTCCAGACCTGCCACCTTATCCACATACGAGAGTACGGAATTGGCATACTTCACGGCATTGAAACCTTCGTTCCAGAAACGCTGCATGTAGTTGCCGTCGCCACCGCCAGCCATACCGGAAGTAGGTGTCAGCTTGGCGTCGAAGTTGTCTTGGAAACCTCCGCCCATGTCTGTCTTGGCATACATCCCGACATCGGACAGGTAATAATTGGTACTCAAGCCCACATTGTTCCAGTTGCCGTCAAGAATATAGGTTTTCAACTGTTTGTCGCACATGGTCAGTGCAGATTTCAAGCCCTCTTCAGTAGAATAGGTGGTAGTAGGCTCGTAGAAAGAAAGCGGGTCTTGCTTAAGAAAAGAGTCGGTACAGGCTGTCATGGCAGCAGCAAAAGCCATCACCGCACTACCTCTATATAATGTATTGATATATCGTTTCATCTTGTTTTTACGTTTTAGAGTGTTACATTGATGCCGAATTGGAACTGTCTGTTAGCATAGCCGCCTGTCTCGGGGTCACCGTACTCCCAGCTGTCAAATGTGCAGACATTGTTGATACCGGCGGTGAAGCGAACTTTCTCGAGCGTAAGCTTACGCGTAAATTCCTTAGGCAGCGTATAGCCGATAGTGATGTTGTCCAAACGTACAAAGCTACGGTTATAGAGTTTCTGCACACCCGTGGCACCGCTGGGTCCTACCGCATTGAGTCGGGCATATTCGTTGGTAGGATTCTCGGGAGTCCAATATTCCTTCTTATAAGTATTGCAAGTATTGGTAAACATCGAGCCGGAATTATCTCCGTTCAGGTAATTGCCGGACAAGCTCTTGTGCCCCATATAAGAATACATGGAGAAAGAGAACGACCAGTCCTTGAAGAATGTAAAGTCATTACGCAGATTCCAGTAGATAGGAGGATTCGTTGTGCCCAAATAGACCTTATCCTTATCATTGTAGACCGGAGTACCGTCCGCTTTATCATCACCGGTATAGTGGTTGACAACTTTCGGGTCGCCGGGCTTCTGATTTACTTTGGCAGCTTCGGCCGCTTCGTCGAGTTGCCATATACCATCTACTTCCCAATACCAGATTTCGCCGATGGGCTTGCCTATGAACCAATTATTGGACGTATCATTGATTTCATTGCCGTTCTCATCATACTCGTAATAGAGGTGCTTGATGCGGTTCTTGTTGTAAGAGAAGCCAAGGCCGGTATTCCAAGTGAAGTTCTTCCGTTCGATGTTGCGAGAATTCAACGTGACTTCAACACCAGAGTTGGTTACTTCACCCAAATTGGTAGTGATGCTGTTGAAGCCCGTGAAATTAGGCAGGCGCTGAGCCATAATCATGTCGTGAGTCTTCTTGTAATACCACTCCATACTACCGCTCAGGCGATAGTCTAATACAGAGAAGTCAAGACCTACGTTATAAGCGGTGGTCTTCTCCCACTCCAGATTCGGATTGCCCAGACGGTCTATCTGCAGAGCCTGAATGACGCTGGCTCCGCCATTGTAATAATAGCCCATCACGCCGCCGTTCTTCAGGTTGGAAAGCGCCAGATAGGTATCTTTCAAAGAACGGTTGCCGTTTGTACCGTAGGAAACACGCAACTTGCCCGTATTCAGCCAAGGCAGATTGACGAACGCCTCTTCAGAAAACATCCAGCTACCGCCTACCGACCAGAATGTGGCCCAAGGATTGTTGGAACCGAATGCCGAGTATCCGTCGCGACGAACAGTGCCGGTGAACATGTAACGGTCCTTATAGCTATAGAACAGACGTCCCAGATAGGCCGCCGCCGTGGAGTGCGTATCGGAAGTATAAATAGAACTCTGCTCCATGTTGGCTCCGGAAATGTAGTGGAAGCCCAGCACGTCGGTAGGAGTGATGTTGCGGGCATGGATTTCGTCGTACCAATGACGGTTTTCTTCGGCTTCCTGCACCAGTGTGACAGTGAAACGGTGATTGTCGAACACTTTATCCCACGTAAGAGTGTTGTTGAGCGACCAGTCGAAACTCTTTGAAGTATTACGGTTCACGCCCCGTGTAGAGGGTGTGCTGTTTGGCAACGCGGAAGACATGAAGTAACGGTCGTAAAACCACTGATAGCGCGGAGCGATATTGAACTGGTAAGTGACGCCGAAAGGCAACGTCAGCTTGGCATTGAAGATGGTGTTCAATACCGTATATCCTTTCTCAAGGTCGTCGTACTGCACATTGAAGTGGTAGTTATAGCCGCCGTTGGTAGGATTGCCGCTACGGGGATACTGCAACTCCTTGCCGTCAGCATCATGACGCAATGCATAAGGAGACTCGCGAAGCTGGTTGTTATCCCAGTAATTACCGCCCAAAGGCACTGCATTCGATTCGTCGCTGCGGTCTTGGAAGTTGATATTGGCGCCTACTTCCAACCAATCGGTAATCTTTGTATTCAGTTTCATGTTGGAGCGGAATGCATGGTAGTTATCGCCCTGAATGGCTCCTTGGTTGTTCAGGTAGCCGAAGCTGAAGTAATAGTTCACCTTGTCCGTGGCACCCGAAATACTGGCATTGTAATCCTGATTGAAGCCCGTGCGGAAGACGGCTTTATTCCAATCGTAGGTCTTGCCGTCCAAGAAGTTTTGCATCACCAAGGCTGCATCGTTATCCAAGCCCATACGACGGGCATACAGCGATTTCAGGCTTTCGTTTGCTTGTAAAGTCTTAGCGCCCGAGGTAGACCAAGCGTCTTGTGTGATGCCATATCGCGACAGATTTTCGTAGTGGTCGTAGTAGCCTGCGGGGACTTTGCTTTCCTTGCTGTAATAGCCCCACTGCCCTGCGTCGTTGTATCCGTAAGTGGTTGCCTTGAACCAGTCTTCGCGATACTTCATATACTCTTCGGCGGTGAACACGTCGCGGTAAGCAGCCTTTGTATTGGCAGCCAAGTTTACACCCACATTGATGATGGGCTTACCCTCCTTACCTTTCTTGGTGGTAATAATCAGTACGCCGCTGGCAGCCTTAGCACCATAGATGGCAGCCGACGATGCATCTTTCAGTACATCGATCTGCGCAATATCGTCCGGATTGATTTCGGAAAGCTCACCATTGAATGCCATTCCGTCGAGGATGATTAGAGGCGAATTGTGACTGCCTTCGGTATAGAGTGAATTCTGGCCGCGTAGTTGAATAGAAGCACCACCCCCCTTGGCAGAAGAGTCATAACCAATCTGCAAACCCGGCGTGCCACGCAATAGATCTTGCACAGAACCGGGATTTTGATCGGCTATTTTATCCGGATTGATTTGCACCACCGAGCCTGTCAGATCTTTCTTACGCATCGTACCATAACCTACCACAACCACCTCTTCCAATATTGCGCTGTCATCTTGCAGAATGACATTCACCGGTTTTCCGGGAGTAGCCGTCACCTCTGCTGTTTTATAGCCGATAAACGAAACTTCCAATACAGCACCTTTAGCTACTTGCAAATGGAAATTACCGTCAATGTCCGTAATCGTACCGTTGGCAGGATTACCTTTCTCGCGGATGTTGGCGCCTATTATCGGTTCGCCGACAGCATCCTTCACATTACCCGAAACAGATTGTTTCTGTTGTTGCATCATTCGTACAGCGTCGACACCCTCTTCGGCAAAAGTAGCCGATGGATGGGTTGCAACAAGACCGGTGCAAAGCAACAAGGCGATAAACGCCTTTCGATTTCTTTTAAATGATTTGGAATTCATCGTTTTTCTTTTTTATTAGATGAACAAGGAGATTCTTATAAAATGGAATATAACTTAAAGAAGAGAGAAGACTTTGTTTTCTTTCTATAAAGTAAGGAGAAATAGGATTTATGTTTTCATAGGCTCAAAGGGTTAATAGATGTTTTTCTTTCTGCTGCAAACATAAAAATTATTATCATGAGGGGAGAGATAAAAACTCTGCAAGAAAGATAAAAAATCGTTCATTGAACGACAAAACATCCCCGACGCTCCTCTAAAACCACAGACTGACGAATTATTAGTAGCCATATGAATGATATTCAACCCACAAACAAGAAAGAAGATTCACCGGAAAATATTATTTTTGTACATATCAAAATCATATACAATGACACACCTCCGCATTACCTGCATCTTATGCCTGTTGGCAATAATCGGCGCAGCCTCGGCGCAACGGCACAGCATCTCGCACTTCGGCGTGGAAAACGGCCTTTCCAATAACTACATCCTCAGTCTGGCACAAGACAGGAAGGGATATATCTGGATTGCGACCGAGTCGGGGCTGAACCGCTTTGACGGACGGCAGTTCACCGTGTACAACAAAAGTAACTCCGGCCTGAGCAGCAATGAGCTGAACGCCTTACTGGCCGACCCTACGGAAGACAAAGTGTGGATAGGCACGCAACGCGACGGGCTGTGCTGCTTCGACTACGCCACCGAAACCATCACTGCGCTGAAAAGTCCCGACGATGGGCTGATAAGCAATGACATCCCTTATCTGGCAGCGGCGGCAGACAGCGGGATATGGATTACCCACTACCACATGGGCGTGCAGCATTTCGACCCGAAGAGAAACGTTTTCCGGAACTATGACCGCAGTTCGATACCCCACCTGCCGTGGGGATGCTGGACGGCCATGGAGGACGGACGTGGCAACCTCTACATCGGACACGTGAAAGACGGGCTGAGCATCGTCGATACAAAGCGGAAGACCTTGCGCAACTTCCGTCACCGTGCCGGCGACCCCAGCAGCCTCCCCGGCGATGAGGTCTACTCCCTCTGCATAGATCGCGACAAGAACGTCTGGGTGGGGACAAACCAAGGAGCCGCCCTCTTCCGCCCCGCTACAGATAAATTCATCTCCTTCAAGCATCGGAAGGGGGACGCGCAATCGCTCCTGCCGGGCACCGTCATGGACATCAAACAAATGAAGAACGGAAACATACGCTTCGCCACCAACATGGGAGGTATCAGCGTACTGGACTTGCAGAGCAACACCTTTACCGATGCCCGCAACATACGTTTCAGCAACATTACGGTCACCAATGACGAATACGGCCTGACCGGCGCATACGTACGCCGACTGTTGCAAGACTCCTTCGGCAATCTTTGGATAGGAAGCTACCGCGACGGGCTGGACTTCATCAGCCATGAGCCTAATATCTTCAACAGATTGCACTACACCGCAGAGAAGCAAGGAAAGAGCCGATACAAACAAGTGTGGAGCCTCTGCCTCGACCATAAGGGACAACTTTGGATGGGCGGCGAGAGCGAACTGGCCGTCTCCAAGCAAGGAGAGCAACTCCGGATAATCCCCCTGCCTACATCTACCTTGCATCCCCATGCCTACGTGCGTGCCATCCACGAAGACAGACAGCACAGGATATGGGTAGGTACATGGGAAGCCGGGCTGTTCTACTATGAGCCGGAGAAGCGACGCTTCACGTCCATCAGCAAGGATGGCCTGCCCGCTGACGTACGATGCTTATCCGAAGACCCGGACGGCAAACTCTGGATAGGCACACGCACCGGCGTGTACAGCTACCACCATGAAAAGCTGATGCCTGAAGAGGAACTGAACGCACAGTTGACCGACTTACTGGTGCAGGACATCTGCCGCGACGCACACGGACGACTGTGGGTAGGGACCTTCGGCAAAGGGGTCTTTATCTTCACTCCGCAAGGCAAGCTGTTGCTGAACCACCAAAAAGAAAACGGGTTTCCGTCCAATGCGGTGAATGCCTTCACGACCGACTCGCAAGGACGCATCTGGGTTGCCACTCGCGAGGGTGCCGTACTCTTCGCCGACACCGGTCGCCCCGAGAGTTATACCATCTTCGGCAGCGACGAGGGACTGAGAAACACGCAGGTACGTGCCATACACGAAGACCGCAACGGAACCGTCTGGATGAGCACCAATGCCGGTATCTCCCGTCTGGACGAGCAACGGAAGACATGCTATAACTACGACCATCGCGACGGCATCCCGCTGGGCGACTTTATGGACGGAGCTTCCGTGTCCGACGGCAACGGGACACTCTATTTCGGTTCGCAGAACGGAACGTGTTACTTCGACCCGTCGTCGCTCTCTGCCATGCGCATCGTGGCTCCCGTCACCATCACCGGCTTCTTCGTCTACAGCAAACAGACCGAGAGTAAAGACATAGAAACATCGTTGCCGCTGGCTGCCGGAGAAATCGGCCTGCCATACAATCAGAACACCTTCAAGATATCGTTCAATGTGCTGGACTATACACAGAGTTCGCAGGTGGAGTTTGCCTACATGATGGAAGGACTGGAAGACGTATGGTACAGCACACAGGGTGAAAACCAAGTGACTTTCCGCAACATTCCTCCCGGAGATTATACGTTTAAAGTAAAAACCCGTCTCCGCAATCAGGAGTGGGAAGAGAAAGTGGCTACGCTTCCCATCACCATCAGCCCTCCTTTCTGGCTGGCATGGTACACCAAACTGCTTTATTTCTTCGTCGCTGCCGCCTTCGTCTACATTATAATCGGCTTCTACAAACGCAAGCTGGACTTGGAGAGCAGTCTGGAGGTGGAGCGCAAAAACAGCCGGAATAAGCAGGAGCTGAACGATGAACGCCTGCGTTTCTATACCAACATCACCCACGAATTGCGCACTCCACTCACCTTAATACTGGGACCACTGGAAGACTTGCTGAGCGACAGCAGCCTCTCACCCAAGCACGCCAACAGAATCAGCATTATCCATGACAGCGCCGCCCGGTTGCTGAATCTTATCAACAGCATATTGGAATTCCGGAAAACAGAGACGCAGAACCGAAAGCTTTCCGTTGCACGGGGCGACCTATCGGAACTGGTGCAGGAAATCGGGTTACGGTACAAGGAACTGAACCGCAATCCTAAAGTCGATTTCCATGTCCGTATCGATACGGAAGACACACTGCTTTTCTTCGATGCCGACATGCTGACTACGATTCTGAACAACCTCCTGTCCAATGCCGCGAAATATACCTCGGAGGGTGACATTACACTCTCTTTGAGTTCTCTGGAGCTGGGAGGCGTGAAATATACTGAAATAAGTATCAGCGACACCGGGCATGGCATCGCCGAAGAAGCGCTTCCGCACATCTTCGAGCGTTACTATCAGGCCAACAGCCAATATCAGGCATCGGGGTCGGGCATCGGGCTGGCTTTGGTGAAAGGATTGGCCGACCTGCACGAAGCCACTCTCGAGGTGAGCAGCCGGCTGGAAGAAGGCACTACTTTCAGACTGCGCCTGCTGACGGACAATTTCTATCCCAATGCGTTGCATACGGACAAGCATCCGTCAAACGAAGAGCCCGGAAACACAACCGACAACCCTCTGCCGGAAGAAAACACGGAAGCAGAGGAGCCGTCGGAAGATACCCGACCGCTGCTGCTTGTGGTGGAAGACAATCCGGATATACGCGAATATATCCGCCAATCGCTTAGCGACGATTTCGACGTACTCACGGCCGAGGACGGCAATCAAGGGTGGACACTGGCCCAAGAGCGTATCCCAAACATCATCGTGAGCGACATCATGATGCCTGTAATGGACGGCATCGAGCTTTGCCGATTGGTGAAAGACGACATCCGCACCAGCCACATCCCCGTCATCCTGCTCACGGCTAAAGATTCGCTACACGACAAGGAAGAAGGTTATACGGCCGGTGCCGACTCGTACCTGACCAAACCTTTCAGCGCCAAACTGCTGCACAGTCGAATCAACAATCTGCTGGAAGTACGCAAAAAAATGGCAGCCGGTCTGACGGCCTTCATCCCACACACGGAGCCGGTTGCCGAAACAACAGAGACCTTGAGCCCGCTGGACAATGAATTCTTGCAACGCATTACGAAAATCATCGAAGACAATCTGGAGATGGAGAAAATGGACATCGCCTTCATTGCCGACAAAATGTGCATGAGCCACTCCACCCTCTACCGCAAGATAAAAGGCGTCACCGACATGTCCGCCAACGAGTTCATCCGCAAGGTGAAGATGAGGAACGGAGTGCGGTTACTGCTTTCGGAGCGATACTCGATATCCGAAATCTCCTACATGACGGGCTTCAGCAGCGTGGCATACTTCAGGCAGTGCTTCAAGAATGAGTTCGGGATGGCGCCGTCCGAGTATCTGAAGCAGAAGAAATAAAGAAAGAACGTCAAGTTTCACTCTTTCCATGCAGGCTTGACTAAAAGTTTCACCCCTCTCCATTGTATTGAGACTTTGTCTCCCAATACGATTGAAGCCACCTCAGTTGTATTGGGAGGTGGCTTCAGTTGTATTGGGAAGTATGTTCAGTATAGAAAGGAAAAAATGAATCCTTTAATCAAGTCCTACCTCATGCTTCACCGGCGAGAGAATGAACGTAAATTCATAATCGCCATAAGGCAACTGATATTCCGGACGGGCAATGTGTCCCCAACTGTTTTCGCATCCCAACCCCATCTGCACCTTGTCGATGCAGAAATTCGTCAGGTCGGCTTCCTCCACTTCGGGCGAATGTCTGTTTTGTTTTTCCCAGCCTTCGTCCAGCGACTCGATGGTGTAGTGCAATGCCGATGCCGAGAAAGGAGCGTCGGCCACCACTTGCAGACCGCTACCTGCGGCACTCAACATCTTCCACCAGCGGATGTCGGTCTTCGTTCCGTTTTCCTGCGGACGGATATAGGAATAGAACTGCTCGGCCACGCTCTGACGATAGATGCCGAGGTCGGCGGCATGATTACGGTCGATGTAGTTCTCAACCGGGCCACGACCGTAATATTCCACCGCATCAAACAAACGGGGCATGGGCATCTGCATGCCGAAACGGAAGAGATTGGACACTTTGGCGTTTTTGTCGGCAGTAAGCTTCTGCGTGACTTTGATGGCTCCGGTGTTGTTGATGACGTATGTCAGATTCAGCTTGGCCGATACGGCAGGCATGTCATAGGCAGCTTCCACAATCACCTGCTTGTTTTCGATGCGGCGATTCAGCGAGGTCAGTTTGATTTCAGGATTCTTCCATGCGTCATACTTGCGTTGCAGCGCAGCACCGAAGTCGTTGTCGGTAGGCGCACGCCAGAAGTTTGGCGTCAAGGCTGCACCCTCTTTTATCATATCCTGTCCGTTCACTTCATATTTTGTCAAATAGCCGCTATGCTTGCTGAACTCTGCACGGAACGTCTCATTACCTATTATAAGATAGTTATAGTCGTTCTCTTGCATCTGCGGAGCCGCAGCCGGCATGTTCTTCGTTTCTACGTTTGCCAAGTCCATGACAGGGGCTTTATAAGGATTCAGCGCAAGTTGCTCTTTGGCCACTACATAGCCGGCAGGCAGCAACCCCTCACGGTTTTTCAGTTTATAGGAAACGTTCAGCAGCCATTCGGTGCATTGGCATGTCTTGCCCAGATCCAATTTGACGGCAACCGTCTGTTGGGGGGCTACATTCAGATTATCCACACGCCCCGTACGCATCACTTTACCGCCTTTCAAGACTTCCCATTCCAGATAGTAGGCAGAAAGGTCGCGGAAGAAGTTCTCGTTATACACGTTAATCTCACCGTTTTTCAGGTCGGCAGGAGTAGTCCGGATGTTCTGATAAATGCGCCCTACTTCATACATGTGAGGATTGGGCACACGGTCGGGACTAATCAAACCATTGTTGCAGAAGTTCACATCGCTGGCATCGAACCGGTTGAAGTCGCCTCCATAAGCATAAATCATCTTTCCGTTTTTACCAGTCCACCGCACCGATTGGTCTACGAAGTCCCAGATAAATCCGCCTTGGTATTTAGGATATTTGCGCACCAAGTCCCAATACTCCTTAAAGCCGCCTTGAGAGTTGCCCATGGCATGCGCATACTCACATTGAATCAACGGTTTGGTGTAGGAGGCATCTTCACAATAAGCCCGGCAATCATCATAGCGATAGTACATCGGACAGAATATATCGGTTTTGCCATCCTTGCGGGCCTGCTCGTACTGCACCGCACGGCTTGGGTCTTCTGCCTTCACCCAATCGTAGGCAGCCTCGAAGTTAGGACCGTAGCCCGCCTCATTGCCCAACGACCAAAAGATGATGCAGGGATGATTGAAGCCACGTTGCACGTTGCGTTGGTTGCGTTCCATGTGCGCTTTTTTATAAGCAGGGTTCTTGGCAAGAGTCTTTTCCTTATAGCCCATGCCATGCGATTCCACATTGGCCTCAGCCACCACATAGATGCCATATTTATCGCAGAGGTCGTACCAGAGATTGTCATCCGGATAATGGCAGGTGCGCACGGCATTGATATTGAACTTCTTCATCACCTGAATATCCTGTATCATGCGTTCGGGCGATACCACATACCCGCCGTCCGGGTCTATCTCATGGCGGTTGGCTCCTTTGAATAGCACAGGCTGCCCGTTAACCAGCAATTGTTCTCCTTTCAGCTCTATCTTGCGGAAGCCTACTTTTACGGGAATCACTTCGCTGCCGCCCTGCAACGTGGCACGCAACGTATATAAATAAGGTGTCTCGGCAGTCCACTTCTGCGGATTCTCCACATTCATCACCGCCACGCCGCCATGCACCGTCTGCGCAGCCACTTGCTTGCCGGTGGCATCGAGCAGTTCCAGATTCACGTTGCCGCTACCTTTCAGGCTGACCGACACACGCAAGAAGCCATTCTGATAACCGGCATCCAAATCGGGCGTCACGCGGATGTCTTCGATGCGCTTTTTATCGCGCGCATAGAGATAGCAGTTGCGACCTACACCGCTATAACGGAAGAAGTCTTGATCTTCGAGGTATGTGCCGTCGCACCAACGAAATACTCGGAAAGCTATCAGGTTCTTCTGCCCCGGCTTCAGATAAGGAGTAAGATTGAATTCCGCCTCCAGCTTGCTGTCTTCGCTATAACCTACATAGCGCCCGTTCACCCACAGATAGATGTTAGAGGTGACAGAACCGAAATGGGCGATGATTTCCTTGCCGTTCCAGTTGGCGGGCACGGTCACTTCACGCCGATAAGAGCCTACATGGTTGTTTTCTGTCGGTACATAAGGGGGATTGTTCACGAATTGATTGCGCCAAGCATAACCCACATTCACATAGATAGGGTCGCCGAAGCCATTCAGCTCCCACACGCCGGGCACGGGCATATTGCTCCACCCCTTATCGTTGAAACCTTCTTTCCAGAAGTCGACAGGACGAGCATCGGCATCTTTCACCCAAAAGAATTTCCAAGTGCCGTTCAGCGTCATGTAGTTGGCAGATTGTTCTTTTACCCCGCGAGCCGCAGCCTCGGCCGACTCGTAGGCGAAATAGTTGGTGTGCATCGGGGCACGGTTCACGGCGTTGACTTCAGGGTCGCGCCATTCGTTGAAGGATTGCGCGTTTGCCGACAGGGTCAAAACGGCAAACAAAGCGGTAATGAAATGTTTCTTCATGATAAATATGTTTATAATTAAAAGGCGGTATGCAAGATACGCTTACGTACCGCCGCAAAAGTAAATGAGTCTGATATTCCGGTTTCCGGCACACCTTGAAATGACTTCCCAAAGGAGTGGGCGGTGACTTCCCAAAGGCATGATGCACGACTTCCCAAAGGCATGATGCACGACTTCCCAAAGGCATGATGCACGACTTCCCAAAGGCATGATGCACGACTTCCCAAAGGCACGATGCACGACTTCCCAAAGGCACGACGCACGACTTCCCAAAGGCACGACGCACGACTTCCCAAAGGCACGACGCACGACTTCCAAGGGCTGTTAAGGCTTTGCCGAAGCTGCACCGACTTCTATCGGCAACCACACATCCATGCGTCCCTCTCCGCGGTGCGCCCAAGCGTAATAAGGAATCAGCGTCAGCTTTACATCCTTCAAGGCCAGTTTGCCCGCAGCATCGTAGCTTAAAGCCTGCGCCTCTGTCGTGATTTCGTTGATGCCGCAAAGCATATCCGGTCTTTCCACTACCTGAAATTCGGGATGACGATTCAAGATGACATTGCTCACATTAAAAGCGTTGTCCGGCCATTCGGCACAATATACAAGAGGACCGCGCTCCACAGCCACACGACCTCGGTCGGCCCCCACCTTGTCGTTGGCTTTCACCACACGCACAGGCATGTCGAAGTGAATCTCCACCACATCCCCTTTCTTCCACTTACGCTCTACGCAGAGGTAACCGTTGGCCAACTCGCCCTGTACCTGACTTCCGTTGACCGACACCCGATAGAGGGGTTTCTGATTGTCGGCATAAAAATACAAGTCACTCGGCAGCACACTGCCACGCACCCATCCCGGAATGCGGATGTTCATGCCGAATTGCCCGCCACCTTTCGTCACCGTCAGGCGAATGTCTCCATTCCAAGGATAAGAGGTCTGCTGCTCAAGCACGACGTCTTTCTTGTTAACCTTCAACGCAGCCCGGTTGGACAGGAAAAGATTGACATACACTTTATCGTCCTTCACCGCATAGACATATCCCGGAAGCGAAGGGATGAAGCGGCTGATGTTGCTGGGGCAACAGGCACAACCGAACCAAGGCTGGCGGGTAATGGTACGGTCGGCATTGAACCTGTACTTACCGTCGCAAGACAAGGGGTTAGGATAGAAGAACTTACCCCCATCCAGCGAAACGCCCGAAATCAACCCGTTATAGAGCGTACGCTCCAGCACGTCGAAGTATTTGGCATCGCCATGCAGCAAAAAAAGGCGATAATTGAGGTAGACATTGGAAATGGCCGCACAGGTTTCGTTATAGGCGGTCAGGTTGGGCAGCTCATAGTTGTCGCCAAAAGCCTCACCCTGATGACGGGCACCGACACCGCCCGTGATGTATAGCTTCTTGCCGACGATGTTCTCCCAAATCTTGTCGATAGCCTTGATGTAGGAACTGTCGCCCGTGATGGCAGCCACATCTGCCATGCCTGAATACATATAACCGGCACGAACGGCATGCCCCACCGCCTCATCCTGCTCCAAAACCGGCAGGTGCGACTGGGAATAGATATCTTTTATAGTGGTCGTTCCGCGTGCGTCAAGGAAAAACTTAGCCTGATCGAGATACTTCTTGTCGCCTGTCACGGTATAAAGACGCACCAAAGCCATTTCGGCTATCTGATGTCCCGGCACAAGGCGTTTTTGCCCCGGTTTATCACCGATATTCTTGCAGACACAATCGGCATAACGGATGGCAATGTCAAGGAAATTCCGCTTACCCGTAGCCTGGTAATGTGCCACAGCACCTTCCACCATGTGCCCTAAGTTGTAGAATTCATGGCTTAACACTTCTACCTTCGTCCATCGTTCCGGTCCCGACCAGCTATGCGGATGCTTCGGATTCATGGTGCGAGCCGTATAAAGGTAGCCATCCGGCTCTTGAGCAGCGGCAACGATGACGAGTACACTGTCTATATACTTCTTCAACTTTTTGTCCGGATAAGTCTGCAGCATATAGGAAGCTCCCTCGATAGTCTTATATACATCCGTATCGTCGAAAGAAAAACCTCCCACCTTATATTCATCACTGGGGTGAGCAGCCTTTACAAAATTCTCGTAACGTCCGGTCTCCTCACACTTGCTGAAAGCCAACGGAACTGTCACTTCACGACTGGCCTTGAGACGTTGTCCCCAGAAACCATCCACCACCTTGACGGAAGTAAAGGGAACCGGTTCTATCGGATATCCCGTGTGAATGGTTTTCTGCTTCTGCGCCAACACTGCACCGGCCATAGTCGCGGCAAGTGCCCATACTAATACTCTTTTCATGGTTTCTATCAGATTAAGTTAAATTCTTCGTCACTCCTAAAACTGTTTAGGGTGCATTTCAGCTTCCACTTTCTGCCTTCTATCTATTTTTCGTAGGAACGCCCGGATGATGCGCCAATGAGTACAGATTAAAAGACCGAAAATGAAATCAAAACAGCACCTATTTCTTCTCTCCCTGCCCGATGCGTATCACCGTAAACGAATAGGGAGGCATCTCATAGGAAAATTCCTCTTCGCCAATCTCGAAAGGAGAAGTTACGGGCTTGGCATCCTTACTTTGCGGTTCACCTGTCAAGAGCGTTTTTGTGGCAGATGGGTCCACTAAAGAAACCCCCTCCAACCGTATGCGGGAAGCGACCTTCACGGGAAGCAGATTGACAAGCTTCACGATATAGTCACCACGAGCTTTATCTTTCACCACCGATACACCGACACGCTTACGCACGGCATCCGGCTGATTGTCTAGACTGACCACAGAGGGCAGATACTCGGAACCGGAATGTTGCCCATACATTTGCTGCACATAGTAGCTCACCGTAGGCTTCACCTCCGTATTATTGAAGTAAATCAAATCCGGATTCCACTGTGTATGTCCTTCTTTGGCCAACAACGGGGCATAAGAAGTCATAGATACCACGTCCCCGTTCCGTTCCACAGAAGTGAGGTACAAAGCCTCCGTCAAAGCCGTTTCGATGTTGTTGTGTCTGCCCGATACATGGGAAGCATATTCTCCCAAATACACCTTCGGCTTGTTGCGATCGTAGCGGTCGTAGTAATCCTGGTTATGGATAAGCCAGCCCGGCTCCACATAATAATGCTCGTCCACCATAGGTACACCGAGGCGTGTGGCCAATTCCCACCCTTCTTCATAATCCGTACCTTCATAGAAAGGTCCCACTGTCCCGATGACAGTTATTTCGGGGTGCTTCTCCCTGACGGCATTGTATATCAGCGTAAAGCGTTCTTCAAAGACATCGGTTATCATGTCTTCATTGCCAATGCCGATGAACTTGAGGTTGAAAGGCTTCGGATGGCCGGCTTCGGCACGCATCTTCCCCCATTTCGTGCGACGGGCATCTCCATTGGCATACTCTATCAGATCGAGCACATCCTGAATATATTTATCCATTTCCTCCATCGGAATGCCGCCCTGCTGCCCCATGCAGGTCAGCTCGTCCGTTGAATGATGGGCACACGTACCGGAGTTCTGACAAGGTACACCGGCTGCAAGTACAGGCAACGGTTCGGCTCCAATATCTTCGCAATACTGGAAATACTCAAAATAGCCCAAGCCGCGTGTCTGATGATAGCCCCAAAGATTGCGCAAAGGCTTGCGGGATTCAAGAGGGCCGATAGAGCCTTTCCAATCGTATATATTGTCCACACCGTCTCCGTGGGCCACGCATCCGCCGGGGAAACGAAAGAAACGGGGATGCAGGTCGGCAAGTGTCTGCGCCAAATCGGCACGTAGACCGTTCTTACGCCCTTTGAACGTCTCTTGCGGGAAGAGAGAAACCATGTCAAGCGCATACTTGCCTGCCACCTGAGGATAGATAGCCAAAGAAGCGACAGGCACGTCAGCCGTTGCCGTTACAACAGTCTTTTGCTGTTTCCAGTCTTTTGAGGAGATAGTGACAGACGATTGTCCTATCACCGCACCGTTCGTATCAAGCAACTTCACCACCACCTTGCCTCCCTTACCTTCAAGGACTTTACCAAAGAGGGAAAAATCATAGCGTGCACCTTTCTTTACGGCAATGCCGTCAAAACCGCTATTCACAAGTCCTGCCCCCGGGGCAGATCTCACTTCCAGCACCGCATAATGCGGATTATTGGGATGAAGCGGGCTAAGTGTTTCAACGTTGAGCGTTGCAGAACCGGCATCGGCCAATGCCCAAGAATGCGTACTATTCCAATTCAGGTCATTACCACGATCAGCGGGAGCATATTCAAAGTCACGGTTCTGAATCAGCTCCGCATACAATCCACCGTCGGCAGCATAATTGATGTCTTCAAAGAAGATGCCTATCAAATGATCGCTTATCTTTTTGCCCGCTTCAGCCTTTACCGTGACGGTAGCTTGCAACGGTTTCAATCCTACAAAGCGCACAGGGTCTTGTGCCATGCGTTCGGCATTCTGCAATGCACGATAGCGCTTATGCTCGGTATAGCGGATGAGCCGCCCCACCGTGTTGTATGCCACTCTCTGCACCCAACCGTCCTGTTCCAATCCATTTATCAAAACTGTCTTTGCCAACGTAGGATATACATCTTCGGGCACGAATTTATCGAGGTCGGACGGCGCAAAGTAGCTCTGACGTCCCCACTTCTGCAAGTCGGAAGAAGAGACGTAGGCCAGCGCCTTACCAGTCTCCGTAGCCGACCATACACAATGCCAACGTCCATCGGTACGACTCTGCATCAGATGCGACTTGAACATTTTCTTTGCCCTTCCCCACGGACCGAAATCCGAATTGACATAGGAAAAACCGTCGGCCACACTAAACCATCTGCTTTCATCGGCACTCCAGGCAAACCGTAATCCACCACCTCCATCCCGATGGGAATAGGAAAAGAGATAGACCGAATCGGGTTCATTCGTCACACGGTTCGTTCCGGCTTGCGAAGTAGCAGCCACAGCCGACAGCAAGCCGGCAAACAATATCTTGAAAAGTCTTTTCATCATATTCATATTATTATGTATTTACTGCTTATATACCTGAGTCCGAGATAAGAAGCAGGTCGATAGCCTTATCCGGCGACTTGTATTTTAAAGCCAAACCACATTGGTTATCAAGCGTTTACTCCTGTCTTGTCAGACACTTGCGTCTGACGGCTCAAACACTTGTGTCTGTCGGCTTGAACACTTGCCTCTGTCAAGACAAAGGATTGCAGCTGTCAAAACAAGAGGAGGGAGGTCGACGTAAAAGGCCCTCTTCTCTTCTGACTAATCGCTGTAAACCGGTGTATTCAGGAATCGCCCGACAGGATGCTGCCCCTCATCTTTGGCAAAAGCAACCGTCTATACTGAACTCAGGTGCTTATATGTATCTACTGTACCAGTACGACACCACCCATAGGCCGAACGGTGATCTGCATCGTACCGTCGGCCTTGACTTTCTCCGCCTTCTGCTGCGGTTGCAACTTCTTATCATCAAAATAAAGGGAAACATTTTCTCCGGCCTTCAACATCGGAAGAGGCAGTCTTAGGTTCAGCACCTCGTTCATGGCATTGATGGCAGCCACATACCACATATCACCGTGACGACGGGCCAAAACGACATACCTTCCCGGATAACCGTCGACCAGGCGTGTCTCGTCCCAAGTGGTAGGCACCTTCTTCATGAAATCGAGACAGAGTCGGGGAGCATCTGTCAGGTTGTTGGGAGCCAAAGCAAAGTTCTGGATGGGGTTTTGGAATAATACGGAAGTAGCCAACTGGAAGATGTCCGTTGTACGGCGCACCGTCCCTCCATTGTTGTCCCGGTTCAGACGTTTGTTCAAGACCACACCTCCAAACTCCATGCTTCCTACGGCATTGCGAATGAAAGGGTGCAGGCAGGCATTGAACGCCTCGTTATCGCAAAAGTGCTGATTGAAGACGAGATTCTCCGAGGCCAGCACCGCCTCACTGCCCACATAGTTGGGATACATTCGTTCCCAACCTCGAGGCAAGGTGCAACCATGAAATATCACCATCAGCCCATGGTCGTCGGCATCGCTCAGAATCTCTTCGTACAAGCGCATGGTCTCCTGCTTATCTCCTCCGAAGAAGTCTACCTTGATACCCTTCACGCCCAGACTTTGCAACCAACGCATCTCTCGCTTGCGAATGACGGAGTTGTCCATTCTGTTGATAGGCCCTTGCTCGATATCGTTCCAGTAGCCGCTCGAACTGTACCATAAGAAGACATCCACACCTTTGCCGCGGGCATAGTCAACGAGTTGCTTCATACGTCCGTGACCGATATTCTTATCCCACCAATTATCCACCAATACATATTCATATCCCATGACCGCCGCCAAATCAATATAGCGTATCTGGTCATCGTAGTTGATGCTTCCATCCTGCCACAGTATCCAACTCCATGTGCCGCGTCCCATCTTATACTCATGCACCGTTGCATAACGCGGTTCCACCACATCCCAAGGAACGGTAGTCTCCACAATAGGCCTTAAGTCTTCGCCTACCGTTATGGTGCGCCACGGCGTAGAACCGGGCAGCGCAAAGGCCGGTTCCACCGTTCCGTTCCCGTTGTTTTCATCGTACATCGGGAAAGCAATGCTGTATAAACCATCATGGGCGTCACTCAACCGCGAGCCGCAATAGCGGCTGTCCACTCCAGTCTCACTGACCAGTACCCAACCTTCTTCGCCCACCCGGAACAAACAGGGGAAAGTATATCCGTGACCGAATTGCGAACGCACACTCATCGGAGCATCTACTTGATATTCCTCTTCGTAGCTGGGCTTCGTGCGTTTCCAGCCTATCATTGCATCACTCTGCGGAGTAAGAAAGGTGGTGGTATGTAACGGAAAGCGGAATCCCGTCTTCTCGCTGCCTACCCTGACGCTTCCTTTGTCGTCTTCCCTGGGCAGTGTATAGCGGAAAGCAAGGTCGTTATGACCGATGCGAAACGTTATTTGCACATTCTTTCCTTCGGCATTGACAAAAGAGCAGAGCAATTCGTTTGCCCGATAATTTATCTCAGAGGTCTTGATGCGCGACTGCCTGTAGGAGATATCTATGGCGGTGACTTTATGTTCTTTCAGCGTCAATCCCTTGCTGAAATCGCCCACACTCGTTGTCATGCCGAGGGGAGAAGCTTCCAGCATCTGCTTCCCATTATAAGATACGGCATAGCATGCTTCGCCGCCGTCAGAGCACGATACGGTCAATTGCAATTTGCCATCAGGCCCTTTCACCACCAAATTCTGCGCCGACAACAGCAAGACCGCCATCAGCAAAATGGCAAAAACTTTCAGTCTGTTTTTCATGATTGATGTATTTAATAATTTTCTATCAACGATTGCCCGTAAAATAAGTGAAGAGATAGGCTCCGTACTTTTCTTCTGAAGCAAGTTTAAGACTGGAGTAACAGGGAAGGGCAAATAAGGATAGCAGCAAAGCCAAAAGACTTACATAACAAAAAGTACTTTTCATGGTTCTAACTATTGTGGTTTTATATCAAATAGCATTCTGGGTGTAAAAGTAACACCTATCATTCATCATACAAAATAAATAGATATGTTGCGTAACATATACACTTATTAAAAGCCTGTTTTATTTTCCTCCCAAAGAGTCCTCAAGAGCACACCGAGCAAAATCCGAACAGGCTTCTGAGGCTCATCCAATCAGCGATTCAGGAAACGCACCATCTCACAGGCAGCCAGCAAAAAGGCTCCCACACCGAAGTTAGCCGTGGAATTGGCATCCACCACTTGCCCCGGAATGGCTTTTTCACCGATCGGCTGCACATACCCCACACGTCCATCGGGCTGCAAAGCCACGGTGATAAGATAGTTCCATGCTTTCATCACCACGGATCGGTAGGTGTCCTCGTCCAAAAGTCCGTTGTTCATGCCCCACAACAAGCCATAGGTGAAGAAAGCCGTTCCGCTGGTCTCCGGACCGGGAGCATGTTCGGGGTCGAGCATGCTACGTGTCCAGTAGCCCTGCGGCTGTTGGCAGGCAGCCACAGCCTCGGCCATCGCCCGGAAACGGTCGGCATATTCCTGCCGATACGGGGCTGTTTCAGGAAGATCTTTCAGTACCTTTGCCAGTGCTGCCAGCACCCAGCCGTCGCCACGTGCCCAAAAATCTTTCTTACCATTCACGCTTTTATGTTTGGGATAGACATACTTGGCATCGCGATAGTAAAGCCCGGTCTCTTCATCGTACATAATGTCGTTGGCATACGCCCAATATTCATGCAGTTTATCCAAGTAGAGCGGATTTTTGGTAATCCGATACATCTTGGTCATGACGGGCATCACCATATAAAGACCATCGGCCCACCACCAGTAATCGTTTTCAGCCGTGCTCATCTGATACTCCATCACTTCACGCGCACGGGCTATCTTGGCTGAATCCGGTTGAACGGAATACAAGTCGGCGTATACTTGGAAGCAGACCTGATAATCGCCGAAGAGCACGTATTCGTCGCTCTCGCCATAGCCGTATTTCCATTCGGCCTTATTATCGGACTTGGCTCCCTTCCATCCATTGTGTTCGGCCCACGCTCTGGAATACTCGTAATATCCGAAATTGCCAGTCAGGAAGTATGCCTCCATATTTCCGGTATGGTAGGCCGCATTATCCCAAAAGGAACGGCCATGCGCGGGATGCGACTTCTGCCAATAAGCATTCACTTTGTCTATAATGCCGAGAACTTCATCGGCTTTCGGCTCGTTCGCCGTGCACGAAGTGTTTGCCAAACAGAAGGCAAAAACCGGTAGCATAAAAAATATTTTCTTCATCTTCTTTTATCAATAACAAACTATTCAACACTCTACACACCAGAGATGCGTGGAGAAAACTTCATCATTTCAATACCTCCAACACATATATGGGCTGGGCGGCAATCTCTACCGCCTGTTCTCCGTCTCCCTGCATTGTTTTCTGGACGAACAGATGCAACAGGCGTTTCTGCTTCCACAGCTCCGTGTCGTGCGAAGGTTCCCAAGCATCTACCGAGAAACCGGTCAAGTCGCAGATATTCCATCTACCCGTCACAACATCTTCGGTATGCGCCACAGACACACGGCTACCCCGCTCCACATCACGGAAGAGGTAGAAAACCTCACCTTTATCCACCACAATGCGCGGACGGGAAACCGGAATCATCTTTGTTCCTCCCCCTTTCAATGAGAAAGGAGTGCGACGAGAGGAGACTTGACGGATATTCCACTTCTGCCCGTCGTGCCACATCACGCGATATTGAGGAACGTCACTATCCGCATCCCTCCAATAGGAGGCTATGTAGGGATTGCCCCCGGCATCCGCACTCATACCGGTCTGGTTGATCAACTCCGATTCCTGCGGGATGCGACAGACGTATTCGGCGTTTGCCGCACGGATGGGAAGTTCATACTTTTCACCGTCCGACTTATACCACGTGACACCGTTGTCAAACGAGCGGGCATAGCACAAATCGTGGTTCGTTTCCACATGCCACGTTTCCCTCCACACCCACGACAAGTGGATGGTTCCCCGTTCGTCGACATACATCTGCCAGTAGGCACTCCGCTGCTCCTCGCCGTCTATCAAGACGTCTTGTATGCGATGCCACTTCCGGTTTTTCACATCATAACCGTTCAGCACCAGATTGCCCCTACCGGACGAACCGGAACGGTAGGCAAACAACAGGTTTCCTCCGGGAAGCAAATAAAACTCAGGATAGGTCACGTTGTGCTCGTCGATGCCCGTCATCGGCTTTTTCTCGCCCAGTTCCAGCGAATAAGGAGCCAGACTGCGACAATAGTTCAACGGATGCCCGTGATGGTCGAAAGCCACATGGAGATAACCGTCGCCATCCAGCATGATGCTGACAACATTATGGGCATCTTCCACATTTCCTTTATACTGCGTGCGGTGCAGCGTCCATTGTTCCGAACCTGCCGTCCGCTTGCCCAGCGTCAGGAAGCCGTCGCCATCATAATATCCGATGTATTGTTCATCACCATGCGTCACCACGGAGTTGTTGCGAAATATGGTGGTATTGACGGAAGTCCGGCTATAACCTTTCCCCACTTCCACCAAACGCACTTCGGGCTGAAAGCCGATGCCCACGCTTTGAGCGGACAATGTGCCCCAACTGCTGCCAATCCCAAGCACGACCGGAACGAACAGCCGCAACCATCTTTTCGCCTTATTTCTCATAGAAAGCATGGTCTTTGGGGAAATCTTCTCCTCCCCATGCCTTTTTCGAAGTCCACGGAAGGGAAGCATCTGTCCAGAAAGGATGGTCGGCAGGCAATCCCAGCGGCAAGAAAGCCAGCGAGGCCATATACAAGCTGCCGTTATTCGTGTACCAATCCGAGATGTTGGGTTGCGAGCCATTGAAGCCCAATGTAAGGAATCCCTGTTCGTTGAAATTGCGGTCGTCGGCAAACATGCGTTTGATAACGGCAGTCATGGCAGCACGCACCTGTCCGCCGGGCAACTCTTGGGGCAGCCAGCCGCGCCATGCCAGCAAAGCAAGTGGCTGAAGGATGCCCGTACGATAGGTGATGGAACGTCCGAACACCGGGAACGCTCCTTCGGGAGAGATGAAGCGCTCCAGAATAAGACCAAAACGCTGCATGCGCTTCTGCGCACGCTGGAAGTTACAGTCGGAGGCATTCCACACCCGGTTCTTACCGCTATCGGTGAAGACCTCAAGGCACTCCACATACATGGGATGCAGCACATAGCTGTTATAATAATCGAAAGCAAAGCCCGGCCCGTCGGAATACCAACCGTCGCCCACATACCACTCTTCCACCTTGCGAAGGGCGGAAACAATGCGATAGGTGTCACTCTTAGCCCCTGCCTTGCGCAGGAAGCACTCCACGGTGGAGGAGAACAACAGCCAGTTGGTGTAGGGAGGGTCTACACGGCGCAGCCGGGTGAACTCTTCGATGTAACGCTGTTTCGTCAGACCGTCCAGCGGCAACCACAGGGACTCATAACCGCGCAGAAAGCTTTCGGCCACGTAAGCAGCATCCACCAAGGGCTGGCCTTCCTTGCGCCACAGCAAGTAATCCCCGCTTTCGGGGTCTACGGCCTGCACGTAGCTTTTCAAAGCCCACTCACGCAGCTGCTTGCGTTGCTTGCCTTCGGCAGTATCGTCGTCAGGCAAGGAGAGCCAGGGAGCCAGACCTGCCATCAGGCGGCCGAAGCATTCCATGTAGGTCACACGCTTGTCCCGTCCATCCCAAGTGGGGCTGAGCTCCACCAGCATGCGTTCCTGAAGCTTTCCTTCGCTCATGCCGGACAACACGGGAGCGGCCATCCGATAGAGCACACCGCACCAAAGCTCACGGTCGGTCACTTCTTTTTCTTTCTTATTTTTGGCTGCCACGTCGTGCGCAGGCAGCAACAGGACTGCCGCCAAGAGCAGCCACAGGCATTTCATTGTTTTCATGATATCTGTTTAAGTCGTTTTTCCATGTTGCAAATTTACACTCTTCCCATCGGTTTATACATGCATAATTATTTCAAAAAGGGTAAAAATTCAGTCAAACCCCTGCCCGAAGCATCACATTCTCCCCTCAAAAACTTATTTTTGCAACAAAATTTTCATCAGCATCATGGCAGGTATCTACATTCATGTTCCTTTTTGCGAAACGCGTTGCATCTATTGCGATTTCTACTCCACTACCCGTTCGGAATTAAAATCGCAATACGTCCGTGCCCTTTGCCAAGAACTGCGGCTGCGCAAAGACTATCTGAAAAGAGAGCCGGTGGAGACCGTCTACCTTGGAGGTGGCACTCCCTCGCAACTGGCCGAAGAGGACTTCAGGCAGATATTCGAAACCATCGAATCCGTCTACGGACTGGAATCCACCCACGAGATAACGCTCGAAGCCAATCCTGACGACCTGACGGAAAAGTATGCGGCCATGCTGCACAGCCTTCCTTTCAACCGCATCAGCATAGGCATACAGACTTTTGACGATGCCACGCTGAAACTGCTGAATCGCCGGCACGATGCCCGGCAGGCCGTAAGAGCCATGGCGCATTGCCGGGAAGCCGGTTTCGGAAACATCAGCATCGACCTTATCTATGGCCTGCCGGGCGAAACGGACAGCCGATGGGAACACGACCTGCAACAAGCCGTCAGCCTCGACGCAGAGCACATCTCCGCCTACCACCTGACGTATGAGAAGAACACCCGCATCTATCAAATGCTGAAAGCCCGCCGCATCCGCGAGGTGGACGAGGAGAGCAGCACACGCTTCTTCGCCATGCTGACCGACAAGCTCGGCGCGGCCGGATACGAACATTACGAGATATCCAACTTCTGCAAACCCGGCATGTATTCGCGCCACAACACTTCCTACTGGAAAGGCATTCCTTACTTGGGCTGCGGCCCCTCGGCACACTCGTTCGACATTGACACGCGAGAGTGGAACATTGCCTCACTAAGCCGCTACATCCGCTCCATGGAGAGCGGGCAACGCGCTTTCGAGACCGAATGCCTGGACAGACAAACCCGCTACAATGAATGCGTCATGACCTCCTTGCGCACCATGTGGGGAGTATCCTTGGAAGAAGTAAAGCAGAGATTCGGTATAGACCTGTGGCAGCACTGCATGGATACTGCAACTCCCTATTTAAAAAACGGAAAACTGGAAATAAAGGATAATCACCTATGCCTCACCCGTACGGGCATTTTCATCTCCGACGGCATCATCAGTGATCTGATGTTTGTGTAAAGCTCATTCCTGCTTCATCGGCATACCTGCCCGCTGCCGTAAATCCCCCATTTCGGTTTTTTCCGAGAAGGCGTATCCTGTCATCTTTTTCACCTCAAGAGATGTTCCTCCCATAATAGTGTCTATACATATGCCGTCCTATGCCTACCCGTCACAAATAGCAAAAATTAGGTATTTACAGCATACCGTTGCATAAATATGCGCATTCCCTTGTTTTTTATCATAAAAAGATTTACCTTCGCAAACCAAAATTATCAGGAGCCTTGAAGAAGCTAAGGAATATAATGAAATGGTTCCTCCCGCTACTGTTCATTGCCTATTGGGGAGGCATCACGCTATTCACCCACTCACATGTGGTGAATGGAGTGATTATTTCGCATTCCCACCCGTTCAAGGGAGAACATGAACACTCCGCAGTCGAGGTGGAGACCATTTTCTTTCTTTCCGCTTTCCTCTCTCCTGTTCTTACCCTATCTTATGCGGCCGCACCGGTATTTCTGTTCTTGATGTATGTGTTGCGTGTCCTTTCGACGGAACGCGTCAAGTGCCGCAATTCTTATAACACCATCAGCCTCCGGGCTCCCCCTTCATTTTTTTGACATAGGACATCTTTTTTGAAGTGATTCCTTTTCGGAGTCGCATCTGTATTATTGGTTTGGAAGCAACCTCTTTCATCCGTTCCGTTTTTCGTGCCGTATTCTTCCGATCGTATTTCCTTTCCGGGAAAAACATGGTGAGCCATACAACGGCCGCACAAATCTGCCATGGCCTCTCACTAAAACGGAAAAGTCTTCGGGGAAAGGGATGTAAGAGAGCGTATGCTGTGTAAGCCCGAACCGATTCCTAATCTTACATTCTATTTTTTATAATTTATATGAAGAAGTTTATTTTTTGGGCAGTATCTTATAAAGTGCCGCTTATAGCATTCATGCTCTTCTTTTTTGCGCCCGGTGATGCGTGTGCCGGTCTATTGCCCGACATACCGACGGCAAAGGATAAAACAGAGCTGAAACAAGCGTTCAGGGTGATGCTGGAGGGGAGCCGCGAACCGATTGCGGGAGCAATAATCTATTGCGATGAAGCGGTAAGTCCGCGAGTAACGGGCACCGACGGTCGGTGTGTCATCGATTTGAAGACGCACCCGAAAAGTGTGAAGGTGAAGGTGACTTACATCGGTTTCCGCACCTTGGAAAAGACCGTCAGCCTCGATACCTCGAGAACCATCGACTTATTTTTGCACGAAGACATCAAGCAAATCTCCGAAGTCACAATCGTCGCTGACCGCAAACAAACCTCGGTATTGCAGCAGACATCGACCATCCGGCAAGATGCCATGGAGAAAGTGGGAAACACCTCATTGGCCAAACTGCTGGAGACCGTGCCGGGCGTAAGCTCCATCAGTACCGGAAACACCATTGCCAAGCCCGTCATTCAAGGCATGCATAGCAGCCGCATCCTTCTGCTCAACGATGGTGTACGTCTGGAAAGTCAGAGCTGGGGCGAAGACCATGCACCGGAGATAGACTACAGCGGAGCCAACATGATAGAGGTGGTGAAGGGAGCCGAATCCATACGCTATGGCTATGGAGCCATGGGAGGTGTAGTACTGCTCAATCAGGCTGCCCTTCCTTATGGACATCAACACCTCAAAACCCGGGGAACCGTAAATCTGGGTTACGACACCAATGCCCGGGGATATAATGGTTCGGGAACCATGGAAATGGGATATAAGCGTGTGGGGCTACGCCTGCACGGCATGTATCAGAGAGCCGGAGATTACTCGACAGCCGAGTATATCCTGAACAATACCGGATTCAACAACATCAGCATGTCGGCTTTGGCCGGTTACCAGCACAGGAACATCACAGCAACGCTGTACACCAGCCTTTATTACTCGCGAAGCGGTATCTATTATGCAAGCAGAATCTCCGACATCGACCAGTTGCTGGCACGTTTTGCGGCAGGAAGACCGGACGAGAGTTCGTTCAAGCCGTTCTCATACGACATTAAGCCACCTTTCCAACAGGCACAACACTTCACCTTGAAGGGCGACATCAAATGGGATGTCAACAAAAATCACAAGCTATCGCTCATCCTCTCTTATCAAGATAACCTGAGATGGGAATTCGAAAACCGGAAACAAGACAAGTACAGTTGGATACCTGTGCAGGATCTTATCCTCACTACTTACAAAACAGACCTGTTGTGGAATGCCAAGTGGAAACGATGGGACATGACGACTGAAGCCGGACTTTCGGGCAGCTATCAGTCCAACTACAATTATCCGGGTACTAAACAGCCAGCTTTTATTCCCAACTATGCGGCCCTTACCATGGGAGGATTCTTGCTGCAACAAGCAAAAATCGGACGACTTCAGTGCTCCCTCGGCATGCGCTACGATTTCAGAGCGATGGATGTGGACGGGTATACCAGTCTGAAGAGTTACAAATACTACAAGGATTTCAAAGTATACAGCAACTTCACAGCCAGCCTAGCCGCCCACTATCAGCTCTCCGACCGATGGGATGCACGTGCCAACGTCGGATGGTCGTGGCGTCCGCCCGATATCAATGAACTCTATGCCACAGGGTTGCATCACGGCACCCATTGGGTGGTGGGTAACCGAAAGCTGACCAGCGAGCATGGATACAAGGCTGTATTCGGCACGAGATACCACACGGAATGGTATTCCATAGAACCGAGCTTCTTTTATCAGCGTGTACACAACTACATCTATGACGCCATTGGGAAAGGGTTGAACCGATTCCATAACCATCCCAGTGGCAAATATCCGAAGTTTATTTTCGGACAAGATGATGTGATGTTGACAGGAGGCGACATTACGGCAACGGTCACTCCGATTGCCGGCCTCACCATCACGGCCAAGGGCGAATGGATCTATGCCCGTAATCTCACGCAAGACGAATGGCTGCCTTTCATGCCTTCCGACCGCTATGGCATGTCGGGCACCTATAATTGGAAAATCGGCCGTGAAGGGAAACACAATGCATCCGTATCGTTATCGGGTGTCTACGTAACCAAACAAACGCACTTCGATCCGGATAAAGATTTGGTACCCGACTCCCCACCTGCCTATGCTTTGCTCAACGGAACAGCAGAATGGAGCATGAGACTGCCCGGACAGAGAGAATTGAAACTGATGATAATAGGTGACAACATACTCAATACCCTGTATAAAGAATACACTGACCGATTCAGGTATTATGCCCATGCAAGAGGTTCAAACGTAATATTCAAGACAATAATAAAATTCTAACAAAATGAAAAATAATAATATCCATTCTATAATACCCATACTTTGTGTACTCTTGTTGCTGGGTAGTTGCTCTGAAGAGAGTGTGGATAATTTTCTGAAAAAGATAGTCAAAGCCCCGCCATCATCAATAGAACGGGATGTAAAAGGACATGAGCAGATTTACTCGGTACAACTTATCTTGAGACTGGCCCGGAAGTCCGATCATAAATTAGATAACCGAGACGATACATACATCGCATTTGAAAGTGGCAGTAAACCAACTCCTATCCCTCTTGTTCAGGAGATAGCGTTGTCGAAAGACGAAAACGGGAACATCACGATTACATCCGACAGGAAGGCTTTTGATGTCATCAAATCGGAAAAGTATCACTATGGCCTTGAACTGAAGTACTATGATGTCAACGGTATGCTAATCAACCATCAGTTCTCGGGTTATTATTCCGACGACGAGGATAACTCCACCCTGCTGGTGCACCAGCACTTCTTTACCATTCAAAATTATTCCCTGAATGGCCGGCAGTTGGTTTATCCCATGTCTTTAGACAGCGTTTATTACAGCAAATACGCTTTCGCCGAAGATGTTAACGGGAAAAGAATTGAAGCATCCAGAATTTCTCCTTCGAATATCTATGCGCTCGATGATAACAATCAAGTCAATGGGGTGAGATACAGTGATGAGTTGACGGAGAAATCCGTTGAAAATTCCATGAAGCCTGCAGCAACCGAGCCATACGATGACCCTGTTACAGGCAAAAGGTTTAGGCTCTATCAAACCATCAACAATTTCAGACTGAACGAGAAGGTACCTGATATTTTCAGCTATGAGTATCGTGATACCGACCCAGTTGAGGAGGAACTTGGAAAAGATTTAACCGATTATGACGACATGAACCGGCTTCGTTCAGGCAACACGGTGATACGACTCAGGGAAAAAAGATCGCTGGACGACGGAGCACCCTACGATGCTTTGGGCTTCAAAGGCATGCTCCGCTTCAAGGAATCCAATATTGCATTCCAAATGAGAGTCTGCATATGCCATATTCTAAATAGGGTCTCCATCCCCGCCAACGAGAACCAATTAGGAAAGTACGGCAACACCGACAACAACGTCAATGGCGGCGTATACAACTATAATGCACTTCAGACAGCTTGGAACAGTTTCGATATCGACTATCCCATCGCCTTCAGGGTGATTGCCGACCTCGATGGAGATCGGGAGAAGTGTATGGATGATATCCGCCACTTCTACCCCAAGGCAGACAAGACTGATATGCAAGCCATGTTCTGGGGGGATGAAAGTTTTTTCAACCGTATTCCTAAGATAACCATGTAAACAAATGATATTCTAAACAATCTAAAATGAAAAGAATAATTCAAACAGTCCTACTGATTTTCACCGTTGCAGCATTATGCTCGTCGTGTGACAAATTTATATTCGGCAATGTCAAGGTGGACTATGAAGACAATGCCCTGACACGGAAAAAAATGCCGCAATCTGCTGCCGACTTATACAAACCTCCCATCGTCACAGAATCGGGATTAGCCAATCCCGATCCAGATGGCGCACTCCGGGATTGGGCTACATGTCTCGTCATGTTCAAAGAAGGGCATCCGCACGGAGGAGGAAAATTTCATGGTAACTTCATCTATGAGAAGGCTCCTTGGAAGCAAGAGGAATTTGTGATTATCCACAACACCGCGAAAGGAATAGAAGTAGAGGTAGACACCGCGAGTACAGTGACTTATCTGGAAAAGCTCTCAGGGAAAAAGGGGCCGCAGTATGTCCGCATCATTGGCGGATCTACCAAACTATGGGGATTGTGTCTGTTTTTTTATGACCGCAATGGAAAACCTATCAACAACCGTATTTTGGAACATTCAGATCAGTATCAAACATTTATTTCCATCAGTGATGTCGATGACAAGGGACAGCCGTTCATGGTAAAAGATGTACGCTATCGCGGGAAAGATAAGCCGGATATGATTGAATCGGAATACTTTAAAAGACAAAACAGCTTTGACCGATTAAGATTATCGACGCCCAAGCTGTTTGAATATACCTATCGTGACACATGGACTACTGAAGACATGGCCGACGGTGTACGCGAGCTGTTCAATCAGAAACTGCTTCCGCCGTTCCAAAGATTCCATACCGACGGCGCCACGGCACCATACGACCAAGACTGGGTGGGACTGAAAGGACACATGAAGTTCGACATTGCCGAAGAAGTAGATCCGATATACGACGGCTGGCCTGTTCCACTTGGGAATGGAAGCATCTACAGCAGGAGCAGTAACCTGTTGCCCTATTTCTATCTGGCCGTCAGGGTAATGAAATGCGAGAAAGGCAAGAAAACAATCATCCCCATGCCTCTGGGCAGTGGAGGCAGGCCTCTGGGGGCAAGCAAGTATATATGCGCACCATATTATGATCCTAATCCGCAATCCGAATGGAAAGAGATGATTCGTTTCAATATACCACTCAAAGTATATACTAATACCTATGACACCGACCCAACTAATTCCGACCCCAACGAGCCGTATTACTATCATTTAGGGAAAGAGATAGGATTGACACCACAAGAAGCGTATGATGCCATCCTCAATGTAACTACCCATGGAAACGGAGGCTTTGGTGCATGGTTTTTATAGAAAGCTAATTAATTATTAACAAATATTTTTCACTAATTAAATAAATAAGACAATGAAAAGCTTTTTGAAAAACGGGCTATTGCTCGCAGTAATTGGTTTATCCGTATTTACAAGTTGCCGCAGAGATGGTGACGAAAACGAACAAACATCTGAAACTAAAATCAATCACCTTCTGATACAAGAGGTGTATTATGGTGGTACTTATTTTACCCGAACTTATGATGGGAAAGAGTACGAGCAAGCGTATGATGAAGACAAGTATATCAAGATCTATAACCCCACATCCAAGACTATCTATTTAGACAATTATGCTTTGGCCGTACATCCATTTGATCCCTGTAACAGAATAGAACTCAAAGATGAATATAACTTCATCAAAACACATTTCGGGGTATCTACCATCGTCCTCTTCGGGGGTAACGGCACTCAACATCCATTAGCTGCAGGAGCCTCTGCTATCATCGCTAAGAAAGCGATTAACCATAGAACCGACAGGGAAAAATACTTAAAAGACAATGAGGAGAATTTAGATAATTACAAAAGATTGGACCAACTTATTGATTTAAGTAAAGCCGACTATCAGTGGGTACCGAAAGAAGAAGTCAGTGGTGTGGACAACAATGTGCGTGAAATGGCTCTGTGGTATTCGCAAGGAGAATGGAAGAAAGATGAAATGAGCAACTTTGACGTATCCAACAAAAGTGTCATAGCCCTGATTAAATTGGGCGATACACCGGAAAATATCAAGAAAACTTTTATAGAAGAATCTGGTTACACGAAAGCAGAAGACATTGCCAAGAGAAAGTACTACAAAAATGTTGCTTACAAGACCGACGGACACCACAGTCACGAAGCCACCCTGATGATTATGCCTTATGAGTGGGTTGAAGATGTAGTGACCATCTGTCCCAACACAGAATTCAAATGGTCAGTGGTAGATATAAAAGTAGACAAAGGACACAAGGGTGTGCAAGAAACGGCGAACGATAAGATTGATAAACACGCAGGAAAGGCCTTAGTAAGACGGTTTGATGGAAATAAATTTGTCGACGACAATAACTCTACCTCCGACTTCGAAGTTGCAGAAGCATCCATATCCTCTAAGAGAAATAAATAAAGACCTGAGTTCGAGATAACAAGGATATAAGCAGGTATTCTATACCTATAAGACTTAGATGTGGATTTCATCAATACAAGACAAACTTATCATTTGCAGATAAAATTTGTCTCTACCCTATATGAAAAACCAAGTTCAGGATGATAATTAAAACAAAGTAAGTTTTTGTATTTTTATCCCGAACTGTGTGGTGGTATGGGGGGAGGTAAAAGACCGAGAACCCTTTAGGCGAATTTGGAAGCATGAATTCCTGTTCTCATCTGTCTCTAATAAGACATTTGGCTGACTGGATTGAAAGAGAAACTAATATGTAATAATGATTACCCTTAAAGACTCGCTTTCCTTAATGAGCCAAGACCCGGAAGCGCCCTTACCGGAAGTACTTCTGAGAGGGGATAGGATAAGTATACGACTGAGGTGCCTTCAGTATACGACTCATCCTGCATCAGTCCTATACTGATGTACCATCGATATAGGACTGAATTTTCCTCCCCCTTTTTTATTACCCTTCAAGAGATACAAATAATACGATTTTTCAAAATAGAAGAATGGCTGTTTATTCTGAACTGGCGTTAAAGAGTTTGTCTTAACTTTCACAGTAAGCACTCCTCTTTCGGAAACACATCTTATACTTCAACGAAATCCCTCCCGGGGCAACCCAAAGTCAAGATGAATTCAGAATGTAGCTTTTGAAAAGTCAACGAAGAGTTTATAGGAAATCAGATATCTACTAAAAATGTGATTAAAAGAATAAAATAATACCTGCTACATATTGTTACATCACATTCTAACTGCATAAATAAGCAAATCGGAACTTTTTCACACCTCTACAATTGACTTAAATCAAGAAATAAGAGTATAAAGCACACTTTCTGTCTCTAATTTTTTATGTTATAAAACATGTTCTTACCTTTGCAGAGGTAAAAAGAAAAACTAAGCGCTTAGACAAGTTTTCAATAGGTATTAGATTTTATAGATTAGTTTTTAGGATTAACAATTTAAAAAAAGTAGGTATTATGAAACGTTTAGGATTAACATTAGTGGCAGCAGTCTGTCTGGCTGCCGGCACATTTGCAGCAGGAAACCAACCTACAACTGCAAAATGGGAAGGTAACATCAACGTAAGCAAGTTGAGCCAGTATCTTAAGCTCGATGCAAATCAGCATGAGGAAGTAGCTAATATATGTGAGTACTTCACAGAGCAAATGGAGCGTGCAACAAGCGCACGGAAAAATCAGGAGAAATTGCTACGCAACGCAGTATACGGCAACCTGAAACTGATGAAGAGAACTTTGAACGAGAAGCAGTATGCCGATTATGCCAAAGTGCTGAACGTCACCTTGCAGAACAAAGGCATCGAAGTGAAGTAAGCATCTCTTCAGGATGCATGGATGCATGCACTAAGAAATTAGGAGAATCTCCATACGACTTGCATGGCAGGAAATTTCAGGATTCAAGTTTTATACTTGGATCCTGTTTTTTTAGTACCATCCGTTTCCTCCGCAGCACTACATTTGGCAAGACGAAAAGATTTATCTATCTTTGGCTGTCGCCCGACAAGGTGATAACTGCATTTACAAACCTTCAACTGATTATGAGAAAGACATTCATGCTCATAGGAATGGTGCTAAGCCTCTCGTGTTTGGCACAAAACACAGAGGGATACCGAAACCCGGTCATCCCGGGCTTCCATCCCGACCCAAGCGTCTGCCGCGTTGGCGAGGACTTCTATTTAGTGAACAGCAGCTTCCAATATTTTCCCGGTGTGCCGTTGTACCATAGTAAAGACCTGGTGCACTGGACTCAGATAGGGCACTGCCTGACACGCGCTTCGCAACTACCACTACACGACGCAAGTGCTTGGGGTGGCATCTACGCTCCCACCATCCGCTACAACAACGGCACGTTCTATATGATTACCACCAACGTGTCCGACTGCGGCAACTTCCTTGTGCACACCACCGACCCGCGCGGAACGTGGTCAGAGCCAGTACGGCTGAAGCAAGGGGGAATAGACCCGTCCCTCTACTTCGAGGAAGACCGATGCTAAATGGTCAGCAATCCGGACAAGGGCATCTGGCTTTGCGAAATCAACCCTAAGACCGGCGAGCAACTCAGCGAAAGCCGCCGCATTTGGAACGGCACCGGCGGACGGCATCCCGAAGCACCGCACATCTACCAAAAAGACGGCTGGTACTATCTGCTTATTGCCGAAGGCGGAACGGAATACGGGCACAAAGTGACCATTGCCCGCAGTAGGCACATCGAAGGTCCGTATGACGGCAATCCCTCCAATCCCATACTGACCCACATCAATATGAATGCGCAGGACAGTCCTATTCAAGGCACCGGACATGCCGATCTTGTGCAGGCTTCCGATGGCTCGTGGTGGCTGGTTTGCCTAGCCTTTCGCCCGCAGACGGGTAGCCATCATCTGACGGGGAGAGAAACCTACCTCGCCCCCGTGCGCTGGAACGAAAATGCCTGGCCGGTGGTGAACGGCAACGGCACCATATCTTTGCAAATGGATGTCCCCACCCTGCCGCAACAGCCCTTAGCGAAGAAGCCTGTACGCACTGACTTCAAAGAAGGAAGAATGGGACACGAATGGGTACACATCCGCAATTACCATCCGGAGAACTACTCCTTTGTTTCAGGTAAACTACGCCTGAAAGCCACTTCTATCAGCCTGAATCATGAGAAGGGAAGTCCCACTTCCATGGGACGCCGCCAAGAGCATATCGGCTTCCGCGCCACCACTTCCGTGGCACTGCAGAAAGCCGAAGCACAAGATGAAGCCGGATTGACGGTATATATGTTTGAACCTGCCCACTACGATCTCTTCGTGAAACAGACATCAGAAGGTGCACAAGCCGTCGTGCTGCGCTATCGCATGGGACTCCTTACGCACATCGAACGGGAAGTTGCGCTTCCCAAAGCCACACAAGTGCAGCTCCGCGTCCACGGAAGCAGTGACCGATACCGGTTTGAATATGCCACCGACGGAAAGAACTTTCATCAGCTGGGAGAGATAGATGCCAAATACATCAGTACGGAGACAGCCGGAGGATTCACCGGGATCATGCTGGGAATGTATGCCGTTTCCGCCACTGCCTCATCCAAAGCATACGCCGAATTTGAATACTTCGACTACGAAGGGGAATAATACGGCCGCTTTTTCAGGAAATATACCCGAACCCATAAAGCCGTCTCGTATAGCCACCACGCAATGACGTGCGGAGTTTCGCTCTTTGACGTGTGGGGGCATGTCTCCTAAGGTGTGGGCATACCTCCTCTGAAGTGTGAGCTTACGAGTCATTAAGTGTGGGGACAGACTTGCTGAAGTGTGGGCATAGACTTGCTGAAGTGTGGGCTTACATTTACTAACATGTGAGCTTACGTTTCACAAGCCACAGTCTCCTTGATTTCCCACAGATGGCATCAGTTACCCGCCGCACTTTTCAAGATTTCCATCAATATAGGTTTTGCTCCACTGACAAAACATTCCACAGCAATGACCATCAGAATAAGTCCCATCAGACGCATCATCACGTTGTTTCCCGTTTCGCCCAACACCGTCACCAAGCGCGTTGAAGCGCGCAATATAAAGAAGGTGAGCAAGTAAATCAAGGCGATAGTACCTATCAAAACCCCTTTCATCTCAAAAGTATAGGCATCCTGCATCAACACAATGGCATTGGCTATGGCACCCGGACCACAAAGCATCGGAATGCCGAGCGGAGTAATGGAAATGTCATCGGCATAGGTTTTTATCTCTTCGTCTTTCAGCTTCATAGGCGTATAACGAGCCTGCAACATATCGAAGCCTATCTTAAAGATGATGACACCCCCCGCTATACGAAAGCCATTGGTAGAGATGCCAAAAAACTTAAAAAGGAATTGGCCGGCGAAAGTAAAGGTCATAATAGTGACAAAAGCCACCAATGTGGCACGCGAAACCACCGAACGACGCTCCTTGTCCGTCATGCCATGGGTCATGGTCAGGAAGACCGGCATTGTGCCAAGGGGATTTGTCAAAGTGAAAAAAGAGGTAAAACAGAGCAAAGCGAAAGGTAAAATAGATTCCATGGCTATATCATTTATGTTAACAAGCGACAAAAATACAATTAAATCTCACTCTTTTACAAAACCTGCATCAAATCTTTCAAACTAAAAATCTCATAAGTGGGACGGAAAGGCAATTCCGTTTTTCCATTCACATTATAAAACACTTGATGCATGCCTACTCCTTTGGCCCCGGCCACATCATTTTCCCAACTATCACCTATCATCAACGAGTCCTTCAACTCGGATTGCGTGGCCGACAAGGCGAAATGAAATATCTCAGGCCACGGCTTCAACACACCGATATCATCAGAAAGAACCACTTTCTTGAAGAAACCATCAATCCCTGACGAACGCATCTTGTGGCATTGAAGTTCTTGAAAGCCATTAGAAAGGATGTACAGATTGTATCTGGCCGACAGATACTCCAGCACTTCGCGCGCATAGGGCATCAGCCCTTTCTTCGTAGGGATAACAGAGAAAAAGTCGTCTGCAAATCTTTGTGCCAAAACAGCATCTCCTGCCCCCACCGCTTCCAAAGGATAAAGAAAACGCTGGCGGTTCAGTTCATCCTTCGTCAACTGCCCATTGCCATATTCCTCCCACAATTCTACATTGCGCTGCTGATAAAGGGTATAGAAATGATGGAAATCGCGAAAAAAGGAATCATATCCGTACTTCCGGTACATTTCCTCAAAAGTATCGTGCGCATTCTGTGAGAATGCCCACAGCGTATCATCCAAATCAAAGAAAAGATTCTTATATCTATATGCCATTATAAAGAGTATAGACGAAAAAAACAGGTTCTTGCGGATTCGCGCAGAAGGACTCTGCCCCCCTTCGATGAATCTGCAAGAATCTGCGTTCAATCAATTATTTCACAAAGGAGCTGTTACTTTACCTGAATAACCAAGTACTTGGATACGCTCCAGAACTCTTTCGGGTTCGTTATCTTCAGTATAAGCTGACCTCTGTCATCTTTGTCCAAAGCAAAACTTCCGGTAGGATGAGTAGTCAGTACCTCTGCACTCTTGGAATATAGTTTGATTTCCTTTGTTGTACGGATATCTACCTGAGTGAAGTAGTCCTTATTGGCATCGCCTTCCTTCAGCACATCGCCCTTATTAAGAATGTTCTGTTCTTTCAACTCTTTCTTGGTGCCAAACACAAACCAACCGGTGTTGAGTGCCTTGTCCTGTTCGGCAACAGTTTTCGCCTTTGCCTCATTCTCGGCAGAAAGCACCTCTTTATCCGCAGTCAGTCCCGTAACGGCTGCATCCAGTTCTTGGATACGGATGTTCTTGGAAGCCAACTCTGCTTGCAGTTCTTCGATACGCTGGGTCTTTGCAGCCAGTTCCAGCGTCAACGACTCAACCGCTTTCTTCAGTTGGGAAGAATTGTTCTTACTGTTCTTAAGCATGGATTGCAACTTGGCGATTTGCTCTTTGTTTTCCTCCATCTGCTTACGGATAAACTCGATATCGGAAGCAATCTGTTGTCTGGCATCCAAAGAGCCTTCAGCCACAGCCCCACGTTGCAAATCGACGCGACTTTCGGCCGCATTGATCTGACGGAATCCCTCCGAAATATCATTAAAAGTACCCATCATCTCATCCAGTTCAGCATTTCGCTGAGTCAGTTCCATCAAAAGAGAATCATTTTCTGCTTTCAACCGATCTTTGTCACCTCCTGAAAGGTTGCCGCACGAAGCCATTACAGCTCCGCATACAATTAAAACTACCAACTTTTTCATACGTCTTTGTTTTACGTTTTGTTTAATGAAGTTATTTAATCGTCTATTCCTGCTACTACTATCACAATTTCACCACGTGGTTCATTAATGGTGAAATGCTCTATCAATTCTGTCAGAGTGCCGCGCACTGTCTCTTCGTGTATCTTGGAGATTTCGCGCGAAACGGATGCCGGGCGTTCGGCACCAAAATATTCGGCCAGCTGCGCCAAGGTCTTCACCAACCTGTACGGCGATTCATAAAAGACCATGGTGCGATGCTCTTCCGCCAATGTCTTCAAGCGCGTCATACGCCCTTTCTTTTGCGGGAGAAAGCCCTCAAAACAGAACCTCTCATTCGGCAATCCCGAAGCGACCAAAGCCGGCACAAAAGCAGTTGCCCCCGGCAAGCATTGCACTTCGATGCCGTTGCGGACACATTCCCGTACAACCAAGAACCCCGGATCGGATATGCCCGGAGTGCCGGCATCCGAAATCAAGGCCACCGTTGCCCCTCCCTTTATTCTTTCTACCACATGCTCAACCGTCTTATGCTCATTGAACTTATGGTGAGACCGCATGGCATTCTTTATCTCAAAATGCTTCAGCAATATCCCGGAAGTACGCGTATCCTCGGCAAGCACCAAGTCGGCCTCCTTCAAAATCCGGATAGCACGAAAAGTCATGTCCTCCAAATTGCCGACCGGCGTAGGCACTACATAAAGTTTTCCCATATCCATCATCAAGTATTCAACTGAAATATTTTTTGAGAAGCTCCATAAAGTCAACAGCCGCTTCATTCTCCTCATCCGGACGCACTTCCGAAGTGAAAATCTCTATGGCCTTATCCAAAGAAGAAGCTTCGTTCAGTCGCACTACAATCGCATTCATCTTTGCGGCATCCCCTCCAAAGAGTTCGCGTACAAAACGAAACGAATCATTCAAGCTGATGGCATGCCGCAGATCTGTGGACGGCTTAATGCGTTCTGCCAAAATAGAAGAAGAGAACATCACAGGCGACTGGGCAGCATCCTGATCGGTAACCTTATCCCCGGCAACCGGCCGTTCCGCATCGGGCAATGCCACAACTGGTGTTTCCACAACGGGCATTTCTTCGGCAGACTTCCGGTCCAACAACCGCTGCAATGCATCCAGGCGCGTCTTCATCTGCCGGATGTTCCGTTTTGCCACTATTCGCAATGCCGGATTTCTTTCAGCAGAAACTGCCTGCAACAAATACTTCAGTTCCTGAACATCAAGTTCTATATCATTCAATAAAGTCTGCATACCCCTTACACTGTACGTGTTAACACCGCAAATGTAAAAATAAATAATGAAATAATATAAGGAAGTAAACAAAAGTATTATTTTTGTGCTTTAGAAAGGGATTTAAGTATATTTTATCCTCCTGAAGAAAAACATTCAGAAAGTTCAAAACAGAATTCGATAATAACACTTGAAAACATGGTAGTATTCTCAGAAGATCACATACAAGAGACCAAACGCAGAGGAAGAATCGAAGTCATTTGCGGGTCGATGTTCTCCGGCAAAACAGAAGAATTGATACGACGCCTCAAACGGGCCAAGTTTGCCAAACAGCGCGTAGAGATTTTCAAACCAGCCATAGACACCCGCTATTCCGAGGCCGACGTTGTGTCTCACGACAGCCATTCCATCTCCTCAACTCCCATAGATTCATCGGCAAGCATCCTATTGTTTACGTCAGAAATAGATGTAGTGGGTATTGATGAAGCCCAGTTTTTCGATGCCGGATTGATTGATGTGTGCAATCAGCTTGCCAACAACGGCATACGTATCATTGTCGCCGGGTTGGACATGGACTTTCGCGGTGTGCCGTTCGGCCCGATGCCGGGATTGTGCGCCATTGCCGACGAAGTGTCCAAGGTGCATGCCATCTGTGTAAAATGCGGACAGTTAGCCTCCTTCTCCCATCGCACAGTGAAAAACGACAAGCAAGTATTGCTCGGCGAGACGGCCGAATACGAACCCTTATGTCGTGAATGCTACCTGAAAGCCATCCAGACAGATCGGCTGGCATCCCACGAGTAAACAAAATCAAAGGCAAAACTTTATGGAGCGTAAAAAGATCACATTCGACAGTTTCATCCGCGGCGTCATACTCGGACTCATCATCATCGGTGTGCTCATGCTCTTCAAACGCTTGAGCGGAGTGCTTTTACCTTTCTTCATTGCTTGGGTCATTGCTTATTTAATTTATCCTCTGGTCACTTTCTTTCAATATAAACTCAAACTGAGAAGCCGGGTCATCTCCATATTCTGTGCACTATCTGTCCTCACAGCCATCGGAACAGCAGCCTTCTTTCTTCTGGTTCCTCCCATGATAGAAGAATTCGGAAGGGTAAAAGATCTATTGATAACTTATTTCTCCAACAACCCCCAGAACGGAAATATCCCCCAAACACTCACCGAGTTTCTACAAGAAAACATAGACATGCAGCTCATAACCCGGCTGTTCAACCAGGAGCACACCTTAGAGACCATCAAAGAAACACTTCCCAGTATTTGGGCAGTAGTATCCGAGACCTTCAACATACTATTCAGCATATTTACCTTCTTCATCATACTATTATATATCGTTTTCATTTTGCTGGATTACGAAAGCATCTCCGAAGGTTGGATACATTTGGTGCCACATAAGTATCGCGGTATTGTTGGCGGCGTGCTGAATGATATTAAGAATGGCATGAACAGATATTTCCGCGGACAAGCCTTTGTGGCTTTATGCGTAGGCATTCTCTGCAGTATCGGCTTTCTGATCATCGACTTCCCTTTAGCCATTGGATTAGGCCTTTTTATAGGGATGTTGAACATGGTTCCTTATCTGCAAGTGATAGGGTTTGTTCCCACCATCATACTTGCCATATTAAAAGCCGCAGACACCGGTAATAATTTCTGGTTGATCCTAGCCTCAGCCATCATCGTACTTGCAGTAGCGCAAGCCATTCAGGACGGTCTCATCGTGCCGCGTGTCATGGGCAGAATCACCGGTCTGAACCCGGCCATCATATTGCTTTCTCTGTCTATTTGGGGTTCGTTAATGGGAATGTTAGGAATGATCATAGCGCTTCCTCTTACCACCCTCATGCTATCCTACTATCAACGTTTCATCATCAATCGAGAAAACATTCACGGCATTAAACCATCTGATAATCAAGAAAAAGAAAAAGAAAGAAAGGATTAAATTTAACTTTTTCTTTTATTTTACTTGTATTTTCGACAAAAGTCTCTATCTTTGCACCCGCTTAACAGCAAATAAGGTTTGATTCGCTAGCTCAGCAGGTAGAGCACAACACTTTTAATGTTGGGGTCCTGGGTTCGAGCCCCAGGCGAATCACCAAAGGCGGTTACTTCGGTAACTGCCTTTTTTGTTGTATATAAACCGCAAATCAATTTGTGCCGCTTAATCAAATCGAAATGTAACAATTTCGATTTCGTTAACACAAATCGATTTGCGGTTTTTTGTTTTGTTTTCGACGCATTAAAACACTCTTTAAACGGTATACAAAAAACATCAGAACATATACTTTTCCCTATCTTTGTATATATTTTGAGGGAAATATGCTGTGTGTTTATGTAAATCTTCTCATCACGCCTATTCAGACGTTCAAATTAAACTTCACATGTTCTTCACCATCAAGCAGTAGCCTTGTGCGATCTAAATTGTTATTATATATGTGTACGTTGCCGAGGAATAGTGTTATGCTCTTAAGCGGCAATTCTATCTGCCTTGCCATAAGATAGAGGTGGTAGATGTCAGCCGGTAACCCAAGGTTCGCATCGCTGCTCCGCTGGTAGGCTGATAGCACTAATTCCCCATCCTCTATCTGGAATTGCACCAAGCTAAGACAAGTAAATGGTGTAGAATGTTGTTTTAAAAATCTGTGTAAAGCATTATATCCGTATAGGTAGCACTGTAATTCATATGTGCATTGAACTCCCGTCGATGGCTGTTTTCAAACGGATCGCCAACGCTTGGGTGTCTGCCCATCCAGTCGCATAATTCAATGATAGAGGACTTGTTCGAGGTGAAGTATATAAAGCGATGTCCGGACAGAACGGTCAACACATCAAGGTAGTCAGATAGTTTCCAATACATGTTGTAGGTCTTGCTATCCGTGCTCAGGTATGGGGGATCAACAAGGAACACCACACCCGGCACATCCTTGTATTGCTCAAACACCTCCTTGTAATCACAGGAGGTGATGGTCAGCCCATCAAGATAGTCGCCGCATGGTGGATAATCCACCCCTTTGATGTTGTTATATAACGTCTCTTTATCCAAGTCTGCATACTCTGTTGCGTACTTCATCGAAAAGAGAATGGACGAGGACAACGTGATATAATCAACATATCCGTGGTCATGCTCATGCTTGCGGATACACGACAGCACACGCTCACGCTGTGCTCCCACAATGGCCTTGTGGCGCGGGACGTCCACTATCCCTCTCAATCCTGCCAACAGGGCATTTGTCTGAGGTAGTGCTTCCAGACGTTTGCGATAGTCGTCAAAGTCATTATATACCACGGTTGAGTTCGGTTTCTGGCACTTGGCGATGTGCGACAGCAGCCCGCTGCCGCCAAATAAGTCCACAAAAGTTGTCCTATCAGGGTATTGTTGGAGTACCTTAATGTATTCCTTGGCAAACATCCGCTTCTGTCCCTGGAAAGGAAGCGGTGCTGAAAGATATTGTTTTTTCATTGTCTCACTGATTTATACGACATAGGTCTCCATATTCAGTGAGGCAAAAGAGTTTTTGTAAGAAATCATACTGCAAGCGTCTTGCAGTCACTTTGGAAGCGTTTGATAAGGTCATACACTTTTCGCTCACTCACAGAATACCTATCAGATAGTACTGCGACAATATAGGACACCTTTCCACCTCGCTCCAGCATTCTTGTATAGTCAGAGTATAAGTCTACATAACGGTAATCTTCAAGCCGTATTCCAGCGTCTTGCAATTTCTTCAGGAGTTCTCGATTAAAGTTTAATATATCTATTACTTTCATGCGACGAAATTTGATTATATTTGCAAAGCCAATCACATATTAAAATAAAAATACGATGAACCGCGACAAGGGTCTTTGCCCCCGGTCGTGCGGCTCATCGCATTTTTTGTTAGTATGTGATTGGCGTCTTTACTAACAGTCCGGGGGCTTTTGATAACCACCCCCGAAATACTTACTTTTTCCCTACATAATTCACTTTCTTCTATCTCTTCATTCTTGTTTGAGCACCTAATGGGAATGGGTACAATTGCACTTGTTGTGAAAGGGTATATATTATAATGTACCACTGATTAGTGGCACATTACTATGTTGATTGAAGCGAGGCTGCATGTTTACTTTATTCTATTCTCAAAAGGTTTTCTCAAGCTATCTTTCAACCGATTTACAAAATATAAAGCATCCTCCTTGGCAGAAGCGCTTCGTTCTTTCTCGTATGCAGAGGTGTATCGTTCTGCTTTGTCCAGAAGGGACTTATTACAATCAATATTGAACATCCAGCTATTATCGCCTTGTTTGGCATACGATAGGCTATACACATTATTTCCTGTGGCTATGTTCGCATTGGGCTGTGGAGAAACTCCTTTTACGATGACCGAGAAATCACGGTGAAACATGAACTCGTTCGGCAAGTCAGATGATGGACAGTAGAACCTTAAAGTTAGGGTGTTGTTGGATATTTCTTTCGTTATTATACAGTTATTACGCAAATAGTTATATTCATAGATTTCATCTAAGGTGGCAAACCAGACGCAATCGTTGCCATCCTTACCGTATTTATTGTTTATCTCAGTAAATAAATCCAGAATGTACTGAAAATTAGCGGGCCCATGACTAAAGTCGTGTAGCCAAGTGTAACTTCCGGAAAGAGCAGCCTTGTCAATCTCCGGCATCAACTGATCAACAGAAGGGGTTGGCTCCGTATATCGGCGATATTGGGCTACATTTCTTAAATCCCAGGAAACATTGAAAGAGATGTGTTCTGCAGGTCCTTCATCTGTTCCATTCTCAACAGCCATCATTACAATATCATTGTAATCACGGGCAGCAGTACAATATTTATTGTCACCATTCGGACGTGCCAAGATTTTCATTTTACGCCCAATGTTCTTTTTGGTTATCTCTTGTATCGCTTTCATACCTGCCAATATACCGGTAACGTCATCACCGTACGTGTCCGTATTAACGTCGTGAAAATAAATATCGCAACCGTAATCAAGCAAAGGAATCACATCTCTCCATACCAAATAAGGATAATATTTGTCCGCCTTTTTATTCGTTGGATTCATGAAGTTATCAATATGAATATTCTTACTATCCGGCCAAACAGATACCCCGAAAGTAAAACGGCGTTCATTACCACAACCATCGGTATAGCCAAGAGTCTTTGCCGGAACTCTTCCGGTTGTATGAGGTTGACCGACATGGAAAAATCCCATATCATCCACCCATTTTTTATTAATCGTACAAAAAGCCTTGCCATAAGCTTGTGCGATATTATCGTCAAAGGTATAGCTATAAGCAAAACTTTTATTAAACTTCAATGGAGGGACAAGTATCTGGATGTCATTTATATCAATAGTGCCAGACAACGGAATCTTGACATATACCTCATTCCAGTCAAATACCGCAGGGACACTTAAGTCGGGGAGTTTCTCAATGTCCTTATCGGGAACAGTAGGATTCGGCTTTGGTTCTACTTTTGGATCCGTTTTTTCACCTTTATATACATCTTTCATGCAGCCACTTAATGTGGTGCAGGCAATAAGAAAGAATAAACCTGATAAAATATTAGAAATTTTCATATAGCTATTTTTTTTATTGCAACAAAGTTATAATTCTACATGTTAAAAAACAAACACAGATAAAAAAAATCAAGCATGATTTAATCTATCCTTTCAAATTCAACTACGTTAACCACCGCAGTTATCCAAGATGGTGTTTTGCGACCAATTTTAATAGTTATCCACCCATTTTCAGGCGTAACATCAGCCCATTCCATTGTATACTCTGTATTTCCAATGACAGGAGATACAGGGCTTAGACTTACCCCATTGATATCATATATAATATTGGAATAGTTATTTGCTGACCCAAACTTTGTGCTTGCAAAAACCTTTATCTTGTAGCGATGATTACCCTCTACCTTAATATTTAAGCCTCCAAAATCTGAAACATTGTTACTATGATGGGCTCCGGACACGCGATACACATCATATGGATAAATACAGCTTACATATTCCTCCGGATTATAATTTACACTTAAAGATAGATCGAGTGGTGTTTTGTCAGGAAAATCGCTCCGCACAATATCTGCACCTACAACAGATAACTCAGAATTAACTCCCTCTGCATCTTTCAATGTCGTTATCCTATTGGTGTAAGGGACATAAGCATTATATCCGAGTGTTGAGCATTTATCATTGATAGATAGCCTTATGACTCCACTGCTTGAGATATCCTGTACAGATAGTGTTATAACGCTTGACTTGACAGCTGATTCCCTTGTCGAGTCTTTTATCTTGCAATACACCGTTTTTTCGCCATTACCACTTGATAAAGCGAACAGAACGGAAGTACCGCTATAAGCCATCCAAGATGCACCGTTGAATGAAGGGGATTCCGACAACATATAATGTGTAGGAGTGCCAACGACAGACATACCGACCGTCACGTTTCGCACAGTCGCACTTCCTGCCCCGCCATTGATACTGATAGAATTTAGAACAAGAGTTTCAGCGATAGCCTCTTCAAAAGAGATTGAAGAGGAAACAATTGCGCTCTCACCGTGGTTGTTCTTTATCTTTACATAAATGGTCTTAGTACCGTATCCTTCGCCCAAGACGAACGGAATCATAGTGTCAGCTCCTGGCAACCATTCTGTATTTCCCATATTGGGAGTTTCCGATATCTTATAATGAGTAATTACCCCCGTCCTTACCAATGTAACAGAAACCTGCCGCAAATTAGTAACAGATGCTCCGCCATTAATTCGGATTGAGGTCAGCACCGGTGCTGTGTCTATTGATGTAATCCGGTTATTAAATTGTGTTTTCAAATCCTCCCTTAGCTGAGAGATAAAGTAGAGAGCATCGTTACGGGTCTCCTCATCTTGACTCTCAAGATATATGTTGGAATACTTATCAGCCATATCATATACTCTCTTTTCAAGATTAATGTTAATCGAGAACTTATTATTTATATTCCCGAATGCGAAACCGTAAGCATTGCCTTTAGTCAATTCAGCCGACAACGAATTGTTATAATTACCATTCAGTTGTAAGGTAAACTCCTTATGCCGGAAAAACCTTTCCTTAGGGATCAATACGGAATACTTGACCCTATCCGGCAAGACTTCTTTTCTTATCTTCGCATATCGACGAACAAACCAATATTCATACACCTCGTCTAACGTGGCAAACCATATGGTATCATCCCCATCCTTACCAAATGTGTCATTAAGCTTCACATACAAGTCTTTAATGTATTGATGCTCTGACGGTCCGTGTGAAAAATCATGATACCATTGATATAGTCCAGAGGTCGCTTTTGCGGAAATGTCCGTCATCAATAAATTTGCATCAGGTGTGGATTCGACATACCTGCGAAACTGAACTTTATTCCTTAAGTCAAGATCCTGGGCGAAGCCGATGTTTTGCAACAACCCGAGAGGATTAGCCCCTTGTGCGCACATGAACGATATATCTTCATACCTCTCTCCGGCAAGAAGATAATCATGATTGCCATTAGGTTCTGCTATTACTTTCATTCCGTGACCGGGAAGTTGAGAAAGAGTTATTGCTTGACTTTTTTTCAAGCCTTTCAAAATACCGTCTACAGTATTATCCCCATTCGTATCAACATCATGAAAGTAAATCTCATGCCCAAACTCCAGCATCGGACGAATGTCATTCCATACAAGGTACGGATAATATTTATTGGCGCTATGCGTGGTTGGATTCATGATGTCATCTATATTCTGATTACGCGAATCTGGCCATATCGCTACTCCAAGAGTAAATCTGCGTTCTATCCCGAGCCCATCGGTATATCCTAAGGTTTTTGACGGATATCCCCCTGTTCCCTTGGGCATCCCTGCATGGTAATTTTTCTCATCATCCTGCCACTTTTTGTTAATAAAAAGGTGTCCACGGCTATAAGCCAATATCGTGTCATCATCGAATGTGTAACTATAGGCAAACCTCTTATCGTATTTAAGAATAGGCATGCTGAGCTGCGCATTAGCAGCAGACTCAGAAGACAATCCTTTGATGTCAAACTCTACCACCTCATATTCCATCTTTACATACTGTAGGGATAGCACTCCATAACAAGATATGTTTGTCGTGCGCTCACATCTCACGACAATTCGCGTATTGTAATCCAAGTCTACAAATGCTTTCTCCACACTGTGCATGCCGGGATAAAAGCTATTTCCATCGATCGTAGTAAGGCCGCTCACGGCAAGATAAGTGTTCTTCCCGAGTGGGGTATCCGCGATTTTGTATTCTTTGGTAGCACCTTCCGATGTTGGTAAATCTTCAAGTTTAAAAGCACACTCATATAGGTTTAGTTCAGTTCCAGCAATACGATAAGTTCCACATATTCTTTCCGTATCTTGTATAACTCGTGAGCCGGACCGTATAAGATTAACTATACTGGATATGTCGGACACCTGAGAAGATAACAAGTTAAGAGTGCTCTTGTCTGCATCAGTATAGTCGTTGGAAGAGAGAATTTTCCCGCCAACCCTATCAATCTTGTTGTTGATCTCATCAACAATCTGGTTAAATTCGTTTGCAGATAAAGTATCACCACTATTTTTCCGAGGAATGTTAAGCTTTGCCATAATGTTTAATATTAAATTCAACTTAGTTTAAAAGGGAGATGATAAGGGAAACCGGATGAGACTGATGGAATTTCACCTTGAATGATGGATATCGGGATAAAGACCCATTTATCCGACCTAAGGTCAAATACCGGAACCAACATGTTATCCTCATCTATACTCCCAGCGAATGGCGTTGGAGTAACAGCCGTCCATGCGCCAGTTCCTTTTGTGGGAATAGAACCGACAGGTATATTTGTTGCATCGTCAATACTAAGCGTCATTACCGTAAGTTCGTTTATCTTGTCAACCAGCAGGTTCAGCTCCTCGGCCTTGAGGACATTGCCTTTCTCGAATTTCTTGTTAAGTTTTTCCATAATCTATCCCAAGATGTCGTTATTATCCAAGCGGCTGCGGTCAAGCACGAAGTCCGCTATATCTATCACCTTGCCGCCACATGCGGCGAGGGCGTGCATGATCAGGCTGGTCTCAAGCATGGCCGTATCGGCCATGTCGCTATCGAGGCGGCTGATGACGGCCTGTACGGCATTGCCGGCATCGTCGATGCGGCGGGTGCTTAAGACGAACCTGATGTAGCCCATGGTTACTTACTCTTTATATACTTCACCCATGTGAACGGTTCGCGCCTCTCTAAATAGGAGAGGTCTGTCTGATTGGCATAGGCCTCACGCTCGAAGCCGATGTTGCGGTAGGCATTACCCGGAAGCGCAATACGGACCAGCCACTCGATGAAGTACCATACGTAGAACATCGCATAGCCCGTCTCACGCATCTGTACGGAGTGTATGCGCTCGTGGTTGATGACCGTTCCGGTCACTTCGGCAGCCCCTCTGACGAACAGGATGCCGAACAGGTTGATTGCCCGGAAGCCCCTGAAGGGGATGATGTTGTTCCTTACTATCTTCATGGCCTGTTATTTAACTGATTGATGATCTCGCGCTTCACGGCGGCGATAAGCCGGGAGTTCTTCACGACAAGCTCCAACGCCTTACGGTAGCGGTCGGGGATATCCACTTCGCCCGTGGAATAGTAGATTTCCCTGGCCAAGTCCTCGAAGCCGATGTCCAGCAGGATGCTGCCGTTGTACATCATCTCGTTGCCGACGGCCTCCGTGACGTCAAAGGTCTGCCTTGATCCGTCGAAGGAGGTCTGCGCCTCCAGTTGTTTAAAGTTGATTTTCATGTGCCTGATATTTAATTGTAAACATTTCCGACCTGTCCGTTCTGCAAAAAAGTCATCGATGAAGAAGTCAGCAACAACGACCTTCCAATCCCGGCAGGAGAGTTCAGCCGGATTTGTCCCGGGTCTATAATCGTTGTTCCATTCATGTAGGCTTCCCCGTTCTCATAGACATAATCACACATCCATATACGCGGAGAGGTAACCCACCCTCCCTGCTCTTCATGCTCCTCGAAGCTGATCTCGCAGACCTTGTCATTCTCGACATTGTACATCACGATTCTGTTCGATGACGGGTCAATCTCTATGCGCTGTCCGTTCAGGGCGGTCGTAAGCTTGTTAGTCAGCACCTTGTCGGCGAGGAGCATATCCGCGTCAATGAGGCTTGTCTTGATGCGGCCTCCCTCTATTATCGTGGAGGCATCGACTTTCCCGTCAAGGTTGTCCTTCAAATCCGCCGCGAGCATGGATATCGTAACAGCCCCGTTCAGGTCTATCGAATCGGCATCTATTTTCGCCTTGCCCGTCCATGTGCCGTCCCCGTTGTCCACAAAGAAAAGGCTCAGCTCACTTTTCTTTGTATAGCCATCGGCAGCCGCCTTCTCCGCGAACATGGTTGCAAAGTCTGCGGATGTCACGATGCCGGTCTCCGAGGTCAGGATAGGATAGCCGTTCTGGTCTTTTTCCACTTTTGAGGAAAACAACGCCCCGAAGTCCGATTTAGTGACCAATCCCGAATAAAGCTCCTTATATGTTCCGTCCGCATTCTTATATCGACCCTCCGCCATCAGGGCTATCTGTTCCCGGGTCTGCTCGATCACCGTTCCCTGCGCTTCAAGCTGACCGAGGATGCCCGTCACTTGGCCGTTCAGCCCATTGGCCGCATTGACTCCTATCATCGCCTGTCGGTAGGCTTCCTCCGCGTCATTGATGCCCTTGTTCGCCAAGCGTTGCGCCTCTAAGATCGCCGCATTGGCATCCTGCTGGTCGTTGACCGCCTGCACGATCTTGTTGCCGAGGTTACGGATGACGGCGGCAGTCACCGATGAGGACGGTGTCCAATGGTTGATGGAGAATGGCTGGCCGGCTTTCTTCGCCACCATGCAGCGAAGCTGGTCGTTCTCGTAGTTTCTTTTTTTAAAATAATGAAAACCAAAAAGCCACAAGGAGGTAAAAAAAAGAAAAGCGGATAGAGCTTCTCAACTCTCTCCGCTTCAGTACCCAGACCCGGGGTCGAACCGGGATGGAAGTGAATCCACTGGTGTTTGAGACCAGCGCGTCTACCGATTCCGCCATCTGGGCATACATCATTTCTGAAATGCGCTGCAAAGATACGGCTTTTTTCTAAACCTGCAATACTTTCCATGAAAAAAGACAAAGAAAATGAGAAAAAACAAACGAATCATTCTTCCTTTGTAAAATATACAGTACATTAGCGGAAATTTAAAATAACAAATAATATGATAACCAATAAGGACAACTTCTGCGTCATCATGGGTGGAGGAATCGGCAGCCGTTTCTGGCCATTCAGCCGTAAAACAATGCCTAAACAGTTCCTGGATTTCTTTGGCACAGGACGTTCATTGTTGCAACAAACTTTCGACCGGTTCAAACAAGTAATTCCTGTAGAGAACATACTTATCGTAACAAATGATTTGTATGCCGACCTTGTAAAAGAGCAACTCCCGGAACTCAAACCTGAGCAAATATTACTGGAGCCAACACGCAGAAATACCGCTCCCTGCATCGCATGGGCCTCTTATCATATCCGCGCCTTGAACCCGAATGCCAATATAGTGGTCGCCCCCTCGGATCATCTCATCTTAAAAGAAGGAGAGTTCTTAACAGCCATTGAGAATGGCCTGGGATTTGTTTCAGAATCGGACAAGCTATTGACACTCGGCATCAAACCCAATCGCCCCGAAACCGGATATGGCTACATACAGATAGACGAACCGGCAGGTAACAATTTCTATAAAGTGAAAACCTTTACGGAAAAACCGGAACTGGAATTAGCAAAAGTTTTTGTAGAAAGCGGTGAATTCTATTGGAATTCAGGACTGTTCATGTGGAACGTAAATTCCATCATCAAAGCAGGTGAAACATTGTTGCCGGAATTGGCCGCAAAGCTGGCTCCCGGTAAAGATGTTTACGGCACCCCTCTGGAAAAGCAGTTCATCGACGAAAACTTCCCGACTTGCCCCAATATTTCCATTGACTTCGGAGTTATGGAAAAAGCCGACAATGTTTATGTCTCGTTAGGTGATTTCGGATGGTCCGATTTGGGTACTTGGGGATCATTATACGACTTATCCCCGAAAGATGAAACCGGGAACGTCTCTTTAAAATGTCAGTCCTTATTTTATAACAGTAAGGACAATATCGTAGCATTGCCCAACAATAAGTTAGCAGTGATCGAAGGGCTTGAGGGGTATCTCATTGCCGAATCGGACAATGTGTTGCTGATTTGCAAAAAAGACGAAGAACACGCCATCCGCAAATACGTGAATGACGCACAGATCAAGATGGGAGAAGATTATACTTAAGCTCTTATTAAAAACATACCGAACAAAATAAAAGATGCGGAAGCCGGACAATGATTGCGTCCGGTTTCCGCTTTTTTATTTAGGGAGGAAATTAATTATCAGAGTGCTGCACGTATAGCCTCTGCCACTGCGATAAACTCTTCATTTGTCAGTTTCAACTTAGGATTGGAGAAAAGCATATCCTTCTCATTTTGCATCGGTATCAAGTGTATGTGCGCATGGGGCACTTCAAGACCCAACACCGCTTCACCCACTTTTTTGCACGGAAAAGCTTTGCCAATGGCCAATGCCATTTTCTTGGCAAAAACATGCATCGCCGCCAGATCTTCGTCGGACAAATCGAAGATATAATCCACTTCTTGTTTGGGAACAACCAAAGTGTGCCCTTTCACCAACGGGTTGATGTCAAGAAAAGCAAAGAACCGTTCATCCTCCGCTATCTTGTAGCAAGGAATTTCACCTGCGATAATTCTGCTGAATATTGTTGCCATAACTGTAATGTATAAAATAAGGCAAGCCCGCACACAGACCTGCCTTTCTATTAAAATGAGATGTTTACTACTTCCAAATTAATCATGCCCTGCGGCACCTTGATTTCAGCCACATCACCTACCTTCTTACCAAGCAAACCTTGTGCAATCGGCGTGTTCACAGAAATTTTCCCTTCCTTCAGGTTGGCCTCGCTTTCCGAAACGATAGTATAAACCATTTTCATCCCGTTCTTCACGTTCTTCAGCTCCACCTTGTTGAGAATCTGTACCGAATCCGTCTTCAGTTTCGATTCGTCGATAATTTTGGCATCGGCAATCACAGCCTTCAACTTATTGATTTTCATTTCAAGCATTCCCTGAGCTTCTTTTGCGGCATCATATTCCGCATTCTCGGACAAGTCTCCCTTGTCACGGGCCTCAGCGATAGCAGCTACTATTTTCGGGCGTTCCACCGCCTCCAAATGTTTCAAGTCGGCAAGCAATTTATTGTAGCCTTCTTCTGACATGTAAGCCATACGTTTTCCTCCTTAAATATTTTAGTTTTTAATGGTACTATAAACAAAAAAGAATTCCAACATGGTCAGCATGCTGGAACCCTCTTCCTAAATTTCTCGGCAAAGATAGTCTTTTAATCAATGCGTGTCAAGCAAAAAAGACTGTTTTGCAACATATTAAAAAGCAAGCCACTGACTTATACCATTTTACAGCAAAGCTTTTACAGCTGCTTCCAAGTCTTTCACCGTCTCTCCACGGGCGCTCAATTCATTGTTTTTATTCACAAGAAAGACAGAGGGAAGATTTTGAACGTTATACGTAGCAGCCACCGTAGAGTAGATGCCATTGACATCGCGCACACAAATCCAAGGCAGATTGTCGGCCGTTGTTTTCCAATAATGCTCGTCGGCATCCAAAGAAACCTGATAAATCTCCAATCCCTGAGATGCATACTTATCATACAGGTTGCGCAGCATATAATTATGCGTAGCAGAAACAGCGCTTTGATAAACCGTAAAATCCAGAATCACAGCTTTTCCTTTCAGCTCGCTCAGTTTGCGCACATTGCCTTTCATGTCACGCAGACTGATATCGATGAGCCCGGTTTCGGAGATATTCTCCTCGGATATTTCCATGACTTTCTGCTTAGGGGTACGTGTGTTCTTCATCCCCTTTATCACAATGTTATAAAGATTTTTGGAACGGTCGGCCTCCGGATAAAAATTATTCAGGCTGGTTGCCACGGCCGCAAAGCATTTGATGTCATCCTTGCTATTCAAGGGATCGAATATCAGATAATCATTCAACTTCTGAAACAAGGCAAAGTAGGCAGCGGCCGTATTGGGAGCAGCGAAGATATAATTCAACTTCACTTTATCCTTATAATCTTTCAACAAAGCCGCAAGACTGTCTTCAAAGACATCGGCATCCATCTTCCGGGCTTGCACGGATTGAAACAAGCTGTTCACGTCGTTCTGAAGCTTCATCTGCTTCAACGTCAAATCTTTTATCTTGGAGCTATTGGGTGAGCCTTCTACCGTATAAGCTGTGGCAAAATCGGCAAAGGGAGCTTTCACCGACACTATCTCTGTAGAGTCGACCGAAAAATTAATAACTTTATCTTCCACCCTCAAACGATAAAATTCCGGAGACGCCGGACGCGCTTGTTTGAAAGAAAAAGAGCCATCGCCTTTCAGCTTCACCGAATCCAAAGGTACAATACCCTCCAAAGCCGAAGCTTCCAGATACAGCATTTTCCCATCGGCACCGGTGACCTCACCTTCCACTTTGAATTTCGAATCGGAATTACATGCACTCATCGCAACAGCAACAAGTGTCATAAAAAAAATTTTCTTCATATCATTATTAGTTTTACTATCCTTCATACTTCCATTTATTTTCCGCATCTCAACCATATCCGAAAGGCATCTACTCCGTACCAGCTCCATATCTATAAGAACGGGGCAGATACGGAGTTGGTACGGAGCAAATGTGCCTGCAAATATACTTCTTTTAAGATTCAGTCAAAGCATTTCCCTTGTTCTTACATGCAGATATTTGCAAAAAAGCAGTTAAATACAAACTTTTTATCTCATTCCCACCATCTTACAAGAATAAAATATGTATCTTTGCGCGAATTTTGAAAGAAAATTAGATATAAAACATTTTTTATGATTAACCCAATTGTTAAGACAATCGAGCTTCCAGATGGCAGAACCATCACGCTCGAAACGGGAAAGCTGGCAAAACAGGCAGACGGTTCTGTAATGCTTCGCATGGGCAACACCATGCTTTTAGCTACTGTTTGTGCCGCCAAGGACGCAGTTCCCGGAACAGATTTCATGCCGCTACAGGTAGAGTACAAAGAAAAATTCTCGGCATTCGGCCGTTTCCCCGGCGGTTTCACCAAACGTGAGGGCCGCGCCTCTGACTACGAGATCCTCACTTGCCGACTCGTTGACCGTGCTCTCCGCCCCTTATTCCCTGACAATTTTCATGCAGAGGTATATGTAAACATTATCCTCTTCTCGGCCGACGGCGTAGACATGCCGGATGCTTTGGCCGGCCTTGCAGCCTCTGCCGCACTTGCTGTTTCAGATATTCCTTTCAACGGACCGATTTCCGAAGTACGTGTAGCACGTATTGACGGACAGTTCGTTATCAACCCCACTTTCGAACAACTGGAAAAAGCCGACATGGATCTGATGGTGGGTGCCACATACGAAAACATCATGATGGTGGAAGGCGAAATGAACGAGGTTTCCGAGCAAGATTTGCTGGAAGCCATGAAAGCCGCACACGAAGCTATCAAGATACAATGTAAAGCTCAGATGGAGCTGGCAGAAGAAGTAGGTTCTACCGTAAAACGTGAATACTGCCACGAAGTGAACGATGAAGAGCTTCGCAAGGCTGTTCACGATGCTTGCTACGAAAAGGCTTATGCCGTTGCAGCATCGGGCAATAACAATAAGCACGAACGCATCAATGCTTTTGAGACTATCTGCGAAGAGTTCAAAGCCCAATTCTCGGAAGAAGAGCTGGAGGAAAAGGGCGCGCTGATAGACCGTTATTATCACGATGTGGAAAAAGAAGCCATGCGCCGTTCCATTCTGGACGAAGGCAAGCGTCTTGACGGACGTAAGACTACCGAAATACGCCCCATCTGGTGCGAAACCGATTATTTGCCGGGTCCTCACGGTTCGGCAATCTTCACACGCGGAGAGACCCAATCTTTGTCTACCGTTACTTTAGGAACGAAACTGGACGAGAAGATCATCGACGACGTATTGGAACATGGCAAAGAGCGCTTCTTGCTTCACTATAACTTCCCGCCGTTCTCTACGGGCGAAGCGAAAGCACAGCGTGGTGTGGGTCGTCGCGAAATCGGCCACGGACACTTGGCATGGCGTGCGTTGAAAGGTCAAATCCCTGCAGACTATCCTTATGTAGTGCGCATCGTATCGGATATCCTCGAATCAAACGGTTCTTCTTCGATGGCTACCGTATGTGCCGGAACACTTGCATTGATGGATGCCGGTGTAAAAATCAAGAAGCCGGTATCGGGCATCGCAATGGGACTGATCAAGAATCCGGGCGAAGAAAAATATGCCGTATTGTCCGATATCCTCGGCGACGAAGACCACTTGGGCGATATGGACTTCAAGGTGACGGGAACCAAAGACGGTATCACTGCCACTCAAATGGACATCAAGTGCGACGGACTGACGTATGACATTTTGGAGAAAGCCCTGTTGCAAGCCAAAGAGGGCCGCGAATTTATCCTCGGAAAAATCACCGAGTGCATCGCCGAGCCTCGCACAGACCTGAAACCTCATGCGCCGCGTATCGAAACAATGACCATTCCTAAAGAATTCATCGGTGCCGTCATCGGTCCGGGTGGAAAAATCATCCAAGGCATGCAGGAAGAAACCGGAGCTACCATCACGATTGAGGAAGTGGATAACGTGGGCAAAATTGAAATTGCCGGAACAAACAAGAAAAGCATCGACGACGCCATGCGTCTTATCAAAAGCATCGTAGCCGTACCCGAAATAGGCGAAATCTACAAAGGTAAAGTGCGCAGCGTTATGCCTTACGGTGCATTCGTAGAGTTCTTGCCGGGAAAAGACGGCCTGCTCCACATCTCCGAGATAGACTGGAAACGTTTGGAAACAGTAGAGGAAGCCGGAATCAAGGAAGGTGACGAGTTGGAAGTAAAACTGCTGGAAATCGATCCGAAAACCGGTAAGTTCAAACTGTCCCGCAAAGTTTTGTTGCCGAAACCGGAAGGTTATGTTGAACGCTCCGAAAGAAACGGCGAACGCCGCGAACGTCGTGACAGAGGTAACAGAAACGAGTGATTTTTTACCACACAATCTAAAGGGCTTTGATATGAACCCCGAAAGTTTTTTGTTAACTTTCGGGGTTTTATCATGTCTACGCAAAAAAGAAAACCAAAATCTGTGCATGATTTACTATCTTATATGTATATGTTAGAAGATGGACTATCCTTTTGTCATATCCACAAGAACTATGGAATAAATGAAGAGCGACTAAAGGTTTTATGGTTACGCTATCAGAAAGAAGGGATATCAGGATTGCAAAAACAGCAGATCAAGGATGGCATTACCAGCATACGCAATACCAAAAGATGCTAAAGAATAATGGTGTTATACAAAGTATGTCTCGCAAAGGTAACTGCATAGACTACTCTATGATGGAGAACTTCTTCGAGCTGATGAAGAATGAATTGTTGTACGTAAACCACTTCGAAAGCCTTGACAGCTTTGAGACTGAATTCAAGAAATATATAATGTGGTATAATACGAAAAGAATAAAACTTAGATTAAAAGGAATGAGCCCAGCACAATACCGAGCTCACTACTATAGAGAATTTAATAATTAACGCTTAATTTAACGCCAACTTTTCGGGGGCACTTCACAATTATGCACTTTTTTATTCCACGGCTCTTTCATTTAAGAAAAAAGAATCATCCGACATTTAAAGTGATAACTTGATAAAAAACTGCATCTTTATGGAAAATTTCATCCAACAAAAGTCTATCGCACCTCTCAAAAGGATGTATGTATTCTTATCATTTTCTTGTTTTCTTCTTGTCTATAACGAGCATCTCAACAAGAACATGGTAAGAACATGTACCGAAGGTGGTACGAAGATGGTAGGAAGATAGAGGTATATAGCTACGACTTTATTTTTAGAATGAGATTGACCGAAAAATTATGCAACAAACAGTATACGGGGTAGTGTAAAATAAACTGTGTCACGCATTATTTCCCATTAGAAAACTCATCGGTCGGGGAACGGCCAGCGGCAAGGGGCGGGCCCCCCGTCCCGACGAGCGTAAAATTACAATAATTTAAATCGTTCTCCAAACTTTATGGCCAGTGGCTGTGAGATTGTAGCCCAATTGGCCAGTGGCATAGTCCACTTCTTCCGTATATTAACGTGAGTTCGATATAACGATTACAATTATTTGTTTGAATAATAGGAACATAGCGATAAAAGTATTAAATTTATAGTGTCCAATTATAACCTTTAAACGATTATCACTATGTTCACAGAGTCTAAAGTTACGGAGATTTATTGTATGGCAGATGATTTTGCAAGGAATTTACAGTTCAACAAGAAAAATATCCGGTTGAAGATAATTCACTCCCGCATCGCAATAAGCCCAATCGTATGAGCGATGCGGAAATTATGGTAATCCTTATTCTGTTCCATTCGGGTGGTTTCCGTTGCTTCAAACACTATTATCAGGAATATGTCTGCAAACATCTGACACACCTGTTCCCCCAGAGAGTTTCGTATAACCGTTTTGTGGAACTGGAAAAGGAAGTGTTGCTCTCGCTGACTATCTTCATAAAACAAGTTCTGTTGGGAGAATGTACCGGAATCGGTTTCGTGGATTCTACCCCTTTACGTGTCTGCCGTAATCAACGGATTCTGATTCACAAGACATTCGAGGGCCTTGCCGAACGGGGGAAATGTTCCATGGGATGGTTCTTCGGGTTTAAACTGCATCTGATTATCAATGATAAGGGAGAGATACTGAACTTTATGTTCACTCCGGGTAACGTGGATGACAGAGAGCCTTTGAAACAGAGTCGGTTCGTAAAGAATGTAAAAGGGAAATTGTGTGGCGATAAGGGATATATCGGACAAGCATTGTTTGAAAATCTATTCATGAATGGAATACAACTGATAACCAAAGTCAAGAATAATATGAGGAGTTTCCTTATGAGTATTGCTGATAAAATCATTCTCAGGAAACGGGCACTGATTGAAACGGTTAATGACGAGTTGAAGAACATCGCACAGATTGAGCATTCCAGACACCGGTCTTTCGACAACTTCATTGCAAACGCACTCTCGGCAATAGCAGCATATTGTTTCTTTGAAAAGAAACCAGCCATTGATGTGAGTTACATAAATGACGGGCAACTAAGAATCTTCTAAAATTATATCGAACTCACGTTATATTACGGTATGCAAGATAAACCAGTTTCTCAAGGGCTGTATCCGACGGGAACACGCCCTTGTTTTTTGTTACCTTACGGATCTGACGGTGATATCCTTCAACAGTATTTGTTGTATATATGAGCTTACGGATAGCCGGAGTGTACTGGAAGTATTCGGATAGCTTATCCCAATTGTCCTGCCAGGACCTGATAACGATGGGATATTGTTCGCCCCATTTTTCTTCCAACTTAAGAAGTTCATTTTCTGCCGATTCTTTATTTACAGCCTGATAAACGCATTTCAAATCCTTCAGGAATTCCTTTTGATTTTTGGAGCCTACACATTTGATGGAATTACGAATTTGATGTACAACACAAAGCTGTACAGATGTATTGGGATAAACACTTTGGATTGCTTCAGGAAAGCCTTTCAAGCCGTCTATACAGGCAATAAGGATATCTTCAACTCCACGGTTCTGAAGGTCTGTCAGCACACTGAGCCGGAAGTTTGCTCCCTCATTTCTTGATATATACATTCCGAGTAGCTCCTTATGTCCTTCCCTGTTAATACCCAACACATTATAGATTGCACGTGCAACAGCACAACCACGTTCATCCGTTACTTTATAATGGATGGCATCCATCCAGACTATAGGATAGACGGAATCAAGCATACGTGATTTCCATGCCTTTATTTCCGGAAGTACACGGTCCGTAATGGCACTGATTGTATCTGCCGATACACGATTACCAAGATTCTCTTCCATCCAATCACTAATCTCACGTGTGCTGTTACCAAGAACATACAGGCCGATTATACGGTCAGCAACACCTTCTGCCGGAATGGTCTCACGCTTCTTAATAAATTGTGGATCAAAACTTGAATTACGGTCACGGGGAGTGGATACGGTTACCTCACCCAATGGAGTCTGCACCTGTTTCTGCATCTTACCGTTACGGCGGTTGCCCATTTGACGTTCTTCTTCTGTAGGATATGCATCCATCTTAATCCTTGTTGTGATGGAAGTAGACTGTATACAACAAGGTATAGGAGGAAACAGATATGTTTTTTGTCTTAATCCTTGTTGTGATGGAAGTAGACTGTATAAAATACACTATCAGAATCATTATCCTTTGCAAGTCTTAATCCTTGTTGTGATGGAAGTAGACTGTATTTGTGACAATTAACTATTAAATAAAAAAAATGTTAAGTCTTAATCCTTGTTGTGATGGAAGTAGACTGTATAATATGCAGGAAAATTTAAAGAAATGCTTAAAAAGTCTTAATCCTTGTTGTGATGGAAGTAGACTGTATAGCTGTATATGCCTGTCTCAAAAATGTAGACTGTCTTAATCCTTGTTGTGATGGAAGTAGACTGTATTCTTTGATAAATGAAAAAAATAATGAAAATAAAAGTCTTAATCCTTGTTGTGATGGAAGTAGACTGTATTTGGAAAAGGCATTTCCGGTTGATGAAGCTGGGAAGTCTTAATCCTTGTTGTGATGGAAGTAGACTGTATTGCCTGTCTTAAGAACGTAAACTAATCTCTTGTGTCTTAATCCTTGTTGTGATGGAAGTAGACTGTATTCTAAACGAGTATAAGACGGCTGTATATGCCTGTCGTCTTAATCCTTGTTGTGATGGAAGTAGACTGTATAGATAAACTCTTGTTCTTTTACATATTATATTCTGTCTTAATCCTTGTTGTGATGGAAGTAGACTGTATATGGAAGTATGCAGTACGATGGTAACAATCCCCTGCAGTCTTAATCCTTGTTGTGATGGAAGTAGACTGTATTTAAATTGACGGCGGTTCCGTAATGGAGGTATGAGGTCTTAATCCTTGTTGTGATGGAAGTAGACTGTATCTTCGTCGCAACCGTTTGCAATAAAAAAACCTGAGTCTTAATCCTTGTTGTGATGGAAGTAGACTGTATGGTTCTACGAGGAGGTAGAATCTGGAGAAGAAACCTCGTCTTAATCCTTGTTGTGATGGAAGTAGACTGTATGTGGCAATCAGTCAATTGTGTAATATTAAATTTGTCTTAATCCTTGTTGTGATGGAAGTAGACTGTATAAATAAAGACCTTTAACATGGTCAATCTTACTGTATTGTCTTAATCCTTGTTGTGATGGAAGTAGACTGTATAAATATTCAACAGAGTCAATCTAACTCTGTTTGCAGTCTTAATCCTTGTTGTGATGGAAGTAGACTGTATTTTAATGTGGACAATGTTGGGAATGTCGTTGGGGTCTTAATCCTTGTTGTGATGGAAGTAGACTGTATATTCTGACTATCAATATGTTGCTGTAACTCTTTGCAATAAGCTATGGATATAAATCATTGTATTTTATCGTTTTACGCTATTTCTTCTAAAATCTTCGCAAAAGTACTGTTTTTTTGAATACAAAAAAAGGGGATTTTGCCATACGTTTTTATACTTCCATTGATAATCAACAGATTGCGACTAAAAAAACTTCGCAAATAGAACGAGCCATTTGCATTCATCATGGATTTGCGAAAATCGTCGCTTTTAGGTCCGCATATACCTCTGATTATAAACAGATTGCAAACAGACCTACAGGAATTTTCGCAAAAGGCGGTGGTCTTTTGGCATCGAGTGGGGATTTGCGAATGGTTTGCGTAGATGTCCTTTCATCGGAAAAACAGCTTTACTCTTATTATCAACCTATTACGCATCTTCTGAATTTTCGCAAATGATTTCTCCTCCCTTCTATACCATCCGCACCGTTTCAGGAGGATGACGACGATCGGGCTGGTAGACTATCTTGGTGTAGCAATTGACACAAAGAAGATAATAGACCACCGTGTCGCTCTGTTTCTCTATTACGTCTGCTATCTGCTCTTGCAGCTTGGCTAAGCGCGACTCGGTCAGAAAGCACTCGAACACGCTATAATTGATGCGGACGCCACCGGCTTCCAGTATTTTCACCACGCGGTTGCGACGTTTTTCGTCGGCAATATCGTATGCTACGACGACGAAACGTTTTCTTGCCGTTACTTTCTTTACCATTTTGCGATATAGGGTTTAAAAGTTTGTCCGCTTTCCACATAAGCGGCTATCTCTTTGGCTTGTTCCACAAAGATGCGTTCGAAGGGCATCTCTTCTCCTCGATACTTTTCATACCGATTCATGCGCTCGAGTACACTTTGGGTGAGTATTTTTTTTGTATTATCGTCGAGGAGGGCACCGTTCATCTTCAGGCTGACCCCTCGTTGCACCAGTCCTATCACTACTCTGTCGGTACCTTGCGCCCGGAACAGTTCTACCACATCAAATACCAATGTGGGTTTTCCGGCTTGCCTTTTGTGCAGTACGCTGTCCATAGGGTTCAGCCCCTCGCTGAGCAATGCTTGCCATACCCTGTTGTAAAGGAACGAATAGGCATAATTCAGCATGGAGTTGACCAGATCGGAGGCTCCGCGACGCACTCTTCCCTCAAAATTGATTTCGTCGTCTTCGAGCATCTTCTCTATATATCCCCAATAACAGAGGGCCGCTTGCGCTTCTTTGCCCATCAACACCTCTTGATAGTTGTCGGTAAAGGGCAATTCCTTTAGTTCGTCAATGGTGGCGGATATCTTGGCGGTTGCCACCACGAACTGTTGCTTGATGTCCTCTCGCGTGGTCTTGTGATACTTGTGAAAGTATTTGATCAGATTTACTTGGTTTTTCAGTTTTCCCAGAATCAAACGCTGGGCAAGCGTAAATCGTTGTTCCTCGGTCATCCTGGCTTGCGCCTCCCAAAGGGTGTTTTCGACAAATTTGGGACTCACCACCGAAGCGTAATGCGTGGCGCCTTCAAAGAAATCGATGGGAATTTTTCTTTCCATACAAAATCGGATCACATTGCTCGAAAGTGAAACTCCCTGCCCCGTAACGGTAAGATGTCGCAGCGAAGCGGAAGGCTTTTTGTATGCCACCTTACCTTGTATGCGCACAACGATATTCTGCCCGCTGACGCCGATATGACTACCGGGGGTACGTATCACCAATTCAGATCCTTCGGCTTCTTTTTTCCGGTATTCAGCTTTTCGGCTGTTGATAAGGTCGCGATTTTGGGCATCGGAAGATTTCGAGGGCTTTGCACCTTTCACGGACAGATAAGTTTCCGCCAGATGATTGACGATGTTTTTCCGCTTGAGCTGCATCTCGTCCGACAGAAATGCGGCTTCAGCCAATCCGTTTTTCAATCCGCTGATACTTCTTATCTTATCAGGCTGCTGCTCTATCATGGTTTGCAATCTCTGTACGAGCGCCTTGTCCAAGTCTATCAATATACTTTCGGGAAGCAGTTTCCCATAGTAGTTGCGTATGCCTTGCCAAATGCTCTTGTCTTTATCGGAAAAGAATCCTCCGCGAAATTCTATGTTCTCTATTCGCTGCAAAAGCTTCTCTCTTTTGCTGGCCGATAAGGATAGCCCCTTCTTGTTCAGGGTAATGCCGAGAAACTCGAATCCATCTTCTATTTTTCCGATTTCCGGAGTGTTGAGCGAAAGCCGAAGCCTTTCTTTTAAGAAACCGGCAGCTTCTTGCATCACCTCTTCCGCTTTTTCACGTGTCTCGCACAAGATGATAAAATCGTCGGCGTAGCGTACATAGGAGTCGGCGTGTGTCACGATGAACTGGTCGAACTGATGTAGATAAAGATTCGCCAGCAAGGGGGAGAGGACGGCGCCTTGAGGTACACCGCAGCTGATCTCCTCCCACTTCAGTTTCCGGGTCACCATACCCATTTTTACCGAAAGCTGAATCAGCCGATTGATTTCCTCATCGGGGATCAAGGCGTGAAGCCTTGCAAAAAGAATATCGTGGCTGATGGTGTCGAAATAATTATCGATATCCAAGCGAAGTAACCACTGATTCTTTTTGTTATTGCATTCAAACAAAGCCCTTCGAACGGCCTTTGTATGCCCTTTTTCAGGACGATATCCATAGCTGTTCCCCATAAACAGGTTTTCGAAACGCGGCTCCACAAGCTGCTTTATGGCTGTCTGCACCACTTTGTCTCTCAAAGAGAGCAACCCTATCGTCCTTATTTCGCCCGTCTTCTTGGGGATGCCCATCTTTTTGTAGGGTTGCGGCTTCCATGTTCCTGCTTGCAGTTCGGCAATCAGTTCGGACAAATGTCGGTCAAGGTGGCTCTCAAACTCAACGATGGTTAGCCCATCGATGCCTCCAACACTGTTCTTGGCTTTTACCACCCTCCATGCCAACATCAGTTGTCCGACTGAACACAACTTCTCAAATAATCTCTCACTCATATTTTCATATTTTATTTCAATATGTCAAAGAACGTTCGGCAACAGCTTTTCCGGCTATTCCATCAGCCATCAAATCGATGCACTGCTGTATGTACGGAATTGCACGAACTTAAACCGCACCTCGCTACTGCCATCGTCAAGTTCCCTCACCGCGCGTTCCGTTGTAGAAGCCACGCAGGGGTAACCCAATCGTTGCAAACGACATACAAGTGCAAAGGTGAGCGTCATTTCGCCCATCAGGTGCACGGTGGCAAAGCCATCGGCAGCCGCGGCGATAACTCTTGATACATACTCATCGGCCAACGATGCAATATACCCCTCATCGCCATTGCTATCCACTTGTGGAAAGGGAATATCGACAACCCTGCCATACTGCTCTGTTGCGGCTTGCATCTGCTCATCGCCCCACTTGGCGGATGGATGGTTGGATAGATTAATCAGCATACCGTTTTATAAAGATTTACCCAATTTTTTCTCTGTTCTTTCACGCTCCTCATATACAGCATTAGCTTGTTCCTCACTGATAATCTTGTCTTGAACATCAAATATCCATTCCCTGTTTCCGGGTGTATGGAGGTCATTGTCCCAGCAAACTTTGTAACCCTTTTTTTCCCAACTCGACAGGAAGAAGGTCACTTCATAATGCCTGAAATATTCCTTCTCGTTTTTTTCGATTGTGGTAGGCTCTAATTTTATGTAAGGATAGAAAGACAAACTATGGTTTTCGTTCATTTGGAAACCTATCTGCTGCCCCATCTGCCTGATGTCGCTTTCGCCAAAGAGGTAGGCCTTATGGCAAGTAAAGACATAGCTGTCTTTGTGTTTGAAATGAACGGTCAACTTCTTAGGCAGCTGATTTTCCCATTCTTCCTTGATGTTCCGTGCTCCCAGCCAAGCCGCGATAAAGAATGTGCCGAGCGTGACCACCGGCTCGAGAATATTGACATAGAGAACCCCTTCACCAAACCTTATATCCCACCCGCTGATCATCCAAAGAACAAACAGGGAGATAACGAAGACAGAGACGATAGACACCGTGTAACGTCCCCTCTTTCCTTTAAATAAGGCTATCGAGTATTGACGCAGCCAATTTACCCGCTTACTTTTATTCAATTCTCGCTTCATCATTATTTGGCATTAATATTGAGCAGTTCACTTTCGAGCATGAGGAACAAAGCCCTCTCGGCCTCTAACAAATGGGGTTCTTGCAATGAGAAGGTTATAATGCCATATTCCTTGCATTTACCCTTAGCCATATCGGTCATTCTCGCATCGGTAACGAACAACGCCTTGCTGGCTGTTCCCCCATATCCCCTTACCACAGAATTGAACTTGTCGATGTCTGTCGTACTATTGATCTGCGTCTTGCATTCAACGAACAGCAACTTGCTTCCTGCGTTGACAATGATATCCACCTCGTTCTTATCTACGTTGGCTTTGAAAGGGAATCGGCAATTCATGCAAATATCCTTTGCCCTTTTCCAATGGCTCAGCATATTAGCCACTTTGTATTCGAACCATCCGGAATTGAAAGCCAATTCAATGGCATGAGGAGCCTTGAGAGTGATTTCCTTACTTCCCTTTTTCCCTTGGAGAGAAATGCGGACAAACCCTTTCTTTTCATTGGTGGGCTTTTCCCAAGTCACCGAAGAGCCGTTCTTAGTCTCAAAAGTGTCTGAGGGTTGATTTTTCAAGACATTTTGTTGCGGCTTGCTCAAAAGCGTCAGCAAGCTATTGAACTCCGAATGAAATTCACCCGTTCGGATTTGCTCTATTTTCTTGTAACACTCCTCATCTGCCTCGGTGTATTCATCAAAAGGGGTAAAGTGATTGTCTATCGGATTTCCATATAGCCGGAACAACTTGAACATATCAAAGCTGAAATCGCTGTTTCCCTGCATGGTGCGGTAATTCCAAAGAACATTGTTCTGATCCATATAAACCACCGTAGCATTGGACTCCTTCTCGAACTCTCGGCCGAAAAGATGCGACCATGACTTCAGTCCGCTCGATATGTTCAACGTAACTTCATCACCCACATATTTTTCCTTCAAAGCACGAATGCGTGCCATGATTTTTTGCGGGTCCGTCGCGTCCAAAGGATCTTGCTCGTCTTCGGGCAAATCAACTTCCTTCCTCAAGGTTTCCACTACCTGTAGGCTTTCTTGGGAGTAGATATAAACCACCCTGTCGGGATTGGTCGCAACTATCCCGTTATAAACCGGGGCCGGCTGGCCGCCGACCAATGTGATATGAATTTTTGCCATACGCATATCCATAAAATTACAAAACGGTCAGCTTAACAAATCCAAGCAATTCGCAATCCTCATCCACTCGCCTTGATTTGGGAAAATCGAATTTTTGGTACTTATAGTTGTCACGCCGTGCTGCCGGCACTACAACCGACTCGAAATTACCTAACTCTTCAGTCCATGCTCCCGTGATGAACCTCCACCCCGAGCCATATCCAACCCGCAACACACACTCCTTGCCCGCTCTGCACGAATTGGCAGTGTCTAACATCTTCTGCATGTTTTGAATGTAAACAGCTATTTGGTTGGAGTCATCGTGCAGCTCTTTGTCCTGCCAGTACTTGATTTCAGAGGCGATCAATCCCCTTGTATGCTCATTTATCAAGCTAAACAAAGCAGCCATTGTCTTCATCTCGTCGGGCATCTTGCCCAACGATCTTTTTTCATTCTGTGACCAGTTTCTTTGAGCAAAATCGTAATACTCCGGCAACAGCTTCATTTGGAATTCGGTCTCATCGTCCGGGCAGATGGTCTCAATAAGCTGTTGCTTATCAGTATCCCAGAAACCCTTGCTCGGACGTTCATTGATACTTACCATTTGAGCAGCAAGTTCGTAGTTATCGCCAAATATAGCATCCCCCACATGTAAGAAACGGAACACATCAGTGGTAGGGTCTGCGCCAAACAGCTCGCCTTCTACGCTCTTTGCCCCAACTTTCGAACGGTTATTCTTATCTTGTCTCTCAATCTTCCCAGCTACACCATTTACTTTACTCGCCAACGAAGCCAATACAGCTGTACGGATAGCACCTTTTATGGAGCTCCCCGGGATGTACGGTTTCCCCATACCATCATGGATAAGTTCTTTGAGCGTGTCGTTTTTCCTTATTGCCGAGTAATTAACTATCACTCTCGCGGTATAATCTTCGATGGAAGCCTTTGGAGCAAATTGCTTTACAATTACGTCGGTGGAGCTTTTCCGATCAATGGCGGCTACCCAATGCGATATATTTTCTTCTCCTATCAGGGATAGAACTTTCTTGGGGTCAATGATGCCCACAACACTGATGCGTCCATCATCGCTCGCTATGCCGCCGGTCACAAAATCGGCCCCATATTGTAGGGTTACGCCATTGCCAATATGAATAGGGGTCAAGGTCGTTATCTTAATTTTACTCATCTCTATCCATTTTTACAGGTACTACAAAAGGTTTTCCGCTTCTAAACACAGGGTGCATCTCTTTATCGTTCCAATCGGGCTGCATGTCTACTATTTTCCCATGCAGTGCTTCGGTGGTATTAAATACTGAGCCTACATTGAAACAATAGATGGACTTCTTACGCAAATGCCTGAAAGAAGGTGTCCGGCTACCTGCCATATATCCGCTACGTTGCATGAGTTCATACTTGGAATTGGGCAAGTCCAGCAACTCGACCTCCTGCTTCGTCGGGATATAGAGAGACAGCAGCATAGAGGCATTGGGAGAGTTCGCGGGTAAGAATAGTTGCCTATCTTTCACCCTTTCCACCTCGAACATGCCTCCACCAACACTCCTGTCCGTTCCCAAGCCAAATTCGCCAAGCATCTTAAAAAGCTCTTCAATTCTATCCATCACACTTTCCTCTGCCTCAACGATACAATACAATCCTGCTTGGGCGTGAAAATATGTCCAATCGAAGAAGAAAGGGGCGGCATCTTCACCCTCTTTACGGGGAATAGTCACTCGCTGCATCACTTGCGACTCAAAAGGCTTTTCAAAACCATGGAGGGTAGTAAGAAAAGCATCTTGAAGCTGTGATGCTTCCATTTCAAGTGTTTCTCCGTTCATGAGCCTATTCCAAAGCGACGCCTCGATAAATCTAATTTTTTTCAGTCGCTTCCGATAGAGATGTTGCTCTTGATCCGGCACTGTTACTTTGATTTTGCCCTGCGGCTTGGGCAGAAAAAATTGATCTTTCATGAAAGGGAATGCCGAACTAATGACAAAAGAGTTCAGAAAACGGGCTATCTCATCCGCTTTCCCTTGGTGTGCAAGCATCGAAGCCAGTGCCGCCGAAAGGGTGTCGCTGTGCAGGTCAGAAGCCGAAAAGTCGTAATTTTCCCTTCCTGTTCCGATATGTAATGGAGTGAGATCCTTAAGAACAAAAATGGAAGTTGCCATAATCAATAAGTTCTAGGTTCTTTCTTTGACCATTCAATTTTCACTTGACCATATCCTCGCGAGCCATGACCACCGAGATAATCGTCCTCTAAAAGTCTGAAAGCTTGATCTAATGTCGCTTGCAACTCTTTTTCGTCCTCGCCTTCAAAGATATTCAGCACCATGTTCAGTTTGAACTTAGCTCCGGCCGGAACACGCTCAAAGGTTCGGGGAGTGGCTTTGGCCGTCACACGGTCAATGGCAACCTCGGTTTTGCTCTCGGTGTATGGCAGGTCGGTATTGCTAAAGTCGGCAGCCTCCGTATCCAATTCCGCATCACGTACGATGAGTCGTGAAGGTTTGCTTTCGTTACTATCGCCGGATATGCCAAAGAGTGCTCCCGCTTTGGACTTCGGATTGTTAGTAGGCTTACCATCTTTGGTCTCTCCATTGGCAATCTCCACCAACGAACGCATTTTACCTTTCAGCGAACTTCCGGGTATATACGGTATATTGGAAATGGGATTACGAACTACGAACTTATCGGGTCCTCCGATATTCAGCGAAGCATTTGTACCACCAATATGCAAACCGGTCTTTAATGTTATCGTGCCGGTATAGATTATTTTTTTCTCCAATTTTATATCAGACATAATTATCGTTTTTTATGTTTATAAATCAAGCTAGTCTTTCCCTCCGTATGCCTTGTGATAGGCAAGAATGGCCTCGATAAAGTTGCAAAAATTCAGATAACTCTTCCTATCCCTTACTTCATTCGAAGCCCTATCAAAAATAAGTTTAAACAGCTTAAGCCCCTCATTTCCAGAATCACGCCCCAAGGCATAAGCCATCTTAGGCCTCAATAGGTAGAACGAGGTTTTTTCTTTTTCAAATTCTCCCATCTGAATGCGTTTGATCTCACCGTATATGCTACGAAACTTAGAACTTGTCAACTTTTTGTCTGCCATAAACTTGCCCGCCTCCTCGGCATACGCAACAAGTTCAGGGGTAGCTCCTTCGGTTATCCATTTAGGCTCATAATTCAATTGGCCGAATTTTGATTCCGCCGTCTCATTCGGATAACTGTTCCCGCGATTGAAGCCACCTCCACCTTGACGTTGGGGGCCGGTTTGTCCATATCTCGATCGATCTGGTTGTTTGTAATTGTAATCTGCCATAATTATACATATATTATTGATGAAACATTTTTAACTCCTATACTCTAACTCTGCCCAACGTGCGGCAAAATTCCATAACTCCAACGGATGATAGTCCGTGATGATATGCTCACCGTTCAAAGTCGCTCCTTTTTTATTACATACTTCGTTGATACATTGCTCTATCATAGCCTTAACCGCCTCGGTACTGCGCATTTTCATCCGACTGAGGTCATATGTTAACAACCAATAGGTCTTAGGAACGGTTATTCTATGACCTTTAATCTTTGCATTGGCACAATGCGACATTATTTTTGAAAGAAAGGACTTGGGCATCTCACCTTTTTTAAGCAAGCCCACCATCTCCGTTTTTAATCGGGCTACCACACCATACTCCTTATCCCAATTCAAGGGTGTCTGCATGAACGAAATAGAATTTTTCTCCCATTCTGCACACGTATGTTTTTTTGCGTTATTTTCTTCACGGTCGCTTTCATCGGCTCCTTTCATAATCGGGAACTTAGGCGAAATGAAAGCTATTCCGGCAGAAAGCGAAAATATCGGATTATCACAGGCGAATTTCTTGAAGTCTTCGTTGATTTTTTCGGCTAATAGAATAGTTACGTCCCAGCTTCCAACGATAAAGACATCATCACCTCCACTATATATGATAAACGACTTTTTAGGGTCAGTCTCTTGCCATAGTGTATTGAGATAGCCGGAGAAAAAGAAGTCGAACGAACGACTTAAGGCTACATACCGCGATAAAGAGGTTTTTTCCGGTAAAAGGCCACGCTGGAAAATGCTTCCCAAATTATCCACATCCATGCGTAATACCCCCAAACGGGAGAACTTATCACTGTTGTCACACATCTCCTCAAAAGTAGAAAACTTAGTGCCATCCGTTTCGTTGCCTCCATAGAACTCCAGTCCATAAACAATGTTATTGATATCGTCCACAGGTTTCATAAAACTGCAATCACCACCTTTTCCGTTCATTGTGACAACTGATAACAAACCCTTATCTTTCAGGAATTTACTTTTGTCAACCCAATCTTGTTCTTTCAAGAAATAGTACGTAAAATCCAAGTCGAGTGGAGTGATATGCAATTTATTGTCCCAAAAGTCGAGCGGAGTTCCTTCCTTTACTACCATTATATCAAAATCCCGAAGTTTGGCACCAAGTTCTATTTGCTTGGCATTGATGGGTTTTAACAGTAAGTCTTCTTTTCTCACCATCTTTTCTCCATCGAGGAACTCCTCTCCCGTGATAGTATCTCTTTGGGCATTACCACCTTTATGAGATGGAGTAAATAGTTGGTCGTAAGAAGCTATGGCTTGAGCAGCAAATTTAGTCGCTTTCTTTTTGTCTCGCCGGTCGAACAACTCTGCCCAAACATCACCTAAGCTACCACTCTTACGCATCAATATCTCTTTTGACACCTCTACGCTATCGATAGCCACAAACAATGTTGTACCGTGGGTCTCGAAAAGCTTCTGCTCAATGTTAAGCACCGCTTGTTTAAGTTTCTCCTTAACAAACTCTGTATTGGGAGCCAGCAAATAGAAACTACCCCCCGAATTGTACATAATATTAGCTTGAAAAAGATCTAACTCCTTCAGTAAATAGCGTACAACCGTATCGGACAATAATCGGAGATAAAATGAACGCCCTTTAAGGTTTTTTCCCGCATACTTTGAAACTATTTGATATATATACGATTGGATGCCGCTAAAATCAGCTCCTATCAACAAGAAAGGAGATTCTTCTTGGCTGCCGGCTTTGTTGTAATCGTAAAGAGATACGGCTAACGCCGCAGTCGTTTTTAGATGGTCGTAAAGCGAAACATCAGCAAAGTCAATTGTGCTTGATGGGATACATGAGGTATATTTCAATAATAGACTCAACAATGTTTCCGAAAGAGCACGATAACTACTTGCCCGAATAAGAGTGAACTCTGTAGTGAATTCTTCCCACAGTCGTAGATAATCAGGAGCTGAATCAAAACTCTTTTTGGGGAAATAGTCTTTCGAAAGTTTCATTTTATCAATGGGATAATGATACCAGTCCTTCTTGATAACATCGGCATTGATGGTATCCAATATTGAGACCATTCTCTTTTTCTTAAAAGCATCCCAACTCGTATCGGTCTCGTCTTGTACGTCTTTTAGTCCATCACCAGATGTCCTGTCCATACCCGATGAAAGACAATCGGCCTCTTTGATTATTTTGCCCAAATCAGAGAGCCTATCGGCAAGCAAATGATGTCCGGCAGCAATGTGAATCAACTCGTCCAGTACCTTGGCATCCTGCTGCGGGAAAATGGATTTATATTCATCCATAAATTGAGCTGTCCATAGCACATGCCTGTGCGTGTACCGCCCATTGTACATCGGACAGAAAGGACTTTCGGACTTGTATTCTCCTTTCAAGAACATACTTTTTGACACACTACCATGATCAGCTCTTTGATAGAACTTACCAATATCGTGAAGTAGTGCTGCTAAATAGAGTTTTTCTCTCACATTATCCATATTATTCTTACTTATTGTTTATTTTCTAATTGTTCTTTTCACCACCCCGAATCCTACACTCACACTCTTTCCAAGTCCTATGTAGTCGGGTAGGCTTACATTGCTCTTGAATTGTATATCGAAGCCCTGCATCCGAATACCTTTGTACGAATAGGTACGAACATCTTCTAAGGCAGTGATATGTACCTTCACCTCTTGGTCAAAGTGGATATTTAGACCGGAAGCAAACGAAAGCAAATTGCCCGTCAAGACTCGTTCTAAAAAAGCGCATTGTTCTGAAAGACTTTCCAATTGCATATACTCTTGATAGTTGCCTTGATTGAGTGGTAGCCATTTTCGCAAAGTATATGAAAAAAGGTCGTCCCAGACCTGTATCAATACCTGCTCTGCTTTTATCTGAAATACCTCCAAATGCAACGGAGTGTTGCCCAATACGATATCAAAGTTGCAGTTGGAGAAAAAATCGCCAATCACTTCTGTCCCATCGCCAACACAGACAATAGCGGCATTACCACCGATACGCTTGTATTGAATAAGAGGATACGAATAACGAAAGCCTCCTTCCTCATGGTTGTGAAACAGCACATTGGCCGACCCCATAGCTTGAATAATAGCTCCACGAAAAAGTTGTATCTCCCTTTGTGGAATTGAATTGATAAATCGTATCAGAAGTAGTTTAACTCTATTCATAATGATCAACTAATGCTTTTTGCAAAATTATATTTATTCATCAGTCGACCTTAGTAATTGAAAAATAGTAGGTTAACGTGAGACCGATATAATCTGCCAGATATTTTTCTTATTATCAGAAGTTTAGCGATAAAAGTATTAGATTTATGTGCCTAATCATAACATTTGAACGATTAGCGCTGTGTTCACTGTGCCTAAATATACAGAGATTTATTATACAGCAAGTATTTTTTGCAAGAAATTTGCATCACGGATAAAAAAATACATGATTGATGGGAAATGTGTAGGTATCTTCCATAGAATTGGTTTTAGGAGGAATCAATCTAATCGAGAGATTTTTGGGCAGACACAAAGATTTTCGATACGAACCTTCAGAATAAAAAAGATCGGAAAGTACCCCCATACTTTCCGATCCGAAACAGTCAAAAATCGACCTTAATCAATTTATTAACTTAACACAAAGACAAAGATATAAGTTTTTTTTCTTTACGAATACTTTTGCCTGAAAAATTTGAATGGGCACGATTATGCCGACGACGCGGCTTTCCCACCCAATGCCATCACCGATAAATTTGCACAGCCAGTTCTCCACGCAATGCACCCAAGGCATTCAAAGCCAATGCCTCCAATTCATCCTCACCCGGATAGACGTGGACAGGAGCAAGAAAAGAAATACGCTCCTTCAATCGCGAAGTGATGTATTCCGAATGAGCCATCCCTCCCGTAAGCAAAACGGCATCTATCTTGCCATAGAGAACAACGGCGGCAGCTCCCACACATTTGGCAATCTGGTAAATCATAGCATTCAGCACCAGCTCGGCATGCTCGTCGCCCGATTCGATTCTCTTCTCTATGGCCGGGATATCCGTTGTGCCCAGATGGGCGGCCAATCCTGCACTGCCGGAAATGCGCTTCTTCAACTCTTCTTTCGTAAAGCGGCCGGAATAGCATAAGTCTATCAGTTGACCTGCAGGAAGAGTACCGGCACGTTCGGGCGAGAAAGGTCCTTCGCCATCGAGCGCATTGTTCACGTCGACAGCACGTCCCCGAAGGTGAGTACCTACGGAAATGCCACCTCCCAGATGACAAATAATCAAGTTCAAATCTTCGTAGCGGATGTTTCGTTCGGAAGCATAACGGCGGGCGATGGCACGCTGATTCAGAGCATGCCAGATGGTGATGCGAGGCATCAGGGGCGAACCGGTGATGCGGGCCGTTTCGTCCAGTTCGTCCACCACTCCCGGATCGGCTATGAAGGCACGGCAACCGGGTGACATGGCAGCCAGCTCGGCAGCAATGACGCATCCCAAGTTACAGGCATGACTGCGCATGGCGTGGGAAATATCGTCCAGCATGGCATCGTTCACTTCGTAAACTCCGCCGGAAATAGGTTTCAATAAGCCTCCACGCCCCACGATGGCATCGAACCGGAAAGGGATGCCATTGGCCTCCAGTGCCTCCAGCACCAGATTCTTACGAAATTCAAACTGGTCGACAACATGGGGATATTTGGAGAGTTCTTCTACCGAATGACGAATATTATTCACCAATAGGGGCGTTTTGTCTTCATACACAGCAATCTTTGTTGATGTGGAACCGGGATTTACGGCAAGTATATGCATTGTTGACATTAACAAATTACGAGTTATAAATAAGATAAAGAGAGACACACGGCAAGTTCCGTCCCATCATCACAAGTCGCCTTCGCAAGTCAGGCACGCCATCGCCATGCTGTAATATTTGGAAAGTCCGGAGTCACTGCGCGACGGCAATACCACCGGACAAACAGGTCCTTGAAGTAGCCCGGCCATGTCGGCATGAGAGAAGAGGGAAACAGCCTTATAAAAAGCATTGCCCGACTCTATATTAGGAAATATCAGAACGTCCGCCTCGCCGTTGATGGGCGAAACGATGCCTTTGATATCGCCGCTTGTCTTCTCGCAGGCGGTCTTCACGTCCAGAGGGCCGTCGATGATGGCATTGCCAAACTCGCCGGCTTCCGCCAGCTCCACAATGTTCACGTAGTCCAGCGAGTGCGGGAACTTCGCACTGACCTTCTCGGTACAATGAATCAGCGCAACGCGCGGCTGCTCTATGCCAAAGTGGCGGCAGGTGTCAATGGCATACCCTATCATTTCGATGCGTTGTTGCAACGTGGGACGTGGAATAACGGCCGCATCCGAAAAGAATAACAGTTTATCGTATGTAGGTATCTGCATCACGGCCAGATGGGTAAGGATTCGCCCTTTGGGCAACAAACCATGCTCTTTGTCGAGAATGGCACGAAGCAGATTATCGGTATTGATGATGCCTTTCATCAGGATATCGGCTCCGCCTTCGCGAACGATGCGGACGGCCTCGCGCGCAGCCTCATCGGGATCATCCACATGCACGGTCTTGACGTATCGGGGATAATTCTTCAAGGTTTGATATTTCTCCAAGATGGAAGAATCTCCAATCATCAGAAATTCTGCTATACCTTCTTCAAGCGCGCGTGCAATGGCATATTCTGTATTGGGATCATTGGCGCAAACTACCGCAATACGTTTCCTTCTATTCAAGGTTCTCAGATGAGCGGTCAACTGATTAAAACTCCGAATTGGTTCCATAACGTTAGATTTTCAGCAAATATCGAGAAAAATGTCGAGAAAAACAGTATATATTACCCTGAAATTTTGGATGTTTAATATCCTTTTGACACAAACCGCCGAAAGAAGAGGCAGAAGAGGCGAAATATCAAAGCATTTCTCCTCGAAAAAGCAGCTCTGCGAAAAGAGGAAAGACAATTATTCTGCGATTGCAGCAGTGAAATAAACAAAAAAACTCTGCGGCACGCAGTGTCCTCTGTGGTGAATTATGTACTTTTGCAGAAAATACATCGCAGATATGAGCAACAGCCTTATTTTTCCTCCACACCTGCAAGAGGGTGACCGGGTCATTATTCTTTCTCCTTCCGGCAAAATAGACAAGTCATTTCTGAAAGGGGCTTGCAAACGCTTGGAGTCGTGGGGACTTGAAGCAGTACTGGCAAAGCATGCCGACGGTTCGCACGGAACGTATGCAGGAAGCATCCGCCAACGTCTCGAAGACCTGCAAGAAGCAATGGACGACGAAAAGGCCAAAGTCATATTGTGCAGCCGCGGCGGATATGGAGCCGTGCATCTGGCCGGGAAACAGGACTTCACCCGATTCAAGCAACACCCCAAATGGCTCATCGGATTCAGCGACATCACGGTGCTTCACAATATTTTTCAGCAGAACGGTTTTGCTTCCTTGCACGCTCCCATGGCACGACACCTCACCGTAGAGCCGGAAGACGACTTTTGCACGCTGTCGCTAAGGAATATCCTCTTCGGCAATGCGTTCGGAGAAGAAGCAGACTGTGGCTATACCTGCGCAGGACACAAACTCAACCGGAAAGGCAGAAGCAGAGGTATCCTGCGTGGCGGCAATCTGGCCGTGCTCTATGGCTTGCGCGGTACCCCGTATGATATTCCGGCCGAAAACACCATCCTCTTCATCGAAGACGTGGGCGAACGCCCTCATGCCGTGGAGCGCATGATGTACAACCTGAAACTGGGTGGCATACTCGAAAAGCTCTCCGGCCTCATCATCGGTCGGTTCACCGAATACGAAGAGACCAGATCCTTAGGAAAAGATTTATACGGAGCACTGTCCGACTTGGTAAAAGAGTACGACTATCCGGTATGCTTTCATTTCCCTGTCGGTCACGTCAGCATGAACGTCCCTCTGATAAACGGGGCCGAAGTTGAGCTGACTGTAGATAAGAAAGAAGTCAAATTAAATTTTAATACAGAACAATGAAGAAGCGAAATTACACCTTCATCCCGATGCTTATGTTGCTGGTCATAGCAGCAGTGGCATGCAGCAACAAACGTGATAAACCGGCCGACAGCCCCGAAGCCTCCATCGCCTCGAACTCCGTGAACGTGCCGCCCTTCAATGCCGACAGTGCCTACCACTATATTCAGATTCAGGCCGACTTCGGGCCTCGTGTGCCCAACACCGCAGCTCACAAAGCCTGCGGTAACTTTCTGGCCGGTAAGCTTGAAGCCTTCGGAGCCAAAGTCTACAACCAGTATGCCGACCTCGTGACGTATGACAACACCATACTGAAAGCCCGCAACATCATCGGTGCCTACAACCCCGAAAGCAAAAGACGGGTTCTGCTCTGTGCACATTGGGACAGCCGTCCTTATGCCGATGAAGACAGCGACAAGAAGAACCACAAGAAACCGATTCTCGGCGTAAACGATGGTGCCAGCGGTGTGGGCGTGTTGCTCGAAGTAGCCCGCCAACTGCAACAACAAGCTCCCGCCATCGGCATAGATATCATCTTCTTCGATGCCGAAGACTACGGAATACCTACTTTTTACAAGGGAGAGTATAAAGCGCACACTTGGTGCCTGGGGTCGCAATACTGGGGACGCATCCCCCACGTAGAGGGATACAATGCCCGCTTCGGCATTTTGCTGGACATGGTAGGCGGAAAGAATGCCACCTTCTATCAGGAACGCTTCTCCTTACGCACTGCCAACAAGCAGGTAAAGAAGATATGGGATACCGCTCACCGTTTGGGATTCGGCAGCTTTTTCCCCAAAGAACAGGGAAGCGAGGTGACCGACGACCACTTATATGTGTATAACCTCCGGAAGATTCCCTGCGTAGATATCATCAGCTACGACCCCGAAAGCGATAAGGGGTTCGGAGACTTCTGGCACACGATGGACGACAACATGAGCCTCATTGACAAAGCTACGCTGAATGCCGTGGGGCAAACGGTACTGGAAGTGGTGTATGGAGAGAAGTGAGGCGTTAGAAAAAAAGATGTCAGAGAAAGTAGAAAAAAGAAATTAGAAAAGAGAATAAAAAGGAAAGAGATAGATATGAGTATCAATGAACTACAAGATGAAGTAATAGCCGAATTCAACGATTTCGATGACTGGATGGATCGGTATCAACTCCTCATCGACTTAGGGAACGAGCAGGAACCGCTCGACGAGCGATATAAAACGGAACAGAATCTGATTGAGGGATGCCAAAGCCGTGTGTGGCTTCAGGCGGACGAAGAAGAGGGGAAACTCGTGTTCCGGGCAGAAAGTGATGCTGTGATAGTAAAAGGTATCATCGCATTGCTCATCAAGGTGCTTTCAGGACACACTCCCGAAGAGATATTGAACGCCGACCTCTACTTCATAGATAAGATTGGTTTGAGAGATCACCTCTCTCCCACCCGCAGCAACGGATTGCTGTCCATGGTGAAACAGATACGGATGTACGCACTGGCATTCAAGGTAAAGGAAGGGGAATGAGTTATTCCTCTTCCTCCCCCTCCCGATATTCCAGAATATCTCCCGGCTGGCAATCCAGTATTTTACAAATAGCTTCCAGTGTGGAAAAACGGATGGCTTTCGCCTTTCCCGTCTTCAATATGGAAAGATTGGCCGGAGTAATATCCATCTTCTCTGCCAGCTCGCCCAGAGAGATCTTCCTTCGGGCCATCATTATGTCAAGGTTTACTATAATCATTCGCTTCTTCTCCTCATTTTTTATATAGTCAAATCCTGCTCCTCCTTCATCTTCAGCCCGATGGCAAACACCTCGCCCACAATCAGTGCGCAAAGGCCAAGCACCAAAGTGGTGACATTCGCCATTTCAGAAAGGCTTAAATCATAACCGCGAAGCGAAAAGACTTCACGCACAGAGGCCAAATCCATATAGGCTCCCGCCAACACAGAGCAGAAACCAAGAATCAGCACCACGCCCAAACGACGCAAACGACGCACATTCCGCCAGTTGAATATATCAGACTTATTAATGGAAATTATCAACCGAATAAATAACACCATCCCCCAAACCGAGAGCCCCAGATGCAAAAAGACCAGCAATACATTCACCGTTCTCTTCCAAGCAAGAGCATGGGTTTCCACACTGATTACCATAGAAGAATAGGATGCAGGCACATATCTCCCGCTCTTTTCATTGTAGACCGAGTCGGATAGAAGACGTACGCCTTTTGTAGAAAGCCCATGCGGCAACAATCCAATAACTCTCAGATTCACCATCTCCCGATATTCCGAGGAGTCCGGTTTGTTGTTCTTTGCTATCTCTATGCCGGCTTCCGCACCTAACTTTACACCAAGAAAAAGATAATAACCCGCTTCGAGCACCGAGTAGCTCAACACCAGCATCACAATCACACAAAGGATGTTCAATCGTCTTTTCATAATTCAAGATTTTTTATATCAGTATCAGGCAGTTTATATTTATTCAACATCAGCAGTGAAAATATCAGCAGCAGAATACTGAAACCCAGACAAACAGGATAAACCGATTCCCCCAGAAGTTCGCGTACGGTATCCGCATCGGGGTAGGTAACACTAAGGTAAACGCTCAGCGTATTATTCAGTATGTGGATCAGGATACCCGGTATCAGGCTTCCCGTCCGGTAGTAAAGCCAAGCCAATAGGAAGCCCGAAAGGCAGGCGCCCACCACTTGTGCAGGATTGATATGGAAAATGCCGAAGATCAACCCCGAAAGCAGGATTGCCGTCCATGGATCGTATTTCCGAAGCAGCACTTTCGTAATGGCACCGCGAAATAAAAATTCTTCCAAAATCGGCCCCAGCAGTGTGATACAAAGCAATCCCAAAATGTCAGATTGCAGAGCTTCGAACGTGGAATCCAACCAATCCGGCAGGAAGTGAAGCCCCGACACTACGAAATCCACCAAGAAGATGATGCCCCATCCGGCAATCAGGCTTATTACCAAATAAGAAGCCGAAACAGGCGAATACAGTCGTCCATCATTCTTCAAATAGCCCTTGCGCCACAAATAAAGCCCCATAAACAAGAAACCGAACAACATGGCCATACTCATGAGCATGGGCTGTATTTCGGCCACAGCCAGCTGACCGTAAACAACGTAGCCATACACCAAGCCGATAGGCGCAGCAAACAATGCCCCTAAAATCTGCATTAAAAAATATATAAATACCAGCTTAACCGAAGTTCCCATAATCACCTGCTTCTTCTTATGCCACAAAAAGATTTACCAACACCGTTGCTGTAAAAATCAGTATCATTACCAAAGTTCCCATCGTTTTTCCCTCCTATTTAAGATGAATTATTATTTTGTTTTTCGATAAGTATTTATCGTTTTTCGATATGCAAAGAAAAATGTTATTTTTGATATGACAAAGAAAAACAGCAAATATTTATCGAAAAACAATAAAAAAAGAACGAATCACGATATATAAAGAGAAAATATATCCTGTCCCCATATAATCCTTGTCGGCACACAGCTTCCCTTTCATCGTTTTGAATGAACCCGCCTTGTATCGACAATCCCCCCCCGGCATCCATAAATTTAATATTTTATACTTGCGTTCGGGATAAGAAGCAGGTCGATAACCTCACCCGAAGGGTTGTATTTTAAAGTGAAATTCCGTTGGTTATCAAATATTTACCCCTGCCTTGTCAGACACCTGTATCTGACGGCTCAGACACTTGTGTCTGTCACGTCAGAGACTTGTATCTGTCGGCTTGAACACTTGCATCTGCCAAGACAAAGAATTGTAGCTGTCAAAACAGGGAGAGGGTACCCGGCTTAAAAGGCTCTCTCCTGCCTGACCGCTGTAAACAGGGACATTCAAGGAAATAGCTGTCCGACAAGATGCAGCCCTCATTTTAGCAAAAGCAACCTGTACCGAGCTCAGGTATTTTATCGCTATGCTTCTAATAATCAGAAAAGTGTTTGTAGAATTATATCGAACGTTATTATAGAACACGGCGCACTCCAATAGGATTATCCAACGCCTTTTATTTTCTTTATAAAATATATTGTTTCCTAAAAGTTTGTTATATATTTGCCAACAAATTCATTATTACAATACCTCTTCAAAACATAAATAAAAACAGATATTTATTGCTTTCAAAATATAAATACAAACAAATCATTACTTAAAGTCGCTTTATTATGAAACGTGCTTTCAACCCATCGTGTATTGCACCAACTTGGCAGGATTTTAGGTCATAAACTTTTTAACATATAATTAGTTATGGAAAAACATCGTTTATTTTTGCTGAAAAGAACATGGGGCTTTTTATGCAGCTTCTTCTTTGTATCTACATTGGCGGCTCAAAGCCTGACGGTGAGAGGTATAGTCACCGATTCCGGTAAGCAACCGGTGATAGGTGCAACGATTATTGTGAAGAACGACCAAACATTGGGTAGTACCACTGACGTCAACGGCAAATACACGTTGTCGGGCGTAGCACGAGATGCCGTGCTGATGATATCGTATGTAGGCATGAAATCGCAGGAAGTGCCGGTGAACGGACGCACCGTTATCAACATCGAGATGAAAGAAGATGACAAACTGCTGGACGAGGTAATGGTAGTGGCCTATGGTACGGCCAAACGGTCGGCATTCACCGGTTCGGCCACATTCGTCAACTCGGAGAAACTCACGAAACGCTCCACGACCAACGTTTTCGAATCGCTGGCCGGGCAAGTGGCCGGCTTGCAAATGACTGCCAGTTCGGGGCAACCCGGCAGTACTCCTGCCATTATCCTGCGCGGCATAGGATCAATCAATGCGGGCACCTCTCCTTTGGTCATTGTCGACGGTATTCCTTATTCCGGCGGATGGAACAACATCAATCCCAGCGATGTTGAGTCTATATCAGTGCTTAAAGATGCCGCCTCCAACTCGTTGTATGGTGCGCGTGGAGCCAACGGCGTCATCATCATCACCACGAAACAAGCCAAGGCGGGTGAGGCAGTGGTTACGGCTACAGCCAAATGGGGAGTAAACTCACGCGGAACCATAGATTACGACTACATCAAGGACCCGGGCGAATATTACGAGATGCACTATCGCGCACTATACAACCAGCTGATGGCCGATGGCAAACTGAGTGCGGCCGAGGCTCATGTAAAGGCAAACCAGAATATGCTCTACGGAACCAAAGATAAGGGCGGACTGGCCTACAACGTCTACTCTTATCCCGAAGGAGAATACTTGATAGGAACAGATGGAAAGCTCAACCCCAATGCAACATTGGGACGTATAACAGGAGATTATCTGCTCTATCCCGATGATTGGGTGGACGAAGCATATAGTTCCTCACTCAGACAAGAATACAATATCAATGTATCAGGTGGAACCAATGCCCTTCAGCTTTACGGTTCGTTCGGTTATCTGAAAGACGATGGCATATTGCCAAACTCCAACTACGAACGTTATTCGGCCATGGTTAAAGGAGCTTACCAGGCAAAAAAATGGATGAAGATAGGGATAACAGCCAACTATTCCCGAAGGAAAGTGGCTTCGCAAGCCGAATCGTCTTCGGTTACATTGCCGGGATATACGGAGGCCATTGCGCCAATCTATCCGGTCTACCTGCGCGATGCCTCCGGAAATATTCTGACGAACGAGGTAGGAAAGGTTTATGATTACGGAACCAAAGAGTCTTTACTCGGAATCAATCGCCCATTTCAACCAAACACTTCGTTGCAAACGGCAATTATCGACTTGGGGAGTACCACAGGCAATACACTGACCGGGAATGCCTTTGTAGACATAATCTTTCTTAAGGACTTCAAATTCAACTTTACGGCAGGCACCACAGTCAACGAAGGAAGGGGGTTTGCCACATCCAACCCGTTCTATGGTTACTCTGCCAAAGATAAGGGATACATCAGCGTAAGTCACGACCGCACCACAACGCTCAATCTGCAACAATTGCTGAACTATTCACACGCTTTCGGAAAGCACAACGTTTCTGCATTGTTAGGTCATGAATACTATAAATATAACTATGTAACATTAAGCGCAGCCAAGAAAAACATGTTCTCCTATTGGGGAAATCACGAGTTGGACGGTGCCGTTGTCGATGCAGGTCAGGCATCCTCATCGGCCAGCGATTACAACACCGAAGGGTTCTTCTTCCGTGGCCTGTACGATTTCGACAATAAATACTTCTTCTCGGCCTCGTTCCGCCGCGACGCTTCTTCACGATTCCATCCCGACCACCGATGGGGAAACTTCTACTCACTCGGAGCAGCTTGGCAGATGGCCAAAGAAGAGTGGTTTAACCTCTCTTGGGTAGACGAATTGAAGCTGAAGGGGTCGATTGGCCAGCAAGGCAATGACAACATCGGCAACTATCACTACACCGACCGCTACGCCATAGATAACAGCAATGACGAACTGGCTTTGCGCTTCAGCGGACGAGGTACGCAGAATATCACATGGGAAACCAATACAAATGTGAATATGGGTGTGGAATTTTCATTTTTCAAACACAAACTGTCGGGCGGTATCGAGTATTTCTACCGTAAGACAACAGACATGCTCAACTGGTTTACGGTTCCCCTCTCCATGGGTTATGCCGGCTATTATGACAACGTAGGAGATATGAAAAACAGCGGCGTGGAGTTAGAACTGAACTATACCCCCATCGACACCCGCGATGTGCGTTGGAACATCAACATGAACCTGACTGCTTATAAAAACCGAATAAGCTTTTTGCCCGATGAGAAGAAAACTCAAGAGGTAAACGGCTATCAGGGCTACTTTAACGGTGCACGCTACTACGGAGAAGGATTACCCATAAACACTTGGTATATGAAGCGCTATGCCGGCGTTTCCGACAAGGGGCTTTCGCAATGGTATTATACCGACAAGAAAACCGGCGAAGAAAAGACTACCACAACCTATTCTACCGGTGACTATTACTTGTGCGGCAATCCGAATCCCGATGCTTTCGGCGGTTTCGGCACTTCACTCAGCTTCTATGGCTTCGACTTTTCCATGCAATTCACTTACTCGCTGGGCGGAAAGACGTACGACTACGGTTATGCTTCGTTGATGGGCAACCCCACTCCCGACGGATTGGGATATCGCATGCACAAGGATGTAGCAAAAACCTGGACGCCCGAAAATACCGGTTCGAACATTCCGCGCTGGCACTTCAACGACCAAAACACTGCGGCTCAGTCCGACCGCTTCCTCATCGACGGCAGCTACCTGAACTTCCAGAATGCACAATTTGGATATACACTGCCTCGAAGCGTACTCTCGCATTTGCAGGTAAGCAGCTTGCGGGTATACGTATCGGCCGACAACATCTATTACTGGTCAAAACGGAAAGGGATGGATCCCCGAATGTCGGTCACCGGCGTAGGAGCCACACAAACCGTATCGCCCGTGCGTACTTTCTCGGCAGGACTTACGCTCCAGTTTTAATTAAGTCACAACTTCCTAAAAAAAATCGGAAATCATGAAAACAAGAACAATCTTTCGTAACGCTGCACTTTGGTTGCTGTCTGTACCGTGCATAAGCAGTTGCATCGAAGAGACTTTTCCACAAAGCGGCATAGCCACGGCACAACAAGTGGCAGAATCATCAGCAGCTCAAATGGGACAGATCAATGCGATTGTGAACTTTGTGAACGCATACAACACCTACGGACTGGACTATAGTTTCGACTTCGGCTATTCGGCTTTCGGCATCACACGCGATGTAATGTGCGAAGACTTCTATGTATATGATGCCTATTACGACTATTTCAGTTGGTTCGGCACATGCCAAGAACTCTCGGCAAACGCTATGGCAAATGCCATATACTATTACTATTATAAATTCCTGAACAATACGAATAACTTGATTCGGGTGGTGGACGAGGCCACGGCCGATGGAACAAGCAAACAATACATAGGTATTGCCAAGGCGTTTCGAGCCATGATTTATATGGATATGGCACGCTTCTACGAATATAAGAAAACCGGCATAGCAAAGCTCGATGACGAGGCGCGCGAAAACAATGTGTACGGATTGACCGTACCCATCGTGACCGAACAAACTACGGAGGTCGATGCCCGCAACAACCCGCGCGCTCCCTACTATACAATGTACAAGTTCATTTTGGACGATTTGGAAAGTGCCGAAATCCTGCTCAAGGACTATGTACGTCCACGGAAGAATCTGCCGGATAAGGCTGTGATAAATGGATTGAAGGCACGCCTGTGGTTGGATATAGCAACCCGCACGGAGAAGAATCCGGAAGCATTGGCTGCCATCAAGGAGCATGTCAATCAAGAAGTGGCGTCGGCAACAGATTGCTACGCCAAAGCTGCACGCTATGCACGCGAAGCCATCGAACAGAGCGGGGCTATTCCGCTGACCGAAGAAGAATGGTTCGGAGGCAAAGATTACGCTACAGCATTCAACTCCATCGGTTCCGCTTCATGGATGTGGGGCTCCATGCTGACCAAGGACAACATGTATTCGAGTTATATCAACTTCATCGGCATGATAAGCCCCGAACAGAATTTCGGTGTAGGTAATTACTACTACTGGGCCATCCGCATCATCAGCAGCCGATTGTTTGAGCAGATAGCGGACGATGACTGGCGAAAAGCCACTTGGATAGCGCCGAAAGATGCAGGCCAACTTCCGGGAAAGAAATACCGCACCATTCTTCCTCCAAGCTACTTTACCTATCTGCCGGCCTATACTAACCTGAAATTCAAGCCTAAAGAGGGCAATGTAGACGATTATAAGATTGGGGCGGTAGTGGATTACCCCTTGATGCGTGTGGAAGAGATGTATTTCATCGAAGCCGAAGCCATCGCCGGAAGCCGGGGAGTGGCCGAAGGCGTTGCTGCCCTCCAGTCGTTCATGCAGACATACCGCTATGCCTCATACACCTGCACAGCCGGCACGATGGATGAATTCCGCCAAGCGCTCATGCTACAGAAACGCATAGAGTTCTGGGGCGAAGGTCTCATTTATTGGGACTACAAACGGTTGAATCTTTCCGTCACACGCGGCTATCCGGGAACGAACTGTCCCGTCGGTTTCCGTCTTAACTCCATCGAAGGATACTGTGCACCATGGTTCACTCTTTACTTCAGCAAGTATGAGTCCAACCAGAACAAAGCCATTGTGCTGAACCCCGACCCGTCGGCAGCGATACCGGACTGGGAAGAATAACCTACCTGAAAAGATTCCGGTCCGAAGCCCTCAGCAGCCGCTTATAGGCATAAATGATGCGGGTTTCACGAATTCGGCTCATAAATAATCAAGCCAATCCGCGAAACCCGCTTCCGCTTATCTCAAAACACAAGCCCCACCCGACCATGCTCAAGACAATATTGCCTTAATCTCCGTTTCGTCTTGACGGATGCGGGCTACCAACTCGTCCACCGTATCGAACTTCTGTTCCGGACGCATATAACGCACAAAAGAAAGGCGCATCGGCTGATCATAGATATCGGCATTGAAGTGAAAGATGTGGACTTCGATACTGCGGTCAGACCCGTTACTTAGCGTAGGGCGATAGCCGATACTCAGCATGCCGCCATATTCCACTCCGGCTACAAATACACGAACAGCATAGACTCCGTCGGCAGGAATAATCTTATCCGGATCGTCTACCCGCAGATTGGCCGTGGGGAAACCTATTGTCCGCCCCACCCGATAACCGCCTACCACCGTACCGTTCAAGAAGAAATCATATCCCAGGTATTCCGCCGCCGCCGCAACGTTACCCCCCAGCAGCAATTGACGGATGACGGAAGAACTGACTGTCCGCTCTGCCGCCACGGCAGTGTTCTCCGCATCAGTTCCCTCTACTACGTTTGTCTTTTCAGCAACAGCGTTTTCCAAGGCTGTTGCTTTATGCTTATCTACAGTTCTCTTCTTATAAGAGTAGGCACGTGCAAGCAGCACCTCTATACCCAGCTCCTGTCCGTAGCGCACATAGTCGTCGAAGCCCTCGCTCCGGTTATGGCCGAAACGATGATCGTAGCCAATCACCAAAACCTGCACCCGGTAACTTTCTTTCAGAATCGACATGAACTGCCTTGCCGAAAGCCGGGCCACCTTTGGACTGAAGTCAATCATGATACAATAGTCAATCTCCGTTTGGGCAAGCAGGGAGACTTTTTCGTCGCAGGTAGTCAGCAACTCAGGACGAGAATCGGGCTGCATCACTTTGTGCGGATGCACCGGAAAAGTGATGACCGATGCGACAAGTCCACGCGCAGCAGCAACCTCACGCACTTGTTCTATCAAATAACGGTGCCCCCGGTGCACTCCATCGAAAAAACCGATGGTGGCTGCGCTTGGGCGGCCGGCAAAATCTGATGTATCACAAAGCAATTGCACTTCTCTATATTTCTTAATTTATCTTCTCGTCATTCACCACACAGCACGCATCATCTGCATGCACTCACTACCGGTGGCCGAAGAGGTGGCTCCAGTCTTCGTGAGCCTGCGGCGTGTAGGTAGAGATACCTAATGTCTTCGCAACGCGGCAGTTGGCCTCGGAATCATCTATAAAAAGCGTTTCCTCAGGAAGAATACCTGTCTCGTCCAACACCTTCTGAAAAATCACCGCGTCAGGCTTCGCCATTTTCATTTCGTAAGAAAGAAAGATTTGCTCAAAGTAGTCCTCTGCCCGAAAACCCTTGTAAGGAAACGCATGCTTGCACGCCCATTGCCAATGGATGTCGTTGGTATTACTCAACAGATAGACCACATAACTCTTACGCAGCTTCAAAAGCAGGTTCAGCTTAGCCACCGGGATGCCTACCAAAAAGCTGTTCCATGCATCGTCTATTTGCGCATCGGTCACCGGTTTTCCTATCTTTCCACGAATCACATCGCGGAACTCCTCACCGGTTATCAGCCCCTTCTCATAATTCTGAAAAAAATCCTGCTGATGATAGACATCCAGCATTGCCTCTACGTCCTGAAATCCTAAAGATTTGAAATTCTCGATACAACGTTGACGGTCTAAATCTATCAGCACGCCACCGAAATCAATAATAAGGTTTTTAACTCCTCTCTTTCTCATTTTTCCTATTTCCGTATTAAACGCTGCACAAGACGGACAAGTTCGCCCATCCACAATACAAGAGACGTGGAAGACACAATCGCCATCCAAGTGGACAAATCAAGCGGAACGGTGCGGAACACAGCACCGCCAAACTGCACGATCAGTATCTGTCCGCCCAAAATGGCAAGTATGATCAATTCCATTCCATACGACTTGGTGATACCCTTGAATGCCGAATCCGAAGTACCGAACACACGTGCATTGAAGAGATTCCAAAACTGAAGCATGACGAAGAACGTGAAGAAAATCGTCAAGCGGCGAGGCGTCATCCCACCTTCTTCATGGGCAAACCAAAGAAGCATCCCCATCAGTACAGCCAGAAAGGCCAAGCCCATGCCCAGTATATGAGCTTTCATAGAGCCGGTAATGATAAAATCCGTACTTTTACGCGGCTTCTCTTTCATCACACCCTCACCGGGTGGAATGGATGCCAGTGCCAATGCGGCAAACGTATCCATGATCAGGTTCACCCACAGCATCTGCGTCACGGTGAGTGGCAGTTCGGTACCCACCAAAGAGCCTAACAGCACGATGAAAAGTGCCACGAAATTAATGGTGAGCTGAAACACGATGAAACGCTGTATGTTTTTATACAAAGAACGCCCCCACATCACAGCCGTACCTATACTGTTGAAAGAATCGTCCAGCAAGGTTATGTCGCTGGCTTCCTTGGCCACGGAAGTTCCCGTACCCATCGAAAGACCTACTTGGGCATGGTTCAAAGCCGGGGCATCATTGGTTCCGTCGCCCGTCACAGCCACCACCGCCCCTTTCTGCTGCAACAGTTGCACCAACCTCTGCTTATCCGTGGGGCGCGCACGCGACATAATCTTCAAATCCATCACACGGTCCAACGCCTCTTCATCGGTCAGTTCGGCAAACGCTGCTCCCGTAATACGATTGCGCTCCGTATCTTCCGGCAGCCATAAGCCTATTTGGCGTGCTATCTCAGTTGCCGTACCGGAAGTATCACCCGTCACAATCTTTACGCCGATACCTGCCGAACGACATTTTTCGACGGCGGCAGGCACATCCGGACGAATGGGGTCGCTGATGGCAACCACTCCCAAGAACGACATGTCTTTTACTTTTTCCTGTATCTCTTTTCCTATTTCCTGTTCCTCCTCATCCATCACCCTGAATGCAAAACCAAGGGTACGCATTGCCATATTCTGGTAGTTGAGCAACTGTGCCTCTATTGCCGGGCGATATTCCGACGCGTCAACACGCTTGCCGTCTAAAATCACCTCCTTGCACTTGCCCAGCACAATCTCCGGAGCACCCTTCACATACAGAATCTTTTTTCCCAGCAGGGGAGAGTGCACCAAAGTGGCCATAAATTTCCGTTCCGTAGAGAAAGTCAGCTGATCAATGACAGTGGCTTGTTCGCGCAGGGCAAGATAATCTTTACCTTGCTCATTCAACCAGAGCAGCAAAGCCACCTCCGTCGGATTACCCACGCCTTTCGGCTTTTCGCTGGACGCACCCCCTTCCAGAAAAGCGGTGGAATTGACGCTGATTCCCTCCATCACCAACCGGCTGAGGTCGTCATTTCCCAACTCGCTACCATTCTTCAATCCGCCGAAATTCGCCTCATACACCTGCATCAGGTTTTGCGTCAACGTCCCTGTCTTATCGGTACAAATTACCGTAATGGCACCCATCGTTTCGCAAGCATGCATTTTGCGCACCAGGTTGTTGGTCGAAAGCATGCGACGCATGTTCAAAGCCAGGCTGAGGGTGACGCTCATGGGCAAACCTTCGGGCACGGCCACCACAATCAAGGTCACGGCCATCATGAAATATTGCAAAGTGGCTTGCAGGGCCGGCAGCCAGTCGCGGAAGGTATGGAAAGACGCAAAGTCATAAACCAGTGCCACATCCTTTACAAAGAAAATCAGGAAAGCCAGTCCCGCCACAGAGAAACCGATTTTCCCAATCAGGTTGGCCAGCTTGGTCAGTTGGATGTTCAGAGGAGTAAGTTCCGTGCTCTGCTCAGTGCTCTGGCGGGCCACCTTACCGATTTCCGTAGCATCGCCCACCGCCTCCACACACATAGACCCATGCCCGTCCACTATCGTGGTACCGCGCAATATGTGGTTGGAAGCATATGTAGCTTCCTCGTCAAAGTCAGCTTCCACAGTGGTTTTAGACACTACCGGCTCGCCGGTCAGGTTCGATTCGTTCACTTGCAGGGAAACAGCTTCCAGCAATGCACCGTCGGCGGGCACCTCTTCACCGGTCTCCAGCAAAACGATGTCGCCTACCACTACTTCTTTACGGGGAATCTCCTGCACACGACCGTTGCGAATCACTTTCACCAAAGTTTCCTCGTTCACGGCATTCAGCAGGTCGAACTTTTTTCCGGCGTCGTATTCAAAGAAAAAGCCGATGCCGGTGGCCAGCAGAATGGCCATAATAATGCCGATGGTTTCGGCATATTCATTTTCCACGATGGAAATAAGCAGAGAAAACAGAGCCGCCACCAACAACACTCTTACCACAGGATCTTCGAACTTCTCCAGATAGAGTTTCCACAAAGATGGGCGTTTGGGAGGTGTCAACAAGTTCACCCCATGCTCGATGCGGCTCTTCAGCACCTGTTCATCGGTCAGACCGATATGACTATAATCATCCTTTGTCGCAATCATGGAAATTTTCCGATTTAATTAGGAGGCAAAGGTAGTAATAAAAAGTGATGTGCCACAGCATTTCCACACCGTTCAACAAAAAAACGACTCAAGGAGTAAACAAAACAAATGATTTGCGTGTTACAGATAGAAACAATTAAAATTTCAAGTTTTATGGAAAAGTACATTTGCACAGTTTGCGACTACGTTTACGATCCTGAATTAGGTGATCCGGACAGCGGCATTGAACCCGGCACCGCCTTCGAAGACATCCCCGAAGATTGGGTATGCCCCCTCTGCGGCGTAGGCAAAGACGATTTCGAGAAAGTGTCCTAAGACACTTTCTTTTCTTTTATATCGCTGCCGGCTTCCACCACATTCACCACATAGTCGCCCAGTTTTTCACATTCCGCAATGATGTCCATGTAGTAGACACCCATCTGATAATCGTACTCCTTATTATTCACATCCAGAATATTCTGGTTCTTCAGCTGATTGCGGTAGTTATTGATTTCATTTTCTATATTGAACGACTTGTTCACGTCACTGCTTGCATGCTCAGGATGCTCTATAACGACGATCATCTGAGAAAGAGCGTTGTCCGTCAGCTTCATCATGAAGTGTATATGTTCATATTGCTTTTCCGTAAAGTCCTGATTGGTCTGACGCTTGCGGTTGATGGTACGTGCCAGATTATAACAGCTGTCGCCGATGCTCTCTATCTCCGTCACTTCACGCAACATGGCACGTATCTGCAACTTACTTTCCGAACTCAACCGTCCCTCTGATACCTGATTCAAATAATTGGCAATCTCCAGTTCCATGCTGTCGCTGATGTTCTCGTATTTCTCCACACGGCTGAACAACTTGTTGAATTCATCGTCTTTCTCCGTATGCAACAAATCCTGCACCATCCCGAACATGCGGCGGATACGTTCGGCAAACAGATGAATCTCCTTGCTGGCCTGCAGGATGGAAAGCTCTGCCGTAGAGAGCATACCGCCGGAAATAAAGCGCAGGCGATACTCCTCGTCCTGCTCCTTCATTGGAATGATAGCGCAAACCGTACGCTCGATGAACTTCACGAACCAAATCAGTATCAGCACGTTGCAGATATTAAAACAAGTGTGGAACGCCGAAAGCTTAAAGGATACAGCCACCGCAGGGTCTTTCGTCCCCATCACATTCTCCACAAACCACGACACGGCTCCGGTGAAAGGAGTGAACAGACACAGCACCCACATCACACCGAACACATTGAACACCAAATGCGCCAAAGCAGCCCTGCGCGCCTGCGTGTTGCCGGTCAACGCCGCAAGATTGGCCGTGATGGTTGTTCCAATGTTTTCTCCCAGCACCAGCGCCGCGCCCAACTCAAAACTGATCCAGCCATTGGCACACATAATGAGCGTGATGGCCATGGTGGCTGCGGATGCCTGCACAATCATCGTGAGGATGGTTCCGATTCCTACGAACAGCAGGATGGAGAAATAGCCCATGTCCGTATAATCCTGCACAAAAGCCAGCATGTCGGGGTTGTGCCTGAGGTCGGGTGCATTGGACTGCAACAACGAAAGCCCCATGAAGAGAAAGCAAAAGCCGAAAATAAATTCTCCGATAGACTTACGCGAACTTTTTTGGGAGAACATCAGGGGAATGCCGAAAGCAAGAAGAGGAAGGGCAAAGGAGGCTATGTCTACTTTGAAGCCTAAAGCCGAAATAATCCACGCCGTGACGGTGGTACCGATGTTGGCACCCATGATGACGCCTATGGATTGCGACAGAGACAAGAGTCCGGCGTTGACGAAACTCACTACCATCACCGTGGTAGCAGAAGAAGACTGGATTAACGCTGTAATCAGCACGCCGGTCAGCACGCCGGTCACTCGATTGGTTGTCATGGCGGTGAGAATCTTCCGTAGTCTGTCACCGGCAAATTTTTGAAGCCCCTCGCTCATTATTTTCATTCCGTAGAGAAACAAAGCCAGCGAGCCGAGCAGCTTTAAAAAATCATAAAAAGAATATTCCATCTTTAATTAATTAAAGGGTTCGTTGCCCCATGTGTTATTATATCCTATATTTAGCGTGTAAATCAATAAAAAAGAAACATTATGAAACACATGTTACAAATTTGTTGCAAAAATAATAATATTTCCAAAGAATTCCCCATCGGAAGTTCACTTTCGGATATTTATTCCGGTTTTAATCTTGATTTCCCCTATCAGGTGGTCAGTGCAAAGGTGAACAATCGTTCCGAGGGATTGAACTTCCGTGTGTACAACAACAAGGATGTGGAGTTTCTCGACATCCGCGACTCTTCGGGCATGCGCACCTACGTGCGTTCGCTCTGCTTCGTACTCTATAAGGCCGTCAGCGAGTTGTTTCCCGAAGGCAAGCTGTATGTAGAACACCCGGTTTCCAAAGGCTACTTCTGCAACCTGCGCATCGGCCGGCTCATTGAGCTGGAGGACGTAGCCGCCATCAAAAAACGAATGCAGGAAATCATTGCCGAGGATATTCCTTACCATCGTGTAGAATGCCACACGACCGAAGCCGTGCGCATCTTCAGCGAGCGGGGCATGAACGACAAAGTGAAGCTGCTGGAAACCTCCGGTTCGCTCTATACCTATTATTATACGTTGGGCAACACCGTAGACTACTATTACGGCAACCTCTTGCCCAGTACAGGCTACATCCGCCTGTTCGATATCGTGAAATACTACGACGGCCTGTTGCTGCGCATCCCCAACAAGGAAAAGCCCGATGTGCTGGAAGAAGTGGTGAAGCAGGAGAAAATGCTCGATGTCTTCAAGGAGCATCTGCGCTGGAACTACATCATGGGGCTGAGCAATGTGGGCGACTGCAACCTTGCTTGCGAAGAAGGACATGCCACCGACCTCATCAATGTGGCCGAAGCCTTGCAGGAGAAAAAGATTGCCCAAATCGCCGATGACATTTATTGCCGCAGCGAGAACGGCAACCGCGTGAAACTGGTGCTTATTTCCGGTCCCTCCTCTTCCGGTAAAACCACCTTCAGCAAACGCTTGTCCGTGCAACTGATGACCAACGGTTTGCACCCATACCCCATCTCGCTGGACGACTACTTCGTAGACCGCGAAGACACCCCGCGCGATGCAAACGGCAACTACGACTACGAATCGCTCTACGCCCTCGACCTCAAACTCTTCAACACCCAGTTGCAGGCATTGCTCCGGGGCGAAGAGGTGGAAATTCCGCGCTTCAACTTTGCCCTCGGCAAGAAAGAGTATAGTGGCGAAAAACTACGCATCGACGACCACACCATCCTCATCCTCGAAGGCATCCACGCCCTGAACCCCGAACTGACGCCGCACATTGCCGCCCAAAGCAAATATAAGATTTACGTGTCGGCCCTCACCACCATTTCACTGGACGACCACAACTGGATTCCCACTACCGACAACCGCCTGTTGCGCCGCATCATCCGCGACTACAACTACCGCGGCTACTCGGCACAGGAAACCATCTCGCGCTGGCCCAGCGTGCGTGCCGGCGAGGACAAGTGGATATTCCCCTATCAGGAGAATGCCGACGTCATGTTCAATTCCGCCCTGCTGTTCGAGTTCGCCGTGCTACGCAACCATGCCGAGCCCATCCTCAACAGCGTGCCGCGCAACTGCCCCGAATATTCCGAGGCCTACCGGCTGCTGAAGTTTATCAAATATTTCACACCCGTTCAGGGCAAGGAAATACCGCCAACCTCGCTGTTGAGAGAATTTTTAGGAGGAAGCAGTTTCAAGTACTGATTATTTATTTTACCTTTGTATGCAAATAAAACAGAATAACGTATGAGAAGAATTTTCAGCATACTCCTTTTAGGTGCCTTATGCCTCTGCACTCAAGTCTATGCGCAAAACCGCGCGGACGAACTGATGAAACAAGCGCAAGAAAACCTTGCGAAAAAGGAATACATCAAATCCCGCTACCTTTTCCTGCAGGCCTACAACGCCTTTGCCTCACAAGACAAGTATGACAAGACCGTGGAATGCGGCGTCAACGCCGCCGCACTTTATCATCGGGAGAACTATTACAAAGAGGCTTTCGAGTTGCTGCGCGGTGCGGAGCAAGTGGTGGCTGCCGGCGAACAGAAAAGCGGCAAAGCACTGCCCGGCCTGCGTTTCCGCATCAACAAAGAGCGCTTGCAGATGTATATCAACCTGAAGAATCCCGCACGCGCCAAAGAGCAACTCAACCTGATGGAAGAAACGGCCAAGTCTGCCCGCAACGACTCCCTGAACAACGACCTCCTCTATACGCAGGCCAACTATTACTACACTTTCGGCATGAACGCGCAGGGCGATGCCGCCATCAACCGCCTGATAGGACAATACAAGGAGCAGAAGGAGTATGCCAAAGTGGACGACTGTTACAAGACGCTTATCGGCATAGCCCGCAAGGCCAATAATGCCGGACTTGTGGCACGAACCTACGACAAGTACATCTTATGGACCGACTCCGTAAAGGCGCTTACCGCACAAGACGAATTGAACATCTTGAAGAAGAAGTATGACGAAAGCCTCGCCACCATCGGCGAGAAAGACGACTCGCTGAGCGCCAAGCAATACATCATCATCGGCCTTTGCGCGTTGGCCGCCATTTTGGCCGCCGCTTTGCTGTTCGGGGGCATCGTGCTGCTTCGCTTCATCGTGCTTACCCGCAAACAGAAGAAAGCCATCAACATTGCCAACGAGCACAACGACCTGAAGACCAAATTCATCCGGAACATCTCCACCCAGATGGAACCTACCCTGAACACACTCGACGCCTCACTGCCGGGCGTAAAAGCGCTGCATGCCTTTTCCACCCACATCCAGGAACTCTCCGAGTTGGAGAACTCCTTGTCCGAACCTTATGAGATGCAAGAGAAAAACATCTCCGCCTTCTGCGAGAATCTCATGGATAAGATAAGGGGGAAAGTGCGCGAAGACGTCATACTCACCGTCAATGCGCCCAAGCTGAATGTAAAAGTCAACCCGGAACAGTTGGAACGGGTGTTGCTGCACCTGCTTGCGAACGCAGCCGAATATACCCCTGCCGGCGGCAAGATATGGCTCGACTTCAAGAAACGCGGCGCACACACCCATCAGTTCATCGTCAGCGACACCGGTTGCGGCATCCCCGAAGAGCAACGCGAAAACATCTTCAAACCCTTTACCGAAGTAAAAGACCTGGCTCAGGGCGACGGTCTCGGATTGCCCATCTGCTCGCTGATAGCCATCAAGATGAACGGCAGCCTGACGCTGGACGACGGATATGCCAAAGGAGCAAGGTTCGTACTGGAACTGCATACATAACGATATCACATCGAAAAAGCACATTCTTCACAAGAGGCTGGAGACGCAGCACCTATAGCGACGTCTTTCCTACAGGATGTAAGTTTTCTGTCGGGAAGACGCCTTCATGTAATAAACATTTACCATCCATCAAAACACGCTTCTACAAAGAAAGCAGAAAACTCCTATCCCCCCCTCACAGAACACCTTCTGAAGAGGAGACACCTATGTATACGACCGAGATACCCTAAGAATCTGTTTTGAATTTATTCCGGCTTTTCAACGGTTCGACACGATTGGACACACATAAAAAAGCAGTCATTTTACTTTCGCACCATGTTCGTACCATGTTCTTATCATGTTCTTGTCATGTTCTTGTGGAAGTGCTCGCTATGGACAAGAAGAAAACAAAAAGATGATAAAAGCGCATACCCTCTGTGAAAGACAGAATCAACTCCCGTTCGACGATTTTTTTTTGAAGAAAGGGGGGTAACTCATGGCATTTTTTATTCATTTCAAAACTACTTCCAAGCATACGGCTGAGGCAGCCTAAATATGGGAGTGAATCCCGGCAGTTGTTTTCATCTGCCCATCCATGGTTTGTTCTATTCGTTTTTTTGGTATAATTTTTCAACGTGGCATGGTTGCACATCCTTATCCCCAACTCTGGTTCCGGATATGGAAAAAAAACTGTAAATGATAATCGAAACAAAAAAAAATTATCTTTGCAAGACAAACAACAACCAGCCATAATGAAGAAACAGACAATCTTCTTTTCACTTATATCAGCCCTACTGTTGGCGGCCTGCACAAACAAAACAGCATACAGCACGATGTTGGCACAGGCCGATTCATTGCTGACATCTCAGCCCGACAGTGCCCTACGCATACTGCAAAGCATACCGACAGAGGATTTGAAAACCGAGGCGAACATTGCCTACCATGCCTTGTTGCTTACACAAGCACGGGACAAGAACTACATCGCGCAGACGGATGATTCGCTGATACGGATAGCCGTGCAATATTACGACGCGCATAAGCAAGCAGAAATGCAAGCGCGAGCTTATTATTGCTGGGGAAGCATTTATAGGAATAAGCATGACGATTCTCAAGCCATAAGTAAATTCAACATAGCCTTGTCACACACTAAGAATCTCCCCAAACATGCAGATATCAGATCCATCCTATATAGTAATCTGGGATACTTATATTATATACATGACATCAAACCTGAAGCTATTGAAACCTACCGTGAGGCAGAACTATTGGCAGAATCTGAAAAAGATACCATATCACTATGTTATGCCCTATCACAACAAGGAATGCTACTTATCGAAGAAGGGGAACAACACTACCCGAAAGCCAAAGAATTGCTGCTAAAAGCCTTATCTATAGGCGAAACCTTTTCAGACTCCACAGTATTAGGGCCAATTTATCATTCTTTAGGTACACTTTATAAACATATACCTAACCCTCAACAGGCACTGCAATATGCACGACTGAACTATATCAACCTGAACGACAGTTTGTTTGCATACAGAGCATTCCTTCTGTTAGGCAATGCCTACTTCATCAACCAACAATACGACTCTGCCAAGATTTTCTTGCAAAAGATACTCAAAGCAGAGAAATACTATGATACCAAAGCCGACGCTTACATGCTTTTAGCTGAAATTGCACGTCTAAAAGGAGATATACAGACCTTTGCCCACATGGAAAGGAATCGGGCAACATATCAGGACAGTGCACGAGCCAACAGTCAAAAGCACACCATCCTCAGCACGCTTATCACCCACGAAAAGAATCACAATAAAAAACTCATCACCCGCTATTCCTATTTCCGTCATAGCATATTTATCACGATAATCGTCACGAGTCTTTTTTTCTTTATCTTCCTAAGAAGAAAGAAAAAGCAATATCAGGTAGAAAAACAAGAGTGGAAAGACAGATTACTGAAAGAAATAGCACAGTCCAACCATAGCAAAGAAGGGAGTGTAAAGCAAATAGCTGACAATGAAAGATTTCAGGAAGAAAAGGATAAACTTTCTTATAGAGAGCCGATTGATATGGAAAAAAATTACAAAACTTCTGCACTATACGGAAAAGTTTCTCGTATTGCCAAATCATTGGCAAGCGTAGAAACCAAAGAGAACTTAAACGAAGAAGAATGGAGTCTGTTTATAAACCTGACAGATGACGGATGGAGCGGAATCATTACCTATCTCAACGAGAGCTACAATCTGTCAATAGAAGAAATTCAAATATGCTGTCTTTATTTGGCACAAGTTCCTGTTATCCATATGGGACACTTTGTCAAAGGCCAGTCTCGTAGCACCATCCAAAATCGTTCAAAGAACATCTTGCAAAAAATGCATGCACCTAAAGGTTATTTATTAAAAGACGCACTCTTTTCTTTGGCCGAGCAATTAAAAAAGAGCAAATAAGGCTGTTTGGGGCAGTTTTTGGGCAGTCTAAATAATATTTGGGCAGTTTTTGGGCAGTGTTTTATTTTAAAAGGCCCTATTTTTGGCAATATAAACAATAAAAGCAATGACCTATGAAAGCACTGAAAGCACTTTTCTTATTATTCTTTTTTTTATGTAATGGATTCTTTTCATTATCTGCCCAAGATGATAACTCCAATATGGAAGTAATAGTATTAGAAAGCTATCCCATAAAAGATAAAGATGAAAGCGGCAGTAAAGGAGAAAAAGGAACTCCTATAAAACGAAGCCCCCGGCAACGGTTAGCACATGCTTACTTATATAATAATGTAGTAAGTGTCAATATTAACAGAACGATTGCTGTTATCAATGTTACTATTACCAACGAATCGACCGGTGAAACAGTCTGCTCAGAAACATATTGCAACCCTACTTACTTTGATATAGACTTAAGCAGTGAAGACAACGGGAACTATCTGATAAGAATAGAGACTGAAAATATCTTCCTACAAACGGATGTTGTCAAATACAATACCTTCATTCCAAACCGGTTCTTCCATAACGTCAATATCCGGCAGCAGAAAATCTTCTTTGTCAGGATGCTCTGCTAAAATTTGTTCGTCAGAAACTGATAGTCTATAGCGGATTTTCTTAAAAAACTTTATTTCTGAATATTCTATATTATTATCCGCTTCAATCATTTTAATTGAGAGTTTTATAATTTGCAATTCTTCCTCAGAATTCAGATTTTCTTCAGACAATTCATTTAGGTATTTCCTGAGAAACGATGAGCCAGCCCGATTGATTGCTGAAACGTATGCATTCAATACGCCTTCCACATCCAAACCTTCAAGCATGGGAGTCTGTACAGCTATTGTTTTTACCAAATCTATTTCCTCGGGTGCAATATCACCGTCACAGGCCATGCAACAAAACATGGTCTTCAGATACAATTCTTGCTTTGTCATAATCATTCTTTTTTATCTAAACCCGATACGGGTACGTTCTTTATTTTGTTTCTCCAAAACCACACCTTCCATTCTTGCACGAATTTCATCATAGCGTTTCATATCTTCTACACTCAAAGATGGACGGGCATTGCGTATCGCTGCAATCAAAACAGCCATTGTAATTTTACCATGTGACTTCAAGGCATTCCTTGCCGCATCATTGACTATCAGTAAAATATCTGCCGATACATAATTCTCTGTAAGCGCAGCAAGTTCTTCATAATCCAAGCCGAAGTCATACGGTCGTTTCTCAAGATACAGCTTGAAAAGAGCTATTCTTGCACTTTTATCGGGCGCACCGATAAAATATTTTTTATCAAGGCGACCCGCCCGAAGAATTGCAGGGTCAATCGTATGCGGATAGTTTGTTGCACCGATAATAAATATTCCACGTTCACCTGTCCTATCCATCTGTGCCAACATTTCATTTACTGCACTACGTGACATTTCGTGCACGTTGCTCTCACGGTTTGGCACAAGCTCATTCATCTCATCAATAAATATAATCGTTGGCGATTTTTCTTCGGCCTCCTTGAACATTTGCGCTATATTTTCTTGTGTCGCATTGACATACCGACTTTTAAGCGTAGCAGGTGTCACACACATAAAATTAAACCCGACCTCTTCTGCAAAATGTTTAGCAAAAAATGTCTTTCCGCATCCCGGAGGACCATACAAAAGCATTCCATTAGGAATTGTCACCCCATAACGTTCATATTCCTCTGGATTATGAAGTGGTTCTATCACCTCTTCACGAAGCATTTTCTTCAGTTCATCCATGCCCGCAATGGCTGCGAAACCTCGTCCCTTCTTAGCTATGGTTGGCTTTACCGATTTTGCTGATATTTGAGCGTCCGTAGACAAAACTCTCCGTTTCGTAGACTGGCGTTCAACAACAACAGCTCCATCAATTGCCCTTATAAATTCATCTGCCGTTTGAAACCGACTTCCCACATCATAGCTCAAAGACTTCACTATGCAGTTTACCAACTGACTGTCTAATTCAAACTTATCTATTTGCGGCAAATCCAATTCCCTATTACGTTCCTCCAATATTGCATCGACTTTATCTTCGCTTTTTATTCTCGAAACATCTATAAACCAAGGCAACTCGCCATATAATAATTGGTACATCATAACCCCAACCGAATATAGATCCGATTGTATCTGATTCACTCCCGAAAATCTCTCGGGAGCAAGATAAAAGGCATTCAGTTCATCCAAATCCGGCCTGACTGGTTTTTGATTAAGATAACAGGCATGACCGAAATCAATTAGTTTTAAATCATCCAGTCCACTCACAAGATTAAGCAGGACATTCTGAATGGTCACTTCTCCATGAATTACGGATACTTGTTGTTGATGGAGATATGACAAGGCCGCCAATATAGCTTTAGCAATCTGCTTAATTTCATACACACTCAAATCACCATCTCTTATGATTTTTTGAGAAAGGGTTTCTCCACTTACGTATTCCGTAACAAGAAATGCATATTGCCCACCATTCAACATTAAGTTTCCTGAATCTATGTATTTGCACAGATTCGGATGGCTCAATTGTTTGGTAATCTCTATTTCAACAACGCAACCGTTATCGTCTATTTGTCCACGATTTAGCCTACCATAACTGATAAGTTTCAGAAAACGAGTCTTGCCAGCCGCATCTTTCACACGATAAGTTTCCGCATAAGAACTTTGCTTATGCGGGAATGCTACAGTATATGAAGCGACTCTATCGTTTTTGTTGAAAATCATGACTTATAAATATCAATTAATCATTCTACCTATTGCTACTCAACCTTTTAATAATCCTCCAGCATTCTCTGCTTCATCATCCGGCATCAATTCTATAAGACTGCAAGCTATCGGATGGAGCCTCTCGACTGTAGGCTGATTGTTGATTTCTTCTAAACCTTGATTAAGCAATTGACGAGCACGAGCTACATCTCTCCAGCGTATTACACTGAAACGCTCATAACAATCCCGAATCAGTCCCATACACTGATAAACCAGAGTTAAATGAACAAACAGGCCGTTTATCTGCTCCAATATTTCACGCCCTATACGGACATCTCTACTACGTATCACTTGGTCTGTTTGCGTACGCAATTGTTCAACGAGTTGTGCTGTTTTTTCATTACCAAGATTATTCTGTGCTTTTTCAAGCCGGTCAAACTCATCACGAAGTTCTGTTTCCAATCTCTGCCACTCGGTACTCTCATCAAGGCTTTCTATCTTCCTAAGTACCTCTTTCAAGTGCTGTAACACAGCCTTCTTTTCAGAACTATTCTTCGCTTCTTCTTTCACCCTGTCAAAATCTTCTTGAATTGTCGCGGTCGAGATATTAGCTTCTTCCAAGCGGTCAATACTTTGCTGCGCTTCTATCAATTGTTTTCTGATAATATACTCTGCATCTTCCACAGATTGTTTCTTGCTTGTATCAAGTTTCTTCTCTACTGTGATGTCAGAAGCGAGGAAGTGCACCTCTAAAGTCATTTGTTCTGATGTATCTACTTTCAATGTCACATCCACGGAACTATCTGCAGAAATGAGAGTTTCTATATCATCACCTGTTATAACAACATCCGCTACATATTCGTACAAAGAAGCTGAACGCCCTTCCGCTCCGGAAAAGTCATCTACTTGATAAACGGGAATTGTAAGTTTATCGCTTTCAACACCCGGTCGCAGTTGACTTGTTGTCTTCAAATCATTAATCACTCCTGTTGCCGGAACAGGCTTATTTTTTTCCAACCCTTTTGCCATACGGAACACTCCACGTTTCTTCACAACACTCCATGTTGCAATACCTATATTATAGGGCAAGGGAGCAGCTCCGACTTTTGTTCCTTGAATAATGGTGAATTCCGATGGGAAACATGGCAGGATATTTCCTTTTTCATCGTATGCCACCACATTGAATGAATTGGCCTTAGACTCCAAAAGATTAGCTTCAATTATATTTCCGATAGTACCTACTTCAACTTTCCCACTTGACCATGATTTGTCACTACGCACAAGCTCCACCCAAACCTTTGGCAATCGAGAATTATCCACCAACTTGACACTTACCCATTCTGTCGTTTCTACAGATGTTGATTCATAACCTATATCAAAACTAATCGTCCCCAATTCAATATCTTCCAGATTTACCTCCGCATCCATTGTGGAAGCATAAAGTGCAGCACCTGTGGCAACTGCTGTCATAGGGTCAATGCTCGTATCTACATTTTGCGTGATTTGCTCTTTCAGCATTTGACGAATGAGTGGACTATAAGTAGGGCCGCCGACCAATATAAGTTTGTTGATTTGACTACCGGACAAATGATTTCTCTGCAACAAATTTTTGCAAATATCGACCGTCTTTTGAAAATAAGGCCGTATCACATTAAACAAAGTTTCTTGTGTCACAGTGAGGTCAAGTTCTATTTCTTCTCCGTCCTCATCTTCGCCCAGTTCTCCAAGATTGGATAGGATATCTTCTTTTTCTTTAAATGAAAGCTGATTCTTAACTTCTTCCGCGTATGTCTTCATAGCATCGCGCAAAACTTCCTTTTTGTCCGCATCTGCAAGCGTAGAACTAAGATTGAAGTTTTCCACCAGATAAGGCATGATGATATTATCCACTATAGCATAGTCAAGATTCTTACCTCCCAAATAGTTGTCTCCCTCCGTATCAAAAACCTGCATAATACCATCTTCTACTTTCAGAAGTGCCGCATCGAATGTACCTCCACCGAAATCAAAAACCAACCATATTCCGTTTTTACTCTCTGCGGTCAAGCCATAGGCCATAGCGGCAGCAATAGGTTCTTGCAAGAGTTCACATCGCCGAAATCCTGCCAGCTGTGCAGCTTCCATAGTAGCGGTTTTTTGATTTACCGTGAATTTCGCAGGAACAGTAATAACCACAGAAGAAAAGCTTTCATCTGTCACAAAGGATTTCAGAGTTTTCAAGACCTCTGCCGACAGTTCTTCTGATGAATAATCTCTTTCCATGAAAGAGCTGTGATAGCGGGTATCCGTAGCCATTGTACGTTTAAACTCCACGTAAGCATTGGAAAAGCCCTTCTTACCCGCCTTTGATGCACGGCGTTTATCACTTTTCATATCATTGAAAGCCGAATCACCAGCTTTTACACTTTTACGTTTAGTAAATGAAACACATGATGGCATCGTGTCTTTCAGTACATCGGTTTTTATCACAACCGGTTCTCCTTTTTCCATACGGCATATCGCAGAATTTGTTGTTCCGAGGTCAATGCCATAGTCTATTTTTATTCTTGCCATAATTTATGATGTTTTTTGTTTATTCCGACTGGCTGACTTCTATCTGGGCAGCCTGTATCATTTGCTGTTGATAGTTTATCTGTGGCTTTATGATCTTTGTTACAATTTGTTGACCGGGTTCAAGGTTTTCATCTATCACGAATGTCACTGCAGCCTTCATTCCTGCGACGTATGACTTACCCAGCATATCTACAATCTCATAACCGTTGGCATTGAAATTATCCTTTATCCGCTGAACAGCCTTTGACAGTTGCTTATAACCTTTTACAGAAGGATCCATTCGCAACAAATTCATTTCTATCCTCACTATTTCATCTGCTACTTTCAAGGCCAAAGAGTGATCTATTTGCGCACTTGCTGTACTTATAGCAGACGGCATTTGTCTTTCAAACAGTTCTATTAGTTTATTGTCCAATCTAACAGACTCTTCCTGCATCTTTACGTGAGCAGCTTGCAAAGTATCTTGTGCTTTGCGAACCTCATCAATAGAGAAAGTACCTTGTTTAATGCGTATTGTAAGATAATAGGAAATCGCCAATGAAACAAGTAGTATAACTACTGCGATTAGTCCGCCCCAAAGAGTGCGGCTCTCTATAACAGACTGATTTGAGGCCAACGTATTGTTAGTCTCTTTTATTTCACCATGAATAATAGTGCGGTCTGCTGCCTGTACTTTCTTTAGACTATCACAATTTATTTTCAGACTATCTATTCTTTCGTATAATTCAGCATTGCGTTTTTCCAAAGTCGCAATATCATGTTTATTTTTATTTGCAACTATTGATAGTTTCCGCAACGTTTTATCGAATTCTGTCTGCTTTAATTGAATAGCGTTTAGACTTCTCTCCATTACAGGAACCTCATTGGTTCTTGTTTGACCAGTTACTGTTGCAGACAAACAACACATAGTAAATATGCTAAATATTATTTTTCTCATAATTACAGAATCAATTTAATCAATAATTTTTATCACCAATCTTTAACTCCTCCATAAACCGCTAATGCTACTAATCCCCCCAAAACCATACCTCCCACTTCTGCTACAGCACCACCAATTATGGCACCAATCACAAAGCATACAATACCAATAATGCACCCTGAATCATCAGAACTGTTTGATGTACTACCTGTTTGTTTATCAGCAGAAGACGAGGTTTGAGTTTTGGGTGGACGTGTTGTCACACTTGAAGATGGAGGTGAAAAATATGGTACGTCTGTAGTTGTAGACACCCCCAACTGTTTACACATTTTTTTAAGTATAGAACGGTTCTGATTATATCTTTTTGTCTTGAAACTCGACTCCATATCGAATGTGTCTATTATTTTTAGTGCGCTCCAAGCCTCTTTTAACGTTGCCTTGATTTGTTTTATTTTGGCATCCCTATCAAGCGACATAGAAATAGGAATCTGCTTTCCTCCTATATCAATGGTTCCACCGCTTTGCACAGCATTTACTTCTTCGATTATATCATGCAAAGCATTTCCAACCACTTGCGTTGATATTTTCAAATAATAAGAATTGCCTACACCTAGTTTTTCTTTTATAGATTGTAGATGAGGTTTGGTTTTTTCCAATAATGCTACAGCATGCTTAATTCTATTGGATAATTTACAGAATGCTCGCAATTCTTCTTTTATAGCCTTATCTTCTGCAAACACCTCCTGAGGAGGAAGATTATCTATAATCTTTTGCAGTATATCCACATTTTCCTCACAACGGTCTTTTGCCATCTTCCCAACGACTATGGATAATGCGTATGATTGGAGTTTCATTGCCTTATGGGCTGCGTCGGCAGCTTCCGATGCATTATAAAAATCAATACCGCATTGAAGAATTTCCAATCCAAGTTTATCAGCAATCATTTGATATTGCAAATCCGTAACGGGAAGTAATGTTCTAAGTTGCGTAAGTATAGTTTCGGTTTCTTGCATTAATTTAGCCCCAGCATTATAACGCGCAGTGATTCCCTGTCCTCTAGATGCCTTTGCTGTATCAATTGCCATCTGCAAAGTTTCAATCAATGGCTTAATCGTTTTGTCGCCTACATATCGTTTCCAATCATTATTTTGCAGAAAGGGAAGAATTTCTTTTGCTCCTATTGCGGAACAAAGTTCATCAAGAAAACAAAACTCTATTTTTTCTATGTCCACCGTATGTTGCTCTCCCAAAACGGAATTCACAAATTCCTCGGCATACAAAGAGTATAGCTTTTCCGCACAAGATAAAGCCACCGTGTAATTATCTTGTATCAGCGCACAGACTATCCGATTCTGCAAAGATGAAGCGCTATCCTTTTTCTGCCATATGGCTATTGCCCCATCTACATCACCTGCGACCAGATGATTCATGGCAATATCATCCAAAGGAGTTGCCTTTATAAACCAGAACTGTGCATACCAAAGTTGCTCATTAGGTAATGTCAGTTTGGCTTCTGCATCAGCAACAGTTTCTACTGAACGGATAATTGTGGGAAGCAACATGGGAAAATCCAATTCAAATGAAACCTCTCTCTCTACTTTCAGAAAAGCTTTTAACCTATTATGATTGGCTACCCGCTCTTTTGTGGATGAATTGGAATATATGCCTAAAAGGCGATAAGGATTGTAGTATATTAGATCCAGCATGCCGGTTAATTCTTTCTGCTTATGCCAGCCGGCTCCATTGCTGTCATGGTTGTCTTTCAATTTTTGACTTATACATAAAAACGTGGAGCCAGTCCTGTTGCCCGTTCCACAATGTAAAGGCTCTCGCATTGCCCTGTTCGTCGAAACGAGCAACGTCGAAAGCCCCACGCCGATGTTTATTTATATAATTCACCCCTGACTGTCTTGAATCATCATTAATGATAAATACAGTTTGGGCTATATATAAAACATCCCAAGGGGCGTTCACGTTGCTTTGTCTTTGACGAACAGTTTGAATTTGCGAGATTCTTACATTGCCAAAACTAAAGCGTTCAGTAAACGCCTGTATGTATAATGCTCTACCAGCCGCACCATCTAAAAAAGGATTGGCGTGTAAGAGTTGATGCAAAAATAGCGAAATTTTATAATAATCAATATTTTATATTCTTTTTTTTGTGAGAAAGGTAGAGAAAAAAAGATATTTCTTGTTTCCCATGTAAAAAGGAATGTCTTCATGCGGTTATAAAACAGCTACGATATTTAAACCTTCCATTTATAATAGTAGAGATTAGAGTTTCTTGAAAATATATAGTAACATGAATCAGTGGCTTATATTAGGAAACAATCATCATTTTTTCAATTCATGACACATCCTATCTTACAATAATCCAAGATTATTGTAAGATAATTTCCAAGCATTTTCTCTCTTTATCCTAACCATCAGCCACCTATGTAGACACCCCTGCCAGAATACCTTCTGACGAGGGAGTATCTAAGTATACGACTTAGGTACCCTAAGTATAGGACTTAGCCCCCCCTAAGTATACTACTTAGATACCCTCAATATAAGACCCTGCCTGCATTAGCTGCAAAGAAGGCCTGAAAAAGATAGTTCACCGTTTACTTTTTTGTTGAGAAATATCAATAGAAAAGTAAAACGCCCTACAACATCCGTCTCGATCAGTCACTTTATTCTTCAACATACCTAAATACTTATATACAATGAAAGTACATGAACAATATTCAAGTCTTAAAATAAAAGATATGGAATAGCTTCAGGATAAGTGATTTGATTTGTAATCACAATAATGGTATAATGATGAGTAAAACCGATATTCATAAAAGCTGCAAAAATAAAAAGTCCAATCAATAAGTCAGTCCCACAATCCACAGCGGAAGTTTGCTGCCTGTGGAAAACTCAATATTATCGGCAAGCACAAAAGAGTTCGGCAAACCGGCTATTTGCTTAAAGTTTTTATCAGTACCGCCTACTTCAAAAATATAGGTATGGTCTACAACAAAATCGCCTTTCATCTTCCCATACTCCACCTCATGATTCACGACAAGCTGACTGACGACAAAAGTTTCTCTTACCGTACCAATCTGCACGGGAGTTGAAGCAATGGCATAAAGCAAATTGGGGTTTTGAAGATAAACCTTATCAGGTTTCTGCATCTTCCTGACAGACATGCTGTCAGAATAAAGCAATGTCAGCAATTCCGCCTTATCCAGATTTTGCAAATAGGCGATCACTGAATTACGGGTAAGCCCGATTAACCCTGCCAGTTTAGAGATATCCACCTCATAGGGAACAGAAACCGCCAGAACGCCCAACAACGCTTTAAGTTTTCTGATATAGGCAGGATCTACACCGCACAACAGTGGCATTTCCTGTTCCAATATGAGGTTGACCACATTCTCGATATTAATGTAATAATCTTCTCTGTTTCCCGTAAAGAAAGGATAATACCCTTCGTGCAGATACTCATCGAACATCTGTATAGGGCGACACTTCTCGTTCATCTCCCGACAAATCTCACCCGCATTCTCCAAGACCTCCGTCAAAGAACAAACAGGCATACGAATATCTTTGTAGAACATCAGGAACTCCCTAAACGACAAGCCGTACATATCGTAAGGCAGGCAACGTCTGGAAAGGTCGGCATCACCATTCAGGATATTGAGTAAAGAAGAACCGCTAAAGGTTATCTGCAAAGAGGGGTATAAATCGTAAGCCTCTTTCAACTCCTTGCTCCATGAGGGATATTTATGCACTTCGTCTAGGAACAACCGCTTGCCCCCCTGCAAATAAAACCGCTCTATAAGGTCCAGCAAAGTATGGTTTGTGAAATAGATGCTATCCAACGTACAGTAAAGCGCCTCACGACTGCCCGACTGATAATTGAGCTTGATGTATTGCAGCATTAATGTAGTTTTCCCCACCCCTCTGGAGCCTCTGATAGCAATCAATCGATTGTCCCAATGAATCTTATTCATTAGCTCCCGCACAATTTGGGTACTTGTCTGTGCCAGCAATCTTTCTTGTTTAATAAACAGACTATCCATAATAATAAGAAGATTAGATGACAAATATACTCATTTGCTCGGACAAACAAGCAAAAGCTCCCGTTTTTTGTTTAGAGCAGAAAGCAAAAACAGACACATTTTGCTTTTTACAGAAAGCAAACAAGCTTTAACCGGTACATATTAATAAAGGAGAAGTCTCTATAAGCTTCAGTAGCGTTCAATTACGGCATCTATCGTCTCCCCGTTGGCGAATAACGCTTCGTCTGCCTCCATCAGCCGTTTCTTCAGCCGGAATTTCTGTTGAGACACCGAGGAGGGAGATACGGCAGTGAACGCGGCAATCTGCGCATTGCTAAAACGCAAGCGGATGAGCAGGCAAAGCTGGCGGTGGGCAGGCGTAAGTTGAGGGAAGTGCTGAGAAAACCGTCCGATGAAGTTATCGTACACCCGGTCTGCAAGTTTCTGTAAATACTCCCAATCATCGTCCGTAAGGAATCTGGGATGGCAGCGCAGCTGTTCCACCACTTCATCGCCCTCCACCAAAGCAGAAGAGAGAACCTGCACCTGCTCATTCAGGTGCCGGGCACGCTCGCCCTCTTTCTTGAGCAATTCCAATTCGCGGGGCACAGGGCGTTTCTCGTACTCCTTGAGGCGGGTGCGGAGCGATTCGTTTTCCTCATGCAGGCGGTTACCGTGTGCCATGAGGTTCGTGAGCGAACGGTGCACCTCTTCACGCTCCGCTTCGGTCAGGGACATCTCCTCCAGACACGCCTTCAGTTCTTCACGTTCGCGCTCGTTGTTGCGCAGGCGTTGTTCGTTTTCGCTCAAATCCACCAAATAGCGGCGGTGCTTGCGGTCGTCGCGGAACTTGATGTCGCGAATGGAAAACCAGATGTTCAAACCGAACATCAGGGCACTGAACGCTCCCCACAGAAACTGTTTCCGCTTGTCGGCAGGCTGCATGCGCACACGTTTTCCATCGGAGAGCTCTTTTGCCCGGCTGTACTCGCGGTGCAGTTCGGAAAGCATTTCGGCTGTCTGCGTACTATCGGCAACACCTGCCTGCACCAGCGAGTCGGCACGGCAAAGCGATTTTTCATAATCCAGCAACACATCATAGGCGGGGTCGGAACAAGCCGCCAAGCCCAAAAGGAGGGCAAACAGAGAGAAACGTATCAAAGTCATAACAAGGTCATATTTTTCTTTTGTGCACAAAGTCAGTCCGGGTATGCAGCACACCCGAACGCCCCTTTAAAAACGGAGGGCAAAGATATGACTTTATCCTCGAACAAAGAAAAGGAATCGGAACACATTCCGTGCAGCATTCCTCATTTTATGATTACCGACATGCACCAACTACAACTTTTTTGTTTACATTTGCAGAAATGTAACAGAAAAACCGCTTATGGAAGCCTTGAAACCCTATTATATAAACATCAACGGCCGACTAATGGACTTATCTGCCCCTTGCGTCATGGGGATATTGAACGTAACTCCCGACTCTTTTTATTCCGGCAGCCGCATGCAGACGGAGAAGGAAATAGCTTGCCGCGCAGAACAAATCCTGAAGGATGGCGCCGGAATCATCGACATCGGCGCCTACTCTTCCCGTCCGGATGCCGCCGACGTTTCTGTCCGCGAAGAGATGGAACGCCTGCGCTTAGGCCTCACCGTACTGCGCAAGACGTGTCCGGATGCCGTGGTGTCAGTCGACACTTTTCGTGCCGACGTGGCTCGCATGTGCGTGGAAGAATACGGAGTGGCCATCATCAACGACATTGCAGCCGGAGAGATGGACGCCGGCATGTTCCGCACAGTGGCCGAACTGAACGTACCTTATATAATGATGCACATGCAGGGCACCCCGCAGAACATGCAGCAACATCCGCATTATGACAATCTGCTGAAGGAAGTGTTTCAATATTTCGCCCGTAAAGTTCAGCAATTGCGCGACCTCGGCGTGAAAGATATCATCCTCGATCCCGGATTCGGTTTCGGGAAAACGTTGGAGCACAACTACGAATTACTGGCACATTTGGAAGAGTTCCGCATCTTCGAATTACCTTTGCTCGTAGGAGTGTCTCGCAAGTCGATGATATACCGTCTGCTGGGCAACACGCCGCAAGAAGCCCTGAACGGCACCACAGTGATCGATACGATATGCTTGCTGAAAGGAGCCGACATCATCCGGGTTCACGACGTGAAGGAAGCCGTGGAGACCGTAAAAATAGTGGAGGCTATGAGAAAAAATACGAATCATAAATTATAGATAGCTTGTGTTTATAGAATTTGGCATAAAAGATTTCATTGACATACTGCTGGTGGCGCTCATGTTGTACTATACGTACAAACTGATGAAGGCCTCTGGTTCTATCAATGTGTTTACCGGCATTCTGGTATTTATCCTGATATGGCTGGTAGTATCCCAAGTGCTGGAAATGAAGCTGCTTGGCTCTATCTTCGACAAATTGGTCAGTGTGGGTGTATTGGCACTCATCATCTTGTTTCAGGAAGAGATACGACGTTTTCTGCTTACGCTCGGCTCGCACCAACATGCCAGCGCATTGGTACGTTTCTTCACCGGCAACAAGAAAGAATTGTTGGAGCATGAAGATATCATGCCGATAGTAATGGCATGCATCAGCATGGGAAAGCAAAAAGTAGGCGCCTTGATTGTCATGGAGCACAACATGCCTTTGGACGACGTGGTGCGCACGGGCGAGGTTATCAATGCCGACATCAACCAGCGTCTGATAGAAAATATCTTTTTCAAGAACAGTCCGCTGCACGATGGAGCCATGGTAATCAGCAAGAAGCGCATCAAAGCAGCAGGCTGTATCCTGCCGGTATCGCACAACCTGGATATTCCCAAAGAATTGGGCTTACGCCATAGAGCCGCAATGGGAATCGCCCAAGCCTCGGACGCACACGCAATCATCGTATCGGAAGAAACCGGCGCCATCTCCGTGGCATACAAAGGGCAGTTCTACCTGTGCCTGAACGCAGAAGAGCTTGAAAGCCTGTTGACAAAGGAGAATTGACCGACGGCCCGAAGAAAGAAAAAAAAGAAACAGTTTCTTATAACCAATTTATAGAAAAAAGATGGATAGACGAAATTTTTTAAGGACGGGAAGTCTGGCGGCATTAGGCTCGCTGGCAGTACCGTCGTTGGCTATGCCTGCATCCGTACGGAAGGCATTGGGAGGAGCAGATGACAAATCTGCCGTTGCTGCGGCAATGAATCATTTCGGCGTAACAGAAGCCGATGTAAGGAAAGTGCTTGCTGCCGCATTGGAAAAAGGCGGCGACTATGCCGATCTCTATTTTGAACACACATTCAACAACAATGTAAGTCTGAAGGACGGCAAGGTAAACAATTGCGGAGCCAACATCGACTTCGGCATGGGGGTGCGTGTTTTGGCAGGAGACCAAACCGGGTACGCTTATGTGGAAGGCGTCACGTTAGACGAAATGTTGCGTGCCGCCCGTACAGCCGCCCGCATCGCGTCGTCCGGCAAGGCCGGCAAAACGATGGCACTGACGGAGAAGACAATAGCCAAAAGCCGCTATGCCGTTAACGAATCGTGGGAAGACGTGAGCGTAAAGACAAAAATTCCTTACTTGGAAAAACTGAACGAGAAGATTTTCTCTTTGGACAAACGTGTAAGCAAGGTGCAGGCCTACCTCACCGACAACACTTCGCACGTGCTGTTCTGCAATTCCGAGGGTGTGAGTTACTATGACTACCGCCCCATGGTTTCGTTCGTGGCAGTCTGCATCATGGAAGAAAACGGAAAGATGGAGAATGGCTATGCCAGCCGTTCCTACCGCAAAGGGTTTGAATTCATGACAGACGATATCGTTGAAGTTCTTGCACGCGAAGCGGTAGACAACACTTCCATCCTGTTCAAGGCCATCAAGCCCAAAGGTGGCGAAATGCCCGTGGTTATGGGCGCAGGAGGTTCGGGCATCCTGCTGCACGAAGCCATCGGACATGCTTTCGAAGCCGACTTCAACCGCAAGCGCACCTCCATCTTCTGCGACCTCTTCGGCAAGAAGATTTGCGACGAGCACATCAACGTGGTAGATGACGGTACCATTCCCTTCAACCGAGGCTCCGTAAACTTCGACGATGAGGGTGTGGAAGGACAAAAGACTTATATCGTGAAAGAAGGCGTGCTGACCAGTTACCTGCACGACCGCATCAGCGCCAAACATTATGGCGTGGCGCCTACCGGGAACGGCCGTCGCGACACATTCCGCAATATGCCTATTCCCCGTATGCGCGCCACCTATATGGAAGCCGGCAATATGAAGGAGGAGGACATCATTTCTACCGTGAAGAACGGCATCTTTGTAGACAACTTCACCAACGGACAGGTACAGATCGGTGCCGGCGACTTTACTTTCTTCGTGAAATCCGGTTATCTGATTGAAGACGGCAAACTGACACAGCCCATCAAGGACATCAATATCATCGGCAACGGACCGAAAGCGTTGGCAGACATCACCATGGTGGCCAACAACGACAAGATAGACAACGGCACATGGACCTGCGGCAAAGACGGACAGTCTTGTCCGGTGACCTGCGGCATGCCGTCGGCATTGGTCAGCAAACTGACGGTAGGAGGAGAAAGCTAACAAAATGGAAAACTGAAAATTAAACGAAATGATTACGGATAATAATAAGAAATTGGCACAATGGGCAATGGATTATGCCCTGAAAAATGGTTGTCAGGCAGCCAAGTTGGTGCTGTATTCCAACTCCAATGCATCGTTCGAATTGCGTGACGCCAAGATGGATAAATTGCAACAGGCTTCCGAAAGCGGCTTGAGCATCAGCTTGTATGTAGACGGGAAATACGGTTCTTATTCCACCAACCGTCTGGATAAAAAGGAATTGGAAAGTTTCATCAGGAATGGCATCGAATCCACACGCTATCTGGCAGAAGACGAAGCGCGCGTATTGCCCGACTCCTCCCGCTATTATAAAGGCGGAAAGCCCGATTTGCAACTGTTCGACGATAAGTTCTACAACCTGAATCCCGACGACAAGGTGGCTATTGCCCGTGCCGCAGCCGAAGAGGTCTTAGGAAAAGATGAGCGCATCATATCGGTAGGCAGTTCTTACAGCGATGGCGAAGAGGCTTCCTATCGTCTGACAAGTAACGGTTTTGAAGGCGAATCCAAGTCCACTTGGTTCTCGGTATCGGCCGATGTGGCAGTGAAAGGCGAAGGGGAAGCACGTCCTTCTTCTTATTGGTACGACTCGGCAATGTTTTATGACAAACTGAAAAAGTCGGGTATCGGGACAAAAGCCTTGGAACGTGTATTGAAGAAAATGGGACAGCGTAAAGCCGCTTCGGGCAAGTATACCATGGTAGTCGATCCGATGAATGCCGGTCAATTGCTCAGCCCATTGTTGAGTGCGTTGTATGGCTCCGCTCTCCAGCAAAAGAGTTCGTTCCTGCTGAACAAGCTGAATACGAAAGTCGGCTCCGACAAGCTGAATCTAATGGATGAGCCTCATCTCATCGGAGTCCGTGGCGCCCGTTACTTCGATAATGAAGGCGTGGCAACCGAACGCCGTCCGATATTTGAAAACGGGACATTGAAGACCTATTTCATCGACACGTATAACTCCAAGAAAATGGGTGTGGAGCCAACCATCAGTTCACCTTCTCTGCTGATACTGCAACCGGGGAACAAAGACTTGGACGGTCTGGTGGCAGATGTGCAAAAGGGCATATTGGTTACCGGATTCAACGGCGGCAACAGCAACAAAAGTACCGGAGACTTTTCGTACGGTATCGAGGGGTTCCTGATTGAGAACGGCAAGTTGGTTCAACCGGTCAACGAGATGAACGTGACAGGCAATATGATTACCCTCTGGTCTTCTTTGGTGGCTGTAGGCAATGACCCTCGCCTCTCTTCTTCCTGGCGTATACCGTCATTGGTATTCGAGGGAGTGGACTTCAGCGGATTATAACGTCAGTTCAGCATCAGGCTCATATAGGGGCTTGATGTTTCGAATATTTTTGCGGTGAGTTCACCGATTGTGAGTGCCAAGTGTCTGCCGGGCAGACACTTGGCACTTTTCATACATTTACCGCCACTCAAGTGGTAGCAGCCGTTGTTCCCGCGTATCTGTTCGTCGGTGAGGCAGATGCAGGTCTCCTCTTCGGGATGGATGGCCGCATAGAGGTCCAGCATGTCCTTAGCATCGATGACACGCGCCATTCCTAAAGGCAAACCGGCTTCACCGGCAGCAAGAGGAGCAAGCACCTCGACAGAAGGAACATTCAATTCACGGCAAATGTTTTGAAGCAGCAAGGAGCGTGTCTCAGAGCTGTCCGACACAATTTCTCCTATGCGCCATTTGTTTCCACCCGCCGGATAAACGACAGCCAGCGCAACAATACGCTCCTTTCCTTGCATTGTGTCATCTTTTTGTCGGGCACTCCCCTCTTCAAACAAAGTGCAGACATGTCCCTGCCCCAATCGCAAATCGGCAAGAATAACACGAAAGTCTTTGCTTGTATGTTGGATGCAGTAAGCGCGTTCTCCTAATTTCCGGTTCAGGTATTCATATTCCTTTTCCTCACATTGATCGTCCATCTTCAGCGCATATCCTTGATTGGGAGCAGGAATGTCCGCAACCACAAAATCACTCGCTTTATAATTGAACACGGGTGCATAACCATAGCGGGTATAATAGCCAAACAACCAAGGCTCTGCAGGAATCAAAGCAGATAAGGCAACGCCACCGTCCAGCATACGCATAAATGCTTGCGACAACAATGCGCCCATCGTTCCCTGATTGCGATGGGCGGGATGCGTACAAGCTCCGGAAATATAAGATGTTTTGATTTTTTTCCCCCCGAACGTCATCGGATAAGGCAACATTTGCAGGGCGGCAATCACTTCCTCCCCGCTTTCTATGGCAATATTGACGTCATTATGATAGCGCAAACGGAAATACATCTCTACGAATTCCTCGCTGTCATTGAAACACAGCCTCCACAAATTCTTTATTTTCTGCTTCATCCGGTCCATTGCATCTATTACCACTTTATCGCTTCCATCGGTTCGCCTTTCAAGCAGGCCATGTATTTATCCAGAATTATGGCAGGCTGGTAAGACAGCTTGGCCTTGCGCAAACCTTCAATGCCCAAATCTTCTTCCCGGTTGATATAGATATATTGTTCGGGAATATGTTTTGCAAATTCATGGTTAATCATTGCGTATGCCCCATCAATGCTTGTATCTGCCTTCTCGACGTGCACCCCAAAGGTGTCCTGATTAATGGGCATGCCGAAGGTAAAGGCCACAATCTTGCCATCCACATGAAGGATACCGCCCATCAGTCCCAATTCATCAAAGTGATGGAGCGCGTAGACCAATGCACGGCGTTCGTTGCCTGTCCCCTCATGCTGGTCGCAATTGTTGGCTTTGCACCAGATGGCTTCCAGCTCCAGACATTCCTGAATGCGGTCGGGTGTGATAGGGGTATACTCGCAGTTGTAAGTGCGCTTGAATTTGTTGACGTGGTTCCGCTTGGCTTGAAGCTTCTTTCCGGAGAGCGTGGCGAGGTCGGTGCGGAGATAGAGATAGTCAGCATAATCACGGTCGGCAGTGAATTGGAATTTTCCGGGCATGAAAGTTTCCAGCTCCGAACACATGCCGGAGCAAATGCCCAGCAAACAGAAAGGCTTTCCTTCCTGATGGGCGTCCTCTATCAAGGCCTCCAGCACTTTTTTCAAATCGCCGTTGCCTATCGGCATCATATATACCAGTTCCTCTTCGGCCCAAAACTTCAACAACAGATAACCATCCAGAATGGCAAATTGGGTGTTGTACAGAAAACGCCAACTGCACAGGTTGGAGAATGAAAGGTCGCAGTTTCTTCGCGGACTGTTCTGCGTGTAGCGGGTGATAAGCTCCCTGTCGCTTAATTCGATATCCTTAAATGAAATCATAAATGTTTTAGTTGATTGAAGTTGTTAGAAATAACAAAGATTGGTAGATTTTGTTAGAGCAAACCCAACAAACGCAGAATGGCAGGTGTGAATAAGGCCGTGAAAATGCCGTTCAGCGTCAATCCCAGACTGGCGAATGCACCGTATTTACTGCTGACTTCCATGGCGGTAGAAGTGCCCACCGCATGAGCGGCGGCTCCCATCGAGAGACCTTGAGCCATGGGGCTGCCTATACGGGTCAGCTTCATGGTCTTGAAGCCCAATATTCCTCCCAGCAACCCCACACACACCACAACTGCGGCAGTCAATGAAGGTATGCCCCCCAACGACTTGGTGACCTCCATGGCAATCGGTGTGGTGACCGACTTAGGAGCCAGCGAATAGATGATTTCATCAGAAGCCCCCATCAGTTTAGCTATCAGCACCACGGAAACAACACCTACGATGCATCCGGCCAATTGGGACAACAGGATGGGGAGCAACTGTTTCTTTATGGTTTCCAACTGAAGATACAAAGGCACCCCCAATGCAACGACGGCTGGTTTCAGCCAAAACTCTATCAACTGCCCTCCCTCGTTGTAGGTAGCATAGCTGATATTTGCCGACTTCAATAAGACAATAAGGATAGCGATTGTCAACAGAATAGGATTCAACAGCATGAGACCGGTTTTCTTTTGCAGCAGTTTGGCAAAGAAAAACACACCGAAAGTGACGGCCAGCAGGAAAAAATTATTTTCTAAGAAACTCATTTCATTTTACGTGTTAATTGATGAACCCATCCGGTGACGACAATCACCAACAAAGTACTGACCAATGAAGCTACGACTATCGGCCAGAATTCGGCGGCGATAATGTCGAAATAGAGCATCAGGGCCACTCCGGGCGGTATAAAGAAAAACCCCAGATTGGCAACCAGGAAGTCGGACATGCCTTGCACCCAGTGCAACTTTATCCAACCCAACTTCAAAAACAAGGTAAGCAGCAGCATACCGATGATGCTGGAAGGTAACTTCACGCCTGTGAGGAAGACAACCAACTCACCCAAAGCTAAACATCCAAAGAGGATGGCACATTGACGAATCATAAGAATAAGGTCTTAAATCGACCGGCAGATTATTGTTGTATGTTTTAAAAACGCTGCAAAGGTAGGTATTCTATGTATTGCTTGTTGCAACAATTCTCTTTTTTTAAGGCATCATACAGATTGCCTATGGAATTTACGTTTTCAACAGATGTTGTGTGCGCACACGTTCCTTTCCTTACTATTTAATGTTAAATATTATAATAATTGAGAGCAAGCATTGAAAAAGAGAGGCATTTGCAATGTTGATATTGCAAAATTGCGTACTTTTGCGAAGTGAAAAGTATGGGCAGCCTATTCATAATACACAATAAATATCATGCAAAGATTAATTAATGAAATTCTTGAACGTGCGAAAGCCGATCGCCAACGCATTGTTCTTCCTGAAGGTACGGAAGAACGTACCTTGAAAGCCGCCAACCAGATTCTGACTGACGGTATCGCAGATCTGATTCTTCTGGGCAATCCGGAAGAAATACACGCTTGTGCCCAAGAGTGGGGACTGGGAAATATAGACAAAGCCACCATCATCAATCCGGAAGACCATCCCAAGAAAGAAGAATATGCACAATTGCTGTTCGAACTTCGCAAGAAAAAAGGCATGACTATCGAAGAGGCTCGCAAGCTGGTTCTCAATCCGCTTTATCTGGGCTGCCTGATCATAAAGAACGGCGATGCCGACGGTCAGTTGGCAGGTGCCCGCAATACTACCGGCGACGTACTTCGCCCGGCTTTGCAGATTATCAAGACCACTCCCGGCATTACGTGTGTTTCAGGTGCCATGCTGTTGCTCACACACGCTCCCGAATATGGCAAGAACGGCATATTGGTGATGGGCGACGTGGCTGTGACTCCGGTGCCCGATGCCGAGCAGTTGGCACAGATTGCCGTTTGCACGGCACGCACGGCAAAGGCGGTTGTAGACATGGATCCCCAAGTGGCTTTGCTCAGCTTCTCAACCAAAGGTTCTGCCAAGCACGAAGTGGTGGATAAGGTGGTGGAAGCCCTGAAGATTGCCAAAGAGATGGATCCGGAACTGGCCATCGACGGCGAGTTGCAGGCAGATGCGGCTTTGGTTCCCGAAGTAGGCGCAAACAAGGCGCCGGGTTCAAAGATTGCCGGCAATGCCAATGTGCTGATTGTTCCGAGCCTTGAAGTGGGGAACATTTCTTATAAACTGGTACAACGTTTGGGACATGCCGATGCCGTAGGTCCTATTCTGCAAGGCATCGCCCGTCCGGTGAACGACCTCTCGCGCGGTTGCTCCATCGAAGATGTTTACCGCATGATTGCCATCACGGCCAATCAGGCTATTGCCGCCAAAACGAACGCTGAATAACTTTTAATCTAAACATAGCAATATGAAAATCTTAGTATTGAACTGCGGTAGTTCGTCCATCAAGTACAAAATGTTTGATATGGACAAAAAAGAAGTTATCGCACAAGGAGGCATTGAAAAAATCGGTTTAAAGGACTCGTTCCTGAAATTCACCTTACCCGGTGGTGAGAAGAAAGTGTTGACGAAAGATATTCCCGAACATACCGTGGGCGTGGAATTCATCCTGAATACCTTGACCGATGCGGAATATGGGGCCATCAAGTCATTGGACGAAATCAATGCCGTAGGTCACCGCATGGTGCATGGAGGCGAAAAGTTCAGCCAATCCGTGCGACTGACACCTGAAGTTCTGGCGGCCTTCACGGCTTGCAACGACTTGGCCCCCCTTCACAATCCCGCCAACTTGAAAGGTGTGAACGCCATATCGGCCATCTTGCCCAATGTTCCGCAAATCGGCGTATTCGATACGGCTTTCCACCAAACAATGCCGAGACATGCCTACCTATATGCCGTTCCCTATGAACTCTACGAGAAATACGGCGTACGTCGTTACGGCTTCCACGGCACATCCCACCGTTATGTATCGCAACGTGTCTGCGAGTTTCTGGGAGTAGAGCCGCAAGGAAAGAAAATCATCACCTGCCACATCGGTAACGGCGCCTCCATCAGCGCCATCAAAGACGGCAAGTGCATAGATACCAGCATGGGGCTGACTCCGCTCGAAGGCCTGATGATGGGAACACGCAGCGGCGACATCGACGCAGGAGCCGTGTCCTTTATCATGGAAAAGGAGGGCTTGGATGCAAACGGCATATCCAACCTCTTGAACAAGAAGAGCGGTGTGCTGGGCATCTTCGGCGAGTCCAGCGACATGCGCGACTTGGAGAATGCCGTAGCAGCCGGCAACCCGAAAGCCATTCTGGCAGAAGATATGTACTTCTATCGCATCAAGAAATACATCGGTGCCTATGCGGCAGCATTGGGCGGTGCAGATATCATCGCATTCACCGGCGGAGTGGGTGAGAATCAGGCCACTGCCCGTTGGGGAGCATGCGAAGGCCTGGAATTCATGGGCATAAAGCTGGATGCCGAGAGGAATAAGGTTCGTGGCGAGGAGAAGGTAATCTCTACCGACGATTCCAAAGTCAAGGTAGTGGTAATCCCAACCGACGAAGAACTGATGATTGCGTCCGATACGATGACTATTTTGCAGAAGTAATGCGGAACAAGTGATTCCGACAGAATACTCAAGAGGTATCTCTTAACATATGTGCCTACCCTTTATAAAGCCGGACTGCGGAGGTCCGGCTTTATAAGGAGTAGGCTTTTTGTTTGAAGAAAAGACATCGTGATTCCATAAAGAAAAATCATGCGAAGCAAAGAACAAACCTGTTCTCAGCCAATACCAATCTCTGTTCGCGCCGTGCGAACACAAATCCGCAACCTGCGGACAAATATCCGCGCCGTGCGAACATATGTCCGCACAGCCCGAACAGAGATTGCAGAATAACAAAGACAATATACGAGCCGGGAGTATCAACCGTTTAGCAGAACCGGTCAATAAAAGATAAAAAACACACGCCGATTAGCAAATCAAGCCTTTTATGGCATTTTATAGAGGCAAACTGTTTTCTAAGAAATTTAAAATACCTACCTTTGCTACTTAGAGTCTGTCTAAATATCATCCGGCATTCTTTTACCTTCTTTTTCGGCTCTGAAACGAGAGCCGGAAAGCAAAAGGCGAATTTCGTGTAAAGAAGCGGATTCTAAAACGTCGGCTCGCTTTCGTGTAACTTTAAATAAATATATTTTATGAGACGATTGATGTATGTATTGCTTTTTGCACTGTTGACAAGCGGCATGACCTATGCCCAGCAGGCAAAGTATGTATTCTATTTCATTGGTGACGGAATGGGAGTAAACCAAGTAAACGGAACGGAAATGTATTTGGCCGAACAGGAAGGACGTATCGGCATAAAGCCTTTGTTGTTCACCACATTCCCGGTATCCGGCGTTGTTACGACTTTCTCGGCCACCAACTCAGTGACAGACTCTTCTGCCGCCGGAACAGCGCTCTCTACCGGAGAGAAAACTTACAACGGCGCCATCGGCCTGGACGATGACAAGAGCGTTCTGCAAACCGTGGCCGAAAAGGCCAAGAAGGCCGGCAGAAAAGTAGGCGTTACAACCAGCGTCAGTGTGGACCATGCCACTCCGGCCGCATTCTACGCCCATCAGCCCAACCGCAGCATGTATTATGAGATAGCCCTCGACCTGCCCAAGGCCGGCTTCGACTTCTATGCAGGCGGCGGTTTCCTGAAGCCCACCACAACGGCCGACAAGAAAGAAGCTCCGAGCATCTTCCCTATTTTTGAGGAAAACGGCTATACCATTGCCAGAGGGCTTGATGAATATAAGTCCAAAGCAGCCCAAGCCGATAAAATGATACTTATCCAGAAAGAGGGCGCCGAACCCTCTTGTTTGCCCTATGCCATCGACCGCAAAGAGGGAGACCTGACCTTGGCCGAGATTACCGAAAGCGCCATCTCTTTCCTGACCAAAGGCAAAGACAAAGGTTTCTTCCTGATGGTTGAAGGCGGAAAAATAGACTGGGCTTGCCACAGCAACGACCCCGCCACGACCTTCAACGAGGTAGTGGACATGGACAATGCCGTCAGAGTGGCTTACGATTTCTACAAGAAGCATCCCAAAGAAACGCTGATTGTGATTACGGCCGACCACGAAACCGGCGGACTGGGTTTGGGCACTGCCAAGTATGAATTGCAACTGAAGTCGCTGGCCAACCAGAAGGAATCGCAAGAAGTATTGTCGCGTTCCATCACCGACTTGCGCAAGATGAACCGTCCCGTCGGTTGGGAAGAGGTGAAATCCCTGCTCACCAAGAAAATGGGATTCTGGAAAGAGCTGCCGTTGACGTGGGCACAGGAGAAGATGCTACGCGATGAATATGAGGAGTCTTTCGTGAAGAAGCATGTAGTGTTCGAGCAGAGCCTTTACTCCAAGACCGAACCGCTTGCCGCCGCAGCCCGTAAAGTGATGAGCCAGATTGCAATGGTGGGATGGACAAGTGGCAACCACACAGCCGGATACGTGCCTGTATATGCGATAGGTGCAGGTTCCAACTTGTTCATGGGTAAGATGGACAACACGGAGATTCCGAAGCGCATAGCCAAAGCCGGCGGATACAAGTAACCGGAAATCGGGTATGGGGAAAGACTGAGGCGCAGAGACTTGGAATCCTTATGGATAAATAAAGTCTCCGTGTCTCCGTCTTTTCAATATTTATAATATAAGCCGGTAAAAGCAAGCTGCCGGATTACAGCTTTGTCTCTCCCTCCACAAACTCTTCGAGGAAAAGGTTTTCACCGTCAAAAACGGCATACGAGAAATAGTTTATCCAATCGCCGAGAATCAGTACACGGGCTGTGGCGCTCAACATCAAATCGAGTTCGATGTGGCGATGCCCATACAGGAAGTAGTTGATGGTGGGATGGCTTTTCAGGTATTCTTTGGTATATAGCACCAGATATTCATTGTTTTCTCCCATGTATTCGGGCTCCTTCCCGTCTATGCGCTTCATGCGGCTGTGCTTGGCCCAGTTCAGCCCCAGCTCCATGCTCCAACGCGGATGCAAAGCCGAGAAAAGTACTTGAAGCGTGCGGCTGTGAAACATGGAGCGAAGCAGTTTGAACTTCTTGTCGGGGTCGCCCAAACCATCACCGTGGGCAAGATAAAATTCTTTTCCATAGATTTCGGTTGTAAGCGGTTCGCGATGGATGATGACGCCACACTCCTTGGCCAGATAATCGCCGCACCAAAGGTCGTGGTTGCCGGTGAAGAAATGCACCTCAACCCCCAAATCGGTCAGCTCGGACACTTTTCCCAGAAAACGCGTGTAGCCCTTAGGCACTACGGTGCGAAACTCGTACCAGAAGTCGAACATGTCTCCCAGCAAGTATACGGCAGAAGCCTTGTGCTTGATGCTGTCCAGAAAGTTCACCAGCCGGCGTTCTTGAGTTCGTCCGTGTTCAATGGCCCGGGAACCGAGGTGGGCATCGGACAGGAAATATACATTCTTCATTATCATCTGTTCATTATCCGTTAATCAAAGAAAACCCAGTTCCAGTTTGGCTTCTTCACTCATCATGTCCTTGTTCCATTCCGGCTCGAAAACGAGATTGATGGTGGCGGAAGCAAGTCCGTCGATAGACTCTACCTTCTGGCGCACATCTTCCATGATGAAGTCGGCCGCAGGACAGTTTGGGGCGGTCAGCGTCATGTCTATAACGGCTTCTCCGTCGTCACTCACGTCTATCTTGTAAATCAGTCCCAAGTCGTACACGTTTACCGGTATTTCAGGGTCGAACACCGTCTTGAGCATGGCAACTATCTTTTCTTCTATTTCAAACTTGGTCATATTCGTTTGGTGATGATTTGGTTTAATGATACAAAGCTAAAGATTTTAATCGAGACTGCAAAAGAAGCCTGATTCTAACCTGAGTTCGACGGCAAGAAAAGAAGTTGGCGGGATGACTTCCAAAAGTTGGCGACTCCTGCCTGAAAACTTCCGCTTCCAACGGAAGCATTCTTCATCGCAAGGCTTGCGTTATACATCGCAAGCGCTAAGATGTATATCGCAAGGCGCAAGATATACAACGCAAGCCTTGCGATGAAGTTTTCGCCCTAATCTCTTCCTGCTTTGGATAAGGAAGCGCCGAACTTTTTTTGCAGGCGACAAGGTTTTCTTGTGCGGACGAGCCACATATCCGGAGCCTTATGCCGAACTCCGGCCGTTTTCAGCCGCCCGCACACAGAGATACCCGTGCGACGGGACACAAGGGTTTCAGGCTCATCGCGGATTCCGGAGAAAAGAAGGTGGCACACGTCTATGCGGCAAAGCCGAAGCGCCCTGCATTTTTTCCGCCCGGACAAAACCAACGCAGCAAATTAAAGCCTATCTTTGCACCGGATTAAGAAACCATGCAACAATGATTATGGACATCACCTCTCTCTATCGTATTTTCCGGGAGTGCACCTGCGTCAGCACAGACAGCCGCAACTGTCCGCAAGGCTCGCTCTTCATCGCCCTGAAAGGCGAAAACTTCAATGGAAACGCCTTCGCCGCCAAAGCGCTGGAACAGGGTAGCGCCTACGCCGTGGTGGATGAAGCGGAATACGCCCCCACCGGCGATACACATTATATATTAGTGGAGAATTGCCTACGCACCCTGCAACAACTGGCCAACCATCACCGCAGGCAGTTGGGCACATGCATCATAGGCATCACCGGCACCAACGGGAAGACAACCACCAAGGAGCTGATAGCCGCCGTGCTGTCGCAAAGCCACCACATCCTCTACACGCAAGGAAACCTGAACAACCATATCGGCGTGCCCCTCACCCTGCTCGGCTTGCAGTCACGGCACGACCTTGCCGTCATCGAAATGGGAGCCAGTCATCCGGGCGACATCAAAGAGTTGGTGGAAATAGCCGAACCTGATTATGGCATCATCACCAACGTGGGGAAAGCTCATCTGGAGGGTTTCGGCTCTTTGGAAGGGGTAATCAGGACCAAAGGAGAACTGTACGACTTCCTGCGCCGACGGGGCAATGCAACCGTTTTCGTTCATCACGACAACCCCTATCTGATGGAGATGGCTCGCGGACTGAAACAAGTTACCTACGGCACGGAAGAAGGCCTCTACGTCAACGGACGCATCACCGGAAACTCACCTTATTTAACCTTCGAGTGGAGAGCCGGCAAAGACGGCGAGTGGCACGAGGTGCAGACGCAACTCATCGGCGAATACAACTTCCCCAACGCCCTTGCGGCCGTCACCATCGGGCGGTTCTTCGGCGCTGACGCTGAAAAGACGGACAAGGCACTGGCCGGATACACGCCCCGGAACAACCGTTCGCAGTTGAGAAAAACAGCAGACAACACTCTGATTATCGATGCCTACAACGCCAATCCCACCAGCATGATGGCTTCCATCGGCAATTTCGGCAACATGCAGGCCGAAAATAAAATGTTGATATTGGGAGACATGCGCGAACTTGGAAAAGAGAGTGCCGAAGAACACCAAAAGATTGTGGACTATCTGGAAGAGTGCGGATTCGAGGATGTGGTGCTTGTAGGAGAATTGTTTGCCGCCACCCGCCACACCTATCCGGACTATCGGGACGCAACGGCACTCATCGCAGCATTGCAAGAAAACAAACCTTGCGGAAAGACCATCCTGATAAAAGGCTCGAACGGAATAAAACTGAGCAGCGTGACAGACTATCTGTAACCGCTTGCCTCAACCCGAATCCGTTTATTTGCCGGGCTTCATCATCATCGGCCGCAAGATGAAATAAGCTATCAGCGATGCCAGCACCGCTCCTGCGGTGTTGGCCGCAAAATCCAGCCAATCGCCTCCGCGATACGTCGTACAATATTCCTGTAACAATTCCACCACCCCACTGAACAGAACGGGACATGCCAATGCCCCTATCCACGCATGCCACAATGGCTGATTATCATTGCGGTGTGCCCGCAGGAACTCCACCCACAACATACCCGACATGCTGAAGTACATACAGACATGAGCCACCTTATCCAAACCGGAAATATAATCCAGCTCCGTGGCAGGCGGCTTGAAGAAAGATAAATAAATCACCGCCAGAATAATACACAGCGAAAACGGATATTTCCTGACAAAATAATACAGCATATTCTCAATTAATAAACGGATTGCGTGCAAAAGTACGGAACATTTTCTATATTTGCGCGTTTCAGCAAGCATTTATAAAGAAATGAAAGAAAAAGGCACATTTATGACAAGAAACGACAGAGTCAACTTCGGCAGTAAATTAGGTGTCATACTCGCTTCTGCGGGTTCAGCCGTCGGCTTGGGCAATATCTGGCGGTTTCCATACGAAACGGGAAACCACGGAGGCGCCGCATTCATTCTTATCTATCTGGCATGCGTACTCCTTTTGGGAATCCCCATCATGATAGCCGAATTCCTGATAGGCAGACGTTCGCGGGCCAATACTGCCGGCGCATATCAGAAACTGGCGCCCGGCACATCATGGCGATGGGTGGGCAGAATGGGCGTATTGGCAGGCTTCCTGATACTGGGCTATTACTCCGTAGTGGCAGGCTGGACACTGGAGTTTATCGTGGAAGCGGCAACCAACAGCTTTGCCGGGAAGTCGGCAGCCGACTTCATCGCTTCTTTCGACAACTTTGTCAGTAACCCTTGGCGTCCCGCGCTCTGGCTGATACTCTTCCTGCTCGCCACACACTTCATCATCGTCAAAGGGGTGGAGAAAGGCATTGAGAAATCGGCCAAAATCATGATGCCGATGCTCTTCATCCTGCTGATTGTGCTTGTGTTCTGTTCCGTCTCCTTGCCCGGAGCAGGCAACGGCATCAGGTTTCTGTTGAAGCCGGACTTCAGCAAGGTGGATGCCGACGTGCTGCTGGGAGCCATGGGACAAGCCTTCTTCTCTCTGAGCCTCGGCATGGGATGCCTGTGCACCTACGCCTCTTACTTCCGAAGCGATACGAATCTGCCAAAGACGGCTTTCAATGTAGCGGCCATCGACACGGTAGTAGCCATTCTGGCGGGCTTCATCATCTTTCCGGCAGCATTCTCCGTAGGCATTCAGCCCGATGCGGGGCCCAGCCTGCTGTTCATCACGCTGCCCAATGTGTTTCAGCAAGCGTTCGGCAGTATGCCGGGGCTTGCCATCGTGCTTTCCATGCTGTTCTATATCCTGCTGGCATTGGCTGCGCTGACCTCCACCATCTCCCTGCACGAGGTGGCAACAGCCTACCTGCACGAAGAGTTCAACCTTACGCGCGGCAAGGCGGCAAAGGTGGTCACAGGCGGCTGCATCTTTATAGGCATCTTCTGTTCTCTTTCGTTAGGTGTGGGCAAGGAGTACACGATATTCGGACTGACGCTGTTCGACTTGTTCGACTTTGTCACAGCCAAAATCATGTTGCCTGCGGGCGGTTTCCTCATCTCGGTCTTCATGGGTTGGTACATAGACAAAAAGATTGTCCGCGAGGAAATCAGCAACAACGGCACACTGGAGGTGTATATCTACCGGTTACTGATATTCATTCTGAAGTTCGTTGCACCGATAGGCATCGCGTTCATCTTCGTCAACGAACTGGGCTTGCTTAAATAGAAAACACTGATGCCAAACCCATTCAAAGACTTCTTCTATTTCTCCCGGGGAGAAAGACGCGGCATACTGGTTCTGGCAGCCGGAATCATCCTCATCTTCCTTGCCGGACAGTTTTATCCGTATCTACGGCAGCACACCCTCTCTCACGAAGAACTGCGGAAGCAGGCTGCTGCCGTGGCAGAATATGAAGCGTTTCTTACTTCCGTAAAAGAGAAAGAGCCGCAATGGAAGCAACGTTCCACCACGCTTTATCCGGCGAAGCGTTCTCCGGCTCTCAGTCCGATTCCTTTCAATCCTAACAGAGCAGATTCCCTTCTCTTTCGCCAACTGGGATTACCGGGATGGATGGCACACAACATCCTGCACTATCGCAGAAAAGGAGGCAAGTTTCGCAAGGCGGAAGATTTCAGAAGAATCTACGGACTGACGGAAGAGCAATACCAAGCTTTATTGCCCTATATCCGCATCGCTCCCGAAGATACGGTAAAAGACACGCGCCATATCCCACTGCTCCTTACCGGGCGTGACAGCACGGCATCCACCAAAAACATTCAGTACAAATATCCCGCAGGCACTGTTGTGGAGCTGAACCTTGCCGATACCACGGAATTGAAGAAGATTCCCGGCATAGGCAGCCACATCGCCCGCCTGATAACCGGCTATCGGCAACGTCTGGGAGGATTCTACCGCATAGAGCAGTTGCAAGACATCCATCTGGATTATCGTCCGCTGCAATCATGGCTTCGTGTGGATCCTCAGAAGATACGTCCCATCAATCTGAATCGGAGCGGCATAGAGAAACTACGCAGCCACCCCTACATCAACTTCTACCAAGCCAAAGCATTCGTGGAGTACCGAAAGAAGAACGGAACGCTACGCAACCTGAAACCTTTCGCGCTTTATGAAGAGTTCTCGGAAGCCGACTTGGAGCGAATCAGCCATTACGTATGTTTTGAATGAGCCAACGCCTGCATGCGGAAGCCGAAAGAATGCCGGAACGGTTTCTCCGCATCCCTCTTCTTCAAGGTATATTGTTGCTTATTTCCCCGTCGACAAGATGGATGGTTCGGTCTGTCAGTTGCGCCAGTCCTTCATCGTGCGTCACGATGACAAAAGTCTGCCCGAAGCGGTTGCGCAGATCGAAGAAGAGCCGGTGGAGCTCCTCCTTATTGTGCGTATCCAAACTGCCGGAAGGTTCGTCGGCCAATACCACAGCCGGATGGTTGATAAGTGCACGGGCCACGGCCACGCGCTGTTTCTCTCCTCCCGACAGCTCATTCGGTTTATGCTCGGCACGGTCGGAAAGCCCCATGAAGTCGAGTATTTCCGTAGCGACACTCTTTGCCTCTTGTTGCCCTTTTCCGGCAATGAAAGCCGGTATCATCACATTCTCCAAAGCGGTAAACTCCGGCAACAACTGATGAAACTGAAAGACAAAGCCGATGTGCTTGTTGCGGAAAGCGGAAAGCTCTCTTTCCTTCATGCGGCCAACCTGCGTGCCGGCAATCGTCACCGAACCGCCATCGGGCATGTCGAGCGTACCCATAATCTGCAACAAAGTGGTCTTGCCTGCACCGCTGGGACCTACGATACTGACAATCTCGCCCTTCTCTATCGTCAAATCAATGCCTCGCAGCACTTGCAAACTGCCGAAGCTTTTCGTTATATTCTCTAATCGTATCATAATTCCACTACAACCTTTTTATCACATACTCTGCCAGATAACAACCGAAGACAGCCGGCATATAGCTCACCGTGCCGCAGGTAGACTTCTTGTTCATCTCATCTTCCGTGAGCAGCACCGCTCCGGCATCGGCTTGCTCCGTGCTGAAAACCACCGGAAGCTTCCGCCTGATGCCCATCTTCTGCAAGCGCTTGCGCACTGCCTTGCTCAACCCGCAATGATAAGTGTCCCATATATCGGCAAAACGCACCTGCGTAATGTCGCTTTTGGCACCGGCGCCCATGCTCGACACGATTTTAAGGCGCCGTTTCATGGCTTCCGCAATCAAATGACATTTCGGCGCAAGCGTATCGATGGCATCCACCACAAAGTCATAAGTGGCGGCGTCCAGCAGTTGCGGGATATTGTCGTCTTTCAGGAAAACCGGCAGCGCCGTCAGTTCCAAATCCGGATTGATGTCTTTGAAACGCGCAGCCAGCACTTCGGCCTTCTTCTGCGTCATGGTGGAATGCAAAGCCGGCAACTGGCGGTTGATATTCGTGGGCTGCACCGTATCGGCATCCACAATCGTCATCCTGCCCACTCCGGCACGGCATATCATCTCGGCGGCATAAGCGCCCACACCGCCTAACCCTACAACAAGCACATGCGCCCGCCGCAAGCGTTCCATCTTTTCATCTCCCAGCAAGAGGCGGGTTCTCTGCTGCCAAAGCTTCTCTTCCGATTTCTCCCCCGAAAGGAGGGAGGAAGGAGTTGTTCCGTTTATCATTTTTCGTCTTTTACTATTTCACAAATATGGCGGCCTACACACTATTTCCTGCATCGTATTTTCCATACCGCACGAGGAAATGAACGATGTACTTTCAAGAAGACCTGAACCACTTATAGAACCAGTTGCCCACTTTCTCGTAATGCTGCGACTCATTATTTCCTCGCGGATTGGAGAAAGATACCGAATCCTGAGGTTCGCCCAACCGGTCGGGATACAATACTATCAGACTGTTGTTCGCAAAGTACTTCCCTATCTGGCCGGGCAGTTTCTCGAACGAGCTGTCATACGAGATAGAGCCGCGCCGGGCACTGATAATAACCAGCAGATGGTCGTAGTTCACCTGACCGGTCAGCAGCAGCAAATCGTCCCAGTCATCCAGACGGGAGAAATCCGTCAACGTATGGCCGTATTTCTTTTTCACCAATCCTTGCAGATGGGCCGTCGTCTCTTCGTTGGCATAGAAATGCACCCTACAACCCAACGTGCCGCCCAACCGGCAGAAATGCTCCACCCATTTGTGGAAGCCGGCCTCGTATTCCGCTTTCGGCGGTACGGCCACAATGACCCGCCTTATCGTATTGATGGGTATCAGGAATTTGGAAACCATCACCTCGCGGTGCAACCCTTTCAGCAGACTCTCCGTAAGCATTCCGAAGAAAGAGTCTACGATGTTTACCTTACGGTGCAGGCCTATGATGACGTCCGTGGCCTTATACTCTTTCGCCGTGTGGATAATGCCCGAAGCAATGTTCAGGTCATAACGGGTTATCTGCCTCAGACGCACGTCTGCCGATGCCGTAATCATGGCTGCTTTCTCCAGACAGCGTTTCCCGCGAAGCTCCGCATTTCCCGAACTGCTGTCATCATTAATCACGCTCAAGGCCAGCAGATTGTCCTTTTGTTTCGGGTCGCATATCACCAAAGAGAGATTAATCAGGTCCTCAATGGTATCCGGATTGCTTAGGGGTATGAGAATCCTCTCCTGCTCCACGGAACGATGTTCTTCCACATGCGCTTCTTCCATGGCTATCTTACGCGCCGCACGCTCCGTGATGAACGAACTGACGATGCAACTTACCAGAATCAGCAAAACGGTACCGTTCAGCACATCATCGTTCAGCAGACGCTCTCCATTGGGCAGGATGATGTTGTAGCCCACCAATACGGCCGCCAGCGTTGCCGCCGCCTGCGCATTGCTCAGACCGTACATCAGTTCCCGTTCGATGGCCTCCATCTTATATATTTTCTGCGTCAGCCAGCAGGCAATCCATTTTCCCGCCAACGCCACCACAATCATCACTGCGGCTACCCTCAGTGCATCGCCGTGGCTGAAAATGACATGCACATCGATCAGCATGCCCACTCCTATCAGGAAATATGGGATGAAAAGCGCATTGCCCACAAATTCCAGATGGTTCATCAACGGAGAGACGTGCGGAATCAGACGGTTCAGCACCAATCCGGCAAGAAAAGCGCCCAGAATGCCCTCCATGCCGACAAACTCCATCAACCCGGCTCCGAGGAACACCATGGCAAGCACGAAGATAAACTGCATCACGTTGTCATCGTACCTGCGGAAAAACCAGCGTCCGATGCGCGGAAAAAAAAAGATGATCAAAGCACCCAGAAAGATGACCTTAACCACCAGCCATATCCAAAACAAACCGCCCGACTCGCCTTTGAACAGGCCGCCCACCACTGCCAGTACCAGCAAAGTAAGTGTATCGGTCACCGCAGTGCCGCCCACGGCAATGCTCACGCTGCGATGCCGCGACACGCCATAGCGGATGACAATCGGGTAGGCAACCAACGTGTGAGAGGCATACATACTTGCCAATAAGACGGAAGTGAGCACCCCGTACTTCAGCAACGCAATGTTGGTCACCAAGCCGATGCCTATCGGGATGACAAAAGCCAGCAATCCCAGCATCAGCGCCTTTCCACGATTCTGCTTGAAGTCGCCCATATTCATTTCCAGACCGGCCAGAAACATGATATAATACAACCCCACCTTGCCGAAGAGCTCGAAACTGCTGTCGCGCACAAGGATGTTGAAACCATGCTCGCCAATGACAAGACCTGCCAGTATCATGCCTATGATATGAGGAATGCGAAGCCTGCTCAGCAGCATAGGTGCAAACAAGATGATAAGGAGTACAAGGAGAAATATCCATGTAGGGTCGGTAATCGGGAGTTTCAGGCTAAAGTCAAACCAATCCATAGGCTGTAAGTTTCAGAAATTGAGTGCAAAATAACGAAAAAGTTTTCACTTTATGCGGTGTTATACAGCATTTTGTTATAAATTTGCAGCCAATTCTATCTTTTCAAAGTAGAATATTACTTTTTTATAAACCAAATTAAAAGAAAGAAAAATGAAAGTAGCTATTGTTGGAGCAAGCGGAGCCGTGGGACAGGAGTTCCTGCGAGTGCTCGATGAAAGGAATTTCCCGTTGGACGAGTTAGTACTGTTCGGTTCTAAACGCAGTGCCGGAACCAAATACACGTTCCGCGGTAAACAGATCGAGGTTAAACTCTTGCAACACAACGATGACTTTAAAGGGGTTGATATCGCTTTCACTTCCGCAGGCGCAGGCACCTCTAAAGAGTTTGCCGAAACCATTACCAAGCATGGAGCCGTAATGATTGACAATTCAAGTGCGTTCCGCATGGATGCCGACATCCCATTGGTAGTGCCGGAAGTAAACGCCGCCGATGCAAAAGACCGTCCGCGAGGCATCATCGCCAACCCTAACTGCACTACCATCCAGATGGTGGTGGCGCTGAAGGCCATCGAACAGCTATCGCATATAAAAACGGTACACGTCTCTACTTATCAGGCGGCGAGTGGTGCAGGTGCCGCCGCCATGGACGAGTTGTACGAGCAATACCGTCAGGTATTGGCCGGCGAACCTGTGACGGTAGAGAAGTTTGCCTACCAGTTGGCCTTCAACCTCATCCCGCAGATTGACGTGTTCATGGAGAACGGCTACACGAAGGAGGAAATGAAGATGTTTAACGAAACGCGCAAGATTATGCACTCCGACGTTAAGGTAAGCGCCACTTGCGTACGTGTTCCCGCACTTCGTTCCCACTCCGAGAGCATCTGGGTAGAAACCGAGCGTCCTATTTCGGTAGAAGAGGCGCGCGAAGCGTTTGCCAAAGGCGACGGACTGGTGCTGATGGATAATCCGGAAAAGAAGGAGTATCCGATGCCGTTGTTCCTTGCAGGCAAAGACCCGGTATATGTGGGTCGCATCCGCAAAGACCTCAGCAATGAAAACGGACTGACGTTCTGGATTGTGGGCGACCAAATCAAAAAGGGCGCCGCACTGAATGCGGTGCAGATTGCCGAATATCTGATTAAGGAGAAAGCACTGTAAGGGCTGGCCATAAGATAAGATTAAGAAAAGGATAAAGCGTGCATGCGCTTTATCCTTTTTCTGCTTTATGGGTGCAGATTATACAGAAGCATTCAGGGGGGGCGTAACCGGAAGCTGTGTGAACTCCGAGCGATTGGAAGCCGGCAACGAACGAACAAGAATATCAAGAGAACGCTACAAATGTAAATATTTTGCACTTTTCGAGCAGTCCAAACTTCGGGTTTACTGAATCCTCTCCAAATTTTTACTAAAAACTCATCGGATTTTTACTAAAAATTTCCCGGAAAATTAGTAAAAATCCGATGAGTTTTTAGTAAAAAAAGAGTCTCCTGATTATCAGATGGTTACAAGAAAAACGAATTGTCAGTATTTTTCCTACTCTTTTCGAGGGAAAAATCGAAAAGCGAATCGGAGAGAAACCGATAAATGCCGCAGACGGGGAAAAGCCTGACAGGCTCTTACATGTAGCTTTGCAGCTTCCGCCTGTCCAGCACCGTGACTTCCTGCTTATCTAATGCAATCACTCCATCCGCCACCATCTCGCCAAGCGTGCGCGAGAGCGACGGGCGTTGCACTCCGAAATATTCGGCAAGCTGGGCATGCGTGCGCCGCCACTTGAAGGTGTTTTGTTTTTCCGTGGTGTTCTCCAGCAGATAGATGGCCAGCTTCATCCGCAAACTGCGGATGGACAGCATCTGCACCTTGCCCGAAAGGAAAACAATAATATTGGAATTGATGCGGAGAAAATTGCGCAGCAGTGTCTCGTTCTGCATCATCTCTTTCTGAAACACCGATTTGGGGATGAGATAAAGAACCGTCTTCTCCTCCATGGCAATCACATCCACCGGAAAGAAGTTGCGGTCGGCAAAAACAAAGGCCGGAGCCAACGGACGCACCGGGTCGATAAACTCGATTTCGAGCACATTGTCGTCTTTGGTAATCATCTCCGTGCGCACCAAACCGGAGACCAGCAGGTACAGATGATTGATGACGCCGCCCTGCCTCACCACATGTTCTCCCTTGGCAAACTCTTTGACATCAGAGACGCAACGCACAACCAACTCTTCGACCTGCGCAGGCGTCATGCCTGCAAACAAAGGGCAACCAACTAAACTATACTCCAACATGGCTTCTGTTCTTTTGAGGATAAAGATACGCCGCACAAGGAATAAAGCCGGACTTCTTATTGTTAAAAAATACAAATGCCGGAGGCGTGTAACCATGGTTACCGTTTCCCGATGGTGCGCGCCCTACCTTTGCAACATCAAAAGATAACAGTATTTACTTTTTAAAAAAACAGCGTAATTATGGAGAAAATGTTTTGCTTCCAGTGTCAGGAGACAGCCAAGAATCAAGGCTGTACAGTGAAAGGTGTGTGCGGAAAAACCGCCGATGTGGCCAACCTGCAAGATCTCTTGCTCTTCCTGTGCAAAGGCATGGCGTGCTACACGGTGCGTCTGAGAGCGAAAGGAATAGAAATTCCCGAAGTCAACAAGTTCATCACGGACAGTCTGTTCATGACCATCACCAACGCCAATTTCGACATCAACCGTTTCATCACCCGCATCCGTATGGCACAAGAGTTGCGCAACTCCGTCAAAGAACGCCTGCTCGCCGAAGGCGGAACACTTGAAGGCATCATCTTCGAAGGTGCCTCATGGAGTGGAGAAACCGAAGCCCAGATGCACGAGAAAGCCGCCTCGGTGGGTGTGTTGGCCACGGAGAACGAGGACGTGCGTTCCTTGCGCGAGCTCACCGTCTACGGCCTGAAGGGCATGGCTGCTTATGCCGAACACGCCGCCAACCTGAAGTACGAGGACATTGAGATTTACGCCTTCATGCAACGTGCATTGGTAGCCGTCACAGACGACACCCTCTCCGCCGAAGAACTGACAGCCCTTGTGCTCGAAACAGGAAAATACGGGGTACAGGTCATGGCATTGCTCGACAAGGCAAACACTTCTTCATACGGCCATCCCGAAATCACCAAAGTAAACATCGGTGTGCGCAAAAATCCGGGCATCCTCATAAGCGGGCACGACCTGAAGGATATGGAAGAACTGCTGAAACAGACCGAAGGCACAGGCGTCGATGTATATACCCACAGCGAAATGCTGCCGGCCAACTACTATCCGGCATTCAAGAAGTATGCTCACTTCGTAGGCAATTACGGCAGCTCTTGGTGGCATCAGACCGAAGACTTCGAGCACTTCAACGGCGTGATTCTCTTCACCACCAACTGCATCGTTCCTCCCCGTAAAAGCTCCACTTACGCCGACCGCGTATATACCACAGGCGCTTCGGGCTTCGACGGGTTCAAGCACATTGCCGACAGAAAAGACGGTCGCCCGAAAGACTTCTCCGCCCTGATCGAGCATGCCAAACGCTGTGCGGCTCCTCAAGAGATAGAGACCGGCGAAATCATCGGTGGCTTTGCCCACAATCAGGTGATTGCATTGGCCGATAAGGTGATTGACGCCGTGAAGTCGGGAGCCATCCGCAAGTTCTTCGTCATGGCAGGCTGCGACGGACGCATGCCGGGACGCAACTACTACACCGAGTTTGCCGAGAAATTGCCGAAAGATACCGTCATCCTCACTGCCGGATGTGCCAAGTATCGCTACAACAAGCTCCCGTTGGGCGATATCAACGGCATTCCCCGCGTGCTCGACGCCGGACAATGCAACGACAGCTACTCGCTTGTACGCATCGCCCTCGCACTGAAAGAAGCCTTCGGCCTCGACAGCGTGAACAGCCTGCCCATCGCCTACAACATTGCTTGGTACGAGCAAAAGGCGGTCATCGTATTGCTGGCCCTGCTCTCGCTCGGAGTAAAAGACATCCACCTCGGGCCTACATTGCCCGCATTCCTCTCGCCCAACGTGGCCAACGTACTGGTGAACAACTTCGGCATTGCCGGCATCACCTCCGCAGACGAGGACATGAAACTCTTTTTAAGTGCATAATATAATATATAATAATGTATAGCGTTATGAAAATATACGAAAAAGCCACAGTCATCGCCCTGGAAGATTCGATAGAATACACGGAGGGCGGAGTCATCAGCAAGCAGGTCACGAAGAACGAAGCGGGCAACATCACCTTGTTCTCGTTCGACAAGGGACAGGGACTGAGCGAACACACGGCCAATTTCGACGCATTCGTGCAAATACTGGACGGCGCAGCGGAAATCCGCATCGACGGAACACCCCGACTGCTGAAGAAAGGCGATTGCATCATCATGCCTGCCGGACATCCGCACGCACTGCAAGCCGTAGAGAGATTTAAAATGTTATTAACCATGATTCGCGGCAGCGAACAAAACTAAAACCGATATGAGTGAAATAATTAACAACTCGGCACAACGCAAAGAAATGTTGCGCCACCTCCTGCTCAGGCTGCACAAAGGCGAAAATCCCGAAGCGCTGAGAAACCGGCTTATCGAAGTCCTGAAAACCATACCTTACAACGAGGTGGTGGAAGTGGAACAGACACTTATCAACGAGCAGTTGTTGAGCGAAGCCGAAATACAGGATTTCTGCGACCTGCACACCGCCGTGCTGGACGGAAGCATCGACTTAGGAGGTGCAAAGGCCATTCCGGCAGGACATCCCGCAGATACCTTCCGCAAAGAGAATGAGGCGTTGAACGCCGAAATAACCACCTACAAGAAGCTGACCGGTACGATGGACACATGGGATGATGCACACCTGACAGGCTTCCTATTAGGATTGCGCACCATCTTCAACAGCCTCGCCGACGTAGACAAGCACTACAAACGCAAGGAATACCTGCTTTTCCCGTTTCTGGAAAAGCACCTCATCACCGGCCCTCCCAAAGTGATGTGGGGCAAGCACGACGAAACCCGCCTGCAACTGAAAAAGGCGTTCGAGACCCTGACTTCACCTCTCACCACGGTGAACGAACTGAAAACAGCCGTTGCAACCGCCTGCAACCCGGCCGTAGAAATGATTGCCGGCATGATTAAGAAAGAAGAAGAAATCCTCTTTCCCATGAGCATGGATACACTGACGGAAGACGAGTGGTACAAGATTTATCAGGAAACACCCGACTTCGGTTACTGCCTCATCGACCCGGAAGACGAATGGAAACCCGCAGGCATGGCTAAGGTAGAGAAGCAAACCTATATGGAGACAGATGCCATCAGCCTCTCGTCGGGCGCATTCAGCATCGAAGAATTGGAAGCGCTGTTCATCCACCTTCCCATCGACATCACTTTTGTCGATAAGGACGACAAAGTGCGTTTCTTCTCTCACAGTCCTAAAAGGGTGTTCGAACGCAATCGCTCCATCATCGGGCGCGACGTACGCATGTGTCATCCTCCCGGCAGCGTGCACGTGGTAGAGCAGATTCTCGAAGACTTCAAAAGCGGCAAAGAGAACAAAGCCGCTTTCTGGATTTCCAACTTCAAAGGCCGCTTCGTCTACATCGAATATTCGGCCGTGCGCGGAAAGAACAGCGAATACCTCGGCGTGGTGGAGGTGACACAAGACATCACCGGACTTCGCGCTTTGGAAAGCGACCGGCGATTGCTGTCGTACGAGAAATCGAAATAAGAACAAGCCGGATGAGGCGGGTGTACAAACTGTCACTCGCCTCATCTGTTTCTTTCCCTCCCATACGTTTTTTCCATAGAATATCTTGGAAAAATTGAAAAAAGCTATACATTTGTATTCGATTCTAAATTTGTCTGCTTATGAAACTCATCGCCGAAAGTGGTTCTACCAGAACAGAGTGGGCATTGGTTGAAGATAATCATCTGATACAACAAGCCTTTACAGAGGGATTGAATCCTTTCTTTCAGACCAGAAGAGAAATTAGCCGGAGCGTACGGTTAGGCCTGCCCGAACATTTCTTCAAAAGAAAATTGGAGCAGGTCTACTACTATGGTGCCGGTTGTTCTTCACACGAAAAGAAGAACATTCTGGGTGCCTCGTTAGTAGCTCAATTCAAAACCCCCATTCAGGTGGAAAGCGATTTGCTGGCCGCTGCCCGTGGCTTGTTCAAGTGCGAAGCCGGCATTGCCTGTATCTTGGGTACCGGCTCCAACTCATGTTTCTATGACGGAAAAATCATCGTGAAAAACGTCAAGGCAGGCGGCTACATCTTAGGCGACGAAGGTAGTGGCGCAGTATTGGGCAAGATGTTCTTGTCCGATGTCCTGAAAGGTCTGGCTCCCAAAGACGTGACGACCGACTTCTTCGACAAATTTCGTATCAGCCCCAATGAAGTGATGGAATCAGTGTACAACCGTCCTTTCCCCAACCGTTTCTTAGCCACCTTATCTTATTTCCTGGCAGATTATACAAACGACGACTATGTATATAGCCTGATTACGGGCAACCTGCGGAATTTCTTCACCCGCAACGTTTGCCAATACGACTACAAGAACTATCCCATACGCTTCGTCGGTTCACTGGCTTATAGTTATGCAAGCATCTTGCGCGAAGTGGCCGGAGAATTCGGCATCGAACTGGAAGTGATTGAGGAAACACCGATGAAGGGACTGATTGCATTCCATGCCTTGAACATAGAAGAACCTTAAACTCTTAAATAATCAAGAAGAGAAAGAGGGTTATTGCAAATCTATATACATAAATACTAATAATTGCAAATTATCGTTCTTAACATTAAATAATTCTATATCTTTGTTAGTACGAAATGTACTTGCCGTTTCGTTTCTTTGTTAATAACGACTATAAATAAAGAACCGCCTATGAAAAATGAATTGCCCTAAAAAGGGGGAAAATGACCATTATGGCTACATCCTCCTACACCCTTACCCGAATTTCGAAAAACACTTTTTAGTTAACAACAAAATCATCAATCTTTTATGAATGAAGATCGCAAAAAACGAGGAACGGCTCACAGCAAGTTTCTCACGGCAATGGCCATAAGCGCCCTGTTCTTAAGCAGCGGCAATGCGATGGCCAACCCCAATACCTCCACCGAGGTTGCAAGAGTGACAGAACAATTGCAAACCACCACCGTCAGAGGCTTGGTAGTAGATGCCGCAGGCGAACCGGTAATCGGCGCCAGCGTGGTAGAGAAAGGTACGAGCAACGGAATAGTTACCGACCTCGACGGTAAATTTACGCTAAACGTAAAACCGGGAGCAACGCTGAAAGTCTCATTTGTAGGCTATCAGCCACAAGAAGTGAAAGCAACCTCGACCATGAAGATAGTCTTGAAAGAAGACACGGAATTGCTGGACGAGGTTGTGGTTGTGGGATATGGTACACAGAAGAAGGGGAACCTGACGGGCGCAGTAGCTACCGTAGACATAGGAAAGACATTAGACAGCCGCCCCATTGCCGATGTAGGCCGTGGTTTGCAAGGCTCCACCCCCGGTCTGTCCATCACATTGCCCGACGCCGAAGTCGGCTCTGACCCTAAAATCAAGATTCGTGGTCAATACGCTTCCATGAACGGAGGCTCCGATCCTCTTATTTTATTGGACAATGTAGAGATACCGAGCATTACTCTGGTAAACCCTGACGACATTGAAAGTATTTCTGTATTGAAAGACGCCGCCGCATCTTCCATCTACGGTGCGAAAGCTGCATTTGGCGTTATCCTGATCACAACCAAGAAAGGAGCTAAAACCGAAATGGTAAATGTTTCTTATTCAGGAAACTTTTCATGGCAAAACGTTGCCAAAGACTACAACATGGGCGGCATTGAAGGTATGCAATACACCGTAGATGCAATGAAAAACGCCGGGGCAACAGCTGTCGGAGCTTTTTATAAGGTTACAGAAGAAGGTCTTGCCAAAGCAAGAGAATGGGAGCAAAAATACGGAGGAAAACTGGGAGTAAACGATCCTACCGTATACGGCCGTGACTGGTACTTAAACGCTGCCGGTCAGAAAATAGGATTGCGCTCTTACGATGCTTACGACTATATGGTACGTGATTGGGCACCTACACAAAGTCACAATATATCCGTCAATGGAAAAAGTGGGAACACCACTTATAACATCGGCTTGGGATATTTAGACCAAAGCGGCATGAATAAAGTTGCCAAGGAAGACAAATTCACCAGACATAACGCCTCCGTAAGATTAAGTACACAGTTCAATAAGTATGTGACACTGAACGCCGGCGCCATCTACTCCAAACGAATCAAAAGTTATCCTTATCTGACGCAAAGTGCTTACGACCAATGGTACTACCTATATCGCTGGAGCACTTACTATCCGATGGGGTATGACGAAAACGGAAACGAGCTTCGCAGCCCGGCTGCAGAATTCCATCAAGCCAATACCTCTAAATTGGAAACAAACTATACCAATATCAACTTAGGTTTCCATTTGGATTTGACAAAGGATTGGACCGTTGATTTTGATTATACCCATGCCAATGAAGAAACCAATTGGTTGCGTCCGGGTCAACGATTCACCGCTGCCGATACTTGGATTTCCCCCATTGCCCGTAAGGACGCAAGCGGTAATGCCGTATATGTAAACAGTGACGGACAGGTGGTAAGCCCAACAACCGCAGGCGCCATGCAGGCATACGATTTAAGACATTGGACATATACCAGTGTAGGAGGTGCTCCAGATAATATCAACAGACGTTCTACAAACGTTCAAAGCAACACGATCAATGCCTATACGACTTACAATCTGAATTTGGGAGACAGCAATAAATTCAAGTTTATGGTCGGAATGAACCGTGTAAGCTATGTCAAGGAATACCATCAGGCTCAAAAAAAGGAACTGCTCGATTATGAGAATGTGCAGTTTGGCGGTGCCGCCGGCGAGCAAACCGTGGCAGGCGGCAAAGAATGGGAATCACAACTTGGCTTCTTTGGGCGTATCAACTACAACCTGAAAGACAAATACCTGTTTGAAGCCAACCTGCGTTACGACGGTACATCCAAATTTCCCACACACATGCAATGGCGTTGGTTCCCCTCTTTCTCTGCCGGATGGCGTGTAAGCGAAGAGGCATTCATGTCATGGGCAAAACCCGCATTAAGCTCCTTAAAAGCCCGTGCATCTTGGGGTGTTATCGGCGACCAAACCGTACCGAACACACTATACAAATCTTTTTTAGGAAGCATCACCCAATCTTCTTGGCTGGATGAAAACGGTAATAAAATAAACCATGTGTATTCGCCTACATCACTTGCGGCAGACATAACATGGCAATACATTGCTACGTTGGATTTTGGAATCGACGCACGTTTCTTTGATAGCAAATTAGGTTTTACGTTCGATTGGTATCAACGAGATACGCAAAATATGATTGTACCAGCTGAAGGTATCCCTTATGTCTATGGCGTCAATGCACCGAGAGGCAACTACGGTAATTTGCGTACCAAAGGTTGGGAACTTTCTGTTGATTTCAACCACCGTTTCTCCAACGGGCTTGGTATCAATGCCATGTTTACATTATCCGATGCGATAACTAAAATAACCAAAAGCGGGTCAGTCACGAGCATTGACGATTGGTATAATGGAAAGACTTACGGTGAAATCTGGGGCTACCGTACCGACCGGCTCTACCAAAAGGAAGACTTCGAATATGATACCAAGGGGAATTTAATACCAATTGTATTGACGGCTGAACACGGTGAAAAGAATGCCGGAAAGACAATGTATAAATTGAAAGGTGACAAACCTGTTTATCAAGGATTCTTGCAAGGTAGCGGAATTTTTAAATATCAACCGGGCGACGTGAAGTTCAAAGATTTGGATGGCGACGGACAAATCACAGACGGCAGCCGTTCTGTCAATGACCATGGCGATTTGGAAGTCATCGGAAACAGCACTCCTCGTTACGAATATGGATTACGTTTAGGCGCAGACTATAAGGGCTTTGACCTTTCTGTCTTCTTCCAAGGCGTAGCCAAGCGCGACATGTGGGGTAGCTCCTCCACCACCTTAGCCGGTTTCAACACAGCTGACGGCGCCATTGCCAAACGTTTCAGCACAAATTACTGGACAGAGAGCAATACGGATGCCTTTTATCCCCGTGCATGGAACATGGCCAACTCTGTCAACGCATACAACATGTATCGCCAAGACCGCTATCTGCTGGATATGTCATACATGCGTATCAAAAACATCACTTTCGGCTACACCCTGCCTATGAATATAACAAAGAAGGTATGGATTCAGAAAGCACGTTTCTATTTCTCTATGGAGAATTTTGTTACATTCGACCATCTGGACGGCACTCCCGTTGACCCGGAAATCATTGCCGGCGTAGGCAGTTCCGGTTTGTTATCAGCAGCGAACTATCAATTAGGACGTGCAGGTATCAGTACACCGGCATTCAAGAGCCTGTCTGTTGGCGTTCAGTTAAACTTCTAAATATAATATACGTATGAAAAAATATATACTAACCTTTTTCGCCGTCTCAACCCTGATTTTAAATATAGGGTGCGAAGATTTCCTTGATAAGCCTCAATTGGACATAATAGAGGATAATGACAAATTCTGGAGAAATGAATCGGACTTCCGCATGTACAGCGTAGAATTCTATAGTTGGTTCCTCAGCGGTTACAATTCCGGCTACACCACCAACTATGCACCGCTCCGAGGTTATACTTTCAGCGACGACGTATGTTCAGGAGAAGGGAAGCAGGAGAATTTTATCTCTTCCGTCCCTGCTAAATTGGGAGTTGCATCAATTCCCGGGAAGCTATTGGAGCAAACTTGGCTTCGCCAATATTCCGGAGAAAGATGGAATTTCGGATGGGTGCGCAAGGCTAACGTCATGTTACAACGTGTTGAAAATTATAAAGGCAATTTGAGTGAAGCCGCATACAAACACTGGAGCGCCGTTGGCCGTTTTTTCCGCGCTTACGCCTATTTCAACTTGGTTGTTTCTTTTGGTGACGTTCCCTATTTCGACAAACCGATAGATGAGACTGACCAGAAATACATGTTCAAGGATCGCGATGACCGAGGTTTTGTCATGGATAAAGTGTACGAGGATCTGCAATATGCCATGGCCAACGCTTACGAAAAAGACAACAACAGCACGCAATATGTCAACCGAGATTTGATCGCTGCCCTGACCACACGCTTCATGCTGTTTGAGGGTACTTGGCAAAAGTATCATAAATTAAGTGACGAGCGCGCAAAGAAATACCTGCAACTCTGCACAGAAGCAGCTGAAATGATAATGAAAAGCGGAAAATACAGTTGCTCCAAGGATTTCCGTTCACTCTTTGGTTCAGACAATCTGGCAGGGCATCCCGAAGTCATCTTCTACCGTCACTATGCCACAGCAAAGGCACTGCACAGCATCGCTTCCTACTCAAACGGAGATGAAGGGCAAAATGGGGTCAATTTACAGCTTTTGAAAGCATTCATCTGTACGGACGGACAGCCTTATCAAACGTCTACCGTGCCCAATGCCAAAGATTTCAACTTGTCTGTAATGGCTAAAACACGCGATCCGCGTTTTGAAGCAACATTTTTCAACTTCCCCAGATTCAAGGCGACAAGTATGGTATATGCCGACAAGTTCATCAGCCGCGAAGGCGCTTCTTATTGGGCTCCCGATAAGATTGCCAGCCGCCCGGCACAGTTCGGTGGTTCATTGAACGAGAACGACGCTCCCATCGTCCGTTATGCGGAAGTGCTGCTCGATTGGATTGAAGCCAAAGCCGAATTGGCAGAAAGCTATGGTGGCGCCGCCTTGACTCAAGAAGATATAGACAAAACGATCAACGCCATCCGTAACCGTCCGCTTGACAATACAGCGAAGGCCAACGGCGTGGAAAAGACCAAGCCCTTACTCCTATCCGCGTTGCCGGACGACCCCGCAAGAGATTCTGATGTTTCTAAAATATTGTGGGAAATCCGCCGTGAGCGCCGCATGGAATTCGTTTACGAACATACTCGCTTACTCGACATCAAACGCTGGAAAAAGTTATCTTATATGGATAACAACAAATATCCGGACACGATGTATGGCGCATGGGTAAACTTCCCCGAAGATGTTCCGAACTATTTAGCGAAAAGCTATATCGGTCTCTTAACCGTGCGTAATGCGGAAGGTAAGGATATTGTATACGACGGCAACAATAAAGACCAGATGGTTGGTTTCTATAAGATTCCGAAAGTTGAGCCGAGAGATGTATTTGATGAAGAAAAAGCCTATCTATCACCGGTCGGCGTGCAAGATATGCAACAATATTCAGACTACGGATTCAAGCTGTCACAAACAAAAGCTTGGCAATAATTCCATATCTACACAAGTAAGAAGAGGGCATAAAAAATGCCCTCTTCTTATTTATACGCCATACCGCCCCGTTTTTTCTTTGAAAAAGGCCATCCGAAAAACGTTAGTTTTGTAGAGAAAAAACGTCTTTATCCTTGCAAAGAAAAAACACGAATTATATATAACCGTACCACACAAAGTAAAAAGAAAAGGATGTATGAAAGAAACACCGCAGATATCCAATTCCGAGACCTTGCAAGAAAAGAAAAAGATTTACCTCATAGAAGAATCTCCTTCCCATCCCTGCTCGCCATATAGATGCTCTTTGCTGGAAGTATATATCCAGCACGCTCGGGATATATATGCAGCACGGTGGAGAAATATCTCTACCGAATCCTGTCTACAAGTATCTCTCGCAAGGGGTACAGTCCGCCAATCATTTAGTGCAAATTATTGACAAAACAACTTTTCATGGAACATGACAGAGAAAAATCGAACACCATAGATGTAACATTTGGTACACATAGCAAGCACTTGATGTCACTCAAACTCTGCAAATTAAGATTGATAATGCTGAAAATATTAAAATAAGTGTTTTTGATATTAAAATAAATATTATCTTTGTTGCAAACAATATCCTCCTTAGGTAATACGATTATGAAGAAACTGCTGCTTTTGTTTTTGGTGCTATGCGGTTCTTTGTTGTGCAGGGCACAAGAAGAAAGAGTCATTTTAGGCGACGAACGGACTTCGGAGTATTTCCCCATCCTGAAAGGCAAACGGATAGCCATATTCTCAAACCATACCGGCATGGTGGGAGACAAGCACCTGCTGGATGTTTTGTTGGAAAACAAGTTCGACGTAGTGGCTATATTTTCGCCCGAACATGGCTTCCGGGGAAATGCCGATGCCGGTGAACATGTGTCGAGTTCTGTCGATTCGAAGACAGGCGTTCCTATCCTTTCTTTATACGACGGGAAGTCAGGCAAACCCAGCGATGCTTCTATGCGTAAATTCGATATCCTGATTGTAGACATACAGGATGTAGGTTTGCGGTTCTACACCTATAATGCCTCCATGTGCCGACTGATGGATGCTTGTGCAGAATATAACCGCAAGGTACTGGTACTGGATCGCCCAAATCCCAACGGGCATTATGTGGACGGACCGATACTGGACATGAAATACAAGTCGGGCGTGGGTTGGCTACCTATTCCCATTGTGCATGGCATGACGCTGGGCGAACTTGCGTTGATGGTGAACGGCGAACGCTGGTTGCCCGCCTCGCGCGTATGCGACCTGACCGTCATTCCTTGCAAAAACTACACACACCGAACCATGTATCGGTTGCCGATTCCTCCATCGCCCAACCTGCCGAACATGAAGTCCGTCTATCTATATCCTTCTACCTGCTATTTCGAAGCTACTCCTGTCAGCCTGGGCAGAGGAACCGACCTTCCGTTTCAGGTGTACGGACATCCCAACATGACGGGTTACAGCTACAGCTTTACACCGCGCAGCGTGCCCGGAGCCAAGAATCCGCCGCAACTGAACAAACTTTGCCACGGCGTGAACCTGAGTACACTGAGCGATGAGGAGATTTGGAAGCGCGGCATCGACCTGAGTTATGTGATAGACGCCTACCGAAACCTGAATATGGAAGACCACTTCTTCCGCTCTTTCTTTGAATTGCTGGTAGGCACAGACTACGTGCGCAAAATGATAGAAGAAGGGAAAAGTGCCGACGAGATAAAAGCAATGTGGAAAGAAGACGTGGAAAAGTTCAAGGTGCAGCGCAAACCTTATCTGCTCTACGAAGAATGACCTCGTGCCTACGCACCGGCACTCCACGCATTATGGCGAATAACAGATTAATCAAACAATTATAAATGAATAAACAGTAAATCCTCCTCATGACACCGCTTTCAGTAATCATCACCATTGCCGCTTATTTTGCGATACTGTTCACGGTATCCTACATTGCAGGCAGAAAGGCCGACAACGAAGGTTTCTTTGTCGGCAACCGCAAATCATCTTGGTATGTAGTGGCTTTTGCCATGGTAGGCTCTGCCATTTCGGGCGTTACCTACGTCTCCGTTCCGGGCATGGTGACAGCCAGTAGTTTCGGCTATCTGCAGATGGTTATGGGCTTCATTGTCGGACAACTCATCATTGCTTACGTGCTTGTACCCTTGTTCTACAAGATGAATCTGGTGTCTATCTACGAGTATCTGGAAAACCGTTTCGGCATGTCTTCTTATCGCACGGGAGCTTGGTTCTTCTTTATTTCTAAGATGCTCGGCGCAGCCGTCCGCCTGTTTTTGGTGTGCCTGACGTTGCAATTACTGGTATTCGAGCCGTTCGGACTGCCGTTCCTGCTGAATGTAGCCATTACGGTAGCTTTAGTATGGCTGTACACTTTTCAAGGCGGAGTAAAATCACTGATTTGGACTGATTCTCTGAAAACGTTCTGTCTGGTGGTTTCGGTAGCACTCTGCATTTACTACATCGCTTCCGACTTGAACTTGTCGTTCACCGGCATGATAAGCACCATTGCCGACAGCGACATGTCGCGCATCTTCTTCTTCGACGACGTAAACAGCAGGCAATACTTCTTCAAGCAATTCCTCGCCGGAGTCTTCACTATGATTGCCATGACGGGACTGGATCAAGACATGATGCAGCGCAACCTGAGTTGCAAGAACTTCAAAGACTCGCAGAAGAACATGATAACCAGTGTTATCTCTCAATTCTTCGTCATCCTGCTGTTCCTCATGCTGGGCGTACTGCTCTACATATTCGCCGCCAATCGGGAGATTACGGTGGCAAAGAGCGACGAGCTGTTTCCGGTGATTGCCACCGGTGAGTATTTCCCGGCTATCGTAGGCATCCTGTTCATCATCGGGTTGATTTCTTCCGCTTATTCGGCAGCAGGCTCGGCACTCACCGCCCTGACTACTTCGTTCACCGTAGACATTCTGGGAGCAAAGGGCAAAGAGGAAAAGGCGGTTGTAAAAATACGCAAGAAGGTACACATCGGCATGGCTGTGGTCATGGGCATTACGATTTTTGTATTCAATCTTCTGAATAATACAAGCGTCATCGATGCTGTATATATTCTGGCGAGCTATAGCTACGGCCCCATTCTCGGTTTGTTTGCTTTCGGCGTGTTCATGAAACAAGAAGTGCGCGACAAGTACATCCCGTTGGTGGCCATCGCCTCTCCGGCTCTCTGCTTTGTGCTGCAAAAGAATTCCGAAGCTTGGTTCGGAGGTTATCAAATCAGTTACGAACTACTGATATTCAATGCACTGTTCACTTTCATCGGGCTCTGCCTGCTGATTAAGAAGAATAAAAAGAACCTTTAACCTGAAACATCATTATGAATAGACGATGTCTTTTTTTACTTGGTTTGCTTGCCGTCTCTCTCCTTTCTCTCAAAACAGTAAGCGCACAAGAACTTCCGACGGACGTCCGCCGGGAAATCGAGAAATTACTGAATGACGTGGCACGTAAAGAAGTGTCTGTAGGAACCATCAGAATAGATTCCGTAGCCGTGAAAAGGAAAACGCTGCAACTCTTTGCCAACATGAACTGTGCTTATATCCCTTTCCGTGAAGACAACGTCGCCGAGATTTATAAAAGTGTGTGCGCCCTGCTGCCGCCGAACTTATCCAAAAGCAGGCTGCAAATCCGTACCAACAAGCGTAGCATCGAAGAACTGATTCCCCAAGCTCTGCGCAGCAAAAAAGACAAGAAAGCCCAAAGATTCACCCCCACTGCCACAAAGCCTTTAGTGAAGAATATCTCTACCCCTTATACCCCCACCAATGGATTGCAAAATCGCCACATCGCTTTGTGGCAAAGTCATGGCTGGTACTACGAGTCTAAACTTGCCCGTTGGGAATGGCAGCGTGCACGCATTTTCCAAACAGTGGAAGACCTGTACACGCAAAGCTACGTACTGCCTTTCCTTGTGCCGATGCTGGAAAATGCAGGCGCCAATGTGTTGCTCCCGCGCGAACGAGACTGCCGAACAGAAGAAGTGATTGTGGATAATGACGGTTGTCCGGACGGTCGTTCCGCGTACTCAGAAAGCAGTGGCGAGAAAATTTGGAAACAAGGAAACGGAGAAGGATTCGCCCAACTGCGTTCCCAATACGTCAACTTCGAGAACCCGTTCAAAGAAGGTAGTTATCGCATGGTAGAGACCACGAAGAAAGGCAAAGAAAGCACTGCCGAATGGACGCCCGAAATACCTTCGACCGGACAATATGCCGTGTACGTTTCCTATCAGACGTTGCCGAGCAGCACGGATGATGCCCTCTATACCGTGTACCACAAGGGAGGTGCCACACAGTTCAAAGTAAACCAACAGATGGGAGGCGGCACGTGGATTTACCTCGGCACTTTCGGCTTCGACGCAGGCAGAAATAAAGAATGCAGAGTGGTGTTGAGCAACCGCTCCGCCAAAGCCGGACGAATGATAACGGCAGATGCCGTGAAGATTGGCGGCGGTATGGGTAACATAGCACGCCGCATCTCCGATGAAGGCATAACAGAAAATCTGAAAAGCTCCGATACACGCAACCTGCAAACGGGAAGCACAAGCGAAAAAAACGAATCTCAGACTGCAGCTTTCTTGTCGCAACAGAGATTTGAGACAAGCGGCTATCCCCGTTTCTGCGAAGCAGCCCGCTACTGGCTGCAATGGGCGGGAATTCCCGACAGCGTATATTCCGAAAGCAAAGGCAAGAACGACTATACGGACGACTACAAATGCCGCGGCATCTGGGTGAACTACCTCGCCGGAGGTTCTCCGGTTAATCCCACGGAAAAGGGACTGAACATTCCCGTGAACATGGCTTTCGCCTTCCACTCGGATGCGGGAACCACCTTGAACGACTCCATCATCGGGACGCTGGGCATCTACTATACCAATGCCTACAACGAAAAGTATGCCAACGGAGCGTCGCGCTACCTCGGCCACGACTTGACCGACTTGATTCAATCGAACATCGTGCGTGATGTGCGCACTCTTTACGAACCCCAATGGACCCGCCGAGGCAAGTGGAATCAATCTTATTACGAGGCCCGTGTACCCCGCGTACCCACCATGCTGCTCGAACTGCTTTCTCACCAGAACTTTGCCGATATGCGTTACGGACTGGACCCACGCTTCCGCTTCACCGTGAGCCGTGCCATCTACAAAGGCATGTTGCAGTTCCTCTGCTCGCAATATGGCACGGAGTACGTTGTTCAGCCGCTTCCGGTAGACCACATGGTTCTGCGCATGACCGGAGAGGATGAGGTAGAGCTGAGCTGGCAACCCGTGGACGACACATTGGAACCGACAGCCAAAGCAGAGAAATACATTGTCTATACGCGCATCGGAAACGGAGCTTTCGATAACGGCGTATTGGTAGACAAGAACAGCTACCGTGTACGCATTCCTGCCGGCGTGGTATGCAGCTACAAAGTGACGGCCGTGAACAAAGGAGGTGAGAGCTTCCCATCCGAAATACTATCGGTAGGACGGGCTTCACAATCCAAGGGCACGATACTGGTGGTAAACGGATTCGACCGTATCAGCGCTCCCGCCGACTTCGTGGCACCTGCACCCGCCGATACGTTGCTTGCCGGTTTTCTGGACGAACAAGATCACGGTGTACCTTATATAAAGGACATCAGCTACATCGGTAAAATGAAAGAGTATCGCCGCTCCATTCCTTGGATGGATGACGATGCATCGGGCTTTGGCGACAGCTACGGTGATTATGAAAATCAAGTGATTGCCGGCAATACGTTCGACTATCCCTCCGTACACGGCGCCGCGATACTGAAAGCGGGCTACTCCTTTGTTTCGAGCAGCGACGAAGCTGTGGAAGACGGATGGACATCGCTCAACGACTACAACTACGTCGACCTCATCTTAGGAAAAGAATGCCAGAGCAAGATGGGAAGGGGTGTGATGCCGTTGGAGTTCAAAACCTTCAACAACCGGATGCAGGAAGCGATTACCGCATATTGCAAGCAAGGAGGAAACATCTTTGTTTCGGGTGCTTTTGTCGGAACAGACCTTTGGGACAACCGGCTTGCCGCTGCCGATGAGGCGGACAAGAAGTTTGCCACGGATATCCTGAAGTACAAGTGGCGTGTAGGCCAGGCAGCCATAACGGGGAAAGTGAAAAGCGTGGCTTCTCCATTCCCCTCTCTATCGGGGAATTACACCTACTACAACGAACTGAACGCGGAAACATACGTAGTAGAAGCGCCCGACGCCATTGAGCCGGCAAGCAAAGACGCCTATACGGTGATGCGCTATGCCGAGAACAACCTGAGTGCCGGCGTGGCTTATCAGGGCGACTACAAAACACTGATTCTGGGATTTCCTTTCGAGGCGATACGTACCGAGGCGGAAAGAGAAGCATTCATGCACGCGGTATTGACCTTCTTCAATGACAATAAGTAACACCAATCATACTCTATCTATGAAGTTAAACCAATCATACTTTTTCAGTCGAAGCCTGTTGACCCTGTTCCTGACGGTTTGCCTCATCCCCCTTGGCATGCAGGCACAACAGGAAACATTCCGCTTCGCGCAACTGACGGATATTCATCTGAACCCGAACAATCCGAACCCTACGGAAGACTTGCTGCGCTCCATCGCACAAATCAATGCCACGGACAGCATCGACTTCGTGCTGGTGACAGGCGACCTGACCGAGGAAGGAGACCGTACGACCATGGAGAAAGTGAAATCGTGCCTCGACCTGCTGAAAACCCGCTACTACGTCATCCTCGGCAATCATGAGACGAAGTGGAGCGACTCAGGTTGTACCGCCTTCGGAGAGATTTTCGGCGGAGAACGTTTTGAATTCGAACACAAAGGAATTCTGTTCCTCGGCTTCAACTCGGGCCCGCTGATGCGCATGGCCTATGGTCATGTAGTGCCGCAAGACATCCGGTGGATGACCGAAGAAATGGATAAGGCGGGCAGAGACAAGCCCGTGATACTGGTCACCCATTATCCGTTGATGGAAGGAGATGTGGACAACTGGTACGAGGTAACCGATGCCGTGCGCCCCTACAACATACGCTTGTTCATCGGCGGACACTATCATGCGAACAGAAATTTGCGCTACGACGGCATCCCGGGCATACTGATGCGCAGCAACCTGCGCGACAAAGAGGGAAAACCGGGGTATGGCATCTACGAAGTAAGTAAAGATTCCATCAAGGTATATACGCAGCGTATCGGCGAACCGGCCAAAGAGTGGGCAGCCTTCTCGCTCGTCGAGCCCTATTACAACCGCAACGGCAAAGCGGATAAATACCCCGACTTCTCCGTCAACAAGAACTATCCGCAGGTGAAGGAACAATGGACGGTGCAGACAGGAGTAGGCATCTACTGCTCTCCCTGCGTAGAAAAAGACAAAGTCTTTGTAGGCGACGACATGGGCATCCTCACCGCCTATGCCCTGAAGAACGGCCGTAAGCTGTGGAGCTTTGCCTCAGGCAAACGCATCGTAGGCACTCCCGCGGCAAGCGAAGGCATCGTTGTGTTCGGCTCGGCAGACCGCCGCATCTACGGAGTGAACACGAAAGACGGAAGCCTGCTATGGACGACCGAAGCCGCAGAACCTGTACTCGGGGCAGTGACCATCGACAAAGACACGGCCTACATCGGCGCCAGCGACGGCACCCTTCGTGCCATAGACATCCGCACGGGCAGGGTGGTTTGGGCCTACACGGGCGTGAAGGGTTACATCGAAACCAAACCGCTGGTAACGGAAGACAAGGTTATCTTCGGGGCATGGGACAATACACTTTATGCCCTGAACAAGGCGGACGGCAAGGAATGCTGGAGGTGGACGGGAGGACTGACCCGCATGCACTTCTCTCCCGCTGCCGTATGGCCGGTGGCAGCACAAGGAAAGGTGTTCATCACCGACCCGCAACGCGCCATGACAGCCATCGACATCCAAACCGGAAATACCGTATGGCGCACGTTCCAATCCATGGTACGCGAAACCATCGGCCTCTCCGAAGACGGTGAACGTGTATACAGCAAGACGATGAACGACAGCATTGTCTGCTACGCCACCCGGGGCGATGTCCCGAAAGAGATTTGGGCATCCGATGTAGGCTTCGGCTACGAGCATGCCCCCTCCATGCAGGTAGAAAAAGAAGGAGTGGTGTTCGGCAGTACGAAAGAAGGGCTTGTCTTCGCGTTGGAAGCCCGAAGCGGCAAAATACTGTGGAAGCACAAGATAGGAAACTCCCTTATCAGCACCGTGGTTCCGCTGAACGGCCACGAAGTACTGTTCACAGCAACGAGCGGAGAAGTGGGACTGTTGCGGGCGAAACCTGCTCCGGCACAGCGGTAAGGGAGCACACGCCTCATCGCACCATGCCAAAGAAATCGAGAGACCCCCAAATAAAGAACCAAAAGCATTAAAAACAATACGAATATGAAGAAAATCAGCTGTTTCATCCCTTACGCAGGAAAAGAACAAGTAGAGAAAACAATACAAGGACTGCAAGCCACCGGGCTTGTAGAGAGCATCTATCTGATGACCACCAACACCGAATTGAAAGAGCTTCCCGGCTGTCATCGCATTTGCGTGGAACAACCTTTCGGCAGCCGGGCCATGCACGCCGTGGCGAATGCCGCGAAGGGCGAGTACACACTGCTTTATACCAAAGAGACAACGCTCGAAATGGGCATGTTCGCCTTGGAGCGCATGATGCGCATTGCCGAAGATACGGACGCGGGCATGGTCTATGCCGACCACTACCAGACCACCAACGGCAAGCAGGCCAATGCACCCGTCATCGACTACCAGTTCGGCTCGCTCAGAGACGACTTCAACTTCGGCTCCGTGCTACTGTTCAACACCGCCAAGCTGAAAGAGGCTGCCGGACGCATGAAGGCGGAGTATCGCTTCGCCGGCCTCTATGACTTGCGCTTGAAGCTGAGCCAAAAGGCAGAGCTGGTGCACATCAACGAATATCTCTACAGTGAGGTGGAGAACGACACCCGCAAAAGCGGTGAAAAGATTTTCGACTATGTAGATCCCAAGAACCGCGACCGTCAGGTAGAAATGGAGCAGGCATGCACCGAACATCTGAAGGAAATAGACGGCTATCTGGAACCCAAATTCACGCAGATAAACTTCAATGACAACAGCTTTGAATACGAAGCATCGGTCATCATCCCCGTACGCAACCGTATCCGTACCATCCGCGACGCCATCCGGTCTGTACTGAACCAGAAGACGGACTTCAAATTCAACCTGATTATCATCGACAACCACTCCACCGACGGCACTACAGAGGCCATCGACGAGTTCAAAGCCGACGAACGCCTCATCCACATCATCCCCGAGCGCAACGACCTCGGCATCGGCGGCTGCTGGAACATGGGCGTGCACCATGCCAAATGCGGCAAGTTCGCCGTACAGCTGGACAGCGACGACGTGTACAAAGACGAGCATACCCTCGCCATCATGGTACGTGCCTTCTACGAGCAGAACTGCGCCATGGTGGTGGGCACTTACATGATGACAGACTTCAATATGAACATGATTGCGCCGGGCATTATCGACCACAAGGAATGGACGCCCGACAATGGCCGCAACAACGCCCTGCGCATCAACGGGCTGGGCGCCCCGCGCGCCTTCTACACGCCGGTGCTGCGCGAGGTGAAAGTACCCAACACCAGCTATGGCGAAGACTATGCGCTGGGACTGAACTTCTCTCGCCGTTATCAGATAGGACGTGTCTACGACGTGGTTTACCTCTGCCGACGCTGGGAAGATAATTCCGACGCCTCATTGGACATCGTGAAGCAGAACGGGCACAACCTTTATAAAGACCGCATCCGCACGTGGGAGTTGCAGGCACGCATTGCCTTGAATAAGAGTAAATTATAACCTGTTTTATCAGACACAAGTGTTTGTCCTGTCAGACACTTGTGTCTGTCGTCTTGAACACTTGTGTTTGTCACGTCAAACACTTGTGTCTGTCACGTCAAAGTCCAGTGTCTGTCATACCGAAATCCGGCATCTGCCAACACACTAAATAACAACCTGTTAAACAGAAACATGAATCAAGCGATACACCGCCTTCTGACCGAACAAACCACCTCTTGGGAAACCGCCCGCAACAACTATGCGGCTCTGGCAGGTGTGCAGGTGAAGGAGCTGAACGTAAACGGCATTCCGTATAAAGTGCAGTTTAACCCAGCCCGCATCGTTTCCTCCGGAGCCAAGGTAGACGCCAAGTCCATCCGGGAGCGGAAGTGCTTCCTATGCCCCGCCCATCTGCCGCCGGAGCAAAAAGGCATTCCATTCAAAGGGCACTACCACATACTGGTGAACCCTTTCCCCATCTTCCCCCGTCACTTGACGATACCGGAACTGGCGCACGTGCCCCAGCTCATTGCCCCCCGCTTTGCGGATATGCTGGAGTTGGCACAAGCCCTGTCGGACTTCATCATCTTCTACAACGGACCGAAGTGCGGCGCCTCCGCCCCCGACCATGCCCATTTTCAGGCCGGAAACAAAGGGTTCCTGCCCATTGAAAAAGAATGGCGCGGACAGGTTGCGGGCAAGATAGCCGATTACGGAAAGGCCGCCTTATGGTATCTGAACGATGCCCCCCGTACCACCCTCGTCATTCAATCTGCCTCGGCAGCAGACGCCACCGCCCTCTTCGACATCATCTATCGCACGTTGGACGTGAAACCCGGCGAAGACGAGCCGATGATGAACGTGCTCGCCTTATACGAAACCCAACCCGCACCCTCCCTACGGCCGGGAAACGAGCCGGAGGCAGAGGCATTCTGGACCATCTTCCTTTTTCCCCGCGAAAAGCACCGCCCCGCCTGCTACACCGCCGAGGGCGACGCCAACCTGTTGAGCAGTCCGGCCTCGGTAGACCTCGGAGGGGTATTCATCACTCCCGTAGAGAAAGATTTCAGGAAGATTACCGCCGAAGACGTAGCCCGTATTTTAGGAGAAGTATGTCTTTCTGCCGATGATTTCCAACGCATACGGCAGCGCATCAAGGAACAAATTTTAAACAATACCCCACTATGAAAGAGCCCAAAGTACACGTAGGCATTCTGTTCGAGCCACAGATAGAGTTCAACCTGCTGAGCCCGTACCGCATCGGCGGAACGGAGGTCTGCGGCAAACAAGTAGTTACTTATGACCAAGGCAGAATACGCTGGAACGGCCGCCTGTATGACGAGCTGCTGTTCGAGCCGAACAATGAGTCGACAGACGCATTCGAGCTGCTGGACGTCACCATCGGCATCAACTTCCACTGGGAACGCAAGGAGAATCAGCGTTTCCTCGGTGCCTTGAAAATCATCGTGGAAGATGGCAAGCTCACCGGCATCAATGTGGTGAAGGTGGAAGACTACCTGACCAGCGTCATCTCGTCCGAGATGAGCGCCACCGCCTCCTTGGAGTTGCTCAAGGCACACGCAGTGATTTCGAGGAGCTGGCTGCTGGCCCAAATACAAAAGAACAAGGAAATAGCCGAGACCAAGACCGATTACTCCGCCTTTACCCAAACCGAAGAACAGCTGATACGCTGGTACGACCGGGAAGACCATACACGCTTCGACGTCTGCGCCGACGACCACTGTCAACGCTATCAAGGCATTACGCGCGCCTCAACCGATATTGTCAAACAGGCCATTGCGGCCACCTACGGACAAATACTGATGTACGATGGAAGAATCTGCGATGCACGCTTCTCCAAATGTTGCGGAGGTGTATTCGAGGAGTTCCAGTATTGCTGGGAAGACGTGAAGCATCCTTATCTTACCCGACAAAGGGATTACAGCCTGAATGGCCAAAAGCTATCCGCACCCGACCTTACGCAAGAAGCCGAAGCAGAGAAGTGGATACGCACTTCGCCCGAAGCCTTCTGCAACACGGCGGACAAGCGCATACTCTCGCAGGTGCTCAATAACTACGACCAAGAGACCACGGACTTCTATCGCTGGAAGGTGACCTATGCGCAAGACGAACTGTCGGCCCTCATACTGAAGCGTTCGGGCATCGACTACGGACAAATCATCGACCTCGTTCCCGTAGCACGCGGCACGAGCGCACGCCTCTGGAAACTGAAGATTGTGGGAACAAAGAAGACGCTCACCATAGGCAAGGAGCTGGAAATACGCCGCACGCTCTCCAACTCCCACCTCTACAGCTCGGCATTCGTCGTAGACAAGGAAGATATCTCTCCCGAAGGCATACCGGGACGGTTCGTCCTCACCGGTGCAGGCTGGGGGCACGGTGTGGGCCTGTGCCAGATAGGCGCCGCCGTGATGGGCGAGCAAGGATATCGGTACGACGCCATCCTATTACATTATTATATAGACGCTGAAATCAAAAAACTTTATGACCATGAATAATGATATGAAAGAAAAGAGTCCTTGGTGGTGGGTGCCCACACTCTACTTTGCAGAAGGTGTGCCCTACTTTGTTGTCAACACCATCTCGGTGATGATGTTCACCAAGATGGGCGTGCCCAACGGCGATATGGCATTCTTCACCACGCTGCTCTACTTCCCTTGGTTCCTGAAAGGTATCTGGAGCCCCATCGTGGACGTGGTGAAGACCAAACGCTGGTGGATTCTCTCCATGCAGGCCTTGCTGACGGTGCTCATGGTGGTGCTCACCGTCAGCCTGCCCCATCCGGAGCAAGAGACCATCGCTTCGGGACAAACCCCCATCGGCATGTTCTCGTTCACGCTGATACTGTTCATCATCGCCGCCTTTGCCTCGGCCACGCACGACATTGCCGCCGACGGCTTCTACATGTTGGCACACAGTCCGAGCAGTCAGGCCGCCTTTATCGGCATCCGAAGCACGTTCTATCGGGTGGCTTCGGTCTTCGGGCAAGGCGTGTTGGTGTTCATTGCCGGCATGCTGGAGAAAGAGACGGGCAACATCCCCCTCTCTTGGCAAGTGACAATGGGCTGCGCCGCCGTGGTGTTCTGCCTGATTACCATCTACCACACCTTCCGCCTGCCGCGCTCCAAAGAAGACAAGCCCCGTGTTCCGGCCTCCGCAGCGGACGGTTCGGCACAAGCACGGCAGCAGTCGAAAGGACGGGAATTGGCCAACTCGTTCATCACCTTCGTCAAGAAGCCCGGCGTATTGCTTGCCATAGCCTTCATGCTGCTCTACCGCCTACCCGAAGGTTTCCTCATCAAGATGTGCCAGCCTTTCCTTGTGCACTCTGTCGAGAAAGGCGGACTGGGACTGAGCACCGAGATGGTGGGCATCGTATATGGCACCATCGGCGTGATAGCCCTGCTGGCCGGTGGCATCGTGGGAGGCGTCTACGCCTCGCGTCGCGGACTGAAACGTTCGTTGTGGCTCATGGCCGCCTGCATGACGCTGCCCTGCCTCACGTTCGTCTATTTAGCCGTTGTTCAGCCTGCCAGCATCACGCTGATAAGCATTGCCGTATCCATCGAGCAGTTTGGCTACGGGTTCGGCTTCACGGCTTACATGCTTTATATGATGTACTTCTCCGAAGGCGAGTTCAAGACGTCGCACTATGCCATCTGCACCGCCTTCATGGCACTGAGCATGATGCTGCCGGGATTCGTGGCAGGCTATATACAGGAAGCCATCGGCTACGTCAACTTCTTCTGGATGGTAATGGCTTGCTGCCTCGCCACACTGGCCGTCACTTATCTGGCAGACCGGAAGATTGACCCGGATTATGGAAAGGGAAAGTAGCTAATCACTAATCGTTAATCACTAAAAAATGAAACTCTTCCTCAACTGTCTGCTCTGCCTCTTCTTGACGAGTGCGACGCAGGCGCAGAAAATCAGAATAAAGACCGGCATCGAGGTGCTGAAGGAACAGAACTTCAAGTGTCTGGAAGGCAAACGCGTAGGGTTGATTACGAATCCTACGGGAGTGGACAACCGTATGAAGTCCACCATCGACATTCTGCACGAAGCGCCGAATGTAAATCTGGTAGCCCTCTACGGGCCCGAACACGGTGTGCGCGGCGATGTGCATGCGGGCGACCACGTGACGGACATCAAGGACGCTTCTACCGGACTGCCCGTCTACTCGCTCTATGGGAAAACGCGCAAGGCCACGCCGAAGATGCTGAAAGACGTAGACGTGCTGGTGTATGACATTCAAGACATCGGTTGCCGTTCGTTCACCTACATCAGCACCATGGGACTGGCTATGGAAGCAGCCGCCGAGAACGGCAAAGAGTTCATCGTACTGGACCGTCCCAACCCCTTGGGCGGACTGAAGATAGAAGGCAATCTGGTGGAAGACGACTGCGTTTCTTTTGTCAGCCAGTTCAGAATACCTTACCTTTACGCCCTCACTTGCGGCGAGTTGGCACTGATGCTCAACGGCGAAAAGATGTTGAAGGACGGGAAACAATGCAAACTCCGTGTGGTGAAGATGAAAGGCTGGAAGCGCAAGATGGACTACACGCAGACCGGACTGCAATGGGTGCCCTCGTCTCCGCACATTCCTCATCCGCATTCCGCCTTCTTCTATCCCGTCAGCGGCATCTTGGGCGAATTGGGCTATATGTCCATCGGCGTGGGCTACACCATCCCGTTCCAGATGTTTGCCGCACCGTGGATAGAGGCCGGGCAGCTTGCCGACAGGCTGAACGGACTGAACGTGCCGGGCGTCATTTTCCGGCCGATGTATCTGAAACCGTTCTACAGCGTGGGCAAAGGCAAGTTGCTGCAAGGCGTGCAGGTACACATCGTGGACTTCGGCCGGGCACCGCTGAGCGACATACAGTTCTTGGTGATGCAGGAAGTGGCCGCCCTCTATCCCGGCCGTGCCGTGTTCGACCATGCCGACAAGGGACGATTCTCTATGTTCGACAAGGTGAGCGGCTCACGCCGGATACGCGAACGCTTCGCCGAGCGCAACCGTTGGGAAGACATCCGCGACTATTGGTACAAGGACACCGAAACATTCCGCAAGTTGTCGAAGAAGTATTACTTATATAAATGACATACGCCGCTCAAGACATCACCGCAGGAGGGGCGAAACGGCGTTGGGAAGTCGCGGGTGATGACATTGGGAAGTCGTAGGCAACGACATTGGGAAGGCACAGGCAACGACATTAGGAAGTCACAGGCAACGACATTAGGATGTCATGAGCAACGACATTAGGGAGAGGCCGGCAGCCTCGTATACACGACGTCATCAGTCTCGTATATACGACATCACCGGTCTCGTATATGCGACGTTACCGGCCTCGTATATGCGGCACAACCGCCCCCTCCGTAACGCCGGAAACAGAAGCCGCCCGAAGCGTTCGCCCCGCTTCGGAGCATGGCACAAAAAGGGCGATGACAAATAACGAACCTTAACGAAAGGAGAACGAAGATGGAGAAAACAATTTACGACACATTCCTGCAAGAGGCAGGACGGTTCATCCCGAAAGACAGAATCTATACCGACCCCCTGCGCCGGTTGGCATGGGGCACGGATGCGGGCTTCTACCGCCTGATACCCCAAGTGGTGATTCGCTCGAAAGATGAAGACGAAGTCTCCCGGTTGTTGACGCTGGCCGACCGCTACAACCTGCCCGTCACTTTCCGCGCGGCAGGTACCAGCCTGTCCGGACAGGCCATCAGCGACTCCATCCTCATCGTGGCGGGCAAACACTGGGAGAAATACAAGATATCTGCCGACCGTGAGCGGATAACCCTCCAGCCCGGCATCATCGGCCAGCGTGTAAACGAGCTGCTGGCTCCCTATGGGCGGAAGTTCGCTCCCGACCCTGCCAGCGTGAAGAGCGCCATGGTGGGCGGCATCGTCATGAACAACGCCTCGGGCATGAACTGCGGCACCCATGCCAACAGCGACAAGGTGCTGATTTCTGCTCGTATTATCCTGACCGACGGCACGGTGCTGGACACCGGCGACCCCGACAGTCGCACCTCTTTCGAAGCGACCCACAGCGACTTCATCCGCCGCATCTGCAACCTACGCGACGAAATCCGCGCCAATGAGAAACTGGTAGAGCGCATCCGCTATAAATACTCCATCAAGAACGTCATGGGCCTCAACCTTCTGCCCTTCGTCCGCTTCGACGACCCGTTCGACATCATCGCCCACCTCATGGTAGGCTCCGAGGGCACGCTGGCCTTCCTTGCTGAAGTGACGATGAAAACGGAGTACGACTACCCCTGCAAGGCAAGCGCCATGATTTACTTCAAAACCATCAAAGAAGCGAGCCGCGCCGTGGTGGCGATGAAAAGACTTACGAGAACGACGCCTGGCGGACAACCGGCCGAAAGCGGCGAACCCGTTGTGAAGGGCGCCGAAATGCTGGATTCCAAAAGCCTCTCTTCCGTCAACGACCCCGTCTTCCTGAGATATAAAGGCGAAGTGGCCTCCTCCATCCTCCCGGGCGTGGAACCCGGCGACGAAATGGGGCTGACCGCCGTACTGACGGAAACCAAAGCCCGCACCCCGGAGGAATTAAAGCAGAACATCTCCGCCATCGAGGCATGTCTGACCTCGTTCAAGACCTATACGCCCGTCCGCTTTACCGACAACCCCGAAGAGTACTCCCCCTATTGGGCCATCCGTTCCGGCATCTTCCCCTCCGTGGGAGGAACACGCAAGCCGGGCACAACCTGCCTCATCGAGGACATCGCCTTCCACATCGAAGACCTGCCCGAAGCCACCGCCGAACTGCAACAGCTCATCGCCCGCCACGGCTACGACGATGCCTGCATCTACGGGCATGCCCTCGAAGGGAACTATCACTTCATCATCAACCAGTCGTTCAGCACTGCCGACGAAGTGAAACGCTACGAAGCCCTGATGAATGACGTCAAAACGTTAGTTGTAGACAAGTACGACGGCTCTCTGAAAGCCGAACACGGCACGGGGCGCAACATGGCGCCTTTCGTCCGCTACGAATGGGGCGACGATGCTTTCCGGGCCATGCAGACCGTCAAGAAGATTTTCGACCCGAAAGGCTTGTTGAATCCCGGCGTCATCTTCAACGACGACCCTCAATGCCACATCAAGCACTTCAAGCCACTGCCCGTCTTAGCCATCGACGAAAAGAACCGAGCCACCGGCTATCAACTGCAACGCAATTCCGATGGAATTGCCATCGTGGCACTTTGCCCGCCACTTGCGGCCGACAAGTGCATAGAATGCGGCTTCTGCGAAGTAAACTGCCTTTCCTGCGGTTTCACCCTCTCCTCGCGCCAACGCATCGTGGTGCAACGCGAGATATCTCGCCTGAAGCAACACGGATATTTACAAGAAGCCAAAAAACTTGAAAAGCAATACCGCTACCTCGGCGACCAAACCTGCGCCGGCGACGGGCTCTGCTCCACATCCTGCCCGATGGGCATCAATACCGGCGACCTCACCCACCTCGTCCGACAGGAAGCATTGCCCAAGAACAGCCTCGGATATAAAGCAGGAGACTTTGCCGCCAATCATTTTGCAGGCGTCAAAAGCGCCCTACGTTCCACCCTGCGCTTGGCCGACTTCGGCCATTCCCTGTTAGGGACGAAAGCCATGAGTGCCGTTACCAAAGGCATGCACAAACTGCCAAACATACCCTTGTGGACACCTGCCATGCCCAAGGCCTACAAATATACCGGTTCACAAGCCTCACCGACACATACATCCGACAGGGAAGAGAATGCCATGCAAAACAACACCATCCGCAAAGTAGTCTACTTTCCCAGTTGTATTAACCAAACCATGGGTTTATCCAAGAAATCACCCGTAGAGCAGGCGCTGGTAAACAAAATGATATCCCTGTTGCAGAAAGCGGGCTACGAGGTCATCTTCCCGGAGGGGATGGACAAACTGTGTTGCGGCACCATCTGGGAAAGCAAAGGCATGCCCGACATAGCCGACCGCAAGGTAGAAGAACTCGAAGCCGCCTTGTGGGAAGCCAGTCGGCAAGGCGAATATCCTGTGCTTTGCGACCAAAGCCCCTGCCTGCACCGCATGCGCCAACACATCAAACGGATGAAACTGTACGAACCCGCAGAATTTATCCACACTTTCTTGCGAGACAAGCTGGACTTCACGCCTACCGACCGCCCCGTGGCCATCCATATCACCTGCTCCATGCGGAAAATGGGATTGGCGGATACATTGACCGGCCTTGCCCGTCTTTGTTCCAACAATGTCATCATTCCGGAGGAAGTGGGGTGTTGCGGCTTCGCAGGCGACCGTGGTTTCACCCATCCCGAGCTGAATGCTTACGCCCTGCGTAAACTGCGTCCACAGATAGAAGCTGCCGGAGTACAGATAGGCTACTCCAACAGCCGTACCTGCGAAATAGGGCTGACAACGAACGCCGGTATTCCTTACGTATCCATCGTCTATTTAGTGGACGAATGTACCAAACCATTGATGACAAACTTAACACATACAAACTCATGAACAGTCCGAAAATAAACAAACGCATCCTTGCACTCGACATTCTCCGCGGCGTCACCATTGCAGGCATGATTATGGTGAACAATCCCGGAAGTTGGGCGCACATCTATGCTCCGCTGCGCCATGCCGAATGGAACGGCCTTACGCCCACCGATCTTGTTTTTCCTTTCTTCATGTTCATCATGGGTATCTCCACGTATATCTCTTTGAAGAAATACGATTTTACTTTCAGCCATGCCGCCGCACTAAAGATACTGAAGCGCACCGTCCTCATCTTTCTCATCGGCATGGCCATCGGCTGGTTCTCCCGTTTCTGCTACTACTGGGCCTCCGCTCCAGATGACTTGAGCTTCGGCGAGAACTTGTGGGCTTCGGTCTGGACTTTCGACCGTATGCGCATCTTGGGCGTCATGCAGCGACTGGCCCTGTGCTACGGGGCAACCTCCATCATTGCACTGACCATGAAGCACAAGCACATCCCCTACCTCATCTTCAGCCTGCTGGCAGGCTATTTCATCCTGCTGATGTGCGGCAACGGATTTGCCTATAACGAAACGAACATACTTTCCGTTGTAGACCGCACTCTCCTGACCCCTGCACACATGTACAAGGACAACGGCATCGACCCTGAAGGCATATTGAGCACCATTCCCTCCATTGCCCATGTGTTGCTTGGCTTCTGCGTGGGGCGGTTGATGCTTGACGGCAACAAGTCGGCCGACCGCGAAAGCTTCCTGAACGCACAGCTCATCACACTGTTTCTGACAGGTGTCATCCTTACTTTTGCCGGCTTCCTGCTGAGCTACGGATGCCCCATCAACAAGAAGATATGGTCGCCTACCTATGTGCTCGTCACCTGCGGACTGGCATCGAGCTTCCTGGCATTGCTCATCTGGATTATCGACGTGAAAGGCGCCAGACGGTGGAGCATGTTCTTCGAAGCCTTCGGTGTGAACCCTCTGTTCATGTATGTGCTGGGCGGTGTGCTCAGCATTCTGTTCGGCAGCATCCGTTTTCCGTGGGCCGACGGCAGCATCAGCATACATGGATTCCTGTACAAGATAGTGCTCATGCCCGTCTTCGGTGAAACCGGAGGCTCGCTGGCCTATGCCCTTCTGTTCATCGCAATCAACTGGTGCATCGGCTATCAGCTATACAAACGGAAGATATACATCAAGATATAAAAATAACATATAAAAGACATGATTCTAATAGCAGACAGTGGCTCTACAAAAACCGACTGGTGCGTTGTAGAGAATGGAGAACTCCTCCAACAGATATTTACGAAAGGGACGAATCCTTTCTTTCAATCGGAAGAAGAAATCAGCAACGAGATAGCAACGACGCTGCTGCCCCGGCTGAAGTCCGACAAACCGGATGCCGTCTATTTCTATGGTGCCGGATGTGGCTTTCCCGACAAGATTGCCACGATGCACCGTGCCATCACCCAGCACCTCAAGGTGAAAGGCGTCATAGAAGTCAGCACCGACATGCTGGCCGCCGCGCGCGGGCTTTGCGGGCATAAGTCCGGCATTGCCTGCATCATAGGCACCGGCTCCAACTCATGCTACTACAACGGGCAAGACATCGTAGCCAACGTATCGCCTTTGGGCTTCATCTTGGGCGATGAAGGTAGCGGTGCCTGCTTGGGCAAACTCTTGGTGGGCGACCTCCTGAAAAACCAGATGACACCCGGACTGAAAGAGAAGTTCCTCGAGCAGTTCGGCCTGACACCTGCCGATATCATCGACCGTGTGTACCGCCAACCGTTCCCAAACCGTTTTCTGGCAAGCCTGTCGCCGTTCCTTGCACAGAACATGGACGAACCTTGCGTGCACAACCTGGTATTAAACAGCTTCAAGGCATTCCTCAAACGCAATGTCATGCAATACGACGGCTATCAACACGAAAAAGTGCACTTCATCGGTTCGGTGGCTTTCCACTACAAGGAGGTGCTGATAAAAGCCGCCTATGAAACGGGCATCCAAGTGGGAAACATCATCAAAAGCCCGATGGAGGGATTAATAAAATATCACAGCGGGAAATGATGAAGAAAGCGGCCGTGCAACCGGCACACTGCCATACAACAAATAGTAAACCGTTAAAACAATAATAGCCTTATGTTCGTAAAAATCTCAGAGCAACCCTCGCTCTACAACGATCTGGAAAAGAAGTCTGTCCGTGAGATTCTGGAAGACATCAACACGGAAGACCAAAAAGTGGCACTTGCCGTACAAAAGGCCATTCCGCAAATAGAGAAACTGGTGAACCTGATTGTGCCGCGCATGAAGCAAGGCGGACGTATCTTCTACATGGGTGCAGGTACCAGCGGACGCCTCGGCGTGCTCGACGCCTCGGAAATACCTCCTACTTTCGGCATGCCTCCCACGTTAGTCATCGGACTGATAGCAGGCGGAGACACCGCATTGCGCAATCCGGTGGAAAACGCCGAAGATGACGTGCATCGCGGATGGGAAGAACTGACGGAACGGAACATCACAGATAAGGATACCGTCATCGGCATTGCTGCATCGGGCACTACTCCATACGTGATTGGCGCCATGCACGAAGCACGCGAACACGGCATCCTGACCGGTTGCATCACCAGCAATCCCGATTCGCCCATGGCGGCAGAAGCCGATGTAGCCATCGAAATGATTGTAGGGCCGGAATATGTGACAGGGAGTTCGCGCATGAAGTCGGGTACAGGGCAAAAAATGATTCTGAATATGATTACCACCTCCGTTATGATACAGTTGGGACGTGTGAAGGGCAACAAGATGGTGAACATGCAACTCAGCAACAAGAAACTGGTAGACCGTGGCACACGCATGCTGGTAGAGGAACTCGGACTGGATTATGGCAAGGCCAAGGCATTGCTGTTGATGCACGGATCGGTAAAGAATGCGGTGGATGCGTATAGAAGTCTCTAAAGCCCTCCCTTCTCTCCACCACTACGAACATAAGTATTTCTTAATAAAAACTTTAGAAAGGAAATCGAATATGATACAGTCAAAATCTACCCAAAGTAACTTCAAACTCTTCCTCCTTCTTTTTCTATTCTGCCTGCAAACAGCCTTCGGACAATCTTTGCAGCGTGTAGCCCCCGAACAGGTGGGCATGGACTCGCGCAAGCTGATGTACGCCGACGAAGCCATTGAAACAGCCATTGCCAATCGTGAGATTCCCGGTGCAGTACTTGCCGTAATGCGGAGCGGGAAAATGGCCTACCTGAAAGCATACGGCAACAAGCGTGTCTATCCTCACATAGAACCGATGACCACAAACACCATCTTCGACATGGCTTCGTGCAGCAAATCCATGTCTACGGCCATTTGCATCATGATATTGGCCGAACATGGCAAGATACGCATGCTCGACCCCGTGAACCTCTACATCCCCGAATTCAAGAATTGGGAGAGCGAGGACGGTAAAGAAAAGAAAGTCATCCGCATTGCCGATTTAATGACACACACCTCCGGATTGCCTCCATACGCCTCTGTGACTGAGTTGGAGAAACAATACGGTTCGCCTAACCCTGAAGGACTGATGGAGTATATTGCCACATGCAAGCGAGACTTCAAGCCACAAACCGATTTTCAATACAGTTGCCTCAACTTCATCACCCTGCAACACATCATCGAGACCGTATCCGGAGAAAGCCTGCGCGACTTCGCCCGCGAGAATATCTTCGACGTGCTGGGCATGAATCACACCGACTACCTGCCCTGCCGACGCGACAAGAACGGACAATGGGTAAACACTTCCTGCTCTCCGCTCTCTACTGACCGCTGTGCAGTAAACAACATTGCTCCTACCGAGAAGCAAACAGACGGGCAAGTACTTTGCGGACAAGTACACGACCCCTTGGCACGCGTCATGAACGGAGGCATCAGTGGCAATGCCGGCTTGTTTTCCTGTGCGGAAGATATTGCCGTACTCTGCGCCGCCTTGCAGAACGGGGGAGAGTGGAACGGGCACCGCATACTCAGTCCACTTGGTGTGAAGGCCATGCGTACCGTACCCCGGGCCACCGCCACCTTCGGGCGTACACTTGGTTGGGACATCTTCAGTCCCTACGCCTCGAACACCGGAGACCTGTTTGGCCCTAACACATACGGACATACCGGTTATACAGGTACTTCCATCGTCATAGATCCGGACAATGATATTTCCGTGATTCTGCTCATCAATGCCGTACATCCTAAAGACAGTCATAACACCGTTCGCCTGCGTTCGCTGGTGTCCAATGCCGTAGCGGCTTCCATCTGCCCCATTCCGCGCACTTACACGGAGCATTACTACAAACGCTTCCTGCAATTCATGAACGAACCCGCCATCGCCGGCAAGGACATCGTAATGCTGGGCAACAGTCTGACCGAAAACGGTGGTGACTGGTCTGCCCGCCTCGGGAAGAAAAATGTGCGCAATCGTGGCATCATCGGCGACGAAGTGATGGGTATCTATGACCGCCTGCACCAGATTCTTCCCGGACATCCGACCAAACTCTTCCTGCTGACCGGTGTCAACGACGTATCCCACGACCTCACTACAGACAGTATCGTGGCCATGATGCGCACAACCATAGAGCGCATCCAACGCGAATCGCCCGAAACCAAGCTCTACCTGCAAAGCCTGCTCCCCATCAACGAGAGCTTCGGCCGCTACAAGAGATTGAACGGAAAGACGGATATGATTCCCGAAATCAACTCCCGCCTCGAAGCGCTCGCCAAAGAAAAGAAGATTACTTTCATCAACCTCTTTCCCTTGTTCACGGAGAAAGGCACGAACGTGCTTCGCAGCGAGCTGACCAACGACGGCCTGCACCTGAAAGAGGAAGGGTATAAGATTTGGGTAAAGGCAATCAGGAAGAAAATATAAGAGAGTCGGCTGCAGGCTGCACTTTTTTAGGATAAAATACATCGTGGCGCGAATTTCATGTATCACACAATACGGATTCAATTCATTAAACCGTACTTTCTTCATGAAATTCGCGCCCCGGCAAATCTGACAAGGCGTCCGGATTTCTCCTTTTTCCCCTCACTAGGATTTACTCCGCAAAACTATCCAGCTGCATATCGAATGTAAGAACCGAATAACCCCGAATTGCATTCGAAGAGCTACCGGAACCACTCGTCCCGTATCCGCTTTGCCACGGAATATACAATACCCAACGTTCGCCCATACGCATAAACTGCAAAACTGCTGTCCAGCCTGCAATCACTTTCGAGACTTCAAACGTGTTATACGCATCAAACTCGGTAGGGGCTTTCACAGGCGGAACAGGTATCGCACGATCCTGCGCACCGTAACCGATGAAGTTCCCGTCGAACTTGTCGCCGTTGATATAAGTGCCGTAATAGAACGCGTTCACTTTCGAATGATAGCCCGTATAAAGCGGACGTTCGCCCGTTTCATTCTTCACGAGTTTCTTGCAATACACATATTGAGCACCCTCGGTTGTAGAGGCTGTGGTTTGTATGGCATACAGTTTTCCAAGCTCCATTGCATCGGCAGCTTCTGCCGTAACTACGTAGTTTTCGCCGGTCAACGTCTTTATCGAGTCGGCAAATGCTTGGTTGCGCTCTTGCCAGTTGTCATATTTCCCTGCCTCCAGATTTTCTTCGCAGGAAACAAAAACACCTGCCAGAAGCAACACGAAAGGCAAAAACAAAAGAGATGGTCTTTTCATTCGGTCAAGCTGTTATATATTAATATGTATTCATTCGTCTGTTTCTCCATCGGGAGTACGGATAATGGAGACGGGCACGGTCTTTACGAAGCCTGAACCCGTGCAATCCGCGCCCGATATCTGTCTCGTGCACAGCGCAAACTCCGGTTTATTGCAGCGTCTTCAGCAAGGAGGTGATGCTTACGCGGTCTGCAATGATATTGTTCAGTTCGGCGATGGCTACGCGTTCCTGCTGCATGGTGTCGCGGTTGCGCAGCGTCACGCAGTTGTCTTCCAATGTCTGGTGGTCTACGGTCACGCAGAACGGTGTGCCGATGGCATCCTGACGGCGGTAGCGCTTGCCGATGCTGTCTTTCTCGTCGTACTGGCAGTGGAAGTGGAACTTCAGGCTGTCGATGATTTCGCGCGCCTTTTCGGGCAGTCCGTCTTTCTTCACCAACGGCATCACGGCCAGTTTCACCGGAGCCAGAGCGGCAGGCAGCTTCAAGACAACGCGGCTTTCGCCGTTCTCCAGACTCTCCTCGCAATAGGAGGCCGACATGATGCTAAGGAACATGCGGTCTACACCGATACTGGTCTCGATGACGTAGGGCGTATAGCTTTCGTTCGTTTCGGGGTCGAAGTATTTGATGTTCTTGCCGGAGAATTTCTCGTGCTGCGAGAGGTCGAAGTTCGTACGGCTGTGGATGCCTTCCACTTCCTTGAAGCCGAAAGGCATCAGGAACTCGATGTCGGTGGCGGCATTGGCATAGTGAGCCAGTTTCTCGTGGTCGTGATAGCGATAGTGGTCTTCGCCGAATCCCAGTGCCTTGTGCCACTTCAGGCGGGTTTCCTTCCATGTCTTGAACCAATCCAGCTCGGTGCCCGGTTTTACGAAGAACTGCATCTCCATCTGCTCGAATTCGCGCATGCGGAAGATGAACTGGCGAGCCACGATTTCGTTACGGAAGGCCTTGCCTATCTGTGCGATGCCGAAAGGTATCTTCATGCGTCCGGTCTTCTGCACGTTCAGGTAGTTCACGAAGATGCCTTGCGCCGTTTCGGGGCGGAGGTATATCTTCATGGCTCCGTCGGCCGTTGAGCCCATCTCGGTGGAGAACATGAGGTTGAACTGGCGCACTTCCGTCCAGTTCTTCGTGCCGCTGATGGGGCATACGATTTCTTCATCGAGGATAATCTGGCGGAGTTCCTCGAGATTGGTATCGTTCAATGCCTTTGCAAAACGTTCGTGCAAAGCGTCGCGCTTGGCCTGATGCTCCAGCACGCGGCCGTTGGTTGTGCGGAACTGTCCCTCGTCGAAAGCCTCGCCGAAACGTTTGGCGGCCTTGGCCACCTCCTTGTTTATCTTGTCGTCGTACTTGGCAAGCTGGTCTTCTATCAGTACGTCGGCACGATAGCGTTTCTTGGAATCACGGTTGTCGATCAAAGGGTCGTTGAACGCATCCACATGTCCGCTGGCCTTCCAGATGGTGGGGTGCATGAAGATGGCCGAGTCTATGCCGACGATGTTTTCGTGCAGCAGCACCATGCTCTGCCACCAGTATTGTTTGATGTTGTTTTTCAGTTCCACACCCATCTGGCCGTAGTCGTACACGGCTCCCAGTCCATCATAAATCTCGCTGGAAGGGAACACAAAGCCATATTCCTTGCAGTGCGATACCAGTTTCTTAAAAACGTCTTCTTGTGCCATTTTCTGTTGTATCTTAATGAATTTGATTTCAACTCTTGTGTAAAAAGTGCCACAAAGATAGAGATTTATATCATAAGTAGGGCACGACGGGCGTTAATTTCTGCAATATCCTCTATCCATCCGCCTCCTCCTCGTCGCTCCTGCGCATGGCCGGCGTAATCCGGTCTTCGGGGAAATAGAGTTCGAAGGGAATGCGATAGCAGGGTTCTTTTTTCAACCGGGCGGTCATACGGCGGTCGGCCACGAAATACACGCGCGACAGGCTCACTTTGCCGGGCGTCACCTGTTCGGGAGAATCGAATCCGGGACTGGTTACTGCGGTCTGAAACGTTCCCAGTCCGGGAATCGTCACCGATTGTCCGGAACCGAGTATCTCTTCCACCGTTTCGCCCAGTTCGGAAAGCACGCCCATAATCATCCCTTTTGGGAAATGGCTGTTCTTGGCCAGCTTGTCGGCCAGCTTGTCCAGATTGACGCCGCCCCGCTCCTGCAACTTCTTCTGCACGGCATACCATTTTTCTTTTCTCTCGCCGGACGTCAGATCCGCTTTCTTTCTTACTAAATAAGGGATAGTCATTCTTCAACTATTTTAGTTCAACATTCGGGAGTCTCCGTTCCCGCATTTATCTTTTTCTGCTTTCAGAATTTGCTGATTTATCACGTTCAACACCCGGGTGTCAACATTTACTACATCCGGGTATCATGCAGCACAGCATCCGGGTGTAAAGAAATGCAACACCCGGATGCTGTACACCAGAAAACAGTAACAAAGATAATGGATAAAGAGGAATCCACCATCACGAATCAGGAAAAACTACATTTTTTTATAGTTTCCCGTATGCCCGGGACTTAAGCCACCCAAGCCCGCCGCATGCCGTCTCTGCCGCACGGTTCTCTTCACCCCTCGGAAAGTCCCTGAAATGGGCGCTTCCCAAAGCTCTTTCATTTAACCTCGTTGAGTGTACATAAAGCGCCTACCCATGCAATTCTTGCATAGGAGTTTTTTTATAATTAACAGGTTAAAGTATATCAGGAAATCAGAATTTGTTCATTTTTGCGACAGCATGCGTATGACTTTGGGTGAAACAGTGCGCTAACTCTCCGGTAAGCTCAGCTGTCTCCTTGCACTTGCCGGAGTGTTTTCTCCTTTTGTGTTTCCATATAGAGAAAATAGCGTGCACCATTCTTTGTATCGCATGTAAATTATGTCGGCCGAAAGATCGGATTTCTTGCTCTGTCATTCAGGACGAAGCGAAGCATCTCTTCTCTTACTCACAAAGAGAGTAGATTCTTCGCTTCGTCCTGAATGACAGAGCTTAATGATAGTGAACTTTAGTTTCGACACACCTTCATTGCCGTCAGCGGCTTTCCGTCTGTCATACTCAAAAAAGCAGTCCTGACATCAGCCCCCAATATGCTTATCGATGCTAACAACAAGCAAATTATAGTTTTCCACCGGTAGGGAACGGGAGTAACCTCAAGTGAGAAATATGTAGAACACTCAGCGTTTCAGCACATCGACCGGAGCCTGCGGTTTCAAAACATCACAAGTCTCCTTTGTGGCAGCAACGACATCAGCATTGAGCACAGCTTTGATATCACGTGAAGAAGCACCCACCAAGAACTCATAGCTTCCGGCATCTACCACCCATGATGAAGCCGCCTCATCATAAGAAGCCAAGTCGGCGGCATTCACTTTCAGAGTGATGGTAGCTGTTTCGCCAGGGCTCAGTTCCCGAGTCTTGGCAAAAGCTTTCAATTCTTTTGCAGGTTTATTCATCCCGACATTATCCGGTGCAGAGACATAGAGTTGAACGATTTCTTTACCAGCCGTCTTTCCTGTGTTCTTCACGTCCACAGAAACCGAATACACACCGTTGTCTGCCTTGAGAGAAGGATTGGCATACTCAAATGTCGTATAAGAAAGGCCATAACCAAACGGATAGGACACTTGTTTGCCAAAGCTGTCGAAATAACGGTAACCCACAAAGATATCTTCCTCATAAACAGTATAATCCACATTCTTCACAGATGATTTCTTACCCTCTTTATTCCTTACATCCGTATCAGCCTCGGCATCCATCGGGAAATTGGCAGAAGAAGCCGCATCCATCAGCTTGACCGGGAAAGTCATCGGCAGCTTGCCCGATGGAGAAGCCTTTCCACTCAACACGTCAGCCACACTGTTGCCCCCTTCCTGGCCGGCTTGCCAAGCAAGCAAGATGGCATCCGGAAGATTCTTCCAGGAAGCTGTTTCTATAACGCCGCCAATATTCAGGGTCACAATCACCTTCTTGCCTGCCGCATGGAAAGCCCGGCAGACAGCCTGCAACATTTTGTATTCTTCTTTGCTCAAATCAAAGTCGGCCACTTTGCGATCTACGAATTCACCGGAAGTACGTCCCAAGGTAATCAAGGCTATATCCGATTTGGCCACCTGCTCTGCCAAGACTTCGGGCGAAGGAACAAGTTCTACCGGACGCGGAACAGGCATAAATCTGGAGAAAGCCTGAGAGGGATCAGGAGAATTCTTTTCATTTTCGGCAGCGATATGCTGTTCATACGTATTCTTCAAGGAGTCATCTGTCTGATAGCCGGCATTCTTCAAGCCATCCAGCAATGAAACAGTATAGGCACGATTCACATTACCCGAACCGGTTCCTCCGGCTATAAATTCGTAAGAAGTGCAGCCGAAAAGGGCAATATTCTTGACATTACCTTTTAAAGGCAAAGCGCCATTATCGTTCTTCAGCAACACCATACCCTCTGTAGCCGACTGGCGGGTGACAGCAGCATGCGCTTCCAAGTCGGGTTTATTGGAATAATCATATTTCTTAAAATGAGGACTTTGCAGAATCAGTTCAAGAATACGCTTTATATTACGGTCAAGGATGGATTCATCCAGTTTGTCTTCCTTCACTCCTTCAATAATCATGTCATACTGGGTGTCCCGGCCCGGCTGAAGCATATCATTACCTGCAACCATCTGGGCCACTGCATCCTTTCCTCCAAACCAATCCGTCACCACCATGCCTTTAAATCCCCACTCATCACGCAGTACGGTAGTCAGTAAGTCTTCGTTTTCGGAAGCATAAGTGCCATTGATATAATTGTAAGAAGACATTACGGTCCAAGGGGCTGATTCCTTTACGGCAATCTCGAACCCCTTCAGGTAGATTTCCCGTAAGGCACGGGGAGTGATACGAGCATCATTGGCATTCCGATTGGTTTCCTGGTTGTTGACAGCAAAATGTTTGATGGAAGTTCCCACCCCATTGCTCTGTACTCCTCTGACATAAGCGGCAGCTATCTTGCCGGATACAAGCGGATCTTCGGAATAGTATTCAAAATTACGCCCGCACAAAGGATTCCGATGGATATTCAGGGCAGGAGCCAACAAGACATCCGCACCATACTCCAGCACTTCATTACCTATCGATTTTCCGACTTCCTCCACCAAATCTTGATTCCAAGTAGAAGCAAGTAATGTACCGATAGGGAAATGCGTACAATAATAAGTAGCAGAATCGCCTTCGCGGACAGGATCGATACGCAGGCCGGCAGGTCCATCTGCCAGCACAATGGCAGGGATTCCCAAACGGGGTATCGGATAAGTGGTGCCCGCGGCACCAGGCACCAATCTCTTGGTTGCACCAATCACCGTACTGTCACCCGAAGTACCCGTCATTCCGGTACCGATAACCAAGCGTGCCTTTTCTTCCAGAGTCATGGCACCAATAACATCCTCAATGGAATCTTTTCCCAGCTGAGGAGTTGCCGGCCCACAAGCGCTCAGAATGCTTGCAGCCAACAGCAGATAGAACAGTTGTTTCTTCATTGTGTGTTATGATTTATTTGAATAACTTGGGAGCAAATACAGAGAGATAAATACGCCAGCAAGTCCATACATGCCCGCCGGGAGTTTCCATAAACTCATATTTATATCCTTTCTTATCCAAATCGGTGCGATAGGCAGCATTGTTCTTATACAGGAAATCGTCTTTGCCGATACCCAGCCAATAGAGTTTAGGTTTCTTATCAAACTGGATAGCCAACTTCTTGTCCATATCCTGATAAACCGGGCTATTCCTCTGGTTTGCACTTTGGACATTAAGAGCAGCAGAGAACAAGCCTACATAATCGAACATATCGGGATAGTTCAAGGAGATATTGGCAGAATGGAAACCACCCATTGAAAGGCCTGCGATGGCACGGTGCGCCTTGTCGGCCTGCACACGGTAATTACTTTCTACGAACTTGACAATCTCGGGGAAATAGGTTTCAAATGCACCGTCCATAGTCCCATTTTTCATGTGGTAGGGTTTATAGTAACCCAAACTGCTTTCACCCGGCGCAGCTTCCATGGCAGCATGTCCATTGGGCATCACGACAATCATCGGTTCAGCCTTTCCTTGTGCTATCAGATTATCGAGAATCTGTGCTGCACGTCCAAAAGTAGTCCATTCATCTTCATCGCCACCCATGCCATGCAACAAGTAGAGTACAGGATATTTTCTGTTACCGGACTGTTCATAACCCGCCGGTGTGTAGATGTTGATACGGCGATCCATTTTCATGCCATCAGAGTGGTACCAACGGTGGGCCAATGTTCCATGAGGCACTTTATTGACCTTATATAAATCACCCTTGCCATTCCCTACGATGAATACATTACTTGTTGTGGCAAAGTCACGATAAACATAAACATTGTTGGGGTCTATGGTCGGTACGCCGTCCACCATGAATTCATAACTGTAGAGTTCCGAGTCCAGCGGTTTGGTAGTATAGGTCCAGATTCCTGCGACATTCTTTGTCATGTCTATCAGGCCTGCACCCACCATGCCGCCAACGTGTTGTCCTTCCGCCTTTTCGGCAAAGTCACCTGCAATCTGTACCCTCTTGGCATCGGGAGCCTTGAAATTAAAAGTCACTGTGTTGTCTTTATTCACGATTGCAGACTCGAGATCCTGCGCAACAAACAAATTTTGCTGGGCAGACATTTGCAGCCCGCAGGTTGCCATAAACGCTGCCAATATAATCTTTTTCATTTCAGTCCTTCAAATTAAAGTTCATGGATTCAAGTTCATTCTGCCACTGTAATAATCAGGCGGTGATAGCGGTTCATCTGTGGTGTACCATTATCCGTAGCTTCCAGAATCAAGTGGATGGTATCGCCGGGGTTGGCATCGGCCGGAACAGTAAAGCCAGTATTTGCAGAAGCAGGGTCATCTACCGCCACTTTGTCCCGATATGTACCGGCTGACATATATTGCCACCATTTAATGGTAAAGGTATCCTTATCCGGATCGGCTACAGAGTATTTAAGTTTCAGTTTCTCACCCAGCTTGGCACTCATGGCAAGCGCCCCTTTTATCACCGGCTCATGGTTTGCGTCGGCATAGTTTGGAGTTACCGACCATTTAAAACGGGCAGCCAATCCATTCATTACCGGAGCTGTGAAGTCGGGCAAAGGATAGCGCTCAGCCCTATACTTCATCTGTTCCATGCGCGGAAGATTCTTCACCGAATCGGGAAGGAGGGTTCTTCCACCGCACCATCCTCCATAAGTGGGGTCTTCGTGGCCACGCAGACCGTTATCTATCAAATTCAGGAAACAGTAAGTGTCTCCTTCAGCCAGATAAGCCCCTTTCGGCTGGATTCCGGTCCAAACCACATAGCCTTGCTTTTTCAATTCATCAACCGTATAGCCCGACAAACCGAAAAAATCGAACTTATCACCTTTCACCATCTGCTTGCCGTCTCCCCAGACACGATACATTTCGCCGAAAGGCCCTTTACTACGAATGTTCTCCTGCATCCATTCCGGAGAATAGAAAACTTGATTTTCTTTGGAGGTTCTTGACTGTGCATTATAAGCCAGGCCGACTGTCATGCCTCCCATCTCCATTTGTCTGAGTTCCGGCCAGAAAGGTCGGATATATCGCGCATACGTATCATCCTGATCACCCGAAAGGGAAAGAACCACTTTTCCTATTATCTTCTCCCGGACACCTTTCCAGGCATCGGTATGCTCATAAATATCCTGAATGGACTTCAAGGCACGGGCGATGGTGCTGCCTCCTCCCCAAGCATTGATGAATACCGGATCTGTACAATCATCGAGCAATACAGCCTTAATCAGCTCCGACCCCGGAGTGTCCTTGGAAATATCACCGTCGAACTCGATATTGCCGACACGCACTTTAGACTTCAGATATTCGGGAGTCGGATAAGACGGGTCATGTACTTTCAGATTGGGATATACTTTCTCATAAGCTTCCACAGCATCGTCAATGAAACGTTCATCCGGATCCCAACGCCAGCTTTCCATAGGCCCGTAGTCTATGCCATTACGGGAATATTCACGTCCAGGCACATACCACTTGGTTCCGTGCTCGTCACCTTTCCAATGGAACTGGCTGCTAGCATAAATCAAACCTTCCACACGGAAATCCGTACTGAAAAGCAGAAAACGTATCAAAGAGTTCAGGTCATCAAGTTCCGGGTCACAAGTAATGATGACACGCGGCTTTGACGATTTTTCACCGGACGTCTGCTGTCCGCTCATGCAAATCGGCATCACAGCCATAAGCCCTGACAGGAATAAGCATTTTAATTTATTCATAAACTAAGTTTTATTGATTAATTACCAACCCGGATTCTGGGTCATATTCTTATTGACATTCATTTCAGTAGCAGGGAACGGGAGCAGTTCATGCTTACTACTCTTGAAGCCGGCAGAAGCATTTTTCTGTCCATCCCAACTTACACGGCCGTCTTTGTAAAGAGCCGGCCTTTCCTGCCCTCTCTTGGCAAGTACCGTAGCAGCATCACCCCACCGAATCAGATCCTGGTAACGGCAGCCTTCCATCCAAAGTTCCAGACGCTTCTCTTTCTTGATATCATCCATAGAGACACTACCCAATGCAGGCAACTGGGCACGGTCACGCACTTTATTCACATATCCGGCAGCCTTACTTGCATTTCCGGACTGAAGACTCGCTTCAGCAGCAAGCAGCAGAACCTCGGCATAACGCATGGCACGGGTATTGTTAGGACAACGCAACCACCAATAGTTGATGACATCAGCTTCATAAACACGGTATTTCCAGCTGAAGTAACCGGCATTGTCCGGCATATAAGCTATGGCATTGCTCAATGAGATACCCATATCCTCCATTTGCCGGTATGTCTTGATAGATGCATTCAAGCGATAAGTATCTCCCATTTCGACAAACGCATCGTAGCTTTCCTTTGTCGGATTAAAAAATCCCCAACCTCCATGGGAATAGATTTGAGTAGGCTCATTGAATGCAAGCATGTCTCCACGCCAATGCATATATACCCAAATCATGTTACTCATAATGCCGGTAACATTATTGGCATCGTAAACATAATTACTTTCAAACAGACTTTCACAGTTCGCCTCGCCTTTGGTAGTCTGGATATTCTCATAATCACTGTAAAGGTCGTACTTCCCGCTATTGATTACCTCATCCAAAACTGTAACAGCAGCACCATAATTCTTCTGAAAGACGTATGCCTTGCCCAACAAGGCTTGTGCAAACTGCTTGGTGATACGATAGGTAAAATTATCCAAGCTTGCCTTTTCCTCCAAATCGCCACTGTTGACAGCTTCGGTCAAATCTTGGTTCACCAATGCCCACAGCGCCTCAGTATTGCCATTTGCCTGGGAATATTCGTTTGCATTCAACGGATGGTCCACCAACGGCGGAGTTCCCCAAAGGCTGATCAATTCGATGTAGGACATCGCTCGGAAAACCTTTGCTTCTGCACGTGCACGAAGCTTAACCGCAGAATCATCGCCTACATACTGCAAAACAATGTTGGCGGCATAAATCACCTTATAAAGATTCGTATATAACGTTTTAATATGGGAAAAATCAGAGTCGAACGTATAAGTCGATAGCAATTGTGCACTGGCAGCCGTCCAGCTCTCTCCTGCCGAATAGCAATCGTCCGAAAGAAGATTCTTTAGCCAGAACGCAGGTGCATAGGTGTCCTTCCAGTTGCTATAGCAGGCTATAATGGCTTCTTCCGCATCGGCATCCGTTTTATAGAAATTTTCGAAAGTGCTTACCCCATGCTGTGCAATATCCAGATTGTCCTCACAAGAGGAAAAGAAAGTGCAGCCGGCAAGTAACAGACTTGATAAAATATATTTTGCTTTCATCTTTCGTATTGAATTAAAGTTTAAAATACTACGTTAAAACCAAGCACAACTTTCTTGCTGGACGGATAAGAGCCCATATCCAAACCCATCGCATTGCCTGTACTCGTAAATTCAGGATCAAATCCGGGATATTTGGTAAATGTGAAGAAGTCATCTAAAGAACAATACAAACGAAGGTTACTCAAACCGACCTGCTTCAACAAATTCTTAGGCAGATTATAGCCCAACTGTATCTGCTTGATTTTAAAATATGAACCGTCGAATACAAATTTGGAACTCTTCAAATACTTATCATAATTACTGGGATTGGAACGGGCATATTTTGCATTGTCTCCTGCAGCAGTCCACCGTCCGTCATAGAATTCCTTCAAGGTATTCGCTTTCATGCGAGAAGTACGGTTATAGCCGGCAAACACATCATTGCCATGAGAACCGGAACCGAAGATTGTCAAGTCAAGACCTTTCCAGGCAGCTGTCAAAGTAATGCCATAAGTAAAGTCGGGAATGGCAGAGCCGATTTCTGTCTGGTCAGCATCTCCAATAATGTCATCATCGTTCTTGTCTTTGAACATTGGGTCACCCGTTTGCGGATCAATACCCGTACACTCGTAGCCGCGCATGTACCAAATGGGATGTCCTTCTTCAAAATAGTTCATAGTGCCGATACCTGCATTTGTTGTGCTGGCAATACGTTCCAACGTTTCATGGAGATAGGTCACTTTATTCTTTAAAGTAGCAATGTTACCTTTTACACTATAACTGAAATCTTTGATATGATCACGCCATGAAAGTTCAAATTCAAATCCGCTGTTCTTGACATTTCCCGCGTTCATAGGTGAAGTTGTGTTGCCCACAATCAAAGAAGGAGTAATGCCGGTTACAATCAAGTCTTTGGTTTTCTTCTCATAATAGTCAAATCCGAAGCTCAAACGGTCGTTCAGCATCCGGAGGTCAATACCCAAGTCTATCTGTTCGGAAGTTTCCCACTTCAAATCATAGTTACCGGTTGCAGAAGGCAACGACCCCGTTTCATAAGACACATCACCGGACATCGGATAATTGATTCCAGACAAAATCGTAGCATCATACATATAGTCTGCCAAACCGGCGATACTACCATTCTGTCCCCAGCTTGCACGCAACTTCAAATGAGAGATTGACTTGAGGTTCTCCATAAATTTCTCGTTGGAAAGCACCCAACCGACAGATACAGCCGGGAAATAGCCCCAACGTTTCTGCAAAGGAAGGATAGACAAGTCGGCAGCATCCGCACGAAGAGTGAATTGGGCAAAATACTTGCCTGCATAGTCATAGGATGCCCGGCCAAAGTAAGAAAGATTGGCATACCTCCGCTTCTCTCCACCACTTACCGTACGGGTGGCAGTACCGGTCTGGAAAGCAAAATAGGCATAATTGGGATCCAACTTGGTAATACCTAAATCAACCTTGTCGCCGGAACGGCTACCATTGATTCCTCCCGTCACTCCAAAGGAGGTATTGGAAGAATAGGATATACCAAGCATCGCGTTTACATTATGCTTATTTGCAAATGTCTTGGTATAGTTGACAAAGTTTTCCCATTGCCAGTAGGTGGTGTTGGAGCTTGTCGCACTCACCGATACATAGTCCTGATAAAGGTCAGAGCAGGTAATGTTAGGCATAACATAGCCATAGGAATTGCTGTACGTATAGCGGTATCCCAAACGTGAAGTGATGACCAGCTCTTTGATCGGAGTAAAATCCAGATAAGTGGAACCGCTGAACACAAAACCATCTCTTTTTGTCGTACCGCGGTCACGCATGATATACGGATTGATATTATTGGAGTCGCCATAAGGAGAAATGGAATAATAATCACCATTGGCATTCTGAAGCAGGGTATGTCCTTGGTTCATATAGTTAACCATTGTGTCGGGCAGTTTGTCCGGTGCATAGGTAACCGGCGTCAGAGGGTCAAGCTGAATGGCAGACAGCATCAGGGAACCGGTTGCCGAACCTTCGCTCACCGCCTGTACATGATACCGGGAGAATGAATTGTTTGTCGTGAATTTCAGCCAATCCTTCACCTTATAGTCTGCGTTGACAGTACCGGTAATGCGGTCGAAAACATCCTTATTGCCTACAATGGGACCATTGTTGCTTAAATAAGAAAGTGATGCAAACAGTGAACCATTATCATTGGCTCCTTGGAAATTGATATTGTGACGTTGCATCATGGATGATTCAAACGTTTCTTTCACCCAATCTGTATTTGTTCTTCCATCCCAATACCTATCTATTGTTTCCTTGGGAATAAGATTGCCCTCAGTCATATAATCGATATATTCCTGGGCATTCAGAATATCAGGAGTACGGCCCAAAGATTGGGAGGACAACTGGAAATCATAAGAAATACGACGGACTCCTTTTTTTGCCTTCCGGGTGGTAATCAAAACAACACCGTTACCGGCCTGGGCGCCATAGATAGCAGCAGAGGCAGCATCCTTCAACACTTCCATACTCTCAATATCATTCGGATCGAGGTTGCTGATATCCTTCGTACGCAGCCCATCGACTACATACAAAGGATCTGAACTGGCATTACTGCTATATCCACGGATACGAATGGCAGGATTCGAACCTGGAGCTGCAGATGCAGAAATAATTTGCACACCGGCTGTCTTACCCTGCAGGGCCTGCTCGGCATTGGTTATGGTACGATTTTCAAAGTCTTCAGCCTTTACAGAAGAGATAGCCCCCGTTACGGAGCTTTTCTTCTGTACACCATACCCCACAACAACCACTTCGTCCAAAGTCTTGTTATCTTCTTTCAGCACTATATTCATAGTACCCGCAACGGCTTTCTTTTCCTGGGTCACATAACCTATATACGAAAAGACGATAGTGGCGCCCTCATTCACCGACAAGGTATAATCACCATCCAAGTTAGTTATGACACCATTTGCCGTGCCTTTTTCCAATACACTTACACCAATCATCGGTTCATTAAGCTCATCGGTGATTCTGCCAGATACACTTACATGTTTCTGCGCAAAAACAGATGTCATAGCTACCAAAAGTAACAGCACCGAGGCCATTAACCTTTTCTGTTTAATTTGTGTTACAATCGTTTTCATTTATTACTATTTTGGGTTAACAATGAATTAAAAAAATCAGTTTGAAAGAGTGATCAGTACCAATCCCACAACAAAGAGTACAAACATGGTCGCAATCATAGGAACAGTTCCTTTGGGAGCTCCTTTGAACTCTTTCCAGACAAAGCCCCCCCAGATCATGGCTACCACCGGTGCAGCATTGCTCAACGCATAGGCTATGGCCGGATTGGCTGAACCGGCCCCCATAAAGCTGACTACCATACCACTCATCCAGATAAAACCTCCCAACATACCGATCAGATGCGTACGGGCATCACCTTTCAGATAGTCCTTCATTGTGACCTTGTTTCCCTGAGCTGGATGACTCATTGCAAACGTATTGAAAACAGGAGTAGTGATAAGGACACCGGTGGCAAAACAAAATACTCCGGTATAGGGAGTCAGTGACCCCGTACCACCCGTAACATACTGGGAATCGAGTGATTTTACGACCAATCCATAGAAGAACATGATGGCCAATCCTGCCACAACAGCCAATAGGATACCTTTTTTAGGGGTGGATGCCTGACTTGCCGACATCTTTCCATAAGCCTTCCCACAAATGCAGATGGCTACAATGATAACAACGACCCCTATCCAAAGTAATGCCTGATTTCCGGGGTACACTTCACCGGCCAAAGCTATCAGCAGATAATTGAAAATTATACCCCCTATCCAAGCTAAGCCTCCACCAATGGGGAACCCTATTGACATACCAGCCACAGCGATAGCTGCCGTCAAAAAGATATTACCGAAATTCCATACAATACCACCCAACAATGCATACTTCATGCTGTTCCAATCCATTGCCGCTAAGTCCTCAAAGAAAGTACGGCCTTCACTTCCCAGACTTCCCAATGTCAAAGCCCCCAACAGAGCCGTGAAAAACAAACCGAAAGTCAAGTCCCAATAGAAAAGCTCGAAACTCCAGTTTTTCGAGGTCACCATCTTCTGCGTATTCGCCCAAGAGCCCCAACAGAGGCAGCAATAGACACAACACAAAATGGCCAAAATATAGTTGTCAACAAGTATCATAATTATCTTCTGTTGTTTACCGTGTGTTTACTATTCATTCATTCATGCACATACAGATTCCAGCCCAAATAATTCTCGATGGCTTCGTTCAGAATATCTTTCACATCATTGCGAACCATAGCCACATGATGTTCAAAACCATTTTTACAAATATACTTCATCAGAGTCTGCAAGTTATTCACCTTAGTAACAGCTATACATCCATCCATTCCATACGGGTCATCCGTGATTTCACCAGTACCCAAATAAGCCTTGATAGCGCCTTTAGTATCATCAGTGGAAATACGGAAGAACGTGAAGTCACCTTTGGCCACTTTGCCATATACGGCACCGAATGTATTGACCTTACCCAGCGTACGTCCCAAAACGCCCAGTGTACCAAGCTTCAAATCATTTCCGACAAACGATTTCGGGAAGTTACCGCAATGGGTACATACACATTTGTTCCGTTCTTCTGCAAAATTGTTGTTCCAGTCGAGCAATGCCGATTGACCTTGCGCTGCCAATGTCAGAGCATACATGGATACAGCGCCGGCAATATCTACCTCACAAGCGGCAGGAAGTATTTTTTCACCCAGCATACTCATTGTCACACAAGCTGCACAACCATAGTTTTGTTCCAAAGAGTCCCAACACTGAACAGCCACAGCATCAATCTGGTTGGCTTCAATCCAACGTTCTACAGCTACACCGAATTTTGCCTGAAGCACCAGCTTGTCACTATATTCCTTGGGAACTGCCGCATAGCACTTAATTTCTTCAAGCTTCTTCAGCAACTCCGCATCCGTATCCTCAATCTTGCGGGCAGCGCCGAGTATTTCAGAGAGGTCAACCGGAACGACTGTAATGCCACTCTTCTGTAACAGTTTCTCACTTGCACGTACCGTCTGGAAGCCTGCCGGACGGGCACCGATAGCACCGATACGTGCATGCCGCAACCCATTGACTACACGACAAATACCAGCAAACTTGTTGATATCCTTGGCTAACAATTCGGAGTATATAGAATAGGTGTGTAGCGTGGTATCTGTAAAAGGTATGCCATATTGATACAGATTGTTACAAACTGAGATCTTACCGCAGAAAGCATCACGGCGGCTGTCCAAATCCACCTTGTCGTTCTCGTCGTCACAAGCCTGTACCAAAACGGGGACATTCAAATCAGCCACACTGATAGCATTGATGATTCCAATCTCAAAGCCAAAGTTGGGCAGGGAAACTATGATACCGTCAATGCGGTCACGATTCTGTCGGAATAGTTCCGCACACTTCAATCCGTCTTCGCGGGTTTCAATACTGCTACTACCGGTAGGAGTAGCGTCTTCAGGTAAGATCACATAGTCATAGCCTTCGTCAACGAGTGTTTTCAACAATTGTTTGCGAACGTCTTTTGCCAATTCTGAATTAAAATAAGCACGGGTGCCGATAATTATACCGAAGCACATTCTTTCCTTGTTTTTCATTGTAGATAGTGGGTATTTAAATTATACTTTGAAAATATTTATCTGATTAATTGGTTTACCGCTTTCAACCAGCCTTCACACCATTTTTCTACCTGTGGCAAGTTACTTTGCGGTTCTATGCGGTAGCGACTCCGGCATAATACGGACACCTGCTCAAAGCTCGTCCATATCTTGCGGGCCATTCCATTCATTACAACGGCTCCCAAGGCCGAAGCTTCTTCAACATCTGAGCAATTGATCGGTACACGTAAGCAGTCGGCCTGGAACTGCATCAGGAATTTATTTTTTGTAGGTCCTCCATCGGCTCTGACTTCTTTCAGCTTTATACCTGCCTGACCGGTCATCACTCTGACCAGATCATTCACTTGATAGGCTATGGATTCAAGTGCTGCCCTGAGAACATGCGACTTCCCGGTACCTAAGGTCAGCCCTAAAATGGCTGCCTTTACATCCCCTTGCCACCAGGGAGCCCCCAACCCGGCAAAAGCCGGTACAATATACACTCCTCCATTGTCTTTTACTGTAACCGCTAACTCTTCCGCTTCGTCTGGCGAACCAATCATCTGCAATCTCTGCTCTAACCACTTGATAGTAGCACCAGTACAATGGATATTGCCTTCAAAAGCATAGAATACTTTTCCAAGTGCGGCAAAACCGATGGAAGTGACCAATCCACGGGGAGCAACGGCAGCTTTTTCACCAATATTCACCATCACTGATGAGCCGGTTCCATAAGTGACCTTGCCCAGCCCTTCTTCAAAGCACATCTGACCGGCCAGTGCACCATGGGAATCACCCAATACACCGGCTATGACAATAGGATTCTTGAATAGTCCTTCCACCGTGGTTTCTCCAAAAACAGCATCACATGGCAGTAACTCGGGCATCATAGTTTCGGGTATGGTAAATAGCTCCAGCAGGTCACTGTCCCATTGCATCGTATGAATATTAAACAAAAGAGTCCTGGAAGCATTGGTATAATCTGTCACATGGCGTTTACCATCAGTCAATTTCCAAATCAGCCACGTATCAATGGTTCCCATCAACAAGTCACCGTTATCAGCAGCCTGACGGGCTCCTTCCACATTGTCAAGTATCCACTTTACACCACTGGCCGAGAAATAAGGATCCAATAGCAAGCCGCTTTTTGCCTGCACGATTTCACTGTATCCATTGGCTTTCAACCCATTACAAATATCAGCACCACGCATGCATTGCCATACCACAGCATTGCATACCGGTTTGCCCGTATGCTTATTCCATACAACCACTGTTTCACGTTGATTAGTGATGGCCAACGAATACATATTGTCTGCCACTTCCTCCTTTATCAGTTCGGCTATACTTTTCTGTACATTCCGATAGATTTCTTCAGCATCATGCTCCACCCATCCGGATTTGGGATAATATTGTTCATGGGTGACATTGACGCGTCTCAGCATTTCACACCTCTCATTGAATAGCATGGCTTTGGTAGCCGAGGTACTTTGATCTATTGCAATTATCAGATTTTTCATTTTAGGTATTATTAAAGGCTGATTGATTTTAAGTTTATCGAACTGGAATTACTTAAGGAAGTCAAGGGCAGTTTTCACGATACCGGGTGAATCGAGCCCATAATGTGCAAAGATTTCAAGAGAGGTCCCATGCACCACATTCTCGTCAGGGATACCCAGGATTTTCACCGGTACGGGATGCTCGGAGATGATTTCAGTCACCATTGCCCCAAGACCTCCATACTGGCTATGCTCCTCAACCGTGATGATACGTCCGGTTTCAGAAGCAGCTTTCAAAACAGCTTCCGCATCACAAGGTTTAATGAAGGACATGTCCAGTACCCGGGTTGAAATACTATATTCACGTAACTTCAAAGCTGCCTGACGTGCGTGATATACAGTTTCACCGGTTCCGATAATAGTCAGATCTGTCCCGTTCAGCAACATGTTAGCCTTACCTATGGCAAAATCAAAATCATCGTTCTCATAAACATCGGGAACTGCTGCACGACCTACACGTACATAAACCGGTTCGGGATAATCAACCAAGAGTTTAACCAGTTTTTTCGTCTGTCGGGCATCGCAGGGTAACACAATATTCATTCCGGGGAAAGTACGCAGCACAGCAATGTCGTGCAAGCTATGATGAGTAGCCCCCAAAGCTCCGTAAGCTACTCCTCCACTTACTCCCAATATCTTTACGTTGTTCTGGCTATAAGCCAAGTCCACCTTTACCTGCTCCAAGCTACGAGCTACATAAAAACAAGCCGGGCCACATACAAACACTTTCTTTCCGCTATGGGCCAACCCGGCCGAAATACCCACAGCATTTTGCTCCGCAATACCACACTCCACGAATTGCTGCGGCAATTCCTTGGCAAAATCATTTAACGTCACAGAACCACGGGCATCCGTCGTCACAGCAATGATGTCCTTGTCCATCCGAGCCAATGACAACAAAGTGTCGGTGAAACTTTTTCTGCAAGCTATCATATCAATTATATTCTAAATCCTTAATTTTTTCTGATATTTCTTGAATGGCCAGTTCATACTGTTCATTACTCGGAACTCCATGATGCCATTTAGCTATCCCTTCCATAAAAGATACTCCTTTCCCTTTTGTCGTATGAGCCACCAACAAATGAGGATGAAGATTCGCATAATCAATAGAACGGAAAGTCCGGATAATATCTTCCATATCGTCACCATTCATATCCTTTACTTCCCAACCGAATGCCGTCCAGCGTTCATGGATATCATCAATCCCCATCACATCTTCCGTATTTCCGCTAATCTGCAAATGATTACGGTCTATTATCGCCACCAAATTATCTAATCTATACTGCCGGGCAGCCATTGCAGCCTCGTAGATGGAGCCTTCACCCTGTTCACCATCCCCCATCAACACATAGGTCTTATAATCCTTTTTGTCCATTTTGGCCGCTATCGCTATACCTACTCCGATAGACAAGCCATGCCCCAAGGCTCCGGTACTCACTTCAATACCCGGAACTCCGATAGTGGGATGCCCCGAAAGGATGGAACCATATTGCCCCAATGTATCCAAAATGCCTTCTGCTATAAATCCTTTGGATTCCAGCGTCACATACAAAGCCTCCACACAATGTCCCTTGCTCAAAATGAAACGGTCACGCAAACCATCCTTAGGACTACCAGCATTCACATTCATCACATCAAAGTAAAGAGCCGTAAGAACATTGAGGCAAGACAAATCTCCACCGATATGCCCGGCTTTTGCCTTATAGATAATTTCAATTAACCTTTTTCGATTCACTTCCGATCGAAGCGCTAATTCTTTTGTTTTCATTTCTTATTTATTTTCCTTTCCTTGCAAAGGAAACAAATTAAAACCATAAAACGAAATAAAACGAAAACTTTCCGCTGTTAATTAACGTATTTTATGATTAAGCCGAGGAAAAAGGAAAACAAATATCCAAAACAAAAGAAAATAAACGAAAGCATAGGAGATGATATATAAGAATAAAAAAAGAAAAACAGCAAAAAATAGACTTTCATTTGACTTTTTCTGACTACCTTTGCGAAAAAATTAAATGATTACATAATGCTCAATACTGTAGACGAAGGAATAGAAGCGATTCGACAAGGAAAAATAGTGATAGTTGTCGATGATGAAAATAGAGAAAACGAAGGTGATTTTATTGTATCCGGCGAAAGAATAACCCCTGACATTGTTAACTTCATGATTACACACGGAAGAGGGCTTCTTTGTGTACCGCTACCGCGTTCACGTTGCAAAGAACTCCAACTGTTCCCAATGTCTGAGGACAACACATCCCTTTTAGGCACGCCGTTCACCATGTCCGTTGACCTGAAAGGCTATGGCTGCACAACAGGAGTTTCCGCCTATGACCGCTCCGCCACCATACACGCTTTGGTTGCCGGTAATATAAAGCCGTCAGAACTGGCACGTCCCGGACACATTTTCCCTCTTTACGGACATACAAATGGGGTATTGGGACGTGACGGACATACAGAAGCATTACTTGACCTGACAAGAATGGCAGGATTGACACCCGGCGGTGCACTCATTGAGATACTGAACCAGGATGGGACAATGGCTCGTTTGCCACAACTGCTTGAAATAGCAAAAAAGTTCCGACTGAAGATTATAGCAATCAAAGATATCCAGGATTATCGCAGGAACAACAATATATAAAGTTCCTATGTTTAAAATCGGAAGTGACGGATAACAGAAGATAGCCCTAAAAAAGCTATACCATTATAGTTAACTTTGTAAGTGAAAAAAACAATATTAACTCATAACGATATAGCTTATGAAACGTGTACAAAGTAACACATTAGATTTTAGTGGACAAAATATTTACGTAGGAATTGATGTCCACCTGAAGAGTTGGTCGGTAGCAATCTTATCGGAACATTCAGTACTGAGAAGATTCAGACAAGATCCGGAGCCGGAAGCGTTGCATAAATATTTGGTAAGCAATCATCCGGGTGCCGATTACTTCTCAGTTTATGAAGCCGGTTTCTGTGGCTTCTGGATACACGAGAAGTTGACAGATTTAGGTATCAACAATATAGTGGTCAATCCTGCGGATGTTCCGACGATGAGCAAGGAGAAATTACGTAAGACCGATGCGGTGGATTGCAACAAGCTCGCCCGTGAGTTACGTTCAGGTTCGTTAGAAGGGATATATGTTCCGGGAACTGACATCCTGGAAATGCGCTCTTTGATAAGGCTGAGAAACCTGATAGTAAAAGACAGCACACGTGCCAAGAACCGTATCAAATCATTGCTTCGTTTCCATGGAGTGGAAATACCGGAAGAATTTACCCGGAGTTCAATCGGGTGCTGGTCGAAGCGTTTTCTGAATTGGCTGCACTGCCTTGAATTCTCAACGGAGTATGGAAAGAAAACACTGGAGCTTCACCTTGAGCAGTTCATCCGCTTGAGGAAGATGCTGCTGCAGGAAACACGTGCCATCCGTGAAATATCCCGGAAAGCACCATTCGACAAACCGATACGCCTGCTGACATCCGTTCCGGGTATAGGTGTTACAACCGCCGCTACCCTGATGGGCGAGATTGACGATATTGTCCGTTTCAGCAATGCGGACCATTTAGCCTCTTTCATTGGATTGGTTCCCATGTGTCATTCCAGTGGTGATAATGATAATGTGGGTGACATTACACCCCGTCGGCATTTCATGCTCCGGTGTCTGTTGGTGGAAGCCGCATGGGTTGCCATCCGGAAAGACCCGGCCATGACAATGGCTTATACGGAATACCGGAAACGGATGAATCCGCAAAAGGCTATTGTGAAAATTGCCAGACGGTTAGTGAACAGAGTCTATTTTGTACTTAAACATGAAAAGGAATATGTGCCATGTGTTATCAAAAGATATAGAATCCTATAAGGTAAAACAACTTTCTTTTGAGAGAAATACTACATATCTTTTGCGGCTTTGAAGTCCGCTCAAAAAAGTCTGTAACTCTCATTACATGGTTTGACTGATAAAGGAACTTGCGGCTCACTTCGTTGATGTCCGCTGTGGAAAGTTTGTTTTACCATAGGATTTTGGCTCAGGTTTTCTTAGCCATATCAGACAGTATCAGTAATACAAAAAGAGAGGCGTGTAACCGCCTCCACAAGTAGCATTACTGCGTGCCGTCAGGATGCTTATCGCTGGTAGGTTGCTCCTCAGCAGAGCCTACTTCCTCTTAACATCCTGATACAAAGATAAAATACAAAAGTTAATTATTAATGAATTATCCAACTTTGTTTGGATTTTAAATGGAAAGTAGATATGGCACTAAACCAAAGAAGAGTCAAGATTTTGGATCTAATCCGTGAAGACGGGCATGCAAAAGTTCAAGAGTTAAGCAGGATTTTCAATGTAACGGATGTAACAATCAGACAAGACTTGGAAGCTCTTGAAAAATTGGGGCACATCCAAAGAGAACATGGCGGAGCTTTCCTGAAAGACGTAGGCTCATTTGCAAAAACCGGAAAGGTCTTCAACCAGACCCATATTGAGGAAAAAAGGAAAATTGCCCAAAAAGCAGTGTCGTTTATCAGTGAAGGTGAATGTATCATCCTCGATTCCGGTTCCACTACCACAGAAATAGCCAAACTACTTATACAATACAAAGAGCTGACCGTCATCACCAATGCTCTGAATATTGCACTTATATTGGGCGAGAATCCTGGTATCAATCTCATTGTGACGGGAGGAGAATTCAAAGCACCCACCCTTTCACTGACCGGAAAGATGGCAGCCGATTCACTCAAAGGTTTCCATGCCAACAAACTGTTTCTTGCCACAGCAGGCATATCCCCGGACATGAGCCTGACCTATCCAAGCCTCAGTGACCTGATGGTTAAATCGGCCATGATAAAGGCTGCCGAGGAAGTCATCCTAGTAGCAGATTCCTCCAAGATAGGGGTTAGTGCATTTGCCAGCTTAGGTTCAATATCTATGGTAAATTCTTTCATCACAGACAATAATATCTCGGAAGAGAATATCGAAAAGATGAAAGAAAAGAGCATAAACCTTCTGATTGGATAATTTGAAAGGAAAGAAACATTCATTTCTTTTGTCTATTCATATTACAAGTAAGGGTATATACGGACTGGTCTCCAATGTTTCTTTCTCTTCTTGACCGAACCACGTTCAGAAGCTATTATGCAGGCTATCCAGACAGTAATGAAACAAGGTTGTTCTGAGTAAAATTATGAAACATTCTTTGAATACAGCCAAGCAAACACCAGTACGATAAGATGTACAGTTAAAAAACTATTATGCCGCTTTCCTATAATAGAATTAATTTCGTACTTTTGCCCGCAACTGAAAATCAGCCATATCATTGAACAGACAATCCCCGAACAAATATGAACGAAGATTTTGAAGCTCCGAAAGACGATTTGGACAACGAACTGCCCGCCAGCAAAGAAGAACACTCCGACTACAAACCTGCCGACACGAAAGACGCCAACGTAAAACACCAGCTGAGCGGCATGTATCAGAATTGGTTTCTGGACTATGCCTCGTACGTGATACTGGAACGTGCCGTGCCTCACATCATGGACGGGTTGAAGCCCGTACAACGGCGCATCCTGCACTCCATGCGCCGCATGGAAGACGGACGATACAACAAGGTGGCCAACATCGTGGGGCACACCATGCAGTTCCACCCCCACGGCGACGCTTCCATAGGCGACGCCTTGGTGCAACTGGGGCAGAAGGACTTGCTTGTAGACTGTCAGGGGAACTGGGGAAACATCCTGACGGGCGACAGCGCGGCCGCACCGCGATACATCGAGGCACGCCTCTCCAAGTTTGCGCTCGACGTGGTGTTCAATCCCAAAACCACCGAGTGGAAACTCTCTTACGACGGACGGAACAAAGAACCGGTGACGCTGCCCGTGAAATTCCCTTTGCTACTGGCACAGGGAGTGGAAGGAATCGCTGTGGGGTTGTCATCCAAAATTCTGCCGCACAACTTCAATGAACTATGCGACGCCTCCATCAAGTATCTGCACAACGAAGCCTTCAAGCTCTATCCCGACTTCCAGACGGGAGGCTCCATCGACGTGTCCAAGTACAACGACGGCGAGCGGGGAGGCGCCGTACGCGTGCGTTCAAAGATAGAGAAGATTGACAACAAGACGCTTGCCATCAAGGAGATTCCTTACGGGAAAACGGTGGCCGGCATTTGCGACTCCATCGTAAAGGCAAGCGAAAAAGGGAAAATAAAAATCCGTAAGGTAGAAGACCTCACATCGGGCAATGTGGAAATTCTGGTGCACTTGGCGCCGGGCGTATCGTCCGACAAGACGATAGACGCACTCTATGCCTTTACCGATTGCGAAGTGAGCATCTCGCCCAACTGTTGCGTCATCGACGAGCAAAAGCCGCACTTCCTCACCGTGAGCGACGTGCTGCGCAAATCGGCCGACAACACGCTGGCCCTGCTGCGCCAAGAATTGGAGATACGCAAGAGCGAGATTCTGGAAAGCCTCCACTTCGCCTCGCTCGAAAAGGTCTTCATCGAAGAGCGCATCTACAAGGACAAGGAGTTCGAGCAGGCCAAGAGCATGGATGCCGCCTGCGAACACATCGACGACCGCCTGACGCCCTACTACCCCACCTTCATCCGCGAAGTGACCAAAGACGACATCCTCCGCCTGATGGAAATCAAGATGGCACGCATCCTCAAGTTCAACTCCGATAAGGCCGAAGAGCTGATTGCCCGCATGAAAGCGGATATCGAGGAGACAGACCGCCACTTGGCAAACATCGTGGAATATACCGTGGACTGGTTCCGCATGCTGAAAGAGAAGTACGGCAAAGGCTTTGCCCGCCGCACGGAATTGCGCAACTTCGACACTATCGAGGCCACCAAGGTCATCGAGGCCAACGAGAAGCTCTACATCAACCGCGAAGAGGGCTTCATCGGCACCGGCCTGAAGAAAGACGAGTATCTGGCCAACTGCTCGCCCATCGACGACGTCATCATCTTCTTCCGCGACGGGAAGTACATCATCACGCCCGTGGCCGAGAAAAAGTTCGTGGGCAAGAATATACTCTATGCCAGCGTATTCAAGAAGAACGACAAACGCACCATCTACAACGTGTGCTACCGCGACGGAAAAGAGGGAACCACCTACATCAAGCGTTTCGCCGTCACCGGTGTGGTGCGCGACCGCGAGTACGACGTGACGCAAGGCACGCCCGACTCCCGCATCACCTACTTCAGCTCCAACCCCAACGGCGAAGCCGAAATCATCAAAGTGACGCTGAAGCCCAACCCGCGCATACGTCGCATCATCTTTGAAGAAGACTTCAGCACCATCAACATCAAGGGACGTCAGGCCATGGGAAACATCCTGACCCGCAACCCGGTGCACAAGATAGCCTTGAAGCAACGCGGAGGCTCCACATTGGGCGGACGGCAGGTATGGTTCGACCAAGACGTGCTGCGCCTCAACTATGACGGACGCGGAGAGTATCTCGGAGAGTTCCAGAGCGACGACACCATCCTCGTGGTGCAGAACAACGGCGATTTCCACACCACCAACTTCGACTTGAACAACCACTACGAGGACAACATACGCGTGCTTGAGAAGTACGACCCCAACAAGGTATGGACGGCCGTGCTCTACGATGCCGACCAACAAGACTATCCGTATATCAAGCGTTTCTGCTTCGAAGCTACATCGCGCAAGCAGAATTATCTGGGCGAAAACAAGAACAACAACCTCATACTGCTCACTGACGAATACTACCCACGATTAGAGGTCATCTTCGGCGGGCACGACAACTTCCGCGAACCTCTGGTAGTGGAAGCTGACGAGTTCATCGCCGTGAAAGGTTTCAAAGCCAAAGGCAAACGGCTGACCACTTTCACCGTCGACACCATCAACGAGCTGGAACCTACCCGCCGCCCCGAACCGACGCAACAGCCGGAAGACGGGAAGGGGGAAGACGAACCGGAAATTCTGGACCCCGACCACGGGAAGAGCGAGGGAGACATTCTGGATGAGATGACAGGGCAGATGAAACTGTTTTAGAGTGGTTAGCAATAAGTGATGAGCGGTTAATATGGAAGGAAGGGTTATGAAGTTATATTGGATAATCGCCTTGGTGGGGCTGCTTTCAGGCGGCGGCGCACTGCAAGCTCAGGATGCGGAGGCCGACTTCGTGCAGAAGCTGCGTACAGACTCCGCAGCCCGCAGCCGCATCGTCAGCCGTGCCACGCTATACGGCGTGGGCTTCGCCAATGTGTTCGATACTTATCTATCGCCACAGGAATACAAAGGCATCGACTTCCGCGTCTCCCGCGAAAGCATACGGATGACACGGCTGATGAACGGCAACATCTCGCAACAGACCTTCTTTCAGGCCGACTTGGGATATACGCACAACAAGGCGGAGAATAACAACACCCTCTCCGCACTGGCCAACTGGAACTACGGCCTGCACTACAACTTCGCCATCACAAGCAACTTCAAGCTGCTGGCCGGAGGCGTGGCCGACCTCAACGGGGGCTTTGTCTACAACCTGCGCAACGGCAATAACCCCGCCCAAGCACGCGCCTACATCAACCTTGCCGCATCGGGCATGGCCATCTGGAAGTTGCGCATCAAAACCTCCCCTTTCACGCTGCGCTATCAGATAAACCTCCCGCTGGCAGGCGTGATGTTCATGCCCAACTACGGACAGTCATACTACGAGATATTCACGCTGGAACATTGGGACGGAGTGGTGAACTTCACCTCACTGCACAACCAGCCGTCACTGAGGCAGATGTTCTCCGCCGACTTCCCTGTGGGGCGTTATACCATACGCCTTGCCTACTTGTGGGACGCACAGCAGTCAAACATCAACAAGATAAAGACGCACACCTACTCGCATGTATTCATGGCGGGTTTCGTAAAAGAGTTCTATCTATTCCCCAATAAGAGGAGGTAAGATTTTTTAGTAACAAGAAGACGGTAAGGACGATGAAAAGAAGATACCTTTTAAGCATTTGGGGCATTCTGCTCAGCCTGCTCCCCCTGCTGCACGGATGCATCCGTGAGGAGGAATATGCCAACACCCCGCAAGGCAATTTCGAGGCTTTGTGGCAAATCATCGACGAACGCTACTGCTTCTTCGACTACAAGCAGATAGACTGGAACGACATTCACGACAAATACCAAGCGCTCATCACTCCGAACATGGGCAACGACGCCCTGTTCGAGGTATTGGGCAACATGCTTGCCGAACTGAAAGACGGGCACGTCAACCTATACTCCTCCTCTAACATGGCACGCTACTGGGATTGGTATCTCGACTATCCCCGCAACTTCAACGAAGCCATCGTAGAAAAGTATCTGGGCAGGGACTACCGCATTGCCGGCGGCGCCAAATACACCATTCTGGAAGATAACATCGGCTACATCTACTACGGCAACTTCTCCAGCCCCATCGGCGACGGCAATCTGAGCGAGATTCTGTCGTACCTCTCCGTGTGCAACGGGCTGATTATAGACGTGCGCAACAATGGTGGAGGCAACCTGACAAACGCCACCCGCATGGCCCAACGCTTCACCAACGAAAAGGTGCTGACGGGCCACATCATGCACAAAACCGGCAAGGGGCACAGCGACTTTTCCGAACCTACACCCATTTATATAGAGCCCTCGAACAGCATTCGCTGGCAAAAAAAAGTGGCCCTGCTCACCAACCGCCATTGCTACAGCGCCACCAACGACTTCGTCAACTCCATGCGCTACTTCCCCAACGTTACACTGATAGGCGATAAGACCGGCGGCGGCTCCGGACTGCCTTTCTCGTCCGAACTTCCCAACGGGTGGGGAATACGTTTCTCGGCTAGCCCACATCTTGATGCAGGCAAGCAGCAGATAGAGTTCGGCATCGCCCCGGACAAAAAGGTGGACATGAGCAAGGAAGACGAGGCCAACGGAATAGACACTATTATTGAAGAAGCTCGAAAAAACCTTAAAATAGGGGCTTTGAAGTAACTTTGCAACTTCAACTATTTGCTGAAATGAAATTTCTTTCTACCTTTGCAGCCACTACAAAACGAACTTGCGGGTGTGGCGTAATTGGTAGCCGCGCCAGACTTAGGATCTGGTGCTGTGAGGCGTGTAGGTTCGAGTCCTATCACCCGCACGATTTATAAGAAGAACAATCAAACAAAACAAAACGGAAAGGAGAGCGTCGTGAGACAGTTTCCTTTTATCTTTTTATATCCCCCTTTCTGATGACATGCCTTTGCGATAGTCAGAAAAGCCGATGGGCAAACCCTTTCTTTCTTGCTACAAAAAAGTTCAATCTTATATGCTTGGCAGACATAACCCCACATCCGGGCAATTCCAAGCCCACACTTCACGAGGCCTATGCCCACACTTCACGAGGTGTAAGCCCACACTTTACGGGACGTAAGCCCACACCTTAGAGGCGCTACTCCCGCGTATCGAGGCAAAGTAAACCCGGAGGAAGACGAAATGCCACCGGGACTTTGCTGATTGTTCGGCCGTTTATACAAAAAAGGATGCGGAAGCACAACATTCAGGAGTATCGGCAATGAAAGAACTATTCCGCAGATAATACAACAAAGACGCGGAGGCGCAGCATTTCCTGTTCGTTGCAGATGAACGGAAAATGTTGTGCCTCCGCGTCTTCCTATACCAAACCTTCCTTATTCGGCTCCTCCACCGCCACTGTTTCCCTCGCCCTTCACGTCATCGTTGCTGATGGTGCGCGAGGCTTTCTTCACGCTTGCCTTCAGTTCGCCGATGCGATAGCTGACGCTCACGCCGAAACGCCGGCGACTATACTTGTAGCGACTTTCTTGTATGAAGTTGGCATTCTCCAACGTATTATTCTGATGCATATATTTCGAGAAGAAGTTTCCGGCAAATGCCGACAAGGTAAGACGCTTTTTCAGGAAAGACTTGTTAACGCTCAAACTGTAATCGAAGAAACTGCTTCCCTTGCCTTGAAGCATTATCCACGGAGTCTGTCCGTACATGTTCATACTGATGCGCCAGTCGCGAGGCAACGACTGCTGGATGCCGCCATAAGCAAAGAGACTCCACCCGTCGTTCTTCAGTCCCCTGCCGTCTTCCATATAGGCGTAACTGCCATAGAAGTTCATATAAATACGCGTGTTGGCAGTCGCGTTCCAGTTCACATAGCCGCTCAACCCCGCATTCCTGCTCTTACCGATGTTTTGATAGGTGTTGTAGAGGACATCCTTGCCGGTAGGGTTCTGCAATCCCTTTTCCACCAGCGTTCTGTCCGACACAAGTTCGGTGATGCTCTCGATGCTGTTGTTGGTGAACGAATAGCGCATGGAGAGGTTGATGTTGAACTTTTGGGTAAAATTGCTGTAGCTAAGGTTGAACGAATGGTTCTTCTCACTGTCCAGATTCGGATTACCCTGACTGATGTAGGTGGGATTGCTGTCGTTCAGATAAGGATTCAGGAACCAGATGCCCGGACGGTAAATGCGCATGTTGTAGCCCAGTTGCAGGTTCGACATATCGGTCAGCTTCCAGCCGATGCTTGCCGAGGGCACCACATCGTTAAAATGCTCCTTGAAATCATCGCCCTTGCCCAACCTGTATTTCACGTTCTGGATGGTATGCTCATAGCGCACACCCAACCGTCCGGAAAGTTTCTTTACCCTCAATCCATAGCCCAGATAGGCGGCCAGAATGTCGTTCTGATGCTTGTAGTGAGAGCTGTGGTCTCTGTCGAACTCGTAAGCATCCGCTCCAATCATACGCTCATAGCGGTCGTTCTCCGAAATGTTGTTGCGCAAGATGTATTTGGTACCGGCTTCGAGCGTATGAATCTTGCCGATGGGCGTGGTATAGTCCACCTGGAAAGTATGTTCCGTGGTGCTTTGCGAACCGTCGTTACGCTGATTGCGCATGCGCTTCATGAAGTCCTGCCAATCCGTGGCTGCATGCGTATCGTTGTAGTCGGAATACGAATCCAAGGTCTGCGGACGGGTATTTATCTTATAAGACAAGGTGAGCATGCGGTTTTTCACACCGAACAGACGTTGATAGTCGAGGCCTCCGTCGATGGAGTACCACGAGCGCTTGTTATGGTTGTTCGAGGTGTAGCGGTATAGTTCGTTGTCCGTGCCCGGTGCGGTGGCTCGGGCGTGATTCTCGCCGGACCCCTTGTTTCCGCCTCCCCACAACCCGAAAGACATGGAAAGCAGGCGTAAGGTGTCTATCTCATAACTTGCCTCCATACTGCCCGACTGGAAGTGATCGCTTCCTTCGTTCATTCCATCAAAATCCAGATCCGAAGACATTGCTGTGATTTTGCCTTTTGTGCGCTGGCTTCCACCGGAATAGCTGCGCGGCTGGTCGTGGTAATCGTAGTTGTAGCGACCGCTGACAGTCAGTTTACCGCTCTTCACCGTACCAAACAAGCCGCCTCCTGCACCTCGGTTGCTGACATTCCCGCTGAAAGTCACCGTGTAACCTTCCAGTCCGCTGCCCATAGTGACGATGTTAAGGATACCTCCCACGCCTTCGGCGTCGTACTTGGGGCCGGGATTGGTTATCACCTCAATGTGCTTGATGGAGTTGGCGGGCATACTCTTCAACACCTCCGTAGGATTGTTGCTCATCATGTTGTTGGACTTCCCGTTGACGTAGACCTTGAAGTTACTGCTACCGTTCACCTTGATGTTGTCCTCCCCGTCCACTGTCACCAGAGGCACTTTGCGGAGCATCTCCAGCAAGGAGTTCGATTTCGAGTCGGGGTCATCCTGTATATTGTATTCTATCTTATCCACATCGGCTTTCACCAACGGCTTTTGGGCCACGATTTCCACCTGCGCCAGCTCGTTGGTAGCATCCACGGCATACAGCGTGCCGAAGTCTACTACCTGCTTGCCTGCCTTCACCGTGAAATTCTTCACGATAGGCACACGCCCCACAGAGGTTATGGTGAGCACGAAGTTTCCCGTGCCGGTCACTTTCTCTTGAAAACGGCCTTTCATGTCCGTCACCATCATCTTCAAAGCACGTCCGGGATTTTCTTTCTTCACGATTTTAATAGTGGCATAAGGCTCTCCCTCGTGGGTAAGCGAGTCGAGCAACACTCCTTTGACTTGAAAAGATAAGGGAGCCGTACTTTGTGCAGCCAGCATTGCGGATAGCATCAGCATCCACAGCAGCACAAACCATTTCATTCTCATTGTTTTCATGTTAAGTGATTATTCAGATCATTCATCCACCATTGTCCTGAGGTAACAGACGGCGCTTGCCCCGGTTTTGTCACAATGATTGCGACAAAAATAGCTCCTTTCCACGCTTTTACGAGACTATCGGAGTTAAAAAAGCAAAAAAAGGAGTTGCACAACAGCTTATACAGGTCTGGCAGCAGAACAGGTTAAAGTTCTTCAGCTCCTTCAGGAAGAGAACAATCAATTGCGTAACGAAACCAAAGTTCTTCAGGATATAAGGAAAAGCCAATGGGAACTTTGCTGGGTGCATGACAGACAGAAAACTATAAGAAAATATAAATAAAAACAGAACTATAAAATTAAATTATTATATAACATAATGCTACAATTACAGAAGGAACACATACGGCAATTATAATATTTATAAGTTTACGCCGGCATGATTGGTAAAGAGTTATTATTGTAATCGGAAAGAATAATAAATAACAAATATCACCAATCGCCTGAACTTCTTGAAATGTCAAATTAAAAAGGAAATTAATCTTTTCAAAATAATTTTCCACAGAAATAATAGATACATCCGGGGTATACATTACTAAATTAAACCAAAAGAAATATTGGTATAGGAGTAAGGGAATTAAGCCTACGGATACCGCGAAAAAAACTTCGCCTGATTTAATATCTATTTCAAATAGTGACCGCATCATCAAATTAATCGTAATGCCATAAAAAAGGAAAAAAGACAAAGGAATTACAGAAGAAAAGCCTCCAGAAAACCAAGAAAAGACGTGTGCACTATCATTAAACTCTGGAATATCCAACATTCTAAAAATAGATATACTGGAATAGTAACTAACAAAGAAAGAGCATAATACTAACAACAGTAATACTAAAACCGAAAATGACACTTTAATATAATCCATATCTTAACAAATAGAAATATAGCTTTCTATACACGCAGAAATTAAAATAAGTAAAAGTGATACGATGAATAATAAAACCATTCTTATAAGAGATAAATAGAGTTTCCTACACAAAAGCGAAATACCTAAAATCGTCCCAACATACCCCATTCCAATAATGCCAACTATCTCAAGACTATGCGGAAGAGTAGTGTATAAAATTTTCTCCACCGATAACACCACAGTACTCTTTTTTAAAACCACACCGAAAACAAACGCACTATACATATTACTTATAACAGAAAAAAATCCCAAAGAAAATAATCCACCACAAAAGCACTTACACCCAACCAGAACATTGTTCTTCGCTATAAAGAAAAAGCGTTCTATAGGCTTCATAGTAGACAATTGACCGATAACAGAATGATTTTCATCCCCCACATCTTGCACAGATGGAATCAAATCGCACAAAATAAATCCTAAGAAAATTCCAATCAAACACGAGAGCGAAAGAACACATAGTATCGAACGCTTCACAAACGAAGTACTGGAAAAATATTTAGCGACGATGTGAAAATTTATTACCATATTGAATAAGAGTTAAAACTCATCCCAATTGTTATATAACAACTGGGATGAGTGAGAGCCTGTTTGAATAATACTATTATTGCAGCTTTTATTCAAAATATAAATTCTTATACCAAATGTACACACTTAAAAAGCAAGTAATAATAATAAAAGGAAGAGCTATCAAATATGCTGTAATAAGATCTGTATGATATATATATATACTAATAATTGCTGGAAGCCAAGCTGAAAGCGCTCCAAAATACACCCCCTTTCGAGATGAATAAGGATTATTTTTCGGATGAATACTACGCCCACAATTATTACAAAGAACAGAATGTTCCTTTCCTTTATTTAGATATGATAAACATTGGCGTAACGTCAACTTTTTCCCACAATAAGGGCATTCGCAGCTATTTGACATACACTACTATAAACCAAAAGCCGCTCCCATTATTGTTCCCGCTGGACCAACAGCTGATCCCCATAAAGCACATTGCGCAACACCTAACACGCCAATGCCAGCACAAGCTTCAGCAGAGTGACCAGCTTTTGCTGCTGCAAGTCCAACACCCACCCAGATTTGAGTTTCTTTTGCCTCTACATTTTTCATTGCCACAGATGCGCATAACGACATACCAGCAATCAAAGAAAAAACTAAAAATTTCTTTTTAATGTCCATCATGATTAATACAATTAAATTAATATATAGGTTAATTATAATGTATAAATACTTTCTTTTTTCAGAATGAACAACACCTACAAATAATGAATTTTATCATCTTTTTTCAGCACTTATGCAATAGGCGCTCATCATCTCACCATAAATAGGTACAAATTAATTTCTTTTTCTGATGCAAAAAGCGTTGTTCCTACCGTAGATTTTTAGAAAATAATCAGTGTGGCTTTTATTGAAATATATTTTTCTGCCTTTTCAGTGCGGGGTCTTCCTCCAGCCGCTTCTTCCGCCGCGGTGCCCGACCAATGTCCGGAATCAGGGAACAACTTGCTTACAGAAAGTAAAAAAGGAGCAGGATGCAGATGTTCACGGCTATGACACAACCGAAACCCCTCAATATCCACGGGCGCAAAGGGTTCTGCCGGCCGGCAAAGAAAAGGGCGTAGCACATGTTCACCGCAATGTTGCTGACAATGGCCTGCATGCTGCAAGCCGCAACAACCGTCACCGCCACACTGTTCGTGCCCTGAAGCAGGTTCAGGATGAAAGGAGTGATGTCGCTGAAACCGGAGATGAAAGAGAGCAGATTCAATCCGCCCGTACCGGCATACATCAACGTATAATGGGTCAGTATGGTGAACACGACAAACAACACGGCGAAGATGAGTGCCACCTTGAACTCCAACGGATTGCTGCCGTCTTCTTCCTCGCCTGCATGGTCGCCGTTATCCGCCGGTCTGCGCCGGGAATGCAGATACCATGCCGTGCCTGCCGCCACAACCGACATAAGCAGCAGGTAGGGATAGATGGCCAACAACGTATCGCGGCTGAAGATGCCTATCAGTATCAGGAAGCGCAGGAACATCATGCTCACCGCCAGCAACATGGCAGCCGCATATTCCGGGGCATCCTGCGCGGAGGCCCTGCGGCTTTTGCGTGCCAGCACGGAGATGGTGGCCGTGCTGCTATACAGCCCTCCCACGATGCCCGAAACCAGCACGCCCGATTCGTGGAAGACATAACGCTTGAGCAGATACGAGAGGTAGGAGAAGCCCGATACCACCACCGTGGCCAGCCAGATGGTGTAAGGCGTCAGGTTGATGCCGGGGATGAGATTCTTATTGGGCAGCATGGGCAGGATGATGCCACTGATGGCAAGAAACTTGGCAAGCGTTATCATCTCGTCGTTCTTCATGCGCTGCGCCAGCTCCGTAAAGGTGTGCTTCAGTTCGGTGAAAAGCAGCACCGTGACGACGACCATGACGTAGAACCACGAAGGCTGCGTGGCCACAATAGGTGCTATGCAGTAGGTGATGAGCGCAATGACGATGGTGGTTACGCCGAACACATGGAACTGCGCCTGTTTCACGTAGTAGTTCAGCCCGAGCAGCAAGCCCAGAACGGCACCGCCACCCATGAAGAGGCGATACTCCACAGGGTCGAGGATGTAGAGCAGGTAGCCCAGAATGCCGATGAAGGTAAACGTGCGGTCGGTGCCGAAGAGCGTGGTCTCGCCTTCGCGCTTCAGGCTGATTTTACGCTGCGAAAGCCCGATGAGCAGAGAAAACAGGGTGACCAGAATAAAGGAGACCAGTTCTCTTGGCAAGTACTCGTAAAGTTTCTCCATGATTGCGTAAGGATTAGGGTGAATCGTGGGTTTGCGGCCACGTGCCGAAAGGCTGCTTCATCAGTTGCGAGTTATAATACCGGACGTCGCCCGTCACCTCCCGGCCGAGGAAAGCGGGCTTCACGAACACTTCGTCGGCCGAGGAAAGCTCCACTTCGGCCAAGGTCAGCCCTTCGTTTTCGCCTCGAAACTCGTCCACCTCGAAGATGTGGCGGCCGCTGCGCACCAAATAGCGCGTCTTGTCGATGACACCCGGTTCGCACAGCCGCATCAACTCTTCGGCCTCTTCAAGCGGAAGTTCCCTCTCCCATTCGTAGCGTGCGGTTCCCGACGCATCGGACGGTCCTTTAATGGTGAGATAGCCTTTGCCGTCGCGAATGCGTACCCTCACCGTCCGCCCGCGCGCGCTGCTGATGTAGCCTTGCACGATGCGGCTCTGTGCGTGGGCTTGCGACTTATACTCGCCCGTCACAAGGAATTTCCGTTCTATCTCCTGCGGCATGCCCGTCCTTTCTAATTTGTCATCAGCCCCGGTAAGAGTAGCCCACAAACATGGCTATAACCAAAACGATGGCTACGATGCCGATGACAATCATCACTTTCTTGGCTTGTTGCTCTTCCTTCAGGCTGTGCTTTGTCTTCTTTTTACTTTTTCCCATGGCGTTTTTGCTGTTTAAAGTTCAACGATGAACAAAGTAAGAGGAAATTCGGGAAGTTTCCAAACGAAAAAGAGAAAAATGTTCAACCATCGTCCCGCCTCACCCTCCGCCCCGCTCCCGGACGGCCGGACTTTGCCTTGACAGACACAGGCGTTCGGCACGACAGAGGCTTGTGTCTGACGTGTCAGAGGCTTGTGTCTGAGGCGCCAAACACAAGCCTCCGGCACGACAAGCACCCGTGCCCGGCACTCCCTCGCCCGACAAAGGCATGCCTGAAGAATCTTCATTGCACCGGCACCCGAAAGAAACCCGGCAGAACAACATCGCGAGAGAGGCGGCCGACACAGGGAGAACCCGTCCGTTAAATGTTACATTTATCGCCAAAAATGCAACATTTAAGCTCGAAAAAGCAGGATTTACGTACCAAAAGCCCGTTGAAGCGGCATTTGGTACACAAAGCAAAGCAAAGCATATAAAAGCATACCTCCTCCTTTAATGGTTCCTCCGAAACCGGAGGAAACCCGAAGGGAGCGGACGTGCCGTCCGCAGAGGAGAGATATGCAGCAGGAAGAACGACAGCCGCCATCCCCGAAAAGCAATCGCGGCAACCACCCGCCCTCCGCCCCGCATCAGAGAGGATGCCGAAACGCCGGAAAGAAAAAAGAGAGAGAAAAAGTTGTATTTTCATATAACTATCGCTATCTTTGCACCATGAGGAAGATTATCGCATACAAAGGGTATTATTCTGACTTCATGTCCCGATTGTCAGACCAAGAACGAAAAAAGATAAGGCATGCCCTGCTGCTGCTCGAAACAGAGGATAAAGTGCCAAACCACTATATCAAGTTCATAAGAAACGGGATTTACGAGTTCCGCGTGAATTAGGGCAACAATGAATTTCGCCTTCTCTTCACTTACGACGGAGACACGATAGTGATATTGTTCAACTGTTTCAGGAAAAAGACGCAGAAAACCCCAAACAGCGAAATCGAAAAAGCACTCAAACTAAAGAAAGAGTATCATGAGCAAAAAGAATGAAATCTACGACGTCAGCGCCGAACTCGCAAGAGAGTTCGGAGAGATTGGCACAAAAGAGCGCGAACAAGCCAGAGAAAAGGCTTGGGAAGAATACAACGCCCAAATCCTGCTGGATGCCCGCAAAAACGCGAAGCTGACGCAGGAAGAACTCGCCAAGCGCATCGGGGCGGACAAAGGCTACATTTCGAGAATCGAAAGAGGGCTGACCATCCCCACCGTCTCCACGCTCTACCGCATCGCGGCGGCAATGGGGCTCACGGTGGAACTGCGCCCCATGTAGCGCCCCACCTCCGCCTCTATTCGCCGCTTCCGGCAAACTCCATGAGGTATGCCTTGATGAAGCCGTCTATCTTTCCGTCCATCACCCCGTTCACGTCGCTGGTCTGGAAGTTGGTGCGATGGTCTTTCACGCGGCGGTCGTCGAACACGTAACTGCGTATCTGCGAGCCCCATTCGATTTTCTTCTTGCCGGCTTCCACCTTGGCCTGTTCGGCCATGCGGTGCTGAAGTTCCTTGTCGTACAAGATGGAGCGCAACTGGCGCAGGGCATTCTCGCGGTTCTTGGGCTGGTCGCGCGTTTCGGTGTTTTCAATCAGGATTTCTTCTTCCTCGCCCGTATAAGGGTCTTTGAACTGATAGCGCAGACGCACGCCGGACTCCACCTTGTTCACGTTCTGCCCGCCTGCCCCGCTGGAACGGAAGGTATCCCACGAGATGTTGGCTACGTTGATGTTCACCTCAATGGTATCGTCTACCAACGGAGTGACGAACACAGAGGCAAAAGAAGTCATGCGCTTGCCCTGTGCGTTGTAGGGAGAGACGCGCACCAAGCGGTGCACCCCGTTCTCGCCCTTCAGGTAACCGTAGGCATAATCGCCGGCAATCTCGATGGTACAAGTCTTGATGCCCGCCTCGTCGCCCTCCTGCAAGTTGGCAATGGTGGCCTTATAACCGTTGGTCTCGGCATAGCGCAGGTACATGCGCATCAGCATGCTGGCCCAGTCTTGGCTTTCCGTGCCGCCCGCACCGGAGTTTATCTTCAGCACGCAGTCCATCTGGTCGGCTTCTTCGCGAAGCATATTCTTGAGTTCAAGTTCCTCTACGGCAACGGATGCTTTGGCATAGGCCTCGTCCACCTCTTCCTCGCTCACCAGCTCGTCCTTGTAGAAATCGTAGGCCAGCTGCACTTCTTCCGTCAGCGTCTTCACCTCGTTGTAGCCCGAAATCCATTGTTGCAAGCCCTTCACTTTCTTCATCTGCGCTTCGGCGGCCTTTTGGTCGTCCCAGAATCCGGGGGCTTGCGTGCGGAGTTGTTCTTCCTCTACTTGTATTTTTTTTCCTTCGATGTCCAGATAGCGGTTCAAGGCATCGGTACGTTCTTTGATATCTTTCAGTTGTTCTGCGGTAATCATACGCTTGTTCCTTTTCGGTTTTCAGGACGGCAAAGGTAGGAAAAAAACACAATTACTCAAAAAGCAAGCTCCTGAAATAGTTGAAGCAGTGAAACATAGCCCGTTTTTCAAAAAATAACCTGCTACATGCACCACCTTTGGATAAAAATACATACTTTTGTGTTTATCAACCCAATAACTTTAATTTATGAATAAATTATTCCGCTTGGCGTGCCTGCTGCTTTTCATTCTGGCAACAGCAAGCATGCGTGGCGCTGGTCCCAAGGACTATCGCTACACCACCGTGCCCAACGACCCGCTGAAAGCACGTATCTACACCTTAGACAATGGACTGAAAGTCTACATGACAGTTAACAAAGAGAAACCGCGTATACAAACGTTTATCGCCGTACGTGTGGGCGGAAAGAACGACCCTGCCGAAACCACCGGACTGGCACACTATTTCGAGCACCTGATGTTTAAAGGCACCAACCACTTCGGCACGCAAAACTACGAAGCCGAGAAGCCACTGCTCGACCAGATAGAACAGCAATTCGAAATCTATCGCAAAACAACGGACAGCGTTGCCCGCAAAAACATCTACCACGCCATCGACAGCCTTTCTTACGAGGCATCCAAACTGTCCATCCCCAACGAATACGACAAGCTGATGACTGCCATCGGCGCCAATGGGACGAATGCCTATACCAGCTTCGACGTGACGTGCTACACCGAAGACATACCCTCCAATCAAGTAGAGAACTGGGCAAAGATACAGGCCGACCGCTTCAAGAACAGTGTGATCCGCGGTTTCCACACCGAGCTGGAGACGGTGTACGAGGAGAAGAACATGTCGCTCACCAGAGACCCGCGTAAGGTGTACGAAGCTACCCTATCGGCCCTCTTCCCCCACCATCCCTACGGCACGCAAACCGTACTCGGCACACAGGAGCATCTGAAGAACCCCTCCATCACCAACATCAAAAACTATTATAAGATGTGGTATGTGCCCAACAACATGGCCATCTGCCTCAGCGGCGACTTCGACCCCGACAGTATGATTGCCGTCGTTGACAAATACTTCGGCTCACTGAAGCCCAATCCCAATCTGCCCAAACTGAATCTGGCGAAAGAAAAGCCTATCACCGCCCCGATTGTGCGCGAAGTGTTCGGCCCGGACGCCGAAAGCGTGGCTTTGGCATGGCGATTCCCCGGAGCAGCCAGCAAAGAGGCCGAAATACTGGAAGTGGTATCGCAAATCCTCTACAACGGCCAAGCCGGTCTGATTGACCTCAACCTGACCCAACAACAGAAGACGCTGAGCGCTTACTGCTATCCGATGAGCATGTCAGACTATTCCGCACTGATGATGCAGGGACGTCCCAAACAGGGCCAGACATTGGACGAGGTGAAAGACCTGCTGCTGGGCGAAGTCAAGAAACTGCGCAACGGCGACTTCGACGAAAAAATATTGGAAGCCAACATCAACAACTTCAAACTGAACCAGCTATACAGACTGGATAGCAACGGCGCACGCGCCAACTGGTTCGTACAGTCTTTCGTCAACGGCAGCGACTGGGCCGACGAGGTGAACCAACTGAACCGCATCTCCCGACTGACCAAAGCCGACATCGTGGCTTTCGCCAACCAATATCTGGAAGACACGAACTACGTCGTTATCTACAAACGTCAGGGAAAAGACCTGAACGAGAAGAAGATTGCGAAACCCACCATCACCCCCATCTTCATGAACCGCGACGCCATCAGCCCGTTCCTGAAAGATATACAGGGAAGCCAAGTCACTCCCATCGAGCCGGTATTCCTCGATTACAGCAAAGACTTGTCGCAACTGAAAACACAGAACGGTATCCCCGTACTCTACAAGCAGAACACCAACAACGACATTTTCGAGCTGACCTATCTTTTCGATATGGGCAACAACAACGACAAGGCATTGGGCACGGCAGCCCAGTATCTGGAATACCTGGGCACATCGGACATGACTCCCGAACAGGTGAAAAGCGAGTTCTACCGCATGGCTTGCAGCTTCAGCGTATATCCCAGCAGCGAACGCACGTATGTGGAGCTTTCGGGCTTGAACGAAAACATGCCCGCCGCCATCGCCCTCTTCGAAAAGCTGTTGGCCGATGCGCAAGTCAACAAGGAAGCCTACGCCAACCTCGTGCAAGACATCCTGAAGAAGCGTAAAGATGCCAAACTGAACCAGATGCAGAACTTCTCGCGCCTGACGACCTACATCGTCTATGGCCCGAAAAACGCCGCAACCAACCTCTTGAGCGAAGCCGAACTGACCGACATGAACCCGCAAGAGCTGGTAGACCGCATCCACGGCCTGAACGGCTTCAAGCACCGCATTCTGTACTACGGCCCCCGCAGCGAACAAGACGTGCTTGCCCTTCTTGCCAAAGAGCACAAGACTCCGGCCATGCTGAAAGACATCCCCACGGGCAATGACTTCAATGAACAGCTTACGCCGAAAACCACTTTCTACATTGCTCCATACGAGGCAAAACAGATTTACATGACCCAGATATCCAACCGGGGAGAGAAGTTCGATGCCTCCATCGAGCCGGCACGCCAGCTCTACAACGAGTATTTCGGGGGCGGCATGAACTCCATCGTGTTCCAAGAAATGCGCGAAAGCCGTGGGTTGGCCTATTCGGCATGGGCAGGTTTCAACCGTCCGTCTTATCTGAAAAACAATTACCTTGTTATGAGCCAGATAGCCACGCAGAACGACAAGATGCTGGATGCCATCAAAACATTCAACGACATCATCGAAAACATGCCCCAATCGGAAGCAGCCTTCAAACTGGCCAAAGAGGGCATGACGGCACGCCTGCGCACCGAACGCATCACGAAGATGAGCGTCATCTGGTCGTTTATCAGCGCCCAATATCTGGGTCAGGATGTAGATTCACGCATCAAATTGTACAACGACATTCAGGGCATGACGCTGAAAGACGTTGTCGACTTCCAAACCAGCCGGATAAAAGGACGCACGTACAACTACGGTATCCTCGGCGACAAGAAAGAGCTCGACATCGAAGCCTTGAAGAAAATAGCCCCGGTGGTTGAACTGACACAGGAAGAAATCTTCGGATACTAAAAAAACAAACAGCCTTTCGGACGCCACTGTATGCCGGGCTGCCCGAAAGGCTGTTTATACATCATTCAGACGCAGACGATGCGTATTACACAGATTTTAAATTAGGCACTATATATTTCTATAGTGCTTTTTTTTCGCTACTCCTCATACATCTTATCTATCACATCCTTGTAGTTCTTCGCCACCACGGGACGTTTCAGCTTCAACGTGTTCGTCAGCTCGCCGCGCTCCATGCTGAAAGGTTCGGGCAGGAGCGTGAAACGTTTCACCTGTTCGTAATGGGCAAACTGCTGTTGCAGCGTGTCGATGCGGGCACGGAACAAGGCCTGTATCTTAGGATGCTGCAACAACTCTTCCATGCTGCCATACGCAATGCCTTTCTCGTCGGCATAATCCTTCACGAAACCATATACAGGGACTATCAGGGCAGAGACGAACTTCCGCTCATCGGCAATAATGGCAATCTGGTCGATGTAGCGGTCGATGCCCAACTTGGTCTCCAACGCCTGCGGGCAGATATACTTCCCGTTGGACGTCTTGAACAAGTCTTTAATGCGCTCTGTCAGATAGAGATGATTATCTTTCAGATAACCTGCATCGCCCGTATGAAACCAACCGTCTTCATCAATGGCGGCCGCAGTGGCTACCGGCTTCTTATAATAACCGGTGGTAATGGTCTTGCCACGCAAGAGTATCTCATTGTTCTCGCCAATCTTCACCTCCACATCGGGCATCAGCGTACCCACGGAGCCTATCTCGTAGCCTTCGTTCAAGAAGCACGACACGGTGGCCGTCGACTCCGTCAGTCCGTAGCCCACCACCATGTTGATGCCCACCGAATGCACAAACTCGCAAATCTCATCGGGCACGGCAGCACCCGCCGTGGGGAAGAAATTGCCGTTTTCAATGCCGATGGTCTTCTTCAACAGCGCATAGACGGTCTTCTCGTAAAACTTATATTTCAGATGAAGCATCACCGGAGGAGTTTTTCCACGGCGCAGATAGTCGATGTTGTGCGCTTTGCCCACCTTGATGGCATCCAGCATCATCGCTTTGCGCAAGCCGGTTTCTTGGGCAATCTTTTCCTGTACGCCGGCATAGACTTTCTCCCAAAAGCGCGGCACGCTGCACATCAGCGTGGGGCGTATCTCTTTGATGGTGGTCTGAATATCCTGCGGACGGAGATTGACGCAGACCTGCACACCCCGATGGATGCAGAGATAAGTCCACGCCTTTTCGAACACATGCGTCAACGGAAGGAAGTTCATGGAAACATCTTTGTCGGTCATAAAAGGCAGGCGGATGTCGTGGATGCGGAAAGCTTCACGATAATTGAAATGGTGGAGCATGACTCCTTTCGGTTCGCCGGTGGTGCCGGAGGTATAAAGGATATTGGCAAGGTCGTCGTACGAAGCTGCTGCGGTACGCTCTTCCACAACTGCAGCGTATCGTGCCTCTTTGTCTATCTCCAGAAACTCGTCAAAATAGATGGACGTGGTGTCTCGCGGGTCGCGCACCACGGCACGATCGAAGATGATAAGTTGCTGCAAGGAGGTGCAGAAGCCGAACACACTGAAAGCTGCGTCATACTGAAACTGCTCACCCACGAACACATAGCGCATCTTTGCATCGTTGATGATATACTGCGCTTGTGCCGGCGAACTGGTGGCATACAAAGGAACAGTCGCCGCCCGGTTGGCAAAAGCGCCGAAATCAGTATAAAGACATTCGGGTTTATTCTGCGAGAAGATACCGACGTTCTCCTGCGGCTCTATCCCTAAGGCTGCCATTGCCCGGGCAACCCGATGCACAATCCGCGAAAACTCATTCCAGGAAACCGGTATCCACTGCGCCGTCTCATAGTCCCTGTATTTCAGGGCCGTTTTGTCTCCATACTTTTCTGCCTGGCGATGCACCAGAACAGATAAATGATGATAAGTCATAAGTCTATGAATTAATAAATACACCGCAAAGGTAGTGGTTTCATTTGAAACCTTCTTCCTTTTTCAGGATTTATCCGTAGATACAGAAAAACTTCCCGAATCATCATAAGGATTTCAAGAAAGGGTACTCCTTCATTCATCTTACCCATATCCGAGATTTCTTGTTATCGTGAGGCTTTCCATGCATCTTATTTAAGGGTCAAGGCTTTAACTTTCTCGTTCTTATATCAAACATAGGTAACGAAGTATTTCCAGTATATACCAAACCAAAAAGAAAATTCCCGGAATTATTAAAGCTGTCTTGCGAAAGTTTACAAAATCAGGAATCCAAGTCATTATTATAAGAAGCAGCCAAACGATTAAAAACGCCCACCAATAGTCTTCACCAAAAGTCATGTAAGCATAAACGATGTCTTTCATTCTTTTTATTTTTTATGTAATTCCAGCCCTCAAAGTGTACTTTCATAAATCACGAAGCGTGGAACTGTAATGCCACATCGTAAAGTTGAGGTCCTGAGAAACCCTTGATACAAATATGGTAATAGCAGCCCACGCTATAACGTGAGAATCACTATGCCAATCTCTTGTATCAAAATAGAAATTTCTCAGGTTTCCAACTTTACAAGATAAGCATAACGCTTCCTTCTTTATCTAATACACCTTGGGATGAGTTGCCCCAATCCGGTGGCAAAAATAATAAAATTCTGATAAAAGTTGCATATAGACATTGCACTAATGTGTCTTACATTAACGTGAACTCAATATAACTTAACCTGAGTCGGGATAAGAAGCAAGTCGACAACCTCACCCGGCGGCTTGTGTTTTAAGGTCAAAGCATATTGGTTATCAGGTGTTTGCCATGCCCCGTCAGACACTTGTCCCTGACAGCTCAAACACTTGCGTCTGTCGCGACAAAGGATTGCAGCTGTCAAAACAGGGCGAGGGCGGGTCGGCGTAAAAGGCCCTCTTCTGCCCGGCCACTGTAAACCGGTGCATTCAGGAAATATCCGTCCGATAGGATGCAGCCCCTAAAATCTTTAGCAAAAGCAACCGCCTGTTCCGAATTCTGGTTACATTGAATACAATGAACCAACTTGGCAAAACAATAAAGCGTTTCTCTTCTTTATATTAATTCTGAAATTTATCCGTAAATTTGCGCCCAAACAGATTATAACCCCACAGCATTATGAACTACGATATACCCGGCCTGACATCAGAAGCCATCGGACTGCTGAAGTCGCTCATCAGCATCCCCTCCATAAGCCGCGACGAAGAGAAGGCCGCCGACTTTCTGCAAAACCACATCGAGATGCAAGGTATGGCAACGGGCAGGAAAGGCAACAACGTATGGTGTCTCAGCCCGATGTTCGATCTGGAAAAGCCTACCATCCTGCTGAACTCCCACATAGATACGGTGAAGCCCGTGAACGGATGGAGAAAAGACCCGTTCGCCCCGACGCAGGAAAGCAACGGAAAGCTGTACGGATTGGGCAGCAACGATGCCGGCGCAAGCGTAGTCAGCCTGCTGCAAGTGTTCCTGCAACTGTGCCGCACCACGCAGCCCTACAACCTGATATATCTTGCCTCGTGCGAAGAAGAAGTGTCGGGCAAGGATGGCATAGAGAGCGTCTTGCCGGAACTGCCTCCCATCCGGTTTGCCATTGTGGGCGAGCCTACCGAGATGCAACCCGCCGTGGCCGAGAAAGGGCTGATGGTGCTGGATGTAACGGCAACCGGCAAGTCGGGACACGCCGCACGCAACGAAGGAGACAATGCCATCTACAAGGCGCTGGACGACATCGCTTGGTTCCGCGGTTACCGCTTCCCGAAAGAATCTCCCCTGTTGGGCCCGGTAAAGATGAGCGTGACCATGATAAATGCCGGAACACAGCACAACGTCGTCCCCGACTGCTGCACGTTCACAGTGGACATACGCAGCAACGAATGCTACAACAACAGCGAACTCTTCGACGAGATACAGAAACATATCACCTGCGAGGCCAAAGCCCGCTCCCTCCGGTTGGGTTCGTCGCACGTACCGCTCAATCATCCCGTCGTACAGAAAGCCATTGCCATGGGGCGCACGCCTTTCGGCTCGCCTACGCTTTCCGACCAAGCCCTGATGCCGTTCCCCTCCATGAAGATGGGACCCGGCAAGAGCGCACGCTCTCACACGGCCGACGAATTTGTCTTCATCAAAGAGATTGAAGAGGCCATCGCATTGTATCTGGAACTGCTGGACGGGATAAGAATGTAAGCCCTCTCCCCCCCTATCTGTTGAGCCACGGTTCGGGGTTCAGCTTCTCCTTCTCCTTTCTTAACTGGAAGTGAAGCACCGTGCGTCCGCCATCAGCCCCGTCGGAAAAGATTTCGCCGAGCGTCTGCTTGGTAGTGACATTATCGCCCTGCTTCACCGAGGCGGAAGAGAGGTTGCAATATACGGAAATGTAATTGCCGTGGCGGATAAGGATGTTGAACAGTCCGTTCAACCGGAATACCGCCGCCACCTTGCCGTCGAAGATGGCACGAGCCTGAGCACCCGGCCTGCCTTGAATATCGATGCCTTTATTGTCGAGTTTGACGTTGCGCAACCCCTCTACGGCATACTGCCCGTAGTGGCTGACGATAATATAAGCACCGGTGAGGGGCATCGGCAGTTTTCCCCGGTTATTGGCAAAGTTGCCTGAAAGCTCGCGGTCGGCCTTGCTCATCGAATAAGTCTCCAAAGGAGTGGCCTTAGGCTTCGAGGACGTGGAAGAAGCGGCACTCTTCTCACTCTTTCCACCTTTCTCATCGGCCTTTTTGCGTGCGGCGGCCTCGCGTCGCGCCTCTTCCTCGGCACGCTTACGGGCTTTCTCTATCTCTTCGGCTATCAACCGGTCGATACGGGCATTGAGGCGGTCAGCCTCGCGGCGTTTCTTACCGATTTCATCTTGCAAGCCCCGTTGCTTCTTCCGCAGATTGGCAACCAACGTCTTTTTCTCTTTCTCTTGCACCTCCAAGCGGGCTTTCTCCGCCTCACGCTCCTTCAGCAAGCCTTCTTTGGCGGCCTTCACTTGCCGGAGTTCCGCCTGCTTGCGGTTCACCTGCTCCTGCTTTTTCAATACCTCTTCGCCTTGCAGGCGCTGATAGGTGGCGTATTCGCGCACATAGCGCATGCGACGGTAGGTTTGGGCCAACGTCCGGGCAGAAAAGATAAACATCAGCTTCTCCTCAATGGAACGGTTCTTATACAGATATTGGACAGACGATTCGTACTTCTGCTTTTTGTCCTTCAAATCGTTTTGCAGGCGCACAAGCTGACGCCCCAACACGCCCAGCTCACGCTCTATCGCCTCAACATCGTTGTTGATGGCAAGGATATAACGTTTCCGTTCTTCTATCTGTCCGGTCAGTGCGGCAAGTCCGCTCAACTGGCTGCCCACATCCTTACGCGTATTGACCAACAGCGTCTCCGACTCTGCAATCTGCTTCTGCAAAGCCCCGCGCCTGTTTTCCAACTCCTTAATCAGCTTGTTGGACTGGGCAAGAAGCGGAATAGCCAGACAGAAACAACTTATAAGAATAGAAAAGAAACGTTTCATGCACATGACATATGTTGATTAAAGGTCCATCAGCATCTCCAACAACTCCTCCCATGCCACCTCTCTGTATTTTTGCGAGAGTTGAGTGGGAGACATCGTGAATCCCTTGTTAGAGAAGTCGGAAAAGACAAGTTTCCCTTTTGCCAGAGAGGGAATGCCCAGTTCTTTGCCGGTCAATGTTTTTTTGCCATCGGGTTTGGAAGCGGCATAGAGCAGTTTCTCCAACCGGGCAAAGTCCGCTTTCTTGGGCAATATGCGCTTCAGTTCCTTACGGGTGGCCTGCACGTAGCGTTTTCCCATACGGTCTACCAGCAGGATGTCGTCCGGTGTGACTTCCATGCGTGCCACTTCCGTGCGCAGGATGGGCATAAGGAAAGAGAGTTGCATGCGCTCGCCCTCTTTCAGTTTCATGGTTCCGTTCACCGTGAGCACCGCATCCTTATGGGGAACGGTCAGTTGCACTTTGGAAGAAAGGTATCCGGTATTCTCAACGCCCATGTGAGCCATGCGCGATGTCTTGCACCCGGCAAGGGCCACGGCCAGCAGAAGCAAAGGCAACATGCGGAGTGCCTTCGACACTGTTTTATTGAGCAGGTTTGTTTTCATCGGCTATGTATTTCTTTTTCTGGATTTTCTGTTTCAGCGTATCGGAGCGGCTGCCCTTCTCCCAAGCCTGTTTCCAATACTTCAACGCTCCTTCCACGTCGCCCGTCATGTAGTAGATGTCGCCGCAATGCTCTATCACCACGCTACTGTTTCCGGCATCGTTTTTCATGGCTTCGTCCATGTAGAGGCGCGCTTCGGCATAATTTCCCTTCACAAACAATATCCATGCGTAGGTGTCGAGGTAAGTGGGGTTATTCGGATCGGCCTTCACGGTCTTGTAGCTCATCTCTTCCGCCTTGTCCAGGTCGCGCCGCTCCAAAGAGAGGTAGTAGGCATAATTGTTCAGCGTACCGATGTTCGACGGATTGTAGACCAAAGACGAGTCGTAGGCGGCATAGGCATCGAGGTTGCGGTTCTTGGTGTGGTAGATGTCGCCCATAATAGCATAGAAGTTCGACACCATTTCCTTATTGCTCTCATCGGTGACACGAGTCAGGGCTTTGAGGCAGACGTTCAGGGCATCGTCTGTCCGTTCCGCCTGATTGTATGCAAAGGCCAAATAGAAATAAAACTCCAGCATATCGGGATTCGACTCCACTCCGGCTTCGCACAAAGCCACCAATTCCTTATTGTCTTCCTTGCGCACGGCCTCGCCCACCAGCATCATGCGTGCCGCCGTGTTGGTAGGATCGATAACCAGCACCTGCCTCAGCACCGGCCACGTCTGCTCGTTCATCTTTTTGGAAAGAAGATATTGGGCATAGAGCATCGGCAGGTTGGCATCGTCGGGGTCTTGCTCCATGATGCGGTCGAAGAGGGTGAGCACACGGGTGCTGTCGCGCCCTTCCTGCTCGTTCTGCACAATGAAGCGGCGCATCACGTTCAGCTTGACGTCCGAAGCCACTTTTTTGTTCAGGAGCAGCGTATCCAGTTGCTGTTCGTAAAGCTCTTTCTGCCCGGTCTGGTCGTAGTAAGAGGCCAGCGAATACATCGCCATCACGTTGTCGGGCTCTTCGGCCAGCACTTTCTTGTAAATGCCGTAGGCTTCGTCTTCCTTGCCGTGTTGCATATAGACATCGCCCAGCACCACTTGATAGCGCATGTCGTTGGGATACTCTTCCACCAGACTCTCTATTTCACGAAAAGCGCGCTTGTCGTCTTTCTTCTGCAAATAGATGCGGAACTTCTCCATGCTGAGCTGCTCGTTCTTGCCCGTTTTCTTCTCCAGCTTGTTCAGTATGCCTATTACCTTGTCATAGGCTTCTGCCTTGTTGTAGATTTCCAGCAGATTGTAAAGCGGGTCCATCTTGTCGGAGAAGCGGGCCGCCATCTGTTCCAGCAGTACCGCAGCCTTATCGGTTTCGTTTTGCTGCATATAGAGATTGGCCAACGCCTGACTATACCAATAGTTGTCGGGAGCTTTCTCCACCGCTTTCTCCAAAGCGGCCTGTCCCGGCGGCACTTGCTTGAGGAAGAGGTAATACTGGGCTATCTCGTACAAAGCCGAAGGCTCGTCGGGGGCAATCGTCAGGCAGTGTTGCAGCAAGTCGAAGGCGGCGGCATACTCTTTCTGCACCTTCAGGCGTGCAGCCTCAAGGAAGAAGTAGTCGTAGCGCCGCTGCTCCTCGTCGGTAAGTTGCACCGGAGGGGAAGCCGGCTTTCTTTGTTTCTTCTTGTTTTTCTTGGCTGCCGCACCGGCGATGACAGAGGAAGCCGCTCCGGTCGCAACGCTTCCAGCCAAGACTCCGTACGACGGGCCGACCGAAGAAAGGAGCAAAAGAAAAGCTATCAGTCTGATATATCTCATGTTTTCAATCTTAAATCCTTATTTTTTCCCGGTATGTCCGAATCCACCGGCACCGCGCTCCGTCTCGTCCAGCACTTCCATTTCCTGCCAAACGGCCTGTTCGTGGCGGGCTATCACCATTTGGGCAATGCGTTCGCCGTCTTCTATCACAAACGCTTCGGCAGAAAGGTTGACGAGGATGACGCAGATTTCACCGCGATAATCGGCGTCGATGGTTCCGGGAGAGTTCAGCACCGTGATTCCCTTCTTCAGGGCCAACCCGCTGCGGGGACGCACTTGCGCTTCAAAGCCTGTGGGCAGGGCGATATAAAGCCCCGTAGGAACCAGGCACCTTTGCATCGGAGCCAGCGTAAGGGGTTCGTCGAGGTTGGCACGGAGATCCATCCCGGCAGACAATTCGGTGGCATAAGCGGGAAGAGGATGTTTTGACTTGTTGATTATCTGTACATTCAGCATGATTCACAATTTAGGGGTTATTCAACAGCGAAAGGCAGTAGAGTCTTCGCCGGCCATCCAAGAGCCGCAAAACCTGCCTGTTGCATTTAATGGGCGAAAATACGGAATTTGATACAAAATAATGGTACATTTGCAGTTAAATAATAAGAAAGCTCGGGAAGAATGCCGGGTAAACCCCGACAGACCCTGAATTAATTTGACTTAATATGGACTGGAATACGCTTATATCCGCCAAACGTTTCGGATTGGAAGAGTTTCACCGCGAACGCCACGAAAACCGTTCGGAGTTTCAACGGGATTACGACCGCCTTGTATTCTCCGCCCCGTTTCGCCGGTTGCAGAACAAGACGCAGGTATTCCCCCTGCCGGGAAGCATCTTTGTCCACAACCGGCTGACGCACAGTCTGGAAGTATCGTGCGTGGGACGTTCGTTAGGCAACGACGTGTCCAAAGCCATCCTTGCCCGCCGCCCGGAGTTGCAGCACACCTACCTGCCCGAAATCGGTTCGATTGTCTCGGCCGCCTGCCTTGCTCACGATTTGGGCAATCCTCCCTTCGGGCATTCGGGCGAACGGGCCATCTCCACTTACTTTTCCGAAGGCAAAGGCATGGATTTGAGGGCGCACCTCACGCCTGAGCAATGGGAAGACCTGACGCACTTCGAAGGAAACGCCAACGCCTTCCGCCTGCTCACGCATCAGTTTGAAGGGCGGCGAAAGGGAGGCTTCGTACTTACCTACCCCACCCTTGCAAGCATCGTAAAATATCCCTTTTCGTCGAGTCTGGCGGGCAAGAAGCCGAAGTTCGGCTTCTTCACCACGGAAGAGGAGGGCTTCCGCCGCATTGCCGAAGAGCTGGGGATAAAGAAGCTGAGCGACGCCCCGCTAAGATATGCCCGCCATCCGTTGGTATATCTCGTAGAGGCTGCCGACGACATCTGCTATCAGATGATGGACATCGAGGATGCGCACAAGCTGAAGATTCTTACCTCGCAAGAGACGCAGGAGTTGCTGCTGGCCTACTTCACCGACGAGCGCAAGGAGCACATGCTGAAGACGTTGGAGATTGTGAGCGACGTCAACGAGCAGATAGCCTACCTGCGCTCCAGCGTCATCGGGCTGCTCATAAGCGAATGCACCGAGGCTTTCCTGAACAATGAAGCGAAAATCCTGGAAGGAGAGTTCGAGGGAAGCCTCATCCGGCATATATCCGAACAGCCTGCCGCCGCCTATAAGCATTGCGCCGACGTTTCAATGCGGAAGATTTACCGCTCGCGCGACGTACTGGACATCGAGCTGGCGGGTTTCCGCATCATCAGCACGCTGCTCGAACTGATGATAGACGCCGTGCGCTCGCCCGAGAAGGCATATTCGCAACTGCTCATCAACCGCGTGTCGGACCAATACAACATAAAAGCACCCGCACTCTACGAAAAAATTCAGGCGGTGCTGGACTACATTTCGGGCATGACGGACGTGTATGCCCTCGACCTCTATCGAAAGATAAACGGAAACAGCCTGCCGGCGGTGTAAGCTGCGGTGAAGGGTGAGTGGAGGAGGCATGCCGCGCGTTTCGGCCGGAAGCATCCACGTAGCCACCTATAAATCAAGTGGTTGACAGACACAAGTGTGCGAGCCGACAGAGACAAGTGTTTGAGACGACAGACGCAAGCGCCTGACATGACGGAGACAAGCGTCTGCGAAACCGCCCAACCGCCCGCCGCCAACCGTAGGCCACCGGCCGCTAACAGCTGCTTTTATACACCACTTTGTTTGCGCCCGACGTCAGCCTACACGCTTCCGGTTCGCTCTCGATGAACGATTGGATGTGACGGATGCGCTTCTCTGCCAAGATTTCGTCCACGGCAATCAGGATGCCCGTTTCCTCCACTTCGCCGAAGCCGTAGTTGATGGCTGTACCGAACATGCGCATCGTTGGACTGAGTCCCATGTAAGCGTTCACTAAAGGAGGAATGTTATATCCCAACCTGCGTATCTCACTGTTCAGGATTTTATAATCTTCTTTGAATGTATCTTTACAGAACAAAGCCTCCAACTCTCTCTCGTCCGACTCCAAAACCAACGGTTTCATCGGGGTAATCAGGTTGTCTTTATCGGCAAAATGCTTTCTGAGAAAATAAAGAATCATGTCGCGCCCCTGCCGGTGATAGCTGGGATACATGGTAACCTTCCCGAAGAAGTACTTCACATCGGGCATCACCACCGTCAGTGCGCCCAAGCCGTCCCACAAATTGTCCAAAGCAAAAAGCCCCTTACTGTCGCTACGTGTAGACTGGTATTCCAACGTGACGAACGAACGCCCCAACTCGATGGTGGTAGGAAGATACTCCTTCAGGAATTTTTCGGAGAAGTTAAACATATGTGCAGTAGCCAGCACAGGCGCGCCATGCCCGTCCAAACGCACATCCGTGCCCAAGATATAGCGATATCCGCCCAATATTTCTTCGGCCTCCGGATTCCATACAATCAGTTGCTTGTAAGGGTTATCCATCACGTCATACTCATCTATATCCATGGACTTCCCGGTTCCCCCTCCTGCAGCACGAAACGCAATCTCACGCAAACGCCCTATTTCCCTCATCGTGTTTGGCGAGTCTTGAGCCGTAATGATATATATTCGGTTGTTGCTTCTGTTCGTCATGCGCAAGCGCTTAGCCTCAGTCAACTCTGCTTTCAGCAATTCCTTGCTCACCGGTGCAATAATATCTTCCATATCCTTTGTCAGTAGTACTTCTTTAAGTAAAATAACGGTCTTTCTACAATTTATATACAATGTCCTTCACATACTGCGCCCACTCCACAGGCGTCTTCGACTTATCGAACGTCTGCCACGGTATGGGCTTTCCAATAGTTACGGTAAAGGTCTTGTGACGATTCTTCAGCATCTCGTCTGCCAGATAAAGCATGGCTATATTGAACTTGATGCCCAAAGCCTTGCACAGGTTGGCAAGGTTGTAAAAAAAGTTGGAGTTACGTCCCTCGAAATGGATAGGAACCACATCGCGTTGTGCCTCGACACTCTTTACAATGAACGTCTTTTTCCAGTCCAAGTCACGAATCACACCGTTCTGCCTGCGCGAACACAACCCGGCCGGGAACATAATCAACTGGTCGTCCGAGGCGAAACCCGCTTCCACCATTTTCGGGAAGTCTTTGGATTGCTTTCCGGTCTTGTTGATGGGTATGCAGAGCGGTGCCAGTCCACGCAGGTTCATCAGCAGGTCATTGACCATATATTTCACCTTGCCATCGTAGAAAGTGCCCAACACATAGCCCAATGCCACTCCATCTTGCCCACCCAAAGGATGATTGGAGACAAAAGTATAAAGCCCCTCCTTGGGCAAGTTCTCTTTCCCTTTCACCACGATGTGCGCATCAAGGAAATCCAAAGTCGATTTCAGGAAATCCACCCCGACTTTATCTTTCGATTCGCGCAAAAAGACATTCAGTTCCTCTTGATGTACAATGCGCTTCAGATAAGAAACAACGAACTTAGGAATGTAGCGGACTTTCCCCGGAGCTTTCTCCCGGAGTATCTTGTCTATATCAATCAAAAATAAAGAGTCGTCAGTCATTCTTCGTTTGGGTGAAATGAATGCGCAAAATAACTCATCTTTTTAATCAATCACAAAAAAAACAGCAGAAAACTGCACCCGAACACTATCAAAAACACCTGAAATCTATCAATTGACAATTTATCCCCCAAAGAATGTCTGAAATCCGTCGGTCGAAACGGAAGATAATTCATAAACTTGCAACATCGAATTAAAAAAACAAGAAAAGAAAATACAGCACTTATGAACAGCATCACTTTTAAGACAGATTTAATAAAAGTTCAAGACGACTTGTTACGCTTTGCATATAAGCTCACTTCCAACCGCGAAGAAGCCAACGACCTGCTTCAGGAAACTTCTCTGAAAGCCCTGGACAACGAAGACAAATACACGCCCGACACCAACTTCAAAGGATGGATATACACCATCATGCGCAATATCTTCATAAACAACTACCGCAAAGTAGTGCGCGACCAGACGTTCGTTGACCAGACCGACAACCTCTACCACCTGAACCTGCCGCGCGACACTGCTTTCGAAAGTACCGAAAGCGCATACGACCTGAAAGAGATGCACCGCATTGTCAACGCCTTGCCGCGCGAGTACAAAATCCCGTTCTCCATGCACGTTGCCGGCTTCAAGTATCGCGAAATCGCCGAAAAACTGGAACTTCCCTTAGGCACCGTGAAGAGCCGCATCTTCTTCACCCGCCAAAAACTACAACAAGAATTGAAGGATTTTGTTTAGTCTTTACGAACCAAACTGTTCCGAACAACCCCTATTCCGCACAAGACCTACGGTGCGTGGTAAGGTTGTGGTTCAGTAGCCCGCAGAGAGAATTACATAACCGTTTTTTCATCTTGATAATTATAGGGGGGGAAGGAGAAGCCCTTATATATCAGACCTTATCCAACTCACTTTACAATATTCACCGAAAATAAAGTTATAGAAATATTCTTTATGGCAGATGGGTTCTGCAAGTTTTTTGACCAAATGATGGCAAAATACACTATCAAAGAACGTTTAATACGAAATGTAATAAATTTCCGCATCATTGCCACACAACATCACGGCTTTTTCATTTAAAACCGGGAAAAAGTTCCGGCAAAGGCTAAATATGTCACTATTTTTCCTGCATAGTCGCCCCTTCTCTACCATCTTCCTACCAACTCCTTATCATCTTCTTATCATGTCCTTATCATGTCCTTATCATGTCCTTATGATACCCGACCCATGTCTATATTTTCTTTCTCGCTATAAACAAGGAGATTACACGAATTTGATAAAAAAATATACACCCTCTTTGGAGAGACGGAAAACCATTTTATTTGGTGAGATTTTTCATAAAACAGCAATGAATTATTTGCAAAACATCGCTTATCTCCCCACTAAAAAAATCACCGAATTAAGATTGTTCATTATCAAACAAATAAACAATCAACAAGATGTTGATAACTTCTCCATAAGATTTTTATAAAAACATGGTGGGGAATTGTGGGGAAATATGTATTTTTACCGTCGCTTATTATACTAAGGTAAGAAATGGTGCAATTCTTAGGCAACATAGAGGCCAAGACGGATGCAAAAGGAAGAGTTTTCATCCCCGCCGCATTTCGGAAACAGCTCCAAGCCGTTTCCGAAGAAAGACTTGTGTTGCGCAAAGACGTGTATCAAGACTGCTTGGTGCTCTACCCCGAAAGCGCATGGTTTGCCACGCAAAACCTGCTCAGAAACAAACTGAACAGATGGGACGCCCGGCAACAAATGATTTTCCGCCAGTTTGTGAGCGATGCCGAAGTCGTGATTCCCGACAGCAACGGACGTATCCTGATACCGAAACGATACTTACAGATGGCAGGCATTCAAAGCGACGTCCGCTTCATCGGCATGGACAACACCATGGAAATCTGGGCGAAAGAGCGTGCCGACAAACCGTTCATGCCGCTCACAGCATTCAGTGAAGCCCTCGAAGAACTGCTTGGAAGTTCAAACAGCAGCCCGGAAAAGGAAGAAGCGACAGCAAAGGATTAACCAACCACCGGATTTATACCGGGGCGACAAAGAAGACAGAAGATGAAAGAAGAAACAACATATCACATCCCCGTATTGCTGAAACAAAGCGTAGACGCAATGGACATCCGCCCGGACGGCACATATGTGGACGTCACCTTCGGCGGAGGAGGACATTCGCGCGAAATCTTGTCCCGGCTGAAGGACGAAGGACGCCTACTAAGTTTCGACCAAGACGAGGATGCAGAACGCAACATCGTGAACGACCCGCACTTCACCTTCGTACGCAGCAACTTCCGCTACCTGCACAACTTCCTACGGTATCACGGCATAGACCGCGTGGATGCCGTGCTTGCCGACCTCGGCGTTTCGTCCCACCACTTCGACGACAGCGAACGAGGCTTTTCTTTCCGGTTTGAGGGAGCACTGGACATGCGGATGAACAAGCGTGCCGGAATCACTGCCGCCGATGTGGTGAACACATACGGTGAAGAGCAATTGGCAGATATTTTCTACCTGTACGGCGAATTGAAGAACAGCCGGAAACTGGCATCTGCCATCGTAAAGGCACGTGCCACCGCAAGAATCACTACCATCGGCGATTTTCTAAACATCATCAAACCCTTCTTCGGACGCGAACGCGAGAAAAAGGAACTGGCAAAAGTATTCCAGGCCCTGCGCATCGAAGTCAACCAAGAGATGGAAGCACTGAAAGAGATGCTATATGCCGCCACAGAAGCACTAAAGCCCGGAGGCAGGCTGGTGGTAATCACCTACCATTCTTTGGAAGACCGCATGGTAAAGAACATAATGAAGGCCGGCAACGTGGAAGGCAAAGCAGAGAAAGATTTCTTCGGGAATGTGCAGACTCCGTTCCGCCCGGTGAACAACAAAGTGATTACCCCCGACAACGACGAAATAGAACGCAATCCACGCTCACGAAGCGCCAAGCTGCGAATTGCAGAGAAAATAAAACAATGATATGAAACAAGAAAAAACAGAGAAAACGAAAAAAGGCCCTTCGCTGACAAGCATCATCGGAGGAGATATTCTCGCCACGGACTTTTTCCGCCGGCAGGCAGGATTGCTGTTTCTCGTCACCGTGCTTATCATTATCTACATCAACAACCGCTACGAATGCCAGCAGCAACTCATCGAGATAGACAACCTCAAAAAGGAATTGACAGACATCAAGTATGATGCCCTGACACGCAGCTCGGAACTGATGGAGCGAAGCCGGCAATCGCGCATCGAAGAGTACATTGCCACCAAGGAGAGCGACTTGCAGACCTCTACCAACCCGCCGTATCTCATAAAGAAAGAACCTTAAGATAATCTGCGAACGCATTTCCTGATATAAAAGATTAGTAACCCCTTAAACAAAATCAGATTTTGGCCGTAAACAAAAGCAACATAATGAACCGTTACTCCCTCGTACTCCTTGTACTGGGATTGATAGGGATAGCTATTATCGTAAAAGGCGGTATAATCATGTTTGTCGAGAAGCAGTACTGGCACGATGTGGCCGATAGGTTTGTGAAAGAGAATGTAGCAGTGAAACCCAACCGTGGGAACATACTCTCAGCAGATGGCAAACTCATGGCAAGTTCATTGCCCGAATATAAAATCTTCATGGACTTCATGTCCGGCGAAAGAGATGAAGAACGACGTAGAAAAGACCAGCACCGCAAAGACTCCATCTGGAAAGCCAACCTCGACTCCATCTGCATTGGCCTTCATCAGATATTCCCCGACATCAGCACAGCCACCTTTAAAAGCCACCTGCGCAAAGGACGGGAAATGAAAAGCCGCAACTACAATATTCTGCCCAACCGCAACAGGCGCATCTCTTACATTCAATACAAAGAAGCTAAACGGCTGCCGGTATTCAAGATGACCAAATACAAGGGAGGCTTCCACGAACAGATATACAACCAGCGCAAGAAGCCTTTCGGCTCTTTGGCCGCCCAAACGCTGGGACGCTTGTATGCCGACACGGCAATGGGAGCACGCAATGGCCTCGAACTGGCTTTTGACACCTTACTTAAAGGACACGACGGAATCACCCATCGGCAGAAGGTGATGAACAAATTCCTGAATATCGTGGATGTGCCGCCCATCGACGGCTGCGACATCATCTCTACCATCGACGTAGGCATGCAGGATATCTGTGAGAAAGCACTGGTAGACAAGTTGAAGGAACTTGACGCCACCGTGGGTGTGGCTGTATTGATGGAAGTAGCCACCGGAGAGGTGAAAGCCATCGTCAACATGATGAAGGCAAGCGACGGCAACTATTACGAGATGAACAGCAACGCCATCAGTGACATGATGGAACCGGGTTCTACTTTCAAGACAGCCTCCATCATGGTGGCATTGGAAGACGGCAAGATTACGCCGGACACAGAAGTAGATACGGGTAATGGTGTCATGAGAATGTATGGCAGCAACATGAAAGACCATAACTGGCACCGTGGCGGCTACGGAAAAATAAACGTGACGCGTATTCTGGAAGTGTCTTCCAATATCGGTGTCTCCTACCTCATAGACAAGTATTACAAAGACAACCCGCAGAAATATGTGGACGGACTGAAGCGGATGAGCATCGACCAACCGCTCCACCTACAAATACCGGGTGAGGGAAAGCCCAACATCAAGGGACCAAAAGAACGCTATTTTGCCAAAACCACCTTGCCATGGATGAGCATCGGCTATGAGACGCAGGTGCCGCCCATGAATATCCTGACATTCTACAATGCCATAGCCAACAACGGCGTGATGGTGCGCCCCAAATTCGTAAAAGCCGCCATGAAAGGCTCCGAAGTGGTGAAAGAATATCCCACCGAAATTATCAATCCGAAAATCTGCTCGGACCGCACGCTGACACAAATCCGCGAAATACTCCGCAGAGTGGTAGCCGAGGGATTGGCTAAACCGGCAGGGAGCAAGCAATTCTCGGTAGCTGGAAAAACGGGGACGGCACAGATTTCACAAGGAGCAGCCGGATATAAATCCGGCCGCGTGAACTATCTGGTAAGTTTCTGTGGTTATTTCCCCTCCGAAGCACCCAAATACAGCTGTATCGTGTCCATACAAAAGCCGGGGCTTCCCGCCTCAGGCGGATTGATGGCAGGTAGCGTATTTGGTAAAATAGCAGAAAGGGTATATGCCAAAGACCTGCGCTTCGACATACGCAGTGCCATAGACAGCACCACCAACGTAATTCCTTCCGTGAAAGCGGGAGAGATGAACGAAACGTTTCTGGTACTGAACAAGTTGAAAGTTCCTGTCCGGAAAGAGTTCTCCGAACAGAAAAAGAAAGAAGTTTGGGGACATGCCCAAGCAGCCCCGACGGCCGTTATCTTACAAGACCAGACGCATTCTTCTTCGCCCACCGCCGTGCCCAGTGTCATCGGCATGGGAGCCAAAGATGCCGTCTACTTGCTGGAAAGCAAAGGTCTGAAAGTAAGGCTGAGCGGCGTGGGACAAGTGAAAAATCAGTCGATAGCCGGTGGTACCCGGACAGTGAAAGGACAGACCGTCTCTTTGACGCTGCACTGACATCTGAAAAGAGAATGATAAGATTAGTATATACTATATTAAGTACACTTGATACAAAAACAAATAAGAGAACAGACTTATGAAATTAAGTGATTTGTTGAAAACGATACAGCCGGTTCGGATAATCGGAAGTACGGATGTAGAAATTACGGGAATAAACATTGACTCCCGTTTGATAGAAGCCGGACATCTGTTCATGGCTATGCGCGGTACGCAAACCGACGGACATGCCTATATCCCGGCCGCCATCGGGAAAGGCGCTGTGGCTGTCCTATGCGAAGAACTGCCGGAAGAACCGGAAACCGACATCACCTATGTTCAGGTAAAAGATAGCGAAGATGCTGTGGGGAAAGTGGCTACCGTTTTCTATGGCGACCCCACTTCGAAAATGGAACTTGTAGGAGTGACCGGAACCAACGGGAAGACAACCATTGCCACTTTGCTATACAATACGTTCCGCTACTTCGGCTATAAAGTGGGGCTGATCTCTACCGTATGCAACTACATAGACGACCGTCCCGTGCCAACCGAGCACACCACCCCCGACCCCATCACACTGAACCGCCTGCTGGGTGAAATGGCCGACTCCGGATGCAAATATGTTTTCATGGAAGTAAGTTCTCACTCCATTGCACAGAAGCGAATCAGTGGTTTGAAGTTTGCCGGAGGTATCTTCACCAACCTGACCCGAGACCATCTGGACTATCATAAGACGGTAGAAAACTACCTCAAAGCCAAAAAAGAATTCTTTGACGATATGCCTAAAAGTGCTTTCAGCCTGACCAATATCGACGATAAAAACGGACTGGTAATGACCCAGAACACACGTTCAAAAGTTTACACTTACTCCCTGCGCAGCCTCAGCGACTTCAAAGGAAAGGTTTTGGAATCGCACTTTGAAGGGATGTTGCTCGACTTCAACAATCACGAACTGGTCGTGCATTTCATCGGAAAGTTCAACGCAAGCAATCTGCTGGCCGTATTTGGCGCAGCGGTATTGCTGGGAAAGAAAGAGGAAGATGTTTTGGTAGCACTCAGCACCCTTCGCCCTGTGGCCGGACGTTTCGATGCCGTCCGTTCGCCCAAAGGATTTACTGCCATCGTGGACTATGCTCACACTCCGGATGCATTAGTCAATGTGCTGAATGCCATCCACGGAGTGCTGGAAGGAAGAGGCAAGGTCATCACTGTATGTGGTGCGGGCGGCAACCGCGACAAGGGTAAGCGTCCCATCATGGCAAAAGAATCGGCACGCCTGAGCGACCGCGTCATCATCACCTCCGACAATCCGCGCTTCGAAGAGCCACAAGACATCATCAACGATATGCTGGCCGGACTCGACAAAGACGACTTGCAGAAGACAATCTGCATCGTAGACCGTCGGGAAGCCATTAAAACCGCCTGCATGCTTGCACAACCGGGAGACGTGATTCTCGTTGCCGGAAAAGGACATGAAAATTATCAGGAAATAAAAGGTGTGAAACATCATTTTGACGATAAAGAGGAACTGAAAGCCATTATGTGTTGAGCATAACAGAAAAGTGAAAAAAGCCTCTCGACGTACAACGCCCATGCGTTCTCATTTATAAAAAACGAATCTACAAGAAGTCTGATAAATTAGAAGAGATTATGCTGTATTATTTATTTCAATGGTTAGACCGATATGACTTTCCCGGCGCGGGAATGTTTGGCTATACATCGTTCCGGTCGCTGATGGCAATCATTCTGGCGTTGCTCATTTCGAGCATTTGGGGAGACAAGTTCATCGACCTGCTGAAACGTAAGCAAATCACCGAAACGCAACGCGACGCCAGCATCGACCCGTTCGGTGTAAATAAGATAGGCGTGCCCAGTATGGGAGGTGTCATCATCATATTTGCCATTCTTATTCCCTGCTTGTTGTTAGGCAGACTGGGAAACGTGTACATGATACTGATGCTGGTTACAACCGCTTGGCTGGGTTCGTTGGGATTTGCAGACGATTACATCAAAATATTCAAGAAAGACAAAGAAGGGTTACACGGAAAATTCAAAATCATCGGGCAGGTGGGTCTGGGTCTTATAGTAGGGATGACACTCTACCTCAGCCCGCAGGTGGTTATCCGCGAAAACATAGAGCAGCAAAAGCCGGGCGGACAAATAGAAGTGGTGCATGCCGCCAAAGAAATCAAGGCCACGCAAACCACCATTCCGTTCTTCAAGAGCAATAACTTCGATTATTCCGACCTTGTAGGCTTCATGGGCGAATATGCCCAAACTGCCGGATGGATATTGTTTGTCATCATCACCATCTTCGTTGTCACTGCCGTTTCCAACGGTGCCAACCTGAATGACGGTATGGATGGCATGGCCGCCGGGAACTCTGCCATCATCGGATTGACGTTAGGAATTCTGGCCTACGTATCCAGCCATATTGAATATGCCGGCTATCTGAACATCATGTACATTCCCGGTTCGGAAGAACTCGTAATCTTTATCTGCGCATTCATCGGTGCACTTATCGGTTTCCTTTGGTATAATGCTTATCCCGCTCAAGTATTCATGGGCGATACAGGCAGCCTGACCATTGGAGGAATCATAGCTGTATATGCCATCATTATACACAAGGAATTGCTGATACCTATTCTTTGCGGCATATTCCTCGTAGAGAATCTGTCGGTCATCCTGCAACGTATCTACTACAAAGCAGGCAAACGAAAAGGCGTGAAGCAGCGCCTCTTCAAACGAACACCGATACATGACCACTTTCGCACCGGCATGAACCTGGTGGAGCCGGGATGCAAAGTGGTATTCACCAAACCGGACAAGTTATTTCACGAATCGAAAATCACCATTCGTTTTTGGATCGTGACCATCATGTTGGCAGCAATCACCATTATAACATTAAAGATAAGATAAAAGCTAAGAAGCAAAACAAAATAAGTTATGAGTAGAATTGTAGTTTTAGGAGCCGGCGAAAGCGGTGCAGGAGCTGCCGTATTGGCTAAGACGAAAGGATTCGACACGTTTGTATCAGACATGTCAGCCATTAAAGACAAGTACAAAGAGCTGCTGAACAAACATGACATTGCGTGGGAAGAAGGCCGGCATACGGAAGAGTTGATTCTGAATGCCGACGAAGTGGTGAAAAGTCCCGGTATCCCCAACGATGCTCCGCTCATTCTGAAACTGAAAGAAAAAGGCACGCCCATCATCTCGGAAATAGAATTTGCCGGCCGCTACACCAATGCCAAGATGGTGTGCATCACCGGCTCGAATGGAAAGACCACGACCACCTCGCTCATCTACCATATCTTCAAAAGTGCAGGATTGAACGTGGGGTTAGCAGGAAACATAGGCAAGAGCTTAGCTTTACAAGTAGCCACCGAACAGCATGACTATTATGTGATTGAACTCAGTTCTTTCCAACTGGACAATATGTATAACTTCCGTGCCAACATAGCCGTACTGATGAACATCACCCCCGACCATTTGGATCGCTACGACCACTGCATGCAGAAGTATATAGATGCCAAATTCCGTATCACACAAAACCAGACACCTGAGGATGCTTTCGTCTTTTGGAACGACGACCCCATCATCAAGCAGGAGTTGGACAAGCACGGATTGAAAGCTCATCTCTACCCTTTCGCCGCTGTAAAAGAAGATGGAGCCATTGCCTATGCCGAAGACGGAGAGATAGAGATTAATGAACCGATAGCTTTCAACATGGAGCAAGAGAAGCTGGCGCTGAGCGGAAAGCACAATTTATATAATTCGCTGGCCGCCGGTATATCTGCCAATCTTGCCGGCATTAAAAAGGAATATATCCGCAAAGCCTTGTCCGACTTCAAGGGAGTGGAGCATCGTCTGGAGAAAGTGGCTACAGTGCGTGGCGTGCACTTCATCAATGACTCCAAGGCTACAAATGTGAACTCCTGCTGGTACGCCCTGCAAAGCATGAATACAAAAACGGTATTGATTCTCGGCGGAAAGGATAAAGGCAACGATTATATGGAGATAGAAGACCTTGTTCGCGAAAAGTGCTCGGCCCTTGTCTACTTGGGACTGCATAATGAAAAGCTGCACGACTTCTTCGACCGCATGGGCTTACCCGTAGCCGATGTGCAAACCGGAATGAAAGATGCCGTAGATGCGGCTTTCAAGTTGGCAAAGAAAGGTGAAACCGTGCTACTCAGCCCTTGCTGCGCTTCGTTCGACCTTTTCAAGAGTTATGAAGACAGAGGAGACCAATTCAAAGCTTGCGTAAGAGCTTTGTAGCAGACAAATGCCGCATTGCCTCCAATAGAGGAATATAATGTTTGACTTTTTATTATAAACTTTAAAATAGAGAAGTATTGGACTTATTAAGAAGCATATTCAAGGGCGACAAGGTGATTTGGATTATCTTCCTTTTCCTCTGTCTCATCTCCATCATAGAGGTGTTCAGTGCCGCCAGTACACTGACTTACAAGAGCGGCGACCATTGGGGGCCCATCACCCAACACAGCATTCTTCTGATGGTAGGTGCGGTGATTGTGGTATTGGTACACAACATCCCCTACAAATGGTTTCAGGTATTCCCTATACCTCTACTGGCCATTTCTTGCTTGTTACTGGCCATTGTCATGGCGACGGGTTTCTTCACAGGCGACCGCGTGAACGGTGCCGCCCGATGGATGTCCTTCATGGGCATTCAGTTCCAGCCATCGGAAATAGCCAAAATGGCCGTCATCATAGCTACTGCCTCCATCCTTGCTCGTGGGCAAAATGAGGATGGAGCAAATCCAAAAGCCTTCAAACGTATCATGCTGATCACTTGCCTCGTCTGCGGGCTTATCTTGCCCGAAAACTACTCAACAGGGATGTTGCTATTCGGAACCGTATATCTGATGATGTTCATCGGGCGAGTACCTGCCAAAAAACTGATAATACTGGGCGGAGGAATTCTTGCCTTTATAGTCCTGTTCGTAACCTTCCTGCTTGCCACACCGAACGATACACTCGAAAAAATACCGATGGGACACCGCTTCACAACCGTGAAATCCCGTATCGCCGACTTTAGCGGCAAGGAAGAAATACCTGCCGCCAAATTCGACATAGACGGAGACGGACAAGTGGCACATGCCCGTATTGCCGTAGCCACAAGCAACTTAATTGGCAAAGGACCGGGCAACTCCGTACAACGTGACTTTTTAAGTCAGGCATTCTCCGACTTTATCTATGCCATCATCATCGAAGAGCTGGGACTGCTGGGCGGATTCTTTGTCGTATTCCTCTATATCTGCCTGCTAATACGCGTAGGACGCATCGCCAAAAAATGCGACCGGACATTTCCGGCTTTCCTTATCATCGGAATAGGGTTGCTACTCGTCACGCAAGCATTATTCAACATGATGGTTGCCGTAGGACTCGCACCTGTTACCGGACAACCGCTACCTCTCATCAGCAAGGGTGGTACATCCACCTTTATCAATTGCGCCTATATCGGCATGATATTAAGCGTCAGCCGCTATACGGCCAAATTGGAGGAACAGCGTCTGCACGATGCACAAATCCCTATGCTGATAGATACCGGAGATATAGGAAACCAAGCATCTACAACAATCAGTGACGCACAGACGGCAGCCGACCCGACAGCAGAAATGCTGAATAGGGATGCAGAATTCAAATAAATCCGACGGCAAGCAATAACTAAAAAAGACAGTATAAAGAAAGGAACCTAATATGAATCAAAACAGCAACAATAACAACCTTCCACCTCTTTCTGCAGATGAAAAGCAAAAGATCAGGCTCATTATCAGCGGTGGTGGAACCGGAGGACATATTTTTCCTGCAATTTCCATAGCCAATGCAATAAAAGAACTCCACCCCAGTGCCGAGATTCTATTCGTGGGAGCCGAAGGAAGAATGGAAATGCAGCGAGTTCCTGATGCCGGATACAAGATCATAGGACTCCCCGTTGCAGGCTTCGACCGCAAACGACTGTGGAAAAACTTTGCCGTACTGGTGAAGCTGGTACGCAGCCAATGGAAAGCACGCTGCATCATCAAGGAGTTCCACCCACAAGTTGTTGTAGGCGTAGGTGGTTATGCCAGCGGTCCCACGCTGAAAATGGCAGGAATGATGGGGATTCCCACGTTGATACAGGAACAGAACTCTTATGCCGGCGTCACCAATAAACTGCTCGCCAAGAAAGCCGACAAGATTTGTGTGGCTTATGAAGGCATGGAGAAATTCTTTCCGGCAGAAAAAATCATCATGACCGGAAACCCTGTACGCCAAAGTCTGCTCACGCACCTCACCTCGCACGAAGAAGCCATAGGAAACTTCGGGCTGAATCCGGCAAAGAAAACCATTCTTATATTGGGCGGCAGTTTAGGAGCACGCACCATCAACCAAACACTGACCGCAGAGCTGGAAAGCATCCGTGCCAACTTCGACATACAGTTTATCTGGCAGACAGGGAAGATATATATCAATCAGGTCAGAGAAGCAATCACTGCTGCCACAGGTGAACCCGTGCGCCAGCCTCACATCCCTGCAATCCCCAATCTATATGTAACGGATTTCATCAAGGACATGGCACAAGCCTATGCAGCAGCCGACCTCGTAATTTCACGTGCCGGTGCCGGTTCCATTTCCGAATTCTGTCTTCTACACAAGCCCGTCATTTTGGTACCCTCGCCCAATGTGGCAGAAGATCATCAAACTCAAAATGCTTTGGCTTTGGTGAATAAAGGTGCTGCAATCTTTGTAAAAGATGCAGAAGCCAATGAGAAATTGTTACCTACTGCGTTAGAAACCGTCACCAACGCAGAAAAGCTGAAGAGCCTGAGTGAGAACATTGCTGCGCTGGCACTGCCAGACTCAGCTACCATTATTGCAAAAGAAGTATTGAAACTAATTAAGAAATGAATATAGAAACTATCAAATCTGTCTATTTCGTCGGTGCCGGAGGCATCGGCATGAGTGCCTTGATACGCTACTTTCTATCCAAAGGAAAGATGGTGGCGGGATATGACCGCACCCCCAGCGAACTGACCGAACGCCTGATGAAAGAAGGAGCGCAAATACACTATCAAGAAGATATAGACCTTATCCCCGAAGCATGCAAAGACAAGGCCGGCACTTTGGTGGTTTACACTCCCGCCGTTCCGCAAGAGCATGCAGAGCTGAGCTATTTCCGTGAAAACGGGTTCGAAATTCACAAACGCTCCCAAGTATTGGGAATCATCACTCGCAGCAGCAAAGCCCTGTGCGTGGCAGGAACACACGGCAAAACAACTACCAGCACCATGGCCGCCCATTTGCTTCATCAATCCCATATAGGTTGTACGGCATTCCTCGGAGGAATATCAAAGAACTATGGTACCAACCTGTTACTTTCTCCAACCAGTCCTTACACCGTTATCGAGGCAGATGAGTTCGACCGCTCCTTTCATTGGTTGTCACCTTGGGTAAGCGTGATCACTTCCACCGACCCCGACCATTTGGATATATACGGAACCAAAGAAGCTTATCTTGAAAGTTTCCGCCACTATACCACCCTTATCCAACCGGGCGGTGCATTGATTATCCACAAAGGACTGGAACTACAACCCGATGTCCGTCCCGGCGTGACCACTTACATCTATTCGCGCAACGAAGGCGACTTTCGCGCCGAGAATATCCGTATCGGGAACGGCGAAATCTTCATAGACTTCGTGGCACCGGACACCCGCATCAACAACATCCAATTAGGTGTCCCCGTCAGTATCAACATCGAAAACGGCATAGCCGCTATGGCACTTGCCCATCTGAGTGGTACCACAGACGAGGAAATCAGACAAGGCATGAAAAGCTTCAGTGGAGTAGACCGTCGTTTCGACTTCAAATTGAAGACCGATCAGATTGTTTTCCTCAGCGATTATGCCCATCATCCGGCAGAAATAGCGCAAAGCGTGAAGTCCGTTCGCGAACTGTATCAAGACAGGAAGATAACCGCCATTTTCCAGCCTCACCTCTATACCCGCACCCGCGATTTCTATAAAGAGTTTGCCGACAGCCTCTCCTTGCTCGATGAAGTCATCCTGACCGAGATATATCCTGCCCGTGAGTTACCTATTCCCGGAGTAACCAGTCAATTGATTTATGACCATCTGCGGTCGGGCATTGAGAAGTGTATCTGCAAGAAAGAGGATATACTGAAACTGCTTTCCGAGAAAGAAATAGAAGTGCTGATAGTATTGGGAGCCGGCGATTTGGATAATTACGTACCCGAAATCACCCGTCTGCTTGAACAGCGCAGCAAACAGTAAACCGTAAAATGTAATTAGAGATATGATTAAAAGGATTCTGCTTTCTATCGTTCTGCTGCTTGTCATTGCCTACCTGGTAGTGGCAGTCACCACTTTCAACAGGCGACCATCCTCGCGGGTGTGTCGTGAGGTGGAGCTGGTGATAAAGGATACGGCATACGCCGGCTTCATTACGAAAAAGGAAGTAGTGGCCCTATTGGAGAAGAAAGGCATCAGCCCTATAGGAAAGGAGCTGGAACGCATACGTACCAAAACCTTAGAAAAGGAACTTGCCAAACATTCCCTCATCAATCGGGTGGAATGTTACAAAACGCCAAGTGGTAAACTTTGCATCGAAGTAAGCCAGCGCATCCCCATTCTGCGAATAATAGCCAACAACGGCGAGAACTACTATCTGGACAATGAAGGCACCGTGATGCCCCCCGACGTGAAGTGCGTTGCACACCTTGCTGTAGTGACCGGAAATGTAGAAAAGTCGTTTGCAATGAGGGATTTATATAAGTTTGGTGTATTTTTGCAAAATAATTCATTCTGGGATGCACAAATAGAGCAAATCAATGTGTTGCCCGGCAAGAATATCGAATTAGTGCCACGCGTAGGCGACCATCTTATCTATTTAGGCAAATTGACGGATTTCGAGAAGAAGCTGAAACGCGTCAAGGCATTTTATGAAAAAGGATTGAATCAGGTGGGGTGGAACAAATATTCCCGCATCAACGTAGAATTTGATAACCAAATAATTTGTACGAAAAGGGAATAAAGGATTTTACCATCCGTTCATTTTTCAATCACGATTCAATTGTCGGATGGTATCGTGCAGCAAATAATTAATTGTAAATAGTCTAATAGTAAATAAAAAGATATGGCAACAACAGATTTTATCGCCGCCATCGAGTTGAGTTCTTCCAAGATTTCCGGTATTGCAGGAAAGAAGAACAGTGACGGAAGTCTCCAAGTGTTGGCTTACACACGCGAAGATGCCTCCTCGTTCATCCATAAGGGGGTCATCTACAACATCGACAAGGCAGCTCAGGCACTGACTTCCATCATCAATAAGCTGGAAGGACAACTGAACAACTCCATAGCCAAGGTATATACAGGCATCGGCGGACAATCTTTGCGCACGGTCAAGAATAAGGTGAGCCGCACGCTGGAGGAAGAAAGCATCATCTCGCAAGAATTAGTGGACGAGATTTGCGATGAAAATCACGACGCACCTCTGATAGAGATGAGTGTGCTGGATGTAGCCCCTCAAGAGTATAAGATAGACAATACACTACAAGTAGAGCCGGTGGGTGCTACGGGACAATACATCACCGGACAATTCCTCAATATCGTGTCGCGTGCATCGCTGAAGAAGAATCTGGAGCACAGCTTCGAGCAAGCTAAGATAGAAATAGCCGACGACTTACTTGTGACCCCCATAGCATTATCCAAAGTGATGCTGACCGAAAGTGAAATGCGTTCGGGATGTGCGCTGGTGGATTTTGGTGCCGATACCACCACCATTTCTGTCTTCAAGAACAACATTCTGCGCTACCTCAGCGTACTGCCATTGGGTGGAAACACCATCACCCGAGACATTGCCTCGCTGCAAATGGAAGAAGAGGATGCCGAGAAACTGAAAATACAATACGGAAACGCACTCTACGAAGAGGAAGAAGAAAGCGAAACAACCGTTGCATGTACGCTTGAAGACGGACGCACATTCGAGTTGAGCTTGCTGAACAACATCATCGGAGCACGTGCCGAAGAGATTCTTGCCAACGTATGGAGCCAACTGCAACTTTCGGGCTATGAGGATAAACTCTTCTCCGGTGTTGTATTCACCGGTGGAGGCTCTAACCTGAAGAATCTGGAAAAGGCCTTCCGCAGGATAAGCAAGATGGAGAAGGTGAGAATCGCCCCATTCATATGTAACGCTGTGCACGGCCGTGTCGAAGGACTAAAGAAAGATGGCATGCAGAATACGCTGCTCGGCCTGCTGGCCGCCGGAAACGAAAACTGCTGCTTGCAGGAAGTAAAGCCTGCGCAGACCTCCGATCCCGAAAGCGCTTTTTCCCAACAGATTGACATGTTCGATAATGACGAAACATTAAAAGAACAGGAAGCTGCCGCACGTGCCGCCAAAGCACAGCGCGACAAGGAAGAGAAAGAACGCAAGGAGCGTGAACGCAAAGAAAAAGAAGAGCGTGAGAAAGCAGAGAAGAAGAGAAGGCCCGGTTGGATTGAGAAGGGCATTAGCAGATTTTCCAATGTAATCTTCTCGGACGACGACATGAACTAAAAAAGTAATCATCAAATTGCCAATTGTCAGTCATCAATTGTCAATTATCAATTTATAAAAGATATGGATAATATAGTACAATTCGATTTCCCCACCGATTCCCCGAAAATCATCAAAGTAATCGGTGTGGGTGGCGGTGGCGGCAATGCCGTGAACCACATGTATCGGGAAGGCATACATGATGTGGCTTTCGTGGTGTGCAACACCGACCGCAAAGCTCTTGAAGAGTCACCCGTACCGGTGAAACTGCAATTGGGGCACGAAGGCTTGGGAGCCGGCAACCTTCCCATCAAAGCCAAAGAAGCTACCGAAGAGAGCATCAGCGACGTGCAGAATATGCTGAACGATGGCACCAAGATGGTATTCATCACTGCCGGAATGGGTGGAGGAACCGGAACCGGAGCCGCACCGACCATAGCCAAGATAGCCAAGGACATGGACATACTGACGGTGGGCATTGTCACCATCCCGTTTCGTTGGGAAGGCGATAAGAAGATAGACCAAGCGTTGGACGGCGTAGAGGAAATCAGCAAACACGTGGATGCGTTGCTCGTCATCAACAACGAGAAATTAGGCGAGATATATCCCGACCTCTCCGTGAAGACAGCCTTTGCCAAAGCCAACGACACCTTGCTGGTGGCCGCCAAGAGCATTGCCGAAATTATCACTATGAGAGGTATCATAAACCTCGACTTCAACGATGTACGCACGGTGATGAAAGATGGCGGCGTAGCCATCATGAGTACCGGCTACGGCGAAGGCGACAGCCGCGTAAGCATGGCCATCCGCAACGCCCAACACTCGCCGTTGCTGAACAACAACGACATCTTCAACTCCAAGAAAGTGCTGCTCAACATCTCGTACAGCAGTGAGCACGAACTGATGATGAGCGAAATGGACGAGATAAAGGAATTCATGAACCGCTTCAACCGCGACTTCGAGACAAAGTTCGGCATGGTGGAAGACGACAAGTTGGAGCAGAGCGTAAAGATTACCCTGCTCGCCACCGGGTTTGGTATTCAGGACATCCACATGAAGGAGATGGACGACCGCATCAACCAGCGCACCGCCGAAGAACAGCAGCGCCTTGCCGAATTGGAAGAAGAGGAAGAACAGAAGCGAAGCCGCCGCGAAGTGTACTACGGCAAAGACGTCAATGCACGGTCGCAGCGTAACCGCCGTCGCCACATCTACCTCTTCAATCCCGAAGACCTGGATAATGCCGACATCATCGGCATGGTAGAGAACTCGCCCACTTACTTACGTGACAAGAGTACGCTAAATGCCATCAAGCAGAAAGCCGAGAGCAACGCCGAAGAAGCACTTGCTGCCGAGGCTGCCCGCGAGGCGGAAGCCAACGAAGGGGGAATTATCCGGTTTAGCATATAATGCCCAACCATGTGCCGGGCCTGATACAATCTTGCCGGACACACAAACCATTCTTTAAATAGTAAATAGTCAAAATAGCAAATAACAAAATGGATTTATTTGAAAAAGTCAGCGAAGACATAAAAACCGCCATGAAGGCTAAAGATAAAATAGCCCTCGACACCTTGAGAAATGTAAAGAAAGTATTCCTCGAAGCAAAAACAGCCCCCGGCGCCAACGATACCTTGAGCGACGCAGACGCTTTGAAGATTATCCAAAAACTGACCAAGCAAGGCAAGGATGCCGCCGAGATCTATGTACAGCAAGGCCGGCAGGACCTGGCAGATGCCGAACTGGCCCAAGTGAAAGTGATGGAAGCCTATCTGCCCAAACAGTTGTCTCCCGAAGAGTTGGAAGCAGCCTTGAAAGAGATTATCAGTGAAGTAGGCGCCACCGGCGGTAAAGACATGGGCAAGGTGATGGGCGTAGCCAGTAAAAAATTAGCCGGACTTGCCGAAGGACGCGCCATCTCTGCCAAAGTGAAAGAACTGCTGGGATAAAAACAGCTCCACCCGAATCATACTGCTTGTTTATAGAAGCGTGCTTCAACCCTATTGCTTTCTCTCTATCGGATAGAAGAGAGACGGCAGCGGGTTAAAGCACGCTTTTTCTATCCCCGGACGCTACCAACAGACTATCCGGGCGGCATAGACAGGATGGGGGCAGAAGTGCTTGTATCTGCCTTTAAAAAAGAAGATGATTTCATGAAACATAGGGAAGAAAGCCCGCAATGTAACAATCGTTTACCTTACTGAAAACCTCTTCGAGGAAAAAAGAAAAAGCAAAAGCACCCTTGCCAGAGCACCCTCTGACGAGGGGGTACATAAGTATACGACTGATGTACCATCAGTATACGACTGAGGCACCATCAGTATAGGACTGATGTACCATCAATATACGTCCTATCCGTCCCATCTTTTTTTTCTCGGCCCTCAAAAAAGAAAATTTGGCAAGATTTTTCAAAAGGAAAGCCGAAATGTCCGTTCATAGGCGGACAACCGTTCGAAAACGAACAGTCAAGCAAACCATAATCACGCTGATTTACAGACAATTACCTGTTTGGCACAGCTATTGACCATTATCTTGCGAAGACGCAGGAGCAAAAGAGAGGACAGGCATGCAACTTTCCAACCGGCTGCAGCGTCTAAAAGTAAAACAAGGAAAGTAATAACCCTAAAAAATAAAAGAGTATGAAAACAACAGTTTTATTCAAGGCAATGGTATTCGCAGCAATGATTATGGCAACTGCTATGAATATGAAAGTGAAAGCACAAGAAGAGAATTTCATCACCAACGAAGAAGTAAAGAACGGACTAGTGACGGCCAAAACCATCTTCAAGCAAGAGGGAAGCTACCTCAGCAAACAGTTCCGCTATGAATTTACGTACGATGAACAGAATCGTCTCACCGGCAAACAAGCCAGCAAATGGAACAGCATAAAGGAACAATGGATGCCCTATTATAAGATAACCTACACTTACGGCACCGAAAAAATCATCATGGATTATGCGCGCTGGAATGAAAAACACCGCGCCTACGACAAAGATGTACAAAGAAGCCAATACGAGCTGAACGAAGAAAACATGCCGGTGGCACAGAAAATCTACCGGCAAAACGCAGCAACCCATGATTGGACACTGGTCAGCTTCAACAAAAAAGACCGCCTGGCCAACGGATGGGTATAAGAGTAATGAAGTCAGTCGAACAATTCTTTCAACACTTCGATTGACTTCAGCACCGGGAAATCAGGAAGATGCAACCGATAATACTCGTTCATGATGATCAGGCAACGCATGCGTTCCTCGCGGCTCATGGCAAAAAGATGCATCGTCTCATAATTCATCCGCATCAACCGTGTCAGCCGGGCGGCTTCTGCCGGAACGATATAATTAGAATGGACCTGCGGCCGCAAAGAGGTGAAGCAGGCATTCCGCAAATCGAAATAGTCGCCCGGACGATAATCTTCCAAATTGGGATAGAGCCCCAGGAAACGGGAAAGGCGCATCAGGAAAACCAGATGAAAATTGGCAAACCCTGTTCGGCATTCATCCAACCAAATAACAGAATGCTGCAAATAGGCAAACAATGGGCGGTTCTCAGCCTCCTCACGAACTGCACGATAAAGAAATTCTGACAGAAACATGGCTATGGCCGACTTATAGGGGTTATAAGGCAAGGAAGAGAACGGATAATGCGACTTCGCCTCCCTCACTTTATATATGGTGGAGGTAGGACGAAGTTCAACCTCCAAATCAACCAACGCCAACGGCTGGAAAAGCACCGACTTCACCATCGCCTTGCGCGAACGGGGAACAGACACCAGGAACGAAGCCCTGCCAAACGCCTCTGTATAGACATCGACTATGAGTGAAGTATCTTTGTATTTCAGGGTGTGCAGCACAATCCCCAACGTTTTCTGTAACATTCCGTCCGCTCTTGTTTGGTTTCAATCGGATAACAAAGCTACGAAAAAAGCCCGAGAAACAAAGAGCGAATAAAAAAGAATAAGAAAAACAGCAAAGGACAAAAAAATAAAGCATTAATACCTTATTGATTATCAGCCCATAAAATAAGAAAAAACGAAGATAAAGCAACTAAGCCAAATTATTTTTTAGCAAGAACATTTTGCCAATTCAAAAATAGTTTCTACCTTTGCATCCGCAAACGAGAGAAAAGGTGTTTGCACAAGCGGAAACGCTCGACAAAGGATGGCCCGTTCGTCTATCGGTTAGGACGCAAGATTTTCATTCTTGAAAGGGGGGTTCGATTCCCCCACGGGCTACAAATAAAAATAAACGAATTAAAAAGATTAGTCGAGATGGCAAATCACAAATCATCACTGAAAAGAATCAGACAAGAAAGAGCAAGAAGACTTCACAACAGATATTATGGCAAGACCATGAGAAATGCTGTTCGTAAACTTCGCAACACCACGGAAAAGGCCGAAGCAATCGCCATGTATCCCGGTGTTACAAAAATGTTGGATAAATTGGCAAAGACCCACATCATCCACAAAAACAAAGCGAACAACTTGAAGTCCAAATTGGCAATCTACATCAACAAGTTGTCATAATCAGATTTGTCGTGCACAGAATACAAGAGGCTGAGCTTTTTTAGTTCGGCCTTTCTTATTTGTACCCGGTTCACCTTCCCCACTCCCCCCCCTATTATCACCACTTCCTGTACTAAAAAGCTGTAAACTAATCGAATTTATCCACGCAACAAACGTCATATCTCAATAAAATTCAGTATATTTGCTCTGTTATTACAATAAGAAAAAATATTATGACTGAAGAAGAAAAGATAATTGGCGAGAACAATTATTCCGCAAGCAACATTCAGGTTCTGGAAGGATTGGAAGCTGTGCGGAAACGTCCCGCCATGTATATCGGAGACATCAGCGAGAATGGTTTGCACCATCTGGTGTACGAAGTGGTGGACAACTCCATCGACGAAGCCATGGCCGGCTATTGCGACCACATCGAAGTTACCATCAATGAAGACAACTCCATCACCGTACAGGACAACGGTCGCGGTATTCCGGTAGACTGGCACGAAAAGGAACAGAAATCCGCTTTGGAAGTCGTTATGACCGTGTTGCACGCAGGCGGTAAATTCGACAAAGGGTCTTATAAAGTATCCGGCGGTCTGCACGGCGTGGGTGTATCTTGCGTAAACGCACTTTCCACACACATGACCACTCAGATATTCCGTGGCGGGAAAATCTACCAGCAGGAATACGAATGCGGAAAGCCTCTTTATGCCGTCAAAGAAGTTGGTGTTTGCGACACGAACCTGTCGGGAACCAAACAAACCTTTTGGCCGGACGGCAGCATCTTCACCGTCACCGAATATAAATATTCCACCCTCCAAGCACGCCTGCGCGAATTGGCCTACCTGAACAAAGGCATCTACATCACACTGACCGACCTTCGCCAGAAAGACGAGGAAGGCAATCCGATAAACGAAACATTCCACAGCGAGGAGGGCGTCAAAGAATTTGTACGCTACCTCAACAGCAACAACACTCCGCTCTTCGACGACGTCATCTATCTGAACACCGAAAAGGCAGGCATTCCCATCGAATGCGCCATCATGTACAATACCGGCTATCGCGAGAACCTGCACTCTTATGTCAATAACATTAACACAAGAGAAGGAGGTACGCACGAAGGAGGTTTCCGCGCCGCACTGACCCGCGTACTGAAGAAATATGCCGACGACAACTGCGCCAAAGCTTTGGAAAAAGCCAAAGTGGAGATTTCCGGCGAGGACTTCCGCGAAGGGCTGATTGCCGTCATCTCCGTAAAGGTTGCCGAACCGCAGTTTGAAGGACAGACCAAGACCAAGTTGGGCAACAGCGAAGTGAGCGGCGCCGTGAACCAAGCCGTGGGCGAGGCGCTGACTTACTATTTGGAAGAGCATCCCAAAGAAGCCAAAGTAGTGGTAGATAAGGTGCTGCTTGCCGCAACCGCACGTGTTGCCGCACGCAAAGCCCGCGAGTCCGTACAACGCAAATCCCCGATGTCGGGCGGCGGCATGCCGGGCAAGCTGGCCGACTGCTCCAGCAAAGACCCCGAGGAATGCGAACTCTTCCTTGTCGAAGGAGACTCCGCAGGCGGTTCGGCCAAGCAAGGACGCAACCGTGCGTTCCAAGCCATCCTGCCGTTGCGCGGTAAAATCTTGAATGTGGAAAAAGCCATGTGGCACAAGGCATTCGAAAGCGACGAGGTAAACAACATCATCCAGGCATTAGGCATCCGCTTCGGCGTGAACGGAGAAGACAGCAAGGAAGCCAACATAGACAAGTTGCGCTATAAGAAAGTGATTATCATGACCGATGCCGATGTCGATGGCTCTCACATCGACACGCTGATTATGACACTCTTCTTCCGCTACTTCCCGCAAGTCATCCAGCAAGGCATCCTCTATATCGCCACCCCACCGCTTTACCTCTGCACCAAAGGCAAGGTGAAGGAATATTGCTGGACAGACCAGCAGCGTCAGAGGTTTATCGACACTTATGGCGGAGGCTCGGAGAATGCCGTCCATACACAACGCTACAAAGGTTTGGGTGAGATGAATCCGGAACAGTTGTGGGAAACCACCATGAATCCGGAAAACCGCATGCTGAAGCAAGTGCATCTTGAGAATGCCGCCGAAGCCGACTACATCTTCTCCATGCTGATGGGCGAAGACGTGGGACCACGCCGCGAATTTATCGAAAAGAATGCAACGTATGCAAACATCGATGCATAACCTCGGTGACGAAAGTCGCCAAACCATACATCTTTATTAACTAACTTCGCATCTTACAACGAAGAAGCTCCGGACGGGCAGGAATTTCCTGCTGACCGGAGCTTTTCTTATTAACGTGAGTTCGATATAAGAAATTTCTCTAATATGTTATCTATAAGGCACTTAGAGATTTATAAACCCTAAAATAAAGAAATAATCTTGTAATTCGAGTATTTATTACCACTTAAAAGGGTTATAGTGAGCTATTTTATCTAATCAAGTCCATTTTAAGAAGAATTGATAATAACTTAATGTACTTATAATCAATAAGAAACGGAATATTTTCATTTAATTCTTATATCGAACTCACGTTCTTATTACAGCGCATCTTGTTTGTTTATAGAGCCGGAGGATTACAGCATCTTCTGCTGCCTCATCTCATCTGCCACCAATTCCAATTCGGCATACCAATCCTCGCCGAATTTGCGAATCAACGGCGCTTTCAGAAACTTATATACCGGGAGGCTCTCCCTCTGTCCAAGCAATACGGCAGCTTTGCACACATCCCAACGATGGTAGTTCACAGCCTTGTAAGGTCCGTAATCACCTACTCTGATAGGATATAAATGACAGGAGACCGGTTTATAAAAATCGGTTTTCCCTTCCCGGTATGCCTTCTCGATGACACAATAGCAACAACCTTTCTCGTCATAGCAGGTAAAGACGCAATCTTTGCCGTTGACGATGGAAGTCACCAAATCTCCTTCTTCATCCGTATATACCACACCTTGCTTCTCTATTACGGCACGAGCTTCGGGAGCCAGCTCATCCCAAATCACCGGCAAGGCTTCTTCCAGTTTCCCCACCTCTTCCGGCTCCACCGGTGCTCCGGCATCTCCTTCTATGCAACATGCTCCCTTACAGGCGTCCAAGTTGCAAAGAAACTTCTCGCGCAGCACATCAAGGCTGACCACTACATCATCTATCTGAACCATTTCTCTATCGCACATTATAAAATGAGGTCGCAAAGATAACACTTCCATCTGACTGAAACCGGTCTTATCATCAAAAAACAAAGGTAAAGAACCTGCTTTTTTAATATATTATTTATCTTTGCCCCCGGTATCTAACTGATATCCATTCGAAATCAACTGAACTATTAAAGTAAAAAAGACATGAAAAAGAAAATTATGTTAGTGCTATTTGCACTGGTAGTTTCCATGAGCGGTTTTGCACAAGTATCATGGAACGTAAAAGGAGGTCTGAACATGAGCACCTATGTAGGCGACAACACAGACGATGCCAAGTTCAAACCGGGCGTACGCATCGGTGTGGGTATGGAGTATGCTTTGAGTGAGATTATGTCATTGCAACCCTCTTTATACCTTAGCTCAAAAGGAGCAAAGTTTTCCGGTTCCGCCAATTTCCTCGAAGAAAATATCAAAGGCGACATCACCTTCAATCAAACCTATCTGGAATTGCCTGTCAACCTACAATTCCGCTTCAATGCTGCGGGGAACACCAACATCGTTGTGGCCGGCGGTCCTTACTTTGCTTACGGCATAGGCGGAAAGACGACCGCTACAGTTACTGCCGGTGACAACTCAATAAAGAAGAAAGCCGATACATTCGGTAAAGATGGGGTTGACTTGAATCGTTTCGATGCCGGTATCAACATTGAAGCCGGTCTTGAATTCGGTGCCATCCTCGTTGGCATCAACACCCAATTGGGAGTTTGCAGACTTGGAGAGAGTGGATCGCCCAGAAATGCCAACATCGGTGTTACCGTAGGATATAAATTCTGATAACAGACTCTCAAAAACAAAAAGACCGTAACCTCTTTGAAGATTACGGTCTTTTTTTCTATTTATAGATTCTAAGAAACGCTCTTACTTTATCAAGTCCTTTCCTGTCATCTCCTCAGGCTGTTTCATGCCCAAGATGTGCAGGATAGAGGGAGCTACGTCGGCAAGTACGCCGTTCTCCACCTTCGCACTCTTGTTTTCAGTGACGTAGACAAAGGGAACGGGATTGAGAGAGTGAGCCGTATTCGGCGTTCCGTCTTCGTTCAGCGCATGGTCGGCATTGCCGTGGTCGGCAATGATGATTACCTCGTAGTCGTTTGCTTTGGCAGCCTCCACTGTATCTTTCACGCATGCATCGATGGCTTTCACCGCCTTCTCGATGGCTTCATAAACACCGGTATGTCCCACCATGTCGCCGTTGGCAAAGTTCACGACGATGAAGTCGAACTTCCGGGTACGGATGGCTTCCACCAATTTGTCTTTTACTTCGTAGGCACTCATTTCCGGCTTCAAGTCGTAGGTAGCCACTTTCGGTGAAGGAACCAGAATGCGCTCCTCACCGTCGTACGGAGTTTCGCGGCCTCCGTTGAAGAAGAACGTGACATGAGCATATTTCTCGGTCTCGGCCATGTGGAGCTGCGTCTTGCCGTTGGCCGAAAGATATTCGCCCAACGTGTTCTGAACGTTTTCCTTATCGAAAAGGATGTGCACGCCCTTGAAGCTTGCGTCATACGGCGTCATGCAATAGTACTGCAAACCCGGCACGGTGCTCATGCCCTGTTCCGGCATATCCTGCTGGGTCAGAACGATGGTCAGCTCTTTGGCGCGGTCGTTGCGGTAGTTGAAGAAGATAACCACATCGCCTTCCTTGATGGTGCCGTCGAAGCCTCCGTTCACAATCGGCTTGATGAACTCGTCCGTAACGCCCTCGTCGTACGACTCCTGCATGGCCCGGACCATGTCCGTAGCCACCTTGCCTTCACCGTTTACCAACAAATCATAGGCAACCTTGACGCGCTCCCAACGCTTGTCACGGTCCATTGCATAGAAACGCCCCACGATGGAGGCAATCTTGCCGGCTGACTTGCCACAATGGGCGGTCAGCTGCTCGATGAAGCCCTTACCGCTCTTCGGGTCGGTGTCGCGGCCATCCATGAAGCAGTGGATGAAAGTGTTCTCAATGCCATATTCCTTAGAAATATCGCAGAGTTTGAACAAATGGTCGAAAGAGCTGTGTACACCGCCGGTAGAGGTCAACCCCATGAAGTGAATGTTCTTTCCCTTCTCTTTTGCATAAGAAAAAGCCGAAACGATTTCCTTGTTTTTCAGGATGCTTCCATCGGCACAGGCACGGTTTATCTTCACCAAATCCTGATATACGATACGTCCGGCACCGATATTGAGATGGCCTACCTCGGAATTGCCCATCTGTCCGTCGGGCAAACCCACATTCTCGCCGCTTGCCTGAAGTTGCGAGTGCGGGTAATCGGCCAGCAGACTGTCCCAATAGGGAGTAGGCGTATTGAAAATCACATCGTCTTTGCCTTGATCGCCGATGCCCCAGCCATCAAGAATCATTAAAAGGGCTTTCTTGCTCATAATATCAATCGAATTTTAATTGTACAATCCTTTTACATCATAAAAACAAACTTTGCGCAAAGATGTTCTTTTTGCGGATACAAAGGTACAAAAAACAGGAGTTAAAATCTATGATTTCAAAAGAATTATATACTTTTGCCACGTGTTTATACCACCCGTAAACCAATGAATAAACTCATAAACAGCCATTCGTCATGAAAACACGCTTCCTGCTCCCATTGCTCTGCTTCGTTTCTGCAAGCCTGCTTGCCCAAGTACAACCCGACACTGTTTCCATCGGGACAAAAGCCGACGGTACAGAGTTGCGCGCCATCGCCTACTCATTGCCGCAACGAGCCGAAACTTTCTCCATGAGCGAAGAGGGAGATTACCTCTGCATCAACTTCCGCGAAACGACCAAGAGCGGGAAGTATCTGCAAAACAAAGGTGAAATCGGTTTCTACGATTTAAACCGGCAAGAACTGTTGTGGAAAAGTCCCATCAACTACCTTTCCACCGCCACCAGATGCCTCTCGCAGGGTGTGCTTATCAACCGCAACGGCAAGGTGTGGCTGCTGAACAAAGAAGACGGAACGAAACGATGGGAAACCAAACTGCACCCCATCTACATAGACGATTCGCTGGGGCTGATGCTGGGCTACCAATCGGCCACCTCGAACAAGCTGTGCGCCATTGACCTGAATTCGGGCAACGAGCTGTGGCAGACAAAGATGCCCCACCAATACGGTTGGAGCCGGATAGAGGAGTTGGCCGACGGACGGCGGCTCATCGTGGCAGACGAACTGCACCGGCTGAATTTCCGGACAGGCGAGATGGAGACATTCCCCGGAAGCCCCGGCGCCTACGACACGAAAGCCGCCATATTGCAAGGATTGGCAGCAGTGGCTATGGGAACGATGGGTGCGGCAGTGAGCGGAGGAAACATGTACTACGCCTACGTTCCAGTAGCGAACAACACCATCACCTCGCTCTCATCGAACATCCTGCAACACGAAGGCCGGTATTATTGGGCCGACCGTGAGCAGATAGCCTGCATCGACTCGACCATGAACCTTGTCTGGAAGCGGGAGTTTCCGGACGTGAAAGCCGGGCGTTCCATCCTCTTCGTACAAGACGACAAGCTGTACATGCTAAGCTACGGGTACGGATTGCGTGCAAATGGCAGCCGAAAGAAGTACGGACGCCCTTTCATTGCCTGCTACGACCTGCAAGAGGGCACAGAACATTTCTTCAACAAGCTCAGTATGAAGAAAGACATCGTAGAAGATGCGCTGCACACCAAGGATGCGCTTTACATGCTTTTCGACGATGGCCTGGCCTATCAGGAGCTGACCGACTCCGTCGTGAACATCACCCCTTGGGATACCGACCGGAACGGACACCTCTACGCCATGCGACCCGACACCCTTTATGCCGCCAACAACGACTGCACCGCTTTCACACCCCTGTATTTCGACGGGCAATACTGCCCGGTATATAACGATAAGGGAACCCTTTACGAGATAGACAAAGAGCTGAACATCAGCCGCACTTACCACTTGTCAGAAGTGTACCCCATCCGCATCCGTCTTCGCGACTACCTCTGTATAGGATTCAACAACAAATACCATTTCATTCACCGGATAGGCATGCCCGTAGCCCGGATGCCGCTTTCGCTCCGCAAAGGCGAAGCAATCGGCAACAAGCTGTTGATGCTGACCCAAGAAAACCGCCTGCTTTTCCTCAACATGAACGAGGCCGTCCGGTAACCGGCCGGTGATAGGGAGCGGCAGTGACGGACAGCCGCCTCAAGCACGACGCATATCCGGAGAAAAGAAGCATTAAAAAGGCCGGAATCCAAGACCGGACTTCTTTTGAAAAATATCACCAAATAAAGCCTTTTGGAGAAGCGATGAAAAAGGAGAAGCGAAATCAGTCCTATATCGAGGGTACATCAGTCGTATACTTAGGATACCTAAGTATACGACTTAGGTCACCCCCTCTCAGAAGCACTTCCGGCACGTTCTTTTTTCACCCTCCCAATTCTTTGCCAAAGAGAAATTCGGACAGTAAACAATTACAACATTCCTTATTCTCCCCCTTGCTGCTTCCTCTGTTTTATGCCCGAGTTCGATATAATTCTACACTGCCATTTTAGTGACATCATAACTATTTACCTAATTTACAAAGTAATATGTACATGGGAGTTATACCGAATTCAAGCCATCAGAGGGTTAAAAAAGAATAAATAAACAATCCTTTTTTTTTGATTTATAAATGTTTTTTTATTTTAGGCTCATACAGTTTAAAAACGTTTTGCTATGAGAAAAATTTTATTTGTTGTTATTCCATTTATATTGCTATATGCGTGTGATGGAAATGTAAATCGTGTAATAGAGACTGAAGCACAGAAGCAAGTAGAAGTAAAAGCTGTTGATGCCCCTTTCTCTTTTGATGCTGTAACGAACCCTACTGTTTGGCGAACATTTCAAAGCCTTGAAGAAATGCAGGCAGCTTGCCAAATTCCGGATGAAATACTGAAAGGTATGTCAACGGATGATTTAATACAAACATGTATGAGTTATCCATTATACGGGAATTATTTAGCTTATAATAATGAGCTGGATGGCATAAAAACAATAATGGATCATTTCAATGGTTTTGCGGAACTGCAAAAACGACAAGATGCTGCTGATAAGTTGATAGCCTATTATGAAAAAATTGATGTGGGAAATATTGCGAAAAAAGCAATGACACGCTCTTCTACTACAAATAATGAGTTGTCTATTTTACATATAGGATACTTGGAGCTGATTTTATGTTCGGAAGCTATTCCTAATCTGTATTCAGATTCGAATATATCTCGCTTAGAAAGCGTACGAGATAAAAGATACGAAGAGAAGTTGCTGTATCCCAATATTTATAGTATGCATTCTATTAAAAAATCCCTACTATTAGGGGCTCAAATAAAGTTGAAATCGGATGTAGTGGATGCCAAAACAAAGAATTTTCTCTCTAACTATGTGAAAATGGGAGGCGAAGTAGAGAGTTTGGAAGATTATACAAAAGTTTCATTAATCATTAACAACAAATAATTATGAAGGCTTATATATTCAGTTTATGGATGCTATTTTTATCCATAAGCACTTATGCAGAAAACCATGTCACATTATACACTAAATGCGGGAAAGCTGTCACAGGAGTAATTCTTCCGGAAATATCAGATGCGGAAAAAAATGCACTGAATACCTTTACCATCTCAACCTACCCTAACGCCACTTTTTTGGCAGGTTCTACTCGTTCATATAACTGTCATAGTTATGCCTGGAATATGACACAGGGCGGTCAGACTTGCTGGGTTGATGCAACAATAAACACATCCAATGATAACCTTTCTAAATATTGGACAGGAGATTATTACACGAGTACTACTCCGCAACTTGCTCAAAAGATTTTTTATATCCAGTCTGACCATTCGGCCGTGGTTTCTTCTGTTTCAGGCATGTATGAATCTAAATGGGGAAAAGGGCCTTTGATGCGGCATGCCCCGGGATACGGTCCTTATAATAACATGAACACGAGGAAATACTATAGGCATGTAAATATTAATGGTTTATTGAATTGCAGTAGTGGAACAGGAGAAACTTATGTGGGAATTAGTAGCGATTATTCTCCCGCTACTTCCGAAATTTTACCATATGGAAGTTTTGTGCAGACAGCCTGGACGGTAGAGGATGCAAAAGGTGATAATGCTATAGGAACTAAAGCTAACGTTTCAATATCAGGGGCAAACGCCACCATCTCATTCAATACGCCCGGGCTTTATGATCTGACTTATAGCATACATTTATCCACTGGCGAGTTGCTGGCTACCTATTGGTTTATGGCCGTTGTTGAACAATAGACTTTAAAAATACCACTCACTATGAAACGTTATTTATTTTGCTTGTTTTCCCTGCTTTTTTCAAGTGCCGTATGCGCTCAGGAGTACATCCCCCGGCACGAGTTCTTTGCCGGCTATGGCCTGAACCCTACTTTGTCTTTGCCTGAACCGGGATTGCCGCTGAACACCTATTTCAGCAGTCGTTACTCCACGGGCAACGAGCGGCTGTCAGGCGTGCTGAATGCGGGCTATCTGTATCACGCCTCCCGTTCCTTTGCCATAGGCGTGACTTACTCTTTTCTGACAGTGAAGCAAGAGGCGTTTTTGGGCTCTTCGGATGTGTTGGGCAAAATAAGCAACGACTGTCATCTGCTGATGCTGACCGGCAAGTTTACTTGGCTGCGCCTGAATGGGTTGTCTTTCTACAGCCGTGCGGGTGTGGGGCTTGCGATGACAAAAAAATATAAGATTGAGGTTTGCGTGCCTCCGGAAGATCCGTTTTTGAAGGCTGCCAAAATTGAGGACGGCAAATCCGCGGCGTGGCAGGTGATGCTCGCGGGTGTGGAATGGAACTTTGCCAAGCCGATGGCCGTTTTTGCCGAAGGAGGCATGGGCGGCGCAGGGTGCGGGATAGCCGGGCTGAAACTGTTTTTTTGATTAAACCGCAACGAATCATTCCATCGCCATGAAACCGATTATTTGTTTCGTCGGTCTGTGTTTGTCGTGCCTCATCGGGCTGTGCGCGCAGACGGTCTCCGTCAGTGGGTATGTGAGGGACGCCGCTTCCGGCGAAGCTTTGCAGGGTGCCAATGTCTACAGCCCGTCCGGACATTACGGGAAGACGACTGACGAGAAAGGCTTTTTCCGCTTCCGTATGCCTCAAGGCAAACCGGTGGAGCTGACTTTCAGCTTTGTAGGCTATACCCCGCAGACACACTGCCTTGCGCTTGTCGGCGACACCGTGCTTGCGGTGGCGTTGCTGCAAAACAACCGATTGCCCGACGTGCGGATATACGCCCCCCGCCGCGACTTCGGGGTGAAGAACTCGCAGATGAGTGCGGTGGAGCTGCCCGTGGCGCAGGTGCGCTCCATGCCCGCCCTGTTTGGCGAAACCGACGTGATGAAGGCCTTGCAGCGACTGCCGGGCGTACAGTCGGCCGGCGACGGCAATGCGGGCATCTACGTGCGTGGCGGAGACTACGACCAGAACCTGATTACGCTGGACGGCTCCACGCTCTATAACTCGGAACACCTGAAAGGCTTTGTCTCGGCTCTGAACACCGACATGATAGAAAATATCATCTTTTATAAGGGAGCTTTCCCGGCACGCTATGGGGCAAGGCTCTCCAGCGTGGTGGATATCGGCATAAAAGACGGAGACATGAGCCGCTATCACGGAGCCCTCAGCGTGGGTATGCTTGCGTCGAAAATACATATTGAAGGGCCTGTCCGCCGTGGGACGACTTCGCTCAACGTGGCGGCCCGGGCTTCTTATTTCGATGCCATTGTGCAGCCTCTGTTGAGAAAAGTGTATGACAAGCCGGAGGTCATGCGCCCCTACGCGCAAATGAACTACTATGACATCAACGCCAAGCTGGTGCACCGCTTTTCGGGCCACGACAAGCTGTCGGCCGTATTTTATAAAGGGAGGGACGTGAATGACGCGGCTCCGACAGACAGCAAGCAAAAATACCGCCGCCAAGAATATGAGTATTCCAACGAAAAGATGAACTCCACGGAAAACTCATGGGGCAACATGGTGTCGAGCCTGTTTTGGACGCATGCCGTGAACGATCGGCTTTCGGTGAACACCAACCTGAGCTACAGCCGTTACAATTACCGCTTGCAGATGAGGTCGAAGATATACAACGAGACATACAATAATTCGGTGCCTGAGGCGAAGCCTTGGAAACTGTATAAAGAAGACTCTTATGCACGCTACCACTCGGGTATAGACGACGCGGCACTGACGATAGACTTTCACTGCCTGCCGCAGGCAAGGCACAGCGTCCGCTGGGGGGCGAAAGCCGCCTTGCAGCGTTTCACGCCAATAGTGGATGTCTATAAAAACGTATATACCAAGGAATGGGACCTCGGAAAATATCGGGAATTCACGCAACTTGTGGACACGGTGCTGGGCGAGAGGCAACGCCTGAAGACTTTCGCCCTTTATGCAGAAGACGATTTTGAGCTGGCGGAGCGGTGGAAGGTGAACGCGGGCTTGCGATACACGCTGTTCGCCGTGAAAGGAAAAACCTATCACTCTCTGGAGCCACGCTTGTCCGCACGGTTTCTGCTGACGGACGACATGGCACTGAAGTTCTCGTATTCGCGGATGACGCAGGGCATTCACCTGCTGAGCAGCAGTAACTTGGTCATGCCCTCGGACATATGGGTGCCTGTCACCGGAGATATCGCACCGATGCAGGCCGATCAATGGGCACTGGGGTATAACTACACGACAGGCAAGGGAATAGACCTGTCGATAGAAGCATACTACAAGCGGATGGACAATGTGATAGACTATCGGGAGGGAGTGTCGTACATGACCTCCTCGGCCGACTGGCAAAAAATGGTGGCGATGGGCAAGGCACGCTCATATGGAGTGGAGCTGTTCGTGCAGAAAAAAGCGGGCAGCACCACAGGATGGATAGGCTATACGTGGGCCAAGTCGTTGAGGACATACGACCGCCCCGGACAGGAAATAGCCAGTGGGGAAGAGTTTTACGCGGGCAATGACCGCCGGAATAACTTCAACGCAGTGCTGACGCAGCGCCTCGGATCGCATTGGGAGGTGTCGGCCGCATGGACCTATCAGACGGGGCGGAGGGGAACGCTTACCACCACGGCACTGTATAGTGGGATGCCGGATGAATACGACCCCTACGGAGAACCGTTTGCCAGCGATACTTACATGCATGGAGATGGTGAGGCAAGCAGTCCGGCGGGCGGAGCGTACTTCCGGAAATTCCTCCGTTTCTATTCTTATGCCGAGCGGAACGGCTACCGGATGCCCGCCGTTCACAGGTTGGATATCAGCGTGAACTTTTCCATCAAGCACCGGCAGGCCGAAAGCATCTTGGGGCTGAGCATCTATAACCTGTATAATAGGCAGAACATATCGAACGTCTATATAGGATATGAACGTAACGAAACGGTACTCAAGGGCATTTGCATGTTCCCTTTCATGCCGTCATTGAATTACACCTTAAAGTTTTAGGAATGATGAATCTGAAGAAAATAGTGGTGGGATGCGCAGGGCTTCTCCTGCTTGCGGGCTGCGAGCGTGTACTGCATTTTGAGGATGGGGGCACTCGCCTTCGCGGCCTCGTGGTCAATGCGATTGCCGCCACGGACACCTTGTTCGCGGTGTCGGTTTCCCAAGCCTATCTTTTCAAGGAGGTGCCCGCATTGCTTTATTTTGATTATTGGAGGTATTCCATGTGTCCCGACTCTTTTTATTATGATAAAGCCGTACGTTCCGATGCGGAGGTGGAACTGACCGTCAACGGACAAGAACGCTACATCTTACGCTACGATGAAATTCACCGGAACTATGTGAGCGACTATACACCCCGCAGCGGCGACCGGCTGGAATTGTGTGTCAGGGCCGGGGAGGAAGAAGAGGCGGAAGAGGTGACAGCCGAGACGGTGGTGCCCGCCTCACGGAAATTGGAGGTGCTGGGCTGCGAGAAATTTTACGATAAAAACTGGTATTCCAGTTCGGGAGAACTGATGGACTTCTCGACAGATACGGTGGCCCGCATCACGCTTCGACTGACCGACCCCAAAGGGGGCGACTACTACCGGCTGAAAGTCAGAAGCTCCTCCAACCCGGCCCCGAATGACTCGTGGCCGGTTTGGAGGTACAGCGACATCTATACTTCCGGCGATATTATCTTCATGGATCAGCAGTTGGAGAAAGCGTTTGGCGGCTGGCCCGCCCACTTTTCGAACGTGTTCGACGACCATCTGTTCGACGGGAAAGAATACACGTTCACGGTGGAAACCCGCTTGCGGTGGGGCGAATCCCCCCATGCCGTCATAGAACTCCAGTCCATTACTCGTGATTTGTATTACTACCTGAAATCGGCCATGCTTTATCGGATTACGGATGAGGACTCTTATACTGAGTCCATACTTATACATAGCAATGTAAACAATGGCTGGGGCATATTGGGAGGGCTTGGTACACAAAAGCAAATCGTATGGTTTTGAAGAAACTGTTTTAGAACCGCAGGGCATCTCTCGCTGAGCGTTTCCGCATCATGCCGAAACACTATGGGATGATAAGCACGGCAACCCATCACGCATGGTTAGTGCCGCCTGCTCTAAATTTATGGCTTTCGGCAACCTGCCGCCACTTTCGCAAAGATATTTCCCCCGGGTGGCGGGATAAAGTCTCCAAAATGGATTATTCCGGCAAACCCACCCCATCGGTCGTCTCTTTTTTTTAAAAATCTTACCAAATAAAGTCTTTCAGAGAAGCGATGAAAAAGGAGAGGCAAGCTCAGTCCTATATCGAGGGTACATCAGTCGTATACTTATGTACCCCCTTGTCAGAAGCTGTTCTGGCAGGGGTATTCCGGTCTTCGTTTTCTTTATCGGATACAAGCTTCAGGGTAGTAAATAATAATTACACACAAACATCCTTGCAAGCGATTCATGCAATTTCCTCTTGAAGGGCAGACGGAAAGAGAACTTATTATCCCCGCCCTGTATTGAAGCAGCCGCTTTCCTGCCCGGAAACCGCCTTGATTCTGTTTTCGGCCTTCCTGCCGGACAACGACAGGGCTTCTCCCCCGAAGAAGCCGTTTTGCAGGCCGACAGTACAAAAAACAGCGACTAAAGCGTACATTTTGAAATGATTTATGTACTTTTGTCACGCTTAAAAAATCTAAAAGAAGAGAATATGGACGATTCAAACCCACGAACGTGCAACAATATTAACCATTAAAACGAACGGAGACGTTGCCCGCAATGCCTCTGTTCCAAACCGAAAGGAGGCAAACAATGAGAAAGTATCTGTACAGCGAAAACGGCTTTGTGGAAAAAGCCGAGTGGCAACCCAACTGCTGGGTAAACGTGGAATGCCCTGACGATGACGATTTCCGGTTTCTCACCGAAGAACTGAAAGTTCCCGAATCTTTTCTGGAAGACATTGCCGACGTGGACGAACGCCCGCGCACGGAAAAAGAAGACAACTGGCTGCTGACCATCCTGCGCATTCCCATGCAGAGCAACCAGCGCGGCGTGCCGTTCATCACCGTTCCCATCGGCATCATCACCAACAACGACATCGTTGTCTCCGTATGCTACCACCACACGGAGCTGATACCGGACTTCATCCAACATACCCGACGCAAAGGCATCGTCGTGAACAACAAACTCGAACTGATTCTGCGCATCATCTACTCCTCGGCCGTATGGTTCCTGAAATACCTGAAGCAGATAAACAACGACGTGACCGCCGCCGAGAAAGAACTGGAAAAGAGCATCCGCAACGAAGACCTCCTGCAACTGATGAAGCTGCAAAAGACGCTGGTATACTTCAACACCTCCATCCGCGGCAACGAAGTGATGATAGGCCGGCTGAGAAACATCTTCCAGGGAACCGGCTATCTGGATATGGAACTGCTGGAAGACGTTATCATCGAGCTGAAACAGGCCTACAATACCGTGAACATATACAGCGACATCCTTACGGGAACCATGGATGCTTTTGCCTCCATCATCTCCAACAACGTAAACTCCATCATGAAACGCATGACAAGCCTCTCCATCACTCTGATGATACCCACCCTGATTGCCAGCTTCTACGGCATGAACGTGGACATACATATAGAGGAGTTTCCCCATGCCTTCGTGTTCATCGTCCTGTTGTCGGCCCTGCTGTCGACAGTGACGTTCGTATGGTTCAGGAAAATCAAGTGGTTTTAGCCTGTCTCCGAAAGGGGAATATCTTCTTAAAGAAAGTCGAGCGCCAGTTGTCCGTCGCTCAGCAGATTGAACGTCATGCGGTGATAAGGAGTTGTGCCGTGGGCTGCAATGGCGGCACGGTGCTTCTTGGTGGGATAGCCCTTGTTGCCGTCCCAACCATATAGGGGATACTCTTTGTGCAGCCCGTTCATATAGTCGTCGCGATACGTCTTGGCCAGTACGGAAGCGGCGGCGATGGAGAGATACTTCCCGTCGCCTTTCACCACGGTGGTATGCGGCAAATCGCGGTACTTCCTGAAGCGGTTTCCGTCGATAAGCAGATGTTGCGGACGCACGGAAAGGCGGTCCAAGGCACGGTGCATGGCCAGAAACGAAGCGTTGAGGATGTTTATCTTGTCTATCTCTTCGGGAGAAACAATGCCCACCGCCCACGCCAAGGCTTCCCGTTCGATGACTTCGCGCAGTGCATGACGCTGCTTCTCGGTCAGTTGCTTGGAATCATTCAGCAACTCGTTCCTGAAATCCTTGGGCAGAACAACGGCGGCGGCATAAACCGCACCGGCCAGACAGCCGCGACCGGCCTCGTCGCAACCCGCCTCCACCAAGTCTTCATGCAAATAAGGTAATAGCATAGTTCGTATATCGTTATCTTTGAGAGGCAAAGATAAAATAATTACTGCGTAGTTACCCTCTATTTTATGTTTTTCATCTCGCCGAGACTATTCTCTTTTTTCAGTGGAAAAATGTCATCTTTCAAACTGTAGCCCATCGTATATTTTTCAATATACTTCACTCGTCCTCCATCTGGATGTTCATTGGTCAATTGGAGTTTACAGCCTTTTCGCAATGCTATGTCGAGATTCTCAATTGCTTCCATGGAGATATTCAAATCTGCCGGAAATGCAAAATTTGCACACTTCAATATTCCATTCAAATCGAAATCAAGCCACATAAGGAAAGTGTCGTCATTGATGTGTTCCAAAACATCCTTTTTCAAATATGGTTTAAGATAGATATATAACGCTTGTTTTAAATAGCGACTGATTTCATGCTTATTGTCAATTCTGTAAAAAAATTGCCACTCTATTTCATTCTTTATACCCTCAAAAGGATCATGGACATTAGAAGTAATCACTACTCTATGATCTCCTGATTCATCCGAACCATAATAATTCACAATATATCTGTAAGTTTTCCCTATATACAATTCTGTTTTTGATGGGATATTATAGATATTCGATTTAGCAGAGTCTGTCTGTGCATAAACGTGTATGCTTAATAATAAGATGAATAATAAAAAGAAGTGTTTTTTGCATTTTGTTTTCATAACCATATTATTTAGATTAAATACAATTCTGGGATAAAGATAGAGCTTTTATTATCGCATTACTATTATAATGGGAAGGAAAATTCTTATGCATGTATGCACGACTGCATGTTTTGAAAACCTCTGCCCACTTGGAGAAGTCTTCGTTAGGAATGGATGTGGGAACTTTCTTTCTGTTTTTTGTAATATATTTCAGCCAATCTCTATATTCTTTGGATACTGCTCCATTCGCTCCATTATCGATCCATGGACTTCTTCTATAATCTCCATTATCCCCATATTGGATGTAATACATTATATCAGTGAACAAAGTTCTTTCATACTCCATCATTCCATCGGATTCTATTCCCCAATTTGAATGTTTTTGCTGAAATAAGTGGAACATTTCATGAAATAAAGATTCACCATCTATGGTAGAAGCGTTCCTAAAAGTGAGACTAGCATTCGAAAAGTTATATCCAGCATTTCCTAATAACGAAGGATCAATACTAACACTAGTGAACCTATATCCATTATTAATTAAGTAGTTATAAATGGCACTACTACAAACTTCCAACATTTCATCAAAAGCTCTATCAAGAGATTGAAGTGCAGCCCCATTAAGATTCTTATTTTTGAAAATCAATTTATTAAACTTAGCGGGTAAAGCAGGTATGTCTCCCCACTTTCCTCCTCCATTATATATTCCAGAATCATTATTATCTTCCATACCACCACTTTTTCCTCCATCTTCTTCTTCAATAGTACAACGTAACCATGTATCGGAAGTTAATTTATATTTGAGACAATTAATTGGACATACACTTACACACTCTCCACAGCAGTTGCATAAAAATGTGTCTACAAATGTATTTTTATATTCCTCGTTGACAAAAGCCAATTTAATAGCTTTTGTAAGACATATATCACTACAAGCTCCACATCCTATACAATCAAAGAAGATTCCCATATTTTTATTTGATTTAAACTACGCGTATTCGCATTTGCAACAATAAAATTCTTTTTAAAAGTATCTGCTTGCATAATACAAGGCAATGAGAATTCCTTATCCAGAATAAGTTCCGGGTAAAATCTTTTTACTCTAATAGGAATTCTCAGAACAGTCGGCTCCGGAAACTGAACATAACTTATAATATCTTCAGGAACATCTGTCTCTATTTTGAATGTATGAAAGTTTATTTGCTTGATATCAATTATCCTATTCTCGAATTTATAAAAATCAAAATTACATTTCATAATGGCAAATGTTGTAATAAATAGTATATAGTCTGCCTTATTCTTTCTGAGAATTTCTTCATCATTCACAAAGTCAATTTTATCAGCAATTACTATGGAGCGTTCTTGCCTGAATACATCAGGGTTTCTTTCGTAGTACCCCTTATTGGATTCCCTTAAATATCGTAAAAGCTCAGGTTTGTATTTATCACTTTCACTTAGGAACGACATCTCATCCGGCATACAACTATGAATGATGTAGGCTAAAGTTAGGCCCTTTATCCCCTGCCCCATCTTCAAAAAAATGTGCGTCTATCCATTACAATAAAACATTAAAAATAGTTCAATACAGACATTTATTTTTAGTTCTCTCTATTCGAGGGAAAAAAGTAGCATAAATTTAACCTGTGAAATCTATTGTATTCTTCCTCATGATATTGGAAACCAACAAAACACAAACGATATTCGCCATGATTATTAAGAACAAAACTACTAAAAAGTTATGTATTATCAATGGGGTTAACAAAAAAATAAAATAGTAAACTTGAAAAATCAGTGTTTGCCAACAGAGTGGGAACTTTTCAAAATATTGTTTTGACCAAAACAGACACATTAGCACATGGATTAAAGGCAAATATGAAGAACAAGATTGCATCTATATAAAAAGTTATTATCAGAAAAGATTTATCAGAAATATATCAATAAATAGCTCAAGAAAAAGTCAAATCCGATCACCTATGACATCAGTCAGAGCACAACATGAATTTATACTCCCCACTTACTGCATACACTCCTTCTACAACAATTTGGGAAAATTGTTTGTGCATATCCAGAAAATAAGATAACAAGTGCTTTTCTAAACATTAATTTTCCCGAACTCATAAGAACTGTTTTTCAAATCTTTTCAGAGGCAGACGGGAGTTTTGAGAAGAAATAATTAAATTTGCGGAAATAAGACGAGACGATGAAGAAAGCCTTTTATTTATTACTCACATGCCTTCTGTGGGCAACGACACCCCTGCAAAGCCAAGATATAAAGCAAGCTCAAACCCTGATCGGACAAGCACAGAAATACCTGTACAACAACCCTAAGCAGGCCTCCTATTATGCCTCTCAAGCCTCTGCCCTGTTCCCCGAAGACAAGCCGAACGAAGTTCGCGCACAAGCCATGCTACTCTACTGTCAGGCAGAGCAACTGCTGGGTAACTTCGATTTAAGCATCAAAAACCTGTATGACACGCAGAAGTACATCCATCCCGCCAACAAAAAACAAAACGCCTGCCTCTGCTCCCTCATGGGGCGTGTATATAGCAAGCTGGGCGACTACAACAAAGCCATCGAACTGAACGACAAGGCAACCTCCATCTTCAAATCCATCGGCGACTCCACCTCCGTGGCCGGATGCTACAACGAACGCGGAGTGATGCACCACTTCCTCAACGAGTTTGCCGTTGCCGAACGGTTCTTCCAGAGGGCATTGGCCATCAACCGCGCCCAGCGCAACCTGAAAGAGATAGCCACCAACCTGAACAATCTCTGCCTGTATCAAGGAAATACGGAAGAGAAGCTTTCCTTTATTCAGGAGGCCATCGTCATCAACAAAAATCTGGATGCGCAATGGTCGCTGGGCGAGAACTACAACAACATGGGAAAACAATATTACTACGGCGGGCAGTACGACAAAGCGCTGGAGGCCTTGCGGAAAGCCCATGAGTATGCCCACAACATCGGCGCCCGCGAGCTGATTTGCGACAACTACGAATATTCTTCCATGGTGTATGCCGCCATAGGCGATTTTGCCAAAGCCTACGAATTTTTGGACAAGATGTATCACCTGAGCAAAGAGTTGCAAAGCAGCAACAAGCTGCGCAACATCGAGCAGGAAATCTCCTACAAAAGATACCAAGACCAGAAGTATGCCACCGAATTGCAAGAGCAGGCTTACAGGATAGAACTGCTGAAGCGCAACATCTGGCTGCTGGGCAGTGTCCTCGTTCTGGGTGTGGCCTTTTGCATCTTTCTTTATAAATGGTATAAACGCAGGAAAGACCTGCAATTGGTAAAGGCGCGCTACCAGCTCGAACTGTCGGAGCGCGAAGTCTCCGAACTGAAGCTGCATCAGCAGGAACTGGAGCTGGAGCACGTGCAAAACGCGCTCAATACCAGCCGTCAGGAAGCCATGAGCTTCGCCGTATTCCTCAGAAGCCGCAACGAACTGCTAGACAAGATACGCGAAATGATAAAAGAAGGGTATAAGATGGACAACCAACTTCTCATCCCCCATCTGAAAAAGGTGAATGCCTTCATCAGCCAGTGCCAAAGCGGAGACAAGAACAACAGCGCCGTACTGACAAATGTGGAAGACAAGAACAAGGAGTTTCTGCAACGCCTCGTTGGCCTCCATCCCAAACTGACGCAAGGCGAAAAGTATCTTGCCACATTGCTAAGGGTGAACCTCTCCACCAAAGAGATATCCATGCTGACCGGCACCACTCCGAAAACCATCAACATGAACCGCTATCGCCTGCGCAAGTCGCTCAATCTCTCTTCGGAAGAAGACCTGACCGACTATCTGCAAAACATATAGCCGGACCATGTTTATTCTACCCCTTCACTTCTTATCTGGCTGCAAACTCAACCGATATTGACTGGGCGACATTCCCAAATGCTTCGATACATAGCGGCTGAAGTAGGAAAGCGAAGCAAAATTCATCATTTCGGCAATTTGCGTAAGCGACAGACGTTCGTCTTCAAGAAAGCCCTTGAGCATAGGAACAGTATAGCGGTCGATAAAGGAAGTGACATTGCTGCCTGTGGTTCGACGCACGGTGTCCGAGAGATATTTGGGCGTAACATGAAGCCGGTTGGCATAATAGGCAACTTCCCGCTCGGTGCGGCTGATACCTGTCTGTAACAGTTTCATCAGCTCCTTCACAATAAAACTACGGCGGTCGGTCGATGCCTGTGCACCGTAATACTTGGCATGGAAATCGAAGAGATCGTACATCATCGTCCGGCACAGACTGCCCATCAGTTCGCGATAGAACAGATGCGAGGTGTCGGCCATACGGTCGCGCAATCGGTGGATATCGTTCGTAAATTTCCGGGCATCCTCTTCGCAAACGGGAATAATGGGGTTGTTGTAAAGTGTAATGCCGCCACCGATGCCGAAGTTGTTGGCAGGAAGCTGAGCGTTCAGGAAATTGAGCGGAGCGGCGAAGAACTCAATCCGCAGGTCGGGGTGAGGCGCAAGGTTGCATACCTTGTCGGGCAGAATCAGGATGGCTATATCGTTGCGACAGATATGCCAACAACGGTCGTTGAACACAAAGCTACCCTCGCCGTCAAAGCATATCAAATGCACACACCAACGATAGAAATGTTTGTCGTTGACCTGTGAAAAATCTGTAGAAAACACGAAATCCGGTTCTTTATTCTCGTTCATATCGCCAAAGTTAAGCAATATTCCGATGGCATGGTATACGATTTGCGCAAAAAGTGACATCTTCAAGGCGTTTTGTGAAACAACAAGAACTATCCATCACCGTAACTTTGCAATCATAAACCCCAAAAAAAAGAGAAGAAAATGAAGTATGTAACGTTAAACAACGGAGTGAAGATACCTCAATTGGGCTACGGGGTATATCAAGTGGAACCGACAGAAGCCGAACGTTGCGTGAACAACGCGCTCGGCGCAGGTTATCGGATGGTGGATACTGCGCAAGCGTATCACAACGAAGAGGGCGTGGGCGCAGCAGTGAAGAAGAGCGGCATTGCCCGCAGCGAAATCTTTCTGGTGTCTAAAATATGGATAAGCAACTACGGCTACGAACGTGCCAAAGCGAGCATTGACGAGAGTCTGCGCCGATTGCAGACCGAATACATCGACCTCATGCTGCTTCATCAGCCTTTTTGTGACTACTATGGTGCCTATCGCGCTTTGGAAGAGGCTTATCGGGAGGGCAAATTGCGCGCCATCGGTGTGAGCAATTTCCAGCCGAACCATTTCATTGACCTTGCGAGCAATGTCGAAATCGTACCGGCAGTGAACCAAGTGGAGACGCACGTCTTCTGTCAGCAAATCAGGAGTAAGGAGTACATGGATGAGTTCGGCACGCATACGATGTCGTGGGGACCGCTTGCCGAAGGTCGCAACGGACTCTTCGTAAATCCTGTGTTAAAGGAAATCGGCAAGGTGCATGGCAAGAGCGTGGCACAGGTTGCCCTCCGCTACCTCACCCAACGCGATGTCATCATCATTCCGAAGTCCGTCCACCGCAACCGTATGGAAGAGAACTTCAACATCTACGACTTCGAGCTTACACCCGACGAAATGGAGCGTATCAAATCCCTTGACCTCGCCAAAAGCGCGTTTTTCGACCATAACGATCCGGAGACCGTGAAGATGTTTATGGGATGGAGAGCACTCTGATGTGATAAAGAATGGCAAGTATCATAGATAACACTCCATAATAAAAAAACGATTTTATGAATGTATCGAGAATTATAACCGCTATGGTTGCACTGCTGATATCCGTGGCGTGCAGTGGCAGCAAAAAACAAAGCAACGAAATGAGAAAAGGAAAAGCATTGATAGTATTCTTCTCCCACGCAGGCGAGAACTATGCAGTAGGAAACATCAAAGAGGGCAATACGAAAATTGTGGCTGATTATATAAAGGAGCAGACAGGAGCAGACGTGTTTGAGATTGTGGCCGAAAAGAGTTACGATATGCCCTACTCGGAACTGATAAAAGTGGCACAGGCAGAGAAAAAGAGCGGAGAGCTACCCGCATTCAAAGGCTCGATAAGCAACGTGGACGAATACGATGTAGTTTTCATCGGCGGTCCGATATGGTGGGGCACCTATCCGCAGGTAATGTTCAGCTTTTTCAATAAATACGACCTCAACGGAAAGACGCTCATACCGTTTACCACCCATGAGGGTAGCGGACTCGGAAGTACGGTCGGAGACGTGAAAAAGCAGTATCCGAAAACCACGGTTACCGGCGCATTCGCCATCTACGGGCACGAAGTGAGGACGGGCAAGAGCAAAGTACTGCAATGGCTCAAAGGATTGGGATATTGAAAGGAGATACTGCAACACCTTTTTTTCACAAATCGTTCACACCGCAGCAAAAGCAACCGCCTATGCCGAAAACAGGTATCATACTGACAATCTGTGCGGTAGCGGTTATCTGCATAACCGCTGCCGCACAGAAGAAAACAACAAACTATCAATCAATGAATGAGATGGAAACATTAGATCTAAAATGGCAAGACATGGTGGCAATAGCTTGTTTGGAAGCCAAAGGAGATGTTGACAGACTGGCACAGGCCATTCGCAATGGATTGGACAGCGGGCTGACCGTCAACCAAATCAAGGAGGCATTGTCGCAACAACTGGCACATACACCACAAAGGCGGACAAATCCTCATCTGCGTAGGTGGCCGCGGCTGGTATCAGGAGTGGGGCGAGCCGGCACGTGCGCTCAAACCCGGCGACGTAGTGAACATTCCTGCCGAAGTAAAACATTGGCATGGAGCTGCCTCCGACAGTTGGTTTCAACACATTGCCATTGCCGTTCCTGCCGAGGGGGCAAGTACCGAATGGTGCGAACCGGTGACGGATGAAGAATATAAGAAGTGCAATCAGTAAAAAGAAAGAGACGGCAGGGCACATAAAGCGTTATGTGTAGTCCGAACCTCACTCTTTATGAATTGTAGATACATAAACAAACAATTATTCTCTATGAATCAATTGTTTACGTTAATAATTGTAGATTATAAAACAAAGAATAAGCAGCATTTGTAGTTCTCTTGTAGATACTTTTATTTGTTTTTTCACGCTTATGCTTAATAACTTAGCATCGTGAAAAACAAGAATATTAACCTTAAAAACTTATTCACATGAGTAAAAGTAACTACTTTAAAGAAAGAGCGGCTCTGCTGCTTTTCTTCTTTGCTTTTATGTTACCCATAAGCGCACTGGCACAAGCTATCCGGCTGACGGGTAACGTGACCGATGCAACCGGTGAAAGCATCATCGGCGCCAGCGTATTGGAAAAAGGAACGACGAACGGAGTGATTACCGACATTGACGGAAACTTCGCCCTGAACGTTTCGCCCAACGCAACCATCATCATCTCTTATGTGGGCTATGCTGCTCAAGAAATTCCACTGAACGGCCGCAATACCCTGAAAGTAGTATTGAAAGAAGATACCGAAATGCTGGACGAAGTGGTCGTGATAGGCTACGGCACGATGAAGAAGAGCGATATGACGGGAGCCATCTCCTCCGTCGATGTGGAAGAGCTGTCGAAGCGCACTACCACCAATCCGGCCGAAGCACTGCAAGGAAAGATTGCGGGCGTAAACATCATGAAGTCCGGAGGTAATGCCGGCGCAGGCGTGCAGGTGAAAATCCGCGGTGTGAAAACCTTTGGTGATAACGAACCTCTTTACATCATCGATGGTTTTCCCGGCGACATCAACTCGGTGAACCCGCAGGACATTCAGGCGATGGAGGTGCTGAAAGACGGTGCGGCGGCAGCCATCTATGGTTCGGTAGCAGCCAACGGTGTCATCATCGTGACCACCAAAAACGGAAAGAAAGGCGAAACCAAAATAGACTTCAGCGCATACGTCAGCATGACGGATGTGGCAAAGAAACTCGACTTGCTGAATGCCGACCAATACAAGAAAGTGCATACGCAAATGTATGAAAACTGGAACTCGCATGTAGAGAACCATAAATCGCAGTACGACCCGAAGAGCAACGGCGCATGGAAAAAACAACTGTTGGAACTCGAACCTTACATGACCAAGAATACGGGCATCGACACCGACTGGCAAAACGCCATGTTGCGCACGGGCCTGTCGCAGAACTATATGGTCAGCATCAGAGGCGGCGGCGAAAACACACAGTATTCGGTGTCGTACAACCATGCGGACGACAAAGGAATCTTCTTGGGTAATGACTACCGTCAAGACAACGCCCGCCTGAAACTGCACACAAGCAAGTACATCTTCGACATAGACGCCAACATGGCTTTCAAGTTCACCGACAGCAAACAGCCGGAGTACCAACTGAAAGAGATGTACATGATTTCTCCGTTAGTACCTATCTATAACGAAAACGAGCAATACGGCTTCGGTCTGACCAACTTCGACAATCTGCCGAACAACCGAAATGTGATGGCCGACCAGCATTACGAAAAGTCGACCGACAAACGCTATCACACCACCGCCAACATAGCCTTGACCGCTAACTTCACGAAATGGCTCAGCTTCAAGACAAGCTATGCTTACCGGGGAGAACATCAGCGCCAAACTTACCACACCCCGACCTATATAGCCGACGTAAAATCCAAACGCGACTACCCGTACCACAGCGAGACTTCCGCCTATTGGGAAGAGCACGTATGGGAAAACCTGTTGAGTTTCAACAAGGAATTTGGCAAGCACACTGTCAACGCAGTGGCAGGTACGTCGACCATGGCTCGCAGATATACTTGGCACTCGGTAGGCGTGGAAGGCAAAACCACCACTTATAAGGTGGAAGACGGGCAATTAGTGATAGGCGAACAACCCGGCGGCTTCCTCGATTCAAGCTTCTCTACCGTAGGAGCAGGTGCGGGCGGCACATTCAACGGAAGCGGAAGCAAATGGGATTACAGACGGGTGTCTTTCTTCGGACGTGTGAACTACAACTACAATAACCGCTACCTCGTTCAGGCTACCGTGCGCAGCGACGGCTCTTCCAAGTTCGGTGCGGACAACCGTTGGGGATTCTTCCCGTCGGTGGCCGTGGGCTGGAGAATCAGCGAAGAGGCGTTCTTCCCGAAAGACATTGCGCTGAACAACCTGAAGCTCCGTGCCAGTTGGGGACGGCTGGGCAACGAGAATGCTCTGGGATTTTACGATTTCCTTGCCTTGATTTCGACCTACAACACCAAGTATCAGGGATATGTGAAAGGCAACGGAGACAACGCATGGACGGGAAGCATCGCCCGTGGACTGGAAAACCGTTCGCTGAAGTGGGAAACCACCGACACGAAGAACATCGGACTTGACTTCGGCTTCTTCGACAACAAGCTGACCGGAGCCTTGAACTACTATTACAACCAGACCGAAGAGCTGCTGATAACCAAAGCACTCCCACCCTCTGCCGGTCTGAACAACCCTATTCTGAACGTAGGCAAAATACGCAACTCCGGCATCGAGGTTGAGCTGAACTGGGCCGACTCGAAAGGCGGATTCGACTACAACGTAGGCATGAACCTCAGCACCACAAACAACAAGGTGGTGGAACTGGCAGACAAGAGCCAAGTGCTCTATGGCGAGGGTCTGAAATACGGAAGCGAACACTTCCCCACCCAGACGCGCGTGGGCAAACCCATCGGTGCATTCTATCTCTACAAGACCGAAGGCCTGTTTCAAAGCAACGCCGAAGCCCGCCAATACAAAAATGCTGACGGACAAGAGTATCAGCCCTTTGCCGATGCCGGCGATATCCGTTTTGCCGATACGAACGGCGACGGTTCCATCGACGATGACGACAAGGTGTATTGCGGTTCGGGCATCCCCACACTGGAGGTCAACCTCAACTTCTCTGCCGGCTACAAAGGCTTCGACCTTTCCTTTGTTTTGGGCAGCGCATGGGGACATAAGCTCTACAACGGAAACAAGTATTTCTACGAAGGCATGAACTCCGGTTCCAACTTCCTTGCTTCGTCGCTCGATGCGTGGACGCCTCAGCACACAGATACCAACGTGCCCCGCGCCATCTTCAACGACCCCAACGGCAACCTGAAGGAATCCGACCGTTTCATCGAGAAGGGCGACTTCATCCGTCTGCGCCAGTTGCAACTGGGCTATACCTTGCCGAAAGCCATGATGCAGAAAGTATTCATCGAGAAACTGCGCTTCTACGTAAGCGGCGAGAACCTCTTCACCATTACCGGCTACGACGGCATCGACCCCGAATTCTCGCGTGCAAGTGTGCTGAACACCGGTATCGACAAGCTGATTTATCCGTTTACCCGTTCGTTCACACTGGGTGCACAACTAACATTCTAACCAATTTAATACGATATGAAAATGAAAAAAGCAATATACATAGCCGGCCTTTGTTTCGCATCGCTCCTGACAGGCTCGTGCGACGATTATTTAACCTTGGAGTCGCCCGACCAACTTACTTCGGGCAGTTTCTGGCGCAACGAGAGCGACGCGCAAGCCGGCATCTCGGCTGCCTATTCGCAGTTGGAATATTACATCGACACTTGGGAGTTTGCCGAGGTGAAGTGGCCCGTAGAGGCTTATCGCGAGGACATCATCAACATGGGCAACGACGCACGCAACTATCCCAACTGGCTGGAACTGTATAGCTTCACCTATACCAACGGTAACTCGCAATTCAGCAACTACTGGTGGAACAACTACAAGGGAGCCAGCTTCGCCAATCAGGTAATAGAGAAGGTGACGGCCATGAAAGAAGGCTCCATTGCCCCCGCCATGCGCACCCAGATTGTAAACGAGGGACGCTTCCTGCGTGCCTACTACCACCTGAAACTGCTGCTGAACTGGAAGGAAATCATCATCCGCGATAAGTATATCACCAGTCAGGCCGAACTGAACAAGGCACTCTCTTCACGCACCGACGCATGGGATTTCATCATCGAAGACCTGAAAGAGGCCACGGCTCTGCCCGCCTCCTACGACAACGATAACTTGGGACGCGCCACCTGCGGAGCAGCCTATGCCTATCTGGGATTGTCTTACCTGACACGTGCCTACGAAGAACCGGAAAAGAAGTCGGAGTACTTGACTTTGGCTCTCGATGCCTTGAACAAGGTGACCGGCTACGAGCTTGTCAAGAAATTCTCGAGCATGTTCGACGCCACCAACAAGAACAGCAAGGAGTCCGTCTTCGAGTTGCAAACTTCTATGAGCAGCGCCAACGGAGCCAATTACCGCACCCAGCTTCACCGCTGGATAGGCGTGTCGGAACTGATGGGATGGGACGAAATCCTTCCGAGCAATGTCTTGATAGAAGAATTCATGAAAGAGGGCGAGACAGCCACCACGGGACGTTACGACTCGCGCTTCTACGAAACCATCTTCTTCCGATGCGACTACTACAACGACGGCACGGGACGCGTTTACGGACGCAACTACGACGACTGGTTCGAGGGCAACAACCGCCCGGCATTCCGCAAATTCATGCCTGCCGACTATGAAGGGCTGAACAACAACTACTGTGCCATCAACATCCCTTTGATGCGCTACGCCAATGTATTGCTGATGAAAGCCGAGGTGCTGAACGAGCAAGGGCATCCCGAACAAGCCATTCCGTTGATTAACGAAATCAGAAGCGTGCACGGCGACATGCCTGCCATGAAAGGTACTTCGCAAGCCGAAGTGCGCGCGCAGATAGAGCACGAGCGCATGATTGAGTTTCCGCTGGAAAACTGGCGCTGGTACGACCTGCGCCGTTGGGGCAAGCTGGCATCGGCACTGGCAAGCGCCGGACGCGCCGGATTCGACGAAACGAAGCATGCTTTCTATCCCGTGCCTCTGACCGAAATCAATGCCAACGACCTGATAAATAAGTAGAAATTAATTCTCTCTGACACAACCTCAGTACAAGGCGGCATCTGTTCCGACTGTGCCGCCTTGTTGGCCTTGAAAACTTTTTCTTTGCCGAGACTTAGTGGGGTTGTGCTATCTTTGCCTACAAAAAAAACGACATAGATATGTTTGCAATCATCGGACTGATGCTCACCGGAATGCTGCTGGGCTATCTCTTACGGAAACGGAATCTACGGAAAATCTCCCAAATCATTACCCTGCTCATCTGGCTGCTGCTTTTCATTCTCGGCATAGAGGTGGGAAGCAACGAACAAATTATCAAAGGCCTGCACACCATCGGCATGGAGGCCGTGATACTGACGCTGGGTGGAACGCTGGGAAGCGTCACCGCCGCATGGGCCTTGTGGAAGAGCCTGTACAGACAGAAAGGAGGCGAAGTATGAAAGGAAGTCTCGTCATCGTCGGCTTTTTTGTGCTGGGTGCGCTGTGCGGAGTTTCCGGCCTGATACCTTTCGACATTGCCGAAACCGACATCGGCTACTACGCCCTCTGCGCACTGATGTTCAGCGTGGGGATAAGCGTGGGCAACGACCCGCAGACACTGAAGAATTTCCGCTCGCTCAACCCCCGGCTGATATTTCTGCCCGTGATGACGATACTGGGCACGTTGGCAGGTTCGGCGGCGGTCAGCCTCATCCTGACTCACCGTTCCGTAACAGACTGTCTGGCCATAGGGGCGGGCTTCGGTTACTATTCGCTCTCCAGCATCTTCATCACCGAATACAAGGGAGCCGAACTGGGAACCATCGCCCTGCTGGCCAATATCAGCCGCGAGATACTGACACTGCTGGCAGCGCCTCTGCTGGTACGGTGGTTCGGAAACCTCGCCCCCATCTCGGCCGGAGGCGCCACGACGATGGACACCACGCTGCCCATCATCACGCGGACGGCCGGACAACAGTTTGTGGTGGTTTCCATCTTCCACGGCTTTGTGGTAGACTTCAGTGTCCCGTTTCTGGTCACCCTGTTCTGCTCCTTATAAGGGCTTCGGACACGGTTGTGGACAGGCTTCGGCAGCCGTCTTGTCAAACACTTGTCCCTGACGCATCAAACACAAGTGTCTGACATGATAAACACAAGTGTCTGACAAATCAAGGAAAACAGCGCGTCAGCCATACCTTATTTATATATCAAATCTTATTCATAATGAAAACCAGACTTTATACCTTTCTCCTCGCCTCGCTGCTTTGCAGCAGTGCCCCGGCCGATAACGAGCCGTGGCAGAACCCCCAAGTCAACGAGCTGAACAGAGAGCCGATGCACGCCCACTTCATCCCCTTTGCCAGCGAAGCCGGCGCCATGAAACAACGCTCGTTGCCGCCCGAAGTGCGTTTCGACGTGAATTCTGCGGCAGAACGGCGCATATCGCTGGACGGCACTTGGAAGTTTCTCTTCTCAAAGAACAACGGGCTTTGCCCCAACGACTTCCACAAGCCGGGATACGACACACGGAAGTGGAGTAAAATAGAAGTTCCCGGCAGCTGGGAATTGCAAGGCTTCGACGCCCCCATCTATACGGACACACGCTATCCGTTCCCCGCCAATCCGCCGTACGTGCCCGCCGACTACAATCCGGTAGGCGCTTACGTCCGCGAGTTCAGAGTTCCGGCAGGTTGGGAAGGCATGGACGTCTTCCTCGATTTCGAGGGTGTGGAGTCGGCCTATTACGTATGGGTGAACGGCAAACTTGCCGGATATGCGGAAGACAGCCGCCTACCATCGCACTTCAACATCACCCGCCTGCTGAAGAAAGGCAACAACCGGCTGGCCGTGAAGGTGTTCAGATACAGCGACGGCTCCTACCTCGAAGGGCAGGACTACTGGAAATACAGCGGCATCGAACGCAGCGTATATCTCTATGCCCGTCCCGAAAGCCGCGTGAAGGATTTCCGGATGACTTCCGAACTCGTCAACAACTACAAAGACGGAGAGCTGAAACTGGATGTACTTCTGCACAGGCCGAAAACGGGACAAACCGTAGAGGTAAAGGTGCTGGACGCAAACGGCGTAATCTACAGGCAAAAGAAAACCACCGCTTCTGCCGCCGACACGCTCTTTGCCCTGCAACAGCAATTTCCCCGCGTGCGCGCATGGAACGCCGAAACGCCCCACACCTACACGCTGGTAGTGAACACCTACGATGCACAAGGCAAATCTTTGGAATCTTTCACCCACCTCTTCGGCTTCCGCACGGTAGAGATGAAGAACGGCATGCAGCTAATCAACGGGAAAGCCGTCTTGTTCAAAGGCGTGAACCGCCACGAGCACGACGCGCACAAGGGGCGCACCATCAGTACGACTTCCATGATACAAGACATCCGGCTGATGAAACAGTTCAACCTGAACAGCGTGCGAAACTGCCACTACCCCAACAACTACGCTTGGTATGAGCTATGCACCGAGTTCGGCCTCTACATGGTAGACGAGGCTAACATCGAAAGCCACGGCATGATGGACCATAAGGACGGAACGCTTGCCAATTATCCCGACTGGGAGCTGCCGTTCATGCAACGCATGAGCCGCATGATGGCCCGCGACCGCAACTGTTCGGCCGTCGTCACTTGGTCTATGGGCAACGAATCGGGCTACGGCAAGCACTTCGAGACGCTCTACGACTATGCCAAGAAGGCCGACCCGACACGTCCCGTCCAGTACGAAGGCGGCGGCTACGACGGCAAAAGCGACATCTTCTGTCCGATGTATGCACGCATCTGGGCGCTCCGTCGGCACGTGAACCAACGGGATGCCCGCCCCCTCATCCTTTGCGAGTATGCCCATGCCATGGGCAACAGTGTGGGCAACCTTCAGGACTACTGGGACTTGATTTACAAGTACGACCAACTACAAGGCGGCTTCATCTGGGATTGGGTGGACCAGACTTTTGCCATCAAGGATAAAGCCGGACGAGACATCTGGGCCTTTGGAGGCGACATGGGCTTCGTGGGCATCGTCAACGATTCCAACTTCTGCGCCAACGGTCTGGTGGCAGCCGACCGCACCCTGCATCCGCATATCTACGAAGTAAAGAAGGTATTGCAATACATCCACTTCGAGCCGCTTGCTTTCACCGCCAACCGGATAAAAGTAACCAACCACCACGACTTCATCGGGCTGGAAGGATACCTCCTGTGCTGGTCTGTGGAGTGTAACGGACAGGCCGTTCAAAGCGGAGAGGCCGATTTCCCGGCCATCGCACCCGGTTGCACTGCCGACATGGAACTACCCCTGAAGCCTCTCCCTGCCGACGGCAAAGAGTATTTCCTCACCCTGCGCGCATTCACCAAGCAGCCGGTGCCACTTATCCCGAAAGGACACGAAGCGGCCATCGAACAATGGGCTTTACCCACTATCCCGGCAGCCAACCCGGTTCGCCCCATAACCGGGACACTGACCACACGCCGTAACGAGCAAACACTGACCGTGAGCGGCAACGACTTTCAAGTGGACTTCTCCACCCTGACCGGCGAGATGACCGCACTTGTCTACAACAGAAAGAACCTGATTAAAGAAGGCCTGCAACCCAACTTCTGGCGCCCGCTGACCGATAACGACATCCCCAACGGACACCTGACACGCTGCGGAACATGGAAACACGCCGGACGTGATGCAAAGCTGCAAGATATTAACTTGACAGAAGCCGGGCATCTTGCCACCGTCACTGCCACCTATCGCATGGAAGCGCAAGACGCCACCTTGCAAACCGGTTATAAAATCCGTCCCGACGGCTCCATTCAAGTGACGATGCACTTCATTCCCGGCAAGAAGCCGCTGAGCGAGATGCCCCGCTTGGGCATGCGCATGGTGCTGCCTGCCGAATACGAAAGGATGTCATGGCTGGGACGCGGCCCGCACGAAAGCTATGCCGACCGCAAGACCGGTGCTTTGATAGGCCTTTACAACACCACCGTATGGGAGCAATTCCATCCGTATGTGCGTGCCCAAGAAACAGCCAATCACTGCGATGTGCGTTGGGTGGCCCTGCGCAATGCAGCCGGAGAAGGTCTGCTAATAACCGGAGAAGAACCGCTCAGCATCAGTGCATGGAACTTCCCGATGGAGGACATCGAATATCGTCCTTCGCAAATGGAACGCCGACACGGCGGAAGCATCCAAAAGAAAGAGATGGTATGGCTCAACATCGACCACCGGCAGATGGGCGTGGGAGGCGATAACACATGGGGAGCGCAAGTGCATCCCGAATATACCATCACCCCGAAAGAGTGGAGGTATGGCTTCAGGCTGCAACCGCTTAAAGCGGTGGAATAAAAGATGTACTTTCTTTTTCCTTGACGCAAAAGAAAAAGTACACAAACATATCGTTATAAAACCATTAACCCCTTTAAATATATGAGATACAAATTTACATTCCTCCTTTGCTTTCTCCTGCTTGCGGCAGGACTTGCCTCCTGCACCTCCGAGGCTCAAAGCACACAGCAGAGAAGGTACGCCTTCAACAACATACTCGACATAGCCTATACCCCCGACACCCTGCATCGTTGCCACGGCTGGTTCACCGATGCCGGCTCGTGGATGGGCTTCACCCTGCCCGAAAAGGAGCAATGGATAAACGGCTTCTGCGGCCCGTTCAGTCTGGACATGTTTCGACGTCAATGGATGGCACAGTCGGCCGTAACCGTTGGCTTCGCCAAAGAGCCGCAGGGACTCTTTGTGTCCGACTCCACCTGCTATTATCCCGGCGAGTTGTACATGTCGGCTCGTTCCGCCAAGGGAAGCATCACGCAACGCCTCAACTTCGCCGACGCCTCTACCGCCCTGCTGCGCATCGAAACCGACAAAGCGGAGAAACTGCTTCTGACAGGTAGCCGATGGGCCGACGACGTAAGCGTGACCGTAGAGCAAAGCTCCGTCATCGCCCGCCATCCGAGTGGAGAAAGCGTGACCATAACCTTCACGCCGGATGTTATGCTGACCGAAACGGAGCATAACTATACGGCCCTTGTCTCCGCTTCCAAACGCACCGTCAACGTGGCCATCTCTTTCTTTGCTTCTGAAAAGGAGATGACCGTGGGATTACAGAATCTCCCGGCATTGCTCAACAATCCCGAAAACGCCTTGCAAGCCAATGCCGAGCGTTGGGAAGGTTACCTCAGCAAAGTGCTGCGCACGGACATGAAGCCCGAATACGACCGCATTGCCGTGAAAGCCGTCACCACCCTTATCTCCAATTGGCGCACGCATCATGGCGGACTCTTGCACGAAGGCATCGTACCCAGCCATGCCGTAGACTACTTTGTCGGTTTCTGGGCATGGGACAGTTGGCGTTTCAGTGCCGGAACCGCCAAGTTCGCCCCCGAACTGGCCAAGAACAACATCCGCGCCATGTTCGACTATCAGCAGCCCGACGGCATGATTATCGACTGCATCTATACCAACCCAGCAGAGAACAACGCACGCGACAGCAAACCGCCTTTGGTGTGCTGGGCTGTGGACGAAATCTTTGAACAAACAGGCGACACGGCTTTCGTTGCCGAAATGTACCCGCAACTCTTATCCTACTATAACTGGTGGTACCAGAAACGCGACCATAACCGCAACGGCATGTGCGAATACGGCTCCACCGACGGCACATTGGAAGCCGCCGCATGGGAAAGCGGCATGGACAACGCCATCCGCTTTGACAACGCCACCATGCTGAAGAACGAAGGAGCCGACGATGCTTGGAGCATAGATCAGGAGAATGTAGACCTCAATGCCTACCTGGCATTGGAATGCCGGCTGCTGAAAAAGTTCGCCGGACTGCTGAATACCTCCTTCTCCGGTCCGGACTATGGCGACCGAGTGGGCGATTACTTCTTTGACAAGCGCATCAACTTCTTCTGCGACCGCCGGCTGAAAGACGGTTCATTCATCGAAGAGCCGGGTTGCGAGGCTTACACCCCGTTGTGGACGCAAATCGCCACGCAAGCCCAAGTAGACAGCATGTTGCCGATGTTGCGCGATACGGCCAAGTTCTCGACGTATATCCCCTTCCCCACCATTGCCGCCGATAACCCCAAATACGACCCGCGTGGCTACTGGCGCGGCCCTATCTGGCTCGACCAAACCTACTTCGCCATTCGCGGACTGCGCAACTACGGTTACAGCAAACTGGCCGATGAATATACCCTGCAAGTCTTCGACCGTCTGAGCGGACTGAAAGAAGGTGCCCCCATACACGAGAACTACGGAACCCACAACGGCGAATGCCTGAAAGCTCCCCACTTCAGTTGGAGCTCATCGCATCTGCTGATGCTGTACGAGGAGTACGGCAAGGAGTAGACCATAGCCACAAGAAACGCGAAACCTTGCAATCAGATAAAGCCTGCCCACTACAAAGGAGCAAAATCTCTTTTAACAGTCGACAGGCTTTCTTTCTCGATATGTTCCATTATCTTTAGGCCGTTTAGGCGCATAATCAATTTAATACTATGGAGGAAGCTCTATTAATCACCCGACTTAGAAACGGCTCTTATTCGGCATTCAATACCCTATACCGAATGTACGCCAAGCGTTTATACGCTTATTGCCTGCAATTCACAAAGTCGGCCGAGGAATCCTGCGACATCGTACAAGAGACATTCGTCAAGTTGTGGGAAAATAGGAATAAGCTGCAAGACTGCCCTTCAATCCGCCCCCTGCTGTTCGCCATAGCCAAAAACGACCTGATAAATGCTTATAAAAGGCGTATCAACTCACCAGCATACGAAGACTATGTCTGTTTTCAAGATGCCTTAAAGGACGAAGACACGCATCTCCATATCGAATATCAAGAGTTTTTGGACAACGTAGAAAAAGCCATCGGGAAACTGTCGCCCTCCCAACAAAAAGTCATCCGGCTATCTCGCTTCCAAAACCTTTCCAACAAGGAAATAGCCACTCAAACCGGTTTAAGCGAACAAACCGTAAAGAACCAACTATCCATCGGACTGAAAAAACTGCGAGAACTCATCACCGAATTCATCAGCTTGGCACTCCCGTTATTATTCGTTAATTAAATCCGTGCCGAACGGTACTTTACATCTATTATATTGTACTATCCAAAAAAGAAAAGAATGGAAAACTTAGAAAAGAAATACAGGCAAGACCGACTGAGCCGAAAAGAGCTTGAGCTTCTTCGCCAGCAAGTAAATTCGGAAGAGAGGCAAAAGACGGAAGCCCGCTTGCTCGACATCTGGATGAACGAAGATACGGAAAACGAGACTGCCGTAAGCGAGACTGAAATAGCACGGATGAAAAAGGCCATCGACCACAGAACGGAACGGGAAACGAAACCTTTGCGCCGTTTGGGCATTGCCATGAAAGTAGCCGCCATATTAATTCCCGTATTGCTCATATCCACCATTACATTATACAGACAGAACAGCCGGCTGAACTCGAAAGAGATAATCGTAAGCACCGGCGGTAATGAAAAGGCGCATGTGACCTTGCCCGACGGGACAAACGTTTCACTCAACGAAGAGTCGTCCATCCATTATCCGGCGGTCGCTTTCAGCTCCGGGCAACGACATATCCGCTTCGAAGGAGAAGGCTATTTTGAAGTAAAGAAAAATTCGCACATGCCGTTCAGCATCCACACCTGCCATTTGGAAGTGGAAGTAGTGGGAACCAAGTTCAACCTCAAAGCCCGTAAGGACGAACAACATGCCGTGGTCACTCTCGATGAAGGCAATGTCCGCCTGACCTCTGTTCTTTCCCGGCAGTCATTGGCTATGAAGCCGGGCAACAAAGTCACCTTGAACTATCAGACCGGCAATTTTAGCCTTGAGACGGAGCCTCGGAAAGAAACTCCGGACTGGAAGAAACGTCAATTCGTATTCCGCAACTCCAGACTGGAGCATGTGGTAAAAGTATTGGAAAAGAACTATGCCGTGACCATCGAGATTGCCGAACCGGCACGCTCGGAAGATTTGTTTACAGGAACCATCACAGCCTCCAACCTGCACGAAGCCTTAGATATTGTCGCTACCACCTATCACCTCATTATTCAATATACCCCAAAGAAAATACTATTGACAAATAAAAAACACCAACCATGAAAGCATTCATTTCAAGTCTCACAGCCATTATCTTATTTGCGTTTACAGAACCCGCACTCGGCCAGCGACAAACCTATTCGCTCAATCCCGACTGGCAGTTCCGCTTCTCACACCAAGTGCATCGGAATACGGAACAAAGAGTGGATCTTCCGCATACTTGGAATGCGCAAGACGCACTGTCAGGAAAGATAGACTATAAACGCGGCATAGGCAACTACACCAAAAAGATATTCATCCCCGAAGCATGGAAACAGAAACGCCTGTTCATCCGGTTTGAAGGAGCCAACAGCATAGCCAACCTCTTCGTCAACGGCAAACATCGGGGCGAACACAGAGGAGGTTACGGAGCGTTTATCTTCGAACTGACAAACCACGTCCGCTACGGAGAGGAGAACTCCTTGTTGGTAAGAGTGAACAACGCAGAGCAACTCGACGTAATGCCTCTGGTAGGTGACTTCAACTTCTATGGAGGCATTTACCGAGACGTAGAGTTCATAATAACGGACAACGTATGTATTTCTCCTTTGGATTATGCCTCGCCGGGACTTTACCTGACACAGCAGGACGTAAACGAAAAACAAGCCAAGGTACAAGCCACCGTAATGTTGTCCAACGTATATACCACCCCACAGGAACGAGCCATAAGATTACAGATAAAAGAAAACGGAAAGATTATTGATGAATACGAAAGGAAAGTGACCGTGCAGGCCCAACAGCATAATCAACCGGTATCTTTCACTTTCAAAATAGACAATCCGCACCTTTGGAACGGCACGCAAGACCCTTTCATGTATCAAGTCACTGCCTCCGTATGGGAAAAGAAACAACAGACAGACTGCGTGACACAACCTCTGGGACTGAGATATTACAGCGTCGATGCCGACAAAGGCTTTTTCCTGAATGGAAAACATCTGAACCTGCACGGTGTTTGCAAGCATCAGGACAGAGCCGAAAGGGGAAATGCCCTCCACCCTTACCATCACGAAGAGGATGTCAGCCTGATGCGCGAAATGGGAGTGAACGCCGTTCGTCTGGCGCATTATCCGCATTCCACCTACCTATACAGCTTGTTAGACCGCCATGGCATCATCGCTTGGGCGGAAATTCCCTTTGTAGGTCCCGGCGGATATGCCGACAAAGGATTTGTAGACATACCGGCTTTCCGCCACAACGGCAAGGAACAGCTCAAGGAACTGATTCGCCAGCACTACAATCACCCCAGTATATGCTTCTGGGGATTGTTCAACGAACTGAAAGAAGAAGGAGATAATCCGGTCGAATACATCAAAGAGCTGCACGAATTGGCACACCGGGAAGACCCGACACGTCCCACCACAGCGGCCAGCAATCAGGAAGGCGATATGAATTTTATTACCGATGTAATAGCATGGAACCGCTACGACGGATGGTATGGAGCAACTCCCGCCTCATTGACCGAATGGTTGGATAAAACACATCGGGAGAATCCGCAACTCAAAATAGCCATCAGCGAATACGGCGCCGGCGCCAGTCTATACCATCAGCAGGACAGCCTCCGGCAAAGCACGCCCAAAAGTTGGTGGCATCCGGAAAATTGGCAGACGTACTATCATATACAGAATTGGCGGATTATTTCCAAACGTCCCTACGTCTGGGGAAGTTTCGTGTGGAACATGTTCGACTTCGGGGCGGCGCACCGCATGGAAGGAGACCGTCCGGGCATCAACGACAAGGGACTGGTGACGTATGACCGCCGAACCCGAAAAGACGCTTTCTTCTTCTACAAAGCCAACTGGAATCCCGAACCGATGCTCCACATCTGCGGCAAGAGAAACAACCGGCGTACAAAAAAAGAAACAGAGGTATGGATATTCGCCAACGGAAAGGAAGTCACACTCTATGTGAATGACGAAAAGCCGCAGACAGTAAAGACCGACGAATGGAATACCGCTACATTCAACATCTCGCTTATGCCCGGAGTAAACCGACTAAAGGCACAAACCTATATTAACGGAAAAATAGAGGAAGACGAATGTGTCTGGACGCTGGAGTGATGCACAAATCGTCATGAGACAGAAGTACATCATGTTATGAAAAAAACAGACCGGGGATGCAATATGTTTTATAACACATTGCTTCCCCGGTACTTTTTGAAATCCGTTTTGTACTACCATTAAAACAAACCGTAATCTCATTAACTGTACTAATACATACCTGAGTTCGATGTAAAAAGAGACTCCGCCTATACAAAAAACGCTCCCGGAGGCATTCCCGGAGGGGTCAATCAGTGGTGCCAAGTCTCGTATATGCGACGTGTGTGGTCTCGTATATGCGACGTGTGTAGTCTCGTATATGCGACGTGTGTGGTCTCGTATATGCGACGTTCAGCACCTCATATATGCGAGGAAAACGGCAAGATATATACAAGTATTTAACAGGCATATAACATCTTGTTTTATACCGAATTCAGGTTAATACATAATAAATATGAAGAAGAATAGAGTAAAACAGTTCTGCCTACTTACACTGTTCATGTTGTGGACAAGCTTTTACGCTTTCGCCCAAGAAGAACCGAAAGTCAGCATCCATCTGAAAAACGCTTCTCTGCAAGAAGTCTTTAGTTCCATCGAAGCGCAAACCTCATACCGTTTCTCTTATCGGGAAACTGTAATAGACAACCGGAAAGACATCTCCTTGCAGATGGAGAACACCTCGGTATCTTCTGTGCTGAACCAAGCCTTGAGAGGGCGAAATCTAACCTACAAAATAGTATCCCACACCTCGATTGTGATTACCGACAAAGTAAATCAAACAGGAAACCAAAACCGGCCGAAGAAGATAACCGGTATTGTTCGAGATTCCGGCGGAGAACCTGTTATCGGTGCCAGCATCTTGGCCGAAGGCAGCACCTACGGCACCACAACCGATATTGACGGACGCTTTTCATTAGACGTTTCACCCGGCAGTCTGCTGATATTCTCCTATATAGGATATCAGTCTCAGAAAGTAGCGGTAAAGGACAAATCGGTATTGGAAATCGTTTTGAAAGAAGACACCGAACTGTTGGATGAAGTGGTTGTTGTGGGATATGGCACGCAAAAGAAACAAAACCTGACCGGAGCCACAACCACTGTCAATATGGACAAAGTTTTGGGCAACCGCCCCGTAGCCTCTACCGGTACCGCTTTGCGAGGCGTCATTCCCGGATTGCAGATTTCCAATGGGAACGGCGAACCGGGGGCTTCCAATAAATGGTCGATACGCGGTGCCATCGGAACCATAAACGAAGGGGGAGGCTCTCCTCTCGTATTGGTGGATAATGTGGAAATGGACATCGACATGCTCAATCCCAACGACATCGAATCGGTGACGGTATTAAAAGACGCCGCCTCGTCGGCCATCTACGGTGCCCGGGCTGCTTTCGGCGTCATCTTGATTACGACGAAAAAAGGAAGCAGAGACGACTCTTTCCACCTCAACTTCAATGCAAACTGGGCCATGTCCACCCCCATGAACCTGCCCAAGAAAGCCTCTCCGCTGCAAACAGTGGAAATGTATAAGAACACCGGAGACTTCAGCGGCCCTCAAAATCTGGACAAATGGATAAACCTGATTAAGGATTATAATCAGTCGCCATCATCCTATCCAAACGGATATGTCATGGGAACAGAGGCCGAGGGTGACGCCGGCATCAAGTACTCCATGGCCGAAACAGACATGATTGAGGACATGATGTCGTCTGCCGGATTCCAACAAATCTACGACGTGGTGGCCGACGGAGGCAATAAGAACATGTCATACCGCATGTCTCTGGGCTATGTCAATGAAGACGGCATCCTGATAAGCTCCAAGGACTCCTACGAACGCTACAACGTCACCGGCTACATTCGCTCCGACGCCAAACCATGGATAAAACCCGAACTCGACTTCAAATACAGCAACTCTACCAAAAAATTGCCGGAGACCAATGCCAACTTCGGCATTTGGGGTGCAGCCATCGCTTTTCCAAGCTATTACTCCATCGGCAGCGGAAAAGTGGATAATACGGCCTACGACTACAACACCCCGGCCAATTTCATCAAAAACGCATACGCCACCAACGTGCAGCTGGATAACCTGCGCCTGACCGGCAGAATCACCTTAATTCCGTTAAAAGACTGGAACGTGGTAACCGAATATACGCTCAACAAGAAGTTCTATAACAAGAAATCGTTCAACCCCATTTATACTTATCTCCGTTGTCAGGACGACGTATTGGAACAGTCGGCCACGGAAACCACTTCGGCCTACAACGTGGCGGAAGAAAAGACAAACTACTCTTCTTTCAACCTTTACAGCACCTACTCATTCGGATTGAGCGAGCGGCATTTCTTCAAGGCAATGGCCGGTTTCTCTCAAGAGTCATACAAATGGGAACAGCTCCTCAGCCGAAAAGCCAATATGATTAACCAAGACATGCCAAGCATATCGGGCGGCGTGGGCGAAGTCTATTCCGATGACAATTTCTCATCATATACTTTGCGCAGCGGATTCTTCCGGATGAACTACAGCTATGCCGACAAGTACCTGCTCGAAGTAAACGGCCGCTACGACGGTTCTTCCAAGTTTCCCACCAACTCACGTTTCGGTTTGTTCCCATCTATCTCGGCCGCTTGGCGAATCAGCCAAGAGCCGTTTATGCAAGGCATGGAAAAGGTGTTGAGCAATCTTAAACTCAGATGCTCGTACGGAACCATAGGCAATCAGAACATTTTGCCCTACAAATGGTTGCCGGGCATGAGCATACGCAAAGCGGCATGGTATCTGAACGGAGGATATGTCTATACGTTGAACACACCCGGTTTGGTAAGCAGTTCCTTTACATGGGAGAAAGTGAAAACACTGGACTTGGGACTGGACGCTTCTTTCCTGCAAAACCGCCTGAACATGACTTTCGACTGGTACGTGCGCGACACGAACGGCATGCTTGCCGAAGGCAGCAAAAAGCCGTCGGTGCTCGGCACAACCGCGCCATTGGAAAACACGGCGAACCTGCGCACCAAAGGTTGGGAACTTGCCGTGAACTACAACGGAAGCATCAGCAAAGACATCGACTATACCATCGGGATAACCCTGTATGACAGTAAAACCAAAATCACCAAGTTCGACAATGTTTCCGGCTTGCTTTCGCAGCACTACAACGGGCAGTATATCAACGAAATCTGGGGATATGAGACAGACCGTTACTATACGGAAGACGACTTCAACTCCGACGGCAGCCTGAAACCCGGCATTCCTTATGTAGACGGTTATTCAAGACCTAATCCGGGTGATGTGCTCTATATAGACCATGACAAGAACGGAATCATAGACAAGGGACAAAACACATTGTCCAACCCCGGCGACCGCAGCATCATCGGCAACTCCAGCCCACGCTACCAGTATGGTATAAACGGGGGAATATCCTATAAAAAACTGTCGTTCTCTTTCCTGTTGCAAGGTGTAGGCAAGCGCGACTTATGGATTTCGAACGAACTGTTCTGGCCGTGGTTCGACGAGTATTCCACCCTGATGAGCGGCCAACGAGACTATTGGACAAAGGAAACCCCCGACGCTTACTTCCCACGCGTCTACGACAAGGCCAAGAAAAACACGAGCGCCAACCGATTGCCCCAAACCAAATACCTGCAAAACGGCGCATACCTGTCCATACGCAACATCACCGTGTCGTACAAGCTGCCCAAGAAGTGGCTGAAACCGGTCAGGATAGCCCAAGCCTCTGTCTTTGCAAGCGGAGAGAACATTGCCACATTCGACCACCTTCCCGACGGACTGGACCCCGAAGCCGAGCTGAACAGAGAAAACGCACGAGGATGGACTTATCCTTACCTGAGAAAATGGTCGGCAGGAGTAAAAGTAACATTCTAACAACCATATAAAGCTACAGATATGAAAAAGATATATTACATAATAGCATCGGCAATGACAGCCTTGTGCAGCGGATGCAACGACGGTTTCCTCGAAGTATATCCCAAAGACCAACAAACCGAAGTGACCGCATTCACCACAAATGCCAGTTTCAAGACTTACGCATGGAGCCTGTACGAGATATTCGAGGGATACTCCGACACGAACTTCAGCGATGAAATCAATGCCGGCTACTTCATCACGAAGAGCAATTCGGCCGCCGGAAGCCTGTCTAAATGGGCAACCGGCGACATCACCGTGCCTGCCAATCCCGAAAATTACGAAGACACGGAAAATCCCGATAAGGTGACGTATCATCACGACTGGGATTTCGCGTTCATACGTCAGGTGAACCTGATGCTCGACAACATCGAATCCTCACGGATGGACGAGGCCGATAAAGAGCATTGGAGGTCGGTGGGCTATTTCTTCCGCGCATACCGCTACATGGAATTGCTTTCACGCTACGGCGACGTGCCTTGGGTGGAGCATGTGCTGAACACCCATTCTACGGAGCTGACCATGCCCCGGACACCCAGAGTGGAAGTGGCCGACCATATCTTGGATAACCTACAATATGCCGAAAGCCACATCCGCCAAGGAGGCGACGGAAACAACACCGTCAACCGGAACGTTGTCAATGCTCTGATTTCACGCTTCGGCCTTTTTGAAGGAACATGGAGAAAGTACCATAATCTGCCGGATGGCGAAAAGTTTCTGAAAGCATCAATTGAAGCATCCCGAAAAGTATTGGCCGCCGTGCCCGACGTACACCCGCAATACGACGCCTTGTTCAATTCCAACACCGACAACATGAGCAAAATAAAGGAAGTACTCCTTTATAAAGAGTATCGCAACGTAAAGGGAGAAGGACACTCCAGAGTGAGAAGCCTGCGCACCGGCGAGGCACGGACGGAGGCCACCAAAGACTTTGTAGACCGATTCCTCTGCACCGATGGGAAACCGATAAGCACCAGCGACGTATATGAGGGCTACAAAGAAACCGACGGTTCCAAGAAAGAGTACGCCAATTTCAGAAACCGCGACCGCCGGCTCTACCTGACCATCATTCCTCCATACATGACGGACAATGCACGTTCCGGCAATATCACCGCCTTCAAACGCTACGAGCCGACAAGCCCGAAAGCCTACGCCGATGAGTTCATCCAACTTATCAACGCCAACTCCGGTTCCGGATGGGCAGGCAACAAGACACTGCCCGCTTCCAACTTCAAAAACTACTACACAACGCGCATGCCCAACCTTTGGCAATCGAGCAATGGAGTGTGGAACTGGCAGAAAGCCTATATGGGCTATATTCCATGGAAGTTCTACAACACGTGGGTGATATGCCCCAGCAACGACTCATCCAACGATTCGGCAGCACCCATATTCAGGGTGGGCGAAGTGATGCTGAACTATGCCGAAGCGGCCTGCGAGTTGGGCGAATTTACCCAAAGCATAGCAGACGCCACCATAAACAAACTTCGTACGCGCGGCGGAGTAGCCCCGATGAAAGTAAGTGCCATTACAGACGGCTGGGACAAGTATCGCGAACCGGACGTTAATCCCCTATTATGGGAGATACGCCGCGAAAGAATCGTGGAACTTGCGTGCGAGGGCTTTGCCTTCAACGACATCAGACGTTGGAAGAAAGCCGAAAGCCAACTTTCAAAAATGCCGATGGGAGCCTATATAGTGAAAGCCGATTACGGAAACCCAAGCAGCATGAAAGTGGCACGGTATAATGAAGACGGCACAATCAACACCTCCAACACGCTGAAAGAAGGCCATCTGTATATCTTCACCATGCAAGGGCTGAAAGGATGGCAACCGCACTATTACCTCTATCCTGTGCCGCTGAGCGAACAGGCTTTGAATCCTAACCTGACACCCAACCCCGGATACGACAAATGAGACGAAGAATGAATGGTTTACGAACTTTGGCAACGGGAGGACTCGCCTTATCGGTTCTCCCATCGCTTCTGCATGCACAAGAGGCGGCACAGTCCGGACGGATGAACGTGCTGATGTTGATTGCCGACGACATGAGACCGGAATTAGGCTGCTACGGCATCGAAGCGATACACACTCCGCACATTGACCGACTGGCCTCCACCGGCCTGCTCTTCCGGAATGCCTATTGCAACATTCCTGTCAGCGGTGCATCACGTGCCAGCCTGTTCACGGGCATGTACCCCCGTTACCCGCAACGATTTACCCACTACGAGGCATCGGCCTCAACAGATGCCCCCGACGCCATTCCCCTTTCCGGGTGGTTCACGGCTCACGGCTACCACACCGTCTCCAACGGCAAAGTGTTTCACAACATCACCGACCATGCCGAGAGCTGGAGCGAACATCCGTGGCGGGTGCACCCCGACGGATACGGGCACGACTGGGCGGAATACAACAAATGGGAGGTGTGGATGAATGCCGAATCGGGCAACAGCATCAACCCCCGGACCATGCGCGGCCCATTCTGCGAATCGGCCGACGTGGACGATGAGGCCTACGACGACGGCAAAGGCGCCACCCGTACCATCGAAGACCTGAAAAGGCTGAAGGAACTGGGTAAACCCTTCTTCCTTGCATGCGGTTTTTGGCGTCCCCATCTGCCTTTCAATGTTCCTAAAAAGTATTGGGACATGTATCGGCGCGACGAGATACCTTTAGCCGCCAATCGTTTCCGACCACGATATTTGCCGGAAGAGGTTCAAGGCTCGCAAGAGATACTCTCGTATGCACGGGTCGATACCAAAGCGGAAACTTTTCGACGTGAAGCCAAGCACGGCTATTATGCCTCCGTGAGCTATGTAGACGCGCAGATAGGCAGAATCCTCACGGCGTTGGAAGAGTTGGATTTGGCCGACCATACCATTGTCGTACTTTTCGGCGATCACGGATGGCAATTGGGAGAACACGGTTTCTGGGGCAAGCACACGCTGATGCGGGAAGCCACGCGGATACCGCTCATCGTACGCGTGCCGGGCATGAAGCGAGGAGCAACCGAATCGCCCGTGGAGCTGGTGGATATATATCCTACATTGTGCGAGCTTTGCCGCATCGGTATGCCTCAAGGGCAGCTGGACGGAAGCAGCTTCGTTCCCATATTGAAGAACCTAAAGGCGCAAACCAAAGAGCATGTCTACATACAATGGCAAGGAGCAGATAACGCCGTAAACAAAAGATACAGCTACGCCGAATGGCCTCAAACGCCTGGAGGGCAAAGCCGGATGTTGTTCGATCACCGTACCGACCCGACAGAGAATGAGAACGCAGTCGGGCAAAAGAAATACAGCCGGACAATCCTCAAATTATCCGGCTATATCCGAAAGAAGAAAAACAGCACAGAGGCAACAGCCCGATAAGCACATTTATATGGATTGCAGGGGATTGCCTCAGAACAAGCTCCAAGCCACCGTAAGCCCTGCCATCACAATGGCTACCATGCTCATCAGCTTGATGAGGATGTTCAGGCTTGGACCGGAGGTATCCTTGAACGGGTCGCCCACGGTGTCGCCCACCACAGTGGCTTTGTGTGTCTCGCCGCCCTTGCCGCCGAAGTTACCTTCTTCCACGTATTTCTTGGCATTGTCCCATGCGCCGCCGGCATTCGCCATGAAGATGGCAAGCACAAATCCGCTGCTCAATCCGCCAATCAGCAGACCCAGCACACCGGGAACACCGAAGATAAGTCCCGTCAGGATGGGAGCGATAATGGCTATGAGCGAGGGCACCACCATTTCGCGCTGCGCCCCTTTGGTGGAGATGGCCACACAACGTTCGTAATCGGGTTCGGCTTCGCCCGTAAGGATGCCCTTGATTTCGTGGAACTGGCGGCGTACCTCATCCACCATGTGAGAAGCGGCGCGCCCCACGGCATTCATCGTCAACCCGCAGAACAGGAAAGCCATCATGGAACCGATGAACATGCCCGACAGCACCTTCGGGTTCATCAGTGTCACATCGTAATGGTGCATGAAGTCGAAGAACGTGGCATCTTGCACGGAGATGGTTTGGCCGCCAGAATGTATCTCAGTCATCCCAATCCGGGTAAGTCCGATACGTATCTCCTCGATATACGAAGCCAGCAGGGCCAAGCCCGTGAGGGCGGCAGAGCCGATGGCAAAGCCTTTGCCCGTGGCGGCGGTGGTATTGCCCAGAGAGTCGAGTGCATCGGTGCGTTTGCGCACTTCTTCGCCCAATCCGGACATCTCGGCGTTGCCGCCCGCATTGTCGGCAATAGGCCCGTAGGCATCCGTAGCCAGTGTGATGCCCAGTGTGGAAAGCATGCCTACGGCAGCAATGCCGATGCCGTAAAGTCCCAGTCCGACGTTAGAGAAATCGAAGCCCGAAGCGAAGAGATAGGAGGCGATGATGCCCGTCACCACGGCAATCACCGGGATGGCTGTGGAGAGCATGCCCAACCCGATGCCTGAGATGATGACTGTGGCAGGGCCTGTTTTCCCGCTCTCGCTCAGCTTCTGGGTCGGCCGGTAGGATTGAGATGTGTAATACTCTGTGGAACGGCCGATGACAATGCCCACTACCAGTCCCACTACCACCGAGCACGCAATCCAAGCCCAGTTATCCAGCTTCAGCAACCAAAGAATGAAGAAGGTGGCCACCACAATCAATATGGAACTAAGATTGGTACCCAACGCCAGCGAGTTCAGCAAGTCCTTCATCTTTGCATTCTCCTTGGTACGCACGGAGAAGATGCCTATGATGGAAAGGAGTATCCCGACCGCCGCAATCAGCATGGGCGCAATCACCGCCTTGAACTGCATCAGCGTGTCGCCCGAATGGATGAAGGCGGCAGCGCCCAGAGCAGCCGTGGCAAGGATGGAGCCGCAATAGCTCTCGTAGAGGTCGGCGCCCATGCCCGCCACATCGCCTACGTTGTCGCCCACGTTATCGGCAATGGTGGCAGGGTTGCGCGGGTCGTCCTCGGGGATGCCGGCTTCTACCTTGCCCACAAGGTCGGCGCCCACGTCGGCCGCCTTGGTATAGATGCCGCCGCCCACACGTGCAAAGAGCGCCTGCGTGGAGGCTCCCATACCGAAGGTGAGCATGGTGGTGGTGATGATGCAGAGTTTATGGGTGGGCGTCATCACGTCTGCCGGAATCACGGCGTTGAGCAACAGGTACCAGAAGGAAATATCGAGCAAGCCGAGGCCTACCACTACCAGTCCCATCACCGCCCCGCTGCGGAAAGCGATGCGCAAACCTGCGTTCAACGAGTTTCGTGCGGCATTTGCTGTACGTGCCGAAGCGTATGTCGCCGTCTTCATACCCAGAAACCCCGAAAGTCCCGAGAAGAAGCCGCCGGTAAGGAAAGCGATGGGCACCCAAAGGTTCTGCACCCCGAAACCATACGCCATGATGGAGAAAAGGATGACCAGTCCGAGGAACACCCACCCCACAATCTTGTACTGCTGCTTGAGGTAGGACATCGCTCCCTTGCGCACGGCGGCGGCAATTTTAACCATTTGAGGAGTTCCCTCACTCTCTTTCATCATCTCACGGTGGAAATACCCGGCAAAGCAAAGTGCCAGGATAGAAGCGGCCGGAACCAGCCAGAAAAGTAATTGGTCCATAGCATAAGTTATATTAAAAGGTTTTTTAACAACTGTCTAAAAATAAAGAATCGGAACGAGAAAAGCAAACGGGAAAGAGATATTTTTCAGAAAAAGAGATTGCGCGGAGAAAAAACAAAAAATCCCCTGAATGCATGTGTACACGTATCCAAGGGAAACAGACGTTATCTGCCGTCGTTTTTACTCTATCGTCACCGCCGTTCCGCAGGCCGTCACCATCAGCATGCTGCCGCTGCCGCCCACCGTTTCGTAGTCGAGGTCGACCCCAATCACGGCATTGGCGCCCATCATACGGGCATTTTCCTGCATCTCGTGCAAGGCTGTTTCTTTGGCTTGACGAAGCACTTCCTCGTAAGAGCCACTTCGTCCGCCCACCACATCCCGGATGCTGGCAAAAAGATCGCGAAACACATTGGCTCCGATAATGGTTTCTCCGGAAGCAATGCCATAATAACGGGTGATGCGTGTACCCTCAATCGTAGGAGTTGTAGTCACTAACATGATATTCTTCTTTTAAGTTATTCTGCTATATCAGACGCACAGCAGATAGGAAAAGTTGCAGCAGACACGCATTTTTTTATGTTTGCCCGCACTTTCACCCCCCCCGATAATGATAGCGCAGTTTTTGAGTGTAGAAAAAAGATGACAATCGGCACTTTGCGCATCCCTTTCTGTGAGTGAATGGATATTAGGTTGATTTTCAGTCGATAACGTCCCTCTTTTTTCTCTTCTCCGAGGTGGCGTATGAGAGGCACCGAGGAACGAGGCCTCCGACACCGAGGAACGCCCTCTTCCACACCGAGGAACGAGGCTTTCGGCACCGAGATACGATTTACCCCTATCGCATCCATACATTATATTTTACAAATGAGCGCTCCGGCAGAAGATGCCTACTATATGGGGGACTCAATCTCGAGAAAAAGAACCGTATCACTACTCAAAAAATAGAGTAATGATACGGCTTCTTAATATTTAAAAAGTCTGCTATTTCAAGTTTATTTTAGTAACTCCGGGTATGCGGATGCCGGGCTTCAGTTCGCCGCCGATGTAGAAGCAAGCGCCGTTGCCACCCACCAGCGCCGCGCCTGCACGGGCTGCATCGGCTACCTCGGCCACCTCCTGCCAACTATTGGCGGCGACATCATAGAGCAGGATGCGGCGGTTGAAACGATACCACTCTGCCGGATGGCGCAGGTAGTCCTTCGCCGGACTGCTGCGCAAAGCCGAGAGGAAAATATCCTTGTCCACCCCACCCATACAAAGAATGCGGCCATCGTCCAAGGCAATGGTAGCGCCGCCGCCCAATGAAACGGCCTCGCCATTGCGCCCCGTGGGGGTGGGCACCGGTATCCATGTATCAAAGGCGGGGTCATAGCAATACCCATTCACGGAAAGCGTTGCCTCACGCCCTTGCGAGGCGGGAGCGAAACCTCCCCAAAGGAAGAAACGATAAGCACCATCGACATGCACTCCTGCCGAAACGGGCTGTATACGGGGATTTCCGGGGAAAGGCGTCAGTTCTTTCCAGCCCTCGCCGGGCCGCTCCAAATCAAGACAGAGGAACGTGTTCGAGGCAGCTCCCTGCCGGTTGCCTCCTGCCACGTAGATGGTGTTTCCCATCAGGCTGCCCGTCAGGTTGTCCAGCGCATAGGGCAACGAGGGAAGCGTTTCTATCCGTACCTTTTTGTCTTTATTACCGATGACAAGGCGATAGACGTTCGTTGTACTGCCTTCGGCGTTCATGCCACCGATGCAAACCAGTCCGTCGGCCGTAGGCACGGAAGCACCGTAAGCCAGAGGCATGGGCAGTTCGCCCACCTTGCGCCAAAGCAGCACGGAGTCGGCAGGAAGCGGGGCGGCATAGATGCCTCGATAGTACCGCTTCCGTCCGCCATCGGCAGCCGGAACATCGGGGAAATTGCAACCGCCCGCCATCAGCAACCGGCCGTTCACCACACCGGCAAAGCAGGCGGAAACTCCGAGTTCAAATCCTTTCTCTTGTTTCGGGAAACCTTTCATCGGGCGCAGTTCTACCGCACGGCACGGCGGCAAGGCGGCTTGGGAGAAGGTCTGAGAAGAGTTCAGGAGAAACCGTAAACCCTCATCATACGAGTCATGGGGCATCTGTCCCAACCAGCGCAAATCTTCCGTGCGGAACGTGGAAGCGGGAAGCCCGGCGTCATTCACCAGATTGGCTCGGGTAAAAGGCTGCCAGCCGTAACGCACGTAGTGCGGATGCTTCACCGCCTCCGACCACACTTTCAGGCGTCCGTCCTCCACGGTTGCTTCCGCAGGGTGGAACAGTCCGTCCGTCTCGGCCACTTCAAACGTGCGCAACGGCTGTCCGTCGGCGCTTCGCAATCCGTCACCGTAATCAAAAGTAAGGTAGACGGCTCCGTCACGGAACGCAGCCTTGCGCAGCAACGGACCCGAGGGTGTCAGTGCCCGATGATAGGTGTCGCTCAACGCCCAGCGTGCCAGCCGCTCGCCCACCGGTTGTTTCTGCATGGGGTGCACGTCCAGCGAGTCGCCCACATCGCTACTCACCGCCATACCTGTATAGGGCATCTCCCGCATCAATCTGCGCTGGCTGTCTCTGAACCACGGCCACGACGGACGGTTCAGACTCGACAACTGCACGTAGTAGAAAGGCAAGCGGGCGTTTTCCCACTTCTTGCGCCAACTGCCCACCAGCAGTTTGAACAGCCGTTCGTGGGCATCCTTGTTATGAGCATTCGATTCTCCTTGATACCAGATGACACCTTTCAACGGATAACTTTGCAAAGGGACGATGCCCGCCTCGAACAGGTAGCAAGGCTCGTACGGATGGCGTTGATAGGGATTGGCAGACTTCTTGATGTTCAGTACCGCGCGACCGCGCACCCAGTCTTGTATGAAATCGTTCCGTTTCCAATCTTTCAGGATGGCGGGAAACTCCTGCTCAAGCGTGCCCCGGTCTATCCAAGCTTCTGTAGGCGAGCCTCCTACGGCATTGCAAATCAGCCCTACGGGCACTTGCAGGCTGTCTCTCAGCATGCGACCGAAGTAGTAAGCCACTGCCGAGAAATCGCCCGCAGTACGGGGTGTGCAGGCTTCCCATTCCGCCTCCTCGTAATAGTGTAAGGCGTTGAGCGAATCCAGTATGGCAGAATCCCATTCCACGGCATTCGTACGCCAGCGGGCTTTTATATCATAAAATCGCAGTTCATCGTCATCGGCCTTCGGAATATCCCGTCCGGCGGTAGCCGCCTGCTTCAACATAAACTCCATGTTGGACTGCCCGGAGCAGAGCCATACTTCGCCCGCCAACACATTCCGGTAACGCAAAGTCTTGCCGGATGTCGATACCGTCAGTTCATACGGTCCGCCGGCTTTCAAGGGCAACAAGCGGGCAGTCCACCTTCCGTCCTTACCGGCTACGACACTGCAACGTTGCCTGCCGATGTTCACCGTCACCCGCTCGCCTGCATCGGCCATGCCCGACACATCCAGCGGTACATTACGTTGCAACACCATGTTGTCTGTGTACAAAGCCGACAGGCGCAAGCCCCCGTAATCGCCTGTCAGGGCGGAATAGACCGTACGTGCCAGCAGTGTTGCGCCTTCGGCTGTAGGATGGAGGGCATCTGGCAATAAATGAGGATAAGGATAAAGCGGCGCATGGAAGTCGATGAGCTGCACGTCGGCACAGCGTGCCACCGCTTCGATGGCTGTCTGTATTTCGGCATGCCAATCGCGCGTGCCGGAAAGGAAACGTGCGTGCCGGTCGGATATGGGCGAGAGCCTTGCTATCAGGATGCGAACATCCGGATTCGCACTGCGCAACGAATCTATCAGCGACAGATAGTCGCTTACAAAAGCATCGCGATGGTGCGGCCAATTGCGCGGGTCGGTATCGTTGATGCCGAGGTGTATCACCGCAATGTCGGCGGCAAAACGGAGCGCATCCCTGAACTCCTGCTGTTGCATATACGGCCTGTGCCCCCGATTGAGCAGCGTGGCTCCCGACTTGCCGAAGTTGCCCACTTCATACCGTTTGCCCAGCATCTGTTGCAACTGTGCAGGATAGGCCTGCTTCTCCCTGTCGGGCAATCCAGCTCCGTAAGTGATACTGTTGCCTATACAAGCCACTTTCGTCTTTTGCTGCGCCAACGAGGAGAAACAAACAAATAAGACAGAAGACAAAACCAATAGTAAATGTTTCATGGCAAATAGAAATAAGATAAGTTACAGATTATCGGACAGGCAGTTTCCGTTCGGGAGAATAAACCAACCCGTCGACAGCTTTCTCGCCGCCGGGTGTCACGAAGACGCAGGTAAACATCCACTTCACCAACCTCACCTCAGGTGTGGTGAACCTGCCCACCGGAAGTTTCAAGAGCACCTTGTTCCACCCCTTGCTCAATTGCACGGAGAGGGGCGGACGCGCCACGCAATTCTCATTGCCGAGGGGTGTTTCATTGTTCTTCACCCCGTGGGTAGCCGTCCACACGGGCGGAGCAACTTCCCGGCCGTTAATCCAGATGCGGCTGCCTTTATGGTCCCACTTACCCGGCAAAGGCGGCAAATCGGGTTCCGAACGCGAATAATTCTGGAACTCCGCCCACAGACCCACCGTCTGCTTACGGGGAGAATATACATACGTATAGGCGTAGGCCGTGCTATTTTCTTCGGGATGCTTATAGAAAGCCGGTACGGTTGCACCCCATACATGCCGCAGATAAATGCCTGCTCCCACGGCAGGACGCACGCCATAGGTCTTTCCGTCATACTCATAGCTGTCTGCAACGATGGTTTCGGGCGGAAAACTCTTGTCAAGACTCCCTCCGTTGGGGAAGGCGTCGGTGATGTGCCAGCGCACATCGGTCTGTCGCACATAAGCAAACGGATAGCCGGCGAAGGTATGTTCCTTGTGCCACAGCAGCCGGTGTTCAAAATCGGCAAAGCTCCTGAATGTATCTGCCTGCTCGTCGGCAGGAAGCACAGTGCCGTCTTTGTCGAAGTACTCCGTTCCCCCACCCAGCCACGCACGCTCGGCCATGGCCAGCATGTTGGGGTAGAAATGGTTTTCGAGGATGATGTTGCGTTCAGAGGGTAGCAGACGGTCGTTCCAGATGCCCAGTATGCAGCCAGCCAAGTCGTCGGAACCCTGCGGCTCGTTGTAAATGCGGCTGTTGTACAAAGCCACGATGTCACCGAACGTATCGAAATGGTTCAGATAATGAAAGCGGGAATCGATGGCGGGAATGCCCGATTGCGCTTTCCCCCGATAACTCCACAACTGAGTCATGTCTATCTCACCCGGCTTGTAGCGCCAACCCGGATTCCACGAGATGACTTTCTTTCCTTTCGAGCGGACGTAGGCCACCATTTCAGGAACAAACTGCGGATTGGTGAACTGCACCTCATCCGTACCGATGTGCAGCCAAGGCACATCGAAGGTCTCGCATACCTCGTCTATCAGAAGCTTCAGTATCCTCATGCCTTCGGGGCTTTGCATGTCGTGACCGAAGGTGCGCACGAAAGCCGCGCTATGCCCCGGCATGTCTATCTCGGGAATGAGCGTCATGTGGTGCGCCTTGCAGAAGCGCACCAGCTCCTTTGCCTCCTCCAGCGTGTAGTAGCGCCCCGGCATGCGGGTGGTATGGGCAGTGTCGTTCAGTGCCGGAAAGAGCTTGCTCTCCAGCCTCCATGCCTGATTCTCGGTGAGATGCCAATGAAACGTGTTGATTTTGAACTTGGAGAGCACGGCGATTTCACGCTTCAGCTCTTCCATCGAGATGTAGCTGCGCCCGGTGTCGTGCATCCAACCGCGTATGCGGAAAGCCGGCCAGTCAAGTATCTCGCAGCAGGGTATTCGCACGCCTTCCGCTATCTTCCCCGCCAACTGACGCAACGTCTGAACGGCCCGATATACGCCGCACTCGGTGACGGCCTCCACCCAGATGCCACGCTCGTCCACCCGCAGGCGATAGGCTTCGTCCTGATTCAAGGGCACTCCCTCCAACTCAGGCACCAACACAACGGAAACGGCAGAAGCGGCATGTTCACTCACCTTACCTCCCAGCTCGACGATCAGTGCCTCCCAATCATTCAAAAGCACATTTGTGGAAAGTTTCACCCTATCCAGTGCCAACGAAGACGAATGCCACTCCACACGCCGGGGGCGAGGCAACAAACGTGCTCCGGCATCATCCGCATTCCGAGCCGGAAAAACAACACTCAAAGCAGGAGAAACCGCCTGCAACATCAGGAAGAGCAGAAGCACACAGCCCCGCACACACATCATATTCATAGGTAAATGAAAGTTTAGATATCGGTCATTCAACAGACGAGGACAGATGAAAATCCTCAAAAACAAGTCTCCGGCGAGGTTATACCCAAGTTCGGGATAAGAAGCGGGTCGACGGTCTCACCCGATGGCTTGTCTTTAAAGCATATAGCGTTGGCTATCAGATATTTACTTCCGCCTTGTCAGACACTTGTCTCTGACGGCTCAAACACTTGTGTCTGTCGGCTTGGACACTTGCCTCTGTCACGACAAAGGTTTGCAGCTGTCAAACTTAGCAAAAGCAACCGTCTATCCCGAACTCAGGCAGGTTATCTCTTCTTGATAATGTCTGTCAGCTTCACGCTTTGGAAAGCCATGTGCGCCACACTGCTCTCGTACAATATGCCCACCGTTTCTTTGTCAATCATCGTCAGGCAGGAGTAACCCCAGCTGTCACCCTCATCGAGCAGCAGCTGATTCTCGGGCAACCACGTAAGTCCACCGTCCAGACTGGCCTTGATGGTGATATGATGACGTCCTTTCGTGGTATTAGGGTTGGAGAAGAGCAGCAGGTCTTTGCCCAGCGCATTGTCCTTGGCCTTCACGCTGATGAGGCTGGCCATACATACCGATTCCTGCAAAGCCTTGCGCGAAGAAAGGTGCTCCGTCCAGGTGCGACCCAAATCCTCGGTCACGGACACGGCACGGCTTCCACCTCTGTTGTCGCGCATGTTCAGCATCAGCACGCCCGGAGCCACTTCGGCCACCTGCGCTTCGGTGGTGTTGGTGCGGGCATGGTTATGGATGGTCCACGTGTTGCCACGGTCTTTGCTGTACATGATTCCGGCATTGGGCACGCGCGTGGAGTCGATATACTGAATGGGGAATACCAGCGTACCGTCTTGCATGGTGATGCCCCGTCCCGGCCCTTGCAGCAGGAAGTACCACGAAGGATCTTTCACCTGCTCCGTGATGTTGATGGGTTCCGACCAAGTTTTACCGTCGTCCGTGCTCTTGGCCATGACGAGCTGCGCCGTACGGCTTCTGTCCATACCCGGATGCGAGCTCCACCACGCGCGTTGGTTGCCCATGCCGTGCGTCCAGGCAGCCACCACCCATACCGTATTTGTGCGGGTATCTACCAAAATGGAAGGATCGCCCACCCCATTCTGAGCGGCGGGCAATCCGCCGGTTTCTCCAAATGCCAACGGCAGACGCATCTTCTCCCATGTGCGGCCGCCATCCGTGCTACGGCTGAGCCCCACATCTACATGTTCCTGCAAGTCGGCACTGTTGTTATAGCGCACATCGTAAACGCCAAGCAGCATTCCGTTGTTCGTGGTGGCCAGTCCCGGAATGCGGAAAGCCGCCGAGCCGTCGTCGCCCGCATGGCGCACGCCTACTCCCATCCTGTGAACGATGCCTTCAGGAGTCGCCATCTGTATCGGAGCTTGTTTTCCGTCCACCTTTACCGAAGCCACAGTCGCCGTCACCTTGCTGAAGAGGGTTGCCTCCGGCTTCATCTGCAAGCTCACCCAGAAGTAATTGATTCCGGGAAAGAGTTCCTGATTGGCCGTCAGCACCACCTTGCCGCGCGGCCCGTCCACCTGCGCCTTGCAAATGGAATAAGACGGGTTAGCCGCCAACGTGCGGCCCACCGTGAAGGCAGAAACATAATCCACCGGTGCGAAAGGCTTCTTGGCATAGTTCTGAAGAGCTTCCGTACCGCTGTAATAGAGTTTCACCGAACGCACCTCGGAGAGTTTCACCTCCTTGCCGAAGTTCAGCACCACCTCGTTCAGCCTCTTGGCGGAAGTTGCCTCCAGCCGCATCCTGAACAGCACATTGTCCTGACGCTCTATCAACACGGGTATTTGGGTTTCATGCACGAAAACAGTGTCCGCAGCCTGCGCATAGGCCGCCTTTCCCGCCAACAGCAGGAATACAAATAACAGGATTTTCTTCATTTCTTTCTTCTTTTTCAGTGTTATAACTTCAAAGATAGGAGTTTATTTCAAAACCCACCCTCTTGGCTTCCTTTAAAATTAAAAGAGTCCGCTCAAGAAGATTCGTATTCTCTCCTCAAGCGAACTCTTCACGTCGTTTTCAAATGAAATTTCTTGTTAATCTAAGAAACTGTTTTGAATTTATTCAAATAGTTATCTATGAGCATTTACTAATACTCTTTTTGGTCTTTTTCTCCTTTCACATCCGTCACATAGCTCGCTATGCTCCTCATGAGAAAGAAGAAAAATCCGCAAAAACAACCCTTAGTAAATAGCGCAAATAAATTCAAAACAGTTTCTTATATCTGGTCGTTTTAATGTTTCAAAAATTACTTCTTTGCTTCAGCTTCTTTATATCCCCATGTCTGTTTCAACTCAGGGTCACCTGTCTGCATCCCTACACTGATGGGCCACAACAGCTTATGCATTTCCGTTGCTCTATCCAGAACCGGAACAGCCGCAGCATCTTTCTTCTTATAAGCAGCCTCAACAGAGAATACTAATGGATTGCCTGAAGCATCGTGCATGCGAACCACGTCGAACCAGCGGCTGCCTTCTGCCACCAACTCCTTGTCACGCTCTTTCAAGATAGCCAATTCGTTTTCGGCGAATGTTCCATCCTTATAAGCTTCGTTTTCGGTATAGTTGGCACCGTATGCACGTTCGCGAACTCGGTTCAGATAGGCAGCACATTTGCCCGTAAGAGCATTTTCTACTTCAGCTCTCATCAGTAACACGTCTGCAAAGCGGAACAGAACAATATCAGAATCGAAGTAGCGTGTTCCTCCATCCATATGACCAATGTATTTTATCATAGATGAACCGAAGTCGGTCAACTCCTTGTTTGAGTAATATTCAAGGAATGTTGCCGCACGGCGTGTATCTGTCTCGTCCATAGACTTCACAAAAGACTCTTTCCACTCATAGCGCACGATACCTACCGTACCGAGCTCAAGTACATCTTTCATCACTTCTCCTTGCTTGTCAAAATAAGAGCCAACCACGATAGAGGGCGTATAGAGAAAGGCACTACCCGAATTCGTGATTTCATTACGTTCAAAAGGGAACGACAGGATAATCTCTTTATTCTTCTTTTTTGTATGGGCAAAAATATCGCTGAAGTTTTTCTCCAATTCAAACTGTCCGCTGCCAATGAGGTCATCCAAAGCTTTCTTTGCAACTTCAATGTCGGCAGAACCCGTTTTCTGATGTGCTTGCTTATAATCGTTAGTAGTAACTTTACCCGACCAAAGATAAACCTGAGCTTTCAAGAACAGCGTAGCATAACGCGACCACTTATACCGATTCAGCGTTGTACTTGCGCCAAATGCTTGTTCTGATGCTGCAATTTCATCTTTAATGAACTTCAACACATCTTCAGCCGATGAACGTGCCATATAGAGGGCAACAAGGTCAATACTGCCTTCCATCAATTTCACGTCTTTCTCCAATGGTACAGCACCATATGTACGATACAGCATAAAATAATAGTAAGCGCGCATGCCATAAGCTTGTGCCAAGAATGAATTACGTTCTTCACTACTCAAAAACTTACACTCATTGGTCACTTTATCAATAAAGTGATTCAATTGCAGTATATTGCTATAATAACCATTCCAGTTATTTACCCCTGTACTGCTTATACGAAGTGCATTATCAATGACGCTTGAATAATTAAGTGAGGTATTGATGGAAGATGTTCCACTCATCATTGTTCCTCCACGTAATTCGCCCAATATGATAGGAGAAAAATAATCATTTCTAAGCTGCGAATGCAAGCCGTTCATGTAAGTTTCTACCTCCGATGCATTCTTCCAATAGTTACCGGTAGCCGCATAATCTATCGGTGACAAATCCAAACTATCACAACTACCCAATCCGAGGAGTAATGATGCTACAATGCTATATATAATTTTTTTCATACTAATGCTCTATTGTAATGTTAGAATGTAATGTTTAAACCAAATATCAGCGTACGAGGCAAAGGATAGCCACCCCATCCATCTGAACCATACTCAGGAGAAGCCACATACTTGGCATCCGTGATATAACCTAAATTCTGGGCAGTAACATTCAGCTCCAGCTTTTCCATCTTCACTTTCTGAATCCAAGCTTTCGGCAAGCTATAGCCCAAACTGATTTCACGAACAGCCAGATAGCTGGCATCATACACAAACATGCTGGTGTTGTGGCGAGCTACGTTACGTTTTCCAAGTTGGTCAGCCCATACATACGTAGGATACTTGGCGTTTGGATTCTTTTCCGTCCAACTGTCAAACACCAAATCGATCGTATTGTAAGTACCTTGCATGTTACCCATGATCCACGGTGTCTTCGTATCTACGATTTTATGACCCAACGCATAGTCGAAACGAGCATTCAATGTCAAGCCTTTCCAAGATACATTAGTTGACAGACCACCTGTCCACTTAGGTACAGCACTACCCAACTTCACCTTATCATAATCATCGATAACACCATCACCGTTCACATCTTTCCATTTCACATCACCCGGCTGAATGGGGAGTGCTTTCGCTTTTTCATCATCACTCATTTTGGCCCATATTTCCGGTCCATACAGGATTTTATTGTTAGCACCGTTATTACCGCTACTTCTGTCTATCAGCTGTCCCGGAATTTCATCATAACTCTTATAAATGCCTTCGGCCTTGAACCCATAGATATCACCGGGTGTTTGTCCTTCCTGGTAACCACCTACCCATATTTTTTGGTCACCTTTCCCAGTATAAACCTGCATAGCTCCCTGCATATTATTTTTCAATCCGTTATTGGGCAATGAAATAACTTTATTCTTATTATAGGCAACATTGAAGTTCACATTCCATTTCCAATCCTTATTGTCAATCAGACGAGCACTTGCCTCTAATTCAAGACCCTGATTCTGGATTTCACCGTTATTAGTGAGGTATTCTTCAACACCCGAGTGAGAGGGCAATTTGATGTAAGCTAATTTATCTTTTGTACGACGGTTGTAAAAGGTCAGATTCAGGTTATACTTATTATTCAAGAAACTGACATCAGCACCGACCTCGAACGTGTATGATTTTTCCCAACGAAGCCCGGGATTGGGCAGTTGAGTCATCAACGTAGCACCGCTACCATCATAGTTGGTGGTCGTTCCATACGAACCCTGCACAGTATAATAACCGATATAGTTTGTATCCAAGTTACCGTTGGCACCGTAGCTTGCACGCAACTTAGCGAATGAAATGACATCCTTCCATGATTCCATGAACTCTTCCTTACCGATAATCCAACCGGCAGAAATGCCCGGGAAGAAGCCCCAGCGGTTATCTTTGGCCAAACGTGAATAGCCGTCCTGACGCACTACGGCCGAGAGCAGATATTTGCCTGCATAATCATAGTCTACCTTACCAAAGAAAGACATGATACGATCTTGTGAGTGCCAAGAGTCCATGTTGCGCTTTTCGGGGTCGGTCAACGAAAGGTCTTGGAACGAATCGGTCGGAGCACCTTCTCCGGAAGCTTCAAAACCCTTTCTTTCCTGATAGTAATATTCAAAGCCACCCATAGCATTCACGCTGTGCTTCTTGAATGTATTGTTGTAAGTGGCCACTGCGTTATAAGTTTGATTTAATGTACGGTTATAGTGGTCGTAAGTCCAACGGTTGCGATACCAACGGTTAACGCCCGTCATATAATCCCGATTAAAGAACTCGTGTTTGGTGTCTTCGTAATACCAGCTACCGCTCAGTTTCAGGTCCAGACCTTTCATCAGAGCAATGGTAAATGCCTGGGTCATGGTGAACTTATCGGTATTATTATCACGCTGCTGAGCATCCATGTAGGTCTGCACGTTCGCATCTCCCGTACCACGTACACCAATCAGCCACTCGCCATCAGGGTTCTTGCCACGGAATGTAGGTGGAACAGAAAATACACGGCTGAAATAATGTTGCACTGCAACATTACCCACCAAACCGAACCATGTGTTGTGAGAATAATTAAAAGAAGAGTTTGAAGTCAGCCACGGCTTGATTTTGTAGTCGCCATTAAAAGTAAAGGTGAAGCGTTTGTACCAGTTCTTCGTGGCATTACCCTCCGAGTCATTGAAACCTAAGCTGGCATAATAAGCGCCTTTGTCATTACCTCCCGTAAAGTCAACGGTATAATCTTGACTGAAAGCTGGTGTATTGATATTCACATCCTGCATCATAAACTCTTTGAAAATCAGTTTATCGCCATACACAGGGTCTTCCATAGTCTGCCATCCTTCTTTAAGCAAAAAAGCCAGATTATCGGAATACTTCATAACGCTCCAGTTGGCGTTATTCACCTTATTTCCATCGGCAGGCGTCCCATCGGCGTTAAAATAAATATTACCGGTTCCGAAAGGTTGTGCTTGTGTCAACGCATTCATGTTTGTCCAACCTTTTGCGGTGCCATTGGAGTCCGTATAAGCATTGGATGCATTTTTATATGCCATACGCATCCAATAAATATAATCTTTTGCACCCAAGAAATTATATGCATTGTGGAAATAATTTAAGCCATACTTGGCACGGACATTAATGTTACCTGTTCCGGCCTTACCGCGTTTAGTAGTCACCAAAATCACACCATTAGCAGCCCGAGCACCATAAATAGCAGTTGCACCGGCATCTTTCATTACCTCCATTGACTCAATATCCGAAGGGTTGATGTCGCTCAAGGAACGTTGTGCACCGTCAATAATCACCAACGGAGAGCCTGAACCGTCCAGGCTTGTACCACCACGCAGAATCAGCGTAGGAGTGGCACCCGGGTCACCACTGGTCTGTCTTACCTGAAGACCAGCCACCGCACCCGACAAGGCTTGCGCCGGATTAGAATGCATACCGGAAGTCAACGTCCCTTTATCTACTTTCGCAATAGAGTTTGTTAATTTTGAACGAATCTGTCTTCCACCATAAGCGGTAACAACTACCTCATCAATAGCTAAAGAGCTGTCTTTCAACACAATACAGAGGGGGGGGGTAGAATTTCCATTCCAAACCACCTCTTGCGTTTCATATCCCACGAAAGAAACCTGAATCACATCTCCTTTCTTTACACCTGTCAACGAGAAGTCACCGTCCAATCCGGTAATTGTACCATTGGTCGTTCCTTTCACCACCACCGACGCTCCAATCACTGTCTCGCCGGTTGCATCAACTACCACACCCTTGCAAGTACCGCTCTGTTGCACCACCTGCACATGGGCATTTTCGCTTTCTGTCGCTGCATAAGCTACGCTCGACGACACCGTCAACGCCAACAACAGCACACAAACTGATTTCACTTGTTTCACCATAGTATTTACATTATTATTAAAAAAGGAATTAATATAAATCGTGATTGTATAATAAAACTATTAACATAAAAAGTTGCATTAACAGCGCAAAGATAATCAAAATATTCAAATAATCAAAGAATAAATAAAAAAATACATAAATCACGCTACTCTTATTAAAAAAATAACGTAAGTCCAGCATATCTTAAAATATAATATAAACTGCTTGCAAAATCATATAAGCAGATACCGACAAACAACGTGCACGCATCTTAATATTCGAACACAAGAGGCTTAACAAGCACAATATGTGTATCTCGCACTGCACAAGATGCAAATCTCATACATGGAACGACACCGTTATAGGTAAGTATATAGACCCAAAGCTTTATTTATTGTCTGCTTTGTTGCTTCTCACGAATTAAAATCATATCTTTGTACATAAACCTTTAATCATCAATTATATGAAAATGAAAAAAATACTCTTTTATCTGCTACTTGCGGCTTTCTGCCTAAGCAATGCAGGATGCTCCAAAGAAGATTTCTACATTGACAACAACGTGAGTAATGAATGGAACGGAGAAGGAACACCGACATGGCTGGAAGATAAGCAAATTGAAATCATAATGCCTTGGGCGCATGAGTCTTTCCACCCCAACATTCTTTGGAAAGTCTACAAATTTACTCACGAAGACAACCTACTGGTGGCCATCAGCTACGAAAAAGTAGCGCTTGATTATATTTCCGGTATCGCATGCTATGCCAGCAACGGGCGGCAAGTGAACTTCGATAAAGTAGAGGGTAGTTTTAAGAAAAATGCCAAACTCATCTGCACCAACTTCATCGGAGAGCAAGGCATCATTCCCCAAGTATGCCAATACGAGTTGAACGATTGCGAAAAACTGCAATGGCTGCAAGAAGACATAAATCTGCTCTGCAAAGAGATAGATGCAACAGACAACCGCTTCACCCTGCGGATTTCATGCGGATATTGCTCCGATGATGTGAATAAGTATATCGTCCTTGAACATTTGTGTTTCGACCGGACTAAAAAGCAAAGTATAAAGACTGCATGGTTTTATACACCGGCAGGGCAGAAGCTTGACACAACTCCAAGCATAAAGAGCAGGAATTTGAAGTTCATAGAGTTGGGATTGGGCTTCTTTCGCTAACGCGAGGCGCACGCCTTTACCCAATCCACATACACACCGGGATTCTCCGGCGCAGGCGAAGCAATGAAATGCACGTAGCTGATGCCGTGGCACGTCTTATTCTTCAAAGGAATGAGACACCTGTTTCTCTTTCCGTCAACAAAGAGCCGCGCATGAGAATCGCCTTGCGACAAATCCCAGCGCAGGGAGAGTTCGTGCCATCCATCGTCACGTATACATAGCTCCTTGCGATTCAACTTGAGTTCATACATGCACTCATACCGTGCCACCGTGTCCGAGGGATTCATCCAGCGATCGTTGAGAAGCAGAGAGACTTGCTCGCTCCTTTCAGGGATGCGGATGCGGGCAGTAAATTCGCCTTGCTTCATTGCAGGGAAGTTCCAGACCGCACCGCGACTGTCGGCCACCAAGGAAGTATCTGCTTCATATTTTATATGCAGCACCTGTCCGGCCTCTTTATCCGAATGGGCTTCAAGTTTGCAACCCGGCATACGGTCGTAGGCGCAATGCCCCTTGATGCCTTTGATATAGTTGAAAACGCACCAATCATCAAGCCCATTTGAGAAGTCGTCCGAGCGTTCCCGCTCATACAGCCAGTTTACGTCGAACAGATACATGGCACGCAGCGAGGGGTGTTGCCCTGTGGCAACCAATATCTTGCCGGGAGCCACTTCTATGAATTGCGATTGATGCACACTGCGGTCTACTCCGGTAGAATGACTGGCATAATAACGGTCGTTACGATACGGATTGAGACGCAATTCGCGAAAGCCTTTCCACGTTTTTCCGTCATCCTCCGAAATGGCCACGTGGGCTGCGTCACGATTGGTGAACACGTCATCCCAAATTCCGGTGGCCGTTGCCAGTTCGGGCAGCGAGGTGGTATTGCACCAAAAGAGGAGCAGACGCCCATCGGCAAGCCGACCGATGGTGGGCATGGTGATAGTACCGTAGAACGCAGAGGGAGAGGATTCTCCCCACGTCAGACCTCCATCTTCAGAAAAAGCCTCGTAGTGACGATCTTGGGCAGTACGCATCAACATCCATAGCCTCCCGTCTTTCAGTTCCACAACCGTAGGCTCCACTGCCCCGTGGTTCCATCGCGTGCCTTTGTGGAATCCGCCGGGACGATGATCGGGGGCTGTCACGATGTTAGAACGCCGCCAAGTGCGTCCGTCATCGTCCGACACGTACGTATAGCACCCTTTGGGCGAGACGTCGCCATGCGCAGCCACCACCACGCGCTTACCCCCGCGTATAAAAACGGGAGGTTTCAGCATGATGGATTGTGTATTCGCCACCTTTGTCAACGTACGGTCTCCTTCTATCCCCCCGTCCGTACGTATGCAATACACACCCATGCTTCCCGCATGAAACAACCGGATGTACTCCTCGCTAAGAGGGCTTCTCACATCACCGAAAAGCATGTCGGGGGTGTATCGAACCTTCTTCCACGTCAAACCCTTATCCATACTTGAGAGATAAAAAGTGCCGGGATCGGCTTGTTCACCATAGTTGTAATGTCTGATTTCTCCGTTTTTGAGCATCGACAAACCGATGTACGCATCCGAGGGAACGGAAGAGACACGCACGGGGGCATATACAGAGTCTATGGAACTCGGACTGTTCTTTTCTTGTCCGCGAGCAGAAAACAAACACACCGCAAGAAAAAGAATGGTGGAAGCGTGAATCTTACCCATCATGAGGAATTCCTCCTTATTATTGCTCCTGCGAGCCTGTTTCGTAAAAATCTTCAGGGAAACGTGTGCGAGACAACTGGGCAAACAGCTCGGCATATTTATCGGCAACGGCTTGTGTAAATCTCCTCCCTTTCTCTGCAGTGGAGAGCGACGGATTGCCGATACCCGTATCTTCGGTTGCCCGGCTCCAGTCGCGCGGCATCCAAGCCACCTTTTCACGCAAGGCAGGCAAAGAAAACGGTTTATAATTGCCGGAACCTGCCGCAGACAAATCCACTGATTCGGGATGATAATGCATCATGGCGGAAGTTTCCATTTCGTCGGCATGGTCGCCGGGATTATCAAAATAGTCTTTGGCAGGAAGCACAGCAAACCAGTCACTCACTGCAATCAGAAAATCGGGATAGTCCACCGCCAAGTCGCGAATCATGTTCTTGAAATTGTTGCCACCGTGCCCGTTGATGATGACAAGCTTGCGGAAGCCCTGTGCATGAAGCGAGGCCACCGTATCGGCGAGCACAGCCTTTTGCGTTCCATAGCGGGCATGGATGCAGAACTTGAGGTTTCGCTGTCCCGGATTCTGAGAGCCCAACGTGACGGGAGGCAACACCATGCAACGCACTCCGTACTGCTGCAAAGCCTTCTCGGCGGCATCCACCGCCACGGCATGCGACAAGATGGCATCGGTCAGATAAGGCAGATGGAGATTGTGAGGCTCGGTGGCTCCCCAAGGCAGCACGACCAAATCGTAAGTCAAGTCCCTGACTTCGCCATAGGAAGCCAGGGACAGGTTCAAGTGATTTTTATTTTTCATGGTAAATATCGTTACAGATGTCATTACACAACGAATAACTGCGAATCATCATGCGGGGAATGTGGAAAGGCCCTTTAAAGATATTGCCTTTGGCAGGTTGTGCCACCGTGCCGTCGCGATGCAGATAGCCGTACCACTCTCCGTGCTCCCGGTCGGGGAAGTGCGCATAGGTCCAGTCGCTGATTTGCTTGTGCATGGCCAGATACTTCTCGTCCTTCGTGGCCTGATAAGCATAGAGCGTGGCTATGATGGCTTCGGTCTGCGGCCACCAGAATTTCATGTCTTGCGAATAGTCCTGCACCGGCAGGTTGCGGCAGTCGCGGAAATTGATGATACCACCGTATTGCTCGTCCCAACCCCACTGCCACGACCAGTCGAGTATTTGCAGGGCCATGTCGGTCAGGCTCTTGTCCCAGTTGCGGTGGCGAGCCTCTTCGAGGATGAACCAAGCGGTCTCGATGCAGTGGCCGGGATTGATAAGGCGGCCGTTGCAGGTGTCGATGAATTCTCCTTCAGGGCCTACCATTTCGAGCAATGCCTTGAATTCGGGATGAATGAAGTAGCGGCGGATGGCGTCGAGCGATTCGTCTATCTGTGTGTTAAGTACAGGGTCGTCAATGGCTGCCCGGATGCGGGAAGCGGTGTTGATGAGAATCATGGTGATGGAGTGTCCGCGTGCTTGCAAAGCAGGCAGATACTTGGGTTCCAGAAAGCCGGGGGTAGCAAGGAACCTCTGAATCCGTTTGAACAGCTCAAGTGCCTTTTCGGCATAGCGTTTGTCGCCCGACGCAATGGCATACTCGGACATGGCTATCGCCGCAAAGCACTCGGAGAACACATAACGACGCTTGCGCAACGGAGTGCCGTCGGCAGCCACTTCGAAATACATGTGTCCGTCGGCATCGGCGCAATAAGCCTCGATGAAGTCGATGCAACTCTTCGACGCTTCCAGCCACTCAGGGTTGCGTTCCACCTGATTATAGGCATAAGCAGCCACAAAACCGAAGCGACCTTGAAACCACACCGACTTGGTGCTGTCCATCAACCGTCCTTCGCGGTCGAGGCAGGTGTACACACCGCCATGCTTGCGGTCGAGACCGTTGGCCAACCAAAAAGGCAGGATATCGGCCGTCAGGTCGTGCTTGTAGGAGTCTGCCCAGACCTTTAAATATTCAGTCACATTCATATCATCCATACTTTAGAATTTATTGCAACGGTCAAAGAAACCGATGGCTTCCAGCTCGGCTTTCATCTGCGTTTCTTCCTCGTCGGTCATGTTCTGGAAAGGCGTGCGGTTTTTACCCAAATCCAAGCCGATGAGTTTCATGATGCGCTTACCGCCGACAATGTTGCCGCGATAACGGCAGATGACGTTAATCACCTCCTGCGAGAAGTTCTGGCGTTCGCGCGCCGTCTCCAAATCACCGGCTTTCCATGCTTCGATGATGCCTACCAGTTCGCGGCCGTTGTAATTGGTGGTACCGCCTATGCCGCCCTGTGCACCGCCCATGGCAAGGCTGGGCAGGATGGTTTCGTCCTGTCCGTGCAACATATCGAACTTACCGCCCTTGTACATGCGGCATTGATTGTATTCGTAGATGCTCTCGAACGTATATTTGATGCCCGCAAAGTTGGGCACGCGGCCGTCTACGGCCTCCAGCAGCTTCACCATCGGCAGGAAAGCACCGTTGAATGCCGGGATATGATAGTAGTAGAACGGCAGTTGGGGAGCGCCCGAAGCAATCTCTTCGATGTACTTCACCAACTCTTCGATGCGGCCTATCTTAGGGAAAGGAGGAGCCATGGCTCCGATGCCCCATGCACCGATTTTAGCGGCATGTTCGGCCAAGGCACGGCTCGACTTCACGCAGCAGCTGCCCACATGCACAATCACTTTGAAGCCTTCGGGGGCTTCGGCCACCCAACGCTCGGCCAAGCGCATGCGCTCTTCGTCGGTCAGCATATAGCCCTCGCCTGAAGAACCGTTGATAAATACACCCTGCAACCCATTCTTGTGCAGCATCTTGGCATAAGCCGCAATGGGTTCGTAGTTCACCTCACCATTCTCGTAAAAAGGAGTAAACGGCGCATCAATCAATCCAATGATTTTTTCCATATTCTTTTATTTATAAAGTTAGCTATTAAAATTCACCTCTCTGTCTTATTCCATATTATCCGTCGTGGGGCGTAAGAAAAGCACCTGAAGCGCCAAGGCCACCAGCACCACGCCACCCAGCATGGCAAAGCCTTGTCCCAAGCTTCCTCCGTCGGTCCACTTGCCCAGCAACTGCGTCACGGCAGCACCGGCAAAGACCCCCGTCATGTTCATGATGCCATAGGCCGTGCCACGAAGCCGGGCAGGCACAAACTGGCAAAGAATGGGCATGTTGTTGGCATCGAAAATGCCATAGCCCACACCGAACAGCAATCCGGCGCCAACCACAGCCACGAAGCTGTGTCCGAATCCCAGCAGAACAAGTGCGGGGATGGTCATTCCCAAACCGATGGCGCCCGTATATACGCGTCCGCGGATATTCTTCTGCACCCAACGGTCGGACAGAATGCCGCCCACGATGACACCGACGAAGGACGACACCGCTATGGTAATGGTGGAAATAGGTCCGGCTTCGGACATCGGAATGCCCAGACTATCGGCAAACAGTGTAGGCAGCCAATTCTTGGTAGCCCAGCCCGGCAGACTGGGAACTGCGAAGTAGAACAAGATAATCCAAAACGCCCACATGGAAAACAGCATGCCCAGTCCGCCCAACAACGAAGGTTTCGCGACTACCGGCGCATCCGTCGGCTTCTTCTCGACGTGCACAGGGTTTTCGCGCAACGCCAGCATCAGCACTAACGAATAGCCCATGCCGATGAAACCGAACCAATGAAACGTGGTATGCCACGAGAACAGCGCCGCAATCGTTGCGCCAAAACCTCCGATGGCCTGCCCTACGTACAATCCCGTCATGTGTATGCCGATGGCCAGCGAACGAGACTTGCCCTGATGCCAATCGGCAATCAACGAAAGTGCCGCAGGTATATAAAGCGCCTCGCTGACGCCCATCAGCGCACGCAGCCAGTAGAGTTCCCCGAAGCTGTCGGCATATCCCATCAGCGAAGTGACAGCCGACCATACGAACAAGCTGCCCACCACCAACCACTTGCGATTTACGCGGTCGGCAATCATACCTGCCACGGGACTTAAAAAGCCATAAATCCAGAGGAAAATCGCCATCAGCGCTCCAAAAGCCTCTGCTTTGTTCAACTCCGCAATATCTGCCTTCATAGCTTCCTGCATGGTGGAAAGCATTTGCCGATCCATGTAGTTGAGCAACGCCACTACCCACAACAAACCGACTACCACCCACGGATATACATTTTTATTCTTCATGTGTAGATGTTTTATATTCGCATAGATTATATCAACGGGACAAATATATAAATATTTTCAATAACAACCGCAGGGTTTGATAAAATATTTAATTAAATAGCTCGACCTTTTCTAAACAACCAAGAGACAGCATTCCAACAGACGCGAAAGTCCATGCCGTTTTTAGCTTCGAGACAGAACGGATGCTTGAAAAATTTATTACAATAAAAACCCTTTCGGACACAGTCCTATACTTAAGGGGCATCAGTCGTATACTGAAGCACCTTAAGTATACGACTGATGGTACTTCAGTATACGACTGATACATCCTCCCGATAACCTTTTGATTACAAGGCTGTTACGAAATCAGAAGATATATTGAAAAATCAGGACAAACCGAATATGAAAAAGACTTTTAAAAAACGTTTCCGCCAAGATCAGAGCTTCACCTTCGCAATGAGCTTGCGAATCTTCCCTGTTCCAATCAGGGGGGCATGCGGGTCTTCGGGATAGACAATAAGAAACTCGCCGGGTTTGAGGTCGACAAAGGCGGAAGGCACGTCGCCATAGAGTGCACAGTCGCCCTCCTCTGCATACGGCTGCTTTTCGTCGGCCACATCCTCCAAAGCCTTCCAACCAATCCGTTCGGCACCTTCCAGCAATATATGCACGTCGATATAAACACGATGGGCCTCAAGCGGTTGTTGCTCCTGAGACACACATGCGGGATTCACATTATTGATAAACAGATTGTCGCCGTCTATCTCAATCCTACCCAAAGGGGCATGAAGCAAGTCGTGTGTTTTCACATACTCGAAAAGTCGGGGGAACAACGGATGAAGTCCTTCTATCCGACTGCTGTTTTGCAAATTAGAAACAATCATTCGTCTTTCTTAATTTAGAGAATTTATAATGTGGCACAAATATATAAAATATTTAATCGCAGACCTCTTCTTTAATAAAACAATACAGAAAGTTTTTAGAATTGACGGAAAAATAGTATTTTTGCAATATTCCAGTAATCAAACAGAAAAAAGAAGAATTATGCATCAACAGCTTTTAAAGGAGATAGAATTGGGCAGTAAAAACGCGCTCATCAAGAAGAAGTTCGTCAAATACTATATTTATAACGGGAGCGCGACGATTACCGACCTTTCAAAAGAGTTGGGACTCAGTGTGCCTACCGTCACGAAGTTCATCAGCGAAATGTGCGAGGAAGGCTACATCAACGATTACGGCAAACTGGAAACAAGCGGCGGACGCCACCCCAGCCTCTACGGACTGAATCCCGCATCGGGCTACTTCATCGGGGTAGACATCAAAAAATTCTCCGTCAACATCGGTATCATCAATTTCAAGGGAGATATGGTGGAACAAAAGATGGGCATCCCCTATCGTTTTGAGAACACGCCCGAAGCATTGGAAGAGTTGTGCCGCCTCATCAGCAAATTCATTTCCAAAACAAGCATCGATACCGGAAAGATTCTGAATATCAACATCAACATATCAGGGCGTGTCAATCCCGAATCGGGCTACAGCTTCAGCCAATTCAACTTCTCCGAACGCCCGTTAGCCGAAATCCTGACCGAGAAGCTCGGCTTCCAAGTATGCATCGACAACGACACGCGCGCCATGACCTACGGCGAATTTCTGCAAGGATGCGTGAAGGGCGAGAAAAACGTCATCTTCGTCAACGTCAGTTGGGGACTGGGCATCGGCATCATCATCGACGGAAAGATTTATAACGGAAAGTCGGGTTTCTCCGGAGAGTTCGGCCACATACACGCCTTCGACAACGAGATTCTGTGTCATTGCGGCAAAAAAGGCTGTCTGGAAACACAAGCCTCCGGGGTGGCCATGCACCGCATACTGCTTGAACGTATCGGGAAAAACGAGAAGTCCATCCTGTCCAGCCGCGTCGCTTCCAAAGAATTGCCATTGACGCTCGACGAGATTATCGAGGCGGTGAACAAGGAAGATATGCTCTGCATCGAAATCATCGAAGAGATAGGGCAAGAGCTTGGCAAACACATCGCCGGACTGATTAATCTGTTCAATCCGGAGATGGTTATCATAGGCGGAACCTTGTCGCTGGCCGACGACTACCTCATACAGCCCATCAAAACCGCCATCAAGAAATACTCGCTGAATCTGGTGAACAAAGACTCCATCGTGACCGCCTCCAAACTGAGAGAACGGGCGGGAGTAGTGGGCGCCTGCCTGTTGGCACGCAGCCGCATGTTCGAGGATTGAACGCAAAGGGGCACCTATTCTTCCCAAACCAAATAGGCCGAAACCAGCCAATGGTTCAATTCATCGCCCTTGGCGGGTTGTGCGTGCGGAATGCTGAAAGTGAAGGTATGGATGCCCGGCTTCAGATGCTTCAGGCATACCGTTGCCGGCCACACGTCCGAACCGGGACACCAGTTGGAACGCGACAGGTCGGACGAGGCAAGCGGTTCTTCTATCTCTTTCATCTCATACCCCTTCTCGCCTATATAGGCCGCCTTGCGCTTCACCAGCCAAACGCCCGACGTGGGATTGAAACGACGGAAGGAAGCGCAATCCGTGCGCCAAGGCACAAAATGGATGACGGTATCCCCGTCTGCCTTCACGATATTGAGTTGCTGCGTAAACTCATCGCCGCCCGAATGTCCGCCATGCCCGGTGGTGATGTATTGCAGACGCAGGTTCTTCGCCTTTGCAGGCACCTCGGCATCTACCGTCACGCCGCGACGGGCAAACAGGTCGGGCAACGACTGCCCCACGTATGGCACGGTATTGATGAGCGGCAACACCCGTGTACGGAGCAAAGCATCCTCCGGAACGGCCGACTCTTTCACTTCCAGCGTCAAAGAAGCCACATACCCCTCGGCAGTCCATGTGTCGATGAGGATTCCCACATATACATCGCCTTCCAAACAGGAGTAACGATCCGTAATATCCTGCGTCCACTCCACCTTGGGTGCCCATCCGTCTATATAGACCGGCCTGCGCAATGATGCCTTTTCATCGTCGCCACCACTGTAAAAGCCTACGCCGAAAGGTGTCATGAAGCGCATCAGTTCTACGGCAGGACGATAACCGTCAGCAGAGACTATGCCTTTGAACGACTCCACACGGGCGGTATCCGTCTCCGGATAACGTTGTTCGTCGCGCGCTATACCCAACATGTTGATGACCGACTCCTTGGGCAATACGAAGCACGAACCGGTCTTGTCCCAACGGTCACCGTTGGACTCCACGCTCACGGTTGCCGTCAGCCTGACGTTGCGCCGATAAGAGGGCAAATGGATTTTCTTCAGGATGATGCGCCCGTTCACCAGACGTATCACTCCGTCGGCATCCGGTTCGTTATAGCCTTTCAAGCTATCGGGACGGAAACAAACGGGTGTCTTATCAAATACACGAAGTGTCAGATCGCCCATAGCCGGATGCTTCTTGGCCGAAACAGACAAGACGGACGACAATAAAAAAAGAGACAGCAGGAAATAGGACGTTTTGTTCATAAATGATAGTTTTATAAGGTAATGCCGCGAAAATAAGGAAAAAAGAGGACAAATAATAATAAGTCCAAGATTTAGGAGCAAAAAACCGTAAAAAACTTTTTCCAGACGTACTACTTGAACCTATTTGCTTTTATATGGAGCATAATCTTCCGGGTAGTTTATTCTATGGATGACCTTACCATCGTGCAGGCGAATCCATGTAGTAAAACTCCGCACGCCTTCCGTCAGTTCGATGACCCGTGCGCCGTTGCCTCCGGGAATGTTGCAATAGACGGTATCGCCTCCCGTGAAACGTCCGTAGCACAGCAGTATGTTTTTCCAGTTCGCCGCATAGTCGTTGATATGGTCGTGTCCTACGAATGTGGCCATCACGTCGCCACACTGAAGCATGGAAGCAAACAAACCGTAGTTCAATGAAGAGGAACAAGCCCGTTCTTTGCGTGTACCCGTCAGGCTTGTATTTTCGTTCTGTGCAGCTTCATTGTATTCCGGAAAGGGAATGTGGAAAAACGCCATAGCCGGATAGGGAGTACCCCCATTGGCTTTTGTATACGCCTTGCTCCTCTCGATATACCACTGCACCTGATCCGGTTGTATACCTGCATAACCTTTGGCATTGGGCAACTGGGTATATGCATTGCTGTCAAAGACATACAAGAGGAAAGAAGTGGTGTTACCGGCTGACGATTTCAACGGTAAAATATAATTGGTTATCCCTGTCAAGCCCTCCGTCCGGGCGGTACAGTTGCCGGGCAGGTCTTTTATTTCATCAAAAAGCGCCTGTCGGTTCAAGTCCTGCTCGTCGTCATGGTTTCCCCAAGTCACGGCAAACGGTATTTTACGGTCTACGGCAGGCTTTAAGCATCTTTGCAGGGCTTCTGCGGCAGGTTTGCCATAGACCAGATCGCCCGTATAAACAACCAAATTGGGTTTCTCGGTATCCAATACGGCATTCATGCACGCATACGCATCTTCCGAAGCAGGATTGCCAGGCACCCAGTGTATATCAGTGAACTGCACAATCTTGAATTTCTTGTCCGAGCGGAAACGCAAATCGGGTTGTTGGGCAAGCATCGTGATGCTATTTGCCATTGCACAACACAAAAAGAAGAGTTCGATAATTTTTTTCATACTGCATATTCTTTAAGATTATTGAATCATAGGCCGTTCATTCAACATTCCGGCTTCATTGTATCGCTGGTTATTGGGCAATCCTTTCCGGTTCACCCCTTTTTGCATGAGCGCTTTCAGCTCTTCGAGATGATGCCAATAAATGCCGCGCGGACCCACATTGTATTTCTTGCATAGCGAAGCCGCCATCCCTACTACTTCGCCCATCATGCCCGTGGTGCGCATCACCCGAACCGAGCCCAAAGCCACATGCGTAACGCTGATATTCCTCCCTGCCATAAACAGATTCGCTACATTGCGCGAGTAGAGACAACGGTATGGCACTTCGTAAGGGTAGATAAGCGTATGCTCGGTGACTGCCTTGAACTCGTTTCCCGGAAAGTTCCTGCCATTCTCCGGATCGGGCGAATGCAGGTCAATGCTCCACGATGCGGTGAACGAAGCGTCTTCATGGACCACATGCTTCGTCATGTCTCCCTCTTTCAGGATGTAGTCGCCCAACAGCCGGCGCGACTCTCTTTTCCCGGCCACATAGGCCACCCACCCCAGACGCCTGTTGCGAAAGGGGGCATTATCCTTCAGCCGGTTTTTCAAATAACTCCAATTGGCATAAATCACCAACATGCCGTAATCGCGGATCTGCTCGAAATCGTAGATCTGATGTTTGTTCATACCGGTCTCCCATGTCCACTCGCCGAGAGTTACCTTTTCGCAAGTCCAGTCGTCGAAGGTTACTCCGTAATTAAAATCCGGAAAAGCAGCAGGTTTATCGGTTTCAGTCGAATACCATTGTACGGATGCCCCCATCGTGAGCAGATCCGATTTATCGGGAGCTCTGCTCTCTCCAAACTCATCTTTTCCTTCGCGCCCCATCCGGTAATGTGCCCCTACCAGATAACCGACCGTACCATCGCCTGTGCAATCGACGAACAGAGGGGCAACGAACTTCATCTCTTTTCCTGTCTCTATGTGCCTGCCGATGACGGAAACAATCCGGTCACCTTCTTTCTCCACAGCAACAACACGGCAGTTGATAAACAAGGCCAGATTGTCCTCTCCCGACAACCACTCCATTTTCTTTGCGTCTTCATAAATTTCGGCAGGTTGGGCATTCCCTCCTCTTGACGGGCCGAATTCTTTTTGTAAACCTCCCAATTCCTTGTATTTGCCTATTTCGATATTCCCTCCTAAATGCACGCGTATCTCGGAGCTATTGTTGCCTCCCACAACAGGACGATCGTTAATCAATGCCACCTTGCATCCCAAACGGGCTGCCGACACAGCAGCCGACATCCCGGCTATTCCGGCTCCTACCACAACAAGGTCATACTGCCCTGCCACAGGCACTTCGGAAGGAAGATGCAGTTTGCTACGCCTGAAGGCAGCCAACTCTTCCGCAGTTTCAGGAAGCACCGGTTCTTTCTCGGTAGTGAGGTAGATAGCATCGCACCGTCCGTCAAACCCGCTCAAATCGTGTATGGCAAGCTTTGTCTTTCCCGCACGGAGTTTGACACTGCCGGCAGATTGCCACATCCACGCCGTTCCTTTCGTGCCCAGCACGGTGTTCAGTTTTTTGTTCCCGATTCTCAGCACGAACTTTCCCGGCCCTTCGCCACGATGCCACGGAGATGTCCAGTTGTAGGTACGCACATAGACATGGTATGTGCCCGCTTCCGGGATTGTTATCTCGGTGACAGCATCTGCAACGGGAGTTCCCATTCCATGAGCTATCAGATAGGGAGACCCCATCAGATCCATAAATTGCTGGTCGACTGCCCATCCTCCTTTCTGCTCGAAGCTTTCCGCTTCAACCAGTATGTCTTTGGCAAGGAGAGGACTGAAGGTGATGATGGCAACCAACAATAAGATATATCTGTGTTTCATTGTCTTTATTATTATTTTATTGTTTTTGAACAGAGGATTCTTTCAATATGATTTCCCGGATAGACAAACGAGCCATATGAGTAGCGGTAAGCACTATTTTCACCGCTTTCACCGGTGAGGGTTCCATCTTCACTTCCGCTTTACCTTCTTTAGTAAAGCTTCCCACTTTCCTGAATTCCTGCCCGTCGGCACTGATGAGTATGTCGGCATTGGTCGGATATTCTTTAGACATGTCGCACAAAATCCGAATATCCTCGATGAGTCGCAGTTGCTCTGTAACGACCATAAAATAATCACCTTTTATCAAGGAATAAGGAGTGGCAAAGAAAGAGAGCGTATCGCCATCGAAAGCATATTCGGGTGGATATTGTTTAATGGAAGCCATGCTCGTCTCGATTTTAGCCGGCACAGCCAATGGCGGAAGCGTGTCTCCCGGAACGAACCATCGTTTCTGCTCCGATTCACCCGCATAGTAATCGATATGAAGTGTCTTGAAAATGTTATCAAAAGACTTGATTCGTTGAATCATGGAAGCCCAATCTTTCTTTTCCTGCCGAACCCACAATACTTCCGCAAGGGCGCAGAGCCTCGGATAGAGCATATGCTCCACCTCGCTTTGAGTAGTGACAAATTCAGTCCACAAGCATGCCTGCCCACCTTTAACAAGATGTGTTCTGTCGGGAGCGATGTCAGGGCTGACAGGTTCCCAAGCATATACCTTGGCTGTGGGATTTCTGGCATATCCATAGTCGAAATAGCACGGATCGTTAGGACAGATGATGACCGACAGGCTATCTTCCACCGCTTTTCGCTGCCGCTTATGGCCATTGCCTTGCCAAACGGTGAGCATATCGCTTTTGTCCGCTGCGCCTCTGTCGTTTATTTCATCCCAGCCTATCATTCTACGTCCTCTTTTCCGCACCATCAGGCTGACCTTCCGCGTAAAGTAATCCTGCAACTCGGAAAGTTCCTTCATACCTTCCTTGCGAAAGAGAGTCTTACATTTAGGGCATTGCGCCCAATTCATTGTGGCCACTTCATCACCTCCCATGTGAATGTAGGGCGAAGCGAATATGTTGCATAATTCGCCAATGATATCATCCGCCACGGCATAGACCTTCTCATTGCCGATGCACAGCATATTCTGCCATGTGCGCTTGCGCTTGTCTTGCTCCCGTTCGTCCGGATAAGGTTCAAAAGGGCCGTCGAGGCACGAAAGTTCGGGCATGGCAGCCAACAACGAAAGGCAATGACCGGGCATATCCACTTCGGGAATAATCTCAACACCGCGAAGTGCCGCATAAGCTACCAGCTCTTTCAGGTCTTTCTTGGAATAATGGTTGCCCGACAAAGATGGGAAATCAGGATAATGAGTTCCTTTAACCACCAAATCAGGATATTTATCGACAGCCAGTCGCCATGCTTGGTTATCGGTAAGATGAAGATGAAGTACATTCAGCTTGAAAAAAGAGAGTTGGTCGATGGTTTCTTTCAATTCAGCCACTGTCCAGAAATGGCGGCTGCAATCCAACATCACCCCTCTGTATTCAAATCTCGGTTTATCTTGTATGGTAAGCAACGGAATGCGCCCGTTATCTGCCTGCATCATCAGCTGCTGCAAAGTAACAAAGGCATGTATCACTCCCCTTTCATTGCTGGCGGAGATGACGATCTTCCCTTTCCGGACTTCCAGCAGATAAGCCTCTTCTGCCATATCCCTCCGGTATGAAATCTGTATATCGGCACCGGAATGAGTAAAGTCCAGCTTCTTCCCAAGCCGGCTGTCCACATCCTTGATGAACAATGAAGACACGGCTTCCCACTGTTCGGGAGCGCTGACTGTGTGCAGCGAATTCAAATCCAGACTACCCCCCGGAACAGAGACGGAGTCCGCAGCCGGTATCAGCCGAACGGTTGCGCAAGTTTCACGTTTCGCACAGGAAGCCAAAAGCAGGGCAGTAAACAGCGTTGCCAATAAGATTTGTTTTTTCATGAGTATTTCTTTTATTCAAGCAAAAAAGGATGGGACTTCTCTGTATATCGGACGAGAGGTCCCATCATATATAAAACTACCTATTGAAGAATCCACATATTCTTGTTACAGTCGTCAGTCCCGTTGAATTGACGCTGCAAAGCCTCTTGCAGGTTTGCTTTGTTATACTGCGATTCGCTTTCGGGATACATCCAGCGCAGCGGAAGTTGGTCCTTGATTTCATTCAAGGAAGTTTCAGGATTAATCGGCAGCTTAGGATAGCCCGTACGACGATATTCGTAGTAGCTATTCCACGGGGCATGCATGAATCCCGTCAAGTAGCGCTGTGTAAGAATCATCTCTATTCCACCTTCCGCTCCTTGGTTCAACTGAATATCCGGATTTTGCAGAAAGTCGGCAATCACCTCATCGGTAATCACACGCCCATGAGCATATTTGGCATCCGTGCAACCGGCAATAAAACGCATACCGGCTTCGATACCTTTCTTATAATAAGCATCGGCACTGCCCGAAATCCAACCACGAACGGCTGCCTCGGCCAAGATGAAACATTGATCGGCATAACCTATCGTGATGAACGGTTCTCCGGCCGGATTGTCCTTGTATCGAAGATTCAAATTACAATATGCTCCGGTGCTGTATGACTTGGTTATCAAGTCGAACGTCAAAGACGGATTAACGCCCAAATACGCCTCCCAATCAGCCGGGGAAAGGCCTTCTTTGATTTTGGCTTCGGCAGGTTCGGCGATATAGAACAAGCGATAATCCCGGTTCTTCTTCATGACATCGACAATCGTTGTGGACAATATGGGATACATATACCAGTTGAAATCGTCTTTAAATATGGGATAACGCTGCCCCTTCTTGTCGGAGAACACCAACTGGTAGTTATCTTCGTTCGAAGCAAGTATCTTCTTTCCCGAAACGACACGCGCAAAACGTTCCTTTACTTTCAGATCGGCATCTCCGGCCACTCTCGAAAGGCTCATCAACACCTTTAACTCGAAAGAGGCTACCACTTTCTGCCATTTCTCCGTATTTCCCTTTAAGATAGGGTCGCCCGTGAAGTTATCGGCTTGGCCGAACAGATCATACGCCTCTTCCAAATCGTCCAAGACCTGCATCATTACTTGCTTCTGGGTGTCGTAGCGCGGCGTAACGTTTCCCGCTTCTCCCTGCAACGCATCGCTATAAGGAACATCACCCATCTCCATGGAGATGTAGTAGATGGTAAAAGCCTTTACGAATTTATTCAGAGCCTGATATGCCTTTACATTCTGTCCCTGCGCCAACTCCACCATCTTAACACCATTGATTAACCTCGTGTAGCCTGAAAAGGAAGAACGCCCCATCTTATTGTAGTGATAGTCGCTGGGACCTTCGCCCCATGCCAGTTCCTTCATCAAGAAACTGCTGTGGAAGAAAGCCTTGCTATAAGAGGGAGTAGCCGTAGCGAGAATCAACTTCGTGGCCAACATCGTAGGCGTTACGGTGGTGGGTGAGTCGGGATTAGTATTCAATTCATCAAAGTTGCTGCAAGAAGAGAGTAGTCCGCTTGCCAGCACAATGCCAATTAATGCTTTATATATCGTTTTCATTGTTATCATTGGTTTAGAAGTTCAACTTGACATTAAATCCTATGTAGCGAATGGAAGGAGAGTTCAGATTCTCGCTTGCCTGATCGGGGTCGGAGAACTTAAAGTCTTTCGTCCAAATCAACAAGTTCTGCCCCACAAGACCCAGCTGCATACCCGTCAGTCTGAATTTGTCGCAAATGCTCTTAGGCATTTCGTACGTAATGGAGAGGTCGCGGAGCTTAATAAAAGTCTGATCCTGAACTGTCTGATAAACCGGATAATACGCATTCGGATAAAAACGTCCTATATAAGTTTCATAAGAAACGGGAACGTCATTGGGAGCAAAAGTCCGGCTATCCTTCACGATATTTCCGTCCACATCATATTCCACCGTTCCGGAAACCACCTTGACACCCTTGCCGATAAAAGTTTTTTTCCCATTCACCACCTCCTCATAACGCCACTGATTGTCGCTGTCGGGATGCGCACCGGTATTCCACAGAGCCTGTTCCATCATATTGTAAGCAACGCCTCCCACACGTCCGTCGATGGAGAAGTTCAAGGTAAACGCTTTATATTTGATTGTGTTGATGATTCCCCATATCCAGTCGGGAGACTTATAGCCGACTACGGATTGGTATTCGCTCTTCTTCGGCAAGCCATTTACGTGAACGATATTTCCCTCCGGGTCACGTTCCCAGTCTTTCAACGTAAAGGCGTCATAACGGTTTCCTGCTGCTACCCACGGTCTTTGTTCGGAATAGGTTTCGTCTACCTTCGCATAGTAATAGCGGTCGCGTGCCCAGTTGAAGGTTGCACTCCATTCCCAGTCGGAGGTTTTGATGATGTCACCGGTGAGAGTGAGTTCCACACCACGGCGTTCTTGCTCTTCACCATAATTAATCATCGTGCCCGAGAAGCCGGAAGCCTCGCTGACAGTAGCACTGCGGGTAAGGTTATACTTCAACGTATTGTAATAGGCAAAATCTACACGCAGCCTGTTATTCAAGAAGTTAAGAGCCGTACCTACTTCCCATGAGCGGGTTGCGGTAGGACGTATCAGAGTGCCACGGATGGAAGTGGGATAAGTTGCTGCGGAGAGATTGTCCCAAGCATCGGTTGTAATGCTATACACATTGTTTATTTCATAGATATCCACATCCTTCTTGGTTTGCGTCCACGAACCACGCACTTTCCAGAAAGACATCCATTGGGGCAGATGGATGAATTCGGACAAGATGGCGCTTCCCGAAAGAGAAGGATAGAAGTAAGAACGTGTCTCGGAAGGCAAGGTAGACGACCAGTCGTTACGAGCCGTTACATCAAGGTACAAGGTACTCTTCCATGAAGCAGAGAAACGTCCGTACAAACTGTTCACCTGCTTGCGCTTATAGTTGCTTGAGGTCGTGGCCTTATTCACGGAAGCCTTCAACGAGTAATAGCCCGGGATGGTCAATCCGCCGGCCGTCTGGCTTTGCAGCATGTCGTCCTGATAATAGTACAATGTTCCGCCGGCAATACCTTCTACGCTGAAATCACCGAATTTATGGTTGGCCGTCAGCATCAGGTCGTGGTTCATACTCAAACCGCCGTCGCACTCTATTTCAAAGTAACCGTTCTTGTCCCAACCCGAATTGGCCGACTTGGGATTGCGCCATGTTTTTCTTTCGCTATACACATCTATACCCGAACGCAAGTTTGCCCGCAACCAAGGGGTGAACTCATATCCTACGTTCATATAGCCGTTTGTGATGGAATAGTCGCTGGAACGAAGCACCTCGTTTGCCACAAAGTAAGGATTGTCATACCAGCCGGAATACATCCAGTTCTGTTGTTCGTCTTTCTTGGCCCAATAATCCTTGAATTCGCGCAAGTCATAGTCGGGTCCGGTCCACACCAGCAGGTTATACAGATATCCTCCCTTACCATATCCCGTACCGTAATTCTGCGGGAAGAAACGCTTGTTGAAGCTGATTCCGCCATCGAGCGAGAACTTGTTCCATTTCATGTCTCCCGATACAGAGTAGGTAATCTTATTCAATTTCGTATTTGGATATTGCCCTTTGTTGTAGACATGGGTCAACGAAGCTCTCACACTGCCATATTTTCCTTTTTGGCTGATGCTTACGTTGTTGTTCGTGATAAATCCGGTCTCCAAAAAGTTCTTGAAGTTATTCTTTCCTCTGGACGTTAGCGGCATCACTTCGAACTGATGGGTCTGCGGATTCCACTGCTCGGCCGTGCGGCCAATGTCGAGCTTATCGCCCCAGACAAAGTCATAGTGATTGTATTTCCCACCTTCTCCGGAGCTATAACCCGATTGCACCTCAGGCAACTTCAAGTATCCTGCCTGAAACATGGTGCTGCTGTTGATGCTTACATGCAGTCCTTCTTCTTTACTTTTCTTGGTCGTGATCATAATTACTCCTACTCCACCACGCTCTCCATACAGTGCGGCGGCCGTTGCTCCTTTCAGCACGTCGACGGTCTCGATGTCATCCGCCGGAACATCGCGCAAGCTCATGTTCTTATAAGGCACTCCGTCAATGACCAGCAACGGGGTCTCGCCACGCAACAGCAAGGTGGGTGCCTGATTGAACTCGGTGCTGTTCTGCACATTCAAACCCGCGATTTTTCCAGTAAGCGATGTGCCTACATCCACCACCTTCACCGTAGCCAGTTTGTCGCCTTGTACTTTCTGAACCGCATATCCGAGGGCTTTTTCCTCACGCTTGATACCCAAAGCGGTCACCACCACTTCATTCAGCAGTTTCGTGTCTTCTTGCATCTGAACCTTCAGTGCGGAACCGTCGTTCACTCTGATTTCCTGATTCCGGAATCCGATGTAGCTGACTTGCAGCACTTCTCCTGTATGCACCACCAATTCAAATTCTCCATTCGCATTGGTTATCGTGCCCTGAGCAGGATTACCTTTCACCGTGACATTGGCACCGATCACAGGTTCTCCGGAAGAGTCCACCACTTTACCGGAGACCTTCACTTGTCTGCCCGATTCTTTGCCGCTCTTGCCGGCAGCTTTCTTATGCAGTGTAATGTAATTATCGGAAAAACTGTAAGAAAGTCCGTGGGCGCTTAGCAGATTCAGCAAGTCTGTGATTTCCTGCTTTTCTTTTTTCACCGTCACGACACCGTCGACGTTCACTTCGGATTCGCTATATACAAACAGATAATCTGTTTGCTTTTCCACCTCGGACATGATTTGCTTTACGGTGGTCTGCCCTACCTTCAAGCGCACTTGGCTGTTCTGTGCTTGCACCGAAACGAACCGGATCTGCATGAACAGGCAAACGATAAATAAAAAGATGATTTTTGTTTTCTGAAAGTTTATGTTTGATTTAGTTTGTTTACACACTAAATCAGAATGAAGTCTATTTTTTTTCATACCTTTGTGTTTAAGGTTCACTACTTTAGTTGATTTCCCAACAGAATAAGGTTTTGAGCCTCTATCCCGAGGGAAGCAATGTTGGCGCATTGTTTCCCTCTCTTTTTTATATTCTTCTTTATTCAATCATAGGCAAATATAGATTTAAGGGTTAACGATAGATTCTTATATGTTTCTCATCAATGATTTCATAGTGGAACCTGACGACGGACTGCAAGGCTCTCAATATACTTTCCAGAGAGTCGCTTTGCCTGATTTTTCCGGTCACCGGATAGTTTACATCCACTTCGCTGTCGATGGTGAGTCCGACACCTTGCCAGAGAGAGACTTTTTTCAAGACCTCGCCCAGCAGGCAACGTTTGAAATGTACCACCCCATTCTTCAGGTACTCTTCATTATCGAAGTTGGATATTTTCTTATATAGACGATTGTTCTTGATGATGGCTTGTTCCAGCGGCTTCAGCACCAACCGGTCTGTGTCATCCGACAGGTTGTCTATTTGAACCGAACCCTCTATCAAATCCACCTCAAAGTGTTCGTTCTCCGGATAGGCCATCGCATTGAAGCGCGTGCCCAGAACGGTAATCATATAGCGACCGGTAGATACTCTGAACGGTTTGTCCGGATTGTGGGCGACATCAAAATAAGTAGAGCCGCTCAACTCCACGTTACGGGTTTCACGGTTGAAGGAGTTGGCATAGCGCAGCGTGCTGCAAGGGCCTATCCAAGCGGTTGTTCCATCGGGCAAGGTCACCTTTACACGCTGTCCGCTCGGTGCGGATATTTCGGTGAATTGCAGGTTTCGCTCTTTGTTCACCCAGTGCAGGGTCAGGAAATAGGCCGAAGCGGCCACCAGGCAGACAACGGCCGCATAACGCCACGCATGCAGGAAAAGCTGTTTCATTCTCCGCTTTTTCAGTCGGGCGGCAAAGCTTCTGTAACTGTCGGCTCCCGCGGATTCATCATTCTCTTCGGGCAGAGCCTCTGCCAAAGCCAATATGTTCTGCATGGCGCAGAAGTCTTTCTTCAGCTCATCGTCACGGCCCAACTCACGGAAAAGTGTTTTTTTTTCTTCTTCGGTGATGTCTCCTGTAAAGTATTTGGTCAGCAAATCTCTCATTTCCATTTTCTGTTCTTTACAGAGAAGACGAAGAAACGGGCAAAAAGTACCAAAAGGAAAAGATTTTTTTTATAGAGGAAAGAGAAACACAAATTGTTACCGGACAACGCAAAGTATAAAAAGAAAAGCTATATATAAGGAAAAAATTTTACCTCCTGAAAGATTCTCCTCTCCTCCCCGACTCACTATACAGATGCTCTTTACTGGAAATATAGATGCAACGCACTCCGCATATACATCCAGCACGGTGGAGATATATCTCCACTAAAGCCCGTCTACAGATATCTCTCGCAAGGGGTACCCTTCAAAAAACATATCGTATTAATTCTTAACAAAACAGGATTATGACGAAACAGGACACCGAAAGATAGATGGCAGCATGTTATTTCTCGGAAAGGAAATCCGCCATTGATGTGAACAGCCCAAACAGCAGGCAGACTATGATAAGCCAACTTTTATAGCAAGCTCACATTATTTCAGGAACACAGGCACTTACCAAAAACGAATGTCAGAAAAGGCAGAAGTTTCCTCAATTCCGTTTGCAGTTTGCCAATCGCTATTGTCATCTGGTTTTTAATGGTCTGTATGGAGAGTCCGGTCTCGTCCGCTATTTCCCGGTACTTCTTATGATTGATTTTGGCTTGGATAAAAATGTAACGGCATTTCTCGGGCAACTGTCCAATGGCTTTATGCAGCATACGTTGCATTTCTTCATCGGTAACATTGTCTTCATCAAGAGTCTCTAAAGAATATAACTTGTACTCCAGCTCGCGATTCTCTATTTCGCCGAGAGAACCGATAGAAGCCAGACTGTTTATTTTTAAACGCAGGAAATCGATGCAACGCCGTTTCACCAGCATGAACAGGAAAGCCTGCAACTGCCTGACTTCTTTAAGCAACGAGCGATTTCCCCATAAATAGGTAAAAATGTCCTGAACGATGTTTTCCGCATCTTCCTTATTAATCAAATACACAGAGGCAAAGCGCAACATACGTGAATAGTAGTTGACGTATATCTCCGAAAAGATTTGTTCATCCATATCTTTTTTCCCCGGTTTCACTTCGCTATATCTTAATGATTAAAGCCCTTCTGATTTTTCTCTTTCAATGCATATTATAGGCTCCTTAACAAGCCACTTTCGATGTCTCTTTCTGCAAATGTAGGAAAACTTCGGTTATCGGCAATATGATGGAAGCAGATAACCACTCTTTTTCATACGTTTGTAATATGGCATTGAATATCAGGGAAAGGCAACCGCATTATCCGGATTTTATGATTACATAAGTAGCTCGGAAGAATAGCTTTTATTACTCGCATCGCTTGCATACGAGGATCCTAAAAAGTGAGAAGTTTTTAAAATATCCAGCCTGTTCTTTGCCAACTGAGAAAAAAAACTTATTTTTCACTCCTGAATTACTAAATCCATACTGATTACATGAAAAAAACAAAGAAATGGGTAGCTGCCCTCCTCCTCTTGTGCATCGGAAGCGGCTTATCGGCACAACCCCTGCCGACGGAAGAGAGAAATGAAACGTATGACCACCGCATGGAATGGTTCGGCAAAGCCAAACTGGGGATATTCATCCATTGGGGCATCTATGCCGTCAGGGGGGTGTCCGAAAGCTGGTCGTTCTACAACGACTACCTGCCATACGAAGAGTACATGAAACAACAGAGCGGCTTCAAAGCCGAAAAATACAAACCCGAAGAGTGGGTGAAACTCATCAAAGAGAGCGGAGCGAAATATACAGTCATCACCACCAAACATCACGACGGCTTCGCCCTGTGGGACACGAAAGCAGGGCAACTGAGTGCCAAGAAGACATCCGCTGCCAAACGCGACCTGCTTACCCCTTTCACCGATGAAGTGCGCCGCCAAGGGCTTCGCCTCGGACTTTACTACTCGCTACTTGACTGGAGCCGCGACGACTACCCCAACAAGACCAAGACCACGAAGCGTTACGACATCAAGGACGACCCGGCACGGTGGCAATCGTTCTGCACATTCAACTTCGCGCAACTGAAAGAATTGAACAGTGCCTATAAGCCCGACCTGTACTGGTTCGACGGCGATTGGGAACAATCTGCCGAAGACTGGAACTCCAAAGGCATCGTAGAGTTGCTGAGAACGCCCAACCCGGATGTCATCATCAATTCGCGCATACAAGGCTACGGCGACTATGCCACCCCCGAACAGGGCGTACCCGTAGTTCGCCCTAAAGAAAAATATTGGGAATTGTGCTATACCATGAACGACTCTTGGGGCTTCCAACCCACCGACACCAACTACAAGACACCGCAAATGCTCCTGCGCTCTTTCGTGGACTGCCTCAGCATGGGAGGCAACATGCTGTTGGATATCGGCCCTAAAGCCGACGGGAGCATTCCGCCCCAACAAGTAGCGATACTGAAAGAATTCGGCCGTTGGACATCCAAGCACAAAGAGGCCATCTACGAAACCCGTGCGGGCATCCCGGCCGAGCATTTCCACGGAGGATATACCACACTGAACCGCGAAGGAAACATCCTTTACCTTTATCTGCCCAATCGTCCCAACGGCCCCATCGAGCTGAAAGGCATCGCCAACACCGTGCACCGTGCATGGGTGGTGGGCAACGGCAGCATGCTGAACCATAAGGTGTACAACAAGCTGTATTGGAGTTCCGTTCCCGGCATCGTCTACATCGACGTGCCCGAAGAGTGCTTGGACGAGCAAATTACCGTCATTGCCGTATTGCTCGACGGCCCTGTCAAACTCTATCGAGGCGAAGGGCAGGTGATTTCGGTGAACTGATTTCTCAGATGCAGATGAAACGGATGACGCGGATTTATCCTTATTCTTAACCAAACTCTTTTTTCATAATGAAAAAACTCTTCTTATCATGCTGCCTTTTATTGACAGCCACAATAATCTCTGTCACGGCACAACCGCTGACCGAGCGATACGGCAGATTCCTGACACAACCCGAAGGCTACGTATGCCTGCGCACCGCCGATACGATCTGCATCGACGGCATCCCCGATGAAGCGGTATGGCAGCATGCCCCTCTCATCACCCGTTTTACGGACATCAGCGGAGAGGGATATCCCACCCCACGGTTCCGCACGCAGGCAAGGATGCTTTGGGACGACCGCTACCTATACATCGCCGCCGAGCTGCAAGAACCCGAAGTATGGGCCAACCTGAGGCAGCGCGACACCATCGTCTACTACAACAACGATTTCGAGGTATTCATCGACCCCGATGGCGACGGACACCACTATTACGAAATCGAGGTGAATGCCCTCTGCACCGTGTTCGACCTCTTTCTGGAGAAACCTTATCGTGCGCCACGCCGTCCCCACGTGCAGTTTCAGTGGAACTGTCCGGGCTTACGGATAGCCACGCACGTGGACGGCACCCTCAACCTTCCGGGCGACACCGACCGGGGCTGGAGCGTGGAGATGGCCATCCCTCGCGAAGCCATCGCCGCAGAGTTCGACAACTACCTGCAAGCAGGCAACTACCTGCGCATCGGCTTCTCGCGCGTGCAGTGGCAGCACAGCACGGACAAGGACGGACGCTATCACCGTAAGCAAAGAGCAGACGGCACATTCCTGCCCGAAGACAACTGGACGTGGGGAGCTACGGGTCAAGTGGCCATGCACATGCCCGAACGATGGGGATACGTGTATCTCTCTGCCCTCACCGCAGGCAGCGCCGCTCCGGAAGCATTCCGCTATCCGGACTCATATCCCGTAGAACGTTTCCTGTGGATGCTCTTTTACGCACAAGAAGCACAATATGCCGCACACGGACGCTATCACGCCACCATCGAAGCTTTCGGTCTGACAAAAGAGGAACTAAACGCACTGCCTTCGGGCAGCCACGTCAGCGTAGAAGCCATCAGCCATAAGTATGAGATCACAGTCACCCTACCCGATGGCAAGCGGATGAGTATTGACGAGATGGGATGCCTCGCCGGTGAAACAAAGTGAGACTACTTGAACCCTATGACACAAAAAGCGGAGGGTGTGGTTCTTTTTCTCGAACCACACCCTCCGCGTTATTTACGCTTGGCATTACGATATACGCCAGCTACTTACCTTCTTATTTGTTCGGCGTTTCCCATTTCTTGGTGTCCGTGCAAACCACATTCAGGATGCGGTCGCCTGCCTGTATGCGAAAATCGCCTTTCTCCAAGATCCACTTGCCGTCATAACCCACAAAGGCAAGGTCGGAGGCTTTCACTTTCAAGGTCACGGTCTTTGTCTCGCCCGGCTTCAGCTCCACCTTCTCGAAAGCGCGCAGACGGCGGATGTCGGGGGTGAGTGAAGCTACAAGGTCGCTGCTGAACAGCAGAACACTTTCCTTGCCAATGCGGTTACCGGTATTCTTCACATCGACGGTGAAGGTCAGTACGTCGTCGGCCGTGAAGTTTGGCTTGTCCACTTTCAAGTTGCTGTATGCAAAAGTGGTGTAGCTCAACCCGTAGCCAAATGCCCATTGTACAGAAACCTGCGCATCGTAGTTATAAGCACCTTCCATCTGCTGACCGATATGTTCGCACGGCTTGTAATCATACGTAATCAGCGAGTTAATCTCCTTGGGATACGTGAAAGGCAGCTTTCCGCTGAAGTTGGAATCGCCTGCCACGAGATTGGCCAACGCATCGCCACCGTAGTTGCCCGGAAGCATGATGTTGACAACTGCTTTAGCCAGAGGCTCGATGTCGGCTATCAGACGGGGACGTCCCTCGTTCAGAATCAGAATGATGGGTTTACCGGTTTTTGCAAGCGCCTTCACCAAATCGAGCTGATTTTGAGAGAGCGTGAGGTTCGTCAGGTTGCCCGGTGTTTCGCAATAAGAGTTCTCGCCGATGCAAGCCACGATGTAGTCGGCATTGGCAGCGGCAGCCACCGCTTTATCAATTTCGGGAGCATTCTCATCCCACCAGTTGCCGCCTTTCTTGTAGGTGACACCGGCTTCGTAGATGATATTATCGGCACCGAATTTATGGGTGAAAGCTTCGAGAATCGTGTTGTAGGCAACGGCATGTTCATCGGCCTTATCGCCCTGCCAAGAGTAAGACCAGCCACCGTTGAGGGTACGCATGGAGTTGGCATTTGGGCCTGTAATCAGCAATTTCTTGCCTTTGGCCAACGGCAGGATGCCGTCCGTATTCTTAAGCAGCACCAACGATTCTTCGGCAGCCTGCAATGCGGCTGCGGCATGTTGTGCGCTACCAAAGAGCGGGAAGTCTTTTGAATCATAGTAGGGTTTCTCGAACAGATTGAGACGATACTTCAGACGCAGCACGCGGCTCACGGCATCATCAATGCGGCTCATGGGCACTTCGCCCTCTTGCACCAGTTCCTTGAGGAGAGTACAGAATTTCCAGTCGTAGGGATCCATGGACATGTCGATGCCGGCGTTGATGGCAAGTTTAATGGCCTCTTTCTTGTCTTTGGCAATGTGGTCGCGTTTCCAGAGATTGTCGATGTCTGCCCAGTCGGTGACGATCATACCGTCCCAGTTGAGGTCTTCCTTCAGCCACTTAGTCAGCAACTCGTAGTTGGCATGGAAGGGCAATCCGTTGTTCATGGCAGAGTTCACCATGACAGAGAGCGCACCGTTTCTTACCATTTCGAGGTAAGGAGCAAAATGTTTCTCGCGCATGTCCTGCACGGTGATGGAAGACGGCGTGCGGTCTTTGCCCGAAACCGGCACACCGTAGCCCATGAAGTGCTTCATGCAGGCTGCCACACGGTCTGCTCCAATCAGATTGGGATTCTCTCCCTGAAATCCGAGAACGGACTCGCGTCCCATTTCGGCATTCAGGTAGGCGTCTTCGCCATAGTTCTCCCACATGCGCGGCCAGCGAGGATCACGTCCGAGGTCGGTCACCGGAGCATACGTCCAAGGAATGCTTCCTGCCTTTGTCTCGTATGCCGAGATGCGCGAGCCTTCGCGCGTCAGCTCGCGGTTGAAGGCAGCTCCCATGTTGACGCCTTGCGGAAAGAGAGTTCCGCCCAGCGTATAGGTGGTTCCGTGTATCTGGTCCACACCGTATATGCAAGGAATGCCCATCACCTGCATGGACTTCTCCTGAATGCGCTTGATGATTTCCTGCCACTTCTCCACACTCTGCGCCACGCCGGCGGGTACATTCAGGATGGAACCGACTTTGTATTTCCCAATCACAGAGTCGAGCTTCGCTTCATCCAACCGGAAGCCTTTGACGCCTTCTATTTCTTGGATACGCATGTAAAGTTTCATCACTACATCCTGCGCAGGCAGTTCCTTACTTATCTTGAACTCCTTTTCCAGCTTATATTGGCGGACAATTTTCTTCAGTAGGTCGGGCGTGATGTCTTTCGGATTGATGCCGGCAAAAGGGTTGGCACGCTTCTGCAGGACGTCGATGGCAAGTTCGCACATCTGGCCCACTTTCTCGTCCAGCGTCATCTTCTTCAGCAGCGTCTCGATCTGCCTTTCTATCTTCTCGTCTCTTGGGATGGCAGGCGCAACGGATGTCTGCGCCGTAGAAGCCAGTACTAACCCGGATAGGGCTAAAGATAAGATTAACTTTTTATTCATGGTCATAATATTGGTTTGATGTTGGCAAATATAGCAACATCCTGCCATACCGAAGGGTATAACAGGATGCTTTTTAGGGTAGGTTTTGTTATCTTTTCAAGGTGGTGATGGATTCTCGCAACTTCAACACATTGTTTGTTTTCTGTGTCAAGGCGGCCACATCGGCACTCAGCTCCGCTTTGATGTCGCGCGAAGAAGCACCTATCAGGAGTTTATAAGTTCCACCGTCTACTACCCACGAAGCAGACGCCTCGTCGTAAGAAGCCAAATCGGCTGCTTTCACCTGCAAAGTGACGACTGCCGTTTCTCCCGGTTTCAGTTCTCTTGTCTTGGCAAAGGCTTTCAGTTCCTTTTCCGGCTTATTCATCTTGGCACTGTTGGGGGCAGCTGCATAAAGCTGAACCACCTCTTTGCCGGCAAACTTGCCCGTGTTCTTCACCTCTACGGTAACAGTGAGCAGTCCGTCGTCCTGTTTCACCGTCGGATTGGCATACTCGAACGTGGTATAAGAAAGGCCATAGCCGAACGGATAGGAAACCTGCTTGCCGAAACTGTCGAAATAGCGATAACCCACGTAGATGTCTTCCTCGTAACGGGTGTAATCCACATCTTTTAAATCGTACTTCTTTTCGCCTTGATTGGCTGTGACAATATCTATATTAGAAGTTAAATTGATGGGAAAATTACTCGTAGAAGCATGGTCTTCAAACCGTATGGGAAATGTCATGGCCAGTTTTCCACAGGGCGAAACCTTACCGCTCAATACATCCATCACACTATTGCCACCTTCTTGTCCACCTTGCCAAGCACAAAGAATAGCATCCGGCCAAGCTTTCCACGAAGCAGTTTCGATGGCACCACCTATATTAAGGATAACAACCACTTTCTTTCCGGCAGCATGGAAAACCCTACAAACATCTTGTATGAGCTGCTGATTCTCTTTACTCAAATAAAAGTTCGATGACTCCCGGTCAAGAAATTCACCGGAACCACGGCCTATGGTAATGAAAGCAATATCCATCTGTGCCGCTAAGTCCTTTAGGCGTGAAGTTTCAAACACTTTTTCGACCGGCAGTATCACCGGCATGAAAGCGGAATATTTCTCTTTTTTCGGTGTCAACCGAATCTTTTCGGCAGCTATATGCATTTCATACTCTTTCTTTAACTGCTCATCAGTTTCATATCCTGCATTCTTCAACCCTTCAAATAAAGATGCCGTATAGGCACGATTCACGTTACCTGAACCGGTACCTCCCGCTATATAATCGTAAGAAGCACAACCGAAGAGAGCAACACGCCTTATTTGAGCAGATAACGGCAGAGTGGCATTCTCGTTTTTCAGCAGAACCATACCTTCCGTAGCACTTTGGCGCGTAATGGCGGCATTTGTTTTCAAATCAGGTTTGTTAGAGAATTTATATCCCTTAAAACGAGGGGTTTGCAGAATCATTTCAAGAATGCGTTTAACATTCCGATCGAGTATAGCTTCATCTAGATTACCGGTCTTGACACCTTCTACAATGGCTTGATACTGTTTATCATAACCCGGTTGCAACATGTCGTTGCCCGCTTTCATCTGCGCCACAGCATCCTTACCGCCAAACCAGTCGGTCATCACCATGCCTGCAAATCCCCATTCATCACGTAGAATTGTGGTCTGCAACTCCGCGTTCTCAGAAGTATAAACACCGTTCAGATAGTTATAAGAAGACATCACCGTCCACGGCTGCGACTCTTTCACGGCTATTTCAAATCCTTTCAGGTAGATTTCGCGCAAAGCACGGGGAGATACTTGCGCATCGTTTCCCATGCGATTTGTTTCTTGATTGTTTACCGCAAAGTGTTTAACAGAAGTTCCCACTCCGTTGCTTTGCACGCCACGCACGTATGCTGCAGCAATCTTTCCAGAAATCAACGGGTCTTCCGAATAATACTCGAAGTTACGCCCGCAAAGCGGGTTGCGCTGAATGTTCAAAGCCGGAGCAAGCAGCACATCCACACCATATTCCAGCACCTCGTTTCCGATAGCTTTGCCCACGTTCTCTACCAAATCCTGATTCCAAGTAGCTGCCAACAACGTTCCGATAGGGAAGTGAGTACAATAGTAAGTAGCCGAATCCCCATCCCGCTTCGGATTGATGCGTAATCCGGCAGGCCCGTCCGCCAACACCACGGCAGGAATACCGAGACGTTCTATCGGATAAGTCGTACCCGCAGCGCCGGGAACCAAACTGTGAGTCTCGCCTACTACAGCACTGTCACCACCATCAAAGCCCGCCATACCAGTTCCTATAACCAGATGCGCCTTTTCTTCCAAGGTCATGGCAGCAATTACATCATCGAGGGATGATTTTCCGAGTTGCGGCACTTTCGGACCGCAAGCCGACAACACAGTGATGGCACACGCCATTGATAATAAATGTTTCTTCATGATATACGTTTATTGAATAAGGTTTATTTGAATAACTGCGGTGCAAACTCCGTCAGGTAGATACGCCAGTTCTTCCAGATATGCCCCTCTCCGGTCTCATAATAGGAATATTTATAGCCTTTCTCATCCAGCATCTTGCGGTAGTCTTCATTGGCCTTGTACAGGAAGTCGGTCTTGCCGATGGCAATCCAGTAGAGAGCCGGTTTCTTGGAGAACTGCACCTTCAGCTTGCCCTCTATGTCTTCGTACACCGGAGACTTAGCATCCTTATTGGGCATGATGGCGGCAGAGAACAGACCTACATAGTCGAACATGTCGGGATATTGCTTGGATATGTGCATGGAATGGAAACCACCCATCGACAATCCGGCAATGGCACGGTTCTTCTTGTTGGCAACAGTACGGAAATTCTTGTCGATGAACTTCACCACATCCGGGAAAGCGGCCTCGAAAGAGCCTTCCATCGTTTTAGGCAACTGCATGTTGGGGGCAGCGAAGCCCAGAGACGATTCGCCCGGTGCAGCTTCCTGTGCGGCATTGCCGTTGGTCATCACAACGATCATCGGCTTGGCCTTGCCCTGAGCAATCAGGTTGTCAAGGATCTGTGAGGTACGTCCAAGAGCAATCCAAGCTTCTTCATCTCCACCCATGCCGTGAAGCAGGTAGAATACAGGATAACGCTTGCCGCTCGTCTCATAGCCGGCAGGAGTGTAGACTGTGAGGCGGCGATTGATGCCCAGCGTAGGACTGTCATACCACATGCGTCTCACTGTTCCGTGGGGCACTTTATTCACCTTATACAGGTCGGCACGGTCGCCACCGATGATGAACACGTTGGTCACGGAAGCAACGTCACGAATCATGTAGACATTACTCGGATCCATTATCTTCAAATCATTCACGATAAAAGAGTAGCTGTAAAGCTCCGGCTTCAAAGGTTCGGGAGTGGTAAACTCCCACACACCGTCCTTGCCTTCCTTCAGGTCGGCCACACCCGGTCCGTCGAACTCACCGAACGGAGTCTTGATCTTCTGCGTAGGCAGGAAATCGCCGGTAACCTGTACTTTCACCGCTTTCGGCGCTTTCAGGCGGAACGTTACGGTGTTGTTATCATGAATCTCCGGCGAAACGACCGGAGCGCCTCCCCAGAGGGCTTGCTGTGCAAAAGTCATTGCACACATCAGCAACAAGGCTGACAAAAGAGAGATTCTTTTCATTGTGTAATATTTAATCTTTAGATTCTTGATATTATGGGTTTATAAAGTGTCATCGTATCAGCCAGTCAGGCAAACAGCCCGTTCCTCCTATCTTCCAAAACTGCGGGAGACAAAAGGCAGGCAAGTGTAGAGCGCCGAATGCCAGTACTCGGATGTATGTCCGCCATCACGCACACGGAATTGGCACGGTATCTGCGCCTTGCGCATGGCTTGGAAGAACTCAATGTTGCGGTCGAGCAGGAAATCATCGTCACCACAATCCACAAACCACTGCACGGAGCGTAATTGCTCTTTATGTGCATCGTCAGCTTCTTCTACATACTTCACGCAACTATGCTCCATCACCGACTTCGTCAACAGGCTCATTTTATCGTCCGGATTCGGTGACGGATTCTCCGAACCTGCCGGGATATTCATCAAGGCACTCATCGCATAAGCGGCGCAATACATATCCGAATAACGTTGTGCATAGCTCGTTGTTCCGCCTCCACCCATGGAAAGCCCAGCAATGGCACGGTGTTGTTTATCGCCAACCACCCGGTAATTCTTTTCAATATACGGAAGGAACTCTTTGTAGAAGAAGTCTTCATACGCCCACCCCGGCATGTTGAAATAGCCGTTCCATACACCTATATAGATATTGCCTCCGGCGTTGGGAGAGACGATGATCATTTCACAAGCTTCACCGGAAGCCACCAACCGGTCCATTACATCTTTCACCCGTTGATCAGTAAACCAGCTGGTATTGACTCCCATCATGCCATGCAACAGATAAAGTATAGGATACTTTCTTGTAGCATCTGTTTCATAACTCTTAGGAAGATAAATGGTGAACTGCCGGTTTGCACCCAATATCTCACTATAGATACTGTCGGTCACGACCTTACTTTGCGCCCCCCAACCGGGGAATTGCGCCTTTGCCCCCCATAACATACAAAGGGCCAAAATGGAAAGGATTAATCTTTTCATGATATAGTTATAAGAAATATACTACAAAGTAGTTAACTTCCTTGCTAAAACCAATTGATTTATATCAATTTCTTGTATAAATTCATATTGTGGCATCACCAGCCTTCGTTCTGTTTCATCTTAGGATTCAAACGCATTTCTGTTGCCGGAATAGGTAACAAGTAGTGCTTGCTCTTAAATCCATAACGATTATGGTCGGTATTGTACTGTTTATATTCTACTACTACGTTGTCCGGACCGTCCCCCATGCCTTTATTTATCAATAGAGGCGTCTTAGAACCTTGATCTCTCAATAAAGCCTCAGCATCTTTCCAACGGATAATATCTTGGTAACGAGTGTACTCACAGCAAAGTTCCAAACGCTTCTCCAACTTGATGGCTGTCATGTCGGCTGTTTTGGCGGGCAGTTTGGCACGGGTGCGCACTTCGTTCAAGCAAGCATCCGCCTCAGCCTGCTTCCCTGCTTTCAGGTTTGCCTCAGCGGCAAGCAACAACACTTCGGCATAACGCATCCAGCGGTAATTGTTGTAGGAGCACCAGAAAGTAATGGGTGCTTCCGATGAAGAGTAACGACGTTTCCACAAGAAATATCCCTCGTTAATAATGCTATTTCCTTTGGGAAGCCTTACTCCTAATTTAGTCATTTGTTCGTATGTCTTCATCGTCTGATTCAGGCGATAACCATCTACCCCCTCTTCAGCCACAAAAGCATCATACAGTGATTTCTGAGGAACCATGAATCCCCAACCGGTATCTTTATAATCAGCAAAAGCCGGTGACGATGCCGCCAATTTGTCCATACGCCAATGATTCATCACTTCATAGAAGCTGAATTCATCCCAAGCATTGCTTGGATCAAAGATACGGTTACTTTCCAGCATGCTCTCGCTATTACCTTCGGCTAGATAGGTCAAAATATTCTGATAATCGCCTTTATAAAGAGCATATTTCCCACTGCTGCGAACCTCATTCAAGACTTTAGCAGCATCTTCATACTTCTCTTGCCACAAGTAAGCCTTTCCTAAAATTGTTTGAGCCACTTGCTTGGTGATACGCCACGTAGTGTTGTCGTTGACTTCTTTCTTTTCTTCCAAATAACCCGAAGAAATTGCTTCTGTCAAATCCGTCTCTACCAAGTTCCACAAATCGGTCTTAGATGATTTGGCAATCTGATATTCGCTGGACGTCAATTCATGATCGACCAATGGCACCTCACCCCACATGGAAATCAAGTCGAAGTAGGCAAAAGCACGGAAGAAATGAGCTTCCGCACACGCTTTCTTCTTAATGTCTGAGTCCGGCTTAACATGACCTAAAATGACATTCGCTTTATAGATCAGTCTATAATAGCTCTCCCACACACCGCGGATAAAGTCTTGATCTGACCCGAACGAATACTCATTACAGCCTTCCAACTGGGCATTATCGTTGCGGCCTCCGCCACCTGCCCATACATCATCGGACAAAGAGGATTTCAACATGGTATAATTATAGTATGTACTCTTCAGCTGGATATAGAGTGCATCGGCAGCCGTCTGTGCCTGCACATCCGTCCGGTAGTAGGAAGAATAGTCCAACACCCCCTTTTGAGGAATATTCAGTTTGTCTTCACACGAAGTTGTGCCCAGCGTAAACAAAGAGGCAAGTATCAATATATAATGTTTTGCTTTCATATTTTAGATTGCTTTTAGGATTAGAAACGATTAGAATGTCACACTCAAGCCAAGTACCACTTTCTTTGAATTGGGATAACTTCCCTTATCCAATCCAAGTGCATTGCCCACTCCCGTTACTTCAGGGTCAAAGCCGGGATAGTTGGTGAAGGTGAAGAAATCTTCCAACGAACCGTAGATGCGGAGATTATCGATCGCCGCCTTTTTGGTCAGAGCCTTCGGGAAAGTATAGCCCAGCTGCATCTGCTTTATTTTGAAGAACGAGCCATCGAATACAGAACCGGAAGAAGTCATGAACTTGGTATAGTCGGTAGCATTAGCTCTCGGCAAAGTACCGCCTTTGTTCTTATCGGACCAGCAATCGTTCGTAAAGTAAGTAAGCTTATTCAGGTTATAATCTACACGGTTCAAACCGCAATAAACGTCGTTCCCTTTCGAGCCTGTACCGAAGAGGATGAAGTCGAAGCCTTTCCATCCGGCTGTCAATGTGATACCGTAAGTGAAATCGGCAATACCTTTACCTATCTCTGTTTTATCATTGTCGGTGATCACTCCGTCACCATCCTGATCTTCGAACATCGGTTCACCCGTAGCTTTATCCACGCCCGTGTACTTGTATCCATAGAAGTACCAAGCCGGCTTGCCTATCTCAAAACGAGTAACGGCACCATAGGTTATCAAGGTCGCTCCATCAATGGCGGCCAACGATTCGTGGATATAAGTCACCTTATTCTTCAAAGTGGCTATATTACCACGAATACCATAATTCAAATTGCCAATCCTGTCTTGCCATCCAAGTTCCAATTCAATACCTTTGTTGGTGATATTACCGGCATTGACCGGAGAGAATGTGTTACCAACCACGGTAGATGCTTTTGTTCCGGACACGATCAAGTCCTTGGTCTCTTTATTGAAATAGTCGGCAGATAATGACAGGCGTCCGTTGAGGAAACGTGCATCAATACCGATATTGGTCTGTTCGGATGTCTCCCATTTAAGCTGGTCGTTACCGGTAGCGGTAGGAGCATAACCGTTGATGTAATGGAAGCTGTTATTGTTGCCAACGGCCAAATGACCGGTGCTGTTCACTGATACATTCCAAAGATAGCCTCCCAAAGAAGCGGTCGAACCGTTCTGTCCCCAGCTTGCACGGAATTTCAATTGTGACAGCCAGTCCTCCGTACCTTTCATGAACTCTTCCTGAGAAACCACCCAGCCCAACGATAAGGCAGGGAAATATCCCCAACGCTTGCCTTTAGGCAGCACGGAAAGGTCGGCAGCATCGGCACGCAGAGAGAACTGAGCCATATACTTGCCTCCATAGTCATAATTGAAACGACCGAAATAGGCCAACTTACGGATATAGGAAGGTTCGCCTCCTTCAATTTCCTTAGATGCGTCCGAAGTGGCATATGCAAAATAGTAGAAGAGAGGATCGTCCTGCAGGAAGCCCAGATTCTTGTCATCGCCTTTCTTGTTACCATTGACACCGAATGCGCGGCTTTGGCTATAAGAAGTACCCAACATCACCGTTCCATGATGCTTGCCAAAAGTACGTGAATAGTTCAGGAAGTTCTCCCACTGCCAATATACGGCATTGTTGTCGGCGGCATTCACCTGAATATAGTCTTGTTTGGCCGTACCGTGGTAATAATAATCCTGTGCCACTCCATAAGAAGAGGTGGAAGCCAGACGATAGCCTAAGCGAGAAGTAACGGTCAGCCCTTCGAAAGGCATAAAGTTCAAGTAAGTAGAACCATTGATGTTGAAACCTCTGTTCTTTGTGTAAGAGCGGTCGCGCATCACAAAAGGATTGATGGCCTCTGCATTGCCAGTAAAGGCTGAAATGCCATACAGATTTCCTTTTCCGTCGCCCATCATATTGCGGTGAAGAGCGTAGACGGTAGCCATGTGCTCCGGCAATTGGTCAATGGCATAAACCGGTTTTGTCAACGGGTCGAGTTGCAATACAGAGAGCAACAGACTGCCATATTCGTTGCCTTCGGCCACAGACTGGCTCTTATAATGCTCAATCTGATTGTTTGTACCTACTTCCAGCCAAGGCTTGATTTTCCAATCGGCATTCACCATACCTGTCAGACGTTCATACATATCGGAATTGCCCACTACCATACCGTCATTGTTCAAATGTGACATGGACAGATAGAACGAACCCTTTTCGCTACCACCTTGGAAAGTGACATTGTGACGCATCATAGAGCTTTTCTCAAAAGCCACGTCCGCCCAGTCCGTATCGGTCTTTCCATCCCAATGCAAGTCGAACGCACTTTCAGCAATCTTGCCCGATGCGAGGAAGTGTTCTTTATATTGTTGCGCATTCATCACCTCGGGCACTTTTCCAAGGCTCTGCGAAGTATATTGGAAATCATACGTGATCTTACCGTTACCTTTTCCTTTTTTGGTAGAGATCAGGATGACACCGTTACCGGCTGCCGCACCGTAAATAGCTGCCGATGCACCGTCCTTCAGTACTTCCATAGACTCGATGTCGTTAGGATCGATACCTCCTATGTCCGAAGCGATACGTCCGTCAACAACATACAATGGGTCACTGGCGCCATTGGAGCTTACACCACGGATACGAACCGAAGGCGAAGCACCGGGTTTGGCCGAAGCACTGAGCACCTGCACACCCGCAGTCTTTCCTTGAAGAGCCTGTTCGGCGCGAGTGATGGTACGCGCTTCCATATCTTCTGCCTTAACGGAAGATACCGCACCTGTCAGCGAGCTTTTCTTCTGCACACCGTAACCTACTACCACCACTTCTTCCAATGTCTTGGAATCTTCTTTCAATGTGATATCCATCACTCCGGCCACCGCTTTTTTCTCTTGCGTGATATAGCCGATGTATGAATAAATAATGATAGCACCCTCGCGCACCGATAACGCATAGTTACCGTCCATATCGGTGATCACACCGTTGGCTGTTCCTTTCTCAAGGACACTCACGCCAATCATTGGTTCGTTCAGCTCATCAGTAATCCTACCAGTCACCTTTATATGCCCCTGAGCCAGCATAAAAGGTATGCACATCAAAAGAAAAGCTACTGATACCACCAGCCTTTTCACTGCATTGTTTTTCATAAATTTTCTCATTGTTTCTAATTAGATTGGTTAATAAAAGATGTTGCCCCTTATCAAAAGCCACGTGTAGGAAATGCCCTTACCACTTCCAGCAATTCCTTGTCGTGGTTGTATTTTATTTCGGAGGTATTATTAAAGAACATGGTAGCACCTTTCTCTGCAGTAAAAGGTTCCCATGCAGGCAGTCCATCGGCATTCGGGTTGCCCGTTTTAGCAAAGTTAATCCATGCGCTACTTATCTTCTCGCCCAAGGCTTGCGCCTCGGCACCGCCACCGGTCATGCCTGCATGGCGCACCACATTGTTGAAGACAAAAGGTATTTCCATGCAGTGGGTACTGCGAAACATGCCATCCAATACGGGCGATTCCCAAGCGAACAGGTACATATAGACAGGTGCACCCTGCTGAGCGGCTTTCAGCTTGGCTTGCTCCACGGCACCCGGACGGAAAACGAAATCCACGTCTATCAGATCTTTGGGCTGATAAGAAGGATAGGCTTTCTCAAAAGCTTTCAGGAAGTCATCGGTGCGGCCGGCGTATTTCTTCTTCAGGTATTCCACAGCTTCTTCCTTGCCGATGGAACGGAAAGAAGGTACATAGGTGCTCATCGTAAACTCGTGCAGCGTAGTACCTATCATCATGGAGATGTTCTGCGACTGCGCCGGTGCCTGCGGGTCGAAAGGCTGTGCGGGAAGCACGCTGCCATCCACCGTCGGTGCCCAACCGAAGATAAAGGAAGATACTCCTTCCTTCTCGGCTTCGGCACGTACTTTGGCAATGGCTTTCTCTCCGGCTGCAAGAAGGGTCTCATAAGGAATCTTCTGTATCTCGTCAATCCGTGAAGCTTCCAATCCCAATGCCTCGACCGTGGCCGTGCCTATGCGACGCGAATATTTGGCCTCCATTGTGCGCAACATGGAACCACTCTGCACAATAGCCTTATGGAACAGGCCGGCAGCCGAGGGAGTGGCCAATAAGGTAGACACCTTTCCTCCACCGCCCGACTGGCCGAAGATGGTCACATTAGAGGCATCTCCACCAAAAGCGGCAATGTTTTTATTGACCCATTGAAGCGCAGCTACCAAATCGAGCAGACCGACATTGCCCGACTTTAAATATTTCTCGCCATAGGCCGACAAGTCCAGAAAGCCCAACGCATTTAAACGATGGTTCAGCGTCACCACCACAACGTCGCCTTTTTTTGCCAGGTTCGTCCCATCGTATGAAGGCAGTTCCTGACCGGAACCGGCCGCATAGCCTCCTCCGTGCAGCCATACCATGACGGGGCGCTTCTTGCCGTCGTTCACGCCCGGCGTCCAGATATTCACACGCAGGCAGTTCTCGTCGGGATAGCCGTCATCCCAGTTGAAGGCAAACGCCTGCTCATCGCTATACCACCCCATACGCTTGCCTTGCGGACAAGTAGGCCCGTAAGCACGGCTGCTGCGGATACCCTCCCACTTGTCGGCTGCCACGGGTGGCATGAAACGTTCGGCCTTGGCATAGGGAACACCTTTATATATATAGATACCGTTTTCCACATATCCGCCCACTTTGCCCGATTCGGTTTCGGCAACAGCTATCGTCGAAGAGGCTGTTATCTCTCCGCCTTGCATGCAAGCGTCTGGTTTCTCTATCTTGGATGTTCCTCCGCACGAGGAAAGAAGAACGGCAGAAAATGCCAATGCTGATAAGAAATGCTTTTTCATATTATGTATTAGTTTGTTGTTGTTTTACGATTGCAATATTAGCGCATTCTTTCCGAGCCGACTTGCTATTGTATTCAAACGGCTTTCCTCGATGTTCAAAACTACTTTCCTTTGTGTTCAAATGTTTACAGATTTGTTCAAAACATGCTGTCCGACAATATCTGTCTCGTTTTTTATGGTTATTTTCGCACTCCACATCAAAGTGCATCACCGAAAAACTACGGGATGCTTTACCTTGATAGCTTTAGATAGATATGAAACACATTCAGTACTTGTTTTTATTGTGTTTGATTGCTGCTTGTCGCCCGTCGAGCACGAAGACCGCTCCTGATAGCGGAATAGAAAGTCCTGTCATTACCAACGACCTCTCCAACCAGAAAGTCACCGCCTTTGCCGAAGATGCGCAAGGACATATATGGATGGGAACGTTCAGGGGACTGAACAAATACAACGTACATGAGTATCACCAATATTACTGTACGGACGACTCGCTGGACCTGCCCGACAATCAAATAAACGACCTCTTCCGCGACTCGAAAGGAAGGTTGTGGGTAGTGACCGTAAACGGTACCAGCCTATATACCGACAAAGACAATTTCCGCCGCATCCCGATCAACATCACCAACAAGAACGGACTGCAAATACTCGAAAATAAGGAAGGACGGATTTTCTTGAACATGATGCACCACCTAGCCGTGTACAACCCCGAAACGGAAGAGTTCGACATACCCATCACAAACTTCGACCACCATCACACCTACAACCAGTTCTGCTTCATAGACCAAAGCAACAAGCTTTGGGCAGTGAACCCGATAGCGATGCGTTGCTACAACTCGTCCACATTGGCTCAGGAAGACTCCATCCCGTTAAACAATACCCCCGCTTATTTCTTCATGAGAGACAATGGAGAACTGTGGTTGGCAGGAAACCATCAACTGACCCTGTTTGATACGCACACGCGCAAATTCATCGAAACCCCTAAAGCCATCCGCGAACACCGGCTGCTGGCACACGCCAACATCAACTACATACATCCTTACGGCAGCAACAGCCTTTTGCTGAATACCGCCAAACAAGGGATGTTTCTCTACAACCATCAGGAGGGCCGAGTGATACATCAGGATGAAAACGGATTTCCTTTCGAGGCACCTCGCTTCAACATAAGCAAGATGTTCACCGACTCGCAGAAGAACCTCTGGATAGGTTCCGTAGATCAGGGTTACACCGTGTGCTACAACTACAAGGAGCGTTTCAACACCAACAACTACCTTAAATCGTGCTTGGAGAACAAGTCGGTGAAATCCGTGGCTGTGGACAAGGAACGGAACCTCTGGATAGCCACCCTGTCGGACGGAATGTATATGTACAACATGGACAGCAAGGAGGTGAAACGGATAGACATGCGGCAGCTCTTCAAACAGGACTATTCGGAGAAAACAGATGTGACGCACATCTTCGTTGACAACGATAACAACATCTGGTTGGGCGCACTCCTTGCAAGCAAGGTGCTGAAGTGCCGCTACCTGAACGGCGTGTTGCAAGCCGAAAGCACCTACGACGTTTTTATGCCGATGTCTTTTGCCCAAGACAGCCGGGGCACGCTCTGGGTGGGGACATTGAGCTATCTGTTCTATGCTATGAGGCAGAATGAGAAAACGTTCACACCGGTGCAGACGTTCCCGCAGATGGGCACGTTCATCCCCGGCATACTGCCACTGAGCAACGGGAAGATATGGGTGGCCTCTTTCATGAATCCTATAAAGCAGATAAACCCGGACACTTGGAGGAATGAAGACAATCCCTTCGGCGAAGAAGAGTGGAAGGCTTGCATACGGCGTTCGGTCTTCATCCCGACGGCTCTCGTCAAAGACAGCCGGGAGGATATTTGGATAGGTACCGTCAGCAACGGATTACTGCATTACTCTCCAGCCACCGGCAAACTGCGGACGGTGGAGGGAACGCCTTGTCTGGACATATCGAGCATTGAGGAAGACGCACAAGGCAATATCTGGGTTGGCACACAATACGGATTGGGCAAGTATGACCGCACGGTAGAGAAATTCACCAATTACTATGCTGCTGACGGCATAGGCGGCAACCAATTCTACGACCGTTGTTCGTGCCGACTGCCCGACGGGACACTGGTATTCGGCGGTACGCACGGCCTGACTTTCTTCAATCCCATCGACGTGAGCAGCAAGCGAAGCATACCGCTGCTCTTCGAGGATCTGAAGATTCACAACCGAACAGCACACCCGCAAGACGGCAAAAACATCGACAAGCACCTTTCGTACAGGCCCGACATACGGCTGAATCACAACGAAAACGGGTTCAGTATCTCCTTTGCGGCATTGGACTACTGCGAGCATGAACGCGTGCACTATTATTACTGTATGGAGGGTTTCGACAAATACTGGATAGACGCCCGCAACAACCGCGAGGCCTATTATGCCAATCTTCCCGCAGGAACTTACACCTTCAAAGTAAAGATTACCAACAACGACAAAAGCATCGTGGAAACGGAAAACTCCATACGCGTCATCGTGAAACCTGCCCCATGGATGACGTGGTGGGCATGGTGCATCTATCTGCTCATGGCAGCCACCATCATCGGCTTCTTCATCCGCTTCGGGTTGCGCATCAAACAAGAAAAAGAAGCTGCCCGGCGCGCCCAATTGGAGAAGGAACAGGAACAACGGGTGAACAAGATGAACATGAGTTTCTTTGCCAACATCTCGCACGAATTCCGCACACCGCTCACCATGATTTCGGGCCCGGTGACGCAATTATGCGAAAATCCCAAGATAGAGGACGAAAACAAGCAGTTGCTCTACATCGTTCAACGCAGCGTGAGGCGCATGCTGAGACTCGTAAACCAACTGATGGACTTCAACAAGTTAGAGAACGATACCCTGAAACTACAAGTGAGGCGGACGGATATAATCTCGCAATTGCAACATTTCGTGGACATTTTCCGCATCAATGCCAACGAGAAGGGTATCACCTTGAATACTTACGGGTTAGAGGACAGCTTCCTAATGTGGTTGGATGTGGATAAGCTGGATAAGATTGTGGGCAATCTCCTTTCCAATGCCTTAAAGTTCACTCCTAACGGAGGAAAGGTGGAGCTTTGCTTCGACGTCGTGACGCGTGAAGAGGCCGGACGCATCTTCTCTCTGACGGAAAAGGACGTCGATACGCAATACGTCAAGATATCCGTGGCAGACAGTGGCAACGGCATTCCTCAAGAGCAGTTGGAGAAGGTATTTGAGCGTTACTACCAACTGAACAACCAAACCGGCGGAACCTACAACTGGGGCACCGGCATAGGCTTGTACTACGCCCGCAGCCTGGCTCTGCTTCACCACGGCTACCTGAAGGCCGGCAACCGCAGTGAAGGAGGTGGAGCCGTCTTCACCCTGCTGCTGCCGGTGAACGACCTTGCATATAGTCCCGAAGAGCGCACCCCCTCCGAAGAAGAGCAGAGCATGGCATTCCCGCTGCAAACCCAAGAGCAATTCCGATTGGAAGATACGGAAGATGGCAAGAAGCAGACCTTGTTAGTGGTGGACGACGACACCGAAGTGGCTCATTACCTGAAAGCCTTGCTGTCGCCCTTCTATAAGATTGTCTGCCGCTTCGATGCCGACAGCGCTTTCAAGGCCATGAGCGAAGAAGCCCCCGACCTTGTGCTGAGCGACGTGGTGATGCCCGGACGAACCGGTTACGACCTCTGCCGCCAGATAAAGGAAGACTTGCAGCTCTGCCATATCCCCGTGATATTGGTGACAGCCAAAGCCACGGTAGAGAACCAAGTGGAAGGGCTGGACACCGGAGCGGACGCATACGTGACGAAACCCTTTGAGCCTAACTACTTGCTGGCACTCATCAAGTCGCAACTAAAGAACCGGGAAAAAGTGCGCAACCTCCTGAGCCGATATACCCAAACGGACAAGATAGAGGAGAACGTGCTGTCGCCCCAAGACAACTCGTTCATGACGGAGCTTTACCACCTGATGGAGAACGAGCTGTCGAACCCGGAACTGGATGTGGCACGTATGACCGAACTGCTGAAAATCTCGCGCACCAAGTTCTACTACAAGGTAAAAGGACTGACGGGCGAGAATCCCAGCGTCTTCTTCAAGACCTACAAGCTGAACCGCGCCGCCGAGCTGATAAAAGAGGGTAGATATACCGTTTCGGAAATAGCCGACATGACGGGATTCAGCACACTGCCGCACTTCTCGACCAGCTTCAAGAGACAGTTCGGGATAGCACCGAGCGAATATGGCAAATAAACAAAAAAAGCGAGAAGCGGGAGGCAACAGGAATCACAAATCATCTTCCAATGCCGTGCTTTTGGCATAGGCCGTGCTTTTAGCTTCAAAGAAGTCGGTCTTCACCATATTGGCATTGGAGTATTGCGACACCCAGCGCATGCTCTCAGGCTCCTTGCGATGGTCTTCGTACAAGAAGCCGAAGCCCAAGCTGTGCCAACGCAAGTTGCCGAGATAAAAGATATATTCCTCCAGCATCTGCTTGTTGAGTCCCTGTATGTCGTCGCCTATGACGTATTGCCCCCACTCTATCTCCTGCCTCACGCCTTCGCGCATCATGCTTTCGTACACGCCTATCTTATCGGGAGTGAAGAGTTCGGGTTCTTCTTTCTTCAGTTCCAAGATGATGTTGCGGAACAGCCACAGATGGGTGTTCTCGTCGCGGTTGATATAGCGTATCTCTTGGGCCGAGCCCGACATCTTGCCGTTGCGGCTCAGGTTATAGAAGAACATGAAGCCGCTATAAAAGTAAATGCCTTCGAGGATGTAGTTGGCAATCAGCGTCTTCATCAGCGTGAAACCGTCCTGACTATTCTGAAAATCATTGTAACAATTGCCGATAAACGTGTTTCGCTTCAGCAGATGTTCATCCGTTTTCCATTGATAGAGGATGTCGTTACGTTCTTCCGGACTGCAAATAGAGTCGAGCATATAGCTGTAGCTCTGGCTGTGTACGCACTCCTGAAAGGCTTGTATGTGCAGACAGAGATTCACTTCGTTTGCCGTGATGTATTCGCTTATGGTAGGCAGGTTGTTGCTTTGAAGCGAGTCGAGGAAAACAAGGAAACTCAGAATCTTGTCGTAGGCCGTGCGTTCGGCTTTCTCCAGATGGGGATAATCCTTTATGTCTTGAGTGAGATTGATTTCTTCGGGTATCCAGAAGTTGTTCATGGCCTGCCGGTACCAGTCGCTCACCCACTTGTAGCGCATGTTGTTGAAGTCGTTCAGATTGGTCGTATTGCCGCCAATCATTTTCCGGAAGCGGAGTTCGATATCGCCTTCGGGATTAAAAAGAGCATTCTTTTTCAGTTTTTTTATTTCCATAATCGTTCGTTTTGGTTAAGATGCACAACTTTCACATTCTTCTACTTCCAAGGACTTGCTGCGGACGTAATATACGGTCTTCACTCCGCACTCCCAAGCCAGCAGATAGAGATTCAAAAGTTGGCGCATGGTGAATTCGTTGGTGATGTAGAGGTTCATGCTTTGCGCCTGGTCTATATGCCGTTGGCGGATGCCCGCAGCACGCACGCTCCACGATTGTTCCAGCAGATAGGCGTCTTTGTAGAGCCAATAGGTTTTGTCGGAGAGGCCGGGCGCCACCCGCGGAAGCATGGCTCCTTTTTTCTCTTCGAGGAAGAAACGTTTCATCACCGGGTCGATGCCCGCCGTGGTTCCGGCAATGATGCCGGTGCTGCTGGTGGGGGCAACGGCCAGAAGATAAGCGTTCCGCATCCCCTCTGTGGCAACGGACGCCGCCAGTTGCCTCCATTGGGGCGAATCGTATCCGCGCTTGACGAAGTAGCTGCCCGTCTGCCAGTCGCTTCCTTCAAAACAGGCGTACTTTCCTTTCTCCTTGGCCAGCTCCATGCTGGCACGGATGGCGGCATAGTTGATGCGCTCGAACACCTTATCCACGAAGCGGAGGTGTTCTTCGCTCTCCCAACGGATGCCGCGCAGGGCGAGCGCATGGTGATAGCCGCTGACGCCCAGACCGATGCTGCGATAGCGATGGTTCGTGATTTGCGCGAAAGGCAACGGGTAGAAGTTCAAGTCGATGACGTTGTCCAATGCCCGGACCACGGTTGCCACCTTTTCCTGCATGCGCTCCTCATCCTCCAAAGGCAAGTGTCCCAACGAGAGGCTGGCAAGGTTGCAGACCACAAAGTCGCCGGGGCGGACCGTCTTCACCACCACCGTATCGCCATCCGTCGTCCGGATATCGGTAGAGACGGATTCGATGGCCGACATGTTCTGCGCTATCTCCGTGCAGAGGTTGGAGCAGTAGATGATGCCTTTATGGGGATTGGGGTTGGCCCGGTTCACCGTATCACGGTTAAAAGTAAAGGGTGTGCCTGTTTCCACGGCGGAACGGAGTATCAGCCTCACGATGTCTTTCAGGCTCATGCTGCGGCGGGATAGGCGCGGGTCGTTCACGCAGTCCCGATACCTCCGCTCCCACTCTTCTCCGTAATAATCTTCGAGGCAATAGCCTTTCACGGTCATGATTTCATTGGGGCAGAACAGGTGCCATTGGTTGTTCAGGTCTTCTTTCGCCATCTGCCAGAAGAGGTCGGGATAGCACACGGCGGGAAAAATGTCGTGCGCCTTCATGCGGTCGTCTCCGTTGTTGGTGCGGAGCTGCAAGAATTCGGGCAGGTCTTTGTGCCAAACATCGAGGTAGACGGCCACGGCACCCTGCCGCATTCCCAATTGGTCGACGGCCACGGCAGTGTCGTTCACCAGCTTCATCCAGCGGATGACACCTCCGGCCACGCCTTTGAAACCCCGGATGTTTCCACCCGTGGCGCGCACCTTGCCGAAGTACATGCCCATGCCGCCGCCGAACTTGCTTACGGTGGCAAAGTTGTCGATGCTGCGGTATATGCCTTCGAGGCTGTCGGGCACGGTATCGATGAAACAACTGGAGAGCTGATGGTAGGGCTTCCGGGCATTGGAAAGGGTGGGCGTTGCCATGGTCACTTCCAGCAGGCTCAGCATATCGTAGAATTTCCTCACCCACTCCAGCCGGTCGTGCTTTTCGGGCAGGGCCAGATGCAAGGCGATGCCCAGAAACATCTCCTGCACCGACTCCATCAGCTCCGCCGAGCGTGTGCGGATGAGGTATCGCTTATAGAGCAAGTCCAGCCCCGAATAGTTGAAGAGCTTGTCGCGTTCGGGACGGATAAACCCGGAAGCCGTTTCTATCTCCTGCCGCGAGTAGGAGGCGAGAATGTAACTGCCGTACAAAGCCGCGTCCGTGAGGAAACTCAGTTTATCGTAATAAGATTGAATGCCGGTTCTCTCCGCCTGCGCTTTCAGCTCTTTCGCCATACGGAAGCCGAGCAGCCGGGCGGCGATAAACTCCCAGTCGGGGGCTTCCTGCGTGGTGAGTTCCACGGCTGCCTTAATGAGCATCGCCAGCCGTTCTTCGGCCGCCATGTCGGGCTTGCAGAAACCTGCGAACTTCTCGGCCAAGACGTTCAGGCTGTATTCACTGCCCGTAAAGTCGTTTTGTATCTCTTTCAGCACATGGGCCACGGTCTCGTCTTTCGCTCCGTCAACAATCTGTGTGAGGGCTTTCCTCCGCTCGGTGCGTTGCCAGCGATAAAGTATGTAGCTTTTGGCCTCGGCATAGAAGCCGTGTTCCATCAAACTGCGCTCTACCTCGTCCTGAATGCACTCCACCGCACGTTTGTCTTCGTTCCGGTTCAGGAACTGCTCCACTTCATCGGTAATGGCGCAGAGGGCTTCGTCAGTAATGTCCTTGCCCGTGCCGACAAAACTTTTGCGTATGGCAATGGCTATTTTTTCTCTGTTATAGGACTCCACAGTCCCATTCCTTTTAACTATCTGCATGTGATGTTTTTGGATTTGAATAAAAAATACTCGTACACTTTTGCCGCCGTTCCCTAATCCCACGAGCGGAAGCGGCTTTTCGAGAATGGCAGGTCTTCTGACTGGCTCCTCGTTTCCGGCGCCTTCCCGCAATCTCAAACGCAGTTTTCAAGAATGCAGTGGCAACAGGTTGTGCCGGAAATTTAGACGGAGTTTCACAGCAGCGGGACTGTTCGGGATTTCCACCCGATTCCCTTTTAATCCGGACGGAGGGAAAATCCGCCCGAAACCATTTCAGGGACAAAGATAGCACAAATTGGAATTATTACATTATTAAAACTGCTTAAAAAAGCATCATCTGCCGGTTACTTGAAAATGAGCGGGAGGCTTCCCGAAGCACATCTTTCTTTTCAAAAAATCATACCAAAACAGATTCCGGTGCAACCATAAAAAATCAAAAAAAGAAGGTTAGGCAAGCTCAGTCCCATATCGAGGCTACATGAGTCGTATACTGATGTATGATCAGTCGTATACTGAAGCCACATCAGTCGTATACTGATCCTACCCCCTCTCAGAAGTACTTCTGGGCGGTCTTTTTCCCACTCTCCCGACTCGTTGCCGGAGACAGAAACCAAACGGTAAACGATTGTTACAGACACAGCGTTCTTGCAATCGCGTCGCCCGTCTTTTTCCATCCGCTATTCTCCGGCAAAAAAGCGGCCGGTACGAATTTATTCGCTACATTTGCAGCATTCTCTAAACACACTCCAACTATGGCACACCGTCTGAACACCAACAAGCAGTTTATGGTAGGTAACGGCATCCTTGCTTTCGCCGTGATTTTTGTAGTCGTCATCTTCGTTTACATGAGCATGAGGTTGCAACAACAGAAAAACGAAGAACGGAACTTCACAGAGACATACACCATCACACTGACCAAAGGATTTGCCGGAGATTCGCTCTCACTGCTCGTCAACGACAGCCTGCTGGCAAGGCTGAAAATCACCGAAGAACCGTTTGAAATGGAAGTGAAACGCTTTGCCGAACAGAGCGCGCTGATGATTGTGGACAACCTCACCGACCGGCTCTCCCTGTTTGAATTGAGCGAGAAGGGAGGCAACTACCGGTTCGAGAAAGAGAACGGAGAGGTGAAACAACTGTCGCAGACGCAGCATTAACAGCCTGAGGCACGCACACGTCAAAACTCCGTGCGGTATTGCTTCAATTCCATGCGCAAGGCTTCCGCTTTGCCCTCCGTCAGCTTGTCCAATAAAGCCCAAAAGCGTTCGCCGTGGTTCATTTCGCGGGTATGCGCCAACTCATGAAGCAATACATAATCTATCAGATGCTTGGGAAGAAGAACCAAATAATAGGAAAGATTGATGTTGCCACGCATGGAACAACTGCCCCAACGCCCGCTGCTGGAGTTAATCTTCACACTCTTATAAGGCAGGTTGTGCTTCACGGAAAGCATATACAGACGTGGAGGAAGAATAATCTTCGCATTACGGCGCAGGGCCTCCTCAATCACCTTGCGCAACCAAGATTGCAGGTTCCTGTCCGAGAAATCCGCATCCGGCGGACAGATAATCTGCATCTCGCCTAACTCCGAACGAGACAGGAAACGCGCCCTCTGCCCTGCCACCAAAGCCAGCTTAAAGAACTCCGTATCGATACGGTAATCCAAATCTATCAACTTGCGGTTCTGTTTCTCTCCGGCGGCAGCCCTCAGGCGCGGACGAAGCTCCTCCAAAGCTCTCTTTACCTCGGCAAGAGACGTTCCGGGAGGCACCGTGACGTGGACACCGTCTTCCCTCGTCCGAAAGATGAGACGACGCGCACGGACATTGACACGAATAAGCATAGGCCCGAACTCCTTGTCTTCCAATATGTGTTCCTTATGTTCCATAATGACAAGGCAAAAGAACGAAGATTTGACCGGAAAAACAAGTATTCGCCCGCTAAAAGCGAACAGAATGTCCGATAACGGACACATCCTCAAAAAAGTATCACACTAATACACAACACTTTAGTATCATGGCATGAAAATTGAATCAAGTATGCCGACGAAGTTCCATTCAAAAAAAACGCATCTGCATGCAACTTTTACGAAACGAGCCGCGTCTAACAAATAAAGACGAATACCAAATCAAAAAAAGAACGAATATGAAGAGCTTAACAACAATCATTACAATCGCTTTCTTGGCTTTCTGCACCACCGCCTGTTCGCAACAGCACAGTTATTATTCGAAAGGTTTCTTCAAAGGGAAAACCGTAAAAGCCAGCAAAAACTACGTGACGAAAGAAATCAAGATGGAAAACTTCACCAAGTTGAGCGTAGCCGGCAGCCCGGATGTCACCTATACGCAAAAAGCCGGCAAACCGGAAGTGAAGATATACACCTCGGACAACATCGTAGACCTGCTGGACATCCATGTGAAGGACAATACGCTTCACATCGGTTTTAAGAAGAATGTAAGCGTAACCTACGACAAGCTGGAGATTAGCGTTTCAGCAGAGAAATTGAACGGAATTGCCGTGGCAGGTTCGGGAGATGTGGAGCTGGCCAACGGACTGAAAACAGATGAACTCAAAATCTCCGTGGCAGGTTCGGGCAACATCAGCGGAGATAACATTTCCTGCACAGACCTCAGCATCTCCATCGCCGGTTCGGGCGACATCAACAGCAGCAACATCACTTGCAATAACCTCAAAACCTCCATTGCCGGCTCAGGCGACATGAAACTGAACAATGTGACGGCTGTATCGGCCGGCGTATCCGTAGCAGGTTCGGGCACCGTCATTCTGAACGGAAGCACCCCGGAGGCCGCATACAGCGTGACTGGTTCGGGTGACTTATTCGCATCCGATTTTGTTGCCAAGAGGGTTTCCGCCAATGTAACCGGTTCGGGCAGCATCAAATGCCATGCCACCGACTTCCTGAAAGTGCGCACCAGTGGCAGTGGAAGCGTAGGCTATAAAGGCAATCCGGAATTGGACTACCCGAAAAAAGGATTGTACAAGCTTTGATTAAGAGGATAACGGTCATGAAATCAGCGCCTGATAATAGCAGTGCAGGTGGCTTTTCTGCGACACATTCTCTTAAAAGGAACAGGCTTCTAAACAAAAATCTCTCTTAAATTACCTATATATTAACCTGAATTCGGTATAAAACAAGATGTTATATGCCTGTTAAATACTTGTATATATCTTGCCGTTTTCCTCGCATATATGAGGTGCTGAACGTCGCATATACGAGACCACACACGTCGCATATACGAGACTACACACGTCGCATATTCGAGACCACACACGTCGCATATACGAGACTTGGCACCACTGATTGACCCCTCCGGGAATGCCTCCGGGAGCGTTTTTTGTATAGGCGGAGTCTCTTTTTACATCGAACTCAGGTATATATTAAGAAACAGCATCTAATATGGAGAATGGCAAAAGGTTTCCGTGAGGAAGCCTTTTGTTTTTTCATCCCAATGGAGAGAAAGTGCATGAAAACATAAAAGGGACACCGCATCTCGCGGTATCCCGTCTATCTTAGTTAGTTACTATAAATGTTTTGAGAGAATTGAAACTTCACAGCCTCAACTTGTTTTAATAAAGCACACTAACTATATTATGTTTAAAGCAAATGAAAATATTATTTTATAATTGCAAAGAAAAATATCTACTCTTTGATTTCCTTCTCCTTATCCACAAGGCGCAGGCTGTCTATCACCTGACTTTCCTTAGCAACGGTCGTCTCTCCGGAAAGAGCCACCGAGGGAGCGGAAATCTGTTTACCTATGGTATCGGCCGAGGCCACTTCCTTCACATCGGAAAAGAATGAATGTTGCATCACATTGCCCAGTGAAAGAATCGCCGCCACTACCGCAGCAGCCTTGAACAAGGGTATGAAGCGTGCCGCCAGCGTCAAACGCTTTGCTTTGACCACCGGGACTTCTATTTCGGCCAATACCCGCGCATCGAAATCTTCGCCCAAGTGCACCTCCTGCTGAAGTTGCTCGTATACGAACAATTCTTTATATCGAAGCAGATGTGCGGGAACATCGCTTCCGCTGAAGAAAGCGCGCAGTTGCGCTTCCTCTTCGAGGGAGGTTTCGCACTGCCAGTAGCGCTTCAAGAGTTGTTCTATATATTTAGAGTCCATAACCTTCTGTATCTATAAACTTTTGTTTTACTTTTTGCCGTGCCCTGAAGAGGTTCACTTTTACCTGCTCCTCGGTCAAGTTCAGGACAACCGCTATTTCTTTATAACTCTTGCCTTCGACATCCCTGAGCTGCATAATCAGCCGTTGTTTTTCGGGAAGCTCGTTCATCAACCGGTGTATCAATGCCATCCGTTCTTTATTCACCAGCTTGTCGTAAGGGTTCGATGCATCGGCGAGCTGCTCCATGTCAGGGGTGAGTTCCACGGTGCGGGCATCCTTTCGCTCGCTCCGGTCTATCGCCAGATTCTTTGCCACTGTCAGGCAGTAAGCCTCGACCGAACCGAACTGCGCCCATTCATCACGCTTGTTCCAAACCCTTATCAGCGTTTCTTGCACAATATCCTCTGCTTCTGCCCTATCGAACGTGATTCGCAGAGCCAGCCGGAAGAGCTTGTCTTTCAGCGGAAGAATATCATTACGAAAGCTGAGTTCTTGCATCTCTAATAAGTTGACGGTTAAGTATCCAGAAAGTTACAGGCAAATACTATTTTTTTTTGCTTCTGATGTACTTTTTCTTTTGCTTGCCCAAAAGAAAGTACATTAACGCACCATCCTCGTCCCTCCCTCTTCTCCGATAGCCGCAACCGAAGTGATGATTACTTCGGAAACCCCGGAGGTAATTGCCTCGAAAGCATTTTCAAGCTTCGGAATCATGCCGCCTTGAATCACTCCCTCGGCCACATATTGTTTGAACTCGTCGGGAGTTATGTGTGGAATCACGCTGTCATCATCGTTCTCATTGCGGAGCACGCCTTTCTTTTCAAAGCAGAACACTAAGGTGACATCGAACAGCGAAGCAAGGGCTTTGGCGATTTCTCCGGCAATGGTGTCGGCATTCGTGTTCAGCATGTTGCCTTCGCCGTCGTGCGTCAGCGGAGCCATCACCGGAATGATGCCTTTGCAAATAAGGTCGGCCAGCAAAACGGCGTTGACTTGCTTCACATCGCCCACAAAGCCGTAGTCCACCTCTTTCACCGGTCGCTTCACGGAACGGATGGCATCCATGTCGGCTCCCGTGAGTCCCAATGCGTTGACGCCGCGTGCCTGCAAACCGGCCACGATATTCTTGTTCACCAATCCGCCATACACCATCGTCACTACTTTCAGGGTTTCGGCATCGGTGATGCGGCGGCCGTTCACCATACGGCTTTCGATACCCAGACTTTCAGCCAGCTTGGTGGCCGAACGTCCGCCTCCGTGCACCAATAGCTTATGCCCCCCGATAGCCGCAAAATCATCCAACAACTTACGGAGGGTGGCTTCCTCCTCCACTATTTTGCCGCCTACCTTGATAACAGTCAGTTTCTCTTTCATTGCTTCCATATAATTCGATTATCCGCAAGATGTCCTTGTGCCGGCTTCCGGCAGACAGTCGCAGACACGATGCGGATAATCAGTTCTCATATATAATAAGGTGTATACGCTCCGGTTTCTTGAAGAAAAAAAACGTATGCATCAGCGATTAACGATTAGGGGTTAGTGACTGGTAAGTGAAGGTATTCTTTGGAAACAGGTTCGCTTTGCAGATGCCCCACTCACCAACCGCTAACCACCATACGCTAACCGTTCTATTCCAAATACGTGTATCCGTATAGTCCGGAGCGGTAGTTGGACAAGAATTCCTTGCCCTCCTCTACCGAGATGCGGCCTTCCTTGACGGACTGCGTAACCCACGTTTCCAGTGTGCGCACCAGTTTCTTGGGGTTATATTGCACGTAGTCCAGCACTTCGGCCACAGTTTCGCCGTCAATCAGCTGGTCGATGGTGTAGCCCTTGGAGTTGACAGACACGTGTACGGCGTTCGTATCGCCGAAGAGGTTGTGCATATCGCCCAGAATCTCCTGATAGGCTCCTACGAGGAACACGGCCAGATAGTAGTTTTCCTTGTCGCGGAGCGAGTGCAAAGGCAGCGTGGTGGTATCGGAACGCGAAGTGACGAAGTTGGCAATCTTACCGTCCGAATCGCAAGTCATGTCCTGCAAGGTGGCTTCGCGGTCGGGACGTTCGTCCAGCCGTTGGATGGGCATGATGGGGAACATCTGGTCGATGGCCCAAGAGTCGGGCAATGATTGGAACAGTGAGAAGTTGCAGAAGTATTTGTCGGCAAGCAGCTTGTTGAGTTTGCGAAACTCTTCGGGCACGTGCTTCATGTTTCCGGCAATGGTGTTGATTTCGCGGCAGATGCTCCAATAGAGCTTTTCTATTTGCGCACGCGTGTTCAGGTCGACAATGCCGTGGCTGAAGAGGTCGAGGGCCTCTTCGCGAATCTGTTGCGCATCGTGCCAAGGTTCGAGCATGCTGCGCTGGCTCAGGTTGTCCCAGATGTGATACAGTTCCTTCACCAGTTCGTGGGCATCTTCACCCGGTTCCCAATCATCGTCCATTTCGGGCAGGGAGGCCGTCTCCAGCACTTCGAAGATAAGCACGGAGTGGTGAGCGGTGAGGCTGCGGCCGGTTTCGGTGATGATGTTGGGATGCGGAAAGCCGTGTTTGTCGGCAGCGTCGACAAAGGTAGACACCACGTCGTTGACGTACTCCTGAATGGAATAGTTGACGGAGCTTTCGCTGTTAGACGAGCGTGTGCCGTCGTAGTCCACCCCCATGCCTCCGCCGGTATCCACAAACTCGATGTTGAAGCCCGATTTGTTGAGCTGCACAAAGAATTGCGAAGCCTCGCGCAAGGCATTCTTGATGCGGCGTATCTTGGTTATCTGACTGCCGATGTGGAAGTGTATCAGCTTCAGGCAGTCTTTCATTTCTTTCTTCTCCAGAAAGTCGAGCGCTTCGAGCAGCTCGCTTGAGGTAAGGCCAAACTTGCTGGCATCGCCTCCGCTTTCTTCCCACTTGCCGCTTCCGCTGGAGGCCAACTTAATGCGAATACCGATGTTAGGTCTCACTTTGAGCTGCTTCGCCATCTTGGCGATAAGATTCAGTTCGTTGAGCTTCTCCACTACAAGAAAGATGCGTTTGCCCATCTTCTGCGCCAGCAGTGCCATTTCGATGAAACTCTCGTCCTTATATCCGTTGCAGACAACCAACGAGCCGGGGTCGGTATTGACACCGATTACGGCATGCAGCTCCGGTTTGGAACCTGCTTCCAACCCCAGATTGAACTTCTTGCCGTGCGTAATCATCTCTTCCACGACGGGACGCATCTGGTTCACCTTAATGGGATAGATAATAAAGTTCTCGCCTTTATACCCATATTCATCGGCGGCCTGCTTGAAACAGCAGGACACCTTCTCAATGCGGTTGTCCAGAATGTCGGGAAAACGAACCAGCACGGGCGCCGCCACGTCGCGTAGCTGCAACTCGTCCACCAGTTCTTTCAAATCGACGGCAACGCCGTCTTTGCGCGGTGTCACCACTACATGACCTTTGTCATTGATACCAAAGTACGAAGTGCCCCAACCTGTTATATTGTACAGCTCTTCTGAATCTTCAATACGCCATTTTCTCATCTACTTCACCAATATGTTTACTATTTGACATTTTACTATTTGCTATTGGGGACAAAAATACACATTAATCCAATATCTTCAGCCTTTTCAGCCGAGAAATGCACATTTACAGGGAATTAAAGTTTCAGGAGGTTGCGCAGCCGTTGCACAGAATCGGATATCTGCCTGCGGCTTTCCAGACGGCCGGCATCGAACAGGTATTGGGCCTGCGAGTAAAAGGGGGCACGCTTCTCCAGTGCCTCCAGAATAAAGGCACGCAGTTCTTCGTCCGTCTTGCCTTGCAGAATGGGGCGTTGCTGCGTGGCCACCCGGAGGCGGCGGAACAGGATGTCGGGATGCACATCGAGAAACACCGTCTGCCCGCAGGCATTCATGTAGTCCATGTTGTCGAAGAAGCAGGGCGTGCCGCCGCCGGTGGAGATGACGACGTCTTCAAACTCTCCCACCTCGTGCAGCATGTTCCGCTCCAGCTGACGGAAAGCATCTTCTCCACGACTGACAAACAGTTCGCGGACGGATTTGTGGAAACGCTCTTCAATGTACCAGTCCAAGTCGATGAACGGCACATGCATTTCGCGGGCAAAAGCCTTTCCTAAAGTAGTTTTTCCGGCCCCCATGTAGCCGGTCAAGAAAATACGTATCATATCTGCTTCCCTTATGCGCACAAAGGTAAACAATTTATTTAATCTCCCAGCCCACGGTGAAGGAAGATTGACGGACACAAGTGTCTGTTTTCACAAGGACTTGTGTTTGTCGTGACAGAGGCTTGTGTCTGTTGCGACAAAGGCTTGCGTCTGTCAGCTCAGAGACTTGTGTCTGTCAAACCCCCGAACAGCCACCGCCCGGACTCGTGCAGCGAGGGGACGCTCCGACCGGCAGAAGCCGTGCCACCTGCATACGGAACACCTCTGCGCAAGCCCTTAGCCATCAACACCCGGATGAAAAAAAGCGCAGGTGGCACGGCTCTCTAAACCAAAGAACCATACCATCTGCGTTGTGCGCGTCCGGAAAAAGCCTCCCGCACACCGTCCTTTCATCTTCCGGACCAATCCGCCGGAAGAGTGCGATCAAGAACGGAACACCTTGAAACGCTTGTCCATGTCTTCAAAGCTCTTCTCGCCCGGCTCGCCCGTAGGTGTGCCGAAAGGCATCTGAGCCACAAGCTGCCACTCTTCGGGCAGATTCCAGGTGCGGCGCACTTCCTCGTCAATCAACGGGTTGTAATGTTGCAGAGAGGCACCCAGACCGAGGTCTTCGAGCATCGTCCAAACGGCAAACTGATGCATGGCAGAAGTATGGTGCGACCAGATGGGGAAGTTATCCTTGTAAGAAGGGAACGCTTCCTGCAATTTCTTTACCACAGAGGTGTCTTCAAAATAGAGCACCGTACCGTGTCCGGCGGCAAAACAGCCGTCTATTTTGGCTTCCGTCCTGTCAAAGTCCTCGGCAGAGACGAGTTCCTTCAACGTGCTCTTCACGATGTTCCACAACTTCTTATGCCCATCGCCCAACAGCAATACCACTCTCGCCGACTGCGAGTTGAAAGCCGACGGCACGTGCTTCAGGGCTTCGCGAACCACGCGTTCTATCTCGCTGTCCGATACCGGCGAACCGCTGCCGATGGAATAATACGTACGGCGGTGCTTCATGGCTTCAGCAAATGTTCTTCCCATTTTTCTTTTCCTTTCTTTGTTTATATTTGAATAATCCTTTCGCAGCGCCTGTTCCGAACTTACCGCCCGCCTGCCAAACTTTCTTCCCTGCATGTTCCATGTTCATCCTTGCAGGCTTTGGTCAGGGTGCAAATTCATCAGTGCGCGAGAAAGAAACAACCTGAAGAGGGATTTTGTTCGGATTTTCTTCTTTACCTTTGTCCTCAGTTATGAAGAAAGAGAAATTTTACGTTGTATGGTCGGGTGTCACGCCGGGCATTTACAGCTCCTGGACCGACTGCCAACTGCAAACCAAAGGCTACGAAGGGGCGAAATTCAAATCGTTCGACACGCGTGAAGAAGCCGAAAAAGCCTTTGCCTCTTCGCCCTACCACTACATCGGGCGAGGAGGTTCGCCCACCCGTGCGGCCGCCCGAAAGCCGCAGGACGCCCCCCTTCCGGCAGCCGTCGTGGCAAACAGCCTTGCCGTAGACGCCGCTTGCAGCGGAAACCCCGGCGCCATGGAGTACAGGGGAGTGCACGTGGGCAGCCGCCGGCAGGTGTTCCACTTCGGACCCATGTATGGCACAAACAACATCGGCGAATTCCTTGCCATCGTACACGGCCTTGCCCTCCTGAAACAGAAAGGAATAGACATGCCCATCTACAGCGACAGTGTGAATGCCATCAGCTGGGTGAAGCAGAAGAAATGCAAGACGAAACTGCCGCGCAACGCCCGGAGCGAAGCCCTCTTCGAGTTGATAGAACGTGCCGAGAAATGGCTGCGCGAAAACACCTACACCACCCCCATCCTGAAATGGGAAACCAAACAATGGGGCGAAGTACCCGCCGACTTCGGAAGGAAATGACGGAACAGGCAACGGCTCTCAAAGATACCCCTTTCCGTTTCTTCCGGCATATACCTCACCTGAGTTCGGAATAAGTGATTACTTTGCTAAAGATGCGGGGCTTCACCCTGTCGGGCGGATATTTCCCGGATGCACCGGTTTACGGTGATTGGGCAGAAGAGAAGAGAGCCTTTCAGGCCGGCCGCCCCCGCCCTGTCTGACAGCTGCAAGCCTTTGTCGTGACAGAGGCAAGTGTCCGAGCCGGCAGACACAAGTCTCTGACGTGACAGACACAGGTGCTTGAGCCGTCAGAGGCAAGTGTCTGACAAATCAATATTAAATATCTGATAAGCAATGGAATTCGACTTTGGAGCACAAGCCTCCGTGTGAGGCTGTCGACCTGCTTCTTATCCCGAACTCAGGCAGAGTTCACACTCAGGTTCTTTATCTTTCTCGCCAACGCATTCGATATTCGATATAAGGCTTTGGATATGGGTTTCGTCCGTGCAAGAAAGAGTTTTCATCAGCGGATAAAACCTCTCTTTGCCTTGTCTGAAACAGGAAGAGATTAGGAGGGGAGTTCTATCTTAGCGCTTGCGATGTATATCGCAGGCGCTAAGATATATATCGCAAGGCGCAAGATATATAACGCAAGCGCTAAGATAGAGTTTTCTCCCGTTGGCGGCGAATGTTTTCAGGCAGGTCTCATCATCTTTCGGACGGCATCCCGTTTACTTCTCATCTTCGCGACAATATTGCATCTGCCGGTGTTACGGACTCTGTTTTTTTCCGACAGGCATAGATGAAGTCCGGTTTTCTTTTCCTATTTTTGCATATCACAACCATCAAGAAACCATGAACAACCGGAAAACCTTTTTATGGGGATGTATGGCGCTTGCGGCAACCGGCGTCAACGCCCGGCAGGCGGAAAAGCCCAATATTCTTTTTATTTTGTGCGACGACATGGGCTACGGCGACTTGGGTTGCTACGGGCAACGCTATATCCGGACTCCGCACATCGACCGGATGGCCTCGGAAGGAATGCGCTTCACACAGGCCTATGCAGGCAGTCCCGTCAGTGCGCCGTCGCGCGCGTCGCTCATGACCGGACAACACACAGGACATACCGAAGTACGGGGCAATAAGGAGTATTGGAAAGATGCGCCTCGCATCATGTATGGCGACAACGAAGATTACAGCATAGCAGGGCAGCATCCCTACGCCCCCGGACACATCATCCTGCCCGAAGTGATGAAGAACAACGGCTATACCACCGGACTTTTCGGAAAATGGGCGGGAGGCTACGAAGGTTCCGCCTCCACACCCGACAAGCGCGGCGTGGACGAGTTCTACGGGTATATCTGCCAGTTCCAAGCCCATCTTTACTACCCCAACTTCCTCAACCGTTACAGCCGTGCGTCGGGCGATACGGGCGTGGTGCGTGTCGTGATGGAAGAAAACATCAAACACCCCATGTATGGCAAAGGTTATGAACAGCGCACACAATATTCTGCCGATTTGATTCACCGCAAGGCATTGGAATGGATCGACAGGCAAGACGGCCGGCAACCTTTCTTCGGACTGCTGACCTATACGCTTCCGCATGCCGAACTGGCACAGCCCGACGATTCACTGTTGCAGGCCTACCGCAAGCAGTTCTTTCACGACCGCACATGGGGCGGAAGCGAAGGCTCGCGCTACAATCCGTCCGTCCATACACATGCACAGTTTGCTGCCATGATTACAAGGTTGGACGCTTATGTGGGCGAGATTCTGCAAAAGCTGAAAGAGAAGGGGCTGGACGAGAACACACTGGTGGTATTCAGCAGCGACAACGGCCCTCACGAAGAGGGAGGAGCCGACCCTGCTTTTTTCGGACGCGACGGGAAATTGCGCGGACTGAAGCGCGAGTGTCACGAAGGGGGCATCCGCGTGCCTTTCATCGTGCGGTGGCCCGGACGTGTTCCGGCGGGGACAACAAGCAGTCATCAACTGGCTTTCTACGATGTGATGCCCACTTTCTGCGAACTGACGGGCGACCGCCGTTTTCCCAAAAAATATCTGAACAAACAACTGGCGGACGACTGCTTCGACGGCATCTCGTTTGCCGCAGCCATGACGGGCGACAGCCTTCGCCAGCAACGTCACGATCATCTGTATTGGGAGTTTCACGAAACCGACCAGATAGCCGTGCGCCGTGAAGACTGGAAGATGGTAGTGAAGAAAGGAGTGCCCCACCTTTACAATCTGACTGAAGACATACACGAAGACCATGACGTCGCCGCCTCGTATCCTGACGTAGTGGAACAGCTGGTAAGCATCATACGGAAGGAGCACCGTCCCAGCAGGTTCTTCAAAGTGACACTGCCCGAAGCGGCGAAACAGCCGTTGCCTTGACATGCGACATTTATGTATAATCCCAAGCTTGGGCGAAGGCTCTTTTGAAACGCCATCGCCCGGCTCTTAAAAACACTATCCCTGATGAAAAAGACACTACTCCTTGCCTGCCTGCACCTATGCCTGTTGCAGGCGGCAGCCCAAGAAAAAGAACATTACCATGTGAAGCAGGTGGAGTTTCCGCAAAATGCCCCGATGGAACAAAAAACGGAAATGGCAGCCCGGCTTGTGCCCACTACGCAACAATACGAGTGGCAGAAGCTGGAACTCACGGCCTTTCTGCATTTCGGCATCAACACCTTTACCAACCGCGAATGGGGCGACGGGAAAGAAGACCCCGCCCTGTTCAATCCCACCGGTTTCGATGCCGAACAATGGGTGAAGAGCCTGAAGGAGGGAGGATTCAAGATGGCCATCATCACCGCCAAGCATCACGACGGCTTCTGCCTGTGGCCCACCGCCACCACTGCCCATTCCGTAGCCTCCTCGCCATGGAAAGAGGGCAAGGGCGACGTGGTGAAGGAACTGCGCGCGGCATGCGACAAGTACGGCATGAAGTTCGGCGTCTACCTTTCGCCGTGGGACAGGAACGCTCCATGCTACGGCGATTCGCCACGCTATAACGAGTTCTTCATCCGCCAACTGACCGAGCTCCTCACCAACTACGGCGAGGTGCACGAGGTGTGGTTCGACGGAGCTTGCGCCGAAGGCCCTAACGGCAAAAAACAAGAGTACGACTGGGAAGCCTACATGAAAGTAATCAACACGCTGCAACCCAAAGCCGTGGCCGCCATCATGGGTGACGACATCCGCTGGGTGGGCAACGAGGCAGGCGTGGGACGCGAAACGGAGTGGAGCTCCACGGTGCTTCCCCCATCTACGGCAACCGACTCGGAGAAGGTACTTGCACAGCTCGGCATAAACAACATGTCGAAAGACTTGGGCAGCCGCGACATGTTGCAAAAGGTGGACAGGCTCTTCTGGTATCCTTCGGAGGTAGACGTGTCCATCCGTCCGGGATGGTTCTACCATACGGCGGAAGACGACAAGGTGAAGCCGCTCGCCCACCTCGTGGATATTTACTTCAAATCGGTGGGCTACAATTCCGTGCTGCTGCTCAACATTCCGCCCGACCGCCGCGGACGGATTCATGAAAACGATGCCGCACGCATCAAGGAACTGGCCGATTACATCGCAGCAACATTCGCCACCGACTACGTGCGCAAAGGCAGCGCACCGTGGCAACCTGCCGAGGGCGAAAGCCGCGTGTACAAACTGAAAACGAAGGCAAGGATAAACGTCGTGATGCTGCAAGAAGACATCCGTCGGGGGCAACGTGTGGAGGCCTTCAAGGTAGAAGCCCTTACATCCGAAGGCTGGACGGAAGTGGCGCAAGGCACAACCGTGGGCTACAAACGCCTGCTCCGTTTCCCCGCCATAGAGGCGAAAGCCTTGCGCGTCACACTGATGGCATCGCGCCTGAAAGCCAACATAGCCAAAGTGGGGGCTTATTTTGCCGGGCCCGTGAAAGAGGCATCTAAGGCGAAAGAGCCTGACGCAATGAAACGCGACGGCTGGAAGCAACTCTCAGAGGCTCCGCTTACGGTCGATTTGGGAAAAAACTGCCTGCTGAAAAGCTTCACCTATGCCCCTGCCAACGGCGAAGCCACCCCCGACATGGCCTATAAGTTCCGCTTCTTGGTGAGCAACGACGGCGAGCACTGGACGGAAGTACGCACGCATGGCGAGTTCAGCAACATCATGCACAACCCGCAACCGCAGACCGTGGTCTTCGGCAAAGCCGTGGAAGCCCGGTACGTCAAGCTCGAAGCCACTTCGCCCAACGGCCGCAAGGCAAAAGTAACGATGGGTGAGATAGCGTTGAGCGATTAGCCATCATCCCAGCGACTGCATGTCGTTCAGCCGCTTGTAGTAGCCGTTCTTTGCCAGCAGCTCTTCGTGCTTGCCGCGCTCCACTATTTCGCCTTCGTAGAGCACGCAGATTTCATCCGCATTCTTGATGGTGGAGAGGCGGTGGGCAATGGCAATGGTGGTGCGTGTCTTCATCAGACGCTCCAAAGCCTCCTGCACAAGGCGTTCGCTCTCGGTATCAAGAGCGGAGGTGGCCTCGTCGAGGATGAGGATGGGCGGGTTCTTAAGGATGGCACGGGCAATGCTGATGCGCTGGCGCTGGCCGCCCGAGAGTTTGCCTCCACGGTCGCCGATATTGGTTTGGTAGCCCAGTTCGGTTTCCATAATGAAGTCGTGGGCATTGGCAATCTTGGCCGCTTCCATCACCTGCTCCGGCGTGGCGTTCTCCACCCCGAAAGCGATGTTGTTGAAGAACGTATCGTTGAAGAGGATGGCCTCCTGGTTCACGTTGCCTATCAAAGCGCGCAGATCGTGGATGCGGAAGTTCTTGATGTTCACGCCGTCTATAAGGATTTCACCCTGATGCACATCGTGGTAGCGCGGCAACAGGTCTACCAGCGTCGACTTTCCCGAACCCGACTGCCCCACCAAGGCGATGGTCTGTCCTTTGGCCACGGTGAGGTCGATGTGCTTCAGCACTTCACGCTTTCCGTCGTAGCTGAACGACAGATCCCTGAACTCGATTTGCCGCTCCATACCGGTCAGGGCAACGGGATGGGCGGGTTCCTTGATGGGATTTTCGGCATTCAATATCTTGTCCACACGCTCCATCGAGGCGAGTCCCTTCGGGATGTTATAGCCCGCCTTTGCAAAGTCCTTCAACGGGTTGATGATGCTGTATAGAATCACCATATAGAAGATGAACGTGGAAGCCTCCATCGAAGTGCCCTCGCCCAGAATGAGCAGGCCGCCGAACCACAGCACCAGCACGATGAGCAGTGTGCCGAGGAACTCGCTCATGGGGTGCGCCAGTGCCTGACGAGTGGCCACCCTGTTGGTTGCGTCTCGCAGTTCGTCACTGCACTGCCTGAAGCGGTCCACCATCTTGTCTTCGGCAATGAATGCCTTGATGATGCGCAGCCCGCCCAGCGTCTCTTCCAGTTGCGACATGGTGTCGCTCCACTTTCCCTGCGCTTCGATCGACTTGCGTTTCAGTTTCTTGCCCACCTTGCCCATGAGCCAGCCCATGCCGGGCAGCACCAAGATGGTGAACAGCGTCAGCTGCCAACTGGTGACAATCAGCGTAGAGAAATAAAGTATTATCAGGATGGGATTCTTGAGCAGCATATCCAGCGAGCTGGTGATGGAATTCTCTATCTCGCCCACGTCGCCGCTCATTCGGGCGATGATGTCGCCCTTTCTCTCTTCGGAAAAAAAGCCCAGCGGCAGGTGCATCACTTTGGAGTAGACCATCACCCGGATGTCGCGCACCACGCCTGTGCGCAACGGAATCATCACGGCCGAAGAGCCGAAGTAGCAGGAGGTCTTCAGCATCGTCATGAAGGCGAGGAAGAGCCCCAGGAAGAGCAACGTGGTAGACGGCCCGTAGACTTCAATGAGACGGGTGACGTAGTAGTAGAAGTTGTTCACCGCCACCTCTTTCAGGCTTCCGGCACCCCACTCCATGAAGCGGTAGGCCTGCGCATTATCTCCCGTCTTGAAGAGGATGTTCAGAATGGGAATCAACAAGGTGAACGAAAAAACGTTGAAAATGGCAGACAATACATTGAGCACGATGGCCCGGCCGATATACTTCTTATAAGGCGTCACGAAACGCCGCATCAGTTGCAGAAATTCCTTCATTGCTAATTGTTAGTGGATTGCAGGGACAAATATACGACAATAAACGGAAATACGGGACAAAGGCAACGCCTTTAGTACGCCAAGTCCACTTTTTCCGGAAAAGCCGCCAAGCTTTCTCTCCTTTTTATTTACCTTTGCGCCGTGACGGGAAAAATGCCTGCACAAACCAACGCTTAAACTCTTATTTCGTATGACAAGACCACGCTTCACGCGTTGCCCCGCCAACATCGACCGGATGGTACTTTGGTTCGGCACCGCCCTGTTCTTCAAGTTCCTGCTGTTCGATTTCATCTGGAGCATACCCACCACGTTCGCTTCGTTCTCCACCGTGGAGTTCTACGCCACGAAAGTCATCGCCACGCTGCTGCTGCTCGTGCCCTACCGTTTCTTCCGGCTGTGGAAGACGCAAATCGCCGTCATGCTGCTGATGGACATGCTGCTGGTGGCCAACCTGATGTATTTCCGCACCTACTACACGGCCATCCCCTTGAGCAGCTATGCCCTGTCGGGCAATCTGGCCGACTTCACCGGAAGCGTGTACGACTCTTTCCGTTGGTACGACGCCTTTTTCCCCCTCTCCACCCTTGCCTGCATTCCGCCCGCACTGCGCCGCAGGCAGATGCGTGAGCGCACGTCGTACCGCCGCTACGCAGTGCTTTCAGGCATCGCCATCGTGCTCTTCGCCACAACCACCTTGCTGAAGGGCGGTTTCGGCGCGGCCTATAAAGCCGTCCGCCAAGACGCCTACATGTGCGCAAGCACCACCTCCATGTACACCGTGTTCGGAGATATGTGCCACGACCTGATGAGCCGCAAGCAGACGCTCACCCCCGAAACACGGCAGCAGATAGAGGCGTGGTTGAGCCGGAAGCCCGTGCACCGTGCCCTGCCCGACTCCATCGGCACACGAAACAACTGCATCGTCATCCTTGCCGAGTCGCTCGAAAGCTGGGTATTGGAGACGGAAGTGGAAGGGCAGGAAATCACGCCCTGCCTCAACAGGCTGATAAAGGACTCCACCACCCTGTACGCTCCCCGTGTGCTGACGCAGGTGAAAGGAGGACGCTCCATCGACGCGCAGCTGATGCTCTGCGCCGGACTGCTGCCGATAGAAAGCGGCACATACAGCAGCCTCTACCCCGACCATACCTACCACACCTTGCAGAAAGCCATGCACCAAAAGAAAGCCTCGCGCAACTACCTCCTCACCATCGACAAGGTGTCCACATGGAATCAGGGCGTCATTGCTTACAGCTTCGGCACGGACACCATCATAGCCTATCACGACTTCAAGCTGGAGGAAGCCTTCGGCACGCACAAGCGCACGGGCGACGGCGCTTTTCTGGCACAGTGCCGCCGCAAGATAGAGAACGGCGAGATATGGAAGCAGGGCGAAAACGTGTACATGCAGCTTGTCACCTATTCGGGACACGCCCCCTTCAAACTGCCCGAAGAGCTGAAAGAGGTGCGTTTCTCCCCGGCCATCCCGCAGAAGATGAACGACTACATGACCACCGCACGCTACACGGACAAGGCCATAGGACGGTTTGTGGAATACCTGAAGACGCTGCCGCAATACGCCGAAACCCTCATCGTCATCACCGGCGACCACGAGGGGCTGGCCTCGCACCGCGAGGAGTTGTGCAACGCCCCCGGCGGCAAGGGTGTCGTGTCCGACAAGACGTTTACGCCCTTCATCGTGGTGAACTCGCCCATAGGCATGCGCTACGACAAGGTGATGGGGCAGATAGACATGTATCCCACGCTGCTGAACCTGCTCCGCCTCGACGATTACTGCTGGAGCGGACTGGGGCAAAGCATCTTCGACCCCTCGAAGAAAGGGTTCGCCGTCAGTCCCCAACTGAAGGTGGAAGGAGAAAGCGTCACGCCGCAGGAAGCAGCCTATGCGCAAGAGGCATACGAAATCTCCGACCGCATGATACAATTCGACTATCTGGGGCGATATGCCGGGGAATAGCCTTTTTCGGTAGACGATCATCCTTACCGCCTCATAATCAGCAGCTTTCCCAGCATCCGTCAGAGGCTTGTGTGTGACGCGACAAAGGCTTGCGCCTGACGCTCTGCCTCGGTTGCAGCAAAGAAGAACCCACCACAAGACGGATTTATCCGGAGAAACCGCAAAAGCCCATCGAACTGAGCGCGTTCAAAGGAAGCATGGAGTATGACAACGAATTAGAAAAGTGGGTTATCTATGCGGAAATTGAGCAAGGAGATGAGGTAACAGATGTACTCATGATAGAGAACATGAAGGACGAGTACAAGGTGTACAAAAATCGGCGGATTGTCTTTAGCGGCACAGCCCAGCACCTGTACACGGATGTTATTTGGCCTATTAATGGAGCAATCACAATTTATTACTCTCTAAAGCTAAAGGATATAAAGCTGAATAAGGATGCGTCTAATATAAGTCATTAGAAAAGTTACGGGTTGTAACAGATAAATAATAAAGAGCCCTATCACACTCTATTTCTTGAGTAATGATATGGCTCTTTTTTTCTGAAATTGAGTTTTCCCATATAGGCATCTTCCGCCGGAACGCTCATTTGTAAAATATTATACATAGATACGACAGATGCAAATCGTATCTCGGTGCCGAAAGCCTCGTTCCTCGGTGAGGAAGAGGGTGTTCCTCGGTGTGGAACGACGTGTTCCTCGGTGCCGAACATACGCCATCTCGAAGAAAAGAGAAAAGAAGAGTATTATCCACTGAAAATCAAGCCAATACACACTCTTCTTCTAAAAGAGACACACAAACTGTCTATTGTCATGTTTTTTCCACGTCAATCGAGCAAAAATGCACGAAACAAAACACTGCTAAAAGCTGTATTTTGCCTTGACCCACACTTCCGAGTTGCGTTCATACAGACCAAACATACCCTCATCGCCGCCAAACCAAGCAAAACCGGCAGAAAGACGGACGAGGTCGTTAAGGGCATAATCGGCGGAAAAGCGGCTGAACCGTCCCTGATGATTCAAGTCGAAACAGGTAAGGGTAAAATTAATCGGGCCGCGAATTGGATATGCAAGAAAGTTTGCTTAGCTTTGTTCTTCTTAACAACAACGCTTTCTTTCTCATTCGAGAGGCGTAACAACAGATGCTTATGAATTACTTTATAGCCATACAGTCGGCCAACAAGGCCAAAAACGACATTGACGACATCGTAGAAGGAATGGGATTCCGAAACCTGACGCCGACAAGGAAGCAGAACGGCATGATGGCCCGTTTCACGGCCAAAGTGTGCGGGGTGGCACGCATCCTCACGAAGATGAAACGCGGAGACATCCTGTTCCTGCAATACCCCATGAAGAAATTCTACAAAACGGCTTGCGTCTTCGCACACCTGAAAGGAGCGAAAGTGGTAACCGTCATCCACGATTTAGGGGCTTTCCGCCGCCATAAGCTGACGCCGGAGCAAGAGAACGCCCTCCTGTCGCGCACGGATTTTCTCATCGTGCACAACGAAGAGATGAAAAAGTACCTGCTCCGCCACGGTTGCCGGTTGCCGCTGCATTGTCTCGGCATCTTCGATTACCTGTCGCAGACCGAACCCGCCCGATACGCCACGCCCCACCATCCCCGGTCGGTGGTCTATGCCGGCGGACTGGGGAGATGGAGAAACGAATTTCTGTACAAACTCGACCCTCACATCCGCAACTGGACTCTGGACATCTACGGCAAAGGATTTGAAGAAGCTTACGCCAAAGACTGGCGGCACATCGCCTATCACGGCTTCCTGAACTCCGAAGAGTTTGTAAACCGTGTGGAAGCCGACTTCGGACTGGTATGGGACGGCGACTCCATAGACGAATGTTCGGGCAACTGGGGGGAATACCTGCGGATAAACAACCCGCACAAAACATCGTTCTACCTGCGAAGCGGACTTCCCGTCATCGTATGGAGCCAAGCCGCCATGGCGCCGTTCGTGTCGGAACACCGCATAGGCATAGCCATAGACTCGCTGGCCGACATCGACAATGCTCTGGAAGCACTGACCGAGGAAGAATATGGCATAATGAAAGAGAACGCCCTGAAGATGGGCAGACAGCTGGGCGAAGGCTGCTTCATAAAGCAGGCACTCGACGAGGCTTTCAACGCATTGAACTAAAGGGAATGGAAACAAAGAAACAATACGATTACCTCATCGTGGGGGCAGGCCTGTTCGGCAGTGTCTTTGCCCACGAGGCCAAAGCGGCCGGGAAACGCTGTCTGGTGATAGACAAGCGTCCGCACACCGGCGGAAACATCTACTGCGAAGATATCGACGGCATTCATGTGCATACATACGGCGCCCACATCTTCCATACCGACCGGGCCGAAGTGTGGGAGTACGTCAACCGGCTGGTAAAGTTCAACCGCTACACCAACTCTCCCCTCGCTCTTTTCGACGGCAAGCTGTACAACCTGCCTTTCAACATGAACACGTTCTACCGGCTGTGGGGCGTGCGCACTCCCCAAGAGGCCAAAGCCAAGCTCGAAGAGCAACGTGCGGCGTATGCCCACATCGAAACGCCCCGCAACCTCGAAGAGCAAGCCTTGAAACTTTGCGGAAAAGACATATACCTCCGCCTCATCAAAGGATACACGGAAAAACAGTGGGGACGCTCCGCCACCGAACTTCCGGCATTCATCATCAAGCGCATCCCGTTCCGTTTCACGTTCGACAATAATTACTTCGACGACCCTTATCAGGGCATTCCCATAGGAGGATACAACAAACTGACGGATGCGTTGCTGGAAGGGATAGAAGTGCGCACAGGCACCAACTACTTTGAACAGCGTCAGGAACTGGACCGGATGGCCGGCAAGATTCTCTACACGGGGTGCATCGACGAGTATTTCGATTATTGCTTCGGACGCTTGGAATACCGCAGCCTGCGCTTCGAGCACAAGCGGCTGGACGATACGGACAACCATCAGGGCAACGCCGTGGTGAACTACTGCGAGCGCGAAGTGCCATACACGCGTCTCATCGAGCATAAGCACTTTGAGTACGGCACGCAACCGTTCACCGCCATCACCTACGAGTTCCCCGACTCCTTTGAACCGGGCAAGGAACCTTACTACCCCATAAACGACGAACGGAACATGCGCATCTTCGGGCAATATCAGGCATTGGCACGGCAGCAAAGCCGCGTGCTGTTCGGCGGCCGGCTGGCGCAATACACCTATGCCGACATGGACGACACCGTTGCCGCCGCCCTTGCGCTTTGGCGGACTACCGCTTCAAAAGATAAAAACGGATAGTCAGCCAGACGTGCTTGACGAAGAGTTCCAGTTTACGTCCGAACTTCCGCTTCCTCCAACTCCCGTAGATGCGATGCTCTGCAAACGTATCGGGTGTGGAGGGGTATTTATGACGGGGAATCACGTAATGCGAGGGGTATATGGTGATGTCATCAGTCGGATGCTGCTCCCTGTCTTCGGGCAGGCAGCCTTTCCTGCTGGCTATATTGAACATCACCACCGGTGATATAATGGTGTTGTAGCTGCCGTCGGCATTCAGGAAAGGAGTTGCCTGATAGTGCTCGAACATCTCCTTGCAGAACAGGTTTCCTTTCTCTCCCATGAAGAAAGCCGCCTGCAACTGCGTGTTCTCATTCTCGAAAGTGGTGACAAATCCGCGTTCGGGTATAAGGTGGTCGAAACGCTTCTTGATAAAGATGTCGCTATCCATATAGATACCGCCTTCGCTATACACGGCATAAAAACGTACGGCATCGGCAGCAAAAGCCCACTTCCCGGCCTCCAATGCCTCGTCTATGAATCGGCAACCGATGGCTTTGGCGTCCTGATACGTCCAACGCCTCACCCGGAAATCGGGCAACAGTCGTTTCCATGTCTCGAGACAGAGTTTTATTTCCACCGGAAACGGGTCGTCACTGAACCAACATAAATGAATTACTTTAGGTATCATAAGCTGTTAGAGTTTGCTTTCAGGTTACAAAAATACTATTATGCTACATTATATTCAAAAAAGAAAGAAATAAAAGTCCGTACATACTCAAAGAACACTATCTTTGCAACATTTTCAGAATATATGTTCTGATTGTATCAGAAAACCCAACAGGCTTACACTATGATTATCTTTGATTGTGAACGAATGAGGCATGCCAATTGCGGATTCTTCTCTTTCTGCAATTATCTGGCACAGGCATTGCACGAAGAGGCTCGCCAGAATCCGGAATATCCTTTGAGTTTTTACATGCCCAGAAAGCTTATCGGTTTGTGGGGAGACGACTACCGGTATATGAAAACAAATCATTTTCTTCATAAGCATTTCCTCTACAACCCGAACATCACCCTGTGGCACTCGTGCTGCCAGCTGACGCGCTACATGCCGCTCCGCACCAGAATCGTACAAACCATCCATGACTTGAACTATCTGTACGAGCCTGTCCCGCAGGAGGAAAAACAGTGCATCATCAAACGAATAGGGAAACATATAAAGAAGGTTTCGCAAATCGTTGCCATATCGGAATGGACCAAGAAAGACATCCTGAACAATTTCGACGTGAAAGATAGGCCGGTCAGGGTAATATACAACGGATGCAACGTGTGGAACGGTCCTGTCGAAGAGCCCAAACGAAAACCCGCCCGTCCTTTCCTCTTCTCCATCAGCTCCATGTATCCCAAAAAGAACTTCCACGTACTGGCATGCCTGCTGAAAGACAATGATTATGAACTGATACTTGCCGGCGCTCACAACTCTCCGGAGTATGTACGGCAGATTTACGAAGAGGCTGCACGATGGCAGGTGACGGACAGAATCCATCTGCCGGGTGCCATTCCCGAAAGCGAAAAGCATTGGTATCTGCGCCACTGCACCGCTTTCCTGTTCCCCTCCATAGCCGAAGGGTTCGGGCTTCCCATTATCGAAGCCATGCAATACGGCAAGCCGGTGTTCCTCTCCACACACACCTGCCTGCCGGAAATAGGAAAGGAGTATGCCTACTATTTCAATTACGACTTCGACAGGGAGGTGATGAGAAGCGAGTTCCGGAAAGGACTCGACGACTTCTACAACGGCCATAAAGATCCGGAGAGAATCAAAGCCCATGCACTGAGTTTCTCATGGGAGAATACGGCGAAGCAATATTGGGAAGTCTATAAAGAGGTGATTAACCGGTAAGAAACGCTTCTTCCCCCCCGATAAAACAGACCCCGAAAATCGGATATAACTCTTTTCAGAGTGTACCTCAAAAACGGACATCGAAAAAGTAAGAAAGTACGGAGACCTCGGGTAACCTCCCTCGCCCGAAATCACCGGAGAAGAAACCATCGCTTTTCAAAAGTATGCCGAAGGAAGCCGGAGAGCCTGTTTTACTTTTGCCCGATATTCTTTTGAAGAGAGTTCGGACAAACTCTTAAGCAGGCTCTGAGTTTTGGATATGTAAGAAACTTTGCTTAGTTTTGTCCATCAATAAACTGTTTATCATTTAATCCCTGAAGTTATGAGCTTTACAACACTCGGCAACCGCATCTTTACAGAGTCCATTCTTGAGTATCACAAGAACGACCATGTGGACACCCCTATCCGGAACCCTTACCCACTGAAAAGCATCGAGTACTACCTGTACCTGAAGAACTGGATCGACACCGTGCAGTGGCACTTGGAAGATATCATACGCGACCCCGCCATCGACCCGGCGGAGGCTTTGAAGATTAAAAGAAGAATAGACAAGTCCAACCAAGACCGCACGGACTTGGTGGAACTGATAGACAGCTACTTCCTCGACAAATACAAGGACGTGCGGGTAAGCCCCGAGGCCATCATCAACACCGAAAGTCCGGCATGGGCCATCGACCGCCTCTCCATCCTCGCGCTCAAAATCTATCACATGCGTCAGGAAGCGGAGCGCACCGATACCACTCCCGAACACCACGCCCGGTGCGAAGCCAAACTGAACGTGCTGCTGGAACAACAAAAAGACCTCTCCTCCGCCATCGACCAACTGATTGCCGACATCGAAGCGGGAAAGAAGTATATGAAGGTGTACAAGCAGATGAAGATGTATAACGACCCCAGCCTGAATCCGGTTCTTTACGGCAAGAAATGAGAATACTCGTCATCCGTCTTTCAGCATTGGGCGACGTGGCGATGACCGTGCCGGTCATCGACGCCGTGGCCCGTCGATACCCGCAGTTGGAAATCACCGTACTGAGCAAGCCTTTCGTGTCTCCCCTGTTCGGGCAGATGCCTGCCAACGTACGGTTTCAGGGTGTCGACGTAGGCCGGTACAAGGGAGCGGGCGGATTGTTCCGCCTGTTCCGTAAGCTCAGGAAAGAGAGATACGATGCCGTGGCCGACCTGCACGACGTGCTCCGTTCCAAACTCTTGCGCACCCTGTTCGCCTTGTGCGGCACGAAGACGGCACATATAGACAAAGGAAGGAAAGAGAAAAAAGAGCTTACAAGAGCGCGAAACAAGAAGCTGGTTCCGCTGACGTCCTCCTTCAAGCGTTATGCCGATGTGTTCGGGCAGTTGGGTTTCCCCGCAGAAGCGTCCTTCCGCTCCATCTATGGCGAAGGCAAAGGAGAGGCGGACCTTTTCCGGGCCGTCGCAGGTCTGCCCGACGGCAGGCATTGGATAGGCATTGCCCCTTTTGCCGCACACGCAGGAAAGATATTGCCCGAAAGCACCCTCACAAAACTCATCGAAGAAGTCGCATCGCACAAAGACCGGAAGATATTCCTGTTTGGAGGCGGAAAGGCCGAGGCGGAGAAGCTGGAACGCTGGAGCAAGCCCTACGACAACGTGGTGCCGCTGGCCGGAAAGCTGAAACTGAGCGGCGAGCTGGCCCTGATGAGCCACCTGGAAGTGATGGTGTGCATGGACTCGGCCAACATGCATCTGGCTTCGCTCACCGCCACGCCGGTTGTCTCCGTCTGGGGCGCGACGCATCCCTTTGCCGGATTCATGGGATGGGGACAAAGCCTTGACAATGCGGTGCAGACCGACTTGCCTTGCCGCCCGTGTTCCATCTTCGGCAACAAGCCCTGCCTCAGAGGTGATTATGCCTGCCTGACGGAGATATCCGCCCAAGATATCGCAAAGAAGATAGAATCAAGCCTGTGAACGCATGAAAATAATCGTCCTGCCCAAATACCGGTCGGCTTCCGACTTCGTTGCCCGCCTGCCCGAAGCGTTCGAGAAGGAGGGAGAAGTGATATATGCAGGCCGCAATGTGGTCAAGAGATTCGATACCGCCTACGGCGAGTGGATTGTGAAGCGATACAAAACACCGAACCTCATCCAGCGACTGGCCTATACGTTCTGGCGCAAAAGCAAGGCGGAAAGAGCTTTTCTATATGCCGGGAAACTGAACTCCATCGGGATAGACACCCCCGAAGGCATCGGGTATGTGGAATGCAGGAAAAACGGACTGTTCCACACCGGCTATTTCATATCCACGGCATGCGATTACCCGCCACTCCACCCGGTATTGGTGACAAGCACCGAGTTCGACAAACGGCTGGCTTCGGCCTTGGCCTCTTTCCTTGTATCCATGCACCGCAAGGGGGTGATGCATGGCGACCCCAATCCGGCCAACATCCTCTATCACACCGATGAGGAGGGGCGATTCCGCTTTTCCGTCATCGACACCAACCGCTCCGTATTCAAGGCTTCGCTTTCACGCAAGGAGTGTCTGGACAACCTGAAGCGGGTGACCCACCGGCGCGACTTGCTGCAATACATCGTAGAGGAATATGCCACGCTGCGCCAATGGGATGTAGGGCAGAGCGTGGAGCAGGTGATGCACGCACTGGGCAGGTTTGAGAAAAGAAGACAATTCAAACGCTTCCTCAAGCCCAAGCGTCCGTCCTGAAAGTTCGGCACAGACAGACTCTTTACCGGCTCTCTTTACCGTTCTCCCCAACGCATTCGATATTCGACGTAAGAAAAGAAGTCCGCGGGATACTTTCCGAAAGTCGACGACTCCTGCCCGGAAACATTCGCCGCCAAAGGGAGGAAACTCCATCTTAGCACCTGCGTTGTACATCGCAAGCCCTAAGATGTACATCGCAAGGCGCAAGATATACATCGCAAGCCCTGCGATAGAGATTTCCTCCTAATCTCTTCCTACTTTAGACAAGGCAGCGACGGACTTTACTCGCAGACGACGAGATTTTCCTGTTGCGCATAGTTCGCGCGGCACATCTCGTACACCAGCTTCAGCCATATCACGAAACAGGGCAATGCCTTCAAGGCATAGGGACGCACGATTTCTTTACGGATAAAGGCCGGGAAGAGGTCGGACGACGACATGCTCGTCAGCACGAAGGCAAAAACCATCAACGCCACGTCCCACTTCGACCGCTTCCAAGGGGCCGACCAATACCAGTAGCCCACTCCGGCAAAGGCGATGATATAAGTACTCGACTCGCTGCCCGTGCTGAAGAGCACCACGAACAGCAGCACCGAAGCCAACAGCGCATAGCGGAAAGAGGCATGCCTGTATTGCTCGCGGCGCAGATAGGGAAGACCGAAAAGAAGCAGGGCGGGGACTATGAGCCAGAGGTCGGAATAGGCGGCGCAGCCCGAAATCTTGCGTACCATGCCCAGCAGCGAGATGTTCTGGTAGCCCGAAAACATGTTCTCCACGTTCTTTGCCGAAAGGCTCTCCCACCAGCCGGCATACTGCGACACGATATAGTCGGGGCTGCTGATGAGCATGGGAGCCGCAAACATCACCGCCGCCCAAAGCAGCAGCCACAGCACGAACCTGGTCTTATGCCGTGAGAAAAAGAAAAACGCCAGCCCCACGATGCCGTAGAGCTTCACGAACGTTCCCGCCATGATGAGGCACGCCGCCCAGAACTCCTTTTCCTTCTCTATGCAATAGAAAGCGGCAATGATGATGGCCGCGACGGCAATGTTGAACTGCGACATGAAGAGTGCCGACAACAGCTCGTGAGCGCAAAACCAGTAGAGAAAGATGCGCTTGCGGTCGGGGAAAGGAAGCAGCCGCATGGCGTAATAGAGGCAGAGCGACAAGGCAATGTGCCAGAACAGCATCCCCACCCACTCGGGCAGCAGGGCGAAGGGGGCTATCACCAGACTGAAGAAAGGCCCGTAGTGGTTCGTGTCCCAATACTCGTCATAGGCCGCATAAAGCGGTTTCTGCTCTGTCGTATGCCAAAAGACATATCTGAAGATGAGGTAATTGTTGTGTTTCGAGATTTTCAGCAAAGATGCAACCACCGGCAGCAGGAGCCACAGACCGAAGAGGGTGCGGCCGTCGCTGAAAAAGGGTTTCTGCAAGAAAGCGCGAAAACGCCGCAACCGTGTCATAACGTCATTTTTCATACCATCGTTCATACCATTCATGCCGCAAAGATAGATAATTTAAAGAAGCCGGACGCTCCACATCCAAATATTACCTATATTTGTGCCTAAAAAAAAGTTCCTATGTTTAAAATCGGATTCGACGCCAAACGAGCGGCACAAAACAAAACCGGACTGGGCAACTACAGCCGGTTCGTCATCGAGAGCCTTGCCGAGACCATCCCTGTGGGGCGGTATCTGCTGTACGTTCCCCATCCCGGAAAGACAGCGTGCATGGACAACCTCCTTCAACGATACAACGTGGACATGCGTTGCCCCCGCACAGGCTTCTGGAAAAGGCTGCGTTCGCTGTGGCGCGTATGGGGCGTCACCGCCGACTTTGAACAGGACCGCATACGGCTGTTTCACGGCCTGAGCAACGAGTTGCCCCTGAACATACGCAAAGCCCGCCGTGTGCGCAGCATCGTCACCATCCACGATCTCATCTTCCTGCGCCATCCGGAGTATTACCCGTACATCGACCGCAAAATCTACGCCTACAAGTTCCGCAAGGCCTGCCAGAATGCCGACCGCATCATCGCCGTGAGCCAATGCACCAAGCAAGACATCATAGACTTCTTCCACATCCCCGAGGAGAAGATAGACGTGGTGTATCAGGGTTGCGACGCCAGCTTCAAACGCCCCGTCGACGCCGAAAAGAAAGAGAGCATACGCCGGAAGTACCGCCTGCCCGAACAATACATCCTCTATGTGGGAAGCATCGAAGAGCGGAAAAACCTGATGCTGCTGGCGCAAGCCCTGCCTTTCCTGCCCGATGAAACAAAGGTGATAGCCGTGGGCAAGCGCACCCGCTATGCCAATAAGGTAGAAACCTTCCTCAGGCGGAACGGGCTGGAACACCGCATGAGGCTCATCAGCGACGTGCCCTTCGACGACCTGCCGGCCTTCTATCAGATGGCCTCCGTGTTTGTATATCCCTCCAAGTTCGAAGGTTTCGGCATTCCGCTGCTGGAAGCGCTGAACAGCGGCACGCCTGCCATAGGCGCCACAGGCTCGTGCCTGGAAGAAGCCGGCGGGCCGCATTCGCTGTACGTGAGTCCCACCGATGCCCGCGCACTGGCCCAAGCCATCAACCGCACGCTCACCGAACCCGGACTCAGGGAAAAGATGATTACCGAAGGGAAGGAATATGCCACCAACTTCGAGCCGGAGAGAATAGCCTTGGATCTGATGGATGTGTACGAGAAAGTAGTATATGGCATATAAGAAGATATGAAAGTCATCGTAGACAACAAAATCCCCTTTATCAGCGAAGCCATCGGGAAGATTGCCGACAGTGTGGTATATGTCCCCGGCGCAGGCTTCACGCCGGAGTTGGTAAGAGATGCGGACGCACTCATCATCCGCACCCGTACCCTGTGCGACCGCCGTCTGCTGGAGGGTAGCCGGGTGCGCTTCATCGCCACCGCCACCATCGGGTTCGACCATATCGACACCGACTATTGCCGACAGGCAGGCATCACGTGGAGCAACGCTCCCGGCTGCAACTCCTCTTCCGTGGCCCAATACCTGCAATCGTCGCTCCTGCTGTTGCAAGAGTTGCGGGGCATGCGTCTGCCGGAACTGACGCTTGGCATTGTGGGCGTGGGCAACGTGGGCAGCAAAGTGGCGCAAGTGGCTCAGAGGCTCGGCATGCGCGTACTGCTGAACGACCTTCCGCGCGAAGAGCGTGAGGGAACGGCCGCTTTCCGGTCGTTGCAAACCTTGGCCGAAGAGTGCGACATCATCAGCTTTCACGTACCATTATATAAGGAGGGAAGATACAAGACGTTCCACTTGGCCCACGAGGACTTCTTCCGCTCGCTGAAGCGCCGACCCGTCATCATCAACACCTCGCGAGGCGAAGTGGTCGACACCCGTGCGCTCATCGCCGCTCTGGAGGACGGGCTGGTTTCGGATGCCGTCATCGACGTCTGGGAGCACGAGCCCGACATCGACCTTACCTTATTAAATAAGGTGTTCCTCGGCACACCCCACATTGCCGGCTACTCGGCCGACGGCAAGGCAAACGCCACACGCATGGCGCTGGATGCCCTCTGCCGCTTCTTCCACATAGAGGCCGATTATCTGATTTCGCCTCCCCCGCCGCCGAACCCCGTCGTCACCGCCGCCTCGCTTGCCGAGGCCTGCCTGCAGATGTACGACCCACGGCGCGACAGCGACGCACTGAAAGCCCGCCCCGGACAGTTCGAGGCGCTGCGGGGCGACTATCCGTTGCGAAGAGAAGAAGAAGCGTATAGGGTAGTGGTGAACGGATAGCGGTAACGTTAGCGGCAGCACAGGTTCGTCTCGCAGATACACCTGTCTACTCATCGCCAATCCCTCATCGCTAAGCACTATATACACCTCGTTTGCTGGATATATAGATGCCGCTCGGTGGACATATATCTCCACTGTGCTGGAAGTATATATCCACCAAAGGCTGAAAAACAGTATGTTAGGAAAAGGCTTTTGAATGGAAGTACGAGATGCGGAAAGATGCTCGCATAAGGTCACCGCAACAGTTGCTCTATCACCCTCGGATAGTGCTCGTACTCCAGTTGGTGGACGCGCTGCGCCAGACTTTGGGGCGTATCTTCGGGCAGCACGGGGCACTTCAGTTGGCAAATCACGGCGCCCTCGTCGTAACGCTCGTTGGTATAGTGAATCGTGATGCCGCTCTCCCGCTCGCCGGCGGCAATCACAGCCTCATGCACGCGGTCGCCATACATGCCCTTCCCTCCGAACTTGGGCAGCAGCGACGGATGTATATTTATCATTTTATCGGGATAGGCATGCAAAACATTGTCGGGCACGCGCGCCAAGAAGCCCGCCAGCACCACAAAATCTATATCATACCGGCGAAGCATGGCCAAAACAGCCTCCCCACTCTCCCACTCCTCTTTCGAGAGAGAGGCACAGGGCACTCCCAAGCCCTTTGCACGCTCCAGAACAAAGGCTTTCTGCCGATTTGTCAAAACCAGAGCCACACGGGCCGAACCCTTTTCGCGGAAATAGCGGATGATATTCTCGGCATTCGTACCGCTTCCCGATGCCAAAACCGCAATCTTTTTCCCCATAAACCCTCCTTTTGCTGCACAAAAGCGTGAAAAATGTGCAAAACTTTGCATTTAATTCATCAAATATTTGCGAGGAAAGATAAATATTCATTCCTTTGCACCGCAAAATTAAAGAAATAAAACCAATTATTAATTAAAAACTTAAAGTTATGTCTGAAATTGCATCAAGAGTGAAAGCGATTATCGTCGACAAATTGGGCGTAGAAGAATCAGAAGTTACTAACGAAGCTAGCTTCACTAACGATTTAGGAGCTGATTCTCTTGACACCGTGGAACTGATCATGGAATTCGAAAAAGAATTCGGTATCTCCATTCCCGATGACCAAGCCGAAAAGATTGGTACTGTGGGTGATGCCGTATCTTACATCGAAGAACACTCTAAGTAACTTTATCCATCGGTTTATAAACATGGAATTAAAAAGAGTTGTAGTAACAGGTCTCGGTGCCGTTACCCCCATTGGCAACAGCGTTCCCGAATTTTGGGAAAATCTGGTGAACGGGGTCAGCGGAGCGGGACCTATTACTTATTTCGACGCATCGCTTTTCAAAACCCGGTTTGCCTGCGAAGTGAAAGGCTTCGATGTAACAAAATACATAGACCGCAAAGAGGCCCGCAAGATGGACTTGTACACGCAATACGCCATTGCCGTGGCCAAAGAAGCGGTAAGTGATTCCGGGCTCGACGTCGAAAACGAAGATTTAAACAGAATCGGTGTCATCTTCGGCGCCGGCATCGGCGGCATCCGCACTTTCGAGGAAGAGGCGGGAAACTATGCCCTCACAGGCAAGGAAAGCGGTCCGAAGTTCAATCCGTTCTTCATCCCCAAGATGATTTCGGACATCGCTGCCGGACAGATTTCCATCATGTACGGTTTCCACGGACCCAACTATGCCACATGCTCCGCATGCGCCACTTCCACCAACGCCATAGCCGATGCCTTCAACCTCATCCGTCTGGGTAAGGCCAACGCCATCGTATCCGGCGGTTCGGAAGCAGCCATATTCGCCTGCGGCGTGGGCGGTTTCAACGCCATGCACGCATTGTCCACCCGCAACGAGGAACCCGAAAAGGCATCACGCCCGTTCAGCGCAAGCCGCGACGGATTCGTCATGGGCGAGGGCGGCGGTTGCATCGTCCTTGAAGAACTGGAGCACGCCAAAGCCCGCGGAGCAAAAATCTATGCGGAAGTGGCCGGCGTAGGCATGTCTGCCGACGCCCATCACCTGACAGCCTCCCACCCCGAAGGCCTGGGAGCCAAACTCGTGATGCTGAACGCGCTGGAAGATGCAGAGATGAAACCCGAAGAAGTAGACTATATCAATGTTCACGGTACATCTACTCCCGTAGGTGATGTTTCGGAAGCCAAAGCCATCAAAGAGGTATTCGGCCGGCATGCTTACGAACTGAACATCAGTTCGACCAAGTCCATGACAGGCCACTTGCTGGGTGCCGCCGGTGCGGTAGAAGCCATTGCAAGCATCCTCGCCATCAAGAACGGCATCGTGCCTCCCACCATCAACCACGAAGAGGGTGATAACGACGAAAACATCGACTATGACCTCAACTTCACGTTCAACAAGGCGCAGAAGCGCGAAGTGAACGTGGCCCTTTCCAATACTTTCGGATTCGGTGGTCATAACGCGTGTGCTATTTTCAAGAAATACGAAGAATAACATACGGTCGTGTTACGTAACCAAATAGATAAAATAAGGCTCTTGTTCCGCAAGGACAGAGAGTCTTATTTTTGTTTTTACAGAATCCTCGGATTCTTTCCCCGCAACATCAAAGTCTACCAGCAAGCCCTGCTGCACAAGTCCACCTCCCTGCGCTCGGAGAAAGGACGCCCCATCAACAACGAACGGCTGGAGTTTCTGGGCGACGCCATCCTCGACGCCATCGTGGGCGACATCGTCTACAAGCATTTCGAAGGTCGTCGCGAAGGCTTCCTCACCAACACCCGCTCCAAAATCGTGCAGCGCGAAACGCTGAACAAGCTCGCCGTGGAAATCGGTCTGGACAAGCTGGTGAAGTATTCCACCCGCTCCTCCTCGCACAACAGCTACATGTATGGAAACGCCTTCGAGGCGTTCATCGGCGCCATCTATTTAGACCGGGGCTACGACCGTTGCAGGCAGTTCATGGAGAAGAAGATTTTCAAAAACCACATCGACCTCGACAAAATGTCGCGCAAAGAGGTGAACTTCAAGTCGAGGCTCATCGAATGGAGCCAGAAGAACAAGATGGAGGTATCCTTCGAGCTTATCGAACAGTTGCTCGACAAGGACTACAACCCGATGTTCCACACCGAAGTGCGCATCGAAGGCCTGTCGGCCGGCACCGGCACGGGATACTCCAAGAAAGAGTCGCAACAGAACGCCGCGCAAATGGCACTGAAGAAAATCAAGAACGACAACGACTTCATGGAAGAAATCCTCGCAGCCAAAGAGCAGAACAGCCCGGCAGAGGTGGAGGAGGTTAAAGAAGAGATGGCGGAGACGGAAGGCGCCGAAAACACCGAATACGACTTCTCCAACCCCGATGAAGAGACGGAGAAAGCACTTATGGCAGAACCGGAAGAAGAATCATCCGAAGCAAATCCCCATTCTGCGCCCCTGAACCACTAAGTCACACTCTTCGGTCACCAACTTCAGCTTGCCGGCAACCTCTTCAAGCGGCATAGAGTCTATATCATTTCCTTTCAAAGTAATCATGCGGCCGAATTGTCCGTTGGCTATCAGCTCCGTGGCATGCCCGCCCATACGGGTGGAGAGGTTACGGTCGAACGGTGTGGGCGAACCTCCGCGCTGAATGTAGCCCAACACAGTCTCGCGGGTTTCGATGCCCGTTTCATACTCTATCTCTTGTGCAATATACTCTGCCGCACGCTTCTTGCCATCGGTTTGGATGCCCTCGGCCACCACCACGATGGAATAAGGCTTTCCCTTCTTCAGCCGGTTCAGGATGGTGTGGCCAATGTTATGGATGTCATAGGGAATTTCGGGAATCAGAATCACATCGCCCCCACCTGCCATGCCTGAGTAAAGAGCTATCCAGCCTGCCTTGTGACCCATCACCTCGATGACCATCACCCGCTTGTGCGAACTGGCCGTGGAGTGCAGGCGGTCAATGGCATCGGTGGCAATGCTGACGGCCGTGTCAAAGCCGAAAGAGAAATCGGTTCCCCAGATGTCGTTGTCGATGGTCTTGGGCACGCCAACGATGTTCATCCCTCTGGCGGCAAACTTGGCAGCCGTCTTCTGCGTGCCATTTCCACCGATGCAGACGATGCAGTCCAATCCAAGCTCCTTGGCATTCTTCTCTATCAATGCGGGCTTATCCACGTCGGACATCACCCCGTTCTTCTTGAACGGCTTCTCGCGCGAAGTGCCCAGCATCGTGCCTCCCAAGTTGAGCAAGCCCGACAAGGAACTTTCCGTAAAGAGTTCCACGTCTTTCGTCAGCAGTCCCTGAAAACCACTGTGAATACCCATTACTTCCATTCCATAATGATTGATGGCTGTTTTGCACACGCCGCGAATAGTGGCATTGATGCCGGGGCAGTCGCCTCCTGCGGTTAGAATTCCGATTCTCATAAGATGCGTCAGTTTTATCTCTCCGTAAAGATATAAAAAAAAGAGAAAAAAGATAGAGAAGAAGATAAATAAGATTACTTTTGCACTTTAAAACAAGATTTCACCAAGAACGATGAATGTTACAAGAATCCTGAATAAAGTCTATTTTTCTCCCCGTCTGAAAGAAATCGAGCAATATGCCGACCATGCCGGCAAACTGCAGCAAGACGTGTTGCAACGCCTCGTGGGCATGGCCACGGATACGGAATGGGGAAAGAAATACGGCTATGCTTCCATCCTCACTTACGAAGACTTCAAGAATCGCCTCCCCATACAGACTTACGAAGAGATAAAGCCCTACGTGACCCGCCTGCGTGCCGGCGAGCAGAATCTGCTATGGCCTTCGGAGATACGCTGGTTTGCCAAATCGTCGGGCACAACGAACGACAAGAGCAAGTTCCTGCCCGTCAGCCGGGAATCTTTGCAGGACACGCATTACAAAGGAGGCAGAGACGCCGTAGCCATCTATTTGGGGCAGAACCCCGAAAGCCGCTTCTTCTCCGGCAAGGGACTCATACTGGGAGGCAGCCACGCCCCCAACCTGAATACCAACCACAGCCTTGTGGGCGACCTCTCGGCCATACTGATAGAGAACATCAATCCGCTGGTGAACTTCGTGCGGGTGCCAAGCAAGCATACTGCCCTGATGGAACACTTCGAGCCAAAGATGGAGGCAATTGCCAACGAAACCATCAGCGCCAACGTGAGCAACCTCTCGGGCGTGCCGTCGTGGATGTTGGTGCTCATCAAGCACGTGCTCGAAAAGACGGGCAAGCAGAGCCTCGATGAGGTATGGCCCAACCTGGAAGTGTTCTTCCACGGAGGCGTGGCCTTTACGCCCTACCGCGAACAATACAAAGAGGTGATACGCAGCAGCAAGATGCACTACATAGAGACCTACAACGCCTCGGAAGGCTACTTCGGCACGCAGAACGACCCGAACGACCCTTCTATGCTGCTGATGATAGATTACGGCGTCTTCTACGAGTTCATCCCGTTGGAAGACGTGGGCACGGAAAACCCGCGCGCCTGCTGTCTGGAAGAGGTGGAACTGAACAAGAACTACGCGATGGTGATCTCCACTTCCGCCGGTTTGTGGCGCTACATGATTGGCGACACGGTGAAGTTCACGTCAAAGAATCCCTATAAGTTTGTCATCACCGGACGCACCAAGCACTTCATCAACGCCTTTGGCGAGGAGCTGATAGTGGATAACGCGGAAAGAGGGCTTGCCAAGGCATGTGCCGCCACGGGCGCACTGATTTCAGACTATTCCGCCGCCCCTGTCTTCATGGATAAAGACGCCAAGTGCCGCCACCAATGGCTGATAGAGTTCGCCCAAATGCCGAACAGCATGGAAGAGTTCGTGAAGACGCTGGACGCCACGCTGAAAGAAGTCAACTCCGACTACGAAGCCAAGCGGCAGAATGACCTGGCCCTGCAACTGCCTGAAGTGGTCGTTGCCCGCAAGCACCTGTTCCACGACTGGCTGGACAGCAAGGGAAAGCTGGGCGGGCAGCATAAAGTGCCGCGACTGAGCAACACAAGGGAGTACATGGAGGAGATGTTGCGACTGAACAGGTAGAAACAGCACGATTGCGCCGCCGACCGAGTATCCAGAATCTGTTATTCTAAAATGAAACATACATTGCTTTACATACTATTGCTCGTTGCCATCTGTCCGCTTTGGGCGCAAGACTCCTCCAAAGCAGCAGATGCTTACATCCGGTTCTATCAAAAATATATCAGCGAACAGAAGAACAGCCATTGCGCCATGTATCCTTCTTGTTCGGCATTCGGCCGCATGGTTTTCAAGGAGCGCCCGTTTGCGGAGGCCATCACGTTGGTTGCCGACCGAATGATGAGGTGCAGCCACGACGCGAAGTTCTACGACATCGCCTCTCCGCATGGCTACAGAAGCCTCATAGACTACCCATACTACCATACCCCCCACCGAACAGACTACCCCCTTCCGGGCACCGACATACTGAAACGCTCAACAGGAAGAGAAGACACACGGCTATTCATCAATCACCTCATCAACAGAAAAGAATATCAGACTGCCTTGCTCGAAATAGAAAGAGTACTCTTCTTCAATCCGCAGGCAAGCGATACGCTTTTTGCGCAAAAGTTGCTGTGCCGCCGAGCCACGCAAGGCATGGAAAAAGGAATATTCGAATACGAGACTGAATTTCCTGAACACATCCGGCAGTCGGACTACGTGGGGATGCAGGCCGCCATGCTCTACTACATCATCGACAATCGCCCCTCTGCCGCCGACATCCTCGACCGCATCATAGAGAGAAAAGGGCATACGGAGACCACCGAAAAGGCATATGCGCTAAGGGGTATCATAGAGGCCGATGCCCAAAGGTTTGCAGAGGCACGACAGTACTTCGCAAAGGCTTCGGCCACACAACCGGAAACACTATCCGCCAAGAACCTCGAGGTACTGAGCCGCATGGAACGGCAAAAAAAGAAGAGCCCCGCGCTGGCACGGATTCTCTCCATCATTCCCGGCGGAGGGTATCTCTACACCGGGCACAAAGGAAGCGCACTGACGGCTTTCGTCATCAATTCTTTATTGGGATATGCCACTTACACCAGCATCAAACAGCAGAACTACGGTGTAGCCGGCTTATGCGGTTTCATGTCCTTGTCGTTCTATATAGGCAACATCAACGGTGCGGGGCGCAGCGCTTCAAGGCACAATCGGAAAAAGCACAATACGTTAATCAAGCAACTTGAGAACTCTAACAATATTTTTATTAACTAAAAGACTTAATTTCATTATGTTTATCAAATTCATGAAATCGGTATTCTTCAAGCCGGTAACTCTGTTGATGGCCATCGCCATGCTGACAATGTCATTCACCCTGCCTAACGGTACGGTAGTGCTGAAAGCGGGAACCATCGTTCCCATGGAACTCATGAGCACAATCACCAGTGCCGGTGCACGCAGCGGCCAGATCGTAGACTTCAGAGTGCCGAACGACATCAAAGTGGATGGAAAGACCGTGATCGAGGCAGGTTCCATCGCACAGGGACAGGTGGTAAGAGCCAAGAAGAACAATCTGCTGGGTATGCAAGGTGAATTGGAAATCGCCGTAAGAAGCGTGAAAGCCGTCGACGGCACCACTATCTATCTGACTGCCGGCAATCTGAACGACGAAGGCAACAATCAGATGGCATTATCTATCATCCTGACCTTCTGCTGCCTCTTCGGATTCCTGATAAAGGGCGGCAACGCCGAAATTCCTGCCGGTACACAAGTCAATGCCATGGTGGGTTCCAACGTGGAAATCGACGCATAGAGACGTTGTTTCTATTATTTGCGCTTTCCATGCACACAAACCGAAAAGGCTATCGAAAAGTCTTTCAGGAGGATTCCTTCTTACTTTGGCCGATGAGCATAGCTGCTCCATGCCGATGTGTCAATTAATAATACCGTATAGCTTTTGAGAGGAATCCCCTGCGAGAGATACCTGTAAGGCGGTTTTGGTGGAGATATATCTCCACCAAACTGCATGTATATTCCGAGCGTGCTGCATCTATACTTCCAGTCGGGGACATCTATATAGCGAGCCGGAGCGAGGGAAAACACCCTCTAATAAGTAAATATTTTTCCTCCATCCCATCGCTGTTTTTCCAATAATCAGAAAAAGCGTTTGCGGATTATCCGGATTCGCGTTAAATATCAAAAGCGCCGTAGCGATAAAGAGACATAAATCGGAATTTGGTTATGCAGAATAGGCAGAATAGGCAGACAAACATGCAAGAATCTCAATAAATCATTCCGAAAAGTCTACGTATTCAATTATATATCTCTATTTTTGCAACCGAATACGATTTACAAAACAAGAAAGCGTTATGGAACATCAACTGACCGTCTACAACACCCTGAATAGAAGAAAAGAACTGTTCGTGCCCCTGCACGCCCCCCACGTGGGGATGTACGTTTGCGGCCCCACCGTCTATGGCGACCCGCACTTGGGGCACGCGCGTCCCTCCATCACTTTCGACCTCCTTTTCCGTTACCTCAAACATTTGGGCTACAAGGTGCGCTACGTGCGCAACATCACCGACGTGGGCCATCTGGAGCACGATGCCGACGAGGGCGAAGACAAGATTGCCAAGAAAGCCCGCTTGGAACAACTCGAGCCGATGGAAGTGGCGCAATACTACATCAACCGATACCACCGTGCGATGGACGCGCTCAACGTTCTGCCCCCAAGCATCGAGCCGCATGCCAGCGGACACATCATCGAGCAGGAGGAATTGGTTAAGAAGATAATCGACAACGGATATGCCTATCTGAGCGAAGGTTCTGTCTACTTCGACGTGGTCAAGTACAACAAAGACCATCACTACGGCAAACTCTCCGGCCGAAACCTCGACGATGTGCTCAACACCACCCGTGAGCTGGACGGGCAGGAAGAGAAGCGCAACCCCGCCGACTTCGCCCTCTGGAAGAAAGCGCAACCCGAGCACATCATGCGCTGGCCCTCGCCGTGGAGCGACGGTTTTCCCGGCTGGCACTGCGAGTGTACCGCCATGGGCAAGAAATACCTCGGAGCGCACTTCGACATTCACGGCGGCGGCATGGACCTCGTCTTCCCCCACCACGAATGCGAGATAGCCCAAGCCGTGGCCAGTCAGGGCGACGACATGGTGCGCTACTGGATGCACAACAACATGATTACCATCAACGGGCAGAAGATGGGTAAGAGCCTCGGCAACTTCATCACCCTCGAAGAGTTCTTCACCGGTTCCAACAAGCTGCTGGCACAGGCCTATACGCCGATGACCATCCGCTTCTTCATCCTCCAAGCCCACTACCGCAGCACAGTGGACTTCAGCAACGAGGCCCTGCAAGCCGCCGAGAAGGGACTGGCACGGCTGATGGATGCCATCCGCGGACTGGAGAAGATTGTGCCCTCCGCCACGTCTACGGTGGACGCGAAATCGCTGCGTGCCAAGTGTCTCGAAGCCATGAACGACGACCTCAACTCTCCGATTGTCATCGCCCACCTCTTCGACGGTGCCAAGATGGTGAACAACATTCTGGCCGGAAAAGACACCATCACCGCCGACGACCTGAAGGAGCTGAAAGAAACCTTCCACCTCTTCAGCTTCGACATCCTCGGACTGAAAGAAGAAAACGCCTCCAACGAAGCCCGCGAAGCCGCCTTCGGCAAGGTGGTGGACATGCTGCTCGACGAGCGTGCCAAGGCCAAAGCCAACAAGGACTGGGCCACCAGCGACAAAATCCGCAACGAGCTCACCGCCCTCGGCTTCGAGATTAAGGACGGCAAGGAAGGCAGCGAGTGGAAGCTGAACAAGTAATGAATTCTGCGTCATCCTCACATAAAACAGGGGCATTATGGAAGAAATTCTTTTAAAAGACAAAGTGGTATATATAACCCCACACACATACGAGATAAAAAGGCTGAACGGGAAATGGTTCAAATCTTTTTTTCAAACCGATGTCATAAACCATGTATATATCATCGACTTCATTCTGGCATGGATGATTGTGCTGTTTTCCTTACTGCAAATAAAAACAGCCTCTTTACATCTGTCGAGTCTCTTTGGCGGATTTCTCTTCTCTTTAGTGCTTTCTTTTTTAAGGTATTATCAACCTGTCTCTATTCCTGTGGGCGGAGTACGGAAAACATACGTCAACAACAACAATCAGTTGGTGATAGATTATATCCGCAAGAAAAGAAAGCTGAGTAAAGCCGTAAATCTGCCGGCAGAAGCATCCGAAAGAGAAAAGACAATCCATGAGCTGCAAGAAGCGGGAGTAGTAACGCAGAGCGGAGTCCCCTATCCCCTTCGTGATGAGACAACACGCGTACGCAAAACAGGTACATATACGACTGTCGTAAATACTTTTGTCAACATTGCATTCTACATCGTATTGTTTCATGTCGTTGCCGATGGACAGGTGCTTGGTGTCAGTTCGTTCAGTTTCCTCTTTTGTGTTTTTATCGGCATATTCAGTGTTTATAATCTGTATAAAAGGGTGAAAGCCGTTTGATGAAAAGCGGCCCGTATTAAAAGAGAGAATATCTTAGGCGCAACATGCCGTACCTAAGATATTCTCTCTTTTTTATCAACCTGTCAGTCAAGGCTTTTTTCTACCCTGCATACAAGCATTGTCAATACGGAATCATATCCGGCAAGATTCTCTCTTCATACCACGGGTCGCCAATCTCTTTCAGCACCTTGCCCATCTCTGCGCAAAGCTCTTTCACGATTTCGGCGTTCTGTTCGAGCGGGAGGTTGTGCATCTGGTAAGGGTCGTTCTCGTCGTCGAACAGCAGGCTTTTCACCAAGCGGCGGCTTTTGCGGTCGATGTAGAGCGCCAGCGTGTAGCGGGCCGACTTGAAGCCGCGCGACGAGGGGAAGTAAGAACGAACCAGCCCCTCGGCATCCTTTTCTCCATCCATGTTCTGAATGTAAAGCGCACCGGAAGGACGCACAATTTCGGCCTTTTCATCGAAGAAAAGCGGTGCATAGTTGCGTCCCTGCACCTCTGCGGGAATGGAGTCGGAAAGGCCGGATAACCCCAGCAGCGTGGGCATGATGTCGGGCGAAGAGAGTATCAGGTTGTCTACGCGCGGTTTCACCTTCTGCGGATAGCGAACCAGAAAAGGTATGTTCATGGATTCGGAGTAGGGCGAGTTCTTCGGGTCGTCCGTGCGCTGGCTGCACATGGTTTCGCCGTGGTCGGAGGCAAACACAACGATGGTGTTCTCTTCCATCCCAAGCTCTTTCAATGCGTCGAGAATCTGCCCGAAGGCACGGTCTACGCCGGTGACGGAGGCGAAGTAATAAGGCGCGCTTCCGGCTTTGTGCATCGTGGGGTCGGCATTCGGACGAACGAGGAGACTGTCAAGCGAGCGGTTCTTGTAGAGGTCGAAGTCCTGCTCCATGCAGTCGTCCAACGAGCGATACGGGCTGTGCGGCGGATTCATGCCCACCATGATGAAGAAAGGCTTCTTGGGATTGCGCACGCCGCCCTCGTTCTTCAGATAAGAGACCACTTTGCCCGCCTCGTGCAACGGCGACCACTCGTGCGGGTCGTGACGCCGGCCTTCGGTGTCCCAATAGTGCGGGTTCTTATGTTCGTCGAAAGTTCCGTAAGCATACCAATGGTTGAAGCCGTGGCGGCGCGACGGGGGCGTGTAGGCATCCCATGCGGGTACGCGGTCTTCCACATAGCGGCCGGGACGTTCGGGGTCGTTGGGCGTGGGGAAGTCGGCATGCAGCTTGCCGAAATAGGCACAATCATATCCGGCACGGGCGAACACGTCGCTCACGCACACGGCATCCTCGCGCAGCGAACTGATGGGGCGGCTTGCATTACAGTTCAGGGGCACACCGCTTTTGTTGGGATACATGCCCGTGAGCAACGAGCCGCGATGCGGACTGCTCAACGGGCAGTTGCTCATGGCCGAAGTCAGCACCATCGACTGCCGTGCGAAGTCGTTCAGCCGGGGAGTGTGCACCGGGTCGTTACGGAAGTTCACCTTATCCCGAAACCCTTCCTGCCCCCAGAACTCCATTGCCTGATTGCGCATCTGGTCGGGGAACACGTAGATGACGTTGGGGCGGACGGCTTCTGCCGCCTGCCGGGCTTTGCAGCCTTGCAGGGCAAGCAGTGCCACACTGCCTGCCAATATGCCGTATCCTGTTTTCATTTCTCCAAGTCTCTTTTACGTTTCAATCCTTCGAGGAAGTAGTAGTCGGCGTAGTTCAGGGGCACGTCGATTTCGGCACCGTGGGGAATGCTGCCTACGGAGTGCATCAGGATGAAGTTCCCGTTGGTTCCCACTGCGGCACGGTAGGCAGGCGAAGCAAGGCTTTCCATCACCTTGTCTGCCGTCTCCTTGTAGCCCTTGCCGGGCAGGTAGGTACTCAATTCATACAGGGCGGAAGCCGTACAGGCAGCTGCCGAAGCATCGCGAGGCTCATTGGGGATGCCGGGAGCGTCGAAGTCCCAATACGGAACCAAGTCTTCCGGAAGATTCTTGTGGTTGAAGATGAAGCCGTAAATCTTTTCAGCCTGCTCCAGATAGCGTGCGTCGCGCGTGTAGCGGTAGCACATGGTGTAGCCGTACAATGCCCAAGCCTGACCGCGTGCCCAAGCCGATTCGTCGGCATATCCCTGCGCCGTTTGCCGGTTGCGCACTTCGCCGGTTTCGGGGTCGTAGTCCACCACGTGATAGCAACTGTTATCGGCACGGAAATGGTGGGCCAGCGTGGTGTCGGCATGTTTCTTGGCTATATGATAATAGGTAGAATCGCCCGACAGTAAAGACGCCTCGAACAGCAGTTCCAGATTCATCATGTTGTCGATGATGACGGGACACTTCCAGCCGCGTTCTGCCTGCCAGCCCTTGTCCGCATCCCACGACTGGAGCACGCCGGCTGCCGGACGGAAACGGGTGGAGAGCGATTTCGCCGCCTGCACAACGACCGGCTTGTAGACTTCTTTCCGTGCAAAACGGTATCCGTTCAGATAGCTGGAGCCTATCATGAAGCCCACGTCGTGATGCCACGTCAGGTATTGCACGGAGTCGAGCGCTTCGGTATACTTCTCGGCAAGCGGCAGCCATTTCTTGTCGCCCGTCAGCTCGTAGGTGTACCACATGTTGCCGGGGAAGAAGCCCGAACACCAGTCGTCTATGGGCACGTAAACGATGTTGCCGTCCTTGTCCACTGTACGTGGATTGAGGACTTTGCCCGATTGCTCGATAATGTCCGTCTGGAGCGTTTCCTGCTTCACGGCGTTGTCTATGTTCTCCCGGATGAAGTCGTTTCCGGTCTGCTTCCGGCTTGCGCAGCCGGTCAATACGAAAAGGGAAATACCCAATGTAGCGAGTACTGTTTTCATGATAAAATGGGTTATTATGGTTTATGACATTTTTTCTACTTGCAAAGGTAGAAGAAAGACACCGGCCGCACCCTCCTAAATAATCCAATAAATGGATAAAATCGTTATTTTGCACCCCGTGGATATGCCACACGGCTCTTTTAGGGGCTGAAATTCCTAATAAATGAGGATTACCCGTTTCTTTGCGGCTGTGTACTTTTGCAGCCTAAATAAAAACCAACGAAAATTGAAAAACGATATGAAAGACGGAATGAGACACTGCATCGCGGCAACGGTCGCGCTGTTGTTTCTCGTTGCTTCTGCGGCCACGGCCACGGAATTGGAGAACGACAGCAGCATCCATGTGAAGAAAGACCTGCAGGAAGTGGTGATAGTGGGCACAAAGGCGAACCGGCACAATCTGTCGCCCGCCGCCGTATCGGTGATGGATGCACACCAGTTGCAGACCCGGCAGGTGGTGAACCTGAACGATCTGTCGGGCTTGCTCCCCAACTTCTACATGCCCGAATACGGGTCGAGGCAGACCACACCCATCTCCATAAGAGGCGTGATGTCGAAAGTGAAGGGCACGGCCGTGGGCTTCTACGTAGACGGCATTCCCCATTTCGAGACATCGGCCTTCGATGCCAATATGCTCGACCTCAGGGCTGTCGAGGTGTTTCGAGGTCCGCAAGGCACACTGTACGGGCGCAACACCATCGGCGGGGTAATCAACCTATTATACTCCCACGCCTTTCGAATATCAGGGCACGAAGGTCAGGTTGGGCTACGGCAACTACAACCACACGTTGGCGCAGTTCTCCAACTACACCCGCATGGGGAACAGCTTCGGGACACACGTAAGCGGCTATTACCAGCACAACGGCGGATACTTCGAGAACACCTTCCTCGGCAGGAAAGCCGACAAGATGAACCTCGGCGGCGGAAAACTGGGCTTTTACTGGAACCCTGCCGCACGGTGGAACCTGCGTCTGATTTCCTCGCTCGACTATACCAATCAGGGCGGCTACCCGTATGCCGTGTATGATGCCGCAAAGCAGGAGGCGGGCAACGTGGACTACAACCGCGAGTGCGGCTATAAGCGCATCATCTCCACCAACGGACTGACGGCACACTATCAGGGCGACGGCTTCACGCTGAACAGCCAGACATCCTTTCAGCACATCCACGACAACCAGCAGTTGGATCAAGACTTCACCCGGCAGGACAACTTCTTCGTGACCAACGGCGTGACGCAGAACGTATGGAGCGAGGAACTGACGCTGAAGTCGGACAACGACAGCCGGCTGCAATGGATAGCCGGGGTGTTCGGCTTTGCACAGCGGGCCGTTCAAGACCAGAGCACCGACTATACAATGAAAAAATACCTCGAAGCCGCCCGTTACGACATCTCCACACAGGGGCTGGCCGTCTTTGCCCAAGGGTCGTACAACCTGTGGCGGGGACTGTCGGCCACATTGGGGCTGCGGCTGGACTACGAGCACAGCACGATAGACTACAACCGCGAAAAGACCGACCACACGGACGGCAGGCAAACCCATCTGAAAGACTTCACATCGAGCCTTAACCATACCCGGCTGATTCCGAAAATAGGCGTACAATATAAGTTCGACAACCGCAACACGGCTTTCGCCAACATCACGCAGGGCTATAAAACAGGCGCTTTCAACCAGACGTTCCAGAAGGACGAGGAGCGCAGCTATGCCCCCGAATATAACTGGAACTACGAGGTGGGCGTCAAAACAGGCACCCGCAACGGCAAAGTCTCCGGCGAACTGACCCTGTTCTACATCGACTGGCGCCATCAGCAGATAAGCAGAACCGTGCCCGGAGTGGGAAATATCATCAGCAATGCCGGACACTCCGAGAGCAAGGGGGTGGAGGCGTCGCTGCAACTGCGCCCCGCCGGAGGATGGCTCGTACAGGCCAATTACGGATACACTTACGCGCGCTTCCTCGACTACAAGAAGAACGAGAAGACCGATTATTCGCACAACATGATTCCGATGGTTCCGCGCCATACGGTGGCGTTGAACGCAGAATACAGCATCTGCCCCCGCCGCATACTCGACCGCCTGACTTTCAGCGCCAACCTCACCGGAACGGGCAAACTCTACTGGATAGAGGACAACGAGCAGGTGCAGGATTTCTACATGCTGCTGGGCGGAAAGATCATTGCACGCAAGGGCATCTTCAGCCTTGAACTGTGGGGCAAGAACCTGACGAACACCGACTATCTGAGCTATTACTTCCGTTCCTCGGCCAAGTATGCGCAAAAGGGAGTGCCCCTGACGTTCGGCATCAACGCCGCAATCGAATTGTAAAGGCAGACGATTGGTGCCGAAACAATCGGCAAGACATATCCCTGCCTGTATTACCGAACCTGTTTATATGAATAACCGCCAATAAGAGCGAACAAATGATTCCGATAGAGAAATACAACGTCTCCGTGCCGCGCTACACCAGCTATCCGCCTGCCAACTTCTTCGGGCCTACGGACGGAGCATCTTATATAGAGGCGGTGAAACGGAGCAACTCGGAGGGTAGCGCAAACATCTCCTTCTATCTGCACATGCCTTTCTGCCATCGGCTTTGCCACTACTGCGGCTGCAACTCGTACGTGATGCCCCGCCGGGGCGACACCGTGAGGCGGTATGCCGGGGCGTTGCACAAGGAGATAGACATGGTGGCCGCACACCTCGACAAGAGCCGCCCCATCAGCCAGATTCACTACGGCGGAGGCAGTCCCACGGCCATGCCTGCCGCCTTGCTCCGCGAGCTGAACGAACACATGCTGTCGCTCTTCCCCGTGATAGAGGGATGCGAGATTGCCATAGAGTGCCATCCCGGCTACTTGTCTCACGACGACTGGGCGGCACTTGCCGGATGCGGTTTCAACCGCTTCAGCATCGGCGTGCAGGACTTGAACCCCGAAGTGCTGAAAGCCGTGGGGCGCACCCCCTCGCTGTTGCCGCTGAAAGAGATTACGGAGATGCTGCACGGTGCCGGAGCTGCCGTGAACATGGACTTCCTCTTCGGCCTGCCCCATCAGACGCCGGAATCGTTTGCCGACAGCATCCGCCGGGCTATCGACACCCGTCCCGAACGCCTCGTCACCTTCAGCTACGGACACATGCCGCAGGTGTTCAAGCGTCAGCAGGTGCTGGAGAAGCATGGCTTGCCCGCCGCCAATGCCAAACGGCGCATGCACGACCTCGCCGCCGAACTGCTGCAGCAAGCCTATCCCAACCTGGTCATCGCAGGCAACCTGCGCGACGGCATCGGCATGGGCGACCGCATCAGGCAGGCATGCGACATAGCAGAGAGATACGGCGTATGATGAACAGATTCCGACAACTCATTGCCCTGACAGGCGAAAGGCGCTACGACCTCTTCACTTTCTTCTGCCTCTACATAGCCCAGTCGCTGTCCATGACGTTCTTCTCCACGGCGTTGCAGGTCAGCATGCGGCAGGCCTCTTACAGCCTGTCGGCCATCGCGCTGATGCAGCTCATCAAGCTGTCGTGGATTCTGAAGTTCCTTTGGGCGCCGTGGGTGGACAGGGGATGCCGCACGCTGAGGGGTTTCCGCAAGTGCATCTTCGTGAGCGAGGGCTTCTATGCGTTGCTCATCCTCCTCATCGGCCACCTCGATTTGCAGGCCGACTTCCGGCTCATCGTCTTCCTCATCCTGCTCTCTTTCATCGCCTCGGCCACGCAAGACATCGCCACCGATGCGCTGGCCGTGCTCTCGTTCAGGCACGAGGAGAAGAGCCTGATAAACAGCATGCAGTCGCTGGGCAGCTTTTGCGCCACGCTGGTGGGCGGCGGACTGCTGCTGATGCTCCTGCAACACTGCGGCTGGCACGTGGTGCTGCCCTTTCTGGCTCTTTTCGTGGGGTTGGCGCTGTGGCCGCTCTACCGCAACCGGGGCCTGAAGATAAGCAAGCGCGAGGAGAAGAGGCGCATCCGTGCGGCAGACTTCTACGGTTTCTTCACCGTGCGCGGGAATCTTTCTCAAATCGGCTTCCTGATGCTCTATTACGCCTCCACCGTCGGCATCCTCTCCATGACCCGCCCGTGGCTGGTGGATTTGGGTTATTCCATGAAGGAGATAGGATTCATGAGCGGCATCCTCGTGTCGGTGCTGAGCGGACACGTGGCCGAGCAACTGGGCTACCGGTGGTTCTTCGCTTTCGCCACGGTCGTGGCATGCCTCGGTGCGGGGTATGTGTTCCTCGTGTTCAGGCGGAAATAGCGGTGAGTGGCGAACGGTTAGTAAGAATATGCAGTTATAAGGTAGTAACTGCCGCCATCTCTTCTTGGTTCCAAAATAACTACATAAGATTCGTCTCTGTATTTTTTTCAACCAGTTTCATTTTAGGAATAGACTTTTTCTCTTTATCGTTTGCATTTTCATAATCAACGCCTTGAACTCTTCCTTGAAAATTTATATTTGAAAAGTATTGTTTCTTAAATAAAACCTTTCTTATATTTGCAAAGACAAAAACACATATTGTGACCATTCAGTGCAAAATAAAAAGAAAAGATTATATGAAAGATACACCCCGCATTTCCAATCCCGAAATCTCGCCAAGAAAGAAAAATAATTACTCGTCAGAGAAACCTCCGCCTCATTCCGGCTCGCCATACAGATGTCCCGACCGGGAAGTATAGATGCAGCACGCTCCGCATATATATGTAGCACGGTGGAGATATATCTCCACCGAAACCCACCTACAGGTGTCTCTCACAAGGGATACCACAAGAAAACCTTATCGTATTAATTCTTAACAAAACAAAATCATGATGAAACAAAACACTGAAAAACGAACCCGCACCTGCGGATGTTGCCACCAAGAGCAACCCCTCGAAAACTTCTACGTGGACAAACGCACCCTCGCTGCCGACAGCTACTGCAAGGCCTGCCGACGGGAGTTGAGCAAAGCTCGGCACCGCCTCCGGGCACTGGCCCAAGAAGCTGACCGGCACTATCCCGTCATCACCGAAACGGCCGACCCCGAAGAACGCATGTCGCTCATCCTGAAAGCCTTGTCCATGGTCCGAGAAAGCATGATGCGCAAGCGCACACGGCAAGAAGCGTTGATGACGATGAGTGATTAACGTTTAAATCCTCATCCTAATCAACAAACGCTCATCATTAATCACTAATCGTTAATTCATTAATCACTTTTTTAAAACCCATGTCCAGAATCAAGAAACGGGGACTCGACTACTTCCCCATGAACACCGACTTTATGCACGACCGCCTCGTGCGCCGCATCATGAAACGCGAGGGCGACGGCGCCTTTGCCATCCTGCTGGGAGCCCTCTCCTGCATCTACGCCGACGAGGGCTACTACGTATGCGCCGACGAACTCTTCTACGAAGACCTCTCCGCCTGCCTCTACGAGAAGACGGCCGACGACGTGAAGCGCATCCTTGCCCTTGCTGTGGAATACGGCATCTTCAGTGCCCAACTCTTCGAGCAGTACGCCATACTTACCTCTGCCGAGATACAACGTCAGTATCTCTTCAGCACCAAACGGCGCAAATCGTCCGCCATCGCCCCCCTCTACAGCTTGGTGGACGACACGCAAGCCGAAGAAGAGATGCCACAACCGGAAAGAAACGCCGAAAAGCCCCGTCAGGAAGCTGTTTCGCAACCTGCGGAGGATGCCGTGACGCAACCGGTCTGCGCCCCTATCGAACCCCAAAATGTAACATTTAAGGGTCAAAATGCAACATTTGGTACACATAGCATAGCACAGCATAGCATAGCACAGAATAGCACAGCACACCCCCTCCTCAAGAGTTCCCCCGAAACCGGGGACACTGAAGGCGCGGCCGTTCCGTCCGCGGAGGAGGAATATCGCCGGAAGATAGAGAAGCTGCAACCACCTGCCGACGGTATCAGCCGCAACCTCGACGGGCTTATCTTCAACCTGCGGCAGCTGCGCATCTCTCCGCAAGAACAGTACGCCATCATTCTGAAGAGCAACTTCGGCATCATCGGTCATCCGCTGTGGAAAGGATTCTACACCCTGCGAGAGAGTCGCGGCAAGATACGCCAGCCGGGCCGCTATCTGTTGAGCCTATGCGCCAAGTAGAGTTTACGCTGCGTAAACAAAGCCGTGACAGCGTCTGCATCGGAAACGTGATGAGACCGTGACAAGACCCTGTGGCGAGAGGGAACGGTAGGATTGTGATGAGGATATGGCAAGATTGTGATTATGCTGTGATGCGATTGTGATAAAACCACAGATAATTCCGCAGACAAAACCATCGGTGAAAACAGGATAAACCATCGGTGAAATCGTAGAAAAACATCGGGAGACACATGGAAATACGGCAACGGAAACATAAACGGATATGTGATGCAAGTGTGATTGATGTGTGATGCGGAGGCAAGCCGTATGTGATGAAAGCGTGATGAAAAACTTGAAGAAATTCTTGAAGAAAAACGGTGTTTATAATTTGCCCTCCTCTTCGGATGTCGTTATCTTTGCAATGTGATTAAGCTTGATACACATAAATAAAACAACATTCTATTCATTAAAAAAAGAGAACTATTATGCCAGTAATTTACAAATCATTCCAATCGGTTCTTGCCACCAAAAAGGGCAAGAAACTCTTCTACCCCCGTGTGGTGGTGACGGGAAACATAAGCACAACCCAAGTGGCGAAAGAGATAGCCGAACTCTCTTCACTCTCCACCGGCGACACGAAAAACGTCATCGACAACCTCGTCACCGTGATGACCCGCCACCTGCAAGCCTCCGAAAGCGTCACGCTGGATGGTCTGGGCACGTTCCGCCTTGCGATGAAGTCCACCATGAACGGTGTGGAAGAAGCCGCAAAGGTCTCCGCCGCACAATCCACGCTACGAGTGCGCTTCATGCCCGCCTCCAAACGCAAGCCCGACGGCACCGTCGCCACCCGTTCGCTGCTGAATGGTGTGAAGTGCGTACGCTTCGACTTCAAAGATGCGCCTCCCAAACCGGACGGCAGCTCCCCGGCCGAAGATAACGGTTCATCGGAAAACCCTTCGGGCGGCTCTTCGGGCGGTGAAAATCAAAACGTAAACCCATTGGGCTGACGCTGAACACTCATCACTAAACACTATCTACGTATGAGAACAATCACACACATCGTGGTACATTGCAGCGCCACGCGGGAGGGGCATGCCCTCACCCCCGAAGCCCTCGAAGCAGAGCACCGCCGCCGCGGCTTCCGTACGACGGGCTATCACTACTACATCCGCCGCGACGGGTCGGTGCTATCCACCCGCCCGTTGGAGCAGCCCGGCGCACACGTGCGAGGCTGCAACCGCCACTCCGTGGGCATCTGCTACGAAGGCGGACTGGATGCCGAAGGCCGTGCCAAGGATACCCGTACGCCCGAACAGCGTTCGGCCCTGCGCCTGCTCGTCTGCCAACTGCTGAAGCAGTTCCGCAATGCCCGTGTCTGCGGCCACCGCGACCTCAGCCCCGACCTCGACGGCAACGGCACGGTGGAGCCTGCCGAGTGGACAAAGCAATGTCCCTGCTTCGACGTGGCCCGCGAGTTGTAAGCCGGCGGCACACACAAACACAAAACACACACGTATTTTTTTATTAACCATCTTTCCGTCCCTCGTCCCGGCCGCAGCAAGCGACCGGCAAGCCTGCCCGAAAGCGCGCAGGTCCGGAACTGCAACTCCGGCAGGCCTGCCCCTCTGCTGCACGGTCGGGAACGGACGGAAAGAACTAAAAACACAAACATCATGAAAATAAGTAAAGACACCCTGAAAACCATTCTGAAAGTAATCGTCACCGTAGCCACCGCCATTGCCGGCGTGCTCGGCGTGAAGGCGATGACGCCGTAACGGCGGACTGACACCCTGCGGGCTGCCTGCCACGACGTGCGGACTGTTTGCCCAAAAGCATGCAGACTACTGCCTGAAACAGGCAGCCTCTTTTTCTTCAAAAACATCTCATTTTATAATTTACCGAACATGAAAAAGATAATCACTTTCTTATGCCTACTGTTCCTGTCTGTAACGACTTGGGGACAGACCTACGACCTCAGCATACCGGTAATGTCGCCCGAAGCAGCCTCTCTGGGTAGATTCGGAGCCTATCCGATATCTTATTATACGGGAACTCCCGATATCAGCATCCCGCTCTATCAGTTGAATGTACACAATCTGGAAATTCCCATTACTCTGCAATACGACGCTTCCGGCTTTATCCCCAACAAAGACTCGGGGAAGGTGGGACATGACTGGGTTCTGATGGCAGGTGGGGTCATCACCCGCAGCGTGAACATGGTGCCCGACGAGCTATGGACAAACTTCGGCGAATATCCTAACTACGGAGCACACGGACATTGGTATGCAATCAAAGAATTGAACCGAAAACTGAATGAAGACTCGGTACGTACACTGAAATACATAACTACCTCGGCCGCTAAGGGCATCGATTTTGAGACTACACCCGATATGTTCTCTTTCAACTTCGGCAAACACCGGGGGCAGTTCTTCATAGCGCATGACGGCACACCCAAAGTAATAAGCGACGGAAACTACCGGATTGACCTGACAAACTTTGCCATTCAGCACATGGGGCAATTCACTGTGGACAGCAGTATTTCCATCACTACGGATGATGGAACCAAATATACCTTCGGCGGCAGTCCGGAATCTCTGGAGATTGCCTTACGTCTGCGTCTGGTAGAAGGAGAAGTTGACGACCTCATGGAAGATACTTACAACGGAGTCATCAATGCTTTTTATCTGACCTCCATCGAAACGCTGGACGGTGAAAAAGTGGAATTCATCTATAAAACCTATGAAAAACAAACCTCTCAATATGTGGATGATGACAATATTGTGAAGAATTGCTATTATGCCGATGGCGCTAATACAATCATGAACTACCCCGATAATTTTTGGTCGGGTAGCGGCATGACTCTCAAACGCCGTTACACATTCACCAAAGTAGCCTATTTGTCAGAGATCTGTTCGTCGGCAGGTACTGTGACATTCAATTATATGACTAAAGAGTACCCCTTCTGTGATACCCGAAAACATTTCTGGAATCAGAAAACTTTGCGCCTCGACAATATTCTCGCAACAAATAACGACGGCACCATAGTGAAAGGTATCAAACTATATCATTCTTACTTTGTTGCCAATGACAATACATCGTATCGAATGTTCCTGACAGACATCCTCTGCGGGAAAGAGAAATACTCTTTTACCTATACCGAGCAGAAAAATCTCCCCAGACCTGAAACACGAGGAATCGATCTGCGCGGTTATTACAACGGATACGACAATAATCGCTCACTACTAACTTCAAAATACGTATACAATCCTGATCAAGTTGACTTTTCTCACCGTCAACCGGATTTTAATTGTGCTTCTAAAGCCATGCTGAAAAGAATTACTTATCCCACAGGAGGATATACGGAGTTTACGTTTGAGAACCACCAATATGGAACCCGCATGCACCGAGTGTTTACTTCTCCTGACATCGTAAACGACAGAGTATCGGGGATGGTGGGCGGACTACGCATCAAGGAAATCAGGAATGTGCCGGGAGAGGTACGTACCTTTACTTATGAAACCGAATCTCCGGAAACGAAAAAAACTATTTCCAGCGGTGTATTCAGCGACTTAAAGACGTATGCCATCCTTGCGCATTTCGAACACATCGGTCTCGGCATCAATGCATGGTTCATTTCAGAGGCCAGCAACGTGGTACATGCCAACTCTTTCTCCGAGTCGGAAATCGTTTATTCGCGCGTGACAGAGACACACGGAACCGGCAATGGAAAGACGGTATATGATTATTCCACATACCTCGACCATCCCGACTCGCCTACTTTAGGCAGCGGTACCTATGCTTACTATAAACAAACGGCATTGACAAACGACCAGAAGAACTTGCTACGATACATGCTTGCCTATACCAGCCAACGCATCAAACGCGGAAAGCTGCAAAGCTTGACGGAATATGCCGAGGGAAACACACTGCCGAAGCGCAAGACCACTTACACTTACACTGTGAAGGGGAATATGGATGCGCAAGCTGTCTATGCCGCCGAAGTGCGAATGCTGATAGTTTCCCAATACGGCATCTGCAATTCACAGGCTTTTTATTATTATCCCTATCAACTGACCCGCGAAGTGGTCGAAGAATATTCCGGTTCTCAATGCCTCACCCGGCAAACGGACTATGTATATAACGACCACAACAAGCAACTGAAGGAGGTACGAACCATCGGCTGTGACGGAGTGGTGCATCGTACGGAATACAGCTATCCTGCGGATAATATGGGAGAAACGGCATGTGCTGCAATGGTAGGACGCTTTATGGTCGCTCCCGTTATTTACGAGAAGCAGTATGCAGGGAACGCACTCCTCAAGACCCGCCATAACAAGTATGCTTTGTTCCAAAATACATTTTATGCCCTTAGCAGTGTAGAAGAAGCTTACGGCAACGGACCTTACCATACACTTGTCACTTTTCACGACTATGACAAGCGACGCAATCTGCTTTCGTTTACTGAACGGGGTAAACCGACAGAAGTTTTTCTGTGGGGATATGGCTACCAGTATCCGGTAATCCGTATGGTCAACGCTTCGCTCGACGCTGTTCGCCATCATGCAGGTGCTGCCACACTGGACGTACTGGCCGATGAACCGATGCCGATGGGAAAAGACACTCTCCTTGCCGACCGGTTGGCGGCAGCCTTCCCCTCGGCGCAGATAACGACTTACGAATACAATCCGTTGGTAGGGATGACAGCGATGAAAAACCTACGCGGATTGCGGCACACCTATAACTACGATGTATGGGGCAGACTTCAAGAGCTCTATGTTGACGGCAAGAGAGTACAGGAACTGATATATAACCACACCCATACGGCTTCTGCTTTGTCGGCATCGTTCAGCAACAGTGCTTCCTCTTACGAGCAAGGAACGCGAACGTTCTTGATGAATGTATCGGGCGGCAGTGATGTTTACGATTACAAATGGGAACTGAAAGACAGTAACGGCAAACGGTTGACCTCCTCTACCGGCAACACATTGACCTATACTTTCAAAGAAGCGGGTTCGTATACATTGACGTGCACGGTAAAGGATTGGATTACGCAGGAAGAGATAAGGAAAAGCCGTAGCTTTACGATTAACAAATTCCAGGTAAAGTTCAGTAACATATCCGATTCTTCGTTTCCGTCTACCGGCGATGCATCGACCCGAGCTACCATCAATTGCCAGAAGCCTACTACGATAGAATTCAGGATGGAATATCGAGTGAAAGCGGCGTCTCCCACCACTCATTTTGAATGTCGTATAGGTAATTACTTCCATAGCGGCAGCGGAAGGGGCAAAAAAGATTTCACACTGACATTACCTCAAGGGAAGACGAATGTTTCACTAGACTTATTCAATATTTATGCGGAGAGTATGGTAGAACTCTATATAGTCAAAGTCACCGCCGAAGGCAGTCAAGTAGGTTCACCGAATTTTTTGGAAGTAGCTTTCTAACTTAAAAATGATGGATTATGAAAAAACTTATTCTTTTCTTATTATTGGCTTGCGGATGCTCAGCCTTGTGCGCGCAAGAGCCCACGCAGAATTATATCAATACGCGCACCATGCTGAACGAAGCGGGTACATCTCATTGGAACGACATTTCATATTATGACGGCATAGGACGCCCGTTTCAAACAGTGCAAAAAGCGGTAAAAAACGGGGTACAAACCGGAGCGATGCTTGCCACCCTCCAAGAGTACGATGCCCTCGGCCGTAAAAGCAACAGTTGGCTACCTGTCCCGGTGACGGCAAATTATGTCGATCCTGCTGCTTTGAAATCCATTGCCGTCGGCCATAACGGATATGCCGACAGCCGCCCCTACAACGAGCCTGTTTACGAAGCCTCTCCGCTGGGACGCGTCGTGCAGCAGTACGGCCCCGGCGCGGCTTGGCACGATGCGGGTCGTCCGGTAAAGACGGAATATCTTGTGAACGGCAGCTCCGCCCCGTTGAACTGCATCCACTACTCCGTAAACTCGTCTTATGCGTTATCCGCTGCCGGAGTCTACGTCCCCGGTCAACTCTCCGTGGTGAAAACCACGGATGAGGACGGGAATACGGGCTACGCCTTTACCGACAAGCTGGGACGTCTGCTGCTGGAACGACGCCTGAACGGCAAAGAGACACACGACACCTATTATGTGTACAACGACCTCGGCAACCTCTGCTTTGTGCTCCAGCCCAAGTATCAGGACGAGGCCGCCTTGGAAAAGTTTGCCTTTCAATACCGGTACGACGACCGTAACCGATGCACCTGGAAAAAGATGCCGGGAGTGGAGCACGTCGTATCTGTCTATGACGACGCCGACCGTTTGACTTTCTCGCAAGACGGGGTTCAACGCGCTGCCGGCCGCTGGACGTACTACAAGTACGACGCCTTCAGCCGCCTGACGGAACAGGGCGAATGCAAGAACCAACACTCCGCGTCCGGCACCGTCGTACACCTCAGAAACTATTACGACGATTACAGCTTCGTGGGCAGCGCGGGGTTCCGGAGGTTTCCGAAAGACGCTTCCGGGCACGGAAAGGGGTTACTGACGGGCAGCGTGATTACGGTACTCGGCAGCAACGAGAAAATATACGTCGCACAGTATTACGACCTCAAAGGGCGTGAGACGCAAAGGGTGCAGAGCAATCTGCTTGGTGGACATGACGTGACGAACACGGTCTATACCTTTACCGGAAATCCCGCCACCGTGACCCATACGCATACCGCCATAAAGAAGCCTACACGCACGGAGGTATATACCTACACCTACGACCACGCCGACCGTTTAAGCAAAGTGCAGCACCGTCTTGGCAACGCTACGATTACCCTGTATGAAGCCTTTTATGACAACTTCGGCAGAGTGTCGGCCAAGCAGCATCATGGGGCAGCCGCCAACAAGCTGACCTATGCCTACAATGTGCGCGGATGGCTGACGGCCATCACGGGTGCCAAGTTCAACCAGAGTCTGCATTACAACACAGGAAGCGGCACGCCAAGCTATAACGGAAACATCAGCAGCCTGATGTGGAAGTCGGGCAGTGAGAGCACCGTCCGCGGCTATAAGTTCACCTACGACGGACTGAACCGCCTGCTGAATGCCGTGTACGGCGAAACGGCAGCCCTCAATGCGAATGCGAACCGCTTCTCGGAGAGCGTGACGGGGTATGACAAGAACGGAAACATCAGGAGTCTGCAACGCTTCGGGCAGACGGGTGCAAACAGTTACGGACTGATAGACAACCTGACCTTCCATCTGGATGGCAACCGCTTGAACCGTGTGGACGATGCGGTCACTACTTCCGCTTACAACGGTGGCTTTGACTTTAAGGACGGTGCAAAGCAGGCAGGCGAGTACGCCTACGACGCTAACGGCAACTTAACCAAAGATTTGAATAAAAAAATCACTGCCATTCAATATAATTGTCTAAATTTGCCAAGCACGGTAACCTTCGGCGACGGAAGCGCCATCGCCTACACCTATGCTGCGGACGGCACGAAGCTCCGCACCGTTCATAAGGCAGGCGGCGCCAGCGTAACGACGGACTACTGCGGCAATGTGATCTATGAAAACGGCACTCAAAAGCTGCTACTCACCGAAGAGGGTTACATCACCCTTGCCGATGGCAAGTATCACTACTACTTGAAAGACCATCAGGGAAACAACCGTGTGGTCATCAACCATTCTGGAACGGCAGAGGAAGTGAACCATTACTATCCCTTCGGCGGCACGTTTGCAGGAACAAGCAGCATCCAGCCTTACAAGTACAACGCCAAGGAGCTCGACGCAAGCAAAGGCCTGAACCTGTACGACTACGGCGCACGGCATTACGATGCCGCACTGGGACGGTTCACTACGGTTGATAGATTTGCGGAAAAATATTATTCACTTTCCCCCTTTCAATATGGGGCAAACAATCCGGCGAATAATATTGATATAAATGGAGACAGTATTATTATCAAACCTAATGAAAATGGAGTGGTTGATAAAGTAAAACAATTATTGGGATATGACACCAAATATCAGAAAGATGTAAAAGCGGATCTTTGGCAGCTTAAGCAAGATGATAGTGAAGTGGCCAAAATTATTTCCCAATTAGAAGAAAGCAAAAATATTCATTACATTACGATGCCTAAAAAAGGAGCATACAACTCAACAAGAATTGATGCAGAAAAAGTGAGAAGACAAATTTCACAAGGCAGTGAAATTTATTATAATCCTTACAGTCAACGAAAAAATGAGATTAACAAGGAAGTGAGATTACCCAGAATAGGCCTTGCTCATGAACTTCAACACTCATTCGATGTAGATAAGAAGATAGCTACTTATGAAAGTACTAAAAATGGAATCTTACTAATGGAGGTGCGTGCCATTAACACTGAAAATCGAATAAGAAGAGTTGTCGGTGCACCCAAAAGAATAACATATGGAAGTCAAAAAGTACCTGAAGAATTATTGGAGTAATTTGTTGATTCTGATAATGACTATTGTTGGAGCGATGTTCATATTCCGGAGTATAAAGTCTTATTCAGTGGAGAAAGAGGATTGTGATTCTTGCATGATGGTTACAACCTCGCCTCGAGTGGTGTCAGGAAGTGTAGAATGGCAAGACTCCATTTGTACGATTATATTAGATGAACTGAAGCTAATGTCTGCTTTGTATGAAAACGAAGACACCACGATACAACATCGTAAGGACTTGGCCGAACAGTTTGAAAAGGATACCTTAATTGTAGATAGTCTTTTGTATATGCAGTTGAGCAAGTACCGTGTTATTCCGCAATATCGTATTGATTCCATTTATAAGAGCAAGGGTATAGACGGTCTGCTGTTTTCTTTCTTTGACGGTGTATGGTTTATACCCCAATGCAGTACTGATAGTATGTTGACGCCACCGGAACAAAGATATGTGATTTACCTACTTCAACAGCACGGCTTTTCTGTAAAAATAGATTGTGAGTCGGGTTGCCTGTATATAATAAAAGCTACGACTTCTGAAAGATAAAATATTTAACAATCTAATCTGTTGATACCTTTCTCTCCCGATGGCAGTGGAAATTTTTACTGCTTTGACACGAAGGTAAAAACGAAGAATGGAGATTCTAATCAGATTGTATTCTGGTATTCGAATTATATATACTGAATCGGATTCTCCCGAGATAGCGCACGAGTGCTTGGCAGATTTTATCAACGAGTGTATAATCGGTTGGACATTGAGCGATTATAACTACGACGGAAGCGATAGGGAAGTTACTTCGGAAGAATAGACGTTCCCCGACGGACATCGGATAGTGAGAGTAAATAATCTGAGGCTGTGTCATAATGCCAAAAAATAAGAATTTACCCCTGCTACAGCTATCTGTGGCAGGGGTCGTTTCTTCAAAAAGGGCATTTTTACCCCTCATTTTCTTTTTCTGGTAATTGAAAAGGGGGTATATCGAAAGATGTAAACCTAAAAATCACCGGTTTATCATAGATTTGTCTAAATTTGCCAAGCACAGGAAATGTGTAGCCCTACAAGTACAACGCCAAGGAGCTTGACGCAAGGAAAGGCCTGAACCTGTACGACTATGGCGCAAGGCATTACGATGCCGCACTGGGACGGTTCACTACGGTAGACCCGCTGGCGGAGAAGTATTACGGGATTAGTCCGTATGCGTATTGCGGAAACGAGCCGGTGAGAAGGATAGACCCGGATGGAAAGGATTGGCGCGTGCAGATTTACTATGATGAAGAGACCCGGAGAATGCAATATCTCCTGACAGTGAACGCAGCTCTTTATAATACTTCCAACGATCAGAGCCTTGATATGAAAGCTTTGTCCGACGCAATCACCAAGCAAGTTGCTGACGCTTATAATTTCTCAGGTAAAGATTTTGATGTGAAGATGAATTTTAATTTGAGAGTCATTGATTCGGCAGACAAGTTAAAGGAAAGGGAACATTTGATTCAAGTGGTGAATCAGAATGAAATTGGCAGTAGTAGTCCTAAGACTATGGGACGTGCTTATACATTTCTGCATGGCTTGGATATCAAAGTTGGCACAGTGGCCGTTTCCGATATGTTGAAAGGAAGCGATAATCGGACGATAGGGCATGAACTGGGACATACGGGAGGATTATTCCACAAAGATGAAAAAGAAAGTGACGACAATTTAATGTTACAGAAATCATCCCTCCAAAAAAATCAGATAGACCCTCTGACTGCTAACAAGCTGGAACGGAAACAAATAGAAATCATCCAGCAAAACTATATTCATGGCAAGTTAAATAGACGTATTCCACACAGTAAAACGAGGAAATAAGATGAAGAAAACATTTTTTATTATCATGTGCCTCTGCGTTTTAATAGGCAGTTGCGGCAAGAAAAATACGCAAGAGTCTTGTCTTGTAACCGTAGAGAGCTATGCTGAACGCTACAATCTCTCAAAACGTGACAGTAAGGACTACATTAAGTTCTGGATAAACGACAGCCTGTATTTCAGCGGACTCTACCGTACCTCTTATGATTCCGTATGGGATACTTATTTCGGGACAGACGTTGCGGACTTTGTTCCTCAGACGGACAGTGTAAAGATGCGGATCAGAATCATCTCTTTGGACTCTGTGCTGTTCGGCAACAAGAGGATTATCGACACGGTGTTTCATTACAAGGTAAAAGACATTCCGGCCATGATAATTGTTACCGTAAGACCTTATGAGAATTTCAGTGTATTTGATTTTGTTAATCATCCCGGATGTTTTGAATTAGGAGGATAATCGACACTATAAAACTATATTCATGGTAAATTGAATAGACGTATTTCACATAATAAAACGAGGAAATAAGATGAAGAAAACATTTTTTATTATCATGTGCCTCTGCGTTTTAATAGGCAGTTGCGGCAAGAAAAATACGCAAAAGTCTTGTCTTGTAACCGTAGAGAACTATGCTGAACACGCCAATCTCGATGAGCGCGACAGTAAGGACTATATTAAGTTCTGGATAAACGACAGCTTGTATTTCAGCGGATTGTATCGTACCCCTTACGATTCCGTATGGATTACTAACTTTGGAACAGACGTTGCGAACTTTGTTCCTCAGACGGACAGTGTAAAGATGCGGATCAGAATCATCTCTTTGGACTCTGTGCTGTTCGGCAACAAGAGGATTATCGACACGGTGTTTCATTACAAGGTAAAAGACATTCCGGCCATGAAAATTATTACCGTTAGGCCTTATGATAATTTCAGGGTATATGATTTTGTTAATCATACCGGATGTTTTGACTTAGGAGGATAATGGGCACTGTAAAAACTATATTCATGGCAAATTGAATAGACGTATTTCACATAAATAAAACGAGGAAATAAGATGAAGAAAACATTTTTTATTATCATGTTCTTCTGCTTTTTAATAGGCAGTTGCGGCAAGAAAAATACGCAAAAGTCTTGTATTGTAACCGTAAACAACTATGCTGAACACGCCGATCTCGATGAACGTGACAGTAAGGACTACATTAAGTTCTGGATAAACGACAGTTTGTTTTTCAGCGGACTCTACCGTACCTCTTATGATTCCGTATGGGATACTTATTTCGGAACAGACGTTGCAAACTTTGTTCCGCAGACGGACAGTGTAAAGATGCGGATCAGAATCATCTCTTTGGACTCTGTTCTGTTCGGCAGCAAGAGGATAATCGACACGGTATTTCATTACAAGGTAAAAGACATTCCGGCCATGAACATTGTTACCGTGAGGCCTTATGAGGATTTCAAGGTACATGATATTGTTAATCATCCCGGATGTTTTGAATTAGGAGGATAATGGACACTGTTTTCCCAATAAACAAACAGACTTCATTTATAATCGCATCCTACGATTTGGAAGTGCTTTCATTCGATAAGCCGATTCTCAAATGCTCTTGATTTGGAAACCGAACAGATTCCCTGCTTATGTCTCTGACATGGGCAGGGAATTTTATTTCATCCAAAGCGCAAGAAGCGTGCAAACATCGGTTTACTCGCCTTCGGAGGACGGCATCCGAAAACGAATAGCAATCGGATTGTTTCTTTTTTTGCTCCCGGCTTTCCGAATAGTGTTAAAAAACGGCTTCCTTTTGATTTTTCAGACATCTTTTTTTATGTTTGTAAACAAATAAACCTGAAAAAAACAATGTTATGATGACTTTTATTATTGTAGCAGTGGTTGTTGTGCTGCTTGTTATGTGGCTTGTAGGCATATACAACAATCTTGTCAAATTGAAGAACAATCGTGAAAACGCTTTCGCCAATATCGACGTGCAGCTTAAGCAGCGCTACGACCTCATCCCCCAGCTGGTGGCATCGGTCAAAGGGTATGCCGACCACGAGAAGGAAGTGCTTCAGAAAGTGACCGAAGCACGCGCCGCCGCGATGGGAGCAACGTCCATCAACGATAAGATACAGGCAGACAATGCCCTATCGGGCGCATTGGCCGGACTGAAAGCAGTATTGGAAAACTACCCGGAACTGAAGGCAAACCAGAACTTCCTGCAACTGCAATTCGAGATTTCGGATGTGGAAAACAAACTGGCGGCCGTGCGCCGTTTTTTCAATTCGGCCACCAAGGAGCTGAACACGGCGGTAGAGACTTTCCCTTCCAACATCTTCGCCAAGATGTTCGGTTTCTCAAAACAGCCGATGTTTGAAGTTTCCGTACAAGACCGTGTAGTGCTTGACAAAGCGCCCGAAATCAAGTTCTAATCCCCCCTCTCTCTCCTTATTCCATCAGCAGTGGTGATTTACGCATGAAATACGTAGGATTGCAGACCCAGATCGATCGCAACAACCGCCTGAGCGTCTTGTTGTTGCTGTTGTTCCCGTCCATCATTTTGGGGATGGTGTGGGTGTTTCTGGCCTTAGCCGATTACTTCGGGACAGATTACCGGGACGAGTATGGCGAACCGGTGCGGCAGTTGGATGTGGCAACGGTCAACTATTATTTCATGACCTCCATACCGTGGGTGGTGGCGGGTGTGGCAATATGGTTTGCCATTGCCTACTTCTTCAATGCCTCGATGGTGAAGCGTGCCACAGGCGCACGGCCGTTGACCCGGAACGAGAACCCGCGCATTTACAATATCGTAGAGAATCTTTGCATGGCTTGCGGCATGGACATGCCTCAAATAAACGTCGTGAACGACCCGATGCTGAACGCCTTCGCAAGCGGCATCGACAAGCGGAGCTACACGGTGACCGTAACCACAGGGCTGGCCGACAGGCTGGACGATGACGAGCTGGCCGGAGTGATAGCGCACGAGCTGACCCACATACGCAACAAAGACACCCGCCTGCTCATCACAAGCATCATCTTCGTGGGCATCGTCTCCACCGTCATGAACCTCACTACGCAAATGATTTACCGCACGCTCCTTTCAGGCGGAAGCAGCCGGCGCAACGGTAAGAACAACGGCCTTTCCATCATCGTCGTGATGGCTGTCGCATTGATATGCATCGCCATAGCCTACTTCTTCACTTTGCTGACGCGTTTTGCCATTTCGCGTAAGCGTGAGTATATGGCCGATGCCGGCGGTGCGGAACTTTGCGGAAACCCGCTTGCTCTGGCATCGGCCTTGCGGAAGATTTCCGAGAAGCCCGGCTTGAAGAACGTGAAGAGAGACGATGTGGCGCAATTGTTCATCGTGCATCCGAAGTCCGTAGGGCAAGGCATCGTGAGCTTCCTGAATTCGCTTTTCGCCACACACCCCGACACCGCCAGACGAATAGAAATCTTGGAGCAGTTCTGACGCCCTTTCTTGCTGTAAAAGAGACCTCTTAGGTGAAAATACGCTAAACCATAGAGGAATATTGCAGGATAAACTTTATTTTTGCGGCATGATAAAGATTAAAAACATTTCATGCCGATGAAAAGAATCTTCCGTAAGCTCTACGTGCCGATGGCCGTGCTGGCAGTGCTCTACTCTTGTGCAAGCGTAGGCCGGATAGAGGGCGGGCCGATAGACGAGACGCCTCCCCGATTCGTTGGCGGAACCCCGTCGCAGGGTGCGCTCCATGCCCGAAAGAACAAGATTGTGCTTGAGTTCGACGAGTTCATCAAGCTGGACAAACCGAACGAGAAGATTGTGATTTCTCCTCCGCAGGTGCAGCAGCCGGAAATAAGGTCTAACGGCAAGAAGGTGGTCATCACACTGCAAGACACACTGAAGGACAATGTCACTTACACGTTCGACTTCGGCGATGCCATTCAGGACAACAACGAGAGCAATCCGCTGGAAAACTTCTCTTACTCTTTCTCCACCGGCGACCGTCTGGACTCTATGGCCGTAGCGGGAACGTTGCTGAATGCTTTCAACCTCGAACCGGTGAAGGGCCTGCTCGTGGGATTGCATTCCAACCTCTCCGACTCGGCTTTCACCAAGTTGCCCTTCGAGCGTGTGGGACGTACGGACAGTCGCGGGCATTTCTCCATCCGCGGAGTGGCTCCCGGCACTTACCGCATCTATGCCTTGCAGGATGCCGACCAGAACTTCGCCTACTCGCAACCTACCGAAATCATCGCTTTCAACGATTCGCTCGTAATTCCCTCCATGGAACGACGCATGCGCCAAGACACCACGTGGGTGGACTCGCTGACCGTGGATACAATCGTGGAGAAGGAATATACCCACTACCTGCCGGACAACCTCTTGCTGCGCAGCTTCAAAGAGCCCAACTTCTCGCAACGCTTCCTGAAGTACGAACGGCTGACGCCCGAAAAATTCTCCCTCTTCTTCACTGCCCCTGCCGCCGAACCGCCCCTGCTGAAAGGGCTGAACTTCGACGAGCGCGATGCGTTCATTGTGGAGAACGTCACCGGGCGCAACGACACCCTCTGCTATTGGATAAAGGACTCGCTGCTATACAGACAAGACTCGCTGAGGATGAGCATCACCTACCTCCACACGGACAGTCTGAAGCAGCTGGTTCCGCGCACCGACACGCTGAACGTGCTGGCCAAACTGACCTACGCCAAGCAGCTGAAGCAGAAGCAGGAGGCCAAAGAAAAGGAGCGGAAAGAGCGCGAAAAGAGAAAGAAGAAGAACGACAAGGAAGAGGCTGAGCCGGTATCTGCGGAATTCCTGCAGGCCGACGTATATGCGCCATCGTCGATGGACGTATACGATTACATCACGCTCTCTTTCAACGAACCGGTGACGAGGGTAGATACCGCCGCTTTCCACTTGAAAGAGAAGGTCGATTCGCTGTGGAAGGACATCCCGTTCGACTTGGCACGCGATTCGGCCGACCTGAAACGGTATAACCTCTATGCGGAGTGGGAGCCGGACAAGTCGTACAGCTTTGAGGTGGATTCTGCCGCCATAGGAGGATTGTACGGCCTGCACACGGACAAGATAAAAAAAGAGTTCAAAGCCAAGAAGCTGGAAGAATACGGACAGATTTTCTTCAACGTGCACGGTGTCGGTTCGCCGGCTTTCGTTGAGTTGCTCAACGGGCAAGACAACGTGGTGCGCACAGTGCAGGTGACGGACGGAAAGGCCGACTTCTACTTCCTCAACCCCGACAAGTATGGGGCGAGACTGATATACGATGCCAACGGAAACGGCGTGTGGGACACGGGAAATTATGCCGAGAAACGCCAGCCGGAAATGGTCTATTATTACCCGATGCTGCTGGAGCTGAAGGCCAACTTCGACCTGACACAGGAATGGGACGTCGAAGCCAAGCCTCTGGACAAGCAGAAACCGGAAGAACTAAAAAAGCAAAAACCGGATGAAGACAAGAACAAGAAGAGAAACAGGAGCGGCAATCGTGCCAACGACAACCGCAGCAACAACATTCGCGGCAACAGTGGCAGGGGTTACAGCTATTAAACGGAGTTCCTTGCACCTGCTACTGATGGCGGGGCTGCTCTGCCTGACGGCTTTCTCATCGGTACGCGCCCAATGCACGGCCAAGAACGAGGCCTTCCAGTCGGGCGAGCACGTGATGTACGACCTATACTTCAACTGGAAATTCATCTGGAAGAAGGTGGGCACGGCCAGCCTCACCACGAACGCCACCACTTACCAATCCAAACCGGCATATCGTTTCAACCTGCTTTCCGTGGGAAGCAAGCAGACCGATTTCTTCTTCAAGATGCGCGACACGCTGACCTGCTACGTCAGCGACCGCTTGGAGCCGCTCTACTTCCGCAAGGCAGCCGAAGAGGGAAGCCGCCACACGGTGGACGAGGCTTGGTTTTCTTACGAGGGCGGTCTGTCGAAGGTGAAGCAACGCCGCATCTGGCGCAATCCCGCACGCGAGACTCAGGAGATGGAGTACAGCGACAGCCGTTGCATATTCGACATGCTGAGCATTCTGGCACAGGCACGCTCCTACGACCCGAAGGACTACAAGGTGGGCGAAAAGATACGTTTCCCTATGGCCACGGGGCGCGAAGTAGAAGAACAGACCCTGATCTATCGCGGCAAGGAAAACGTGGAAGCCAATAACGACACCATCTACCGTTGCCTTGTATTCTCCTTCGTAGAGTACAAAAAGGGCAAGGAGAAGGAGGTTATCACCTTTTTTGTGTCCGATGATAAGAACCATCTCCCCATCCGCCTCGACATGTATCTGAACTTCGGCTCGGCCAAGGCATTCCTCAAGAGGGTACGGGGCAACCGCTCGCCCATGACGTCGGTGGTGGGACATGAGTAAATAAGCGGCACTTCACTTTTATTTCCGGACTTTTTTCGCACTGCGCGGATATTTGTCCGCACAGTGCGAACATCTGTCCGCAGGTTGCGTTTTTGTATCCGCACGGTGCGAACAGAGATTTATTCAAACAGTGAACAAGTTTACTGTTTACCGCAAACAATTTTATTCTATGAACACAAGACGTTTTTTCTATAAGTGCAACAATCCTCTTAAACATTCCAACGATCGACTCGGAATTACCTCTGTTGCCAAAGATTCCATCCGGTACATGCTGCCGATATAGCCCGGATCGGGAAAGGGCATAGGGCTTTTTCCGTCCGTCGCCCGATTCCCTGTCCGGCAAGAACTTTAAAAAAAAGGCTTAAAAGCAACGGCTTATGCAAAGAATGGATTATCTTTGTCTTTTGATACCACCGATAAACATTGTTCAGATATGCTGGAAGATTACAGAAGATTCCCGATAGGGATACAGAATTTTGAGCAGTTGCGCAACAACAATTGCGTGTATGTGGACAAGACGGAACTTATCTACCGACTGACGCATACCGACCAAGTGTATTTCCTCAGCCGTCCGCGCCGCTTCGGCAAGAGCCTGCTTGTGTCCACGCTCGAAGCCTACTTCCGGGGGAAGAGGGAGCTTTTCGAGGGACTGGCCATGGAGCGGCTGGAGCAGGAGTGGGACGCCTACCCTGTGCTGCACATCGATTTCAGCCTGACGAAGTACACCGAAGTCTCCGAACTGACGGGACAACTGAACCTGTTCCTCTCCCGATGGGAAGAAGAATATGGGAAGAATGAGGCCGAAAAAACAGCCGCCGAGCGTCTGCAAGGCATCCTGATGCGTGCGTACAAACAGACGGGAAAGCCTGTCGTGGTGCTGATTGACGAGTACGACGCCCCACTGCTGGACAGTAATTCGGACGTCGCCCTGCAGCAACAGCTCCGCACCGAGATGCGCAAGTTCTTCAGCCCCCTGAAAGGGTTGGGCCAATATCTCCGCTTCCTCTTCATCACGGGCATCAGCAAGTTCAGCCAGATGAGCATCTTCAGCGAGCTGAACAACCTGAAGAACATCAGTATGCGCGATGACTTCAGTGCACTGTGCGGCATCACCGAGAACGAGCTGCTGACCGTATTGAAGCCGGACATCGAACGGATGGCCCAAGCCAACGGCGAGACCTACGAAGAGGCCCGTGCGCACCTGAAACACCAGTACGACGGCTACCACTTCAGCAAGCAGTGCGAAGACATCTACAACCCCTTCAGCCTTTTCAATGCTTTCGATGCCAAGGAATACAAGAACTTCTGGTTCTCCACCGGCACGCCTACCTTCCTGATAGACCTGCTTCGGGAGGCGGACTTCGACATACGCTGCCTCGAAGGCATAGAAGCCACCGACGAGCAGTTCGATGCACCCACCGAGCGCATCACCAGTCCCGTGCCCGTGCTCTACCAGAGCGGCTACCTCACCATCAAGGGCTACGACCCCGACTTCCGCATTTACCGGCTCGCCTATCCCAACGGCGAAGTCCGCAAGGGCTTCATCGAGTCGCTGCTGCCCGCCTACGTCCACCTGCCGGGCGAGAACAACACCTTCTACGTGGTGTCGTTCATCCGCGATTTGCGCAAGGGTGACATCGAGAGCTGTCTGGAGCGCACACGCTCTTTCTTCGCCTCCATTCCCCACGATTTGGAGAACAAGACGGAGAAGCACTATCAGACGGTCTTCTACCTGCTGTTCCGCCTCATGGGGCAGTACGTGGATGCCGAGGTGAAGAGCGCCGTGGGCCGTGCCGATGTAGTGGTAAGGATGAAAGATGCCGTCTACGTCTTCGAGTTCAAGTTCGACGGTACGCCCGAAGAAGCGCTGGCACAGATTGAGAGCAAGCAATATGCCATCCCCTATGGGGCGGAGGGACGCCGGATAGTCAAAGTCGGAGTGAACTTCGACAGCGCCACCCGCACCATAGGAGCGTGGAAAATAGAATCATAGAGCGTAGGTCAGAACTTCACTTCCGTCTTACTTCCGTCGTAGGCCACGGCCATCACCTTGATGCCGGAGCCTGCCTCCGTATCCAGACTGAAAGAAGGCCTGTTGGATACGAATACCGGCGTATCGCCATCATACACTTCGTAGGCCGCCACGTTTTGCCAGCCCGTCATGGTAATGGTTTTACCGCTCTTCACGGCAGTTCCTTGACGTACGGGCAAACGGTCCTTGAATACCTTCCAGTTGGAATCACAGATATACTCTATCTTTTCGCCGGCCGACGGATAGTTTTTAGCTTTTATCTCGGCCACGGCTTTGTCTATCCGGTTCTGCTCAAGCAGGAAGCGTCTTTTCCCGTAGTCGTCTATCTCGCCGTCGAAGGGCGACAGGTAGCCCCACTTCCGGAAGAAATCGGTCAAGTCGGCCTGCGCAATGTCGCACACCATCTTCACGAATTCCAGTTGCTGGGCACCGGGATCCGGTTGGTCGGGCGAGGTGCGTATCTTTTCATACAAATCCTTGTAGAAATCCGTCTTGCCGCGCACATTGGAGAAGTAGAGCTGCAACTGCCACAACGAAACCAGCTTGCAGAAGACATCTTCCTCGCCGGGATGGGGCACATGCTTCACGAACGAGTTGTAGTAAGCCTTCTCGTAGCGGTTGTTGAAACGCCCCATCGCTTCCGTCTCGATGCGCGAGGCGTTGCCCCATTCGGTTTGCACGTAGAGAGAGTGGACGTTGTTCGTCACCTCGGTCATGCCGTGCCATTTAAATCCGGGACGGGTTTGAAACGAGTGCCCTTGCTCGTGTGCCGGACCCCACGGCGATTTCTTCAGTTCGTTCACGTCCAGCAGCGTCCGGCGTTCGTTTTCGCCCGTCACATTATAGGCCGTGCGATAGGAGGTGGAGTAGAAATAGGCATGATACATGGCATGGAAATAGGCACGGTTCACGGTGGGACGATTGTACTTCATCAGTCCCATGAACTCTTTCTCCATACGCACCAGCTCATCGTAAGCATCAATCAGTTGCTTGCCGTTGTTGGCCGCATAGGTCTTGAAGTGTGCGGTGGAGAATGTGAGGTGAGCGTGCTTGCCCAACACGTCGAAATACTCGTCGACGGCTGCATGGAGGTACTTCTGCCAATCGGACGCCTGATGCTTCTGCGAGTCGAAATATCCGTTCACCTTTCCGGTGGCAAAGTGAATCTTGACCTGAGGCGCCGACTGATAATCGGGAGTATGATAGAATACATAGACCAACCCTCTGTTCCTCATCTTCAGTTTGTTCACTCCCTCCGAAAGCGAATAGTGCGACGCGTTCCCATAACCGTCGCCTCCGGGTTTGTTCAGGTTCTGTACCTTCAAGCCGAGTTTATATCCTCCGGTGGGGCCTACGAAGACAATAAGCTCGTCGCTTTCGTCGACACTGATACCCGTGGGATTGTCGAGCAGGCTCAACGTGGAGGTCTTGTTCACACGTGCCCAGTCGTCGGGATGCGGCCAAGCACGGTAGTTCTGGATGCGGAACTCGTGCGGATAACTTCCTTTGTGCAGATAGTAGGCTATGTTGCGGTAGAGGCTGTTCGGCACTTTCTCAATCTCTTCGAGAGAGATGCCGGGCTTCAGTTCCGAGCAGGTGAGGTCGGTAAAGAGCGTAAGCGGGTCGGGATTGCGGCGATAAAACTCCATCTCGGCGCAAGAGGCAAAGCCTTGCCCGTCGCCGTGACCCGACTTCACCACAAACTTCACGGACAAGGGTTTTATCAGAGGCTTGTCCAGCATGACTTTTACCGCCAGCGAAGAGCCTTTGAAGTCATAGTCCGTCACTTTCGCATAATCGGGGGCGGCCTGTGTGGACGCCCAAATCTCCACTTCCTTGAAATGCCCGTTGTAGCCCTCGGTGCGGGGATAGTAAATCAGGTAGTCGATGCTTTCCTGATTCTCGAAGAAATACTCCAGTGTGATGGGAAAATAATGCTCTCCCTTATTGTTCCACGACGAGTGGTAAATGCTTTTGTAATCGCCGTCGAACGATTTCTCTATTTCTCCGCCCTGCTGTGAAGAGCTTGCCGCGGCACGGCTTACGGGCACTTTTACGTCGTCCTTGATGTCGCCGGAAGTTTCTCCCGTATAGCCTGTTTGTGCTTTCTGCGTCACCGGAACTTTCTTTTCAAGTGTTCCGCCTTTCTGCTTTACAACCAGCTCGGTGGTGCGCGCCGCATCTGCGGCGTTGAACGACACGCTGAAGCGATGCGCCTTCTTCACCATCTCCACGGCGCGCGTATCGGCCATGGGCTTAATCCAAGCGGCATCTGCCGGAATGCTGATGTCGTACTCTACGTTGGCCGTAACTTCCAGATTTATCTCTCCGCCGCTTGCGGCAACGGTGAACATCTCGGAAGAAAGCAGCAGGGCCGGAGCCATGCCCAGTTGTTCCACAACGATGATTTCGGACAGTCTCCCGGCTGTTACCTTAATCTCTCCGCGGCGTTTTTCCATCTCCTCGTTGGCAGACACACTGATTTGCAGTATAGAGCCGCGGCCCTGCGTCTTGAGCCATGTTGCGGCATCGCCTTGCACGGTTGCCGTCCAATGGCTGTCGTTCGTCTTTATCTGAATGTCGGATGAGGAAGCCGTCTCGACGAAGTTCACCGTTTTCTGCCCGATGATGAGGGACAAAGCTTCGTCTTCAGGTTTGTCACTGCACGCAGGCGTCAGGAAAACGGATATGGTTAAAAGAAAAAACAAGTGCAATCTCATGGTAAGTGTTTTTATAGGTTTTCTTAGAAAAGTCTGTTTGGATTTACCACGCCGGTTCAGGACAGAGGTCCTAAATCCTGCCGGCATCTTGTGCCCTTATTACGGTTGAATCCGCAATGGTTTCAGACACTTGCCCCTATCGTGGCAAAGGCTTGTGTCTGTCACGACAGGGGCTTTTGCCTGTCGGCCTGAACACTTGCATCTGTCACGACAGGGACATGTGTCTGTCAAAAAGAAAATCAAAACAATATCTTGCTTCTAACCGGCTGCTACAATACGGTTGTTTCTCCGGTCTCCGGGTCGAACATCTCCAGCTTGTATTTGTAAAGCTTGATTTCGGCCAGGGCGAAGTACAGTCCGCTGCCGTGAGGCTCGAGAACTTCGAACCATACATACTGCATCGGAGACGGAAGAACGTAACCCGGAGATTCCACCTCGCTGCCGCTCCCTTCGGGCATGCCTCTGAACTCGGCAACCTTGTGCGCCGAGAACCGGGCGGGGTCGAAGGTTGCTCCGTCGAAGCTGTCGCTCACCCAAAGATTCATATTCTTGGGGCGGTTGTTATTATTGGCATGCGTACGGTTCTTGAGGAAGAAGCCCAACGCGCCGACTGCTTCGGGAGCCTTCATCACAATGTAGTGCGGAAAAGGCTTGGGACTGCTCCAGCTCATGTGCAGGTAGGTGTTGTAGTTGTTGTCTACGAGGCTTTCGAGTTTCCCTTCGCCGTAGAGAGGTTCCGGGTTGCTGGCCCAGACTTGGTCGGCTGTTATCTTCATCTGTTCCTTGGAGTCGGAAATCACTTTGATTTTCTTGGGCAGCGCAAGCGACTCGGATGTTATGGTGCGCACCTCTCCTTCGCGTCCCTTGGCGGTTACGGGCATCAGCTTGAACTCGATGGCCCCGTATCGCTTCAGCAAACCGTCGATGACGATGTGGTCGGCATATACGCTGGCCAGACGGATGTGCTCCTTGCCCGTACCCGGATGCATATAAGTGACCCGGATGTATTCGTAGTTGGCCGCTTCCGGAATCTTCCAGCTTATTTTGACGGCTCCTTCCTGCGGCTCGGCAGTGAGGGAAGAAGCTTCGATTGCCACGGGCTGCGGGCCCATATCTTCTTTCTGGCAACCCGTAAGTGCAAGCAGCGCGACGGCTCCTGCAAAGGCATACAAAAATAAAGGTTTCATATCTTGTATAAAATGGATTTAAGCGTTAATAACCGGGATTGTTCACAAGTTTGGGATTTCTGTTGACGTCATCGCTCGGTATGGGCAACAGATAGTTCTTCGGCGCCTCGAATTTGCGCTCGAAAGAGATTTCCCTGAGTTGTGCGAATTCGTCGATGGTGTTTCCCTCGATGTTGAGTCCCTGAGCTTTCTTGCTGAAGGTTTCTTGGGCAGTCATCCAGCGGCGCATGTCCCAGAAGTTCTGGTTTTCGAGATAAAGCTCTATCTGGCGTTCCTGACGTACGATTTGGCGCAGTTTGTCCTTATTGAGTTCGGCCACGCCCGCCCACGATTTCTCTACGGTGGGAATACCCGCACGCGTGCGCACCTTGTTCAGGTAAGTCTTGGCGGCATCCAGTTCGCCCGTCTCCACGCATGCCTCGGCATAGCCCAGATAGAGGTCGGCCAAACGGATGACAGGCCACGGATATACTGTGCGGTTGGGACCTCCTTTTCCCATAACCATGTTGGGGTCTGTACCTTTTTTATTGAGGTATCCGCCGGGCGAATAGTTGTTGGTGCGGTTCTTGCGTCCCTGATTGCCATCCTTCAGGAAGCTCAGGAGCACGCGTCCCCGTTCGCTCATGTAGGAAGGAATGGGGTATGCGTTGTCGGTTCCGTTCAGCACTTCGAAATATCCGCCATGAAAACCCACCCAGGCATAAAAGCGAGGTTCGCGGTTGAGGTTGAAGGCGATGGTCTTCTCTCCCTCCTTGCCGTAGGCGGCATGGCCGGCGTCTATGCTGACAACCGCCAGCTTGTTGTCCGACTTGAATTCAGGGTCTTCATCCCACGGCAGTCCGTTCTTCGTATAGAAACGGTTCAACATGGTCCAAGTGAGCGACACGCCGTTGGCGCCTTGGTCTACGGATGTTTTAGGCGAACATTTCAGTTGTATGTCATAGTAACCTTCTCCCCGCGTGTCGGCAAACAGCACTTCGGGATTGGCCGAACCTTTCCAGTCGAGGGTCAGGGTACGCATGCGGCGTACGATGCCTTTTTCCGGAAACTTGTTTGCCGAACCGTCTTCGCCCCGATAGGCGTCGTTGACGTAGAGGGCATGTCCGTTGCTCTCGGCCAGTTTGATGGCTTCCATCAGAGCCTCGCTTGCTTTCGTCCACTTCCGGGCATCGTATGTGGCGGGCATCAAAGCCACACCTTCTTTATCCTTGAAATCGGCAATGCCTCCGTTGAACAGGGGCGAAGCGGCATAGAGCAGCATTTTGGCCTTTACCGATTTGGCCATGATGCTGGTGGCCAATCCGTACTGGCTCTTTATGTCCCGCTTGGCAGGCAGGTCTTTGGCGGCTTCGTCAAGCAGGTCGCAAATCCAGTCCACACACTCGTCGTAAGGCACACGGGTGGGATATTCGGAGGCAAGAATATCTGTCGACGGCGTTTCCTTAATCAGCAGAATGGGGCCGTAGGCGCGCGAAAGCAGGAAGTGATAATAGGCGACGAGGAATTTGGCCTGTGCCCGATAATCGTTCTTCTCGGCATCCGTGGTGTCGGGAAACTTGTCTATCCTTTCCATGAACATGTAGCACTGGCGTATTCCTTGAAAGAAAGTGTTCCAGTATGAAATAACCGGCGAGGAGGCCGAGTAATTCCCTTTGGGGAAGGAGGCGAACGTTTCGTGCTCGAAAGCGGTTATCACCTCGTCGCCCGTGAGCAGGTCGAGCCCTCCGGGCGTGTTGGACGGGTTGGGCAGATAGGCATAGCAGGAATACAGATAGTCGATACCGTTGTTGCGCCCCGCATACGTGTCGGTGTCCGTAGTCCGCTCATCGGGCACTACGTCCAGAAAATCGCAAGATACACTGCATATCATGGCCAGTGTCAGGGCAAATATTTTGGATAATAATTTCATATATGTCTATATTTAAGGATGCAAAACTTATTTATCATTGAAGCGGACTTGCACACCAACGTTGAACGTGCGTTGCAACGGATACTTCATTCCGCTTCCTCCTCCCAGTTCAGGGTCCCAGAGCTTGAAGCCGGAGAGCGTGAACAGATTGGTTACGCTTGCGTAAACGCGCATGCCCTTATAAGTATAACCCACTTCGAGGTTTTTCAGCTTCAGGAATGCGGCGTTGCGTAGCCAATACGTGGATCCTTGCCGGTTGTTATTGTTGTAATGATGCGTCAGGCGCGGATAGCGGGCACGGTTGTTCTGGTTGTCCTTGCTCCAGTAGTCGTCGGCTATCCATTGCAGCACGTTGCGCCTTTCCTGTGTGCCGAAGGGGTGGAAACCGCTCATCATAAGCGACACGTTGGCCTGGCCTTGGAAGAAGAACGACAGGTCTATGTTTTTATACTTCATGGAGGGGCCGAAGCCATATACGATTTCCGGAACATGGGGATGTCCTATTTCAACCCGGTCGTCGGATGTGATCTGTCCGTCATACTTGCCATCGGCATCGGGTTGGTCCACATACTTTATATCGCCCGGGGCAATGGTGATGTTGCCCAGCGTGGAAGTGGGGTTGTTGGCTATATCCGCCTCGTCGATGTAAAGTCCGTCGGCCACGTATCCCATGTAGGTGTTCAGCCGTCGTCCCACTTGGCGCAGGGCGGGACGCAAGCCGGGAGCCTCGTCGTATTCGAGCACCCGGTTGCGGGCAAAGGTAAACGTGCCTCTGAACTGTAAGGAGAAGTCCTTGGTGACTTGCTTCCCGTAGTCTACGGAAGCGTCTATGCCCCAGTTTTTCACTTTGGCGTAGTTGCCGAAGATTTTCGTGTCGGCCGTGCCGAACGAGTTCGGGATGGATTGCTTTTGCTGGAAGATGTCGCTGCGTATTTCCTTGAAGGCGTCGATGGTGAGGTTCAGCGAGTTGAAGAACTGCAAGTCCACCCCGACGTTGTATTTCCGTCCTATCTCCCAAGTGATGTTATCGTTTTGCAGGCGCGAGTAGGTGGGGCCTTTGCGTTCGCCTGTCCGGGCGTCGTCGTAGCCGGTGATGTAGCCCGGTGTATTGTTCAATGAAACGATGCCCATGTAGATGAAGCGCTCACCGCCGATCTGGTCGTTTCCTACCAGTCCGTAGGAAGCGCGGATCTTGAAATTGGACACGATGGATTTGAGCGGAGTCCAGAATTTCTCTTCACTGACGTTCCATCCCGCCGACACGGAAGGGAAGAATCCGAAGCGGTGTCCCTTTGCGAAGTTTTCCGAACCGTTGTATCCGGCATTTACCTCGAACAGGTATCTGTTGGCATAATCGTAGGTGATGCGTCCCGCAAAGCCGAGCTTGCGTTTGGGGAGCGAGCCTATCAGGTTGTTGTTGCCTATCACGTTGTTGTTGTACTCGCTCATGTTGTAGAGCAGCATGGCCGACACGTTGTGATTGCCGAACGAGCGGTTGTAGTCGAAGTAGCTCTGGAAATAGTAGCTACGGTCTCCGACCACACCCGAACCGGCATTCAGGCTTGGTTTGGAGGGGTTTCCGTCCAAGGGGGTCTGTATATATACGGTGTTTCCTTCGGCATCGGTCTCCGTTCCTTCAAGAACGTATCTGTTGCCGCCCTGAAAGCGGAAATTCGTTGTCCGGTTCCAGTTCTTGAACGAGAAGAGGGCTTTGAATCCCAACCCCTTGGTGATGAAGTCGAGCTTCTGTTCGTAGTTGAGGATGGAAACGACGGTGCTCTCGAACATGTCCTTATAGCCCGCAGTGGCCACCACCATGGGGTTTTCTATCGGGGTGGAGCCTATCCGTGTGCCTCCCCAATGATACCACGGGTCGCCGCCTTGCGGATAGAGGATGGGGAAATCGACGGCGTTGTTCTGCATGATGGCGTTGAAGATATTACCCACTCCACCGCCGCCGTCGCTGGCCGTAATGGGGCCGTGCAGGCTGTTGAGCTGCACATTGAGGTTAAGCCCTATCTTGGCGGTCTTGGAGAGGTTGAAGTCGATGTTGTTCTGGAAGGCGTACTTCATGTAGTTGATGTTGTTGTCGAACGAGAAGAAGTCTTTGCTGCGTCCTTTCAGCATACCGGTTTCGTGCACGGCGTTGACGTTCATGAAGTAGGTGATTTTGCTTGTACCGCCACGGACGTTGAAGTTGGCCTTCTGGTTGAACGTGGAGCGGTTGAACAGCTCCTCGTACCAGTCTACGTTGGGATAAAGATAGGGGTCGAGCCCTTTCAGGGTTCCGTTGATTTTGTCCTCGGAATAGAGCAGGGCGTCGGTTCCTTGGTTGGTGACCGCCTCGTTGAACATGCGCATGAACGTGACGGGGCTGACCACTTGCGGCACGTTGATGGGCTTGTTCACATAGCTTTCCACACGCACGCTTATCACCGGCTTGTCGAGGTTGGCGCCGCTTTTGGTCTTGATGATGAGCACTCCGTTGGCACCGCGCGTACCATACATGGCCGAGGCCGTGGCGTCTTTCAGCACCGAAAAGCCTTCGATTACTTCCGGGTCCAATGCGTCGAGGTCTGCTTTACTCACTTCCACGCCGTCGAGGATGATGAGCGGATTGGTTGCTCCGCTCATGGTGGAGACGCCGCGCACAAAGAAATCGGCTCCGTTGCTTCCCGGCTCGCCGCTTCGCTGATAGGCGATGACTCCCGAAAGGCGTCCGGCAAAGGCGGTGGAGAGGTTCGTTGCCGGCACTTTCAGGTCGCCGGGGCGCAGTGTCTGTATCGAGCCCGTCATGGTGGCTTTTTTCTGCCCCATATTGAAGGCCGTCACCACCACCTCGCCCAGCGTGGCTGCATCTTCCGAAAGGGAGACGCTGAGTATCTTCTGATTGCCTACCTTGACTTCCTTGGACAGGTATCCGATGAAGCTGACCGCCAGCACATCGTCGGGCGATACCGAAAGCTCGAATTTTCCATCCAAATCGGCCGTGGCTCCATAGGGTGGATTGGCATTCTTCACGAGCACGGAGGCACCGGTCAGCGGGTCGCCCGTCACGGCATCCACCACTGCGCCTACCACCTTGCTGCGGCGCGAAGATTGCTGTTTGGCATTTGTTCCGGCTTTCTTCGGAGAGGTAATGATTACGTTTTTCCCTTTTATGGTTACGTTGTAGCCCGCAAAGATGGTTTTGGCTGCCGTTTCAACGGTTGCCTTCTCTATGTTTACGCTGATTTTGAGCGAAACGTCTACATCGGCATTGTTATACACAAATTTGTAGGCGGATTGTTTTTCGACTGCTCTTACGGCTTCTACTACCGTTACGTTATTCAGCTTTAAAGTTATCGGCTTGTTTTGGGCCACGGCCTCCATACTGAACGCGGAGACAAAAAAGCCTATAATCAGGACGCACAATTGTGTGCAAAACGTTATTTTTCTGCAACAGAATGAAAAGTCGTTCTGTTTTCCTGTGTAATTCATACTATTTATTTATTTTTGTTGAGTAATTAGCTTCCTCCTCTTGCGCTCTCTCGGTTTTGGGCAAGAGTGGAAGAAATAGTTAGAACGAGGGGCGGATAGGTGAAGGCATCCGCTCCTTATTTTTTTATGTATGCTTCGTTTTTATGTTTTCATAGGCATTCAGGTTTTAAGGGGGTTATTATTCGATTGTTATTTCGTTGGTTCCGGTTTTTTTCCATGTCAGAGGCGTGATGCTCTGCAAGATGCTCAGGATGTCGTCCACGGTTTCATTGTCGAGCGTGAAAGATACCGGGGTATTCAGCAGTTTCGGGCTGCACGTCTTGCACGAGATGCTTATGTTGTACCACTTGCCCAACTGGATAAACACGTCTCTGAGCGGCGTATTCTCGAACAGGAGATATTCTTTTCGCCAGTTGGTGTAGGCCGAGGCGTTTACCACTCTCATCTCCGTGGATTTATCTTTTTTATTGTAGATAAGCTGGCGGTCGGGCTGCATTTCCAGTTTCCGGCCCGTCTCTTTCACCGTCACGTCGATCTTGCCCGTCTCCAATACGGCCTCGGCATGCGGCAGTTCTTTCCTGTCGGTGACTACGAAAGTGGTTCCGGACACCCTTACGGTCATCGTCGGCGTATTCACCGAGAAAGGTCTCTTCTTGTCTTTCCTCACGTCGAAGAAAGCTTCGCCCTTCAAAGCCACGTTGCGGCGCTTGCGGCCGAACTTCTTCGGATACGTCAGCTCGCTTCGGGCATTGAGCCAGACGATGGAGCTGTCCGGGAGGATGACCTCTTTCTTGCTGTCGCAAGTGGCAACGGTCAGCATCCGCTCGCCGAACGGGAGTCCGGCGTCCCACATCTGCAATCCCAGCAGCAGAAGAAGCACTGCCGCCGCCGAACTTGCCACCCACCGATACAGCTTGCGGCGTTTCTTTGCCTGCATTCGTGCAAAGAACATATTCGCCGCTTTCCGGGCCGATTCTTTGTCTTGAAGTTCGATGGTCGATTCTTCCCACACTTTCGCCATCTGCACAAAGTAGTCTTCGTTCTCTTTCGATGCCCTTACCCATTGCATAAGCGCGTCTTTCCCTTCCGGCGTGATATGGCCTTCCAGATAATTGGCGATGAGTACATTATAATCTGTCATATTCTGTTTCATAATACCTATTCTTTTACTGACTTTATCTATCACGACTCACAAAGAAAATACCCTACCTCATGATTGCAAATTATTTTATTAACACACCTATCCGCATAACGGTTACGCACCACGCACTCCCGTTCGCGAGAGCTTTCAGGAAAAGAAAAAAACGTTACTTATCAGAGAATTTCCCTCCTCGCCCCGGCTTGCTATATAGATGTCACCGGCTGGAAATATAAATGCAGCACGCTCCATATATACATGCAGCACGGTGGAGATATATCTCCACCAAAACCCTCCTGCAAGTATCTCTCGCAAGGGATAAGCCCTCAAAAGGCATACAGTATAAATTATTAACAAAGAAAGGTTCTGATGAAGCAGAAAGCACGCATGCTTCGCCCGCCGGGAAGGAACATCGCCGGAAAGCTAAATGGCGGCATGCCGCTTCCTTGCGCAAGGCGTGTTAAATACAGTTAAAAATGGGGGGGGGTAAAAGATAGTGAGAGTATCAAAGCCACAACAGGCATATATCCATTCTGCAACAGATGGGTACGAATATCTTTGAGCGCTTTCGAAATGTGCTTTTCCACCGCCTTTACCGTGATGTTGAGTTTCTCGGCTATTTCTCGGTTCTTAAGATCATGATAACGGCTCATCATAAAAACCTCTTTACACTTATCAGGCAGAAGGGACACACAATGCGCTATTTCCTTTTTTATCTCATCCGTACTCAATTGCTCGTCCACGGTGAACGAAGTGAAAAGCAGGTTATCCAGATAAGAAACGTCGTCAGACAATTCTTTTCGGGCGTATTGGGATGATTTCAGCAGGTCGAGACAACGATGATAGGTCAATGTATAGAGATAAGATTTTATAGGGATAGAGACGTCTATCCGTTTTCTATTCTCCCAGCAGTGGGTAAAAACCTCTTGAACAATATCTTCGGCATGCGACATATCGCCGACGATACGCATGGCAAAGAGGCGCAGTACTTTATAGTAATCGGCGTATATACGTTCGAAACATGCTCTATCCATTGTAGAATTAAAAAGATTTACTCAATAATATAAGTAACAAATAGCAAAATTAGCAAAAAATCTTCTGTTGCACACGAATCTGTTTGAAAAAACAAAAAGAGAACAACGGCCGGCCCTTCCGGTTTTGTTTACGGTTTGCTATTTTAAGGGGATAAATGTAGTGATTTAATTCGCCCTTTTACTACTTTTGCACCCATGAACGCAGAAAAACGTGTATTGCTGGGCATGAGCGGCGGGACGGACAGCTCCGTGGCAGCCATGAAATTGCAGGAGGCGGGGTATGAAGTCACCGGCGTGACGTTCCGTTTCTACGAGCAGAACGGGGCCACGGAGTATCTGGACGATGCACGCGCACTGGCGGCAAGGCTGGGAATAGAGCACATAGCCTACGACGCACGCGAGGTGTTCCGTTCGCGCGTCATCCGCTACTTCATCGACGAATACCTGTCGGGGCGCACACCCGTTCCCTGCATCGTATGCAACAACGAGCTGAAGTGGGCGCTACTGGCAAAAACGGCCGATGAAAAGGGAATTTATTGGATTTCTACCGGACACTACGTGCGCAAAGTGCAGCAAGGCGGAAAGTGGTACATAGCCCCTGCCGCCGACCGCGACAAAGACCAAACGTTTTTCCTTTGGGGCTTGAAGCAGGACATCCTGCGGCGCATGCTGCTGCCGATGGGCGACATTACCAAAAGCGAAGCGAGAAGATACGCCGCCGACCGGGGATTCCGGCACGTGGCAACGAAGAAAGACAGTATCGGCGTATGCTTCTGCCCGCTCGACTACCGCTCTTTCCTGCGCCGTGAGGTTGAAGAGTGCCCAAAAACTGCCCAACCGACAACAGGCCACTGTCCAAATAGTGCCCAAAAACTGCCCAAAAACTGCCTAAGCAGTGCCCAAAAACTGCCCGGAAAGGGGAAATTCATTGATGAGAAGGGCGATTTCTTGGGATGGCACGCAGGTTACCCCTTCTATACCGTAGGCCAACGGCGCGGATTGGGCATACACCTGAACCGTGCCGTCTACGTCAAAGAAACAATACCGGCAACCAACGAAGTGGTGCTTGCCCCGCTCTCCTCCCTCTATAAGCAAGAGATGCTGCTGAAAGAATGGAACCTGACGGAGAACAGCCGCGTGCCGGATGCCGCCGAGGTGATTGTAAAGATACGCTACCGCAAACAAGCCAACCGCTGCAAGGTGAGCCTCACGCCGGAGGGACTGCTGCACGTCGGCCTCACCGAGCCTCTGGAAGCCATTGCTCCGGGACAAGCGGCCGCTTTTTACGATGAGAACGGCTTGCTGCTGGGCGGAGGAATCATTGTTTGAGGAGTAACGAAACAAGCCGACAGTGCAAAACGCTTGACGGCATCCCGACCAAGCACATAGATCGCCTTTTATTTGCGTTTATAAAACACATCTCCTATATTTGTCGTCGGAATATATCTTTTGAAACCCTACGCACCAGTCCAACGAAAAGACTCAGAGCAAGCAAAGGATCGAATCTTACGCATAGAAAGCATAAATAAAGGACAAAAAAGATGAGCAAAGACAAAGACCTGATGTTCTGCGCCGCAGACATCGTGAAGCGCGCCAAGATGGTGATGGACTTCCGCACCGACGCGCAACTGGCCGCCTGGCTGGGCATTTCGCGCTCCACCCTGAGCAACTGGGTGGCACGAAACAGTATCGACTTCCCGCTGGTGCTGGGCAAGCTGAAGCATGTGGATTACAACTGGCTGCTGACCGGTAAGGGAAAACCTTCCAATCGTACAAAGCGCATAGAGAGCGAACTGGTGCAGGGCGAACTGGAAATCCTTCACAATCCGAAAACAACCGAAGCCATGGACGACCGCAGCGTAACGCTCTACGACATCTCTGCCGCCGCCAACCTCAAGACCATGCTGGCCGACCGCCCACAGTATGCGCTGGGCAAGATAGTGATTCCCAATGTGCCCGTATGCGACGGTGCCCTCTACATCTCAGGCGACTCGATGTATCCCATCCTGAAGTCGGGCGATATCGTAGGCTTCAAGTCCATCCAGAGCTTCACCGACGTCATTTACGGAGAGATGTATCTCGTCTCCTTCAGTCTTGGAGGAGACGAATACCTGGCCGTGAAATACGTCAACCACTCAGAGCAGCCCGACTGCATCCGCCTTGTCAGCTACAACACGCACCACGACCCCATGGATTTGCCGCTGGCATCCATCAGCGCCATGGCCATCGTGAAATTCTCCATAAGGAAGAACATGATTATGTGATGCCTCACTCCATCTTCAGGACTCCGAAGAACTCCGGACAGTGGAAGTTGGGTTTCTCCAATCCGATGGGACTCCAAGAAAGGAAGTGCGGAGTGCGGAGCTTATCGCCGCATTTATAGAAGTTGGCACGGATGGCCTTTCCCTCCAGCGAGGTGATGTGATGCAGGAAGAAAGTGGTGTAGGGAATCACCAGCGCCACCTCCCAACTGCAATCTCCTACCCGCTCTTCAAAGTCCTCGCGACCCAGAGACGACCAACGTTGCACCTTGTCCATCACCTCCTGCGGAGCATGGCGGCGATTCTCGCGACCGACACCGGCACCCACAAGCAACGTGCCCACGCAGTTGCATTCTACGTTGTAATACACCCCGTCATCGGCAGGTATGGAAAAGAACTCCACACAAGCATCTTCCCAAACGGGACCGTTGTCGTGTCCTGCCACCGCACGCACGCTCTCTTCTCTCACCTTGAAGTGGAGCAAGATTGCATCCTGCGTATAGGCTATGCGGAATTCTACATCGGGACGGTAAGGGAATGCCGACCAATTCACCGTGTTGACAGGCTGAAAAGCCACCTTTTCTTTATCCAGAAGGGCGGGCACCGATTCCACCGGTATGTTTGCCGCGCTCACCTTCTTCACGCTTAATTCTTTCATTCTATTCTTTTCGGGGGTTATGGCAGACAGCGACAGCACGCAAAGCGCCGCCGCCGTCAAGGTAAGATACTTTTTTCAGATACATGAGGCAATGAAGCTTTTCATTTCCGGCGTATGTTCTTCCGCACTTTGCAGCAGTTTGAACTGCGCCTTGGCACGCACGAGGTTGTGCTCCGGATAGCGAATTTTATAATAGGTGTCGCCGTTGATGTAGTCGGCCAAAAAGCGCACGCACTGCATGTAGGGGAACAGGGCGGCAGCATATGGCAGGTTCTCTATCTCAATAGGTAGCAAGAAGCTGCGGGCAGACTCCAGATAACCCTTGGTGAAAGCACGGAAGATATCCATGTTGAAATTCACATTCGTGAGGTTTGGGTCGTCTTCCAGACCGGTATTGGCGGCCGAACGGAGAAAGTCGCCGTAGTCGGAGAAAATGAAGCTGGGCATCACGGTGTCGAGGTCGATGACGCAAAGCACCGTGCCGTCCTCATCGAACATCATGTTGTTCACCTTCGTGTCGCAGTGGCACACGCGCTTGGGCAGACGTCCCTCACGGTGCAGACGCTCGGCCTTGCACATCTCGTCGGCACGCTTCTCCAGTTCGTCAAGCAACGGACGTACCTCCTTCACCCGTCCGGCGGCATCGGCAGCCACGGCCTCTCGAAGCTGCTTCAGGCGGAATTCCATGTTGTGGAAGTCGGGGATGGTTTCGCCCAACGTGTCGGGGATATCGGCCAGCATCGCCTGAAAGTGGCCAAAGGCACTACCTGCATAATAGGAATACTCAGGATTGACGGTCTCGTAGGTTTTGGCACGGGGAATGAACACCATCATGCGCCAGTAGTTCTCGCCGTCGTGCCAATAGGTCTTGCCCGTATCAGTGGGGAGAAAATGCAGCACTTTGCGCTCGATGTCCGCTTCGCCTTGCTGCTCCAGCTTCTTGCGGATGTGACGGGTGACAGCCTCGATGTTGCCCTGCAACATATCCACATCGCGGAAGATGGCATGATTGACACGTTGCAGCACATAGTCCGGGGCATCCGCCTCGACGGTAGTCACTTTATACGTGTCGTTAATCAATCCCGAACCCAAAGGGTTGACAGTTCCGGTCGTTCCCTTCAATTGAAAATGAGATACAATAGATAAAAGGTCTTTCATAATGATTTATTTATTAATAAACTGTTTACTAAAATGTGCTTTCCGATTCATATCAGAGGCAAAAAAGTACGGCAAGCATACAAAATTATATATTTAAGCAGACATAGACGCTAAAACCGGACGACAAATAAGCCTTTATGCACAAAATATAACTATATTTGTGACAGAAACCTTAAAAAACATCCGAAAAGTGCGAAAGTTTACTACCCGGCTGCTGATTGTCCTATTGAGCATGGTTGCCATAACCCTGCAAGGGCAGAACATCACCTTCAACCATCTGACTACCGACGACGGACTGTCTCAATTCTCCGTAAACAGCCTTTACATCGACGAGAACGGTGTGCTGTGGATAGGAACCCGCGAAGGACTGAACCGCTACGACGGCAGGGAGATACAGACCTACAAACTGCGGAAGAACGACCCGCACAGCCTCTTCTGCAACACCGTGCTGCGTCTGGCCGGAAACCGCAACGGGAAAATCTACCTGCTCTGCACCGAAGGCGTCGCCGAGTTCAACCTCGCCACCCGGCGATTCACCACTCTGCTACAAGGAAACATCAACAGTATCTACTACAAAAATGCCCTTTTCATCGGTAAAAAGAACGAAATATACCGCTACAACGAGCAGACCGGGAATTTCGATCTGTACTATCAACTGGCCGGCAACAACCTCGAAATCTTCTGCATGCATCTGGACAAGGACTACCTGTGGATGGGAACTACCGACAGAGGTGTGTACCGCCTGAGACTGGCCGACAAGGAACTTACCCACCCCATACCGGAAGGAAACATCACCAGTATCTACTGCGACAGCCGGAACGAGTTGTGGATAGGAAGCTGGGAAGAGGGACTGCACCATGTGAAAACCGACGGAACAATCGAGACCTTTACTTACGATGACAAGAATCCGCACAGCCTCTCGTCCAACTTCGTCAGGGCATGTTGCGAAGACAATCTGGGCAACATCTGGATAGGAACTTTCAACGGGCTAAACCGATACGACAGGAGCACGGGACTGTTTCAGAACCACACCGCCGACGACGTCCGTAACGACGGGCTGACGCACTCCTCCATCTGGTGCATCGTGAAGGACAATCAGGGCACACTGTGGCTGGGCACTTACTTCGGAGGCGTCAACTACTTCAATCCGGAATACGAGATATACACCCGTTACACCTACTCGCCCACAGAGAAGAAAGGACTGAGCTATCCCGTGGTGGGACGCATGGTGGAAGATAAGCACGGTGACCTCTGGATAGGCACCGAAGGGGGCGGACTGAACCACTACAACCGACGTACGCACGAATTCAAATGGTTTCGCCCCGGAAACGGACCCAACAGCATTTCGCAAAACAACGTCAAGGCGCTCTATTACGACCCTTCCAAGGAGATTATCTGGATAGGGACGCATCTGGGCGGACTAAACAGACTGGACATCCGTTCGGGACGTTTCACCCACTACCGGGCCAAACCCGGCAATCCGGAGACGTTGCCCTCCGACATCATACGCGACATCGCTCCCTACCGGGACTCGCTGATTGTGGCTACCCAAAACGGCATCTGCCTCTTCAACCCCGCCGACGGGAAGTGCCGGCAACTCTTCACCGACAGCAAGGAGGGGAATAGAATCAAGATGGTGGCCGACATCACTTTCGACAAGAAAGGAACGCTTTGGATTGCGGCCACCGGCGAGGGTGTGTTCAGCTACCGCTTCGACAACGGACAACTGACGAACTACCGTCACGACCCCGCCACTCCGCACAGCCTCAGCAACAACAACGTGAACAACATCATGCAGGACGGCAAAGGACATCTGTGGTTCGCCACATCGGGCAGCGGACTGGACTTGTTCAGCCCCTCGACCGGCAACTTCGAGAACTTCGACCGGGCAAAGAACGGGCTTTCCAGCGACTGCATATACGAGGTGCGCGAGTCTCCCGTAAGCGGGCAACTGCTGCTCATCACCAACGAGGGCTTTTCCATCTTCGACCGGAGAAGCAAACGGTTCAGGAATTACAGTGCCGAGAACGGTTTCCCACTGACGGCCGTCAACGAAAACGCCCTCTGTGTGACCCGCGACGGCGAGATATTCCTCGGAGGAACGCAGGGCATGATTTCCTTCCACGAAATGGAGCTGAACTTCACGCCGAAACCCTACAACATCATCCTCTCGCGCCTCATCGTGAACGGTACGGAGATAGAGGTGGGAGACGAAACAGGCATCTTGCAGAAAGCCCTCCGCTTCACACGGGAGATTACACTGAACGCCGACCAATCGATGTTCAGCATCGAATTTGCCACCTCCAACTACGTGGCGGCCAACAAGGACGACATCATCTACAAATTAGAGGGATTCTCCGACGACTGGAACAGCACGCGCGGCCTTCACAACATCACCTACACCAACCTGAATGCCGGAACCTACACACTGCTTATCAAGCCCAACGGAAAGGACGAAAGCCTCTGCCCGCAAGTGGGCCTGACCATCCGCGTGCTGCCTCCCTACTACAAGACACCTCTTGCCTACTTACTCTACCTGTTGGTGACGGGAGGCCTGCTCTGGTATCTGGTGCGCACGTACAAGACGAGAATCAAACTGCGCGAATCACTGAAGTACGAGCAGAAACACATACGTGATGTGGAGGCGCTGAACCAGTCGAAACTGCGCTTCTTCACCAACATATCGCACGAGTTCCGCACCCCGCTGACGCTCATCGTGGCGCAGGTGGAGGCACTGATGCAACTGCAGAACTTCACGCCCGGCATATATAATAAGGTATTAAGCATCTACAAAAACAGCATACAACTGCGCGAGCTTATCACCGAACTGCTGGACTTCCGCAAGCAGGAGCAGGGGCACATGAAGATAAAGGTCAGCCCGCACAACATCGTGGACTTCCTTTACGAGAACTACCTCCTCTTCCTCGAATACGCCTCGGCCAAGCAGATAGACTTCCGGTTTGAGAAAGAGACGGACGAGCTGGAGGTGTGGTACGACCAGAAGCAGATGCAGAAGGTGATAAACAACCTGCTGTCCAACGCCATCAAACACACCAAGGCCGAAGGCAGCATCACCCTTAGTATCAAGAGCGAGGAGAATCGCGCCATTATCCGTGTGACGGACACCGGAAGCGGCATCGACGCCGGCGAGGTCGACAAAATCTTCGACCGCTTCTACCAGATAGACCCCACGGACAGCACCGATGCCGACAAAACAGGCACGGGCATAGGGTTGGCACTGACCAAGGGCATCGTGGAGCTGCATCACGGAACCATCCGCGTGGAAAGCGAACCGGGCAAGGGAGCCAGCTTCATAGTGAGCCTGCAACGGGGCAACGCGCAGTTCGACGAGGAGCAAATCAGCAGGAACCCCGACAACGTGCAACAGATAGAAGCGCCCGTGGCGGAGAACGACGCCCTGCTGAAAGCCGAATTGGAGGAGAACGCCCCCAACAAGCGTCTGCCCGACGCCACGATACTGATAGTGGAGGACAACGACTCAATCCGCCGGATGCTGGCAGCCCTCTTCAAGCCTTTTTACGAAGTGCTGACGGCTGCCGACGGCGAAGAGGGGCTGGAGCAGGTGCAAAGCCGTATGCCCCACATTGTGGTGAGCGACGTGGTGATGCCCCGCATGTCGGGCACGGAACTGTGCAAACGGATAAAGAGCGACTTCAACACCTGCCACATCCCCGTAGTGCTGCTCACGGCCCGCACTGCCGTAGAGCAGAACATCGAGGGGTTGCGCATCGGTGCGGACGACTACATCACCAAGCCTTTCAACACCGGCCTGCTGATTTCGCGCTGCAACAACCTTGTGAACTCGCGCATCCTCCTGCAAGAGAAGTTCAGCAAGCAACCGCAAGCCACAGCCCGGATGCTGGCCACCAACCCCATCGACAAGGAGATTCTGGACCGTGCCACCGCCATCATCGAGCAGCATCTGGACGACACGGGCTTCAACGTCAATGTCTTTGCCCGCGAAATGATGATGGCGCGCACCAACCTCTTCACCAAGCTGAAAGCCATCACCGGCCAGACGCCGAACGACTTCATCCTCACCATCCGCCTGAAGAAGGGCGCACTGATGCTCCGCAACAACCCGGAGCTGAACGTCACCGAGATTTCGGATAAGATAGGGTTCAGCTCTCCGCGCTACTTCTCGAAATGTTTCAAGGACGTGTATCAGGTGAGTCCGTTGGCATACCGCAAAGGAGAGTGAAGTAATTTCTTCTGTTTTTTGAGTAAAATTACAGAGCCTTGCGTCTGACGTGTCAGAGGTAAGACTTTGTCATGTCAAACACAGGACTCTGTCGCGTCAGACACAAGACTTTGTCGGGACAGACACAGGCCTTTGTAACAAAGGGGAGTATGTACTTTTTCTTTTGCTTGCCCAAAAGAAAAAGATACCAAAAAGAAAAGGCCCGGGCTAAGCCTCCGGCGCTACTCCGACACTGCCATTCGCAGACGGGGTTATAACTCGCTTCGCTCAAACAATCGCCCCTTACCTGCGCCTGACAGCGCCTCCGCTTTACGCGCCTGCGACTATGCCCTAGGTTGCGCGGTGAGGGCGTTTATACCTTTTTCTCACTAACATTATTTATAAGGAAGAATAGAACAAAACCATCACGCCGCATGGTTTCGGCCTCATCGCAGGGACGTTAAGCGGAGGAAGCCTTTTACGCGTTAAAAAGGGCAGACCTGTTTGAGCGAAGCGAGTTTTCTGTCCTTTAGTGTAAAAGGTTTTCGGAGTAGCCCCGGAGGTGCAGCCTTGAAAAGCCCGTTTTAGTGAGAGCAGCCGCAAGCTTGCTTGAGGATGCCGAACGTAAGGGCTTTCGCCGAAGGCAGTTTTTCTTTGGTCTTTTGTATCAAGACAAAAGAAAGTACATCCGCTTTTTGTACGTTTTTACCTCTTCCCCGTACTTCCTTGTACGTCCAGGATCCACAAATCCCTTACCTTTGCCTGCCGAATCAGAATCTTAACACAAAGAACTATGAAGCAATTCTCCCCCTTATGGTCTTTAATACCCGGTGCCGTCTTGGCAACGGGATGCGGAAGCCGCCCGAAAGGCGAAGCCACCGACCACTCCCGGCAAAAGCCGAACGTGGTCTACCTGATTGCCGATGACCTCGGCATCGGCGACCTGAGCTGCTATGGCGCTACCAAAGTCAGCACGCCCAACATCGACCGTCTGGCCGGACAAGGCATGCAGTTCACCAACGCATACGCCACCTCCTCCACCAGCACGCCCTCGCGCTTCGGACTGCTGACGGGCATGTATCCGTGGCGGCAGCAGAACACCGGCATTGCTCCGGGTAATTCGGAACTCATCATCGACACCGCCTGCGTCACCATGGCCGACCTCTTCAAGGAAGAAGGCTATGCCACAGCCGCCGTGGGCAAGTGGCACCTTGGGCTGGGGCCGAAGGGCGGAACCGACTTCAACCGCCTCATCAAGCCGAACACGCACGATATCGGTTTCGATTACGAATACATCATCCCCGCCACGGTAGACCGCGTGCCCTGCGTGTTCGTGGAGAACGGACGCGTCGTGGGCCTCGACCCCGACGACCCCATCACCGTGAGCTACGAGCATAAAGTGGGCAACCGCCCCACCGGACTGGAAAACCCCGAACTGGTGAAGATGAAACCCAGCCAAGGACACAACAATACCATCATCAACGGCATCCCGCGCATCGGCTGGATGGCAGGCGGAGAATCAGCCCTCTGGACGGACGAGGACATTGCCGATGTGATTACCGCCAAAGCCAAAGACTTCATCAGCACCCACAAGAACGAGCCTTTCTTCCTCTATATGGGCACGCAGGACGTGCACGTGCCCCGCGTGCCTCACCCCCGTTTTGCAGGGAAGAGCGGCCTGGGCCCTCGCGGAGACGTCATCCTACAACTGGACTGGACGGTGGGAGAAATCATGCGCACGCTGGACAGCCTGAACATTGCCGACAACACCATCTTTGTGCTTTGCAGCGACAACGGACCCGTGATTGACGACGGCTATCAGGACCAAGCCCTCGAACTGCTGAACGGGCACACCCCGATGAAGCACTACCGTGGCGGAAAGTACAGCGCTTTCGACGCCGGCACACGCATCCCCTTCATCGTGCGCTGGCCCTGCGGCATCAAGCCGGGAAAACAACAGGCACTCTTCTCGATGATAGACGTGTATGCCTCGTTCGCCGCCCTGCTGAACCATCCGTTGCCTCCGGGCATCGCCCCCGACAGCCGCGACCGGCTGGGCACTTTTCTGGGTACGGACACTGCCGGATGTCCCTACATCGTGCAGCAAAACCTGAACAGCACCCTCTCCATCGTTCAGGGAGACTGGAAGTACATAGAACCCAGCGACAAACCTGCATTGGAATACTGGACGCGGATGGAGATGGGCAACGCCCCCACTCCCCAACTGTACTGCCTTTCGGCCGACCCGTCGGAGAAAGAGAATGCCGCGGCAACCCATCCCGAAAAGGTGAAAACCCTCTCCACTCTGCTGGAGGAAGTGAAACAGGGAAAGAATCAAGCCGAAAGAAGATGACGAAGCACGGAACGCCGCACCCGTTATGTACGAATTCGTACTATTTGCGAACGATTGACTAACGCCCCTGCATCGCCTTTCTTTTACCTTTGCAATCCCATCCGGCAGGAAGAGCGGATGGGAAAACAAAGAACAACCTTTATTAATAACTAACAAATTAATATGTATGAAACAAAGAGTAACCTTATTCTTATTGCTGACCCTATTCTGCTCCGTATTGTCCATACAGGCACAGACGGGTGGTCAAGTTACGGGTAAAACGGTAGACACGATGGGAGAACTTCCCGGTGTAAGTGTCGCCGTCAAAGGAACCGCCAACGGAACCGTGACCGGGCTCGACGGCTCTTTCAAGCTCAACAACGTGAAGCCCACCGATGTCTTGCAATTCTCCTTTGTAGGCTATAAGACTCAGGAAATCAAAGTAGGAAACCGGAAAGTATTCAACATCACCATGCAGGAAGACGCGCAAGCCCTCGAAGAGGTGGTGGTAGTGGCCGTGGGCTACGGCGACGTGAAACGCCGCGACCTGACCGGCTCCATCGGCAAGGCCAACATGAGCGACCTGACGAAGACACCCGTAAACAACGTGACCGAAACGCTGGGCGGACGCATTGCCGGTGTACAAGTATCGTCCACGGACGGTGGTCTGGGCGACAATTACAGCATCGTGATTCGCGGCGCAGGCTCTCTGACCCAAAGCACCGCCCCGCTCTACGTCATCGACGGTTTCCCCAGCGAAACATCGGGCATGAGCGCCCTCAACCCCAACGACATCGAATCCATCGACGTGCTGAAAGACGCTTCGGCCACCGCCATCTACGGTTCGCGCGGAGCAAACGGCGTTGTCATCATCACCACCAAGAAAGGCAAGGCAGGAAAAGCCACGCTTACATACAACGGCAGTGTCACCATGAGCAACGTGAAGAACCCCATGAACCTGATGAACGGTTACGACTTCGTCAACCTGCAAAAAGAAATCATGGAAGGCAATACAAAGGAGGTAGACGGACAGACTGTTGACGAGTTTACCTACTTTTATCTGAAAGACGGCATCACGCTCGACGATTACAAAAAATTCAAAAGCTACGACTGGCAAGACGAAATCTACCGCACTGCCGTCAGCCACAACCACCACATGGCTCTGAGCGGAGGAAGCGACAAGATGAACTACTCCGCATCGCTCTCTTACAGCAACCAACAGGGTGTCATCATCAATTCAGACCTCTCCCGTTATCAGGGTCGCTTCAACTTCAGTCAACGAATCAACAAGCGGATAAAAATAGACGCTAATGCCAACTTTGCAAGCAACGTGCAGAGAGGTTCCAATCCTTCGTCTGCCACTTCAGGCCTCACCAACTCGCTGATGTATAGCGTATGGGGATACCGGCCGGTTTCTCCCTCCGGCTCCGACCTCCTTGCCGAACTGTATGACGACGACATCGACATGAGCAACGACTACCGCTTCAACCCCGTATTGTCTGCCCGCAACGAATACCGGCGCAACACCACCGACCACCTGCAAGCCAACTTGGGCGTGGAATGGGAAATCATCAAGAACCTGAAGTTCAAGACCACCGCCGGATACACCGGACGCGACATAAAAAGAGAAGAGTTCAACGGAAGCCAAACCCGCACCGGAAACACACATCCGAAGAACACGCAAAGCAAGGGCATCAACGCCTTCCTTGAACAGGCTCAGATGCGTAACTACCTGAACGAAAATACGCTGACTTACGTTTACAAGAAGAAGAAGCATAACCTGAATGCTTTGGCGGGTGTCACATTCCAAAAATACACCAGCTATAAGAGTTCCATCACCCAAGAGGAAATCACCAACGAGAGCTTCGGCATGTCCGGCATCGGGAAGAGTTCGGCAACGCCCGTCGTAAAAGCCTCGCAGGGAGAAAACGCCATGGTATCCTACTTAGGACGCGTTCACTACAACTACGCTTCCAAGTATTACCTCACAGCTTCCATGCGTACCGATGGCTCATCCAAGTTTGCTCGCCAGAATCGTTGGGGATACTTCCCCTCGGGTTCGCTTGCATGGGCATTCGGACGCGAAAAGTTCATCACGCAGGCACTGCCTTGGCTGTCCAACGGTAAACTGCGAACCAGTTGGGGACTCACGGGAAACAACCGTATCGGCGACTTCGACTATATGGCGCAGCTCGTCACCAGCTCCGACGTTTACAAATATCCTTGGAACAGCACCTTCCACCCCGGCTATGTGCTCGGCTCCATGGCCAATGAAAAACTGAAATGGGAAACCACCGAACAATACGACTTCGGCCTGGACCTCGGATTCTTCGACGGACGCATCAACCTGACGCTCGACTACTACATCAAAACCACCAAAGACCTGCTGCTGAAAGCCGACGTTCCGGCAAGTTCGGGTTATTCGAGCGCAACCTTGAATGTGGGCAAACTACGCAACCAAGGTTTAGAGGTGACGCTGGAAACCACCAACGCCAAGACAAAGAACTTCACGTGGACATCATCTTTCAATATCGCCTTCAACAACAACAAGATTCTGGAACTCAACGACGGACAGGAAAGCATGATAAGCTACATCAACTGGGATAATAAATACCGCACGATGCCCGCCTACATCAGCAAGAAAGGAGAGGCGGCCGGAAAGATGTACGGCTTCGTCTACGATGGAACGTACAAGTACGATGACTTCAACACCTCAACAGATGCCAACGGCAACACAACCTACAAGTTAAAAGACAACGTGCCCCGCATAGCCAACAATGTGCAACCGGGTGACCCCAAATACAAGAAACTGACCAACGACGGCACCAATAAGATTACCGATGCCGACCGTACCGCCATCGGCAACGGGCATCCCAAGCACACCGGAGGTTTCAATAACAACTTCACCTATAAGAACTGGGACCTGAACATCTTCATGCAGTGGAGCTATGGCAATGATATACTGAACGCCAACCGCATGATATTCGAGAACCCGCAAAGCAGGAAGAATGCCAACATGTTTGCTTCCTACAAGAACCGTTGGACGGCCGAAAATCCCAACAGCAACATGCCGCGCGCCAAAGCCATCGGCTCTGAATATTACAGCTCGCTGTACATAGAAGACGGTTCATACCTGAAGCTGAAGACCATCTCGTTAGGATATAACTTTACCCGCAGAACATTACGCCCATTGGGCATCAGTGCCGCCAGAATCTTCGCTTCGGCCGAGAACATCGCAACCATCACCGGTTACTCCGGTTCCGACCCCGAAGTATCCACACGCAACAGCGTGCTGACTCCCGGTTTCGACTGGTCGGCCTATCCGCGTTCGTTCAACGCTTCGCTGGGCGTCAACATCACTTTCTAACCACCTATAATCAAGACAATGAAATATGAAAAGTATCAATAGCATCTTCAAAAAGATTTGTGTCCTCACCATTGCCGCATCCATGGCCGGTTGCGACATGCTCGACACCAAACCTTACGATTTTGTAGCCCCCGAAACATTCTACAAAAACGAAACGGACTGCACCATGGCCCTTGCCGGCATATACTGGACAATGGCCACCGAGAACGTGTACGGCAACCGCTATTCGTGCATGTTGTCCAACGTCGACGACCTGAGCTACTACTACCGACAGAACCAGACGGGAGCCGTATTTGCCAATGCGCACAACACCGGCAACACCGACTTGTGGTACACGTGGACATCGCTCTACTCTGGCATCAACAATGCCAACGTGCTGCTCGACCATATCGACAATGCCGACATCTCCGACGGAAAGACAAAACAACGCATCAAAGGAGAGGCCAAGTTTCTGCGTGCCTATTATCACTTCCTGCTGGTACAAGGATGGTACGAAGTGCCCATCCGCAAAACAGCCGTGACCGACATTGCAACCGGCAGCCTGGAGGGAACTCCTCATGCCGAAGCGCTGGACTGGATTATCCAAGAAATGGAAGATTGTATTGACATGGTGGATAACAGCAGTTACGACTTGTCTCCGTCGCACGTGAAAAAGACTGTGGTGGAAGGAATCCTTGCACGCGTATGCTTGTGGCGCGCAGGCGAACCGTCAAATGGCGGAAAGCCCTTTTATGAAAAGGCCGCACGGCATGCCAAGAACGTCTGCGACTCTCAAAAGCACAAACTGAACCCCGACGTATCCGAATTGTGGAAATCCTTGAATTCCGACCGTTATGACAAAGTATACAACGAAAGCATGTGGGAAGTGGAATTCATCGGCACTCGCAATGACGGAAACTACACCGAAAGCCGCATCGGAAACGTCATCGGCAACCTGCAAGAAAACTCCTCTCCCACAGGTGCGGGATATACGTATGCTTTCTATGCGGGCAGCCTCATCCTTTGGGACCTGTTCGACGAGAAAGATACTCGCCGCGACTTGTCCATGGCTCCTTACAAGCTGAACAACAAAGACGTGCAAGTGGCATGGAAAAAAGGCCAAATCACCGACCGCCGTTGTGGCAAGTATCGCCGCGAATGGGAAACCAGCAATCCCAAGCACAAGAACTATACGCAAGAGAACTACTGCCTCCTGCGCTATGCCGACGTGCTGCTTATGTTGGCCGAAGCCGAGAACGAAGCACACCAAGGTCCTACGGAGTTGGCTTACAACTGCATCAACGAAGTACGCAAGCGTGCCGGTATCAGCGAAGTGAAAGGCCTTTCGTTCGCCGATTTCCGCAAGCTCGTTCAAGACGAACGCGGCAGGGAACTTTGTTTCGAGTCGCTGCGTAAGTACGACCTCGTGCGTTGGGGTATCTACTACAAGAGCATCAAGGAAAAGCTCGGAACTGCCGTGAAAGACCCACGCTGGTCTACCGCCAACAACGCCAAGGGAGCTGCACAATACGTAGGCAACACGGAAGAGAAGCACCAGTTCCTCCCTATTCCCACCAAAGAATTGGGTGTAAACACCAAATTAGAGCAGAACAAGTATTGGAAATAAAGAACCGACGACACAACGATTCTAACCTTATACAAAAAGACCTTAATCATTTTGTGAAAGAAGATGCGTAAGAACATCTTCGTACTCCCCCAAGGCACGGACTACACAGCTCTCATAAATTTAGACCATACTAACCGAGTGAAGCTGTGAAATCCGTGCCTTTTTATTCGTATCTTTGTCCTCCGATAAAGACATATCCGCAATGAATCCACTTCCCATCCATTTCGCACCGTTGCAAGGTCATACCGAAGCGGTCTACCGGCAGGCACACGCCCGTGTCTTCGGGGGCGTAGACACCTACTATTCCCCTTTTGTACGCATAGAACACGGCGAGATACGTCGCAGAGATGTGCGCGACATAAGTCCGGAACACAACCAAGCCCTGCACCTCATCCCCCAACTCATGGCTCCGGATGCCGACAAGTTGGAACAGATAATGCCCCTTTTCATCGAGAAAGGCCATCGCGAAGCAAATATCAACTTGGGCTGTCCCTTTCCTCTGCTGGCCAAACGGCACAACGGCGCAGGCATGCTTCCCTATCCCGAGGAGGTGAAGGCGTTGCTGGAGGCGGCCATACAGAAGTACCCCGACGTGCATTTCTCCGTGAAACTGCGACTGGGATGGGAGAATGCCGAAGAATGCCTCGCCTTGCTGCCTTTGTTCAACGAACTGCCTTTTTCGCACCTCATCCTGCACCCCCGCCTCGGCAAGCAGCAGTATAAGGGCGAAGTGGATTTGGATGCTTTCGAGGCATTCTACAACGGATGCTCCAAGCCCCTGTACTACAACGGAGACCTGCACACCACGGCAGACATCCATACCATTGCCGGCCGATTCCCCCGACTGGCAGGCATCGTCATCGGGCGCGGGCTGCTGGCCAACCCCGCCTTGGCGCAGGAATATCGGGAAGGGAAGTCACTTTCCACCGATGAAATGGCTAAAAAAGTGGGGCAACTGCATGCGATGGTCTTTGCCGGCTATCAAGAGCAACTGCAAGGCGAAGAGGCCCAACTGTTGATGAAGATGAAGAGCTTCTGGGAGTATCTTTTGCCCGATGCAGACCGCAAAGCCAGAAAGATTATTCACAAAACCTCCAAGCTGTCCAACTACCGGGCGGCGGTGAGCAATCTGCTCGGTTCTTACCGATAGAGGGCTTCCGCCTGCTTGTCATACGCTTTGGGCAGGCTTTCTCTCCACGAAGCAACGTTTTTATACTTCTTATGTACGATTTGCGCTCTTCTCTTTCAAAAAACAAAGATTTCTTTGTACAATACCTATAAAATAACCAGACATGACGCAACTCAATAAATGGAAGACGGGAGCGGCAATGCTCCTTTGGATGTTATGCCCCGCCAACGGGCAAGCGCAAACAGTGAAGAACGAACGCCTGCTCTCTTTCGAAGAAACGCAAGTTCCGCCCTTTATAACGGGCACAGACTCTCAACTATCCGTCAGCGACGAACATTACAGAGACGGCGGGCACAGCCTGAGCTGGAATTACGCCCCTCATGCCGTGCTCTCCATCAAGAAAGACCTGAAGTTTGAGCCGAAAGACCCGACGGGACGCGATACCTATCTCTCTGCCTTCATCGTATGGATATATAACGAGCAGGCACAGGACAAAACCATCCGGTTCGAGTTCTTGAAAGACGGCAGATTGTGCACCTCCTTTCCCTTCGGCATCAACTTCACCGGCTGGCGCGGAGCGTGGGTGTGCTACGAGCGCGACATGCAAGGCACACCCGAAGAGGGGATGGACGAAGTGCGCATCGTGGCTCCGGATGTAAAAGGCAAGCTCTTCTTCGACCATGTGCTGACTGCCTCGAAAGTGGATGCCCGCCAACAGACGCCCGACTTGCAAGTGCCCTTCGTCAATAAAGGCACCACCAACCACTGGCTGGTGGTCTACGAGCATTCGCTGTTGAAGCCGGACATTCCTCTGACACCCGTAACGGATGCGCAAAGGCAAGACATGCGGAAGATGGAAAGGCGCTTCCGGGATATGCTCTACACACCTGCCGCCCTTTCGGACAAGGAGATGGAAGCCATCCGCCGGAAGTACGACTTTTACAACATTGCCACCGTGGAAGGCAAGGTGACGGGACGCCCCATCTGGTTCGTCCGCCAGTCCGAGGCCTACGAACGGCTTCTGCCCGACTGGGACAAGGACATGTTCACCAAGCTGGGAGTGGAAATCAGCGATTACTTCAATCTGATGAAGCGCATCTCCGTGGCCTACCACAACGCCGGCAATGCCACCCTGAAGGACGAGCTGAAGCAGAAATTCCTTGCCATGTACGCCAACGCCACCGACCAAGGAATCGTCTACGGCAGCTGCTGGGGAAACATCCACCACTACGGATACAGCATGCGCGGCCTGTTCGTCTCCTACTTCCTGATGAAAGACGTGCTGCGCGATGCAGGCAGGCTGGAAGAGGCCGAACGCACCCTGAACTGGTATGCCATCACCAACGAAGTATTTCCCAAACCCCTCGTCGACGGCATCGACATCGACACTTTCAACACCAAGATGCAGGGACGCATGGCCAGCATCCTCATCATGGAAGATTCGCCGGAGAAACTGCAATACCTGCGTTCTTTTTCACGCTGGCTGGACCACGGTTGCCGGCCTGCCGAAGGGCTGGCGGGTTCTTTCAAGAAAGACGGCGCCTGCTTCCACCACTGCAACAACTATCCGGCATACGCCGTGGGCGGGCTGGACGGCGCAACGAGCATGGTGTATCTGCTGAGCGGAACGGAGTTCAAGCTCTCGGAATTGGCGCACCGCACCGTGAAGAATGTATTGCTTGCCATGCGCTTCTATTGCAACCTGAAGCAGTGGCCGCTCTCCATGTCAGGCCGGCATCCCAACGGGAAAGGCGAGCTGATACCTGTTCAATATGCCACGATGGCACTTGCAGGCACACCGGACGGCAAGCAAGCATACGACCCCGAAATGGCCGCCGCCTATCTGCGCCTTGTCTCTGATAGCGGAACAGCCGGAGAGGATGCCCCCGATTATCTGCCCAAAGTCTCCGCACGGCAGGAGCGTGAATTGAAGGAACTGCTCGAAGCGCAAGGCTTCCGTCCCGAACCCGAACCGCAAGGCAACTTGGCGCTGGGCTACGGCTGTGTGTCCGTACAACGGTGCGACAACCGGGCGGCAGTGGTGCGCGGACACTCCCGCTACCTATGGGCCGCCGAGCATTATCTCCCGGCCAACTTCTACGGCCGCTATCTGGCACACGGCAGCATGCAGATACTGACCGGAAAGCCCGATGAAAAGGTCACTTTTGCCACCGGTGGCTGGCAGGAAGCAGGCTTCGACTGGAACCGCATACCCGGAACAACGACCATACACCTGCCCTTCGACCGGTTGCGCGCCCGCGTGCTCAACGTAGACGCCTTCTCCGGCATGGAGGAGATGCTCTACTCCGACGAGGCTTTTGCCGGAGGATTGTCGCACTTCCGAACCAACGGCAACTTCGGCATGAAGCTGCACGAACACGACAAGTATAACGGCTCGCACCGGGCACGCAAGTCGTTCCACTTCTTCAACGGTGTCATCGTTTGTCTGGGCACGGACATAGAGAACAGCAATGCCGACTTCCCCACAGAAACCACCGTGTTCCAGCTGGCCGCCCTCACCCCCGAAACCCGCAGCTATTGGAATGGTTTTCATGATAACGGACAGACTTACATCGACCCCAACGACGTGGGATATTATATAGGAAAACCTTCGATGAAACGGGGCAAATTCGAGCGAAACTTCCCGCAAGTCACCGTGGGCGAGCGCAGCACCAAGCCCACCACGGGCAACTGGGTTTCGCTGGTGTTGCAACACGGCAAAGCCCCACGGGGCGCATCGTACGAGTATGCCGTACTACCTCGCACGGACGCCGCTTCGCTGAAGGCTTTTGCCAAGCGACCCTCCTACCGGATTCTACGGCAAGACCGCACCGCCCACATCGTTCGCTTGCAGGCCGACGGGCTGACGTCTTATGTTCTCTTCGAGACCCCGCAGCAACTTCCTTCGGAAGGCGTGTTGCAGAAAGCCGACACTTGCTGCCTTGTGATGACGCGCGAAAAAAGCGAGGACAAATTACTGCTGACCGTTGCCCAGCCCGACCTTGCCTTGTATCGCGGTCCTGCCGACGAAGTTTTCGACCAAGACGGAAAACGTATCGAGCGCAGCATCTACTCACGCCCGTGGAAAGACAACGCAAGCGGCGAGATACCCGTCACCCTCACCTTAAAAGGCCGATGGACGGTTGCCGAGACACCATACTGCAAGGTGCTGTCTGCCGACAAGAGGCAGACCGTACTACGCTTTACGTGCAAGGATGCGGCAAGCTTCGATGTGGAACTGACGGCGCAGAAGGAACGCTGAAAACAGGCTATATACATCCGGCAGGCTGCATCTATAGTTCCAGTCCGCTGCATCTATAGTTCCCGCTCACTGCATCTATAGATGCAGTGAACCGCCGACGGAAGCAGCTTGGGCAGGGGTATCGATTGCACGAAAATGACACAGGTTAGCATATAAGTGGCATCGTTTCTACTACGAAAACCTTATTTTTGTCCTGACATACGAACTCACTTCATTCTCTAAACAATATTCTATACTATGGTTCCATTGAGAAAACTTTTGTATTGCACCACGTTGGCACTTCCCTCCCTCTCGGCGGCAGAAGAACGTCCCAACATCATTTACATCATGACCGACCAGCAGACGGCTTCCGCCATGAGCTGCATGGGAAACCGCGACCTGCACACTCCCCACATCGACCGGCTGGCAAAGGCGGGAGTATTGTTCGAAAACGCCTATTGTTCCGCTCCGCTCAGCGGGCCGTCGCGTGCCTCCATGTTCACGGGACACACCTCGCACGAGGTGGGACTGGCCGTGAACGGCACCCCGCTACCCGACTCGCTACGCGTACGCACACTGGGCACACTGATGCAAAATGCCGGATACGAATGCGCCTATGCCGGCAAGTGGCATCTTCACACCTCCTCCATTCCCGATGGCGAATTCGGCTTCACCAACATCCATCCCCACGATGACAACGGTCTGGCAGAAGCGTGCGCAGGCTTTCTGGAACAGGAACACCGCAGCCCCTTCTTCCTCGTTGCTTCGTTTGACAATCCGCACAACATCTGCGAACATGCACGCAGCCAGAACCTGCCTTTCGCCCATCTGGAGGAGCTGCCGCAGGACGAATGGCCGGGACTGCCCACGAACTTTGCACGCAATCCCTACGACGCCGACGTCATCGCCTACGAGCAACGCTCAAACTATTCCGCCTATCCCACCCGAGACTACACTCCCGACGACTGGCGGCGTTATCGCAGTTTCTACTTCAGACTGGTAGAGAAGGTAGATGCCGAAATAGGAAAGATTGTCGACGTCCTCGACCGAAAGAAGCTCTGGAAGAATACGGTCGTTATCTTTACAAGCGATCATGGCGACGGTGTGGGCGCTCATCGCTGGAATCAGAAGTCGGCACTCTATGAAGAGGTGGTGAATGTACCTCTGATAGTGGTCTCGCCCGAAAAGAAGAATGCGGGCGTAAAACTGCCGCAACCGGTGAACAACGGAGTGGATTTCTTTGCTTCTGTATGCCATTGGGCCGGCATACCTCTGCCGCAGGGAGTACACGGAGTTTCGTTCAGAGAGCTTGCCGAAAAAGGCAACCCCGACACACAGCATCAGCCATACGTAGTAAGCGAAACCACTTTCGATAAAGGAGTGAGCCGGGGCTGGGCCTTGCGCACTGCGCGCTACAAATACGTGCTCTACGATAAGGGCCGGTATCGCGAACAACTGTTCGATATGGAAAATGACCGAGGCGAGATGAGGAACCTGGCCATAGAAAAGAAGTATGCCGATGTACTGCTGTCGCACCGTGCTCTTTTGAACGAATGGATGAAGCTGCACCGCGTTACACAGATACGCAAAGGCCTTCACCTCATACCCGGCATGTAATTTCCTACCTGAATCCGGGATAAGAAGCAGGCCGATAACCTTACACGGGGACTTGTGTTTCAGAGTAAAATCCCATTGGTTATCAGAGGTTTAATCCAACCCTTTCAGACACTTGTGTCTGACGGCTCAAACACCTGTGTCTGTCACGTCAAACACAAGTGTCTGTCGGCTTGAACATTTGCGTCTGTCACGACAAAGGCTTGCAGCTGTCAAACAGGAGGGGGGGGAGGGCGCTTGACGTAAAAGGCTCTCTTCTCTTCTGCCTGACCGCTGTAAACCGCTGCATTCAGGAAATATCCGCCCGACAGGATGCAGTCCCTCATCTTTAGAAGAAGGAACCGCCTATCGCGGATTCAGGTAATTTCTTTCCCTTTTCGGGAGAACTCGTATCATACAAACCAATACGCTTATACACTCGACCGCCTCTGCCAAGAATCTTCTCGACAGAGGCGGTCTTTTTTCGATGCATCTAAGTTCTTAGAGCATCTCTTGTTTCTTTCAAAAAAGAAGAATGCTCAAGAAAATAACACAGAGCAGCCTTTCAACAGGCCCTTAATAGCCCGCGTTGTTGCTCCATCCCGTCAACTGAATCTGCTGATAAGGTATGGGCAGGTAGTAATGGTTTTGCGCCTTGAACAAGGAGTTATCCCATTGCGCGGCTTTCACTTCCTTTACCTTCTCCAAGCGTACCAGTTCGAACCAGCGTTTCATCTCTGCGAAGAATTCCCATCCCCGTTCGTCGGACACGGCTTTCAGGAAAGCGGCAGGCTCCGTGGTGTCCGTCAGCTTATCGGAGGCATATCCGGCACGCTTCTGTACGGCCTGAATGGCGGCCAATGCCTGGGCGTTGACATTGCCGGTGGCTCTTGTCGAGGCCTCGGCATAAGTGAGCAGCGCCTCCGCATACCGGTAAATGCAGGTCATGCCGTTTGAAAGCTGGCTCTTGCCCGGAGCTCCGTCATTGTAATCATAATACTTGGAGATGGCCGGGAGCTTATCGGCCGAGGCTTTATACTGCACGAGGCCTTTTTTTGTATTCCATCGAGTCATGTAATTCCATGCCTTGCGCTCATCGTCCGGATAGTTCAGATAGAAAGCCTCGTTGCCGTAGTAGTCGGCCCATCCTGCATTGGGACTGAAGTCCGACGGATAGTAGGACTTTCCGTATTGGCTTGCGCTTTTGTTGGCCACGCTGTGCAGTAGTGCGAACATCACCTCGTCCGTGCTGTTCTTATTGCTCTCTTTCCAGATTTCGGCATACTTCCCCGTCAGTTTCAGGCCGGAATTGTCGATGATGTCTTTCGTCAGTTCGGCAGCCTTTGCATAGCATTCCGTTCTCTTCAGGGGCCATCCGGCCATGCTCATATAAGCATCGGCCAAGCAGAGCTTGGCAGCCCATCGGGTGGGTGTGGCAGGGTTGCCTTTCCGGGCGGTGGCAGGCAGCCATTCCACAGCCCTTTGCAGACTGGGAACAACGGCTTTGTCATACACCTCGGCAACGCTTGTACGCGGCATGCGGGCATCTGATTCGTCTTCGTTCAGAACCAAAGGCACATCTCCGAAAAGACGGACTAAATAAAGGAAAGAGAAACCACGCACGAAATAAGCCTCGCCTACTATCTCGCGGAACTTGCGGAGCTGCTTCTCGTCATTGGGGAATACCGTTTTGTTGATAACGGCATTGGCATCGTTTATGGCCTTGAAGAATAAGTCCCACGTCGTACTTACGTCCGCATTGTTCTGCATGATGTCCGGAGAAAGATTATTGAAGTTTCCGAGACGGTTGTCGGGTTTTGCGGCCCGGAAGGTCACATCGTCGGCACATACGTTGATGGACTGCATGCGGCAGTTGAAGCCGTAATTACCGCCCCAAAGGTCGTTGTAGAGGGCAGTGGTGAACTTCTCTAAAGAAGACTGGTCTAAAAGCTTAAAGTAGCTGTCCACGGTGGAAAAGGACTGGGGCTCTTGAGTGAGATCTACGCAAGAGGCAGTAAAGGCAAGACAGCCGGCAAGTGTTATGGAATAGAGTATCTTTTTCATATTATTCTTCTAAATGGGTTAATTGTTAGAAAGCAAAGTTCAAACCGACCAGATAGTTCCGGCTGTTGGGATAGTTGCCCCAATCCACGCCCTGTATCAGCGGATTTCCCAAAGTAGCTTCGGGGTCCAGTCCGGAGTATCGGGTGATGTGGAACGGGTTCTGCACGGAAGCATAAACGCGAAGATTGTTGATGCCCAACGACTTGCAGCATTTCTCGGGCAACGTATAGCCAAGTGTGACGCTCTTCATCTTGATGAAGCTGCCGTCTTCCACGTAGCGGCTCATGTATCTGTTGACATACGTGTTGCCGCCCTTGACGAAGCCCGGAATGTCGGTATCGGTATTCGTGGGTGTCCAGCGGTTCTGCAGCTTACGCAGAGGAACCACAGGGGCTTTGCTCTGCGCCCTGATGCCACTGATGGCCATGTGTTCGTTGGCATTGTAGATGTCGAATCCATGAAATCCCACCACGAAGAAAGAGAAGTCGAAGTTTTTATAGTTGAAGGTGTTGCTCCATCCCCAGTTGAAAGTGGGTTGGCCGCATCCTATCACGCTCTGGTCTGCCTCGTTGATTACACCGTCTTTGTTCAGGTCGGCCAGCTTCATGTTGCCCGCAACCACCTTATAAGTCTGTCCGTTGGTTTTGCCATTCTTCACTCCCTTGGCATCGACAAAAGGAGCGTTTACCTCATCTTCCTGCCAGATGCCGGCGGATTTATATCCGTAGAAAGTACCCAGCTTCTGCCCTTCTATCATTTGGAAGATTTGATTCTGGTATTCGCCGGCTTGTTGCTGACGGCGGTTTTCAGTCGGGATGTTCTCGAAAGTACCTTTATTGTGAGACAACGTGAGGTCTGAATGCCATCTGAATGTCTTCCCGGCAATCGGGTCTGCGCCGATGGTAAATTCCACACCGGTGTTCTTTATCTTGCCCGAGTTCCTCAATGCCGAGCCGTGACCCAAATGTGTGGGTTGGGCCAATTCCAGCAGAATATCCTTCGAAATCTTGTTATACCAGTCGGCACTGATGCGCAGGCGGCCGTTGAAAATGCCGAAGTCCAAACCGATGTTTGTTTGGTCGTTGCGTTCCCACTTCAGGTAGGGAGCGGCAGGGCGGTCTATCTTGTAAGATGTACTTCCGTCGGAATTGCGCACGTTGACAAGCTTCGAATAGATGCGATAGGCCTCTACCGACTGGTTCCCTACCGAGCCGTAGCCCACGCGGAACTTCAACTGGTCGATGAAGTTGTTATCTTTCAGGAAAGCCTCTTGTTTCAAATCCCAAGCCAGTGCGGCTGACGGGAAATAGCTCCACTTATCCGCCAGACGGGAAGAGCCGTCGGCACGGATGGAAGCCGTGAGCATATAACGGTTCATGAATACATAGTTCAACCGGAACATGCCGGACATCAGCGTGGTGATGATTCGATTTGAGCCGATGTTAGCCAAGTCGCCGGCAGACCATCCCAAGGCGTCCCATCCCAGTTCGGGCCGGTCCAAGCCATTGGCCACAGTCTGGTGGTTGTAGTCATTGTCATACGACTGCTCGAAAACGGCAGTGGCATTGACACGATGGTTCTTATTAAACTCCTTCACATAGCTCAGCGTATTGGTGTTGAGCCAAGACATGTTCCAATAGCTTTGAGAACGGGCCGTCGTGCGGTTGTTCTTGAATTTCTCGTAACTGTTCTCGCCGGCTGCGGATGAATTCATCCTGTTTTCAAAGGTCACTCCCAGTTGCGAGCGGAAATTCAGCCCGTCCATGAGTTTGAAGTCCACATAGCCCTGCAGGTTGTTGACCAACGTCTGGTTGGAATTGTTCGCTTCCCAGATGTGCCCCATGGGATTGTAGTTAGGCGAGCCGTCGAAGAAAGCGTTGTTGTACTCTCCCCGCTCGTTCCTGGGGTTGACGGTATTGGGGAAGAGTGCGGCTTGCTGTATCAGGCCGTCATATTCGGAAACGCGCGGATTGGCGCTTTTTCTGTAATGACCGTAGAGGTTCAGTCCGGCCTTCAGCCACTTGCGGATGTCGGTATCTACCTTCAAGCGCCAGTTGTAGACGCTGCTTTCAGAAGCCTTGATGATGCCTTCGTCGTTTTGGTAGCGGACAGATGCCAGAAAAGTGCTCTTTTCTCCGCCGCCGGCCACAGACAATTCGTAGTTCTGCGTCAAGGCAGGTTTCCTGAAAATCTCTTTCGCATATTCAAATCCCGCCTTTCCCGTGCGGAAAGCTTCCAGTTCATCGGCATTGTAGTAATGGTAATCTCCGCCTTTGAAGTATTCTTTGCCATAGTCGTTGACAAGTTGCGCATACTCGTAGGGAGAGAGTGTATCTATATACTTGGCCACCGTCTTGAAGTTGGCGAATGCGTTGAACGAGACAGTCAGTTTGTCTTTGGCCGGATTCTTGGTAGTGACGAGGATGACGCCATTGGCTCCGCGCGAGCCGTAAACGGCTGTTGCCGACGCGTCCTTCAACACTTCGATGGAGCGGATGTCCGCCGGATTGAGAGACTGAAGCGAGCCGCCGATAAATCCGTCGATGACAACCAACGGACCGGTTTCGGCCGTGATGGAGTTGATGCCGCGCACACGGATGGTGTTCTCTTTTCCCGGGTCGCCCGAACCGGACAGTACCGATACGCCTGCCATGCGTCCCTGCAAAGCGTCGGAGACATTGCCGGTAGGAGTGCTTTTCAAGGCATCGGCGGCTTTTACCGAGGCTACCGCGCCTGTCAGGTCGCTCTTGCGCTGAACGCCGTAACCCACTACGACGACTTCCTCCAGCAGTTGGCTGTCTTCCGTTAGTTTCACATCGATTTTAGATTTTCCGCCTACGGCAACCTTCCGTGTCTGATAGCCGATGTAGGAGAATACGAGGGTGGCGTTCGCGGGAACATTGTGCAAGGTGTAGTTTCCGTCGATGTCCGTGATACATCCGTTGCCGGTGCCGTCCACTTGGATGGAAGCACCGATCACCGGACCTTGGTTGTCGGTCACCGTACCTGTCACTGTGAGGTTCTGTGCCTTTGCCTGTATGGCAAAAAGTGCAGAAAGCAGCAACACGATACCCAATACTTTTAAAAAGCCGGTTGTTTGTTTCATAAGTATGAATTTTGTAGATTATTAATAAAGATTGTTTCACTACATTCGCCACTTTGAGCGAATAGCATTGCAAATGTAGGGATGAATGAGGGGGATGGGTTGGAGAATCGTTCGTGTTTTGTACGAATTCGTACAAAACACGGGCAAAAGATGGAACAAAACGTCTTCTGATACTCCGAAAGCCACAAACAAGAAGTACGTAAAAGTAAACGAAGAAAAACGGAACCGCCCGGAATCCAAAGGAGAGCGCACTGTTCTATAATCAAAAGATATTCAACTTCTTAACAGGAGAAAAGTGGAAACTCATCTTGAAAGAAACGTAAGCCCACATTTAATCAATCCTAAGCCCACACTTGAGCAGACACAAGCCCACACTTGGGCGAATGCAAGCCCACACTTCGGAGCACGTATGCCCACACTTCGGAAAGCATCAGCCCACACTTCAGGGAAGGTAAGATTTGCAGAAAGAAGATTCATGCAAAGGGGAACGAAGCAGAGCCGACAGAGGCTTGCAGCCGTGCCGTCAGACACAAATGTTTGTCACGACAGACAGAAGTGTCTGTCAGCACAAGGACTTGTGTTTGTGGGCGTGCGTTTTTCCGCTTGTTTGTTCCGAAGAAGAGGGGGAAAACACCCCGAAAGGCAGCAAGGCAAAGAAAGCTTACACACAGCAGGGATGATGAAGCGGGGAAAGCACACATTTAAGGATGCAGTTTCTCGAATGCCTTGTTCTCTTCCTGCACCATACGGATGGTTTCTTTGAGTTCGCTGATGGGGAGGTCGGAGTTATACCAGTCGGTATAGCAGTCGGTGACGTACCATTTGCCGCCTATCCGCTCGAAGACTACACGCAGCGAGGCTTCGGACTCATCGTACCCGGCTTCGAACTCCTTATGGGCAGGCTCGTCCACCGTGAAGCGGGAGATGTAGACACCACCCTCCTCTTCCGTAATCTTTCCCTCTTTCAAGGTCTCCTCGTCCAGCAAGGCCCACTTCTCGCGGGTGAAGGGGAAAGTCTGCTCCGTCTCTCCGTCGTCCTTCAGCAAGACAATGGGCGACTTCAACGGAAACTTGATGCGGGAATACTGGAAGGAAGCACCGGATGTGAAATTCCTGAGGAATGTATTGAAATCTTCCTCATCGGCTGCTGCCCGCCCACTCGAAACCGACAGCAAAAGCACTGCGAACAGGCACAGCGCATAGCGAATTGCCTTCATCATAAAACAGGTTGTTTTTATGGGCGCAAATATAAGATATCTTACCGAATTCCTAACAAAGAAAGCACATAAATCAACGCTTCATGAATTCCCTCCGCTCCTCTTCCGGAAACTTCTCGATGGCATAGCGCAGCATGGTGCGGGGCATCGTCTTGCAATGCTTCTCCAGAAATTGCACCAACAAGTCCTTGTCGCGCTTGCCCATCTCGCGAAGCATCCAGCCCACGGCTTTCTGCATCAGGTCGTGCTTATGGTGGAGCAAGCGCTCGGAAAGAGCCAGAATATCGATGAAATCGTGGTTTTTGATAAGCGTATAGGTAGCCACCACCGCTATGCGCCGCTCCCAAAGCAACGGGCTGTCCGCCAAGCGATACAATTCATCGCGCGATTTGTCTTTCAAGTACTCGCCCACGATGCCGGGAGCGGACAAGTCCACCAAATCCCAGTTATTGATGCGAGAGGTTTGCGAAAGGTAGAACTCGTAGATTGATTTTCTTCCCTTTTCATCGCTCTTTTTAAAGCGTTCCAGCAACATCAGCAAAGCACAGAGCCTGCATTCGTGCCATGGGCTTTGCAGCAATGCCGCCATCACCCCGAAAGGCTCGTCCTTGTGCATCTTGGCCACCAAACGCGTATTAGGCACAATCACACCCAGAAACTTGTCGCCTTCGCCATACTGCCCCTTCCCGGTCTTGAAGAAACGGGGCAGAACCTCTTTCTTTACAGGGTCGATATATGCTTCCAACTCTTGCTGTATGCAGGCTACTCTTTCGGCCACTTCCTCCGCCGAAAGGAGACACTTCAAATCAACGCCTTCCGGTGTGTCACTCTTCTTTTTCATCATTCGCTATTTCATTTACACTTATTCCGAATACATTCGTCAGCAGACAAAAATACTATATTTATATAGAACTATCGAAAGTTATCCGTAATTTTGCAACTGATTATGTGTACCATCCATAAAACCGTACAACGATGTATAAAGTCTTTTTAGGAATAATCTGTTGCCTTTCCTTCACGTTGTCCTTGCATGCGCAATCACCGCAAGAAAAAGGACTGCAAAGCATCAACCGCGCTTCGGCCGAAGCCATTGTACGCTTTTTGGCCGACGACGAGCTGCAAGGACGCGAAGCCGGCACGCACGGTGCACGCATAGCGGCACGCTACTTGGCCTCCTGCCTGAAAGAAGCCGGTATTGAGCCGTTAGATAGCACGTATTACCAACCTTTCGAGGCATGCGGCAAAGAACGCCGGCAACGGGACAGATGGGAAGTACACCCCGACTCCGTCGCCCGTTTGAAACAAGGCGTGTACCGTTCGTTGCACATGAGCAACGTGTTAGGAGTCATTCCGGGGCGGCGTAGCGATGAGTATGTAGTGGTAGGTGCGCACTTCGACCATCTGGGCATGGACTGCACCCTTGCCGATGATGCCATATACAACGGCGCCGACGACAATGCTTCGGGCGTTTCGGCCGTGTTGCAGATAGCACGCGCATTCCGGGCTTCGGGGCACCGACCGTTGCGAACGGTTGTCTTCGCTTTCTGGGACGGCGAAGAGAAAGGATTGCTCGGCTCCCGGTATTTCGTACAGACATCCCCCTTCATCAGCCAAGTGAAAGGCTACCTCAACTTCGACATGATAGGCCGGAACAACAAGCCCGAACAACCGCAACACGTAGTCTACTTCTATACCGCCGGCCACCCCGCTTTCGGCGACTGGCTGAAGCAGGACGTTGCACGCCACGGACTGAAGCTGCAACCCGACTACCGTGCCTGGGACAATCCCGTAGGCGGAAGCGACAACGCCTCCTTTGCCCTGCAAGGCATCCCCGTCATCTGGTATCACACGGACGGACATCCCGACTACCACCGCCCTTCGGACCATGCCGACCGCCTGAACTGGGAAAAAGTGGTCGAAATAACCAAAGCGGCGTTTCTCAACGCATGGAACCTCGCCAACGAGAACAACTATTAATCCATATACAAAACAACGTAACGATACATGGTTTTAAATTATATCTGGGTAGCATTTTTCGTCATCGCATTCATCGTGGCCCTTTGCCGGCTCATCTTCACGGGCGACACGGAGATATTCACGGAACTTGTCAACTCCACGTTCTCCTCTTCCAAAACAGCGTTCGAGATATCTTTGGGATTGACGGGAATACTCGCCCTCTGGCTGGGCGTGATGAAGATAGGCGAAAACAGCGGCATGATCAATGCGCTTTCGCGCTGGCTGAGCCCGGTGTTCTGCCGCCTCTTCCCCGAAATACCGAAAGGACATCCCGCCATGGGTTCCATTTTCATGAACCTCTCCGCCAATATGTTGGGATTGGATAATGCCGCCACGCCCATGGGGCTGAAAGCCATGAAAGAGCTTCAGGAGCTCAACCCCAAGAAAGACATCGCCACCAACCCGATGGTAATGTTCCTCGTGCTCAACACTTCGGGGCTGATACTTATCCCTGTCAGCATCATGATGTATCGCGCGCAGATGGGTGCGGCACAGCCCACGGATATCTTCATCCCCACACTGATAACGACCGCCGTCTCTACCCTTGTCGGTGTAATCGCCGTCAGCATAGCCCAGCGCATCAACCTGCTGAACAAGCCCATACTAATCCTGATAGGCTGCATCAGCCTCTTTTTCGCCGCACTGATTTATCTGTTTACACACATCGAGCGTACCGAAATGGGCACATACTCCACCCTGATAGCCAACATCCTGCTGTTCTCCATCATCCTGCTGTTCATCCTTTGGGGACTGTGGAAGAAAATCAATGTGTACGACGCCTTCATCGAAGGAGCGAAAGAGGGTTTCACCACCGCCGTGCGCATCATACCTTATTTAGTGGCTTTCCTCGTTGGAATCGCCGTTTTTCGCACTTCCGGAGCAATGGATTTATTGATAGACGGTATCGGCCGTGCCGTAGGGCTGCTCGGAGTGGACACGAGTTTCGTAGGAGCTTTGCCCACCGCCCTGATGAAGTCACTGAGCGGCAGCGGAGCCAACGGGTTGATGATTGACACCATGAAGCAGTATGGAGCCGACTCGTTCGTGGGCCGCATGAGTTGCGTGGCCCGTGGGGCTTCGGACACCACGTTCTACATCCTTGCCGTATATTTCGGCAGCGTGGGCATCACCAAAACACGCAATGCCGTGACCTGCGGTCTGATTGCCGACTTCTCAGGCATCATCGCCGCCATCATCATCAGTTATATTTTCTTCTTCGGGGAGGTTTGACAGATGGTAGAGGGAAGAGGCGTAAGATGTTAGACGTTAGAGAAACAAGACATAAGAACATAAGAGACGTAAGAGATGTCAGATGTCAGGCTGTATGTGGGCGATGAGGGATTATTAGAAACCGGAAAGGAAACGAAATATTAAAAAACGATATACAGACATGATTAGCTACCACGCTGAAGGCATCGAAATGCCCGCCCTCAAGAAACGCGAGACAACGGAATGGATCAAGTCCGTGGCTGCCTCATACGGCAAAAGAATCGGTGAAATCACCTATATCTTCTGTTCGGACGAGAAAATCCTTGAAGTGAACCGCCACTATCTGCAACACGACTATTACACGGACATCATCACCTTCGACTACTGCGAGGGAAACCGCCTCAACGGCGACCTCTTCATCAGCCTCGACACCGTGCGCACCAATGCGGAACAGTTTGCCGGCAATGATTATGAAAGAGAATTGCACCGCGTCGTCATCCACGGCATCCTCCACCTTTGCGGTATCAACGACAAAGGGCCGGGCGAACGGGAACAGATGGAGGCGGCGGAGAACAAGGCGCTGGAGATGAGAGCACCGAAATGATATGCTCGCACTTGCATCACAGGTAAATATTAATAACCTGAGGTCTTAGAATTCAGGTTAACAGATATCTTTGCCAATGATTACCCAACCGAAATTCTTTTATCACCATAATGAATAGAAGCATAGAATATGAATCGTTGTTCAACACCGTTTACCGCACATACAAAACGGCCTTTTTGCGGTTTGCATTCACTTATGTACACGATTACACAGTAGCAGCCGACCTTACGGCAGACGCTTTTTCCGATTTCTGGGAAAAGAATCTGCTCTGCTCAGAAAAAGAGGCTGCTTCTTACATACTGACTTCCATCAAGAACAAATGTCTCAACCATTTGAAACACCAACGTGTGGTAGATACCGCTTCTATCAGTCTGACAGAATATCAGAAGTGGGAACTGCATGCACGTATCAATCAATTGGAAAGTTGTGACCCCACAGATTTCTTCTCAAATGAAATAAGACAAATAATTAACGAGACACTACAATCACTTCCGGCACGCACCCGCCAAATTTTCATAATGAGCAGATTCGATGGAAAGAGCTACTCCGAAATAGCCACGGCTACAAACATTTCCGTAAAAGGAGTAGAGTTCCATATAAGTAAAGCATTGAAAGCTTTTCGAATATCGCTAAAAGACTATTTTCCTTTCCTTTTCTTGTTTTTTCCTTTTTCTCACTAGGGGGACGATGGGGGTAGTTGTATTATAATAAACCCCCAAAATCTGCTTATAATGAAAAAACAATATGCAGACAGCACACAATATGTACAGAAAGAGGCTCTTTTTCGTTTTTTTAGCGGCGAAGCAAGTCTTGACGAAAGAATGGAAATAAAAGAATGGGTGGAGCGTTCGGAAGAGAATCTACGGGAATTCAATGCACAACGCAAACTCTTCGATATGATCAATTTCATACAGGAAGAAGGAAATGCCAAGCATATAAAAGCAACCCCAGCAAAGCGCATACAAATCCGTAATCTGATAAAAATAGCAGCAGCAGTAATATTGACGTTTCTCGTCACACAGATATATCACCAATATACCGCACACGATGAAATGATTCCGGCTTTATGCTCGGTATATGCACCGGCAGGACAACGCACGCAGGTAACCCTGCCCGACGGCACAACCGTATGGCTCAATGCCTGCACTACCTTAAAATACCCGACATCTTTTGCTTCCTCCGGTCTCAGACGTGTAACCCTGCACGGAGAGGCCTATTTCGAAGTGACCCATCAGGCGAAAAATCCGTTCATCGTAGAAACCGACAAATGCGATATCGAAGTGTTGGGCACTCATTTCAATGTAGAAGCCTATCCACATACAACGAAATTTGAAACCTGCTTGATGGAAGGTAGCGTAAAAGTAACTTCTAAAGGAAAAGAACCCGATTCTGTTATACTAAAACCGCACGAAAAGGTCTCATTAGAAAAAGGACGTCTGAAAGTAAGCACCGTGACCGACTATAATGCTTATCTCTGGAAAGAAGGAATAATCAGTATAAGGAACCAACCGTTCAGCGACATCATGCAAACTTTTGAGAAATACTTTGCCACCAGAATACTTGTCAAGAATAAAAAGGTTTTAAAGTACTCTTATACCGGCAAGTTCCGTCAAACAGACGGTATCGACTATGCACTGCGCATCCTGCAAAACGACCTTCACTTTACTTTCCACTACGACATGGAACAGCAAACAATCACCATTGAATAAACACATCATTGTAGAACTCTTAAAAACGATATGCCTATGAATAAACCATAAACTATTATTAAAAAGGGCAAGTGCTGCAACACTTGCCCCGACTAAGAAAGAACACTTAAAAACTTAAATGTTTAACCATAATCGAAGCTAATTTATGAAAAAATATCAGATTCAGCACTTTCTATTGATGAAAGGATGCCGATTTAAACAATCTTTTAGAGTTATGCGTATTTCCACACTACTTATCATGTTTTGCGTACTGTGCTCTTATGCCGGAAATATAAATTCGCAAAACGCCAAAGTTTCGTTGAATATGAACAACGTCTTATTAGAAAAAGTACTGAATGAAATCGAACTCCAGACAGAATATTTATTTATCTACAACCACCAAGTCAATATCAATAAAACAGTATCAGTGAATGTGGATAAACAAACCGTCAGTAAAGTACTCGATAAGATTTTCGCAGATACAAACATTCATTACAGACTTAAAGGCAAACATATCATTCTGTCTCCGGCAACAGATGCGGTAAACAAAGCACAGCAACAAAACCTGACTATAAAAGGGTTCGTAAAAGATACCAAAGGATTGCCCGTTATCGGAGCCACAGTGATTGAAAAAGGGACGACCAACGGAACGGCCACCGATATAAACGGAAATTTCACCCTTACAGTATCATCGGCCAAATCGTTGTTGGAAGTCTCCTATATAGGATATAAAAAAGAGGAGGTTGAAGCCATGAGCGGCAAACCCGTCTCCATCGTTTTGCACGAAGACAATGAATTGCTTGATGAAATAGTGGTAGTAGGATACGGTTCGCAAGTCAAAGTCAACCTTACCGGCTCGGTAGCATCCATTGACAGCAAAGAACTGGCTGACAGGCCGGTTACTTCCGTTTCATCCGGCCTCCAAGGGCTTGTTCCGGGTATGACAGTTACTTCAGGCGAAGGGCGTCCGGGACAAGACGGCGCTTCTATCCTTATCAGAGGATTGGGTACGTGGAATTCCGCATCGCCCTATATTCTCATTGACGGTATCCAATCCGGCTCAATGAATCAAATCGACCCTAATGACATCGCCTCCATCTCTGTACTGAAAGATGCCGCTTCGGCCGCTATCTATGGCTCTAAAGCCGCCAATGGAGTGATTCTTATCACCACCAAACGCGGAAAGACCGGACGCGCAACAGTGAACTACTCCGGTAAAATCGGGTGGCAAAAAGCTACAGGATTTGTTGAGCGCATGCACTCCGGCGATGCTGCCGAATACTATAATAAGGCTTTGGAAAACAGCGGAGCCGCTCCCCGGTTCACCGAAGAAGAGATTAAGAAATTCAAAGACGGCTCCGATCCTTTTGCTTATCCCGATACCGATTGGAATAAATTGGGATTTGACGGCAGCGGCTTTATGAACCAACATAACGTAAGCGTATCAGGCGGTAACGAACATGTAAAATACATGACTTCTGCCGGTTTTCTCGACCAAAACGGCATCATGCGCAATTGCAACCGCCGACAATTCAATATGCGCTCCAATATAGACATTGTTCTATCCGATAAGTTTACACTACGCTCCGGTATGTCATATATCAACAATTATTATAAGGACGCCGACAATTCGTATGTCGGTGGGGGATCCGATCAAATCATACGCCAAATCAACCGCATAGCGCCATGGATTCCTTATAAGAACGAGGACGGCACATACGGGGCCATCGGTGACGGAAATCCCATAGCATGGCTCGACCTGAACCAAACCATCAACCGGAAGAACCAAAACTTTGCAGGAAACATCGAGCTGGAATACAATATAACAGACGGGCTTCAAATTTCTGCAAAAGGGGCATATACAGGGAACAACCAAGAGTACGATGCTTTCCGTAAAGATATTCAATACAACAAGAACAAGTATCATGGCCCCAATAAGCTGAGTTCGAGGGCATACTTTTGGGATCGCGAATCGATCGACTTGCTGCTGAATTATCAGAAGACTTTAGGCAGACACCATCATCTGAAAGCTTTGGCAGGGTATCGCATGGAAGACTACCACTACAAAGAGTTGAGAGGAGAACGCGAGAATTTCCCCAACAACACACTAACAGACCTAAATGCCGGAACAGAATCCACACAAACCAATTCAGGATATACCCGAGCACTGAGCATGATGTCGTACTTCGGACGCATCAATTACGACTACAGGGGACGTTACCTGCTTGAAGCCAACCTCCGTGCCGATGCCTCTTCCCGTTTCAGTCCCGACCATCGGTGGGGATATTTCCCTTCTGTATCGGTGGGGTGGAGAATATCTGAAGAAACGTTTATGAATTGGTCGAAGAAATGGATGGATTCGATGAAGATACGCGCCTCTTGGGGTCAGCTGGGCAATCAAAGTGCACTGAACAGTGATAATAGCAATGATTATTACCCGTGGATGGTGACTTACAGCATCGGGCACAATTATCCGTTCGACGATACGGTAGAAACCGGTATCGCACAAACGTCACATCGCATATCATCCATTTCGTGGGAGAAATCCATCACGTGGGGAGTGGGAATCGACATGGTTTTGCTGAATGCCGTCGACCTGAGTATCGATTTTTACAATCGTAAGACCACGGATATAATAATGAGCGTTCCCGTACCGGGTACTTTCGGTTTGAAAGCCTATAAGGATAATGTCGGAGCCATGTCCAACCGAGGTCTGGAAATCAGTGTCGGCTATCATAAGGAATGGAAAGACTGGAAGTTCAGAGTAAACGGCAATTGGAGCACCAACCATAACAAGGTTCTCGATTTGGGTGGGGTAGATAAAATGTACGACGGCAATAAGATACACCAAGTAGGGAAACCTTACGCTTCATTCTATACTTACCAAGCCGACGGTTTATTCAAAAGTCAGGAAGAAGCCGATGAATATACCAAAACCTACGGCAATCCTTTCGGGCCGAAATTCATGGCCGGAGATATCCGCTACAAAGACACGTCGGGCGACGGTAAGCTGACTTCTGCCGACCGTGTCATCGGAAACAGCGAGAAACCGAAGTTTACCTTCGGGCTGAATTTATCGGCAGCATGGAAGAGTCTGGATCTTTCTCTTCTGATGCAAGGAGCTTCGGGTGTTCAGCGCTACTTTACCGAAGAAGTTTTCGGGACTTTCGAAGGAGACACCTCACATCCGTCCACGGCTTGGTTTGATGCATGGTCGCCCGAAAATCCCAATGGTTCATTCCCACGACTGTATTCTGATAAAAATTCATCCAGTCGTCCGGGCAACTACTCCACTTTCTGGTTGTTCTCTACCAATTATCTGCGAATAAAGAATATACAGCTGGGATGGACACTTCCCAAAGCATATACGGCCCATTTGGGCATAAGCAAAGCCCGTATCTTCTATTCGGGAGAGAATCTGCTGAAGTTCGACAACCTTCCGGTCAATATAGATCCGGAAGCACCTTCCGGCCGCGGTTCACACTATCCGCAGGTAATGACAAACTCGTTTGGTATAAACATAACCTTTTAATTGAACTACCTATGAAATCATATAAACTGATAGTTTGGGCATCCATAGCCCTGTTATCCACCTCTTCGTGCGACAGCTTCTTGGATAAAGTTCCTCACGATTCCTTATCGCCTTCCACTTTCTGGCAGACAGAGAAAGATGTATACAGTGCCGTTACAGCCTGCTATGAAAAATGGTCGAACCCCGTCGGCTCCGATGACATTCTATTTGCCGATTGCATGTCTGACATTGCCTATAAGGCTTCATCATCGGGCAACTATAAGTTCGTGGCCAACGGCACCATGTCGCAAACCCGTACCATGGCATATTACGACTATTCTCTCATCCGTCGTTGCAACACTTTCTTTGCCAAGGCCGATAAAGTGGACTTCGACGAAAAAGTAAAGAACGATTTGTTTGCTCAGGTACGCACCATTCGTGCTTATCGCTATTTCCAGATGAATTTCTGGTATGGTGGAGTACCATTGATTACCGATTTGCCTGAAACGGCGGCAGAAGCTCAGGTGGAAAGAAGTTCCGAAGAGAAAATAAAAGAGTTTGTCTACAATGAACTGGATCAAGCCATCCCGATGCTGAACATAAAACCTGCACAAAAAGGGCGTATCGCTCGAGGTACAGCTTTGGCCGTCAAAATGAGGGCTGCCTTGTATTGGGGAGATTATCAGAAAGCGCGCGAAGCGGCTAATGCCATCAGGCAACTGGATATGTACGAATTAGACCCTGATTTTCTCGAAATGTTCAGCCTGCAAGGACAAACTTCAAAAGAAATAATCTACGCCATGCAGCACGTGCCTACCACGTTTCCGTTCGAGAACTGCATCCGACTTTTCAACAACGCCGACGGAGGATGGGCTTCGATGGTGCCTACAAGCAACCTCGTAGACATGTTCGAAATGAAGAATGGCCTGATGCCTGACGAGCCGGGTTCGGGATATGACCCCGAACATCCGTTTGCCAATCGTGACCCGCGTCTTGCTCAAACCGTCATATATCCGGGTATGGACTGGTTAGGTAAAAATGGAAAAATCAGAGTTTTCAATACGTTGGACAAGAAAATCAATGGAGCATCGAATCCCGACTTTTACAATGCCTCGAACAATGCTTCAAAAACGGGAATGATATGGGCCAAATACACCGTGCCAATTTCTCAATATTCAGCGTCGCTGAGCAACGAAGCCTTATGCCCCATCCTGTTTAGATATGCAGAGGTACTGCTCACCATTGCCGAAGCCAATGTGGAACTGAACGAAAACCTTGACGAAGCCCTCGATATAATCGATCAATTACGTGTACGTGGCGGTATGAGTAAGGTGAATCGTTCGAAATATGTGGATCAGAAGAGCATCCGTGCTTTGGTGCGCCGCGAACGTACCATCGAACTGGCCGGCGAAGGTATGCGCCGTGCCGACATTGTCCGTTGGAAAGACGATAATGGCAAAATGGTAGCTCATACAGTACTGAACGGAACGCTTTATAGAATAATAGGTACAGTGAATGGGAAAGAAAGCAACCCTGAGATGCGTGCCCGTATAGAACCGCGCACATCGGCCAATGAGAAGCAGTGCCGCATCGAAGACCGTGTATTCAACGACCACAACCGCTATCTGCCTTTCTCGCTAAGCGAGCTTGAAAAGAATCCGAAGTTAAAACAGAATGACGGCTATGCAAACTAGTAATTAACAACATGAGGTGGCAGATGACTTACTCGTTTTTGGGATAATCTGCCACCTCTTCTAATTTTTATTTTATGAAAAAGATCTTTTTTCTCTGGATATACACACTGGTAACAGGCTTTGTATATTCGCAAACAATCGAACAAGTAATCACCGAAAACCGTTCGTTGGCAGCCAACAACTATCAGGCATATCCCGAGCCTACGTGGCAACAGTCGCCTGCACCCCAAGGGTATGTGCCTTTCTACATCAGCACGTACAACCGGCACGGTTCAAGGTTTCTAATCAATCCTAAAGACTACACCTACCCGCAGCAAGTGCTGGGAAAGGCCGATTCGGCAAACGTCCTGACCTCTGCCGGTAAGCGGACGCTGGACGTCGTGAACAGAATGAACGCCATGGCCGAAAAACGTCTGGGCGAATTGACCCCTGCCGGTGCCCGCCAGCACAGAGGCATAGCCCGAAGAATGTATCACAACTTCCCCGAAGTCTTTGCCGACAGCGCAGGAATAGACGCGCGCTCCACCATCGTCATCCGCTGCATCTTGTCCATGATGAACGAATGTATGGAGTTGCAGGGACTGAATCCCGCTTTGCGTATATCGACCGATGCCAGCCTGCATGACATGCCTTACCTGAACAGGGATAACGCCAAACTGAACGAGCTCTCGCGCCTGCCCGAGGCCGAAGCCACCCGCCGCCATATCGCCCAAAAGTATGTACACCCGCAAAGGCTGATGGCTGCGTTGTTCAGCGACTCACTCTTCGTGAAACAGCACGTAGAGCCCGCACGGCTGATGAACAACCTCTTCGACATAGCCTGCAACATGCAAAGCCACGACACCGATATGGAGCTGTATTCGCTCTTCACCAACCGTGAGTGCATTGACCTGTGGAGTAAGAACAACATATCGTGGTACCTCTATGGCGGCGCGGCTCCTCAAACCAAAGGATGGATGCCCTATAAGGAGGCGGAACTCCTGCGCAACATCCTCTGTACTGCCGACGAATTCCTCTCCACAGGCCGGCACGGCGCCACGCTGCGCTTTGGGCATGAATCCTGCCTGCTGCCTCTGGTCGCCTTGCTTGAACTGGAACACTACGGTAGGACGTACACCGACATGGACAGCTTGGCGGAGCATTGGCGCTCGTTTGAAATCTTCCCCATGGCTTCTAACATCCAGTTCGTTTTTTATCGGAAACCCGATAGCGAAGATATCTTGGTCAAAGTCTTGCTCAACGAGAAAGAAAGACATATGCCCATCTCCACCGACATGTATCCCTACTATCATTGGAAAGACGTCAAGCAATACTATGACGTCAAGTTGCGCAAATACGACGAAAGCGAATATAAGAACTGAATGAAACCGCACTTCCTCGATGACCGAGAAGTGTTGGACAAAGTTTCATTTCTTCAGCAAGAACCGCTCGGCACGTCCCGGAGTGAAAAGTTCCCACAGGGAAGCAACCGTCCAGCCCGGCGCGAAGATATTGTTGTAATATCCCTTTCCGTTGCGTCCGTAATCCCAATTGGTGTGTTGCACTACTTCAGGGTAGTAGCCGGCCTTCGCAATGCCGCACATGTGCCCTTCATAGGGGAGCAACTGCCGCATGGAGGTGGAAATCACCCCGGCAAAGTCGGAAAAACGAGGTTCGTCGTACTGTTTGGAAAGCCAGTTCAACACATCGGCAAACTCGAAAACAAATACATCGATGTGGTTGTTCTCCACCGACACATTTCCCCATCCACGGGTTTTCAAACCGATATCGCCCAGCATCTGACCTTGGGCAAAGGGGACATCCCAAGTGTAATACCAAGACAAGGCGAAATAAGCGGCTTTCTTGGCCAAGCCGGCATAGTGTACACGTTCTTCTCCTTTGGTAACCAAAGCCAGGTAGTAGGAGGCCGTGGCAGCATACAGAGAAGCCTCCTTGTCCTCGCAATTGGCATCCAACGTGGAGGAGAAATAATCGGCTTTGGATATCAGTTCTTTCTCTAAGTATTGCACCGTGCGCTTGGCGGCGGCCAGATAGCGTTTGTCCTTGAAATACTTGGAAGCCATCACCAAGGGCAATGTGGCCGAGGGGGTACTGCCGCCGCTGCCATCTACAATGGAAAAATCGTCCTTGAACTTGCGCGGGAAACTGCCGTCCTCGTTCTGCAACGTGAGGAAATTGTCCAACATGCTTTTGATACGCTTCTCCCATTCGGGATGACTTCGTTTTTGCTGTTTCTCGTAATTCAGATAGTTCAGAATGGCATACACGCCTTCGGATTGACGGCGGATGCTGTGGTGAGGTTCTTTGAAGCCACGGTTGTAGTGTACCACCTCGTTAAAGAAGCCAGCCGGCGAAAATCCGTTTTGAAGAAATGTATCGAAGATGTTGTTGGCTTTCTTTGCCAATTCGGGGCGATTCTTCAACATACCGTATTCCAATGCATTGAAAGCATTGAGCAAAGTGCGTCCCACAAAACCGACTTCTGCCACATCCGTATTGGCACAAGTGGCTGTCTCCAGTTCAACACCCGAATAATAATAGGTGGGCGTATTGTCGACATAACTCTCCACAAAGAAGTTGCTCATCACCTCCTTCATCCGGTCTACGGTGTAAGGGGTTTCCACCGGTTTCGGACGATTGGTGTCATAACTGTACTCCCACGTGCGCTGCACGCATTCCGAGAAATCGGCGGTATCCCGTTCGGAAAGCTCCCAAGTCAGCGAAATGCTTTCGCCCTTACGAAGTAGTTGGAAAGCCTCAACGGCAGGAGCCAACGTCAATTTGCGGATATAGGTCTTTGGTGCCTCTTTATAAGGAAAGTCATAAGCAAGTACCGTCATTCCGTCCACATTCAGGAATCCGGTGTAGCCGATGGAGGTTTCTCCGGATAATATCACTTCGCCCTCTTTATGGGTGGACAAGGCTTCTTTGTCGAACTTATCAATGCGGATGACTGACATGGATTTCCCGTCGACGGGATTGAAAGCTGCCGTCAGCGGGCTGCTCAGACGGTCTTCACGCACCAGCCAACTGTCCGAAGTATGGAACGAAGGCGCTTCTTTCGGCGAACGCAGATTGCGGCGATACCAGAATCCGGGCATATAGAACCGGCTATCGGCATGCTTATAGCCCGTTTTCACCTGTTCCCCATAATTGAAATAAACATCCTCCACGGCTTTGATAACTATCGTGAAGCGCTGTTTGCCATCCATATCCTCTACAGTCCGGGTAATGGTCAACGGCAATTCTTCCAAAGTCCGACAGCTATACACACCGCCTTGCTGTTTTTGAAGAACCAATGAATATCGCTTGGCTGCATTTCCCGGAACTTTCAAGGAAACAGAGGCCGACACGTCTCCGGCTCCAACATTCATGGCCTCCACACTTGTAATACTAATCAAAAGCACTATCCCTGCAACTAATTTTTTAAATCTCATCATAAGTATGTCTTTTTATTCATAATTATCGGCTGATATCTCTTATTCAGCGTTGTGTAAATACCGGTTTATGTGATTCTGTCGAAGGGCTGTTTCCCTCCACTGACGGCCACCCGTCTTTCCATTCTATTCGGTCCATCATCAATACACGCCCTTCGGGCTTCTTTGTACTCACGGCATGGTAGAAAATCCAATCGCTACCGGCATCGTCGGTCACAATCTCCGAGTTGTGCCCTGTTCCCACAAAGGAGTTATTCTTCCCTATGAGGACTTCGTGCTTATTGTCGAGCATGCGCCCGCCGTTCTTGTCCACATAAGGTCCGAAAAGGCTTTCGGAACGTCCTACAACCGTGGTATAAGTACTCTTCAACCCCTCGCAGCAACTGCCTATGGAGGCAAAGAGATAATAATAACCGTCTTTCTTATGGATATAAGTACCCTCGTAGGCCGTGCCCGCCACTTGACGCGGCACAGCACCCTCTTTCAGAAAAAGTCCGTCATCCGAAAGTTCGATGGCATAAATTCCCCGGAAACTACCCCAAAACAGATATTTTTTCCCGGCCTCTTCTATATAGAAAGGGTCAATGGAGTTTTGCACATTGATTTCATTGCTACGAAACATCTTGCCATGATCCGTGAAAGGGCCTTCGGGCTTATCGGCTGTGGCGCAACCTATGCCGCACGTCCACTCGCCTCCCCATACCGACATGGAGTAGTACAACACATATTTATTGCCTATCTTATTGATGTCCGGCGCCCACAAACCGCCTTTCTCCTCGAAGGTGGGGCGGGTATGATTGGTAAAGGCAGTGCCCACATAATCCCAGTCGACCAGATTCTTGGAACGGTGAATGGGCAGGTTGCGGATATCTTCGGTGGCATAGAGGTAGAAATAGCCGTCATCGGCCCTTATGACCGAGGGGTCGGGCAGGCTGTAATCTATCACCGGATTGCGGTACACATTCTTCGGCTGTTCGGCCGGTGTTTCTTCCTTAGCCGATGTTGACGAAGAACAAGCCGTCAGGCTGCATAGCAGCCATAATTCAAAGAAAATCTTCATACGCATGTTTCCTGTTTTTATACGATTTCATTTCACGACCTTGGGGGTCATATATTCCTTACTGATTCTCATACGCTCCACCCCATCCACTTTCTCAAAACAGACATCGCTGATATACATGGCACGCGGATGGATGTTGTTTTTATCCTTGTGCGCATGGAAAACGATGCGGAGCTTTCCGGCCTTGTCCGTAAACATAGCGCTATGCCCCACTCCTACCAGCTCGCCGGGTTTCTGCAAAAGCGGATTTTCATCGTACTTGGTCCATGTCCCCATCACGTCGGTGGCCGTGGCGCAACCTATGCCATAGAAAGGGCTCTCGTAGCTGTTGGCTGAATAGGTCATATAATAGAGCCCGTTGCGCTTCATTACAAATGGCCCTTCGTTGACACGCGGCCAGACCTCCTCCCATGCCTGCGAAACATGAATGCAAGGGTGCATGGTCTCTGTTTTAATCGTAACGAGGTCTTTTTCAAGCTCGGCCACCCAAATGTTAAGCCCGTCGTTGAAACGGTCGAAAAACAAGTAAGGCGTGCCGTCATCGTCGACGAACAGAGAGTTGTCGATGCATTTCTCGCCGGCAATCATAGGCTGCTTCTCGCTCTGTACAAAAGGCCCTTCAGGCTTATCGGCCGTGGCCACGCAGATGTGTTCGTCGGCGGAATAGTACATGTAGAACTTCCCATCGACCTCGTAGACCTCCGGAGCCCAGAACCAACGATCGGCCCATACATCTTTCTTGTTCAGTGCCATACCTTTGTATTTCCAAGTCTGCAAGTCATCCGAGGTATATACTTCAATGCCATCTGCGGCATTCGTGCCATAGGCATAATAAGTGTCGCCATGCAACATGATAAACGGGTCGCCGAAAAGCACCGGTGTTTCAACTCCATTGACAACTATATCGTCCACGTTCTTGTATTCCGAAGAACACGACTGGCAGGAAGTCAGTACAGCCAGCAGAAACAGATACATACTTATAAAATTCTTCTTCATGAGCATTTTCTTTTGATTCTTATTTTAAGATAAATCTTTACTAAAAAAACATTTTTTCTCTCCCTCGCATACTGAGGGGGGATCAGTAGTATACTTAGATACCCTAAGTCCTATACTTAGGCACCCTAAGTCCTATACTTAGATAGGCTCTATTTAGATGTACTGATAATCAACCTGTTACAAGAGCGTCTCACGGCGTATATTTTTTCGGACAAAACGCCGTCCCGACGCCCGGTTAAGGTTGCACCTGACGAAAAGGCTGCCCGATGTGGTAATACAATACTCCCTTATAGGTCGGAGCACCGCTTTCCGCACAGAATCCGATGCGGGATGCAGGATACCGGATACCAATGGCACTCATTTCCTTGCCGTCGACCAAGAGATACAGTTTCCCGCCCCGGCGCACCACACGGAAATTGTAGGATGCCTTCAGCATCTCGTGTATACCGATTTTATAGATATGGCGTTTCAAATCTTCCGCATCCTTATTGATGAACCGGATTCTTTCAGCTTTCACCGGGGAAAAAGACAAACGGTTATAAGCCGGATGCCGTGGGTCGACCCCCGCACCCTGCACATCTATCGGATGCCACTCACCGTTACTCAAATAATCCACCGTGAACTTACTGAACATGTCTTCCACAAACCGGGACTTGTCATCGGCTTCGTGGCGATTCAAGTAGAGGGCATCCACCCATGCAGGTGTAGCAAAACAGTAAGATTTCTCGATGAAATCGGTATATTTCACATCCGGATAGACCGTTTGCAGGCATTCCAACGGGAAGTCTTCGCGCCAAGTGGTTTTTCCTTTTTTCACGGCAATCACCTCAAGCATACGGGTCGTGCCGTTGAACCGGGCCTTCACATAATTATCCTTGTCTACATAAACCGGATAGCAGCCTGCCACGTCTTGTTCGGAAAAGCCGGACAACTGAAAGCTGAACTCATAATCGTTCAGGAAATCCCCCTTCAACATCTCCGCCTCCTCCGCAAGCTGCCATTCCATATCGTCGAAACCGATAGTATAGACAGCGCCCTCGAACAAGGCGTCTCTCTTCTCGTCAAACACGCCGGGAACTCCCTCCTCCTGGGCGGGAATAATTTCCGTAAAGATATGTTTTCCCGGTGCAGGAATCTCGTCCAACCAGACTTTTATGCATCCTCCGTTACGCTCGATGCGCCAATGATGGTAAACACCCCAGCGAAAATCAGTAGGCAAGGTAAAAAAATCTTTCTTCTCTTCGCCATTGATACGGGTGCGCATATACCAGCATCGATGGCCGGCATCCAAGCCAACATAAGCGCAATTGTCGGCATCTTTCCACCATGCAACGACACCGGCTTCGGCTTTTGTCTTAATCCCCGTCTCGAACAGATAGGCAACAGACGCTTGCACCCCCTGCAACACACCGAACGAAGATGTTTCGGCCATTCGGGCAAAAGTAGGTAAAGCAGGCTTCGGATGATAGCCCTTTGTACGAGGCCCGGTTATGCCGTCCACATACATCGTTTTATCAAAAAACTGTATGCGGTCGATATACTGCCCGCGATGTTCGTTGTTTTTGTTTGCCATATAAATCAACCACCACTCAAACCCATTCGGCCCTCTCAGAATATTGGGCTGTCCGGGTGTCATCAGTATATCATCGGACACATCGTTCTTCATGTCGAACAAAGCGACATCAAAGAACTGCGAACTTTTTCCTCTCCTTGTCTCCACGGCAAGAAGGTTCGCTCCTTCTTTCAGGGCAGCACGCAATTTCCCATCAAGATTGACGATGCAATAATCACGCCCCTGCTTCTCATAAACCGGCGTACCGTTCAGATAAATCTTAGTATCTCCGTCGTGAGCCACCCGCAAAGCCAGATTGCCAACCTGCTTACCGGCGGAAAAGGCTTTACGCAACCACAGAGCAGGCGATTTCCACCAAGTACCCATGCGCCGAACCGTAGAACCTTTCACCTCGTCGGACGAAAAACCTGTTTCTCCTTTCTTCCAGCCCGAAGCCTCATAGGTTTCCTTTGTCCAGTCTCCTTCCGGCATGTTTTCCGTATAAGCAAACAGCGGCTCATACGCATCGCCATACCGCAATAAGTCTACATACTTCTCTTCGAGTTCTGCCTGATTGCATCCCACAACCGGATGACTATATTTACTACCATTTTGAAAACCTAAAGGAGAGTCGGCCTCGGCCACTCCCAACTGATAATTGCCCCATTCCGTAGAGGTGTAGTTGGCATTGTACATCATGTAATAACGTCCTCTGTATTTCATTACCCAAGGGCCTTCCGCCACCCTGTTATCCATCGTCTCCCATGTATCGGGCAACGAAGCGAACTGGCATACGGGCTCGCCGTCAAGCTCTGCCGGGTTCTTCATCTTGCGCCCCCATATCGTATTCCCATCCGTGAAGCGCACCATATACATGTATAATTGTCCGTCGTCATCCTTAAAAACCATCGGGTCGATACGGTTATCCATCCAAGTTTTCTTATTCGGCTCGACATAAGGCCCCAAGGGCTCTTTGCTTTGCGCATGTGAGATATGAACGACATGCTTATCCTTCCCCCAGTAATTGACAGACCAATACAGATGAAAATCGCCGTTCAGGTAGCGGATGTCATTGGCATGAATCTGGTCATTCCCGGCTCTACTACCTTTTGTCCATTCATTATCCATCGAAAGGACATGGACAGGTCTCCCCCAATGAACCAAATCATCCGAAACATAAAAGTCTCCATTCGTATGCACGCCGCCGATATAATATTTGCCGTTGTACTTCATCACACCGGCATCCGCCACTCCGGGAAGTACCGGATTTAGGACGTTCTGTGCAAACAGTGTGCTGCAACAAGCAAAAGCCAGTAATAATATAGTTTTTCTACAAATAAGCATGTGCCACATAAAAATTAAGGGAAAAGGCTATGCCGGAAATCTCTGAATGAGCAGAAACTTCCAGACACAGCCTTCCTTGAATTATCAATAACCCGGATTCTGATTCAGGTGCACCACACCATCCACCGTACTGTTCATCACCTCGTCTCTCGGAATGGGCAAACGTCTGTGCTTGCCAATGATAAAGTTGTTGAAATCCTTGTCACGAGCTTTCAGCTCATCGATACCTGCCTGAGAATCGAGCAATCCCCAACGCTTCAAGTCGGCCCACCGCCATCCCTCGAAACAGAGTTCCAACGTACGCTCCGTCTGAAGACGTTTGATAAAGGCATCTTTTGATTTCAAGCAATCTTTCCATTGGCTGTTTTGCAGTTTAACCAACCCGGCACGCTCTCTGACCTTATCCACGTAAGCGGCGGCATCTGCCGTGCTTCCTCCCGTCTCTACCAAGCATTCGGCATAGTTCATCAGGATGTCGGCGTAGCGCATGATGCGATAGTTGTTGCGTGCAAAATAGTCTTCCGCAGTGCGATAGTATGAGGTGTTGTATTTACGAATGTAGCAGTCCTCCGGGTCGGTTCCCCATCCGTCGTTCCAATCGGCATTCTCAAACCGATAATAGTTCTTCGGAAGGTTGGGAAAATCTTGCGAGAAACCACGATAAAGGATACTGCTATACAAGCGTAAGTCGTTCTGCCCATCAGCCCGCTTCTCTTTCAAGAATTCATCGACCAGCCAACGACGAGCCTTTCCGTCGCCCCAACCGATACCGCCGGGAGCATAGAATTGGGTACGCTGAAAGCCGAACGCCATGCTGGCGTCATTGCCCGTACCACCTTTGTTCTTGTCATCGAACTGAATTTCAAAGATGCCTTCCTTGTTGTTCTCGTCCAAATCGGTAAAGTTATCTTCGCGATTATCGATAAGACCATACAAAGAACCTTCCTTGTCAATCAGCCATTGCAACTGTTCTTTTGCCTTGTCATATTTGTGTTGCTGCATATAGGCTTTGCCCAGCAGGGCTTTCGCAGCCCCCTTGGTGGCACGCCCCAGATTGGCCGCATCCCAAGATTCGGGCAAATATTGCATGGCAAAAGTCAAATCTTTTTCTATCTGGTCCCATATTTCCTGTTCGGAAGCGTCTTCCGGGATGTAGGTGGCATCCTTTGGCTCAAGAGGCATGGTGCCTTTGTCCCACAACAGATTGACTTGGAAATACCACAAAGCCCTCAGGAACGAGGCTTGTGCCAATACCCGGTTTTTCGTCGTCTCGTCCATCTCTATTTTAGGAACATAGGTCAACACTTGATTGCAACGGAAAATGCCCACATAGAAATGTTCCCAATGGATGGTATTCCCTTCATAAAAATTATAGTTGTTATAGAGGAAGCGAGTCCAGTCGCCCAACTCAATCCACGGAGAAGAGCTCCACCCTTCATCAGAAGTCAAATCGTAACGGAAGGAGAGCCAACGCATCCATGTCCCTTCCTTATAAAGAAAGCTGTAACAAGCATTTACACCGGCTGTAGCATCCTCCGGCTTATTCCAATAAGTGACGTTAGTGACTTCGTTCGGATTGTCGATATCCAGTAAATCAGAGTTGCATCCGGTGCAGAACGTCATTGCACCGGCCAGCATCAATCCGTAATATATCTTTTTCATAATTTCTAAAATGATTTAAAAGTTAAAAGGTTAAGTCTAATCCAAACATTACCGAACGAGTGTTGGGGTAAGCAAAGCCATCCGTTCCACTGTTCCAAACAGGATTCGCCCCCTTAAAGTCCGGATCCAAGCCTGAATAACCGGTGATTGTAATCAGGTTGCTTCCGGTGGCAAACAGGCGAAGTTTCTCAACGCCCAGATTCGTCAGCCACTTCTGCTTGAAGTTATATCCCACAGAAATATTCTTCATACGGAAGTAAGAACCGTTCTCCAAGAAGCGGTCGGCATCACGGGAATTGCGGAAGTCACCGTATATGATACGTGGCGTATCGGAGTTCGGGTTCACCTGATAGGGTTCTTCGCCTTTCTTGAAACGGATGTAATTGGAGTTGTCCGCAAACAGACGTCCTTGCCAACGGGGAACATTATATATCTTATTACCGAACTGTCCGTTCCACATCATGCTGAAGTCAAAATTCTTCCACTCGGCATTGAACACCAACGACATTTGCATCTTGGCCCACGGGCTGCCGCAATAATCGCGGTCGGCATCGGTGATTTCGCCATCATCGTTCAAGTCGAGGTATCTCACATCACCCAACTTCGGACGCTTTCCTTCGATGATAATAGGAGTCCCTTTCGAGGTTACATAACGATCGATTTCTTCTTGTGTCTTGAAAATTCCGTCCGTTTTTCTCAGATAGAACTCGGCCAACGACCTGCCCGGTTTCGTTCTTGCCTGACCAGAGTCGATAAAGTCCCTTTCAGTATCGTCACGTCCGAGGCTCAACACCTCGTTGCTCATCGTTGTTACATTCAGCAAAGCACTGTATTTGAGGTCCGACACCTGATCTTTCCAGCCCAACGTTATTTCAAAACCTTTGTTGCGCAAGCTGGCTGCATTCTTCCACGGTGAGCCACCTTGATTACCGGTAGAAATGGCTATCGGAGTCTCGGCCAATACGTCGCTGGTCTTGGAGTTATAATATTCCGCGCTGACAGTCAGCCGCTGGTTCAGGAAGCCGGCGTCGAAACCAACGTTTACCGTTTCCTTTGTCTCCCATATAAGGCCGGTATTCACCAGTTTCACTTGAGTGGAACCGGGAACAATGGCTCCGCCAAACACGGTCACGATACTTTGATTGATGGTTCCGATATAGTCCCAATCGCCGATGGAGGCATTACCCAGCCGTCCCCAGTTTCCTCTAATCTTCAAGTCATTAATCCATGATACGTCAAAGAAGTCTTCTTTCGAGATTCTCCACGCACCGGAGAATGAGGGGAAGTTGCCCCAACGGTTTTCCTTCGCCAAACGGGAAGTGCCGTCGCGACGGAAAGTGGCAGTCAAATAGTATCTGTCGTCGTAGATATAGTTCGCACGTCCCAGATAAGAAATCATCGCATTCTTGCTGATGGCATTAGAATTCTGTTGGTTGCTTTGTCCGGCATTCAATACGGTGAGATAACCATTGTTGCCAAGCATCGGGAAGTTCAGACGCGAAGCCCAAAGGCCTTCCCATTCATGATGCTGATAGGTTGTACCCACCACAGCGTCCACATGATGTTTCCCAAAATCTTTGTTGAAGTTCAACGTGTGCTCTATCAGCATGTTGTAAGTATTATCACGGGCTTTCTGACTTTCCGGGTCGCGATGTTCTTGGTTCTGAGTCCAGTTACCCTCACCGCGGAACCATGAATTCTCATAGAAATAGAGGTCGACACCGCCGTTGAATTTATAAGAAAGGAATTCGAAAGGTTTGAACTCCAACCATACAGAACCATTCAAGCGATTCTGACGATAATGGCGGTATTCCAAATCCTCACGCGCAATCGGGTTCACGCCGAACGTATTGTATTTGGAAGCGTCGCCGTAACCATACCCTCCCGGATTATTCTCATCATAGATAGGAATGGTAGGCATCATACGCAAAAAGTCATTGTATGTATTTGTCTGGTTCGGGTCTGTGTTTGTCAGTGAATAAGCCATGTTTTCACCAAAAGAGAACCAACCCTTTTTGCCTTGCGTGTTTACGCGGAAGCTGTAACGGTCGAACGTATTTCCATAAGACACACCATTGTTTTTGTAATATCCGGCGGAGAGGAAATAGTTGCCGGAATCGCCTCCACCGGAGAGAGATACGTTGTAGTCCTGCACCAAAGCCGTCTTCAGTACTTCGTCCTGCCAGTTGGTATCATACGGCGAGTGCTTCTGGGTGCTGTTTACGGTGGCAATGCCATCCTTAATGGCTTCATTGTAGGCAATATCATTATATTTGATGTATTCCGCCGCATTCATCAGGTCGTACTTCGGACTCCATTCCAACGTTTCCTTTACACTGACATTCACCTTCATGGGGCCTTTTGCACCTTTCTTGGTAGTAACGATGATTACACCGTTGGCTGCACGAGAACCATAGATGGCCGCCGCAGAAGCATCTTTCAATATCTGGATGGATTCTGCATCTGCCGGGTTGAAATCAACACCCGGATCGGTAATCATTCCGTCGACAACCCACAGCGGGGAGTTATTGCTTAAAGACCCTACACCGCGAATCTGAATGGAAGCATCCTCTCCTGCCCGTCCGCTGCTACGCACGTTCACACCGGTGGCCAAGCCTTGCATCTGGCTGACAAGTGTTCCGGCAGCACTTTTCTTCATTTCTTTGGTATCTACCACAGCCACGGCTCCGGTCAGGTCGGACTTCTTAACTGTCTGATAACCGATGACAACCACTTCATCCAAAGCCTTTGCATCATCTTGCATCACCACATGCAGGGCAGTTCCTTTGTAGACCACCTCCTGACTAATCATACCGATGTATGAGAAAACAAGCGTACTCCCTTTTTTTCCGCTTAGAGAGAAGTTACCGTCGATGTCGGTAATAGTACCCGTAGTAGCTCCTTTCACCACTACATTTACACCCGTCAAGGGTTCTTTATTTGCATCCGTCACCGTTCCCGTTATGGTCACATCTTGTGAATAAGCGGTAGCTGCAAACAAAACGAAGAATAAGAATAAGATTTTCTTGCTCATTTTTTATAGAATTAGATTTTCAAACTATACGGAAATAGAAGTCCGTTTTCTTAATTATTGCAAATATATCCGCATCAGGATAAACCGAATACAAATATCGCTTCAAACAATACAATTATAAAACCAAAAAGCCTTCGGGAAAGTACGCTGAAGGCTTTTGGTCGGATTGTTCTATTTTAGTGATTTCATTTTATCATTTACCTGAGTTCGGGATAAGAAACAGGGTCGATAACCTCACCCGGAGATTCTTGTGTTTTCAAGTTAAATCTCATTGGTTATCAGGTGTTTGTGTCCGTCTTGTCAGAGGCTTGTGTCTGACGGCTCAAACACAGGTGTCTGACGGCTCAAACACTGGTGTCTGTCGGCTTAAACACAAGTGTCTGTCACGGCAAAGGATTGTAGCTGTCAAAACAGGAGGAGGGCGGTTGGTCTGAAAGGCTCTTTTCTCTTTTGCCTAATCTCGTTGTAAACCGGTGCATTCAAGAAATATCTTTCCCACACAGGATGCAGCCCCTCGTCTTTAGCAAAAGCAACTGCCTATACCGAACTCGCTGTTCATTTCACAAAATCTTTAGGCAAAATTCCGAATTGTTTCTGAAAACATTTGGTAAAATAAGAAGGTGTATTGAAACCGGTCATATAGCAGACTTCATTGATTCGGCATTCTTCTTCTTTCAAGAGCTGTGCGGCCTTCTTCAGCCGTTCCAAGCGTATATAGTCGTTCGGGGTCATATCCAAGATGCCTTTTATCTTGCGGTTCAGGCTCGAACGGCTCATGTTCAGCAGCCCGGCCATGTCGTCCAGACAGAAATCCGGATTTTGCATATTGGCCACAACTACTTCTTTCAATGTCTTGAGGAAGGCCTCATCCGCCTTTGTCATTGCCATACTGCCGGTCTGCACAAAAGGAGAGTTGACAAACGAAGCTCGCAACTTTTCGCGATTATTCAGCAGATTGGCCACGCAGACCTTCAGGTATTCCACAGAGAAGGGCTTCTCTATATATACATCCGCGCCGAGTTTCATTCCCTCTATCTTGGCTTGCAGGGTGGTCTTGGCCGTCAGGAGGATGATAGGGATATGACTATAATCCAGTTCGGACTTCAAACGGTCGCACAACTCCAACCCGTCCATTTCAGGCATCATAATATCCGTGACAACCAGATGTACGGTGTGCTCTTGCAACACTTTCAAGGCCTCCACTCCATTCATGGCCGTCAATACGCGGTAGTCCGACGACAATTGTTTGGCGACAAATGCCTGCATCTCCGGACTGTCTTCCACTATCAAAAGGGTGTAGCGATGCTGATTGGCGACGAATCTCGTGTCGTTGTCTTCCGGAAGCTCTTCGGCTTTTACTCCTTCTTTGTGTTCCATAACCACCGTTTGTTCATGCCGAAGCGGAAGTGACAATAAGAAAGAGTTGTTTTCCGTTGTTTGCTCCATCCACAAACTGCCCTCATGAAGTTCGGCCAATGAACGGGCCAATGCCAGCCCTATGCCTGTGCCGGTTACGGTACGCAACGCCCCTGTCTTGTATTGGATAAACGGTTTGAAGATTTCCTCACGCATCTCGGCGGGAACGATAGGGCCATCGTTGCATACCGTAAGCAACAGCCTTTCGTCTTCCGCACGCAAACTGATACGTATATAGGTCTCTGAATACTTTATCGCGTTGGTAAGCAGATTACTGATAATTTTGATAAGTCCTTCGCGGTCTATTGAGGCATACAAGCTTTCAGGGGCCTCTATGTTCAGTTCCAGTCCTTTTGCACGTGCCAAAGGAATAAAGCGTTTGTAGGTTTTTTGCAAAAGCTCCGATACATCACATTCTACAAAATTCAATTGGAAGCCTTGTGTTTCCGTTTTCCGAAAGTCGAGTAACTGATTTACTAAATCGAGCAAACGGTTGGTGTTTAGCTCCATCGTTTCCAAATCATCCCTGATGTCTTCCGAAACGGCGTGCGAGGCAAGTACGTTTTCCAACGGGCTCTTTATCAGCGTAAGCGGTGTGCGTATTTCGTGAGCCACATTGGTGAAGAAGTCTATTTTGGCTGCATAGAGTTCTCGCTCTTTCTCTCTTTCAAATTTATCCATGGCTCGACGGTGCTTCTGCATGGTTCGCCTTCTGAAATAAAAAACGATACCAATCAAGGAAGATAAAATCAACACGGTATAGATGGCATACGCCCAGACTGATAAATAGAAAGGAGGACGGATATGAATGGCAAGCCTGCGCTCGGCCTCGTTCCATTTGCCGTCGCTGTTGGAACCTCTTATACGCAGGATATAACTCCCGTAGGGGAGGTTCGAGTAGTTGATGACGGAGTTACGCCCTACGGTGTACCATTCACGGTCGAAGCCTTCCAGCTTATATTCCAAACGATTCATTTCGGGAGCCTGATAGCTCAGGGCGGCCACTTGAAGGGAGAAGGAGTTCTGGTCGGCATCCAGCTGCATCTCATCCGCACAGGTGATACTTTTCTTCAAAGGAGAGTCCGGACTGCCTACCGACAGCCGCTTGTTGAACAAGAAGAAGTCCGTAATGACCACTGGGGGCAGAAACGTGTTCTCGACGAAGGTTTCCGGGTCGAACACGATAAATCCGTTGATGCTTCCCAGATAAATGCGCCCTTTCTTATCACAGTATCCGGATTGGAAGTTAAACTGGTTGCTCAACAGCCCGTTGGCCGTGGTATAAATGCGCTTGCTGTCCGTGTCGGGGTTAAAGCAGACCAGCCCGTTATTGCCGGTTATCCATAGGTTCCCGCGCTTGTCTTCAATCATCTTGTAAATGGTATTGCTCGGAAAGCCTTTCGACATGTCATAACGTGTAAAGTCGTCTGTTTTCGGGTTATAACGGCAAAAGCCCTCGCCCAATGTCATGAACCATAGCCGCTTCTTGCTGTCTTCATAAATGCTGATGACTTTATTGTAGGGCAGAGAAGATGGTTTTTTCGCATCGGGCAGATAGTTTTTCCACTGCCGGCTGCTGACATTGTAACAGAACACCCCGTTGGAGAAAGTGGCAAACCACAGATTGCCGTTGAAGTCTTCCAGAATATGGTAGGTGAACATATTCCTTAGCTGGGGAATGCGCGTAAAGTCGTCGGTGGAACGGTTATACTTCAACAGCCCGGATGTGGTGCCAATCCATACATCGCCCGTGGTGGTTTTACAAATGGTGAAGGCATCGTTGGCAGGCATCGAGTTCTCGCTCTCTCCTTTGGCATAATGCCTCACTTGCCGGGTATGCAGATTTACCCGGTTCAAACCGCCAGAGAAAGTGCCTACCCACAACTCATCTCCATCCGGACAAAGACCATGTATGTTTTGATAGATGGCAGGATGCTCAAAGCGTTCTATCTTTCCGGTCTCCGGATTGAAATTAAACAAGCCTTTGTCTTCAGTACCTATCCACAAACGGCCGTCGTTGCCCTCGCATATTTCGCGCACACGGCGTCCGAAATGTCTGAGGTCGTCTCGCGGATAGAACTTCTCGAAATAGGTCCATTGATAGGGGCAATAATTCACACCTCCAAAATAAGAGCCTATCCACATGCCGTTTTCTCTGTCGCAACAGAGTGAATAAATAGCATTGTCCGATAGGGCATACGAGTCATCTTGGTCGGGGACAGTCAGATGGGTCAGCTTATTATTTGCCAGATTGTATATGTATAATCCGGTTTCCGCGCCTACCCACAGCTCATTGTCTGACCGAAACTGCAAGGCTCGTACATAGGTATTGAGCAACCTGCGCGTCTTGCCGGTAGTGAGGTTTACCTCAGTCAGTCCATTGAGCGAAGCGACATAGATGCAGTTGTGCGGGCCGTTGACCTGCCAGTTTATAATGTCATTTTTGAAGATTTCGTTTCCATTTGCATCTTTGAACGGTTGCATGGGTGTTTTGAAGTTGTCTTTCGTATGATAGAGATTGTCTGCATACAAAGCCACCCAGCAGGTATTTCCGTTGAGCCAGAAACGTGTGACGTTGGCCAAGCCCGAATCGTACAGATAGTTCAGCAGTTTCTTTTCGTGCTGCCGGTAGCAGAAAAGCCCTTGATTTTCTACCGATATCCAGATGTTGTCGTGGTCGTCACTTCCAATCATGGTGACAAAATCGTCGATAACACTTCTCTTGTCGCTCATCTCTTTGAAGGCTGCAAACGAGTCGAGCACAGGGTCGTAGATGAATACTCCTCCGTCGGTTCCAATCCAGATATTGCCTTGTCGGTCTTCATAAAGCGCAGTTATGAAATTCTTGCCCAAACCGGAGTTCTCTTTCTTGTATACCCGGAAAGAAAGGCCGTCATAACGGTTCAGCCCGTCCTTGGTTCCGAACCACATAAAGCCCCTTTTATCCTGAAGAATTTGGTAGACCGTGTTCTGCGAAAGACCGTTGCGGATATCCATCGTCCTGAAATAGTAGTGAACGGCCTTTTCTGCGTGAACAGACAGTGCGACCAGTGAACAGAACCCCAGAAGAATTTTTATAATCATTCGTTTCATAACGCTGCGCTTTATAAATGACAATGATGAGTGACCGGCAATTTACCCCATCACTCATCATCAGAAAATAATTGCCCGATTATTTTTTCAATGTGCCGCAAATGCGTGCGTTTATCTCTTTCAACCGTTTCTCGTCCAGCTTGATTACTTTACGGTCGTAGGTCATCAGGCCGTTCACTTCTATTTCCACATCGGTGGTCTGTGTATACACCGCCGCCGAAAAGCCCCTGTCGATGAGTTGGTACAGCATGTCGGCATACTTTGCGTATTCATCCGTCACTTCTTTGGAAGAGTTGAACTGAATATAACCCCAATTACGGTTTGGTTCCCAAAGATGGTCTTTCAGCACGAGGCCGATGCCCCCGTATTCGCCCAATACCGTGGCACGGCCGGCGTCATACAGATACATTTCGGGATGCGGATAATTGTGGAGGTCGAGCATATCGCCACAGGCATAATAGTTGCCTCCGCTCGCTGGATTGACAAGACGGGTGGGGTCATATTGTTTGGTCCATTCGGCTATTTCGGCTGTTTTGAACTGTCCCCAAGCCTCGTTGAAAGGCACCCATGTGCCTATGCACGGATAGGAATAGAGATAATCCATTATTTCTTTCCATTCCTTGCGATAGCAAGCCTCGGACTGGGCGGTGCGTTTCAGTTCCGTCCCGTCGAAATACTTGCGGTTCTGCCACTCCGGATTACGGTCGCCGCTCGGCATATCCTGCCACACAATGATGCCAAGCCGGTCGCAATGCGTATACCAACGTGCCGGCTCCACTTTGATGTGTTTGCGAATCATGTTGAAACCGAAATCTTTCGTCTTACGTATGTCATACAACAGGGCTTCATCCGTGGGAGCTGTATAGAGTCCGTCGGGCCACCATCCCTGATCCAAAGGGCCGAACTGAAACAAGGGTTCGTTGTTCAGCTCCAGACGCACGATTCCGTCGGCGTCGCGGCGGGTGGAGTATTTGCGCATGGCGGCATAGCTGCTCACCTCGTCCACCATCTTGCCGCCGTTTTTCAGCGTCACCTTCAGCGTGTAAAGGAATGGAGCGTCGGGGTTCCACAGCTTGACGTCATCGGGCATAGCCACTTCCACCGCCTCGGTATGGATGCTTTTGCCGGCAGCCACCAGTCGGTTGCCGTCATAAACACTCACTTCCACCATGTCTGAAGAGGTATTCATGCTTAATTCAGCCTTTACCGTCAACAGACCACGGTCTATGTCGGGTGTAATGCGGAGGTTCGCGATGTGCTTCTCGGCAACCGGCTCCATCCATACCGTCTGCCAGATACCGCTTACGGGAGTGTACCAGATGCCATGCGGATTGTTCACCTGCTTACCGCGCGGCTGGGGGCCGTTATCGGTCGGGTCCCACACCTTCACCAGCAGACGGTTATCGCCTTTGGCAGACAAGGCGGCAGTGATGTCGAAAGAGAAAGGAGTGAACCCTCCCGTATGGCTGCCTACCTTGATATCGTTCACCCATACATCGGCTTTCCAGTCCACTGCTCCGAAATGCAGCAGCACCCGCCTGCCTTTCCAGCCGGAAGGGATGGAAAAACTCCGTTGGTAAACCAGCTCCCGGTTTTCGTCTATCCTTTTCCCCACACCGGACAAGGACGACTCTACGGCAAACGGCACAAGTATCTCTCCGTCGAATGCCGCCGGCATACGTCCGCCCTTATCAATGATGGCATAGCTCCATAACCCGTTCAGGTTTTTCCAGTCTTTTCGTTCCATAATGGGGCGCGGATATTCCGGCAATACATTGGCAGGGTTTACCTGCAATGCCCATTCGGTTTTGATTTTATCGCCCGCCGGTTTCCATTGTGCTCGGCTTCCGGTTGCAAACATTGCCAGAAAGGACGATAAGAGGAGTATTTTTCTCATGGTATGATTGTTTTATGGTTTTTCGCATTGACAAAGATAGGCAGGTGCAGAAGAAAAGAATGGAAATTCCGAACCAATAAATAGCATTATCGAGGATTTTCGCACACAACCCGGCATATCTTTGTTCGGGTATAAGAAGACATTATAGAAACAATCAATAACGGGAACAAAGAATGAGGGTGTGTCAAAATAGACACATCCTCTTTTTTTGCACAAAGCCCCGACTTTCTCAAGCCAGGGCTTTGCTATTTCCTAAAGTTTTTGTAACTTTAGGCATACAAAATTACGTTATGTCAAAGTTACACTTTCGCCCTTACACTTGCAACCAAACGGTGCTTTTTCCACAACGGCTTGATGAAAATATTGCGGAGAACGACCCTGTCCGCATGGTCAACGCCATTGTTGACGGTCTTAATTTGGATAATTTCCGCAAGCTCTACAAGGAAAGCGGTCGTAGTCCATACCACCCGAAGATGATGCTCAAGGTTATCCTCTATGCCTATATGAATAATATCTATTCTTGCCGCAAGATAGAGCAATTGCTCCTGCGTGACATACACTTCATTTGGCTTGCAGGATATGAGAAACCTGATTTTATTACTATCAACCGATTCCGTAATCGTGTCAAGGACGAACTCAACAATGTATTTACCCGGTTGGTTCTTCTGCTCGCGGAGCGTGGCTTTGTAACGCTCGATGTGGAATATATCGATGGTACGAAGATAGAGTCAAAAGCCAACAAATACACTTTTGTATGGCGCAGGACAATAGAAAAGAATCGCACTAAACTGATAGAGAAGATACGCATCCTCCTGCAGCAGGTCGATGATACCATTGCGCAAGAGAAATCCTCGGAGAAAGAGCATGTGGAGTTCACGCCCGCAACATTGAGCGAACTGTCTGCCGAACTTAGAGAAGCCCTTGCCACGCCCCCTGCCGCTACCACCAAAGAAGAGAAAGCACAGTGCAAGAAAAAGGAGAAACAGATAAAGGAACTGGATAAGTACCGTGAGAAACTGCAGGAGTATGACAGCCGTCTTGAACAGATTGGCAGTCGCAATTCCATGTCCAAGACAGACCCTGACGCCACGTTCATGCACATGAAAGAGGATGCCATGAACAACGGGCAGACCAAGCCCGGCTATAATCTCCAGATAGCGACGGAGAACCAGTTCATCACCGACTTTGCCCTGTTTCCCAATCCCACCGACACGCTCACGTTTATCCCCTTTATGGATTCTTTCTTCCGGCGCTATCACCGTCATCCTTCCACCGCCGTTGCCGACTCGGGGTACGGCTCGGAGGAGAACTACCGTTTCATGGAGGATGCCGGCGTGGAGGCATACGTCAAGTACAACCGTTTCCACATGGAACAGCGTCCACATTATACACCGGCCCCGTTCCATCAGGACAGCCTGTACTATAATAAGGAGGAGGATTATTACGTCTGTCCCATGGGGCAGCACATGGAGCGCGTCGGGACAACCCGTGGAAAGACCGCAGGCGGATACCTCACCGAAAGCGCACGCTACCGGGCGCAGAACTGCAAAGGATGCCCGCTCAGATGCAGATGCTACGGGGCAAGGACGGACAGACGCATCATGGAGGTCAACCACAGGCTGAACGAATACAAGGGAAAGGCACGGGAAAGGCTCACTTCCCGGGAAGGCATCAGGCACAGGGGACGGCGGTGCATTGAACCTGAAGCCGTCTTCGGACAGATGAAGTTCGATATGGCATACCGACGCTTCCGGCACTTTGGAAAAGACAAGGTTTTGATGGACTTTGCCTTCTTCGCCATGGCCTTCAACATCAAGAAAATGTGCGCAAAGATGCTCAAGGGGGGGATATCGGGGCTGTCAGACGCATTTACAGCCTTGATTTGTGTCCTGATACGCCTTTTCCGGCCCAATGGAGGCCGTCATGGAAGAAAAACAGAGTTGATTGCGGCATAAGGGAAATCGAGCAGGGAAGACGCGAAAAAACAAAAAAAGAGGATGTGTCTATTTTGACACACCCTCATGAAAATGATACTTACGTCTGATTATAGCCAAACCATTGGCAACCTGTTCCTCATATCAAGGAGCCGGAGGCAATATGATATCTGACGACGAATCACCCCATTCTTCAACCGTAGGCTCGAACTTCATCGGAGTCAACATCACGGTACCATCTGCTTTATAGCCGCCACCGAAGTTGAGCGTATAGATATATTTCTTACCCGCTTCCCAAGCCGTACCTCCAAACGGGACATACACCTTGTCATAACCAGTTCCGCCTATCAAAAAAACACCGTTTACAATCAGCTTCAATTCTATCTCAAGATAGCATTGGTTGTTTGTATCTGCCGTAGTAATGGGAACAGCAGCTCCCTCAGTAGTTGTCCATTTCGTTGCTGTTTGAGGTAAAACCAGTAAAACCCCGTCAGATTTGGTAAGGTCAGTCAGTGTAGCGCCATTAATAGTGGCCTCATTCAGAGGAGGATTACTAACCGTGCCGACAACGTAGTCTGCATCAGCAGTTCCGGTAAGTGCCCAACTTCCCTGAGCGGAACCATCGGCTGTTTCGGTTGCAGGAAAAGTAAATGTACCGCTCTTCTTGAGATTATGCACTTTAATGCTCTTTATTCTTACAGTCATGGCAGAAGCCGCTTTTCCTTTAAAAATAATTTGAGACAACGCATGCTTGAACTTCAGAGGCACCGTAGCATCACCAGGCTTAGAAAAATTCAGTTTGGAGGCATACATCACGTCTGCCTGCTCCGTATTAGTCTCCGACGCCGTATAAGTAAAATTTAAAGCAGAACTGGTTCCAAACCCCGGAGTGAGATTGGTATGCGCAGCCGGACTGACGGCATAAATATTCAGAGCCGACGAAGGCCAATAATAAACATCCGACGAACTTGCATAATCCCACTTAGTACCGTTATGCTTAATCTGAACCCCCCTCATATACTTTGTAGTACCGGTAAAAGCCCATACCTTGAAATCCGCAGAAGTCAAATTAGCCGAAGTAATCGGTGTGGCACGAGTTACAGCATTGTCCGATAGCACATTAAACGCTATCTTCGCTTCTTTACTTTGCTCCAGAATTTCCTCTTTGGAGCAGCTCGCCATCAGCAATAGCGCCGCAGCGGCAAAATAATACATTTTTTTCATACTTTCCTTCTTTTAAGTTTGTAAAACATTTTTATAAAAAAACAATATCATATATTAATATCAATGTACACGGCATCCCATTCTTCGGCATCCACCACCAGTCCGTCTTCATCGGACACGATAGGCGACGGCAACTCTATATCGCCCTCGATGACGACGTTTGCCTTGATGACATAGTGCCCGTCGTCTTCTTCTATCTCAATGCGATCGCCCACGTTGAATGAAAAGGCACTTATGCCTGCATCGGTGCGGAAGTAGAGCGTCAGCACCTTATCTTCGGGTTTTACGGCTTGGGGATGAAGCCCGAAGACGAGGAAATTCCCTCTGACCACTCCACCTTCCATCTCGCCATCGAAGTAGACGGTGGAGGGAGCGGCGGGAAACGTCCCCGTGCCCATGAAAAGCGAGCCTGCCACGCCGGAAAGCGTGCCTATGACACCCTTCACACGACCCGGATTCTTTATGCCGCGCACCTCGCAGGTGAACTTCGACACGGCAGAACGGGGAGTGAGCACTATCTGCTTCGGACTTTCGCCCTGTACACTGCCTATATGCACCTCATCAAGCGATGCACGGCACATCCAGTCGGGCGTACCCACCAACGGCAGCGTTTTGGTCGACGTCTTTCCCCCTTGCGAGGAGTTGAGGGTAAGCGTGCGCCCTTGGGTATAAGCTTCAAATTCCGAATGAGAATTTTCTTTTCTATAGAGAATGTATTCGGTATCTATGTTGAAACTCACCACTTGGTAGGTTCCTTCTTCGAGAAAGATTTCGGAACCTTCGGCACGGGTCAGGGCAGAGACATCGAACACATAGGGTTCAGTGCGGCGGCTGTTGTTCACGGGATAGAAGAATACGCGCATGGCGCCGGGCACGTCGTTGATGTACCGCCAGTCGAAGACAAGGCGCACGGTCTGCCCATGGGGATGCCCGTAGCAAAGTTCTTTGTGCCGGCAGGAGGCAAAGAAAAGGAGTGTCAGCGTGACGATGCAGGCCAAGGCGGTATACGACGTCGCTGTTTTCATCGGGCACCTCCTTTCGCCTTGCGATGACGCAAATCCTGCATGATGAGCCACACAATTGTAACTTCTGCCTTGGTAGGCCCCACCCAATGGCGGTTCTTGGTGGCTTGCCACACGTAGCATCCGTCCACGGGAAGGTATTCTTTATAGCGGCCGGTAAGATAGCCGATGCCGATGGAACAATCCAGATTGAGGTAAGGGGCAATGCGCCACGAGTAGCCGTAGGACAGTCCGTAGTGGCGCGTCCAGCGATCGGACAGGTTTCCGCGACGCCCCAGCTCGAAATCGTAAGTGAGGCTTCCGGCATAAATGCCGGCATGATGCCCAGTGAGTCGTTGCGCAGCTTTTGTTCCGAACCATTTACGCACTTCCAACTCGCCCCCGTAGGTGCGCCAGTAGTAATGCCGGCGGTCGGTCTTCCACCATGCGTGCATCCACGTAAAAGATATGGAGATGTTCTTGCCCACATAAAGTTCTGCCCCCAGATTGGGCACAAGCAGAGCGTCGTAAAGCAGGTTCGATTTCAGCGCAAGATTGAAAGGGGAGAAAATCCGGGTAGTAAATCGCTGGTTATCAGCGATATAATCGTATGGGGGGGGGGGGTAATTTTCTTCTGTGGATGATTCCTTTCCTACTTGTCGCAGTAGAAAATCATCTTCCACTTTTTGCCCGGCATAAAGGCAATTACAGATTCCAAATGTCAATAATAGTACAGAATGGAACAATTTCATTAAGTTAACCTGCTTTGTCTGTGTGGCACGAAATAGTTGTGATTAATTATGCGGCAAATATACAATTAAGTCCGACATCCTACAACTTTCCATTAGATATTTTCAAAAAATCAGCTTTTTAGAGCCGTCCATCTATCGGTCAGATAGGTATTAGGGATGTAAGTGGTTGATTTTCAGCGGCTCACCGTCTTTCGGCAAAGCTGTGGCCGGTTCCGCTTCTTCTTTCCGAAATATGATTACAAAAAAGTATTGAATGAAAAGTCATGATTTTTCCGGCACCGAGGAAAGGCTCGTTCCTCGGTGAGGAAGAGGGTGTTCCTCGGTGAGGAACGATGCCTTCCTCGGTGAGGAACGCATACCCCTGCCAGAACGTGTTCTGAGAGGGGTACGGAAAAAGGAAAGGAGATTTAAATAAATATCAACAAATAAGGGGCATACCGATTGCCGATAACATAGGGAGCTTTAAACAAGACAGGCAGCCTCATTTTGCCATCAGGGCATCCAGCGAAGAAGTCAGCGCCACCAAAGCGGCACTCCAGTTGATGGCTATCTCATTGGAAGCATACGAACCCTCTACATCCGCATAAGACTCATCCGGCAGATTTGAAGGATAGGATACGCCGTCTTGCCTGCCGGGATTGGGCCCTCTCACCAAGAAGCCGGGCACGGGCATTCTGCACACCGCAAATTTACGAAAAAGCTGTTTGCCCCTCTTACCCTCCATCTCCTTTCAAGAGGCTAAATTGATTCCTATTGCGGCTCCTTTTGAATCTGCGCCTTTGAAAAAATACATTTCATGACGTTATCGGCTACAAATCGCCACCCTCTCTTTCCGTCTAATTTCGTATTTTAGCGAAGTATTACATAACTTTAAAAAACAAATGCTGTGAAAAAGAGAGATTTACTATTCGCATCGGTCTTTGCATTGTTCTGCGGTCAAAGCGAGCTGCATGCGCAAGATTTTGAACTGACATCCTCGGGCTATTTCAGAAACCGGGGAGTAGACGTGATGGCTTTCGATGACATCTATCCCGAAGGGCATCAGGGCGGTGTATGTATCATCATGCACGGACACCGCATAGCCACCAACGGAGATATCCGGCTGGAAGCCACTCCCGGACAATGGCAGCCCGTACCGAAACAGCTCGACCGCCGGCTCGACGGCAACAGCATCATCACTACCTTATGCTACCCCGATTCCTCACGCCACCTCACGGGATTCAACCCCATGATTTATCCCGCCCTCAACCTGAAATACACCGTAAAGGTGGAAACGAAAGGAAAGCATCTGGAAGTAACCGTAGATTTGGATCGTCCCATTCCCGAAGAGTTTATCGGGAAAGCAGGCTTCAACCTTGAGTTCTTTCCGGGTTCATTATTCGGCAAACCGTGGCTCATGGACAAGCAAAGCGGCATCTTTCCGCAACAGCCCAACTCACCCCTGATGACAACCCGCCCCAACCATCTGCATACGGGAAATTACCACGACGGCAAACAGTCGCTGGCCGACATAAACAATCTGATAGGGAAAGGATACAGCCCGATAGTGGCGGACGACATCATCGCCCGGCCTTATGCCACGGGAAGCAAATTCACCGTCCGCCCCGATGATTCCTACAACAAAGTCACCATCGAGTCATTGAACGGCGACCTGCAACTGTTTGACGGCCGAATGAACCACAACAACGGGTGGTTCGTACTGCGCAGCCACATAAAGCCGGGCGTCACCAAAGGCGCCGTCAGATGGATCATCACCCCGAACGTGGTGGACGACTGGATGTATCGGCCGGTTATACAGACCTCACAGATAGGCTATCATCCCGCTCAAGAGAAGGAAGCCGTCATCGAAACGGATATCCGCGACCAAAAAAGACAAACGGCACAAATCATCCGCATTGACGCAGACGGCGAGAGCGTCGTCAAAACGGTAAACCCTGCCGAATGGGGTAAATTCTTGAGATATAACTATCTTAAGGTAGATTTCACCGACGTGAAGGAACCGGGGCTTTATAAGATAAAGTACGATACTTCCGTATCTCCCATCTTCCGCATCGACAATGACGTTTATGCCCGTGGCGTGTGGCAACCCGTCCTCGAATATTTCCTGCCCGTACAGATGTGCCACATGCGAGTCAACGAGAAATACCGCGTGTGGCACGACTGCTGCCACATGGACGACGCCCAAATGGCGCAGTCCCACAACCATATCGACGGATACGACCAGAAAGAGGGGTTGTCCGAATTCGCGCCGGGACAAGTGGTTCCCGGAGTGAACATAGGCGGCTGGCACGATGCCGGCGACTTTGACCTACGCATCGAGTCTCAAGCCGGAGAATCTTACATCCTCGCATTGACCTACGAAACTTTCCGCCCGGACATTGACGTGACTTCCATCGACCAGATAAACCGTGTGACGGAGATTCACCAGCCCGACGGAAAGAATGACCTGTTGCAACAAGTGGAGAACGGCGCACTCAGTGTGGTCAACGGCTATCTGGCGCTGGGACGCCTGTACAGAGGCATCATCTGCAACGACCTGCGCCAATATGTGCTTTTGGGCGACGCCGCCGCCATGACGGACGGGAAGACAGGCAACGAGGACGACCGCCGGATATTTACGGAGGATAATCCGGGGCGGGAACTGTCGACAGCCGCCCAGCTGGCTGCCGTGTCGCGCGTATTGAAAGGCTTCAACGATACGTTGAGCGTGCATTGCCTTGGCATTGCACGCAACATATACGCCTCCACCGCAAGCGGAAACGACAGGGTATTGTCCTCCAAAGTGCAGGCGGCCGTGGAATTATATCTGACCACCGGTGAACAAACTTATATGGATTTCATCTTGGATAACCGGGAATTCATCGTCAAGCAGATAGAACACACCGGTTGGTACACGGCACGTGTGGAGAAACAGTTTGCGCAAATGAAAGACAAAAGAGCCAAAACCTTCTCTGCCGCATTTCGCAAAGCCTTGGCCGGATACGAACAAAAATTGGCCGTACTGGTACGGGAGACGCCTTACGGAGTTCCTTATCGTCCCAACATCTGGGGAGCAGGTTGGGATATACAACACTTCGGTTTCCGGCACTATTTCCTGACGACAGCCTACCCGGAACTGTTTTCGCAAGCACCGGTGTTCAATGCCCTTAACTTTATTCTCGGATGCCATCCGGGCTCCAATCAGGCCTCTTTCGCATCGGGTGTCGGCGCGCAATCGGCCACGGTGGGCTACGGCCTCAACCGTGCCGACTGGTCCTACATTCCGGGCGGTGTCATTTCCGGCACGGCGCTTATCCGTCCCGATTTCCCGGAGTTGCTCACGTTCCCGTTCCTTTGGCAGCAGACAGAGTATGTGCTGGGAGGAGGGTCATCCCACTATATGTTTCTGGTGCTCGCGGCACAACAACTATTGAAATAAGAAGGCGTGGCGTAAAATGGTGTGCCCCCCTGTCTCGTGCAGAGGCAAGGAGGGTACACCATCTTCACTGCAAACTGCCATGCAGACCGTATAAACGTTCATTTGCAGACTATACTTCCATAAGAACCCAACCTGAAAAAGGTCTTGAAAAAAACGGGGGAAAAATATTTTCCGGGTTTTAGACTTGTGTTTATCTTTGCAATGTGATTAAGCTTAATACACGAATACAAAACAAAACTTTTTATTAATTATTTAAAAACAGAAACATTATGGCTATTTTATTTCGCAAACACGAACGTTTAAGCAAACCGACAGACAAAAACTCTGCCAAAAGGGTATATCCCATCATCACCTACAAGTATAGCAGCGCGGCAAAGCTGAAAGAAGTGGCAAAGGAAATCAGCGCCATGTCCGGCGTAAGCGAGGGTAACTCTTACAGCGTGCTGAAAGACTTCCGCACCTATCTGAAGAAGACTTTACTGGCCGGACGAATCGTAAATATCGACGGACTGGGAAACTTCTACCTTGCCGCCCAAAGCAAAGGAACGGACAAGGCCGAAGACTTCAGCAGCAATGACATCACCGCGCTAAGAATCTGCTTTCGTGCCAATAGCGACATACGCATCACCACATCGGGCACCACACGCTCAGAGGGTCTCGTCCTGAAAGACGTGGACCGCATCAACAAGGATGAAACAGGCAGCGATGCTCCCAAACCGAAAACCGAGAACGGGAATACAAGCGGCGGCGAAAGCGGCGACCAAAACGAAAACCCTTTGGGATAACGGCCGACGGCATAGATGCAAAACCACTGCAAAATAGCACATGGAGGCGCCACAGAAACGCCTCCATGTTTTTCTATCGGGCACGGATTGCATGGATTAACATGGATTTTGTTTATAAAAATCACGTTAGTCCGTGAAATCCGTGCCTTTTTAGTAACTTTGTGCGGTTTTTAACTTCATTGAATGAATGGAATTTAAGTACGACGTTATTGTAATAGGTGCCGGGCATGCAGGTTGCGAGGCCGCAGCCGCAGCCGCCAACTTAGGCTCGAAGACATGCCTCATCACGATGGATATGAACAAAATCGCACAGATGAGTTGCAATCCGGCCGTGGGGGGTATTGCCAAAGGGCAGATAGTACGCGAGGTGGATGCATTGGGCGGATACATGGGACTGGTGACAGACCGAACCGCCATCCAGTTCCGCATACTGAACCGCTCGAAAGGACCGGCCATGTGGAGCCCGCGCGCGCAATGCGACCGCAACAAGTTCATCTGGGCGTGGCGGGAAATATTGGAGAACATTCCGAACCTGCACATCTGGCAGGACACCGTGCGCGAAATCCTCGTTGAAAACGGAGAAGTTACGGGATTGGTCACTCTGTGGGGAGTAACCTTCCGAGCCAAATGCATCGTACTTACGGCAGGCACTTTCCTCAACGGACTGATGCACGTAGGCCGAACCATATTGCCGGGCGGACGCATGGCAGAACCCGCATCGTACGAATTGACCGAATCCATCGCAAAACATGGCATCGCCTACGGACGGATGAAGACGGGCACACCGGTGCGTATAGACGGGCGAAGCGTGCACTACGAGGAGATGGAGATACAGGAGGGCGAAGCCGACTTCCACAAGTTCTCGTTCATGAACACCGGCGTGCGACACCTGAAACAACTCTCCTGCTGGACTTGCTTCACCAATGAGGAAGCACACGGGGTATTGTGCAAAGGTCTGTCCGATTCTCCGCTTTTCAACGGACAAATACAGAGTATAGGGCCACGCTATTGCCCCAGCATAGAAACAAAGATTGTAACCTTCCCCGACAAACCGCAGCATCAACTGTTCCTCGAACCGGAAGGCGAAACCACGCAGGAACTCTACCTCAACGGGTTCTCTTCATCGCTGCCGATGGACATACAGATTGCCGCACTGAAAAAGATTCCGGCATTCAGAGACTTGGTCATCTATCGCCCAGGCTATGCCATCGAATATGACTTCTTCGACCCTACCCAACTGAAACACTCGTTGGAAACGAAGAAAATAAAGAACCTGTTCTTTGCCGGACAGGTGAACGGAACTACCGGATATGAAGAAGCTGCCGGACAAGGAATCATTGCCGGCATCAATGCACACATCAATTGCCACGGTGGAGAACCATTCACCTTGGCACGAGACGAAGCATATATCGGTGTATTAATCGACGATTTGGTGACAAAAGGAGTAGACGAGCCTTACCGTATGTTTACCTCGCGAGCCGAATATCGCATCCTGCTCCGCATGGACGATGCCGACATGCGCCTCACGGAGAAATCATGGAAACTGGGACTTGCCAAGGAAGACCGCTATAAGTTGCTGACGGAAAAGCGTGAAGCCGTGAACCATATCATAAACTTTACCCGCGAATATTCGATTAAACCGGCATTAATCAACCCGGTGCTGGAACAGCTCGGCACTACCTCGCTCCGCCATGGATGCAAACTGATCGATTTGATAAACCGCCCGCAAGTGACGATTGAAAACATTGCCGAACACGTCAACTCCTTTAAACGTGAACTGGATAAACTATCGGACAGGAAAGAGGAAATAATAGAAGCGGCCGAAATACTTATCAAATACGAAGGCTACATCGGACGCGAACGAATCATTGCGGACAAATTGGGGAGACTGGAAAGCATCAAGATAAAAGGAAAGTTCGACTATGCTTCCATCCAATCTCTCTCTACCGAAGCCAGACAGAAACTGGAAAAGATTGATCCGGAGACGATAGCGCAGGCAAGCAGGATTCCCGGCGTATCTCCCAGCGACATTAATGTGCTGTTGGTACTTTGCGGGCGATAAGGAACAAAGTTCCACGTGAAACAAGTAATTAAATAAATATATAAAACAGACTGATTATGAGCAAAGAAACACTTGCCAAGAGCATTCGGGAGATTCCCGACTTCCCCATACCGGGAATTCTGTTCTACGACGTGACCACACTATTCAAAGACCCGGCCACCTTGCAGGAACTTTCGGACATCCTGTATGAGATGTATAAGGACAGAGGTATAACGAAAGTAGTAGGCATCGAGTCGCGAGGATTCATCATGGGTCCTATACTTGCCACCAGATTGGGCGCCGGATTCGTGCCCATCCGTAAACCGGGAAAGCTGCCGGCAGAAACCATCGAAGAAAGCTACGACAAGGAGTATGGCAAGGACACCGTGCAGATGCACAAAGACGCCATCGGCGAAGACGACGTGGTATTGCTGCACGACGACCTGCTGGCAACCGGAGGAACCATGGAGGCTGCCTGCAAGTTAGTGAAGCAGATGCATCCGCAGAAGGTGTATGTGAACTTTATCATCGAACTGAAAGAGCTGCACGGGAAAGAGGTCTTTGGAAACGATGTTGACGTGGAAGCCGTGCTGACACTATAAACCAATGATTGACCCAAGGGCATCCTTACAACAAGATCGGGAGGCAAGAGGAGAAGCCCTGCGGCTGATTGTATCCAACCTGCCCGAAAGCCCCGGCATTTACCAATATTTAGATGCCGGAGGAACCGTTATATACGTAGGCAAAGCCAAGAACCTGAAACGAAGGGTTTCCTCGTACTTCAACCGCGAGCACGAGCCGGGGAAAACACGGGTGCTGGTAAGCAAGATTGCCGACATCCGATACATCGTGGTGAACACGGAAGAGGATGCCCTGCTTCTGGAGAACAACCTGATAAAGAAATACAAGCCACGCTACAACGTGCTGCTGAAGGATGACAAGACCTACCCCAGCATCTGCATGCAGAACGAATATTTCCCGCGCGTATTCAAGACCCGGAAGATAATCCGCAACGGCTCGTCCTACTACGGGCCGTACAGTCATGTTCCATCCATGTATGCGGTGCTCGACCTCATCAAACACCTGTACCCTCTGCGCACATGCAATCTGAATCTCTCGCCGGAGAACATCCGTGCCGGAAAATTCAACGTCTGCCTGGAGTATCACATCAAGAATTGCGCAGGCCCTTGCATCGGCAGGCAGAGCCACGAGGAATACATGAAAAATATCGATGAGATAAAGGAAATCTTGAAAGGAAACACGCAGGAAGTGGAACGGATGATGCTGCGACAGATGCAGGAACTGGCCGCCGAGATGAGGTTTGAGGAGGCGCAAAAAGTAAAGGAGAAGTACCTGCTGATAGAGAGCTACCGAGCGAAGTCGGAGGTGGTGAGCAACGTGCTTCACAACATCGACGTATTCTCCATCGAGGAAGACGGCGACGGCAAATCGGCTTACATCAACTACCTGCACATCACGAACGGAGCCATCAATCAGGCCTTTACGTTTGAATACAAGAAACGGCTGAACGAGACGAAAGAGGAGCTGCTGTGCTTGGGCATCATCGAGATGAGAGAACGGTACAAGAGCCTTTCGCACGAAATCATCGTACCTTTCGAGCCGGACATGGAGCTGAAAGACGTGACGTTCACCGTTCCGCAACGGGGCGACAAGAAGAAACTGCTGGAACTCTCCACCCTGAACGTGAAGCAATACAAGGCCGACCGGCTGAAACAATCGGAAAAGCTGAATCCGGAGCAACGAACCGTGCGCCTGCTCAAGGAAATTCAGCAAGAACTGCACCTCGAACGCCTTCCGATGCGGATAGAATGCTTCGACAACTCGAACATCCAAGGCTCCGACCCCGTGGCCGGATGCGTGGTGTTCGTGAAAGGAAAACCCTCGAAGAAGGATTACCGGAAATACAACATCAAGACCGTGGAAGGGCCGGACGATTACGCCTCGATGAAAGAGGTCGTCAGAAGGCGTTACCGGCGCGCCATAGAAGAGAACACTCCCCTGCCCGACCTCCTCATCACCGACGGCGGAAAAGGGCAAATGAGCGCCGTAAAAGAGGTGACGGACGAGTTGCGGCTGAACATTCCCATTGCCGGGCTTGCCAAAGATGGCAAACACCGCACTTCGGAACTGCTCTACGGCTTCCCTCCCCAAACCATCGGCCTGAAACAGAACTCTCCGCTCTTCCGCCTCCTGACGCAGATTCAAGACGAAGTGCACCGCTTCGCCATCACTTTCCACCGCGATAAACGAAGCAAGCGCCAGATAGCTTCGGCGCTGGACGAGATAAAAGGCATAGGGGAGAAAACCAAATCGGCGCTGCTCAAACACTTCAAGAGCGTGAAGCGCATACGGGAAGCCTCGCACGAGGAGCTGGCAGCCGTGGCGGGCAAGGCGAAAGCCGACATCATAAGGAAACATTTCGAAGACACAATTGATTGATTATCAGCAGGATAATCTTTTGATTTGCAGGCTGAGGAAAGTAAATTCTTCAGACGCAGATGGCACGGATGACGCAGATTTTTTATTTCGCCTCGCTGTGGTTCCCACATGGAAGCCCCGGTTTCTTTCTTCCGGTTTTCCGGTTTTCTCTTATATCCCCCTTGTATGTTTTTACTTTAAATCTGCGTCATCCGTGCCATCTGCGTCTGAAAATCCCCTTTCCTCCTCCTCACCTACCCCCTCCACAAGCCCCCTGCAGGCCGTTCCCGACAGATACAAGCCCCTGCCGTGACAAACACAAGCATCCAAGCCGACAGACACAAGCATCCGACAGAACAGACACAAGTGTTTGCCACGACAGGCACTTGCCCCTGTCAAAGCAGAAAACAGAGATGATAAAATCGTAGGGCAAAAGCCACGCAACACAACGAATTTATTTGTAACTTTGCCTGTTCAAAAAAGGAAAACAAACAGCATGAGAGTAGTGATACAACGCACCGGACACGCCTCCGTCAGCATAGACGGGGCTTGCAATTCGGCCATCGGAAAGGGACTTCTGGTACTGCTGGGCATCGAGGAAGCCGACGGAAAGGACGACATCGACTGGCTCTGCAAGAAAATCGTGAACCTGCGCATATTCGACGACGAACAAGGGGTGATGAACAAGTCCGTCATCGAAACCGGCGGCGACATACTGGTAATCAGCCAGTTCACGCTGCACGCCTCGACCAAGAAAGGCAACCGCCCCTCGTACATACGGGCAGCCCGGCCGGAAACAGCCATCCCCCTCTACGAGCTGTTCTGCCGGGAACTGAGCACGGCGCTGGGCAAAGAGGTGGGCACAGGCCGCTTCGGAGCGGACATGAAAGTGGAACTGCTGAACGATGGTCCGGTAACCATCTGCATGGATACAAAAAACAAGGAATGATGACACTGGAAGAAGCACAGCAACAAGTGGATGCTTGGATAAAGGAATACGGAGTGCGCTACTTCAGCGAACTCACCAATATGGCCGTACTGACCGAGGAAGTGGGCGAAATGGCCCGCGTCATGGCACGCAGATACGGCGACCAATCCTTCAAGGAAGGCGAAAAAAACAACCTCGGCGACGAAATGGCCGATGTGCTCTGGGTGCTGCTCTGCATTGCCAACCAGACGGGCGTGAACCTGACCGAAGCCTTTGCCCGCAACCTTGAAAAGAAAACCAAACGTGACCAAACGAGACATATCAATAACCCAAAACTGAAAGACCATGGAAAAAACTGAGTCTACGCAAAACAAGTACGAAGCCACTCTGGCCAAGTACAACACCCGGATGAACGATGCAGAAGTAGCTGCACAAGTAGCCAAAATCGTTGCAGAGAAAGTGCCTGCAAACAATACGCCCGACGTGAAGAAATTCCTCTTCAACTGCATCGACCTGACTACGCTCCGAACCGAGGACAGCGATGAAAGCGTCATGAAGTTCACCCGGAAAGTGAACCAATTCGACAACGAATTTCCCGACCTGAAGAACGTGGCCGCCATCTGCGTATATCCCAACTTCGCCGAAATCGTAAGGGACACGCTGGAAGTGGAGGACGTAAACATCGCCTGCGTATCGGGCGGTTTCCCCTCCTCGCAGACTTTCATCGAAGTAAAGGTGGCCGAAACGGCAATGGCCGTGATGGAAGGCGCCGACGAGATAGACATCGTGATTTCGGTGGGCAAGTTCCTTGCCGGAGACTACGAAACCATGTGCGACGAGATACAGGAACTGAAAGCCGCCTGCAAAGAAAAGCACCTGAAAGTGATTCTCGAAACCGGAGCCTTGCAGACAGCCTCCAACATAAAGAAAGCCTCCATCCTGTCCATGTATGCCGGCGCCGACTTCATCAAGACCTCCACCGGCAAACAGCAACCTGCCGCCACGCCCGAAGCCGCCTACGTGATGTGCCAAGCCATCAAGGAATATCATGCGCTGACCGGAAACAAGATCGGATTCAAGCCTGCAGGAGGCATCAACACCGTGAACGACGCACTGATTTACTACAGCATTGTCAAGGAAGTACTTGGCGAAGAGTGGCTGAACAACAGCCTGTTCCGTTTAGGCACAAGCCGTCTCGCCAATCTGCTGCTGTCCGAAATCAAAGGCGAGGAGATAAAATTCTTTTAACAGCACAAAACAGGTAAACGGTTTCAAAAGTTTGTTGAACAAAAATTTAAACAGCCGTTAAATAGGAATAATCAAAAAAAAAACCTTACCTTTGTGACATAAGGGCCAATGGCGTTTTGGCTAATATAGTGTATCAGAGAACGTTTCATTTATTATCTTTTTCTCGGAATTCAGCAAAATTTCATTTACGAAAGGTAATAAGCAAACGGGTCTCACGTACTTTCACGTATATACTCTTGTTATATATCGAATAGCGCGTGAGACTGTTGCTTATATTTCGTAAAGGGTTTTTGCTGAAACCTCGAGAAAAATATAGGGCAACAGTTCTCACGCCTTTTGATAATAGGCTAAATATCAAGAGTATGGAAACAATAAATTCATTACCTTTCAATGCCAACCCGCAACCCGGAATTGCAGGCTCTGACAAGTTGCACGCCTTATTCACCGGACTGATGGCCGGAGAACAGTATGGATTTTATACAAACAGCCTGACTACCGGAGCCAATCGGCAATCGCTTGGAAAAATCCTGTCGGCCAACAACATCGAAAGCTCAATCCAACTGCCGCCCCTAATGCACTTCCTGAAAGAAGAAGGCGAACGAAGCGCATACGACATCATGCTCCCCTTATACTTGTCGCACTGCGACGAAACCCAACGGGAAGCGGCCATCAGGAAGAAGTTCATAGGCATTGAACGATTGGTACACTATTGCAGGAATCTGGACATCTCCTTCCGGCACATCCGGCTACACGGCAAAATCAGCATAACAAACGAGGACTTGCAGCGCGGCATATTGGCTTGGGACTTGGGCAAAATAATAAAGCTATCGCGCACGGCCTACGATTGCCGCCTGATTAGCGAGCAAGAAGCATGGGAATACATCGAATTTTCCGACAAGAAGTGCCGCGAATACTTCGCATCTTGGGAAGAGATAGGCAAAAGCTACCTATTGGGACAAGCGGTAAACTATCCCGGTGAGAAAAAATTCAGAAACGTTATTGAATGTTACTGCACTGCGACGAGAAATACAGAAAGTCCGTGGATGTGCACACCGTTCCGACGAGCCTATTTCTCCCGCTCCACCACATAATCCAGATAGGCGGCAAGTGCGGCTTTGACATCCGTATCGGGCATGGAAGCCAGCAGCGAAAGCGCCTTTTCTTTATAAGCATACATGGTCTGCAAGGCATATTCAATTCCGCCGTGCTGCTTGGTGAACTCAATCAAACGGACTATCTCATCCGAAGTGGCCTGTCCGTTTTTAACCCTTACGGCAAGTTCGCGCATCGCTTCATCCTTCACGGTATTCAGCACATGGAGCGCCGGCAACGTCAGCTTTCCCTCCGACATATCGTTTCCGGTAGGCTTACCTATCTCCTTGCTATCGAAATAATCGAAAATATCATCCTTGATCTGAAAACAGAGACCGACATACTCGCCGAACAGACGCGCCAACTCAACCTTTTCGGCATCGGCACCTACCGAAAGCGCGCCTGCCTTTGTACAAGCGGCAAAGAGCACGGCCGTCTTCTTACGTATCACGTCGAAATAAACAGTTTCGGAAAATTGCGGATTGCTGACGTTGGAAAGTTGCAGAAGTTCGCCATCGGCCAAGTCGCGCCCCAAAGCGGAGACGATACCTATAATATCGTGGTTACGAGTCATGGCCACCTGCACCAATGCCGTTGCCAGCAGGAAATCGCCCGACAACACGGCCACCTTATTATTAAAAACGGCATTGACGGAAAGCTGCCCGCGACGTTCGGTACTCTCGTCCACCACATCGTCGTGCACCAGACTGGCATTGTGAAGCAGCTCCAGAGAAACTGCGGCATGGAGGGTTGCAGGGCAGACATTGCCATATAGCTTTGCAGACAAAAGCACCAGAATGGGGCGCATCATCTTCCCGTTCTTCTGCCGGATATGCGCGATGACGCTGTTCAGCAAAAGATTGGAACTGGAGAGCGAACTTTCAAAAAGCTCCTTGAAGTCTTCCAATTCCTGGGATATCGGAGATTTTATAAGTGAAGAATGGTCCATGCGTCGCTATTTGCCCACAAAAATAACAATAAAACGGTTAATACCGTATTTTTTTGTACTTTTACCATGAAAAAAGAGGAATAAATGTATGAAAACTACCGATAAACTGTTTCTGCTTGATGCCTATGCGCTGATATACCGGGCCTACTACGCGTTCATAAAGAATCCGAGAATCAATTCAAAGGGATTCAACACATCGGCCATTCTGGGCTTCGTCAACACCTTGGAAGAGGTACTGAAGAAAGAAAATCCCACCCACATAGGAGTGGCCTTCGACCCCGCGGGTCCCACCTTCCGCCACGAAGCCTACGAACAGTACAAGGCACAACGGGAAGAGACGCCCGAAGCCATCCGCCTGTCAGTACCTATTATAAAGGACATCATCCGCGCCTACCGCATCCCCATTCTGGAAGTGCCCGGCTACGAAGCCGACGATGTGATAGGCACGCTTGCCACCGAAGCAGGCAGGCAAGGCATCGCCACCTACATGATGACCCCCGACAAGGACTACGGCCAACTGGTATCGGACAACGTATTCATGTACCGCCCCAAGCATAGCGGCGGCTTCGAAGTGATGGGCGTGGAAGAGGTGAAGGCAAAATTCGACATACGGTCTACCCTTCAAGTCATCGACATGCTGGGACTGATGGGCGACGCTTCCGACAACATCCCCGGCTGTCCGGGCGTAGGAGAAAAAACCGCACAAAAGCTCATCGCCGAATTCGACAGCATTGAAAACCTGCTGGAACACACCGACCAACTAAAAGGCGCACTGAAAACCAAAGTGGAAACAAACCGGGAGCAGATCCTTTTCTCCAAATTCCTCGCCACCATCAAGACCGATGTGCCCGTAGCACTCGACATGCACTCGCTCGTGCGCGAAGAACCGGACGAAGAAGAACTGCGCAAGATTTTCGAGGAGTTGGAATTCCGCACCCTCATCGACCGGGTGTTGAAAAAAGGAAACGCAGCTTCTGCTTCTTCCCCATCCCCGGCCTCTGTCTCCGCACCCGACCTTTTTGCCGGAACGCTGTTTGCCCGACCGCAAACCGACACCGGTTCCGAAAACAACGCTCCCGTTCAAGGCGATTTGTTTGCAAATTCTGCGGGCGAGTGGACGGGTGAATCTGAAAATTCAAATCTCGCACGGTTAGAAACGCTCGACACGGACTATCAACTTATTGATACAGAAGAGAAAAGAAGAGAAATTATTCAAAAGTTACTTACAACGGAAATTCTCGCGATAGACACGGAAACCACCGGAACCGAGCCGATGGAAGCCGAGTTGGTAGGAATGAGCTTCAGCGATGCCGAAAACCGCGCCTACTACATCCCCGTTCCTGCCAATCGTGAAGAAGCCTTAAAAATAATGAACGAGCTTCGTCCTGTCTACGAAAACGAGAAATCCATGAAGGTGGGACAAAATATCAAGTATGACATGATTGTCCTTTGGAATTACGGAGTCTGCGTCAAAGGTCCGTTGTTCGACACCATGCTCGCCCACTATGTGCTCCAACCGGAGTTGCGCCACAACATGGACTATCTGGCGGAAATCTACCTGCACTACCGCACCATCCATATCGACGAACTGATTGGGCCGAAAGGCAAAAACCAGAAAAGCATGCGCGACCTCCCACCCTGCGATGTCTACCGCTATGCCTGCGAAGACGCCGACATCACCCTGAAACTGAAAAACGTGCTGGAGAAAGAATTGAAAGAGCAAGGTGCCGAACACCTGTTCCACGAGATAGAGATGCCGCTTGTGCCTGTACTCGTACACATGGAGACCAATGGCGTGCGGATTGACACCGAAGCCCTGAAGCAATCGTCCGAACACTTCACCGTGCGCCTGCAAGAGATTGAAAAGGACATCTACGAAATGGCCAAAGAAACGTTCAACATCAGTTCGGCCAAGCAGGTGGGCGAAATCCTGTTTGACAAGCTGCGAATCGTGGAGAAAGCCAAGAAGACCAAAACCGGGCAATACGTCACTTCCGAAGAGGTGCTGCAAAGCCATCGCGGCAAACACGCAATCATCGACAAGATATTGGAATACCGCGGACTGAAGAAATTGCTGAGCACCTACATCGACAGTCTTCCCCAACTCATCAACCCGCGCACGGGGCGCATACACACCTCGTTCAACCAAGCCGTAACAGCCACCGGACGACTCAGTTCCAGCAATCCCAACTTGCAGAACATCCCCATCCGCGACGAAGACGGGAAGGAGATTCGCAAGGCTTTCATCCCCGACGACGGCTGCGAATTTTTCTCTGCCGACTACTCGCAGATAGAACTGCGCATCATGGCCCATCTGAGCGGAGACAAAAACATGACAGACGCTTTTTGCAGCGGGCACGACATCCATGCCGCCACCGCCGCCAAGATATATAAGCAAGACATAAACCGGGTGACCGCCGACATGCGCCGAAAAGCCAAAACCGCCAACTTCGGCATCATCTACGGCATCTCCGTCTTCGGACTGGCCGAACGTATGGACGTCTCCCGGCAGGAAGCCAAAGAACTGATTGACGGATATTTCGAAACCTATCCGCAGGTTAAGGAATACATGGACAAAAGTATCCAAGTGGCACGCGAAAACGGATACGTGGAAACCATCTTCCGCCGCAAGCGCTTCCTGCCCGACATCAACTCAAGAAATGCCGTTGTGAGGGGCTATGCCGAACGGAATGCCATCAACGCTCCCATACAAGGAAGCGCAGCCGATATTATCAAAGTGGCCATGTCGCACATCTACGGGCGTTTTCAAAGTAACAATCTGAAAGCAAAGATGATTCTGCAAGTGCACGACGAATTGAATTTCAGCGTTCCGGAAGCCGAAAAAGAGCTCGTACAGAAAATTGTAATCGAGGAGATGGAACAGGCATATCGCATGCTCGTACCCCTGAGGGCCGATTGCGGATGGGGAAAAAACTGGCTTCAGGCACACTGAGCCACCCAATAACTTTATTTAACTTACAATCAGAAAGCAACGGAAGCAATCTTTTCAAAATACAGTTTGCTCATCAGAATATCCGGCAACCTCACTGCCGGATATTTTTTGTTCATCAATCTTGCCAAAAAGAAAGAAAAGGAAAAACAGAAATCTGACATATTGATAAAAATAACGCCTAATATTATATTTGTGTCAATTTATTCCATACCTTTGCGGCGAAATTAATGACATATTGATAGACAATAGAAAGTTAAACTCAAAAAACAAATAACCATGAAAGCAAAAGTTTCTTTAAAAACAGTGTTTCTCTCAGCATTTATTTTGGTTTGCGGATTAAGCGCATCGGCCGACAATAAAAGCAACCTCATTTACAATTCGGAAGAAGTAAACGGCGTGAAAGTGGCCGAAACCATTTACAAGATGGAAAACGGAGCATTGACCAACTACATGAAGTACAACTATAAGTACGACGGGCAGAACCGCATGACGGAAAGCCAAGCCCTGAAGTGGGACAGCATCAAAGAAGAGTGGGCCAACGACATGTGCATCCGCTACGCCTATCAGGGAAAGAGCATCACTACCACCTACTATAAATGGAACAAAAACAAAAAAGAGTATATCCTGATTCCCGCAATGACGGTAACGATGGACAATCCTAACATGTAATTGAAGAAATTTATTCTCTCTTAGAAATAAAATTGTTTTTCACTCCTAACAATTAACTAAACCTTTTCATAACACTGAGAGCCGGAATGCGCGACGCACTCCGGCTCTCTCATTTTGAGAAAAAGAGCGCCTTTTAAGGCAATAAGCGGAAGAATGCCTATCTTTGCAACCGGAAAAGCGGCAGTAACCGAATCTTTCGGCCGTCATAACCAAGAAGATAACTCTAAAATAACGAAATAGACAATGGCTTTACAATGTGGTATTGTCGGACTGCCGAACGTAGGCAAATCGACACTTTTCAACTGTTTGTCCAACGCAAAAGCGCAGGCTGCAAACTTCCCTTTCTGTACGATAGAACCGAATGTAGGCGTCATCACCGTGCCCGACGAACGACTCACCAAGCTGGCCGAACTGGTGCACCCCGGACGCATCGTGCCCACCACCGTAGAGATTGTAGACATTGCCGGACTGGTGAAAGGAGCCAGCAAAGGCGAAGGGCTGGGCAATAAATTCCTTGCCAACATACGCGAGACGGACGCCATCATCCACGTGCTGCGCTGCTTCGACGACGACAACGTGACGCACGTGGACGGCAGCGTAGACCCCGTGCGCGACAAGGAAATCATCGACTACGAACTCCAGCTGAAAGACCTCGAAACCGTGGAAAGCCGCATACAGAAAGTACAGAAACAGGCACAGACCGGCGGAGACAAAGCCGCCAAACTGGCTTATGACGTATTGGTGCGATATAAAGAGGCGCTGGAACAAGGCAAATCGGCCCGCACCGTGCAGTTCGACACCAAAGACGAACAGAAAGTGGCAAAGGAACTCTTCCTGCTCACCGGCAAACCCGTGATGTACGTCTGCAACGTGGACGAAGCCGCTGCCGTAAGCGGAAACCGATACGTCGACATGGTGCGCCAAGCCGTAAAGGACGAGAACGCCGAGATACTCATCGTAGCCGCTAAGACCGAAGCCGACATCGCCGAACTCGAGACTTACGAAGACCGCCAAATGTTCCTCGAAGAAGTGGGTCTGGAAGAATCGGGCGTCAGCCGCCTGATAAAATCGGCCTACAAACTGCTGAACCTCGAAACCTTCATCACCGCCGGCGAAATGGAAGTAAAGGCATGGACGTATCAAAAAGGCTGGAAAGCTCCGCAATGTGCAGGCGTCATCCACACCGACTTCGAGAAAGGCTTCATCCGTGCCGAAGTCATCAAATACGACGACTACGTGAAGTACGGAAGCGAAGCCGCCGTGCGCGAAGCCGGAAAGCTGGGCGTGGAAGGCAAGGACTACGTGGTGCAGGATGGAGACATCATGCACTTCAGGTTCAACGTGTAAGCGTGTGAGGATAAAGACATACGATAATCGACATGAAACAGTTCCTATTTTTATTTATTCTGTTATTATCCGCAGCCACCTATGCGCAGCAAAAAGACTCTGTAATCATTAGAGGACGAGTGACAGATTTTAACGGGCAACCGATAGACAGTGCTTCTATTTGGTGGAAAACTCCCCGATTCAGTAACATCATAGAAGCTGTTACCGATAAAAATGGAGATTACATGATCTGTATTCCTAAAGGAAAGTATCAAAGTATAGCCTCCATCTACCTCCCTTCCTATGCACAAATTGCCATGAAAAACAACCTGCCCGAAGCCGACCACAGACTGGAGTTTTGGGCTTGGAATTTCATTGCCGACCGCGACACCACACTCAACATACGCTATCACCGCATGGAAGCATACGGTCTGCATGTCTTCCGCATTCCCGGAGCCACCCCCGCTTATCAGATATACGTGCGTCCCATAGGCCTGACACGTACCTATCAATGGATGAAAGGGATGAACCCGGAATCATCGGTACATAGTGAAATTTCCGGCATAGAGCAGCCCGAACAAGGCCAAAAGGCAAAAGAATGTCGTATGGCTCCTCCTTCCGGACAGCTAAAAGCCATTGTATGGATAGACGGTGAAGAAGTGCCCATACTGATGAAACAAGAAATAAAAGAATATTTTGCTGCCAATCAGTATGGGAATACTTATCTGTTGACCGTGGCACTTCCAAAACATCCGAAAACAAATCTTCCTTACCGCATTTTCAGAATAGAATTGACAGACTTGGAAAATGGCGATCAAGGAGAAGGGCTTTATTATATGGAGAAAGAGAATTACATCAAATAACCATTCCCTACAATATTCTCTGCAAATGACAAACAATAAATTAAGATACCTCATTGCAGGCACAGGCGGCGTAGGAGGCTCCATCGCCGCTTTTTTGTCTCTGGCAGGAAAAGACGTCACCTGCATTGCACGAGACGGACATCTGGCAGCCATACGCACCCGCGGACTGCAACTGCATTCCGACCTGAAAGGCGAGCATACGCTGAACATACCCACCTGCACGACGGAAGAGTTTCAAGGCAAGGCAGACGTCATCTTTGTCTGCGTCAAAGGGTATTCGGTCGATTCCATCACCGATTTAATCAAACGTGCCTCACACCGGCATACGGTGGTAATCCCCATCCTCAACGTCTACGGCACAGGGCCGCGCATCCGGCGGCTTGTCCCCGATGTCACCGTGCTCGACGGCTGCATTTATATCGTGGCATTCGTCTCTGCTCCGGGAGAGATCACGCAAATGGGAAAGATTTTCCGTGTGGTATACGGGGCACATCAAGGCACCGATGTTTCCCGCGAAACACTGGAGGCCGTGCAACAAGATTTGCAGGAAAGCGGAATCAAGGCCGACATTTCGACGGACATACGGCGAGATACGTTCGTCAAATGGTCGTTCATTTCGGCCATGGCTGTCACAGGTGCCTACTATGATGTTCCTATGGGCGAAGTGCAGAAACCGGGCAAGGCACGCGACACTTTCATCGGACTGTCGCAAGAAAGTGCCTTGCTGGGCAAAAAAATGGGCATAGAGTTCACGGAAGACTTGGTGGCGTACAATCTGAAAGTAATGGATAAACTGGCCCCCGAAAGCACCGCCTCCATGCAGAAAGACATGGCCAAAGGGCATGAAAGCGAAGTGCAAGGACTGCTGTTTGATGTAATTGCCGCAGCCGAAGAGCAAGGCATCGAAGTGCCGACATACAGAATGGTGGCGGAAAAGTTCGGAAATCCGACTTGATATTCCAAAATGGGATATCACAGACAGACCACCCAACCGGATTTTTTCATACCTTTGTCAAAACAAACTTTTGATATATATCATTAATATGCTATCACCACTGTTGCTCTCCATCAACTGGAACCCCGATCCCGAACTCTTCAGGCTCTTCGGAAGCATCCCCATCCACTATTACGGCCTGTTGTGGGTTGTGGGCATTATACTTGCTGGTTTCATTGTTCAACGCGAATACCGAAACCGGAGAATCAGTGACGAGAAATTTGCTCCACTCTTTTTCTATTGTATTGTAGGTATCACACTCGGAGCACGGCTGGGGCACTGTTTTTTCTATGGATGGGAATATTTTCAGAACCATCCTTGGGAAATAATATTTCCCATACATTTCCTGCCCGACGGCAGTTGGAAATGGATTGGCTATAGAGGTCTTGCCAGTCATGGCGGTACGCTGGGGCTGATTATCGCTCTTTGGCTCTATTGCCGCAAAACAAAAATACACTACATGGATGTGATGGATATGATAGCCGTAGCCGCTCCCATCGCCGCTTGTTTCATCCGCCTTGCCAATCTGATGAATTCCGAAATAATCGGCAAACCGACCGATGTGCCTTGGGCATTCGTCTTCGAGCGGGTGGATATGTTGCCCCGCCATCCGGCACAGCTATACGAAGCAATCGCCTATTTCATCTTCTTCATAGGAATGATTTATCTTTATAGGAAAGGACAGAAACAACAACAACGCTATCACCGTGGATTCTTCTTCGGGCTATGCCTGACCGAAATATTTATCTTCCGATTTTTTATAGAGTTCTTGAAAGAAAATCAAGCCGATTTTGAAAATACAATGGACTTCAATATGGGACAATGGCTCAGTATCCCATTCATCATTGCCGGAATATATTTCATGTTCTTTTACAGGAGAAAACAAACCATAAAGAAGTAGTCAACCATATCAAGAAATAAAAATATGCTATCACCACTGTTACTCTCCATCAACTGGAACCCCGATCCCGAACTCTTCAAGCTCTTCGGAAGCATTCCCATCCGCTATTACGGCCTGTTGTGGGTTGTGGGCATCGGACTGGCTTACCTCGTGGTACGCCAACAATACCGCGACAAGAAAATAGGCGACGACAAGTTCGAGCCGCTCTTCTTCTACTGCTTCTTCGGCATACTCATCGGGGCGCGGTTGGGGCACTGCCTGTTCTACCAACCCGACTATTACCTCAATCATTTCTGGGAGATGATACTCCCCGTACACTTCCTGCCCGGCGGAGGCTGGAAATGGACGGGATACGAGGGACTTGCCAGCCACGGTGGAACGCTGGGCTTGATTATCGCCCTCTGGCTCTACTGCCGCAAAACGAAGATGCACTACGTGGATGTGGTGGATATGATAGCCGTGGCCACTCCCATCACCGCCTGCTGCATCCGCCTTGCCAACCTGATGAACTCCGAAATAATCGGCAAACCGACCGATGTGCCTTGGGCATTCGTCTTCGAGCGGGTGGACATGCTGCCCCGCCATCCGGCACAGCTATACGAAGCAATCGCCTATTTCATCTTTTTCTTGGGAATGATTTACCTCTACAAGCAAGGCCGGATAAAGCAGAACGAGAAACCTCAAACAGACTTCAGCAAAGCAGCCGCCGGCAAAGCCACCGCCGGCATTGCAGCCACATCGCGCCATCACCGCGGATTCTTCTTCGGCCTCTGCCTGACGGAAATCTTCGTCTTCCGCTTCTTCATCGAGTTCCTGAAGGAGAACCAAGTGGACTTTGAAAATACAATGGACCTGAATATGGGTCAATGGCTCAGCATCCCCTTCATCGTCATCGGCGTGTACTTCATGTTCTTCTACAGAAAGAAGAAGGGCTGAACACAATAAAAACGAACGATATAATGTTTCAGGCTCGTATTGCGCGGATTTCGCAGGATAAATGTGGTCTCTATTGACCCAATCCGTGAAATCCGCGCAATACGAGCCTGATTCTTTTATTATGACAAGGTGGGTTCGGAGTAATAATATCAGACAAGGTATGCTTTTAAACCCATCTGAAAATCAGTACAACAGAATCTTAAAACAACTCCGGCAAATTTTTACTAAGAACTCTACGCCAGTCTGCATAATCCGCGTTTATGGCATATCGTAATGTAGTCATATTTTATATTTACACGCCCTCACCTCTATCATCCAAAATTAGAAAAACATTCAGATTTCCAGATACATCTCCTCCCTTAATAAAGTCTAAATATTACTACCAGATATTCGCTTTTCCATTTTTTTCCATACATTTGTTGTTAGTGATTATAATCACCAACAACATTATTAAAATAAAAAAACATTGCAAATGCCTGCCTATAACTTCCTGCCGGCTATGAGAAAAAAGAATTTACCCCCCCCCCGTCAATGTAAAGATTATTCATCAAAACATAACCCTAAGGAATCATTCTGTTGATGTGGATCACATGCTTGATGTGTATATAAACAAACATTTTGGAATCCACACCTATTACCCTTTATTTTATAAATCATATTTTTTTACCACCTTTTCAACATGAATGATGAACCCAGATATCAGAAGAATGACCGCGTGTGGATAGAATGTTCCACAGAGGATGGATGCCTTCGGAAACGTCCCGCCATAGTGATAGCCTACCTGAAACGACTGTATAAATTCTATGCGAACGAAAACTTTGTAGCCATTCGATATGAAGATGTCAAGGAGGATGAGAATCCCGAAAATTGCTTCGAATGCGTACTCGAAAGCCGGGTCAGCCATCGGAAAGAAAAGGAGTGAACCGCTTTCTTCTTATTTCCCCTTCACTATCCTCTTGATGTCATTCAGCTTGTTCAGCGCCTCCAGCGGAGTGAGGTTGTTCACGTCCAGATTCAGTATTTCATCGCGTATCTGACAAAGCACCGGGTCATCGAGCTGGAAGAAGCTGAGCTGCATACCCCCTGCCGAAGAGGCTCCCTCGGTAATGGTCTTTCCGCTCACCGTTCCGGTCTGGCGATTCTCCATTTCAAGCTGACGCAGAATTTCGTCGGCACGCCTCACAATGCTTTTAGGCATGCCCGCCAACTTCGCCACATGGATACCGAAAGAGTGTTCGCTGCCTCCGCGCTCCAACTTGCGCAGGAAAATAACTTTATTATCCACCTCCTTCACCGAAACATTGTAGTTTTTGATGCGCTTGAAGCTTTTCTCCATCTCGTTCAGCTCATGGTAGTGCGTGGCAAACAGCGTGCGTGCTTTGGCTCTGGGATGTTCGTGAATGTGCTCCACGATGGCCCAAGCAATGGAGATGCCGTCGTATGTGGAAGTGCCCCGTCCCAATTCGTCGAAAAGCACAAGGCTGCGCGGAGAGAGGTTGTTCAGGATATCGGCGGCCTCGTTCATCTCCACCATAAAAGTAGACTCGCCTACGGAGATATTGTCGCTGGCGCCTACACGGGTGAATATCTTATCCACCAGACCGATGTGGGCACTCTCGGCCGGAACAAAACTGCCGATTTGGGCAAGCAAGGTAATGAGCGCCGTCTGCCGGAGCAAAGCGGACTTACCTGCCATGTTCGGACCGGTGATGATGATGATTTGCTGCGTATTGCTGTCGAGCATCACGTCGTTGGCTATGTACTTCTCTCCTATCGGGAGCTGCTTCTCGATGACCGGATGACGGCCTTGCCGGATTTCCAGCACGTCATCGTCGGCAACGACGGGACGGATGTAATTGTTTTCGCGCGCTGCCGTGGCAAACGAGAGCAAGCAGTCCAACCGGGCTATCTGGTTGGCGTCTATCTGGATGGCGGGGATAAACTCGGCCAAAGACTGCACAAGTTCATTGTACAACTGCGTCTCCAACGCCAGTATCTTGTCTTCCGCGCCCAGAATTTTCTCTTCATACTCTTTCAGTTCCTGCGTGATGTAACGTTCGGCATTGACCAGCGTCTGTTTGCGAATCCACTCCTGCGGCACTTTGTCTTTATGCACGTTGCGCACCTCGATATAATAGCCGAAAACGTTGTTGTAGCCAATCTTCAGACTGGGAATGCCCGTCTGTTCGCTTTCGCGCTGCTGCACCTGCAAGAGGTAGTCCTTGCCCGTGTAGGCTATCCGGCGCAATTCGTCCAGTTCGGCATTGACACCTTGTTTGATGATGCCTCCCTTGTTGACCAGCAGTGGCGGGTCGTTGTTGATTTCCCTATCGATGCGGTCGCGAATGGAGCGGCAGATGTTCAGCTGTTCGCCGATGCGGTTCAGACTGGCATTATCGGCCTGCATACATGCTTCCTTGATGGGTTCGATGGCTTGTAAAGCCACCTTCAAAGCCACCACTTCGCGAGGAGAAACACGCCCCACCGCCACTTTGGAAATGATGCGTTCCAAGTCGCCTATCAGGTGCAGTTGCTCTTCTATCAAATCCTTGAAATCGGGCTGGCGAAAGAAATACTCCACCACATCGAGGCGTTCGTCGATAGGGCTCACATCTTTCAACGGAAATACCAGCCAACGCCTCAGCAGACGCGCGCCCATCGGACTGATGGTCTTGTCTATCACGCTGAGCAGGCTGCTTCCGCCGTCGTTCATCGACCCCATCAACTCCAGACTGCGCACCGTGAACTTGTCCAGACGGACGTATTTGTCTTCTTCTATGCGGGCCAGCGAGGTGACATGTCCTATCTGCGTATGTTGCGTCATGATGAGGTATTGCAGGATAGCCCCCGAAGCGATGACACCGTTTCTGAGATGCTCCACGCCGAACCCTTTCAGGTTTTTCACTTCGAAATGCTTCAGCAGTTTTTCGCGGGCGGTGGTTTCGGTAAACACCCAGTCGTCCAGCTCGAAAGTAAAGAACTTGCTTCCGAAGTTACCTTCGAACATACCCCTCCGGCCTCGTTCGAAAAGCACTTCTTTGGGCGAGAAGTTGTTCAGCAGCTTGTCCACATAGTCGAAAGGACCTTCGGCTGTGAGAAACTCACCGGTGGATATATCCAGAAAAGCCACTCCGCAAGCGCCTTTGCCGAAATGCACGGCGGCCAGAAAGTTGTTCTCCCGATGGTTCAATATGTTGTCGTTGATGGATACACCCGGTGTCACCAGCTCCGTGATGCCCCGCTTCACGAGTTTCTTTGTCAGCTTCGGGTCTTCCAGCTGGTCGCAGATGGCTACGCGCTTCCCGGCGCGTATCAGTTTGGGCAGATAGGTGTCTAACGCATGGTGGGGAAAACCTGCCATTTCAACCGTCTTTTCTTTGCCGTTGGCACGCTTGGTCAGCGTGATGCCCAAGATTTCGGCAGCCACCACGGCATCGGTAGAATAGGTTTCATAGAAGTCGCCGCAACGAAACAGCATGACGGCATCGGGATGTTTCGCCTTCAAGTCAAGAAACTGTTTCATCATCGGGGTGAGGACAATATCTTCGTGGCTCATGTGAGTTTTTTATGTTTATAGGATATTATAAGTCTGAAAGTTCATAAAGCACCGCAAAGAGGTCGGGGAAAACCGTAAAGATACGGGCCTTTATCAACTCAAAGGCTTGTCATGCAAAGATAATTCTTTTTTAGAAACAGATGCGGCGGGGCTTCAAAACCTTAGCAAGCCTTAACAAAGAGGATGATTTTGCTAAAACATGTTATTAAACACACTTTTTTATTTGTTTTATTTGGAGGTAAGCAGAAAAGCCGTACCTTTGCAATGTGTTTTTCATAGTATTAGATTTAAGGTTAACAAAGGTTGGAGTACAGCGGTACTCCTTTTTTTATGCCTGTACGTTTCGGTTCATGGGAGGGCGATACAAGGGATTTAATATCCCCAAATCGGAATAATTTCCGATTTTATCATTTTGATTTCACACATCTGAAAAGACAAATGGAGCGATTATTAGATAGTTGCACATTCTCGCCGAACAACGAACGGAGTTTCTTCTCTACTTCAGAAAGAGTATAGTGCGGTGGCACAAAGTATCCCCTTCTGTTCAACACATTTCTCACAAACCAATCGCCCACTCTTCGCTCACCCTCCACATAGAAGCAACCGCACAACATTCCTGAAGGTTTTAACACTCGAAAAATCTCGGCAAAAGCCTTCTCTTTATCCGGGAAAGCATGAATACCATTCATCGTAAGTACACAATCGAAACATCCATCCTCAAAAGGCATATCACCAACGTCACCACGAACAAGTGTCAGATTGTGCAGCTCATCACTTTTTTTCCGCAGCGATGCAAAGCGTATCATTTCTTCAGAATAATCCAAGCCAACAATCTCCGCATTTGTCATACGCTGATATTTGGCATGCGTAAACACCATTGTCCCCACCGGAACATCCAATATCTTTCCCTCAAAATCATCAGGAATAAAACTCAATACTTTGCGAGCTATTTCATTATCATCAACCCCCCACAGCCAATGCATGTAAAGCCACGACCACCATTTACGTCCCGTCAGCACATCATCGTAACGAGACATCATACGAGCATACGCATTTTTTTGTGCCATTTTCGCAACTGTTGAATTTAACATGAAACACAATATCAGTAGATAAATTTTATTGCAGTTTCAAGAACGGCAATGTATTTCCGCTTGTCGAGAGCGGCAATTTGCCATCCCATTTTTCCACGGCTTTGAGCTGAATCAGTTCCGGAGTGATGCTTTGCTGAAGGATGCGGTTAGCATCGGCCTTACCTTTGGCGGCAGCCACCACTTTCTCGGCTTCGGCAATGGCGGCTTTCTTCTCGTTCTCCACTTTCAAGGCGTTTTGCACGGCTGTGTTTTTCTCGTCGATAGCGGCTTGCAGCACGTCGTTAGGCTTCACGCTGGACTGTATGTTGGTGAACGTAAATCCGCGTGTGCTCAAGCGTTCTTTCAGCAACGCTTCCACCTCTTTCTCGAAGGCGGGGCGATTGTTGATGAGCGAATCCGTCTCATACAATCCGGCCACATCCTTATAGGCATTCTTCACTTCGGTCAGGATGACGGACTGTTCCAGTTCTTCGGTTGTTTTTCGATAGCGCAGAAAGACGATTTTCGCATTCTCGCGCTCGATGTAATACTCAATGGTAGGGTCGGTTTTGAAGATAGTTCCTTTCTTGTCTTGTATGTCGAAGGGTTCGTAATCGACAATCTGTGCAAAAGCAGGATATTCGAATAATTGTTTGGAGAACCGGTTGTACATCACCCATCCGGTTTCTACCTTTGCATCGTCCACGCCACGCTCGCTGCCGGCTAAATTAACGATGATTCCCGTCTGACCGGAGTCGATGCGCTCCACGGCAAATATTATCATCATCAACAATGCGATTCCGATGATTGCGACGCCTGCCGCTCCGAATTTTACGGTTGTTTTCTTTGTTACTCCCATGATGATATACTGATTTTTAATGAAACAATGCCCAAAGATATTTATTTTTGATAGAAAAACGACCGGCAGTATTGTTTTTTATTCTTCTGCCCGATGCGGACTGCATAAAACACGGCATAACTCCATTCGTTCACTCTTCGGATTGATGAGGGCATAAACAACAAATGGAGAGCGAAGCATCTCCATTGAACTTCGCCCTCCACTTCACAGTAGTTTTTACGATTTAGCAAGATTATCCCAACGGATTTCCCGTCTGACCGCTTTCACCGCTTTCCGAAGGCTTCGGGCCGGTGTTTTCGCTCTTCTTTCCGCCATCGGTATAATCGGTGTCGGGCATTGCCATCCGGGTGATGCTCATACTGTTCAGCATCTTGCTGAAGGCTTTTCCAGGAAGAAAGAGAATGCGCTTACGCACGATATTGCCCACCGAAACGTCTTTTTCCTTATCCGCGCTCTTCGCCTTAAAGGAAGGACGGAAACGCCCGAAGTCGCCCAAAGCGATGGTCTTCCCATCGTCAATCTCTTCCGTCATGATATCTACCAAGCCTACGGCCACCAAATCGACCACCTTACGGTGTACACCTATGATTCGGCTTACCTTGGCACACAACTTGTCAAAATCCACCTCACCGCTTCCCACGGATTTGGCTACATACTTTTCGGTTTTTGTCTTGTCAAAACCAAACACACGTTTTGCTACTACATACTGAAGTCCCATAGTTTTTCTGTTTTTAAATGATTAATAATATAAGATATCAAGGCTGATGCCCTTTCTCCTTCGAGGGAGCAGAAACGCAGCGTGAGGCCTCAACGATGCAGCATCTGTTTCTCAAATTCGATGTTGCAAAGTTAGCGCGGGAAAAAGGAGAAAGCAAGAAAACGACATCTACAACAGAAAATGTTAAAACGCTGTTTATCAGGGATTTTAAAAAACAGTGTCTCTACAACGCATAAAAGGAAAATTGATGGAAAAGAAAACCGAAAGAGCATCATCTCTACAACATGAGAAGCTAAATATCTGATAATCAAATATGCGGTTTACGGTCGTCTCTACAATTTCACTTCAGGCCGTTTTTTCCTCGTATCTCCCCAAAGAACCATTCCTTTCCCGAATTTCCACATCGACGGTATGCTTCGCCAAGCAACGGAGCACATGGGGGCATGTAGGATATTAAGGGATAAAAAGCATGCAGTATTTTTAAAAAAATCAAGACAAAAAATCCGCCATCAAAAAGCCCTTTCTAACGTTTACTAAAAGTTGGCCGGATTTTTACTAAATTTCCACCCAAGATTTACTAAAAATCCGGTGAGTTTTTACTAAAAATTTTCAGCCCCCTCCAAAGCGCCTTGAAAGCGGGATTGAGAAGAGATTTTCGATTAAATAAAAAAAGCGGACATAACAGCCTGCAGAAAGAAAAGTGAATACAAAAAGCGTTGCGGAAAGTACATTCCTATTTTCGTATATCCACTTAAACCCACAAAAAGCACATTTTCATAAAAGAGTGTTTTGTTTGTAACTCTACAAAGCGGTTATAAGGCAAGATTTCAGGCAGCGATAACCGCCAAGACGGAAAAGAACAAGAGTGAAGAGATAGAGGTAGTCGAGAAGAATTAGAGGAAGCTAAGGGAAATTAGAGGGAAATTTCCTCTAATTTTTTCTATTGTCAACTAAACGATTATTTTTGCAGGCGAAACAAAACAGATATGCCAACAACGACTTATTTAGCATCCAAGCCTCGTTATGAGATATTGGACGGGCTTCGCGGCGTTGCCGCAATGATTGTGGTGGCCTTCCACCTTTTCGAGACTTACTCCGCCGGCCCCATGTCGCAAATATTGAATCACGGCTATCTGGCCGTAGACTTCTTCTTCGTGCTTTCCGGCTTCGTCGTCGGGTATGCCTACGACGACCGTTGGGACAGGATGGGCACGTGGGACTTCTTCAAACGGCGCTTGGTGCGCCTGCACCCCATGGTGATTATGGGAACACTGCTGGGCGCATTGCTCTTTTATTTCAGCGCATGCACGGCCTTTCCTTTAGTCGCCGACACCACATGGTGGATGGTGATACTGATGGCGCTGCTCGGCTGCCTGATGATTCCCACACCGACAACGTGGGACATTCGCGGATGGGGAGAGACAAATGCACTGAACGGCCCTACATGGTCGCTGATGTGGGAGTACGTGGCCAACATTCTTTATGCCTTATTCATCCGGCATTTTTCCAAACCGGCATTGACCCTCTTCGTGGTTCTTTCGGCCTGTCTTACGCTGGACGTCACACTGAACACCGACGTATTCCATCTGCTGGCAGGAAGAGGAGAAGCCACCCATACCCTGATAGGTGGTTGGAGCCTTACTCCCGACCAACTCTACATCGGCATTTCCCGCCTGCTCTATCCGTTCTTTATGGGACTGCTGCTATCGCGCATGGGCAGGCTGATAAAAGTGAAGCGCGGTTTTTACGTATGCGCCCTGCTGATTACGGTGATTCTCGTGATGCCACGCATAGGAGACGAAGCGCATCAATGGATGAACGGCACTTACGAAGCCATAAGCGTGCTTGTATTTTTTCCTCTGATTGTGCTCATGGGAGCAGGCAGCAACGTCACGGGAAAACGTTCCGTGGCTGTATGCAGATTTTTCGGAGAGATATCCTATCCTCTTTACATTACTCACTTTCCATTGATATATATGCAGATAGCGTGGGCAAACAAACATCCTGACGCACCGTTGGGAACACATGTGTTCATTGCAGTGGCTCTCTTCATCCTATCCATCGCCATTGCCTATGCCTGCTTGAAGCTGTACGACGAACCGGCAAGAGAATGGCTGAAACAACGGTTCCTGATGAAAAGAAGGTAGCCGTTTTCTGCCTTCCCTACTCTATTTCACAGGTACTTGAAACCGTGGCGGGCCGATGGTAGGTCCGCCTCCACCGGATCTACCACTGTAAATTTTACTGCGAAGAATTTCATAGATAATTCCCCCTACATCCAATCCTAACTTGAACTTGTCGAAATTATAAGTAGGAATCACCATCGGAACCGTTTCCCAACGTCCACGCATGGCATTGTAGTAGCGCTGCACACCCACTTCCATGCTGAAACGTTCGGAAACGTCGAACAGCACACTGCCTCCATATCTGTGAGTTGTCATTCCGTATGTATTGCCGATGGCATACGAACCGAACACTTTGAAAGCAAGACGGTCGGCAGCCTGATACATCAATGCTCCCGAAGCGGTAAATGCCTGTCCGCTGATGTGCGACATGTTCAGCTTCAGGGCATCCATGCCGAGTTGAAAACTCAGATTCCTGTCAATCACCTGCCGATAGAGCAGTGAAGCTTCATTGAAACGCCCTATGCCGGGCAAGGTCGTTTGTCCGCCTGCTCCCGATAAAGCTCCTCCATGAAACTGCATGATGATTCCGTTCGTGCGATAGTCACCTCTGAAGAGCGGCGAAGGATTGGTGTAATAAGGTATGCGGAACGTTTCTTTCAACGAAAAGCGGGGCAGGCTGTCAGCACCTTCGGAATGGAGAGAGGAAGAAGACAAAACGGTTTCAGGAGAAACGTCGGACGAAGAATAGACGGGTCGGCTCATTTCAGGCGTTTCCGGTATTGCGACACGCACACTGTCGCGGACAAGACGTGTACTGTCTTCTTGAGCAGAAAGTCGTTGCGAAATGAAAACCGGCAGCAAGAAGCATCCTAAGCAGATTACTGTTTTCCGTATCATCATATTTTCCTTGTATTTAATCTCCGGCCGATGAAAACAGGAAGAATGCACCTGATTCATCCATACTTACGGCCACTAAGTTATTGAAATTATTTTGTTTGACGGAAAATAACCGGAAAAAACTTCTATACATCGCATAAGAAAGCGGAAAACAATTAAACGACAGCGGAGGCTATCCGCGTGTCGGCATCTCGATAGGAAGAAGGTTTTAGCAGGACATTGTCTGCAAAGAACAAGACAGAGGCTGTTTAGATTTTGCTCAGTTCCATTTTCGAGCAAAGTCTAAACAGCCTCTTGCCCTATACATAGGGCGCCACTTCCCGAACCGTTCCGTTTTTCCGCGCACTTTCACTTCTTCCCCGCTACATATACACCGCCCAATATCAGTACAGACCCCGCCAAGGCCACAGTGGTAAGGTGTTCGCCAAGCAGCAGTATGGAGCCCGTCAGCGTGAAAACCGGGTTAAGGTAAAGATAGTTGGAAGCCGTAATCATGCCGATGCGCTTCAATATGACGTTCCAAACCACGAAGCATATCAACGAAGCCAACACGCCCAGATACAGAAGGTTGAACAAGATGGCAGGATCAAGCAGCTTCGACACATCAAACTGCCACGGATAGACGGCAAAGAAAGGAAGAATAGTGATTACGCCATAAAAAAATACTTTACGAGTGATGAACAACGCAGAATAACGACCTGAAAGTTTTCTGATTATCAGACTGTAAAAAGCCCAAAGCAAAGCCGAAAACAAAGACAAAAAATCACCGAGAGGAGAAATCTTCAAAACAAAATTTCCATTATACACCACCAAAGCCACTCCCAACAAAGCCATCAGCGAACCACCCACCAACCAGCGTGTGGCTTTTTCTTTTTTGTAAATGAGCAAGGCAAGAATCGTGGTAAGCAACGGAGCCGTACAGACAATGAACGACACATTGCTGACTAAGGTTATCTTTATCGCTATGTTTTGTGCAAGGAAAAAACCCGAACCGCCCGTGACACCACTTGCCAACAACAAAAGTTCATCCTTCCAGTCATAGGCGAACAGTTTGCGCGGAGAAATAAACCAGATACCCACATAGGCTATCAGGAAACGGGCAAAAAAGATTTCTTGCGGAGACATACCGCTTTCTATCAATACTTTCGTTGAAATAAACGTCAATCCCCATACCCCCACTATGAGGGCGGCGACAATGTGCCAAATATGATTCTTCACTTCGTTTTTGTTTTAAACATGCAAATGTATACAAAAACTCTGTTTCTTTATCAGAATATGAAGAAATTCAAAAATACCCTCCGCGTTTTTACGTTGGGATATAAAAGTCTATGTTTAAATTTTCCTCCATATCATGTCGGGTGTTCTTTTTGAGCAAAATTAAAACAGACTCTGAGGTAAAAGCATGTTTTTTAGTCACTAACGATACAAATCTGAAAATAAACAATTACCTTTGCACCGCTTATAAACCGTATTTTAACCGATTTCAATAATATAACAAACAAGGTTTTCAACAATATACTAACAACTATCATCATGGAATACAATTTCAGGGAGATTGAAAAGAAATGGCAGGAAAAGTGGGTGCACGACGAAACCTACCGAGTGACGGAAGATGAAACGAAACAAAAATTCTATGTACTGAACATGTTCCCCTACCCCTCCGGTGCAGGCTTGCACGTAGGACACCCGCTGGGTTACATCGCTTCGGACATCTACGCCCGCTACAAACGACTGCAAGGTTTCAATGTACTGAATCCCATGGGATACGACGCATACGGACTTCCGGCAGAGCAGTATGCCATACAGACGGGACAGCACCCTGCCATCACCACCAAAGAAAACATCGACCGCTATCGCAAACAATTGGACAAGATAGGTTTCTCTTTCGACCGGAACCGCGAAATACGCACTTGCGAACCGGAATATTATCATTGGACGCAATGGGCTTTCCAGAAGATGTTCAATAACTATTATTGCAACGATGCCAAACAGGCACGCCCCATTGAAGAACTGATTGAGGTCTTCCAAAAACAAGGTAACAAAGACTTGAACGCGGCTTGCAGCGAAGAACTGCACTTCACTGCCGAAGAATGGAACTCCAAAACCGAAAAGGAACAGCAGGAAATCCTGATGAACTACCGCATCGCCTATCTGGGAGAAACAATGGTGAACTGGTGTCCGCAACTGGGAACCGTACTCGCCAACGATGAAGTGGTAGACGGTGTATCCGAACGAGGAGGTTTCCCCGTAGTGCAAAAGAAGATGCGTCAATGGTGTCTGCGTGTATCCGCTTATGCGCAACGTTTATTGGACGGACTGGATACCATCGACTGGACCGAATCTCTGAAAGAAACCCAAAAGAACTGGATAGGCCGCAGCGAAGGTGCCGAAATACAATTCAAAGTGAAAGACAGTGATTTGGAATTCACCATTTTCACCACCCGTGCAGATACCATGTTCGGTGTCACCTTCATGGTATTGGCTCCCGAAAGCGAATTGGTATCGCAACTGACAACCGATGCACAGAAAGCAGAGGTGGATGCCTACTTGGAACGTACCAAGAAGCGTACCGAACGCGAACGCATTGCCGACCGTAGCGTTACCGGTGTATTCTCCGGAAGTTATGCCGTGAATCCTTTCACAGGCGAAGCAGTGCCCATCTGGATCAGCGATTATGTATTGGCCGGATACGGAACAGGAGCCATCATGGCCGTTCCTGCCCATGACAGCCGTGACTATGCCTTTGCCAAACACTTCGGATTGGAAATACGTCCGTTGGTAGAAGGTTGCGATGTCAGCGAAGAGAGCTTCGATGCCAAAGAAGGCGTTGTATGCAACTCTCCGCGCAAAGATGCTGTTCCTTATTGCGACCTTTCATTGAACGGGCTCACCGTCAAGGAAGCCATCGAAGCGACCAAGAAATATGTAAGGGAACACAATCTGGGACGCGTAAAGGTCAACTTCCGCCTGCGTGATGCCATCTTCTCGCGGCAACGTTATTGGGGCGAACCTTTCCCTGTGTATTACAAAGAAGGTATGCCCTACATGATTCCCGAAAACTGCCTGCCTCTGGAACTTCCCGAAGTAGCAAAATTCCTGCCTACCGAAACCGGCGAACCTCCGTTGGGACATGCCGTGAAGTGGGCTTGGGACACTGTAAACAATTACGTCGTAGAAAACGAAAAGATAGACAACAAAACCGTTTATCCACTAGAACTGAACACCATGCCGGGATTCGCCGGTTCGAGCGCTTACTACCTGCGCTACATGGATCCTCGCAATCATAAAGCATTGGTCGATAAAAAAACGGATGAGTATTGGCGCAACGTAGACCTTTATGTGGGCGGAACGGAACATGCCACCGGACACTTGATTTACTCCCGCTTCTGGAATAAGTTCCTGTACGACCTCGGTGTTTCCGTAACGGAAGAACCGTTTCAAAAGTTAGTGAACCAAGGCATGATTCAGGGACGAAGCAACTTTGTATATCGCATCAAGGACACCAACACATTCGTGTCTCTGAACCTGAAAGACAAATACGACACTACCCCACTCCACGTGGATGTAAACATCGTATCGAATGATGTATTGGACATTGAAGCCTTCAAAGCATGGCGTCCCGAATATGCAACTGCCGAGTTCGTCTTGGAAGACGACGGCAAATACATCTGCGGATGGGCTGTGGAGAAGATGAGCAAATCGATGTTCAATGTTGTAAATCCCGATATGATTGTCGAGAGATACGGAGCCGACACGCTTCGTATGTACGAAATGTTCCTTGGTCCGGTGGAACAGTCGAAACCATGGGATACGAACGGCATAGACGGTGTGCACCGCTTCATCAAGAAATTCTGGTCTTTGTTCTACGACCGCAACGGCAACTATTTAGTGACGGACGAACCGCCCACCAAAGAAGAACTGAAATCACTGCATAAGCTGATTAAGAAAGTGACGGGAGACATCGAGCAGTTCTCTTACAACACCAGCATCAGCGCCTTTATGATTTGCGTAAACGAATTGTTCGGCATGAAATGCAGCAAAAAGGAAATCCTGAACCAATTTGTCGTCGTACTGGCTCCTTTTGCCCCGCACGTATGCGAAGAATTGTGGGAAACAATGGGAAATACAGAATCCGTATGTGATGCCGAATGGCCTGCCTCCAAGGAAGAATATCTGGTGGAAGACACTGTGAACTACACCGTTTCTTTCAACGGAAAGGCACGCTTCAACATGGAGTTCCCGGCAGATGCAACACCGGATACCATTCAAGCCGATGTATTGTCCGATGAACGTTCGGCCAAATGGATAGAAGGAAAGACCATTGCCAAGGTAATCGTCGTGCCGAAGAAGATTGTGAACATCGTTTTCAAATAACAGATATGCAAATTACAAAACCAACCAAAGCAGAAGTGACGAGAGAATTGCGAGACTATGTCTTCATCACTTTCGGACTCATCAGCTACGCACTGGGATGGGCGGCATTCCTCATCCCTTATCAGATTACTACCGGAGGCACTACCGGTATCGGAGCCATTATCTATTACGCCACCGGATTTCCAATCCAATGGTCGTACTTCATCATCAATGCCATTCTGATGACATTTGCCATTAAGATACTCGGACCGAAGTTCAGTATCAAAACCACATATGCCATCTTCGGACTGACTTTCCTGCTTTGGTTTTTCCAGTTGTTAGTGAACGGAGCGGACGGTGTTCCGCCGCAGATACTCGGTCCCGGACAAGACTTCATGGCCTGCCTGATAGGCGCCACGATGTGCGGAATCGGATTAGGCATCGTGTTCAACTGCAACGGAAGCACGGGAGGTACCGATATTATCGCCGCTATCATACACAAGTACCACGACGTCACCTTAGGACGCATGGTAATGGCATGCGACATAGTCATCATAAGTTCCTGTTACTTCATCTTCAACGACTGGCGACGGGTAATATTCGGTTTTGTAACTTTGTTTGTCATAGGATTCGTGTTGGATTACATCGTAAACAGTTCCCGACAATCCGTGCAATTCTTCATCTTCTCAAAAGAATATGAGAAAATTGCCGACCGAATCACCAAAGAAACCCATCGTGGTGTGACGGTACTCGACGGCATCGGCTGGTACAGCAAACATAACGTGAAAGTATTGATCGTACTTGCCTACAAACGCCAGTCGATAGAAATATTCCGGATGGTGAAAGACATAGACCCGAATGCGTTCATCTCGCAAAGTTCCGTCATCGGCGTATATGGAGAAGGATTCGACCGACTGAAAGTGAAGTAGTAATACAGGCGAGCCACAAATATAAAGGAGATATTCAATGAGTATAAAAAAGAAATTCGTATTTGCTACCAACAACACACACAAGCTGGAAGAAGTCAGCGCCATTCTTGGTAAGAAGATTGAACTTCTCAGCATGAAGGACATAGACTGCAACGTCGATATTCCCGAAACAGCAGATACGCTCGAAGGAAATGCTTTGATAAAAGCAAGATATATCTTCGAAAATTATCACTTGGATTGTTTTGCCGACGATACCGGTTTGGAAGTAGAAGCTCTCAACGGTGCTCCCGGAGTATATTCAGCCCGTTATGCCGGCGATGCACACGATTCGGAAGCCAATATGAAAAAACTGCTGAAAGAGATGGAGAATGTAGAAAATCGCAGAGCCCAATTCCGCACCGTATTTGCCCTTATCATCAACGGAAAAGAACACTTGTTCGAAGGAATCGTCAAAGGAGAAATCATCAAAAACAGAAAAGGAACTTCCGGCTTTGGATATGACCCTGTATTCGTGCCCGAAGGTTATTCACAAACCTTTGCCGAAATGGGCAACGAACTGAAGAATAAAATCAGCCACCGGGCAATGGCCACCCAAAAGCTTTGCCACTTCCTATTGATGAAATAATACTTGAGTTTGGGATAAGAAGCAGGTACACAGTAAAGCCCCCTATAAATGGCAATCGTTTATAGGAGACTTATATTTTAGATAACTACAATCCCAATTCGGCCGATATTTCCAACATCCTTTGTATGGGCTTCACTGCTTTGGCAACAATTTCGGCATCCACTTTTATTTCGGGCGACTCGTTTTTCAAGCAGTCATAGAGCTTTTCCAACGTATTCAGACGCATGTAGCTGCATTCATTGCAGGCACAGGTACTGTCGTTGGGAGGAGCAGGAATAAAAGTTGTATGCGGACACTTCTTTTGCATTTCGTGCAGGATGCCCGACTCCGTAGCCACAATATAACTCTTTTCAGGATGAGCCACGGCATATTTCAGCAATGCAGCCGTAGAACCTACCACATCGGCCAGCTTCAGAACCGTGCTTTTACATTCGGGATGCGCCAATACCAACGCACCGGGATACCGCATCTTTAATTCAACAATCTTTTCAACCGAGAATTGCTCGTGTACATGGCATGCGCCATCCCATAGTAACATCTCTCTTCCGGTGATGGAGTTGATATAATTACCCAGATTCCTGTCCGGCCCGAAGATTATTTTCTCATCTTTAGGGAAGCTTTCCACAATCTGCCTGGCGTTGGTAGAAGTGACCACCACATCGGTCACTGCCTTCACGGCTGCCGTTGTGTTGACGTAGGATATCACCGTATGTCCGGGATGCTCTTTGACAAACTTACCGAACTTATCGGCTGGACAACTATCAGCCAGCGAACAACCTGCCTCCATATCCGGAACCAGTACTTTCTTGTCAGGACAGAGAATCTTTGCCGTCTCGCCCATGAAGTGCACACCGCACATAACGATAATGTCAGCCTCCGTGCGAGCTGCCCATTGTGCCAAGGCCAGACTGTCACCCACATAGTCGGCTATATCCTGTATCTCACCTTTCTGGTAGTAGTGCCCCAGAATGATCGCACTCTTTTCTTTCTTCAGCTGTTTGATGGCTTCTGTCAGATTATCCATAATTATATTTTTTATTTCTCTTCTTTTAAAAAATCCTTTGATGGTGATGATAGTCGGTTAATAGTGTGGATAAATAAAAATGATTTTTCTTGCTTATTAAGTTATTAGTTATAAGCCATGTACTATCCTTAAGTTATCAACTCATTTTAAAGTATTCTATCAGCTGATTATAAGCTTACTACAGCTTTTATTATCTTTTCTATTAACAACAGTTCACAAGGCGCAAAGTTAATAACTTTAGAGAGATTAATGGTCGAAACAATGCTTAAAAATGTGTTGATATACCCTTAGAAGATTTTTGCTAACTTATTTGTTTTGTTAGTATCAGTATCGTAATATATTTTTCAATGAATAATGCAAGGATTACTTTTAAAAATGTTTCCACGCTGTATCGATACCTTTTCCACGGTTATTAACAGGGATGTTAACGGAAAGAATTATCTTTGCATCAGATAAATATAAATAGAGCGGCACATGAATCGAAAACTGAAGATAACGGAGTTGAATCGCATCAGTGTGGAAGAGTTTAAGGAAGCGGATAAACTGCCTCTGGTGGTCGTGCTGGACAATGTTCGCAGTCTTCATAACATAGGTTCTGTGTTTCGCACTTCGGACGCTTTCCGCATAGAGTGCATTTATCTTTGTGGCATCACTGCCACTCCTCCCCACCCTGAAATGCACAAAACGGCACTTGGAGCCGAATTCACCGTAGATTGGAAGTATGTTGATAACACTGTTGAAGTTGTTGATAACCTCAAGGAAGAAGGTTATACGGTCTATTCCATAGAGCAGGCAAAAGGCAGTGTGATGCTGGATGAACTTACGTTGGATAAGAGCGAAAAATATGCCGTGGTGTTGGGAAATGAGGTGAAAGGTGTTCAGCAGGAGGTGATAGACCATTCTCACGGTTGCATCGAAATACCCCAATACGGAACGAAGCATTCTTTGAACGTATCGGTCACGGCAGGTATCGTTATTTGGGATTTATTCAAACAATTGAAACAGCTGTAAGGCTTATTCCTGGTTTTGTGCATGTATATATGCAGTAGATTGGTTCTATGTACTTAAATTTATGCCTGTTCGGTACATTGATATGTTTTTATGTTTTCGTATATTTGCTGCATAAATATATAGATATATAATTCTGATTGATATGAAAAAAGTAATATCTTCGTGGATAGGTGTTTTTGTGGGTTGCATCATTATGGGAGCAGGGTTTGTATACTTTATCAATCCCTATAATTTGGTTCCGGGTGGGGTGTATGGAGCGAGTATTGTGCTTCATAATCTGGTTCCTTCCATTCAGGTGGGTACGTTCGGATATATGTTCGACATTCCGTTGCTTATTATTTCCGTGCTTTTTCTTGGAAAAAAACTCGGAGCGCGCACCATCGTTGCAGCGCTTTTCACTCCGCTTGTCATGAATACTTTGTCCATCTTGTCTTATCCTTCCAAGGAAGCACTCCATCGGTTGGATCCTACACAGTTACTGGGCGGTTGCATCGACATGACAAATCATCTGATGCTGACTTCCATAATCGGTGCGGTGGTCATCGGCATCGGTTGCGGCACCGTGGTGCGCAGTCAGGCTACAACGGGAGGCACGGACATTGTGGCAATGTTGTTGCAGAAATACTGTCACATACGTTTTTCAAAGGCCATTTTGCTGGTAGATGGCGTTGTGGTATTGTTCGGTCTGTTGGTCATCGGTTTCGGTATCGGCAATCCGGGCGATTCTGCCCAGCCTTCTTGGCATTTGTCTTTCTATTCGCTCATTGCCATTTTCGTCACTTCGAGGGTGATGGCCTATGTTATCAACGGAGAGAAGAACGATAAGATATTGTTTGTCATCAGTGATATGCGCCTGACTGCCTTGCACGACTATATTATCAAGGATTTGGACCGCACGGCCACCTGCATCAAGAGCAGCGGCCTGTATACAAAGTCCGATAAGGAAATGTTGTTTCTTGTGATGAGTTATAAAGAGGTGGCGGGCATTAAGCAAAAAATAAGAGAGGTCGACCCGAAAGCTTTCGTAGTGGTGACCGATGCTTACGATGCCTTTGGCGAGGGATGGAAAGAGTTGCCGATGGCGGGAGAACTGCAACCGGAATAAGGGGCGGGGGATAACAGTAAATAAAGCTATTCAATGATCAGGGGTGTCGTCGTGACATCCCTTTTATGTTTATAGGGGATTGTGAATATAAATCGTGCTCCTTGCATGTATTCAGAATCAATCCATATTCTGCCTCCCAGTTTTTTTATGGTAATCTTGCAAATGGAAAGTCCCAGCCCGGTGCCTTGTACATATTCGTCCAGTTTGCAGAATCTTTCGAATACGGCTTTCTGTTTGTCCAACGGAATGCCGCATCCGGTGTCGGTAACGGAAAATATCCATTCTTGTGCTTCATCATCGGGTTTCACACTCAGTTCGATGAAACCTTCCCGGGTGAACTTGGCAGCGTTTCCTATCAAGTTGATAAGGATCTGATTAAATTTTGTAAGGTCGGTTTCCGCGTTGGCGGTTAGCGTGGAGTGACGGAAATACAGCTTTGTATCTTTGTTGATGCTTGTCTGTATGCTGTTCATAACGTTTTGGCAATGTGGTATCAAATCTGTTTTGGAGAAGTTGAAATTCTGCTTGTCCGATTCCAGCCGCGAAAGGTCGAGGATGTCGTTGATGAGTTTCAACAACAAGTCCGAATTATAAGAGATGATGTTTACATATTCCTTTATATTTTTATTTTGTTTGGTCTCTTCTTGTAAGATGGTGGAAAATCCCACTATGGCATTGAGCGGAGTGCGTATTTCGTGGCTCATGTTCGATATGAACGCCGATTTCAGCCGGTTGCTCTCTTCGGCTTTATCCTTGGCTGAACGCAGTTCCTTTTCGGAATCCTCCAACCGTTTCTTGTCGTCCATCAGTTTGTTTTTCAGTTGGTGGATGTGCCAGGAATAGTGTATGGATATAATTATTCCCACGATAAGACTTATCATGACCACTGACATTAGCAGCAAATACCACCTGTAATTGTGTAATACTTCTTTCCAATTTAAGGTGGTGTCATTGATGTAGATGCTTTTATCGGGTAACATTTCTTTTGATAAATTGAATTTTTTCAATTTATCCATGTCAAAACGAAATTCATTGTAACAACGATGGAGGTATACAGGAAAGTCTTTCTTTTCTTTATCGATGTGTTGATAGACGTGTTGTGCAAGTGTCACTCCTACTTCTTCATTATATTTTGGGATGGAACCTCCGATGCACCAATAGCCTATACCTGTTCCGGTAAGGCTGAATACGGGTAGTTCGTTGTTGGCTTCCTTGAAGAGGTATTCGGCGTTTTTCATGTAGATTACATTCTTTTTGTCAAACCTCCAGATGCAGAGAATGGCCGCGGTGTTTTCGGGCAGTGAGGCCGTGGTGTGCAAAGCTTCTTCAAGATCCATCCGGCTGCCGTTTATGTAGATAAGGTTCATGTGCGGATAATTTTTCTCAAGCGTGTGTTTTACGATTCTCATCTCACTCAGTCCGAGGTAGGTATTATCGCTGATGATGGCTATGTTTTTGGTAGAGGGGAATAAGCGGGTGATCAGTTTGTAGTCGGAATCTGTGTCGTATTCATAGTAGTCAAAGAATCTTACGTTGAACTGTTCCATCACTTGTTTGTAGTCCACGATTCCTTGTTTTTGGGTATCAGCTACTTGCAGTGAAGGGATGGCATTGTCTGTGAATGTGGCACCGTATCGTTGGCCCATGATACATCCTAAAGGGATTTTCTTGTATTTCTCTTCGGTCAGCGAAAAGTAGCACGACCATGCTTCGGGTCCTAAAAGCAGGATGAATTTTGCGTCGGGATGTTTGTCGAGTATCTTTTTCATCCTGTTCATCCAATTGGTTCTTTCGTCCAAAGACAAGCAGTTGATCGATTCTACCACCGGTGAATATTTACCGTCCAACCGTGTGTATTCATTTACGAATTTCGTGATATTGCTGTATATATATTTACTTTCGTAACTATAGGAACTGATAATCAGTATTTCTTCCTTGTTTTTTTCTTGTTGTTGTGCGTATGCGGCTGAAAGGCAGAAATAAAGGAAAAAGAATGTTTTTATAATGCGTTTCATGGGAAATGGATTTGTTCGTCCGGACAAAAATAAATATTAATTTAGTAATAATGAAAGAATAATCCTGGAAAATGAAATTTTTACAAGTTTATAGCGAATCCTCCCGTAAAAGTCTTGATTTTTCGGCTTGGGGATGGTTCACAATTGTCCGTTTTCCACTAACTTTATTACTCGTTCGGTCAGCGCATCTTCTCCTGCGGGGTCATACTTTTTTTTCAGGCTGGCACCGAACAATGTGGCAAAGGTTTGGTAGAATCCCGCCTTGAAAGAGCCCATGAATGCCTTTACTAGTTCATAACCCGTGGAGTGCGTCTGTCGGTCTACCAGCTTTATCAGCAGCTTGCCCTGCGTAAGGGTCAGTTTCTTTAGCCGGGGGGTATATTGTTCTTTCATGCCTTTCTCTACGGCCTTGATGTGCTGCCGGCGTGCTTTCTCGTTGGGTAGGGTCATCATGTACTCGTAGGTTTCGATGATGGCACGGTTCACTTCTTTGGCGATGGGAAGCACTTTCTTCACGTCGCGGATAAGTTTATAGTACTTTTCCATCTCTCGCTTGTTCTTGAACGTTAGCGGCTTGAATATGTAGACGTTGGGCAAGTCGATACACGGAATGGTGTCTCCCTCGTACACGCACATGGGCACAAGGTAAACATTCTTTTGCGCATCGGCCCTTGTGGGCTGTCGCTGTGCAAGAGCTTTCGGGCCGATGCAGAGCAGAAACACAATGAATATTACGATATTAAGCCTAATGTTCATGTTACAAAAGTATATCATTCCACGGAATGTTGTTGCATTCGGTTGTTTTTTCCTCGGTATCTTAACTTATTTATTGAACTTTTGAGAATCGCGCAGCCAGCCTGTGCATTTGTGGGGATCGGTATTGCCGGAGCGGAAGCCGAGGGGGCATACGGTTCTGTTCGCCTGCGGATATATGCGCTCCATGCACAAGATGCCATCTTGTGTATCATGAGATGTGCATGTCATGCAACATAAGATGGCATCTTGTGCAGCGTAAATCAATATCTCGTGTTCATTGATACGCTTGTCTTAGGGGCATCGGGAAATATCTGCCTTATTTTCCGCCAATGGGTTGCTTATGCAAGTTGTACTTTTACGTTAAGTTTTCAGGAGAGTTCTTTCCTATTTCCGTTTAATAGCCGTACTTTCGCATGCCGATGACCATCAACAACGAAACGAATATAGAGAGAATGAAATACATCAGATTGGGAGTTTTTGTGAGTATGCTGCTGACGACCGCTGTGCTTTGGGCGCAAAACACGCCCTTGTCTCTTTGGGAAGAGCATCTGGAACAATTATCTGCCGATGCCGGAGAAGAGCATGATTGGGAAAACGAGCTGCAAGAACTCTCCCAACTACTGCAAGAACCCCTCAACCTCAACGAGGCGACCAAAAGCCAATTGGAGCGATTTCCTTTCCTTACGGATATTCAGATAGAAAACCTGTTGGCATACATCTACGTGCATGGGCCGATGCAGACCGTATATGAACTGCAACTGGTGGCGGAGATGGATAAACGCACCATCGAACTGCTGCTGCCCTTTGTATGCGTACAGCCGCTGAAAGGGGAGGGTAGGCGTTATCCCACCTTGAAAACCATCATGAAGTATGGTCGGCACGAAGCCCTTGCCCGTCTGGATTTGCCTTTCTATACGCGCAAAGGATATGCCAAGAACTACCTTGGCCCTTCGCCCTACCACTCCATGCGTTATGCCTTCCGCTACGGCGACTACCTGCAAGCAGGCATAACGGGCGAGAAGGATGCCGGAGAGCCGATGTTCGGCCTGCACAACGGCAAAGGCTATGATTCCTATTCGTATTATTTCATCATCAGGAACTTGGGCAGACTGAAAACGCTGGCTTTGGGCAATTATCGCCTCAGCTTCGGGCAAGGGCTGGTGGTCAGTACCGATTTCCGTTTGGGCAAGACCTTCTCCCTGTCCGCCGCCGAACATCGTGCCGGAGGCATACGCAAGCATGCCTCTACGGACGAATACAACTACTTCCGCGGAGCGGCGGCAACGGTGCAGGTCATTCCTTCGTTGGAGCTGTCGGCCTTCTGCTCGCACCGCCTCATGGATGGTGTGGTGAAGGAAGGAGAAATTACCTCCATCTACAAGACCGGCCTGCACCGCACGCAGAAAGAAGCGGACAAGGCAAATGCCTTTGCTCTTCAGCTCATGGGCGGCAACCTGACCTACGCGAAAAAGACATTAAAGTTGGGGGCAACGGGCATCTGTTATTTCTTCGACCGCCCTTATGAACCGAAACGGGACGGTTATAGCCGATACAATCTGCACGGCACAGCGTTTTATAACATCGGTGTGGATTATCAATATCGTTTGGGACGTATTGTGTGGGTAGGGGAGGCGGCCATGGGCAAGCAGGGATATGCTTTATTGAACAAGTGGAAGTATGACTTCTCGCCCGACTATCGGTTGTTGCTCGTTCATCGCTACTATTCCTTTGATTATTGGGCTATGTTCGCCCGCTCCTTTGCCGAAAGCAGCGCACCGCAAAACGAGAACGGTTGGTATCTGGCGGCAGAAACTGCTCCCTTTGCCCGTTGGAGGTTCTTCGCTTCGATAGACATGTTTTCCTTTCCTTGGTGGAAGTACCGCATCAGCAAGCCGTCGCAAGGAACGGATGTCATGTTTCAGGCATCCTATTCGCCCCGGCGCAATCTGTCCATGTATCTTAATCATCGATATAAGCGGAAGGAAAGAGACGTGACGGGCAGCGGCGGTGCAGTTACGTCGCCCATACGCCATCATCGGTTTCGGTATAGGCTGTCCTATGCGCCGGGGAGCTTTACATTCCGCACCACGATCGACTACAATCATTTTCGTCAGCAAGACAAAGCAGGCTATCACTTCGATGGGAAAGACGGATATCAGTTCACACTGTCTTGCGCCTACTCTCCTTCTTCCTTCCCCTTGTCGCTTGCCTTGCAAGCCACTTATTTTGATACGGACGATTACGATTCGCGCATATATGCCGCTGAAAGAGGCTTGCTGTACACCTTTTCTACGCCGTCTTTCTCCGGCAGAGGCTGGCGTTATTCCGCTGTTCTCCGTTACGACGTGGGCAAGGCCTTTATGTTTCTTGCCAAGTTCGGACAGACCGTTTACGGCGACCGCGAGACCATCGGTTCAGGCAACGAACAGATAGACAGCCATCGCAAGGCAGACTTGCAGATGCAGCTTAGAGTCAAGTTTTAGGCGGATTTCCATCCGTTGTTCCATTTATTCACTATATTTGCTCTTGCCTCAGGTTCATTCAGGTCAAAATAATAATTCATCAAATCATACGCTAACGATGACGGTCATTTATCCTTCTCCCATATTTGGTCCCGTTCATTCCCGCCGTTTGGGAGTATCATTGGGAATCAATCTGTTGCCTGCCGACGGCAAGGTGTGCACTTTCGACTGTATTTATTGCGAATGCGGCTTCAATGCCGACCGTCGCCCTAAACAGCAGTTTCCCACGCGCGAGGAGGTACGTGCCGCCCTCGAAGCGCGCCTGCAGAACATGCGACAGAACGGCCCTGCGCCCGATGTGCTGACCTTTGCCGGAAACGGTGAGCCTACCGCTCATCCCCGCTTCCCCGAGATCATAGAAGACACGCTGACCCTGCGCGACCGCTATTTCCCACATGCCAAGGTAAGCGTTCTGACCAACTCCACCTTTATCCATAAGCCTGCCGTGTTCGACGCCTTAAATAAGGTGGATAACAACATCCTGAAGCTCGACACGGTGGACGAGGCTTACATCCGCGAACTCGACCGTCCAACCGGTTCTTATTCCGTGAATAAAATCATCGAAGGTATGAAAGCCTTCAAGGGCAACTGCATCATACAGGCCATGTTCCTGAAAGGCAGCTACGCAGGCAAGAATATGGACAATACCTCGGACAAATACGTTCTTCCTTGGCTGGAAGCAGTGAAGGAGATAGCCCCTCGTCAAGTGATGATTTATACCATCGACCGCGAAACACCCGGTCAAGACTTACGGAAAGCCACACACGAAGAGCTGGATCGCATTGCAGCCCTGATAAAGAAAGAAGGAATAGAAGTAAGTGTATCTTATTGAATTATCTCACATATTTGTCACTTTTACTCATTTTTCCTTTCGTTTTTATAGATAAATTAAAATAAAGTCCTATATTTGCTTACTATTTGATAAGAATAAAACTTTACTTATTTACTATTATGGAAAAAATAGACAATCTTGACCGGCAGATTCTGGAAATCATTTCCCAAAATGCCCGTATTCCTTTCAAAGACGTAGCTGCCGAATGTGGAGTATCACGTGCTGCCATTCATCAGCGCGTACAGCGTTTGATTGATCTTGGGGTTATTGTTGGATCAGGCTATCATGTAAACCCCAAGTCCCTTGGATACAGAACCTGTACGTACGTGGGAATCAAGTTGGAAAAAGGTTCCATGTATAAAACGGTGGTTGCCGAGCTGAACAAGATTCCCGAAATCGTAGAATGCCACTTCACCACAGGCACATACACCATGTTGACCAAAGTGTATGCCCGCGACAACGAACATCTGATGGACTTGCTGAATAACAAAATGCAAGAAATTCCGGGTGTGACAGCCACAGAGACACTGATATCCTTGGAGCAAAGCATCAAGAAAGAAATTCCTATTTGTCCTGAGAAATAAAAAAGAGTTATAAGTGATTTGTCATCAGCTTATAGTCAATAGCAAACAATAATGGATTTCTTGAACGAATATCATCTGTCTGGTCTTGTCATCGGTATCTGTACATTTATCATTATCGGACTGTTTCATCCCATAGTTGTAAAAGCCGAATATCATTTGGGCACCAAATGTTGGTGGATTTTCCTTCTGCTCGGCATCGGCGGCGTCATAGCTTCTCTTTGCACGGAGAATATTATGGTTGCTTCTCTGTTGGGCGTATTCGCTTTCTCTTCCTTCTGGAGCATCAAAGAAGTGTTCGAGCAGGAAGAGCGGGTAAAAAAAGGCTGGTTTCCTAAGAATCCTAAAAGAATCTATAAGTTCTGAGGAGTTGCTGGTATATTTTACCGGTCTTTTTCGCAAGGCTGTTTTTGGTGTGTTTTTCTTTTTTAAGCGAAATTCTTGCATATTTCAATGGAAAACACTACTTTTGTCCCCGCTATCCGTAGAAGGATACATCGGACTTGTAGCTCAGTTGGTTAGAGCAACAGACTCATAATCTGGAGGTCCCTGGTTCAAGCCCAGGCTGGTCCACACTGAAAATCAGCAACTTAGAAGAAATTCGAGTTGCTGATTTTTCGTTTTGCGAAAACAATGCGAAAACAATCGGGTTGAGTTCGACACCATTTTATACAAGTTTTCGCAATCTTGTGAGACTGCGAAAACAAATATTCGAGAAGCGCAATGGATAAAACTACAGACTTTCATCAGCTTTGAAATACTCTTTTGCCAGATCAATGGCATCCAATTGCAAGGCTTTATCCTTAGCCTTCAATGTGGCATATACCGCATCGGCCAGCCAAAGAGTCGTTAACTCGTGTTCATTAACTTTATACAATTCGGCCAACTTGGGTATCATGTCGCGACGAACACGCCTTGCACCCAGTTCCATCTTGCTATACATCGGCATATCCGTTTCCAAGAGTTCCGCCAGATGGCGCTGCCTAAGCCCACGTTCCAGCCTCATGGCCTTAATCTTTGGACCGAAATACCATAAATTCTTTTATCCTTCATATCTCTTAGTAATCTTCTGTGATACATATAATCTTTCTCTCGTCATCATAGTCCCCAAAGTGCGAATTTTGCACTTTGGATTTAATTGTTTTGCCCATTACCTTTTCAGGAAGTTTCTTAATGATACAGTCGCAATGCCAAGAATCTTACATTTTAGCTGCAAACCATTATCCGAAGTTAGCATTATCGGGTTCTCGGATTTGTATTTCAAAGCAACGGACATAATCATATTATCTGGAGATTTTTTATCAAAATCCTCAGGAAGCAAAGATGTATCATCAAATTCATAAAAGAGTTCATGGTTCTTTTCTATATTTAATAATCTAAGAGCCTTCTCTGCATTCTTTTTCTTTTGTTCATCCAATTTTATCTTCATTTTGTCAAGTTCGTCTGTTACTTTCGCAGACAAGATAATCGGGTATTTCTTATCAATCTTACTGATAATATCAGAACAATCTACAAACACATTCGTATCTATCACATAGTAATTTCGTTTAAGTTTGCTGATTTCCTTTTTCTTTCACTCAAGCAAAGAGGGATCTATCTTTCCAAGCACCTTAAGTCTCGGCTTTTGGTCATCGTCTTCTTCAGTTTTTTCAATTTTAGGAACAGCATTCGATTTAACCCGTTCTAAATAATTACGCACATCATTATCCATATTGACCGTGTTCAACATGTTTTCATCACATACGATGACTGTGTTGAATATGGAGCGGCTTGTCGCCACATTGAATAATGTCTTTTCTAGAGACATATACTGCAAATCATTTGGAATGCAAAAGAAACAGACATCACAAGTAAGTCCTTGCACCCTTTCAACAGTATCAATTAAGACATTCTTTTGCTCTCCATAGTGGTTGATAAATGCACGCTGCATATTCTTAACCGTGGCTCTAAACTTTGAAAGAATGGCTATCTCTAACTTAGAGTTGTATGCAAGGATAGCCCGAACCATAGTTAGAACCTGGTCAATCATATTATCTGGCGCACGATTTCCTGATTCAAGAGGAAGCATCAAAAGTGATGGGCCACCACCTGAGGAAAGATTCGCAACAGGCAAATCATTATGTTTGTCTGCGACTGAACGTAATGCGCCATTGTAGAAAATGCCAGTAAATGCACATGCCCTTTCTGAGAGGCGATATGTATCACCCAGCAAATAACTCGGAAAAGAGAAGTTCTCGCAAAGAGTTTTGAATCCAGACGAAAGCGGTCTCCAATTCTTCTCTAATAATTTATCCGGGTTCATGTTGATGACTGGGGGCATCTGGCATTGGTCTCCAATCCAGATAACCTTCTTGCCCAATTTCTTTGCTGCACAGACCATTACAAAGAATCCTTGACTGGCTTCATCCATAATGACGTAATCAAAAGGAGGCTGGTCAATTATCATTTTGGCCCAATTTGAAGCCGCATAAAAAGTTGCCAGAGAAAGATTTCCTGGAATACAATGGATATCAGTTCCGTCGATTCTCTGAAGATTGGGAATTTCTTTCTGCTCATCCGTGGTTAGGCTAGTTTTGAAAACCCTTCCATCTTCAAGCATCTTTTTTAATGAATCTTTCCCAGCCAACTCCATCAATGCTCGATTTGTTAGTGCTGTTACAAGAACGCTGGCATTTTCTGGAAGACCAGCAATCAAGCTTGCCATTTTATATGTTTTGCCAGTACCTGGAGGCCCTTGGACAACAATCTCGTCAGTTAAAGAAAGTTGCCCAAGAAAGAAATCACCAGTACTGTTTTTAGCGGTCAGTTTAACAGGACTCCATTCAACTATCTGTCGATCATAATCCATCATTTTCCCAACGACACTATCAGTAGGTTCTGAACGAACTATGCTGATTAGATTCTGGTAATACTTAATCGGCGGTTCCTGAGGCCCAAGGACGAGGATGCACTCAGATTTAAGCTCGTTAGCAAGTTCCAGAGTAATTCCCTTAATGCCTACAAAAGAAAAATCAGGATCATCTGTTTTCCCAAGCCAAGCACAGTATACCTCCGAAAACTCCTTTTGGTACTTACGCCTCAAATCAGCCCATGAATTGTCCCTCCAATTCTTGAACTTACACATCTCACCAATGAATAAAGCGGCGCAAAAGTAGTCTCCCTTTCTAGGCAGTCCCCGAGAATTACGCATCTTCAAGATGGCACATCCTTTTTCGTCCATTTTTAAATATTGAGAGACGAACACTTCGCCACTCTCCATCAAAGCAACGGCCTTCTTGCTAATTAGTTTTATATATTTCTCTGATATTGCAGACAGCTCCTCATCAAGGAACTTTTCCTGCTGTTCTCTTGTATACTGCATAATTAAATATCTTCGTTTGTAGCAATTAGTATTGTTCCATCATTTTTCTTCTCCAAACCAAATCCCTTTATCTCTTCGTATGCGGAGTAGTGTGGGTCTCTAACTATAAATTTGGTGTTCTTGACGTATTTGAATATAACCGCAAGTGCCTGGAAATACTCTCTAGGCGTATGGCGTGCATCAAATACTAGATTGACATTGGAGTCGTTTCCGAATAATTCCTCAAACGTTACCGGTCGGATGCCTTGATTGTTTTCTACTATGAGTAGATTATTAGGATTCGACATTAATATCTCAAATGATGATGCTGAAAGATAAATATAACGTTGTTTCGCACTGCGGACCACAACATTGATGGGGTTGCCGTCAGAATCTTTGATGACTCCGACTAAATCTGAAAGTGATGTCTCTGGTATCCATTGGGAAACATCATAACCATGTGCAGCGAGGTAAGGCTTGGTGTGAATACGAGCCTCCTTATTGATTTCTTTCTGCTTTTCTGTCTCAACATTTCCTAATTCGCGCACGTCCACCTCTTCTGTGGGCATGGTGATTTCTTGCGGTCCACTAGCACCGCTTTTATTAACGGTCAATTCAACTGAAGGTTCGATTAACTTGCTTACGTCGTAGCCGCAGTCTGCGAGATAATCAACAAGAGATTGATGATCGTCAGTTATAAGAATCACCATCAATTTGCTGTCATTACTGCTTCCTAAGTTAAGATGACTACATAGAGGTGATAACAGCGGCTCCATAAGTGCAGGTGTAATCCTGCCAGTATAATAAAAGCTGTCTCCCTTAGAGAACGTGGACTTTGAAATGGTATCCTTATCTACGCCATATGTCAAAGTTATAGAATCACATTTGAAAAAAAGCGTTTTCTGAATCTTACTTTCCAGTTCTGCTTTCTTTTCTTCGAAATCTAATTTCGAATTATCACGCAATACAGCAAGGTATTGTAACTTCTTCAACAATTTTGTTTTCAGTTCTTCGTTTTCAACAGAATTAGTAAATTCTGTAGTAATATCTTTTTGCGTGATAACTTGAACGCCAAATGTTCTAAGCAGTTGGAGCAACTTTTCTCGATTATCTTTACCTATCTTTTCGCAGTATACCTTGTTTTCACTATTTTTAAAGCCATCGACTGTGATATAAGTCAACTTTGAGGCTGGAAGAAAATCCCCGGAATGCGAAAGAATCCTGTGAGTTTCCGCCCATTCTCTAATACTTGGAGAGTCCTGTTCGTCTCTATCAATTATTTCGCGATAAATTTTGGATATGCGTTCCTTTTTTGCATCCTTGTCTTCATCATCATCAATTGAGATTCCTTCCAGAATAGCCAACAGATCTTCTATTGTCAGGTTCATTTTAAAAGGAAGGATAGATCGCCAGCTCTCATGCACTTTTGTGTCAATCGCCAAAATCGGCAGATATTTGCCGGCTAATTCTACTGTAGCCGGATTGTTAATGTAGACTTCAGTGGGAGTGGCAGATGTACCCAGTGTAGTGGGGAACTTTTGCTCATTCGCTATTACGTATTCGAGGAAAGATTTATATCGACTTTTATATTCATAAGGTGCAAACTCACTTAAATTTCTTTCAACTCTGCTTCCCCAAAAAGAGATCTTCCCATATACTTTGTCATTGCAACTCCATTCGTTGCGATTCGTAGATAATACTTTAGAGAAAATAAACTTGTCAATTTCATAATTAGGGTTGTTAAAGTCAACGAATGTGAAATATGAAACACGGAAATGTATATTTACAATGGGGTTTTTATATCCACAATATCCACTATAATGGTGCGGACAATCTGTAAATGAATTTTCTGTTTCTCTTATAAAATTGAATCCTAGTTCGTTATTAGTATAATCCTTTTCTGAAATACCGATTTTGTAAATAACTCCACACTTCTTCAAAAAATAAGCCCAATCATCGACATCACTTCCTTCTGGATAATCTTCCGAAATATACAAATCAGTTCGTGGATTGACAATTTCCATATCATCATCTGGCCGATATATGCTTCCCAAATAGAGGTTACAGATTGGCTGTAATTGACCGTCTTTAGACAGAAAACATAAGTTCTTTGTCTTTTCAGCGTTTGATTCATTCTCTAAAAAGTTTTCCTTTTTCCATACGCTAAATAGGAATCTGCCAATTGATAATGCATTTGCAGTTGTAATGTGTTCTGGATGGTCATATAAATACTCTACAAAGGACATGTTAGACAAATCCCTCATCCCTAGAGATTTCAACCAGGATACCATTGATGAATTATTCTTGATGGTATCATAAATATCTCCATTTAATATTGATACACTTGAAGTTTCCTCGTATAGATCCTTGATATTTGAAGGGAAGAAAAGCACATTAAATCTTCGAAATTCACCATCCTCATCATAGAGGATAGAAGTATCAGCAAGGGAGTCTTTATAAAAATCAAACGTGTTCTCCGGTTTCTGAAAATAATCGTATAAGAAACGGATCAACTTAATATCATCATTAACAGAGATGCTCGCTGTGGTAGCTTTATCAGCAAGGAGTTTGATCAACTCTTCGCTGTCAAACAGGTTGATTAAATTATGGGCATATTCAACAATTTCATCATTATCAACAAAATTGTCTTCAGTGAAACGCGAGCTCTTTTTGCTATTTAAATATGCCAGCATCCTCTCAACGGGAATAATACCTTTCGAGATACCGGTCTTATCAATCAATACTTCTCCAAGTTTTAAAAGACGATCTTCATTGCGGTTTGGTACAAATGCAATGATCTCAAAGGCCTTTTTCAATTCACTACGATACACACTGACCAGTGTATCATTGTCTGGATATACAGTTGGTAATACCTTCGTATAATTGGCAAACTTCTTTGAGAACTGTGAAACGAAAGATAAATAAAGTTCGGGTATCTTCTTGAAAATAAGTTTGTTCCATTCACTCTCTTGATGCAGTTGTTGTCGTCCAGCATCAGTAATAAAGTTTGAATTGATTAAAAATGGTTGACGCAATCCACGGTAGGACGTGGGTAAGAATGTGAATACAGAAGTATTCTTTAATGGAACGACTTCGTCACCCTCTATCTGTACAGCAAAGGAGATCTCAACCTTATCTGCACCCTTTAATTTATCGGGTGTATTGAAATCATGCTCGAGAGCGGCTTTAACCTCAGAAGGGACTTCGACGTCCTTAGTGAAAAGCATCCAGTTACTCTGCTCCTGACTATTCTTCAATAATGTCACATTTTGTGTACAGTCACTCGTGTCATTGTTTTGCTTTTTTCCGACACTAAAGATATGACGTCCATTTCGTTCAAAGCGAATATTAACATTATTACTTCTCAAAAACAACAAGAACTGTAAATCGGAGAACAAATCTTCTATCCGGCTCCCAATCTTATCGGCTTCATTGGTATAGACAATAGTAATAACATTGAATCCTGTTTCACGAAAATCATGAAGCTGGGGCGCATCAATAGGTATTACCTGCCAAGGAACATCATCAGGGCCTAGGACTCCCTCGCTTGGAGGGAAGTTAGGCATAAGTGAGCGAGCCTTTTGTTTATCAAATTCAAAGCAATATTGGCCGCTAATAATGCTAACATGGTTTACAGATGGCATGAATACAGATTTGAATCCAATGCCTTTATAGCCAATTTTATTGCTGTCATTTGCTTTCGTTCCATTACCTACATCACATATGCCCTCAACATCTTTTTCATTGAAAGGCTTTCCGTTATGCATGAAAATGAACCTGTCTTGTTCTGCCTTGATAAGTATCTCTAGTGAGTCATTACCAGTATCTGTAAAAGCATCGACAGCGTTCTGAAGCAATTCGTATACGAACCTTTCGGGTTCGGTATAGATACCTACAGATAATTGAATTAGGGACTTTGCTATAGTCCTAACCTGGGATGCATATTTATAATCTGTGCGCTCTCTTTGTAACTTCTTGATAAAGTCTTCATTGGCGCACGAGTTTGACAGTCCTGTATTCATAACATAAAACAATTAATCCATCGTTAAACCGATTCCATTAATATGAATAAACTCGCATATATCGTAAAAGGAAGTGGCCTCATTAGGGTCAATATATTCATCCACTATGATCATTTTGCGCATCATTGTGGCAAATTCAGTTTTTTGCTCAATTGTCATTGATTTTATGATGCTTAAGCATTTAAGAGTGTTGAGATGCAAGATGTCGAAATGATCCTGGGTTGTCAATTGAAGCACTTGCTTAATGCTTTCGAAATACATAGTCTCTCGGGCATCAATATGCTCGTCAACACTTACGATGTCCAGTAATACTTTGGACATGGCCATTTTCTGATCTTTTGTGTACTCCATATCTTTTATCGTTCTAATTATTATTTCATTTTTTATGCCACACTTCCATAATGCTGGCTATTAATTGCAGACTGGCAAAAAATAATCAGGTCTTGAAAGAGTAATCTTTCAAGGCCTGATTACAAGAAGTTGGACTACCAGGATTCGAACCTGGACAAACAGAACCAAAACCTGTTGTGCTACCATTACACCATAGTCCAAACTTATACGCTTTCTGTTAAAAAGCGGTGCAAAGATAGAGGTCTGTACCGAAATATCCAAATATTCCGGGACTATTTTTTCTATTCTCTCCTTATTTGACGATAATCAGGTAGTAGTTTTTCTTTCCACGCTGCACCAATAAATACTTTCCGTCCAGCAAATCGGCTGCTGTAATCGTTTGGTCGAAAGCGGTTAGCTTCTCTTTGTTCAAGGAAACACCGCCACCTTGCACCAGTTTGCGCATCTCGCCTTTGGAGGCGAATACAGCCGCATTATCCACAAAGAAGTCCACAGCCTTTACGCCTGCCGACAGTGCGCCGCGAGACACCTCGAACTGGGGAACGCCTTCGAACACAGCCAGCAACGTGTCTTCGTCCAACTTCTTCAAGGCCTCGGAAGTGGCATTGCCGAAGAGGATGTTTGAGGCATCTACCGCGGCATTGTAGTCTTCTTCGGAGTGCACCATGATGGTGACTTCCTTTGCCAGACGCTTTTGAAGCGCACGCAAGTGAGGGGCTTCGGCATGTTCCGTCGTCAAGGCTTCTATCTCTTCTTTCGACAATGAGGTGAAAATCTTGATATAGCGTGCCGCATCTTCGTCGCTGACGTTGAGCCAGAACTGATAGAATTTGTAAGGAGAGGTGTAGCGGGGATCGAGCCAAACATTCCCTGATTCTGTCTTTCCGAACTTGCCGCCATCGGCTTTCGTAATCAACGGACAAGTCAAGGCAAACACTTCACCGCCATTGGTACGGCGAATCAGTTCGGCGCCGGTAGTGATGTTGCCCCATTGGTCCGAACCGCCCATCTGGAGCTTGCAGCCTCTGGTTTCATATAAATGCAGAAAATCGTAGCCTTGCAACAGCTGATAAGTGAATTCCGTGAACGAAAGACCGTCGCGTGCTTCACCGTTCAGACGTTTCTGTACGGATTCCTTTGCCATCATGTAGTTCACGGTGATATGCTTGCCTACATTGCGGGCAAAATCAAGGAAAGTGAAGTCCTTCATCCAGTCATAGTTGTTCACCAGTTCCGCCCTGTTGGGAGCGTCGCTCTCAAAATCGAGAAACTTGGCCAGTTGCTTCTTGATGCATTCCTGATTGTGACGGAGGGTTTCTTCGTCCAGCAAGTTGCGTTCGGCCGATTTGCCCGAAGGGTCGCCTATCATACCGGTTGCACCTCCCACAAGTGCCAAAGGCTTGTGTCCGCAACGCTGGAAATGGCGCAACATCATCACTCCGCATAGGTGACCGATGTGCAAAGAATCGGCAGTAGGGTCGATGCCTACATAAGCCGTAACCTGTTCCTTAGCCAATAATTCTTCGGTGCCCGGCATCATCGTGTGCACCATTCCACGCCATTTTAGTTCTTCTACAAAATTCATCGAATGATTGTCTTTATTAATTATTTTCGCAAAAGTACGACACTTTATTGAAGAAACAAACTCTTATTGTTTAAAAAAGAGTTTGATAACATTTTCTTCCACAGAGTTTTTGAGTTCAGAGGAGGGGACACCTCGCACGGTAGCAGCCCGTGCATACAGCTCGTCAATGGAGACATCGCTTTCGTCCGTTTCGATGAACAATCGGTGGGCCGGCATCAGACGAAGCGCCTCCTCCCGGTATTTCTCTCCGAATGAAAGGAAGAAGCCGTGTCGCAGATATTCTTCGGCGAGTGCCGCCTTGCCACGGAAGCCGTGAATAATCCACGGATTGGTAGGACGCAAGGTGTGCTTCAGTGCCAACAGCTCGTCGGTGGCTTTCACCAGATGAATAACCAAAGGTTTGTCTGCCTCCATTGCTAAGCGAGCCTGACGTTCGAACACTTCCAGCTGCAAGGTCATGGGTGCGTCTGCCAGCTTGTCCAGTCCTGCCTCGCCCACAGCCAATACGAGGGGATGGCACACCTGTGTCTCAAGACGATTCATGCGTTCGCTCACGATGAGATTTGGGGTAGGGGAATTATTCCGGCAAGCATAGGGTGCGGTGATGCTCCAAGGGTGTATCCCGACCGAGTACCATCCTTCTTTCTGCGGAAGAAATGTTTCGGGTTCGCAGTTTACGATTGCCTTTCCGAAGGTTTGCGGCAGCCGGTGCGTATGTATGTCGATAGGGATGTTCATGGCACAGGGTCATAACCGGAACCTCCCCAAGGATGGCAGCGCAGAATGCGTCTCACTGCCAGATAAAGCCCTTTGAAAGGTCCGTGTTTCTTGATGGCCTCCACGGCATATTGCGAGCAGGTGGGAGTGAAGCGGCATGATGGGGAGGTCATGGGCGAGATGAACTTCTGATAAAAATAAATGGGAAGCAACAGCAGATATGAAAGTGCTCTTTTCATGGCTCCGAGGTCGTTACTTTCTCGGCAATGCGTGCCAAGGCCGTCTTTACGCGGTTTTCAATGACAGAAGAATCCTCCGGGCGATCGGAAAGATAGATGAAGGCAATGGCCAGACGGCATTGTTTTTCGGCCAGCACGCTCAGCAACTTGTGCTTGTTGACGCGATAGGCTTCGCGTATCTGGCGTTTCACACGGTTGCGTTTCACCGCGCGCTTGAAACGGCGTTTTGAAACGCTGACCAAGATGGAAGCGGTAGCCTCCAGTTCCTCTACCTGCAGATACACCACGCGCAAAGGGAAAATAGAAAACGAATGCGAGCCGCCCGCAAACATCTTCTCTATCACTTTCTTTTTATCCAACCTTTCGGATTTGCACAGGGTATTTGCCACTTTTTTTAGAATTACAATAGGTTATAAAATCAAATTACGAACCACGAATTACGCATGCACGATTGTCTTCACACACTATGCCGCCGTAATCTGTGGTTCGTAATCTGTTATCCGTAACAATGAGGGTTACTTCCCTTTGTTGTTCTCTTTGATAAACATATCGAGTGCCGCCGTCATCGAAGGTGCTTGTACGCTGGGAGCTTCCAAATCCAGACGAAGTCCGGCGTCGCGGACAGCCTGTGCCGTGGTAGAACCGAACGTGCCGATTTTGATTTCTTTTTGGTCGAAATCCGGGAAGTTCTTCTTCAAAGAAGTCACACCGGCCGGACTGAAGAATACCAGCATGTCATAGTCGAACGCTTCGTCTGCCCCGAAGTCGTTGCTGACGGTGCGATACATCACCGCTTCGCTATGTTGAATCTTGTGCTTGTCCAGTATGTTCTTGATGTCATCATTATGTACATCCGACATGGGTACCAAGTACTTTTCCGTTTTGTGCTTTACGATGGCCGGTATCAAATCGTCTATTTTTCCTGTACTGCCAAAGAAGATTTTACGCTTGCGATATTGCACATACTTCTGTATATACAAAGCAACAGCCTCCGTCACACAAAAGTACTTCATGGTTTCGGGGATTGTTACGCGTAACTCGCCGCAAAGATGAAAAAAATGGTCGATAGCATGACGCGAAGTGAAAATAACGGCGGTATGATCGAGGATCGCAACTTTCTGCTGTCTGAATTCTTTCGCTGAAAGGCTCTCCACTTTGATGAACGGGCGAAAATCTATTTTCACACCGTACTTTTCGGCGATGTCGTAGTAGGGAGATTTCTCCGATGCCGGTTTAGGCTGCGACACAAGTACTTTCTTAATTTTCAACGTCCTAAAATTTTATTATCAAATAATCGTTTAATTGCACCATGCCTTGATATAAAACCAGACAAGGGATGATTTCAAGGGCACAAAAGTATAAAATTAAAAGCAAACCGCCATGTAAATCATGACAAAAAAGCTTTATCCACTTGTAGAACATCAATATTTTAGCAAAAAAGACCAAAATGAGGCCGATTATTATTGCCGAATGCAGATTCAAATCAAAATAAACAATGAATAAACTAAACGGGAAGAGGGTAAAACCAAGATGATAAAGCAGCGTGGAATAAGATTCCAACCAAAGCGATGTGGTGCTTTCGTCAAAAAAAATCCAACCCAGTAAGGAGTAAAGCAGCCATTTTGTCACCAGATAAAAAACACATATCCCGATATATATGCTTAGCAAGATTCCGGGATAAATATGATGTACAAGTTCCGGCTGCGCGTCATTGAAATAATTGAAGATGCACACGCCGCCAAGCACGCAAGTTTGCAGAATCAGCAACAACATATAGCGCATGTCGGCTGCCGTGGAAGTAGCGAATATGCTGGTGCGTTCGCGATGAAGCAGAAAGTCTTTCACTAACTGAAACAGGAACTTGCGGCTGCGAGACAGGACATAAGCCGACAGGAAGAAGCAACACAAAAGGATGACGGTGATGCCGTCGTCCATCCGCGGAGAATATGGAAGGGGAATTCCTCCTGTTACCCCCGTTGCCCAAGCCATCAACATCCCTATCATATCGCGGCGAATTTACGGATGGAAGCATCCCATAACGGCAGTGTATGTATCAGCTCGATTGCCTCTTGCGGTGTTTGTACCGTGTGCCAGATGGCGCCGTGCTGCGTACGCATGAAGTTTTCTTCCACCGCTTTGCCGAGCATATCGAGCAGAGGGTCGAAGTAGTTCTTGGTGTTCAGGATGACAATCGGGTTCAGATACAGCCCCAGTTGTTTCCAAGTGATGATTTCCAGCAGTTCTTCCAATGTGCCGCATCCGCCGGGCAGTGCAATGACGGCATCGCTCAGGTCGGCCATCGTTCTCTTTCGTTCGTGCATGCTTTCTACTTCGACGAGCTGTGTGAGTCCCGTATGATGCCATCCCTGTTCCACCATGAACCGGGGAATGACGCCCGTCACTTCTCCTCCCGCACGAAGTGCGGCATCCGATACGGCCGACATCAGTCCCATGTTTCCCGCTCCGTTAATCAGGCGGAGATGCTTCCTGCCCAGCAAAGTGCCCAGCTCGCGGGCGGCATCGAAATAAACAGGGTCTATCTTTGTGCTCGATGCACAATATACGCATACGGAATCTATCTTATTCATCGTTTTTTCCAACCTTTTTTGCAGATACTGCAAAGGTACATGATTTCAAGAAAATCTGAAACGATCCGGAGTATCGTGTATGGATTCTAATTTCAGTTTTTGTTGGCACGTTTGCGCTCCGTTTCATCCAGAATCACCTTGCGCATGCGCATGGATTTCGGAGTGACTTCTACATACTCGTCTTCCTTGATGTATTCCAGCGCCTCTTCCAAAGAGAACTGAACGGGCGGAATCAGGCGGGCCTTTTCATCGGAACCGCTGGCACGCATGTTTGTCAGTTTCTTGGACTTCGTGACGTTCACCACCAAGTCGTTGTCGTGCGAATGCTCGCCCACTACCTGACCGGCATATACTTCATCTTGCGGGAAGATGAAGAACTTGCCGCGATCCTGCAACTTGTCGATGGCATAGGCGAAAGCCGTACCTGCCTCCATGGCAATCATAGAACCGTTGGTGCGGCGTTCAATATCCCCCTTATAAGGCTGGTATTCTTTGAAGCGGTGTGCCATGATGGCTTCACCGGCCGAAGCGGTCAGCACGTTCGTGCGCAGGCCGATGATGCCGCGCGAGGGCATGTTGAATTCAAGGTTGACACGTTCGCCGGTACTCTCCATTTTCACCATTTCACCTTTACGGCGCGTCACCATGTCAATCATCTTGCTGGAGTATTCTTCGGGCACATTGATGGTCAACTCTTCGATAGGTTCGCATCTCACGCCGTCTATCTCCTTGAAGATAACCTGCGGCTGTCCCACTTGCAATTCGTATCCTTCGCGGCGCATGGTTTCAATCAGCACGGACAGATGGAGCACGCCGCGGCCCGAAACAACCCACTTGCCGTCTTCCTCGCTTTTGTTTACGCGGAGTGCAAGGTTCTTGTCCAGCTCTTTCATCAAGCGGTCGTGTATGTGGCGTGAAGTGACGAACTTGCCTTCTTTGCCGAAGAACGGAGAATCGTTGATGGTGAAAAGCATGCTCATGGTAGGTTCGTCGATGGCGATAGGCGGCAATGCCTCCGGATTCTCGTAATCGCATACGGTATCTCCGATTTCAAAGCCCTCTATGCCTACCAGTGCGCAGATGTCGCCGGAAGATACTTCCTGCACTTTCACACGTCCCATGCCCTCGAAGGTGTGCAGCTCTTTGATTTTAGACTTCAACACCTTTCCGTCACGCTTCACCAAAGAGACATTCATGCCCTCCTTCAATGTGCCGCGGTGCACACGTCCCACGGCAATACGCCCGGTATAAGAAGAATAGTCCAAAGAGGTTACCAACATTTGCGGCGTACCTTCCAATTGCTCGGGAGCGGGGATATTCTCCAAAATGCAGTCCAGCAACGGATAGATGTTGTCGGTAGGATGCTGCCAGTCCGTACTCATCCAGTTGTTCTTGGCCGAGCCATAGACAACGGGGAAGTCCAGCTGTTCTTCGGTAGCATCCAAGCTGAACATCAAGTCGAACACCATTTCATAGACCTCTTCGGGGCGGCAGTTCGGTTTGTCCACCTTGTTCACCACCACAATAGGCTTCAATCCGATTTGCAAAGCCTTCTGGAGTACGAAGCGCGTTTGCGGCATAGGGCCTTCAAAGGCATCTACGAGCAAGATGCATCCGTCCGCCATATTCAGCACGCGCTCCACTTCGCCTCCGAAGTCGCTGTGTCCCGGAGTGTCGATGATGTTAATCTTGGTGTCTTTATAATTGATAGAGACATTTTTAGAAAGAATCGTTATGCCTCGTTCACGTTCAAGGTCGTTGTTATCCAGCATTAATTCACCTGTGCTTTGGTTGCTTCGGAAGAGGTTTCCGGCCAGAAGCATCTTGTCAACGAGCGTTGTTTTCCCATGGTCCACATGGGCAATAATTGCAATGTTCCTAATGTTTTGCATATAATACCTATTAATTAAGGCAAAGACAGGCTATGCAGAAAGCCGATACGATTTCATTTGCCGTTCGCATCTATGGGGCCTGTTTTTGCGGTGCAAAGGTACGAATTTTGCATCATATATGCAGATACATAGAAGAAAAAAGCTGAATATCATTGCAATATAAAAGATTATATCTATCTTTGCAGCCCCGAAAGGGAATAATCATAATAACTTTTTAATTAAACAATTATGTATTTAGACGCTGCTAAAAAGCAAGAAATCTTCGGCAAATACGGAAAGTCTAACTCTGATACTGGATCAGCTGAGTCTCAGATAGCTTTGTTTTCCTACCGTATTGCCCATCTGACTGAGCACCTGAAGCTCAACAGAAAGGATTATAGCACTGAAAGAGCTTTGACTATGTTGGTAGGTAAACGCCGTGCGTTGCTGAACTACCTGAAGGACCGCGACATCGAACGTTATCGCGCCATAATCAAAGAACTTGGCTTGCGTAAGTAATTTTACTTGCGACGAAAGCATTAAAAAGAGGAGAATTCTCGGAAAGAGAGTTTTCCTCTTTTTGTTTGTGTGAAGCACTGGATGTTGGAGGCGAAGATGAAACTTTATATTTCCCAACTTTCGTTTTATGCGGATGGGTGGGAGTGCTCTCTTGGAGAATGGGAAAACCGAACAAGGGGAAAAGGGGATACCTTTCTTCCCTTGTTTTCGTATAAACCCAACTTTTTCCCCTCAGAATGTTGCAATAAGTAAAAGTTTCCCTTATTTTTGCGGTTCAACAACTATAATTCATAACTTTTCAGACCGTAAACGCTTCATTATGGATACCAGCAAGATTGTAGGAGAGAAAATAAAAACTCTCCGCGAAAACCAGTCCATCAGTATGGAAGAACTGGCACAACGTTCGGGGCTTGCCATCGAACAGATTGAACGCATAGAACGCAACATCGACCTTCCGTCGTTGGCTCCTCTTATCAAGATAGCACGTGTGCTGGGGGTGAGGTTGGGTACATTCCTCGACGATCAGGACGAAAACGGCCCCGTAGTATGCCGCAAAGACGAGTCGCAGAACAGCATCAGTTTCTCCAACAATGCCATACAGAGCCGCCGTCACATGGTTTATCATTCGCTCTCCAAGTCGAAGGCCGACCGCCACATGGAGCCATTCATCATCGACGTGGCAGCCACCAACGACAGCGACTTTGTGCTTTCCTCGCACGAAGGCGAAGAGTTTATCATGGTGATGGAAGGAATCATGGAAATAAGCTACGGAAAGAACACTTATCTGCTGGAACAAGGTGACAGCATCTACTACGACTCCATTGTTCCGCACCACGTGCATGCTTTCGAAGGAAAAGCTGCCAAAATCCTTGCGGTAATCTATACACCTATTTAATATAAAGAAAGTGGAAAGTAAGAGCTTTCCACTTTCCTGTTTTCCACTCATACAAATATGCTATACGAACGTACGCTCGGCCAATGGCTGGAGCATTGGGCGGAGACTACGCCCGACAAAGAATACATTGTTTATTCCGACCGTAACCTGCGTTTTACGTGGAGCCGCTTCAACCGCCGTGTGGACGACATGGCCAAGGGGCTTATCGCCATCGGCGTGCAGCGAGGGACGCATGTGGGCATTTGGGCCGCCAATGTTCCGGATTGGTTGACACTGCTCTACGCTTGCGCCAAGATAGGAGCCGTCTATGTGACGGTGAACACCAATTACAAACAGTCGGAGTTGGAGTATCTGTGCCAAAACTCGGATATGCACACCCTCTGCATCGTCAACGGCGAAAAGGACAGCGACTTTGTGCAGATGACCTATACCATGCTGCCCGAACTGAAGACCTGCGAGCGCGGACGCTTGAAGAGCGAACGCTTCCCGCACATGAAGCACGTGGTCTACGTGGGACAGGAGAAGCATCGAGGCATGTACAACACTTCCGAACTGCTGGTCTTGGGCGAGAATGTAGAGGACGACCGCCTGAATGAACTGAAGAGCCAAGTGACCCCGCACGACGTGGTGAACATGCAATACACGTCGGGCACCACCGGCTTCCCCAAAGGTGTCATGCTGACGCACTACAACATCACCAACAACGGCTACCTGACGGGCGAGCACATGAAGTTCACCGCCGACGACAAGTTGTGCGTCTGCGTGCCTCTGTTCCACTGTTTCGGCGTGGTGCTTGCCACCATGAACTGCCTGACACACGGTTGCATGCAAGTGATGGTGGAGCGTTTCGACCCGTTGGTTGTGCTGGCCTCTATTCACAAAGAGCGTTGCACGGCACTCTATGGCGTGCCCACCATGTTCATTGCCGAACTGCACCACCCGATGTTCGATATGTTCGACATGAGCAGTCTGCGCACCGGCATCATGGCCGGAGCCCTCTGTCCGATAGAACTGATGAAGCAGGTGGAGGAGAAGATGTTTATGAAGGTGACCAGCGTTTACGGACTGACGGAAGCCTCTCCCGGCATGACCGCCACACGCATAGACGATTCGTTTGAAGTGCGTTGTAACACGGTGGGGAGCGACTTTGAACATACCGAGGTGCGGGTCATCAATCCCGAAACGGGCGAGGAGTGTCCCGTAGGCGTGCAAGGCGAGATGTGCAACCGTGGCTACAACACCATGAAGGGCTACTACAAGAATCCCGAAGCCACGGCCGAGGTGATAGACAAGAACGGTTTCCTGCACTCCGGCGATTTGGGCGTCAAGGACGAAAACGGCAACTATCGCATTACCGGACGCATCAAAGACATGATTATCCGTGGGGGAGAGAACATCTACCCGCGCGAGATAGAGGAGTTTCTCTATCAGCTGAAAGGCATAAAGGATGTGCAGGTGGCAGGCATCCCGTCGAAGAAATACGGCGAGGCTGTGGGGGCTTTCATCATCCTGCGCGAAGGGGCAGACCTGCACGAGTCGGACGTGCGCGACTTCTGCATCGGCAAGATAGCACGCTACAAAATTCCGAAATACATCTTCTTCGTCAAAGATTTTCCCGTGACGGGAAGCGGCAAGATTCAGAAGTTCAAACTGAAGGATTTGGGGCTGCGGCTCTGCGAGGAACAGGGAATCACGATTATCTGAGAGAGTTCAACTAACATCCGAACAGGCTATAAAAAGGGATATTCAGAGAAGAACTCGGTCATGAGAAAACCATATAGCGGCCGCCTTCTTAGTGAACAGCGCCGAATATCCCTTTCGTAGCTGTCCGATATTGGAATTTATTATTCCTGATTATACAAAAATCAAGGATAGGATAAATCCCATTGCTGCACTTCCTGCCGGATCAATTCTGCGTGCTTCTTGCTTATATCCCTTAAAGCGTTTCCAACGGATTTCCTAAGATATTCGCTTTCGTGTGCCTTGTGCTTAGCGATTAGAGCAATAGCCACCAATGGGTTTTCTTTAAAGAACGGGCAACTTGTCCAAATTCTCAATCCCTCTGTTACAGCACGGATAACATTCGGATTATCGTCATTTATCCACTCTTCGACGAGAGGTAGAGACGCTTCGTATCCTCTGTGTTTGCAAATCTCATCAAAAGCCTTTGCAAGCATTTTTGCTACAATATCACATAATATCTTATCTGCGCATCATTAAATTGATAATACCTTTAGAAACTGTTTTGAATTTATTTAAATAGTTATCTATGAGCATTTCCTAATCTTCTTTTTGGTCTTTTTCTCCTTTCACATCCGTCACATAGCCCGCTATACTCCTCATGAGAAAGATGAAAAATCCGCAAAAATACCCCTTAGTAAATAGCGCAAATAAATTCAAAACAGTTTCTTAAAATATAAAAGCTGTTTTTATACTTTACACTGTTTATGCACAAATATATAAAAGTTTTTTTACAATGTGCAGCCATATCGCACGTTTTTATTCCACAACTATTTCATTTAAAACCGATAAAAAGAATCAGCAAAGGCTATGATACCGTATTTTTCTTTCATCATCTTCATCCTGCTATATTCTTATCAGGTTCTTATCATATTCTTATCAGGTTCTTGTTGAGGTGTTCGCTATAGACAGGAAGAAAACAAGAAGATGGCAAAAGTGCGTATCCGCTTTTTCTGAAGTGGGAGAGACTTTTATTTGTGATGTTTTCATAAAATAAAAATAAAGAAGAGGCTCATATCAAGTTGTCGCTCCAAATATCGGCCGGTTTTTTTTCTTAGATGAAAGAGCCCGTGCTGGGAAGTAAAAGAAATTTTGTTGAACGCTTTTGCCTTTTTTCATTTGCGGGAGAAAAACATGCGTCATATCTTTGCCGGCGTAACGGAAACACAAACACCGATACACGACGGACGGAGGAGGTAAGGAAATTGCTGCAGAAGTTTCTCAGGCATCCCCCCCGGCAACACAAACTTATTTTATTCACACACAAAAAAGAATTTCATTATGGGAACAATTACAAGAGGAATCTTCGGAGGATTTTCAGGAAAAGTAGGCACTGTGGTAGGCAGCAACTGGAAGGGCACCAGCTACATGAGAGCATTGGCCTTGAAGGTAAAAGACGCGAACACGGAAAAGCAACGGTATCAGCGAAACAAATTCATCATCACACATAGCTTCTTGAAAACGATGACACCGTTCATACGGTTCGGTTACCGGGGATATGCGAAAAGACAATCGGAATACAATGCGGCCACGTCGTACGTCATGAAGCATGCGATGGCCGACACCAAAGGCACTCCGGTCATAGATTATGACAAGGTGCTGCTGACGCGGGGCACCCTGACGACCGCAGCCAACCCCGCGGCAGTCATAGCCGAGAACAAGGCATCATACACGTGGAAAGACAACAGCGGCACGGGCGATGCGCAAGCCACCGACCGCGCCATGCTGCTGGTCTACAACAAGAAGAAGAATGAGGCTGTGTATGATGTCGATGCCGCCGCTCGCTCGGCCGGCAAGGCTCAGCTGGACCTGCCTGCGGCATGGAGCGGTGACGCCTTGGCCGTGTACATCGGCTTCCGGAGCGAAGACGACCGAAGCGTGGCCAACAGTGCCTGCCTGAAAAACGATGCTTTCAGCACCGGCAGCGAAGAGCAGGGAGGAGGCCAACCGGGCAGCGAATCGGGAGGCGGTGAGAATCCGCTTGGATAAACGCTAAGCCGGACACAGCAGCGGGAAGCGGCATTTTCGATATGCGGCTTCCCGCTTTTCCGTTATTCCTAAGGATTCTATGAATGTCCCTGTATGAGAAGCCTTATCTGCTGTTCTTCTTTTACCGCTCCGGATACTTCATGTTTTCCTCTTTCATCTGCTCCAGCACTTCGTGCAGATACTTGGCCGACTCCCATTTGGCCATAGGGAGGTCGTGAAGCAGGCAGTTGCCGCAGTCTTCCGGTGTGGTGCCCGGAATCTCACCCGTGTATTCGGCCACAAAACGGAATGTATCCTGCATCAAGGCTACAATATCTTGAGGTTGCAAGTCGCCTTTCATCAGCAGGTAATTGCCGGTGAGGCATCCCATAGGTCCCCAATAAATAATCTTGTCCTGCCAATGCGGTTCATTGCGCAGGTAAGTGGCCGCCAGATGTTCGATGGTGTGCAGTGCACCCTGTCCCAATGCCGGTTCCCGATTGGGCTCTTTCATGCGTATGTCAAAGGTGGTGATTACTTCGCCGTTCACTTCATCCTTGCGTGATACGTAGATGCCGCGCAGCATACGGATATGGTCGATGGTAAAACTGGGAATCTTCTTCATGTCTTTTTCTTCTTTATTTTTTTAAGTTTAGTAAGCAAGCGTATCGGGCAGTGAAGACAGGAACGCCCACGTGGTATGGAAAGAGCGTTCGGCCATCGTGCCCCAAAAGTCGAGGTATTGCAAGAACTGGTCTTCGCTTCCGGGCGTGTCGCTGATGATGCGGAAGCTCAGGAAAGGTACTTGATAGAGGTGGCAGGTCTGTGCTATGGCAGCCGATTCCATATCCACCGCCATGCCTTCGGGAAAATGAGTACGCACAGCAGCCAGTCCCGATTGCTCGGTGATGAATTGGTCGCCCGTACAGATGAGGCCGCCATGAATACGGCTTTCCGGTCCGGCGTCGTTCAGCTTCAGGGCATGTTGCAGCAACACGGCGCTCGATTCGAAAAAGAGCGGAAGGCCTTGTATCTGTCCGTAGGCATTTCCGTCGCCGCACCATACGTCGTGATAAACCGTGCGGTCGCCCGCCACCACGTCCGTCACCTTCAGGCAAGGGTCTATGCCGCCTGCCACTCCCGTGCTGATGACACAATCGGGATTGAAGCGCCGTATCAGCTCCGTGGCTCCGACGGCTGCATTCACTTTGCCTATACCGCTTTGCGTCAACACCACCTCGTTTTGCCCGATGCGTCCGGTGATATACTTGAAGCGTGCGTCGCCCGTATCTTTCTTATCCTGCAAGCGTCCGGCCAACTGCCGGTGCTCGCTGTCCATTGCGCTGATTATCCCGATTTTCATGAAAAAAAGTTCTTTATTGAAGATGAATCGGATGCAAAGATACATAAAATGCTGATTGCAAATGACACACCACAGAAAGAAATATCGTACCTTTGCAATCGCAAACCCTCAATCAAAACCATATAAAACAGCAGTCATGAAGAAGATTCTACCCGATTTGATTGCCATTCTGGCATTCGCCCTGCTTTCTTTCGCCTACTTTTTCCCGGCGGACATCGAGAACCGCATCCTGTTTCAACACGACACAGCCGCCGGTGCCGGTGCCGGACAAGAAATCAAAGAGTACTACGAACAAACGGGTGAGCGCAGCCGTTGGACCAACTCCCTGTTCGGCGGAATGCCGGTGTATCAGATAGCTCCTTCGTATGAATCTACCAAACCCTTGCAGTGGGTGCAAAAGACTTACCAGCTCTTTCTGCCCGACTACGTCTGCCTGACGTTCATGCTGATGCTCGGCTTCTACATCTTGCTGCGCGCCTTCGGCATACCGGCATGGCTGGCGGGATTGGGCGGAGTGATGTGGGCATTCTCTTCCTACTTCTTCATTTTGATATCTGCCGGGCACATCTGGAAGTTCATCACGTTGGCATACGTTCCGCCCACGATGGCAGGCATCGTTCTTGCCTATCGGGGCAAACTGTTGGCGGGAGGCATCGTCACGGCACTGTTCGTGGCCTTGCAGGTAACCTCCAACCACATACAGATGTCCTACTATTTCTTCTTCGTCATCTTGTTCTTCGTCGGTGCTTATTTGGAGGATGCATGGCGCAACAAGACGTTGCCCCGATTCTTCAAGGCAAGCGCCGTGCTGGTAGTGGCTGCCCTTATCGGTGTGGCCGCCAATCTGTCGAACCTCTATCACACCTATGCTTACAGCAAGGAAACCATGCGCGGTAAAAGCGAATTGGTGCAAACGGGAGAAACCGCCAAGCAGACCAGCGGCGGACTGGACCGTGACTATATCACCGGATGGAGCTACGGCATCGGCGAAACTCTGACCCTGCTCGTGCCCAACTTCAAAGGTGGGGCATCCGTCCCTTTGAGCCAAAGCGAGACGGCCATGCAGAAAGCGAATCCGATGTACGGCAGTTTATATAACTCATTGACGCAATACTTCGGCGAGCAGCCCATGACCTCAGGCCCTGTCTATGTGGGTGCTTTTGTTCTTTTCCTGTTCATTCTGGGATGTTTCATTGTGAAAGGTCCTCTGAAATGGGCGCTGATAGGGGCTACTCTTTTCTCCATCGTCTTGGCTTGGGGAAAGAATTTCATGCCTCTGACGGATTTCTTTATTGACCACGTGCCGATGTACAACAAATTCCGTGCGGTGTCGTCCATCCTTGTCATCGCAGAGTTCACCATACCCTTGCTGGCCATCTTTGCTTTGAAGAAGATACTGGACGAACCGGAAATCATGAAGCGCGAGAAAAAAGCCTTGTCCATCAGCCTTGCTCTTACCGCAGGCGTTGCCTTGGTGTTGGCCGTGGCTCCGGGAAGTTTCAGTTCCGGTTATGTGCCTGTCCAAGAGGCCCGGATGCTGCAAAACGCCGTCGACCGGAATATGATACCCGCCGAGGAGTTGTCCGGCATCCTTGCCAATCTGGGGGAAATGCGTGCCGCGCTTGTCAGCTCCGATGCGTTGCGAAGCTTTATCATCATTGTCATCGGTTGCGGCTTGCTTGGGCTTTACGTTGCGGGCAAGATGCGCGGTTCGCTGATTGTGGCGGGTATCACACTTCTTTGCTTGTTCGATATGTGGAGCGTCAACAAACGATACCTGCACGACGAGCAGTTTGTTCCCCGCTCTATCCGGACCGAAACGTTCAAGAAGACGAAAGCCGACGAACTGATTTTGCAGGACAATACTCCGGGATATCGCGTCCTGAACTTTGCCGGCAACACCTTCAATGAGAACAATACGTCTTATTGGCACAAGAGCGTCGGCGGATACCATGCCGCCAAACTGCGCCGTTATCAGGAGATGATAGAGCACCACATCTCTCCGGAGATGCAGGCTGCTTACAGCGCCATTGCCACCGCTGGGGGCGAAATGGACAGCGTGGATGCCGATAAGTTCAGGGTTCTGAATATGCTGAATACAAAATATTTCATTCTTCCGGCGGGGCAACAAGGGCAGACAGTTCCTGTTCTCAACCCATACGCCTATGGCAATGCGTGGTTTGTGAACAAGGTGCGGTATGTGAACAATGCCAACGAGGAAATAGATGCCTTGAATGATATTCATCCGGTAGAGACCGCCGTTGTAGACGCACGTTTCAAGAAAACTTTGAAGAGCGTTACGGAAAGCCACAAAGACAGCCTTTCGGTCGTTGAATTGACAAGCTATGCACCGAACCGTTTGACCTACAAGACGAATAATTCCAAAGACGGCGTTGTTGTATTCTCCGAAATCTATTATCCGGACGGATGGCATGTCACCATTGACGGACAGCCGGCTAAACTGGCACGTGCCGACTACATCCTGCGCACCATGTATGTCCCTGCCGGAGAGCATACCATCGAGATGTATTTCGACCCGGTGAGCCTGCATGTGACGGAAGGCATTGCATACGCTGCATTGGCTCTTCTCATCATAGGAGTGATGGTTGTGATTGTGAGGGGAAAGAATCTAAAAAAACTATAAATGCCCGGCGGAACAATATATTTCAGTAACTTTGCTTCTTAAATAAACAACTAAACTGTATGGAAACTACCAGACAAAACAAAATAGCCCGCTTGCTCCAGAAGGAATTAAGCGACATCTTTCTGATGCAAACCAAATCCATGTCCGGCACATTGATTTCAGTGAGCGCGGTACGTATCAGCCCCGATATGAGTGTGGCCCGTGCCTATCTCAGTGTGTTCCCTTCAGAAAAGAGTGAAGAAATCATCAGAAACGTCAACGCAAACATGAAATCCATCCGCTTTGAACTGGGCACACGTGTCCGCCATCAACTGCGCATCATACCCGAACTGAAGTTCTTTGTGGACGATTCATTGGATTATCTGGAGCGGATTGACGAACTCTTGAAATAGTGAATCTGCCATTCTACATAGCCCGTCGTTATCTCTTCTCAAAGAAGAAGCACAACGCCATCAATATCATTTCCGGCATTTCGGTATGTGGGGTGGCATTGGCCACGTTGGCATTGGTATGTACCTTGTCCGTGTTCAACGGCTTTCAGGACATGGTGGCAGGATTCTTCACGGCTTTCGACCCGGAATTGAAGATTACCATCCGTGAAGGCAAAGTTTTCGACCCTCGCGAGTCGCGCATCCGGCAAGTACGTGCCTTGCCCGAAATTGATGTCTGGACGGAAACATTGGAGGAGAATGCGATGGTGCAGTACAAAGACCGTCAGGCAATGGCCGTGATAAAAGGGGTGGAAGATAACTTCGAGCAACTGACTTCCATCGACAGCCTGCTGTATGGCACAGGCCGGTTTGTGCTCAACGATTCATTGGTGGATTATGGCTTCATGGGGGTGGAGCTCATGTCCGAACTCGGTACAGGCATTCAGTTCGTAGACCCTTTGCTGGTCTATGCCCCCAAACGGAATGTACGGGTGAACATTGCCAATCCTACCGCCGCTTTCAATCGGGAGTACCTTTTTTCGCCCGGAGCCATATTCGCGGTCAATCAGAAGAAATACGATTCACGCTACATCCTGACTTCCCTCGGCTTTGCCCGTCGCCTGTTCAATTATGATACGGAAGTCTTCGCCATCGAACTGAAGCTGAAGCCCGGATTCGGCGTCGATGCCGTGCAGAAGAAAATAAAGCATATCCTCGGCGACCGGTTTGTCGTGCAGAACCGCTACGAACAGCAGGCCGATGTCTTCCGTATTATGGAAATCGAGAAGCTGATTTCCTATCTATTTCTCACTTTCATCCTTGTCATTGCGTGCTTCAATGTCATCGGTTCCCTCTCCATGCTGATATTGGACAAGCGGGAAGACGTGGAGACCTTGCGTAATCTGGGAGCGGACGAACGCCTTGTTTTGAGCATCTTCCTGTTTGAAGGGCGGCTGATTTCTGTTTTCGGAGCTACTGTCGGCATCGTGTTGGGATTGTTGCTCTGTTTTCTGCAACAGCACTTCGGTCTGATTTCGCTGGGCGGAGGAAACGGTGCGTTTGTGGTAGATGCCTATCCGGTAAGCGTACACGTCATAGACATCGTTCTGGTGTTCGTCACTGTGATTGCCGTGGGTTTCTTCTCTGTCCGCTATCCCGTGAGATACCTTGGCAGGAGGTTGCTCAAGTCTTCGTCGGCAGAATAAAGTGATAGGTTGCAAAAGTCTGTTGAGGCTTTATTTTCCCCTTGCAGTTTACCGTTCCCAAGGTGTGGGCTTACCTCTTCTAAGGTGTGGGCTAATGCCTTCTGAAGTGTGGGGATAGGCTTCTTAAAGTGTGGGATTAGGTTTGCCGAGATGCGGGCAGACTTCAGCTCCTTTTACGAATAATGGTCAGCCCGTCGCGCAACGGAAGAATCACTTTCTCCACACGTCCGTCGCGTGCCACAAAATCGTTGAATTCCTTGATGCAGATGGTCTGCCGGTCGGAAGCGTGAGGATGCTCTTCCAGTACATGTCCATCCCACAAAGTGTTGTCGGCAATGATATATCCTCCATCGGAAAGACGGGCAAGCACCATTTCGTAATAATCCGCGTATTTGCGCTTGTCACCATCGATGAAGGCCAAATCGAAAGTGAGGTCGAGGCGGGGAACCAGTTTCAAGGCATCGCCGATGTAGAATTTGATTTTGTCGGCATAGTCCGAACCTTCCAGCCACGGACGTGTGAAGTCCTCCTGCTCATCATTGATTTCAATGGTGTGCAGCATTCCGCCCTCAGGCAACCCTTCGGCAATGCAAAGGGCGGAATATCCGCTGTAAGTTCCTATCTCCAGAACCCGACGGGGGCGTATCATACTGACAAACATCTTGAGCATGCGTCCCTGCAAATGCCCGGAAGCCATGCGGGGATAGAGCAACTTGACGTGCGTGTCGCGATAAAGCGCTTTCAGGTAGTCGCTCTCTTCATCGATATGTTGCAGGATATACTCGTCTATTGTCATTATATCAGGCTGGCGGTGAAGCTGTGCCGAAATGTCTGTTGCTCTTCCGGCACAACCTCATTTACAAATATCGGTTGCTGTTGGGAAGCACGCTTTCGGGTGCATGTTTCAAGGCATCCTCCACTACGTTTATCTCAAGGAACGAGGTCTGCGTGCCTGCTTTGCCGCTACTCAAGTAACCCACCATATCGGTCGGTTGCAGGCGGCCCTCCTTCAACAGGCGGCGCAAGGCGGTAAAATAGTATTCCTGTCCGTTGGCAAGTTCGGGCATATAGATGGCCTCCACACCGTAAGAAAGGGCGAGGTGACGCATGGTCTTCTCCTTGTAGCAGATGGCGAGTACCGGGAATTTACCGCGAAACGCAGCCAGATTGCGGGCCGTCCGGCCACTGTAACTGTCTGTGATGATGGCGCGTATTTTCAGTTTTGTAGTGGCTTTTACGGCTTGTTTGGCAAGGAAAGCCGTCACGTCGTTGCTGTTCTCATCCAAAGGAATACGGATGTCGTTGTCGGCCAGTTTATCCTTTTCGGCTTGTGCCGCAACTTTAGTCATCGTTTTCACCGCTTCCAAAGGATACTTTCCGTAGGCAGTCTCGCCGCTCAGCATCAAAGCATCCGTACGATAATAGATGGCATTGGCGATGTCCGTCACCTCCGCACGGGTAGGACGCGGATTGGAAATCATCGTGTGAAGCATCTGAGTGGCAACGATAACCGGCTTCTTGGCCAGAATACATTTGCGAATCAGCACACGCTGTATGCCGGGGATGCGTTCCTGAGGAACTTCTATGCCGAGGTCGCCGCGCGCCACCATCACACCGTCGGCCACTTCCAGAATCTCGTCGATATTGTCTACGCCTTCCTGATTTTCAATTTTGGCAATGATGCGGATGTCGCTGCCATGTGCGTCCAGAATGGATTTAATGTCCAGAATATCCTGCTTGTTGCGCACAAAAGAGTGGGCGATGAAGTCGATGTCTTTCTCGATGGCATACAGAATGTTATTGCGGTCTTTTTCCGTCAGCGACGGCAAGTTGATGCGCACTCCCGGCACGTTGACACTCTTGCGGCTGCCGAGCGTCGTGTCGTTCTGCATTTCGCACAGCAGATAGTCTGCATGCTTCTCTATAACCACCATTTCCATATCGCCGTCATCGATAAGGATGTGTCCGCCTACATTCAAATCCTGAACGAAGTTAGGATAAGAAACCGAGATGCACTCGCGGGTTGTCTGCAACTCAGGGTTACCTACAACCTTGACGCGGTCGCCGGTCTTGAAAGAAATCGGTTCGCCGGCCAAGGGGGTGGTGCGCACTTCGGGGCCTTTCGTATCCATCAAAATGGCAATGCGGTTGGACACCGCACGTACGTTGCCGATCAGCCGTTCAAAACCTTCACGATTGAGATGCGCGGTATTCATACGAACCACATTCATACCGGCTTCAAACAACTGCTTTATAAAATCGACGTCGCAACGTTGGTCGGAAATCGTTGCAACAATTTTGGTTTGCTTCAATAACATAATCTATACCTGTTTATTAAATAATGAATCATGGATAAAGGACCATGAACCGCCTATAATTCTTTCAGTGCCTCTACGGCCAACCGGTAGGAGTCTAAACCGAAGCCGAGAATGACACCTTTGCAAGCGCAGGAAATCATGGAGACATGGCGAAACGCCTCGCGTGCATGCACATTGGAAATATGCACTTCGACCACCGGAGCAGTAACCGCACGGATAGCATCTTGCAGAGCGATGGAAGTATGGGTGTAGGCACCTGCATTCAGCACAATGCCGTCTGCCTCGAAACCCGCCTGCTGAATCTTGTCTATCAATTCTCCCTCGATGTTGGACTGAAAATAATCAATCTCTACATCAGCATATCTTTTGCGGAGGTCGGCAAGATACTCTTCAAAAGTAACGCTGCCGTAAACGGAAGGTTCGCGTTTGCCTAGGAGATTTATGTTGGGGCCGTTGATAATCTGTATCCTCATAACACATTTTTTTATACCTTTGTCTCTCAATTAAATCCGCAAAGAAGATGCGAATGGGTAAGGCGACGCAGATTTTATGATGCTTTTCGCCATGTCACGGCTCGTCTCTGCGGTGCAAAGGTAGAAAAAAGAAATGAAATCAGAAGAAAAAACAAAGAATAAGGAAAGGCAAGCGCTGATAATCAGAAAGTACCGTCAATACCTGAAGTTAGAAAAATCTCTTTCTCCCAATACGCAGGATGCTTATCTGAGGGACTTGGAAAAGTTGCTTCATTTCCTTGACGGAGAAAACAAAAGTTTTCTCGACACTACCTTGGACGATTTGCACCGGTTTGCTGCCGGATTGCACGATATTGGCATTCACCCCCGTTCGCAGGCGCGTATTCTGTCGGGTGTCAAATCGTTTTTCCATTTCCTTGTCATGGCCGATTATCTGGAGGGTGATCCCAGCGAATTGCTCGAAGGCCCTAAAATAGGATTCAAACTGCCGGAAGTGCTGACACTGGATGAGATAGACCTAATAATCAGTGCCGTGGACTTGAGTAAAAACGAAGGACAACGCAACAGAGCCATCCTCGAAACACTGTATAGCTGTGGTCTGCGCGTGTCGGAACTTTGCAACCTGAAAATTTCCGATCTTTATTTTGAAGAGGGTTTCATCAAAGTGGATGGCAAGGGCGGCAAGCAGCGCCTTGTCCCCATTTCTCCGCGTGCCATCAAAGAAATTAAGCATTGGTTCATAGACCGTAATCAGGGTAAAATAAAGAAGGAGTTTGAGGACTATCTGTTTCTGGCACGTTGGGGGAACAAGATTTCGCGCATCATGGTATTTCACATGATCAAAGAACTGGCAAGCAAGGCCGGTATCACCAAGAACATCAGTCCGCATACCTTCCGCCACTCCTTTGCCACCCACCTGCTTGAAGGAGGAGCCAATCTTCGTGCCATACAATGTATGCTTGGGCATGAATCCATCGCAACAACAGAACTTTACACACACATCGACCGCAACAGATTGCGTAGTGAAATCATTGAGCATCATCCCCGTAATATAAAGTATCGCGAGGAGCAAAAGATTCATTAAATTATGGTAAAAATGGCATTGGGGTTAACAAACTCTAAGAGTATTTAATATCTTTGCGTTGTTGTGTTCATGCTTGATGAAGCACAATTGCAGAATAGATAAATCCAATTTACAAACAAAATAATTTTATCTGAAATGACTAAGAAATTGTATCTGCCTTTTTTAATGGCAATGGTTGTTGCGTTAATGACATCATGTAGCAGTAAGATGGGTGAATTGTCATCGGACTATTTCACCGTAACTCCTCAGGTATTGGAAGCTGTGGGCGGTAAAGTTCCCGCTACTATCAATGGAAAATTCCCTGAAAAGTATTTCAATAAGAAAGCCGTGGTGGAGGTGACTCCCGTGTTGAGATGGAACGGTGGCGAAGCCAAAGGCCGGCCGGCCGTATTCCAAGGAGAGAAAGTAGAAGGTAACGACCAGGCTATCTCTTACAAGATGGGCGGCAACTATACCCTGAGAACTTCTTTCGATTATGTTCCGGAAATGGCCAAATCGGAATTGTATCTGGAATTCAAAGCCACCATCGGAAACAAGACGGTGAACATTCCTGCCGTGAAAGTGGCCGATGGCGTAATCTCTACTTCCGAATTGATTGGCAAAACATTGGGCAGCGCCAATCCGGCTAACGGCGACGACGCTTTCCAACGCATCATCAAAGAAAAATATGACGCCAACATCATGTTCTTGATTCAACAAGCCAACGTACGGGCCGGCGAGCTGAAGACCGCCAAAACATTCGGCGACGAAGTGAAGAGCGTGAATGATGCTGCCAACAAAAAAATCAGCAACATCGAAATCTCTGCATACGCTTCTCCCGATGGTGGCGTAAGCCTGAACACCACATTGGCCGAAAACCGTCAGGACAATACTGCCAAAATTATCAACAAGGACCTGAAGAAAGCCAAAGTTGATGCAGCTGTAGATACCAGATATACTGCTCAGGACTGGGAAGGTTTCCAAGAACTGGTTTCCAAATCGAATATCCAGGACAAAGAACTGATTCTTCGCGTTCTGTCCATGTATTCCGATCCGGAACAAAGAGAACAGGAAATCAAGAACATCTCTTCCGTGTACAAGACTTTGGCTGATGAAGTGCTTCCGCAACTGCGTCGTTCTCGTCTGACCTTGAACTATGAAATCATCGGCAAGTCCGACGACGAAATTGCAAACCTTGCCGACAGCGATGCCAAGCAGCTGAATATCGAAGAACTGCTGTATGCTGCGACTCTGACCAAAGATGCTGCCAAGCAAGAGGCTATCTTCACAAAGGCCGCTCAAATCTATCCTAATGACTTCCGCGCTTACAACAATCTGGGTAAGTTGGCATATCAGGCAGGTAACCTTGACAAGGCTGAAAGCTACTTCAAGAAAGCTGCTGCTATCAAAGATGCTCCCGAAGTGAACACCAACCTTGGCTTGATTGCATTGAACAAGGGCGACAAGAGTGCTGCTGAAAGTTTCTTAGGCAAAGCCTCGGGTGCTAAAGCGCTGAACGAAGCATTGGGTAACTTGTATGTTGCTCAAGGTCAATATGACAGAGCTGTAAACGCATTTGCCGAAACAAAGACCAACAGTGCCGCTTTGGCTCAAATCTTGGCTAAAGACTACAATAAGGCAAAGAGTACATTGGCTGCCATCGAGAAGCCGGATGCATATACAGACTATCTGATGGCTGTGCTTGGCGCAAGAACCAACAACTCTTCCATGGTGATCAGCAGCCTGAAGAATGCCATCGTAAAAGAGCCTGCATTGGCCAAGAAGGCGGCTTCCGACTTGGAATTCACCAAGTTCTTCACAAACCCCTCCTTTATGGATATCCTCAAATAATATAAGGTGAGAACCGAAAGGGAGATGAGGGTGTGTCAAAATAGACACATCCTCTTTTTTTGTTTTTTCGCGTCTTCCCTGCTCGATTTCCCTTATGCCGCAATCAACTCTGTTTTTCTTCCATGACGGCCTCCATTGGGCCGGAAAAGGCGTATCAGGACACAAATCAAGGCTGTAAATGCGTCTGACAGCCCCGATATCCCCCCCTTGAGCATCTTTGCGCACATTTTCTTGATGTTGAAGGCCATGGCGAAGAAGGCAAAGTCCATCAAAACCTTGTCTTTTCCAAAGTGCCGGAAGCGTCGGTATGCCATATCGAACTTCATCTGTCCGAAGACGGCTTCAGGTTCAATGCACCGCCGTCCCCTGTGCCTGATGCCTTCCCGGGAAGTGAGCCTTTCCCGTGCCTTTCCCTTGTATTCGTTCAGCCTGTGGTTGACCTCCATGATGCGTCTGTCCGTCCTTGCCCCGTAGCATCTGCATCTGAGCGGGCATCCTTTGCAGTTCTGCGCCCGGTAGCGTGCGCTTTCGGTGAGGTATCCGCCTGCGGTCTTTCCACGGGTTGTCCCGACGCGCTCCATGTGCTGCCCCATGGGACAGACGTAATAATCCTCCTCCTTATTATAGTACAGGCTGTCCTGATGGAACGGGGCCGGTGTATAATGTGGACGCTGTTCCATGTGGAAACGGTTGTACTTGACGTATGCCTCCACGCCGGCATCCTCCATGAAACGGTAGTTCTCCTCCGAGCCGTACCCCGAGTCGGCAACGGCGGTGGAAGGATGACGGTGATAGCGCCGGAAGAAAGAATCCATAAAGGGGATAAACGTGAGCGTGTCGGTGGGATTGGGAAACAGGGCAAAGTCGGTGATGAACTGGTTCTCCGTCGCTATCTGGAGATTATAGCCGGGCTTGGTCTGCCCGTTGTTCATGGCATCCTCTTTCATGTGCATGAACGTGGCGTCAGGGTCTGTCTTGGACATGGAATTGCGACTGCCAATCTGTTCAAGACGGCTGTCATACTCCTGCAGTTTCTCACGGTACTTATCCAGTTCCTTTATCTGTTTCTCCTTTTTCTTGCACTGTGCTTTCTCTTCTTTGGTGGTAGCGGCAGGGGGCGTGGCAAGGGCTTCTCTAAGTTCGGCAGACAGTTCGCTCAATGTTGCGGGCGTGAACTCCACATGCTCTTTCTCCGAGGATTTCTCTTGCGCAATGGTATCATCGACCTGCTGCAGGAGGATGCGTATCTTCTCTATCAGTTTAGTGCGATTCTTTTCTATTGTCCTGCGCCATACAAAAGTGTATTTGTTGGCTTTTGACTCTATCTTCGTACCATCGATATATTCCACATCGAGCGTTACAAAGCCACGCTCCGCGAGCAGAAGAACCAACCGGGTAAATACATTGTTGAGTTCGTCCTTGACACGATTACGGAATCGGTTGATAGTAATAAAATCAGGTTTCTCATATCCTGCAAGCCAAATGAAGTGTATGTCACGCAGGAGCAATTGCTCTATCTTGCGGCAAGAATAGATATTATTCATATAGGCATAGAGGATAACCTTGAGCATTATCTTCGGGTGGTATGGACTACGACCGCTTTCCTTGTAGAGCTTGCGGAAATTATCCAAATTAAGACCGTCAACAATGGCGTTGACCATGCGGACAGGGTCGTTCTCCGCAATATTTTCATCAAGCCGTTGTGGAAAAAGCACCGTTTGGTTGCAAGTGTAAGGGCGAAAGTGTAACTTTGACATAACGTAATTTTGTATGCCTAAAGTTACAAAAACTTTAGGAAATAGCAAAGCCCTGGCTTGAGAAAGTCGGGGCTTTGTGCAAAAAAAGAGGATGTGTCTATTTTGACACACCCTCATTTCTTTTGATGATAAAACTTGGGGAAAACACAAGTCCGCGCACTGCGAACAAAGATTCGGAAATAAAAGTTGAAGTGTGTAAGTCAATCGGTCGGAGGAAAGTTTTAGCGGACACGAATAAAAATAAACTTCAAACAGCTTCTCATTTATATCAAAAAGAAGTACTTTCGCAACGAGTATCAGAAAAAAGAATCGCAATGAAGAAAATCTATCTCGCATACTTTCTGCTTTTCACTTTGTCCGCTTGCAGCAGTAGGACAACAGATTCCGTCCGCCTTAGCGGTGAAATCAAAGGATTGGGAAATGACACTCTTTATATCTATGGTGCGGATAATCTGCATAACCGCATGGATACTTTGATTGCCAAGAACGATAAATTCTCTGCAACCCTCGCGATAGATACATTGGTGGCTGCATGGCTGCAATTCAGTGACGGCACCGAGTATCCTCTTTACCTGAATAAGGGAGACGAAATCAAAATAAGCGGCTCCGTTGCCGAACTTTCCTCGCCGGATATCACCGGCAATGCTCCCAATGAAGAGCTGACCGCCTTCCTGAAAGAACTGAAAAGTATAAGCCAACCTTCGGAGAAGGCCTTGCAGGAAAAGGCCGAAACTTTCATCAACAGCCATCCCGGCTCTTTGGCAAGTATCTATCTGCTGGAGAAATTCTTCGTGCAGAAGCCTCATCCGGACTTTGCGTTTATCAAAAGGCTGACAAACCGCATGAGCGGAGAGTTGAAAGACCGTCCTTACGTGAGCGAATTGATGACCCTTATACAGGAAGAAGAAAGGGTGTCTGTGGGGAAAGTGCTTCCATACATTTCTTTGCCCAATGCCAAAGGCGTACAAATCAGCCGTACCGGCTTTAAAGATAAATACCTGTTAATACACTTCTGGGCTTCGTGGGACTTGCCAAGCATGGAAAACAATGCTGCCTTGCGTCGAATCTACAAGAAAGAAGAGAAGAATAAGATGTTTGCCCTTTGGGGCATCTCTTTGGATGTGGACAAGAAAGCGTGGGAGGATGCTATCAGTAACGATACGTTGAAGTGGGAGCAAACCTGCGATTTCCTGGGCTGGAATACAATGCCGGCCAAACAGCTTTCCATACATGCCTTGCCTGCCAATCTGCTGATTGGCCCTTCCGGAAGGATAGAAGGCAAGAACCTGACTACGGCAGAGATTGAGAAGAAACTGGAGGAGTTGAAACAGAAAGCAAAATAGACCAACGTATATGCTCATAAAAGTTTTCGGGGCGGCTGTTCAAGGTATCGATGCAACTCTTATCACCATCGAAGTCAGCAGTTCCAGAGGTTGCATGTTTTATTTAGTAGGCCTGCCGGATGTGGCCGTCAAGGAAAGCCAGCAACGCATACGCTCCGCCCTGCAGGAGAACGGATACCGGATGCCCACATGTACGCTCACCATCAACATGGCGCCGGCAGACATACGCAAGGAAGGTTCTGCCTACGATCTGCCTTTGGCCATAGGCATGCTTGCCGCCAACGAAATCATGCGGGCGGACAAGCTGGCAGATTACCTCCTCATGGGAGAACTTGGTTTGGACGGCAACCTGCAACCTATCAAAGGAGTGCTTCCTATTGCCATCAAAGCGAGGGAACTGGGTTTCAAAGGTATGATTGTGCCCCGGCAGAATGCTCGTGAAGCAGCAGTGGTCAATAATATAGAAGTATATGGAGCAGGCAACATCAAGGAAGTCATCGAATTCCTCGACGGCAAGCGAGATTTGACGCCTACCATTGTCAACACACGCGAGGAGTTTTATAGCCGTCAAAGCAGTTTTGAGGCAGACTTTGCTGATGTGAAAGGGCAGGAGAACGTGAAGCGTGCCTTGGAAGTGGCCGCAGCGGGCGGACATAACATCCTGCTTGTCGGTGCTCCGGGCAGTGGAAAGTCCATGCTTGCCAAGCGGCTTCCATCCATATTGCCGCCCTTGTCGCTGGGCGAGAGCCTTGAGACGACCAAGATACATTCTGTGGCAGGCAAGCTGGGGCAGAATGGCGGACTTATCTCCCAACGTCCTTTTCAGAGTCCGCACCACACCATTTCCACCGTAGCCATGACCGGTGGCGGCAGTTTTCCGCAGCCCGGTGAAATCAGTCTGGCGCACAATGGTGTGCTCTTTCTGGATGAACTTCCGGAGTTCAACCGCAGTGTGCTCGAAGTGCTTCGCCAGCCGTTGGAAGACCGCAGAATCACCATCTCACGTGTGAAGTGCAATGTAGAATATCCGGCCAGCTTTATGCTCGTGGCAGCCATGAATCCTTGTCCCTGCGGTTACTACAATCACCCGACGAAAGCCTGTGTATGCAGTCCGGGACAAGTACAGAAATACCTTAACCGTATTTCCGGCCCCTTGCTCGACCGCATAGACCTTCAGGTAGAAGTCATTCCCGTGCCTTTCGATAAGATTTCCGATGCCCGTCCGGGCGAGGCGAGTGCCGCCATCCGCGAACGCGTGGTGCGTGCCCGGTCGGTACAAGAAAAGAGATATGCCGAACTTCCCGGTATCTACTGCAATGCGCAGATGAGCAGTAAACTTCTCTCCCTTTATGCCCGTCCCGACGATCGGGGACTGGCCTTGCTGAAAACCGCCATGCACCGTCTCAATCTTTCAGCACGTGCCTACGACCGTATATTGAAGGTTGCCCGCACCATTGCCGACCTTGAAGGCAGTGAGACTATTCAGCCGGCGCATCTGGCGGAAGCCATCGGATACAGGAACCTGGATAGGGAAGACTGGGCGGGATGAATGTAAACCCCATGGCTTATCGGAGGCGGTTTCTGCAGCAAACCGGTTTTCTTTATTCGTGGGCATGTTTGTGCTCTCCCAATATTCTGTGAGGTAGCGTTCCGTGGCCCAGCAGCTCTATCGGACAGTTGAAGTTCCGCTCCAGCCACTCTCCCGTGATGCCGGTATCGGGATGGTAATCCAGTGTCTCGTTGACGCAGGCGATGGATTTGACCTGTTGCAGCACAGTGCCGATGTCGTGGCTGACGAGGATAATGGCACACTCTTTATTGATTTCCGCCAGCAATTCGTAGAGGCGGGCCTCGAAACGCTTGTCGATGTATGTGCTCGGCTCGTCGAGAATGACGACTTGAGGGTCGGAGATGATGGCACGTCCCAACAAGGCACGCTGCAACTGTCCGCCGCTCAGCTCACCGATGGCGCGTTGCTCCATCCCTTCCAACCCCATGCGTGCTATTACATCGCGTGCTTTTTCTCGATGGCAGGAACTGAAACGGGAAATGAGCGTTTTTTTGCTGCTTAGTCCCGATAAAATGACTTCCTCCACCGTGATAGGGAACTTACGGTCTATGCTGTTATACTGAGGAAGATAGCCGATGGTTAGCGGTAAGCGATGAGTGTTTAGCGGTGAGTGCCGAGTGATTGTCTGCTTACCGCTCGTCGCTAACCGCTCACCGTTATATAAAATTTCTCCGGAAATTGGCTTTAACAATCCCAGGATACATTTGATCAGGGTTGTTTTTCCTCCGCCGTTAGGGCCGATTATACCCAGAAAGTCGCGTTCGTGAACGGTCAGGTTCACGTCGCGCAATACGATGTGCCCGTCATATCCGGCATAGAGGTTCTTTATCTCAATCATACGTTTTGTGATCTTTCTAATCGTTCTTAATGCAAATGACACCGCATTTCTTTATTCAAGCTATGTGTGTTACTATCTGCTTCCGGGAAAACGCTTTATTCAGGCATATTGTTTACTCTTGGGGTGTTTGGGTCGGGTTGGACGATAGATTCTTCGCCACATTCAGCATCTCTTCCTCCCAATCGTAGGACAGGGGATTGATGTTTACCACCTGTGTTCCTGTCTGTCGGGCTATTAGCTCGGCATTGCGGCGGTCGAACTCCGGTTGTACGAAGATGACACGTACTTTTTCAGCCTTGCAGGTCTTCATCAGCTCTTTTAAGTGAGCGGGCGAAGGCTCTTTGCCGCCAGCTTCGATGGGGATTTGGTGCAGGTCGTAGTCGCGGGCAAAGTATGACAATGCAGGATGGTAAATCATAAAAGCACGGTCGGCGTTGCCGGCAGAAAGCATTTGGCAGATGAGGTTGTCCGTATGCTTTATTTTCCGGATAAGCTCCTGATAACGCTTCATATAAAACGCTTCGTTATTCTTGTCAAGGGTGCAGAGAGCGTGCAGAATGTTTCCCGCAATGATTTGGGCATTGGTGGCGGAGCTCCAGATATGAGGCTCTATGCCTGAAGCATGGGCATGGTCTGTGTGTCTATGGTTGTCGCCCTCTTCGTGATGATGCACATGGCTATCGTCCGAAATAAGCTCCACGCCTTTGGACATGTCATAAAACTGCAAGTGCGGAGCATTGTCCGTGAGTTTCTCTATCCATGCCAACTCAAAACCGATGTATCCGATGCGGAAGTAAGCTTTACTCTTGGCAAGGTCTACGAGTTGTCCCGGAGTAGGGTCGTAGGTCTCCGGACTCATTCCTTTGGGCACCATGCTGACAACGGTAAACTTATCACCGGCAATGGCTTCGGTGAAATATCGCAAAGGTTCGATAGTGACGGTAATAACAGTCTTGCCGTCGTTTTTCTCCGTTTGTCGGTTTGCCTGCTTGCAAGAAACGAGCAGAACGGCTATGAGGAATAATGCATAAACTTTTTTCATTTGGCAGAGTATTTTATTTGTTGTTAGTTGGTTAGCGATGGTTGGTAAACAGTGGTTAGTGATAAGTGCTTAACGATTGGCAAGGCGTTGACGGGGCATGCTAATCACTGATCACCCACCGCTGACCGCTATTTTCCTTCCTCTCAGTATTTCTCGTTTTCCACCGGGAGGACCCGGAAGACGTTCTACCTCGAACCCTATGCCTTGCAGCATGCGGCGTATCACTCCTTTGGAGCAGTAAGTTGTCAGTATGCCGTTGTCATTCATCACGGCATACAGACTGCGGAATATCTCTTCTTTCCACATCTCCGGTTGCTTTTCGGGAGCAAAAGCGTCAAAGTAAACGAGATCGTATTTTAGCGATAACCGCTCATCACTGACAACTAACCACCCTCCGCTAACCACGTTTTCCTGTATTTTGAGCAGGGTGAAGTAGGGCGTGATGTTTACTTCTTCTTCCCACGGTGCTTGGTGCAGCATCTTGAACAGCGGGTGCTCGCTATATTTTAACGCATCCACTTCCTGCCATGCAAGCGGATAAAGCTCGATGCCGGTGTAGTGTATGTGTCGTTTTTCTTTCTCGGCAGTCTCCAAAGTGAGCAGCGCATTCAGTCCCGTGCCGAAGCCTATCTCCAGCACACGGGGGTGCAAAGCGGTCGAAGCCTTCAGCCCCATGTCGATAAAGATGTGCTGAGACTCGGTGCGTGCTCCCTTCACCGAATGGTAATGCTCATTCAGTTGGGGTACAAACAGCGTTGCACTTCCGTCTTCTGTCTTTTCAATCACACGTTTCATTTTCCTCTACCGTTTATTGTTTGTTTCTCAGTCACCCGCTTTGTTCCTCCCCTCTTTTCCAACCATCCGCATTTTCCTCCATCCGCCTTATCCTATCATCGAAACCGCTCCTTGCAACGCCCATTGCATCACGACGTATCGTGCCAGTTTTCCTGCAAACATGGAAGTGGCAGTCAGCGCAAGGTTGCTGCGCATAAAGCCCAGCGCAATGGCTATTGCCTCACCCACAAAAGGCAGAAAAGCGAAGAAAGCCATCAGTGCACCTTTTCCTTGCAGGAAATGCTGCATCTTGTCTATCTTCTCTTTCTTCACCTTGAAGTATTTCTCAATCCGGTCTATCCGTCCCAGATGTCCCATGTAGTAGCACGTCAGGCCTCCTATCGTGTTGCCCAGCGTGGCTGCAAGGATGCAGAGTGCGGGGCTTAGCCCCACTTTGACCAATGCCACCATCACCACCTCCGAACTGAATGGCAGGATGCTGCCCGCCAGCAAAGCGGAGAAGAACAAACCGGGGTAGCCCCAGTCTATCAATAGCTGCACGAGTGTCTCTATAAAAGCGTCCATATATTGAATCCGAATAGAACGAACAGCCCGACAAGGGCACAGATAAAGAAAAGGTTGGAACTGCGGCTATTGGTAAGCACAAACAAATGTCCCGCCAGGATGCTGACCCCGATAAGCAGGAACGACATCAGATGAATGGTTAAAGCCGGTTGCAGTCCGATACAGACAAAGATGCAGAAGTTCAGCAGGATGAGGAATTGCAGGTAGCTTCGTGTGCGTATCTTGTCCTCGTAGCCGGTCACCAGACAATGTGCCGAACTCACGATGAACAAGATAAGGAGGTATCCGAGGGTGGCTTGCTCCCACGGTGCGAAATCGAACCCGACAGGTGAGAAAGACGCCAATTCCCGGAAGGGATGGTAGAATGTCTCCATTTGTCCGTAGTAGAAAGCATGTCCCAATAAAAACCAGTAGGGTACGCTCCATCCTATCAATGAGGCAAGAAAGCTTTTGGGATGAAGCGATTGGAAGTTGTAGGCTCCTATCCAGAAGATGGGGATGAACAGCATGGTTTGCGGCAGCAGCAGGCTGCCCAGCCCGATGAATGCAAAGGCATGGAAAAGACTACTCATGGGACGTGCCTGCTGATAGCTCCTGAACAGGAAGTACAATGCCACGAGGAATGCGGCAGCCGCCAAGTCTCCGGCGTACAGTGTATGAATGCAGGGACAGACGGATATCAGCAGGATATAGACGGAGGTTTGTACCGATGCCCGCATGCGGATAAGGGCGAACGTATTGTTGAGCTGTATCAGGAAATAACCGATGAGGGCATACAAGACAAAACCTGCGAGACGATTGGCCCAAGCGGGGATGCATAAGTCGCAAAACGTCTGCCAGAGCGGATATTCGTTTGAGTGCACTTGCAAGTCGGGCAACAGAACGCCTGACAGTAACCAGCAGGCCACCGATATCAGGATGGCCGCAGGCAACGTCAGTCGTCCTGCCGTTATCCGGCTCTGGAATCGTTTGGTTCTGTACATACCGCAAATTGCTTTTATAAGTCGAAGCCGATGTCGCGGCGGAAGTATTTCTTTTCGAAGTCTATCCTATCGGCCACTTTATAGCTCTTGGCAAGCGCTTCTTCTTTCGTATCTCCATAGGAGCATACGGCAATCACACGTCCGCCGTTGGTCACCGTCTGTCCGTCTTTCATGGCCGTGCCGGCATGGAACAGGATGCTGTCGGTTTGTGCAGCCTGCTCTAATCCGCTCATCACTTTGCCCTTTTCGTAGGCTTCGGGATAGCCGCCGCTTACCAGCATGACGCAAGCTGCCGTGCGCGGGTCGAACTCCAATGTACGGCGGTCGAGGTCTCCTTGTGCAACTCCTTCCAGCAACTCTACAAAGTCGCTCTTGATGCGCAGCATGACGCTTTCTGTTTCGGGGTCGCCCATGCGCACGTTGTATTCGATGACCATCGGCTCGCATTTCACGTTAATCAATCCCAAGAAGATGAAGCCCTGATATCGGATTCCTTCTTCCTGCAATCCGTTCACCGTGGGTTCGATGATGCGGGTGCGCACCTTCTCCATGAACACTTCGTCGGCAAAAGGAACGGGTGTCACACTGCCCATGCCGCCTGTGTTGAGGCCTTTGTCTCCTTCGCCGATGCGCTTGTAGTCTTTGGCCACGGGCAACACTTTATAGTGCCGGCCGTCGGTCATTACGAACACCGAGCACTCTATGCCGCTGAGAAACTCCTCGATGACTACCGTGGCGCTGGCATCGCCGAACATACCGCCCAACATCTCTTTCAGTTCGCTCTTCGCCTCTTCCAATGTGGGCAGAATCAGTACTCCTTTGCCGGCGCACAAGCCGTCGGCTTTCAGCACATAGGGAGCTTCCAGCGTTTCAAGGAAATCGAGCCCTTCTTGCAGGGTGGCAGACGTAACGCTTTTGTAGCGGGCGGTAGGTATGTTGTGGCGCACCATGAACTCTTTGGCAAACTCCTTGCTTCCTTCCAATATGGCTCCTTTGGCTGTGGGGCCGATGACGGCGATATGGGCGGTGGCGGCATCGGTTTTGAAGTAGTCGAAGATGCCTTGCACCAATGGGTCTTCGGGTCCTACCACAATCATGTCGATTCCTTTCTCAAGAGCAAAGGCCTTGAGTGTGGGGAAGTCGGTGGCTTTCATGTTCACATTCTTGCCTGCTGCGTTTGTTCCGGCATTGCCGGGGGCAATATATAGTTTCTCTACTCTGGCGCTTTGGGCAATCTTCCATGCCAAAGCGTGTTCGCGGCCGCCTGAGCCTAACAATAATATCTTCATGGTTGCTGTTATATATGGTGTTATCGTTTATTTTAGTTCGATATAAAAGGCTGTCTGAAATGACTTCCGTTAGTCGTCACTGTTGACTTCCGTTAGTCGTCACTGTTGACTTCCGTTAGTCGTCACTGTTGACTTCCGTTAGTCGTCACTGTTGACTTCCGTTAGTCATCACTGCTGACTTCCGTTAGTCGTAGCGATGACTCCTGCGTTTCGTTTCACAGACTGCCGGAAGGGTTTTGCAACGCCCTTCTGTATTAGAGATAATCCTCAAAATACCTTGTTATCTTTTCGTGCAGATGCACGCGGTCGCGTCCCAGCACGTTGTGCTTGTGGCCGGGGTAGATGAACAAGTCCGGATAGGTGCGGGCATCCACGCAAGCTTTCATGAACGAGAGGGTATGCTGGGGCACGCAGGTGTCGTCGTGGTCGTCGTGGATGATGAGCAGACGCCCCTTCAGGTTGCCGGCAAGGTTCTTCAGGTTGGTGGCCTTGTAACCTTCGGGATTGCTTTGCGGGGTATCCATATATCGTTCGCCGTACATCACTTCGTAATATTGCCAGTCGATGACCGGACCACCGGCTACGCCTACCTTGAAGATTTCGGGATGGCGCAGCATCAGGGCGGTTGTCATGTGTCCGCCGAAGCTCCAGCCGTGCACGCCGATGCGATTGCCGTCCACGTAGGGCAGGCTTTGCAGGAATTCGGCTCCTTTCACTTGATCTTTGCACTCTTCGATGCCCAATTGGCGGAAGGTGGCATTCTCGAACTCCAGTCCCCGGTTGCTGCTGCCCCGGTTGTCCAGCGAGAAGAGGATATAGCCTCTGTTTGCCATGTAAAGGTCCCAGCCGCGGGCATCGTTCATCCAGCCGTTGCTTATCATCTGGGCATGCGGGCCGCCATATACGTAGACGATGGCGGGGTATTTCCTGTTCGGGTCGAAGTCGGCAGGTTTCACGATGCGGTAGTAGAGGTCGGTTGTGCCGTCGGCGGCTTTGATGGTTCCCGTCTCTATGCTTGGCATGTCGAAACCTTCGTATGGGCTCGAAGCCGTCAGCAGGTTGGCAAGCTGCTTGCCGTTCCGGGTGGCTGTCAGATGGATGGAACGCGGTACATCGGGTGTGGAATAACTGTCGATGAGGTAGCTGCCCGATGCGGAGAGCCGGGGACGGTGCACGCCTTCGCCGTTATCCAGACGTGTGATTTGGCCGTTGCTTACGTTTACCTTATATATATTGCTTTGCAAGGGCGACTCTTTGGTAGCGGTGAAGATGATTTCCTTCTTCTTGACATTGAAGCCGAGCACGTCTTTCACTATCCAGTTGCCGGAGGTGAGCTGCATGCCGGCTGCTTCTTTCGGACTCTTGCCTTTGCCGACGGCTTTTATCAGCCCCCACATCTTTTCCATGCTTTCCGCAGTGAGGGGTTGGGGGTGCGAGGCGAGCTTGCCGAGGTCGTACAGATAAAGGTGGTCGTATCCGCTGCGTTGGCTGCGGTAGATGAATTTCGTGTCGTCCCATGGCAGGAAGAGGATGGCGTTCTGCGGCTCCACGTATTTGGGATGCGTCTCTTCTATCAGCACTCGCACGAGTTCGCCCGTCTCAACATCGTATTGGCAGAGTTTGGAGTGGTTCTGGTCGCGGTTCAATTCTATCAGGAAGAGGCTGCGGCCGTTCGGTGCCCATGCGATATTGGTGAAATAACGGTCGGTGGGGTCGCCGGTGTTGAGGTAGACGGTCTGTTCGGTAGCGGGGCTATAGATGCCCACCTGCACCTTATGGCTGGTCATGCCCGCCATTGGATAGCGGATGGCGTTCAGTTCGCCCACGCGTGCGGTGATGTCTACCAACGGATATTCCGTCACCATGCGTTCGTCCATGCGATAGAAGGCGAGGAGATCGCCGGCAGGACTCCAGAAAGTACCTTTCGAGATGCCGAACTCGTTGCGGTGCACGCTTTGCCCGCATACCACGCCGAGAGGTTCGTCGGTGATACGGTGGCCGTTGACGTAGAGGTTGTTCTTTACGGTGTAGGCCAGATTCCGGCTTTCGGTGCTCAGGTCGTAGTTGGCGGTGGGTTCTTTCGGCAGATTGTCTTTATAGGTCAGTTGACCTGTCTGCCAGTTATAGACGGCATACTTCTGGGCCAGAGGGAGCAGCAGCTCTTTCTTTTCAGCCCACGGCAGGCTGACGCTGTAAAGATGCGACAGTTCTTTCAGCCCGGCCTCTTTCAAGGCGCGGTTTACCGTTTCGCGGGTGACGAGCACGGTTTCCTTACCGCTTTGGAGGTCGATGATTTTCAAGTCGTCCATATCGGGCTTGATGCAGACATCGCCCCACCATTGCAGCCCGTAGAGGTTCTTGGTGTAGCGGTAGGTTTCCCCGCCGGGGATGAGGTCTTCCAGTGTGGGGCGTTTCAGTGTCTCGGCATTTCGTTCTTGTGCCATGATGTGGGTTTCGCTTGGGGCAGACATTGCAAACAGCAGTGCCAGCATGCCCTCGGTTATTGTTTTCTTGTTCATGAGTATGGTTGGTTTAAGGGGCTAAGATTCTTCTTAATCATTATTCCTTTCTTCCTTTCTGAATCCTTTAACGGCTACTCTGCCAAGCGAGGCGCTTCTTACTTGCACCACCGCACTGAGTTTGGCAAAGGCCGAGAAGAGTTCATCGAACTGTTTCTCGTAATTGTCTCTGTCTGAAGACACGTCTTCCTCCAGATATTCTATTCTCTTTCGTAACTCTTCCAGTTCTTGCTTGGGTGCATGCGAAAGAAGATATTGCCGCATGCGGACGAAAGCACGCATGATGTTGATATTGACTTCGATGGCCTGAGGACTGCGCAGAAGGCCGGAAAGCATGGCTACTCCCTGTTCGGTAAAGGCGAGAGGGGCGTAGCGTGTACCGCCCCAACTTGAGGTCACAATTTGTGACCTCAAGTTGGTCATCAGCCATTTTACTTCCTCGTCAGTGAGTTGAAACATAAAATCTTGAGGAAACCGTTCGCTATTTCGGCGTACAGCTTGATTCAAACGTTTTGTCTCCACTCCATACATCTCAGCCAAATCAAAGTCCAGCATCACTTTCTGTCCCCTGATTTCATGTATCTTGTTTTCTATGATAATCAAATCATTCATTGCGATAGCTTTATGTTTCCGATACATCTACCGGTCGCAATTTGTGACCGGTTCGTAAAGGTGGGCTATTCTTCCGGCTTCTTCTCCCGTCTCTTCCTTTCCGGGTAAGACTCTCCCGACCGTGGTTTGCGTTCCGTGCGGAACTCCCTCTTCTCGCGTGGCTTGAACTCAGGCTTCTCTCTGTCGTTGAACTCTCTGCGTTCTCTTGGACGAAACTCTCGTTTCTCTCCGCCTTTGAACTCCCGACGTTCTCTTGGGCGGAACTCCCGTTTTTCGTCACGGAAGTCTCTCTTTTCGCGGGGACGGAATTCCCGCTTCTCTCCATCTCTGAACTCACAGTGTTCTCTGGTGCGGAACTCCCGCCTTTCACCCTCTTTGAACCGACGCTTCTCGTCCGATTCCTCCGGTCCGGATTCCTTGTTCAACCCTTCTCCGCTTTCACGGAACTCCTTGTACTTCCCGTCGAAGATTTCGTATTGACGGAATTGGCACTCCAGCGCACCGTTGAACAAGGGCGTCTTTGTGGTGGCTTTCAGACCGATTTGGTCGAAACACTCATCCCGGTAGGAGAGCACCCATGCCGTATTACCGGTGAAGGCATGTTTCAGCCGTTCGCCTATCATGGAGTAAAGGCCCAGCAGATCGTTTGTGGATATGCGTTCGCCATAAGGAGGGTTGGTGATGATGATAGACTTCTCGGCGGGCTGCTCGAACTGCTGGAAGGGTTGCAGCTTCAGCACCACATCCTTGCTGACGCCGGCGGCCTTTACGTTGCGCATGGCTATCTCGTTGGCTTTCGGATTGTTGTCGTAGCCGTAAATCTTATGAGCGAACTCACGCTCCTGACTGTCGTCGTTGTAGAGGGTGTCGAACAGTTCTTGGTCGAAGTCCACCCACTTCTCGAAAGCAAATTCCTTGCGGAATACACCCGGAGCGATGTTGCGGGCGATGAGAGCCGCCTCGATGGGTATGGTGCCCGAACCGCACATGGGGTCTATCAGGTCGCATTCGCCTCTCCAGCCGGTCATCAGTATCATTCCTGCGGCCAGCACTTCGTTGAGCGGAGCTTCCACAGCTTCCTGACGGTAGCCCCGTCGGTGGAGCGATTCGCCGCTGGAATCGAGCGAGAGTGTGCAGTGGGTTTCGGCGATGTGGATGTTGAGCAGTACGTCGGGATTGTTGACGCGTACGCCGGGACGTTCGCCCGTCTTCTCGCGGAAGTAGTCCACAATGGCATCCTTCACCTTGTAGGCTACGAACTTTGAGTGACGGAACTCTTCGCTGAAGACGGTGGGTTCTACGGCAAAGGTTTTGTCCGTGTCCAGATACTCTTCCCAACGGATGGTTTTTATCTGTTCGTAGACCTCGTCGGCGTCTTTGGCCTCGAAGTGCTTGATGGGTTTCAGGATTCGGATGGCTGTGCGCAGGCAGAAGTTTGCTTTGTACATCATCTCTTTGTCACCGCTGAAGGACACCATGCGGCGGCCTATCTCGATGTCGTTGGCTCCCAGTGCAGTGAGTTCTTGCGCCAGCACTTCTTCCAGTCCCTGAAAGGTTTTGGCAATCATTTCAAAAGATTGTTCGCTCATTTATTTTTTTACTATTTTGAGTATTCTTTGATTCTTGGTTTCGGCCTCTCGGTTCTGTGCTCCGTGGTCTGCGGCTCACTTATCTTCGGGCCTTTGTCTGTACGATTCTTGTTCCGGCCGGCACATCTTCGGTCACCCAGATATTGCCGCCCACGGTAGCACCTTTCCCGATGGTGATGCGCCCCAATATGGTAGCGTTGGAGTAGATAATGACATTGTCCTCCAGGATGGGGTGACGGGGAATGCCCTTGATGGGTTTGCCGTCTTCATCGAGCGGGAAGCTCTTGGCACCGAGCGTCACGCCCTGATACAGCTTCACATTGTTCCCTATGATGCAGGTTTCACCGATGACGACACCTGTGCCGTGGTCGATAGTGAAATAACGTCCTATCTCGGCTCCCGGATGGATGTCGATGCCGGTTTCGCTGTGCGCCATTTCGGTGATGATGCGTGGAATCAGAGGGACACCTTGCTTGAGCAGTTCGTGTGCGATGCGATAGTTGCTGATGGCACGGATGGCCGGATAACAGCTGATGACCTCGCCGAACGAATGGGCGGCGGGATCGCCGTTGTAGGCGGCTTCCACATCTGTGGCAAGTATACGTCTCATCTCCGGCAGGCGACTGATGAATTTGGCGGCCAGCAGGGTAGCTTCTTCGCGTTGCATCTCGGTACAGCAACTGCATTCGCCACCGTCACCGGCAAAGCAGAGGCCGGCAAGAATCTGTCCGGTCAGCAGGTCGAACAGACGTTCTACGTTGACGCCGATGTGGTAGGTCACCGTGCGGCTGTTTACCGTTGAGTTTCCAAAATATCCGGGAAAGATGATGGCTCGTGCCAATTCTATGATATCGCGCAGGATTTTCGCCGAAGGCAGTGGATTGCCGTCCGTATGCTGTTGGAACAGTCCTTTGTATGACTCGCTTTCCGATAGCTCGTCGACTGCCTGTGTCAGAATGTGAGTAAAATTGAGTGGACTCATTACGTGATATCCTTAAGTTTAAAAGTGGCAACAAAGATATGAAATACTCGTTAAATATCCTACATATCCCTCATTTATAGTATGTATTTACCATATTTGTGGTATTTCGGGTGAGGCTGTTTCACACTATTTTTGTCGTATAAAAAATAATATCCTCTCGCCTTCTCCCGAAAGGGAAGAAAAAAGACAGCCGGGTTCAAGCACAAGCCTGTATCTTTTCCCGAGGAAGCGAGACATTAAAAAGGAAAAAATATGAAGAAAGTAGCGCAACGCCTCACCGATTTGGTGGGCAACACTCCCCTGCTGGAGCTGAATAATTACAATCGAAACAAAGAGCTGAAAGCCGATATCATCGCCAAGCTGGAATACTTCAACCCCGCAGGCAGCGTAAAAGATCGTGTGGCGCTTGCCATGATCGAAGATGCCGAGACAAGAGGCTTGCTGAAGCCGGGAGCCACCCTCATCGAACCCACCAGTGGCAATACCGGTGTAGGGCTGGCTTTCGTGGCTGCTGCCAAAGGATATAAGCTGATATTGACCATGCCCGATACCATGAGTCTGGAACGGCGCAACCTCTTGAAAGCGCTTGGAGCCGAATTGGTGTTGACCCCGGGTGCCGACGGCATGAAGGGAGCTATTGCCCGTGCCGAAGAGCTGAAAACCGTCACTCCCGGCTCGCTGATTCTCCAGCAGTTCGATAATCCGGCTAATCCTGCGGCGCACGAGCGCACCACGGGGCAGGAAATCTGGCGCGACACGGACGGAAAGGTCGACATCTTCGTGGCCGGCGTGGGAACAGGAGGTACTGTAAGCGGTGTGGGTGCAGCCTTGAAAGCACATAACCCGAAGGTGAAGATTGTCGCCGTTGAGCCGGAAGATTCTCCCGTTCTTTCGGGTGGGAAGCCCGGTCCTCACAAGATACAGGGTATCGGTGCCGGATTTGTTCCGAGAAACTACAACAGAGCAGTGATAGATGAAATCGTACAGGTGTCCAACGACGATGCCATCCGCACCGGGCGCAAGTTGGCGAAGGATGAAGGCTTGCTGGTGGGTATCTCCTCCGGGGCTGTCATTGCCGCTGCAACCCGCTTGGCGCAGTTGCCCGAAAACGAAGGAAAAACCATCGTGGCCCTGCTGCCCGATACGGGCGAACGCTATCTCTCAACGCTGCTCTATGCGTTCGAGGAATATCCGTTGTAGAGAGACTTTCTCATTTAAGGTTCACGCTGTATTTTTGCGTTCAAATCAAAGAAACGCAAAACCATGATACAGATGTTCAATATTCTATCTTATTTCAGAAGGGCAGACGGACTCCGAAGAGTAAGCTCCGCCGGCAAAAGAGAGACGGAAAAGAAAGTAAGGAACGTAAGTAAAGAGCGGAGCACCGTCCTCACGCTTTCCGGTTTCATCCATGCGGCAGCCCGTGGCTTAAGCCGCTCCACCGCCGACAACTACCGCACGGCGGTGCGTTCGTTCGTCCGCTTCAACGGCGGCAGGGACCTGCCGCTATCCGCGCTGGATGCCGACACCCTGCGCCGCTACGAGCGGTGGCTGCGCGAAAGGGGCGTATGCCCCAACACGTCCTCGTGCTACATGCGCTCCCTGCGCGCCATCTACAACAAGGCGGCCGCAAAGCGGCTCGTGAAGGACAGGACGCCGTTCAAGGGCGTGTTTACGGGCAACGAGCGTACCGTCAAGCGGAGCATCGGGGCGGAGGAGATGCGCAGGCTGATCCTCACCCCCTTTCCCCCTCCCTGCGGGGGAGGAAAGGGGAAAGGGGCCGCACCGGCTCTGGGGGCTTCCGCCCTCGACCTCTTCCTCTTCTCGTTCTACGCCATGGGCATGCCCTTCACCGACCTGGCGCACTTGAGGAAGCGGCAGGTAAAGGACGGGGTGCTTACCTACCGGCGCTGCAAGACGGGGCGGCAGGTGAGGGTGAAACTCGAAAAGTGCATGCTCGACATCTTGGGGAAGTACAAGGCTGAGGGCACGGACTATCTCTTCCCTATATTATATAAGGTGAAGGACGGACGGATATGCCCCGTCTCCTATCCCTGCGCCCTGAACCGCTACAACCGCTCGTTGAAGCAGCTTGCCCGGCAGGCCGGGATTGCGGTGAACCTCACCTCCTACGTCGCCCGACACTCGTGGGCGAGCATCGCCTACGAGCATGGCGTCGACCTGCCCGTCATCTCCAAGGCGCTGGGGCATACCGATACCAAGACCACGCTCATATACATCGAGGGTATAAAGGACGAACGGCTGGCGGAGGCCAACCGCGGACTGCTGGAAAGAATCGGGGCATGAGCCCCCAAAGGCATGCGCCTTACCGACAACATTTTACATCCCACCTCTTACGAAGAGGTGTTGCCTTGCCCGTAAGTCTCTGCAAATAAACCACTTTTATCCCATATTAACAAGCTTTAGGACGAATATTTTATAAATATTATTTACACGAACATTTGCGTCCCCCGCCATTTCGCCTCTGCATCCGCCGGGAAGCGTGTCCCCGCCATAAGGAATCCGCCCCGGAAAGTCTCGCCCATGCCCCCTCCCTCCTTCTTTCCCCCACCTCTTCGTAAGAGGCGGCTTGCCCTGACCCCCTTGCCCACGGCTTTTGCGGGAGATTCCGTCAGGCTTCCTCCCTCTTTCCGTGCACGAGGGCAGGCAAGATGAAAAAGATGTATAACCCTTAAGCGTCAACGATGAAAAGACCCTTTATCCTCCTGTTGCTGCTGCTCCTGTCCGGGCATTCCCGGGCGCAGGATCCCGGCATCCGCCGCGGCACGGATTCCGTGCGCGTCTATTTCCGTCAGGGCGAATCGCGCCTCGACCCCTATTTCCGTGAGAACGGCGCGCGCGTGCGCGCCTTCACCGAGCGTTTCAGAACCCTGCTGCAAGACCCCTCGCGGCGCATACGGGGCCTGCGGGTCACCGCAGGCGCCTCCCCCGAGGGAAGCACGGCATTGAACCAGCGTCTCTCCGAGCGGAGGGCCGAGGCCATCCGGCAGCTGGTCTCCGGCTACTTCCCCCATGAGTTCGGGTGGCTCTCCACCGTGCCCAAGGGCGTGGACTGGCAGGGACTGGAAAAGCTCGTGCAGGCGGACGAGTACATGCCCTACCGCTACGAGGTGCTCGACATCCTGCGCTACACCCCCGAGTGGATTACTCGCGAGGGCAAGGTGGCCGACGGCCGCAAGCGCCGTCTGGCCATGGCGGGCGGGGGCTACGCCTGGCGCTACATGGAGAGCCGCTTCTTCCCCGAGCTGCGCGCCTCCACCCTGCACGTGTGGTACGAGACAGAGGAGGCGCAACAGGCCGTGAAGGACACCGTCTACATCCTCCCGCCCGAACAGGCTGAGGCCGTACCAGCGCCGCAGGATCGCAGACCTTTCTACATGGCGCTGAAGACCAACCTGCTCTATGACGCCCTGGTCGTTCCCAACATCGGGCTGGAGTTCTACTTGGGCCGCGGCTGGTCGGTAGCCGGCAACTGGATGTACACCTGGTTCAAGAGCGACAGCCGCCACCGTTACCACCGCATCTATGGCGGCGACCTGGAGGTGCGGCGCTGGCTGAGCTACGGCAAGAAGCCGCTGACCGGGCACCACATAGGGCTTTACGGCCAGCTGCTGACCTACGACTTAGAGTGGGGCGGCAAGGGCTATCTGGGCGACCGCTGGAGCTACGGGGGCGGCATCGCCTATGGCTACTCCGCCCCCATCGGACGCAGGCTGAACCTCGACTTCAGCATCGGCATCGGCTACTTGGGCGGCGAATACTTCGAGTACATCCCCAAGGGATGGTGCGAGACCCACCGGAAAGAGTGCTACCTGTGGCAGGCCACCCGGCAACGCCGCTGGTTCGGCCCCACCAAGGCCGAGGTGTCGCTCGTGTGGCTGCTGGGCCACGATAACGTAAACAAAAAGAAAGGAGGCAAGAGATGAAAACCTATAATACGATGAAAACGGGAAAGCACCCGTTCCCTTCCCGCACCCTGCGGGCCCTCGGCACCACAGTAGCCGCCATGGCGCTGGCACTCTGCGCGGCCTTAGCAGCCGCCATCATCGCCGGCACGCTCTCATCCTGCGAGCACAAAGGGTTCTGCGAGCCCGGGGCCGTCGTGTCGAGGGTGCATGTCGTCTTCGACTGGCGCAACGCCCCTGGGGCCACGGCCAAGACCATGAGCCTGTACCTCTACCCCGAAACGGGAGGCGAACCCCTCCGCTACGACTTCGACAACGCCGCAGGGGGGACGGTGGAGATCCCGCCCGGCACCTACAAGGCCGTGTTCCTGAACAACGACACCGAGGCCGTGCTGCTCCGCGGTACTGACGGCTACGGTACTTTCGAGGCCTACACGCGCCCCTCCTACCTGCTCGAGCCGCTGGGGCTGCAGGGCAACCCTGCCGGCGCCAACCCCTCGGGCGAGGCCGTCTGCCTGCCCCCCGACCGCCTTTGGGCGGGAAGCCGCACGGATGTGGAGATACTGCCGCCGGAAGGGCCGTCGGGAGCGGCCTACGACCGGGAAGTCACGTTCTATCCCGTGGAGGAGACCTCCCGCTACACGGTGGAGATACGCAACGTCCGGAACCTGAAGTTCGCCTCGGCACTGGGGCTCTCGCTGTCGGGGCTTTCGGGCAGCCTGGCGGTTGCCGGCTCCGCCCGCTCGGCCCTGCGCACGATGCTGCCCTTCGAGGCGAGGGGCGACGAAGCGGCTTCCGTCATCACGGGCGGTTGCCACGCCTTCGGCCTGTCCGCATCGGCCAACAAGATGCGCACGCTGGCGCTCTACGTCATCCTGACGGACGGGAGCAAGCAGTACTACACTTTCGATGTGGCTGCCCAGGTGAACGGGGCCCCCGACCCAAAGAACGTGCACATCGTCATCGACGGGCTCGACCTTCCCAAACCCATCGTGGAGGAGGGAGGAGGCTTCATGCCTTCGGTGGACGACTGGATAGGGGAGAACGTGGAGGTGGAGATGTAGGCGGCAGACATTTGAGATTGTGATGTGACACCTATATATTATCAATTATCAATTATCAATTTAAACGATTAAAGACATGAAAAAGAATGTATTGTATTTGGCAATGGGTCTTCTTGCCCTTGCCTCCTGCTCGCAGGACGAGACCACGGGCCTGGACAACGGCGCGGGCATCAAATTCCGCCCCAGCGTTGGCAACGTGACGCGCGGCCCTGTCATCACCACGGCCAACATCTCGCAGTTCAAGGTGAGCTCTTACCTGGCGGGTGCGGCTGCCAACTTCTTCACGGACCTGCAGGTGAACAAGGCCGGTTCCGTCTGGAGCACTGCGCAGACCTACTACTGGCCGGGCACGGGCACGCTGAACTTCTTCGCGTACTCCCCGGTCGACGTGACGACCGTTGCCGTGAGTCCCACGGCGCGCGCCATCAACAACTTCTCGCCCGCACCGGCCGTTGCCGACCAGAAAGACGTCGTGGTGGCCTTCGCCACGGGAACGAAAGCGGCCAACGAGACTTCCGGCGTTGCCCTGCAGTTCAAGCACATCCTCTCCCAGATACAGGTGAAGGCCAAGTCGGCCAACACCACCGCATATGAGATCAAGGTGCTTGGCGTGAAGCTGGGTCACGTGTCCTCCACGGCCAACTTCACCTTCCCCACCACGGTGGTGACGGGCACGCTGCCCTCCAGCCACTGGACGGTTCCCGGCACAGCGAAGGACTACGCTACCAACCTCGACTCCGAATTCACGCTCACTTCGGACGCCGAGAACATCACCAAGAGCAACTTCCTGATGATTCCCCAGCAGCTTACGCCTTGGACGAAGGGGAGCGGCGCCGACGGTGCCTACATCGCCGTGCTTTGCCGGATTTCGAGCAAGAACGGGGGCAACCTGACGCAGATCTTCCCTCCCCAGGCGGACAAGTTCGCCTATGCGGCAGTGCCCGTCGGGACGAACTGGCTGCCGGGTAAGAAGTACACTTACACGCTGAATTTCCTCGGAAGCGGCGGCGGTGGCAACATAGACCCGAATCCCACGAACCCCGACAATCCGGTAGACCCGAACGTGGACCCCAACCCGGGCACGGGCGGCGATCCTGTATTGGGCGGTGCCATCAAGTTCACCGTTACGGTTGACGAGTGGGACAACCAGCCCGAAGAGGAGATAGGCCTGTAATCCTCGTGTTACGGGCGTCACACCACATACCGAAGGACGGCGGGGGTTGGACCGGCCCGATACAGGCGGCCGGGGAGGGCGCAAGCCCTCCGTCCCCCGACGTCCGCACGTAATATAGCGGTGAGCGGTTAGCGATGAGCGGTCAGCAGGCTGCGCTATCGACTAATCACTGACCACTGACCGTTAACCACTAATCAACTGACCGCTAATTAACGCTAATCGCTAAATAAACTTTGCTTATGAGAACTATTGTAACTATGAGATTTATCCGCCCGGCCACGGCCTCCCGATTGTTGCCGGGCGGCCTGTTGCTGTCCGCCCTGCTGTTTGCGGCGTGCTCGGACGAACATGAAACCGGACACCGTGCGGGGGCGTCCATCGGGTTTGCCGTGACCGCATTGCAGGGGGCGGGGGACGCCCCCTCAACCACGCGTGCCTCCGCCGACAGCGTGCCGCACTTGGAGATAACCCCCATCGGTGGGGAGACGTCGGACGGCGGGCAGGAATTGTACCTGCACACCCTGACGGAAGAGGGCATCGCCACGGATGAGGCGCGGGAAGCCGGCGCCGGCGTTGCCGGGGAAAGCGGCGGCGCAACCACCAAGGGCGCCCCGGTGACAACCGCCACCATGCATGCCGACGCCACGGTGTTCGCGGCCGTATATCCGTCCACCGACACGTGGAACAACACCGTCGCCCCTAACTACTTCTTCGACACGCAGGTGAAGAAGTCGGAAAGCTGGGCGACGACCTACTACTGGCCGGGCACGAACAAGCGGGTGGCTTTCTTCGCTTACGCCCCTCACCACTGCGCGGGCGTTACCCTGACCACGGGCATCACCACGCCCGGAGCACCGGCGTTCAGCTACACCGTTCCGGCGGCCGTGGCTGCCCAGACCGACCTGCTGACGGCCTCGTCGGTGGACGTGGCGGGGGTGCTGCACGCGCCTGCGCCGCTGACATTCAGGCACGCGCTGACGGCCGTGCGCTTCGAGACGGGCAACCCGCTGCTGCCGGGTACGGTGACGAAGATAACGCTGAAGGGGGTGTACGGCACGGCTACGCACCGCATAGGGGAGACGGCGTGGAGCGGTCACTCGACCACAAGGGATTTTGCGCAGACGCTGAACGTGACCACGCCCGACCCCAACGTGTTGGGGGCACCCATCACGCAGCCGGCGGCAACGTTCATGATGATACCGCAGACGCTGCCCGCAGGTGCGCAACTGGAAGTTGTCTACACCGACAAGCTTACGAACACGCAGCGCACGCTCACGGCAAGCATAGCGGGTAAGGCATGGCCTATGGGCAAGACGGTGACCTACCGCATCAGCACGTCGAGCATCTCGGTGGTGCCGAGGCTGAACGTCATCGCCCCGGGTGACTTCGAGCATACGGGAGGCACGCAGAACTACACCGTATCCAGCTACCTGGAGGTGACACGTCCGGGAGACGCGACAAAGACGCTACCCATGGCGTGGACGGTGGAATACTCCACGGACAACGGGCTGAACTGGAGCAGCACCAAACCGGCGTGGCTGACGACGTTCACCGAAAGCGGGCCCGGGGGTAACACCCCGGCGGCGCACCAGGCCACGGCCGCGGCACAGGTGAAGGTGATGTACGAGCCCAACAACGACAACCTGCGGGCTGCATCGCCGAAGACGAACTGGAACCTCTCGAACGCCACGGGGGCGGACGCCGTGCAGAACACGGCCAACTGCTACGTGGTGAACGCGCCGGGTACGTACCGGTTGCCGCTGGTGTACGGGAACGCAATCAAGAACGGAAGCACGAATGCCTCGGCCTATACCTCCACGGCAAGCGGGGCCAATGTGCTGGTGAATTTCATCAACCACCTGGGAAATGCCATTACCAATCCTTATATAGGCAGCAATGCGGGCTGCACGCCTGCCAATGCCACACTCGTGTGGCAGGACGAGCAGGACCTTGTGACTGGTGTGGGGCTGTCGGGGGGATTCCTGACGTTCACGGTGGCGCAAAGCACCATCAAGCAGGGCAATGCTGTGGTGGCGGTGCGTGACGCATCCAACACCATACTCTGGAGCTGGCACATCTGGGTGACGGACTATGTGCCGGGGACAGGCTTGAAGACCATTACCAACTTCCAGAACCATCATTACACCATTCTGCCCGTGAACATAGGCTGGTGCGACGAGAAGAGGGAGAACTATGCTGAAAGGCAGGTGAAGGTACGCTTCAAACAACAAACTACCCAAGGATATCCGGGAACGACAGAGACGGTGACCGTGAAACAGAAAGCGAAAGAAATAATATACATTGGTAACAGCACGTACTATCAGTGGGGGCGGAAAGACCCGTTCGTAGGGGGGCTTTCGGGAAATATCAATAAAACGTGGTACAATGAGGTAGGTACTGCTTCTGTATCCAATCCGCCTGCTCAATATTTTGGCACAGGCAATGCTTGCATCATATCAGGTATCACCAATCCCGGCATGTTTTGTAGAAACGGAGTTATGGATAATACCTATGCCAACCTTTGGAGTGGAGACAATAACATTTATTCTGCGAACAACAATCCGATAGTAAAGACTGTCTACGATCCCTCGCCTGTGGGTTACATATTACCGCCAGGCAATGGCTTTACGGGCTTTACTACAACGGGAGATAATACAAACAACCAATCCCAATTCAATGTACTTTTGCCATGGAATAAGGGTTGGAACTTCTACTGTGGCCTGAATAAGACAGGTGATACCGTTTTTTTCCCAGCTTTGGGCTTGCGAGACGAAAATTCTGCCACGCTGTACGATGTGGAGAACGGTGGCTTCTATTGGTTGGCAGTGCCGTACAATCTGCACTATGGGTGGCGTTTGTATTTGAGCTCGAACTACGTAGGGCCACTGTACAACTACTACCGTAGCCGTGGGTTCGGGGTGAGGCCATGCCAAGAATAAAAGGAGCGAAGCGACCGCATCAATTATTATTTGTAAGGATTATTTTGTTATCGTGCAATCTGAGGTAACAAGCAAATTTATCGGTGTATGCCGTCCGAAGAAGAGAGTTATCTCATAAACAGGATGCTCCGATGATACGGAAATAACGACTTTGTATGTGCGTATTATGCTGACAATGAAACATATACAAACCCGGTTGCGGTATGCGTATCTACCTGCCCGTGACATACGTATCTCAACGGTCATGACATACGTATCTCATGAGGCAAGACATACGTGTCTCGTCACGCACGACATACGTATGTCACCGCCAACGACATACGTATGTCATCGCGGGGTATGAACCGAAGAAAGAGAGTCATCCGAAAGGATGTAATATATTTTTATTAACCATTTAACAAATAGGAGATCGAACTATGAGTGTAAATTACAAATTAGTGCGGAAGAAAAATCCGCAAAAGAAAAGCGAACCTGCCAAATGGTATGCCACGCCCAACAGTGCAAAACCCTTGGCGCAGAAAGCCCTGACCCGTGCCGCCACGGAGAACACTACCACGGCGCCCATCGAGATGGAGGCGGCCATGGAGCTGCTGGCAGCCTTCATTCCGCAACAGCTTCAGCAGGGTCACACGGTGAACGTGCCCGGCATGGGTACATTCCGCCTCACCTTCAAGAGCGAGGGCGTGGAAGACATCGACAAGTTCAATGCCGGGCAGATGATAAAATCGCCCCGCATCGTCTTCACCCCCGCCAAAGAGCTGCGTGAGAGAACTCTGCAAGGCATCAGCTATGAGAATAGCGGCGTACTTGAGAATAAAATCAACTATGCTTCGTTGGCGGACTACCGCAAAGCCAAAGGACTGCCGACGCCTGCACCGGGCGGCACGGGCGGCAGTACAGGCGGCGGCAGCGGCTCGGGCGGCCAGGGAGAGAATCCGCTTGGTTAGTGGTTGTTAGCGGTTAGTGGTTAGTTGTTAGTTGTCAGTGGTGAGCGATTAGTGAGTGGTGAGTGAAAAACAGAAAGCTTCAAAGCCACACGAACAGCGCTCACCACTTATCACTCACCGTTCATCACTTATCGTTAACCGTTCGCCACTCACCGCTCATCACTCACCGTTCACCGCTCATCGACTAACCGTTAAACACTACTACCCATGGCTCCCTATCGAATTACCAAAAGAATACGGGCGGCTGAATTCCGCAAGAGCTGCCTGATAAACATCGACATGACGAAAAGCTCATTTACAGCCTACGACCGCTCGGCCTTGCTATTGCACGCCATATACCCGCAACTGCCCCTCCGGCACGTGACCGGCGAAGACGGAATGACGCATCCGATGGTGACGGACATCCCGCAGAAAATCATCCGCGAGGTGTGCCGCAAGTACCGGTTGGTGGAGGCGACGGCAGCAGTAATCAGCGGTAAGTGATTAAGCATGAAAGGGTAGAGAGAGGTAAAAACTTAACTTTGACGAAAAGTTATGTGGATGATCGGCACAGTTTTTGGAGACTATACAGCAGCCAGTTCTTTACCCAATGCATGCAAAGCTTCCTTGATTTGGTTAATCCGTTCCTCACTCGGCTTCTTTATACCGTAAATATATTTAGAGAGCAGGCTCTTGTTTATACCCAAATTGCGTGCCACCTCGGACACATTCAGTTGCGGAAAATGATTGAATATCTTTGCCACCTCATTGTCGTACATAGGTTCTTCCGTGTCATAAAAGCTCGATATGTGTATATCCTCATCCAATTCAGCCCAGCGGAGCGCTTCGCCCCTCATCTCTAAGGTGTAGCGTTTACGTTGGCTTTCGGTAGCGTCCTTTAATAAAGGGAAAGCCTCTAAAGGACGACTGTATACCTTATCGTCGCTTGAAAGCATGTAAATCCTCTCATTCTCAAACCAAACACCCTTAATTGTTTCCATATTTTCCTTGTTTTAGTGATATTCGTTCTACTTTCCTATGATATCGTCTCTATACATCTCAGTAAGTTCCAAAGCCCGCTTTAAGTATTTTGCTTTCAGCCCGTGGTTATATACTAATTTGATCTCGGGTTCGATTTGAATCTTTGCATCGTCATCTCCTTTTACCACGTGTACGTGAATTGGAGTGTGGTCTTCTGAAAAGAAAAAGAACCGAAGTCCAAATATCTCAAAGATAGTAGGCATGTTTCATCTCTTTAGTTACACAAAACAAAAGTAGGGATAAAATTTATCCCTACAAGCGCTTGGCAATCTTTTTCAAAGTGTGCCGCAAGTACCGGCTGGTGGAGGCAACGGCAGCAGTAATCAGCGGTGAGCAGACGGTAGGTGGTAGACGTCTAATCCCTAACGCCTATCAAAGGCCGAATGCCGCCTTCACCTTGTCTACATAGTCCAGCTTCTCCCAAGTGAAGAGTTCCACCTCTACTTCCTTGTCGCCCTCGTAGCGGCTGCGGAAGTGCTTCACCACGGTTTGCGGTTCGCGTCCCATGTGTCCGTAGGCAGCCGTCTCCTGATAGATGGGATTGCGTAGCTTGAGGCGCTCTTCGATGGCTTTCGGACGGAGGTCGAACAGTTCGTCTATTTTCCGGGCAATCTCACCGTCGCTCATGCCTACGTGGCTGCGGCCGTAAGTATCTACAAAGATATTGATGGGGCGTGCCACGCCGATGGCATACGACACCTGCACCAGCATCTCGTCCGCCACGCCGGCGGCCACCAGATTCTTGGCAATGTGGCGTGCCGCATACGCCGCGCTGCGGTCTACCTTCGAAGGGTCTTTCCCGGAGAAAGCGCCGCCGCCGTGAGCACCCTTGCCGCCATACGTGTCTACGATAATCTTGCGTCCCGTCAGTCCGGTATCTCCGTGAGGCCCGCCGATGACGAATTTTCCGGTGGGGTTGACGTGATACGTGATGCGGTCGTTGAACAATGCCAGCACCTTTTCGGCATGGATGGAGGCGATGACGCGCGGCATCAGCACTTCGATGACGTCCTTGCGGATGACGGCAAGCATCTCCTCGTCGGCCTTCAGCTGTGCGGCTTCGCTCTCGTCGGCAGGTTGCACAAAGTCGTCGTGCTGCGTAGAAACCACGATGGTGTCTATGCGGACGGGGGTTCCGTTGTCGTCGTACTCTATGGTTACTTGGCTCTTGGCGTCGGGGCGGAGGTAGGTCATCACCTTGCCCTCGCGACGGATGTCGGCCAACACCTGCAAGATGCGGTGAGCAAGGTCGAGCGAGAGCGGCATGTAGTTTTCCGTTTCGTTGGTGGCATAGCCGAACATCATGCCTTGGTCTCCGGCTCCCTGTTCCATGGGGTCTTGCCGTTCCACGCCCCGGTTGATGTCGGGACTTTGCTCGTGAATGGCGCTCAGCACGCCGCACGAGTTACTCTCGAACATATACTCGCCTTTTGTATAGCCGATTTTCTTGATTACTTCGCGTGCGATGAGTTGCAGGTCAACGTACGCTTTTGTTTTCACTTCGCCCGCCAGCACCACCTGTCCGGTAGTGACCAGTGTTTCGCAAGCTACTTTCGAACTGGGGTCGTAAGCCAACAGTTTGTCAAGCACAGCGTCCGATATTTGATCGGCCACTTTGTCGGGGTGTCCTTCAGACACCGATTCGGATGTGAATAAATAGCCCATTTCTTCAATGATAATTAATGGTTGATAATTGATGGTTCAATGAGAGGTGGAAGTGGGCAATGAGCAGATGCGCCGGGCAGGAAGCCGTCAGAAAAGGATGTGTTTTTAGCATTTTTTTCTGTGGTTGCAAGCTACTCAAATCTTTCCACATATCATTTTATGGGCGCAAAGATAATGCTTTCTTCTCAAACTCCTCTTTCTGCAAGCGGTATTAACATTCTATAAACAAAGAAGAGGGTTGCCATCTTTCATAAACAGCCAATCGTTTAGGTATACGATGTATCTGTTTTCAATAGAAAGTACGTTTTTTTTGTCTTTGATAACGATATTACCTGTAGCCGAATAGCCGAATCTGATTATAGGCATTTCTTTCGGCACGGGAAATAGCGCTCCAAGCATATATTTTATTACTCCGTTTTCGGCATTGCCTTTGGACGAAAATTTGGTTATTACAGCCTGCGAAAGGCTGTTCCTCTCTTCCCGCACCTTGCAGGACTATCGGGATAAATGCATTTTCCCCTACACGCAGATTGCTGGGAAGATACTTTATCGATTGTCTGACCAGCAACGAATTTTGGAGGAGAGTTATGTCAGCCGAAATGGTGTTTGGTGATTTCGTAGAAGATTGTGGGCGACAGAACAACTGGACGGATTCCACGTATGAGAAATTTGCAGCAGTGAAGAATCATTTGACCAACTTTCGTAAAGCACTTACCTTTGAGTTCTTTGACGAGCAAGGTTTGAATGATTATGTTAGTTATCTGCGTGATGTCTTTCTCTTCCAATGCTTCACAGGTTTGCGCTATTCGGATGTATTCAATCTCCGCAGAAGTGATATTAAAGGCGACCATATTGAAGTTACAACGGTTAAGACTTCCGATAGTTTGATTATCGAACTGAACAATCACAGTAAGGCAATTCTTGATAAGTATAAGGATGTGGTGTTTGAAAATGATAAGGTACTGCTAGTGATTACCAATCAGAAGATGAACGATTATCTTAAAGAATTGGCAGAAATGGCAGGGATTGATGAACCTGTGTGCCAAACTTATTACAAAGGTAATGAGCGCATAGATGAGGTTACGCCTAAATATGTCCTGCTGGGATTTCCAATATTCTTGTAGGTCGACAATGTCTTCGTCAAAACGAAAAACGTTTCTCCACAGTGTTAAAGCTGAATTTATATTCATTGTATTCTGTATAAGTTCATATATTTGCATCTGTAACGGATATAGAAAAAATCAATGGAACAGAAAAAAGAGCATAGCAACCTCATCAAGGAGCATTTGAAGAAGCGAGGCATCACCCAAACGTGGCTCGCCAAAGAATTGGGCATGAGCTTCAGCATCACCAACGCTTACGTTTGCAACCGAAAGCAACCTAACCTTGCTATTATCTTCAAAGTGGCAGACTTACTCAATGTTTCACCCAAAGAATTAGTAAAGTAAAATGGCAAAGAAAGAAGCACAAACAGATATATGGGTATATGAGCTACTGAAGTCGGCTCATATAGATTTATGCTACCAAAGCTCAGATATTCCTGAAATAGAGAAAGCATTGAAAACTGCCTCTAAAGCAGAATCAGGAAAAGTAGGTAAGCCAGAGTTTGTTGGGGTCGTAAAAGACTTTGTATTAGTCATCGAGAATAAAGCCAACATTGTTTGTCACGAGCAACGAGATAAGGATAATAATCTCCTTGAAGACATAGCAAGTAAACAGGGGTATGCTGTAAATGGTGCGTTACACTATGGACGGCATATAATTCAACATACGAATTACAAGAAAGTCATTGCTATTGGTGTTTCTGGAGATGAAAAACGTCATCGTATTACCCCAATCTTTTTGGATGACAGTCTTTATCCTAAAGAGTTGGCAGATGTAGAAACCTTTATCTCTTTCAATGAAGATAATATTGATCGTTACTACCATCGTGAGATTTTACAAGAAGAAAGCGAGGAGGAAAAGACTACTGCCGAGATACTCAAAGACGCAGAAACGCTGCACGAGATGCTTTGGAAAGGAGGTCTGACCAATCAAGAGAAACCGCTTGTGGTTTCAGGGATTTTGTTAGCGCTTCGAGAGGAAAGCTTTAAGGGATTTTCCATTGACGAACTTACAGGCGATACGGTTAAATCCGATGGCAAAAAAATATATGATGCCATCGAAGCCAATCTTACTCGTGCTAATGTTTCGCCCACTACGAAGAGGGATAAGATTTTGGTACAGTTTGCAGTCATTAGAGATAATCGTAAGATTAACGATAAAGACCCAAAGAGCAAGAAAACACTCCTACGTGAATATACCGAATTTTTACGAGAGAGTATTCATCGTTCTATCCTTTATTCTCAGTCCGCGGATGATTATTTAGGCATGTTTTATGGGGAGTTTATGGCTTACTCGGGTAAGGATGGGCAAAATCTGGGAATAGTTCTTACTCCAAGACATATTACAGAACTATTCTGCGACTTGATAGGGTTGAAAACCTCAGACAGAGTACTCGACCCTTGCTGTGGAACAGGAGGCTTTCTCATTGCAGCTATGCACTCAATGTTACAACAGACAGACTGTTTAGACCTTCAACGCTCTATACGCAAAGAACAATTGATGGGTATTGAACTACAAGACTACATGTTTACTATTGCTACAACCAATATGATATTGCGTGGTGATGGCAAGAGCAATTTGCACAACTTCGATTTCCTTGCTGAGTCTGCGAGTAAGCTTCAAAAAGAGATGCACTGCACAGTCGGAATGATGAACCCTCCTTATTCACAGGGGAGTAAAGACGATCCTGATAAGTACGAGATCGCTTTTACTGAACATTTGCTTGATTCCCTAAGCGAGGATGCAAAGGCAATTGTCATTATACCTCAGTCTTCTGTTACAGGTAAGACCACCACTGAGAAAACCATCAAGCGTAATATCCTCAAACACCACACACTCGAAGGGGTGATAACGCTCAATAATAATACCTTCTACGGTGTCGGTACAAATCCTTGTATCGCCATCTTTACGGCAGGCGTGCCACACCCTAAGGAGAAGAAGTGCAAGTTCATCAACTTCGAGGACGATGGTTTCATTGTAGCTAAGCACGTGGGGTTAGTGGATAATGGCACTGCCAAAGACCGCAAACAGCATCTTCTTGATGTATGGAATGGAAAAATAGAAGCAGAAAGTAAATTCTGCGTGGAAACTACGATTGAACCAGAGGACGAATGGTTGCATTCGTTCTACTATTTTAATGATGAAATCCCGAGCGAGGAAGATTTCCGCAAAACGATGGCAGACTATCTTACCTTTCAGTTCAATATGATTACCCACGGAAGAGGCTACCTCTTTGAAAACACTGCAGGCGATGAGTAAGAAGTTAAAACTGACTGATAGGGAGTGGAGGGAATTTGTCTTTGGGGATCTTTTTGATATCTCATCAACGAGTAGTAGTATTGATAAGAAACGACTTACAGGTATACTTGGCAATAACCCCTACATAACTCGTAGTGAAAATAATAATGGAATAGATAGCTTTATTGATAAGCAGGCTTGCTTCTTGATGGATGAAGCTAATGTTATCACTATTGGACTTGACACCCAAACTGTATTCTATCAATCTTTTCCTTTTTATACTGGGCAGAATATTCAGGTCGTAAGACATCCTCAGCTTAATAAGTATAATGCTCTATTCGTTATTAGAGTAATCAAGATACTTGTTCAGAAGTTTAGTTGGGGAAGTTATGGTGCAACCTTAACTCGCCTAAGACGAGGAAAGTTGTTTTTGCCTGTTGATACCAATCATCTACCCGACTGGGCTTTTATGGAAGCCTTTATGAAGCAGGTAGAGGACGAACTTTTATCAGAAGTTCGCCCCAAGCTGGAAGCACAACTACTTGAGCATATCATAAGCCTTGGTGCATTGGAAGACAGGGAATGGAGAGAGTTTTATTTCTCAGACATCTTCACTCGTGTAGAAAGAGGTAAAAGATTAAAGAAAGGCGACCATATAGAAGGAACTACTCCTTATGTATCTTCCACAGCTATGAACAATGGAATAGATGGTTTCGTTGGTAATAGGGAACGGGTACGTATTTTCTCTGATTGCATAAGCCTTGCCAATAGTGGAAGTGTTGGAAATGCATTCTTTCAAGAGTTTGAGTTCGTTGCAAGCGACCATGTAACATCGCTCCAAAAGGAAGGAATAGACAAGTATGCTTACCTATTTATGCTTCCTATTATTAGTAGACTTTCCGAGAAATACAGTTTCAATAGAGAGATAAATGATTTACGCATTTCAAGAGAACGCCTGATGCTCCCTATCCAAGCCGATGGTACGCCTGACTGGGAATTTATGTCCGCTTTTATGAAGAAAGTAGATCAAGATACACTTAGCGATGCATTGCGCTACTTCAATTGCAACAAATGCAAACAAATGTTAATGGGGGGGGGGTAAAATGAGACCTTTCTTTATGGAAGATATTCTATATATTGTTAATGGGGTAAGGCTTACCAAGGCTGATATGACAATAGGTAATCGCCCTTTTGTTGGAGCTTCTGAAGTGTGCAATGGTATTACAGAGTTCGTAGACAATGCTAATGCTAGCATTGACAAAGAGGTTTTGGGCGTGAATTACAATGGTAGTGTTGGCTTTTCGTTCTATCATCCCTACGAAGCCCTCTTCTCTGACGATGTAAAACGTGTACGCTGGAAAGATGAAGACGCCAACAATAAGTATACTCTCCTTTATCTCTCCACCGCCATTGCTCAGCAACGCAGTAAATATGCCTACGGCTATAAATTCAATGCCCAACGTATGAAGCGACAAATCATTATGCTCCCCTCCCAAGCAGACGGTATCCCCGACTACGCCTATATGGAGCAAACTATGCGTGTGATGGAGTATGATGTACTCAGAACATATCTAAATTCAATAAATGTATGATTAAGAAGTTTCTCAAAATCAACAACCTTGGGGTCTTCAAAGACTTTGAATGGGATAAGAATGTCGTAGGTCCTCAAGGAAAGCCAGTAGTCCTGGAAGACATAAACATTTTTTGGGGGAGGAATTACTCTGGAAAGACTACGATTTCTCGGATTTTTCGTGCATTTGAAGTGAGGGCAGGACTCGAGAAATATGAGGGCGGAACTTTCAAGTTTGAAATGAATGATAAGAGTACTGTTGATGAAAACACCTTGGAGAACTTATCTTATCCCGTCCGTGTATTCAACGAAGATTTTGTTAGAGAAAATCTACTCTTTATCAATGCTCCAGAGCAAGGAGTTGCACCATTTGCCGTTTTAGGTGGAAATGTGGAGATAGAGCAAGAGATTCAGAAAATCAAGGGAAAACTAGGCTCGTCGGAAGAGGGAAACGAGACAGGACTTTATCGAGAGAAATTTGAGATAACTAATGCCTATAACACTGCACATAAAAACTATCAAGATGAACAGAATAGTCTAGAACAGAGATTGAAAAATAAAGCTCTTGCAAGAGATGTTGGAATTAAGTACCAGCCAGAAGTATATGGAGATCAAAATTATACAACCCAAAAGCTCAAGGATGATTTAACCCATGTTAAAAAGGAAGATATCCTTACCAATGAGCAAGTTGATGAACTAAAAGCCTCATTGAAAGAAGAACTGAGGCCGATACCTAGCATAAATGAAGTCGTATTTCCTAGCTTTGAAGAAATCAATACAAGAGTAAAAAGCATTGTAGAACAACAAATCTTAGCTTCAAATAAGATAGAGGAACTTGTTCATAATGCTATGGCTCACAAATGGGTGGAGGAAGGTTGTGAATTGCATAGAGATAGGGATACTTGTTTTTTCTGCGGGGGAACAATTACAGAGTCTCGATGGGCAACTTTAGAACGCCATTATGATGAGGCAACAAAGGAATTAAAGTCAAGTATAGAAAAAGCTATTAAGTGGATAAATGATAGTATTCAGATAGCTCAAGAACTCTACAAAGTTTCACCAAGTAACTATTATCCCTGTTTTAAGAATGAGCTAGAGGGGATAAATAAAGACATGGATATTTTCCGAAAAAATCTCATCTCTACCTTAGAAAGTATACTCCAACAATTAAAGAGCAAACAAGAAAGCATTCACACAACTCTTGCCTATACAGAATATACCTTTGATTTCACAGCCATAGGGGCAATATATCAACGCATCCAAAATCTTAATGAGAGTGCTAGTCTGTATGGTAGCAATTTAAGCAAAGTGCAGGCAGAAAATCGAATAAAACTCCGTCTAAGCGAGGTCGCTCGCTTTAAAGAAGAAATTGGATATTCTAATACGTTGGCTACGATTGCAGAAAAAGAGCGTATCGCTAATGAGCAGAAAACTCTCAAAGAGCAGAAAGAATCGGATATTCGTACACTTGAATACGAAGTAAAAGCCAAGGAACGCCTCCGCCAAAACGAAGAAGAAGGGGCAAGAAGGGTAAATGAGATTCTTCAGAACTACTTTGGGCATCGATTTATTGAACTAAGATCAGTAAAGAAAGAAGACAAAGAGGGTATTTATTTTGATGTGTTCAGGCAAGACAAGAAAGCTTATAATCTTAGTGAGGGGGAGAGAAATCTTATTGCCTTTGCTTACTTCGTCGCTAAACTCAGTGATGTTAATACTGTCTCAGAAAAGCCAATGATCTGGATAGATGACCCGATATCAAGTTTAGATGCAAATCATGTCTTCTTTGTCTTCTCCTTAATAGACCAGCAGGTAGTAGCAAAGGAGCAGTGGAGTCAGCTCTTTATATCTACGCACAATCTTGACTTCTTACGCTATCTCAAACGCATACATACAAGCAAACAACGTGCATGGTTTTTGATTGAACGGCAAGGCGATCAGTCTTGTCTACGAAGCATGCCTAAGTATATGAAAGAGCATGTGACAGAGTTTAATTACTTATTTCACCAAATCCACAAATGTAGTCAAGCTACCGAAAGTGAAAATCATGAGCTATTCTACAACTTTGGGAATAATGCACGTAAGTTTTTGGAGGCGTATCTTTACTATAAATACCCTGATAACGAGATAAATTGCCTCCATAAGAAGATGAAGCGTTTCTTCTCTAATGGATGTGAGGCTACTACTATAGATCGTATAGATAACGAACTTTCTCACCTCGAGGGATTAATAGAGAGAGGAATGTCTATATCTGATCATGCTGAAATAAAGAAATGTGCCCAGTATATACTGGGGGCTATCAAAACAAAAGATCCAGATCAATACAATGCTTTTCTTGAGAGCATAGGAGTAAGCAATAAGGAGTAATGAGTATTCTCCTTGTATTTTTTTGGTGCAATAAAGGGTGTAGATCACGTAACTCGTTGATTTGCCCCCTTGTTTGCGGAGAGACAGGGCACTATAAAATATTTGGTAGAGAGTTGGCAATGAGGGCTGATGCTTGTTGGTAACATAAAGATTGACCATATTAAAGCTTTTCCCCAAACGAATTGACAGTTCCGTTTGGCTCATTCTTCTTTCAATGCTTCCTTTATCTTGTTCATATAGCACATGTGAGACCATCTTTTTCGAGTGCAAAATTACATAACTCTATTGGGTATCATGCAGGAAATTGCTTTTATTTTCATTTGGTCTTGCACTTTTTTCTATAGGTCTGTCCATATCCGTTGAAATCTTCCGGTCTGTGATTTGAGCATAGATTTGTGTGCTGGCAATTGATGCATGTCCCGTCATTTTGGCAATATTCTCTATCGGAACACCGGCTTCTAATACCGGCGTACCGAAAGAATGCCGGCCTACATGTGTGGTCAAGGGTATGGCAATTACTGCTCTCAGTTGCAGGGTTTTCAGGAGGAAACGATAGGTCTCGTAGCTGATATTCGGCAAAAGCGTGTCCCGCTCATCTGAGCTATATGTATCAAGCAGAGCAACGACTTGAGGTAGAAGTTTTACCCGACAAAGGGTGTTTGTCTTTTGCCTTCTAAATTTAAGCCATATATCCCCTGCGTCATCCTGAAGTGCGCTACTCTTTCATTTAAAATCTGTAAAAATATTCGGAGGGTTATAATGCCATCTCTTCGTCCTACCATGTTCTTGTCATGTTCTTGTCATGTTCGTGTTGATATGCTCGCTATGGACAAGAAGTAAACACGGAGATGATAAAAGTGCATATCCACTTTTTCGAAGGTGGGAGAGGCTTTTATTTGCTGTGCATGGAATCCAAAAAAACATTTTGTTGAACGCTTTTGCCTTTTTTCATTTGCGGGAGAAAAATATGCGTCATATCTTTGCCGGCGTAACGGAAACACAAACACCGATACACGCCGGACGGAGGAGGTAAGGAAATTGCTGCAGAAGTTTCTCGGGCATCCCCACCTCGGCAACACAAACTTTTTATTAACACAAAAAACTTTTTAATAATGGGAACAATTACAAGAGGAATTCTCGGAGGATTTTCGGGAAAAGTAGGCACCGTGATAGGCAGTAACTGGAAAGGCACCAGCTACATGAGGGCATTGGCCTTGAAGATAAAAGACGCGAACACGGAAAAGCAGCGGCACCAGCGAGCCAAATTCATCATAGCGAATAATTTCCTGAAAACGATGACGCCTTTCATACGCTTCGGCTACAAGGGGTATGCAAAAACACAATCGGAATACAATGCAGCGATGTCATACATCATGAAAAATGCGATGACCGGCAGCAAAGATACCTTAGCCATAGATTATGACAAGGTATTGCTGACACGGGGCAGCCTGACGACAGCGGTGAATCCCACAGCTTCCATAACCGGAAACAAGGTGATGTACACTTGGACGGACAACAGCGGAACAGGCGACGCGCAAGCCACCGACCGCGCCATGTTGCTGGTCTACAACAAGAAAAAGGGTGAGGCCATGTATGACATCGATGCTGCCGTACGCTCGGTCGGCAAGGCTCAACTGGACCTGCCTGCGGCATGGAGCGGTGATGCCTTGGCTGTGTACCTCGGTTTCCGAAGTGAAGATGGCCGAAGCGTGGCCAACAGCACTTGCCTGAAAAACGACGCTGAAAGCGGCGGCGGTGGAGAGTCGGGCAGCGAACCGGGAGGAGGCGAGAACCCGCTCGGATAAACACGGAACGGGCATTTCTCCCAATCCGGCCTGAAAGCCGGACTTTGAAGCGGGAAGCGGCATTTTCGATATGCGGCTTCCCGCTTTTCGGCCATATCCGGGAGCGGCACATGCCGCCTGCGCACTCCGAAAATTATCTTAAAACGACCTTGTCAACCGACTGTTCCGACTGCGGGGGAGGGTCACTTCAGGCGCAATCTCCATTAGCGGATTCATCACGAAGTCGCGTTCCTGCATGAGCGGATGGGGGAGCGTCAGTTCGGGGGTATCGAGCACGACGGGCGTACCGTCGGATTCGAAGCAGAGCAGCAGGTCGATGTCTATCACTCTGTCGCTGTACGCGCCATTCACCGATTTGCGGGCACGCCCCATCTCACGCTCTATCTCTTGCGTGATTCTCAATACTTCCAACGGACGGAAGGCGGTTTTCGTACAAAGGGCGGCATTGAGGAAGGTGTTCTCCGAGGTGAATCCCCACGGGGCAGTAGCATAGAAAGAAGACAGGGAGAGAATTTTCCCTATCTTCTCCTTTATCTTCTGCACGGCAAGAAGCAGGTTCTGCTCCTTATCGCCGAGATTAGTGCCGAGACTGAAAAAAAAGTACATCACTAACCGCTACTTTCACCTATCGGTTATCAGCATCGCGTCGCCGTAGGTGCCGAAGCGGTAGCCTTCTTTCAATGCTACGTCGTAGGCCTCCATCACTTGGTCGTATCCGCCGAAAGCGGCCACAATCATCAGCAGGGTGGAAAGCGGCATGTGGAAGTTGGACACCATGGCGTTGGCTACGGTGAAGTCGTAAGGGGGGAAGATGAATTTGTTTGTCCAGCCGTCGTATGTCTTCAGATGTCCGTCCGTGCTGACGGTACTCTCGATGGCGCGCATCACGGTGGTTCCTACGGCGCATACCTGCTTTCCCATGTCTTTGGCACGGTTCACCGTCTTTACGGCTTCTTCGTTCACAATCATCTGCTCGGAATCGGTCTTATGCTTGGTGAGGTCTTCCACGTCGATGTCGCGGAAGTTCCCTAATCCTGCGTGCAGGGTGATGTAGGCAAAATCGATGCCTTTTATCTCCATGCGTTTCATCAGTTCGCGGCTGAAGTGCAGACTGGCGGTAGGTGCCGTTACCGCCCCTTCGTTGCGGGCAAAGATGGATTGGAAACGCTCGGCATCCTCCGCTTCCACGGGGCGGTTGATGATGCTGTGCGGCAACGGTGTCTCGCCCAACGCATAGAGGGCTTTCTTAAATTCATCGTGCGGGCCGTCGTAGAGGAAACGGAGCGTACGTCCGCGCGAAGTGGTGTTGTCAATCACTTCGGCCACCATCGATTCGTCTTCGCCGAAATAAAGTTTGTTGCCGATACGGATTTTGCGGGCGGGGTCTACCAGCACATCCCATAACCGGAACTCTTCGTTCAGCTCGCGCAACAGAAACACTTCGATGCGTGCGCCGGTCTTTTCCTTGTTGCCGTACAGACGGGCGGGAAACACTTTGGTGTCGTTGAAGACAAATACATCCTTGTCGTCGAAATAATTCAGGATATCCTTGAATGTCTTGTGTTCGATTTTACCTGTCTTGCGGTGCAATACCATCAGGCGCGATTCATCTCTGTACTTCGTGGGATGCAAAGCTATCTTCTCTTCGGGAAGCTTGAATTTAAATTGCGACAGTTTCATATTATATATATATGTGTGCTAATGTGCCGATATGCTTGTGTGGCGGTGAAGCGTGAAGCTACGGCACGATGTTAATAATTCTATTGGTTCTTTTCTTCTGTTTCAATTTCTTGTGCGTCTATCCATTCCTTGAAATCGAGCGGATCCAGGCAGTCTTCTATGCGTACATCGCCCACACGGGTACGTTGAAGAGCCGTGAGGTGCGCCCCGCTCTCCAATGCTTGGCCGATGTCGCGGGCCAAGGCGCGGATATAGGTTCCTTTGCTGCACACTACCCGCACCTTGATTTCGGGCAGGTTGCATTCCAGCAACTCTATCTCGTCGATGACCAGCAGTTTGGGCTTCAGCTCCACCTCCTTGCCTTTGCGGGCAAGGTCGTAGGCGCGTTTGCCATTCACCATACAGGCCGAGAATGCGGGAGGCACTTGCTCTATCTCGCCGATAAATTTCTTCAAGGTTTCCTCCACCAGCCGGCGGGTGATGTGTTCCGTGGGGTAGCGGGCGTCTATCTCATGTTCCAAATCGTATGAGGGAGTGGTGGCACCCAATTGTATGGTGGCTACATACTCCTTGGTATGATATTGGAACTCTTCGATTCTTTTTGTGGCCTTGCCCGTGCAGACAATCATCACACCCGTGGCAAGCGGGTCGAGCGTACCGGCATGTCCTACCTTCAGCTTCTTCACTTTCATCCGCCGGCAGATGTGGTAGCGTGCATGTCCCACAACCTTGAACGATGTCCATCCTAACGGCTTATTGAAATACAATACTTCTCCTTCTTTGAAATCCATGCTTACATTATTTCCAGTGTATGCCCGGTCAGCAACATAATCAATATCAGTCCGCCCACTGCGATGCGATACCAGCCGAATGCCTTGAAGCCGTATTTGGTGACGAAGCTGATGAAGAACTTGATGGCAAGCAAGGCCACCACGAAGGCCACCACATTGCCTATTATCAAGGCCGGCATGTTGTTGACGATGATTTCCGTTCCGCCGTCAAGAAACAGTTTCAGCATCTTGTAGGCGGTGGCGGCAAACATGGTGGGAACAGCCAGAAAGAACGAGAACTCGGCCGCCTGCTTGCGGGTCAGCCTCTGTGCCATGCCGCCCACAATGGTAGCCATGGAACGGGATACACCCGGTATCATGGCAATACACTGAAAGAGGCCGATGTTGAAAGCACGCTTCTCGGTCAGCACCGTGTTTTCGCTGCCTTTATCGAATATCTTGTCGCAGAACAGCATGAACACGCCTCCCACGACCAGCATAACGGCAACCACCGTCACGCTTTCGAGCAGTTGGTCTATCTTGTCGCTGAACAAAAAGCCCAGAACTACCGCAGGGATAAATGCCACCAGCAGCTTCCAGTAGAAATCGAACTTCTGCAAGGAACGCTTGGCCCATATAGCGAGTTTTGCGGATGTTCCTTTCCCGGCGGTTGCTTCAGCATCGAACACCTTGACGGGATTGAGCCGGAAAAAACGTTTCCGGTACAGCCACACCACCGAAAGAATGGCGCCGAACTGAATGATGACCGTAAAGGCTTTGACAAATTCCGTGCTCTCCACTCCCAAGAGGTTTTGCGCAATTATCATGTGTCCGGTGGAAGATACCGGCAAGAATTCCGTCAGCCCCTCGACGATGGCGATGACAATCACCTCGAATATGCTCAAGTCTCCCATCAGTCCTCAGCCTCCTCTTTCTTGGTCTTAGGCTTGCGCAGCACGGCGTATATCATGAATACAAACCCCAAAAGGCAAACCACCGGAGCCACTTTGATGCGTCTTGCGCTGAAAATGTCCGGCTCGAAAGCAGCCTGCGTAGATGCAGGGCCGGTCATCAGAAGAAAACCGATGATTACCACCGCCATGCCCACGGCAAGCAGGATAAAGTTGGTCTTATCAAAAGCGAATTTCTCTTTACTCATTTTATGTCTTTACTATTATACGGTTTTACGGTTCATTGTTTCGTGCAAGTTGCCTCTTGCCTTTAAAAGTCCTTCGGGTGTTGAGGCCGGTTGTAAACGCCGATATGCCCCCGGAGCACCTATATATAATACAGCGTGCTTGCTTTCATCCTGAGATATTTATTGATGGAAAGCAATGCGCACAGCCAAGTGATGAGTACCCCGAACACCAGTACGGCAAGAGATACCGACAGCATGACGTCGGGGGTGATGACTTTCATCAAATCGGGTTCGTATGACACCAGCCACAAGGCTGCCCCCCACAAGATGCCGTCGGCAATGAAGGCGGCCAGCACCCCGATCCAGAAGTTACGGCGCAGGAACGGGCGGCGGATAAATGCCCAGCTTGCCCCCACCAACTTCATGGTGTGGATGAGGAAACGCTTGGAATATATCGCCAGCCGGATGGTGTTGTTTATCAGTGCAAAGGAGATAAAGGTCAGTATCACGGCCAGTCCCAGCAACAACAGGCTGATGTTTCGTATGTTGTCGTTCACGGCATCTATCAGGTCTTTCTGATAGAGCACTTCCTGAATATTGGTATTCTTCTTGATCAGTTTCTCTATTTTGGCGATGCTGTCGGAATTGGCGTAGTCGGAGTGCAGCTTTATCTCGATGGAGGCGGTGAAAGGGTTGTAGCCGAGGAACTCTTGCGGGTCGGTGCCCATCGCCTCGGTCTGCTCGCGCAGGGCCTGCTTCTTGGAGATGTATTCCGTCTGCTTCACGAAGGCTTCCTTATCCAGCTTCTTTTGAAGTTTCAGGATGTCGCCCTCCTTCATGTCGTCGCTGATGAGTACGGAAAAGCTGATGTTTTCTTTGACGTACACGGACAGGTTGTGGGCTGCCAGTACAAAAAACACGACCAGTCCCAACAGCAGCAACACCAACGTCGTGCTGATGCTGGACGTGATGAACTGCATGTCAAAATAGGATATCGAGTTGTTTTTAGCTTTCATCGGTCACTGTCTTATATCTGTTATCGCCCTGCTTCCCGGTCTTTTCCGTCGGCAGGCATTCGTCATTTTTTTCTGAACACGTAAATCATCGAACTGCTGCGCTCTTTCTTCACCAGCGCACTGAACCATGCCAGCGTGCCCACAATCATCCCTTTGAGGAAAGTGCACGAGTGCCTCATGTGCCGTTCCGTCAGCATGGACACATAGAAAGCGTCGAACGGCATGGGATGCCTCTCGGCCAATATGAATCCGTGTTTGGCTCCGAATTGTTGTATGGTGGCGGGGGTGAAATGCCACAAATGGCGGGGCACATCGTAGGCGGCCCAATAGGCGCCGTACTTCTTGGCGTCGAAAGAGGAGCTGTTGGGCACTGCCACAATCAGTACGCCTTTTTCCGTCAACAGGGAATGCAACGTTTCCCATGTCTCATTGAGTGGTTCCAGATGCTCCATGACGTGCCACAGGGTGATGACATCGAAACTGTCCGGAGTGAAATCTTTTAAAGCAGTATGGGGCTTTACGTCCATATTGAAGTGCTCCTTGGCGAATGCGCGTGCTTGCGGACTTTTCTCCACTGCCTCCACCTGCCAGCCGCGGCGCTGCATGGCATCGGCAAAGTAGCCCGTCCCCGTACCTATATCCAGCAGACTCCCCGTCTTGCGGTGGGCTTCGCGCATCACGAGGGCCGCTTTGCGCTTCAGCATGTAGTTGCGCACCCAATGATATACGGAGTTCATCGCTCCTTTTTTCGTATCCGTGTGCGAAATATAATCGGAAGCCTCATAATATCGTCCGATTTCGCTCTCTGCGGGAGCGTCTTGCGTAAGGAGAAATCCGCAGTCCCGACAGCGGCACAGATGGAACATCTCGCCTGATACGTAATGGTCTACACAAGTCAGGGCACGCTCCAAATGCGTTCCGCCACACAACGGACAAGTTTTTATAGTGAGTTTATTCATCGAACGTTCTGCCAACAAGGAAGTGTGCACCCCGCATCATGACAAGGCACACCAACCCCGAATTTGGTGCAAAATAACAAATAAAAACTGATTTACAAGGCTTTCGTTAAGGAGATTTAAGAGTAAAGCCGCAGGGTGGATGCTTGGTGAGACTTATTTTCCCGCCTGTTTTTCTATGATGAAACAATTTACACTGCCATTTTCTGCCTCTTTTTCTTGTTATTTCTTTATGATTTCTTTTTCTTTGTTCTTTTTAGGGCATATCCCTTTTTGGAAAATTTTCAACAGGCTCTTATAAGCCATTAAGATCATTGTATCTATGAAATACGGAGTATCTCCAAATATCCTTCTCATTACTGCCGGGACGATATGGATACTGGCCGGGGCCAATATCCTGCGCATCGGGCTGATATGCTGGATGGACGACGGGCACTATTGGTTGTTTAAGGTTTGTGAAGCCTGTTTGATATTCTTTTTGTTCTTCGGCGTTATCTTTCATAGGCTGTACAAGAAATATACTTTGCGCATTTCGCAGAAAAAGGGGAAGCACTGCCCTTTCTCTTTCTTCGATGTAAAAGGGTGGATTGTGATGGCGTGCATGATTACGATGGGGGTCGTGATACGCGTCTACAGCCTTTTGCCCAAAACTTTCATCGCCGTGTTCTACACCGGACTTTCTTTGGCGCTTCTCGGCACAGGGTTGCGCTTCATCGGATATTGGTGGAGAAACCGTTTTGTGCTGAATCCATAACAGAATACCTCCTATGTCTGCATTCAATCCTGAAACCCTCGCGTTTATCCATGAACACCGCAACGACGATGTGCGAACGCTTGCCCTGAAAACCGGCAAGTTTCCTGCCGTAGATATGCCTGCCGCCATCACGCAAATAGCCGGACGACAGACGGTCAGAGAGAAAGTGCCTGCATGGGCGGAGCAAGAAGGCATTCTCTATCCCGTCCACCTCTCTTTGGAACAATGTTCGTCGGAATCGACGGCGCGTCATAAGGCAGACATCATCCGCCGGATAAGGCATGCCTCTGCCTCGGAGAATAAGATTCCGGATGAAGTAGAGGGTACGTTTACCGATTTGACGGGAGGTTTCGGAATAGACTGCGCTTTTCTTTCTGCCTGTTTCCGGGAAGCCACCTACGTGGAGAGGCAAGAGGCGCTTTGCGACATAGCCGTGCATAACTTTCCGCTTTTAGGTTTGAAGCACATAACTGTCTGTCACGATGACTGTATCCGGCATCTGCAACAGATGCAGCCTGCCGACTGGATTTTCATCGACCCTGCCCGTCGTGACGGACAAGGAGGAAAGGTCGTGGCTATCAGCGACTGCGAACCGGATGTCGCTGCTTTGGAAGAACTGCTGCTCGAAAAAGCGGAGCATGTATTGATTAAACTGTCGCCCATGTTGGACCTGGCACTTGCTTTGAACAATTTGAAGCATGTGCAGGAGGCTCATATCATTTCGGTAAACAACGAGTGCAAGGAGTTGTTGCTCGTATTGGGGCGCAGCGAAACCTTGCCGACGGATGTTATTCCCATTCATTGCACCAACCTCACCGGTGCAGGCTTAGCCCAAACTCTTACCTTCTGCCGTCGGCAGGAGAAGGAGAGCACGTGCCGGTTTGCCTCTGTGCCGCAGGCCTATCTTTACGAGTCGAACGCCTCCATCCTGAAAGGTGGAGCTTTCCGTTGCGTTTCTCATATATATAAGGTAGAGAAGTTACACCCCAACAGCCACCTTTACACTTCCGACGAATATATATCCGACTTTCCCGGCCGTAAGTTTCAGGTTCTCGGCAGTTGCGGTTTCGGCAAGAAGGAGATAAAAGAACTGTTGGGCGTAGCAAAGAGGGGAAATCTCACAGTGCGCAATTTCCCCTCTTCTGTTGCCGAGCTGCGCAAACGGTTGAAGCTGACAGAGGGCGGTGATGTTTACTTCTTCGCCACCACGCTGGCCGACGAGAAGAAAGTGCTGATACGCTGCCGCCCTATGGGCTGACGTCTGCCGTCTGCCTATTCGTCTTTTTCTTCCAAAAGGAAAATCTCGTTTACCGGCTTCCCGAATATCCGGGATATTTTCAGTGCCAACAGCGTGGAAGGGATGTATTTTCCCGACTCTATGGCATTGATTGTCTGCCGGCTAACTCCTATGGCATCTGCCAGTTGTTGCTGCGTCATCTGCTTGATGGCTCTTTCTACTCTTAGTGTATTAGTCATTGCTGTTTCTCCTGAATTTATAAATTTCAATACGGTATTTTATCATAAACAAGAGCAGCAAGATGAAAGGAGCTATGAACATAAAGGTCAGAAACGGCATTCCGTAAATCAGCAATGTGCCCAAGATGATGAGCGCATAGCTGACAATAGTGGCCCAAATAAGGGCCTGCGAACGGATGGCGGCAATGCATTCGTCTTCACCTTTCTCTTTGGCCAGACAAATAAACAGGAGAGACAGGGTCAGCCCTATCATTCCTATCTCGTCGAACACGGAGTCGGTAATGATTTCTCTTTGGAAGAGAGAAAATACGGGAATCTTTAACCAGTTGTTCCAATCGGAATTGCTCGATAGACAAATCAAATCCATTACGAATGTCGGGAAAAACAGAATCCAACCTATTTTCCTGAAATAAGTCGGAAGCAGATAATTTGTTTTCATACTGATATAGTTTTTTAAGTGACGACGCAAAGGTAATGTTTGCTTTACATAAAAACAAGTATTCTTTACTAAAAGTCGTGTTTCCTTTTCTTGAAAGGAACTGATAGAACCGGAGTTTTTCCTCAAAAAGATTATCATCTATAAGCCCTGTTATGTTGAAAAAGAAACCCGCCATTGATATTAACTTCATCAATGACGGGTAATTTATGATATTCTGATATATTGTATCGAACTTACGTAATTTTGCGATGCGCAAATATATGTGTTCGCTATCTTTTCACCAATGAATTACTGTTTTTTATCTGTTTTTCCACAAATCGGTCATGGCTTTCTCTTCCTGACGGATGCGTATGGCAAGAAAACAGATATAAACCGGCAGTCCGATTGCCAAGGTATGCCACGCATTACAGAGCAGAGCCACCCCGATCAGCTCGGGCAAGATATTCAGGTAATAGTTAGGATGACGCACCGTCCTGAAAAGGAAACTTCTCTCTATGCGCTGATTGGGAACGATATATAGTTTTACCGTCCAAACATCTCTCAACTTATAGATGACGTAAAACAGCATTGCATAGGCAAACCCCATAACGGCAACACCCCATACTGAGAAATAATTGAATCCGCTACCCGAAGCATAAGCTTCGTACAGGGAGGAAAAATAGTATGCTATATGCGCCAAAGTCAGTAAAAGCGAGTTCAACTTGCCGTATTGTACTGCTCCCTTTTTCAGGATGCGTTTCTCGTTGCGGATGGAATAAGAGAGAGAAACCAGCCGGAGGGCGAAGAAGATGACGAATGTGATAATAATGCACTGCATATAATTAGATTTTACCAATTGTTATTGCTAATATCCATCTCCGCTTCTTCATGATCCGAGGCAGAGAAGAGACTTCTCTTAAATCTTATCGCCGAACGCCAAATCTCCCGCATCGCCCAAGCCGGGCACGATGTAAGAATGTTCGTTCATATCGGGGTCGATGGCGGCACACCATAAAGTCACTTCATCTCCGGGGAAGAGCTTCTCCAAGTGTTCTACTCCCTGCCTGCTGGCTATGACGCAAGCTATCTGCAATTTGGAAGGAGTGCCTTTGGTAAGGAAAGCCTTCCATGCAAGTTCCATGCTTTCGCCCGTGGCAAGCATGGGGTCTACCAGCAACAAGGTTTTCTTTGACAAGTCTGGAGTGGCGATGTATTCGATGTGTACATCTACCGTGCGGCACTCTTTGTCCTTATAATAACGGTAAGCAGAAACGAAGGCGTTGCCGGCACAGTCGAACACGTTCAGAAAGCCCGTATGCAAAGGCAGTCCGGCACGGAAGACAGTGGCAATCACCACGTCATCGTCAGGGGTGCTGACCGATGCCACTCCCAATGGGGTTTGTACTTGCTTGACGGAATAAGTCAGTTCTTTACTCATTTCATAAGCCATAATTTCTCCGATACGTTCGATATTACGCCGGAAACGCATGCGGTCGCTTTGGATTGCCACATCGCGAATCTCCGCTACGTATTGGTTCAAGACAGAATCTGTCTCGGCAAAGTTGACAATTTTCATTGTTATTATTGGGTTAATATGTTTTGGGTTGTATCTCTTCGACGAAATGCGGGTGCAAAAGTAAATGAATTTCATCCAATTTGCAACATTCAGTTAGCAGATATTGTTACTGTTCTATAAAAGACTTCTTATTACAGAAAAATTTCTCTAATAGAATGTTTCTTTTAAAAGAAAGTATTACTTTTGTAAGCGAAAAACAAGGGGCTTATCAAAAAGCAGTCAAAGTAGCGAACTTTTCATGCAATTTTTCCCTTGCAAATCATAAGGTAAAAAGAGATTATAAACCAAAATACCAAATTTTAAAATCTTAAAAAGAAATGGCAAATTTAGATTTAAGCAAGTACGGTATCAAAGACGTGAAGGAGATTATCCACAACCCGTCTTATGATGTATTGTTCGCTGAAGAGACCAAGCCGGGTCTGGAAGGCTTCGAAAAAGGCCAAGTAACTGAACTGGGTGCTGTGAACGTAATGACGGGTATCTATACCGGACGTTCTCCTAAAGATAAATTCTTCGTGATGAATGAGGCCAGCAAGGATTCTGTATGGTGGACGTCAGAAGAATACAAAAACGACAACAAACCTTGCTCCGAGGCAGCTTGGGCCGACCTGAAGGCTAAAGCCGTAAAGCAATTGAGCGGCAAACGTCTGTTTGTGGTCGATACTTTCTGCGGAGCCAACGAGGGCACTCGCATGAAAGTGCGCTTCATCATGGAAGTGGCATGGCAGGCTCATTTCGTGACCAACATGTTCATCCGTCCCACAGCAGAAGAGCTGGCTAATTACGGAGAACCCGATTTCGTATCGTTCAACGCCTCCAAAGCAAAAGTAGACAACTACAAGGAACTGGGGCTGAACTCCGAAACAGCTACCGTATTCAACTTGAAGACCAATGAACAGGTTATCCTGAACACTTGGTACGGCGGCGAGATGAAGAAAGGCATGTTCTCCATCATGAACTACAAGAACCCGCTTCGCGGCATCGCTTCCATGCACTGCTCTGCCAATACCAACAAGGAAGGCACCGACTCTGCCATCTTCTTCGGCCTCTCCGGTACGGGCAAGACAACCCTGTCTACCGACCCGAAACGTCTGCTCATCGGCGACGACGAGCACGGATGGGACGACGAAGGCGTATTCAACTACGAAGGCGGATGCTATGCCAAGGTCATCAACCTGGATAAAGAAAGCGAACCCGATATCTATAACGCCATCAAGCGCGACGCCCTGTTGGAGAACGTAACTGTCGACGCCAAAGGCAAGATTGACTTCGCGGACAAGAGCGTGACAGAGAATACCCGTGTCTCTTATCCCATCGATCACATCGAGAACATCGTTAAGCCCGTATCCAAAGGTCCTCATGCCCATCAGGTAATCTTCCTGTCGGCTGACGCATTTGGCGTATTGCCTCCGGTATCTATTCTGAACCCCGAACAGGCTCAGTACTACTTCCTGTCAGGCTTCACCGCCAAACTGGCCGGAACGGAACGTGGCATCACCGAACCCACTCCTACATTCTCCGCTTGCTTCGGTGCCGCTTTCTTGAGCTTGCACCCCACTAAATATGCGGAAGAATTAGTGAAGAAGATGAACAAAGTAGGCGCCAAGGCATACTTGGTAAACACCGGTTGGAACGGTAGCGGCAAGCGTATCTCCATCAAAGATACTCGCGGCATCATCGACGCCATCCTCAATGGTTCTATCGACAAGGCTCCGACAAAGACTATTCCTTTCTTCGATTTCGTAGTTCCTACTGCGTTGCCGGGTGTCGATCCGAAGATTCTCGATCCTCGCGACACGTACGACTGTGCTTGCAAGTGGGAAGAAAAAGCAAAAGACTTGGCCGGTCGCTTCATCAAGAACTTCGCCAAGTTTACGGGCAACGCAGCCGGTAAGGCTTTGGTTGCTGCCGGTCCGAAACTCTGATAGAAGCGGATTATATATTTTTAGGCGACTTCCGGTATCGGGAGTCGCCTTTTTTTCTTTTGAAAACAGTTGTTCGTTAAACCTACCCAACCTGCCATTATGATATCTGAGTTCGGGATAAGAAGTACGTGGGTGCCTGCCGCCACAAAGGCTCGGTAGCGGTCAAACGCCCCATCTTTAGCGAAAAAAGAACTGCCTGTCCCGAGTTTAAGTATTATGACAAAAAATATTACATATATTATTTTTAAACAACAGTTCTGAAAAATAGGAGGAAACACGATTGGAGATTGGCCGTACACTTAATACATTCTGCTCCAAGAGGGGATAATTTCAAATTCGGATTTATAGAAGAGGGAGGAGTAAGCGAATATTCAACCGTCTTGCATGTAATAAATTAAACAATAATTTATTACATGAAGAATAGTATGAAGAGCATGTGTTTCAGTGATTTTTTAAGCAACCGTATGGCTTTTGCCATATGATATTCGACACCCTTGACCGACATGTTCATTATCATCGCTATTTCACGATGAGTCTTTTCTTCGAAATGGTGCATGATAAAAATTCTCCGCGTCACCTCAGGCAGCTTTGCCAATGCCCGTTGCACTTGTTCCTGAATCTCCTTAGACAACAGTTCTTGGGGATTGCAGGCTTCCAGCGTGGCTATCTGTATGGACAATTTCCATTCTTCATGTTTTTGCATCTGCTCCGAAAGCATTTGGTCATAGCGACGGTTGCGCAGATAGTTGAGGCATTTGTTTCTGATAGCAGTAAAAATATATACGTATGGTAGAGACAGCGATTCTTTCTCGCCGTTTATTCTTGCCCGGTTTTCCCAATAATACATCATCGATTCCATTACGATATCTTCAGCCGCCATTTGATCGTCGACATACGTAGAAGCGAAATGGATGAATTTAGACTGATATTCGTTAAATATCTTATTGAATAAGGCTATGTCGGAATTTGTTTCTATCATTTTGTATTTTCATCTTTTTTATTTTAAGCATTCGCATGGGGGAAAATTTGGTTCGGTTATTGTCCCTCAAAAAGATAATAGTTTTTTCTCTGCTTTTAAGATAGAAACTACAATATTAAAGTTTTTTTCAGGAAAAGCCAAATGGTTGTTTCTTTTTTTATTTTCAGCCTCCGTTCAGCCTTGTCGGACCAAACAATTACGTCAGTTCGGGATAAGAGAATGGTAATAAAAGTTGGTATCCCGTTTATTTATCGTAACTTTTAGCCTCTACCGCCGAGGGGTATAAACATATTCGGCACCGTAAGGGACGTATGTCCGATAGCGAGATTATGACGATCCTGCTGTGCCGTCATTTCGGGACTTTCTGCAATACCAAGCATTATTATCTGTTTTTTTATCAAAGGATATTTGAGGAGTTATTTCCCAACCGCAGTACCCCGCAACCGCTTTGTGCAACTTGAAGCCGCGGCACCATCCCGAACTGACGTTTTTTATGAAATGCCCGGTTCGCGGTGTTTTATCGCCCCTACAGTATGTTCTGAGGGGGATAAAATGCCGTGAACCGGGCATTTGGTGCATTTGCATTTCGGGCTTTCATGTATTAACTTTGCGGTTGCAAATCAAACACGATACAGTATGGAAAATTTTTTCTGGTTTAAACACCGCTTCAACCTGAGCCGCGACAGCAGGCTCTACAAACTCATCGACGAAGAGGGTGCACGGGGCTACGGCAGCTACCTCTTCATTCTCGAACGGCTTTACAGTCAGGAGTCCGGTAGGCTTTTCATCGGGCAACTGAAACTGATACAGCAGAAAGGATTCCCGCAGGCTTATCTCGAAAAAATAGTCCGGAACTACGGTCTGTTCGTCATCGAGGACGATATGTTTTCATCGGCCATCGACTATTTGGGCACTTCGCGGAAGAAAGCGGAAGTGTCAAAGAAAAATACTACCGAGAGAGGAGCGGAAGAAGAGGAGGCGATGGCGGATAGGATGAAGATTGCCGAAGAAACAGAACCGATGCCCGAAGAGACAGCGCCAGTTGTCGAAGAAGCAAGCCCGCTTGTAGAAGAGGACGGGGATTTTCGGGCGGCAACTTCTCTTGCCGCTGCTGTGGAAGTGTCCGAAGCTTGCGCGGAGACTCCGGACGAACTTGTAGCCGACTGCCTGCCGGCTCGCAGTCGGCAAGCAGTCCGGAAAGCGGTAAAAAGCAGGATAACACACAGTGCCTTAGGGAGTTATCGAACGGACCTCCCTCGCCGCACGAGAGAAGAGAAGAATAGAGAAGAAGAGAAAAGAAAATACCTCCTCTATATAATTCCTCCTCTTAAGGTGGAGGAGGTGGAGGAACGCCACACCGTATGCGTCGTAACGTGAGGGCGCAACGGGTGCGAGGTGTGAGATTGCAGACGGTGAAGTGCGGGCTTACGGAAGCTGAAGTGCGGAGTTGCGGACGATGAAGTGTGGAGGGGGTGAGGGAGATGAATGAATTGAATCATACGAACATTTCTTTTAATGTTTTTTAAATGGGGGAAAGCGATGCTGATGTGCTTTATATAAAGAAACATTCAAAAAAATGCCCCGATGTATACAAATATAGACCGAGAAATATTATTTCGATTCTTCAACCGCACCGCCACCAACGAAGAAGAAAACAAAATTCGTGAATGGGTTGAAGAAGCGGATGAAAATTACCGATTATTGCTCGAAGAACGCAAATTCTTCGATGCCGTACTTCTGCATGGGGATGTTTCGTATAAAAAGCAATATAGCAGAATCCCTTTACGAAAAATAGCATTGAGAGTTGCCGGTATAGCTGCCGTGGTAGCACTCACCATTGCCCTTACTACTTTGAATTTGGAACAAGGCCTCCGAGAGGCTCCGCTGAATAAGATTACGGTGCCGCAAGGGCAACGGGTGAATTTAACCCTTTCCGACGGAACAAACGTATGGTTGAATACCAAAACTCGAATGGAGTATCCGCAAAGTTTCAAAGGAGCAGACAAGAGAATCGTAAGGGTGAATGGGGAAGCCTACTTCGAAGTCAGTAAAAACGCAAATCGGCCTTTTATCGTAGAAACATCCAAAGGAAAAGTCGAAGTATTAGGAACCAAATTCTATGTCAATGCTTATGAACATACCGACGACTTTGAAATCTCGTTAATCGAAGGAAGTGTTAAGGTGTTGACAGCCAATGATAATATGATTTTATCTCCCAATCATAAAGCTGTTTTGCAAAACAAAAAACTTCATTGCAGGAATATAGAAGACACGGATGCTTTCCGCTGGCGCGACGGGCTTTTTTGTTTTAAGGATTTGCCTTTCGACGAAGTATTAAAGTTGTTTGAGACTTACTATGACGTCTCTTTTGTCAAGGAGAATGAAAAGATACCCAACATAAGAATGAACGGTAAGTTCCGGTTGGTAGACGGCGTTGATTATGCGCTCCGGGTATTGCAAAAAGAAGTGCGGTTCTCTTTTAGCAGAGATCATGAAAGCAATGTTATATATCTGAAATGAAAAAAATGAATAATAACCTTAGATAATATTTTGTTAAACTTTAAATCCGAAAGCCTATGCCAAATACCCTCAATTAATGCCTCTTAATTAAAGAGCGGCAAGTACTGCAATACTTGCCGCAAGTGGAAAAGCTCTTTCACTTAAATGGAAAAGAAACCTTTATTAAACTCAAACGTAAATGTATGAAAAAAGATTCAACTGAAGATAGAACTTTAGGGAAAGTACATCCTTTTAACCTATTTTATAGAGTAATGAAAATCACTACATTATTATTATTCTGCACTTTTTGCGCAGCAGCTTCGACGGTCAACTCTCAAACGGCAAAGGTAACCATTAAGAAGTCAAATGTATCTCTCCTTGAGGTGTTGAATGAAATTGAGAACCAAACAAATTTTCTGTTTATATACTCCAATAACATTAATGTGAAACGTCCGGTTTCTGTCAATGTGAGTAACAAAAAAGTAGAAAGCGTATTATCACGGCTGTTTCCCGAAGGAAACGTAACTTTCACATTGGAGGGTACACACATTGTTTTAACCCAGACAGATACCGCTTCTCAGGCTGTGGCACAGCAAAAAGGAGAAGAGAAAAAAGTGACGGGCATTATTACCGATGAAAACGGCGAACCTATTATAGGAGCCACTGTCAAAGTAAAAGGCGGGTCTGTGGGAACGATTACGGACATGGATGGTAAGTTCACTCTTTCCGCTACCTCGAAATCGCAACTTGAAATATCCTACATCGGATATAAAACGCAAACGGTGACGGTGTCGACAGACGAGATGCTGCAAATCCGGCTGGTGGTAGATACGCAACTTCTGGACGAAGTGGTGGTGGTTGGCTATGGCACAACTTCTAAAAAGAAAACAACTTCCGCCATATCGCAAGTAAAAGCAGACGAATTGGGCAAAGTACCCGTTCCAAATATCACGCAAAGTCTTGCAGGCCGTGCACCGGGACTAATCGTACAGCAGTCCGGAGGCGGAATCAATTCCAAGGCTTCCATTTCAATCCGTGGTGGCGGAACACCGCTTTATGTCATCAATGACGTTATTTGCGAAGAACGCGATTTCCAAAACCTGAATCCGGAAGATATCGAGCAGATGTCTGTTCTGAAAGACGCTTCGGCAACCGCTGTCTATGGAGCGCGTGCAGCCAATGGCATCATCATGGTGCGGACAAAGAACGGACAAACAGGCAAAATCAACGTGGAATACAATTTTAACTATACGTTGAGCCAGCCTGCCAATCTGGCGGATAAGGTCGACTCCCACACGGCGGCTTTCTACCTAAACCGTGGTTTGCAGTACGACGGACGCACGCCTCAATATACTGATGAAGACCTGAATCTATTCAAAAACGGTACTGACCCGAAAGGGCATCCCAACACCGACTGGCAAAAAGTGACCATGCGTAACTTTGCCCCTGAAACGCGCCACAATCTGAGTTTCACCGGAGGTTCGGAAACCATGAAAATATATACAGGATTGGGGTATTACGACCAAGAATCCATTTATCGTACAAATGCCCATAACATGCAACGATATAATTTCCGCACCAACGTGGAGACATATCTGAAAGCCATCGGATTAAGAGTGGCGGCAAGTGTAGATGCTTACCTGCTCAACACCAAAGAACCGGCAACGACAAACGGACGCGGATATTATTACGTATGGTCGCATATCCAAAACAAGCGTCCTATGGAGGCAGCCTACAATCCTGCCGGACAAATATACAGCGGCACCAACGACAATCCGTTGTTAGACATCAGCAACGAAGGGGGCTACTACACCGCAAAAGAGAATTCGGTGAGAGGAAACCTGAATATGGAATGGAGTGTTCCTTGGGTAGAAGGACTGAAACTGAAAGTCATCGGAAGTTATACATTAGCCAACGATCAATACAAACAATGGGCTAAGACGGCAACTTCGTACGATTGGGAAGGCAGCCCGTCTACCACAGGCAAGCCCAATCTGAATAAATGGGTCAATCACCACACCAATTTCAATACGCAATTCTTGGCGGACTACTCGCGGACTTTCGCAAATGTGCATACTGTAGGCGCTCTGTTCGGCTTGGAAGCCAGCGGTAGCGATTACAACAACTTATGGGCGGCGCGCAAAAACTTCATCTTCGATGTCGACCAGATGGGAGCGGGGCCGAGCAGCACCATGGAAAACAGTTCGGGTGAAGGAGTGGGCGAACGCCGTGCAGCTTTCATCGGGCGTGTGAAATACGACTACAATGCCAAGTACATGGCAGAGCTCAATTTCCGCCATGATGGCAGCGATTATTTCCCGAAAGGCAACCGTTGGGGCACATTCTTCTCCGGTTCGCTGGCATGGACAATATCCGATGAGAACTTCTGGCATAATCTGGGTGCTGATAAGATTTTCGACCAGTTTAAGTTCCGTATGTCTTATGGTGAAATAGGTCAAGACTTCCTCGACCAAAACGGAGACAATGTGGCCGACCGCTACACTTACTTCACTTCTTATAATTTAAATCAACGTAGCGCATACATCGGCAGAGAATGGGTGCCCGGATTCAGTGAGGGGGCGTTGGTCAGCCCGGACATGACTTGGTACACTACCAAGGACTTCAATGTCGGCATCGATTTCGCATCATTCAATAGTCGTTTGTCTGGTTCTATCGATTATTTCGCAAAAGCAACCACCGGTTATCTGGCTACTCCATCGAACGTTGGTTATACCGCTCCGTTAGGAAAGAACTTACCGGTGGTCAAATCTAACGGAGAAAGTATCCGCCGGGGAGTTGAATTCGTATTGCAATGGAAAGATAGAATCGGCGACTGGGCATACGGTGTATCGGCCAATATGACTCTATACGATAACCGATGGAACATAAACCCGAATGAAGCCGAAACCCAACTTAAAAATCCGTATAAAAGAGGAACGCAAGTGAGCCCGTATTCCGGTAATTATTATAAGAATTTGGGTTATTACCAGAACTACGAGGACATTCTGAATTCTCCTAAGCGCAACGGTTCTGCCAATCTGATGGCAGGCGACTTGAAATATTATGATTTCAATGGTGACGGCAAGATTGACAGTGACGACCAGATACGCATGGGTGCAGGCGGAAAACCCAGAGCCAACTACGGTTTCGATTTCGACTTGAACTATAAAGGCTGGTTCTTTAACATGCTGTGGCAAGGGGCTACCAACTACAACTTTTATGTAGACGCCATCTTGCAGGGAGGAAACAGTAATTATCTGCCCGTAATCTATGAGTTCCAAACTGACATTTGGGCACCGGACAATACCGGCTCTTTATATCCCCGCCAGCATGCTTCGGCAGGTTATAACGGAAACAATAACTTTGTAAGCAGCGACTTCTGGCTGGTTGACGCTCATTACCTCCGCCTGAAGAATATGAGTATAGGCTACGACTTCAAACACAAACTTTTGAAAAGTGCCACATGGCTCTCCAAGTTTGCCTTGTCGCTTTCCGGATATAACCTGTTAACGTTCAGCCCGGCCAACAATTATGGCTTTGACCCCGAAGCCGGAAGAGGAGACGGGTATACCTATCCCATATCGCGAGTTTATACTGTAAGTTTAACCATCGGCTTCTAAACCAATAAAGACTAAAGACATGAAAATCAATAAATACATTTTATCCCTTTGTCTCGTTTGCACAATCGGATTGCAAGGATGTGAAGACTTCTTGGATACGTATCCCAAAGAAAGTTACAGTGACAATACAGTATGGGCAAGCCAAGGAACTGTCGACGCGTTTGTTGTCAATTGCTACGGTTCTGCATATGACCCCTACTTGAATTTCTCCACATGGGACAAGACTTTTACCAATAACATGGTGAATTGCCGACATTCCTGTCCCAATGAAGCGAGGGGCTTGATGGAAAACACATATGGATGGGGATTGAACGACCGCTTCGCAGCCATTCGCAATTGTAACCTTATCCTTGAAAAGGTGGACAAATCGGAAGTTCTGAACGAAGCTTTCAAAAAACGCTATACGGCAGAAGCTAAAATGATGCGTGCCATGATATATTATGACCTTGCACGCAAAGGAGGCCGTTATATTTGGGTGGACAAAGTGCTGAACACGGAAGATGAATTCAATCTGCCGCTCACCAAAGATATAGTAGAAAGTTACAGCTATGTGCTGAAAGATCTGCGCGAAGCCATCGTCAACCTACCCGTTGAGAAAGTGGCAGGGCGCTTGAATAAAAATGCCGGGTTGGCTCTCTTGTCCGAGGTGTGCCTGACGGCAGCCGCTTATACCGACGACGCAAAGGCCTTGCAAACAGGAAGCAAGAGCTTGTATCAAGAGGCTGTCGATGCCGTGGATGCCATTGAGGATGTTTCGTTAGACAAGGACTATGAGAGTATGTTCAATCAGAACGGTGCTTACTCCTCCCCTGAAATCATTCTTGCCCGATATTGGAGTGCTGACAATACGCAGATGATGCATACCGACATGATTAATCTGGTGCCGAACCTGACGAACAGCAATCTGGAAATCAATGGTTGCAGTCCGCTGTTCAACAAACCCGACATCTTTGAGTGTTGGTTGGATCATACACCCAGCCAGAACTTGGTGGACGCTTATTTGGTTATTGATGAAGAGAGCCAAAAGGCCGTACGCTGGTATGAGTCTTCACAATTCAAGAACAATACCAAACTCATTGGTGCCGATGAAGCGATGAAAAAAATCGAGTATAAAGATGAAGCGGAATTGAAAGGAGACAGATTCAAGGCTTTCGAGACGACAACTCCCGGAAAGAGTATCAGCGACTTGATGTATAACCGCCGCGACAAACGTTTCGATGCTTCCATCATTCACGATGGTTCCAGGTTCTTGAACGAAGACATCACTACCTGTAACCATGGCAACATGAGCCGTTGGGCTACAAAACGTTATGCTGCCGACCATGTGCCTCTGACCAATTATAGTACACGCAAGTATATCTATACCGACATGGCGCCTCGCCCATTCTATAACGTATATACTGACTATCACAAAATTCTGTTCCGCTATGGAAGGGCTTTGCTGAATAAAGCGGAGGCATTGTTGAAACTGGGACAGATAAAGGAGGCAGTCGCCACGCTGAACAAAACCAGAACCACGCACGGCGGCTTGCCCGAGTCTACGGCTTCTACGGCAGAGGAGGCATGGAATGACTATAAAATAGAGCGACGTGTGGAATTGTTCTGGGAAGGCGATTTCTACTTCAGCTTGTTGCGTTGGGGAAAATATGGCAAAGAAGCCAATGACGGTAAAGAACCGGGAAGCGTAATCGACGAGTTGTGCGAACCCGCCACGTTCATCGAAATCAACAAAGACCGTACGGCGGCATTTGTGGGCATCGTGCAACAGCAGAATGATCAACGCAAATTCGATATTCGTTCTTATTTGTTCCCTATAACCAAATCTGTCATTCAAGCCAATTCGGCTATTTCAGATGCGGACCAGAATAAGGGGTGGGAATGATTTGTCTGATTATTAACTATAAAAAAACAGAAAAAGATGAAACATATAAATTATAAATGGTTGGTGATGCTGCTGTGCATACCGTTTATGACCGCATGCAACTGGGAAGAGCTTCCTGCCTATGAAGATGCCGAAATCAGTGCTGTGCAGTTCTATTTCCGTTGGGCAAGCGATAAGAAAGATCCCATCACCGGTGAGCCTGTGGTGAAAGAGCAACGTCTGAACACGACCAACAACGTGAAATCCGAAAATGGAATAATCGAAGCAACCGTAACGGTTCCCGATGCCGGGGGAGACTTTACGGAAGCCATACGTAAACAAGTTTCCACCGGTAAACTGTGGGGACAGGTTTCCGTATCGACGGCTGCCCTCATTACCCCTATCGACGGAAGTGCCGCTTTAGGTACGCCTGATGATTGGAGTAAAGAACGTAAGTTCGAGGTGATGGCTGCCAATGGGAAAAAGAAAGTTTGGACCATCAGAATCACTCAATTCAATAATGAGTAAGAAAGGTTGAGGGTCCTTGAGGATATGTTGCGAAAGCCATACTTACCTGAGTCCGGGATAGACGGTTTCTTTTGCTAAAGATGAGGGACGGTCATATCAGACTGATATTTCTTGAATGCACCGGTTTATAGCGATCGGGCAGAAAAGGAGAGATTCTTTTACGCCGCCTTCTCTCCCTCTGTTTGACAGTTGCAATCATTTGTCGTGTCAGACGCAAGTGTTCAATCCGACAGACACTTGTGCCTGACGTGACAGACACAAGTGTTTGAGCCGTCAGACACAAGCCTCTGATGTGATAGTAGTAAATGTTTGATAACCAATGTCTTTCGGCTTTAAAAGATAAGTCGCCGAGTGAGGTTGTCGACCTGCTTCTTATCCCGGATCAGGTGCTTTATAACGAATCGACCGCCGTTATCTTTTTAAAAGAGCCGGCATGGAAGATGTGGAATGAAACGTTTTTATGGCATATCCTCTTATTGAATATAAAAACAAATAGGTATTAGTTTATATGAGAACACTCTTTCTCTCCATCATGTTGCTTTGCTTATTGCCTTTGTCGGCGCAACGAAAAGACACCGTGTACATATCAGACTTCGGCATCAGGCCATACTCTTACGAGAACAGCGTTGAGAAACTTCAGCTCGTCATCAAGGCTTGCAAGGTACAGAAGGCCCGCTGGTTGGTCTTTGAAAAGGGACGTTACGATTTCTGGCCGGAAGGCGCTATACGAAAAGAATATTTCATCACCAACACCTCGACAGCAGAGGAATGTCTGTCGAAAGTAAAAACCATCGGACTGTTTTTCGAGGAGATGGATGGGTTGACCATAGAGGGGAACGGTGCCATACTGATGTTTCACGGTAAAATGACGATGATTGCTTTCGATCATTGCAAACGGATGAGGCTGCAAAATATTCATCTCGACTTTGAGCGTCCGGGAGGTTCGGAAATGATGTATACTAAAGTAGACGAGAAAGGAGTAGAGGTAATGATACACAGAGATACTCGATATGAAATTGCCAACGGGCAGATACATCTATACGGCGAGGGATGGCGTTCCAACCGGAATCACTGCATCGAATATAATCCGCAAAACAAGTTCTTCTTCTATAGTAATGGATGGAGGGTTCTGGCGGCATCCAAAGCCGTCGAAAAAGCACCGGGCATTGTCCGCTTTACCACGCCTGAGGGATTCCGTCCCCAAACAGGCAACACACTGACCGTGCGCGACATCATCCGCGATCAAGTTGGCATGTTCATCTATCAAAGTCGGGACATAACCTTGGAAAATATGGATGTGCACTACATGCACGGGTTGGGCATCGTAAGTCAGTACACCGAAAACATCACGATGAACAACGTGAGATGCGAACCGCGTAAAGAGAGTGGACGCATCTTGGCCTCATCGGCCGATTTTATGCACTTTTCAGGTTGTAGCGGGAAGATCAGCATCATCGGTTGCCGATACGCCGGGGCGCAAGACGACCCCATCAACGTGCACGGCACCAATCTATGCGCCGTGCGGCAGGTAAACGACCACACGCTGGTGTTGCGATTCATGCACGGGCAAAGCTATGGATTCGATGCTTATTTCGAGGGAGACACGGTGGCCTTCGTCAATGCCTCTACCATGGAACGGTTCGCTTGCGCCAAGGTGACGTCGGTCAAACGGCTGACAGACTATACTGTGGAGGTGAGTTTCGACCGAAAGGTTCCACGAACACTGACGTTGAACAGCGACTGTGTGGAGAATATCAGCCGTACGCCCGAAGTGGAAATTCGCAACTGCTACTTTACGCGAACCAGTACGCGAGGCACGTTGGTTACTACTCCTCGGAAAGTGGTCATAGCCGACAACATTTATTACAAAACGGGAATGAGCGCCATCTTGATAGAGGGAGATGCTAAGGACTGGTACGAATCGGGACCGGTGAAAGATGTACTGATTAAAGGGAATACGTTTATAGAATGCGCACATAGTGGAGGACCGGAAAAAGCCGTTATTGCCATCCATCCCTCCAATAGTGAAATCGACGCTAATCGTCCAGTGCATCGGAACATACGTATTGAGAACAATGTATTCAAGACCTTGGGAAATCCGGTGCTCTACGCCAAAAGCACGCAAGGGCTGGTGTTCAAGGAGAACACTGTGGAGAAAGGAGATACCTTTATCTTCTCTGGAGAAAAGCCGTTATTTCACATGGTAGGGTGCAAAGACGTGGTTATTAAAGGCAACCGATTGGATAGGGAGAATGAAAAGCTTTTGATTATGGAAAAGATGAGGAGGCAATTCATTGATATTGACTGTAAGATAAAGGTGAAGAAGCTTCCATGAGAAGTTGTGTTTCAAGAATGCCGTTACACTTACACTGCTGATATTTCACATTATTTAATCTGCTTCCGTAGACGGAAGGAATTTCTTTTTTATTAGTTTTGTGTGAATATAAAAACTTATTGACTATGAAGAATTTAAAATCAGCTCTTATGGTTACCGCTCTATTGTATCTTTGCGGTTGCACCCCTTCGTCGAAACAACAAGAAAACGCCACTGTTGCCGATGTGACAGAGAAGAATGCCGTGATAGAAACTATTATGTCTCGTCGCAGCTTCCGCAAGTACCAACCGCAAGCGGTGAGCCGCGATACCATGCAGATTATTCTGGATTGCGGCATCAACGCTCCCAACGGGCAGAATAAGCAATCGTGGGAAATACGTGTAGTGGATAATCCGGAGTTCATCAATGGAATTAGCGAAGTTTATAAGAAAGAAAACCCCAAAGCCGCCGAAGACCCGGACTTCAAAAACATGTTCCGCAACGCTCCCACAGTGGTTTTCATTGCCAACGATACCTCGTACGGACTTTCGCAGATTGACTGCGGTTTGCTGGGCGAGAACATGATTCTTTCGGCTTGGTCTATGGGAATAGGCTCATGCTGCTTAGGCGGCCCTACTCGTTTCATGACCTCCAGCCCTGCCGCTGCCGAATATCTGAAGAAACTGGATATCCCGGAAGGTTACCAATTGCTCTATTGCATTGCTTTCGGCTATCCGGACGAGACGCCCGCAGCCAAACCACGTAATGCGGCAAAAATTAAGTTCATAGATTAATCTCCTTTATAGAGAGATAACCGTATTAAGAAAAAGCCATGCCGAAGGATATACCTTCTGACATGGCTTTAAAACTAATCCATTTTCCCGCATAGATACGCCGGCAGTGGGAAGGCAACGAACCAAACGGCTTTTGTTTGTAGTTGCGTAAAAGTTCGAGAATCAGCAGGCAACAGCCATACAGCAAGGTGATGGGCCCGGCCATGACAAACAGCGCAAATTCAAATTAAAGGGAATGCCTATAATTTTATGTTCAAGCAAAAAAGAAGCTTTGCAGCATTCGTCTCATCCGTTTTTTTTGAAACCGGAGTGACTGATGTTTTTAGGTCGATTTTCCCCTTGTTTGTAAAGATTTAGAAATCTGCACTAAAAACCGAGTGGATTTTTAGTAAAATCTCCCCCGATTTTTAGTAAAAATTCCCCGGAAAATTAGTAAAAACGGCCTCGATTTTTAGTAAAATTTCATCTCCTTGATTTACAAAGGGTTACAAAATGGTTTTTTGTTTATGTTTTTCTTAACGCGTAAAGAAAGAAAAACAGTGCTTTGAGGTTGCTTTTTTGCATCAATAAAGCATAACGAAACATCCCTGTTGCCGCCTGCTGTGCAGTTTGTGCAAAGCGGCGCAAAGCAAGTGCATGCCTCGTCCGGCCTTGCCGAGATTTGAGGTGGCGCATGCTTGTTTTTTCGTATGCCGCTTTTATCTTTAGCGTGTTATCTTGTTAAATTACAGATGATTAATGTGTTTTGATGTAATATAGGGAAAAAGAAATGTAACATAAAAAAGAAACATGTAGCACAATCAAAAAAACGTGTATCATAATGCTGTCAGTCGTATGCGCGTATGCTCTATCTTTGTCTCACCGGAAAACTCCGGGTTATAAAACTGAAACGTTAATCTTTAAAATCTGCTTCTGATGAAAAAGAGACAAAACTCCAAACTTCTGGCGGCCTTGTTCGTCCTTTCCTGTATGTCGGGATTTTCTTGCGCTTCTTCCACTGCGGGGGTAGGCAGAACTCCGGTTGTGGCAAAGTCAACGGCTATGTTCGACCGCTTCACCTACAAAGGAGAAGATACCTTTTATAAAGAGCATCCGCTGCCCGATGCCGAGTCGTTCTACAATCCCATCCTTCCGGGTTGGTATTCCGATCCCAGTATCTGCACCAATGGCGAGGGGGATTACTTCCTTGTTACTTCCACCTTCACCTTCTTCCCCGGAGTGCCCATCTTTCACAGTACGGATTTGGTGAACTGGCGGCAGGTAGGCCATGTGCTCACTCGTCCCTCGCAGTTGGTCAACATGAAAGGCCAGCACGTCAGTGGCGGTATCTTCGCACCGGCCATCTCTTACAACCCGCACAACAAAACCTACTACATGGTCACCACCAACGTGGGGGCGGGCAACTTCTTCGTAAAGACCCGGAACCCTTTCGGTGAATGGTCCGACCCCATCATGTTGCCCGAAGTGGGAGGCATCGACCCCTCTTTCTTCTTCGATGAAGATGGCAGGGCTTATATTGTGAACAACGATGACGCACCGGACAACAAACCCGAATACAGCGGGCACCGCACCATACGCGTGCAAGAGTTCGATGTGGTGACCGACCGCACCATCGGCCCTCGCAAGATATTAATAAATAAAGGTGTGCATCCCGAAGAAAAACCCATCTGGATTGAAGGCCCTCACATGTACAAAATAAATGGAAAGTACTTCCTGATGGATGCCGAAGGCGGTACCAGCAACTGGCACTCCGAGGTGATATTCCGTGGCGACTCTCCGATGGGTCCCTTTACGCCGTGGGACAAAAACCCTATCCTCACGCAAAGACACCTGTCAGGTTCGCGCCCCAATCCTGTGACTTGCGCCGGCCATGCCGACCTGATACAAACCAAAGAAGGTGATTGGTGGGCTGTCTTTCTGGCTTGCCGCCCCATCGACAACAAGTTCGAGAACTTGGGCCGTGAAACCTTCCTGATGCCCGTGCGCTGGAGCGAGGACGGATTCCCCTACATGACGCAGGGCGACGAGACCGTACCTCCGGTCTTGAAACGTCCCGGCGTGAAGCGCAACGAAACAGTGACCTTCGGCAATTTTGAGGAAATCGAAGAATTCGACGGTAAAACGTTGGGTATGCAATGGACTACGCTCCGTGCTCCCGCCACCGGTCTGTACTCCTTGTCTTCAGCCCCCAGCTATCTGACGCTGAAGTGTGCCGATATCAGTGCCACCGAGCGCGATACCCCCGCGTTTGTTTCCCGCCGCATGCAGCACCACAATTTTGAGGCTGCCACCCGTATGCTGTTCAATCCCTCCGACGACAAAGAGGCTGCCGGCCTGCTGCTGTTCAAGGACGAACGCCATCAATACTTCTTCTGCGTGTCTCAACCCGGAGGAGTGCGCAGCATCTCCTTGAAGAAAATCGGTGCTTCCGCCGAAGAGGTGCTTGCCACACGGAAACTTCCTGCCAAGCAAACCGACATCCGTCTGAAAGTCGTGTCGCGCGGCACGCACTACGATTTCTACTACGCCACCTCCAAAGGCAAAGCGTGGACACTGCTGTGCAAGGACGTAGATGCCGGCTATCTCTCTACGGCTACGGCCGGAGGCTTCACCGGCAGCATGATAGGCCTGTATGCCACCCGGAAATGATTACACCTTATAAATACTATTATGAACACTGTGAATATGTATGACGATAGTTGAAACTGTTATCTGTAACAATTAATAATTAGAGAGAAAATGTAGTGATTAATTCTTAAACTAATGGTAATGAAAAATGTAACAAAAAAGATTCAGAAGATTCCCGGCCTGATCTTGATGATGCTGCTCTGTTGTTTGACGGTGTCGGCGCAAAAAGGAGTGACGGTGAAGGGAGTTGTTGTAGACGGCAACGGAGAAACTATCATTGGTGCTTCGGTCGTATTAAAAAGTAACAGCTCGGTAGGTACGATATCCGACATAGATGGTAACTTCGTCTTAAACGTACCCAATGAGAACGCCACTCTTGTTGTTTCATTTGTGGGAATGAAGCCGAAAGAAGTGAGAGCGACTTCCAAAGCTATTATGAGAGTGATGCTCGAAGACGACAGCCAGCAATTGGAAGAAGTGGTGGTAGTGGGTTACGGCCAACAGAAGAAAGCCTCAGTGGTAGGTGCCATTACCCAAACCACCGGTAAAGTGCTGGAAAGAGCTGCCGGTGTAAGCAACATTGGTGGAGCGCTCACCGGAAACCTGCCGGGCGTAATCACCACGCAAGGCACGGGAATGCCCGGTGAGGAAGATCCTAAAATTGTGATTCGTGGTGCAAGTTCTTGGAATAACAGCGAGCCTTTGGTGTTGGTCGACGGTATAGAGCGACCGATGAATAGCGTGGATATCAGTTCTGTACAGTCATTGTCCGTCCTGAAAGATGCCTCTGCTACGGCCGTTTATGGTGTGAAGGGAGCCAATGGTGTCATCTTGATTACAACTAAACGAGGAACCGAAGGCAGTGCGAAAATAGATGTGGGTTTTAATGCCACACTCAAGGCTCCTTCCAAATTGCCTAATAAGCTCGATGCATACGATGCTTTGATGGCCCGCAACGTGGCCATAGAGCATGAATTAGGCTTAACACCCGACTCTTGGGCTTATATTAGGCCGCAATCGTTTATCAATAACTACCGCAATCAGACCTCCGTCGAACAGATGGAACGCTATCCCAACGTGGATTGGCAAAAAGCACTGTTCAAAGAAACGGCCGTGTCCTACAATGCCAATGTGAACGTAAGCGGTGGTACAAAGTTTGTGAAATATTTTGCTTCGGCCGATTATGTTCACGAGGGTGACCTCTTCCGCGTATACGACAATAATCGGAATTACAACTCCGGTTATGGATACGATCGTCTCAATGTGCGCAGTAACTTAGACTTTAGTATAACCAAAACCACGTTGCTCAAGATCAACTTGGCCGGTTCGAATGGCGTACGCAAGTCTCCTTGGAATAATGTCAGTGGAGACGAGTGGCAGATAGGACAACAATGGGCAGGTGCCTATAACATTGCCCCCGATGTGTTTTTGCCGCAATACAGCGATGGTTCTTGGGGATACTATCCTCAAATATCCAATGTGTCTAACTCGGCTTCGAACATGGCATTGGGTGGTTATATGCAAACCACCAGTACCCGTATCAATACGGACTTTACATTAGAACAGGATCTGGGTTTTGTGACGAAGGGATTGAGTGCCCGCGCCATGGTGTCTTGGGATAATATGTTTGTAGAGAATCGGCGAGGTATCAACGACCTTTATAATCAAGCCCAACAGAAGTGGATAAATCCTGAAACTGGCCAGGTCGTACTTAAAAACGACTTCGATAGTGCAAATGGCTTCGACTGGCAGCAAGGTGTGAACTGGACCACACAAGCCGGAACGGTAGATAATGGTGCTACGGTGCGTAATCTGTATTATCAGGCGCAATTAAATTGGGCACGTAGTTTCGGTAAGCATAATATTACGGCTATGGGACTGTTCAGCCGGCAGGAAAATGCCCGAGGCAGTGTGATGCCTACCTACCGTGAGGACTGGGCTTTCCGTACCACATATAATTTTGCCGACCGTTATTTCATTGAATACAATGGCGCTTACAACGGTTCGGAGAAATTCAGCAAGGAGAATCGTTTTGCTTTCTTTAATTCAGGAGCTTTGGGCTGGATGGTGAGCGAAGAACCGCTTTTCAAGCCTCTCAAAAAGTATGTTGATATGTTGAAGCTAAGGGCTTCTTATGGTGAGATTGGTGATGACAATCTGGGACCCAATCCTTTTGACCCAAGCAGACGATGGCTCTATATGAGCCAGTGGGCCTATGGAGGACATACCACCATCGATTTGAATCAGAAAGAAAGCATCTATACGTGGTACAGAGAAGCTGCCATAGGTAATAAAGATGTGAAATGGGAAACGGTGAAGAAGATAAACCTGGGTATCGACTACTCTGTTCTGGGTGGTTTGCTGGCCGGTAGCTTGGAGTTTTTCCGTGACGAGCGTACGGACATCTTGGTGTTTGGTGCCGATCGTTCGGTTCCTTCTTATTTTGGAAGTACACCGCCCACTGCCAACATCGGTAAGGTTAGAACCAATGGATACGAATTGGAATTGCGCGTTAACAAAACATTTGCCAATGATATGCGCGTATGGGGTAACTTCAGCATGACGCATGCCAAGAATAAAATTCTGCAGAAAGACGATCAGGAATTGCGTCCCGGATATCAGAAAGCTGCGGGTTATAGCATCGGGCAATATATTTCATATATAGATGGTGGATTTATTCAGAATTTCGATGAACTCTATGGTAGTCCGGCTCATGATACGAATGACGCACACAAGTTGCCGGGTGACTATTACATCGTGGACTTCAATGGCGACGGTGTGATAGACAATAAAGACCAGGCTCCTTATGGATACACAGGAACCCCGCAGAACACCTTCAATGCGACCATCGGTTTTGAATGGAAAGGATTCAGCTGTTTCGCCCAGTTCTATGGAGTGACCAATGTAACGCGTGACGTATCTCTGAATAGCTTTGGCAGTAAACTCAATACGGTTTACAATATCGGTACTTGGTGGTCGGTAGACAATCCCAATGCTGATGTGGTGGTGCCGCGTTGGAACTCTACTCCAAGCTATAACACCGGAACTCAGTTCCTTTACGACGGTTCTTATATCCGCTTGAAGAATGTGGAGGTGGCTTATACCTTTACAAAAGGATTTGTAAAGAAGTTCGGAGTGCAGAATCTGAAAATTTATCTGAATGGAAATAATCTGTGGCTGTGGACCAGAATGCCGGACGACCGTGAGGCAAACCTTTCCGGAGCGGGCTATTTGGGAGCATATCCTACGGTGAAGCGTTTTAATTTAGGTATAAAATTCACATTATAAAAGGAGAATCTTATGAATAAAAGATACACAACATATCTGTGGACCGGTGTTCTGTCTCTTGCTTTGGGGATAACTTTTCCCTCGTGCGAGGATTATCTGGACAAAGAACCGGAATCTACATTGTCTGAGACGGATGCGTATAAAAACTTCAGGAACTTTCAGGGTTTCATCGAAGAGATTTATAACTGTATTCCCGATAAGGAAAAGAATAACTATTGTACATCGTGGAACTGGGGAGACGATGAAGTGTTTAATCCTGAGGGAAATGCACACATGACACATCAGGCTGATTTAGGAAACTTCAGAGCTTGGCAGTCAAACAACCAAAGCTGGTTGTATCGCACCGGTAGCAATCCCGCTTCTACCAATAAATTTAACCACTCTTTGTGGCCGCATGCTTGGTATTGCATTCGTAAGTGCAATCTGGGTATAGATAATCTGGATAAGTTTACCGGAACGGAAGAGGAAAAAAAACTTATCGAAGGACAATTGTATTTCTTCCGTGCATGGTGGCATTTTGAACTGATGCAGTATTTCGGTGGATTGGCCTATGTGGATCAAACACTGGATGCTTCTACTAAACTGAAACTGCCCAGACTGAGTTATCAGGAGTGTGCCGACAAAGCAGCTGCCGATTTTCGTAAAGCTGCCGATTTGCTGCCCATCAATTGGGATAATACCACAACGGGCAAGCTCACCGAAGGGAAAAACCAGCTGCGTATCAATAAGATCATGGCTTTAGGTTATTTGGGAAAGAACTACCTGTGGGCTGCAAGTCCGTTGATGGAGCATGGTGCTCAAATGGGCGGAGCTAAAACTTATAGCTACAATACGGACTATGCAAAGAAGGCTGCCGAGGCTTTCGGCGAACTGCTTGCTTTGGTAGAGAGCGGACAAACGCAATATGCCTTGGCGCAGTATGAGTATTCGGACATCTACAATCACGAAAAGGCTTCTTCCGCATCTACTTGTTTTTCTGATATCTTCTACACCCGACGCCAAAACTGGTTGATGCCGGGTAGTGTGGAAGCTATCTTCCGTGGTCCTTCGCCTGACGCCAATGGTTCGAACTGGAACGTTTCTAAACTGTTTGGCCCCAAGGTGGGAGGTATGGTTGAACACGACAACATTATTCACCAGCCCACTGCCAATTTGGTGAACATGTATGGTATGGCAAACGGATTGCCGCTGACTGACCCTAATTCGGGTTTCGATCCCGAATATCCGTTTAAGGACAGAGATCCTCGTTTCTATCACGACATCGTTTTTGATGGATTTAAATACGTAAACGGAACATTGAGTGCAGAGCGTGAGCAATACCGCTATTGTGAACTGTTTACCGGTGGTAATATGCGTCCGGTGGCCAATGGCAGTCGTACAGGATATTTCATTCAAAAATTGGTGCCGCATACTTGTAATGTAGGCGATAGAGAATACGATTGGGGTTCGAACTTGCACTGCTACCTGCCTTACATGCGCTTGGCAGACATTTATTTGATGTATGCAGAGGCATGTGCAGCCCAAGGTGGCGCCGGGGTGAGGTCCTCTAACTGTTCGTTGACGGCAGTCGATGCGGTAAATAGAATCCGCGAACGCTGTGGGGCCGGACACGTGGCTGAATCTTTCTTAACCGACAACCGGAAGTTTATGGACGAGTTGCGCCGCGAGCGTGCTGTTGAACTGGCTTTTGAAGGATTCCGGTTCTGCGATTTGCAACGTTGGCTGTTGTTGACCGAAGCTCCTTATACCATTAAAACTTCTCAAGAATTCGATCGTCTGGAAAGCGCAGATTTCTTTAAAGAAAACGACCCGAGAGAGGCTAAGGTGGCAAACTTCAGAGAAGAGGTTATCTTGAAACGCATCTTCGGTACTAAACATTATTGGTTTCCATTGCCGGACGATGATGTGTACCTCTATGTAGAGTTCAAACAGAATCCCGGATGGTAATGCCGATCGTGGAGAATGCATGTTTAATACTAAAAGAGTAAACAATGAAATATATACAAACGAAATTCATTTTATGTGCGATGTCGGTCTTTTCATCCTTTGCTGTCAATGCACAGACAATGGTCGAAAATGAAATGGATTCTTTGGCGACTGACAAACAGCCGCTTGTACAAGTCGCATATCGCAAGGTGGCACAAAATGACTTGTTGGGAGGTGTCTCCGTAGTGAATGTTGAAGAGCTGACCGACAAGAATTACAACACTTATAGCTTGGATAATATGCAAGGATATATCGGTGGCTGGACCGGTAACTCAATGTGGGGAATGGATGCCGACAATGCCGGATACTTGGTGTTGGTGGATGGAGTACCTCGCAGCACAGACAATGTATTACCCTCTGAAATTTCTCAGATAACATTCCTGAAAGGGGCACAGGCCGTAGTTCTCTATGGAAGCCGTGCGGCCAAAGGAGCTATCTTGATAACCACGAAACGAGGTAGCGAAGGAGATTTAAGAGTGAATGTACGTGCCAATACTCGGTTGGATGTAGCAAAAAGCTTTCCGGAATACTTGGGCGCTGCCGAATACATGACGCTTTATAACGAGGCTTCCTTGAACGATGGTAAGGGCATCTCGTATACGCAAGAGCAAATCTATAACCATGGTTCCGGATTGAATCCGTATCGCTATCCGGATATGAATTTCTATTCGTCCGATTATATTCGGAAGGTTTCTAACTATTCAGATGTGTCTGCCGAGATTACAGGAGGTGGAAAACGTGCTCGTTTCTACACTCAAGTAGGGTATGCGCATGGGGGTAGCCTGCTGAAGCTTGGTGAAGCCAAGAACAATGGTACCAACCGTTTGAATGTGCGTGGTAATGTAGATGTTACCATTAACGATTTTATCAATGCCTACATCAATGCCAATGCTGTGTTTCATGATGCAAAGAGTGCAAAAGGCAATTATTGGTCTGATGCGGCTACCGTTCGTCCTAACTCCCACAACTATGTAGCTCCATTTATTCCGTTGGATTATATCGACCCTAATGCGGCTGCTGCATGGGAGTTGATCAATACTTCTAACAACATCATTGATGGTAAGTACTTCCTTGGTGGTTCCAGTCTTGCTCCTACCAACGTTTTTGCCGACAGCTATGCAGCCGGAAGCTTAAAACTAACAAGCCGTCAGTTCCAATTTGATGCAGGAGTGGATATAAACCTGAATAAAGTTTTGAAGGGACTTTCTTTTCATACGCAATTTGCAGTGGATTATGCCACCGCTTATACAACCTCATTCGACAATAAATATGCCGTTTACACTCCGACGTGGTCTAACTACGGTGGGAAAGACGTTATTGTGGGATTAGTGAAAGAAGGTAATGATGAGCGGACGGCTACACAGAATGTAGGTTCAAGTGCTGATACACAGACCATCGCTTTTTCCGGTCGGTTCAATTATGAGAGGACTTTCAATAAAGACCATAACATTTCGGCCATGCTGATAGCTTCGGGTTATCAACAAACATTGTCGGCCAGATATCATCGCATCAGTAATGCTAACTTGGCTTTGCAGGCCGGATACAATTTCCGCAATAAATATTATGCAGACTTTGGAATGGCATTGATTCATTCGGCTAAGCTGGCCGAAGGACACCGCAACGCTCTCTCTCCTTCTTTGACATTGGGATGGAGAATGAGCAAAGAGGGTTTCTTGGCCGATTCTCCGGTAGTAGACGATTTGATGTTCAGTATATCCGGAAGTGTGTTGCATCAAGACATAGATGTAGCGTTGGGAGGAAACGAGTATTATCTGTATAAATCGGTATGGACTCAGAACGATGGTTATGGCTGGTACGATGGTTCAAGCGGAAGATATACTATCTCCACCCGTGGCGAAAATACAGATCTCACTTTCATTAAGCGTAAAGAACTGTCTGTCAATCTGCGCACGTCATTATGGAAGAAACTGTTAACTGCCGATGCTTCGTTCTTTATCAATTCTATGGAAGGCTACTTGGTTAACCCCACTTCTTATCCGGGACATTTGGTTACCGGATATCCGGCGGCATCGTTTGTTCCTGTGATGAACTATAACAACAACCGTCGCGTTGGGTTTGACTTCAACGTAAATATGAATAAACGTTTAGGTAAGGTGGACTTTTCTTTGGGACTGTCGGGAACTTATTACGACACCAAGGCTACAAAGCGTGACGAAATCTTCACAGATACCCGTAAGCGCGAAGGACGTCCGGTGGATGGCATCTGGGGATATAAGAGTGCAGGCTTCTTTAAGAACGACGCGGATATTGCCGCTTCTCCGGAGCAGAAATTGGGAGGTACGGTAAAACCCGGTGACATCAAGTACATTGATTTGAATAACGATAACGTGATTGACGAGAAAGACCAGACCTACTTAGGCAAGGGCGGATGGTATGGAGCGCCTTTTACCCTCGGTGTGAACCTGACGGCAAAATGGAACGGGTTTACGTTCTTTGCTTTGGGTACGGGAGGTTTCGGAGCTTATGGCATGAAGAACAGTTCTTATTATTGGATTTCGGGAGAAAACAAATATTCAGCAATAGTACGCAACCGTTGGACACCTGAAACGGCCGAAACTGCCACTTATCCTCGTCTTACCACGGAGAGTGGAAGCAACAATTTCGTCTCTTCGGATTTCTGGATGTATAAAAACAACCGTTTTAATCTGGTCAAAGTGCAGGTTACTTATGACTTGCCCAAACAGTGGCTCCGCAACTCGTTCCTGCACGAAGTTTCTGCTTATGTGAGCGGAGGAAATCTGCTTACCATAGCCAAGGAGCGCAAGCATATGGAGATGAGCGTGGGAAGTGCGCCACAAACCCGATTCTATAATATTGGCGTGAAAGCGGTATTCTAAAAAATATAACAATGAACAATATGAAAATAAAAAACATCATAGGATGCGTGGCGTTGCTCGCCACATTTACGGCATGTGATGATATGTTTTCGCCTGCTATCGAAAACAATAGAGGTATACAGGAGATGTATAACGAACCGGCCTATGCCCAAGGACTTCTGGGATATGCCTATGCCATGCTCCCTTATGACACCCGAAGTGTGAGCGATGTGGCCACAGATGATGCCGTAACGAACGACCGGTCGAATAATCTGCAGAAAATGGCTCAAGGGGCTTGGAACTCTGCTAACAATCCGGTGTCTCAATGGCAGGCTCGTAAGGCCACCATTCAATATCTCAATATTTTTCTTGAAAATGTAGATAAGGTGGTGTGGGCCAAAGACGAGAAAGTCAATGCGATGTATTGCGACCACTTGAAAGGTGAAGCTTATGCGCTTCGTGCCTTGAACATGTATTATTTGCTGATGGCTCATGCAGGAAAAACATCGGATGGGCGGATGTTGGGTGTTCCTAAATTGACGAGCTCTGAAGGAGCTTCTTCGGATTTCAATCTGCCAAGAAACACGTTTCAAGAGTGCTTGGACATGATCTTTGAAGATATTGATGCTGCTTTGCAATTGCTTCCTTTGGATTATGTGAATGTGAAAGATGCTGATATCCCTGCAAAGTATAAAGCAAATGGTGTAACAAATGCCGGTGATTACAACCGGGTGTTTGGTACTTACATGCGTGGCCGTATGAGTGCGCGCATTGCAGAAGCCATTCGGGCACAAGTAGCTTTGTTAGCCACCAGTCCCGCTTTCATAGAGGGTACCACGATCAATCAAGCAACAGCTGCCGATTATGCTGCAATAGTGTTGGATCGCATAGGCGGTGTTTCAGGTATTGCTCCTAAGGGACATACGTGGTTTATGAATACGGCAGAGATTGATAATTTAGGTTCGGGAGCTGTGCCGGCCGAAATTATCTGGCGCGGAAATATATCCAATGGAGATGCTGATTGGGATATCGGGCTTCAGACCGAAAAAGACAATTTCCCTCCTTCGCTCTATGGCAACGGACGTATCAATCCTACTCAGAATTTGGTAGATGCTTTCCCTATGGCCAATGGATATCCCATTGATGATGCGTTGAGCGGTTATTCAAAAAAATCTCCTTATGTTGGTCGTGACCCGCGTTTGGCACAGTACATCATCTATGATGGTGCAAACTTCAAAGGAAAAACAATTACTACAGGTACCTATACTTCCGACAATGATGGGCTGAACAAGCAAGCTACTTCTACTCGTACCGGATATTACATGCGTAAGCTCTTGCGTGAAGATTGTAGTGCCAATCCCAGTGCACTGAATGCGCAGAAGCACTATACGGCACGAATCCGTTACACAGAGATTTTTCTGGCTTATGCTGAGTCTGCCAACGAAGCATGGGGACCTACCGGTAAAGGAAATCACGCATACAGTGCGTATGATGTTATCAAAGCCATCCGTGCTCGCGCAGGGGTAGGTGCGGATAACGGGGATGCCTACTTGGAGAGCATTAAGAACGACAAAGACAAGATGCGTCAGCTTATTCGCAATGAACGTCGCATAGAGCTTTGTTTCGAGAATAAGCGTTTCTGGGACTTGCGTCGTTGGAAAGCTCCTTTGACCGAGCCGGCTCAAGGCATGCAGGTGAGCAAAGCAGGCGATGAACTGACCTATACGGAGATTAAAGTAGAAGACAGAGTATATAAGGATTATATGTACTATGGTCCTATACCTTATGACGAAACGATGAAATGGGGAAACCTGGAACAAAATGCAGGTTGGTAATCTATTGTGTGTAATAAAAAAAGTAGAACGAAATGAAACTAATTAATATATTATCAGTATTGGCAGTGGGGGCATTGATGGCTTCTTGCGAAAATCTAACAGTTACGTTTCCTGATTATGAGGGAGGTACTTCCGTGTATTTCGCCTATCAATATCCGGTACGCACACTGATCTTGGGAAACAGTACAACCACCCCTGTGGATAATGACCGTAAGTGCATCATCTATGGTGCAATGGGTGGAGCTTATAAGGGAAAGGATATCACGGTAGACATTAAAGTGGACAACACCTTGACGGATAATCTTTATTTTCCCGATGGTTCGGTTGTGCAGCCCATGCCTGCCGAATATTATACCTTAGGAGGTGATAAACTTATTTATGGTGGAGACTATATGGGAGGTGTGGAAGTACAGTTCACTGATGCTTTCTTTGCCGATCCCAAGGCCTTGAAGAACACGTATGTAATTCCTCTGATGATGACGGGGGTAAAAGGGGCTGATAGAATACTGGCCGGCACTCCCCTGATTGAAGGCGATAAGCCTGCACACACAAATTCGGAGTATTGGAGTGTACAACCCAAAGATTATGTGCTCTATTGCGTGAAGTTCATCAACCCTTGGCATGCTACTTATTTGCGTAGGGGAGTGGATGTTATTACCGAGAATGGAAAAACAACAACGGTAGTAAGACATACCGGCGATGTAGAGAAAAATGAGGTATGTAAAATGACCACGTCGGGTCTGAAGCAAACGCTTTATCCCGTTACCACCACCGTGGCATCTACTCAGGCAAAACTGGCTTGCGACTTATTGCTTACCTTCAATGATAAGAATGAATGTGTGATTACCTCTGCCACTGCCGGATACACAGCATCCGGTTCCGGAAAGTTTGTGGAAGCAGGCGAGAAAAAGAGCTTTGGAAACAAAGACAGAGATGTGATGTATTTGGAGTATAACATTGATTTTGGAGCACAGAAGTATGCTACAAAGGATACACTGGTGGTACAAACACGTGGCGTGGTGGCAGAGTGGTTTACTCCTACATATAAAGCTAATTAAGTTATGAAAAACATGGAATTATGAGAAAGTTACTATCATTATTATTTGTGGCTACATTGTTCTCTTGCGCCGATGATGTGATTATGGACTACAAAATAGACAAACCGGCATCTTTGGAACAGTACGAATACCTCAACGCTTACGAGGCATTGAAAAATTATGTAGACCGCGCAAGCAATCCGAACTTTAAGCTGGGATTGGCCATTTCTGTCAATCAGTTTCTGGAGAAAGGTGGAGTTTATGCCCTGGCATGTTCCAATTTCGATGAGCTGACAGCGGGCAATGCCATGAAGTATAGCTCTGTGGTTAGAGATAATGGTGCAATGGATTTTTCTACTGTCACCAATTTTGTGAATCTGGCAAAAGCTGCAAATCTCACTATCTACGGGCATACGTTGGCTTGGCATTCGCAACAGAACAATAAGTATCTGAATTCGCTGATCAAGGATAAGGAACTTAAGGTAGATCCAAATGCGGCGAATAATTTTATTGTCTACAATACGGGTACTGCCGGTGCAAATCCTTGGGATAAGCAAGCAATTTACTCGCTTCCGGTGGCATTGGAAGCCGGTGCTGACTATACACTGACTGTTGACATTAAAGCTTCTGATGCTTGCCAATGCGGCCTTTGGCCCATCTGGGATGCGAGTCCTAATAAGAACCAATGGGGTGGAAGTAATGATGTGCAATACTTGAATGAAAATACTATCGGTACCCAATGGGCTACTTATACATGGAAGTTCAATGCTGCATTTACTCACGATAAATTGCAGTTTGTGTTTGGAAAGCATGGCGGTACAATCTGTTTTGATAACCTTGTGCTTGTAAAAGATGGTACGGACGCCAACCTCATTAAAAACGGTGATTTTGCGGAGGCTGCTACAACCGGTTGGGGAAATAACAGGCAAGGGCCTTCCTTTGAAATTGGTAAGGAAGGTACAGCTTCTGCCATTTATTACCTTAATCAGGTAGAGAATAGTAAAATGGAGGTTGGAGGAAGTATGGCTAACTTTGTTGTTCGTGAAAAAGGGAAAAGTGATGTTCCCGGTACTATTATTGAAGGACAAGGTCCGGAAGGTATGAATTGCACGAAGATAACTTCTGTTGCAAATCCTAGTCAAGATTGGGATACTCAATTCTTTATTTATACCCCTAATAAAGAATGGGCAAGTGGGCAGAAATATAAAATTTCTTTTTGGTATAAAGCTTCTGCTGAAGCAGATTGTTCAACACAATGTCATGGCGAACCGGGAGCTTATAAGCATTGGGCTATGCTTCCTCAAAATCCTCATTTCACACAAGAGTGGCAGTACTATGAAGCGACGGGAAGTATTCCGGCAGAGGGTGCCGGTATGAAATCTATCGCCTTTAATCTCAACGTAGACAAAAATGCCGTAACATATTATTTTGCCAATATTGTTTGGGAATCGGAGGAAAAGGGAAATACTATCCCCCTCACTCCTGCCGAGAAGAAAGACACCCTTACATGGGCTATGAACAACTGGGTGGAAGGTATGATGAAAGCAACGGGTGGTTATGTCACTACTTGGGATGTGGTGAACGAAGCCATCGCAGGCGGCGGCGATGACGGCGAAGGCTTCTATCCTTTGCAATCCGCCAAGAACGTATCGGCAGAAGATGCCAAGAACAACTTCTATTGGCAAGACTACTTGGGAAGCGAAGACTATGTACGTATCGTGATAGCTACTGCCCGCAAGTATTATGCCGAAAACGGTGGTACGGCTCCGTTGAAGCTCTTCATCAACGACTACAATCTGGAATCCGACTGGGACGACAATAAGAAAGCCAAGAGTTTGGTACACTGGATTGAGAAGTGGGAATCCGACGGCGTGACGAAGATTGACGGTATCGGCACACAGATGCACGTAAGCTGCCATGCCAATGCTGCCATGCAGAAGAGCAAGGAAGAGCACGTGGTGAAGATGTTCGAGATTCTGGCCAAAAGCGGCAAGTTAGTGAAGATTTCCGAACTCGACATGGGCTATGTGAACGAAGACGGCAAGAGTGTGAAGACGGCAGACATGACCGAAGCGCAGCACAAAGCGATGGCCGAGTACTATAAGTTCATCGTGAAGAAGTACTTCGAGATTATTCCTGCTGCACAGCGATATGGCATCACCCAGTGGTGTGCCACCGACAGTCCTGCCGATTCGGGTTGGCGCGGTGGCGAACCCGTAGGTTTGTGGGATGCCAACTACAACCGTAAACACACTTACGCAGGCTTTGCCGATGGTTTGGCAGGAAAATAACCATTTAAATCAATAACCTTGATGGTAGAAGGCATTACGCTTTCTACCATCTATACCTCATCAATTAAACAAAGAAAACCGAAGTATTATCTTTAGAGACATGAAGCATATTCCCATTTTTTTCCTCTTTTTCTGCCTGTTTTTTTCTGCTTGTTCCGAGGAGTCTCTGCCACCTGAGCCGAAACCCAAGCCACAGCCGGAAGTGGAAGAGCCGCAGCCGAAGCCTGAACCGGAAGAGGTAGTGACCAACGTGTTGCCCGCCTTGAACGTGGTGGGGCGTTACTTGAAGAACGAAAAGGGGGAAATCGTTAACCTGCATGGATTTACGCAGACTTACAGCCCTTTCTTCAACAACAACGCATGGAACAACTATGATGTGCAAGCCTGCCTTGCATACAACAAACGCATGGTGGACGAGATACTGGCGGCAGGCTGGAAGTTCGACTTCGTGCGGATGCATCTCGACCCTTACTGGAGCGACGACCCCGATATGAAGTCCGTGCGCTACGAAGGACACGAACGCTTCTCCGAAGCCCGTTTCAGGAAATACCTCGACGCGCTGTTTGTGCCGATGGCGGAGTATTTCATCTCCAAAGGCCTGTATGTGGTGATGCGTCCGCCGGGCGTATGTCCGCATGCTGATCCTTACAAGGGCATCGAGTTGGGCGACAGTTATCAGTTCTTCCTCCTCAAAGTGTGGGACATCGTGGCGCAGCATACCAAGCTGAAGAACAACACGGGCGTGATGTTCGAGCTGGCCAACGAGCCTGTCAACATCAAAGGGACTGACGGCACTTACGGCAGTTGGGGCGATGGGCACTTCAAGAATCTCAAGCTGTACTTTCAGGAGATAGTGAATAAGGTTCGCAAGCATTGCCGCAACGTCATCTGGGTGCCGGGATTGGGCTACCAGTCTTTGTATGCCGGCTATGCCAAGCATCGCATCGAAGGAGAGAACATCGGCTTTGCAGTGCATTGCTATCCCGGATGGTATGGCAGCGACGCCGAAGAAGACAGTGCCGAGGGCATAGGAGCATCTGTGGGTGGAGGTTACGAGAGCTTCCTGCGTGGATGGAAGGCACAGGTAGGGCCGGTATCGGCTTTCGCCCCCATCATGGTGACGGAGATAGACTGGGCGCCGAAGAAGTACAACGCCACTTGGGGAAAGAGCATCACCGGCGTGGCGGGAGGAAAAGGCTTCGGGGCTAACTTCAAGCGCATTGCCGACGACGAGGGGAACGTGTCTTGGCTGTTCTTCACCACGAGGTCGCACGAGTTGGCGGCTTTCAAGGACGTGGAAGGTACGCCGGGCAACTACACTTTCCTCAACGACCCCGAAGCATGCGCATGGCCCATATACCATTGGTTTAAGGAATATGCCGAAGCAAAGAACAACAATTAGCCCCAAAGCAGCCGGGGAGCATATAAAGAATAAGAATAAATAATACTTATCGGTCTGATGACCGGTTTGGGTTAAATAATCGACAAGCAAAAAAGAACGAAAAATGAGAAACAAGAAAACAGTATTGGCCGGCCTGCTTGCCATCGTGGTGGCGGCTTGCGGTGCGCAGACAGCCGTAAAGAAAGAGGCGACGTTGAAAGATGCGTTAGGCGATAAGTTCCTTATCGGCACGGCGTTGAACACGCGGCAGTCGTCCGGACAAGACACGAATGCCGTGAAGGTGGTGAAAAAACATTTCAATGCCATTGTGGCCGAGAACTGCATGAAGAGCGAAGTGCTTCAGCCCGAAGAGGGGCGTTATGACTTCCGTCAGGCCGACGAGTTCGTGAAGTTCGGCGAAGACAACGGCATGACGGTGACGGGACATTGCCTTATCTGGCACTCGCAGTGCCCCCGTTGGTTCTTGGTGGACAAAGACGGGAAGAACGTTTCGGCCGAAGTGCTGAAGCAACGCATGAAAGAACACATCACAACTGTTGTGAGCCGCTACAAAGGCCGCATCCTCGGTTGGGACGTGGTGAACGAGGCAATTATGGAAGACGGTTCGTACCGCAAGAGCAAGTTCTACGAGATATTGGGCGAGGAGTTCATTCCGCTTGCTTTCCAATATGCCCACGAGGCCGACCCCGAAGCGGAGCTCTACTACAACGACTACAACATGCACGAACCCGGCAAGCGCGCCACGGTGGTGAAATTGGTGAACGACCTGAAGAAGCGCGGCCTGCGCATCGATGCCGTGGGCATGCAGGGGCACGTAGGCATGGACTATCCCGACCTGTCGGAGTTTGAGGCAAGCATGGAAGCTTATGCGGCAACCGGTGCGAAGGTGATGATTACGGAGTTCGACATGAGCGCACTGCCCACCATCAGCCGCTCGGCCAACGTGGCAGACAGGGTGGATTTTGAGAAGAAGACGTTGAATCCCTATCCCAATGGCTTGCCCGACAGCGTTTCGGTGGAATGGAACGCACGCATGGAGACGTTCATGAACCTCTTCATCAAGCACGCCGACTACGTGACCCGTGTGACGGCATGGGGCGTGAGCGACCGCGACTCATGGAAGAACAACTTCCCGATGCGTGGACGTACGGACTATCCGCTGTTCTTCGACCGCGAATATCGTCCGAAACCTTTCGTGCGGAAACTCATCGACGGCGTAGCGAAGTAAAACAGCCTCGCCACCCTCATACTTTTTTTAGAGGCGCAGATCGCTTCGGCTTCAAGACCCTCCGAGCAGAGGAGGAAACCTTGAAGGGCTGTGCGGTCTGCGCCTTTCTTGTTTCTCTCCGTCCGGGTTTTTGGAGGCCTTGCGCAGCGGTGTTTTGTGGGGACGGAAAGCTACCTATATTTATCTCGTTCGGTGTGCATATATCCGCAGCGTGGTGCGGATATATCTCCAGCACGGTGCGGATATATGCGCACCAAACAAGAAAAGTGGAGTTTGCAAGGGCTTGAGATACAGAAGTTTGCAAAACGTCATTTTCCCCCCAAAAATGCGCTCCGAAAGCATACTCGTTTTCCCCGTTCGGTGCGGCGGTGCGGATTGGCTTAGTGAAGCAGGCCTGTCGGTCGAAAAAAACAGCCCACGGCCCGCTTCATAGGCCATTATATGCAATATGTAACATCGGCAAAAGTTTTTGAAACATGTTTATGGGGCAGATTGGCAAAGAATGCTTTTCTTTGCCTCCGTCTGAAAGAACAAGATATTGAGTATGAAGAAAATGATTACGCTGATGCTGCTGTGGATGCTTTCCGCGCAGGCCACTTTTTTGAGGGCAACCGATAGATGGCTCTCTTTCCAACCCGATGGCGGAAGTTTCGCGCTGGTCACTCCGCAAAGCAAATCGTTCGCCATTTGGTGCGACGGGGCGGAACATAAGGGCGTGTTGAGGGCAGTGGGCAATTTGCAGGCCGACTTCGAGAGGGTGACGGCGGCAAAGCCCCGTTTGGTGACAGAGGCCGGAAAAGACGTACGCATTGTAGTGGGCTCGTGGGACAAGAGTCCGCTCGTTCGTCGGCTGATGAAAGCCGCCGGGATAGAAGCCGGCGTGTTGGAAGGCAAAAACGAGAAATTTCTCATCACCACCCTTCGTGCGCCGCTTCCTGAATCGGAGGAAGAAATACTGCTCATTGCCGGAAGCGACAAGCGCGGCACTATCTACGGCATCTACGAACTCTCTGCCCGTATAGGAGTTTCGCCTTGGTATTGGTGGATGGATGTCCCTGCAGAACAACACGATGCAATCCATATAAAAAGAGGTGTGTACACCGATGGCGAACCGGCCGTGAAGTACCGGGGCCTGTTCATCAACGACGAATGGCCCTGTCTGGGCAGCTGGGCCACCGCAAAGTTCGGCGAGTTCAACAGCAAGATGTACGAACATGTCTACGAGCTGCTGCTACGGCTCAAAGCCAATTTCCTGTGGCCTGCCATGTGGGCATCGGCCTTCTATGCCGACGACCCGATGAACAGCGTGCTGGCCGATGAAATGGGAATCATCGTAGGCACCTCTCACCACGAACCGATGGCACGCAACCATCAGGAGTGGGTAAGGAAACGCAAGGAATACGGGGCATGGGATTACGCCTCCAACCGGGAGGTGATAGACCGCTTCTTCCGCGAGGGAATGGAAAGGGCTGCCTCCACCGAAGACCTCATCACCATAGGGATGCGTGGCGACGGCGATGCCCCGATGGGTGGCGAAGAGGGCAAAGACCACGAATACGTGGCACGCTACAAGGAGAACATGCGCCTCATGGAGCAGATATTCAAGAACCAGCGCCGCATCATCAAGGAGGTGACGGGAAAGCCGGCCGAGAAGCGTCCGCAGGTATGGGCCATCTATAAGGAGGTGCAGAAATACTACGACATGGGTCTGCGTCCGCCCAAAGATGTCATCATGCTGGTGTGCGACGACAACTGGGGAAACGTGCGCCGTCTGCCCGATGCCGAAGGGCGGAAACATCCGGGAGGGTGGGGCATGTACTACCACGTGGACTATGTGGGTGCGCCCCGCAATACCAAGTGGTTGAACGTGACCCCCATTCAGAACCTGTGGGAGCAGATGCGCCTGACCTACGACTACGGTGTGGACAAGCTCTGGGTACTGAACGTGGGCGACATCAAGCCGATGGAATATCCCATTACATTGTTCTTGGATATGGCATGGAACCCACGAAGCTACAACGCCGACAACCTGCTGGAGCATACCGAGCGGTTCTGCGCCGCCCAGTTCGGCGAAGAGCAGGCCAAAGAGGCCATGCGCATCTTTAACCTCTACAGCAAATACAGCGGACGTGTCACGCCCGAGATGCTGGACCGCAACACCTACAACCTTGAAACGGGCGAATGGAAACAAGTGTCGGACGAGTTCCTGAAGCTGGAAGCCGAAGCCTTGAGGCAATACATCTCGTTGAAACCGGCCTACAAGGATGCTTACAAACAGCTCATCCTCTTCCCCGTGCAGGCCATGGCAAACCTTTATGAGATGTACTATGCCCAAGCCATGAACCATAAACTCTATAAGGAGAACAATCCGCAGGCCAACGAGTGGGCGGAGCGGGTGGAGCGTGCTTTTAAACGCGACGCCGAACTGTGCCACGACTACAATGAGCTGATGTCGGGCGGCAAGTGGAAGGGCATCATGACGCAGAAGCACATCGGATACACCTCGTGGAACGATGACTTCCCGGCCGACGTGCAGCCGGAAGTGTTCCGTGTGGCAGACGCCGGACGCCTTACGGGCGGATACACCTTCACCGGAGAGAACGGGGTGGTGGCTATCGAAGCCGAGCACTTCCATCGTGCCGTAGATGCCGCCGATGCCGCATGGAAAGTGATTCCGCATATGGGGCGCACGTTGAGCGGCGTAGCCTTGATGCCTTATACTGCTGCGGTGGACAATGCGTCGTTGAGCTACCGGATGCAGCTTCCGGCAGAACAGGAGTGGGTCGACGTGCACGTTGTGGTGAAGTCCACCTTGGCTTTCAGCAATGTGCAGGGGCACCGCTATTCCGTGGCTTTCGAGGGAGGCGCCGAAGAGGTAGTGAACTTCAATGGCGACCTGAACGAAGAGCCTGCCAACATCTACACCAAGTTCTATCCCACGGTGGCACGCCGGGTGGTGGAGAAGAAGATACGGATGCGCCTTCCGGAAACAAACTCCGGATTGCATATGCTGGTGCTGAAACCTCTGGAGCCCGGCATCGTTTTCGAGAAAATCGTGGTGGACTACGGAGGCTATAAAGAAAGCTACCTGTTCATGAACGAGTCTCCTTGCAGGCGCGAGCCGTAGCGTTGGAACGAAAAACATCGGGGGAATCCCCGGTCGGATATACCTTGTTTTAAAATCTTTAATTGAAATATCATGAAAAAAGTTCTTTTATTTGTTGTCTGCGTCCTCTGCGCCCTGCTGGTGAAAGCAGAAAAAGAGCCTTACCAGAATCCTGATTTAAGTTCGACGGAAAGAGCGAAGGACTTGCTCTCGCGTCTTACATTGGAAGAAAAAGCACAACTGATGTGCGACGTTTCCGAAGCCATTCCCCGGCTGGGAATCAAGAAGTTCAACTGGTGGAGCGAGGCGCTGCACGGCGTGGCCAATCAGGGAAACGTCACCGTGTTTCCCGAACCGATAGGAATGGCGGCCTCGTTCAACGAAGACCTGTTGTTCCGCATCTTCACCGCCACATCCGACGAGATGCGTGCCAAGTACAACGAGCGTATGCGCAACGGGCAGGAAGATGAACGCTTCCACAGCCTCTCGGTATGGACACCCAACGTAAACATCTTCCGCGACCCGCGCTGGGGACGCGGACAGGAAACCTACGGCGAAGACCCTTACCTGACATCGCAGATGGGAATAGCCGTGGTGAAGGGATTGCAAGGCCCTGAAAACGAGAAATACCGCAAGCTGCTGGCCTGCGCCAAGCACTATGCCGTACACAGCGGCCCGGAGTGGAGCCGCCACTCGGCCAACTTGAACAATGTGAGTCCCCGCGATTTGTGGGAGACCTACCTGCCTGCCTTCAAAGCATTGGTGCAGAAAGCCGATGTGCGCGAGGTGATGTGTGCCTACCAGCGTCTGGACGATGACCCATGCTGTGGCAACAGCCGTCTGCTCCAACAAATCCTGCGCGACGAATGGGGCTTCAAGTACATGGTGGTTTCGGATTGCGGTGCCATCTCCGATTTCTGGACTTCGCACAAGTCTTCGTCCACCGCCATGCATGCCGCCGCCAAAGGTGTGTTGGCCGGTACGGATGTGGAGTGCGGCTTCGGCTATGCTTACACCGAACTGCCCAAAGCCGTGAAGCAGGGACTGATTTCGGAAGAGGAGATAGACAAGCATGTGCTCCGCCTGCTCGAAGGCCGTTTTGAGCTGGGCGAGATGGACGACCCCTCGTTGGTGTCGTGGTCTAAGATTCCGGCATCGGTCATCAATTGCGACGCGCACAAAAAACTTGCTCTTGAGATGTCAAGACAAACCATGACTTTGTTGCAGAATAAGAATAATGTGCTGCCGCTGAGCAAGTCTGCCGGCAAGATTGCCGTTATCGGTCCGAATGCCGACGAGAAGGCCATGCTTTGGGGAAACTACAACGGGACGCCCAACCGAACCGTCACCATTCTGGATGGCATACGCGGCAAACTCGGCAAGAACAAAGTGACCTACCTGAGAGGTTGCGACTTGGTGAACAACCGCATTCTGGAATCCTATCTCGACCAATGCGGGATAGGCGGTAGACCCGGCATCAAGGCCACTTTTTGGAATAACCCCGACCGCGCAGGCGAACCGGTTTCCTCGCTTCGCACCACCCGCCCCATCAACGTGACCACCTACGGACAACATACGTTCGGTCCGGGCGTCAACCTCGAAAAGTTCTCTGCCAAATATGAGACGGTGTTCAGACCGAAAGAATCGGGCGAGGTACTTCTCAGCATGGAAGGATGCAGCTATTTCGAACTGTTCGTCAACGGCGAGTCCATGCGCAAGGAACGCACGTGGCGTACCACCGACACACGCACCTTGCTGCAAGTGGAAAAAGGAAAAGAATATAAGATAGAGATATTGTATGCACAGGTAGAGAATTGGGCGGCCAACCTCAAGTTCAATCTTGGGAAAGAGACCGACATCGACTACGGACAGAGCATAGCCCGGCTGAAAGGCATTGAGACTGTTGTGTTTGTAGGAGGAATCTCTCCGCAATTGGAGGGTGAGGAGATGCCGGTGGAACTGCCCGGATTCAAAGGTGGCGACCGCACCGACATCGAACTGCCTGCCGTGCAGCGCAACTTCTTGAAGGCTTTGAAAGAAGCGGGAAAGAAAGTGATTCTGGTCAACTGTTCAGGTTCGGCCATTGCCCTGCTGCCCGAAACGGAGAGCTGCGATGCCATCCTTCAGGCTTGGTATGGTGGCGAACTGGGCGGCGAAGCGGTGGCCGACGTGCTGTTTGGCGACTATAACCCTTCGGGCAAGCTGCCGGTGACATTCTACAAATCGAGCGACCAACTGCCCGATTACGAAGATTATTCAATGAAAGGGCGTACCTATCGTTATATGTCCGATGCGTTGTTTCCTTTCGGCTACGGATTGAGTTACACCGACTTCAGCTTCGGCGAGGCACGGGCGGACAAGGCGAAACGCACACTGATCGTGCCCGTGAGCAACACCGGTAAGCGTGCCGGTACGGAGGTAGTGCAGGTGTACGTGCGTAAAGTGGGCGACACCGACGGACCGTTGAAGAGCCTGAAAGCTTATCAGCGTGTCTCCCTGAAGCCGGGCGAAAGCAAGGACGTGGTGCTGCAACTCTCGGACGAGGCGTTTGAATTCTTCGACCACAGCACGAACACCATGCGCGTGACGCCGGGTGCCCGGTATGAGGTGTTCTACGGCAACAGTTCCAAGGATGAAGACCTGAAGATGATAGTGATGGATTGAGAATAGAAAACGAACATTGCCCTTTTGCTAATGAAAAACAAATCAATCATATCGGCATTTGCCTTTCTGTGCTTGACGTCCGTTGCGATGCAGGCACAGAACCCCATTATCCGCGACCAGTTTTCGGCCGATCCCACGGCCAGAGTGTTTGAGGGAAAGATGTACGTCTACCCTTCTCATGACATACCAAGTCCCATAGAGCGGCTGAAGGAGTGGTTCTGCATGGCCGACTATCATGTGTTTTCCTCCGAAAACCTGACCGACTGGAAAGACCACGGCGTCATCGTCAGTCAGGAGCGTGTCCCGTGGGTGCAGCCCGAATCGTATTCCATGTGGGCGCCCGACTGCGTCTTTAAAGATGGCAAGTACTACTTCTATTTCCCATCCACGCCACGTGGCGGAGAGAGGGGCTTTGCCGTGGGAGTGGCTGTGAGCGATAAACCATACGGTCCTTTTATTCCACAGATGCGTGCCATAGAAGGCGTGAGGGGCATCGACCCTTGTGTGCTGACCGACAAGGACGGGCAGAGCTACATCTATTGGGCAGGCGGTGGCATGTGGATGGCAAAGCTGAAAGACAATATGCTGGAACTGGCTTCCGAACCCGTGCAAGTGCAGAAGTTGCCCGATGGGTTCAAGGAAGGCCCTTTCGTCTTTGAGCGCGGCGGCAAGTATTATTACACTTTCCCGTGGGTGCAGGACAAGACCGAAACATTGGCCTATGCCATGGGCGACCATCCGATGGGACCTTTCGAGTTTAAAGGAATCATCATGGACCAATCCCCTACCGGATGCTGGACAAACCACCACTCCATCGTGGAGTATCAGGGACAATGGTATCTATTTTATCATCATAACGACTATTCGCCGCAGTTCGATAAAAACCGTTCGGTGCGGGTAGATTCGCTTTCTTTCAATGAGGACGGAACGATACGCAAAGTAATTCCCACTCTGCGTGGGGTAGGAATCACGGATGCCCGTACCAGAATCCAGATAGACCGTTATAGCCGTACGGCTCCCGCCGGAGTCTCCATCGCATTCTTGGACGAGGCCGATAAATTCCGGGGGTGGAAAGCGGTCTTCAGCAGAAAGAATGCGTGGCTGCAATACGACCGGGTGGACTTCGGCAATGAAAAGGTGGAGAGGCTGACGGTACGCGCCCGTTCGTTCTCTGCCAATGTGCTGCAAGTGCGGGCAGGCGGAAAGGACGGAAAGTTGATAGCGTCTGTGCCCATCCCGCGCAGCAAGGAGTGGACAGAGAGCTGTGTGGCTGTGGCCTCGGCTCCGCAGGGAATACATGATCTGCACATCTCGCTTCAGAAAGGCGGAAAGGTGGAAGTGGATTGGATAGGTTTCGATGCCCTTCCGTGGGAAGCCGGCGCGTTCGAGACGAGGCAGTACCGCAACCTGTTCGCCGAGATGGGATACAAGCAGGCCGACATCGACGCCAAACTGAAAGAGGCATTCGACGGCATCTTCTACGGACCTGACAAAGTCTATTTTGAAGTGGGCGATTCGATGGCCTACATCAGCGATGTCAAGAACCACGACGTGCGCACGGAGGGCATGTCCTACGGACTGATGATTGCCGTGCAGTTCGACCGCAAGGATATCTTCGACCGCCTCTGGCGTTGGGGAAAGAAATACATGCAGCATCAGTCAGGCCCGATGAAAGGATACTTTGCATGGAGCTGCAAGACCGACGGTACGCGCAACGCACAAGGTCCGGCCTCGGATGGCGAGTTCTATTACGTCACGTCGCTCATCTTCGCCTCCAACCGTTGGGGAAACGATACAGGCATCGACTATCTGGCTGAAGCCCGGCACATACTGGACTGCTCCATGCAGAAGACCGGAATGGATCGTGTGGTGCCTTTTATCCATACGGAGCGTAAGCTGATAACCTTTACGCCCGATCCGTGGGGCGGGAGCTTCACCGACCCCTCCTATCACCTGCCTGCCTTCTACGAGGTATGGGCAAGATGGGCGGACGACGGACGGGCAGGCTTCTGGCGCGAGTGCGCCCGGCAGAGCAGGGAGTATCTGCACCGCAGCATTCACCCCGTGACGGGACTCAACCCCGACTATAACAATTACGACGGTACATTGCTGGGCGGCAACCGCATCATCGGCGATGCTTTCCGTTTCGACTCTTGGCGTGTACCCATGAACATTGCGTTGGATTATTCTTGGGCATGCGAAGATGCCAAATGGCAGCAACAGTACGGGAACAAGATACAGAACTTCTTCTACAACGAGGGCATAGACACTTTTGTAGATCAGTATAATGTGGACGGCACGCAGGTAAAGGAGATTTTGGATGCCGGGGGATATAAAAAGTTACGCCACTCCTTGGGGCTGGTGGCCACTGCCGCAGCCGTGTCGCTGACCGTCACTCATTGCAAGAGCCGTGAGTTCGTAGACCGCCTTTGGAATGCAAGACATGTGCCTTATGAAGACGGCTATTTCGATGCCTATTACGACGGACTGCTCCGGCTGTTTGCTTTCATGCACCTGAGCGGGCAATACCGGATTATCTTTCCCGAAAGATGAGGAGCAGAAAAAAGGCCGGCAAGAGGCCGTTTTGCAGGGCATCGGTGTCTGCCTTCAAAACACTTGTGTTTGTCGTGTCAGGCACTTGTGTCTGTCAGCTCAAACACAAGTGCCTGTCGGCTCAAACACCGGTGTTTGACAAAAGGGCTGCGAATGCCTGAAAAAGAAACCTCCTCCTTGAGAGGCAGAACGCAGAACAAGAGCATGATACAGAGATATACAACAAACGATTTCCGGCAACGGAGAGGTCGTGATGGCGAATCAATAATCTATATGACATGAAAAAGGTTTTATTTTCCGTCCTTTTGTGGGTGGGGTTATTCTTGGCAGGAGCCGAGGCTTTTGCGCAAGACGAGAATTTTTACGTTTATCTGTGTCTCGGACAATCGAACATGGAAGGTAGTGCACATTATGAAGCACAAGACACATTGGTCAATCCGCGTTTTCAGGTACTGTCGGCGGTAGACAACAAAGAATTGGGCAGAGTGAAGGGCAACTGGTATCCCGCCCGTGCCCCGCTGTGCCGCCCTAATACGGGGTTGACGCCTGCCGATTACTTCGGGCGGACAATGGTGGAGAATCTTCCGGAAAACGTGCGGATAGGTGTGGTGCACGTGGCCGTTGGAGGTTGCAGGATAGAACTTTTCCAGAAAGACAAGCGTGAGGCGTACGTCAAGACAGCTCCCGACTGGATGGCCGGTATATTGAAGGCGTATGACAACGACCCGTACGGCCGCTTGGTGGAGATGGCCAAGATTGCCCGGAAAGACGGCGTGATAAAGGGCATCCTGCTGCATCAAGGCGAATCGAACACCGGTGAGCAGGATTGGCCGCAGAAAGTAAAGAGCGTTTATGAGAGTTTGTTGGCCGATTTGAACCTGAAGGCCGAAGAGGTGCCTTTGCTCGCAGGCGAAGTGGTCAATGCCGACCACGGAGGCGTGTGTGCAAGCATGAACCCGATTATCGCCACCCTGCCGCAAGTAATTAAGAATGCTGCCGTTGTCTCTTCCAAAGGCTTGAGCTGTGCCGCCGACCACCTGCATTTCGATGCTGCCGGCTATCGGGTGTTGGGACGTCGCTATGCCGAGCAAATGTTGAAGCTGATGGGCAAGGAGCTGATTACGGCGGAAGAGATAATGAAGAGCACGACGCCTGCTTCTACCAACATGCACGGGTGCGACTTTCCCCGGTTAGATAAAGAAAACCGTGCTTATTTCCGCATTCACTCGCCTCACGTGAAGCGTCTTCAGGTGGATATATGCGGCAAGAAGTACGATATGAGCAAGGATGAAAACGGCTGGTGGACAGTCAAGACCGAGCCGTTGGTGGTAGGTTTCCACTACTACTTCCTGTTGGTGGACGGTTTTTCCGTCATCGACCCCATGACCACTACTTTCTTCGGGTGCAGCCGCATGGCAGGTGGCATCGAAGTGCCCGAAGGAGAAGAGGGTAATTACTATCGCACGCAGCACGTGCCCCACGGACAGGTGCGCACATGCACGTACTACTCTGAGACGCAGCAGCGTTTCCGCCGTTGTGTGGTATATACGCCTGCCGAATACGAAACGAAGCCCAAGAAGCGCTATCCGGTGCTCTACCTGCAACACGGCATGGGCGAAGACGAGACCGGCTGGAGCACACAAGGACTGATGTACAACATTATGGACAACCAGATTGCCGAAGGAAAGTGCGTGCCGATGATCGTGGTGATGGAGAGCGGCGATGTGGAAGTGGGCTTCCGTCCCCGTCCCGGCAAGGATGTGAACGAAGAACGCAACCTGTATGGCGCCTCTTTTGCCAAGCTGATGATAAACGACCTCATCCCTATGATAGACAAAACGTTCCGCACCTATACCGACCGCGAGCATCGCGCCATGGCGGGATTGTCTTGGGGAGGTAAGCAGACGTTCGACATCACGCTGACCAATCTGGATAAGTTCTCCTATATCGGAGGTTTCAGCGGCGCCATCTTCGGCTTGAATGTAGAAGACGCCTTTAACGGGGTATTTACCGATGCCGCCGCTTTCAACAAGAAGGTGCACTGCTTGTTCCTCGGATGCGGAACCGAAGAAAACATGGGAACCGCACAATTGGTGAAATCGCTCCGCGACATGGGCATTCGCGTAGCTTCGTATGAGTCGCAAGGCACAGCGCACGAATGGCTTACTTGGCGCAGATGCCTGAATGAGTTCCTGCCGAATCTGTTTAAATAGACCATTACCTTTATTACGATGAACATATTCAGAATACTTTTACTCTTATGCGTACTATCGGGCGGCACACTGCTGCAAGCGCAACAAAGGGCAACGAACCCGTTGATTTATGCCGATGTGCCCGACATGTCGATGGTGCGTGTGGGCGACACCTATTATATGAGCAGCACTACGATGCACATGGTGCCGGGTGTACCTATCATGAAATCGAAAGACCTTGCCAACTGGGAGTTGGTGAACTATGCCTGCGACGTCCTGACCGGCGAATTGCCGACCATGAATCTGGACGGCGGACAGAACACCTACGGACGCGGGTCGTGGGCAAGCTGCATCCGCCACCATAAAGGAATGTATTACGTATCCACTTTTGCGCAGACCACCGGCAAGACCTATTTCTTTGTCACCGCAGATATAGAGAAAGGTCCGTGGAAGCGCATCGAGTTCTCGCCCTCCTGCCACGACCATACCTTTTTCTTTGACGATGACGGGCGCATCTACCTGATATACGGCAACGGCAAGCTGTTCATTGCCGAGTTGGAAGCAGACCTATCGGGTCTGAAGCCGGGCACCGAACGCGTATTGCTGGAGAATGCCAGCGCTCCGGCAGGCGACCGGATTATGCTGGGCGCCGAAGGTTCGCAACTCTTCAAGGTAAACGGCAAGTACTATCTGGTCAACATCGTCTGGCCTCGCGGCGGCATGCGCACTGTGTTGGTGCATCGTGCCGATAGTATCAACGGCCCGTATGAGGGGAAGGTCGCCTTTCAGGATCGCGGCATTGCGCAGGGTGGACTGATAGATACGCCCGACGGGCGCTGGTTTGCCTACCTGTTTCAGGACTGCGGTGCCGTGGGACGCATTCCTTATTTGGTACCTGTTCGGTGGGAAGACGGCTGGCCGGTGTTTGGCGTCAACGGCGTAGCTCCCGACGAACTGGAACTTCCGGCAAGCAAAGGCCTGATGCCGGGCATTGTCTGTTCCGACGACTTCGTACGGAAACCCGGCGAGGCTGCGTTGCCGCTTGTGTGGCAGTGGAATCATAATCCCGACAATGCACTGTGGTCGGTCACTGCCCGCAAAGGCTACCTGCGCCTGACCACCGGACGTGTGGAGACTTCTTTCATGCAAGCCAAGAACACATTGACGCAGCGCACCATCGGCCCGGTTTGCTCCGGCTTCGTGCGCATGGACGTCACGGGCATGAAGGAAGGCGACTTTGCCGGACTCTCACTCTTCCAGCGCAAGTACGGACAAGTGGGTGTGAAGGTGGTAGGCGGCAAGAAGCGCATCGTGATGGTGAACGGGGAGGCGGACGAACCGGTGGAAGTGGAAAGCCTGCCCTTAAACGGAAAGGCGGTTTACCTCAAGGCCGAATGCGACTTCAGAAACCGGACGGATAAAGGACGTTTCTATTATAGCACGGACGGCAGCACATGGACACTGATAGGAAACACCTTGCAGATGTCGTACACCATGCCTCACTTTATGGGCTATCGCTTCGCCCTATTCAATTACGCCACCCGAAAGGCAGGCGGACACGTCGATTTCGATTATTTCAGGTTAGAAGATGAGATTTCGGATTAAAGGGCCTCACTCCCGTGTCTTTTCCATATAGGAGCTGGGCGACACACCGTAAAGCTCCTTGAAAACCGTAGAGAAGTAGGCGACATTCGTAAATCCCGTCAGTGTGGCAACTTCGTTGATGCTGTGCTTCTTGCTGGCCAACAGAGTTGCCGCCTGTTTCAGTCGCACGTTCCGTATCAGGTCGCGGGTAGTCTGGTTGGTCAGCTCCTTCAGCTTTCTGTGCAGATGCACGCGGCTGATACCGACGTTTTCGGCAATCATTTCCACGTTCAGCTCCGGGTTGCTTAGTTGCTCGTTGATGACTTTCATGATTCTGTTCAGCAGACGTTCGTCAGGCGACTCCAATTCGGGTGTCTGGATGTGCCTCTCCTGCTCTTGGTTGCCTTGGAAGTTATTCTTCAGCACTTCCCGGTTCTTGATAAGGTTAAAGGCGGTTTGCCGCACGATTTCAATGTTGAATGGCTTTGTGATATAAGCATCCGCCCCTATGCTGAGCCCTTCTATATTATCCTCTTCCCTATTCTTGGCGGTAAGCAGGATGACGGGGATGTGGTTGAGGTGGATGTTCCCCTTCACTTTCCGGCAAAGCGTCATGCCGTCCATTTCGGGCATCATCACATCGCTGATTATCAAGTCGGGCATTCGGTCGTGCACAAGGGCAAGTGCCTCTTTCCCGTTGGTACATTCCTGCACGTGGAAGTCAGAACCCAGTTCACGGCGGATGTAACGGCGTATCTCCTCGTCGTCCTCTGCCACTAATATGCGGTGTTTGGTCTTGGTCGGTTTACCGTCGTTCTCTTCCGGCTCGGCAGGTGCGAGAGGGGCAGCCAGCGCATCTGCGTGGTGGGTGGGTTCGGCAATGGTGTCTTCTATTTCCGACTCGCTAAGGTGCGCTTTCCCCAGTGGCAGGCGTATGATGAAGCTACATCCCGGTGTATCGCTGTTGTTCCGCACCTCTATTGTGCCGTGATGCAGTTCCACTAACGAGCGTGTCAGGTGCAGGCCGATACCCGTGCCCATGTTCGATTCATTCTGGTTGTTCTGTATCTGGTAGAAGCGATCGAAGATATGCTTCTCTTCATTCTCCTTGATGCCGATTCCGCTGTCCTTTACAACGATCTCAAAGTAGTGGCGCATGGCGGCGGAGGGTGCTTCGAGATCTTCGCCCGTGTGCAGGTCAATGTCTATGTTCCCTCCTTCGGGTGTGTACTTAAAGGCGTTGGAGAGGATGTTCATGATGACCTTGTCGAAGTTATTCGAGTCGATGAACGCCATCAGCTCCTCTACTTCGGGGCGGAAGTTCAGTTTAATGTGTTTGGCCGTGGCAAGGTGCTCGAACGTGTGATAAAGGTCTTGCACGAAACTCACAATCTCCGTTTCTCTGAAGCGGAGCTGCATCTGTCCCTTGTCTATTTTCCGCACGTCCATCAGTTGGTTCACAAGCCGTAGAATCCGTTTGGCGTTACGGTATATCAGTCCGTAGTTCCGCTGCCGCTCTTTGTCCGTGTCTGTTTCAATCAGCTTTTGCAGGGGACTGATGATGAGCGACATCGGCGTACGTATCTCGTGGGAAATGTTGATGAAGAACTGAAGTTTGGCTTCATTCAGCTGCTCAGCGTGCCGATGTTTCTGCATGGCTTGGCGTGTGCGGTAGCGTTGGCGGATTTGCAGGGCAATCAGTGCGATAATGCCCGCCGTGATGAGGAAATAGAGCATCTTGGCCCACCGTGACTCGTACCAAGGGGGCGAGATGGTGATTTTGATTTCTTTTGTCTCGGAATAGTTGTTATAGTCTTTGGCCTTCACACGGAAGAGGTATGTGCCAGGCACCAAGTCGCTGAAAGACACCCGGTTGATGCCCGGTTGCAGACTGACCCAAGCGCCGTTGTTCAGCGTGTAGGTATAGCTGATTCGTTCGGGGTTGTAGAATTCCATGGCCGAAAACTCGATACTGAACGAGTTGTCTTTGTATGAAAGCCGGAACTCTTCCGCATCGGTTACGGAGGTGGTCACGATGTCCCGGTTGCCCGATTGCATGCCGGCTCTCACGGCTTTGTCGTGTATGTAGAAGTCGACAATGCGTATTTCGGGCTTCTTGTTGATGTCGTTTATTTTATTGGGGGTGAAGTAGGTGATGCCGTTCGTTCCTCCGAAGAACAGTTCCTTGCGTGCGCTGGTGCAGACAGCACCTTTGCTGAATTCGTTCCCCTGCAATCCGTCGCCCGCATAGAAGTTGACAAAGACCTTGGTTTTGGGGTTGAAGCGCGAGATGCCGAAGTTGGTGCTTATCCACAGGTTGCCGTTGCTGTCTGCCTTGATGGCCGATATGGAGTTGCTCGGAAGCCCGTCTTCCATTGTAAATTCTTGAATGTTTCCCTGTCTTGGGTCGAGGAATTTCAGTCCCTGCGTGGAGCCTATCCATATTCCTCCGTCTGCGTCTTCAAATAGGGCGGAAACGACAATTCCCGGCAGCAAACGGTTGGTCTTGTGGGTAGAGGCAAAGTGTCCGGTGGCGATGTCGAGGCAACCCAAGCCATCGTATGTGCCTATGTAGAGTTTGTCATTCCGGGTGTGCAGCAGGCAGTTTATCCAAGCATTGTGCAGCATGTTGGCATCGGTGCGGTATTCCAGTCCGCTTTTGGGAGTAGGATAGCAGAATACCTTTTTCGTGTCGAGTTGCATGCGGAAGAGTCCGGCTCCCATGGAACCTATCCACAACTGTTTGCGGTTGTCTTCTACCATGCAGTAGATGCTTTGGGCATTTTGCCCGTTCTTGTCGGGCAGGTGCATGTAGTCGCATCGGCCGGTCAGCGGATTGAGGCGGGCGAGGCCGTCGCGGTAGGAACCTATCCATAGATTCCGGTTGGAGTCTTCGTATACGCTCATGATGGTGGGCGATACGGAGTAGGCGGTATCTGCCGTCTGCACAAAGTGTACTTTTGGGTTTCCGTCGGGATGAATGCCGTATATGCCGTCATTGTCTGTCCCCACCCAAATTGTCCCGTCGCGGCTTTGGCAAATGGACATGATGCAGCCCGAACCGATGGAGTTGTGCGTGGACGATTTGTAGCCTATATACTTGAAGCCGTTCGTGATGGTAGGCAGCACCATCACGCCTTTCTGAAAGAATCCTAACCAGATGTTCCCTTGCTTGTCTTTCAGGATGGAGTGCACTTTGGCCTTGTCCGAATCGAAGGCGGAGGTAATGATGCGGCTGTCTTCGACGACCTGCCTGCTTATGTTGTAAACCTTCATGCCGTTTCCGTCCGTACCGATATAAATCTCATTGTCGCCCATGCGCGTGAGGGTCTTGACGGGAAGGGAAGAGTGTACTCCGTGGGTGATGTGTACGAACTTGTCCGCCTGTGCATCGTATCTGAACAAGCCTCTTTTGAGGCATCCTATGTAGATGTTTCCCCGGTTGTCTTCGCAGATGCACGAGGGCCACATGAAGTCCTTGCCGCTTGGATAGTTCACGGTCTGCCCGCCTTTCTTTATGCGGAACACGCCCTTGTCGTCGGTGATTACCCACAAGGTTTCGGTGCGGTCTTCGTAGAGTCCGTTGACGAAGAAAGTGGGTAGCAGGTCGGGCATTTGGCGGGCTTCTATCTTCTTTGCTTCGGGGTTCAGCAAGAAAACGCCGTGCCCCGATGTGCCGATAAGTACGTCGCCGTTCTTGCGTTCGATGATGCTGGATATGTTGGCATTCACGGTGGGACTGCTGTTGAAGTCCATGGGTACGTTGGTGAAACGTTCCGTACTGCGGTCGTAGGTTTGCACTCCCGTCAATGTTCCCACGAAGAAGTGCTGCTTTCTGTCTTCAAAAAGCACGCGGGTATAGTTGTTCTGCAAAGAGAAAGGGTTCTTTTCCTGATGCTTGTATGCCGTGAACTTGCTTCCGTCGTAGCGGTTCAGTCCGTCTTCAGTGGCCATCCATACAATACCTTTCCGGTCTTGGTAGATGCTGTTTATCATGCTGCTCGACAGCTCCCGGTCTACGGTGAAAAGTTTCCCTTTTTGTCCGTGGCACAAGGTTGATATATACAGAAGCAGAAATAGGATGGTGACTTTGTTTCTCATGGCGCATTATATATGTCGCAAAAATAAGAAAAAGAACCGCTTTTTGGTATTTGTATTGGTGAAAAAACACTTAAAGCGGCTATTAAGAGTTCATTATTAAGAAAGTTACATCCTGTGCTGTTTTGGTTGGGAGTAAAAAGTAAATCGAAAAAACTTATTCTTTCTTCAACGGATTTTGCTCTCGCTTGGAAAGTCGTTTCACCATTTTATCGAAGTCGCTTTCAAGTTGAGCCATTTTTCTTTAGCGGTAGAGATGGTAGATGGCGAACTCTCATTCGGTTTTCTCTATAGCTCCTTTGTGGAATACACAGCCTTTCCCCTCCAAATAGTTTGCGTTGCAGAGCTATGATTTGATTGTCGAAGGCGGCTATCCATCCGTCATCTTCGTCGGACGTTCCTCCAGAGCTTGGAACTCAACAAAGTCGAGGAATTACGATACGAGAAGGTTGAGCCGTTACTGTTCTTTTCCATGAGGTATTCTGTTGGGTAGTATCGTAAATCTCCGCCAACTGTCTCTGTGTGAGCCACACATCCTCATCGGCAAAGTGTATATTTACCTTTGAGGTTGTGCAGAGTTTTGGCACAACCTCCACAGCCTAAATCTTATATAAGTGGATAATTCGGTACTTATTCAGATATAGAAATTTCATTCTCGGATATGGTCATTATTCTTATTTCACCTTATCGGATGCAGGATGTTTTTCCCTATTCTATGGAGGAGACTGCTAATCGAAACTGTTAGATAATATCTATTTAGTACCTGAGTTTGGGATAAGAAGCAGGTCGACAACCTCGCACGGAGACTTGTGTTTTAAAGCCAAACTGCATTGGTTATCAGGTGTTTACTCCTGCCTTGTCGGACACTTGCGTCTGACGGCTCAAACACTTGTGTCTGTCATGTCGGAGACTTATGTCTGTCGGCTTGGACACTTGCCTCTGTCACGACAAAGGATTGCAACTGTCAAACAGGGCGAGGGCGGCCGACCTGAAAGGCTCTCTTTTGCCTGACCGCCGTAAACCGGTGTATTCAGGAAATATCCGTCCGAAAGGACGCAACCCCTCATCTTCAGCAAAAGGAACAGCCTATCACAAATTCAGGTATTTAGTAGATTTGGAAGAGAAAATAAATAAAGTATCTGATACTTATCAAACTGTTAGATTGATAGAAGGATATTTATTAAAGGTGATTATTTACGACAGAACAACCTTATATTTTATACAATGTAGGAAAATCCTTTCGGTTTTATTATTTATTCCGTAATATTTATTACTTATAGGATATATATAGAAAATAGATATGTTTTTCAGCATATATAACCAAATATTTATTTAAAATATTGCTTTATATAAAAATATTTTCTTTATTTGTGCGAACAATATTAAACTACTCGCAAATTTTCTTGCATATTTTAGCTATAATACAATTCTATTAGCGAATAGGATTCTTACCTATATTACAAACATTTTAATCTTAACACAAAAGACAAGAAGTATGAAAAATGCAACAGAATGTAGCTTTAAAAGAATGAGTTTGTGGGTTTTTCTTCTGCTTACAGCATCTTCCCTATTAGGACAAACCCTCATCACCGTAAAAGGAACAGTAACCGACGCACAAGGTGAAATACTGATCGGTGTAACCGTCTTGGTGCAAGGTACCAAAAATGGGACTGTAACCAATGCCGATGGGCATTATACTATACAGAATGTTCCGATAAACAGTATCTTGGATTTCTCTTACGTAGGTATGCGGATGCAATCTGTTGAGGTAAATCGTAACTCCGTGATTAACGTGATCTTGAAAGAAGATAGTGAAATGCTTGAGAATGTGGTAGTGATAGGTTATGGAGAACAAAAGCGTGATCAAGTGGTAAGCTCTATCTCAGCCATTGAAGGAAAAAGATTAGAGTTACCAGCACGAAACCTGACCAACAATATAGCAGGACGTATTCCGGGTCTATTGGCCATCCAACGTTCGGGTGAGCCTGGGTATGACAATGCCGAAATATGGATTCGTGGAATCAGTTCATTTTCGGGAGGTACCGGAGCCTTAGTTTTAGTCGACGGTGTACCTCGCCACATTCAGGACATCAGTCCTGAAGAAATAGAATCATTCACTATTCTCAAAGATGCTTCGGCTACTGCTGTATATGGTGCGGAAGGAGCTAATGGCGTAATTCTGATAACCTCTAAACGTGGAAAAATACAAAAGACAAATATCGAACTTCGAGCCGATTGTTTCGTAAATCAGCCTACTCGTGTAGTGGAATTTGTTGACTCTAAAGACTGGCTTACTTTATACAACGAAGCGGCATGGAACACAGCCGGAAATCCCGATAAGAGATTTTGGAATATAGCAGGTAATTATGCTCCTCCTTACTCGGATGAGATAATCAACCGTTACATCACCAATGCCGATCCCGATATCTACCCAAATACACGATGGATGGATTTGTTGAAACCTGTGGCACTGAATCAGCGGTTGGCACTGAACTTCAGAGGAGGGGGCGAAAAAGTACGTTTTTTCGTAGCAGCTTCTTTCTTCAACGAAGAAGGGTTATTCAAATCGAAGCCTACGAGTGACGTAACCGAGTTTGAGAAAAAAGACCAATACAACGTGAATATCGGATTGCAGCGATACAATCTGCGTACTAATATAGACTTCGATATAGCCAAATGGACTAAGTTGCGTGTGGATTTGAGCGGACAGTACCTTACCACCAACTATCCCGGAACCTCGACAAAAGACATTTTCAATGCCATGATGCGTAGTGCTCCTCACCTTATTCCGATGTTATACTCCAATGGTTATCCGTCCAGATATAGCGCAACGGGAGGTTTTGAAAATCCTTACACACTGCTGAACTTCAAAGGCTATACACGCGAATATCGGGTAGGACTGCAAACCAATGTAGGTATAGAACAGCGTCTTAATTTCATTACGCCGGGACTTTATATAAAGGGGAATGTAAGTTTTGATGCCGACTTCATTGCCCGAATAAGCCGTGCCCGTAAGCCCAACGAATTCTATCAATCCGGTCGAGACGATGATGGTAATCTGCTGCTGAAAAAAGTGGTAAATGGACAGAGTACAGCCACAGAAGCTAAAGACGGTAGCTTTAACGGAGGAAACAAGCGCATTTATTTGGAGGCCTCTTTGAACTATAATCGAACTTTCGCCAAACGCCACGCCGTGAACGCTCTATTGCTTTATATGCAAAAAGAAAGCCAGATACAAGGTAACCCTTATCCGTACAAGAAACAAAGTTTTGTGGGACGTGCCGGCTACGCTTTTGACAACAAGTACTATATTAACCTGAGCTTCGGCTTTACGGGTAGCGAGAATTTTGCTCCTAATCACCGGTATGGTTTCTTTCCCGCCATGGGGCTAGGTTATCAACTTACTAACGAAAGAAAGATCGGACCTTGGCTCAGAAAACAAGGAGTCAGCAACCTGAAACTCAGACTATCGTATGGTCTAACGGGTAATGATCAAGTGGCATCCAGTCGTTTCCCTTACAAAGAGAGCCTCACGTGGTCTAATGAGAGAGTTTTTCTGGGTATGTCTTCTGCTGGTGGTCTCAATCAGTCCGAACGTCTGATTTACGAGAAACAGGCCTACAATCCACAGATTCGTTGGGAAATAGAGGAGAAGCGAAATATTGGTCTGGATATTGGACTTTTAGACGATGCATTCAGCTTGACACTTGAATACTTTAATAATCTTAGACACGACATTTTACTGCAACGCAATACCGTAAGTCAGGTTTCAGGGTTAATAAATAATCCATTCCAGAATTTTGGAAAAGTGAGAAACTATGGATTTGAAAGCAGTCTTAACTTCTCGAAAACATGGCAGAAATGGCAAATCGGGGCTATGGGTACTTTTACTTTCGCACGCAACAAGATAATAGAGATGGATGAAGTGCCAAGGAAATATGCCTACCAGATGACTACAGGAAGTAAAATTGGTCAGATAGATGCATGGGTTGCCGAACGATTATATATCGACAATGATTTTGACATCACCGAAAATCCTGTTACCGGCGTAAAGACCTACACCCTTAAGGATGGAATTCCCGTATCCAAATATGGAGCTGTATATCCCGGTAACATCAAGTATGTTGATATGAATAATGATGGTATAATCGACGAATTCGACTGGGTCAGAACCCCCAAAGGCACATTTCCTGAGAAACCTGAAATTGTTTATGGTTTCGGATTTTCGGCCAGCTATGGCGGAGTGTACTTAAGCACCTTTTTCCAAGGTATGGCAAACAGAAGTGTGTATCTGCAACCATCTGAGATGTTGCCGTTCTTAGGGCAGGAGCCACTCACAACCTCTGTAAAACAATTTGCGCTCAGCCGATGGCAAAGCGACAATCCGAGCCAGCAAGTCGTATTACCTCGCCTGATGTTGGGCAATATGAGTGAAAACGACAATCGAAGAAGCACTTGGTGGCTAAGAGATGGTAGTTTCCTAAGATTTAAGAATCTGGAAGTGGGATATCGTTTCAACCGAAGTTTTCTTGAGCGTATTGGAATGAGGGCATTGCGTATATATCTTTTGTGTCAAAATATCTGCACTTGGGATCATATCAAATATTGGGATCCCGAAATGGGTAATTCTTCTTCTGGAATGGGATATCCCATACAACGTTCATTCAATCTCGGGGTGGACATCACTTTTTAGAAGCTCACGTTTAATAAATAATAGAAAAACAAGATGAAAAAGCATATTCATTTATCATTTATATTATCCATTCTACTTATTTGTAACCTGCTATCATGCAGCTACTTGGATATACAAGACGATTTCTCATCGTCGGACACCAAAGCCTTTGTATTGACCGATAATCCCGGACAGATACGCCGCTTTCAGCGTAATATTTATAAAGCCATGCCTGACTATTCAGCCTATACCTCTGCCAGTCCCAATGGTATGCAAAATCCTTGGGTGGCATTATCTGATGAAATGTGCACCAACCTGAACGGTAATCTAAAAACGACTCCCGTTTCGGGATATACCTCGGCATCCGGTAACTTCCACCGTTGGAAAGCATTGTATCAAGTAATCCGGCAAGCCACTATTTACATAGACTCCGCACGGGTAGTGGGTCGGTTGGGAGAAGCTGATTTTATCAGCGAAACCGAAATGAAGCAACTCAAAGCCGAGGCTTACTTTTTTCGTGCCTATTCACATTATCTACTTTTAGAACAATACGGCCCTATTCCAATAATGAAAACGGAAGCTGACCCGTCAGACCCTGATGCTGATTATGCCCGAAATACAGTTGATGAGGTGGTTGATGCCATCGAAGAAGATATCAAATTGTCTATGGAGGGGTTAGATGATACTCGCCTTTCAGATGCCTATCCCAGTGGATTCGAAGAGAATCGGTTGGCTATCCCGACCAAGGGTGTGGCGTTGGCACTGAAAGCCAAAGTACGGGTTTTAGCCGCCTCTCCATTATTAAATGGGAAATACACTGAGGCATTGACTCTTACCAATAAAGACGGCAAAAAATTATTCCCTGCATATGATGCAAAAAAATGGGAGAAGGCTAAGGAAGCTCTTGAGGAGTTACTGCATTATGCAGAACAAGGGAATTACACATTATACAAAAGTGAGAACAATGATCCGCATTTGAATGTGTACGAACTCTTTCAACACTACAACAAAGAGATTATTTGGGCCAATCCTAACCAATCATGGAAAGATGTGGAGATAGCGCAAACACCTAGGGATATACAAGTTACCGGTGGTAACAGTAATGGGGGATACATGGGAGTGACACAAGAGATGGTAGATGCCTTTTTTATGGACAATGGTCTGAAAATAAGCGATAAAGACTCCGGTTATAGAACAGATGGTAAAACCGAGGTGAAAAATCCAGCTACCACTTTTAAGAAAAAAGGCAAAACTATCGTACTGACCGATAAAGATATTTCTAATATGTACGCGCATCGTGAACCGCGTTTTTATGCTGCAATAACTTATCAGGGAAAGAGCTGGCACGATGTGGTATCGAACACCAAACTGCAAGGAAATACCCCCGAAAGTTCCAAAGCCACACGGGTATATTTCTCTAAAGACATTGAATCGTCTTCCAATCCGCTTCCCGGATATGGTGGGATAGCTGGTTGCCATAATCAGGCCGGCAACTATCCTTCTACCGGATATCTGTGCTATAAATTTTGTAACCGCAATGTACATCCCACTTTACCCAATGGTAGAAGATTCGTGTATAGACCCTCCATTATTTTCAGATTGGCCGATTTTTATCTACTATATGCCGAAGTGTTGAACGAAATAGACCCCAAGCATCCGAAAATAGCGGAATACCTTGATCTTGTGCGCGAACGGGCAGGCATTCCCGGCTATCAGAAATTGCAAGAGGAAGGGAAGAAAATCGGTATTATCAGCAATCAGGAGGCTATGCGTCAGGCTATCCGAGATGAAAGACAGGTAGAATTGTTTGCTGAGGGGTATCGTTATTTCGATGTGCGCCGCTGGATGATTGCCGACAAAAATGAAGGTAGACAAGGAGGTGAATTTCATGGCATGAATATGAATGGAAACGAGCAAGACGGCTCATTCTACACTCTTATTCCTTATAATATATTGCCGAGAAAGTTTAGTACCAACATGTATCTTTACCCTATTCCTTTCAATCAGACAAGCATTAGTAATCTATTGGTACAAAACCCGGGATGGAATTAAAAAAGGATTATTCCATCAAATCTTTTTTGCCCGCCGTTGACATTTCAATCCTTAACGGCGGGCAGATTGTTTGATTTTCTCAACCTACGTATCAAGGTTTCTGAAGAATCATCGAAATCTGCAGATGGAATACAGAAAATCAAGTAAACGGAAAGGGAAATATCCCTTACTGCGATGTTGTTCCGACTTTCTCCGACTTGGAGGTAGTGGGATTTTTCGTCACGGTAGAAGAGGCATTTAGTATTGACTCCAAGCCAGTGAAAGTATACCGGAATGCTCGTGCAAACCGGTGCACCATGGGCAGCAATATAAGTTTGTGGGACTGTGTGATTGCTGTATGGATAAATCCTTCTTTGTTAAGATTATTCTAATCATTCCTTTTTACCTTTTTATCTCTCTCAGAACACCTTCCTGCATGGGTGCTTGTTCCTCACCGAGAAACGATGCGTTCCTCACCGAGGAACACCCTCTTCCTCACCGAGGAACGAGGTCTTTCTCGGTGTGGAAGAAAAGGCTGAGAATGTTCTTTCGGTTTGATGTAAAAATAAATTCTCCATCGGGCAGCTGTGGGAGAACAGCCGCCCGATGGAGAAAATGTGAAAAACGGCAGACTTGTGCCGGACTGTGCTTGTGCCCTTATCGGTTGCGATTCAGCAGTTCGCTGTCGGGGCACTCGAAGTTGCTGATGGGCAGTGCAACCTTCTTCAGCTCGTCCAACTCGTGTATGGGGCGTTCTATGCCGTAGGGAATGGGAAGCTTTGAGAATTCCTGAAAATAGAGCAGGCAGGCGTCTTTCCACCAAACGGCATCGCGGAGCTGCGTTTTCAGTCGCGACTGCACGTCCCGAAAACGTTCGGCATCTATCAAACTCTCAACTCTGTCCCACGTCTTCTGGAACTCCCTGACTTGCTGCACGCCGCTGTCGTAGCGGTGGCAAAGCTCGTCCCACAGGGTGCGACCGCTCTTCATGCGGTGGTTCCACGGGAGGTGATGGAACCAAAGCAGATAGGGTTCGGGACAGGTGGCAGGGTCGTCGTACAGTCGGCAAAGCGAGTCGGGATATTGGGCGGTGGCGTCACTGCCTGTGCGGCTACGGTCGAAACCAATGCCGTTGCCGTCGGCTCTGTGATAATAAGAGGGCATCCAGTCGGGGCGTGCGCCGGGCACGTCGCACCACGGTTCAGGGCCGTAATGATGTCCCCAAGCGAAAATGTGGTGCAGACCCAGCGGCATCATATAGTCCACTGCCGCTTCATGGCTGCGGAGCATAAGCCGGCCGATGGGTTCCACGAACTCTTTTTCCTTGCTGAAAGTCTGTCGCAGCCACTCGTCGGCTATGGCCTCGGACGAGAGCGACGGGTTCCATGCAAGACGCCCGAAGGCGTACCAGTTGGCTTGCGCAAAGGGATGGCCGCACCAGTTGGCATCGCTGCCGATGTTGGAAACGCCGGCAACGGCTTTCAGCGTAGAGGGCGGCACAAGGCCGAAGAACTCTTTCCACATGGGTGCCAGATAGACGAGGTGGTTGGAATGCCCCAGATACTCTTGGGTGATTTGGAACTCTACCATCAGCGGAGTATGCCGCATGGTGCCGAACAGAGGGCTGTAAGGTTCGCGAGGCTGAAAGTCCACCGGGCCGTTCTTTACCTGTACGATGACGTTCGGGCGAAACTGTCCGTCTAAAGGCTTGAATTCAAGATAGGCTTGCTTGGCACGGTCGGCATCCGAGGGGCTGTAGACGAAAGCGCGCCACATGACGATGCCTTTATGAGGCTTCAGCGCATCGGCCAGCATGTTGGCGCCATCGGCATGCGTGCGTCCGAAGTCGCATGGGCCGGGCTGTCCTTCGCTGTTGGCTTTCACCAGAAAACCTCCGAAGTCGGGGATGAGGCCGTAGATTTCGCCGGCTTTCTTTTTCCACCAACGAATCACACGCTTGTCCAGCGGATCGGCAGTAGGCAGGCTGTCGAGAACCATCGGGCTGGCGAAGTTGACCGAGAGATAAACACGTATGCCGTAAGGACGAAAAACATCGGCCAACGTCTTTACCTTGCTCAGGTATTCGGCAGAGAGAATTTCGGGCGAGGCGTTTACGTTGTTCAGCACCGTGCCGTTGATGCCTATGGAGGCGTTGGCACGGGCGTAGTCCTTATAGCTCTCGGAAAGCGTGTGGGGAAGCTTTTCCCAATCCCAAAGCGATTCTCCGGCATATCCCCGTTCTACGGTGCGGTCTGTGTTGTCCCAATGGTTGAGGATGCGGAGCGTGTAGGCGGGGTTCTCTGTGGTGGAGGCGATGGCTTGCCCGCTTTCTTGCAGGCGCAGCAGGTGATAGGCGGCATAGAGCAGGCCGGTTCCGGTAGGCGAGATGACCCGTATATTGCCTTCGCTGCACACGATTTTGAAGCCATCGGCGGCCAGTGCCTTGTCTTTCTCGATGGCGAGGATGACAGGGTTCCCTCTCCACGATTGCCGCAACTCCTCGGCGGCTATGTTCAGTGTGGCGGATGCATGCCGGGACAATACTTCGACCGATGCACCGGCTCTTCCGCTCTGCCGTAACCACAAACGGCTGCCATTCTCGGCAGCCATTTGGTTAATGAAGAACAGAGCGATACAAATCAGCAGATAGAATCGATGTTTCATACGATATATATAACTTGTGGTTTATTCTCCTCCTCCGTCGATGGTTATGATTTTTCCTTCCGAATCATATTCCAGTTCGCATACCTTCAGGCTGCGGAGCCATGTCCGGCCGTTGGACGGCACGCAGTCGTGGTGGAAGAGGTACCACTTCCCTTTGTATTCGGCAATGGCGTGGTGTGTGGTCCAGCCCACCACGGGGGTGAGGATGACTCCTTGGTAGGTGAAAGGCCCGTAAGGATTGTCGCCTATGGCATAGCACAGGCGGTGCGTGTCGCCGGTGGAGTAGGAGAAATAATACTTGCCGTTGTATTTGTGCACCCAGCTGGCCTCGAAGAAGCGGCGTTCGTTGTCGCCGGCTGTCAGCGGTGTACCGTTCTCATCCAGAATCACCACGGGTCTCGGCTCTTCGGCAAATTGCAACATGTCGTCGCTCAGCTTCACCACCCGTCCCGGCAGGGCAGGCTCATCGCCCGTTGGCAGTACGGCACTTTCCAGTGCTTTGTTGTCGCGGTAGCGTTGCAGTTGCCCGCCCCACAATCCGCCAAAGTACATGTAGTAGCAACCGTCGCCGTCGTCCAGAATGGCGGGGTCTATGCTGTAACTTCCTTTTATCGGATCGGGCTGCGGGATGAAAGGCCCTTCGGGCGAGTCGCTGATGGCCACACCGATACGGAAAATATCGTTCTTGTCTTTCAACGGGAAGTACATGTAGTATTTACCGTTCTTAAAGGCCACGTCGCTGTCCCATAGCTGACGCCCTGCCCAAGGGATGTCTTCAGTGGCAAGCACCACTCCGTGGTCTTTGATTTCGCCGTGCATCACGTCGTCGGTAGAAAAGACGTGGTAGTCCTTCATATTGAAGTGGTCGCCGTTGTCGTTTTCGGGGATGCCGCTCTCCCAATCGTGGCTGGGGTAGATGTACACTCTGCCGTTGAAGACATGCACTGCCGGGTCTGCCATGTAGTCTCCGGGTACTAAGTATCTCATTTCTTTCTTCATATTGTTATTTTTTAGCGTTGTTTTATGGTAAGCACGAATTGTTTGCAGTGCTCTGTTCTTTTCTTTTTAATAATCGTTTCTCATTCTTCGCTCCGTCAGTTCGGCCTGCATCCGCTCATTATAGGTTTTGGTGATGGGGTAGAAGCAGAGGGTAATGACTCCGACGGCAAATGTGGCTGCCGGTATCAGACTTGACGAAAGCACGATGCCATGAATGGCCGACTCTGTCTGTGCCGTTCCGGCTCCGCTGACATATCCGAAACCGGAGAGCAGGAATCCCAGAATAGCCCCGCCGATGCCAAGGCCCGCTTTCAGGGCAAATACCACTCCGGCAAAGACAAATCCCGTGGCACGACGGTAGTTCACGTATTCCGAGTGGTCTGCCACATCGGCAATCATGGCCCATAGCAATGGCACTGTCGGGGCGTAGGCAAGGCTCTTCAGGAAGTTCAGGAAGAACATCGTTTCTATATCCGTTTCGTTGGGGAAGTAGAACATGGCGGTGAAGGCGGCCGTCAAAGCCAGACAGATGATGAATACACGCTTCTTTCCGTAGCGGTTGGCAAGGAATTCAGAGAGCAGGATCACGCCGAAGAACTGAACCAATGCGCCCAGCATGTTGAATACACCGAAGCCTACTTCGTATGCCTTGTTCGGACTGCTCACTATCAGACCGAATGCGTTGAGCAGGCTATATCCAAGACCTGTGCCGGCCTGTGTGGTGACCAATCCCAGTTTGTCGAGGAAAGAGTACAGGGCATCGGCATCCACATAATTCTCAAAATAGTAGTTCATGGCACTTCCCCACATGGCCAACGTGGTGAAGAGGAACAGAGTGAGGATGAACATGGCACGCCAGGGAATGCTGCGGAATACATCCTTGATATCTTTCACGGTATCTGTCTTCTGGCCGGAGGGTGGTGTGATGCGTTCGCGTGCGGAGAAGAAGGTGATGATAAAAAATACGAAGCCTATGATGGCAAACAGCGAAATGGTGCACAGCCAACCATGACCCTTGTCGCCTTCCGGACCGGCAAACTTGCTGACGAGAGGCAACGTAAGTCCTTGTACCACAAACTGCGCGATGGTGGCGGCCACAAAACGAATGCTGGTGATGCTGTTGCGCTCTTTGATGTCGCTGGTCATCACACCGCCCAATGAGGCGTAAGGTGTGTTGTTGAACGAATAAAGCGTCATCAGCAGGGTGTATGAGATGGTGGCGTACACGGCGACCAATCCTTTGTCTTCAATGCCGGGATTGTAGAAAGCCAGTACATAGAATACCATGAAGGGCAAGGCTGTCCATAACACCCACGGGCGATATTTACCCCAACGGGTTTGGGTCCTATCGGACAGAAGTCCCACGGTAGGGTCTACAAAAGCATCTACTATGCGGGCTATCAGCATGACGCTGCCGGCAACTGCACCTTCCAGACCGAATACGTCCGTGTAGAACTTGGTTTGATAAATCATCATCATCTGGAACACTAAGTTCGCGGAGCAATCGCCGAGACTGTAACCTATTTTCTCGGCCATCGATACTTTTTGGTTCATGTTATTCATGGTATCTTAATCTGTTGGGGGTTAATTGTTCTTGTTTTTATTTCTGCTTTTACTTGGTGATTTGGGCACGGCCGATTGCGATACGGCATTCGCCACACGTTGTCCCAGTGTCTTTTTGTCTAACGGATGGATGTCGTTCCACTCTCCGAGGTCACTGTTCTTTATCAAGTAGGCATTCGAGTTGGTTCGGGCTGTCTCGGCCTGTACCTGCCGCATTTCCGCCCATGCTTTGCGTCCGTTCATGTTTTCTTTGGCAAGGAAGTCTGCCAGTTCCACGATATAAAAAGGTAGCTTCTCCGATTGGAAAGCGCTTCGCCAGTCGGCTATCATGGCAGTCAGCAGGGATTGATATTCGTTGCGTCGTGACACATTGGATTCTCCTTGATACCACACCACGCCCCGTATGCCGTAGTTCTTGAGCGGTGCAATCATGGCGTTGTACAAGCATACGGGCTTGTAGCAGAAGAACATCATATCCGGAGCGTTAGTCATGGGAGCGCCGAGGTGGTACTTCCAGGTTGTTTGGAGGTTAAGCTCTTTGGCAGGTTGGCCGTTTGCGGTCCGGTAAATAATCTTATAGGGTTTTTCTTTGACAAAGCTTGGTTGTCCGCCATTGCTGATGAGGCGAACCGTGATGTTGTTTTTTCCGGCTTTGAGCACGCTTGCCGGCACTTTGTAGATACGCGGCGGATATTGATAGGTGGTATTGCCCACAAAAACTCCGTTCACATATACCGAGTCGGCATCTACCATGCAGCCCAATCGCAGGGTGGCTTCGCTGTTTGGCATGATGTCGGGGAGGCTGACCTCTTGGCGGAACCAGTGCGAACCGCCAATCGGATTCAAACCGTTGTTTCCCCAATCGGAAGCGAACATGTCGACTTCTCGCCATGCGCTGTCGTCGTAGTCTTTGGCATACCACGGTGTGGCTTCGTGCAGTCCGGCGTCTCCGCGATACAATGCCTCGTTCCAGCGACGGAAGTTTTCACTTTCCAGCTGTTTGATGTGCGCGCAGTAGCTGTCGTCCTCATAACGCCGTTTATCATTGATGTATAAAGGAAATTCTTTCAAGCCCTCTTCGCTGACCCAAGCTTCCACAGGTGTCCCGCCCCAACTGGCATTGATAAGTCCTATGGGAGTGCCCGTCTTTTCGTACAAGGCTTTGGCAAAGAAATAGGCCAATGCGGAGAACTCCATCACATTCTCTTGGTTCAGCTTCTTCCAAGCGGCATGCGGCATCTCGTCTTGCGGAGCATGGAAATCGTACACTTTCGGTACAATGAGGTGGCGTATCTTTTCATTGTCGTAGCTTGCTATCTCGTCAGCAAACATGTCCGTAACCCTTCTGACAGGCAATTCCATATTCGATTGTCCGGAGCACAACCATACGTCTCCTATCAGGATGTCTTTTATTTCCGTGTCATTGATATGCAAGGTGTAGGGGCCTCCGGCTTTCAGGGGGGGGAGTTCGATGCTCCATTGTCCGTCGGTGTTTGTTGTGGCGGTGTAGGTGTCTTTCAGTTTCTTTCCTTTCATGGAGAGCGGAAGTGCGGTTTTGCCGAAGTTTACTCGGACGTTCTCTCCGGCATCGGCTTTTCCCCATATCTTGACGGGCTGTTCGCGTTGCAACACCATTCCGTCTGAAATTAAGGCAGGCAGCTTCACTTTTGCTTCCGCCATCACGGCGCTACAAAAATAAAGCAGCACTGCCATTCCTAACCTAACTTTATTATAACCACTAAACATCATCTCTTAATTTTTTTTTGATTCTGGATTGATTTTGATTCCGTTTGCCGCAGGCTATGCTTTTAAATTTAAATGAATATTGAATGTTGCTCATCGCAGAATAACTCATTCGTATAGCCTGCATGAATTCATTGCATTGATTTAAGAAATAATTTCTTCCGGATGCAAAGATAATGTCCTGTAAATAAAGGAAACCACAAATATGTTGCACAAAACTTTATTCAGGTAACATCCGTTTTTGTCTACGTTACATAAACTTTCGTATAGCGTACATTTTGGCTTTAGAACCTCTTTAGGGCAGGTTCTTCTCGAAAAGAATGAAGAAGTTTTTTTATCTTTGCTTAGTTTAATAAATATCGAATGCGACTATGAAGACACTGCTCCGGTATATATATGTGTGGCTTGCAATGATTGCGATGTCCATGCCTTGTCACTTCTCAAAGGCGCAGACCGGAAAATTTTATTCTACGGAAAACGGATTGTCCAGCAGTCTGATAAATCAGCTCTTTCAAGACAGCAAAGGTTTCATTTGGGTAGCTACCGAATATGGACTGAACCGTTTCGACGGACTCAACTTCTTTACTTATAGACATGTGCTCGACGATGCTGCTTCGCTGACGAGTGACTACGTGCGTACTATATTTGAGGATAGCCGTCATAATCTGCTGATAGGTTGTATCAACGGTCTGATGAGATATGACAGGGAGACTGACACTTTTTGCACAATCCCCATGATACGTGCAGGCAAGAAGGTTACTCCGCACGTCACGCACTTTCAGGAAGTGAACCAAGGAGAAATCTGGCTGAGTACCAGTGGACAAGGATTATTCCGGTTGGACGATCGGCTCACCAAAGCGGTGTCTGTCGACAGCATGTTTCAGCAAGTGAATTGCACCTATCAATCCAAATTCTGTATCGATTCTCGTTCGGACATCTGGATAGGGACGGATGGGAATGGTCTGGCCCGCTACGTTTCCGGCACGAAGACGCTGCAATACTTTAAGTATCCCACGTTCGGCGACAATAATGTGACGTCTATCTTGGAAGACCGGTCGGGAAATATCTTTGTCGGCACACAAAAGCAGGGTGTGTCGCGCTATGATGAAGTGAAAGGACAAATGGTGCCGGTGCACTACGAGGGCGATGACAAAAGTGTCTCTGTGTATTGCATGGCAATGGTGAACGGGCAAATTTGGGTGGGAACTGACGGACAAGGGGTGAAAGTCTATAACCCCCGGAAGAACCGGCTGGAAGATTATAAGATCAATTCCGCTCCTGTGGACTTCTCCAAGGGGAAGGTGCATTCCATCATGCAAGACAGAGACGGAAATCTGTGGATCGGGTTGTTTCAGAAGGGTATTGTCTTGGTCAGGAGACAAGAAAATCCATTCGAGTACTATGGAAGCAAGTCTATTTATTATAATCCTATCGGACAAGGCTGTGTGATGTCTGTGTTTGCTGACGGTGATGGACATCTGTGGGCAGGTGCGGATAATGAAGGACTTTATGAGTTGGGAGCGGATGGCAGGCGGTTGCGTCACTTTGCTCCCGATGGCGGAGCGTATTCGGTGCCAAACACCATAATATGTATGTATGAGGATAGCGACCATAATTTATGGATAGGCTCTTATGGGCAAGGGGTAGAGAAGCTGAACAAGACTACGGGCAGAAGCGAACCTTTCTCTCAGATAGACGGTTCTGTGGTCTATACCATAATCGAGGATAAAGAGAAGAATCTCTATTTCGCTGTATTCGGCTCCGGTTTTTACCGCTACAATCTGCTATCCGGAAAGATGGAGCACTATGTGTCATCGAAAGATGAAAAAGGCGACCTGAAGCGTAACGAACTGGCGAACGACTGGATAAACTACATCTTTTGTGACAGTGAGGGGCTGTTGTGGCTGGGACATTACAAAGGAGTGAGCTGCTTCAACCCGAAGACCAAGAACTTCGTCAACTACCGGCAGACGAACACTTTGATAACCGGTTGTATCGGTTATGCCTTTGCAGAAGATGGCGACGGTAATATCTGGGTAGGCACAACGAACGGTCTTTATTGCTTCAATAAGAAAACTTCGGAACTGAAACAATACACCACGGCCGACGGATTGCCGAACAATGTGATTTGTGGTATTTGTGAAGATGAGGCGGGAAATATCTGGGTAAGTACCTATAAGGGTGTCAGCAGGTATGATGTGAAGAAGAAGACTTTTGTGAACTATTATTCGGGCGACGGTCTGCAAGGGAATGAATTTACGCATGGGGCATATTACAAGGATGCCAATGGCAGAATTTATTTCGGCGGTGTGAACGGCATCACCCATTTCAATCCGAAGAAGATTAATGCAGGTTCCAAGGAGTTGGGCATTTTTATTACGGATTTCTATATATATAATCAGCCGGTACATAAGAATACGTTTTCGGGGGGTGAGCCTGTGGTGTATTCCTCTGTGCAGGATGCCAATATCTTTCAGCTCTCGCATCAGGATAATACGTTCAGCATAGCGTTTTCCACTTTGCAGTATAATAATCCCGAACAGATAGTCTATCAATACCGGATAGATGAATTGAGCACCCAATGGTCTGTGACGGAGCCGGGAATGAACCGTGTGACATACAACAATCTGTTTCCGGGCAAATATACTTTCCGGGTGCGTGCTCTTAATCATGGCAATTTCTCGGAGATACGCACCGTGAAGATTCTGATTGCCGCCCCCTGGTATCAGACGTGGTGGGCATACTGCCTTTATTTCGGACTGGCGATATTGCTTGTATGGGGAATCGTGAGCAATGTGATGTCGCGCGTGAAGCATCGTCGTGAAATCATGAAACGCGAGCATGCCGAACAGCTGAATGAAGCGAAGTTGCAGTTCTTCATCAACATCTCTCATGAAATACGCACCCCGATGACACTTATCATCAATCCGTTGGAGAAACTGTTGGCCGAAGAGAGCAAAGGGGAACTGCATAAGACGTATCTGATGATTTACCGCAATGCCCAGCGCATCCTCCGCCTGATTAACCAACTGATGGATATACGAAAGCTGGACAAGGGACAGATGTTCATGAAATTCCGCGAAACGGATATGGTGGGATTTATCGGCGATGTGATGCAGCCGTTTGATTACATGGCACATAAGAAGAACATTGATTTTGTTTTTCAGCATGATATGCCTGAGTTGAAGGCGTGGGTGGACTTGAACAATTTCGATAAAGTGCTGATGAACGTGCTTTCCAATGCCTTCAAGTACACGCCCGAAGGCGGCGAAATACGCGTCGGCCTCTCCACCGGCCAAGATGCTTCTCGCAACGACGCCTTGCGAGACTATTTCGAGATTGTGATTACGGATAGCGGCATCGGCATTGATAAGGATAAGATAGAACGAATCTTCGAGCGTTTCTATCAGGTAGACAATGATGTGACGAAATCCAATTTCGGAACGGGCATCGGTCTGCACTTGTCCCGCTTACTGGTGCAGCTGCATCATGGCGAGATTCATGCCGAAAGCAGGACAGACGCCCCGGGCAGCCGTTTCGTTATCCGCATTCCATTGGGTGCCGAGCACTTGAGGGCCGACGAGATGGAAGAAGGCGTTTCGTTTGCCCTTCCTCTGCAAATGGCGGCTTCCGACGGAGAGTATGCGGATGAAGGAGATGAAAAGCAGCTTGCCAAGCCCAAGAGTCGGCAGAAGGTTCTGGTGGTCGAGGATGAAGAAGAAATCAGAACCTATTTGCAAAAAGAACTATCCGATGAATACAGGGTATGGACTCGTTGCAATGGTAAGGAAGCATACGACAGCATCCTTAAGGAAATGCCAGACTTGGTGATCTGCGATATCATGATGCCGGAAATGGACGGTCTGATGTTGTGCCACAAACTGAAGCAAAATACGAACATCAACCATATCCCTGTGATATTGCTGACTGCCAAATCGAGGATGGAAGATACTTTGGAAGGCATGGAGACCGGTGCCGATGCCTACATCGTGAAACCTTTCAATACGGAACTTCTGAAAAGCACCATCGCCAACCTGCTTACGAACCGGCGGCTGCTGCGCAATAAGTTCAGCGGTGCACAGCAGCAGGAAGATAAGGTGGACAAACTCTCAATGAAATCGAATGACGAAGTATTGATGGAACGCATCATGAAGGTGGTGAACAAACATCTGGACGACCCTGAACTGAATGTGGAGATGCTTGCTTCGGAGGTGGGGCTGAGCAGGGTGCATGTGCATCGCAAGCTGAAGGAACTGACCAACCTGTCCACGCGCGACTTCATCAAGAACATCCGTTTGCAGCAAGCTGCCTCGTTGTTGGCGCAAGACAAGAAGATGACCATATCCGAAGTGGCCTATGCCGTGGGATATAGCAATCTGTCGCATTTCTCCAACTCCTTCAAGGAGAAGTACGGCATGTCGCCCAAAGAGTATATGAATAAACCTCAATAAACTCTCGCATCAAGTTTTAAAAGAAATCGTCGTATGATAAGAATTCAGTAATCTGTTTTCCGGGGAATGAACAGCGGAGTTATAAATAACTGTTTATCACTAAAACAATTAAACGTTTCTCCGTCTCCGAATGCAAGGCGGCTTCTCTCTATACAGAAAACTCTTGAAAATCGTGGAACAAACTTGTAAGCGGTATGAAATAAAGTTGTTTGCTCCTCGGATGAAACTCTGTTCGCACCGTGCGAACAGATGTCCGTACGGTGCGGATAGACATTTTGAGAATGAAACCGTAAACTCTTTCAATAAACGGATAATATTTACCTGAGTACGCCCACCGCCCTCCCCCCTGTTTTGACAGCTGCAAGCCTTTGTCTTGACAGAGGCAAGTGTCCAAGCCGATAGACACAAGTCTCTGACGTGACAGGCACAGGTGTTTGAGCCGTCAGACGCAAGTGCCTGACGGGGCAGTGGTAAACGTCTGATAAGCAATGAGATTTGACTTTAAGACACAAGCCGCCGGGTGAGGTTATCTACTTGCTTCTTATGCCGAATTCAGGCAATATTTAACCCGTCCGACTTTTGGGGTGCACTTCACCGATGTCCTCTCTGTATACGACTGATCCTACATCAGTCTGCGACTCATGTAGGATCGGTATAGAACCCAATCTGCCTTGTTTTTTTTGATTGGTTCCCGAAGGCCTTTTTAAAGGCTTTCGGGGTGAATATTTTCAATGCCGTTGATGGGCGGGGTCGGAGGAATGAGCCTTTCTTACGGGGGCATCTATTCCTCGCCGCCTCCCAATGCCTGATAAAGGTTTATCAGACTTTGTATCTCGGCAAAGCGGTTGGCTGTTTGCGACAGTTGCGCATTGAGTAATGTCTGCCGGGCGGTGAGCACCTCCAGATAAGTGGTGTTGCCATGCTCCATCAACAGGGAAGTACTTTTTGCGGCTGTTTGCAGAGCAGTCACCTGCTTGTCCAGCAATTCGCTTTTGGCTATGCTTGTCTGCCATGCAGTCAAAGCGTCGTTCACCTCGCTGCCGGCTTTCAACAATGTCTGCCGGAAGGCAAGGGCTGCTTCTTCCTGTCGGGCACGGGCAATGCGATACTGCGCGATGACCTGCCCACGTGCAAAGAGGGGTTGCGTCAACGAGCCCACTGCCGAGGCAAGGAACTTACCGGGATTCACAATCATCGAACCCGCCGCATTGGTCCAGCCTGCACTTCCGCTCAAGGTGATGGAGGGGTAGAATGCAGAGCGGGCCGCGTTGGTTCCGTAGAATGCCGCTTCCAGTGTCCGTTCGGCCGAACGGACATCGGGCCGGGCGGAAAGCATCCGCACGGGAACACCAACGGAAAAGCCTGTCGGGAATTGCTGCCCTGCCAGCACACCGCGCTCGTAGTGGCGAGGTGTTTCTGCCAGCAATAAGGCAAGGCTGTTCTCTACTTGGCTTATCTGCTTTTTCAAGTCGAGGACGGAAGTCTGTACCTGATAGTAAGTGCCTTCTATTTGCGAAACTGCCGCTTCGTTTCTCATGCCCGCCTTCATCAGGGCACGGGTAGAAGCTAAAGTTTCTTTCCATGCTTCTTCCATTTGTTGGGAGATAACAAGCTGTTCGTCCAGCATCAGCAAGGTGTAGTACGTATTGGCAACCCCGGATATGAGGCGCGTACGTACTGCCTGACGATAGTCCAGACTTTGTGCATAGAGCGCCTTAGACTGTTTTTTGGCATTGCGCATACGGCCGAACACATCCAGTTCCCAACCGGCAGTAACCGGCAGGGAATAGGTTTGTGTGGCCTTGCCTCCGTCGAAGCTGCTCACTGTTCCTTGCCGTGCCAAAGCAAAGGAGGGCAGAAAGGCGAGCTTTGCAGACAGCAGAGTAGCTTCGGCCTCTTCCACACGGAGCTGTGCCGTTTGATAGTCGGTGTTGTTCTCCAAAGCCTGTTCGATGAGGGCCTGCAACTGTGGGTCGGTGAAAAGTTCGCGCCACTCCATGTTTCTTAAACTGGCAGAGTCGTCTTCCGTTGCGGAATATTCGCCATACAGATTGTCGGGTACGGAGGTGGCCGGCTTATATTTGGTGTAGACGCCACAACTGCTCAACAATGAACCGAGGGCGACTAACAGAAATGTATTTTTCTTCTTCATGCTTTCGTTTTTTTTATTTATGTTTTGAATGGAAAAAGTTCTTTCCGGTATCTATCTTATCTAAGATGTACACCACGAGGAACGCAATGACAAATGCTACTGCTTGTTCCGTCAGAAATGAATAACACTCTTCGTACATTTGCCATATCTCCTCTTCTTATTTGTTTTCCTTCTCTTTCTCACTCCGTTGTTTCTCCAGCAACACCTGCACATCGGCATCCTCGTGTTTCGGCGTGCGTACTTTCTCTTGCAGGAACTCGAAGATAATGTAGAACACGGGCACCACGAAAAGCAATGCCAACGTACCTATCATCATACCGCCCACGACACCCGTTCCGAGAGATGAGTTGCCATTGGCACCCGCACCGGAGGAGAACATCAACGGAAGCATACCGAATATCATCGTGAGCACCGTCATCAGGATGGGGCGCAAACGAGCTTGTGCGGCAGCATAAGCGCTCTCTATAATGCCCATGCCCTTGCGGCGACGTTCCACGGCATACTCCGTAATCAGGATGGCCGTCTTGGCCAGCAAACCGATGAGCATGATGACACCCGTCTGCAAATAGATGTTGTTCTCTAAGCCGAAGAACTTCGCAAAGAGGAACGAACCCATCAGTCCGAAGGGTACGGAGAAGATGACGGCAAACGGTATGAGGAAACTTTCATAAAGACATGACAGAATCAAGAAGATAAGCACCACGCAGATACCGTAAATCAGCACTGTTTGCATGCCGCCGCTGCCGGCTTCTTCGCGAGCCATGCCGCCGTATTCGTAACCATATCCGGAGGGCAATGCTTGGGCGGCGACTTCTTCGATGGCCTTTTGCACCTCACCGGTAGAGTATCCGGCAGCCGGATTGACGTTCACCGAAATAGAACTGTAAAGATTGAATCGGTCTGCCGTTTCCGGGCCGAGCACCTTCTTCAGCGTGACGAACTGGCTTACGGGAGCCATCTCCGTCCCATTGCGCACGAACATGTTGTCCAGTGCATGCTCGTCGAGCCGGAACTCCGGAGAAGCCTGCATCATCACCCGGTAAACCTTGCCATACTTGTTGTAGTTCGATATATATCCGCCGCCGCAGTAGCTGTTCAGCACATCGAGCACCGTGGCGGGCGATATACCTGCACGCTTGCATTTGGCGGCATCCACCTCTACCGACAGTTGCGGGAAATTCATGGCATACGAGGTATAGGCCACCGCTACTTCCGGACGCTGGTTCAATGCGCCGAGAAATTGCATCACATTCTGATAAAACACAGATTTCTCTCCACCCGTCTTGTCCTGCATGTTCAGTTCCACCGAGTTACCCATACCGTAGCCCGGTATCATACCCATTTGGAAACTGAATATCTGTGCCTCCTTGATGCTTTGGAACCGTGCGTTGAGGCGTGCCATTACGGCATCGGACGAATGCTCCTTGCCTTTGCGCTCGCTCCAATCTTTAAGGCGTACCATAATCATACCGTAAGAAGTGCCTTGTCCGGACAACAATCCATAGCCGGCCACTTTGGAGTAGTGTTGCACTTCGGGCACATCCTTTAACAAGGCTTCTGCCTTATTCAATACCTTGGAAGTCTCTTCGAGCGTATTGCCCGGAGCCGTGCTGACGTTAATCATGATGAATCCTTGGTCTTCCTGCGGCACAAGCCCTGTCTTCGTAGTAGCCATAAGCCATACGAGCAGTACGGTGGCAATGCCCAGTGAAGTCCATGTCATCCAGCGATGGTGGATGGCGAACATCACTCCTTTCTTATATTTGCCTAAGAGGGCGTTGTACGAAGCATTATAAGCGGCCCGTACCCGTCCGTTGATGCTTTTGGGGCTCTTTTTCCCGTCCGAGGGGCGCATCATGATGGCACACAGTGCCGGACACAGCGTCAAGGCGGAAACCATGGAGATGCCTACGGCGGTAGCCATCGTCACACCGAACTGTGTATAGAAGATACCGGATGTTCCACCCATGAACGTCACAGGGATGAACACGGCCATGAACACACAAGTACAAGAGATAACAGCCATCGTCACATCGCCCATGGCGTCTTTCGTGGCTTTATAGGGCGAGGTATAGCCGGCATCGAACTTGGCCTGCACCGCCTCCACCACCACAATGGCATCGTCCACTACCGTACCGATGGCAAGCACGAGGGCAAACAGCGTCAGAATGTTGATGCTGAATCCCGCTGCTGTCATACAGGCAAACGTTCCTACCAATGACACGATGATGGAGATAGAAGGAATGAGCGTACTCTTTAAATCCTGAAGGAAGAAATAAACCACAAGAATCACCAGAATGATGGCAATGACCAGCGTCTCTACCACATTGTGGATAGAAGCGAAGAGGAAGTTGTTGGAACTCATCAGAGTGATAAACTCCGTGCCTTTGGGCAAATCCTTGCTCATATCTTTCAGCAGTTCGGCGATGTTGGCATTCACCTCCGTGGCATTGGCACCCGCCACTTGGAAGGCTATGAAAGTGACACCCGGATGCCCGTCGGTTTCGGCTTGGAAACTGTAAGAAAGCGCACCCAGTTCCACATCGGCCACGTTCTTCAGGCGCAGTACGGAGCCGTCTTCCAACGAACGAATCACGATATTCTGAAACTCTTCCGTACTCTTCAACCGTCCGCTGTATTTCATTGTAAACTGGAACACGTTGTTCGAGTTGGCACCCAGCGAACCGGTAGGTGCTTCGATGTTCTGCTCGCCCAGCACGGCGGTCACGTCCGAAGGTACCAGTCCGTATTGTGCCATGCGTTCGGGGTTCAGCCAAATGCGCATACTGTACGTATCGCCCAGTGCCATCACGTCGCCCACGCCTTCCACACGTTTCACGGCAGGGATGATGTTGATGTCGAGGTAATTGGCCAAAAAGCGTGCGTCGTAGGTCCCATCGGTGCTGACCAGCGTGTTGACCTGCAAGAAGCTGGTTTGCCGTTTTTGCGTGGTGACACCGATTCTCGTTACTTCGGCAGGCAGCAAGCCTTGTGCTTTCGCTACACGGTTCTGCACATTCACCGCAGCCATGTCGGGATCAGTGCCTTGTTTGAAGTAAACGTTTATCGTAGCCGTACCGGCGTTGGTGGCGGTAGAAGTGATATACATCATGTTCTCCACACCATTGATACTCTCTTCCAGGGGCATGATGACACTGTTCATCACTGCTTCCGCATCGGCGCCTATATAGGTGGCGTTGACCTGCACCGTAGGCGGTGCTATGTCAGGATACTGCTCCACCGGGAGGGTGAGGAGCGAGATGAACCCGACTATCAGTATCAGCAGCGAGATGGAAATAGCCATCACCGGCCGCTTAATGAATATATTTCCTTTCATAAAATCTTTTCCTCCTTACTTCACTTGCGTTCCTTCTCTCACCAATCCGGCACCATCGGAGATAATCTCATCATCCTGCTTCAATCCGTCCAGCACCACATACTCGCGTCCGTCGCTTACCGATGCCACGCTGATCAAGGTGGAGGCGGCTTTGCCATTTACTACCTTATATACTATGATCTTGTCCTGAAGCTGCACTGTGGCACCTTGCGGAATAACGATACATTGTTTATATGTACTCGGTATCACTACATTGCCCGACGCACCGCTATGCAACAGACGCGAGGCATTGGGAAATATGGCGCGCACCGACACGGTTCCCGTCTTGCGGTCTATCACGCCGCTGATAGATTCTATCTTTCCCTTTTGCTCATACATGGAGCCGTCGTTCAGTTGAAGCTGAACTTCGGGCATGGCTTTCAGCGCCTCATCCATCGTGCCGTGTTCGCGAGTGAGAGCCAGCAGTTGATTCTCCGTCATGGAGAAGTAGACGTACATGTCGCTGTTGTCGCTTACCGTGGTGAGCGGCTGCGGTATGGCGGCACTCACCAAAGCGCCCACCCGGTAGGGTAATGCTCCCACCACTCCGTCGGAAGGACTCTTCACTTCGGTGTAAGAGAGGTTGTTGCGGGCAATTACCTCCTGAGCCTCTGCCTGCGAGAGTTGTGCTTTGGCAGAAAGATAGGAGTTCTCCGACATTTGTAGTGTGTATTGTGAAACCACCTTTTGTGTATGCAACTCCTTATTACTGTCATAAGCCAGTTGTGCGGTGGCCAGCGAAGCGCGTGCCGCCTCCACATTGGCCGCCGCTGTCTTGAGGGCCGCCCTATAGGGCACTTGGTCTATAACGAACAACAATTGCCCGCGACGTACTTTCTGTCCTTCCGTCACACAGAGCCGTTCTATCGTTCCCGATACCTGCGGATAGATATCGATGTCCTGTCGTCCGCGGATGGTGGCAGAGTAAGAAGTTGAAAATTCCTTGTCGGTAGTAGTCACCTTCATGGTGGCATACGAAGATTTTACCTGAGCGTCCGGTGCTTGTTTGCACGATGTCAACCACATTGTACCACTGATGAACATCATCAGCCGTATCCATTTTCCATTTACCTTTATCATATTCCTAATATAATATTAAAAACTGCGGCAAAAATAGGATTATAGAATATCATTGACGTAACATATTATTCCACAGTAATGTTCTTTTTTTTCTATTCTTTTTCTTTTTTCAATCTATGGTACAGGAAATAAGTAATATAGAACAATGCTAAGAGTAAATAGGACATTTTGATTAAGGGATTATTGACCATCTTTGCACTATTCAATAAGGAATAATAGGACAATGGAAAATAGAACAATCAAAGAACTCTCTTTTGAAGACCTCAAGCCCTACAGCAGTCAGTTCATGTATATGGATGACTATGTGATGATGACCGATCAGTTCCAGATACCTTCTCTTCATCCCGAAGAAGCCGTAAGGATGCAGTTTCTCCTCATCGTACTGTGCCAGGAAGGGTATGTACAGCTGGACGTCAATGGGAAGAATTATCAATTGAATGCGTATGACGTCCTCATTTGTCTGCCCACCATGGTGTTGAGCCGCATCATGTTCTCGCCCGGCACCCGGATAAGAATGACAGGCTTTTCCATTCAGTTCCTGAACCGTGCAGTCAAAAAAGAAGAGGGGATGGATAACATGTTCTTTTACCTCAACAAACACCCCATACAGCGTCCTTGCGAAAGCGGAAAGCCGCCTTTGGCTCATTATTATGAACAGCTCATCAAAGGAAAGATAAACAGTGTGCCCGGGCGTTTCCATAAGGATATCTTGCAACATCTTTTCTCTGCCTTTTTCTGCGAGGTGATGTCGGTGCTTTATGAGCAGGCCGGTAAAGAGGAGCAACAGCAGGGAGGTGGCATCAAGCGTGGAAGCTATGTGTTCAAGCAATTCCTGATGGAACTTTCCAAAGCCAACGGTATGCACCGCACGGTGAATTACTTTGCCGATCGCTTGTGCTACTCGCCCAAATACGTGTCGGCCGTCATCAAGCAGGTGAGCGGACGCACCGCCATGGAATGGATCAACGAATATGCCATCGAGCAGATAAAGCTTCGACTGAAGCACTCGGACAAATCCATCAAAGAGATTGCCGATGAGTTCAATTTCTCCAACCAGTCATTCTTCGGCAAGTATGTGAAGGCGCATTTGGGCATGTCGCCTGCGCAGTACAGGAGAGAACCGGAGGGATAAGGCGTATAGGGTGGTAGAAAGAATGGCACAAACGAGGATAATGATACCGAATTTATTTCAATCTCAGCCAGTTCTTGATGTATTGTTTCTTGAATGTATCTCCGAAGGCTAAAATAGGCGGTGTCGATATCAGGCATGCTCCTATGAAATAGACCACGGCCAAGCCATGCAGTAGCAAATAGCCTAGCATGAACATGCCGACCACCAACGCTTGCTTGTTTAGCAGCGAGCGTTTCGACCTGTATATGAGCAACAGCCATCCCAAGCAGTAGAACGCAACGGCCAACTCGTCTCCCTGATTATTCGGAATAAAAGCAAACGTCTTCGTATCTATGTAGCAGGAACAAAGCGTAAATACGTTCCATTGCAGCCAAGCGGGTTTTATGCCTTGCATCACAAAGAAATATACCCCCGACAGTCCCAAGAGGATAAAAACTATTCCACCGGCTGTCAGGAGCATATCTCCGTTTCTTGTAGTTTCATTGTCTTTTCTCATCTTTCTGCTGCAAACATCGTCAAAGGCACGACAAGAGAGAGAAATAGATACTCCTTCCGTTTATTTAAAGAGGCTTATGACAGAACCGTCCTCAAGATGAACGGCCACTTCCACCAATCCGAATTTATGGTTTCCGGTGTAGACCACTTTCGTTACTCCCGGTTCGGCAGGAATCTGCTCCACTTGTACCACCTTAATCTTTGTGAACCCCATGTTGTAATCATTGTCTGTCGATTTCTTCGTGACTTTGAAAGTCTCCACGGTTCCCTTTTTGGTCTTATACGTCCAAGTATCTCCCACATTGACATCGTATTTCATGACAACCGCCTGCCTGCCGGACGAGTTGACGATTGCCACTCCATCCGTGGAATTAAACAGTTTGCCTTTTGCTTTGATGTTCCCGCCGGAAGTGCTGAAAGAATCATCGATATTGAACTCTTCCGCATAACCGGCAAGGCGGCTTAGCACGTTGTTCAACGGTTCGGATTCTGTCTGCATCGAAAGCTCTACTTCGATAACGCCGTCGTCATTGGCGGTAACTTTCGATTTACCGGACCCTATCAAACGCTTGTCACCGATAATCAGCCTGACCATACTGTTCAACACCGTGCCCACCTTGTTTTCTTCAAGGTTGGTGTCGCCTTTTAAGGTAATGCTTCCGCCTTCTTCTTCTTTCTCGCAAGCAACCATTGCCAACATGCCACATAGCAGAAGAAGCAACCACTTGATTTTGAATTTTCTTTTTTTCATATTCGTCTGATTATTTATAAGAAATGATATTCTCTTTGAACGTCAAGCCGCCGGGGCTGTTTCTTTCTTACAAATTAATGGAATATATGCGTTGGCGGGACTAACAAATCATATGAAAACACTAACAAATCGTATAAATCTTTGAATTTGTCTGTTTCAGAGCCTATATCTTCTGTTATTTAATTATCTCCTCGCACACGGCATCCTGAAATGCCCGTGCTGCCCTGCCCGAAAGCACATTCTGATTCATGATGGCGAAAGCTATTTCGTGTCCGTTTGCCGCTTTCACATATCCGGCAAGGCAATTGATGGCTGTAAAAGAGCCGGTCTTGGCATGGACGTTCTTGTAGGCCGGCGTGCCCTTTTTCATCCGGTTTTTCAATGTGCCGTCCACTCCGCTAATGGGCAATGCCTTATACAGTTTCGCAAAGATGTCGGTTTGTGAATAGGCGTACTTCAAGAAACCTACCAGCAATGCCGGAGAGATGTAATTGTAGTTGGACAGTCCGCAACCGTCTGCCAGCTTGTAGTCGTCGGGGTTGTGTCCCAGCTGTTTTATCAGCATGCGGATGGCGGAAAGTCCGTCGTCCGCCGAAACATGCTTTTTGCCGGTATATTGTGCTCCGAGACGGCAAAGCAGGGCTTCGGCATTGAGGTTGTCGCTCTCTTTCATAATCTCATTCACCACATGTTGCACGGGCGTCTCATATACTGTTACCTGCACGGAAAGGCTGTCTCTCAATAATTCGCCGAAGATATAGCCGGAAGAGGGGATGTGTTCTTCGGGCATAATGCACCGGATGCCCCGTGCTTGCAGGCGTTCCATAAAGGTGTGCATGAAGAAGTCTTGCGAAGAGTAGATATTCACGGTTGCCTCCCGGCGCCTGTCTACGTTTCCGGTTACGATGATGCGGTTTCCGTTTTCCAGCCAGTTGCGCGACACATGGAAACGGCCGGCAGAAGGGGTTTGAGACTTTGTCTGGTTGGTCAGAGTGTAGTATGAAGAGGCGGGGATGCACGATAGTCGTGCGGTCCCTCCCCGCTCGCCGGGTGTGGCGGCCACAGTGACCGTGCCTTTGTTCAGCATCAACGACGAAAGGTAGGGTTGGTAGGCTTCGGGGGTGTCGTCCCATGCCCATCCGTTTCCCCAATACAAGGAGTCTTTCATGGAGATGTCGCCGTACACTCTTCCGTGAATCACGCTGAACGGCAACCGTGCCACGGCGTTTACCAACGAGTCCAATGCGGAGTCGTCAAATTTCGGGTCATATCCACCTATTATATATAGGTCGCCTTGCAGGGTGTCGCGTGCAACCGTTCCCTTGTACCACACTTCGGTGCGGAACGGTTCGTCGGCTTCGGGGCGGGCAAGGGCGGTGATGGTGGTAAGCAGCTTCATGGTAGAGGCGGGACGGGAAAGCATATCGGCCTGATACTCGTACAACGGCCTGCCGTCCGTCAGGTCATACACCGAGATGCCCACGTTGGAACCGGCAGGAAGCATCTGTTTGATGAGCGTGTCGAGGCGGGAAGAGAGGCTGTTCGGCCTATCTATGTCCTTTTGAGCGGCAATAGGCAATAAATAGAAGCAGAGCAGTACCGGCAGCCACTTTCTCCTCGTAAATATATCCTTTCTGTTTTGACTGACCTCCATACACATGATTATTGCTTGTCCTCCTCTTTCCTTGCTACGGGATTTTCAAAACGGGTGTCGCACGTATACCCTTGCATTATGCCGGACATGTTTTCATTATGCAGGATGGAAGCAATCCCTTCGTTCTGCAAAGCACCCTGAATGACGTGTGCCTGAAAGATATCTTTGCATGTGATGAGTTTGATGGTTTTCATGTGTCGTTATTGTTTTTTTAATTTATCCCGATGTTGATTTCTTCTTTCAACTTTTTGAGCAAGGAGCCTTTGCCATAACCTCCCCATATACTCTGTATCTTCCCATCGGGAGCAATCAAGACATAGTGAGGATATCCTTTCACTCCATAAGACATGGCAAGACCTGTGCCTGCTTTGCGAAGTTCGTTCCATTGATTACCCTTCATCTGTCTTTTCTCTACAAAAGCTTTCCAGCTCTTTTGGGGGTCGATGCTGATACTGACAATAGCCAAATCCCTATACAGTTCTGCAATTTCTTCCAGTTCGGGAAGAGACTCGATGCAAGGGCCGCACCCGGAGCTCCAAAAATCGAATAGAATGTAGCGTCCTTTAAATTGGGAAAGATGATGACTTCCCCCCTGAACATCGTACAATTCGCCATCAACCATTTCATCGCCCACCCCGACCGTAGCGGCAGGATAGAGGTATTGATACGCCAACTCCGCTTCGGGCGTATGTTTCACGGAATCGGGCAGCCGGGCGTACAGGGCTTTCAGCTCGTCGGAGTAGGGCATGAACTCTTTTGAAGAACTCATCTGTGCATAAGTCAGCAACTTTGTCATAAAGACTTTGCCTATTGGAGACGTCGCCATATAATCCAGCTCTTTTTTGTAGACTGCACGCATCAGGGGGAACGAATACTGGCGCAGAGAGTCCACCTTTGCCCATGCCAGCCGGGCAAATTCCTTATCACCTGCATGCTCCAATTGCATTTTCCGAAGCCAACCGCACTCGGCCGCATTATAAATCAGATGCTTCCTGTTCAACTCACGCGAAGCATCTTGAAAAAGATTTTGCTCATGCTGTTCAGCAATATCGCTTTCTGCCCGCCAAAGGGGAAGCAGCCTGTCTTCTCCGGTGACGGTTATCTGTTTGCCCGGAGCCACCCACACGTCCAGCCACTGCGAGGGAAATCCCTCATCCGAAGAGATAAGCATCAGCGACTTTGTACAAGAGACGGTGTCGCTGAAAGCAAATTTTCCATCCGCAACAGTGTCGAGAGTCATCGGTATAAGGAGTTGTCCATCCGATTGGTACAAGCCGATAACTATTCCATCAGGAAGAGAGGGGACTTTTCCGGTAATGGAAAAACGGTTAGCGGTAACAGGTGCGGTATCTTGCGACCGGCTATCGTATGTGTGGCACACAAATAAAATAAAAAAGAATAAAAACTTTTTCATTATTTCTGATTGGAATTATTGCCTTTTACACCATCTCCCTGAATATCTCCCCCACCGTGGGATGCGGGAAAACAATCTTCTTCCATTGGCCGATGGTGAGTCTTAGTTCGATGGCCATGCCTGCCAGCGTGATGATTTCGGAGGCGGGGTTGCCCAGCACGTGTGCTCCCAGCACGGTGTCGTCGTCGGCAAGCAGTAGCTTGCATACGCCGTTCACGCCCTCGTTTTCGGCTACGAAGCGGCCGCTATAAGCCATCGGAAGTTTGAGGGCACGATAGGCGATGCCTTTCTTTTGTAGGGATTCTTCGGTTTCTCCCACACCGGCTATTTCGGGGTTGGTATATACCACGCCGGGGATGGCGCGATAGCTCATGACGTCTTCCTTGCCTATGATATGATGTACGGCTACTTCGGCTTCGCGCACGGCAGTGTGTGCCAGCAGCGAGAAACCGGTGAGGTCGCCGCAGACGTAGACGCCGGGGAGGGAGGTCTGCATGTGCCCGTCCACACGGATGCTGCCGCGCTCGGTCTTTTCAAGATTCAGGTTCTCCAGTCCGAAGCCTTTCGTCACGGGCCGGCGGCCTACGCTCATCAGCAGCTTGTGGCCCACCACGGAACCTGTACCTTGGGCGTCCTCATAGTTCACCTGCACTTGCGGGAGGCCTTCTGCCGATGAGGCTTCGGACAGGGCGGTCACTTTCGTGCCCGTCAGGAAGCGGATGCCCCGTTTGGCATATTCCGCACGGAGCAGGGCGGAGAGTTCCTTATCCATGCCGCCGAGGATTTCGTCGAGCATCTCGACGACCGTGACCTGCACGCCCAAGCTGTTGAAGAAAGAGGCGAACTCCATGCCGATGACGCCGCCGCCGATGACGACGAGCGAGTCGAGAAGCTCTTTGTTGTCCAGCGCGTCGCGGTGTGTCCAGTAAGGCACTCGGTCTACGCCGGGAATGGGAGGGATGAATGTCTCCGAGCCGGTGCACAGCAGCAGGTTGTCGCATTCGTAGGTCTCTTCGCCGCACTGCACGTGGTGGTTATCCACAATCACGGCCTCGCCGCTTACGATGTTCACCCCGTGGGCGGTGAGTTTGCCTTTTACGCCCAATACCAGTTTGCGCACCACCTTCTGTTTGCGGGCTATTATCTTGGGCAGGTCGAACGACGCTTCGGGCACGTTGACCGCATATTTGGAGGCATGGCGCGCCCCGTCGTAGGTCTTTGCCGAGTAGAGCAGGGTTTTGGTGGGGATGCAGCCCTCGTTCAGGCATACTCCGCCAAGGTTTTGTTTCTCGAACAGGACTACACTCAGGCCGGCTTTTCCGGCAGCTTCGGCGGCCGTATATCCCGCAGGGCCTCCGCCGATAATGGCAAGTTGATATTTCATGGTTTTCCGTATTATAGATTTCTGCCTGCAAGATACGACATCTATTTCAGAAAAACTCGCTCTGCGGCACTCTTTTTGCAGAAAACGCATACCTTTGCCGATACATTCATTAACCTGCTCCGTCTTTGACGGATGAAGACCAAACTGAAGATAGAGATGAAAACAACCTTGTTATTCCGGTCGTTCGCTTTGCCGTTCGTCCTTCTTGCCTGCTTGCTGACGGCTTGCGATGGCGACGACGATATCACCCTTGCTCCTTTCCGCAAAATCACCGTGGAGGGCGAAGCCTGCACCTTGCAAATAGACATGTCGCGCGGCGGATGGCGCATCGCCTCCGTCGTCACCCCTTGGGGAGAGGCCATGACGGACCGGTATGGCAAGCCCCTGCAATTGGAGGAGACAGGAAGCCTGCACTACCGTTGGTGGGACTTGGAACGCGACACCGACACCCACCTCAGCCTGCACTTGAAAGATAATTTCGATTTGGGAGAACGCCGTTTCCTCATCCTCAACCTTGAGATGAAAGAGGGATTTTACAAGGAACAAGTTGTCATCGAACAAAACGTCTGTCGTAGTTTTTACGAAATAGAATCACTTATTTACACGCTGGAAGAGGGCGACGGTCTATCGGAAGCCGAAGCCGGCCACTACGGTATGAAGTATCGGATAGAAGGTGGAGGCGACGAGGTGGAGCCATTCACCGTTTATCCTTTCCTCAACCAACAGGCCACCTGCCGGTTCAGTTTTGATGACCGTACAGAAAACTTTCTCTCTTGGATAAGCTCTGAAAAACGCTTTGTGAATCTGCCCGACCGCATAGAAGGCGGAAAGATCATTATGGGCGAAGAGCCTCTTTTTCTTGATTACGAAATCAAGTATATCAAGGACAAGGTGTTGAGAGAGAAAAGCTTGGAGGTGGAGATGGTACCTTCCAAGTGGAACATTTATGCAGCCAACGTCTACTACAAGCGGTTGCAGTTGACTTTCTGCCTGACCCTTGCCCGGCCCGGCAGCGACGTGAAGCTGGTGCTCAAAGGAAAACTGACGCAGAAGTTCCCTTACGACTGCTCACCGGTGAGGCACACTACCCAAGATTATAAAGGGGAATAGCGGCACGAAGAATCAGCCAAAGCTCCATGCCCGTTCCTTCGCGGCATGAGAGGCGGATGGTGCAAATGTCAATATTTATCCGAAGCTCCTTGAGGATTGTCGTACCCCGCCGAGAAGGTGCTCTGGATGGGGTATTCTTCCGACACCGAGAAACGGGTCGTTTCTCACCGAGGAACACCCTCTTCCTCACCGAGGAACGAGGCTTTGCTCGGTGTCCGGGAAGCGGGCATTCCGCATCCTATGGAAGTTTGTAAAAAGAAATGAACCCTCGGGGTGGTGGCCGGGGGAAGGAACCGTAGCTATATAAGCGGCGGTTGAAACTTCCATGGCTTTATTTTCACAAGAGAATGAGCGTATAAAATGATACTCTTGCTATCTTTGCACCCAAAACCAATCGTTATGAACATACTTCTTCTCATCGGAGGCCTCCTCCTTATCCTTTTGGGAGCCAACGGCCTGACAGACGGTGCCGCTTCTTTGGCCAAACGTTTCCGCATCCCGAACATTGTCATCGGACTCACCATCGTGGCTTTCGGTACTTCCACTCCCGAACTGACGGTCAGCGTGTCGTCTGCCCTGAAAGGCAGTGCCGACCTGGCCATAGGTAACGTGGTGGGCAGCAATATCTTCAACGTACTGATGATTGTGGGCTGCACGGCACTCGTTGCCCCAATCGTGGTGACGCGTAACACGCTGGTCAAAGAAATCCCGCTTTGCATCCTTTCGTCCGTGGTGCTCTTATTCTGTGCCAACGACATTTTGCTCGATGGCAGCACAGATAACGTCATCAGCGTCACCGACGGGCTTGTGCTGCTCTGCTTCTTTATTATTTTCCTGAGCTATACGCTCGCCATTGCGCGAGGCGGAAACGAGGGCGGAGAGGAGGAAGAGATAAAACAACTTCCCTTGTGGAGGTCGGTGCTCTATATTCTCGGCGGACTGGCAGGACTCATCCTCGGCGGTAATTTCTTTGTGGAGGGTGCCGGCGGCATAGCCCGCAGTCTGGGTGTCAGCGAATCCGTCATCGGCCTTACGCTGGTGGCAGGCGGTACTTCGCTGCCCGAACTTGCCACCAGTGTGGTAGCCGCCCTGAAGAAGAATCCCGAGATAGCCATCGGAAACGTCATAGGCAGCAACCTCTTCAACGTCTTCTTCGTGTTGGGCTGCGCGGCTTCCATCACTCCGTTGCATTTAGGAGGCATCAACAACATGGATTTGCTGGTGCTCATCGGGGCAAGTATATTGCTCTGGCTCGTCGGCGTGTTCTTCGGCAAGCGCACCATCACGCGCGTAGAGGGCAGCCTGATGGTACTGTGCTACATCGCCTACACGGCTGTGCTCGTCTATAACGCCTGAACACGCACTTCGTCTGAAGCGAGAAGAATGTGCCTGCATCCATTTTTCGGACAGATATATCTCTTTTTAAGGAGAATAAAGTATCTTTGCGCCGCATAACAATATACAGATATGGCTATTACAATCAAAAAAGTTTCTACAAGAAGAGAGCTGGAGAAGTTCATCCGGTTCAACTACCGGTTATACAAAGAGAATCCCTATTCCGTGCCCGACCTCTTCGACGACATGCTGAACACCTTCAACAAGAAGAAAAACGCAGCTTTCGAGTTCTGCGAAGCCGATTATTTTCTGGCACTTCGCGACGGCGAAATCGTGGGCCGCGTGGCAGCCATCATCAACCATAAAGCCAACCGGACGTGGAACAAGAAAGATGTCCGCTTCGGATGGATAGACTTCATAGACGATGCCGAAGTGTCCGAAGCCCTGATGCGCACCGTGGAGCAATGGGGCAAGGAACGAGGCATGACGCACATACAAGGGCCGTTGGGCTTCACCGACTTCGATGCCGAAGGCATGCTCATCGAAGGCTTCGACCAGCTCAGCACCATGTCCACTACCTACAACTATCCTTATTATAGCACGCACATAGAGCGCATGGGATTCGAGAAAGATGCCGACTGGGTGGAGTACAAAATCTACATCCCCAACGACATCCCCGACAAGCACAAACGCATCTCCGAGCTGATTCAGCGCAAATACAACCTGAACGTGGTGAAATGCACCTCGGCCCGGACGCTTGCCAAGAAATACGGACAGGCCATCTTCGAACTGATGAACGAGGCCTACCGGCCGCTCTATGGCTATTCCGCCCTTTCGCAACGGCAGATAGACCAATACATCAGGATGTACCTGCCCATCATCGACCTGCGCATGGTGACGCTTATCACCGATGCCGACGACCGCCTGATAGCCGTAGGCCTATCCATGCCGTCGCTTTCTAAAGCGTTGCAAAAGAGCAACGGGCGCTTGCTGCCCCTCGGCTGGTATTATCTGGGCAAGACCATCTTCCTGAAACGATATCCCAAGATACTGGACCTGCTGCTTGTGGCCGTGAAGCCCGAATATCAGAACAAAGGCGTCAATGCGCTGCTCTTCTCCGACCTCATTCCCGTCTATCGGAAACTCGGCTTCGAATATGCCGAAAGCAATCCCGAACTGGAGATGAACGGCAAGGTGCAGGCACAGTGGGAGTACTTCAAGACGGAGCAGCATAAACGCAGACGCTGTTTCGTGAAGGAAATAAAGTAAGATGTAAAATCGTCCCAAAAAACGTCCGTTTCTTTGCGAAGCTCCGATTTTCTGATTATTTTTGCGCAATAGCGAGCGCATGGCAACGCTGTTTTATGATGTTCCGGGCACGGACGGCATGGGTTCGATGCATAGAATCCGTCTTAATCGGTGCAACCCGTGCCCGGAAAATCACAAAGTGTTTTTTCTGCGTTCTCCTCATAAAGTATCAACCGGAAGCATCGTAAAATAGAATAATGGAAGAAAACAACAACCTGCTCTTATCTCCGGACGGCGAAAACACCCTGCCGGACAACTCCGCCACTTCTACCGTAGAATATACCGACGACAATATCCGCCACCTCGACGACATGGAGCACATCCGTGTACGTTCGGGCATGTACATAGGCCGGCTGGGCGACGGCTCGCAAAGCGACGACGGCATCTATGTGCTGCTGAAGGAAGTGATGGACAACAGCATCGACGAATTCAAGATGGGAGCGGGGCGGAAAATTGAAGTTGCCATCGAAGACAACCTGCGCGTCAGCGTGCGCGACTACGGACGGGGCATCCCGCAAGGCAAGCTGATAGAAGCCGTCAGCAAACTGAACACCGGCGGCAAGTACGACTCGAAAGCCTTCAAAAAGAGCGTGGGGCTGAACGGTGTGGGCATCAAAGCCGTCAATGCGCTGAGCGCCCGCTTCGAGGTGCGCAGCTATCGCGACGGCAAAGTGCGCTCCGCCACCTTCGAGCGGGGCATGCTGCAAGCCGACACCACCGAAGACACCACCGAAGAGAACGGAACCTACATCTTCTTCGAACCGGACGGCGGACTGTTCCTGAACTATTCTTTCCAGAACCAGTTTGTCGAAGGGTTGCTGCGCAACTACACTTATCTCAATACCGGTCTTACCTTTATATATAACGGTCAGCGCATCGTCTCCCGTCATGGGTTGGAAGACCTGCTGAAGGACAACATGACCAGCGAAGGCCTCTACGACATCGTCCACCTGAAAGGCGAGGACATCGAAATAGCCTTTACGCACACCAATCAGTACGGCGAGGAGTATTACTCTTTCGTCAACGGGCAGCACACCACTCAGGGCGGAACACACCAGACGGCACTGAAGGAACACATCGCCCGAACCATCAAGGAGTTCTTCAATAAGAATCAGGAGTATGCCGATATCCGCAACGGACTGGTGGCGGCTATCGCCATTGACGTGGAGGAGCCGATGTTCGAGAGCCAGACTAAGACGAAGCTGGGCAGCAACAACATGTGGCCCGCCGTGCCCCAGGAACAGAAAGCCGCAGGACCCACGGTGAACAAATATGTGGGCGACTTCATCAAGACCGAGGTGGATAACTACCTGCACAAGCATCCGTTGGTCAGCGAGGTGATGCTGCAAAAGATACAAGACTCCGAGAAAGAGCGCAAAGCCATTGCCGGAGTCACCAAACTGGCACGCGAACGTGCCAAGAAAGCCAACCTGCACAACCGCAAGCTGCGCGACTGCCGCTACCACCTGAGCGACGGGAAAGGAAAAGCGCAGGAAGAAGAGTCGTGCATATTCATCACCGAGGGCGACTCTGCCAGCGGCTCCATCACCAAAAGCCGAGATGTGAACACACAGGCCGTATTCAGTCTGCGGGGCAAGCCCCTCAACTCTTACGGACTGACCAAGAAAGTGGTGTACGAAAACGAAGAGTTCAACCTGCTGCAAGCCGCCCTGAACATAGAAGACGGCATAGAGGGGCTGCGCTATAACAAAGTAATCGTAGCCACCGATGCCGATGTGGACGGCATGCACATCCGCCTGCTCATCATCACGTTCTTCTTGCAATTCTTCCCCGACCTGATAAAGAAAGGGCATGTATATATCCTGCAAACTCCCTTGTTCCGTGTGCGTAATAAGAAGAAGACCAACTACTGCTACACGGAAGAGGAGCGCGTAAAAGCCATTGAGGAGTTAGGCCCCAACCCCGAAATCACGCGGTTCAAGGGATTGGGCGAAATATCGCCCGACGAGTTCAAGTATTTCATTGGTAAGGATATGCGCTTGGAGCAGGTGTCCCTGCGCAAGACAGACCTCGTGAAGGAGTTGCTGGAATTCTACATGGGAAAGAACACCATGGAGCGGCAAACCTTTATCATCAACAATCTGGTTATAGAAGAAGATTTAGCGTCATGAGAAGAGCCATCTTTCCGGGAACATTCGACCCCTTTACTATCGGGCATGCTTCGGTGGTGAACCGTGCGTTGACATTCATAGACGAGATTGTCATCGGCATCGGTATCAACGAAAACAAGAATACGTATTTCCCCCTTGACAAGCGCGAACAGATGATACGCGACTACTATCGGAATGAGCCTCGCGTCATGGTACAGGCTTACGACAGTCTGACCATCGACTTTGCCAAACAGGTGGACGCCAACCTGATAATACGCGGTATCCGCACCGTGAAGGACTTTGAATACGAAGAAACCATTGCCGACATCAACCGCAAACTGACGGGAATCGAGACAATCCTGCTCTTCACCGAGCCGGAACTGACGTGTGTCAGCTCTACCATCGTTCGCGAATTGCTGCAATTCGGCAAAGACATCAGCATGTTCCTGCCGGAAGGAATGGAAATTCCGCCGGCTGACCGGAAATAGAAGAAACGATATGAAAAAAATACTGTTTATCATAGCATGCCTGTGCCTTGCGACGGTGCAGGCGCAGAATTCGAACAACGAAGCCTTGCGCAAATTGCAAATGGCCGAGTTTGCCATTACCAACCTTTATGTAGACAAGGTGGATGAAAACAAGCTGGTAGAAGAGGCCATCATCAGGATGCTGGCGCAACTCGACCCGCATTCCACCTACAACAATGCCGAAGAGGTGAAGAAAATGAACGAGCCTTTGCAAGGAAATTTCGAGGGCATCGGCGTGCAGTTTCAGATGATAGAAGACACGCTGCTCGTCATACAACCCGTGAGCAACGGTCCTTCGGAGAAGGTGGGCATTCTTGCCGGCGACCGTATTGTGGCTGTCAACGACAGTGCCATCGCAGGGGTAAAGATGAGCACGGAAGACATCATGTCCCGTTTGCGCGGCCCGAAGGATTCGGAAGTGAAGCTGACTGTCGTGCGCCGTGGCGTGGACGACTCCTTGTTTTTTACGGTGAAGCGCGACAAAATACCCATTCTCAGTCTGGACGCCTCGTACATGATACAGCCGCAGACCGGCTACATACGCGTCAACCGTTTCGGGGCGACCACCGCCGAGGAGTTTGTAAAAGCATTGAAAGCCTTGCAGAAGAAAGGTATGAAAGATTTGATTCTCGACCTGCAAGGAAACGGGGGAGGCTATTTGAATGCCGCCATCGACCTTGCCAATGAATTCCTGCAACAAAAAGAGTTGATAGTCTATACCGAAGGAAGAGCTGCGCGCCGCAGCGATTTCTTTGCCAAAGGAACGGGCAACTTCAAGCAGGGACGTCTTGTCGTGTTGGTTGACGAGTATTCTGCTTCGGCCAGTGAAATCGTGACCGGTGCCGTGCAAGACTGGGACAGAGGAGTGGTGGTAGGTCGCCGCACCTTCGGCAAAGGGCTGGTACAACGGTCTCTCGACCTGCCCGACGGTTCGATGATACGTCTCACCGTGGCCCGCTATTACACCCCTTCGGGCCGCTGTATTCAGAAGCCCTATGACAACACTGCCAACCTTGACGGTCGGACGGGCGGAGAAGGCAGTCAGGAAAAATACAATCAGGAACTGACAGACCGTTTCAATCATGGGGAAATGATTCATGCAGACAGCATACATTTTGCGGACTCGCTGAAAGTCCGGACAAAGCGCATGGAGCGTATTGTCTACGGGGGCGGAGGCATCATGCCGGATTTCTTTGTCCCGATTGACACCACCCGATATACGGATTATCACCGCAATCTCGTGGCCAAAGGTGTGGTCATCAAAGGAGTTGCAAAATATATCGAGAAGCGCAGGAAAGAGTTGCAGAACCTCTATAAGAAGTTTGAGGCATTCAATGAAAAGTTCGAGATAGACGACGAAATGCTTGCAGGGCTGCGCACGTTGGCCGACAACGAGAAAATCGCTTTCAACGAAGAACAGTACAGCCGCTCGTTACCGCTGATCAAGACCCAACTCAAAGCCCTGATTGCCCGTGACCTATGGGATATGAACGAGTATTTCCAAGTGATGAACGCTACCAATAGCAGCGTGGATCAAGCTCTGAAGATATTGAATGAGGGGAAGTATGAGGAGACGATAAAAGCTGAATAAACAGAATTTCAGTTTCCGAACAACCTGCGGTTCAGCCAACGGTTAATGTAGGCGTTGGCCACGGCACACCCTGCACCCACCACCGCGCCTGCCAGTACATCCGACGGGTAGTGTACCCCTTCGTTCATGCGCGAGATGCCGACAGAGCAGGCCCATAAAGCCGAGGGGGTTATCACATACCATTTGGGATACTTCAGAGAGAGTGAGGTGGCAAGGGCAAAGGCCGTTGCCGTATGTCCGGATGGAAAAGACGGGCTGTTTTCATGACTGTAGGCATGCACCCTATCGGGATATTTGTCGTAAGGACGCTCACGGCCTACCAGATATTTCATGCCATAGGTCACGGCGAACGCTCCGGCCACACTGGTACCTATGTAGGCCGCATCTTTTAACAACTCTTTATCGTGCCTGATCCAAGCCACGGCAGCCATGGCTACGGGGACACCGACAGCGATGTACGGTTCCGTTACCGAAACAATCTTGTTGTAGTTGCGTATGAACTGCCCATTCCAGCTGTTCACTTTGTGCAAAATGTCAATATCACAGTTTTGAGCCGGGAGGTTGAACGCGATAAGTAGGGCGAAATATGCACAAAAAACATTTCTTTTCATCAATTAACTTATTGGTTTGGTGCAAAGATAGAATAAACTGATAGAGTTTTCATAAAAAAGCTCTATCTTTGTCAATTAGTTTATTATAATTCGCTAATTATTTCATGGGATTGGAAACTTATTGCAAGCGACAGATTAACTGTAATGAATGTCCCCAAAAATCGGAAGGAGTATTGGTTTATCACCATTATTCCAAGGGGCAACATTTCCCTGCCGAAAAGTTTACCCAGAACTGCATGCTCTTTATGTTGCAGGGCGAATTGCTTGTAAACAGTGAAGAATATCCCGGAACCACCCTCCAAAGCCGCCAAATCATTTTGCAAGCCATCGGCTCCAAAGTGGAGTTGCTGGCTTTGACAGAAGTGGAATATATCGTGTATTGGTTCACCGAGCTTCCGGTGCTATGCGAAGAGCGTTACAAAGAGATATTGGAACGTTCGCAAGCTCCGCTGACCTATACCCCGCTGACAGCAATCGCCGCACTGCAAAATCAACTGGACTTCCTGGTGGCCTATCTCAAGGATCAACCTTATGCCTGCGGCAGGTATCTGGAAATAAAATGTAAGGAACTGGTGTACATCCTGACATGCTATTATCCGTTGCCTCAAATCAGTTCTTTCTTCTACCCCATCAGTACGTACACGGAAAGCTTCCAGTATTTTGTGATGCAGAATTACGACAAGGTGAAGAATGTGGAAGAGTTCGCACATTTGGGAGGATATACCACCACTACTTTCCGCCGTCTCTTTAAAAACATGTATGGAGTGCCGGTGTACGAATGGATTCTGGACAAGAAACGGGAAGGCATCTTGAATGATTTGCAATATACCAAGCAACGTATCTCGGTCATCAGTTCCCGATACGGCTTCGATTCTCTATCTCATTTTGCGCATTTTTGTAAAGATTCTTTTGGTGATACTCCTCGTAACCTTAGGAAGCGGTTGGTAAGCGGAGAGAAAATTACAATCGTTTATAAAAGACAAGAAAAAGATTCGGACGACGAGTAATTTACCTGAATTCGGGATAAGAAGCAGGTCGATAACCCACCCGGCGACCTGTATTTCAAAGTAAATGTTTATTGATTATCAGTTGCTTACTCCTGACTTGTCAGACGCTTGCATCTGACGGCTCAAACACTTGTGTCTGTCACGTCAGGCACAAGTGTCTGTCGGCTTGAACACTTGCCTCTGTCACGACAAAGGCTTGCAGCTGTCAAACAGAGGGAGGGCGGTCGGCGTAAAAGGCTCTCTTCTCTTCCGGTTGATCGCCGTAAACCGGTACATCTGGGAAATATCCGTCCGATAGGATGCTGCCCCTCATCTTTAGCAAAAGGAACTACCTATCCCTAACTCAGGTAGTAATTTGGAGGCTTGTTTCACGGGTCTTCCATGTCCTTTCCTCTATTATGGAATAATTTCTTTAATTCCTTGCTTAATCAAGGTTTTTCCTCTATTTTTGCGAGAAAATAGTGAAAGTGTCTTCAATAAATAATATTTCCAACTATTAAATAACTTAAATTCAATCATTTATGTGGTTAAGTAATTCATCTGTAGGAAGGAAAGTGGTGATGAGCGTTACCGGTATCGCCCTTGTCCTGTTTCTAACGTTTCACATGGCGATGAACCTTGTAGCATTGGTCTCGGCCGATGGATACAACATGGTTTGTGAGTTCCTGGGAGCAAACTGGTACGCGCTGGCAGCCACAGCAGGTTTGGCCGCCTTGTTCATCATCCACATCATCTATGCTTTCTGGCTGACTATGCAGAACCGCAAAGCCCGCGGTAACGAACGCTATGCAGTGGTAGACAAACCGAAAAACGTGGAATGGGCTTCGCAGAACATGCTCGTATTGGGTATCATCGTTATTGTCGGTCTGGCTTTGCACATGGTGAACTTCTGGTCTAAGATGCAGTTGCCCGAACTGATGCACAACATGGGCATGCATGCTGACACAATGACGCTGGCGTATGCTGCCAATGGCATTTATCACATTCAGAACACATTCAGCAATCCGGTATTCGTAGTGCTTTATCTCATCTGGTTGGCGGCATTGTGGTTCCACCTGACACACGGGTTCTGGAGTTCCATGCAGTCGTTGGGCTGGAACAACAAAGTATGGATCGAGCGTTGGAAATGTATCTCCAACATATACTCTACCATCATTGTTGCAGGCTTCGCTCTGGTAGTTGTCGTATTCTTTGTAAAATCTCTGTGCGGCACTTGCTAAAATTAAATTGTAAATGACTAAATTGAAATTGCATTATGACTAAGATCGATTCTAAAATACCCGAAGGGCCGGTAGCTGAGAAATGGACCAACTATAAAGCTCACCAAAAACTTGTAAACCCTGCCAACAAACGTCGTTTGGACATCATCGTAGTAGGAACCGGACTTGCCGGTGCATCTGCTGCCGCTTCGCTTGGCGAAATGGGTTTCAGAGTATTCAACTTCTGCATTCAGGACTCTCCACGGCGTGCGCACTCCATCGCTGCACAAGGTGGTATCAACGCTGCAAAGAATTATCAAAATGACGGTGACTCCGTTTACCGTCTGTTCTACGATACAGTAAAGGGTGGCGACTACCGTGCCCGCGAAGCCAACGTTTACCGCTTGGCCGAAGTTTCTAACAGTATCATCGACCAGTGCGTGGCTCAAGGTGTGCCTTTCGCTCGCGAATACGGAGGCTTGCTGGACAACCGCTCTTTCGGTGGTGCGCAGGTTTCGCGTACATTCTACGCCAAAGGCCAGACCGGACAGCAGTTGCTGCTGGGTGCATATTCGGCACTGAGCCGTCAGGTGAATGTAGGTACTGTGAAGCTTTACACTCGCTATGAAATGGAAGATGTTGTCCTTGTGGACGGACGTGCACGTGGTATCATCGCCAAGAACCTCGTGACCGGTAAGCTGGAACGCTTTGCCGCCCATGCTGTGGTTATCGCCACCGGCGGATATGGCAACGCTTACTTCCTCTCTACCAACGCTATGACTTGTAACTGTACGGCAGCTGTGGCTTGCTACCGCAAGGGAGCTTGGTTTGCCAACCCAGCATATGTGCAGATTCACCCCACTTGTATCCCCGTTCACGGTGACAAGCAGTCTAAATTGACGTTGATGTCAGAGTCTTTGCGTAACGACGGCCGCATCTGGGTGCCGAGAAAGATAGAAGACGCCAAGAAACTACAGGAAGGCACGCTGCAAGGAAAAGATATCCCCGAAGAAGATCGCGATTACTATCTGGAACGTCGCTATCCGGCATTCGGTAACCTCGTGCCGCGTGACGTGGCCAGCCGTGCAGCCAAAGAACGCTGCGACAAAGGCTTCGGCGTGAACAACACAGGTTTGGCCGTATTCCTCGACTTCAGCGACGCCATCAACCGCTTGGGCAAGGATGTCGTGGTCCAGCGCTACGGTAACCTTTTCGACATGTACGAAGAAATCACCGACGTCAGCCCATACGAGAACCCGATGATGATTTATCCGGCCATCCACTACACAATGGGTGGTATCTGGGTAGACTACGAACTGATGACTTCCATCAAGGGTCTGTTCGCCATCGGTGAATGTAACTTCTCCGACCACGGTGCCAACCGCCTCGGTGCTTCCGCATTGATGCAAGGCTTGGCCGACGGTTACTTCGTATTGCCTTATACCATCCAAAACTATCTGGCCGACCAGATTACCGTTCCCCGTTTCTCTACCGACTTGCCCGAATTTGTAGCCGCAGAGAAAGCCGTTCAGGACAAAATCGACTGGATGATGAACATCAAGGGAAAGAAATCGGTGGATTCCATCCACAAGGAACTGGGCCACGTAATGTGGGAATACGTAGGTATGGGACGTACGGCTGAAGGTCTGAAAGAAGGTCTGGCCAAGATGAAAGAAATCCGCAAGGAATTTGAGACTAACCTCTTCATTCCGGGCAGTAAGGAAGGTATGAACGTGGAACTTGATAAAGCCATTCGTCTGTACGACTTCATCATCATGGGTGAGTTGGTGGCTTATGACGCCTTGAACCGTGACGAAAGTTGCGGTGGACACTTCCGCGAAGAGTATCAGACGGAGGAAGGTGAAGCCAAACGTGACGATGAAAACTTCTTCTACGTAGCTTGCTGGGAGTATCAGGGTTCGGACGAAAAAGCTCCGGTCTTGCTGAAAGAACCGCTGGTTTACGAAGCTATCAAAGTGCAGACTCGCAACTACAAGAGCTAACAGATGTTCAACCTTTAAAGACTAAAAGAAATGGATAAAAATATATCATTCAAACTGAGAGTTTGGCGTCAGGCCGGTCCGAAGGCAAAGGGCGCTTTTAAAGAATATGAAATGAAAGATATTCCGGGCGACACCTCTTTTCTGGAGATGCTGGATATCTTGAACGAAATGCTGATTGCCAAAGGCGAGGAACCGGTAGTGTTTGACCATGACTGCCGCGAGGGTATTTGCGGAATGTGTTCGCTCTACATCAACGGACATCCGCACGGTCCGGCAACGAGTGCCACCACCTGCCAGATTTACATGCGCCGCTTCAAGGATGGCGATACCATCACCGTAGAGCCGTGGCGTTCGGCCGGTTTCCCGGTAATCAAGGACTTGATGGTGGACCGTACGGCGTACGACAAGATTATGCAGGCCGGCGGATACGTCAGCGTGCGTACCGGCGCTCCTCAGGATGCCAACGCTATCCTTATTCCGAAGCCTGTTGCCGACGAAGCGATGGATGCTGCTTCCTGCATCGGTTGCGGTGCTTGTGTGGCTGCCTGCAAGAACGGTTCGGCCATGTTGTTCGTATCTGCCAAAGTAAGCCAGTTGAATCTGTTGCCTCAAGGCAAACCGGAAGCATTGCGCCGCGCAAAAGCCATGTTGAGCAAGATGGACGAACTGGGTTTCGGTAACTGTACAAACACCCGTGCGTGCGAGGCCGAATGCCCGAAGAACATTTCCATCAGCAACATCGCTCGCTTGAACCGCGACTTTATCATTGCGAAACTGAAAGACTAATCAGCCTTTCTATATTTGATTAATAGCACAGACGACTCCTCTGCCGGGCAAGCCGGCAGGGGAGTTTTTTTTAGTCCTGAAAGCCGGTTTTTAGAAGGTGACACAAAAAGCTCCTCCCAAGACGAATTTCGACATGCTCTTGGTTGTATGCATGGTGTATGAGGTGATATAATCGTCGGCATTGGCCGGACGGCCGTTGAAAGTAAGATTTCGGGCTGCAGCCTTCATAAAGAGCATCGGTGCGTAGTCGATTTCGTAGCGTTTGCGCGTGAAATCGTAGTCGAGAAAAAGCCTGAATGCCATGCGTGATTTGTAAGCATAAGTAAGCGATACTCCTGTGCCCACCTCCATCGACCTGCCTGCTTTCACGCTGAGATAATCCCAGTCGGTCTCGTATTTTTCTCCTTCCGGACTATTCTCTCCTTTTATTTCGTAGACGAGAAAGCGTCTTCCGTCTTCCTCGTCATACGACATGTCGACATCGCGCTTTTGCCCCTCGACGTGGGCGTTGATGTCGATGCCCTGAGTATAGTTCCTGCCTACGAGCAGTTTTGTGCCGAGTGCCAGCCTCGGTGTAAGGGGCAGGCTGAAATAGGCTCCGGCAGATAAGGAGAATTCGGAGAGACGATCGGATTTTACGTTCAGTTCATATTTGTTGATGAAGCTCTCCAGATAAGGATCCAGTTGAGACAAGTTGCCGATTGGGCTTCGGGCGAAATCGCTCCAGTTCTTTACCAGCCTCGAATTTACCCTTAGCCGTCCTCCGATGCCGAAGTAAGGATTGAAGAAGTAAGCCCCTTCTGCACCTACCACAGTGGCCCGGCTGAATTTGAGATTTCGGACGGAATATCCTTCGTAGAAGTCGGCAAGGTCGGGATTGCCTGCTATCAGGTCGAGCGACTGTGCACCCAGTCCCACACCCAGATGCACATTGAAGAACGACGGATACCGGTACAGGTTGTTGGGGCGTTCGATGTCGGGGCGTTGCAATCCTTTGTCCTTGAATAGGAGGTCTCCGATGGCATACCCCAATTCCGTGGATAGGATGCCGATGCCTGCCCCTGCAAAGGTGTCGCTTATCCAATGGCGGTTGTTGAGCACCCGCATGCACCCTGTGGCGGTGGCCAGCGCATATCCGGCGATACTTATCCACGGGCTGCGCGTCATGCCGTATTCCTTGTGCAGAATGGTTGCGGCAACAAAAGCCGTAGCGGTGTGTCCCGATGGGAAGGAGTTGCGTGTGGAGCCGTCGGGGCGCAACTCCTTCATGCTGTATTTCACTCCGTTGACCAATGCGGCCATGATGGCATATGAGGCTCCTGCGCTTACGCCGTAACGATCCCAACGGCTGCGCCCTTCGTAGCCGGCAAGCTTGAGGCCTGTGGTAACGGCAAGCGGCACGTACTGCGAATAGTTGTCGGCCGTATGGTGGAAGTTATAGAGGAATTTGTTGCGCACTTCGCGGAAGTTTGCCTTGTCGTTGCGAAGGAGGAAGCCTGCAACAATCCACGGCAGGCCCACCCACGACACGTCGGAGCGGAAAGTGTGTTTCGTGCGGGGGGTAGGGAAGCGTTGTGCAGTCATGGTGTCAGGAAGAGATAATCGGGCAGAGCCGACAGATTGTGCCTGCAACGGAGCGGTGCAGAAAAGCATCATCCAACACACGACCGGAAAGCCTCGCAATGCCATTGTTAAAGGGGTTTGCCGGTTGTTGTTCACTGTCGCATCGACAGATGCGATTCCTTGCAGAATATACCCGGCAAACAGTTGCTCTCTTTTACCTGCCTTTAGGAATTCTTGCAGAAGAATTTGGGTATAATAGAGTATTCTTTTACAGATAGTATGCATATCGTGGACAAAGATAAGGAAAAATGTCCGTACATACATCATTATTAATACTATGCCGACCGTTTATCGGAGGAAAACGGGAGTTCTTATGAAACAAGCTGAAGACAATAAATGTTTATAAAGATATTGATTGATAAAAGAAGGGTGTCAATTCTTCGTTGAATAATGGAATTATTCTATCTTTGACAAATATTTAACCTATTGATTCAAGAAAATGAGAGTCATTCTGTATATATTTTCTATTGTTGCTTTGTTCACCGTTGTATATGGCGGCCGCCAGACGGTGAGATATGCCAAGGTGCCTGCTGCAAGCGGGCATCGAGGTGCCAATACCATTGCGCCGGAGAATACCATGGCGTCGGCGGACTCTTGCATCAAGTATGGCATAGGCAATATAGAATGTGATATCTGCATCAGCAAGGACAGTGTGTTCTACCTTATGCACGATTCTACGCTGGACCGCACTACCAATGGAACGGGCAAAATCTGTGAATGGATGTCTGCCGACATTGATACGCTGGATGCCGGTTCGTGGTTCGGACCCGAATTTGCCGGGCAGCGTGTGCCGCGCTTTGTGGACTTGCTGCGCAGAGCCAAACAAGCCGGCATGAGACTCGCTGTGGATTTTTGGAACGGAGACATGCGGAAGTTGCTGGAACTGATAAAGGAGGAGGGGATGCTGGAAAGTTGCAACTTCTCTTTCTATAAAGAAAAAGACATGAGGCTGTTCAGAAGCCTTGAACCGGATGTGAAGACCTTACAGGCCTACGTCAGAAGTCAGGACGAGCTGGAATATGTGGTCAATGAGTTTAAACCCAATGTCGTTGTGGTGCACATTGACTCGCTGACACCGGATTTCATGAAGAAGTGTCGCGGATATGATTTGCAAGTGGTGGCACTCGTGTTAGGTTTGGAAGACAAGACGACCGAAAACCGGAAAGCCGTAGAGCTGGGCGTAGACATTGTAGCCACCGACCGCCCCGATGCTTTCGTCAAGGAATATGGCAGGGAAAGATGAGAAAGGGAATCCTTCAGTTTCTTGCCGGCAAATGATAGACATCGCCCGGCATTGCCTTTACCGCTCCTTTCATCTCCAGCTCGAACAGCAGAACGCTCATGCGGTTCACGGGGATGTTGCTCTCCACTACCAATGTATTGATGTGCAGGTCTCCTTTCTGTGAAAGGATATGTACCACCCGTTCTTCCTCTTCCGAGAGCTCAAGGAAGAGGTTGCGCTGAATGCCTTCCGGACGAACTTCTTTGCGTGCAGTATCCCAGCCCATGGCTTGCATAAACTCTTCGGCGCTCTGAATAAGAGCCGCCTTGTTGTCGCGTATCAGCCGGTTGCAGCCGATGGAAGCGGTATCGGTGATGCGTCCGGGCACGGCAAAACAATCTCTGTGATAGCTTTCGGCCAGCTCGGCCGTGATGAGAGAGCCGCCTTTGGCTGCCGACTCTACCACGATGGTGGCGTCGCACATGCCTGCCACGATGCGGTTGCGGCTGACGAAGTTGTATCGGTCGGGGTTGGTTCCGGTGAGGAATTCGGTCAGCAAACCGCCGTCGGCCAGCATATCCACCGCCGTTTTGCGATGTACGTATGGATAGAGGCGGTCCAGACCGTGGGCAAGGACGGCAACTGTGGAGAGCCCGTTTGCCAACGCTGCGCGGTGGGCGTGGATGTCGATGCCGTAGGCCAGTCCGCTCACCACGAGCACATCGGGACAGAGGGCCGCGAGGTCGTGCAGGAAGTCGGCACAGAACTGCTTGCCGTAGTCCGTGGCCTGCCGGGTTCCTACCATATTGATGACGTGCAGCCGGTTGAAGTCGACGTTCCCCTTGAAGAAAAGTACCGCAGGGGCGTCGTCGCACTCGCGCAGACGACCGGGATAAGCCTCGTCTTTCAGGGTCAGACATGTCAGTCGGTTCTTTTCCACAAACTTCATCTCTTGCCCGGCACGCTCGAAGGCGGCGGGACAATCGAGTGCGGCCACCACGCCGCCGGTCACTTCGGGTATGATTTCAGGAAGTTCCTTTCGCCGGCTGAATACTTCGGCGGCGCTGCCTGTACCCTCTATCAGGCGTTTCGCCCCTACATGCCCGATGCCGGGACAGAGCGTAAGGGCTATGCTGCAAAGCTGTTCTTCGCTGTTCATCGGTAGTCTTTTCTGCAACAAAAAGACCCCGGCCGACAGACACTTGTGTTTGTCGCAACAGACACTTGTGTCTGTCGTGACAGAGTCCGGTGTTTGTATCGATAAAGACTTGTGTCTGTCATGACAAAGGCTTGTGTCTGTCAGCCGAGGTTTAAACGTTTGTTATACAACGGGGTTACTCTTCTTTCAAGTAAGGCGCGAAGAGGGTGTCGAAGAGGCTGCTGTCCGTCAGGCGGCCGTTCACCACACAGACGGTTTCCACCACGCCTTTCAGGGAGACTTTTCCGTCGCTTGCCCGGAAGATGTCCTGATAGAAGACGTACTTGATGCCCTCTTTCCGCATATAGAGCTTGCAGACGAACTCGTCTCCGCTCTTCAACGGTGTCTTGAATGCCATGCTGATGCGCGCCACCACAGGGTCGATGCCCTCTGTGTGCAGTTTGGCGAAGTCGGCGCCTGCCGAAATCAGAAATTCATGACGCGTATGTTCCAGATAATGTTGGTAGTTGGCATTGTTTACGATGCCTTGCAGGTCGCACTCATAGTCGCGCACCTTCATTTTCAGTTCATAAATATACTTTTCCATAAATGCTTTTTTGTCGAGGTTCTGTCGAACCTTCTTTATCATTGGTTTCTCGGCGGGATTGCACCGATTTCACTGATTTACAGGTTTCCGGTCGGTCATCCCCGTTGCTTCTCCACATCCAGTCCTTTGAACTTCTTCAGCTCTTCCACGCTGACCAGCTTGTAGAGTTTGTCGCTGGGGCGTATTTTGGGCGATTTCATCGAGAAGTGTTCTCCTTTCTTTACCGTGTGCACCGGCTTCAGGTCTACACGGGCTTCGTCCAGCGTGAGGAATTCCGCTCCCGTCGTGGGGCCTGTTATCAGCAGCTTGTCGCCCACGCTGACTTCGGCGGCTTCCACCAGAAATTCGGCCACTCCGATGTTGCTGAAGTAGCGTATGCCCTTACCCACATAAATCTTGCGCTCCGTAGCAGCGGAACCGTAGTTCTTGGTCCATTCGCCCAAGCGTTGTCCCAAATAATAGCCATCCCAGAAGCCACGGTTGAAGACCGTCTTCAGTCGCTCGTCCCACACAGCAATCTTCTCGTCGGTGAAGGAGCCGTCCACATAAGCGCGGATGGCCTCTTTGTAGCATTCCACCACCGTGCGCACGTATTCGGGCCCGCGGGCACGCCCTTCAATCTTGAACACGCGCACGCCGGCATCCAGCATCTTGTTCATGAAGTGGATGGTCTTCAGGTCTTTGGGCGACATGATGTACTGGTTGTCTACCTCCAGTTCTACGTCCGTCTCCTTGTCGCGCACCGTGTAGCTGCGTCGGCACACCTGCATGCAGGCGCCCCGGTTGGCCGAGTGGTTCATCTCGTGCAGCGAGAGGTAGCACTTTCCGCTCACGGCCATGCAGAGCGCGCCGTGGCAGAACATTTCGATGCGTACCGGCCGGCCGCCTGGTCCGCAGATGTTCTCCTCCCTGATGTGGCGGTAGATTTCGGCCACCTGCTCCAGATTCAACTCGCGTGCCAGCACCACCACATCGGCAAAGCGGGCATAGAAACGGAGCGCCTCTACGTTGGAGATGTTGAGCTGCGTGCTGAGGTGTACTTCCTGCCCTATGCGGTAGGCATACTCCATCACGGCCACATCGGCCGCAATCACGGCAGAGATGCCCGCCGCTTTGGCGGCATCCACAATGGTGCGCATCAGGGCGATGTCGTGGTCGTATATGATGGTGTTTACCGTCAGGTAGCTCTTCATGCCGTGCTCGTCGCACGTGCGGGCTATCTCACGCAGGTCGTCTATCGTGAAGGTATTCGCCGAGCGGGCACGCATATTCAGGTTCTCGATGCCGAAGTATATGGAGTCGGCACCTGCCTGTATGGCTGCCGCGAGCGACTCGCGCGAACCTACGGGGGCCATTATCTCAAAATCGGAAAGGCGGGGTGAATTCATAAAGCCGAAAGGGAAAGGGGTTATTTACTTACCATGTTGGCAATCTCATTCTGCATCTGCCGGCCGATTTCCGTGCCGAGTTGCTGTCCTATCGGCATGACTTCCTTGGCCACGGCGGGCGTACTGGCAGACAACTTCTTTCCGGCAGGCGTGTTGTAGAAAGCCAGAATATCTTCCAGATCTTTCAGTGTAAGGTGTTTTTGGTAAATAGGGGTGATGCCCTCCACCATCTTGTCGATGAACTGCTTCGTCCAGCGTTTGGTGAAGTCTTCCCAGAAAGAGTCGGGTTGCGATGCAGTCTGCTGCTTCATCATGTTTACAAGTTGCGGAACCATCAGCTTCACGGATTCCAAGCCTCCGGATTTATCCAGCATTTTGTAGAGGGTTTCCTTGTACTGATTGTTTGTTTCTTGCGCATAAGTGCCGGTCGGTTGAAGCGACAACATGGCGATGCACATTGTTGCCATGAAGAAAAACTTTTTCATTTGGACTGTCGTTCTGGGTGAATACTCTTTCATTTAACACGGCAAAGGTAGTTCTTTTTATCTTACGAATGATTAACTTTGCCCGAAAAACCTGATTACGCATGAAGATAGCCGATATGGATTTGGGCGCCCGCCCCCTGTTGCTCGCTCCGATGGAAGACGTCACCGACCCTGCTTTCCGCCTGATGTGCAAGCAGTTCGGTGCAGATATGGTATATACCGAGTTCGTCTCTGCCGACGCTCTGATACGTTCGGTGAGCAAAACCGAACAGAAGCTGAACATCAGCGACCGTGAGCGTCCCGTAGCCATACAGATATACGGCCGAGACACGCCTACGATGGTGGAAGCCGCCCGCATCGTGGAGCAGGCCCGCCCCGACATTCTCGACATCAACTTCGGTTGCCCCGTGAAGCGCGTGGCCGGCAAGGGCGCCGGTGCCGGCATGCTGCAAAACGTCCCGCTCATGCTCGAAATCACTCGCGCGGTGGTAGATGCCGTGAAGATACCTGTCACCGTGAAGACGCGCCTCGGATGGGATGCCGACCACAAAATCATCGTCACCTTGGCCGAGCAACTGCAAGATTGCGGCATCGCCGCCCTCACCATACACGGGCGCACCCGTGCGCAGATGTACACCGGCGAGGCCGACTGGACACTCATCGGCGAGGTAAAGAGGAATCCGCGCATGCACATCCCCATCATCGGCAACGGCGACGTCACCACCCCCCGGCGGGCCAAAGAGTGTTTCGACCTTTACGGGGTGGATGCCGTCATGATAGGGCGTGCCAGCTTCGGCCGTCCGTGGTTCTTCAAAGAAGTGAAGCACTACCTGGAAAGCGGCGAAGAGTTGCCCCCGCTCAGTTCCGAGTGGCAACTGAACGTGTTGCGCCAAGAAGTGGAAGACAGCATCCGGCTGCTTGACGAGCGCCGGGGCATTCTGCACGTGCGTCGCCATTTGGCTGCCAGCCCCTTGTTCAAAGGCATTCCCAACTTCCGCGATACGCGGATAGCCATGCTGCGTGCCGAAACGAAGGAAGAGTTGTATCGCATCTTCGATGCCATCGGTCCGATGCTGCCTTGAAACAGTTTGGCAAGGCGAAGATTTTCTCCGTTTTTTGCGGCTAAGATGAATGTTTTTAAGAGCTTTGCACTATCTTTGCCATATCAAAAGACATAAAACGTATGGTAAGAAAGTACGATTTCCTCGTTATCGGTTCCGGGATTGCCGGTATGAGTTTTGCGCTGAAAGTGGCACATAAAGGAACGGTAGCCCTCGTCTGCAAAGCCGGTCTGGAAGAGGCAAACACCTATTATGCGCAAGGAGGCATCGCCTCTGTCACCAATCCGGCCGTAGACAATTTCGAGAAGCACATCGAAGACACCCTGATTGCAGGCGACTGGATAAGCGATCGCGAAGCCGTGGAAAAAGTAGTGCGCAATGCTCCCGAACAAATCGGCGAACTCATCAAATGGGGCGTGAACTTCGACAAGAAAGAGAACGGAGAGTTCGACCTGCACAAAGAGGGCGGCCACTCCGAATTCCGCATCCTCCACCATAAGGACAATACGGGCGCAGAGATACAGACCAGCCTGATTGAAGCAGTGAAACGGCATCCCGGCATCACCGTCTTCACCGACCACTATGCCGTGGAAATCATCACCCAGCACCATCAGGGCATCATCGTCACCCGCCATACCCCCGGCATCAAGTGCTACGGTGCATACGTGCTGAACGAGCGGAGCGGTGAAGTAGACACTTTCCTGTCGAAAGTCACCGTCATGGCCACGGGCGGTTGCGAAGCCGTCTACCGCAACACTACCAACCCGTTGGTAGCCACGGGCGACGGCATTGCCATGGTCTACCGTGCCAAAGGCATCGTAAAAGATATGGAGTTCATCCAGTTCCACCCCACCGCCCTTTACCATCCGGGCGACCGTCCCGCTTTCCTCATCACCGAAGCCATGCGCGGATATGGCGGCGTGCTCCACACCATGGACGGGAAGGAGTTCATGCAGAAGTACGACCCGCGACTCTCGCTGGCTCCGCGCGACATCGTGGCACGCGCCATCGACAACGAAATGAAGCAACGGGGCGACGAGCATGTCTATCTGGACGTGACGCACAAAGACCCCGAAGAAACCAAACGGCATTTCCCCAACATCTACAAGAAATGTCTTGGCATAGGCATCGACATCACCAAAGACTACATTCCGGTGGCTCCTGCCGCCCACTATCTTTGCGGAGGCATCAAGGTGGATTTGGACGGGCAGTCGAGCATCCGCCGCCTTTATGCCATCGGCGAGTGCTCGTGCACCGGCCTGCACGGCGGAAACCGTCTGGCCAGCAACTCGCTGATTGAAGCCGTGGTCTATGCCGACGCGGCTGCCAAACATGCACTGAGCGTGCTGGAGCGTTACGACTTCAACGAAGACATCCCCGAATGGAACGACGAAGGAACCATCTCCACCGAAGAGCGTGTACTCATCACGCAGAGCATGAAAGAGGTGAACCAGATTATGGAAGCCTACGTGGGCATCGTGCGCAGCAACCTCCGTCTGACACGCGCTTGGAACCGTCTGGATATCCTTTACGAGGAGACCGAAGCCCTCTTCAAGCGCACCAAAGCCACACGCGAACTGTGCGAACTGCGCAACATGATAAACGTGGGTTACCTGATAACGAAGCAGGCCATGGAGCGCAAGGAAAGCCGCGGATTGCACTACACGATAGATTATCCGCATGCGGGGAGATAAAAAGAGTTGTGCTCCTGAAAAATATCCGCTTTCGCGGAAAAAGAACGGCGGTGTGTCCGAAACCCGAATAACCGTTTCCCGACACACCGCCTGCCTGTAATGCTAAGGCAATCTTATCAATAATTCTCTTTCTTCACTTCGAAGTAGGCCTGCGGATGCAAGCAAGCCGGACAAGCCTGCGGAGCTTCCTTGCCGGTGTAGACGAAACCGCAGTTGCGGCACTGCCACACCACTTCACCCTCTTTGGCAAATACGGTGGCCGCTTCGATGTTCCGGATGAAAGCGCGATAGCGTTCCTCGTGCGCTTTTTCGGCAACGGCAACGTTGCGATACATCAATGCGATGGCAGGAAAACCTTCCTCATCGGCAATGTCGGCAAACTTGGGATAATCCAGCGTCCATTCCTCATTTTCGCCGGCTGCTGCTGCCTCAAGATTCTGCAAAGTAGTGCCGATGATGCCGGCGGGATAAGATGCAGTGATTTCCACCATGCCGCCCTCCAGCCATTTGAACATACGCTTGGCGTGTTCCTTTTCCTGCTCGGCCGTCTCCGTGAAGATAGCGGCGATTTGTTCGTAACCTTCTTTCTTTGCCACACTTGCAAAATAAGTATAACGCATTCTTGCCTGCGATTCGCCCGCGAATGATGTCAACAGATTCTTCTCTGTACGAGTTCCTTTGATACTTTTAGCCATAATCTTTTTTTACTTGGTTAATATAATTACGTAACGATTCAATCTTTTCATCAGCTGACAGCACAAATCTAAGCATTAACTCCGAGATTATCAATCTTTTGCCCCATCATATTTGCCTATCGGCACATAAAAAACTTGCTGTCCGTTAAATCATAAATCATTTTTCCAACCTTGGAACATAAGAGTTAGAAGTTCCTTTATGTAAAATCACCTCCTTTGGGAAGAGAATTTGAGGCATTTTGCACGAACAGAAAGAAACAAAAAGCAATAGACGGAAGTTTTTATAGTTCCGGCTTAACACATCGTTAGAATGGATATACCCGTTATTCTTTTCTATATATGTCTTTGAAGTAATAAGAAAAAAGATACAATGCTGTAATAGCGTTTAATAAGAAAGAAATGATTCTTTCTTGAAACAGAAAAAACACTATAGTATTAACTAATAGTAGAAAAGCACCAAGCAGCCCTATCTTCTTATTATAGTTCATAATTACATTATTAAAGGTTGAACATACCCAAACATATGAAAATTGTGATTAAAACCAAAGCATGATAATGAATATTTATCTAAAAACTGAGTTCGGGATAAGAAGCCGGTCAAGAGCCTCACCCGAAAGCTTGTATTTTAAAGTCAATTTCCATTGATTATCAAATGTTTAATATCGGTTTGTCAGACACTTGCGTCTGACGGCTCAAACACTTGTGTCTGTCACGTCAGAGACTTGTGTCTGTCGGCTTGAACACTTGCCTCTGTCAAGACAAAGGATTGCAGTTGTCAAAACAGGAGGAGGGGGGCGGCGTAAAAGGCGCTCTGACCTTCTGACCAATCGCTGCAAACCGGTGCATTCAAGGAATATCCGCCCGACAGGATGCACCCTCGTCTTTAGTGAAAGCAACCGCTTATACCGAATTCAGGTTAAAAAACAGATTCTTATGACGCAGGATGACGCTTTCTTTCTTTAAAGCTTTGTAGTTTTTAGGCATGGATAATTGCCTCTGTTTGCACTATTTTAATTAATTTTGCATCCTCTATTCATAAAGACAACAAGAACAGGTAAAATAAAGATTCTCAGATTGCAAATGAAAGTACTCGAATTCAAGCCGAAGCTGTACGCAACGCTTAAAAATTACTCGAAAGAGCTTTTCGTGGCCGATCTGATGGCGGGTATCATCGTCGGCATCGTAGCCCTTCCGCTTGCCATCGCATTCGGCATCGCCTCCGGCGTGTCGCCGGAGAAGGGCATCGTCACGGCCATCATCGCAGGCTTCCTCATCTCTCTGTTAGGTGGAAGCAAGGTGCAGATAGGCGGACCCACAGGCGCATTCATCGTCATCATCTACGGCATCATTCAGCAGTACGGCGAGTCGGGACTGATTGTGGCCACGCTCATGGCAGGCGTCATGCTCGTCCTGCTGGGAGTGTTCAAGCTCGGAGCGGTCATCAAGTTCATCCCCTATCCCATTATCGTGGGGTTTACGAGCGGTATTGCCGTCACCATCTTCACCACGCAGATTGCCGATATCTTCGGACTGACGTTCGGTGGCGAGAAAGTGCCGGGCGATTTCGTGGGAAAATGGATGATTTACTTCCGCCACCTCGATAGCATCAATTGGTGGAACACACTTGTAAGTATCGTAAGCATCTTTATCATTGCCGTTACGCCCCGGTTCTCGAAGAAAATTCCGGGTTCGCTCATTGCCATCATCGTGGTGACGGTGGCGGTCTGGCTGATGAAGGTGTATGGAGGCATCGACAGCATAGATACCATCGGCGACCGTTTCAGCATCCGTGCCGAATTGCCCGATGCCGTGTTGCCCGCTTTGGATTGGGAGGCGGTACGCGAATTGTTTCCGGTGGCCGTGACCATTGCCGTGCTGGGGGCAATCGAATCACTGCTTTCCGCTACCGTGGCCGACGGTATGATAGGCGACAAGCACGACTCTAACACGGAACTGATTGCGCAAGGCATAGCCAACATGGCCACTCCCTTGTTCGGCGGCATTCCTGCCACGGGCGCCATTGCACGCACCATGGCAAACATCAATAACGGAGGTAAATCGCCCGTTGCCGGCATGGTGCATGCCGTAGTGTTGCTGCTTATCCTGCTGTTCCTCATGCCGTTGGCACAATATATCCCGATGGCTTGCCTGGCAGGTGTATTGGTCATCGTGTCCTACAACATGAGCGGCTGGCGCACTTTCAAGGCATTGATGAAGAGCCCCAAGTCGGACATCACCGTGCTGCTGATAACCTTTTTCCTGACGGTTATCTTCGACCTGACGATTGCCATCGAGATAGGGCTGGTTATTGCCTGCGTGCTCTTCATGCGCCGTGTGATGGAAACTACCGAGATATCCGTTATAAAAGATGAGATCGACCCGAACGCGGAATCGGACATCAGTACTCACGAAGAACATCTGATTATCCCCGAAGGTGTGGAAGTGTACGAGATAAACGGCCCTTACTTTTTCGGCATCGCCACCAAGTTCGAAGAGACGATGGCACAGTTGGGCGACCGTCCCAAAGTGCGCATCATCCGTATGCGCAAAGTTCCTTTTATCGACTCTACAGGTGTGCATAACCTGACAAGCCTCTGCCGGATGTCTCAGAAAGAGAAGATAACGATTATTCTGTCCGGCGTCAACGGGAAAGTGCACAAGGTGCTTGAAAAGTCCGGTTTCTACGAACTGCTGGGCGAAGAGAATATCTGTCCGAATATCAATGTGGCGCTGGAAAGAGCGGAAGAGAAATTAAATAGCGATTAGTTATTAGCAACCAACTGACGTTAATCGCTCATCCCTCATCGCAAAATACTAATCCACGTGGCCCGAAAGAAGAAAAAGAAACAATCCAAAAGCATCTACTGCCTCATCGCTTTTATATGTGCGGTCTGTCTGCTCTATGAGCCTGTTGCCGGACTGATTGCAGAGAGAGAACAGAAAGAAAAGGAACTTCCTGTTTCCAAGACGGAAGAGCCTGCAAAGAAGAAAGCATTTGCTTCAACCGATACGGGGGCGGCACTCCCATCCGAACCCCGCCTTGAGATACCGGGCAAAATGGCACATGCCGACGAGCTGATTCTGTACCGGAGGGGATATGCCGTGTCCTACAACAGAGACTTGAAGATTCCCAATTGGGTGGCTTGGGAACTTACTCCGGCAAAACTGATAGAACGCGAAAGCCGCAGCAGCAAGTTCCTGCCCGACCCCGACCTGCCTGCCGACGAGGCGGTGACGACCGACGACTACAAAGGCGCCGGACTGGATCGCGGACACATGTGTCCTGCCGGCGACAATCGTTGGCATTGGCGAGCCATGCAGGAAAGTTTCTACATGACCAATATCTGTCCGCAAGACCATAACCTGAACCGGGGTGACTGGAAGGAACTGGAAGAGGCTTGTCGTCGTTGGGCGCAGGAGGAGGGCAGGATATACATTGTCTGTGGGCCTGTCCTTTATAAAAAAAAGCACCGCACCATAGGGAAGCGACACCTTATCACCGTGCCCGAAGCATTCTTCAAGGTGATACTCTGCATTGAAAGCAATCCTCCCAAAGCCATCGGCTTCATTTACAAAAACACGTCGGGCAACCGTCCGATGGACAGCTATGTCAATACGATAGACCAAGTGGAACGGATTACGGGCATCGACTTCTTTCCTGCACTGCCGGACAAGATGGAAAAAGAAGTGGAAGCGACGTACGACCTGAAGCTGTGGAAGATGAATTGATGTTTTGACAGATTCTTATGGTATAAAGCTCTAAATTGATGCACGGGAATGCTTTCATGAAACGTTTTTTTTGTATCTTCGCCACTTAATTTTACTTTTTTTTATTTTTTAGCCTTATGAATTACAAAAACATGCTTCTTGCCTGTCTGTTCCTCGTATGCGGAGGAGCCGGCTCTGTTGCACAAAATGTGCAGTTACACTTCGATTCACGTCACAGCCTGTATGGAAATGATGCCGGACCGGTAAACTTCATGACTGCCACTTTCGAGATGTTCAAGCCCGACAAGTGGGGTTCTACCTTCATGTTTGTCGATTTCGATTTCAGTGCCAAAGATGGAAATATGGGGCTGGCCTACATGGAGATAGCCCGCGACTTTAAAATAAAGGGTTTTCCGTTGATGCCGCACATCGAGTATAACGGTGGTCTCGGTCTGGTACGGAACACCGACTTCGGGTTCTCCATTCCCAATGCTTACCTTGCCGGTCTTTCTTATCCTTTCCAATTAGGACAATTCTATATGGGCACGTATCTGGCCTATAAACTCAACGCCTTCAAGAAGAACAGCCATGATATTCAGTGGACGGTGACATGGAATGCCAATCTGGCGAACAACAAGCTGACGCTCTCGGGCTTTCTCGATCTTTGGAGCGAGAATAAGGACACCACGGGCGAGAGCGGAAAATCGGGAAAGAGGCTTATCTTGCTTTCCGAGCCGCAGATATGGTATAACGTGACACCGAACTTCAGCGTCGGAAGCGAGGTGGAGTTGAGTTATAACTTCGTAAACGCCTCCCAACACAAACGTTTCTATGCCATTCCCACACTGGCTGCCAAGTGGAACTTCTAAACGAAATTCTCATCGAATATCCATTGTTTAAAACGAATGACTATGTTGGAAAAACTTTTTAAACTGAAAGAAAATCATACCACTGTCCGCACCGAGTTGATTGCGGGCGTCATCACATTCCTCACCATGTCCTACATTCTGGTGGTGAATCCCAATATCTTGGGCGAGACGGGCATGGACAAAGCCGCACTTTTCACGGCAACGGCGGTGGCCAGTGTGTTGGGCACGCTGTTCATGGCTTTCATCCCCAATCTTCCCATCGCTCAGGCTCCGGGTATGGGGTTGAACAGTTTCTTTGCTTTCTCCGTGGTGTTGGGATTGGGATATTCTTGGCAGATGGCACTGACGGCCGTCTTCATAGAGGGTATCATCTTCTTGGTGCTGACCCTGTTCAACGTGCGCGAGCTGATTGTGCAGACCATTCCGCAGACCATCAAAGAGGCTATTCCGGTGGGCATCGGGCTGTTCATCACGCTGATTGGCCTGAAAAACGGGGGATTGGTGGTTGCCAACCCGAATACGATGGTTTCTTTGGGCGATATGGCCGACAAGAATGTATGGGTGGCGCTTATCGGTCTGGTGGTGACCGCCGTGCTGTATATAAGAAATGTATACGGTTCTTTCTTCATCGGTATCGTGGTGGCTACGGCGTGTGCGGCACTTTTCGGATTGGTGCACCTGCCCGAAGGAAGCATCTTCTCACTTCCCCCCGACATTTCGCCCATCTTCCTGCAATTCAGCTTTGACAAGATTTTCTCGCTCGATATGCTGATTATCGTCTTTACGTTCCTTTTCGTCAACCTGTTCGATACCATCGGCACGCTGCTGGGCGTGGCCAGCAAGGCAGGCCTGATTGACAAGAACGGTAATTTCCCTCAGATAAAGAAGGCTCTCTTTGCCGATGCGTTGGGAACTACTTTCGGCGCCATCACCGGAACGAGTACGGTGACTTCTTACGTGGAGAGTGCATCGGGCGTGGCTGCGGGTGGACGCACCGGACTGACAGCCGTGTCTACGGCGGTGATGTTCGCTTTGGCTCTGTTCTTGGCTCCGCTCTTCCTGATGGTGCCTGCGGCGGCCACTTCTCCGGCGCTCATCATCGTGGGCTTGTTCATGATTTCTTCCGTCGTGAAAATCAATTTCGACGATATGGGCGAGGCGCTCCCTGCTTTCCTCACCATCACGATGATGCCGTTTACGTTCAGCATTGCCCACGGCATCGTGTTCGGTATGCTGTCTTATGTCATCATCAAGACGTTTAGCGGGAAGTTCAAACACATATCGGTCACGATGTGGGTTATCTTCGCGTTGCTGCTGCTCAAGCTGGTGCTTGAGGGCATGCACATACTTTAAAGGGAATTCGGAGGATGTTTCGGCGTTGCCGGAACACCTCTTTATGATTATTTTCAGGCGCGGATTTCGCAGATCTCACGGATGCCGTTTGACAGGCACTGTGTTGTTTCGCGAATCCCGCGCCTGATTTTTTTGTCTGTTTTGAAGTGTTTCCGTTTCTGTCCGAGATTTGTTTTTCTGCTCTTACTGAAGTATTTATTCTTGACATCATTCGGCACTCTCTCCATTGCTTCCGAACCTTGCTCAAAACATGTTCTGACGAGGGTGCTCCTCCCACACCGAGAAACGAGGGGTTCCTCACCGAGGAACGACGTCTTCCTCGGTGTCGAAGGCATCGTTCCTCGGTGAGGAAGAAAACGAATGTCGGCGAAAATCTGCTCAAACATCCTTTTTTTATCAATTTATCTATACATCAGATGCGCCTATCAATGGGTATCGACGGTTTAGAGTGCCGGAAGAAGTATTTATTGCATAATGTTGCCCAATAAGCACGTAGATAGAGGAAAAGGGGGGAGAACTCCATTTGTCTGGTGAGGCGATGAGCTACTCTTTGATAACTATTTAGTTATATACATAGAAATGATTATTGCATTATTTACAATATAAATTACATCAGCAAGAGCTTTATAGCTATTCTTTTTGAATGTAAAGTTAATTTCTTTCAATGATTTCTCTTTAAATTGATTCAAATAATTATTGATTTTAGGTTCAATTAGAGAAAATGCTCTTTTTATTTTCAGGAATAAATTGTGCAATCCATCCTCGAAGAATAAATTTGGCCTCTAAATATTGCGGCTCTGGGAACTTGTAATCCAAATATTTTGTTTCAGTAAAAAGCATAACAATCTCAATGTTATGCAAAAATACTAATATTTGTGGGAATAAGGATACTATTCTTTATTTCTTTTGAAAAAGGAATTGCGCTATTCTTAAAACGATATGCGCTTAAATATTGACTCTGTTTTTGTTTGGTTTCTTCGTTAAGCGAATGGCAGTGTTTCCGAACGGACTTGCAGCCGACTGTCTGCCGGATTGAAGTCGGCAAGCAGTTCGGGAAGTGCGAAAAAGAGGGATAATAGGCAGTAATTTAGTGAGTTATCCTATATACTCTCCCTCGCGCGCGTAATAGAGAAGAGAAGAAAAGAACAGAAAAGAGAAGAATAGAAAATACCTCTTCCTCTTTGAGGTTCCGCACCGTATGCATCGCAACGTGAGGGTACGGCGAGTACGAGGTGTGGGATTGCAGACGGTGAAGTGTGGAGTTACGGATGATGAAGTGTGGGGATTGAAGAACATGAATGAGGTTATAGAGATTTTTTCTGCTTGCAGTAAGGGTTCTTCCCGTTTCATGTGTCATATATAACAAAAGCAAGACGAAAACATGAAGCAACATATACCTTGGGACTTGATAATAGCCTGCCTGAGCCGCAAAGAAAATGAGGAGCAGGCACGGGAGCTGGAGCAGTGGACTGCTCTGCCGGAGAATCGGGCCCTCTACGAACAACTGTCTCGATTATGGGCCGGCATCCAAAAAGAAACCGGGACATATACCCCCGACAAAGAGTATTATTGGCGGAAGTTGCAGGCACGCATGCACGAGGAGAAGGCGTTAGACGTTAGAGGGGAGAGGTTAGACGTTAGGAAAATGCAGGGGTGTGCACGCAAGGCAGAGGCTCTTTCCGCATATAATACGAAAATAACGGCAGAGAACCGTAAAAGCCGGAAGCAGTCGGGAATGTCTTTCTTTCTGCGCTACGTGGCGGCAGCTTCCATTGTATTGGCAGTGATAGCGGGAGGCATTGCTTATTATACGATGCGGGAAGCCCGGAACATGGCGGCACAGGAAGTGCAGTTTGCCAATTTGAACGGAAAGTCGCAAGTGTTGCTTGCCGACGGCACTAAAGTATGGCTTCACAACAACACTTCGCTGAACTACCGTCGTCTCTCACTCGGTGGCAACCGCGAAGTGAGCATGAGCGGAGAGGCCTTCTTTGAAGTGTCGCACGACGCCCGGCATCCCTTTGTGGTGCAGATGGACGGGGTGAAACTGACCGTTTACGGAACAAAGTTCAACATCCGCAACATGGAGGAGCAAAGCAAAGTGCAGATAAGCCTCATCGAGGGTTCTGTGGGACTGGAAACCTCGTGCGAAAACCGCAAGATGCACCCGGGTGAGACAGCCCTTTTCGACAGGCAGACAAACACCCTGCAAATAGAAAGCGGAGATGTGAACTTCGATTGCCTTTGGGCACAGAAACAGATTGTGTTCAACCAAAAAACATTGGGATACATCTCCAGATACCTGTCCAAGTGGTACAACGTAGAGATAGAGCTGGCGCCCGAACTGGCGGACAAGTATCTGTACACCTTTACTCTGCGCGACGAGCCGCTGGAAGAAATCATGAGGCTGATAGCACGTATCAATCCCGTTTACTATCAGTTTGATGAGAACAACAAACTGCTGATAACCGCCGGTAAAGCAAAATAAACGATATTATCGACCAATAATGTTTAATCTTAAAAAATAACAAGATGCCTATGAGTTGACACGGAAAAAGAAAAACAGAAGGTACCATCCTTATCAGACAGTACCTTCATCACGAAAACCTTAAAATTAACCCGGGCCGGAGAGGAAGGAAAACCGCAACTTTTCCTTATCCAGCATAGAGGCCCCAACAGTTAACTTCTAATAAACAAAGCTATGAATAAAAAACTGTGCTTACTAATTTCTCTATTATTATTGAGCTTTCTAAATGTCTTTTCACAGACAGGAAAAGCTGAAAAAACGATTTCCATTCAATTCTCTAACCTATCTCTACAAACAGCCCTGAATAGATTTGAACAAGCGTCGGGCTATACGTTTTTCTATGACGCCGAACAAGTGAACTTGCAGCAAACCGTCAGTATGAACGTGAAGCAGGCCACCGTCAGCAAAGCTGTGACAGAATTGCTGAAGAACACAGGTCTCGGTTTCGAGATTGCCAACCTGCAAATCACTCTTTTCAATAAAAAAGAGCCCGCCCGGCAACAGAAGAAAGAGGTGCGGGTGACGGGTGTCGTCTCGGACGATACCGGCGAACCGGTCATCGGTGCCAACGTGTTGGTGCAAGGCACTACCATCGGTGCCATCACCGACCTTGACGGACGCTACATGCTGAATGTGCCCGCAGGCTCCACGCTGATTATCTCCTACATAGGCTACACCAACAGCCAAGTCAAGGTGAATGCAGCCGGCAACTATGACATCCGCCTGAAAGAAGACACCGAGATGCTGCACGAGGTAGTGGTTGTGGGCTATGGCACGCAGAAGAAAGCCAACCTTTCCGGTTCGGTGGCCAGTGTCGATAGCAAAGAACTTCAGAACCGTCCCATACAGAACCTTACCAACGGTTTGCAAGGCTTGATGCCGGGTGTCACCATCACGGGCACAAACGGTGCGCCGGGACAAGACAACGGTAGCATTCGCGTGCGCGGTACGGGTACGCTCAACACGGCTTCTCCTTACATACTGATAGATGGTGTGGAATCGGGTACGCTCAATGCCGTCGACCCTAACGACATCGAAAGCATCTCCGTACTGAAAGATGCCGCTTCGGCCGCTATTTACGGTTCAAAAGCCTCCAATGGCGTTATCCTGATTACCACCAAACGCGGAAAGACGGGCAAACCGCAGATATCATACAGCGGCTATGTCAGCTTCCAGAATGCCACGAATATGATTGATCGTCTGAGTTCCGCCGAATATGCCTCTATGTATAACGACGTACTTGCGGCAGAAGGCAAAACCAAGCGCTTCACCGACGAAGAGATTCAAAAATTCTACGATGGCACAGACCCCAAATATCCCAATACGGATTGGTATGATTTGGCCTATAAGACCGGTGTTCAGCACCGCCATAATGTAAACATCAACGGTGGTGCCGAAAATGCTTCTTATATGGCGTCCATCGGATATCTGAACCAGACCGGTATTCTTCCCAACGCCGGACGCGAACAATTCAACGCCCGCACCAACCTCGACATGAAACTATCCAAGCGCTTCACCGCACGCATGAATCTGGCTTTCATCAAAAACGAGTACACCGATGCCAGTTCTGCCTATGCAGGAGGCAGCTCCGACCAGATTATTCGCCAGTTGAACCTCATCGCTCCTTGGATTGTGGCACGCAACGACAACGGAACTTGGGGCACTATCTCCGACGGAAGCCCCATCGCATGGCTGGATTCGGGCATGAAGGTGACGAGAGACAATTACAACTTCACCGGCATGGCTGCATTGGACTATGAAATCATGGACGGACTGAAGCTGACCATGAGCGGCGCATACGTACACAACCTGCAAAACTACCGGTATTTTCAGAAGTTCATCCAATACAACGAAAACAAGAAGTCCGACCCCAATTCTTTGGACGAACGCTTCTACAAATGGAATCGTACCAATTATGACGTCCTCCTGAATTATGACAAGAACTTCGGACAGCACAACCTGAAGGGATTGTTAGGTTGGCACACCGAAAAATATAACTACAAAGAACAGAGAGCCTCTCGTAAAAACTTCCCGAACAACGACCTGACCGACATGAATGCCGGCGACAGCTCCACTCAGAAGAACGAGGGTTTCACTCGTGAACTTGCCATGATATCTTGGTTTGCCCGCGTCAACTACGATTATGCGGGTAAGTATTTGCTGGAGGCTAATATCCGTTCGGACGCCTCTTCACGCTTTGCCGAAGGCAACCGTTGGGGATATTTCCCCTCTTTCTCTGCCGCATGGCGCATGAGCGAAGAAGCTTTCATGGAAGATGCCCAGAACTGGTTGAGCACTTTGAAGATTCGCGCCTCTTGGGGTATGCTGGGCAATCAGGATGCTTTGGACGATTACTATCCGGCTTTAAACACTTACAACCTGGATGCCACTTATCCCTTTGACGGTTCGTTGAACGGTGGCTACTATCAGAAGAAATATCGCCTGTCCACCATTTCGTGGGAGAAGGCAACCACTTGGGGCATCGGTCTGGACTTAGGTTTCCTGAATAATAGAATCAACGCTACCATCGACTATTACAACCGCAAAACCACAGGCATCATCATGGACGTAACAGTTCCCAATGAATTTGCATTGGACGCTTATAAAGACAATGTGGGAGCTATGCGCAACAGTGGTGTGGAAGTGAACGTAAGCTATAACGACAGGTCCGGTGATTGGAGATGGGGCATTGCTGCCAATTTTACTTACAACAAGAATGAGATTCTGGATTTGGGATTTGCAAGCGACATAGCATTAAAAGACCAACACATAGATAAGGATAAGGGATATTACCAGCGTAATCATGTAGGCGATAAGATTGATGCATATTACGTGTATAAAGCAGATGGTTTCTTTAGAACACAAGAAGAAGCTGATGCCTATACAGCTAAATACAGCCCTAAACTTGGTGGCGGCAAACTCAAAGCCGGCGACCTTCGATATGCAGATACGGACGGTGATGGGAAATTGACCGAGAACGATAAAGTTTATTGCAACAGCCCCGAACCGGCATATACATTCGGTTTGAACCTAAATGTCGGCTACAAAGACTTCGATCTTTCGTTGATGTTCAATGGCGCAGCCAAGGTAGCACGTTTGTTTGATGCTTACGAAGTATACGGTGCTTTCTCCGGTGATGCCGGACATCCGGCTTCCATTTGGAAGAAGTCATGGACATTCAATCCCGACAATGCAGAGATGCCTCGTATCTTCACCGATACCAATTCGCCGAGCAGTTCAAGAAACGTACCATCCACATTCTGGTTGCAGAACACCAGCTACCTGCGTCTGAAGAACTTGCAGTTGGGTTATACCTTCCCGAAAGAATGGTTAGGCTCATTGGGCGTGCAGAATCTGCGCATCTACTACTCTGTAGAAAACTTGTTTACCATAGACAGCATGAAAATCAATATCGACCCGGAAGCCACCAGCCAGCGTCTGTCTTCTTATCCGTTATTGCGTACTCATGCGTTTGGTATTAATCTTTCTTTCTAATAATCTAAATCTGTATGTATTATGAATAGTATCAAAAACTACATATTGGCAGGAATGGTTGCTTTGAGCGCCACCTCATGCAATGATTTTCTCACTACGACTCCTTATGATGCGCTATCGCCTTCCACTACTTGGAAGACAGAGGAAGATGCACAAAAGTTTGTAGTAGGCTGTTATGACGGTTGGGAGTCCGGTGAAACACTGCTTTACTTGGATTGTATGTCCGACTTTGGCTACAATAACTTCCCTTGGGAAGGTTTTACGGCCTATGGCAACGGCACTGCCGTTGGAAGTGATCAAGAAGCAAATTTCTATGACTTTTCTATTATCCGTCGTTGCAATACATTCCTTGGAAATATAGAAGGAATCGCTTTCAACGATGCAGCAGTAAAAAAAGATTTGATTGCCCAAGTACGTTTTTTGCGTGCTTATCAGTACTTCGTAATGAACTGGCTGTATGGTGGTGTACCCATCATTGAAAACTACATGACTGCCGATGAAGCCAAAGTGCCTCGTGACACCGAAGCCAAAGTTCGTGCGTTTATTGAAAAAGAATTGGACGAATGTACTCCTGATTTGAACGATCGGCCTGCTGCTCTTGGTCGTGTTGCCAAAGGTGCTGCATTAGCTTTAAGAATGCGCGAGGCTTTGTATTATGGTGATTGGGCTACAGCCAAAGACCGTGCCGAGAAAATCAAAGCACTGAAACAGTACTCTCTAGAAAGCAATTACAGTAATTTGTTCCGCATCAGCGGTAAAAGATCTCAAGAAATCATCTTGTCTGTCCAATACATACCTAACACGAAAACGTTAGGTACTATTGGACAGATGTACAACAATGGCGATGGTGGTTGGTCATCCATCGTTCCCACACAGAATTTGGTGGATGAATATGAAATGTCTACCGGGCTTACTACTGGTGAAGCCGGTTCAGGCTACGACCCCACTCATCCTTACGTCAACCGTGACCCTCGGATGAGCATGACCATTTACTATCCCGGCTGTGACTTTACTAAAGATGACGGTACGGTAATCGTATTCAATACGTTAGACAAAGAAATAGAAGGAAAGAAAAATGCAAATTACACTTTGGCTGCCAACAATGCCTCAAAAACAGCTTTGACATGGGCGAAATATTTAGATCCCATCACTCAGTATAATGCCACAGGTGTTTGGGATACGGAAGCATGTCCTATCGTATTCCGTTATGCAGAGGTGTTACTCACTCTGGCTGAAGCGGAAAACGAATTGAACGGACCTTCTGCCGGTGTTTATGATGCTTTGGATGAAGTTCGTGCTCGTGCTGGTATGCCTGCAGTGGATAAGAATAAGTATGCTACAAAAGAGAAACTGCGCGAGCTTATTCGACGTGAGCGTGCCGTAGAGTTTGCCGGTGAGGGATTGAGACGTGCCGATATTGTTCGTTGGAAAACATCTGACGGAAAGATGGTGGCAGAAAAGGTTATGAACGGAAAGCTAAATCGTGTTGTCGGAACGGTATCAATGGATACATCTGTAGCTCCTGAAATGCGAGCTACAATCAACGTGAATGCATCTCCCGAACTTGGTCTTATAGAGGAGCGCACATTTAAAGCTCATAATCGTTATCTGCCAATCCGGTTAACAATATTGAGTAAGAATCCGCAATTGAGTCAGAATGATGGGTATTGATAAAATGTGATTTATAAAAGATAAAGAACTGTTTATTGATATATAATTGTAACTTACATTTGTTTGATAATTAAAAATAAACAGCTCTTTATCTCTTGTCCTTTCTTAAATTTAAAGAGCTTATTCAAATAACTTTAAAACACCTATTATGAAAAATATGAGAAATTATTTGTTGAGTACGATAATTGTACTCTTTACTGCATGTAGTGACAATGTTCTTTTAGAACAAAATATAAGCCAACAAGTAATAACGCGTGGTATTACTAATGGTCAATCTTTGACTAATCCTCTTTTAATTGATGATTGGGAACACCAAGAAACTATTGTTTTTTCTAACAATCAAAAGATATTAGCTCCTTGGGTAGCTGGAGCTAATATTATTACTACCGACGAATTTGCCAAAGACATTAAAAAAGAAGATGGATGGGTTATGCTGTTTCACACATTTAAAGAATTAAATTATGGACCTAAAACTAACTATCTATTTTTCTATAATCAATTAACCGGCTTCTTAAAAGTTTTCTATTATAATGAATTTGATTTCTTTGGTCCAAATGGAGCCTTATGGTACTTTACTTCCATGAATGGCGCATCTACCTCTCTCTTTAATTTAAATGATTATATTGCTTTACCAGATAATTCGTCTAGAAAAAACTCTTTTATTAGTCTTTCTAATGCAATAAATGACCCTTCAAACGGTTTTCAATTTGGTTGGAATGGATTTGAAATAGAAGTACCGTATACCAAAGATTATAAAAATATAAATTTTTCTCTTTCAACTTACAATAAACAATTATCCTCTTTTTCTTTTGATGGAAAAACCGAATCTACAATAGAGGGAACAATAGTCAAAACGATGTCTAAAGAGAGTGGAATAACTAGTGGTATCTCTACTATAGCTGGGAAAGGTGCAAAATCATTAGTTGACAAACTATATGAGAAATCAAAAAAGGCAGATGATGCTAGTGGTGGGAAACCCTCCTTTGGTTCCAAGATTCTCAGAGCTTTGGCAGACATTCCGAAAAGTGATTATGCTTCTGCTATCTCTAAAGGGTTAAATTTTATATTTGGATCTACAACGAGTACAGATACTCAAGAAGTACATTTGACTTCTCATGGAACTATGAATTTAACAGGTTCTTCTCTAACAGTTACTACAGGTGCATCAGCACCTATCGGGCTTTTGAATTTTTATGATATTATGAATAATAAAATGTCTAAAGACAATAGTGTATCTAGCATTATCCCTAACTCTTCGACTACCGATAATACTGAAGATCGGTATTTAGGGGTTTGGACATTAAAAGATACTCCTATTATTTATGTAAGTCAATATTCTGCACTTGATAAAACCTACTCTGGAGACTATTCTTTGTACCCTCCTTACTTAACAAGACCTATAGAATACCATATAGAAATAAACCCTAATATTAAGCCTTATATAGTCTCATATGAAATGACAGCTAGCATTATTGATTATAGCAAAAAAAGTAAAGCTAACACAGATTCAGATATTTCAATGGAAGATAATCCAGATTTGATATATTCTGATAGTTCAATAATTGTAAAAGAGTCGGTGTTAACAACACAAAAATCAATAGGGCAAGTTTCTAATCCATCTACTCAGCCTGTACCATATGGATATAGTGTATTTTATGATTGGGGTACAGAATATAATAATAATGACTTAGTGGTAATAACTGTAACTATTAAATACGATTATAATGGGAAAAGAAAAACAGTTACTTCATCTCGTACTTATACTCCTAAATATATTGTTAATACTGCTGTAAGCAAACAGATTCTTCTATCAAGAGGGAAAAATTACTATATAATCAATGATCCTAATAATTATTAATTACCACTTAATTTTTGTTTGTTAAATAAACTTGCTTTGTAGGCTTATATAATATATTTTACAAGCTAAGTTTTATGAAATATACATTTATGTATTACTGCTTGATTATTTATGTTCACTCTGTCGGTTGCGTGTTGCCGGCACAGTTTCCATGGATACTTCAGTTCCCGCCGAGATGCGCGCGACCATTAATCCCAATGCAAGCAAGGCAGAACGATTGATTGAAGAGCGAGTTTTCAAATCCCACTACCGCTATCTGCCCATTCCGCAGTCGGCTCGTGACAAGAATCCGCAACTGACCCAGAACGACGGGTATTGATAAATAGTTAATACTATATAAACTAAATCCCCATAAGTATAATTTCTTGTGGGGATTTATAATCTTTACACCTTATAATCTTATGAGCAAACCTTTTGCGAAAAATATTCATAACCATTTATAAGAGATACCATGATTACCCTTAAAAACATCCGATTGTTGATAACTGTTGCAGCCTTGTTTCTCTCTTTTTCCACTTCATGGGCAGAGAATAATCCCAAGCCTTTTACTATCCCCGAACTGAAAGAATGGAAAGGGGGAAAGGGTTATTTTGATTTTACCGGACGAACATGGCTTGCTTTTGATGCAAGCAATCCTGGCGTGGCCGAAGTGGCGAAGCTGTTTGCCGATGATTGTGGACTGATGTTCGGTTTCGCTCCCAGGATAATGCCCGATGCCGGGACGAAAGGCTGTGTTCGTTTTCGATTGTCATCTAAGCTCGGCTTGGGTGAAGAAGGGTATCGCATCCGGATTGACGAAAGCGTAGAAGTGTCTGCTTCGCATGCAAAGGGATTGTATTGGGCTACCCGCACCCTGCTTCAAATAGCCGAACAAGACGGACAGCATCGGCTGCCCAAAGGCACGATAACCGACCGCCCCGATTATGATGTGCGCGGCTTCATGATAGACTGCGGGCGTAAGTTCATACCGATGGCCTATCTAAAAGACCTCCTCAAAGTGATGGCCTACTACAAGATGAACACTTTGCAGGTGCATCTCAACGATAATGGTTTCAAAGAATACTTTGAAAACGATTGGAACAAGACGTATGCCGCTTTCCGTTTGGAGTGCGACACTTATCCGGGGCTGACCGCAAGAGACGGGCACTACACCAAAAAGGAATTTATAGCCTTGCAGGAAGAGGCCGGAAAGATGGGCATCAATATCATCCCCGAGATAGACGTGCCCGCGCATGCGTTGGCGTTTACCCGGTACAAACCGTCCATCGGCAGTAAAGAGTATGGCATGGATCATCTCGACCTGTTCAACCCGGAAACTTATACCTTTGTGGATGCGCTGTTTAAGGAATATCTGGAAGGAGAGCAACCCGTATTCAGAGGACCGCAGGTGCACATCGGCACGGACGAGTATTCCAACAAAGACAAAGCTGTGGTGGAACGGTTCAGGGCTTTTACCGACCGCTACATCAGATATGTGGAGAGCTTCGGCAAGCAGGCCGTTATTTGGGGATCGCTGACGCATGCCAAAGGCAGCACCCCGGTGAAAGTAGACAATGTTGTTATGGATGCTTGGTCTAATGATTATGCCAATCCGCTTGAGATGCTCGACTTGGGCTACAAATTAGTCAGTATTCCCGACGGACTGACGTATATCGTACCTGCTGCCGGATACTATTACGACTACTTGAATACGAAGCGCTTGTATGAGAGCTGGACACCGGCGCAAATCAATTCCGTAAAGATAGAGGAACGTCATCCGAATTTGCTTGGGGGCATGTTCGCCGTATGGAACGACCATGTGGGGAACGGTATTTCGGTGCAAGATATTCACCATCGCACGTATCCGGCTTTGCAAACATTGGCTGTCAAGATGTGGACGGGCGAAAACATTTCTTGGTCTTACGATGATTTTGAAGAAAAGAGGCTGGCGTTGAGCGAAGCTCCGGGAGTAAACCGGCTGGGGCGTATCGGTTCGACGAAAGGATTGGTGTACGAACTCTCCGAACTGAAACCGGGCTTTACCACCCCTTATCGCGAAATAGGATACGGTTATCGTGTTTCCTTTGATGTGGAAGGACGCGAAGAGTCGAAAGGAGCCGTGCTGTTCCGCTCGCCCGATGCCGAATTCTACCTTGCCGACCCAATAAGTGGAATGATGGGCTTTGCGCGCGATGGTTATCTCAATACCTTCAACTACCGGGTGATGCCGGGTGAGAAAGTCTCCATTTCCATCGAAGGGGACAATAAATCGACACGGCTTTATGTAGACGGCAAGTTGCGGGAAGAACTCAACATCCTGCGCCGCGATTTCGTGCAAAACGATAGTCAGAAGATAAAGAAGATGTATTATGTACGTACGCTTCTGTTCCCGCTCAAGGAAGCCGGGACATTCAACAGCATAATCTGGAACTTGAAAGTATATAACGAGTGAGAACCTTTAAAATAAATTCTAACCATTTTGATACAGAAACAATCTTTTAATTTTATGAAAAAGCTACTTGTCATCATTTTGTTGTTTGAGTCGTTTGTTTCGGCAGCATTCGCGGTTCGAGACAGTCTGGGCGGATTTCAATACGCGTTAGTCCAAGCACCCGACGGGAAGGAATGGGAGTCGCCCGAGCGATTGGCCCTGAACAAAGAGCAACCTCGCGCCACTTTCTTTTCCTTTGCCGACGTTGTCTCCGCCCGCAAAGTTTTGCCGGAGCATAGCGCTTATTGGATGAGTCTCAACGGTGACTGGAAATTCAAGTGGGTGCCCAATCCCGATGAGCGTCCGAAAGACTTCCAACGCACGGACTATGATGTGTCGGCTTGGGACGACATCCACGTGCCCTCGAGCTGGAACATTTACGGCATACAGAAAGACGGCACGCAGAAGTACGGCACGCCCATCTACGTGAACCAGCCTGTCATTTTCCAGCATAAAGTGGCGGTGGACGACTGGCGCGGAGGAGTGATGCGCACACCGCCTGCCCACTGGACCACCTACAAGCATCGCAACGAAGTGGGGTCTTACCGCCGTGATTTTACGTTGCCTGCCGGCTGGAACGGCCGCAAAGTATTCATTAACTTCGACGGGGTGGATTCTTTCTTTTATCTTTGGATAAACGGGCAATACGTGGGCTTCTCCAAAAACTCGCGAAACACGGCGAGCTTCAACATCACTCCTTACCTCACAGCCGGAAAAAACACGGTGGCCGTGGCTGTTTATCGTAGTTCCGACGCTTCTTTCCTCGAAGCGCAAGATATGTTCCGCCTGCCAGGAATCTTCCGTACGGTGGCACTCACCTCCGTTCCGAAGCTGCATGTGCGCGACTTGGTGGTTATCCCCGACCTGAATTCCGCCTTCGACGAGGGTACACTCTCCATCAAGGCCGATATTCGCAATCTGGACAAGAAAGAGGCAAAAGGCTACAGCATGGTCTATTCGCTTTATGCCAACAAGCTTTATTCGGACGAGAACACGCCGTTGGCAAATGTTGCGGCCGTTGCTTCCATCGTGCCCGTGGGCAAAGAGGGCGTCGTCACCTGTGAAACCACACTGGCACTGCCGAAACCTCTGCTGTGGTCGGCAGAGACGCCTCACCGCTACACATTGGTGGGCGAACTGAAAGACAAGAAAGGGCGCACCATGGAAACCGTTTCTGCCTATGTGGGATTCCGCAAAGTGGAAATCAAGGACACGCCGGCTTCTGAAGACGAATTCGGACTGGCCGGACGCTATTACTACATCAACGGGAAAACGGTGAAACTGAAAGGTGTGAACCGCCATGAGACGAATCCCGCATTGGGACATGCCATCACACGCGAACAGATGGAGAAGGAAATGATGCTGATGAAACGTGCCAACATCAACCACGTGCGCAATTCGCACTATCCCGACGACCCTTATTGGTACTATCTTTGCGATAAATACGGCATCTATCTGGAAGATGAAGCCAATTTGGAATCGCATCAGTATTATTACGGCAAAGCATCCCTGTCTCACCCCGTAGAATGGGAAAAGGCGCACGTGGCACGCGTGATGGAGATGGTGCACAGCAATGTCAATCACCCCTCTATCGCCATCTGGTCGCTGGGCAACGAGGCCGGGCCGGGAAAGAACTTCGTGACCGCCTACAATGCCCTGAAGACTTTCGACCGCTCGCGGCCGGTACAATACGAGCGTAACAACGATATTGTGGATATGGGTTCCAACCAATATCCCTCCATCGCTTGGACACGTGAGGCCGTGAAAGGGAAGTACGACATCAAGTATCCTTTCCACATTTCGGAATACGCACACTCCATGGGCAATGCCGTGGGTAATCTGGTGGATTATTGGGAAGCCATCGAATCGACCAACTTCTTCTGCGGTGCTGCCATCTGGGATTGGGTGGACCAAGCCATGTACAACTATACCCCCGACGGCAAGCGATACATGGCTTACGGCGGCGACTTCGGCGATACGCCCAACGATGGGCAGTTCGTGATGAACGGCATCGTCTTTGCCGACCTCGAGCCCAAACCGCAATACTATGAGGTGAAGAAAGTATATCAGCATATCGGTGTGCAAGCCAAAGATGTGCAGAAGGGCAGTTTTGAAATCTTCAATAAATACTATTTCAAAGACCTCGGCGACTATGAAGTGCGTTGGTCGCTTTACGAAAACGGTGTGGAGGTGCAGAACGGCATGCTGCCTCACGTTGCAGTTGCTCCACGCAGCCGCGCTCTCGTGCGGATTCCTTATAAATATGAAACGTTGAAACCCGCCGCCGAATATTTCGTGAAAGTACAGTTCCTCTTGAAAGAGGCGCAGCCTTGGGCGGAAAAGGGCTATGTGATGGCGGAGGAGCAACTCCCCTTGAAGCCGGCAAGCAATCTGCCCGGCATGGGTACGTTGACCGCAAATACCGGAGAGCTCATTACCGGCAAGACGGACGGACGTTTCACTGACGTACAAGGTAAGGATTTCGAAGCTTGTTTCGACATGCAAACCGGAAGCATTCATCGCTTGAAATACAAGGGCGAGACTATCATTGCCGATGGAAACGGGCCGAAGTTGGATGCTTTCCGTGCTTTCGTCAACAACGACAACTGGGTGTATGCCGGTTGGTTTGAAAACGGGTTGCACAACCTGCAACACAAGGTGGTGCGCGCCACCACCATGCAACGTGCCGACGGGGCTGTGGTATTGGCCTTCACCGTGGAATCCCAGGCTCCCAATGCCGCACGCATTCTGGGCGGAACATCCAGCGGTAAGAACAAGATAGAGGAACTGACCGACCGGAAGTTCGGCGAGAACGACTTTAAATTTACCACCAATCAGGTATGGACGGTCTATCGCGACGGTTCGATAGAACTTCAGGCAGGCATTACGTCCAACCGTCCTACGCTGATACTTCCACGCTTGGGCTATGTGATGAAACTTCCGCAGAAATACGAGAACTTTACGTACTACGGTCGCGGGCCTGTCGAGAACTATCCCGACCGTAAGACGGGGCAGTTCATCGAGATACACCGCAACAAGGTGGCGGATGAATTTGCCAATTTCCCCAAGCCGCAAGACATGGCAAACCATGAAGACGTGCGTTGGTGTGCGTTGACCGATGAGGCAGGCGCAGGAGCGCAATTCATCGCTACCGGCGGCAAGATGTCTGTGGCACCCTTGCAATATACAGCCACAGAGATGATTCTGGCGGGGCATCCTTATCAGCTTCCGGAGGTGACGGGCACTTATCTGCATCTCGACTTGGGAGTTACCGGATTGGGCGGAAACAGTTGCGGGCAAGGCGGCCCGTTGAAACACGACAGAATATTGGCAGGCCAGCATTCGTTCGGTTTCATCATCCGTCCGGCAGCGCACGACCTGAGTGCAGCCGCACAAGTGGCTGCCGGCGGAGAGATTCCGCTGAACATCGTGCGCAACGAAGCAGGCGATGTGACATTCGTATCCACACGCCCCGAAGCCGAGATATGCTACACTGTGGGGAAAGAAAAGAAAGCGAGAACCTACAATGCTCCTATCCCGATGCGCGAAGGCGGCAACGTGACGGCATGGTTCAAGTCGACTCCCGGCATCAAGGCATCGCAAACATTCGGCAAGATAGAGAAAGTGCAGGCTGAAGTGATAAACGCCAGCAGTCAGGAAACCGATGGCGGAGAAGCCACGAACCTGACCGACGGAGATGCCGGAACCATTTGGCATACCATGTACTCCGTGACCCTTGCCAAATATCCGCATTGGATAGATTTGGATGCCAAGGATGCGAAGATAATCAAAGGCGTCACTTACCTGCCCCGGCAGGACAGCGACAACGGAAACGTGAAGGACTACAGCATCCTGATCAGTACCGACGGCAAAACTTGGAGCGATCCCGTGGCTAAAGGCAGCTTCGAGAACGACCGGAAAGAAAAGACCGTACGCTTTGACAAACCGGTGAAAGCACGCTACATCCGTTTCATGGCTTTGAGCGAGCAACACGGGCAGGATTATGCGTCGGGAGCGGAAATAGGTATCTTGGCCGAATAAGAAAGGAGAATCGAAGAGCGGTTTTATGAAAAGGAAGCCCCGATAGCATCACGAAGCTATCGGGGCTTTCCGTTTTTTTGACAGACCTTTTTCCTGTTCCGATATGCCGAATTCAGAAGGGGCGTTTATTTATACTGCGCCCAGTCCACGTTCCTCATATCTCCGCTTTTGGCCAGTTCGGCATGCATTGCCAGTGCGGCACGCAGGGCATGAGGCGTTTGCGCTTTCCCGTCGGTCAGTTTCAGGTAATCCCAAAGGATGCTCTTGTAGTCGGGGTGAACGCAGTTCTCGATGATGGCTTGTGCACGTTCTTTCGGACTCTTGCCACGGAGGTCGGCCACACCTTGTTCGGTGATGATGATGTTGACGTCGTGCTCCGAGTGGTCGGCATGCGAAACCATTGGCACGATGGCGCTGATTTTGCCTTCCTTGGCTACGGACGGGCAGGTGAAGATGGAGATGTAGGCATTGCGTGTGAAGTCGCCCGAACCTCCGATACCGTTCATCATCTTCGTGCCGCTGATGTGGGTGGAGTTCACGTTTCCGTAAAGGTCGGCTTCGATGGCGGTGTTGATGGAGATAATTCCCAGGCGACGCACCACTTCGGGGCTGTTAGATATCTCCGACGGACGGAGAACCAACTTGTCGCGGAAGAAGTCCATATCATTGTATATGCCTTCCAGACAGTCGTTGGTCACGGTCAGCGAACAGGCGCTGCCGAACTTCACGCGGCCTTCGCGAATCAGTCCGATAACGGAGTTCTGAATAACCTCCGTGTACATTTCGAAGGCAGGGATGGTCTTGTCCCTTCCCAATGCACCCAGCACGGCGTTGGCAATGTTGCCCACACCCGATTGCAAGGGCAGGAAGGTGGAGGGAATGATTCCGCGTTTCATGTCGGCAGCCAGAAAGTCGGCCACGTTCTGTCCGATTTTATCCGTCAGCGGGTCGGCGTCGGCAAAGCCACGTGCTTCGTCGGGCCAGTTGGTCTCTACTACGCCGACAATCTTTTCGGGGTCAACCTGAATATAAGGCAGTCCGATGCGGTCGCTCGGCTTGTAGATGGGTATTTCGCGGCGATAGGGAGGGTCGAGCGGTTCGTAAACGTCGTGCAGCCCCATGGCGTTTTTGCTGTGGGCGGCATTCAGTTCCACGATAATCCGGTCGGCCAACCGGCATACGGTAGGGGCGATGCCGCCGGCAGCTGTCAGGTAGATTTTGCCGTCGGGTGTCACTTCGCAGGCTTCGATGATGGCAATGTCCACTTTGCCCATGAAGCCGTAGCGTACTTCTTGTGCCATTTGCGAGAGGTGTATGTCGTTGTAGGCTATCTCGCCGTTGTTCACGGCTTTGCGGAAGTCGGAGTTGGTGGTGTAGGGTGCGCGGTAGCGGATGGCTTTGGCACGTGCCAGAACGCCGTCGCAAGAGTCTCCCGTGGAAGCACCGGTAAAGATGCCTATTTGGAAGGGATTCCCTTTAGCATGTTCTTCTTCTGCTATTTTTGCTAATTCTGCCGTAACGGCTTTGGCTGTTCCTGCGGGTGTGAATCCGCTCAAGCCGATGTTGTAGCCATGTTTGATGAGGCTTGCAGCTTCTGCTGCCGAAATGTGATTAAGTGCCATAATATAACTGTTATTTTTCGTGTAAAGATTTTCAAGGATTCCTCAGCTGTTTTCATGCCGGTCGGTTCTGAGTCACCTCAATCGCCCTTTGTTTGCTGTTCAGTATTTCCGTTGGAGTATTTCTGACCAGACGAATGCTTTTCTGGCTTCTTCTACCGAATGGATGCCGAAGTCGGAAGTGTCGTCGCAGTCCTGTGGGTCTGATATCGGGGGAGGGGAGGCATTGATGGAAGAGGGCGACGAAACAGAAGTTTTTGATTGGAACGGCTGCTTTTTGTGGCGTGGCTGCTTGTTGGGTTTTGCAGACGGCCGCTGCATGAATTCCGGTTCTGTTTCGGGTTCCTCGGGGATAAAGTCTCTGTCGGTATCTTCGTTCTGATATTCGGGCAACGGGAAGTTTGCCTCGGGCATAGGCATGGCAGGTTTCTTGTCAGCGTTCTTTTGAGCCTCTTTCTTGAACTGCTTGACGATTCCGATTACAATGACAGACATAACTAACAGGAATTTGAAGAAATCTTCCATATTGCTCTTTTATTTTTCCCCAAAGATAATGCAAACCGAAAGTAGAACAAACGAATCCGGCTATTTTTTAGCTGTGAAGTGCAATTTATCTTTGCTTTCGGCGGATGTAATCATTAAAAAGAGGCAGTCTGAAAAGTCCGGTTAGCTATTTGGCATTTCCTTGATCGGCCTCCCTTGAGGTGTGGGCTGATGCTTTCTGAAGTACGGGCTTGTCTTTCCTAAAGTGCGGGCATACGTCTCATCAAGTGTGGGGTTGCGGTTCCTAAAGTGTGGGCATAATCTTGCTAAAGTTGTGGGCTGGGACTACTACCCAAGAGCGGATAAATAAAAAGGAGAGCTTCACAGCTCCCCTTTTTTTAACCTAAACCTTAACTATGAAAAAATCTAATGTTTCTTTCATTCCACAAATTTGTGAATAATATCTTTTAATACCAAATTGAAAGTAGAAAAGTTTGTGTAATTAACACTAATTAAAAACGCTGAATAGATGATGGTTTAATGCCGGTTTGAGGAAAAATGTGTGTGACAAGGAGTAAACTTGTTCTCTGCCTGAATCAATTTCTGTTCGCGCCGTGCGCACGGATATCCGCACGGCGCGGACGGACTTTCGCGAAGCAAAGTGGAGCGAATCGCATAATAAAATGAAAAGCGTTTCTTTATTTTCGGGGAAGGACGTATCTTTGCACACTCTTTTGTGCTTGAAAATCTGTCTGTTCGAGCCACGAAAGAGGCAGTTTGCAAATCAATAACGATAAAGACAAGTATGGAAAAAGTAACGGGAGCAGACTTTAAATCTGCAACTGCCGATGAAAACAAGAAATTGTTTATCGAAACCTATGGCTGCCAGATGAATGTGGCAGACAGTGAAGTAATCGCGTCCGTCATGCAGATGGCGGGCTACTCCGTGGCAGAGACGCTGGAAGAGGCCGATGCCGTGTTTATGAACACCTGCTCCATACGCGACAATGCGGAGCAGAAAATCCTGAACCGGCTGGAGTTTTTCCATTCGCTCAGAAAGAAGAGGCGAGGGCTGATAGTCGGTGTGCTGGGTTGTATGGCCGAGCGTGTGAAAGACGACCTCATCACCAACCACCACGTCGATTTGGTGGTAGGCCCCGACGCCTACCTTACCCTGCCGGAGCTGATTGCGGCGGTAGAGGCCGGCGAGAAAGCGATGAACGTGGAACTTTCTACCACCGAAACCTACCGGGACGTCATTCCTTCGCGCATCTGCGGAAACCATATCTCCGGTTTCGTATCCATTATGCGCGGCTGTAACAACTTCTGCACCTATTGCATTGTGCCCTACACCCGCGGGCGCGAGCGCAGCCGCGACGTGGAGAGCATCCTCAACGAAGTGACCGATCTCGTGGCGAAAGGATATAAGGAAGTCACCCTGCTGGGGCAGAACGTCAACTCCTACCGTTTTGAAAGGCCCGACGGAACGGTGGTAGGCTTCCCTGCGTTGCTTCGTATCGTGGCCGAGGCCGCACCGGGCGTGCGTGTGCGTTTCACCACCTCGCACCCCAAGGATATGAGCGACGAAACCTTACAGGTCATTGCCGATATGCCCAACGTGTGCAGACACATACACCTGCCGGTGCAAAGCGGTAGCAGCCGCATCCTGAAGCTGATGAACCGCAAATATACCCGTGAGTGGTATCTGGAGCGTGTGGCCGCCATCCGTCGCATCATCCCCGATTGCGGTTTGTCTACCGACATCTTCTCTGGTTTCCATTCCGAAACGGAGGAAGACCACCGGCTTTCTCTTTCGCTTATGGAAGAGTGCGGATACGATGCAGCCTTTATGTTCAAATATTCCGAGCGTCCCGGCACGTATGCCAGCAAGCACCTGCCCGACGATGTGCCCGAAGAGGTGAAAGTTCGCCGTCTGAACGAAATCATCGCTCTTCAGAACCGTCTTTCCGCCGAAGCCAATGCCCGTTGTGTGGGTCAGACCTACGAAGTGCTGGTAGAGGGTGTGAGCAAGCGCAGCCGCGACCAACTGTTCGGGCGTACGGAGCAGAACCGTGTAGTGGTCTTCGACCGTGGCAAGCACCGGATAGGAGACTTCGTGATGGTGAAAATCACGGAATCCAGTTCGGCTACGCTGAAGGGGGAAGAGGTTTTTGCCGGGAACGGATGACAGAACCGATTCTTAAGCACTATTTTTTTTGATGCAGACGACGCATAGGCATCATTTACAGAAAGAACACAGAGGAACGGAATTTCTTGTTTATGACAAGCATAAAATTCCGTGGCTCTGTGTTCAAATCTTATCTCGGAAAGCAATTCCAAGCTTCGTTCCTTCCTGATATCCGGTTCCGCTTCACTCTACCGGCGGTACTTCCGTGATGCTTCCATACCGGTGATACTCAAACGTGATGCTTTGTTCCTTGAGGTAATGAAGCAGTTCCACACGTCCGTTCTTCACCGGAGGAGCTGTGGCGACATACATGTTCATAGCGGAAACTTCTTTATAGAAACCATCCGGAATATCCGAGCTGCAAGTGCGTATGCGGTAATAATTGTCCAACGAATCGTAGAAGGTCTTTAAGTCTTCCTTCTTTAGCGGGCATCCGGTCGAGGCCAGCGCTTCCGTGCGGTCGTCATCCTCACCGAAGCTGATGACGAGCGGAGTATGGCAGGTTTGGGCGGCAAAGGCAATCATCCTTGCCTCTTCATTGCTGTCGCCGGGGAATAGGCGGAGCACCATGCGTTCCACCGGAAGATAGCGGAGCACATTCTGTTCGCCGTAGAGGTTGTTGATGTCGCGGGCATGGGCAAACTCTTTCGCGAAAGCTTCCGCATAGCTCTTCCGGTAGTCGGTATTGCTGTCGGGTTTGTCCGTTATCTTCACGAAACTGCTGCAATAGTTCGGGCCGCCGGCTTTCAGTCCGCCGCCGATGGCAGAGAACTTCATGCCGCCGAAAGGCTGACGGTTCACAATGGCTCCCGTAATGCCTCGGTTGATGTAAAGGTTGCCCGCACACATGGTGTTTTTCCACAATGCCTGCTCGTTCTCGTCAAGGCTTTGCAAACCGGAGGTCAGACCATATTCAAGGTTGTTGATGGACCGGATGGTCTCTTGCAGGTTGTCGAAGCAGACTACGCTCAGCACCGGAGCAAAGATTTCCGTCCTGAACGAGTAACTCTTCGGGGTCACTCCCCATTTCACCGTCGGGGCAAGGATATATTTCTTCTTGTCGATGAAGCGGGGCGGTACGAGCCACGATTCTCCCGGCTCCAGTTCCAAGGCTTTATACAACTTGTCGTTCTCATTGGTAATCATCGGCCCTACCACGTTTCCGGGATTCCATACGCTACCCACCTTCATGCTGGTGGCGGCGTCTTTCAGTTTGTCTTGGAAATTCTTGTCCTCATACACCGAGCGTTCCACCAGCAACAAGGAGCAGGCGGAACATTTCTGTCCGGCATTGCCGAAGGCGGAAGTGACAATATTCATAATGGCATGGTCGCGGTCGCCGGAAGCAGTGAGGATGATGGCATTCTTGCCTCCCGTTTCGGCCGAAAGCGGCTTGGCGGGCGCATTCTTGAGAATCTTCTCTGCGGTTTCGAGCCCACCCGTCAGGATGATGTGCTTGATGGCGGGAGCGGTGGTGAGCACATTCAAGGCTTCGCGGTCTGTGATGACAACCTGCAAGGCTTCTTTCGGCACACCGGCATCCCAGAAGGCTTTGGCAAACATCCATGCCACAGGAGCGGCCACGGTGGCGGGTTTCAGTATCACCGTGTTGCCGCCTGCCAGCGCGGCTACGATTCCGCCGATGGGAATGGCGCAGGGGAAGTTCCAAGGCGAAATGACGAGTATGACCCCTTTCGGTGTAATATCTACGTCGGTCAGTGCGGCAAAAGGCTTCATGGAGGTGGTGTAGAAGCGGGCGTAGTCTACGCCTTCGGACACTTCCACGTCTCCTTCGACTACGGTCTTGCCGGTCACGGCACACATGCAGCCTATCAGGTCGCCACGCATCTCGGCCAGACGGTTGGCGGCATCATACATGATGCGGTGCCGTTGCTCCAGTGTGGTGTTGCGCCAGCCTGCCGGGTCTTTCTCGGCTATGTCGATAATCTGCTTTACCTGTTCGCTGTTGGCTTGCGACATTTCGCAAACGCACACCTCGTCATCCTGACAACGGTCCATGTACCGATGGCGCTTTTCGCACACCACCGTCTCGGCACCTATCTGAAGAGGTATGATTTCGGGTGTATCGTCGGGCGACTTCTTCCATTTGGCAAAGATGTTCCGCACCCATTCCTGATTTTGGAGCAGATCGAAATCCGTGTCCGGTTCGTTCTTCATCGTATCGGAAGGCGGAACAGGCGCATAGGCTTTCAGGCGGTTTTGTGTGCGCGTGGGCATGTGGGTGAGGGTATCTTTCATGCGGTATGCGTCTTCAAACTGCTTTTGCAGGAAGTTCCATGTATCGGTTCCCGGTTTCAGGTTGAAGGAATGGGTCAGGAAGTTATCGGGAGCGGTGTTCTCGTCCATACGGCGCACCAGATAGGAGACGGCATTCAGGAAGTGCTCGTCCTTCACCACGGGGGCGTAGAGTATGACATGGTTGCCAAGTATGGACTGCGCCCGCCATACATGGTCGGCCATTCCTTCCAACATTTCGAATGTCATGTATTCCGAACTTCCCGACTTCCGGCTGAGCAGGTAGGCGTATGCAATGGTGAACAAGTTGTGTGAGGCCACTCCTAAATGGAGCGCTTTGGCGTTTTCGGGTTGCAGGGCACGCTCCAGCAGGTGCAGGTAGTTGGCATCCACCTCCGTCTTGCTGGTACGTATCGGGTTGGGCCAGCCACGCAAAGAGGAGACGACGGTCTCCATTTCGAGGTTGCAACCCTTCACCAGACGCATCTTCAACGACGCGCCACCCTCTGCCGCACGTGCTTTGGCAAACTCCAGCAGTTCGGTCTGGAAGTCGTAGGCATCGGGCAGATAAGCTTGTACGACGATACCTGCCGAATAGTTCTTGAATTCGGGTTTGCCGAGTACCTCCTTGAAGAGCCTGAGGGTGAAGTGCGCGTCTTTGTATTCTTCCATGTCGAGGTTGACGAACTTGGAACGCTTCACCCCGTTTTCGTCCGTATAAGGAAATTCCATTGCCTTCCGGTAGAGTGCGGACATACGGTTTACCAGTTCGGGGAAGCTTTCTTCATAGTTCAGCGCATGGGTCTGCGCATAAATGCCGGATATCTTGACGGAAATATAGTTGATGTCGGGTGCTTCCAATGCTTCCAGATAGTGGTTGTAGCGGTGGTCGGCCTCTCCGTTGCCCAATACTACTTCGCCCAGCAGGTTGACGTTCTGCCCTATCTTCTGCTTGAACCGTTCGGCCAGATGTTCCGTCAACTTGGGCCGCGCTTCGTCCAAGATGACTTTGGAAGTATCCATGCGAAGGCGCTTCTTTATAATAGGTATGGCAATGAAGTCGAAATGATGCCCGAAGGTTTGGTACATTTTGAAGAGGAAAGCGTCTCGTTTATTCAGGAATTGAGGGATGCCGTAGCGGTCTATCAACGTTTTGATACGTGTCGCCAGTTTCTTGCGGTCGCGTATTTGCGACGATTCGTCCAGCATTTTCACCAAAAAGCGTTTGTCTTGCGGACGTTGCACCATGACGGCGTATTTATACTGTTCCTTACGCTCTTCGTCGGTAATGGTTTGTTCGCACGTGTCATAAAGCTTCAGTACCCATTCTTGTACTTCGGCTATGGTTGGTCTGGTGGTATCCATATTGTTTCCAATGTTTCATGAGGATATGTCAAGACACCGATATTTCTTCTTTTAGGCGCGGGTTTCGCAAGAACCATGTTTATGATACACGTGGCCCATGCCTGATTCATGATGCAAAAGCTTTTAAGTCTGACACATTCTCATTGTTTTTTTGTTAATGAAGTCATATCTCTTATGGGGTATAGCATAGTGAGGAAATGCCTGAACTCAGATGTCTGTTCTTTTTTTTGGGGGGGGAGAATCCGCCGTGGCATATCTTTAGTAATAGGAGGGAGGGCTGAACATCACCGCACGATACCTGTGCAAGGTCTGGAGGGCCTGCTGGGAAAATCGGTCGAAGAGATGTTCCTGATTCATAAGTATGAATGATAAAAAGTGAACAATGTGATGCAAATATACATTATTTCTTTTATTATCAAAGAAAAACGGCCTTTTTTATTGGAAAATATAAAAATCCCCTTCACTTTTGCCTTTCGGGGCTTGGTGAAGGGGATAAAATAATGAACAAAAAAGTATTATTGTGATGAAGGCTTATTTTACCTCCCATGTATCGTTTGTCATCAGTAGCTCTTCAAAGTTGTGATACTTCTTCTTGGAAGATACTTCTTCTATTTGTTCGTGAACGGCGTCGTTGTAGGTAGGTGCTTCCACATCACGGATTATGCCGAGAGCGACCGGGAAGTCGGGGCCTTCCATCAAGGCAAGTTTCAGTTGCAGGGTGTTGTCCATGCAGTGGGCGTCGTGAACGAGAATGTCCTTTTCCGTGATGCCGTTTTCGCCGAGCTTTACAACTTTCAGGCCGAATCCTTCCTGCATCAGGCCATATTCATTGTTCTCTCCGAAAAGCATCGGTTTGCCGTGTTCCAGATAGATGGCGTTTTTGGCGCGGCCCTCTTTCTTGTAAACATTGTCGTAGGTATTGTCGTTGAAGATGACGCAATGTTGCAGAATCTCGCAGACGGAAGCTCCCTTGTGGGCGATAGCTGCTTTCAGGATTTCTGTGGTTCCGGAGGCGTCGGTGGCTACCGCGCGGGCAAAGAAGCGACCACGGGCACCGAAACAGAGTTCCGCCGGATGGAACGGGTCTTCTACCGTGCCGTAGGGAGATGATTTGCTGACGAAACCGCGTGGAGAAGTCGGCGAGTATTGTCCTTTCGTCAAGCCGTAGATGCGGTTGTTCAGCAGAATCATGTTCAGATCGATGTTACGGCGTACGGCATGTATGAAGTGGTTGCCACCGATGGCCAATCCGTCGCCGTCACCCGAAATCTGCCATACGGTCAGGTTGGGGTTGGCCACTTTGGCGCCGGTCGAGATGGCGGCGGCACGCCCGTGGATTGTCTGCATCGCATACGTATTCATGTAGTAGGGCAGGCGGCTGGAGCAGCCGATGCCTGAGATGACGGCGCTCTCCCAGGGAGCTATGCCGATTTCTGCCATTGCTTTGTGCAGTGAAGCCAGAAAGAAGTGGTCACCGCAACCCGGACACCAACGGGGTTGTCCTTTCTTGAAGTCTTTTGCTGTATATTCGCACATGATGTTTTTCTTTTAGTCGTTATCAATTATCTTATTGAAAGCTTCTACCAACTCGGCCACGACAAATGGTTGTCCTTTGACCTCGTTGAACCGGTACGGCGTGAAGTTGTCTATCTTCATGCGCAGATAGCCTGCGAATTGCCCGAAATTTTGTTCGGCAACTACCACTTTTTTATACTTCTTCAATACAGCTTCCGTATTCTTGGGCAACGGATTCAGATAGGTGAAGTGGGCGAGGGCTGTCTTTCTGCCTGCCTTGTTCATCTCTTTCATGGCCGAATACAGATGGCCGTATGTGCCGCCGAAACCAACTATCAGCAGGTCGGCGTCATCGACGCAACCTAACACTTCTACATCGGGTACGGGTATTTTGGCAACCTTCTCTGCACGCAGGCGGCACATCAGGTTGTGGTTGTCTGGGTCGGTGGAGATGGCGCCGGTGTTGCTGTCCTTTTCCAGACCGCCGAGGATGTGCATATACCCCTCTTGTCCGGGAACTGCCCAGTAGCGTACACCCGTTTCCGGATTACGCTTGTATGGAGTATAGTTGTCTTTCATCTCCGGAGTGACGTAAGGCGGATTGATGGCGGGATAGTCTGCCAGCTTGGGCAACTTCCATGCACCGGAGCCGTTGGCAACAAAGCCATCGGTCAGTAATACCACCGGTGTCATGTGTTCCAACGCAATTTTGCAGGCCATGTAAGCGGCGTCGAAGCAACCGGTGGGCGAAGCGGCGGCAATGACGGGCATCGGGCTTTCGCCGTTGCGGCCGAACAGGGCTTGTAACAAGTCGGTCTGTTCCGACTTGGTGGGCAGACCGGTGGAAGGGCCTCCGCGTTGCACGTCGAGCACCACGAGCGGTAATTCCGTGATGACAGCCAGATTCATGGCTTCCGACTTGAGGCAGACGCCGGGACCGGAAGTGGAAGTGACGGCCAACGCACCGGCAAAGGAGGCGCCGATGGCAGTGGCGCAACCCGAGATTTCGTCTTCGCACTGCACGGTCATCACACCCAGCGATTTGTGTTTTGAAAGCTCGTGCAGCACGTCGGTGGCAGGAGTGATGGGGTAAGAACCGAGGAACAGTTTCATGCCTGCTTTTTCGGCAGCGGCAATGAAACCGTAGGCCGTGGCCTTGTTTCCCGTGATGTCCATGTATCGGCCGGGCACGGTGGCCTTGCTTTCTATTTTATAAGTATGGGCTACGGAAGCATGTGTGTTGTGGCCGTAGTCATATCCTGCATGAATGACCTTGATGTTTGCTTCGGCAATTTCGGGTTTCTTGCCAAATTTCTCGCGGATGAAGTCTTCGGCAATCTTCAGGTCGCGGTTGAACAGCCAGCATACCAATCCCACCGCGAACATGTTGCGGCATTTCAGTATGGATTTGTTGTCCATCCCGGTGTCGGCCAGACAGTCTTTCACCATCTGCGAGATGGGAGCGGCAATCACGTCTTGCTTGATTCCCATTTCTTCAATGGGATTGTCGGTCTTAAAAGCTGCTTTCTCCAGATCTCCTTTCTGGAAGGCGTCTGTATCTATGATGATGCAGGCTGTGGGCTTAGCAAACTTGTACTGCGTTTTCAGGGCGGCTGCGTTCATTGCCACCAATACATCGCATTTATCTCCCGGAGTATAGACCTTGCCTGCACCGATGTGTACCTGAAAGCCTGAAACACCGGTAAGTGAGCCTTGCGGGGCGCGGATATCTGCCGGATAGTCGGGGAATGTGCTGATGTCATTTCCCACCGTAGCCGAAACTGTTGAAAAGATGTTGCCGGCGAGCTGCATACCGTCGCCGGAGTCTCCGGAGAAGCGGACTACCACTTGCTCCAGTTCTTTGACCATCATGTCGTTTGCCATACTTACGATTTTCTAAAGGTTATTTTTAGAGGTTATTGTTCTTTTACACACTTGGCAAATTTCGTAAAGTTAATTGGATTAACAAAACTTTTTTCGGAAAATCGGCAAAATACATTATCTTTGTACCCGCAATCTTGTTGTTCAAGCTACAACAGAGACAAGCCCTTGTAGTTCAACGGATAGAACAAGCGTTTCCTAAACGTTAAATAGCAGTTCGATTCTGCTCAGGGGTACAAAATCAGGCCTATTCGTAGCGGGATAGGCTTTTTTTGTTCCTGCAAGAACAGCGATGAAGTAGGTCTTTTCCTGCAAAAGTCCTACAATAGTTCTACAATAATGCACGCATCTCTCCCACTATCTGATATGCCGACCTATCCGATGGAGCATCCGAAAGGAAGTCCGGCGTTTTGCATGATGCTTTGATATTCTTTTCTTTTTACAAATGAATCAAGGCTTCGGCACGGCCGTTTTCTCCGACACCGAGTAAGACACCGTTCCTCGGTGTCGAAGGCATGGTTCCTCGGTGGGGAACGACCCGTTCCTCGGTGCCGAAGAAATACCCCACCCGAAACATCTTCTCGGCGGGGTGCGGTAATCGGTAAGGCTCTTTGATTAAATATTGACATGTGCGGCGTGTGAACAAGCATTCGAGCGCCGTGGGCGAAGTGCCGGAAATAAAAGGGGACGGGCTTCGCAAGTTGGGCATGTGCAGGCAAATCAGCGGGAAGAAGGGGAGTGATGGCGCATCGGCGAGAACAGCCGAAAGCCGGGAAGCCTCTTATTTGAACATCGGCTGTGCAAACCATCGCTTGAACATCCATGTCACCGCTACATAAATTCCGAAAGCGGAGATAAATCCGACGATGGAGTCAATCAGATAATGTGCTTGAATATACACCGTAGCCCCACAGAGTAGCAGGTAGAAAGGCAACAGGCAGGTAAACAGGCGTCTGCTTCCGCGCCAAGCCATAATCATCAGGATGGTAGACATCCCCACATGCGAGCTGGGAAAAGCCGCCGTAGGGCGTTCGCCCACTTGCTGGGACTCCTCGACCAGATTATAGAAGAAGCCGTGCTCATAACCGGGACCCGGAAGAAGTTCCTGATGATGGTGGAAGTAGTTGCCAATAGAGGGGAAGATACCTTGAGCCACATTGCTGTTGCCAATGGCAGGAAAGTAGAACTGCGGGCCGGCAACGGGTACGAATATATAAATAAGGTAATAGATGAAGAAAGCGGTTACCACTACGAACGAAACTTTCTCGAACAAGTCGTACCGGTAGAAGAAATACCACATTATCACCACCAATATCATCGGATAATAGAAAAAGTAGCCCATGTTGAATGGCTCACTTACCCACATTTGCGGCAAATAAGCACTGAACCATACGGCAGGTTGTCCGCCGAACAGCCATTGCTCGGTCGAAGCAAACACATGGTCAAGGTTGGGAAAGATGCGATTGAACTCGAATGTGTCGGGATACCAATAGGATAGCAGTGACATCTGGATGGCTATGCGCACGAAAGCCGAGAATTTGCAAGGCGCCAATCTGTAGAGATACATCAGCAGGAACGTCATGGCTGCAATGACGGTACGGTCGATGAGCATTCTGCCCGGATGATCCATTTCCTGAAAAAGAAACAGTATCAGAATAGAAGTCAACAGGTTGTATACCAGTGTTATCTTCTCGACTGCAAACAACCCTTTACGGGTTTCTACCTTTTTAAATAAGTCTAAAGCCATCCTTTTTCTTTATACCAGGCGATTGTCTCTTTCACTCCCCGTTCCAAGTCATATTCGGGATTATATCCCAGTTCTTCGATGGCGGGAGTGATGTCGCACTGCCAGTTGCGTTGTTTCATTATTCTATACTTGTCCGGATTGAGCGTGCTGGTGGTTTTTCGTCGCTTTGCCCAGAAATCGGCCAGCAAAGATACTAACTTTAACACAATTAACGGACACCTGAAGCGAATAACAAACGGGTTACCCAATTCTTTCCGTATTAAGTCCGAAAAAACGCGGCTTCGGTATACCTTTCCGTCGGTCAGGAAATACCCCCGGCGCACCACCTTCTTTTCTATGCCGAGAAAGACGGCCTGCACAATATCCTTGACATATACGAACGTCAAATCCTGCCGATGGAAACCTACAGAGAAGTCCATGTGCTGTTTGATGGATTTGGCCATGAGGAAGTAATCTTTCTCTCGCGGACCGTAAACGCCCGTAGGACGATAAATGACGTAAGGGAATCCCGGGATGCTCTGCAAATAAAGCTCTGCTTTCAGTTTGCTGAACCCGTAGTCTGTATTGGGGCAAGGAGTGTCGTGCTCTGAAATGGGGTCGTATGTCTGTTCGCGAACAGGGCCGAATACGCTCAGCGTACTGACGAAGATAAACTGTTTGGGTATCATGTTCAGTTCCCTCAACATATCTACGAAATATTTGGTTTGCAGATAGTTTACGTGGTCGAACTCATTATTGTTAGCGCATTTGGTGACACCGGCACAATGAACGATGTAGTCGAACTTGTTGTAAGTTCCTTTATGCCCCGACAGTTGGGCGCGAAGTTCGTTGGGGTGTGCAAAATCCAGTTCGAGGATATGTATCTTGCGGTCGTGCAGATATTCGCGGCTGCTGGATGAGCGTATGCCCGCCCACACACCGAACTTGCGTCTCAACGCTTCTTCCACGATGAAACTGCCGATAAACCCACTTGCTCCGGTTACTAAGATGCTTTCCATACTACTTCTTTGGTTCAACGTGTATATTTATCAATGTACCTTTGTCAAACAGCTCCTTCAGCTTGTTCTCCACTTTAGTTGCTGTTTTATGAGCTTCCTCCAGCGAAATTTGTCCGTCCATGCGCACATGCACTTCAATGGCACAATAGCTGCCGATACGTCGCGTGCGAAGGTGATGAGGCGAGGTCACGCCGGGGAAAGAAAGGATGGTCTCCAATATCTTCTCCTCCACTTCGGAGGGCAATGACTTCTCCAGTAGTTCGTCCACGCAAGGAATGAGTAATCCTACCGCCACTTTCATGATGAAAAAGCTTACAATCACTGCTGCGGCAGGGTCGAGTATCCGCCATTGGTCGCCCAAGAGGATGGCTCCCCCAATACCCAAAGCCGTGCCTATGGACGAAAACGCATCGCTCCGGTGATGCCATGCATTGGCTATGACGGCTTGCGAATTCAGCTTTCGTCCTTTGAATGCGGTATATTGATAAAGTATTTCCTTGAATATGATAGAGGCTATGGCGCCCATCAGCGCTATCCTGCCCGGTTCCTGCAAGATTCCACCTTGAAAGAAACGGTAGATGGACGAGGCTCCGTTCCAAAAAATGCCGAAACCCACGAATACGAGGAAAATACCGATAATGGCTGTTGCCAATGTTTCATACTTGCCATGGCCGTAATCGTGTCCTTCGTCTTCGGGCTTTGCGGATAGGCGTACAAAGAGTATTACGATAATGTCCGTGATAAAATCAGACAGCGAATGGACGGCATCTGCCAGCATGGCAGCACTATGGCCTGCAATGCCGGCAAAGAACTTAAAGACAAGCAGCAGAAAGTTCACGATACTCCCCACTATCGTCACCCGGTAGATTTCTCTTTCGCGCATTGTACTTTCGGTGTCTAAAGTCTGCATTTCCATTTTTCCCATAGGTAAATTATTGCAAAGATAGAATATTATTTATTTAAGAACTTCCGTTCGGGCATTATTTTCAGCATGATACCAAGTTTTTGAAGCATTTTGAACTGTCGAAAACAAAAATTTGTTTACTTTGCAAAAGAACCGGATGCTGAATGTAGGGAACACTTCCCTATTTATACATCCATTAAAAAAATAATTATGGCTAAGCAAAAAGACAAAAAAGCCGGCAAACGAATGAAAAAGAAAGAACTCGCCAAAGTTCTGCTGGACTTCTTTCACTACAAACAAGACGAAGTTTTATCCCTGAAATATATTTTTGACCAACTGCGCCTCACCACACATCCCCTGAAGATGCTGTGCATGGACATCTTGTCCGAACTGGTGATGGACGACTACATCAGCGAAACAGAGAAACATAAATACAAGCTGAACACCCACGGCGTGGAGATGACAGGCGTCTTCCAACGCAAGAGCAACGGTAAGAACTCCTTCTTGCCCGAAGATGGCGGAGACCCGATCTTCATTGCCGAACGAAATTCGGCACATGCCATGAACAACGACAAGGTACGCATAGCTTTCTATGCCAAACGTCGAGGGCGGATAGCCGAAGGAGAAGTGGTGGAGATATTGGAGCGTGCCAACGATACGTTTGTGGGCACACTGGAAGTTGCCAAGTCGTATGCTTTCCTTGTGACGGAAAACCGTACGCTTGCCAACGACATTTTCATTCCCAAAGAGAAACTGAAAGGTGGAAAGACGGGCGACAAAGCCATCGTGAAGGTGGTGGAATGGCCGGACAAGGCTAAGAACCCCATCGGGCAGGTAATTGACATTTTGGGAAAAGCCGGAGACAATACCACCGAGATGCATGCCATTCTGGCGGAATTCGGCTTGCCGTATGTCTACCCTGCTGCTGTAGAGAAAGCCGCCGACAAGATACCCGCCGAAATCTCTGCCGAAGAAATAGCCAAGCGTGAAGATTTCCGCCAAGTGACTACTTTCACCATCGACCCTAAAGATGCCAAAGACTTCGACGATGCCCTTTCCATCCGCCAACTGAAGGAGGGACTTTGGGAAGTAGGCGTACACATCGCCGACGTGACCCACTACGTAAAAGAGGGAGGCATCATCGACAAGGAGGCTGAGAAACGAGCTACCTCCGTCTATCTCGTAGACCGTACCATCCCGATGCTGCCCGAACGGTTGTGCAACTTCATCTGCTCTCTCCGTCCCGACGAAGAGAAACTGGCCTATTCCGTCATCTTCGAAATGACGGAAAAGGGAGAAGTGAAAAACTCGCGAGTGGTACATACCGTCATCAAAAGCGACCGCCGCTTCACCTACGAGGAGGCGCAGGAGATTATCGAAACCGGAAAAGGCGACTTCAAGGAAGAAATCCTCCAATTGGATAAGTTGGCCAAGATTCTGCGCGACAACCGCTTCAAGGCCGGTGCCATCAACTTCGACCGTTATGAGGTGAAGTTCGAGATAGACGAAAAAGGCAAGCCGGTAAGCGTTTACTTCAAGGTGGCTAAAGATGCCAACAAACTGGTGGAGGAATTCATGTTGCTTGCCAATCGCACCGTGGCCGAGAAGATAGGACGCGTGCCCAAAAGCAAAAAGGCAAAAGTGTTCCCCTACCGCATACACGACCTGCCCGATCCCGAAAAACTGGATAATCTGGCTCAGTTCATCGCCCGCTTTGGCTACAAGCTGCGCACGGCAGGCACGAAAACCGACATCTCCAAATCCATCAACCACCTGTTGGACGACATTCAGGGCAAGAAAGAGGAGAACTTGATTGAAACCGTGTCCATTCGTGCCATGCAGAAGGCACGCTACTCCATACACAATGTGGGGCATTACGGTCTGGCATTCGACTATTATACACACTTCACCTCGCCCATCCGCCGCTTCCCCGACATGATGGTGCACCGCTTGCTGACTAAGTACCTCGATATGGGTGGTCGCAGCGTGTCCGAGCAGAAATATGAGGATCTTTGCGAGCACAGCAGCAACATGGAGCAGATAGCTGCCAATGCCGAGCGTGCTTCGGTGAAGTACAAGCAGGTGGAATTCATGTCAGAGCGTCTGGGTCAAGTTTACGATGGTGTCATCTCCGGAGTGACGGAGTGGGGCTTGTACGTGGAACTGAATGAGAATAAGTGCGAAGGGATGATTCCTATCCGCGACCTCGACGACGACTACTACGAGTTCGACGAGAAGAACTACTGCTTGCGCGGACGCCGCAAGAATCGCACGTACAGCTTGGGCGATGCCATCAGCATCAAAGTGGCACGTGCCAATCTGGAAAAGAAACAACTGGATTTTGCACTGATGGAATAAAACGATGAAGACAATCGCTATCACAGACCCCGTACAAATAAAAGAAGTAATAGATAAATGTCCTTATTGCATGGTGGCTATCACCGATGTAGAGGGCAATCCGTATGTGATTCCCATGAACTTCGCCTATCGGAACGGAGTGATATACCTTCATTCCGGCCCTGAAGGGGGCAAAATGGAGATGTTGGCAAAGCGCCCTCAAGTCTGCGTCACCTTCTGCGAGGGGCACGAGCTGGTGTACATGCACCGGCAGGTGGCATGCAGTTACAGCATGAAGTCGCGCAGTGTGATGTGCCGCGGAAAGGTGCGCTTCATAGAAGACATGGGGCAGAAGCGTGAGATTCTGGACTTTTTCATGAGCCGATATACCGACAATCCTTGCACTTATTCCGAACCCGCCGTTCGCCATGTCAAGATATGGGAGGTGGCGGTGGAAGAGATGACGTGCAAAGCCTTCGGATTGCGCGTCAGCGAAACCTGATGTTGCTCCATATCCGAAAGAAATGGGCGGAACTTCTTTGCACATGTTATTGCCATGTTCTACATTATGTAAGTTAAGTGCTTGGTTGGAACTATCTTTTTAGACAAGGTCTGAAGATGTGCCTGTTGTTGAGCGTTGTATGGCCGGCCTTTGCCTTTACGAATGAGACACTCGTTCAAAAAGTCAAACACCTTGATGAATCATGCTTGTAAACGATGAGATACATATATTGAAGCAGTTGCAAACGGGTGACGAACAAGCCTTTAAGTACTTGTTTGATACCTATTTCGTTCCGTTGTGCCGCTTTATGAAGCTGTATCTCAAAGACGAAGCAGAGATAGAAGAGATTGCCATGGATATCTTTATGCACGTTTGGACGAACCGGGAAGAGTTTCAAATCAAGCTTTCCTTCAAAGCCTATCTTTTTCAGGCAGCCCGAAACCGATGCCTGAATGTGCTGCGCGACAGCAAGCGGACCTGTCCCATAGACGGGCTTGGCGAAACGTTGAGCGACAACTGCTTCATTGACGAGAACATAGAGTTGGAAGAGCTGCATCGCCTGATAGAGGAGGCCGTCTGCGCCTTGCCCGACAGATGCAGGGAGGTGTTCCGCCAAAGCCGTCAGGAGAACCTTACGAACAAAGAGATAGCCGAACGAACGCAAACCTCGGTAAAGACCGTGGAAGCGCAGATTACAAAAGCATTGAAATATATCCGCAAGTATCTGGACGGGAAATACTCTTATCTGTTCTGAAACCGCATGCTCAGCACTCCTTTCCTTTTCCCAAAAGCAATCCGTATGTGTGCAGGAAAAGCATCGGTTTGCCCTGCTGTTCCCTTAAAGTTAGACAAAGAAATATAAAAGCCGGGTAGCATCGTTATGCAATGTGATGAAAAAATCTATTTTTGTGATTGAAGATGTCAGAGAGTTACTGCCTATGTACAGAAACCTGTTTAGCCTGCTAACGCTGGGCGTATTGTTGACTGCCTGTAGCCGTACTGCCCCCCACATTGTTGTGGTATGCGAAGAGAACAATGTGGGAAATTGCATTGTGAAGTGGGAAATGTATCCTTTCGCCAAAGGTAAAGTAAAGGTATATGCTTCTACCAATCCCGATCTCATTCCTGAGGAGGTGCCCATTGCCATGGCCGACGTTACCGACCAGAAACTCACCATCATCACCACTGACCCCGTTCGACGTTATTACTACACCCTTGTATTCGACAACCGATACAGGGTGAAAGTCGCCACCCGTAACATCAACATTCCCGGTATACAGAATTTCCGCGACTTGGGAGGTTATCCCTCTTATTCCACCAAAAAGTCCGTGCGTTGGGGCATGCTCTATCGTTCGGCCGAGATAGACAGCTTGGAGGACAGCTCGATTGGCGAACTGAAGAATCTTGGTATAAAGACCATCATCGACCTGCGTTCCCTTATCGAAGTGAACAGTCGAACGGACTTGCGGAAAGACTTTGACGTGGTGCACCTCCCTATTGGTATCGGTGAGATAGAGAATCTCCTGAAAGAGGCGAATGAGCAGAAGATAAAAAGCGATACCGCCTGCCGCATAGCGGAGCGGATGGAACGTGACTTGGTGGGCAAGCTCGACAAGGAATACCGGCAGATTTTCGACATTCTGCTGGATAAAGGAAGTTATCCCGTAGTGATACATTGCTCTTCGGGCAAGGGAAGTACAGGCATTGTCTCTGCACTGCTATTGGCCGCTCTCGGCGTGGACGAAGAGACCATCATGGAGGACTATCGTTTCAGTAACGACTACTTCAACAATCCTCCGGTTTCGGAATATACCTATCGCCTGCCCATGCGTTCGCGAGAAGTCTTTGCAACCCGAAAATACAGTGACGATGGACTCTTGGTTGCCATCAAAAAGGAGGTGGAAAGAAGATACGGAGACGTGGACACTTACCTGCAAAAGGGCATCGGCCTGACCAAAGACGAAATCAAGCGTCTGCGAAGCATGTTGCTGGTGGACGGCGGGCGATGAGAGAAAAGGCGCAAGGAGGTTGCACCGCAATGCCCGCCGGCCAATAAAACGCTCCTTGAAAGAAAGAACTACCGCCTCAGAAGATGGCTTGCAGTCCTAAACGAAGGCGCGTTACGCTGGCATCCAATAAGAAATTCCCATTGTCCATATAAGGAGCCTTTCTTGCATTCTGTTCGCTATATCCGATGAACAGATAACGCCCCACCATTTTTATATGACGGCTCAGCGAAAGGCTTGCGCCTAAAGCAAGACCAATCTCGCTATAACTGGCTTGCCCACCCTCCACTTCTCTTTGGGCAATGTTTGCCTGCGCCTCGGCAAAGAGTTTGCACCGTGCCATAGGCAGGTAATTATAGCGCACAAACGGAGTGTAAACGGTATAGCCGTAACGACGCGTTTCAAAGCCTACCCGCATGCCGGCCAAGAAACGTTTGTTAAACTGATAACCGACGCTTGGAGAGATTACGGCGAACTTCTCATTATAAAGATTGGAATAACCTGCGTCCACTTCCGCGAAAAATCCTTTTTCAACATCTTGCTGCGCGTTTGCGGCACAAGACAGGGCACACATCATAAACAAAGAGATGATTTTAGCTTTCATACAAGATTCATTTTAAGATTGGCCGATACAACAAGATTTAATAGGCAGGCCGCAGATTGATAATATCAGATCTCCCATGAGCAAAGTTCAAATCTCCTTTTTTGATCATCATGTATCCATAAATTATTATCGGAAAAGCAGCCATCATGCTTATTCCATCCCCAATTCATGACTAAGGTAACCGGCGGCGGCTGTTGGATATTATCCGGACACAAAAGTAATATATGTATTTTTTATGCCAAAACGTTTCCGTCTCTTTTTGAATAGTATGGCGGAAGTATATTGGGGGACGCTGTTTATCCTGCTGAGAAAGCGTTCTCTTACAACCGTTTCGCCATTCGGGAAGATGAATCTGTTTCGCATTGATTTTCAGTAGGGTTGAATGCCGATTGACAGATACAACTCTCTGTCCTGTCAGACACAAGTTCTTGTCGCGACAGGCACAAGTGTTTGAGCCGACAGACACAAGCCCCTGTCGGCTCAAAGGCCTGCGTCCTGCAAAAACAATAACTTTTCTTCATAATCGCATAATAATCAGCCGGCAATAATCGAATATCCATTGGAAAGCACTATCTTTGCAGCCGAAATTTAAGATATACGAAAAAATTAATGAAGACATTTGAAGAGCTCGGTGTGTCGGCGGAGATACGCCGTGCCATTGAAGAGATGGGATATGCGTGTCCCATGCCGGTACAAGAGGAAGTGATTCCTTACCTTTTAGGAGAAAACAATGACGTAGTGGCGCTGGCACAAACCGGAACAGGAAAGACTGCCGCATTCGGCCTGCCGCTTATACAGAAGATTGACGTAAACCAACAGATTCCCCAATCCCTCATCCTTTGCCCCACCCGTGAGCTTTGCCTCCAGATAGCGGGCGACCTGAACGATTACTCCAAATACATCGACGGCCTGCGCGTATTGCCTGTATACGGCGGTTCGTCCATCGAGAGCCAGATACGCGCCCTGAAACGGGGAGTACACATCATCGTTGCCACACCGGGACGACTGCTCGACCTGATGGAGCGCAAAACCGTATCCCTCGCCACTATCCGGAACGTAGTGATGGACGAGGCCGACGAGATGCTGAACATGGGTTTCACCGACAGCATCAACGCCATTCTGGCCGACGTGCCCCAAGAGCGCAACACATTGCTGTTCTCTGCCACCATGAGTCCGGAGATAGCACGCATCTCGAAGAACTACCTGCATAACGCCAAGGAAATCACCATCGGACGTAAGAATGAGGGTACGAGCAACGTGAAGCACGTGGTTTTCTGCGTCCATGCCAAAGACAAATACGCCGCACTGAAGCGCATCGTCGATTATTACCCGCAGATATACGGCATCATCTTCTGCCGCACCCGCAAGGAGACGCAGGAGATTGCCGACAAACTGATGCAGGAGGGCTACAATGCCGACTCCCTGCACGGCGAACTGAGCCAGGCGCAGAGAGACGCCGTGATGCAGAAGTTCCGCATCCGCAACCTGCAACTGCTGGTTGCCACCGATGTGGCTGCCCGTGGTCTGGATGTGGACGACCTGACCCATGTCATCAACTATGGGCTGCCGGATGACACCGAGAGCTACACCCACCGCAGCGGTCGCACCGGACGTGCCGGAAAGACAGGAACCTCCATCGCCATCATCAACTTGCGCGAAAAGGGGAAGATGCGCGCCATAGAGCACATCATCGCCAAGAAGTTCGAACAGGGAGAAATGCCCACTGCCGACCAAATATGCGAAAAGCAGTTGCTGAAGGTAATCGACGATTTGGAAAAGGTGAAAGTGAACGAAGAAGAAATAGAGGCTTTCATGCCCGACGTCTATCGCAAGCTGGACTGGCTGAGCAAGGAAGACCTGATAAAGCGGATGGTTTCGCATGAGTTCAACAAGTTTCTCGATTACTATCGCGACCGCGAAGATATCGCAGCGGCCACTGGCAATGAACGGGGTGCGAAAGGCGGAGAACGCGGTGCACGCGGCGAGCGTCGCGGGGGAAATGGCGGCAACCGTCAGCTCGAAGCAGGCTACAAACGCCTGTTTATCAATTTAGGCAAGATGGACAACTTCTTTCCCGGCGAACTCATCGGCCTGCTGAACAAGAATACTCGCGGACGCATCGAGCTGGGTCGCATCGACCTGATGCAGAAGTTTTCTTTCTTCGAGGTAGAAGAAAAAGAGGCCGCCGGCGTGGTGAAAGCCTTGAACCGTGCCAACTGGAACGGACGCAAGGTGTCGGTCGAGATTGCCGGCGAAGAGAACGGCAACGACGCTCCGAGAAGCGGCAGGCACAAAAACGACGGCGAAAACGGAAGCCGTGGCAAGAAAGAGCGAGGCGGGAAAAAGGAATATGCCGACAAGAAGCAGGGGCATAAGGACGGCAGGCAGGGCGATGCCCCGGCAGTCCGCCGCAAAGAGAAGAACGAAAACGCCGCATCCGCCAAGAAGAACAAGCCCAGCCGCGAAGAACGGGGCTACACCAAAGCCCGTGGCAAGAAGGACGACTGGAAGCAGTTCTTCCAAGGCTACGATGACTTCAAAGACCCCGAACCCGATTTCAGCGAGGAGGGATGGGCCAAACGGAGCAAGAAGAAGAAATGAGCTTTGCACAGACATTGTGAAGAGGTTGTGTCAAGAACAAAGGCGTTCTTTGACACAACCTTTTTTTATTGAGCCGTTTTCGTAACCTTAACCTCCTTTCCCACCTCGAAGACGGCTTCCCGGGTAGGGTCGGATACCCGCACGTCGGGTGCATCCGTGCCGTTGCGTTTCAGCATAATCACGCAAGGCTTTTCGGCTTTAATCGCATAATCACCGCAATCCAACTCTCCGGGAGCGAAGAATATGGCCTGTGTGATGCCCGATTTCACGTGGGTCACTGCCTGCAATTCCGCCGTGTGGCTTTCTATCCGTACGGCATTGGTGTCATAAGCCTTCAGCGATGCCGGAGATGCTATGCCCGGCAGCAGTATGTAGGCATACCGGCCCTGCTGCGGATTGCTTCCGTGCGACATCCATAGGTTGAATACGGGCAATGTTTCGGTCTCGCCCGACTGGTTGAAGTTGATTCTCGACCACTTGCCCGATTGGTTGCCGTGCTTCAAATGCACGGTCGTGCTGTCGGGGAAGTAGTAGCCCACCTTGTTGTGCCATATCCATCCTTGATAAGAGGTGTTTACGGGGCTGCCGGCAGCAATTTTGGAGAGTTGCCCGTTGGCGAGGGCATATACATCGCCCACGAGATGACACTGGTTGACGGAAGTGTTCACCTCGTGCCCGGCACCTCCGGTAATGCCGGAACCGAGGCATACAATTTCATTGTCGAACATAAACCATCCTTTGTTGGCCCGTGTGTCGTAATCGTTCATGGCATAGGCCATGACGCCGTACATGCCGTCGGACACGCCACCCACAAAGTCGGCCACCCCCTTCACGCCCCATTCGTTGCGGTTTTCCGTTTCGCCTGTCGGGGCGGTTGTTCCCGGAATCTTGTCCCACTCCCACACGCCGAAGATGTTGAGGTATTCATCTCCCGTTATGCGGATATTGGTGGCTCCTTCGCTGAGGTAAGTGCCCAGAAGGTTTTCACCGTTACCCCTTTCCGAACGGCAGGTGCGGGTGGAAACCGCACGCACCGAGAAGTCGTAACGCTTGCGGTTGTGCAACATGTAGTCCGAAAGCTCATAGAGCTTGTTGCGGTTGTTGCGTCCGTAGGAGGCTTCTTTGGCTGCAAAGCGGCGGGCGGCAGCGTCATACTCTTCCGCATGGGCAGGATCCAGTTGCTTCATCTTCTTGAACAAGTCGGCATAGTCGCCGAAGTCGAGTATGTTCTTTCGGCTTACGCTTCGTCCGCATACGCTGAAATCCATGTAGCGCGAGCGGAACACATTCAGGTAAGTGCCACGCACGAACTCGGAGAAGAGGCGTGTCTGCGTTTCGCTCATCGCATAGCGTGTGCCGGCAAAGAGCGGGGCAACGAGGGCGATGTTGTTGACGAACACCGTGCCGTAGCCCCCGATATAGAGCTGATTGCCATGCTGCTGGTAGGAAAGGTCTTCGCGGATGCCTTCGAAGCGGGTGATGCACACCGGTTGGAAGAACTCGCCTACGTTGGTTCTTACGATGCTGTCGTTCTTCAACACACAGCCGCGAATCATGTGGTGCATGGCGATGTCTTGCTTGTTGGCTCCGGTCCATTTGCGCGGGTCGCTTTTCGCCATCATCTCCATCAGCCCCTGTATGATGGCAGGCGACATCTTTACCGGTGCAGCTTCGTGCAAAGCGAGGATGTCGGCCATCATCTTCGGCACGGAGATGTCGTTATACCACCAGTTATAGGAAGTAGGCTTGTACTCGTCCCACGTCAGCAACGCCCGGTTGATGGCACGGTAGAGCACTTGGTTGCCATACAGGTCGGATTCGGGGCAGGTATATGCCGTGAGCATGCGCCGCACCCGATTCAAGTGTTCCTGCGGCTCCCAATTGGTACGGAAGAAGCACTTATAGTCTATCTGCGGCCACTTGCCGTCGGGCGTCATCAGTTTCATCAGGCTGGTGGCGTTCTTGTTCAAAGTTTCTACCGGAGTGCTTTCGTACAGTCTTTGGCGGACGCGCTGCAACACCAGCTCGTAGTCGTCTTTCGGCTGCGTCGGTTTGTAGGCGGCTTTCTTCCCTTTATCGGGGTCGAAGTGGTTGACGTAGGGATGGTGGGCGAGCTTCACCTTGCCGGTGACGGTCAGTGTGACAGGCTCTTTCAGGTTGGTGAACACTTCGGTGGGGATGCTGATGGCTTCGGCTTTCCGTCCTTCGGGATGGTAGGTGATGCGGATAACGCCTTTCTCGCCGGGCTTGCAGGGCTTGTCTTTCCATTTGGCCGAGGTGCATCCGCAACCCGTTATCACTTGCTTGATGACGAGCGGCTCGCTGCCTGTGTTGACAAAACGGAAGTCGTGGTAAACATCGCCTTCCTGCTCGTCTATCCGGCCGAAATCGTGTTCGGTTTCGGCGAAGGTCATCTCCTGCGCGCGGGCATTCGCCGCAAGGAAGAAGAGAAGGACGGCGGCAGTGGCGACGCTGAAGCTGTTCATAGGGCAAATAAAGGTTCTTTTCATACTGTCTTGGTGTGTTCTTGGTTTTCGGGCGTAAAGTTAGTGGTGCGGGCCGGAACAGACGTATCAAATAGTACGGATTATAAGTAATTTTGTTTCAAACGCCGATTACGGCCAATCGAAAGGGAGTGTTTCTTGATTGACCGGAGTTCGACAACAAGAGGAGAAGTTTGCGAGATGCCTTCCGAAAGTTGCTGACTCACGCATGAAAACATCTGCTTCTAATAGAAGTGTTCTTCATCGCAAGCGCTGCGTTGTATATCTTGCGCCTTGCGATGTGTATCTTAGCGTTTGCGATATACAACGCAGCGCTTGCGATAGAGTTTTCTCCCTAATCTCTTCCTACTTTAGATAAGGGCGGGACGGATTTTATTCGCAGGCGACAGGATTTTCTTGTACGGACGAAGGCCATCCCCCAAGCCTTGTGTCGAATACGGGCTAATCAGATGGACATTGTTTGCCGCATCTTTATATGTTTCCGGTCGGGCGGAGGGGAGGTTGTATCTCCGGCGTTTCATGAATACATGCGGTGAAAACCTTACTTCTCGCATCCTTTGGTGCTGAACGCCACGAGCATCCACACCAGCTTTTCCTGTTCTTTCAGATAGCCGGTCATCAGGTCGGCCGTTACGTCATCGCCGGCTTCGCCTGCCAGTTCAATCAGTTTACGCTCTTCGCCAATCAGATAGCGGTAAGTCTCGAGGATATGGTCTACGGCCTCGCAACTGCAAGAGATGCCCGAAACTTCCTTTATCTTTGCCGTCTTCAGGTATTCGCTGAACTTGTTTTCGGGCGTACTTCCGAGCATCAGCAGGCGCTCGGCTATTTCGTCCACCTTCTCGGCCGTGTCGTCATACATCTCTTCGAATTTCTCGTGCAACACGAAGAAACCATGCCCCTTGATGTTCCAGTGCATGCCGCGCAGATTGGTGTAGTGCACCTGAAAATCTGCCAATAACTGATTCAATGCCGATACCACACCGGCCACTTTCGTCTCATTCAAATGTAAGTAATCCAACGTTTTCATAATTCGTTTATTTTAGAAGTTGATACTATGTTTCGTTTGTTTTTTTGATGCAAAGATAAAGGCCGAACCGATACTTGTCAAACAGATAATTTCTATCTTTGCATAGACCGTTTCTATATAACACACAAAAAAGCCCTGTTCATCATGACTTTACAACAACTGGAATACATCCTTGCCGTCGACCGCTTCCGCCACTTTGCCAAAGCGGCCGAGCATTGCCGCGTCACTCAGCCCACGCTGAGCGCCATGATACAGAAACTGGAAGAAGAATTGGATACCAGAATCTTCGACCGCAGCCGGCAGCCCGTATGTCCCACTCCCGTGGGCATCCACATCATCCGGCAGGCGCAACACATCCTGACGCAGACGGGACGTATCAGGCATATCATAGAAGAAGAGAAACATTCCCTTACGGGCGTTTTCAAGTTGGGCATACTTCCCACCATTGCCCCTTACCTCTTGCCCCGGTTCTTTCCGCAACTGATGAAGAAATACCCCCAACTGGACATAAGGGTGGTAGAGATGCAAACAGACGTCCTCAAGAGGGCGTTGCAAACCGGAGAAATAGATGCGGGCATCGTTGCAAGTCTGGCAGGGATGGAAGAATTCGGGCAGACATCCCTGTTCTATGAAGAGTTTTTTGCATACGTCGCACGCCAAGAACCCTTGTTCGACCGCAAGATTGTTCGCACCTCCGACCTGACCGGCGAACAGCTCTGGCTCCTCGATGAGGGGCACTGCTTCCGCGACCAGCTGGTGCGCTTCTGCCAACTGAAAGCCGCCCGTGCCAGTCAGTTGACTTATCGCTTGGGCAGTATGGAGACTTTCATGCGCATGGTGGAGAACGGCAAGGGGGTGACTTTCATACCTGAGCTGTCGGTGCTGCAATTGAATGAAAGCCAAAAAGAACTGGTACGTCCTTTTGCCATCCCCTGTCCCACGCGGCAGATTGTGATGTTGACCGACCGGAACTTCATTCGACACACGTTGTTGGAAACGCTGGTGCGTGAGATACAGAGTTCCGTCCCTCCCCAAATGCTTGCTCTGAAGGCCACTCAGGTTGCTGTATAGATTCTGTCTATCGACCCATAAATTCTTTCAATCGGTTTTTTTGTTCTTCCGGCGGAAAATGCTATATTTTTGCAAACAGAAACAAAAAACGAGATTATAACATTTACTAAAACAAAAAGAATTATGGAACCGATTATCAACTCTCAACTTCCTGAATTCAAGGTTCAGGCTTTCCAGAACGGAACTTTCAAAACAGTATCAAGCGAAGACGTAAAAGGCAAGTGGGCCATTTTCTTCTTCTATCCGGCAGACTTTACCTTCGTGTGCCCCACCGAATTGGTAGACATCGCCGAGAAATACGAGCAATTCCGGGCAATGGGCGTGGAGGTGTACTCAGTGAGCACAGACTCGCACTTCGTACACAAAGCATGGCACGACGCTTCCGAAAGCATACGCAAAATCAAGTACCCGATGCTGGCAGACCCTACGGGCGTACTGAGCCGTGCATTCGGTGTGATGATTGAAGAAGACGGCATGGCCTATCGCGGCACGTTCCTCGTGAACCCCGAAGGCAAAATCAAGATTGCCGAAATACAAGACAACAGCATCGGACGTAATGCCGACGAGTTGTTGCGTAAGGTAGAAGCCGCGCAATTCGTTGCCACACACGACGGTGAGGTATGCCCCGCCAAGTGGAAGAAAGGCGGCGAAACGCTGAAACCCAGCATCGACCTTGTCGGTAAGATTTAAGCCGCAGATAAAGAATACCGTCGGCTTCATCGGGAAGAGCAGATGGAGGCTCGCCGATGAGGCCGACAACTCTTCTGTACGGCACGTTCCATCGCAAGACGGTACATGCGGTTTCTCCACTTCACTTAACAATTTCCCCCTCGTATAATTATGTTAGATACAACTATTTTAGAGCAAGTGCGGAGCGTATTCCGGCATTTGCAAGCCCGTTACGTCTTTCACGCCAGCCACTCGCCGAAGCACGAGAAGAGCCGGGAGCTAATCGACTTTCTGAATGATGTGGCCGGCTGTTCCGACAAACTTTCCTGCCGATTGACCGAAGTCGACAAGCCCGTGCTTGAGTTTTCTCTTATGAAAGAGGAAGCGGAAACGGGCATCAGGTTTCGCGGCATACCGGGCGGGCATGAATTCACCTCACTCCTGCTGGCTGTGCTGAATGCCGACGGGAAAGGCAAAAATCTGCCGGATGAGACCATCGTCCGCCGCATCAAGGCCTTGAAAGGCCCCATCGACCTGAAAACTTACGTATCGCTGACGTGCACCAACTGTCCCGATGTGGTGCAGGCGCTCAACGTCATTGCTTTGCTGAATCCGGATGTGACGCACGAGATGGTGGACGGAGATGCTTATCAAGAGGAAGTGAATGCATTGAAGATACAGGCCGTGCCATCGGTTTATGCCAATGGAAAGCCGTTGCACGTGGGACGCGGCTCGTTAGGCCAATTGTTGCAAAAGTTGGAAGAAGCCTTCGGAAGCCTGCCGCAAGCCGATGCAATCCCTGTCGAAAGGACATTCGATGTGCTCGTTCTCGGTGGAGGTCCTGCCGGGGCCTCGGCAGCCATCTATTCTGCCCGCAAGGGGCTGCGTGTGGCGGTCGTTGCCGGACGGATAGGCGGACAGGTGAAAGAGACCGTGGGCATCGAAAACCTGATTTCCGTGCCGCAAACCACGGGCGCGCAACTGGCCGATGCACTCAGAAACCACATCGGACACTATCCGATAGAACTGTTTGAAGACCGGCAGATAGAGAAGGCAGAGCTGCAAGGCAAGACGAAGCGCATCTCCGTGACGGGAGGCGAAACATTCATTGCTCCCGCAGTAATCATTGCCACGGGTGCCGGATGGCGCAAGCTGAATGTAGAGGGCGAGGCCGAATACATCGGTCGTGGCGTGGCTTTCTGTCCGCACTGCGACGGCCCGTTCTATCAGGGAAAGCACGTGGCCGTGATTGGCGGAGGCAACTCCGGCATAGAAGCCGCCATCGACTTGGCAGGTATCTGCCGGAAGGTTACCGTATTCGAGTTTGCCGATACGCTGAAGGCCGACCAAGTGCTTCAGGCAAAAGCCCGAAGCCTGCCGAACGTGGAAATCTTCACCTCCTCGCAGACCACGAAAGTGGTGGGTAATGGCGAAAAGGTGACAGCCATCCGCGTTAAAGACCGCCTTACGGGCGAGGAACGCGACTTTCCTCTGGATGGCATCTTCGTGCAGATAGGCCTCTCGGCCAATAGCCTCCCCTTTCGTGATGCGTTGGAGACCACTCCCATCGGAGAAATCAAGATAGACGCCTTTTGCCGTACCTCGCTTCCGGGTGTTTATGCAGCCGGCGATGTGTCGAGTGTGCCCTACAAGCAAATTGTCATTGCCATGGGCGAAGGAGCCAAAGCGGCACTTTCGGCGTTCGACGACCGCATCCGGGGGCTCTGCTGATAAGAGCTTATTCTTTATTTACCGTTACCCGCCAACAATGCTTCCGGCAGTTTCTGCTTGTGTCGTTCGCGGGTTTCAGGTTTTCCTACAAAAGCGGCATTCATGCTTTCTTTTTGGCGGATGATGGATGTAAATTCTATCATAAGCCCAAGGTTACTTGGTGTAAATCTATCTGCAGGATATTATCCAGGACTGGGGGATTTATTATACACTTTACAAGGCCATGTGAAACGTCGCACTGATAAGCATATCCGTTCTCTTTAAGAGTTTTGGTCTCGGTATAGTAATTGGCCTGTGTCGCAGTATAAGCGGCACAGAAAAACTGTAGGAAAGAAAAAATCGTTGTTTCATAATCAGTTTCCCTATACAAGATAAATCCGTGAGGATACTATTCGTTAAAGCTATGTCTCCAATATCTCATCAAATGATTCAATCTTTTTCCGTCTTTGGTGGGGGTAAACCATATTTGTTGCTTTAGCTCCACTTCTATCTTGCGGTAGACAGAGAGTGGAATTGTGGCAAAAGGGCTAACTGTACTCAGATGAAACTCTACTTCAATAACCTTACCTGTTTCCGGACTTATATACATACATATTCCTACACTTCTGTTTTTCATCCTCAACTTTTGATCGGCAGTAAACGCATTGTTTACAATAGAAAGGCTTTTCGGCCTTGTCCAAGTTTCCTCTACCACATCGTCAAAATCAAATCCGAATCCCGGCACTTCTTTAGTATCTTTAAAGATTTGGTCTACATAAGTCAGTTTGTTCTCTTTATTGTAGAGACGTACATCATTGCCCGGTAATACATCGCACTGATAAGTATATCCGTTCTCTTTAAAAGTTTTGGTCTCGGTATAGTAATTGGTCTGTGCCGCTGTATAAACGGCATAGAAGATTAGCAAAAAAGAAATAATCGTTGTTTTCATAATCTGTTTCCTCATACAAGACCAAATCTGTAACGATACTATTCATTAAAACTATGCATCCAAAACCTCATCAAAAAATTCAACTTTTTCCCGTCTTTAGTGGGGGTAAACCATATTTGCTGCTTTAGCTCCACTTCTATCTTACGATAAACGGAAAGTGGGATGGTGGCAAAAGGACTAGCTGTACTAAAATTAAACTCTACTTCAATAACCTTACCTGTTTCCGGACTTATATACATACATATTCCTACACTTCTGTTTTTCATCCTCAACTTTTGATCGGCAGTAAACGCATTGTTTACAATAGAAAGACTTTTCGGCCTTGTCCAAGTTTCCTCTACCACGTCGTCAAAATCAAATCCGAATCCAGGCACTTCTTTAGTATCCTTAAAGATTTGGTCTACATAAGTCAGTTTATTCTCCCTGTTGTAGAGATGTACATCATTACCCGGTAATACATCGCACTGATAAGTATATCCGTTCTCTTTAAAAGTTTTGGTCTCGGTATAGTAATTGGTCTGTGCCGCTGTATAAACGGCATAGAAAATTAGCAAAAAAGAAATAATCGTTGTTTTCATAATCAGCATCCTTTAGATAATGTTCTTAGATTCTTAAAAGTTTCACTTCCCGCTTTATTCTCATTAAAAGAGACTTTGGAGTAATCTTTTATTTTTTGAATGGTGTTTTTCGCTGTATGTACTCGTATAAATAAGGTTTCATCTGTTTCTCCCGGCTGCAAATTTCCTTTTTTATCAATAGATATTCCTAATTGAACAATAGCCCTTCCTACCCTTGTCTTCGTATATTGCTTCTCCCACTTACTTCCCGGATATTCCTTTAACTTCCTCACATATTGATACTGTGCATATCTCGCTTCAATCTCCTTGTTCAGCAGTGAAGCTTTATACGAGTTCTCCGTTTCCTGATAAGATTGAAAGGCATGCATCATTTCGTGAAACAGCTGGTTACTCTCCATATCGGTGGTGAGTTTGATGCCTGCCGTATTTCCATCGAAGTTAAAACTTGAACCTTCTTTGGGGGCGACGAACTGAATACTCAGGGTTTTTCCACCTAATGCCTGCTTTAATCCGTTGTAAAGATTACTACCCACACAGTCTTTTTCTATTTTCTCTATCATCTTTTCCAGAGTTTTCCAGTTTGTTTCGGTCATTCTGCTATTTCTGAAAATGGAAGATGCTTTAGGAGCTGCTGTAGATGCGGAAGAGCTGTTGCTTCCACCGCCTCCCTCATACCCCGTTTCTGCACCGCCTCCCGTATTAATACAAGAGCCCTCACCACCACCACTTTCATCTTCCACCTCGTCTATTATTTCAATCCAGATACGTTTATATTTGCAAGTTATTCCCTTAAAACCTTCTGCCCCATCATATCCTGCGTACGCCGCTTTGCAATCATAATAATGATCTGCCCACACTCGTGTTTCGGCAGGCGGGTCTTTAAAGATTAAGCCCGAAGCATTGTCTGCCCCAAAGACGTCGTAACTCTTAAGATCAAATACTCCGACCTGATCGGTACCGGCCATCCCCTTTGTATCGCGACTGATGGGAGCATAGTGTAAGATGCCATTTTCCAAATAAAAGAACCAGATGGTTTCGATAGATCTGTCGCAACGCTCGTGGAGCAACGGCACGAAATAGCACACTTGATTGTCTTCTTCGAGTACGTCTGCGTAGTCCCATAAAGGCTTGCCATACACTTCACGGAATTTCCCCATAAAGGGAGTTTCCTGTTCTACTGCCCATAAGGCCTTGGCTATCGGCTTTAAACGTTCGTCGGAACATCGGAAAAGTTCCGGTGGTTCAGGCTCTTGGTAACTATACTCCTTGATACAAGCCGTTATTGACAAGGCCAATAGCACATACAATAAAAGTTGTTTTCTCATACTATTAAAGATTAAAGTTTATATTTGTGTGTAGAAACGGTAAATGAATCTATCACTCGTATAGAGTAAGTCTGTTGAATCGACTTTTTTACGCTACCAATTTAATAATCTTTTCTTTAATTCTTTTGTGTTTAGATTTAGAATAAAAAGGATTTCAATTTGGTTTTATTAACAGAAAGGGGTGTTGTTCTCCTAATGTAGGAGAATAACCATATTTATTTTAATCAGTTGCAAGAGAGTTTCGTCAGCGAGTTATCTTCAACTCTTTAATCAGATGTTCTGCTTTGCCCTGCTTCTCTATCATGAAGAGGATGTAGCGCACGTCCACGCCGATGGTTCGCTGTGTCTTGGGCTCGTAAATGAGGTCGCTGCTCATGGCCTCCCAGTTGCCGTCGAAGGCCAGTCCTAAGAGTTCGCCCCGGGCATTGAACATGGGGCTTCCGGAGTTTCCGCCCGTGATGTCGTTGTCCGATATGAAGCACACTTTCATTTCGCCTTTTTCGTCGGCATAACGGCCGAAGTGGGCCGACGAGAGCAGGGAGAGGACTTCGGGCTGCACGGCGAAATCCGGGTCGCCGGCGTGTGCACGTACTTTCTCCTGAATGCCTTTGGCGGTTGTGCAGTAGTCGTATTCCACCCCGTCCGAGGGGGCATAGCCGCGCACGGTGCCGAGGCTGAGGCGCATGGTGGCGTTGGCGTCGGGATAGAAGTTGCGCGCGGCATACATCCGCCGCACGGCGGCATTGAACAGGCGTTCGCTTCGCTCTATTTCAGCGGAGGGTTGCTGCGTCTGCATGTTCATTTCGAAGACTTTCGCGATTAAGTCCATGCTTAGGACAACGGCCGGGTCTTGGAAGAGCATATAGGTGGTGTCGCACTCCACGAAGCGTTTCAGTCCGCGGGGAGTGGTTAGCTGCGAGCGGGCATAAAGCGTGTCGACGTAGGCCTGCTCACTGCCTCCGTATTCGGCGGAAATGGTGCGGTAGACTTCGGGCAGATAGATGGAGTCCACCTGCGAGCGGTATTCTTTCAGCAGGGCCGTAAAGACTTCCTTGTCGATGTTCAAATCCAGACGGGCATACTTTTCGACAATGGCCCTCATGTTTGCCGTTACGTTTTTCTCTTCTCCCTCGAAGTCGAAATTGAGTATGGACAAGGCCAGCTGCATCAGTTCGGGTCCGTTCAGGAAGGTTTCGGAAAAATAGGCCATGGCGCGTATGGTTTCGCGGCGAGCCTTGTAGTTCAGTTCCAAGTCGGAGAGCAGGTGCAGCAGCTTCTCCTTCTCGTGGGGTGTTTGTCGTATCCAGTCGCGCAGCTCTTTTTCCAACATACGTTTTTTGTCCAGCACCCGGAGTTTCTGGATAGCACGGTTCACCCCGATGCTGTTCTTCCAGTAATTGGAACTCTCGTCGTACTTGGCTGCATACTTTATGCGGATGGTGTCGCTGCGGTCCATCTCGCGTTTCCAGATGCCCTGTTTGATGCCGCGGATGTCTATCCGTGCTTGGTTGAGGGTGTTCATCATCTCTTCGATTCCGAACGATGAGAGGTAGCGTTCGGTGCTGCCCGGATAGCCCATCGTCATGCAGAAAGAGCCCTCTCGGTAGCCTTTGAGCGAGATGGGCGCCACGTAGGGGGGATGATAGGGCACATTGTCGGGCGAATAGTCGGCCGGTCGGTTGTCTTTGTCGGCATAGATGCGGAATACGCAGAAGTCGCCCGTGTGCCGGGGCCATACCCAGTTATCCGTATCCCAGCCGAACTTACCGACCGACGAGGGCGGGGCAAATACCAGCCGGACGTCATTATAGTCGCGATAGACCGATAGCCAGAACTCATTGCCGCCATAATAGGCATCTACAACGCCCGTCAAGGTAGAATCTTTGCTGGACACTTCTTCGCCGATGGACAGCATGACGGAGTCTACCGCCACGGTGCGCTCGGTTTCGCTCATTGCCGGATGCACGGCAGCAAGCACCCGCTTCGTCACGTCTTCCTGCCTCAGCAGAAAGCGCACGTAGAGTTCGGGGTTGGGCAACTCTTCGCTGAGGCTACGGGCCACAAAGCCATTCTTCAAGTAATCGTGCTCTACGGACGAGTGCTGCTGCACGCTGCCGAAGCCGCAATGGTGGTTGGTGAACACCAATCCGTCTGCCGACACCACGACTCCCGAGCAGAATCCGCCGAAACTGATTACGGCATCTTTCAATGAAGGGCGTTTGGGGCTATACAACCGGTCGGCTGAGAGTTGCAGGCCAAGTTCCTTCATGGCCCGTCGCGTCTGCTTGTTCAGATGGCCCGGCATCCACATGCCCTCGTCCGCTTGCGCCTTGGGGCAGAGCAGGCAGAACAGGCAACAGGCAAGTATGGTGGCTGTTTTCAGTTTCATCCTCGGTTCAACGTATGCCTTGTTTTCATTCTGCAATCAGCCTCAACCGTTTGGCTTTGGTACGTGCCTTGAGCCATTCGGTGATTTTCTCTTTCTCGCGTGCATCGGGCTTTTTGCCGAATCTCAGCACAGCCAGCGTCACGGTGTCGGTGCGTGCCGAATCTACCACCGCCTCGATGGCATGAGAGATTGAAACGCTTTTCACTGTGGGATAGAGCACTTTCAGTTCGGGTATAATCGTCTGCCCCATCTCGTCGAAAGCTTTATATCGCTCCAGACTATTCTCTAAAGAAACAATGCGCTGCTTCTGCTCTATCAGGCGCTCTTCGCTGTTTTTATAGAAATCTTCCATCACCATGGCACGGATGGAGGAGATATCCACTGCGTCGTTGTTCATGCCCTGAAGTACGGTCAGCGTGGTGTTGCCCAGCTTATAGTCCGCCATCTTGCTGCGGGCAATGGCAATGGAGGCTTCGGGCACTTCTTTCCCAATCAGCACCACGCGTATTTCGCGTCCCTTGCCGCCGTGCTGAATTTTCCTATCCAGCACCTGTGTGTTCTCGAAAGAGAGCTGCTCGTTGATGAAGCGATTGGCTGCCCCCTCGAAGAAGGTCTCCTGAACGATGCCTACCGTCAGATAAACGGCCGGACACATGGTGAGCACGGCAATCAGCACGATGTACTTGCGCACTTTCTTCTCACGGTTCTTGTCGACGAACTCCTTGCGCTGGAAGTGCATCACGCGCACGCCCAAAAAGGTGGCCAGACTGATGAATACCGAATTGATGAAGTAGAGGTAGAATGCTCCAAAGAAATAAATCAGATTTCCCGTGGCCAGTCCGTAACCCGCAGTGCAAAGCGGCGGCATCAAAGCCGTGGCGATGGCCACACCGGGAATTACGTTTCCTTTCTCTTTGGTAGACAGTGCCGTGACGCCTGCCAGACCGCCCAACAAGGCGATGAATACGTCGTAAATAGTGGGCGAAGTGCGGGCCAACAGCTCCGACTGTCCTTCGGCCACGGGACTAATGAGAAAGAAGACCGTAGCGGTGGTGACGCTGAACAGGGTTGTTATCAGGAAACTCTTGAACGAGCGCTTCATCAGTTCGAAATCGTTCAGACCTACCGAGAGCCCCACCCCCATGATAGGCCCCATCAAGGGAGAGATAAGCATGGCACCGATAATCACGGCGGTTGAATTGACATTCAAGCCCAGAGACGCCATGAAGATGGCAAATATCAAAATCCAAAGATTGGCTCCTTTGAATTCCACCCCTTTGCGAATGGACTCCACAGTGGCAAGTTCGTTGTCCTTGTCTTTACGCAAATCAAGATATTCTTTCAAGAATTTCTTTACGGCAAATGTTTTTCTGTCAGTTGGTTTCATAACGTTTTTATAATTTACGATTTACAAATGATTTATCTCTTCACCAAACGGTTTATCAGTGGAATTTGGCTGAGGGGCATGTCGCGTTTGATGATGTAGGCCATAAAGAGCAGCAACAAGACGGTGCGGTAGGTCAGGCGCAGGTAGAGGTTGTCTATCGGGACGTACTCCGCAGCCACATAAAGCACGGCGGCCAACAGCACGTAGCAGCCTATCGACTTCAAATCGTAACGGATGGGATACTTCTTCTGCCCCACAAGGTAAGACAGAAGCATGGCCGTGCCATAGCTGCAGAAACCTGCCCAAGCGCAGGCCATGTAGCTGTAACGGGGTATCAGCAGTACGTTCATCGTTATCAGTATGGCGCAACCTATCAGCGAGAAGTAAGCGCCCCAGCGCGTCTCGTCGATCAGCTTATACCAGAAGGAAAGGTTGAAGTAGATGCCCATGAAGATTTCCGCCGCCATGACGATGGGCACCACGCGGAGTCCCTCCCAATAGTCGCGCCCGATGATGAACTTCAGGATATCCAAATAGAACATCACGGCCAGAAAGGCCAGCAGGGTGAAGATGATGAAGAACTTCATGGCGGCGGCATACATCTCTTTATTCCCCTTCTCGCGGCTCTTGCCGAAGACAAACGGCTCGTAGGCAAAGCGGAAAGCCTGGGTAAACATGGCCATCACCATCGCTATCTTGCTGGCGGCTCCGTAGATGCCGAGCTGCACGACGGCTTCTGCCTTGTCCGGATAGATAAAGGGGAAGATGATTTTATCCGCCACCTGATTCAGTATGCCCGCAATGCCCAGCACCAGCAGGGGGAGGCTGTAGTTCAGCATCCGACGGAGTAACTGCTTGTCGATGACGTAGGTAAACCCGCGCAGTTCGGGTATGAGGCAGAGCATCACCACCGACGTGCATATCAGGTTGAAGAGGAAAGCATAGCCCACGTCAGTGCCTTCCATCCATACGTAGTAGGTAAGGTTCAGCGCTATGTTCAGGAAGATGAACAGGAGTTTGAGCGAAGCAAACTTTATCGGCCGTTTCTTGTAGCGCAGGTAGGCGAAGGGGATGCTCTGGATGGCATCCATGCCCACCACAATCATCATCATGCCCACATACCACGGGTGCTCCTCGTAGCCGAGCAGGGCGGCAATGGGGTTGAGGAACAACAGCCCCAGCACAAGGAACGTAAGCGAGCCGATGCCCACGCTGAGCTGCGTGGTGGAGTAGACTCGTGCGGGGTCGTCCTCTCCTTTGTTGGCGAAGCGGAAGAAGCCCGTCTCCATGCCGCACGTCAGGAGCACCAGCAGCAATGCCACCCAGGCATAAATGTTAGTCACCACACCATATCCTCCCGACTGTGCCGACAGGGCTATGGTATATACGGGAACCAGCAGGTAGTTCAAAAAACGGCCTAAAATGCTGCTTGCCCCATAAATGGCAGTTTCTTTTGCCAAAGACTTCAATCCGTTCACGTCAGTTAATGTTTAGCGTACTTGATGAATAATAAAGCTATCTTCTCCCACCCCTAATCGCTAAACAACGTTGTCTGGCTGTTATAAAGGTTGCGGCCCAAGTGCTTGTAGGCCAGTTCGGTGACTTCGCGTCCGCGTGGAGTGCGCTTCAGAAATCCTTCTTTTATCAAGAACGGCTCGTACACCTCTTCGATGGTTCCCGCATCTTCGCCCAAGGCGGTGGCAATGGTGGTAAGGCCTACCGGCCCGCCTTTGAATTTGTCGATAATGGTGCAGAGTATCTTGTTGTCGATCTCATCCAACCCGTACTTGTCGATGTTCAGCGCTTCCAGCGAGAACTGTGCAATTTCCGTGTCGATGCTGCCCGAACCTTTCACCTGCGCAAAGTCGCGCACACGGCGAAGCAACGCATTGGCGATACGCGGCGTGCCCCGGCTGCGCGAAGCTATCTCCGCCGCCGCCCTTGTGGAGCAGGGCACGTCGAGGATGCCTGCCGAACGGCGGATGATGCCGCCCAGCACGTCGTCGTCATAATACTCCAGATGCAGGTTGATGCCGAAGCGCGCACGCAGGGGAGCCGTGAGCAACCCGCTGCGAGTAGTGGCGCCCACCAGCGTAAAGGGGTTCAAGTCTATCTGTATGCTACGTGCCGACGGGCCTTTGTCTATCATGATGTCGATGCGGTAATCCTCCATGGCAGAGTAGAGATACTCCTCCACCACGGGAGAGAGGCGGTGAATTTCGTCGATGAACAGGACATCGTTCGGTTCTAAAGAAGTCAGTATGCCGGCAAGGTCGCCCGGTTTGTCGAGCACCGGGCCGGAGGTAATCTTAAAGCCCACGCCCAGCTCGTTGGCAATGATGTTGCTCAGTGTGGTCTTTCCCAGTCCGGGAGGGCCGTGCAGCAGCACATGGTCCAGAGCCTCGCCCCTAAGGCGTGCTGCCTTTACAAAGATGCGCAGGTTGTCCACCACCTTATCCTGCCCGCTGAAATCCTCGAAGTTCAGGGGGCGCAGGGCGTTCTCGAAATCGCGCTCCTTTCCCGTCAGTTGCTGGTTGCGTATGTCAAATTCTTCTTGTTCCATCTATATGCTTTTGTTCCTTTTGCCGCCTTGCCCGAAAGCTTTTCTGCTTTTCGGCGCGCAGGCATTCGCTCCGTGCGAGCAAAGATAACCAAAACCGACGAACCTTGCAGTTTTTATATTGAAAAAAAAGAGATACCCACCCCAAGTGCCGCAAGCGAAGATGTCGGCCGATGATTCGACCTTCCTTTCCTCCTTTGTTGTAGCATCCTGTTTATCAAGATATTTATAATTCATTTGTCAGATACTTGTGTTCAAGCTGACAGGCACTTGTGTCTGATGTGATAAACACTTGTGTCTGACACGACAAACGCAAGTGTCTGTCGGAAAGCCTTCAAAAGACGGGAAAAAGCCCTTGCTTCCTTTCGGTCGTTACGGGTGAAGAACCGTTCTACGGCAAGGCGTTTACGCCTTTTTCAGGTACTCGTAGCCGAACCTGCACCGCAAGCACTCTTTCCTGTCGCAATACTCCTTCCGAAGCTGGAGCAAGGCCTGCGAATCGGCTGCGGTGGAAACAGGCAATCCCGCCTCTGCCCACAACCGGATGATGCGGTTATCCTCGGCCGTCAGCGATTCGAGAAAACGGGTGGCGCGGTCGCACAGCGAATCGTCGGCCTTGTGCAGCCCGTAGGCATAAAGAAAGGGGACGACGGTGTTTATCAGAATCAGCTTCAGGGCATTCGCCCCCACGGATTTCGTTCGGCGGGGCGACGGCCTGCCGAAGATGAAATGCTCCTCCCAATAAGCCGATGTGGGGGAGGTGAAAAGCCTCTTCACCTCATCCGCGCTGTCCGCCTCCATGACACGGGAAAAAAGTCCCTGTTCGCGGTGATACAAACCGGCCAACTGCGCCAGCCTGACGTGGGGGAAGTTGCCGGGACGCAGGCGCAGGAAGTGCCATCGGTGGGCATCCATCGGCGCAGGCAGTCCGAACTTGTGTTGCAGATAACGGAACTCATCCCGGAGTTTCAGGTAATACTCATCCGCTTCGGGAGGCACTTCCTCCAACAGGCCGGCCTGCCCGAAGAAAAAAGCCTCTACTTGGAAAAGATTGTCGCGATGCTTGTCCACGGCACGAAACGGAAGGTTGCCTGCCCAACACTCGAAAGCGTCGCCGTTCAGTCCGAAGCCGAAGTTGCGGGCAAGGGTGATGAAAAAGGCGTCTTCCCAATGGCCGGTGTTACGCTCCAACCTTTGGTAGATGGCGTGTGCCTTCTGTTCAAGACGCTCCACTTGCAGGGCCGACAGCCAAGCGTGAACGGTGAGCTTGGGGAGGGCGGGCAGTATGGAATGGCAGGGAGGAAAATACTCGGTGCGGCGCAGCTCCTCGTAGCGCTGCCTGACGATGTCGGGGCAAGGAAGCACAAGCTGCTGAACCGGCTCGCCGTTTGCCCGGCATACCTCGCAGTCGCACTTGCCCACCACGTGCAGGATGACGGTGTCGTAAGCCTTGTCGTGCTGGTGTCCGTGGCGCAGCCAGTCCGAAGCCTGTGTATGCACCTCTACGTTGCCCACCCAAAGCGTACCGTCTATTTTCAGTTTGGCATTGAAGAAGTCAGGGCCTGCATTCGTGTTCGGCAAACCGGCATCTATCACTTCCACCGGCAGTCCGGAGGTGGTCCGAAGCGAAGACAGAGGAAAGATTTTATGCTTCCAGACGTAGTGCAGTAATTGTTCCATTGTTAACAAGACGTTAATGTTGGGCGCAAATGTAAGAAAAAGATTATCTTTGCGACCTATACTTGGCTGATAAACTGAATGAATAATAAAATAAGGAGAATGAAAATCGCACTAATCGGTTACGGAAAAATGGGCAGGGAGATTGAGCGGATTGCCCTCGACCGCGGACACGAAATCGTCTGCATCATCGATGTGGACAATCAGGAAGACTTCGATTCGGCTGCTTTCAAGAGCGCCGATGTCGCCATAGAATTCACCAACCCCATGGTGGCATACACCAACTACATGAAGACCTTCAAGGCGGGCGTAAAGCTCGTTTCGGGCAGCACGGGCTGGATGGCCGAACATGGCGAAGAGGTGAAACGCCTTTGCACCGAGAGCGGCAAAACACTGTTCTGGTCGTCAAACTTCAGCTTGGGGGTGGCCGTCTTCTCGGCCGTGAACAAGTATCTGGCAAAGATCATGAACCGCTTCCCCGCCTACGACGTGACCATGAGCGAGACGCACCACATCCATAAACTGGACGCCCCCAGCGGCACGGCCATCACCCTTGCCGAGGGCATCATCGAGAACCTCGACCGCAAGGACAAATGGGTGAAAGGAACTTTCCGTGCTCCGGACGGAACCGTTTCGGGCACCAGCCAATGTGACGCCCACGAGCTGCCCGTCAGCTCCATCCGCGAGGGCGAAGTGCCGGGCATACACACCATCCGCTACGACTCCGAGGCCGACAGCATCACCATCACCCACGATGCCAAAAACCGCAAAGGCTTTGCGCTGGGCGCCGTACTTGCCGCCGAGTACACGGCGGAACACCACGGCTATCTCGGAATGAGCGACTTGTTCCCTTTCCTGAAAAATCAATAGAATCATCGGACATCATCAATCAAACAACCATATACAATGAGAAAAGCAACACGTGCCCAATGGATTAAATTCGCTATCGCAGCCCTGCTCTATCTGCTCTTCCTCGTCTGGGTAAGAAGCTGGTGGGGACTGATTGTACTGCCTTTCATTTTCGACGTCTATATCAGCAAGAAGATATCGTGGGGATGGTGGAAGAAGGTCAGGAATCCGGCTGTGCGCAGCGTGATGAGCTGGGTAGATGCCATCGTATTTGCCTTGGTGGCCGTCTACTTCGTAAATATTTATGTGTTTCAAAACTACCAGATACCTTCTTCTTCGTTAGAGAAGTCGCTGTTAGTGGGCGATTTCCTCTACGTCAGCAAGATGAGCTATGGGCCGCGCGTGCCCAACACACCGCTCTCCATGCCGTTGGCGCAGCATACGCTGCCCATACTGAACTGCAAGTCGTACATCGAATGGCCGCAATGGAAGTACAAACGCGTGTCGGGATTCGGCCGGGTGCAGCGCAACGACATCGTGGTGTTCAACTTCCCCGCCGGCGACACCGTGGCAACCAACTTCCAGCAGACCGACTTTTACAGCCTTGCCTATGAGGAGGGCAAGCGCATCTATCCCAACAAAGTAAATATGGACAGCCTGACGCAAGACCGCCAACGCACCGTTTACGAGTTGTACTACAACGCCGGACGCAACCTCATCCGTTCCAATCCGCAGATGTACGGCGACATCGTGGTGCGTCCCGTAGACCGCCGCGAGAACTACGTGAAACGTTGCATCGGCTTGCCGGGCGACACGCTGCAAATCAAAGACGGACAAGTGTATATCAACGGGACACCCGCCGTGAATCCGCAGGAGATGCAGTTCAACTACTTTGTGCAGACCACCGGCCCTTACATTCCGGAAGAGATGTTCATCGAACTGGGCATCAGCAAGGACGACCGGATGCTGATGAGCAGCGACCTCAATTGGGAGGAAGGATTGCTCGATATGGGGCTTGACCGCCGCGACGCGCAAGGCCGACTGACGCCGGTCTATCACCTGCCGCTCACCCGGAAGATGTATGACACGCTGTCGGGGAACAAAAAACTGGTCAGCCGCATCGTGAAAGAGCCCGATTTATATTCCGGACAGATGTATCCGTTGAACCTCCACACCGGCTGGACACGCGACGACTACGGTCCGGTATGGATTCCCGCCAATGGAGCCACCGTCCGCCTCACCGACGACAACCTGCCCCTCTACGAGCGCTGCATCACCGCCTACGAAGGCAATCGGCTGGAATTGAAGCCTGACGGTATCTACATCAATGGCCGGAAGACAGACACCTATACCTTTAAGATGGATTACTACTGGATGATGGGCGACAACCGCCACAACTCCGCCGACTCGCGCTACTGGGGCTTCGTGCCCGAAGACCACGTGGTGGGCAAGCCTATCGTGGTTTGGCTCTCGCTCGATAAAGACCGTGGTTGGCTCGACGGCAAGATTCGCTGGAACCGCATATTCAAGTGGGTAGACAACATCAAATAACCGTATCCGAAGTAAGGCCATGAAGAAAGCAGGAAGGGCAGCCTTGACAATCGTCGGAGTGATACTCGCCGTAGTGTTGCTTCGGGGTTGTGTTGCCACGTCCTGCCTCATCCCCTCTTCGGGCATGGAGAACTCGCTCTATCGCGGCGAACGCATCCTCGTGAACAAATGGAGCTATGGTCTGCGCCTGCCTTTCATGGGTTTGTGGGGCTATCATCGTTGGGCAGAAAGACCCGTACAGAAAGAGGATATCGTGGTGTTCAATAATCCGGCCGGCACTTCCACAATGCCCATAGAGCGGCGGCAGGTATTCATCGGCCGTTGCATCGGTATGCCGGGCGACACCTTGCTGATAGATTCGCTCTTCTCCGTGGTTCCTTCCGAGAAGAAAGCCCCTGATCAGAAATTTCTTTATTCCTATCCCAAAGAAAAAGAATATCAGTTAGACTCGCTGCTCCGGTTGCTTTCCATCTCCTCCGACAAACTGATGGGGCAAGATTCGGTGAAAAGCATACGCAGCTTCAGCCGCTACGAATACTACCTGCTGGAGCAGGCCATGAACGGAAAGTGCTGGATAGAACCTATGCTCAGGGAAGATTCCATCGAGGCATTGAAGCCCTTGATTGTCCCCCGCAAGGGGCAGGCCGTGCGTGTCTATCCGTGGAACATGACTTTGCTCTGCAACACCTTGCTCCTGCACGAGAAGAAGCACGCCCGGATAAAGAACGATACCCTCTACGTGGATGGCAAGCCCGCATTGCACTGTTACTTTACCAAAGATTACTACTGGATGAGTGCCAACAACTCCATCAACCTTTCAGATTCCCGCCTTTTCGGCTTTGTTCCCAAAGACCACATCATCGGTAAGGCCGCCTTCGTCTGGTTCTCCAAAGAAGAGGGGACGGGACTTTTCCACGGATACCAGTGGGAGAGGATGTGGAAGAGGGTGAGGTGAGCGGTTAGCGTTGAGTGGTTTTATGGGGTTGTGCCGGGGGCAAAAACAAGCGGGCATGTTTTGTACTGATTGCGGTTTGCACTATCTTTGTGCCCTCAAACTGTTTTGAAACGTCGGAATGAAGAGAATAGCAAAGAGGGAGAAGCGGGTTTTCAACGATTTTACCTTGCCCAACGGACTGCGCATCATTCACGAGCGCACAGCCTCTCAGGTGGCCTACTGCGGGTTTGCCGTAGATGCCGGCACGCGCGACGAGCTTGAACACGAGCAAGGCATGGCGCATTTTGTGGAACATCTCATTTTTAAGGGTACGCGCAAACGCAAAGCGTGGCACATACTGAACCGCATGGAGAATGTGGGCGGCGACCTCAATGCTTATACCAATAAGGAGGAGACAGTGATCTATTCCGCTTTCCTCACCGAGCACTTCAACCGTGCCACCGAGCTGCTCACCGATATCGTGTTTCATTCCACCTTTCCGCAGCGCGAAATAGAGAAAGAGACCGAGGTCATCATCGATGAGATAGAGTCTTACAAAGACAACCCTTCCGAACTTATCTTCGACGATTTCGAGGATATGATATTTCGTGGTCATCCGTTGGGGCGGAATATTCTGGGTACTCCCGAAAGCCTGAAGCAATTCCGTAGTGAAGATGCTGCCGCATTCACTGCGCGGCTCTACTGCCCTGCCAACATGGTTTTCTTTGTGTCGGCCGATGTGGACTTCAAGAAAGTGCTGAGCCGCATGCAATTCTTGACACAGGATATTCCGGCCTTCAAGTTCGAACACCTCCGCACCCCGCCGCCTCTCTACGTACCCGAACGGCTTGTGCTCCGTAAAGACACCCATCAGGCACACGTCATGATTGGTGCTCGTGGCTATGATGCTTATGACGACAAGCGCACGGCGCTCTATCTGCTCAACAATATGCTGGGCGGCCCCGGCATGAACAGCCGGCTGAACGTCTCCCTGCGCGAGCGTAGCGGACTGGTCTATAACGTCGAGTCGAACCTGACTTCGTATACCGATACGGGTGTTTTCTGCATCTACTTCGGGTGCGACCCCCAAGACCTGAACCGTTGCATCCGGCTGGTTCATAAGGAGCTGAAGCGCATGCGCGACACCAAGCTTACCTCTTCTCAGCTTGCCGCCGCCCGCAAACAGTTGATGGGGCAAATCGGCGTAGCCTCGGACAACAACGAGAACAATGCGTTGGGCATGGGAAAAACTTTTCTGCACTACAACAAGTACGAAACGCCCGAAGAGGTGTTCAACCGTATTGAACGGCTCACACCGGAAATCCTGCTGGAAGTGGTCAACGAAATGTTTGCCGAGGAGTATCTCTCCACGCTTATCTATCGTTGAGGCTTTTTTAGCTCTTGTTTATTCTTGTTTGGTTTGCCTTCGGTTTGCTTTTTCTTTGTGTAGGATTCGTGCCGAGCTATTACCGGCTTCATACTTCTTCCGTATGTTCTTCTTATCTATATGCGTGCTTGCTACGGAGCAGGTATGTTTTGTCCTTCCGCAAGCATGTACTTCTTATTCCGTCTTGGTTTCCGCAGGGCGTATGCTGAATTCGCATCCGCAATACTGCTGGTTGTAGAAATCGTATTCTTTCAGCAATTGGTTACGTCGGTCTTGCAGTCCGCCTTTCCGCCAATTCTGTTCCCAGAATACGGTGCCGGGATAGCGGGCGGCGGCTCGGCGTCCTGCCTCGAAGATTTGCTCCAGACTTTTCCACCGGGAGGAGGCAAGGGTGGTGGTAAACACGGAAAAGCCGTGTTCCGAAGCATAGCGTGCCGTCTCCGTCAGCCGCAGGGTGAAGCACTTCAGGCAACGGCCACCACGCTCCGGCTCATTCTCCAGTCCTTGCATGGTGTGCAGCCAGTGCGCATGGTCATAGTCGGCATCGATGAAGTCGAGGTTCAGGGACGTGACGAAACGTATTGCCTCGTTTTTCCTTATCTCATACTCCTCCTGCGGATAGATATTGGGATTGCAGTAGAACACGGTGGGGCGGATGCCGTTCTCCAGCATGCACTCGATGATGGCCGACGAGCAAGGTGCGCAACACGAGTGCAGCAGCATCCGTGTGTCTCCGTTGGGCGTTTCAATGTGTGGCATATCTCTCTTCAAATAAGGCTTCAGCGGTTCGTTATGTATAGAAAACCGGAATCATATACTTATGGTTGTTTTCTTTTGTCATTGGCAAATGTACTGATTTTATTTAGAGAATGTCAAGAACGAGCACACCGAATTTGTCGGAAAACTCTATCTGTTTGATATCTGCCGATGAGACATTCTCTCGATGGATAATCTGTTTCTTCATCATTACGGGCAGATATTGCCTGATATGTTGCAGAAGATTTCTGCGGAGTTGCTCGGTTTTTTGTTGCAATGCTTCGTAGAAATGAATCGGGCGCGGGATGATATAAGTCAGTACTATGACTTCGATAGCATTCAGCTTGGAAGAAGATTTGTCGAAATAAAATAGTGCGGCATCTTCAATGCCATATACGTCGGGAGCGAATTCAATCATGTTCAGATAAATTTCCAATATATCCTGTTTGCCGGTGCCGTAGTGATTTTCCATCAGCAATGTCAATATGGCTTCTTCTGTTTTTCTGGTAAAAGTGCGTTCGCCGTTGAGCAAGGCATTTTTTATGAGTTGCATGCTTATGGTACTTCCTCCTCGTTTCAGTGCTTTCTGATCGATGGCCGATTTGAGTGTCATTCCCGTCAGTGTCGGACTGATTCCTCTGTGTAAATTGAAAGACGGGTCTTCGGTACAGATTACCGTCTGCCGAATTATTTCCGGAATCTCTTCCAACTTTTTATAATTCTTCGCGAGATGATTGCGCTTGCTTAATTCATCGGTTAAGTACATTTTTGAAAGCGCGTAATTTTCCGGATGTATCTTTAATGTGTCATACTGAAAAGTTGAGTTAAATTTGGGATATGGAGATGTATGACCATACTTGTAACAGCAAAGAAACGTTATGAGAGTGTCGGAATATACGGTATTCATGAATCGGGATATGATGTGGCCATCGAACAATTGTTTATACCGGTCTATGGATAGAAGAGATGTTTTTATAAAGAGTTCGCCTTCATCGGCATTTCCTGTATGCTTGAGTGAGAGATGGATTGCCTGATTCAAGGTCACGTCTATCGAGGTGCTCTTTCGCCGCTTCTCATATGATATATTCCCCTTTAAATCGGGAAGGTGGAAATCCTTATTCGATAAATATCCCGGCATGACGGTGATATTCTCACTCGTCATATCTATGGCAATCCTTTTCCGGAATAACTCTTTTATTCTGATCTTGAGCAGTAAGTTCTCTATCAGTATCCTTTCGCCACAAGCATCTATATCCGTATTTTTTAAGGATAAGCCTTTTTTGAAAGAGAAATCTTCGATGTAGATATCTATTCCTCTTCGATGTGCGTATCTCGACAAACGCTCTAAAAGAAAAAATTTCAGTGGGTTCATGGCATCATGTTTTGCGTTTTATAAAGTTGTCCTTTTGATATTCTGCTATGCAGTTCCGTATTGAATCCGCTATTCATTCCTCTTGGATGTGACAGATGAAACAATACATTTCTCGTCCTGTAAATCTTCAATCCATGATTCATGAATCGGATGTACCGGTCATAATCATCATCGCCCCAGCCATAGTAGGCTTCGTTCTCTCCTCCTATCTCGATGAACTTCTGCCTGTTCATCATCACGGCCCCGCCCGTCATGACCCGTTCTGACAGCCTTTCCATTTTCCCGATGTTTTGCATCAGCACTTCCTCATCTTGTTTTTTCAGATACAAGGCGCGAAGGATATTCGAAGTGTCCAGACAGACCCCGTTGTAGGGCAAGGCCATATCCGCGTTTTGCTTTCGCAACTGGTCGAGACATTGGCCTATGGCTTCGCTCCCGGCTATGGTGTCGGCATCCCATATCGCCACGAATGGGGTGTCTGCGTGCGTCATCATCCTGTTGAAATGCCATGTCTTATACAGAATCGGGTCGTCATCTTCTATAAACTCATAATCGATGCAGGTATTCAATGCGGATTGTAATATTCCGTTGCAATAGCAATCCGCTTCTCGCAGACAGATTCGGGTGTTCAGACTTCTTTGCAAGTGTTGGATGACAGCTGTTACATTCTCCAATCTTGCGATAGAATCAGTCCTGATGAGAATCATTATTGTCAGGTCGGTTGCTTCTTTTCTCATGACGGTATGTTGTTTTCTTTTTGTCTTTCCATAAATTCATAGGCCGAGGCCACTCCGCATATCCCGCTGTATAGCCCTAAGTGCGAACGAAGATAGGCTTTGTTCTCTGCCAGTAACTGCCATTCGGGAGAGTTATCTATCAGTGTCATTATCCTCTTTTTGTATTCATCTATTTTATCCGCATATCCGTTGATTTGTCTGAGCAGGAAATAGAGACTGCTTGCTCCATTGTTTATGTAAATGCTTTTGCATCCCATCTCTTTTGTCAGAATATGGTCTACGTCGATGCTGTCGAGTAAGATGGAAGCATGTTTTTTCCATTCCTGCGGGCATGCTCCATGCGAAGCCAATGCATTCATTCCGCATAGCAGATACAATCGGTTGGCTTGTATTCTTGGAATGGTAGAAAGAATGACGGGAGCCAATTCTCCCATCATCCTTTCAATGCGTTGCCTGCAGAGAGTTTGTGAAAATAAATAATCCATAATAAAGAGAGTTTGCGGCAACGCATAATCCAATGAATAGTGTAAAGGCTCGCTGATGCTTTGCGCATCGATGCGTGCATACATGCCATTCATGGTTTGGGTGATAAGACTTTTAAAGAGGTATTCGGCATCGCTGCCTTTCTCTTGCTCTTTCCATCTGGCAGTCAGGTAATACAACAGGTGAATCAGTGCGGTGAGATTATATTCTTTACTGTGTCGTTCGTATGCTAATTGTCTGAATACACTGTTGTCTATCTCTTGCAGCGCAACATTTACATCTCCGTTCAAGTAACCTTCCCGGATGAGGTGGCCGATTGCCATTCCTACCCCGCAAAGACCTCTCTCCATCGAGATATCGCCTTTCATTTCAGGCAGTTCTTTGCATACGGCTTGCAGCCATTCGTGTGCTTTCTCTGTTTCTCCGGTGTGAAAGAGATAGAGGCATATCCCCATCTTGCCGGTGAATAGCCCCGTGGGGATAGCGGTTGTGGGGTCTGATAACGAATTGGTGATGAAATACTTATTCATGAGGTTCTCATAATAAAAGTTTGTTTAATTGATTAGGGGTATTTCGACTCCATTGTTGGAGGTTATTTTGATGATACGTTCTATATAATACAGGAAGAGATCATTTGTGATTCTCCCGGATATATTTTTTTTATTCTTCACTACATCGGATAGGTAGTCGACGTTTTCGTAATAAAAAGCAATAAAATCTTCTTTCTCATGGAGTTTGGTCAAAGCATAATAATACATTTGAATAGCCCTTACATATAACCAGCTTTTTAAAATATCATCATTAGTAAAAGACGCGTTTCGTGAGAATGACAATATGTTTTTTGATAAAGCGATAAGTGAACTACTCTTTTTATAAATAGTTTCTGCTCCATGCATAATTGATCCGTTTCTTTGCCTGTAATAGTAGAAAGGGAAGTCCATAATTTTGATTTTCTCGGCTTGACATACAGTCTGTATAGTCCAAAGTTCGTCTTCATACATTTCCTTTTGGAAGCGGATGTTGTTTCTTTTTAGGAATTCATGCTTATACATATAGCAATAGACCATCGGGATAAAGGAATTGGCATTTGATAAGTTTATATAGCATTCTTTTCCTTGCATCACTTTCCCAAATAACGATGGTGGAGTTTTATATCTTTGTCTTATATCTTTGGAATGGTAATAGAATAGAGCATTTCCCATGACCATATCCAAATCATTGTCTGCTAATTCTTTATACATGATGTCTAAAGAGTTCTCGATAATCCAATCATCGCTGTCTATAAATGTGATGCATTTACCTTTGGCAATGTTTAACCCTAAATTTCTTGCATTTCCCGGGCCACAATTCTTTGTTTGCAACAATACTATTCTTCTATCTTTCAAGGCTAAATCGTTTGCAATTTGATACGAATTATTTTCAGAACCATCGTCAATGACGATAATCTCCACATTCAAGTTTTGGGATGCAATTGAGGAGATACATTCATTTATAAACTTTCCTGTATTATACATTGGTATAATGACTGATATATCTATGTGCATAGCTTTTATGATGTTTGGATTTAGAAACTGTTTTTGAATTTATCCGAGCTATTTCCTAAGGATTATTTTTGCGGATTTTTCTCCTTTCTCATGAGTAGCATAGCGGGCTATGTGACGAATGTGAAAGGAGAAAAAGACTAAAAATAATAACGAAAATAAGATTATCTTTCTTTTATGCCAAAGAAAGAGGTATGGCCTTGGTATGATAAATTTTAACCGTATGTCTGCGATTATGATATGTGCTTAGAATTTTTGAATGAATTTATCCCATAAATCCGGAGAGCCTGCTTGATTATGAGTTTTTTCGTATAGTTTTTTACGTGAAGAATTGATAGCCTGCTTGGAGCGTGCGGTCAGATTGGCGATACTTATTGGAGGGATTTCCATCTTCAGCAGCATGCAGATACGTATCTCATGTGTGCTGATATTCGGGTAGAACTGCTCTAATCGCTCTGTAAAATTGTTATAGGTTCCGTTAATGGATTTAGTCAGTTCTTCCCAATCCTCCGGAGTTATTTTTTTCTTATCAGAGATGTTTTCAGAATGAGGCATTTCTGCCACATGATAGAAGTCTTTATATATTTGTGATGCTTTGAATGTCTGTTCTGAAAGAACCCGTATCTTTTGCTTGGTCTCTATTTGTCTGTTAGTAAGTTCCAATAGCTCTTTTTCTGTCTCTTGCAGCATCTTCTCCATCTCATTCTTTTGGTTTTCGATGTTTCGCTGTTTTTCTTTAATTAATTCTATACGTTTTTCATTGGCTATAATGTACTCTTGGCTATTTTGATATTGTTCTTCAACAATGTCTTCCAGTTTCTCTTTCTGCCGCATGGCAAGTATGGCTTTTTGCTTTCTTTGCAACAAGTAGATGATGCAGGCAGATAAAACGAGAGTTAAAATGCAGATGATTCCTGTCGATAGCAATACAATCCGGTTTTCCTGTTTTTGGATAACATCGCTAAGGTGATAGTTTTCTTTTTCGTGAATCTGATAGTTGTACTGCCAGCTGTTTCTTTCGTTCTCAGTAGTAATTTTTGCTATTAGCAGGCTATCTGCATAAAGCAAAGATTTATGCAGATACTCCAATGCTTCGGCCCGGTTTCCTTGCTTATCGGCTATTTGACTCATCATCTTGTAGCCTTTCTTTTGGTCGTTGTAGTAGGCATCCTTGTTATGATACTGATTACTGATAGAAAGCATTCTTTTGCAATAGTGCTGTGCAGAGTCTAATCGTCCTGTTTCGTAAAACAAGCGAGTACAAGTGGAGAAGTAGGCCGGTAAATAATTTATAGAGATATCATGAACAGCTTGCAGTGCGTCATAGGCTTTCTTATATTCTTCTTCTTGAAAATAACACATTCCCCATTCAATATTAATGCTATTATATAAATCCGTATCGCAGATCTTCTGTGCCATATCACTTGCTTTCTTGTAGTAAAGTGACATGCTGTCTATATTTTCTCCCTGATAACCTCTGGCAATAAGAAGCAATCCGTTGGTCATAAGAGTGCTGTCGGCTGTCAGTTCCGCATACCGGTAAGCTTTTCTGAAAGGTTTAACAGACTCGGCATATGTATCAGGATTAAGTTTATATATCAATCCGATATAGCGATGTATTTTATAGAGAATGCGATAGTTTGTGCTTCCTTTAAATGCATCCAACGCTTTCTGTAGATAGATTTGTGCTCGTGGCGAATCTCCTATGATATAGTAAATCATTCCTGCATAATAATATATTTCCGGCAAACGCTCTTGATCTTTCTTCTTTTCATAATAGTTCAGCAAAGGTTTGATGAGATTGTCAGAAGTAAAAATGGAATGAGTATTCTCTTTCGCCTTTATGGTCAGTATCCTATAGTACATCTGTGTGGATTCGGGTTCATTGCCAATACTTCTTTCTAATTGTGCCAACAAGGATAGGGCACTGTCAGGACGGGTATCCATCAACGAATCCGCCATTTGCATGAGACGCGGACAGGGTTTACTGACGCAAGAGCAAACGGTAGAGAGGAATGCTATCATAAATAGTTGTATAATGACTTTCATAGAAGCATTTCATTAATTATATCTGCAAATGTATAAATTATCAGGTTTATGATTCATGATGATGGATTAAAAAGTCAGAAGTTTTTTGTACAGATATTATATTGAGATAAACAATTGACATAAAGTTTTACACATTTATATCCTCCAAAGATTTCTCCCAATTCATCTTCATCCAGAAGATTCGTATTGTCACTCATTCCTGTTTTGAGTAACAGAATTTCTTCGTCTTTCAGTTTTTCTATTTCCATATTATTCTAACTTTTCTGTTTCTAATTAGCCCTTTGTAATACTTTCTGATTTCCGCTTTTACTCTTGAAGTTTGTCTTTACGGTGTTGAAGGTATAGCGCACTGTCAAACTTACACCACGAGTGTCATATCTGTTACGCCTCCAGTATTCGGTATCGGCATAGTTATTGGTCCATGAGGGGGTTACGCTTCTGGCAAATAAGTCTTCACCTTCAAGGGATATGTATAATTTATTCTTGCAGAAACGCCCTGAAACTCCGACATTGGTATTCAAAGAATACCCGTATTTATGTGTGCCGTTTCTATTCGGAGAGTTATAGTACGTATTGGCAAACGCTTCGAAATGTTTAAAGAAGCGATAACTGACATATCCTCCGATGTTTGTATAAACGTCGCGGAAAAAAGTCTGTTTCTCCAAATAGGGGTAGGTTATGTAACTGCATGTCAGGTATCCATAAGCCGAGATATTGAATTGCCCTGATGAAGTGGAGTATTCCAAGCCGAAATCCCATTCCTGTGCGTGACTGATGTTTTGAGGCTTGTTTACCAACACATTGCTTTTCTCTATATCGTGTGCGTATACCGAAATGGTGGGATTTGTGATGTAATTGTAAGAAGCCTGAAGAGTAAGATCTTTCAGGTTGGCAGTGAGTGCAAGGGTGTTCCTAAACGCCGGCTTTAGCAGCGGATTCCCTGTCCAATAGTGCAAAGAGTCTTCATAATTGACAATGGGTGTCAGATCTTTGAATGACGGTCTGCCGATGCTTCTGCGATAACTGAAACTGTAACTGATATCTTCTTTAGGCTTGTAAGTGATACGGGCATTAGGGAAGAGATTAGAATAGGTTTTTCTTACATCTGTAATTTCCCCGTTTTCTAAAGCCTTTGTATCGGTATAGTCATATTCATAGCGCAAGCCCAAAGACAGACTGAATTTACCCCATGTACGCGTAAATGTTGTATAAGCAGCGAGCCATTGATTCTTTCGGTTCATGTTTTGGGGCATTTCGTTGATGGCTGCTTTCGAATTGTTTTTTGTATAACCGGCTTCTGCTCCTATGCTCTCTCTATCTTTCTTTCCTAATCTGAACGAATAGTCACCGTTGAAAGTATAGATTTTATAGTCGGTAGTTGCATCTGTATAGGTCGAGTACAGTTTGCCCGTATTTAAATTCAGTTCTCGTATGTCGTTATTCTCGTTGTTTTTTCTGAAAGCATAATCAGCAATCAGTGTCAATATGGAATGTTCGTTACGAGTCCATGTATAGTTGGCAGAGGCGCTATGTAATCTTCGCTTGGTATATTGATCTAAGTCTTTTTTCTTTGATGTTATTTTGCCATTGTTGTCAAGAGTTATGTCATGGAAATTATATCCACTCACGTTACTGTAGGTTCCTGAATATTGGACACCTAAAGTCGCTTTGGGAGAAAGGGCAAAATTCAATCCACCAAACAAGGTATAGTTATTTAACGTTCTGCCATAGCCGCCTATTGAACTATTCTTGAAAATATCATTTTCGGCATGCTGAATTGTTGTAAGATATTCATCATACGAAAGGCTTTTGGAATGCTGGCAGTTCAATGAAAAATTGCCGGATACGATTCCGCTTTTTCCCGAAAGTGTGATGCGAGGATTTTCTGCATATCGCCTTCTTAGGGTGAATACATTACTTACTGTCGCTCCTAAATAATCTTTCAATTGTTTTTTCAAGTAAATCTTCACCACGGCATTTGTTCCGTTCTTATAGCGTGCATCGGGCTCTTTGATAATCTCTATTTTATTGACGTCGGTCGATGATAGAGCCTCTAATTCCGATTGGTTTGTTACCCTGCGGTCGTTGACGTAGATCAAAGGGGTTCCTGCACCGGCAACAGATATGTTGCTATGGTTGGTGACAATGATCCCCGGTGTCCATCTTAACATATCGACGAGATTTCCGGCATCTCCGATGTGTGTTCCTTGAATATTTCGGATGGTATAGTTTGACCCATCGTGCTTTATCTCGCTTTTTGGGGCTTTTATCACGACTTCCTGCAGCTGTATGGACGTCTTATACAAAAAGATTCTGCCCAAATCGTTAGATGCAGGTAACAATGTCTTTTGCAGCCGATATGTCTCATAACCATCAGAACTTACGGATAGCACTACTTCTCCAATGGAATCAAGAGGCATCTCGAAGCGGGATTCATAGAAAGAGCCCGTCGTCACTTTAGTGGAATTGACATATTCTATCTTTACTTGATAGATGATGTCTTCGTTGTCGGCGGCAACGATATTTCCTGTAACCTTATTCTGAGCAGTAGCTTGTAAGGTCATACTTAAAAGAGCTATTAAAAAAAAGATTCGCATATTTTCATGTTTTTTGGGTTCTACTTTTTCCGGTGAAGAACAATTTTCCCTAAATTGATATCCGTAGCATATAACATCTCTACTTTTGCACTATAAGACTTGTGCCCCTTTGAGGAAATAATTATTTTTACATTTCCTTTTAATGCAGGTAGTGTAAAGTTCGGTTGTGAGAAAGTGGCTTTCATGCGGACGGTCCTTGTACGTAGCTTCACTATATAATTGATGATACTATCATTACCCTCTGAAATGACTCTTCCGGTGACTATGCCTGAGGCAAAAAGTGAACAAGACATAAAAAGGCAAAAAGGGATTAATAGTTTTTTCTTCATGATTTTCTCTCCTCTTCTTTTAATACATTTTCAAGGATAGTAGCAAATTCTTTTTTTATGGAAGGACATATAGACTCTCTCTTTCCAAAAGCTTTTAGTTCCCTTTCGTTAGGACAGCCTCCTCCGCATATAGGAAGAATGGAACATTTTTGGCATTCAGGGTCTTCAAAGGGTTCGTATTTTAAAGCATATTTTGCGAGTTTTGAGACAGAGATTGAAAAAGAGTTAATATTTCCAATGCTTTTTGCTTTATTCCCAATAAACTCTAAGCATTTATATATGCTTCCATCTGGCCCAATAACGATATGGCTCTGAACTCTTAATGGACATGGTAGACATAATTGGGGAATAGAAAGTTGATTATGTTCAACTTTGGTATAGAAGTTTAAGTATTCTTCTTCTGTGATGCACTTTTCGCACCCTTCAAAGTTTGTTATATTTCTAATATAATTACTACTAATTTTTAAAGTTCCATTGTTAAGATACTCTTGAAATTTTTCATGTAGAAATTCCATGAGTTCTTTACATGAGACGAGATTTTCTTTATCAACATTTATTTTTAGGAAAAGTGTGATAGATGTATTTTTAAGAATTTTTTCTATGTTTGAGAGGATTAAAGTATATGTTCCTTGTTGATTTTTCCTGAAGAAACGTTTTTTATCATGATTCTCCTGTTCCCCATCAAGAGTTATTTGTATTTGTTGAATATTTAGTTGGTTCAATAGTTTTATTTTATCATCTGTAAAAAGTGTTCCATTGGTTATAATGGATGTTGTAAAAGAAACATTATTTGATATCAATAGATCATTTAGCTTTACAATCTTATCATAACATAATAAAGGTTCTCCCCCAAGCCATGTTAGTTCTATTGTTCTCTCTTTTTTCGATATAATGTATTTTGCTATTGCATTAAGCGTTATGTCGTCCATATATTCTTTATGCTTATTACCTTCTTCGAAGCAATAAGGACAACAAAGGTTACAATCTGTTGTTGGGGCTATTGTTATATCTAAACTTTTTTTTGAAAATATTTGATTGTAATAAATGTATTTATAGGAAAGGACTTCATTTTCATTGTCCTCAACTAAAAAACCTTTTTGTATAAGAATGTCTTTCGCATCGTCAATTTTCTTTTTGCTTAGTTTTAGTAATGCTCCACTCAGTGAATTATATAAAATCAGATATTCCCCTTTATCTATGGTAGTATTGAATATAGAATAACGCATAATATATATGATTAGATTATGTTATAGAATCACTAAGAGAGTAAAGAAACTCTCTTAGTGAATAAAAAAGTTTAGGGATACTTAGATAGTAAATCCTTCGCTACATTCCATTTTAAATTTTTTAGGACAGTTAATAGTATATCCTCCAAAAATTTCCCCCAACTCATCTTCATTCAGAAGATTCGCATTGTCACTCATGCCTGTTCTAAGCAATTGGATTTCATCGGTCTGAAGACTTTCTTTTAAATCTTTCATGATTTTCAGATTAAAAAATTAATAAATAAATTAATGTTCTCGTTAGTTTATGTTGACGTCTCGATAAACTCATTTTCCTGTCATCTGCTTCAATGGATTGATAAACTTTGAAATCAATGGATGCATGGCTACAATCACTTCAATGCTGGCAGTCATTTCGGCGATAGGCTTGATGGGCTTGCCGTAATTGGTAGTCGTTCCGCAAACGTCGATGTCTATCGGATATGCGTCGCCTTGCAGATGGGTGCCGATTCCGCAGACAGTTCCGGTTAAATGTCCGAACTCTGTTTCCGGATAGCAGTCCGGTTTTATAATCACTTTTTGTCCTATTTCTATCTTTCCAAACCCTTTGCTTGGTATCAGTGCCGTTACTTTAAACTTGTTATCGGCATAATACATAGTGGCGGTTGCCGGTACCTTGTCTTGATAGGTGATGAAGAAACTTATGACAAGCAGGGCGGCGAATGTCATGAAAATGACGGTATTGCCCCGACGGATAATCCAAGGAGGAATTTTACCTACTATTTCATTGGTTTCGGCACTGTGGTATGTGTTTCTTATTATCGGCATGGTCTTAACCTCCTAATTCAAGCTGATTTTTTATTAATTCAAAGTATGCGCCTTTCCGTGCTATCAGTTCCTCGTGTTTGCCTTGCTCTACAATGTTGCCTTTATCCAACACGACAATATTGTCGGCATTGCGCACCGTGCTCAGCCGATGGGCTACAATAACTACCGTCTTATTGCGGAAGAATGCGTGGAGCTGCTCCATGATGAATCGTTCGTTGTTGGCATCGAGTGAGTTGGTGGCTTCGTCGAAGAAGATGTAACCGGCGTCTTTATAGATGGCGCGGGCTATCAGGATGCGCTGTTTCTGTCCGGTGCTCAAGCCGTGCCCCTCTGCACCGATCTTGGTGTTATATCCCATAGGTAAAGATTCGATGAAAGTATCTATGTTGGCACGTCGGGCTGCACTTTTTATCTGTTTCATGTCAGGATTTTCATCTGATATGCTGATGTTGTTGGCAATGGTGTCGAAGAAGATGAAGCCGTCTTGCATCACTACGCCACAATTTCTTCGCCATTCGCGTATGCTGTGGTTGGCTAATGGCTTTCCGCCTAATGAAATATTGCCTTCGCACGGCTCATAGAATCCGAGGAGCATTTTCAGAAGCGTGGTCTTGCCGCTTCCGCTGGCTCCTACGACGGCCGTCACTTGTTTGGCGGGAATTTGCAGCGTGAGATTATTGATGACTTTTGGTGATCGCGGACCGTCATATTGGTAAGAGACATTGCACAAGTCGATGTCTGCATGGCATGGTATCTCTTGTATTTTAGAGTCAAGCATGTTTTCTTCGTTCTCTTTTTCATGGATTTCACTCATGCGTTCCATACTGATTCGTGCATCCTGCAAGGACTGCATGAAGGTGATGAATTGCTGTAGCGGAGCGTTGAGTTGCCCGATGATGTATTGTAGCGCAACCATTGCTCCCAAGGTCATGTGCCCGTTTATCACGGCTTCGGCGGCAAGAAAAGAAATGACGATGTTTTTTGTCTGGTCGATAAGCGTTCCGCCTATATCTTGCGTTTGCCCGAGGCTGAGACTACGGCTACTGATCCGAAACAGCTTGGCCTGAATGTGTTCCCACTCCCAGCGTTTGCGGCGTTCGCAGTTGTTGAGCTTGATGTCTTGCATCCCGTTGACCAATTGGATGAGGTTGCTTTGATTGTTCGATGCTTCCTGAAACTGCATGTAGTCAAGTTTACGCCGGCGTTTCATGAAAACCAGAATCCAGCATATATAGGCCATGCTGCCAACGACGAACACTGTCAGGATGACAGCATCGAAGGCCGACATGATGATGGCATAAATGAAAAAAGTAACTGCCGCCATCGTGGTGCTGATTAATGAACCGGTAAGAAATGATTGGATGCGGCTGTAGTCGCGGATGCGTTGCAAGATGTCTCCCACGTTCTTGCTGTCGAAGAAAGCGATGGGAAGTTGCATCAGCTTGTTCAAGAAATCGGCAATCAGGGATATGCTTATGCGGGTGGTGATGTGCAGCATCAGCCAACTGCGTATCATATTGTTTGCCATCTGCCCGATTACGAGAAACAACTGGGCGATGAGAATCATTACGATGAAACCGATATTGCCCGTCCCGATGCCCGTGTCTACGACAGATTGCGTGAGAAACGGGAAAATCATGCTGATGATACTTGCCGTGAGCATGGCAAATATCACTTGAATGACAAAACTCTTGTAAGGACGCAGGTAACTGATTAGGTTCTTGAATCGTATCCGTTTTTCCGTATCCCCCTCTTCTTGATAGAATTCCGGTTTGGGGGCAAGCAGCAAGGCTATACCTCGTTTTTTGTTCTCGGAACCTTGTTCGGTTATCTGCAACCATGATTGGAGAAACTGACCGGCTGGATATTCCAATAATCCTTTTGCCGGATCGGAAACAAAGACTTTTTGTTTGCCTTGTTTCTTTTTAATGCGATACACAACGATGAAGTGAGACTGGTTCCAATGCACGATGCACGGCAGCATGGCATCGTTTTGCAGTTGCTCCCAAGTGAGTTTTGTGCCGATGGTTCGGTAGCCGATGGTTTCGGCGGCATCGCTGATTCCTCGCAGCGAAACGCCATTGCGTGTGATGTGGCACAGTTCGCGCATGGTTTGCTGTGAGAAGTAGCGTCCGTAGTACTTCGAAATGATTTGCAGGCAGGCAGCGCCGCAATCCATTCCGTCGAGCTGTATGTAACTGGGGAACTTCATGCAGGCAAAAATAGGAGCGTACCCTTTTTCGGCAAAAGAAAGAAGTACGATATGAGTACGATTCGGGGGGGAGGAGGAGCGGTTACTGTACGATAGCTGTACGATGGAGACTTAGAAATTCTGAATGAAGCGATCCCACAGGTCGGGCGTACCGTCTTGACTATGTGTCTTTTTGTATAGCTTTCTGCGCGAAGACGTGATGGCCTGTTTGGAGTGGGCGGTGATGTCGGCAATGCTTGTGGGCGGGATTGCCATTTTCAGTAAGATGCAGATGCGCATCTCGTGTTCGCTGATGGCGGGGTAGAGGTCTTGCAATCGTGCGGTAAATCCGTTGTAGGTTTTATTGATGGCTTCCGTCAACTCTTCCCAATCTTTGGAGCTGATTTTTTTCTTTCCGGAGATTGTTTCCGAACCGGGCATTCCCGCCACATGATAGAAGTCCTTGTATATCTGTGATTCTTTGAATGTCTGTTCCGAGATGGCCTGTATCTTTTGTTTGGTTTCCGCCCGTCTGTTGGTGAGTTCGAGCAATTCCTGTTCTGCTTTTTGCAGGGTTTTCTGCATTTCGTCTTTTTGAGACTCGGTGTCTTGCAGCTTTCGCTTTATTTCTATGATGCGCTCTTCATTGGCCGAGATGAAGAGTTTGCTGCTTTGGTACTGCTCTGTGGCTATGCTTTTCAGTTTCTCCCTCTGCCGTTCGGCCTGCATTGTTTTTTGCTTCTTCCGCAGCAGGTAGATGATGAGGGCGGACAGGATGAAGAGCGACATAAAACCGATGCTCGCCGAGAGAATGATGATTCGGGCTTCTTGCTGTTTGGTGATGTCCTCCAAACGCCGGTTCTCCTTTTCGCGGAATTGGTAGTTGTATCGGGCGTTCAATTGCCGGAGGTCGTTAACCCTCCTTGCTTCTTGCAGGCTGTCGTCATACATCAGGCAGTGCCTCATGTATTCCAATGCTTTTGCCGGGTTTCCCTGCTTGGCTGTTATTGTGCTCAGCAGGCTGTAGGCCTTTTGGCGGTTGATGTAGTATGCGTCTATGTTGGCATAGGTGTTGCCGGTCGAGAGTACTTTTTCGGCATAGTATCGTGCGGAATCCGGTCTGCCCGTTTCATTAAAGACATTGGCACGGGCGAGATAGTAAACGGACGGAAGCATTAGCGGATTATGCGAGGCTTGTAGGGCGTCGCAGGCTTTTTGATATGCTCGTTCCTGAAAATAGCATTGTCCCAATTCGATATAGACGATGGAACGTAAATTATCATTGTGCATCTGCCGAGCCATGTCGATTGTCTTTTGATAGTAGAACGATAGGCTGTCGATATTTACGTTCTGAAACCCTCTGGCTATATCACGCAGTGCGTTGGCCATGAGGAGGCTGTCGCCGCTTAGCACGGCGTGCCGGCAGGCGTTTTTGAAAGGGGCTATGGATTCGGCGGGCCTTCTTAGGTTGTGGTGGTAGGTCATTGCAAGCTGCCGATGGATTTTATACAGCAGGCGGTGGTCGGCATCTTTTTCGGAAGCTTTCAAGGCTTTTTGCAAGTAGTCCTGCGCTTGAGGCGTATCTCCCAACTCGCGGTAGGTTTTGCCTGCATAGTAGTATACTTCGGGCAGCTGTTTCTTGTCTTTTCGCTTTTCATAGTATTCCAGCAGTGGTTTGACAAGACTGTCCGAGAGGAAGTATTCTTTTCGATCTTCATTTGCTCTGATGGATAATAGCCGATGGTACATGCGAGTGGCTTCGGGCTCTTTCGAGATGCTTTCTTGCAGGACGTCCAACAACGTGGAGGCACTGTCGGGGTATGTGTCGGCTAAAGATTCGGCCGTTTGCATAAGTCGGGGATACGGCTTGCTTTCGCACGAGTGGATTATAATCGGCAATATGGCTGCGAATAACAGTTTTGCGAGCTTCATACAATGATAAGTTAGTCGGCTTGCAAATATAGATAAAAAAGATTGTTTATATCAATCATATCGATGAAAGTTTGTGCTTTTGCCGTATCCTCCCCGGTGTCATTAAGGATTGTGTTACTTTCCTTCGACAGAATGTAGGAGAAAGGGTAAGTGGGTTCTTACACTTTCAGTTTTATTCTGCTTTTCACTAACAGCCCGGTCAGCCATATGATGATGAACGAGAAGAGCAACGATTTGAGCAATCCCGGCACACCGCTTCCCAATACATCGGGATAGCGCAGATGCAATAATTGCCAGAGGGCGTACCATACGTAGGGCAGGATGTAGCAGGTCAAGGTGGCCGTACCTGCGGGTTTAATGATGTCGAACCAATGGGTTTTGCCCTTCACGTCCGTCAGCCAATAGCAGAAGCCGAATAGCGGGAACAGCAGGGCGAGGCAGTAGAACAACCACGTGGGGGTGGCCTGTATCTTGGAGATAATCCAATAGGAATGCGACACGAGGGCAAGGATAAGCATGCCCGCACCGAGGGCGCAAAGCATGCCGATGAATCTGCCCGGACGTTGTGTGTCGGCGTGGCGTTGCATCAGCAGGGAAGTCAGCAAGCCCGACATTCCGAAGGCATGCAGCGTCCAGTCGCCGGGAACGAAGGGGAGCAGGATAATACGGCTGCCGTACTCTTCGGGTATCAGGCCCGAATGGCCGGCTACGGCAAGCAATGTCACCGCGAACCATGCGAGGGCATTCCTTTGGAGGTGCTCGCGGGTGAACAGATAGATGCCCGCACATACGGCATACGTCCACCCGATGAGTCCGAGAATGCCCCACCAACCTGTTTGGAACGGCTTTCCATGGATATCCTTATAGAGCACGAGGAAAGCGAGCAGAAGCACGCCTGCCACTTTCATGGCGGTGAAAAGGATTTTTTTTGTTTTTTCCGCTTTGGGATAAACTCCCCAGACGAGAAAGAAGCCGATGACCATCAGGATGGAGAACCATTGGTGCGAGATGCCTCCTTCGATGCCTCCGCTGTTGAGCGAAAAGAGTCCCATGGTCACTAAAGCCACTGTCCGCCAAAAGATGTGGGCGATGACTTGCAGTGTGGTGTCGCCTTTCCTGTACCGGTTCTGTATGGCGAAAGACACGGACATGCCCATGCAGAAGAGGAAAGCCGGGAAGATGGTGTCCGAGAATCCCAGCATGTCTTCGTCCGCCTCCGCGTGCATCAGCCAGTGAGGCACGTTTTGCAGTCCGGGAATATCGTTCACGAAAAGCATGAGGAGCATGGTGAGTGCACGAAATACGTCAACGGCAGCTATCCGTCGGAGGGTTACGTTTTTCATAAGTGGGCAATTATGCAGGATTATAATACTGTATTTCTTAACTGTCAGTCTAAGACTATACTCTTTGTTACGACATCACTGAAATGTTGTTTTGCCCAGTCGATGAGCCCCATCATTACAGGCATCAGCGAACGCCCCGTATCGGTGAGGGAATATTCAACCTTAGGAGGGACGACGGGATAGACTTCCCTATGGATGAGGTTGCTCTGTTCAAGGCTTTTCAGCGTTGCCGAGAGCATCTTCTGAGAACAGTCGGTCATGTGGTGCCGCAGTTCGTTGAACCGCAGGACACCCCTTTCGCTTTTATAGAGCGAATAAAGGACGAGCAAAGACCACTTGTCGCCGAATTTGCTTATGACTTGCCTGATGGGGCAAGCCAGATACTCTGCTTTTACATCTGCCATCTTGCGTGATTTTTTGACGAAAGTAACTAAAAGAGACTGTAACTCCAAAAATGCAACGACAAAAGCGAGGTGAGAGTGTTAAGCTGAGTTAAAGCCCATCTTATGTATCCTGCATGTTTTCGCAATTCTTACTTTGAGGTAACTATGAAACCAAAGAGTGTCTTCTTGTTACGATGCTTTTTCCAATGTAACTTTGCAACATCAAAAAGAAATCTTAAAAGAAAGGAAATAAGTTATGGCAAATGTAGTTTTAATCGGTGCGACGGGTTTTGTAGGTTCGGCTGTTCTGAATGAGTTGGTGGAACGCGGTCACAAGGTGACGGCTGTGGTTCGTGATATAGATAAGCTTCCCAAGCACGTTTTGGTCGTTGCTGTCAAGGAAGATGTGGGCAATGTAGATGCCATTGCCGAGATTGCAAGGGGAAAGGATGCTGTTATCTCGGCCTACAATCCCGGTTGGATGAACCCTGATATCAAGGCGCTTATCGAGACCAATTATCCGAAGATTCTTCAAGCTGTCAAGAAGAGCGGAGTAGGCCGTCTGCTTATAGTGGGAGGCGCCGGAACTCTCTTCGTAAAACCCGGTTTGCGTGTGGTCGATTCGGGTGCTATCCCCGCAGAGATTATGGACGGTGTCCGTCCGCTCGGTAATTTCTATCTTGACACGCTGATGAACGAAAACGATATCGATTGGGTCTTTTTCTCTCCTGCGGGAACTTTCGACGAGAAAGGCGGGAAGACCGGCAAGTTTCGTTTGGGCAAGGATGATTTGATTGTTGATGAAAACGGCAACAGTCACATCTCCGTTCAAGACTATGCGGTGGCTATGGTAGACGAACTTGAGAAACCCGCTCATCACAAAACACGCTTCACTATCGGATACTGATGTGAACGGGAGTGAAGAGAGCCTTTTACGCCGGCCGCTATCCTCCCCCCCCTTGTTTGATAGTTACAAGCCTCTGTCACGACAAAGGCTTGCAGCTGTCAAACAGGGAGGGGGAGGGCAGGTCGGAGTAAAAGTTCTCTTCTGCCCGGCCGCTGTAAACCGGTGCATTCAAGAAATATCCGTCCGATAGGATGCAGCCCTGATCTTTAGCAAAAGGAACCGCTTGTCCCGAACTCAGGTATTTATTCCTCTTTGCAAGCATAAAAAGTAAACGAAAAGGTGAATTTCTCATCTTTTTGTTTACTTTTGTAGAAGTTGATGTTTAATAACTATTCATGAAAAAGTATTTAGCAGAAATGGTCGGGACAATGGTTCTTTTATGCTTTTGTTTTTTTACACAGATAATGCTGTGGCATCCTGCGTCTGAAAAAACCTTTCGATAGCATATATTCTTTTTCTCGGAAGCCTTAGGTGTACATAATCATTTCACCGCCATCGGCCAATGCGTGTCTTCTTTTCCTGTGACATCTTTTGTCCGTATCAAGTATCCTACTTCCGAATAAAATAGTTGATACTCTGCCTTTCCTTTTTTCAATCTCGATGATAAACCGGAGTGCTTCGAATCAGTCGTCTATGCTGACGAACTTCCCTTTCTTATTGAACTTTAAAGAATAGTCATTACTCAATTCGATTTTCATTCCACTACGTTCACGTTCAATCTTGGTAATGATTTCTCTCGGAAAGTTCGTCTTCACGTATTCTTGTACCGAAGTGGGAATCAATGCGGCAGGTATGGCCGCTTTCTTGCAATCTACTTCCAGCCAATTACCTTGCTTGTCAAAATCGATTTCCGTGAAATCCGCCAGTTGTACTTCGTACTTTTTGTTTTGCAGGATTTCGCTTTCAATCTTGATATAATGAATTTGAGGTTTCGTGAAATGTCGGTTGATAAAGTTGCGTGCAACCAGTGGGAGTTGTTTGGCATCCTGAGTAATGACATCTCCGGCAAAAGAAAACTGAACGGCAAAAATTGCCAGTGCTAAAATAGATAATACTTTCATGATTGTTTTTTTAGTGTTACTCACTAGTGGGCACTTTAAATTAAACATCGTTCTTTGAAATCTTTGATAATCGCATAGTTATGTATCTTTTTGTAGCGTGACGATTTGAATTGAAAAGTTGTTTTAGCTTTGTCCAAAAGCTCAAAACAATGAATCAAGGCAAATATATCTTCGCTCAACTTACAGATTTTCTTCCCCGTCGTGTCTTTGACCGTTTGGTAGAGAAGTATTCCGGGAATAAGAAAATCAGAACATTCACCTGTTGGAATCAGATGCTGTGCATGATCTTCGGACAACTGACCGCCCGAGACAGTATGCGTGACCTTATGCTCAGCCTTGAGGCACACAAGAACAAGTATTATCACTTGGGATTCGGTCCAACAGTTAGCCGTACCAATCTGGGGAAAGCAAACCGGAATAGAGATTATCGTATCTACGAAGAATTTGCTTATACCCTGATTGCGGAAGCCCGTAATAGCTACAACAAAAATGACTTCGAGGTGAAAGTTGACGGTAATGTTTATGCCTTTGATTCCTCCACCATAGACCTTTGTCTGAATGTTTTTTGGTGGGCGGAATTTAAGAAACACAAAGGAGGCATCAAACTTCATACCTTGTATGATGTAAAGACTTCCATACCGACAATCGTACTGGTAACCAATGCTAAAGTACATGACGTAAACATGCTGGATGAGTTGAGTTATGAAAAGGGAAGTTTCTATATCATGGATAAAGGATATGTTGACTTCACCCGTTTGCATAAGCTTCACACCAGTGGTGCTTACTTCGTTACACGTGCAAAAGATAATATGAGATTCCGTAGAATGTATTCCCGTGAAGTCGATAAAACAACCGGAATAAAATGTGATCAGATTGGAATGCTTGAAACGTATAAATCGCTCAAAGCATATCCGGACAAACTCCGGCGGGTTAAATACTACGATGAAGAACTGGACAGAGAATTTGTGTTCATCACCAACAACATGGAACTATCAGCAGAGGAAATTGCTTTGCTATACAAGAACCGTTGGCAGGTGGAACTATTTTTCAAATGGATAAAGCAACACCTGAAAGTAAAATCTTTTTGGGGCACCACGATGAATGCAGTCAAGATACAAGTGTACTGTGCCATCATAACATACTGTCTGGTTGCCATTGTCGCTTACAGATTGAAAGTTAACCGTCCAATCTACGAAATTCTACAAATTTTGAGCTTTTCTCTACTGGATAAAACGTCTGTAAGAGAGATACTTACCGATTGCGATTACAAAAATGTCAAAGAACTAAATTATAAACAATTGAAAATCAGATGGGATTAAGTGCCCAGCAGTGAGTGTTACTAATAAAATTGATTCATATCATTCACACTGCAAATGACGGCAATGAATTAGGAAAGATTTGGGAATAATCTGCGTCAGGAACAATCTTTTGATTATTTAACAAGCCGAAAGCAATGCATACCGTCTTGCCATTCATAAGTGAGCTTTAAGGAAGAGTAAAGGGCGATGGAATGTGCTATGGCAAGTCCCAGGCCTGTGGAGTCTTTCTTTTCGTCTATGCCATGATAGAAGCGGCGGAATAATTTTTCCTTGTCTAGAGGGGACTCGCCCGTGTTTTTTATCGTCAATGAAGACGACGTGGTAAGAATATGCAGTTCTCCCTTTTCTTTGTTGTGAAGTAATGCGTTCTTCACCAGATTGGATACCAGAATCCGGGCTAAAGAGTGGTTGCAACGTATGATGAGTGGCTTATCACTCCGTTCCCTTGTCAAATGTATTTGCTTATATTCGTAAATATCCATCAGGTCTGGTAGTGAATCATCTAGTATCTCATCCAGCGAAACATCTTTCATTTCGGTATATTGTCCGTTCTCGATGCGAGAAAGCAGTAACAAGGATTTATTCAGTTTGACGGCACGGTTCACGGTAGAGCAAAGTTCATCCAGTGTTTTCATTTGTTGCTCTTTTATACCCTCGCTTTCGGCCAGCAATTCTACCTTGCCTCGGATAATGGCAAGTGGTGTTTGTAGTTCGTGCGAAGCGTTTTCTATGAATTGTTTTTGTTCTTCGTAGGCTTTGTAACTGCGCTTGCCCATATCGAAGGCTGCATTACTCAACTGCCGAAACTCCTGTATTTCCGTTGGGTTATCTAAGGGAGGAAGAGCTTTGCCGGGTTGAATTTGGATGAGCCAATCCAGTAATTTGTATAGTGGGGTAAATACTTTCTTTAAGACCAACCGTATACCGATGGAGGTACAAAGCAGAAGTAAAAGGAATAATGCTCCTAAATACCACAGTAGCGCTTCTACCATATCGTCGCGCTCTAAAGTAGAAATCATCAAAGTCAGCTCGTAAAACTGTCCGTCGGGCATGCTGAATGCTATACGCATCACACGGACAGGCTCTTCTTCATCTTCCGACTCGATGTAGACGGTAGAATCATAGAATACTTGTTGGTAGCGTAATCCCTCCTCTTCCGATATAGGCCTGAATTTGTAGAATGACATCACTGTCCCGGAGGTTTCGAGAATGAAAGGATCATGAAGTGCGTTTTTTATTAGTATACTCCCGTAATTCTTTAATGTATCGTCTGTTTCATCCATCACCTCGTCGATAATCGCATAATAAAACAGCACACCCCATACTGCCATCAACAAGAAAAATAGCAGCGAAAGTTTGCGGTAGGTGTGGTGTAGCAGTTTCATTCTTCCGAAAGTTTATATCCAAAGCCATATACGGCTTTTAATTCGACGGTGGCTTCAGCTTGTTTCAACTTCTTGCGTAGATTCTTTACTTGTGAGTAGATGAAATCCAATGAGTCGGTCTGGTCAATGTTGTCTCCCCATACAGATTCTGCAAGGCTCATTTTGCTGATAACCCGGTTGGGGTTGATTACAAAATAATAAAGCAAATCAAACTCTTTACGATTAAGTTGCAAGAGCTGCCCGTTTATATCGGCTTGTCGTTTATCGGGATTAAGCGATAAGTTTCCAATGTTGACAGTCATATCCCCCTTAGCCTGCCGACGGCGTATCAGGGATTTGACCCGGGCATTCAGCTCTGCCAGATGAAAAGGTTTTGTGAGATAATCGTCTGCGCCCAACTCCAGCCCCTCTACCTTGTCATCCAAGGAGTCTTTGGCAGAAATAATTAGTATACTGTCATTGCGGCGAAGCTGCTTTAGTTCGCGCAACAAGTCCAGGCCGCTTCCACCGGGCAACATGATGTCGAGCAGAACGCAGTCATAATCGTAGTCGTTTATTTTGTTCAAAGCAGAGGAATAATCGGCTGCGGTTTCCACTACGAATTTTTCTTTTAAGAGCGAAGAGCGGATTGTTTCTCGCAGATCTTGCTCATCTTCTATAATCAAGATTTTCATGCAGACAAAAGTCGTTTAAGAATCTGGAAACAATCGGGAATAACCATCAGTCTGTTGCGACGGCTTCTGTTTCATAGTTACCACAAGCTATTTTCGGTTTATGGGTTCTGTACGACAATAATCACATGGCGAAGGCATTGAATCCTCCGTCTACCACGGCAACCGTTCCGGTGACGAAGCTCGAAGCATCACTGATAAGGTATTGGATGGTTCCGCACAGCTCTTCGGCACGACCCATGCGTCCGAAAGGAGTTTGCCGGATGACATCCTGTCCGCGTTGCGTGTAACTTCCGTCGGGATTGGTCAGCAGGGCACGGTTCTGTTCGGTCAGGAAGAAGCCTGGTGCAATGGCGTTTATGCGGATTCCCTCGCCGAATTTCTTTGCCACTTCGGTGGCCATGAAAGCGGTGAAGTTGGAAATGCCCGCTTTGGCTGCGGCATATCCGGCTACTCGTGTCATGGGGCGGAAAGCCGCCATGGACGAGAAGTTGACGATGGCGCCCGACTTCTGTTCCACCATCGGCTTCAGGAATACTTGCGTAGGCAATACAGTGCCCGTCAGGTTCAGGTCGAGCACTTTTTGAAACTCTTCCACCTTCAAGTCGAAGAAAGTTCCGTCGGGAGCTATGGTGGCGCCCGGCATGTTGCCGCCGGCAGCGTTCAGCAAGGCGTCTATGCGTCCGTATGCTTTCAGGATATCGGCCAGATTCTGTTCCAGCAATTCACGGTTCATCACGTCGGTAGTCAGGAACATAGCCTCTCCGCCGGCAGCTTTTATCTCATCTACGATGGCATTCCCCGTTTCGGCCTTACGCCCTAAGATTACGACTTTGGCTCCTTCTTCGGCCAAGTGCAGTGCGATGGCATGTCCCAATACTCCCGTTCCTCCGGTGATGACCACCACTTTGTCTTTGATGTTGAATAAGTTCTTCATGATTTTGCTATTAAAAGTAATTTTTGTCTGTTTGCAAAATTAAGTATTAATCACATTGATACACTAAAAAGCCGGTTAAAATACTTGCTCTATCTCGTCTTTGATGCGTAGTTTGTCCTTGTGTACCACACTTGACTTTTCTTGCGAGCTTCTTTTCAGCATCGTTTCTTTGCCCAATACATTTCTTTCTCAGAAGCTTTTCTGTCAGAGGAACACTGGTTCTCTACAGCCTTTTCAAAATTTTGGTCGAAAAGATAAGCCTTTATTTACAACTTTGCTGCAGCACGAGCAGGCTTTCAGGCCCCATGTTGAAGAGTAGGTCGATGATGCTGAGGTTGGGCAAGAAGCCGAGCCGGTCTTGAAAGACCTGATAGTAGGGATGTGGGGAGAACTCCGTGTTTTCTTGTGCGAAGTCTTTCTTAGGGTGGATGCCTTCGCGGAAATCTGCTTCATCAAGGGTAAGTTCTGTCCGATACTCGGCGGTGCGTTGCATGTCGGGCTGCATGTCTATCAATGAACATACAAGGTGGCACAGCTCTTCGTTGAAATCGGCAAGAAATTCATATTTCTTTTCGTAGAAAGGGCGGAAGTCGTCTTTGTAATACTCGAAAAAAGGAGTATGGTTGTAGGCGGATGATATGGCGTTCCAATGCAGATGTCTCCAGTTACCATGATCGGAAATGCGTATGTCGCGCATGATGCATTTAGGACTGTCCGGTTTCACGATGGGGATAGAAAGGGATAGTTCGCCATCCGGTGCCGCAATGGTGCATCGGTTGCGATAGGTCTGCTTCATGTAATGGTCATGCTGTTCTATGAGCACCTTGTCGTATGTTAGCAGTTTGGTGTAATATTCCACTGGGGCCAGATAGGCGGATGAAAGAAGTACCGTTCGCATCTGTTTAATTGCTGTTTCAACAGGGTTTCGGGGTTGCAGATGATACAAATGGCGCAGATTCTTCATTGAAGCGCGACATCTTATCTGTAACGTTGACGCAAAGTTAGGAAAAAAGGAATGTTTCATCGGCACGGCTTCGGCAAAAAAATGTAGTATGTTCTTATTTATACCTCCTCTGGCAACATTATACTTTTGGAAAAGGAAAGTGAGGGGGGATGAAAAGCCTGTTGGTCGTTTTATCTTTCCTCCCGGGTTGTTGTCCTTGAAGTGTGAGCTGATGCCTCCTGAAGTGTGGGCTGACTCCTCCTGAAGTGTGGGAATATCTCCCCTGAAGTGTGGGCATGCGTTTACTAAAGTGTGGCAATAGGCCTGATAAGGTGTGGCAATAAAAACAAAGGAAACTTATTGTCGTTTATGGAAAATTGCAGATATTTGTAGACTATAACCTAACTATTAAACAATTTCAGGTATAATGATTGAATCCATTCAAGAGCTTTTGCAAAAAGAAGCGCAAGCCGTATTGAACATCCCCGTGACAGACGCATACGAACGTGCCGTGGAGCTTATTGTGGAACAAGTGCACCACAAAAAAGGAAAACTGGTGACTTCGGGTATGGGCAAGGCCGGGCAGATAGCCATGAACATAGCCACTACCTTCTGCTCTACCGGCATCCCTTCCGTATTCCTGCATCCCAGCGAAGCACAGCATGGCGACCTCGGAATCTTGCAGGAAAATGATTTGTTGCTGCTTATATCCAACTCGGGCAAGACTCGCGAGATTGTGGAACTGACGCAGCTGGCGCATAATCTGAATCCGGAATTAAAGTTCATAGTAATCACCGGTAATCCCCATAGCCCGCTGGCAGACGAATCTGATGTATGCCTCAGCACGGGAAGCCCCAAAGAGGTATGTGTGCTGGGCATGACTCCCACCACTTCGACTACTGTAATGACCGTTATCGGTGATATTCTGGTGGTGCAGACCATGAAAAAGACAGGATTTACCATTGAAGATTATTCCAAACGCCATCACGGTGGTTACCTTGGAGAAAAGTCAAGATCGTTATGCGTAAAGTAATAGGTATCGGAGAAACCATATTGGACATCATCTTCCGTAACGGACAGCCCACAGCAGCCGTACCCGGTGGTTCGGTATTCAATGGCATTGTTTCGCTGGGGCGTGTAGGGGTTCCCATTTGTTTCATCAGCGAAACCGGAAACGACCATGTGGGTAACATGATTCTTGGGTTTATGCGCGATAACAATATTCCTACGGAGCATGTCAATGTGTTTCCCGACGGAAAATCGCCCGTATCACTTGCTTTCCTGAACGACCGTAGCGATGCGGAATACATCTTCTACAAAGATTATCCTAAACAGCGTCTTGACATTGTCTACCCTGAAATAGAGGAGGACGACATTGTCGTTATCGGTTCGTACTATGCCCTGAATCCGGTGTTGCGCGATAAAGTGGTGGAACTTCTTGACAGGGCACGCAAGAAAAAGGCGATTGTGTACTACGACCCCAATTTCCGTTCTTCGCATAAGGAGGAGGCTATTAAGCTGACTCCCACCATCATTGAGAATCTGGAGTATGCCGATATCGTGCGAGGCTCGCAAGAGGACTTCTTTTATATGTATAACTTGCGTGAAGCCGACAGGATATATAAGGATAAAATCAAATTCTATTGTTCCAATTTTCTTTGTACGGCAGGAGCGGAGCAGATTTCATTGCGCACCGGAAGTATCTCCAAGGAGTATGCCATTCCACCGCTGGAAGCTGTCAGCACCATCGGTGCTGGAGATAACTTTAATGCCGGTATCATCTACGGACTACTGAAGTACGACGTGCGCCACGAAGATTTGAACACCATGAGCGAAGCTACATGGGACAAAGTCATCGGATGCGGCATTGAGTTCTCGGCAGAAGTTTGCAAGAGTTTCTGCAACTCCGTTTCGAAAGAGTTTGCCGAAGCACATAAATAACGTGAGTTCCAACTTTGCGTCGGGTGTTATGAATACGTATAAGTCGTAAGCTATCGAAGTTTGTTGTTAAAATGAGGCGTGTTTCATAGCAAAACTGCGGGCTGATTTTTCGGGATGTCTTATAAAAGAGGCTGTGTCATGATGCCAAAACATAAGAAACTACCCCTGCTACAGCTATCTGTGGCAGGGGTAGTCTTTTCAAAAAGGGCGTTTTGACACCCTCTTTTTACTCAGAATCTTTTTATTTTTCGATTCCCAGCAGTTCCACTTCAAATATCAGAGCAGAGAACGGTTTGATTTGACCACCGGTTTCTCTTGAGCCGTATGCAAGGTTGTAAGGGATATAAAGTTCCCATTTTGAGCCTACCGGCATCATTGTGAGCGCTTCCGTCCATCCTTTGATTACTTGGTTGGCGAGGAAAGTAGCCGGTTCGTTGCGTTTGTAAGAGCTGTCGAACTCTGTGCCGTCAATCAGCGTACCTTTGTAGTTTACTTTCACCTTGCTGGTATCGGCAGGGATGGCGCCGTTACCTTTGTTGATGATTTTGTATTGCAGGCCGCTCGGAGTGGTTACCACACCTTCTTTGCCTTTGTTCTCGGCGAGGAACTTCTCACCGGCAGCTTTGTTCTCGGCATACTTCTCGGCAGTAGCTTTTTCTTTGATGGCTTCCATCTGAGTGTTCATGTACTCTTGTGCCTTTGCCATATCCATGGCGCCGCCCTTGCCTACGACACCTGCGACGAAACCTGCCAGCAGGTTCTCGCGGCTGATGGTTTTCGTGGAGTCACCGCCGAAAATTTGTTGGTTGAAACCTTCCACCCATTGTTTGCTCACCATCTGTCCTACCTGCAGACCGGCCATGTAGGCTGCGTCTTTCTTGGCGATTTTGGTAGCTCCTTCGTTGAAACCTTTCAGGAAGTCTGCCATCTGAGTAGAGTCAATGCCTTGTTGTGCCAGATATTGATCCAGGCCTTCCGTACGTGCCATACCGATGGCATAAGATAATGAGTCAAGATCCGTTTTTAAATTAGCTTTCGGACTTTGTGCTGTGCAAGAAGCCAAACCTGCGGCTACTGCAAGAGCCATGAGAAATGATACTTTTTTCATTTTGCTTTTTAATTTGTTATTTACTTATGATAGAATTTTCAGGAGTTCCACTTCGAATATCAGTGTGCTGTGAGGAGGAATCATCTCGCCCGCTCCTTGTGCGCCATAGGCCAGGTCGCCGGGGATGTAGAGCTTCCATTTGGCGCCTTCGGGCATTAGTTGCAGAGCTTCTACCCAGCCGGGGATGACTTGGTTGACGCCGAATACGGCCGGTTGTCCGCGTTTGATGGAACTGTCGAAGAGGGTTCCGTCAATCAGCGTGCCCTCGTACTGACATTCCACTTTGTCGGTTGCTTTGGCATACCGTCCCACGGTTCCTTCGTTGATTACTTCGTATTGAAGCCCGCTGGGCAATGTGACAACGCCGGGACGTTTCTTGTTCTCTTCCAAGAACTGTTGTCCTTGCTCAATGTTGGCGGCATTCATCTTTTCCTCCATTTCTGCGAAATATTTGTTCACGATGTCGCGGGCTTCTGTATGGCTGATAGCCGTTTGGTTGCCTTCTAATACATCCTTGATTGCTTGTGCAAAGTCATCTACCGCGATGCCTTTGGCACCCATGCTTAAAAGATTCTGGCCTATTCCGAGGCCGATGGCGTAACTGAATTTATCCATAAAAATGATGTTGGAGGGCGGAATGAATGTTTGTTCAATCCTATAACATATTAACGAGGGGCAAAAATACATCTTTTATTTGAAAGACAAGGCTTTTTGCCCGTTTAATTTTTGTTTAGGCTGTTTTTAGAGCCTTGGTCGGGCAATTCAGTGGGGTGGGTGATAAAAATGTAATGATAGCTTACCTGTCGAGCGCTTTCATTGAAAAGGAGTCTAAAGACGAGTATCATGAGGATGTCAGAACTCTCTATTCTGTTTCTAATAGGCAATGTCTTCTTCCGTATTCTTCTCTGTGTATTTGATGTCGAAGCGTCCTTCCGTAATTTTGTTTCCGCTGAACGTGCCGCTGATGACGATTCCGTCCTTGCGTGTTATGAAGGCTTTGCCGTTTCCCAGATTCTCTCCCTCGAAGATGGCGTCTATGTAGGTGCATTCGGCATTTGCTGTCGGGTTGACGAGCTTGAATTCCAACGTCTTGAATCGGTCCACTTGGGTTCTTATCAGGTAGTAACTGGCTTTCTCATCGCTGATAATGGAGGCTTTGGGTAGCCCGAATCGTCCTCCGGTGTATATCCAGCCATCTATCAGGCAGCCCAATGTGTTCTTGCCGGTTTTGGTAGCTTCCGGCATCAGGGTGGGGTCCACAGAAGTATTCTCTTCGCAGGCGCAGCAAAGGAGTAGCATGAACAGGTATAATAGCTTTTTCATCATGATGGTATGTTTTTTTAGAAGTGATAATTCAAACCGAAAGTCAGGGATAACTGGCCGAAGAACCCTTCGCCGGTGTCGGGGTGTTCTACTTTCCAATGTTCGCCGTGGTAGTCGACGGAGTATCTTTCCGAGTGCGACAACACCCAGTTGCAACGGGCCGAAACGCCCCATTGCTTTGTCAGGAAGTACTCTGCGGCAAGGGCAAAGTTGCAGGCCAATTTGTCCATCGACACCTTGCGCGGCTTGTCATAGACCACGCTCTTGTCCGTATAGAACTGATAGCCTGCTCCGGCAGATAGTTGTATCTGATAGCCGGGTTGGAGGAAGAATACACCGACTTGCGGTGCCAGATAATTGAGGTGGATTTTATCCGAGCCATTCGCCTGTTTTTCCTGAAAGAGACTGCCTTGATAGAGGAATCCCGCTCTGATAACGGCTTTTTCTTCGGAGGATGTCTGACCCGTATACCAATAGTGGAGAGCCCAGCTGACTCCTTTTCGCAGGTTGTTGCAGTACTCGTCGGCACTGCCGGTGACTCCCATCAGCCGGCCTGTGTACCAAGCGGGACCTATGTGTGCGGAGAGTGAGGAGCTTCCCGAAGGTTTGCCTTGTGCGGACGAGGAGACGGAAAGGAACAGCAGTATCCCTGTCAGGCAGAGGGTAAGGCGATTTTGTCTTTTCATAAGTCGTTTTGTTTAATGATGGTTGCTTTAATAAATGCAGCTGTTGCGAAATACTGCGTATGATGGAGCAATATTCGGCGGACGATGTCGACATGCGGCATGGATTGCCGTGTTGCATCTGTTGTATCTATAGAAAAAGTTCCGTATACTCAGGGAATAAAAGTGTTTAGTGTATGCAGAAAACTTGTTCTCGGCCGGGATGAATCTCTGTACGCGGCCTGCGGATACAAATCCGCGCACTGCGGATATATGTTCGCGCCTTGCGGATATATATCTGCGCACTGCGGACAAAGATTCGGAAATAAGGATGAAGCACATTCCGTAAGCAGAAACATGTAAATACATCAGTCGCGGAGGCAAGTTTTAGCAGGCACATCGAGAACCGGTCGATTCTTGAGCAGGCTGACAGCTGCTCTTAAGGTTTTATCCTGCGCTCCGGTTAAATATCTTTGTGAAAGTGCCGGCGTATCACTAAAAAGCCTAAATTTGTAAAGGCTTAATAAAGAGAGGAGTAAAACTATGAGAAAAATGGTCGTTTTATCCGGTGCGGGAATGAGCGCCGAAAGTGGTATCAGCACGTTTCGTGATGCGGGCGGACTGTGGGATAAATATCCGGTGGAACAAGTGGCCACGCCCGAAGGATATGCACGTAATCCGGAGTTGGTGATAAGCTTCTACAACGAACGCCGTAAACAACTGCTGGAGGTAGAGCCAAATGCGGGGCACACACTGCTTGCAGAGTTGGAAAAGAGTTTTAATGTGACTGTTGTGACGCAGAATGTCGATAATCTGCACGAGCGTGCAGGCAGCACCCACGTCATTCATCTGCATGGTGAGTTGACAAAAGTCTGTTCCAGCCGTGACCCTTATGATCCTCGGTATGTGAAGACCCTGAAACCCGAAGAGTATGAGGTGAAGCCGGGTGACAAGGCAGGAGACGGTTCGCAGCTTCGTCCGTTCATCGTATGGTTCGGTGAGGCGGTGCCGGAGATAGAAACAGCTATCGGCTATGTGGAGAAAGCCGATGTGTTTGTTATCATCGGAACCTCCATGAATGTGTATCCGGCCGCAGGATTGCTGCATTACGTGCCCCGTGAAGCAGATGTTTACCTGATTGACCCCAAGCCGGTGGACACGCACTCCATGCGGCAGATACACGTCATCCGGAAAGGAGCGTCGGAAGGGGTGAGGGAACTGATTGCCTTGCTGAACGGATAAGGGCAGGGGGGCGGCTTACTTCTTCAATAGAGCACGCAGCACGAACCATGCGTGGCGGGCTGCCGTGCTTATCGGTCCATAGTGTCTCGCCATGATGCGGAAGCGTTCGGCGAGCGATGCTTTGCGGTTTTTCGTTGTCATTCCTTCCTCTAAATAGTCTATGAGGATGAGGCGGGTGTTGTGCAACGTCTTGGCTTTCTTCATTATTCTGATGCACCAGTCGAAGTCGGCCGAGTAGCGATATTGCAGGTCGTATGGCTCGGCCAAAGCAGTTCTGGCGAAGAAAGCCTGATGGCATACCAGCATGCCCTGTTTGAAGCTGCGCCATGTGAGCACCTCCGGAGCAGAGAGGCGGCGCATGCGGACAAAATGCCTTTCCTTGTCCACCAATGCCGTTTCGCCATACAGCACGTCGGGGAGTTCGGCCTTGGTAAGGCTATCTGCCATCTGCTGCAAAGTGCTGTCTTCGTGAAAGCAGTCTCCGGCATTGAGGAAGCACACATAGTCGCCCGTGGCCAGACGCAGGCCTTTGTTCATGGCGTCGTACAATCCCTTGTCCGGTTCGCTCACCACACGGGCGATGCGCCCTTTATACCGTTCTATGATGGCGAGCGTGCCGTCCTTCGAAGCGCCGTCCACGATGATATACTCCACGTGGCGGTAGGTTTGCGCAATGACGCTCTGAATGGTGTCTTCCAGTTCCGCTTCGGCATTGTAGCACACGGTGACGATGCTGAACGTCGGTGTAAGGTGGTTATTGTGCATGGTTTCCGGTGGCTTTATTGTAGAGGTCGATGTATTTCTTGGCGATGATATTCTCGGAATAACTGGACACCGCCTTGCGCGAGGCTTGTTCCGCGAGGCTTGCATGGTCGGGTTCATTCAGCGTCCAGTAAATGCCGTTGGCAAAGTCTTCCGACGATTTGTATTGCGCCACGTATCCGTTGTGCAGATGGTCTATCATCTCCGGAATGCCGCCTACGTTGAAGCCGACACAAGGAATGCCGCATGCCATGGCTTCCATGATGGTATTAGGCAGATTCTCTTCCAAAGAAGGGGTCACGAAGATGTCTACGGCATTGTAGATGTCCACCAGCCGGTGCTCGTTGCTGACAAAATCCAACGGATAGACCTTGAAAGGTAGGAGGTTCTCCAGCTGTTGCGATTGGCTGCCGAAGACAACAACTCCCAGTTCGTCTTTCAGTTCGGGATGCTTTTTCGCCAGCAGCCTGCACGATTCCACCATATAGTCTATGCCCTTCCGTTTGTCCGTTATCTTCACCGAACCGAAGAGCATGAGCTTCATGTCCTGCGGGAGCATGCACTTGGCGCGGGCTTCCTTCTTGTCGCGCGGTTTAAAGAGGTTCACGTTGATGGGGTTGGCGATGCACGTCACGCTCTGTCCGCTCAGCAAGGCGCTTTTCTTGGCCTGCTCTTCCAGCCAGTGGCTGCACGTCACGAAGTGGATGCGACGGTTCTTGTAGAGTTTCATCTTCTTCTTGTAGGTGCGGTATGACAGGTCTCGCTTGCTTCCGCCTCCATAGATGAAAGGACAGTGGTGGCATTCCTGATGATAGTTCGTGCACTCGCGGGCATGATGGCAGATGCCGGTGCAAGGCCACATGTCGTGCATGGTCCAGACCAAAGGTTTGCCCGAAGCCAGTATTTTATCGATATTCTTCAATGAGAGCATCCCTTGGTTGATCCAATGCAGATGAATGATGTCTGCCTGCTGAAATTCGGGCAGCGAGGTGATGTCCGTCCCCGTATTGGCTATATCTATGGCAAAAAGGTTGGCTTTTTTGAAGCGGTTGGCCTTCCAGATGACGATGCGTTCCCAAACAAACTTCCACACAGTGCGCCGGCTATGTCCCAATGACACGACGGAAATCCGGTCGGTCTGCTTGTCACGTACCAGCAGTTTTGCCTTGATGCCATGATTCTTGAGCGACTCCATCAGTCGGCAGGCAGCAATGGCAGCTCCGCCTATGCGTTCGGATGTATTGATAAGTAATACTCTCATGAAGTAGTTTTTTATCTTCTATATGCGTGCAAAAGTAGTGCTTTCTGTTGAGAAAGATCTGTTTTTACCCGTTAAAATAATCTGAGTTAGGGATAAGAAGCAGGTCGGTAACCTCACCCGTAGGCTTGTGTTTTAAAGTTGAATCCTATTGTTTATCAGATGTATATCTCTGTCTTGTCAGACGCTTGTGTCTGACGGCTCAAACACTTGTGTCTGTCACGTCAAACACAAGTGTCTGTCGGCTTGAACACTTGCCTCTGTCACGGCAAAGGCTTGCAGCTGTCAAAACAGGAGGAGGGCGGCCGGCTTGAAAGGCTCTCTTCTGCCTAATCTCGCTGTAAACCGGTGCATTCAAGGAATATCTTGCCGACAGGATGCAGCCTCTCATCTTTAGCAAAAGCAACCGCCTATGCCGAATTCAGGTTAAAATAGGAGGGTAAGGCGAATGTTGCCTTCAGGCTCCGAAATCACCTTTCAGCGTGCGCTTGATTCGTCGCAGTGCCTTTGCCCAAAAACAGTTGGTACGATGGTAATAACGGGCAAAGCTCTGTCGTGCTTCCTCACATTCTTTTATAGGGCTGATTTTTACTACCGGAAGCGGTTCTGCCCGAAGCAACGAACTGTACAACCCGCCGCCGCCGCAGTTGGTGCCGCTGCCGTCGAATCCGTTGTTTTGTACGAGTGACCGGCCGACGTTCAGCGAGAGGATGTCCGCAAGAAACAGACTTGCGTTCCAACGAATGGCCCATGAATTGTTCTTCCCCTCGGTCTGTCGGCGCAGCATGCGGGTAAAGCCATACGTGCCGTCGAAATCGAAAATGCGGGTCAGCTTTCTGTCTTCAAGTTGTTGCAACAAGGCTTTGCCGTCGGGGTTGAAGTACTGCCATGCACGCTTCCACGTGGCCCACCCCCAGCTTCCTGTCCATTTGATGAGGAAAGTAGAGGGAAGAGAAGGGTCTTGCGTGAAATCGCACGCTTGGATATGCCCCACGTGCGGTTCGTCTTCGTAGACATTGAGTGCGTCGTTCATGAAGCGCAGAAAGTAGGGCGACACTATCAGGTCGTCTTCCAGTACGATGACCCGTCCGTAGCGGTTCACCTGTTCGGTGACGCCGGCTATGACGTTGGTTGCCAGTCCTTGATTTTCCGTGCGCTCTATCACTTCGACAGAAAGAAAGCCGGTGAGGGTGTGCAGGTAGCGACGCACCTCTGCTACGGTTTCTTGATCGGTGGAGTTGCGGGCGGCGTCCGAATAGACGAACAGACGGCTTTCGGCCGCTTCCTCATTGGTCAGCAGGCTTTCTATCAACTGCCGGGTATGCGTGGGGCGGTTGTAGGTGAAGAGCAGGATGGGTGCGTATTCTTTCATTGCTTCTGTTTTATGGATAGTCGATGCGGCGGCTTATGATGATTTGAGCAGCGATTTCTTCAAACTCTTTTTCAGGACGGCCGGAATAAGCCTTCCTATTTTCCGCTTGCTTTCCAAAGAGAATTGTCTTTCGATGGCTTTGCTCGCCAATAAATAGCATTTGTGCAGTTTGTTCTTTAGGTTTTCGTCTTTGGGACGGTAATGGGCGAAAGGGGTTTTCTTTAAGGTCTTCCACCATTTTTTCCTTTGAGGATGTACGGAAAGAACAGACCACGGCTTGACGGGGCCGATGAAATGGATGATGGCCGGCGATGCCTTTGCTTCCTTGACCTGCTCCCTGCCCCACACCCGCCTTGCAACGTCTTTTTCGACCGAATAATTCATGTTGTAGCGAGGATGGATATAGAGGGTTCTTCCTTGGCATATATGGTTCAAGGAATCTTGGTCGGGAGCAGCAATGACATTGTAGTGCGCACGTGTAAAGACGGCGACTTTTTCAAGCAGATCGATGGCTCTCAGTTCTTTCAGGTTCAAGAGGGTCACACCGGCATTGAAATACCAGTGTTCATCGTTTATATCCAGCGCCCGAATGAAATCGGGATGATAGATGCAGGCCGTATCTCTGGCCGCCGCAACACAGCAGGAAGAAATATCTGTATGAAACAACTCTGCCAGATTGTCCTGAACGATGGTGTCTCCGTCAATGTACAGAATCTTGTCCAATTGGGGCAGCAGGGTGGGCAGAAAAAGCCGTAGAAGTGTTGCTTTTCCGTGCCTGCTATCGGGAAATCCCTCGATTTGTTCACGCTTCACTTCCAAGGGGATGAACTTCTGCCTGTGCTTTTCGGTATAATCCGCAAGAAAGTTCAGGTCCTTCTCCTGTAGCGTCTTTTCTATGAAAAGCAGGTAGATGCAGACTGTTGCATCGGCATGATGGTCGAATATCGATTGAAGCAGCACCGTGATAGGTACGATATAATTTGAGTCGGCGGCTAAAGCTATGTGGATTTTGGCATCTTCTTTCATTTGTCTATATCTCGGTTTATGGCTTTATACGTTTTCAGAACTGTTTCGGGCGGAGGACCGACGGTTGGTTTCGATGGCTTCTACGAGGGTGTCCGACTCGCCGCTCACCACTTTCCGGCAGAACATCTTACCTGATTGCATCAGCATGGGCAGGTCTTTCAATGTCATGGTCTTTATGAACTCTCTATATACGATATAGTGCAGGGGAGTGAGTTTGGCAAGTCCGAGATACATTCCTTTGTATAACAGCGCATGTGAGGCAAAGGGCGAATTGAACACGATTGTCTGTATGCACAGCTCGCTGGGAATGAAACTTGTTTTGAAGTAGCGAATCATCCTCTTCTCAGCGCAAAGCTTTTCGTACACATAGCGGGCGCAGGGCAGGGTGATGGCCCAATAATCGGAACCGAAAAAGACGTCAGCCTTTTTGCCGCCTATCTTTGTGAAAGGCAGTTTCCTGAAAGGGAGCAGTTTCATCAGGTTGCGCGAAGCTACGATGAATTTGTTCTTCAACCAAAGGCTTGGACACCGCAGATCGCGGAAGAAGTGGTAGTAGACCACCTTGGCTATCTGCTGTCTGTCGGCAGATTCTGTCAGGTTCATTGCCATGATGAACTCCGTATCTTTGTGTGCATCAAAGTAGTTGTGAATCTCTTCGTTAGACCAAAGGGGATAGTCTTGCCCGCTTAGGCAGACGATGCGGCTGTAAGGTATATTGCTATGCAGCACGGCAGCCAGCAGCTCTTTTTGATATTTTACCTGTCCCCAGCCGCCCCAGCTCACCCGATGTCCGGGCACAAAGGTTGCTTTGTCTTTCAGCAGTTCCTTGAAAGGGCGGCTGTCCGCATTCCGGTCGATGTGTATGTAGAAATCGGCATCACCGGCTAACGCATCTACAAGGCGTGCCAGATGCGGCGCATCTTTATAGGCGGATATGATATAGGCAATGCGGCTCATAATTTCTTCTTTTTTAATAAGAACTCAATGCTTTCTCTGAAGATGACGGATTGCAGCTTCCATAAGGCCAGTGCATAAAGACCGGCTACGAACGTCATTTTCGTAATCATACTCAAATAAAGATTCCCGATAGGGCGGGTGATATAGTAGGCGGCTGCGACGAGTGCGGCAGACAGCAGCAGATAAGGAGAAATGTCTTTCAGCATATCACCTAACCTCAAATCTATTTCCCTTTTCACAAACCCGAACCATACGAACAGCCAGCCTATGTTGATTGCCACGAAGATGCGCAGCATCCATCCCAGTCCATAAGGATACATGGCACATACGGCAGCCAGTTGCAGCACGCTCAGGCCGATGGTGCTCCACATGTAGACGGAAGAGTGGCCTCGGCTGATGATAAGGTTGGAGAACAGGTTTATGATGGGGATGAACGCGCCCCAGACGCAGAGAACCTGCATGATGTAGACACTGTCTATCCACTTCTCGGTGATGGCGATGACAATAAGTTCCTTGGCCACGAGGCTTAGCCCGAACATGGTGGGAAAGGAGATGAAAGCCGTGAAGCGAAGCAATTTCCTGAACACGGCCAGCTGACGAGCCTTGTCATCGGACACGCGCGTAAAGACGGGTTGTGCAATGCCGTTTATCATGCCGGTGATCGTGGTATGCCCCATCCCGTTCCATTTGTTGGCTTGGGTAAAGTTGCCCACCTCCCGCTCGGAATAGAACTTACCCAGCAAGACGGAGAAGAGGTTGTTGTTGATTATCGTGAAGATGTTCGTTATGATCATCTTGCTACTGAAACCTATCATTTCTTTGATCGGGTTGAAGTCGAGCTGTGGTTTGGGACGCCAGTGAGAAAAATAGAAATTGAGTATCGTTACCATCGTGACGAAAGAAATGGTCTGCAAGGCAATACCCCAATAGGCAAAGCCGTTGGCTGCCAATATGATTCCGATACTTCCTGACACACATAAGCTGGAAATTGAGATAATGGTGGTTTCCTTTATCTTCAAGTTCCTGAAAAGATAAGCGCGCGGTGCAATGCTTAAGCTGGAAATGACAAAACTCAGGAACAAGAGCCGGGAAAGGGGAATCAGTTCGGGAGTCTTGTAAAAGTCCGCTATCAGCGGAGCAGCGAAGAAAAGCAGGATGTAAAGCGTGATGCTGCACAAAGTACTGAACCAGAATACTGCATTATAGTCTTTGTGCAAAGCATCTTTTCTGTTGGTCAGTGCGGAGATGAAACCGCCTTCTTGCAGGGCAGCGGCAATGGCAGAGAAAACTGTGAGCATGCCTACCATGCCATAATCCGAAACATCAAGCAGGCGAGCAAGCACGATTCCGAAGCCCAGATTCAGCAACTGCTGCATACCGTTGCTGAATCCTCCCCAGAATAGTCCTTTTGCTGTTTTTTCTTTCAGTGATGTTTCGTTCATAATCGTTTTTTCTTACTTCACCTCGCTGCCCGGCTTCACCTCTTTCAGCAACGAAGTCACTGCCAATGTGCCGTCATGGTTCTCGGCAGAGAGGATCATGCCTTCGCTCACCAAGCCGTTCTTGAATTGGCGCGGGGCAAGGTTGGCGATGAACAAGACCTGCTTGCCCACCAGTTCTTCCGGTGCATAGTGCTGTGCAATGCCGCTTACGATGGTGCGGTTTTCCAGTCCGTCGGCAATCTTGAACTTCAGCAGTTTCTTCATCTTGGGCACTACTTCGCACTCCAGCACCGTGCCTACGCGGATGTCCAGCTTCTCAAAGTCTTCGAAAGCGATGGCCGGCTTGATGGGATTGGCCTTGTAGTCCGACTCTTCGTTGGCTTTCTTGGTAGCCAGCAACTTGTCTACCTGTACTTGGATGAGGTCGTCCTCTATCTTCTCGAACAGTAGTTCGGGAGTGCCCAACCGGTGTCCTGCCGGCAGCAGGTCGGTGTGCCCCAGTTCGCTCCAGTCAAAGTTCTCTATGTTCAGCATGCTGCGCAGCTTTTCGCTGCTGAAAGGCAGGAACGGTTCGAAGGCAATGGCGAGGTTGGCCACTAATTGCAGGGAGATATTCAAGATGGTGCCTACACGTTCCATATCTGTTTTGGCAAGTTTCCACGGTTCGGTATCTGCCAGATATTTATTGCCGATGCGGGCAAGGTTCATGGCTTCTTTCTGTGCGTCGCGGAACTTGAATACATCAAGCAGCTGTTCCACTTGGGTCTTTACGTCGGCAAACTCTTTCAGCGTCTCGCGGTCGTAATCGTTCAGTATGCCCGCAGCAGGTACTTTGCCGTCGAAATATTTCTTGGTGAGTTGCAGGGCACGGTTCACGAAGTTGCCATACACGGCCACCAGCTCGTTGTTGTTGCGTGCCTGGAAGTCTTTCCACGTAAAGTCGTTGTCTTTCGTTTCGGGCGCATTGGCAGTGAGCACGTAGCGGAGCACATCCTGCTTGCCGGGGAAGTCGGCCAGATATTCGTGCAACCATACTGCCCAGTTGCGTGAGGTGGAAATCTTATCGCCCTCCAGATTCAGGAACTCGTTGCTCGGCACATTGTCGGGCAAGATGTAGCTCCCTTCGGCTTTCAGCATAGCGGGGAAGACGATGCAGTGGAACACGATGTTGTCTTTGCCGATGAAATGCACCAATCGGGTTTCGTGGTCTTTCCACCATTTCTCCCAAGAGTCGGGCAGCAACTCCTTGGTGTTGCTGATGTAGCCGATGGGGGCATCGAACCATACATACAGAACTTTGCCTTCGGCACCTTCCACGGGCACGGGGATGCCCCAGTCGAGGTCGCGGCTCACGGCACGGGGTTGCAAGCCCATGTCGAGCCAACTCTTGCACTGGCCGTAGACGTTGGGGCGCCATTCTTTATGTTCTTCCAGAATCCATTGGCGCAACCAAGCCTCGTGCTTGTCCAACGGCAGGTACCAATGCTTGGTTTCGCGCATTACGGGCTTGCTGCCGCTGATGGCACTCTTCGGATTGATAAGGTCTGTGGGGCTGAGACTGGTGCCGCATTTTTCGCATTGGTCGCCATAGGCTCCTTCGGAGTGGCAGTGAGGACATTCGCCGGTGATGTAGCGGTCGGCAAGGAACTGCTTGGCTTCCTCGTCGTAATATTGCATGCTGCTTTTCTCGATGAACTCGCCTTTGTCGTACAGTTTACGGAAGAATTCAGAAGCCGTTTCGTGGTGCGTTTTCGAGGTGGTGCGGCTATACACGTCGAACGAAATGCCGAACTCCTCGAACGATTTCTTGATGAGCGCATGGTAGCGGTCTACCACATCTTGCGGGCCGATGCCCTCTTTCTTGGCACGTATGGTGATGGGCACTCCGTGCTCGTCGCTTCCTCCAATGAAGACTACATCTTCTTTCTTCAGTCTCAGGTAGCGAACATAGATGTCGGCAGGTACATATACACCTGCAAGGTGTCCGATATGAACAGGGCCGTTGGCATACGGCAGAGCCGACGTCACGGTGGTACGTTTGAATTTCTTTTCCATATAATAGTCTATCTCTTTTGTTATGAACGCTTTTAGTGGTGCAAAGATAGCTATTTTCTGATAAAGTATGAATGTTCGTGTACAATCGTTTTTAGATTCTTATATATAATGTGTATAGCGAAATTTGTTACGGTTTATCGTAAGGGACTTTATGGGCTGTTGGTTGAAAACTACTCCGGAGTTCAAAAGCAAAGCTTGGGGATGAAAGGAGGAGTCTAAAAGTTGATTATTCTGGACTTTCTTCAGGGGCATCAGCCATTTAAAGTAAAATCGGAAAGTAAAAAATATAGCGAAACAGGACATCTATATGTCGACACGCTCTTTTTATCATTCAGATTGCGGTAAAATGGCCGTATTGGCTCCTATGTGCCTTTTATGGCTTTCTTTACGAGGAATTTAAGGCAGATATGTGTTAAATATACGGAAAAAAAGACGTTGTATTGAATAAACCTCTATATTTGTAGAAAAAATCTAGAGAGTTGTATTATTCGTTCTTTTTTTTAATCTATATCCGAGTATGAAAAAAATGAAATTTGGATTGATTGTGTTGATTGGCACCATGATGGTGGCGGCATGTAGTACAGACAATGATGTCTATAATCCAAAGGCTGATGCCCAGAAAAAAAATCCTTTGAAGCTTACCACGACGGATGACTTTACGTGGGAAAACTTGCAGAAAGTAGGCATTACGGTGAAAGTTGCCGACCAATATAGCGCAACTTATACCTATGGTGTGGAAGTGTTTGACAAGAACCCGATTACGGCCAAAGATGCGACATTGTTGGCACAAGGCACGGCTACGGGCAAGAAAGATTTCTTTGTATCCCTTGAAATAGGTAAAGGGACGAGTACTTTATTCGTAAGACAAACTTCTCCGACAGGTGTTAAATTGGTGAAATCGGCTGTGGTTGAAAGCACAACGGCGATCGTTGACTTCAATGAGAAATATACGGCTTCTGCCACTAAAGTGACACGTGCTAAATCGGACTGGACACTGCCGGCAACTCCTGCCGACAGCAACTTCCCTACCAGCGCACCTGCCGATGCACAGACCCCGAGCGGCAGCACCATTTCTGCCGCAGGAAACTATATTCTGACAAGCAGCGTAAGAAGCGTATCGGGCAGCAATGTCAATCTTTATGTAAATGGTAATGTGACTTTGTCATTCGGCAACGATGCAAACTCTTTCATTACCGGCAGCAACGTGAACATATACATCCTTCCGGGTGCCAAGTTGACCGTGGATGCACGCTATCGCTGGGTTCTTGAAGCAGAAAAGACCACAATATACGTAGGCGAAGGCGGACAACTGGTGAAAACAGGCGAATTCTCCGAAATAGGCCTGAAGAAAAACAGCACCATCTACAACCGCGGTAAGGTAGAACTCCGCCTCATCGAAGCGTCGGACAATGCCATATTATACAATCTGGCAACGGGCGAACTCAAATGCACCGGAAACAACTACGGAAAGTTGACTTTCTTTGGCAACAGCTTCTTCATCAACGATGGTACAGCTACTACCGACGAGTTCAATGAAGTGAGAGACGACCGTGCGGGTAATGTCTACAACTTCGGTACGATGAATGTTACGGGTATCACTCACGTCAGTGCCACCTATCCGGTGTGGGTGAACGAAGGAAAATGGACTACTGAGAACTTTGACTATGCGGAAAAAGCCCAGCCTGTAAATGTTATTAACAAATGCTATCTCACAGTAAAGAATAAGATGGAGGTATATGCCCTATTTACGGTAGATGCACACGGGAGCGTGGTGACCAAAGACCTGCTGATGACCAAGGGCGGTGTAAATTTACGTAGTGGTGCCTTGTTCCGTGTAAACGGTACGGCTGAATATAAACATGACGATGGTGTGTTCACGGGTGTGGGCGAGGAAAAAGCTCTTCTCATCATGAATTGTGCCACGACAAAAGCAAGCGCAGCCGTAGGCTCAAGCCAGTATCCGCATTACAGAGGAAATCTCGTGGTAGCATGCGATAATTATGTCGGTACTATGAATGTGACAACTGCCGGTGGCGCATTGCTGACAAGCGATGTTAACAACACGGGCGTAAACATTCCTGTTACTGAATGTAATCCCGGACATGTGGAAACACCTCCGGCACCGACTCCTGTTGATTATCAATATGCGGTTTCTTTCTCTGGCATCTATGCGATAGAGGACGAATGGCCTGATTTCGGCGACTATGACATGAATGATGCTGTAGTGAAATTGGTTCTCACCGCTTCCGGTAATGGTGCGGCATCGTCAGAAGCTGAAGCAAAAAATATTCCGCTGACAAAGGTAGATGTTACTGCTACATTTATGGCAGTGGGTGCGGAGAGAGATTTGGGCGCTTACGTACAGTTGGATAATGTTGTAAGCAGTGCCGCTACTTTGACGGGTGCTAATGGTATTGGGTTGGAAGGCGGTCAGAGCAAAGTTGTGTTGAAGCTCAACGAAAATATTGCCCGATTGTTGGGTGGTAAGTATGTAAACGTCATCGGAGAACGCTCCACTGCACGTTACAAAACCGTGACCGGCACGCTTTCCATTCCCGCCGGTATTCATGCTGCCGACATCAGTTTTGACAAGGTGAACTTCTTCATCACGGTGGGCGATGCCGGTACAGGTAAACGCAAAGAGGTGCATCTCAAGAATTTTGTTATGACAGATAAAGGAGCCTCCAGCGGCGATAGTTTCGCAGATAAGTATCAGACGGCCGATAATTTCGTATGGGGTATATGTGTTCCGGGTGAAAGCTATGATTGGCCTGACGAACGAGTATCCATCAAGGATGTCAATAACGATTTCGTCAATTGGGTGACATCGGGTGGTACGGCAGGCTTACAATGGTATAAGGCAAATGTCAACGAAAATGTGACAACTCCATAAGTATAGATTATAAAGAGATGTAAAGAGAGTGTGACAAGAGGTGAAGAAGTTCATGTCTTGCCACACTCTCTTTTTGGGTATCTCGTTTGTTTTTACGCATGGAAAATGTATATTTGTGCACGAATCGTGAACTTAATCCAAGCAAACTATGATAACAAACCAATTACTCAACCCCGGCAGCATTGTGGTGGTAGGAGCGTCCAACAACGCGCATAAGCCCGGAGGAGCCATCCTGAGAAACCTGATCAACGGCGGATATGCCGGCGAACTCCGTGCTGTGAACCCCAAAGAAACAGAAGTGCAGGGCGTTGCCGCCTTTGCCGATGTGAAAGATATTCCCGATACCGATTTGGCCATCCTTGCCATTCCAGCCCCGCTCTGTCCCGATGCCGTGGAGGTGCTCGCCGCCGAAAAGCAGGTGCGTGCTTTCATCATCCTGTCGGCAGGCTTCGGCGAAGAAACCCGCGAAGGGGCGTTACTCGAAAACCGCATACTGGATACGGTGAATAAGTACGGCGCATCGCTCATCGGCCCCAACTGCATCGGGTTGATGAACACTTGGCACCACAGCGTCTTCAGCCAGCCCATCCCGCAACTGCATTCGCAGGGAGTGGATCTGATCTCCAGTTCGGGAGCCACGGCGGTATTCATATTGGAGAGCGCGGTCACCAAAGGATTGCAGTTCAATTCCGTATGGTCGGTGGGCAATGCCAAGCAAATCGGCGTGGAAGACGTGCTGCAATACATGGACGAGCATTTCAATCCTGAAACGGACTCCAAGATAAAACTCCTTTATATAGAAAGCATCGGCGACCCTGATCGTATGCTGTTTCATGCCTCCTCGCTCATTCGCAAAGGATGCCGTATTGCGGCCATCAAGGCAGGCAGCAGCGAGAGCGGAAGCAGGGCTGCCAGTTCGCATACGGGTGCCATTGCCAGCAGCGATTCGGCCGTAGAGGCATTGTTCCGCAAGGCGGGGGTGGTGCGTTGCTACTCGCGCGAGGAGCTGACTACGGTGGGCTGTATCTTTACCCTGCCCGAACTGAAAGGGAAGAACTTTGCCATCATCACCCATGCCGGAGGGCCGGGCGTGATGCTGACCGATGCTTTGAGTAAAGGCGGACTGAATGTTCCTAAGTTGCAAGGCCCGGTGGCCGAGGAGTTGAAGAGCAAGCTTTATCCCGGTGCATCCGTAGGCAACCCCATCGACATTCTGGCCACGGGCACTCCGGAGCATCTGCGCTTGTGTCTGGATTATTGCGAGGAGAAGTTCGACGAGATTGATGCCGTGATGGCTATTTTCGGTACGCCGGGATTAGTGACGATGTTCGAGATGTACGATGTGCTGCACGAAAAGATGCAGACCTGCCGTAAACCGATTTTCCCCATCCTGCCTTCCATCAATACGGCGGGAGCCGAGGTGGATGCTTTTCTTGCCAAAGGGCATGTGAACTTTGCCGACGAGGTGACGCTGGGCACGGCACTTTCGCGCATCGTGAATGCTCCCCGTCCTGCCAATAATGAAATAGAATTGTTCGGAGTGGACGTTCCTCGCATACGCCGTATTATCGACTCCATTGCCGAAGACGGTTATATCGCTCCCCATTTGGTGCAGGCGTTGCTCCACTCGGCAGGCATTCCGGTGGTAGAGGAGTTCGTTTCGGACAAGAAAGAAGAAGTGCTTGCTTTTGCCCGTCGCACAGGTTTCCCGGTGGTGGCAAAGGTCGTAGGGCCGGTGCATAAGTCGGACGTGGGAGGCGTGGTGCTGAACATCAAGAGCGAGCAGCATCTGGCGTTGGAGTTCGACCGCATGATGCAGATTCCCGAAGCCCGCTCCGTCATGGCGCAACCCATGCTGAAGGGTACGGAACTGTTCATCGGCGCGAAGTATGAGGAGAAATTCGGCCACGTGGTGCTTTGCGGTTTGGGAGGTATTTTCGTGGAGGTGTTGAAGGATGTCTCTTCCGGTCTGGCACCGTTGTCATACGAAGAGGCCTACTCCATGATCCGTTCACTCCGTGCCTATAAAATCATCAAAGGTACACGCGGACAAAAGGGACTGAACGAGGATAAGTTTGCCGAGATCATCGTACGCCTATCCACTTTGTTGCGCTTTGCCACCGAAATCAAGGAGATGGACATCAATCCGCTGCTTGCCACAGACAAACAGGTGGTGGCGGTGGATGCGCGCATACGGGTAGAGAAAAAGCGGGAGTGACAAAAAATGCAGCCATCATGCAGTATTTGTTACCTTTGTACGTTTCATCGATATAATAGAAAAAAAGAAATTGTCTATGAAAAACAGGAAAAGGCAATGGCTGACTGCTTGTAATCAAGTGTTGTCCGGGGTATTGGCTCTATTGGGCTTCGCATCGTGCGTAGGAGGTGAAACTCCGGATGAGTACGGTACGCCGTATGCAAAGTATGAAATCAAGGGAAAAGTACAGAACGAGGCGAAACAGCCGCTGAAAGGCATGCGCGTGATTGTGAAAGAAAACCCGCCGGCAGCGAGCAGCTACTATTCCGGCCGGAAAGATACGCTTTATACGAAAGATACGGGCGAATACGCCTTCAAAGATGGGTATGCGTGGCCCCGTATGGGCTATCGGATTATCTGCGAAGACCCTGCCGGCGTATATAAAGCCGATTCCGTGGATGTGGAAATGAAGCCGGAGGGGGGCGAAGGCAATTGGTATGAAGGCAGCGACAGTAAGACAGTAGATTTCGAACTGAAGAAAAAAGAAAAATAATCCCGTGACTGCCCTTTCCATCCGTAAACGTCTGGCCCTGGAGGTGGCGCGTAAAATCCGCAACAACAGGAAAGAGATGCATCCGTTGAAGCAACTCTTCTGGGAGTGCACGCAGCGTTGCAACCTTCATTGCAAGCATTGCGGCAGCGATTGCAAGCGTACTTCCGAAGTAAAAGACATGCCTGCCGCAGACTTCCTGCGGGTGATTGATTCCATCACGCCCCACGTCGACCCGAACGAAGTGAATGTCATTATCACCGGTGGAGAACCGCTGATGCGCGACGATTTGGAAGAAGTGGGCCTTGCCCTCTACCGTCGCGGCTATCCGTGGGGACTGGTCACCAACGGCCTTTATCTCACCGCCGGGCGTTTGCAGGGGCTGATAGCGGCCGGACTGCATACCATTACCATCAGTCTGGACGGTTTTGCCGGTGAGCACAACTGGCTGCGAGGGCATCCGGACAGTTATGACAGGGCGATGGATGCCATCAAACGATTGGTGCACGAGCCTGAGCTGACGTGGGATGTGGTGACTTGCGTCAATCGCCGCAACTATCCTTATCTTGAAGAAATCAAGTCATCGCTATATAATATCGGTGTACGCCATTGGCGGCTGTTCACCATCTTTCCCGTAGGCCGTGCGGCACAGCATCCGGAGTTCCAATTGACGGATGAAGAGTTTACGGGGCTCATGGAGTTCATCAAAGGTGTACGTAAGGAGAAGAAGATGCACTTGAGCTATGGCTGCGAAGGGTTTTTGGGTAATTACGAGGGCGATGTGCGGGATAACTTCTATTCCTGCAATGCCGGCATCAGCGTGGGCTCTGTGTTGATAGACGGTTCCATATCGGCCTGCCCCAGCATTCGCAGCAATTTCCATCAGGGCAATATCTATCGGGATGATTTCATGGAGGTGTGGGAAAATCGTTTCCACGCTTTCCGCAACCGCGAGTGGATGAAAAAAGGCGCATGCGCCGATTGCAGTTTCTTTCGCTACTGCGAGGGAAACGGGATGCACTTGCGTGACGAGGCGGGGGAGCTGTTGCTCTGCCATCTCAAGCGATTGTCCTGAAACTGCGCCCGTCTTCGTTTGCCGGGGCTATCCGGAAAGTCCGCAGGTGTGCCCCCCTCCGCTTATGCCATTCAGCCTCTTGCAGCCGGTGAATCGTGCCCCCGCACTTTAGCGGTTCCATGCCCACACTTAGTGAGCCGTAAGCCCGCACTTTATCAGGCATAAGCCCACACTTGGCGGACCGTATGCCCACACTTTAGGAGTCGTATGCCCACACCTTAGGAGTCGTATGCCCGCACTTCGGGGAAGACGAACTGTGGGGGAGACAAAAGCCAACCCACGCGAACTTTCCGGATGGCCTTTCCCGTGTCTACCAGTTGTCCGTGCGGAACGGAATGGTGGGAAGTTCATTCCCGCCAATCATCGTGCCGGGCAGGAAATCGCGGAAACAATAGCGCACGGCAACGGGAACGGCAACTTTCTCCGAAGAGACCACCACCTCGTTGGTTTGCCAATGCAGCCACACTTTGTCTGCCGGATGGAACACACGGTCTTGGCCCGCCACCTCGAAACCGCGAAGGTCGTAGTTGCGGCAGATACCCATCTCGAGATGGTCGAAAGACACCCATGCTTCTTTTCCTTTCGCTTTCCACGACTTGTATTGCGGGCCGAAGCAATGTATCTGTTTCTGTCCGTACGTGAGGTTCAGTGCCAGATAGCTGAGGCGGCGTCCCACTGCCGTCTTGTTGCGGGGATGGATATTATACACTTCATACGGCTCCACAAGGTCGTTGGTAGAAACCATGCCGCTGTTCGGAATCAGGCTTTGGGCTTTGAACTGGGCTTCGCGCAGATAGGCGGCCGCTTGTCCTTGTTCTCCTCCGTAGGCATAAGGGGCAATCTCCACGAAATAGAAAGGAATGTCGCCCAGCCCCCACTCCGTGCGCCAGAGGTTCACCATGTCGGCAAGGCGTCCGGCATAGGTGTCGTGGCGTCCCACGTTCGACTCGCCCTGATACCAGATAATCCCTTTGATGGTATAGTTCTGAAGCGGTTTCAGCATGGCATTGTACATCAACATGGGGCGGTGCATGGGATGCCGTTTCTCAATGGAATCACGATGCAGAGAAACGTCCGGATAAGTCTCCAGCAACTCGCGGTTTATCCATCCCTCCACCGTGGAGCCCCCATAGGAAGAGTTGATGATGCCCACGGGAATGCGGAGCGCACGGCTCAGCGAAGTGGCGAAGTGGTAGGCCGTGGCGCCGAAATCGGGTGCAGTCTCTATTGAGGATACTTTCCAACTGCTGTTGCAGTCGGTCTGCGGTTCGTACGTCTGGTGCTTGGGCACGGTGAACATGCGCACGCCTTTGTTTTCGCCGGCGGCGATGATGTCGTCTACTCCGTTCAGGGTGCAGCAACCGGCAAAGCCTTTCAGGGGCATCTCCATGTTGCTCTGTCCGGAGGCAAGCCATACTTCGCCGATGAGGATGTTTTTCAAAGTGGTTTTCTCTCCGTCGTCGAAACAGATTTCATACGGTGTAAATCCTGCCGCCGGAGTTTTCACGGTGAGCAGCCAACGGCCGTCTTTGTCGGCACGGCACGTCCGTGTCTGTCCGTCCCACGAAGGAGTGACACGTACTTCGGCTTTCGGCGCGGCCGTCCCCCAAAGTTTAACTTCGGCTTGTTGTTGCAGTATCATGTTGTCGCCCATCAAGGCCGGCAGTTTCACTTTTGCGCCTATCGAGGTGGCACAACAAAGCAGGATGAATGCAAGAACTTTACTTTTCATGGTATATCTTCTATTGTTTTTTATTTGCTTTCAATCGTCAGCACACCTTTCGTCAATCCTTTGGCGGTGGCTTCCAGCGTAATCTTTCCCGGCGTTTCGGAGGAAGCAACAATGGCGGTCATCATTCCACTGAAAACCTTCATCTTGGGAAGTTGGAAAGATTCGAGCGAAACGGGGTTGCCGTTGGCTCCTGCACGGTAGCTGCCGGCACCTTTCACCTTGAAACTTATCTCGTTCTCGGCCATCGGGCAGAGATTGCCCTGTTCGTCCACCACACGGACGGTGACAAAAGACAAATCCTTTCCATCGGCTTTAATCTGCGAGCGGTCGGGCGTCAATTTGATGTGATGGGGCTTTCCGGCGGTGTGTATCTCTTTCTCGGCCACAGCTTTGCCGTTTTCATCATAGGCAACCACCTTCACCGTGCCCGGCTCGTACTTCGTGTCCATCCACATCAACCGGTAGCGCTGTTGGCGTTTGAGGTTGGACATGGAAAGAGAATCCGCACTGTTATCAACCGTGACGGACAAGTCTTTCGCGCGCCTGCCCTGACTCTTGCCGTTGATGAAGAGTTCGGCCGACGGGTAGTTGGTATATACGAACACCGGTGTCACTTCGCCTTCGCGTCCTTCCCAATTCCAGTGGGGCAGGATGTGGAGGGTCTCCTCTTTCTTGTTCCAATGGCTGCGATAAAGGTAGTAGCGGTCTTTGGGCAAGCCGGCAAGGTCTACGATGCCGAACAAGGAAGAGTGGCTGGGCCAATCGGTATAATAAGGAGTAGGCTCTCCCAGATAATCGAAACCGGTCCATACAAACTCGCCGATGCAATAAGGCAGGTCTTCGTGCTGTATGAAATCGTCTTCGGGCAGGTTCGACCATGAACAATGCTCCACATCGTAGGAAGAAGCCTGATGGTCGGGGTACTTCTGCATGGAGCGGCGAACCACCGGGAACTTATACACGCCTCGCGAACTGACCGTCGAGGCGGTCTCGCTGCCCAGAATAATCTGTTGCGGCAGCTTCTTGTAGTTCGTCTGATATTTGTGAGGACGGTAGTTGAATCCGGCCACATCCATTACGGCGGCCATATTGTTGTTTACCACGGCATCGGGCGCATCCATGCCTTGCGTCACCGGTCGCGAAGGATCTTCCCGGTGGCAGATGTCCTGCAAGAAACGGGATAATTTCGGTCCCCGGTCGCCGTTCCATTGGTCGGGCACTTCGTTGCCTATGCACCACATCACAATGCTCGGATTGTTGCGATACTGATGCAACAGATTCACCAAATCCTTCTCCGCCCACCGGTCGAATATTTTATGATAACCATTCTGCACCTTTGCCGCCTTCCATTCGTCAAACGACTCGGCCATTATCATCATGCCCATCTCGTCGCAAGCGCGAATCAGTTCCGGCGCGGGCATGTTGTGCGAAGTGCGGATGGCATTGCACCCCATATCCTTCAATATGCGAATCTGGCGGCGGATGCCGGCCTCGTTGGCAACAGCTCCCAAAGGCCCTAAGTCGTGATGGTTGCACACGCCTTTGAACGGGGTGCGCTCTCCATTCAGATAAAAGCCTTTGTCCGGAATGATCTCGATGGAACGGATGCCGAACGGTGTGGTATATTCATCCTTCAGCACACTGCCCTCATAAATCTTTGAAACAGCCGAATAAAGCGTCGGCGAGTCGGGCGACCACAATGCAGGAGCATTCACCACAAACGCTTGCTCGAATACGTTGCCGTCATGCGCTGTTCCTTGTCTCTCACCGGAGGTTACTACTTTCCCGTTCCCGTCTTTCAGCTCGGTGACGATGCGGTAGTCCGAAAAAACCTTGTGTCCGGGAATGTTCAGGCGGGTTTTCAACACAATCTTGGCATATTCTTTCTTCACCACAGGAGTGGTGAGTTGCGTTCCCCACGTCGGGATAAAAGCATCTTCATTGATAACCAAATGGACGTTGCGGTAAAGTCCCGCTCCCGGATACCAGCGCGAAGATTCCGTTTCGTTTTCCAGACGTACAGCCAGCGTGTTTTCTTCGCCGGCTTTCAGATAGGGAGTGGCGTCTATGTGGAAAGAGTTATAGCCGTAGGGCCAATAGCCGGCTTCCTCTCCGTTGATGTATATGCGGGCATGGCTCATGGCGCCGTCAAAGACGAAAGCAGCCTTCCTGCCCGAAGCAAACTGCGGTGCTTTGAACTTCAGGCGATACCATCCCACTCCTACAAAGGGGAGTCCTCCCGTGCGTCCGGCATGTTCCATCGCTTCTTTCTGCCCGTCCTGAGCGATGGCCACGTGTTGCTTATCGTTATTGATGCTGAAAGGACCGTAGATGGCCCAGTCGTGGGGCACAACGACCGACTGCCACTTGGCGTCGTCATATTCTTTGCGGCTGAAGTCCTTGTTGTCTTCACGACTGAACTTCCATCCTTTCTCAAAAGTATGCCGAACACGTACTTGTGCGTGGGCAAACAGCGGGAAAACCATCAGAAAGGCCATGATGATTCCGCTTGCTCTATGCTTCTTCATTCTCTGCAAATTCTTAGTGTCATCTATGTTCTTTTATCGAACGACAACGTGGAGAGACAAGTGCTTAACGCCCGTTTCTCCACGCCGTTCGATACAGGTTTCTTCTATATGCTTATTCGATTATAATCTCATCGACAAACAAGAAAGCGGGTTTTCCCTTGCCACCGTGCCAAGCGGGTATGCTCTTCTCGGAAGAGGCCACCACGTGTACATAGCGGGCTGTCGTGGGATTGAAGGTGGATTTATGTTCGTGAAGTCCGTTGGGGTCGCTTTCTTTCATGGCGGGAAACTCTTCGGCGGACAGTCGGGTGAAGTTGGTTCCGTCGTCCGATACTTCTACGATGAAGCTACGGGCATCGAATATCCAATCGCCTTTTTCCACACATGTGGTGAGAGATACGGTTGAGATTTCCGTAGGCCGTTGCAAGTCGATGACCACGTCCATATCGTTATTGTGGAATGCAATCCATTTGCCGGTTTTGTAGTTGCCGTTACCTCGCAGTCCGTCTACCAAAGTGGTGATGCCGTTGAAGCGATATTGGTCATTTACGGGCTGTTTGGCTACAATGGGCTTGGCTGTAGACTTGCTGAAGGTAAGTTCTTCGGTCAGCATGCGGCTGTTGCCTGTTTCGCGGATGGCAAGCGCCTTGAATACGCAGCTCTGCTTGATTGCAAGTACGGAATCGGCCACGGGCGAGGCTGCCGTAGGTTCTGCTCCGTCCAATGTATAATGTATGGGAGCTTTGTCGATGGTGAGCATGCTCACGTTTATGGCCTCGCCTTCGGAGTCGATGTTGAAATCAGCCTTCACGTCGAAAACATGTGTGGCGTAGTTGTAACCTTCGGCTTTATACATCTTAACGAGTCTTGTCAGGCGGTCGAGGAAGCACTCATAGTTTTTCTTTTCCGGATTTGTCCACTGCACTTCGGCCAAAGCTGCCCAGCGCGGCAAGGCCATGTATTCCAGCTGGGAAAACGTGGGAATGTATTCCGTCCAAAGATTGGCCTGCACGCCGACGATGTGCTTCTGCTCATCGGCGGTCAACGCGGCAGGCATCGGCTCGTAGCCATACACTCGCTCGACGGGGAGGTAGCCGCCGATGGCCAACGGTTCGTTGTCAGTGTCTTTGGTCTGATAATAATCAAAGTAAAGGTAGGTGTTGGGCGTCATGATGACATCGTGCTTCTGACGGGCAGCTTCGATACCTCCTGCTTCACCCCTCCATGACATCACGGTGGCGTTCGGTGCCAATCCGCCTTCCAATATCTCGTCCCAACCGATGATTTGGCGGCCGTGGTCGTTCAGGTATTTCTCGGCATGGTTGATGATGAAGCTCTGTAGATATTCTTCTTTGCTATGCTTGGAGTCACCCTTGAGGCCCAATGCCTTGATGCGTGCCTGGCACTTGGGGCAAGACTGCCATCTCACTTTCGGGCATTCGTCACCGCCTATGTGAATGTATTCCGACGGGAAGATTTCCATTACTTCAGACAGTACATCGTCGATGAACGTCAGCACGCTGTCGTTTCCGGCGCACAGCACATCCTCCGATACGCCCCATTGCGTCCATACTTCATACGGGCCGCCGGTACATCCCAGATGCGGATATGCAGCCAATGCGGCCTGCATGTGTCCGGGAAGGTCTATTTCGGGAATGACGGTGATGTATCTTTCGGCGGCATAGGCAACGATTTCCTTCGCTTCTTCTTGGGTGTAGAAGCCTTCGTAGGGCTTGCCGTCATACTTGCCGGAGTTTCGTCCGATGACGGTTTCCTTACGCTTGGAGCCTATCTCCGTGAGCAGCGGATACTTTTTGATTTCCAGTCGCCAGCCCTGATCTTCGGTGAGATGCCAATGCAGGCGGTTCATGTTGTGGAGAGCCATCATGTCGATAAAGGTCTTCATTTCGTCCACCGTAAAGAAATGGCGGGCTACGTCAATGTGCGCTCCGCGGCAGCCGAAGCGCGGGTAATCGTTGATTTCTACGGCAGACAGTACCGGGACACTGTTCTTTTCCATAGGGATGGCCTTACGCAACGTCTGGATGCCATAAAACACGCCGGCCTCGCTTGCTCCGGTGATGGTCACGCCATCCGGCGTTACCTGCAACTTATAAGCTTCCGGATTTTCGGAGGTCAACCCCGACATGAGCAATATGTTGCCTTTCCCTTCCGTACCGGCTTCAACGGCGTAATCCGTTCCGGTAGCTTTTTTCAGATAATCGGCAAGGTAACCGGCATTGCGGCGCATTGCTTCGTTGTCTTCGGGATAGATGATTTTTACACTGCGGTTAAGTTCAAAACTTCCGTCGGTACTTTGGGTAATCTCTTGTGGCAAAGGGATAATGCGGTAATCGGCTACCGTCTTCTTCGCATTACTACAAGAAGCCAATACTCCGGCCATAGCCAATACTCCTGCCAATTTAAATAATGTTTTCATGGGGTGGTTATTTGGTTAAAAGTTCTACTTACTATACAAATAAGGCCGTTACATCACTAATTTGCGAGTTTTATTATAAGTTTTTTTAAGATTATATAGACTGTACTTCAAAAACAACACGGGAAACAATTTTTTGTTTGTCAATACATTCCTCTTTCGTCTGATTGTATGATGACAAACAACATGTGCAAAAATAAGGCTTTTTTGCTCATGTTGTTCTTTTCATGTGCAAAAAAGGGGTGTTTTTGCACATATTTATATTGTGACCGATTCAATGATTTCTTCCGGCGACAATCCGATATGCTCCTTTTGGTTGGCAAGCAATGCGATGAGTGCATTGTTCAGAAAGTAGTTGCTTTTGCCCCTTTTGGCTTTCTCCAGCAGTCCTTCTTTCACTATCTTGTCCAATATGCGGGAAGCCGTAAAACGGCTTACTTCCATTTCGCGCTCTATAAATTCGATTTTGGTATAGGGATGGCGGAAAAGATTGTTCAGCAACTCGTGCCGATAGCTTTTTCCCAACACGTTTTTCAGTCTCACTTTATAATCTTTCATCAAAATGGAAATCTCATTTACCAACCGGATGGTATCGATGGCGGTTTCTTCCACTCCTTTCAGCATGAACAATATCCACGGTTCCCAATCACCGCTCTCGCGGACGTCTTGTATCTGCTTGTAGTATTCCGCTTTATTGTCAATGATGTATCTGCTCAGGTAGAGAATAGGCAAGTCGAGCAAATCTTTCACCACCAGAAAAAGGATATTGATGATGCGTCCGGTTCTTCCGTTACCATCATAGAAAGGATGGATGCTCTCGAACTGATGGTGAATGATGGCCATTTTGATTAGAGGATCTAAGTTGCTCAAGGAGTCGTCGTTCAAGAATTGCTCCAGATTTCCCATCAGTTGCTCTATGGTCTGTTTGTCTTGGGGCGGCTCGTAGACCACTTCTCCCCGTTGGTTTCGCAGCGATGTGCCCGGCACGGCTCTAAAACCCGCATTGTTCTGTTCCAGCCGTCTCTGTATCTCTTTTATCATGGAGAGGGACAGCAGTTTGTTTTTGCGCACCAGCGAGAAGCCGTACTTCATGGCTTCACAATAATGCAGCACTTCTTTTGTCTGAAGACTTACCATCAGATGCTCTGCATTGGCATCTGCCTGATAAAGTTCGTCGTGTGTAGTCACAATGTTTTCCACTTCCGAACTCTCTTTGGCTTCTTGCAGCACCAAGGTATCTATCAGGATATTCTCGTTGGGGATGGTTAAGGCAAGGCCTTTCAGCTCGGCCAGTTTGCGGTTGGCCCTGTTCAGTTGCTTCAGAATGGCAATCGTATCAAGGTCTTGTTGCAATGGAAGAGACGGAATCTTGTACATGGCTTTATATGTTTATATGAATAAGAACAACATGTGCAAAAATAAGGCTTTTTTGCTCATGTTGTTCTTTTCATGTGCAAAAACACCCGTTTTTTGCACATGTTCTCGAATAGCAACGATATTATAGAATAAAGTGTCTGAAGAAAATCAACTTTAAAGAAAGTGAACTTTTACTCAGAAAGAAGTATTCCATCCACAGAATGTGCTATTCAGTATATGTTTTTATCAGCCCCATGTTTCAGCGGCAATATCCGCATAATATTCTTTTCCATTATATTCATATACCCAACGAATTACCGGTTTATAGATACCTATCTTAATAGATATTGTATAACCTGTATTTTGGGTTGAACTTATTTCCTCTTCATTAATAGTCACATTGGTATTAACATCGCTGTTATCGGATGCTATTAACTGTATTTTCTTTAACTTGATACTAACAGGACTGTTATTCTGTAAATATACAGTGACACTTCCTGTTATAAATCCATTAACGCTCATGATAGCTGACGAACCTGTCCAAACAGAAATGTAATTTGTTATATTCTTAACACTTACCAGACAGTCTGTTTTATGTTTACCGTCTGTTGATGAAACGGTTATTATGGCTTCTCCTTTAGACACTGCGATAACTGTTCCATCTTCATTTACTTTAGCTATGGAGCTATTAGAGCTTTTCCAAGTCACATTTTTGTTGGAAAGCAGATTTGTTAAAAGAAGTTTCTCGTTTCTGTTTTCTAATAATTCCAACGTGTTTTTATTAAGATAAAATAAATTTGTTTGAGTAACAACCACTTCTGCGGATAAGCCTGTTGTTTTATCTGTGAATGCAATTGTTCCCTTTCTACTTGTAATTCCATTTGGCATCTCATTCACTAAAAAAGAATATTTATCATTGTTCAAAGTCCTCGTTCCCGGTTTTTGGCTAATCCATTCTGAATCGATTCCAATTTCATATTTAACATTTGAAGCCACTTCAACTTCAAATACACCACCATCTTTTTCGAATTCGAATATTTTTTTCGGGATGTTGATAGCATTTTTCTGTGCTTGTGTTATTTTCAGTTTTTCTTTTTTATCGCTGTATTTATCATAAAAAACTATTTCAGCTTCTCTGCTATCATAGGAATCATTGGGCGAAATGACGTAATAGAGTGTATGGCTGGATATTCCTCTTGTTTTTACAGAAGTTATCCAATCCACTTGCGGCATTTGTACGTCGTACTCGAAATTGCTGTTCAGTTCAACTGTAATTTGCTCACCTTTATCAGAAATGGCATATTCATTTTTGCTAAGGAGCAAGATAGCACTACCTGCCTGATAGATTTTCAAGGTTTCGGATAGCATACCACTCTTAATGATTATCTCACCTTCTCGTTTTTTATATTCTTCACTCTTGTCAATAGTGAAAGAAACAGACGAGGCAGAGAGGCTACGTGTATTGCCGCTTTTATGAATCCAATCTTTATGCTGATCAGGAATTATTACTTCATAATCTATATTTGCTTTTACTTCTATTTGAATTGTGCCACCTTCTGAACCAATTTCATATTTTGCTGTAGTCAGAGTTAAAGCGTCTTTTTGCTTTTGGGTCACTACAATTTTTTTTGTTAGTTCATTGGCTGTTAATGTCAATGTTACATTTCGGTCATCGTATGTCGTATTGCGTGTTGTTTTTATTTTCACAGTATTCTCCCCTGCTTTCCCCTCGGTTGGAGAGACGGAACACCAACTTGTTTGACCTCCTGATTGGGACATTTCTATCTTCCAGTCTTTATTGCTGGTAAACGTTATCATATTTTCACCTCCATCCGAAGTAAAATCCAGACTTTTGCTAAAATATGTCTTGCTATTACCTGTAGGGGTAATTTCTGCCGGTATTTCTTCCTTAGAACAACTGCCGAGAATATTTACTAAGCAGCACATTATACAAAAATACCTCCATTCACAAACTCTTTTTTTTAGTGTTTTCATTGATAGGAATATTAGTTTCTCCGCGTTCCTCCGAAGATGTAAAAAAACAGACAGCGTGGAACTGCGTGCTATCCATTGTTCTTGAAGGTCCTAGGAAAACCTGAGTAAACAAATGAACAGACAGCAGACCCACGCTGAAACCAGCGTAGGAACCATCTGTGTCATCTTTGTTTACTCTATGAAAATTTCCTAGGTTTTCAAGAACAAGAATGAGGCACAACGCTTCTTACAAAATCATGTTACAAAAAAGTATGAAGCAAAAGACGTTGTCTTGCTTCGGTGACAAAGCTATGAAAAAACTCTGAACTATAAAAGTATTGGCAATACTTTATTCTGATTGCTGAAGTAGGATGTATAGTTTGGTTTTCATTTCGTTGTATCATATTGTTTAAGTTGTCGTTAAATGTATCTTTGTTTCTACTTATCGCTTGTTTATTATCATGATGGAAGTTTGGGGATAAAAGACGCTTAATTTGTATTTTTCCTGCTAATTTCCATCCTTTCAAATACTCGGCCAAGCCTGCTATTTAGAAGTGCTCTTTTCAGTTTTCCCGAAAGATATTGTACCTTTGCGCTTCGTATACATAAGGCCGGACTCTCTTTTTGCGCGTAAAACATTCGGACATATGGGGGAGCCGGAATAAAAACTAATAAAAACAATTAAGGTATGAATTTGAAAGGAATAACAAAGGCTGCTTTTGTGGGGCTGTGTTTCGCCGCATGGATGACGTCGTGTATCAAAGACGAGGCAGCAAATGCTGAAGCGGACATCGTGGCATGCGCCGTGAGTGGAAATCTGCTTATTCGCGAACCGGTGATTACGAATACTGAAGTTAAGTTTTACGTCAACGGATGGGAGGATTTGACAAGCCTTGCGCCAACCTTCACGCTGACCGAAGGAGCTGCGATAGAACCTGCCAGTGGTACGAAGCGGGACTTTACATCGCCGCAGACTTACACCGTCACATCGCAGGACGGACAGTGGAAGAAGACGTATAAGGTGTCGTTCATCTCCGAGAATCTGGCTACGGAGTATCATTTCGAGAACATCAAGTACTACGAATATACGGATATATGGGACCCGACGGCCGAGCCGCAGAAGAAGTTCCATATCTTTTACGACCGGACCATCGAAGGAACTGATATGGAGTGGAGCAGTGGCAATGCAGGTTTCATGATTACCAACAGCACGGCTCCTGCAACGGACTATCCGACCAGTCAGGCAGAGGATGGATACGAGGGTAAGTGCGCCAAACTTGTCACTCGCTCCACCGGCTCGCTGGGAGCAATGATGGGAGCTTCTTTGGCGGCAGGAAACCTCTTCATCGGGGAGTTTAAAATCAACATTGGCAATATGGCCAAATCAACCCGTTTCGGTGTGCCTTTCCGCATGACACCGTTGGGGCTGGACGGCTACTTCAAATACAAAGCCGGTGAGAAATATATCAATAAGAACAGTGAGGAGCAGCCGGACAAGAAGGATGTCTTCGATATCTATGCCGTGATGTATGAAGTGACCAAAGACGTGCCCTATCTTGACGGAACCAACATCAAGACGCACGAGAATATCGTGATGATGGCACAGGTGGAAAACCGTAAGGAGGCGGAGGAGTGGACGCGCTTCTCGGCAGAATTCAAGCCCGTAGGCGGCCGGACGATTGACGCGGAGAAGTTGCGCAACGGCAGCTACAACCTTGCCATCGTGTTCTCTTCGAGCGAGGGAGGGGCTGATTTCAACGGCGCCGTGGGCAGTACGTTGTATGTGGATGAAATAAACTTGTATTATAAATAAAATTATTGCCATGAAGATATATTTCAAAGGAATGGTTGCGATGGCTCTCGGCATGTGGTCGGTGGTGGCTGTGGCACAGCAGGATAGGAACCAAAGTATAAGGGAATCGGAGAAAAAGGGCTGGGAATATGAAGTGAAGGCAGGTGTAAACATCGGTGGGGCATCGCCCATCCCGTTGCCCGAAGAGATTCGCGAGGTGAACAGCTTCAACCCGAAATTCAACGGGGTGGTGGAAGGAACGGTCACGAAGTGGCTGGGTGGCGAGAGGAACTGGGGCGTATCGACGGGCTTGCGCATCGAAGAGAAAGGCATAAAGACGGATGCAAGGGTGAAGAATTACAGCACGGAAATACTGAACGACGGCAACAAGGTGGCCGGACGGTGGACAGGACGGGTGGAGACGAACTATAACAGTACGTTCCTCACCTTGCCGGTGATGGCCAATTATCGGTTCAACGGCAGTTGGAAGGTGCGCGCCGGCATGTATGTGTCCTATCGTATGGATGGCGACTTCTCCGGCTCGGTGAGCGACGGCTATCTGAGGGAAGGTACACCTACGGGCGAGAAGGTGGAGTTTACGGACGGCAAGTCGTCGACCTATGATTTCAGCTCCGACCTCCGCCGTTTCCAGTACGGGGCACAGATAGGCGGCACGTGGCAGGCATTCCGCCATTTCTCGGTCAATGCCGATTTTACTTGGGCTTTCAGTAATGTATTCAAGAAGGATTTCCAGACCGTTACGTTCAACATGTATCCCATCTACCTGAATCTGGGCTTCGGATATAAGTTTTAGTGAATGATTTTTTTCGGATGCGGATGACGCGGATGACGCCGGTTTTGTCTTTTCAGACTCGGTGGCATCGGCGTCATCTTTTTTTGTGTCCCATGCTTCGGCCGCTCCTTTCTCCTCCTCTCAACACATACGATAGTAAGGGCGCGAAGCAGGCTTATTCTATTTTATACGCCACAATCTACAAAGTCGTTCACATACATTTTTTAACCAACTTTTCTTTTTTTGATTTTTCGCTCTAGTACTCCTTAAAGGCTTCACACCAAATATAGCTTCAAAGATATCTGCTTGATTCCGTTTTTTCATACCCTTCTTATCATTGTAGAAATGGGTGTTGTCTATTTCACATTCATCCACAATGACTCCGGATTCAACCGTTAAAAAGAGTTCTTTTTCATATAATGAGGCATATCCTTGATGTACATATTGCATCATTTTACCATACGGGATGCGTATTTCACCGGAATACCAATCTGCAAAAACTTTATTCTGTCCGGGAAATAAATAATCAATTCCGACTGTTCTACCATCAAAAAAAAACTTGCCGCTGTTGGCCTTTAAATCTATAAGATATAATTTATTGTTTTCAATAAGCCACTTTCCCCAATACCCTCTCCAACATGCTGTCGTAGTAGAAGGGAACTCTATCTTATGCTTTGCAAGATAGGGGGATAACGGTTCTGTTGCAAGAGAATACTCTTCATTGTTATAAATTAATCTTTCTCTAACCTGTGCTGTCATATAATACTTTATTTTGAAGGTTCATTTTCTTTTTTATTAGAATACAAGATAATCATAAACAAGATTATTGCTACCAAAACATCTATAATATTCCATATTGTCTTTCCTAAAGATATTTTTATAATAGGTTGAAACAATATTGCCAAAGTACCCCATACTAAAGCCGGATTTTCTTTTTTCTCTAAATAATATTGATATGCCATTGTCCCAAATAAAATGGCGCTGCCATATCGTACTAAAATATAGTACCCATAGGGCATGGGGGCCAAACACAATAATAGAGCAATGGCTAATATAAACTGTAATTTAATCATAGTTTAATCCTCTTGCGTTTATTAAAAATATCCAATACCATGCTATGTCGAAAATAAAACATTCAGGTATCACTGCTAGAATAACCCCGCTGACTTTAGGTATCAGGTCAAGTAGAGGAGATGACATATAGGCAGGCGAGCTTATAGGTGGCTGCGCTTTTAGCATCATGTGACACTCAAATGTCGTGATAAACAAATTGCAAAACTGCAAAATAGACAGTAGGGGATATAGTAATATACTATTAGTTTCTCCGCGTTCCTCCGAAGATGTAAAAAAACAGAAAGCGCGGCACTGCGTGCCATCCATTATTCTTGAAGGTCCTAGGAAAACCCAACTATACAAATGAACAGACAACAGACCCACGCTGAAACCAGCGTAGGAATCGTCTGTGCCACCCTTGTATAGTTTTGAAAATTTCCTAGGTTTTCAAGAACAAGAATGAAGCACAACGCTTCTTACAATATCATTTCACAAAATATTGAAGCTGAAGACGCTTCTTAACTTCGGATACAAAACTATTAAAAAAAGTTTGAATAACAAAAGTTTTTGCTAATCTTTATTTTGACAATTAAGTTTGGCAAAATTGAATAAATCTCTATTTTGAGAAAGAGATTTATTCCCCGAAATCAAGTTCTATCTTTTAAAATTTATCCTCAATACTTGAATTCAATATAACTCAATCAATGCTTTTTTGATTATTAGAAATATAGCGATAAAAGAGTTAAACTTATACTACCCAATTGTAACTTTCAAACGCTTACCGCTATGCTCGTAAGTCCAAGCTAAATTTATTCTATGGCAGATTTCTTTTGCTGAAGGAAAATTTTTTACCTCTTACAAGGGAATTATCCCCACTTCGGCTCGCTATATAGATTCCCCGTGCTGGAACTATAGATGCAGTGCGCTCCGCATATACATCCAGCACGGTGGAGATATATCTCCACCGAAGCCCACCTACAGGTATCTCTCGCAAGGGGTGTCACTTGATAGCAGATTGGTGTTAATTCTTTACAAAGCAGTGCTCTGGTGGAACATGATTCTGAAAAGTCAAGCGTCATAAATGTAACATTTAAGGCTTAAAATGTAACATTTGGTACACATAGCATAGCACAGCATAGCATAGCATAACCCCTCCTCAAGAGTTCCCCCGAAATCGGGGGCACCGAAGGCGCGGCCGTTCTGTCCGCGGAGGAGGGATATGGCTGAAAGATAAATGGCGGCATGCTGTTTCTTTGAAAAGCCTCCGCCACTGCAAAATCAGTCCCTGTTTTTTTTAACCTATCCTAATAATGCGTCTCTTTGTCACTGATTTAGGATGAAATCATTATCTTTGCAGCCGTGTCTGCATCGACAGTTGCACCTGTTGCGACAGATACAAGTGCCGGAGCTGACAGGCACTTGTGTTCAACATGACAGACACAAGCCTTTGACACGACAGACGCAAGTGTCTGACAAACGGAATACAAACAGTTGATTATTAAGAAATAACAAATAACGAATTTCATCCGAATGAAACAGTACAGAACAGTGAACAACCTGATGGGTTGGATTACATTCCTCATTGCGGCAACGGTTTATTGCCTGACCATTGAACCGACTGCCAGTTTTTGGGACTGCCCGGAGTTTATCACTACCGGCTATAAACTGGAAGTGGGACATCCGCCCGGCGCACCGTTCTTCATGCTTGTGGCCAATTTGTTCTCGCAATTTGCCGGCGACGCTTCCACCGTTGCCCGCATGGTGAACTACATGAGTGCCTTGATGAGCGGCGCATGCATCCTGTTCCTCTTCTGGAGCATCACGCACTTGGTGCGCAAATTGGTGGTGACGGACGAGAACAACATCACACGCGGACAGCTTGTCACCATCATGGGTAGCGGACTGGTAGGCGCACTGGCCTATACGTTCAGCGACACCTTCTGGTTCAGTGCCGTGGAGGGCGAAGTGTATGCCTTCTCGTCGCTGTTCACCGCTGTCGTGTTCTGGCTGATACTGAAGTGGGAAGATGTGGCGGACGAGCCTCACAGCGACCGTTGGCTGATTTTGATTGCTTACCTCACGGGGCTTTCTATCGGCGTGCATTTGCTCAACCTGCTCTGTCTGCCTGCCATCGTGCTGGTGTATTACTACAAGAAAACGCCCGATGCCGATGCCAAGGGTTCGTTACTGGCCCTCGCAGCCTCGATGGTGCTGGTGGCTGCCGTGCTCTACGGCATTGTGCCCGGCATCGTGAAGGTGGGCGGATGGTTCGAGCTGCTTTTTGTCAACACGCTGGGCATGCCTTTCAACAGCGGTGTCATCGTGTACATCGTCTTGCTGGCGGCCGCCCTCGTCTGGGGAATATATGAGAGCTACGCCGAGGCGAACAAGACGCGTATGGCGCTTTCGTTCGTCCTCACCATCGGCATGCTGGGCATCCCGTTCTACGGACACGGAGGCAGTGCGGTGGCTATCGGTGTGCTGGTCATCGCCGCCCTTTGGCTTTACCTCAACCCGAAGACGCAGGCACGCATCAACGAGAAATTCCGAGTTTCGGCACGCACGCTCAACACGTCGCTGCTGTGCACCATGCTCATTGTCATCGGCTATTCCTCGTATGCGCTGATTGTGATTCGTTCCACAGCCAATACGCCGATGGACCAGAACTCTCCGGAAGATATCTTCACGCTGGGCGAGTACTTGGGGCGCGAGCAGTACGGCACGCGTCCGCTGTTCTACGGCCCCGCCTTCTCGTCGCAGGTGGCGCTCGACGTGAACTCTAAAGACGGCTATTGCGAGCCGCGCATCCAGACGCAAGGCACGAAGTTCATCCGCAAGGAGAAGGCCACGCCCGACGAGAAAGACGCATATATCGAAATTCCGGGACGCATCGAGTACGAATATGCGCAGAACATGTTCTTCCCCCGTATGTACAGCAGCACACACGCGCAGCAGTACCGTGCATGGCAAGACATCAAGGGATACGACGTGCCCTACGACAAGTGCGGCAACATGGTGATGGTGAACATGCCCACGCAGTGGGAAAACATCAAGTTCTTCTTCTCCTACCAGCTCAACTGGATGTACTGGCGATACTTCATGTGGAACTTTGCCGGCCGACAGAACGACTTGCAGGGTAGCGGCGAGATTGAGCACGGCAACTGGATTACGGGCATCCCCTTCATCGACAACCTGCTGGTGGGCGACCAGAGTCTGCTGCCGCAGGAGTTGCAGCAGAACAAAGGGCGTAACGTCTTCTTCTGTCTGCCTTTGCTGCTGGGCATCATCGGGCTGCTGTGGCAAGCCTATCGGGGAGAGAAAGGCATCCAGCAGTTCTGGGTGGTGTTCTTCCTCTTCTTCATGACCGGCATCGCCATTGTGCTCTACCTGAACCAGACACCAAGCCAGCCGCGCGAACGCGACTACGCCTATGCCGCCTCGTTCTACGCCTTTGCCATCTGGATAGGTATGGGTGTGGCGGGACTTGTGCGCTTGCTGCGCCACTACACCAAGATGAAGGAGCTTCCGGCCGGCATCCTTGCTTCCGCAGTCTGCCTCCTCGTGCCCATACAGATGGCAAGCCAGACGTGGGACGACCACGACCGCAGCGACCGCTACATGGCGCGCGACTTCGGACAGAACTACCTGATGTCTCTTCAAGAGTCGGGCAACCCCGTCATCTATACCAACGGCGACAACGACACCTTCCCCCTGTGGTACAATCAGGAGGTGGAAGGCTTCCGCACCGATGCCCGCACGTGCAACCTCTCTTACTTGCAGACCGACTGGTACATCGACCAGATGAAACGACCGGCCTATAACAGTCCGTCGCTGCCCATCACTTGGGACCGTATGGAGTATGTGGAGGGTACCAACGAGTATATCCCCATCCATCCGGAATACAAGAAAAGCATCAACCAACTCTATGCCGAGGCCGAGAAGCAGGCATTGGGAGGTAACCCGGAAGCCTTGATAAACGTGAAGAAAGAGTTCGGAGAGAATCCTTACGAGCTTAAGAATATCCTGAAGCACTGGATACGCTCGCCCAAAGACAACGAGCTGAAGGTGATTCCGACGGACAGCATCGTCGTCAAGGTGGATAAGGAGGCGGTGCGCCGCAGCGGGATGATGATTCCGGGCGACAGCATCCCTGACTACATGCACATCTCCTTGAAAGGCAAACGCGCCCTCTACAAGAGCGAGCTGATGATGCTCGAGATGCTGAGCGAAGCCAACTGGGAGCGCCCCATCTACATTGCGGTCAGCGTTGGTCAAGAGAACCAGCTGAACATGGGCAACCACTTCATCCAAGAGGGACTTACCTACCGTTTCACACCGTTCGATACGGACAAGACGGGGGTGAAGATAGATTCGGAAAAGATGTACGACAACCTGATGAATAAGTTCAAGTTCGGCGGCATCGACAAGCCGGGCATCTACATCGACGAGAACGCCATGCGCATGTGCTACTCGCACCGACGCATCTTCTCCCAGCTCATCCAGCAGTTGATGCGCGAGGGGAAAAAAGACAAGGCAAAGGCTGCACTGGATTATGTCGAGAAAATGATTCCTGCCTGCAACGTGCCATACGACTGGCAGAACGGCGCCATGCAGATGGCCGAAGCCTATTACCAACTGGGCGAAACCGCCAAGGCGGACGAAATAGCGAAAGCCCTTGCCGACAAGTCGGTGGAATACATGACGTGGTACATGAGTCTGGACGACAACCGCTTCGCCATCTCCGTCCGTGAGTTTGAATACCATTGGGCCGTGCTCGATGCCGAGGTCAAGACCATGAAGCAGTATAACTCCAGATTGGCCGACGTCTATGCCCCCAAAGTCGAAAGGTTGTATAATATGTATGTAGAAAGAATGAAATGAGCGGTTAGCGGTGAGTGATTGGTAACTACTACTAACCGCTAACCGCTAATCACTACTAACTAACCGCTAATCATTAACCGCTATCCCACGTGTTTATAGAGCAACCTCCCGAATTTATCCGCAAGCTATATTCCGGCGCCATCTGGCGGATGGACCCTAACGAAAGAGCCGTTTACCTGACTTTCGATGACGGTCCTATTCCCGGAGTGACTCCTTGGGTACTCGATTTGCTGGATAAGGATGATATCAAAGCCACCTTCTTCATGGTGGGCGACAACATACGGAAGCATCCTGAAGAGTTCCGCATGGTGGTGGAACGCGGACACCGCATCGGCAATCACACGTTCAACCATATTCGGGGATTTGAATACACGGCCGAGAAGTATCTGGGCAACACGGAGCAGGCACGCATCTTTATGGAGATGGGCGGAGACATCAACTGCAACGTGGAGAAAGTGCTCTTCCCGTTGCTGTTTCGCCCCCCTCACGGACATATGTTCGCCGCGCAATACCTGAAGCTGAAACGCTCTTACAAGATAGTGATGTGGGACTTGGTGACCCGCGATTACAGTAAGAAGCTGCGCGGCCCTCAAGTGCTGGCCAACGTGATGAGATATGCCCGAAACGGCTCCATCATCACTTTCCACGATTCATTGAAGTCGTGGTGTAACGGAAACCTGCAATACGCCTTGCCTCGTGCCATCGACTTCTTGAAAGAAGAGGGCTACGAGTTCAAGGCGCTGTAATGCGGAGACTCTTTTATTTCACCTCAACTGTTAGAGGGTTGCGTACTTTCTGCGCAAAGTCCGCCATGTAGCGGTTCCATGCATCGGCAGTCTTGATGTCTGCCCTGCTCCATGCAAAGCCCCAATAATACACATAGTCTGTACCCGGCTCATAGTGGCTGACGGCTAGTACATGCCCGTCGGCGCCATTGCGTCGCTTCTTCTCCTCGGCGGAGAAGAGCACGGTCTTGGCTTCTTTTACAAGAGCGGGGAAAGCGGCTCCCATGAATATCTTGCCGTTATCGGGGCCCGTAGTGGGGTCTACGTAAGTGATGTAACCGTTTGGCGCATCTGCCACCACGGCACCGTCTGGTTCGTGCAGCACAATGCCTGTAACCACCGGCAGAGCCTTTTTCAGGTTGGTGTAAGAGATGACGGTCTTGTTCAAGTGCGAACCGGCATCCAATGTAATCAGACGTGTCTCTATCACCGTGGTGTCGCCTTCGATGTTCAGCGGAGTGAACTCCATCTTCACCGTGAAGCGCAACGGCCCGTTGTCCAGCACCTCATGCGTCTTGTAGCACCACGGATAAACGATGGTGTCGCTCACCATCAACGCCGCCACACCGGCTCCCAGCGTGGGGCCTACCGCATAGCAGTCCATACCGAAGCCGTGGTCGATGTGATAAGAGATGGAACGCCTCAACTCATCGGCGGCCTTGGGGTCGGTTTTCCCCAGTTCGGCGATGTTGGCACGTACCTCTTTATTCACCTCTTTCTCGTATAGACTCTCCAAAATAGGTTCTGTGGTGTTGCGTTTCGTAAACAGGTCGTAACCGAAGCCGCGCTCGCCCCTTGCCTGCAAAGCCGGACCGTATGCGCGGAAAGCCACCAAGTCGTTTTCCCAAGCCATGTCGTCCATGCGCTCCGGGTATTGCCGTCCGCAAGCCCTTACCTGCACATCGGCGGGAACACCAGTACGGATGGTATAGACAGCCGAGGCATTGGCTTTCACCGCAACGGGGAAGATAAGTGTTCCGTCGTAAGTCACTTGATAGGGCACTTGTTCGCCCTCGGCGTTCAACACCACGATTTGTGCCGTATCTGACAAATTCAGCCGGGAAGATATTTCGGCCATAGACACCTCTGCCATCTCGCCGGAACGTTCCATTTCCAGCGGGTTGGTCACCGTGACGGTGACGGTCTTGTTTTCACTGCATGCCGAGCAGCACCAAACTGCCAGACATAATAAAAGAAGTTTCTTCATGGATTGAATTGTTTATCTTAAAAAAGCACGGATGACCCGGAAAAACACGGTCTCTTTATAAATAAAACCCGTGAAGTCCGTGTAATCCGTGCCTGAAAGAATATCAAAGAGGTGTGTGTTTACACACCCCGTTCTTGTTGTTATTTCGGTTGTTTGCCTATATAAGCCAGAATACCGCCGTCCACATAGAGGATATGTCCGTTCACGGCGTTCGACGCTTCCGATGCGAGGAACACGGCAGGACCTGTAAGCTCTTCCGGATCCAACCAACGGCCTGCCGGAGTTTTGGCGCAAATGAAAGAGTCGAATGGATGGCGGCTTCCGTCGGCCTGCTTTTCGCGCAGCGGAGCCGTCTGCGGAGTGGCGATGTAGCCCGGCCCGATGCCGTTGCATTGGATGTTGTATTCGCCATACTCGGAGCAGATGTTGCGGGTGAGCATCTTCAAGCCGCCCTTGGCTGCAGCGTATGCCGACACGGTTTCGCGTCCCAGCTCGGACATCATGGAGCAGATGTTGATGATTTTGCCGTGCCCTTTCTTCATCATAGCCGGCAGTACGGCCTTGGATACGATGAACGGAGCGTTCAGGTCGATGTCGATGACACGACGGAAATCGGCAGCTTCCATCTCGTGCATGGGCACACGGCGGATGATGCCGGCATTGTTCACGAGGATGTCTACCGAGCCTACCTCTTTCTCGATGCGGGCTATCATGGCCTGAACGGCCGGTTCATCGGTCACGTCGCATACGTAGCCGTGTACTTTGATGCCCTTCTCGGCATAAGCGGCCAGACCCTTGTCTACCAAATCCTGATTGATGTCGTTGAAACAGATTGTCGCACCTTGCTTTGCAAAAGCCGAAGCGATGGCAAAACCGATACCGTAAGAAGCACCTGTAACGAGGGCTACTTTACCTTCTAAAGAAAAATTCAAATACGGATTCATAATGTTAAATTATTAAGTTTAAGAATATAAGTTCAAAACGGTTCTGATGCTTTATTTCAGATCTGCAATCAGCGAGAAGTCCTGGTCGGCATAGTCCAGATTCTCTCCTCCCATGCCCCAGATGAAAGTGTAGCTGTGTGTGGCGGCTGCCGAGTGGACAGACCATTCGGGAGAGAGCACCGCCTGCTCGTTTTTCATCCAGATGTGGCGCGTTTCATCTGTTTCGCCCATAAAGTGACAGATGGCATGTTCTTGGGGCAACTCGAAATAGAAATAAGCCTCCATGCGCCGGCTGTGCACGTGCGGCGGCATGGTGTTCCACACGCTACCCGGCGCCAGTTCGGTCATGCCCATTTGCAACTGGCAGGTGGGCAGCACCTGATTGACCAGTATCTTGTTGATGTTTCGGTGGTTAGATCCTTCCAAAGACCCCATCTCGGCAACGATGGCGTCTTTTTTCGTCACTTTCCTGTCCGGATAGTTATAATGTGCTGTCAGGGAGTTGAAATAGAATTTGGCAGGATGTGAGGCGTCGTTGCTCTCGAAACTTACTTCACGGTTGCCCGAACCCAGATAGAGCGCCTCCTTGTAGTCCAGATTGAATACGGCGTCGCCCGCTTTCACCACGCCCGGTCCGCCCACGTTGAAGATTCCCATCTCGCGACGAGTCAGGAAGTAAGGTGCTTTAAGCGGGTCGATGGCTTCCAGATTCAACACCTCGCCCACAGGCATGGCACCTCCCACTATCATACGGTCGTACATGGAATATACCATATTGACTTCGTTCGGAGAAAACACCTTTTCTATAAGGAAATCGCGTCGGATTCTTTTCGTATCATAGCCTTTAACATCATCGGGATGCGCGGCATAGCGGATTTCATAGTTTGTTTTCATGATTCTGCGACATTTTATATGTTATGGATTCGACCATCAATAGTTCTTCGTTTGCGTACACGGTACAAATGTAGCAAAAGAAAACGGAGAAGTACCATAAATTTGTACCAATTATATAGCATTATCGTTCAAAGGGCTATTTCAGAAGAACGAGGACACCTATAAATGGGTATTTGCGGGAGGCTGCACACAAATTCATGTATAGTGCCGGGTAAAACCGGCATCCTTAGAATGCTATTGAATAAAGTTTAATAAACAGGTTCTAAATTACATCCTCCGATTTTCAGCACGATTACATGCTTTATAATTTCATGAAACACCTTAAGCTACGATAATAGCCCCAAGAAGAGGGATGTTGTAACAAAATTTCCAAACCAGGCCGTCTTTCTTAGCCAACCATCAGGATACAATCTCCTACCCCCGCCAGAACCCCTTCTGACAAGGGTATGGATCAGTATAGGACTGATGCCACATCAGTATACGACAGATGGTACATCAGTCGTATACTGATCTACCTTCTGTATAGGAGTGAGAAAAGACAACGCTGTTTTCTTTCTCAAAAGGAAAAGAAAAAGGACTTTTTTTGTAAAGATATTATCCTGTTCCTTTATCAACACATCATCAGGAATCAGGGTCAGTTTGTTCAATTGCTTCATTCTTCGAGATCGGCTGATAATAATTTCATGAAGAGATCGGGTATGCGTTATAATTATTCCGCCGACGGATACTTTTGCTAATTTTCAACTTGAATGATTCATTTTTTCATCAAGAAAAGTTTGCGGGAATATTTATAGTATTTAACTTTGCACCCCCCAAAAAAGCACGTATACTATACTCGTGCTTAAAAACAATAAAAATATTATCAATATGAGATTATTTAATTTAATTGTATTCTTTTGTTTGGCAACACTTTCTCTGCATGCGGAAGACTCCAATAAGAAAGTGAGGACAGATGCCAACATTGTAGGACATATCATCGAATCGGTTACGGGCGAACATGTTCCCGGAGTGAGTATTTTCATTAAAGGAACCACGATCGGGACCGTTTCCGATCATACGGGACACTATCGGTTAATGGATCTTCCGGTGGGAACCAAGACTATTGTGATGAAAGCCGTAGGTTATAAGACACAAGAACGAGATGTGGTTTTGGAGAGAACCGTTACAAAGGAAGTCAACTTTATTCTCGAAGAAGATGTTGCTGTTTTGGATGCCGTGGTCGTTTCGGCCAACCGTACGGAGACAACCCGTCGTCTGGCGCCCACGTTGGTGAACGTCATTGACGGCAAGCTATTCAGCTCTTCCAACGCTAACAACCTCTCGCAGGGACTTGCTTTCCAGCCGGGTGTACGCGTGGAGAACAACTGCCAGAACTGCGGCTTCAATCAGGTGCGCATCAACGGTATGGACGGACGTTACACTCAGATTCTGATAGATTCCCGCCCCATTTTCAGTGCGTTGGCGGGCGTATATGGTCTGGAGCAGATTCCGGTCAACATGATAGACCGTGTAGAAGTGGTGCGTGGAGGAGGTTCCGCCCTCTTCGGTTCTTCGGCCATTGCCGGTGTGCTGAACATCATCACCAAAGAGCCCACGCAGAACTCGTTTAGTCTGAATGAGTCATTGGGCTTCACCGGTATGAAGAGAATGGACAACAACCTTGCATTCAACGGTTCCATCGTGAGCGATGACCAGCGGACGGGCGCCATGTTCTTCGGACAGATGCGTACACGTAATCCGTGGGATAAAGACGGTGACGGCTTCTCTGAAATAGGTAAGATAGATTCCCGTTCGGCCGGTATTCATACATTCCTGCGTACGTCGGACTACAGCCGGTTGACAGCCGAGATACACGGTATTCAAGAGTTCCGTCGCGGTGGCGATCATCTGGATTGGCCGGAGCATGTGGCATCCGTGGCCGAACAGACCGACCACTCGATTTATAGCGGAAACCTGAAATACGACCTCCGTTCGGCCGACTCGAAACATCACTTTCAGGCCTATGTGTCGGGACAGATTGTGAATCGCAAGAGTTACTATGGCGGTATCGGTGCTTTGGATGGACTGGACGATACGGGCAATGAATATGGTAAGTTGGGATATCCCATTCCTAAAGAGTATTACGGTGAGAATGACGGTGTGACGAAAGGTCGTACTTACATGGGCGGTGTGCAATATTCATACGACTTCGACAAATTCCTTTTCATGCCGGCACAGGTATTGTTCGGGGCCGAATACACGCGGGACATGCTGAAAGATAAAATGCCCATTCGTAGCTGGACACCGGCAAAGAACGAAGACGGCACGCTGGTGAAAGACAAGAACGGAAATCTTATTCCTCTCTATCCCGAAACAGATCAACGCATCAACAACTGGAGCCAGTTTGCTCAAGTGGAATGGAAGAATGCGAGATGGAGCCTCTTGTTGGGTGCCCGCTTGGACGAACACTCTGAGGTGGATAATCCTATTGTGAGTCCTCGTGCCACTTTGCGTTTCAACCCTACTAAAGACATCAACCTGCGTGCCACTTATGCCAAAGGTTTCCGTGCCCCGCAAGTTTTCGATGAAGACCTGCACGTGGCTGTAATCGGTGGTGAGGCTAAGAAAATCACCAATATCGACGGACTGAAGCCGGAAGTAAGCCACTCGTTCAGCGTCAGCGCAGACACATATCACAGCTTCGGGGAGTTTCATATCAACCTGCTTGCCGAAGGATTCTATACTCGACTGAAAGACGTTTTCGGTGAAGAGGTGCAGGCCGACCAGCATGACGGCATCAAGCGTTACAACCGTGTCAATGGTGAAGGTGCAAAGATATTCGGTGTGAACCTTGAAACCAGAATGGCCTATCGCCGCGTGCAGTTGCAGGCCGGATTTACGTTGGCTTCAAGCAAATACGACTCTCCTCAAGAGTGGGGCGAGCGTACGACGCTGACGTCGGGAGACCAACCCGAAGTGAACGGCTCGAACTTCCAAAAAGACGCAAAAGGAGAATTCGTGAACGAGGGACAGACCGACAGAGCCATGACCCGCACACCCAATGCTTACGGTTACTTCACCTTTGGGTGGAATCCCGTCAATCCGTTGAACATTGCGCTGACCGGTACTTTCACAGGACAGATGAAAGTGCCTCATGTCATCGAGTGGGGAGCCGGATCTGCCTTGTCGGACATTGCCGCCCTCGATGCCAAGAAACGTACAGCCGTGGCAGATGCTTCGGGCGCTGCTCCTCATTGGGACGAACTGGAGACTACGCCTTCCTTCTTCGATTTGGGCGCAAAGATTTCTTACGATTTCCGGTTGTTCACTGCTACCAAGTTGCAACTGTATGCCGGATTGACGAATATCTTCAACTCTTTCCAGAAAGATTTCGATCGCGGCGCCGGACGCGACAGTGGATATATCTACGGACCTACTCAGCCGCGCTCCATTTATGTAGGGTGCAAATATAGCTTCTGATAGATTGCGAAGCTACGGATGTTTGAACTGAACTGCACACCCCAAAAGTTAGACAAAAACTTTTGGGGTGTGCTTTTATGAAGTACAGTTATGAACAACGACTTGTAATAGATGATATGTCAAGTAAAGCAGGGTGAAGCCATCGCCCATTTATCTAAGGAGTATCATATCAATACCTGAGTACACGGTATAGACGGTTGCTTTTGCTAAAGATGAGGGGCAGCATCCTATCGGGCGGATATTTCCTGAATACATCGGTTTACAGCGATTAGTCAGAAGAGAGCCTTTTACGCCGAGCACCCTCCCCCCCTGTTTTGACAGCCGCAAGCCTTTGTCGTGACAGCCACAAGTGTTTGAGCCGTCAGACACAAGCCTCTGGCAGGATAGGGTTAAATGTTTGATAACCAATAAACTTTGACTTTAAAATACAACTCTCCGGGTGAGGCTATCGACCAACTTCTTATCCCGGACTCAGGTATATCAATGAAACAGAGATATTGGCATGGGTGAGGGAATGTGGGACAAATATGGACGTTCCGGATTGGAATAACAACCACATTGCCGTCCTACGATTAAATTAAAGGAGGAAGTAATACGTATAATTCTGGAAAAGACGTTCCTTTGGCTCATGAAGAGACGAACTAAGGTCCGGTTATCCTCTCGACTTATTATTGGGGTTAAAAAAGATGGCTTGTTCCATGTTCTGCTGCCTTTTAAGCGTCTAAAAACCGCAGGCAAGTATGCTGATGAAAAAAAGGCTGTTAAATTGATTCTTATGAGCATAAAGGTGGACATGGTTATCGTTGTGTGATTGCCGAAATGCACAATCGCTGTTTACGTTAAAGCATAAGACCGTGCAGCAACTTATGGATGAGGCTTAAAAGCGAAATCCGTAAAGTCCGCTACCGCCCATACAAAGGCGAGGTCGGCAGGATAGCGCCAAATATCATCAATCGGGATTTTATTGTGGAAGCTCCAAGCCGCAAATGATGGGCGTCACACAGATAAATATCGGTTCTGTCAAACTCTATTTTTCGCCGGTCTTGGATATGTTCAATGATGAGATAATATCCCAAAATCTCTTAACTTCGAACAGATTTACGATATGCTTGACAAGGCTTTCTCACGGTTTGACTCTCTTGATGGGATTATACAGCATTCTGGTCACGGTTAAAAGGAAAGAGTCCGGTGCAATACCGAACTCTTTCAATAAACGGATGATGTCTAACTCGTTTCACTTTTGGGGTGCACTTCAAAACTCTGGCACAACCTCTTTTTTATTTATAACCTTATCGGTAATGAATTTACTTCGTTTCTTCTGTTACAACTTCTCCGGCTTTCTTATTCTTCATCAGCAGGTAAGCAACGGGAGATGCCACGAATAAAGAAGAGAGTGTGCCGAACACAACACCCAGAATCATGGCGAATGCAAAGCTGCGGATAGAATCACCACCGAGGATGAAGATACACAGCAATACGATCAATGTACTGAATGAAGTGTTGATGGTACGTGCCAACGTGGTGTTCAACGAATCGTTGAAGAGTTGGAACTTGCTGCGTTTCGGATAGAGACCGAAGAACTCGCGTACACGGTCGAAGATTACCACCTTGTCATTGATGGAGTAACCGATAGCTGTCAGGATGGCACCGATGAACGTCTGGTCGATTTCCAGAGAGAACGGCATCCAGCCCCAGCAGATGGAGTAAGCACCCAGAATAACGATAGTGTCGCAAGCTAATGCGGCAACAGAGCCGATACTGTATGCTATGTTGCGGAAACGGATCAGGATATAGATGCCGATGGCAATCAGTGCAAGTACAACCGACCAAATGGCGGATACCTTGATATCGTCTGCTATGCTCGGACCCACTTTCTGCGAACTGATGATACTACCACCGGTGTGGTTCTCACGGTCGATGAATGTTTCCAGCGTGATATTCTGAGTCAATACGGGCTTCAGAGTCTCGTACAGATATGCTTCAATTTCAGAGTCAACGTTGTTGCCTTCTTCCTCGATACGGTAGTTGGTGCTGATGCGCACTGTCTTGCCGTCTGTACCGATGGCGATAACACTTACATTGGCATCACCGAACTTGCTGGAAATCAATTCACGGATTTGTTCGGGTTCTACCTTGTTTTCAAACTGTACCTTGAAGTTACGTCCGCCGGTGAAGTCAATGCTTTGGCTCAATCCGCGAGTCATGAGGAAAGCAAGGCATACCACCACGGCCGTTCCAGTGATCGTCAGCCACAATTTGTTTCTTCCCATGAAGTTGAAACGTACATTCGCCATCAGGTTTTTGGAGATGCTTGAAGAGAATGTCAGGTTCAGCAACTTGTCTTTGCCCATGAAGTGATCATAGAACAGACGAGTCATGAATACTGCTGTGAAGAATGAAATCAAGATACCGATGATCAGTGTGGTGGCAAAACCACGAATAGGACCGGTACCGAAGTTGAACAAGATGATACCCGTGATGATAGATGTCAAGTTCGAGTCGAAGATGGCAGAGAAAGCGTTGGAATAACCGTCGGCCAATGCTTTCTTCACGCCCTTGCCGGAGCGAAGCTCCTCTTTGGTACGCTCGTAGATCAATACGTTGGCATCCACAGCCATACCGAGCGCCAAAACCATACCGGCAATACCGGACATGGTCAATGCGGCTTGGAAAGATGAAAGAATGCCCAGCGTGAAGAACATGTTCAGTACCAATGCTCCGTTGGCAACCATACCCGGAATGAAACCGTACATTGTGCACATGTATATCATCAGCAGGATCAATGCTACTACAAACGACATGATACCGGCGTTGATAGAGGCTTGTCCCAGTGACGGACCTACGATGTCTTCTTGTACGATGTGGGCGGGAGCCGGCATCTTACCTGATTTCAATACGTTGGCCAAGTCTTTTGCCTGTTCGGGAGTGAAGTGACCGGTGATCTGTGAGTTGCCGCCGGTGATTTCATTGTTTACATTGGGTGCGGAATATACATAATCGTCCAATACGATGGCGATGCTCTTTCCAATGTTCTGCTTGGTGAGCTGCGCCCAGCGACGTGCACCGTCCGTATTCATGGACATGCTTACGGCAGGTTTGCCATAGTGGTCGTATTCGTCTTTGGCATTCACCACTACATCACCTTCCAGCGGAGCTTTACCGTTGCGCTCGGTAGAGCGGATGGCATACAACTCGAAGGTCTGTGCTTTCGGGTCATATTCATAAGCCGATACTCCCCATTTCAAACGCAAGTCTTTCGGCATCTCGGCCATCACTTCCGGCATGGAGAGGTATTTGTTTATTTCAGCCGTATCTTTGGCATTGGCATAACCTGCTACGGGACCGTTGTTTGGGTTCACCTGCAAGATGGCCAACAAAGGATGCTCTTTCTTGATTTGTTCCAGGTTAGCGGTCTGTGCTTTGCTTTCGCCTTTCAGGGCTGCGGCAAGGCTATCGGCTGTAGTGGCTTGTGCCATGGCCGGTGCAACGCCTGCACTGTCAGAAGCAGTGCTGTCTGCTTCCGCCTGATCGCCGGTTTCTCTTGCCAAAATAGTGCGTAGTTTGGCATCTGCCGACTGCAAGTAAGGAGCCACGTCTTTGGCTGTGTATGTTTCCCAGAATTCCAGATTGGCAGAACCTTGCAGTAGTTTTCTTACACGTTCAGGTTCTTTGATACCCGGAAGTTCCACCATGATGCGTCCCATCTTGTCTTCCAAGCTTTGGATGTTGGGCTGTACAACGCCGAAACGGTCGATACGGGTACGGAGCACGTTGTATGAATTCTCAACCGCTGCTTTTACTTCTTCGCGCAATACTTTTTCAACTTCAGCATCGGACGACTTCTGGTTTACTTTGTCTTTCAACTGTTGGGTTGCGAACAACTCGGAGAGCTTGCCTGCCGGAGCCAGCTTGTGGTACTCCTTGATGAAGAGTGTGATAACGTCTTCCTGGCTTGTAGTAGCCAGTTTGGTGGCATTGGCCAAAGCTTGATTGAATGCTTCGTCCGTTTTGTTGTCTGCCAATACTTTGATGACGTCAGGCACAGATACTTCGAGGATGACGTTCATACCACCCTTCAGGTCCAAGCCCAAACCGATTTCCATCTCACGACAATCTTTCAGAGTCCAATTGCCAAAATACACTTTCTCATTAGCCAGAGAATCGAGGTAAGCTTGTTCCGCTCTCGCATCGCCTTTTGCGAACTCTTTTGCCTTATTGGTGTAATGGCGAGTTACAAAAGAGAAAGAGAGGTAGAATACGCACACCAGTGTGAGCAATATTGCAAAAACCCTTACAAATCCTTTGTTTTGCATGTTACTTTTAGTTTTTTATTATTGTTTTTAATTTAATTCTGCTGTATACAAGGCTGCAAATATAGTTTTTTTTTCACAATTCTTACTTCATACCGCGATTTTTTAACATCGGGTCTAATTGAGGCTCAGCGCCTCTGAAGTTCTTGTAGAGCACCATCGGGTCTTCACTGTCTCCTTTTTCCAATACATTTTGGCGGAAGAGAGCGGCGGTCTGTTTGTCAAAGATGCCGTGTTCTTTGAATGCTTCGAAAGCATCGTTGTCCAGAACATTTGCCCAAAGATAGCTGTAGTAACCTGCGGCATAACCTCCGATGATGTGGTTGAAGTAGGTGGTACGATAACGCGGTGCGATTTGGGGTATCAGGCCGAGTCGTTCCATTGCTTCTTTCTCATAAGCAACTACGTCGATTCCTTCGGTATTTTTCAGGTTGTGCAGGTTCATGTCGAGAATGGCTGCCGCCAATAGTTCGGTCGTTATGAAGCCTTGGTTGAAAGTCTGCTGGTTGAGGATCTTTCCAATCAGGGTGTCGGGAATTACCTCGCCGGTCTGGTAGTGCTTGGCGTATATTTTCAAAACTTCGGGTTCGGTGGCCCAATGTTCGTTGATTTGGGAAGGAAGTTCCACAAAGTCGCGTGCCACATTGGTGCCGGAGGTTCCTTTGTATTGGCATTGGGTCAGCAATCCGTGCAAGGCATGGCCGAATTCGTGGAACAAGGTTTCCACTTCGTCGATGGTGAGCAGAGAAGGGGTATCGCCTACGGGTTTGGTGAAGCTGCACACATTGCATATCAATGGACGTATGTTTCCTTGTTGTTCGCGATAGTTGTTCATCCAAGCACCGCCTCTCTTTCCGGAGCGCGGAAAGTAGTCTGCATAGAAGATGCCCAATTGTGAGCCGTCCTGGGCTTTTACTTCGAAAACTTCCACGTCAGGATGATAAACCGGAATATTGTCGAGTTTGGTCAGCGTGATGCCATACAGCTTGTTGGCTACATAGAAAGCGCCGTCGCGCACGTTGTCAAGTTTGAAGTAAGGCTTGATTTCGGACTCTTCCAGATTGTATTTCTCTTTGCGCAGTTTTTCGGTGTAGTACCACCAGTCCCATGCTTCCAGTTTTTCGCCTTTGCCCTCTTTGTCCATCAAATTTTGCAGTTCGGATGCTTCAGCTTTTGCTTTGGGCAGTGCGTAACCCCATAAATTGTTGAGGAAATCCATTACTGTGGTGGCGTTCTTTGCCATTTTGTTCTCCAGAACGAAGTTGGAGTAGCAGTCGAAGCCCAGCAGTTGTGCTTTTTCAAGTCTCAGGCTTATGATTTCGCTGATGATTTTCTTATTATCGTTTTTATCATTATTGTTGCCGCGGTTGATATAAGCTTTGTAAATCTTCTCGCGCAACAGGCGGTTGGCGGCGTATTGCAGGAAAGGCAGGCGGCTGGCGTTGTGCAGGGTGAACAACCATTTGCCTTCTTGTCCGGCGGCCTTTGCCTCTTCGGCGGCACTTTGGCAGAACCATTCGGGCAGACCGGCCAGATCTTCTTTCTTGTCGACAAACAATTTAAAGTCGTTATTCTCATTCAGGATATTATTGCTGAAGGTAATGCCGAGCGTGGAAAGCTGTTTGTTGATTTCGCGCAAGCGATTTTGCTTGTCGGCCGGGAGATTGGCTCCGGAACGGACAAAACCTTTGTACGTTTTTTCTAAGAGCCTCTCTTGTTCGCGGCTCAGGCCGAGCGACTCTTTCTGTCGGTAAACTGCATCTATTTTCTTAAAAAGTTCCTGGTTGAGCGAAATGTTATCCTCATGCTCGGCCAGCTCCGGAGCCAGTTTAATAGAGAGGGCCGTCAATTTGTCTGTGGTTTCGGCCTCTGTCAGGTTGTGGAATACACCACCCACACGATCCAGTATTGGTGAACTATTGTCGAGAGCAGCAATGACATTTTCGAAAGAAGGGGTCTCCGTATTGTCAATAATAGCTTGGATGTTGGCATTCTGTTCCTCCATTCCTTTCCGGAATGCGGGTTCATAATGTTCCAACTTGATTTTATCGAAAGGCGGTACGCCATTCGGGGTTTGAAACTCGGAAAGGAACGGATTGCTATCCGTCTTAGTGGCACAGGAGTACATCATACAACTTGTTGCTAAAATTAGAATACTCTTCTTTAACATTGTTTTCTTGGTATTAAATCGTTATTATTCTTTTGTTTTTTACTTTTCTTTGCTGATATAGCACCATATAGGGTAATGGTCGGAGACTTTGATAGAACGGTCTACGGTGCAATTATAAGCTTTCAGGTTCTTGCTTGTCAAGATATTGTCTATCCGGAAATAGAACTTATTTTGATTATAGGATATGCCTAACCCTCGCCCTGATTGGATGAACGCATCATCCAACCCTTGACTGATGACGCGGTGTGTGTAGGAGATGGGAGTATCATTGAAATCGCCGCAGACAATGATGGACGCATGCGGTGAGGAGGCTATTTCCTTTGCAATGGTGTCGGCTTGTGGGGCACGGATGGCGGATGCTTCTGCCAGCTTGCGTATCAATAGGCGTATGCCATGTTTCACTTTTTCCTTCTCGGGTGCCTTGAGCATGTCTTCATAGACGACCTTATCGGCTTGGGTCAGTTTGTTGGACTCCAGATGATTGTTGATAAGGGTAATGGTGTCTTCGCCGATCTTCACTTCGTACAATACCGAACCATTGTATCCGCTGACATAGTCTAATACCCGTGAAGAGAGAATGGGATATTTGGAATAGCAGGCTATTTTATTGGTAAATCCTTTCCCGCTGCCTATCGGGTGAATGGCATGGTATGGATATGCCTTGAGTGCCTTCTCCACATCCTTTTGTGAAAGATGGCGAGCCGATTCCATCGTGGCGTATTCTTGCAGACAAAGTATATCGGCATTGCTCTCTTTCAGGTAAGTCAGTATCGGATTCTTGCCATCTTGTTTGGTGGTACCATCGAATCCCATGATGTTGTAAGACAAAAGTTTTATGCTCCCTTCGGGTAGTTGGTTTGTGTGGAAATTGATGGGCAGGTAGGCGCGTATTTGCGAATAGCACAACAGGAAGCCCAGCAAAGGCAGCAATGCCGACTTGTAATGCTGTATGATCAGCCAGAAGACGAGGAATCCTCCGTTTATCACTACGAAGACGGGGAATATAAGCCCCAGACACGATTCTGCCGGATGAGCCACCGGCTGAATGTGCGGACTGTAGGCGGTAAAGAGCAACAGACCTGTGAATAAGGCATTGACCGCCAGAATCAGAAGGGCTACGAGATTTCCTAAATGCTTCACTTCTTTTTTTCTTGGCTTTAAACTTAGCGTTTACTGGCATCGAACAGACTTTTCTTTTCCTCTGCGGTCAGACTTTCATAGCCCGACTTTTTCAGTTTATCGAGAATGCGGTCCAGTTCATCGGATTGAGCCTTCTTTCGAGCGTTATAATCGTAATCTTTTTCTCTGCCGGTGCCATAATGTACTTTCATCTTCGGTTTTCGAGGCTTAAAGCTGAGTAATGAAAATAGTATGTCCAATGATTTATTTATCCATAGAACGATGTCTATCCCTTTGTTGAGGGAGGCTGCAAACCACAAGCCGGCTAATGCGCCTCCCACATGTGCAATGTGTCCGCCTGCATTGGCGGAAGTGATAAACAATAAATCCATTCCTATGACGATGAGTGCCAGATATTTCAGCCGAACGGTGCCGAACAGTAACAATTGTATCGGATAATTTGGTTCGCGGTATGCAGTGGCGGCCACAATGGCCAATACGGAAGCGGAGGCTCCGAGCATGAAGCTGCCGTTTATCATAGGAGCGAAGTACGGGAATATGTTGTAGGCAGCCATGTATAGCAATCCGCCTCCGATTCCTCCAAGCACATATACTCCGCGTAGGTGCTTGGCCGAGAAAAGATTCTGGAACAGTGCGCCAAACCAATAGAGCCATAGCATGTTGAAAAGGATATGTACCAGGCCGGCGTGCATGAACATGTACGTCAGCAGTGACCAAGGTTGTAGGGCAAAGCGCTGAAACGATGCCGGTAGTTCCAGCCATTGGAATACTCCTGCCAGACTCCGGTTGAAAAGCTGGAGCATTACCTCCGTCAATGTGGTAAGAATAAACACGCCCACATTGATGTATATCAGCCGGATATAAATACTCCCCTTGCGAAAGTTTTCTTTCAGATCAGTTATAATAGTAGCCATTTCCTTTATTCTTATTTCTCCAGTACATAATCAGGATAAAACCGAATATCATGCCGCCCAAATGCGCAAAATGAGCGACATTGTCTCCGGCATTGTTGGCAAATCCGGCATATAACTCAATCAGTGCGTAACCGATGACAAAAAATTTTGCCTTGATAGGAAAAGGGAGTGGGAAGATGAACATTTGCTGGTTGGGGAATAGCATGCCGAATGCCAGCAAAATGGCGTATACCGCCCCCGAGGCACCTACGGTTGTCAGCATGTTGAGGTATTCTTTCATCGGGATGACAGATATCCCGGTGTTTACGCTGTCGTAGGCAGAAAGTACTGTCTCATAATGGATGTATTGCACCAGCTCCTGAATGATTCCTGCCCCTATACCGCATGCCAAATAATAAAACAAGAAGCGTTTCGGCCCCCATACCTGTTCCAGAATCCGCCCGAACATCCATACGGCAAACATATTGAAGAATACGTGCGAGAAACCGGCATGCATGAACATGTAGGTTATCAACTGTGCGGCGTTGAAGTCTTCGGCAAGAAAAAAGTGCAATCCCAAATATCGGGCAAGGTCCACACCGTAGCTTTGGGCTACAATGGTACCCAAAAACATCAGTGCGTTAATAATCAAAAGGTTTTTAGTTATAGTAGGTATTGTATTCATACAGTTTCCATTCCAAAATTTGCGGTAAGGATAAAACAGTCCCGCCTCTTTGCTTTTTCTCGCAAAAATACGAATAATTTCTGTTCTATAGCAGAAAAAGTATATTCTATTCTTTTTTTTCGTCGTTTTCCAATGTTTTTTTAAAGTTTTTGTTTGATATTCAGAAATATTACTCTATTTTTGTGGAACTTTGTGAAAGAAAGCAGAATGATTTTTTTTAAAACATAATTAATTAAATTGAAGTATTATGAATAAGGCGGAACTTATCAGCGCTATGGCAGCGGAGTCTGGTTTGTCAAAAGTAGACTCTAAAAAAGCATTGGATGCATTTGTTGCATCAGTAAGCAAGGCAATGAAAGCCGGTGATAAAGTATCATTGGTTGGTTTTGGAACTTTTTCTGTGGCAGAGAGAGCTGCACGTACCGGTATTAACCCTTCTACGAAGCAAACTATCAAAATCCCTGCAAAGAAAGTTGTAAAGTTCAAAGCGGGTACAGAGTTGACTGCTGAATAAGCGAGAGTTCATCATAAGGTATAATAAAAAGGGCGTTTCCGTGAGGCGGTGCGCCCTTTTTTGTTTGCAAAATTTTATTCTGCTTTTGTTTTGCATTATCTTTGTCTCCCGGAAAATACATTAAAATCATGGATATAGAACAGAAACTGGTAGCGTCCGTCATTGGCGGACTGAAATCGCTGTACGGGCAGGAAGTGCCTGCTGCACAAGTGCAGTTGCAGAAAACCAAGAAAGAATTTGAAGGACATCTCACGCTGGTGGTTTTTCCTTTCCTCCGTATTTCAAAGAAAGGACCGGAGCAAACGGCACAGGAAATTGGAGAGTACTTGCAGGCGAATGAGTCTATGGTGGCCTCGTTCAATGTTATCAAAGGCTTTTTGAACCTGACCGTCGCCTCTTCTGCGTGGATTGAACTTCTGAATGGTATTCAGGCAGACGAACTGTATGGCATTATATCTGCCACCGATGTGTCTCCGCTTGTGATGATTGAATATTCCTCTCCCAATACGAACAAACCTCTTCATCTGGGACATGTCCGCAACAACTTGTTGGGTAATGCTTTGGCCAACATCATGGCTGCAAACGGAAATAAGGTGGTAAAGACCAATATCGTCAACGACCGTGGCATTCATATCTGCAAATCAATGCTGGCGTGGCAGAAGTTTGGCAACGGCGAAACTCCTGAATCGTCCGGCAAGAAGGGCGATCACCTGATCGGTGATTACTATGTGGCCTTTGATAAGCATTACAAGGCCGAGGTGAAAGAACTGATGGCCAAATACCAAGCCGAGGGACTGGACGAAGAAGAAGCCAAGGCAAAGGCCGAATCCGAATCGCCTTTGATGAAAGAAGCGCGGGAGATGTTGGTGAAGTGGGAAGCCAACGACCCCGAAGTCCGCTCTTTGTGGAAAAAGATGAACGACTGGGTGTATGCCGGCTTTGATGAAACATACCGTATGATGGGCGTTACTTTCGATAAGATTTACTATGAGTCCGACACCTATCTTGAAGGAAAGGAAAAAGTGCTTGAGGGTTTGGAGAAAGGATTTTTTTATAGGAAAGAAGACGGCTCCGTATGGGCAGACCTTACCGGCGAAGGTCTGGATCATAAACTGCTTCTCCGTTCCGACGGGACTTCCGTTTATATGACGCAGGACATCGGTACTGCCAAACTGCGCTTTGCCGATTATCCCATCGACAAGATGATTTACGTAGTGGGCAACGAGCAGAACTATCACTTTCAAGTTCTTTCCATTCTGCTCGACAAGCTGGGCTTTGAATGGGGCAAGGGTTTGGTACACTTCTCCTACGGAATGGTAGAACTCCCCGAAGGTAAGATGAAGAGCCGCGAAGGTACGGTGGTGGATGCCGATGACTTGATGGCCGAGATGATAGCGACAGCCAAGGAAACTTCCGGTGAGTTGGGCAAGCTGGATGGCTTGACACAGGAAGAAGCGGATAACATAGCCCGTATTGTCGGCTTGGGAGCCTTGAAGTATTTCATCTTGAAAGTAGATGCCCGCAAGAACATGACGTTCAACCCGAAAGAGTCTATCGACTTCAACGGTAACACCGGGCCATTCATCCAATATACGTACGCGCGTATCCAGTCCGTGCTGCGCAAGGCGAAAGAGGCAAACCTTGTGATACCTTCCCAATTGCCCGAAGGCATCGAGTTGAGCGAAAAAGAAGAGGGTTTGATACAGATGCTGGCCGATTTTGCAACCGTGGTGAAGCAGGCAGGCGAAGATTACAGTCCGTCTGTCATAGCCAATTATGTCTACGACCTTGTAAAAGAATACAACCAGTTCTACCATGACTTCAGCATTCTGCGCGAAGAGAACGAAGCGGTAAAGGTGTTCCGTCTTGCCCTTTCTGCCAATGTGGCTAAAGTGGTGCGCCTGGGCATGGGGCTGCTTGGCATCGAGGTTCCGGATAGAATGTAAGAACGAAACGGCTTGAAGGGCATTGTCACTCCTGCCCTGTTATAGATGGATGACGCTGAATGCGCAGAACTTACATGAAGAAAAGTCTGCGTGTTCAGCGTCATTTGCGTTTGAAAAAGAATCTTCTTGAGATGCGAGTAAACTTATGCCTACATCTTGGCATTCCTATGCCCACACTTTAGCATTCCTATGCCCACACTTTAAGACCCGTAAGCCCACACCTTAAAGACAATATCCCCACACTTTGGGAGAGGTGCGCCCACACTTCGGGAGACATTAGCCCACACCTTGTGGAAAGTATAGCCGGGATGGATGATACCGGCTATTTCTTTTTAGTCGTTTTAGCAGCTTTTGCTGTACTTTTCACTGCTTTAGCCGTTCTTCTGGGCTTGCTCGCTTTTTCGCTTTGCAGCCTTACAAGCTCCAGGCAAGCGTGCAGGTTCAAGTCTTGCGGAACAATGTCCTTAGGGATTTTGTAGTTATTGCCTTTATAAGCAATGTAGGGGCCATAGCGACCGTTCAGGATTTCGAGTTCCGGCTCCTCATCGAATTTCTTGATGTGCCTTTGGGCTTCTTCTTCCTGTTTCTTTTTCAGTAATTCGATGGCTTCTTCCAGCGCGATGGTCATCGGGTCCATAGTCTTGGGCAATGAAGTGTACGTACCGTTGTACTGAATGTACGGGCCGAAACGTCCTGCCCCGATAACTACCTCCTTGCCTTCGTATTCGCCCAATGTGCGTGGAAGTTTGAATAGCTCCAACGCTTCTTCCAGAGTGACGGTTTCGAGAGACATTTCTTTCTTCAGTTGGGCAAAGCGAGGCTTTTCATTGTCTTCCGCAGTGCCTATTTGCACCACCGGACCAAAACGGCCTATCTTTACAGATACTTGTCTGCCGCTGACGGGGTCGTTGCCGAGAATGCGTTCGCCGGCTTTGTGCGCGCTCTTGGCTGCAAGTGTTTTCTCCACGGAGGGATGGAAGTCTTTGTAGAATGTTTTCAGGATGGCGGTCCATTGCTTGTCGCCTTCGGCTATCTCGTCGAACTGTTTCTCTACATTGGCAGTGAAGTTGTAGTCGAGAATGTTGGGGAAGTACTCGATCAGGAAGTCGTTCACCACGATACCAGTATCGGTAGGCATCAGCTTCGATTTTTCCGCTCCGGTGATTTCGGTGCGCTTGGTGTCCGTTACCTGATTGTTTTTCAGGGCAAGTACATTGTAGGCACGTTCTTCACCCGCTTTCTCGCCCTTCACCACATATTCGCGTTGCTGAATGGTGGAGATGGTGGGTGCGTAGGTAGACGGACGGCCGATACCCAGTTCCTCCAGCTTGTGCACAAGGCTGGCCTCGGTGTAGCGGGGCGGATGCTGTGTGAAGCGTTCGATGGCGGTGATATTATCGAATTGCAGTTGCTGTGCTTTCTTCAGGGGAGGGAGCAGGTGGGCTTCATTCTCCTGCGCTTCCGTATCATCGTCATACGATTCTCTGTACACACGGAGGAAACCGTCGAAGGTAATCACTTCTCCCACAGCCGTGAAAGTGTCGGATGTGTTGCTGATGCCGATGGTCACGGTGGTCTTCTCCACTTCGGCATCGGTCATTTGCGAAGCGATGGTGCGCTTCCATATCAGGTCATATAGCTTTCTTTCCTGAGGTGTGCCCTCTATACGGGCGTTCTCCATATAAGTGGGACGGATGGCTTCGTGCGCCTCTTGTGCTCCTTTGGTCTTGTTGGCAAAGTGTCGCGGATGCACGTAGCGTTCGCCCATCAGGTTGGCAATGGTCTCCTTGCAACCGTTCACAGCCAGTCCGGAGAGGTTCACCGAGTCGGTACGCATGTATGTGATGAGTCCCGATTCGTAGAGGCGTTGCGCCACCATCATGGTCTGTGCCACGGTGAAGCCCAGTTTGCGGGCAGCTTCCTGTTGCAAGGTAGAGGTGGTAAATGGGGCGGCAGGCGTCTTCTTCAGCGGACGGGTGGTGATGTCGTTGATGGTGAAGGTGGCCGACTTGCAGCTTTCCAGAAACTCCAGAGCCTCTTCTTTCGTCTTGATGCGACGGGCCAGTTCGGCTTTCATCTCCACTGTCTTTCCGCTATTGTCGGGTACGAGGAAGATGGCGGTCACCCGATAGGCGGCTTCGGTCTGGAAAGTCTGTATCTCGCGTTCGCGCTCCACGATGAGGCGAACAGCAACGGATTGCACACGGCCTGCAGAAAGGGCTGGTTTCACTTTTCGCCACAATATCGGCGAGAGTTCAAAGCCTACGATGCGATCCAAGATGCGCCGTGCTTGTTGGGCGTCTACCAGATTGATGTCGATGTTGCGGGGATTCTCTATGGCTTTCAGGATGGCATCTTTGGTGATTTCATGAAAGACGATGCGCTTAGTCTGTTCCGGCTTGAGTTTCAAAACTTCATACAGATGCCAAGCAATGGCTTCTCCTTCGCGGTCCTCATCGGAAGCCAGCCAGACGGTTTCGGCTTGATCGGCTTCTTCTTTCAGTTGGGCTACTACTTTCTTTTTGTCTGAGGGAATCTCATAGTGCGGCTCAAAGTCTTTTTCGACATTAATGCTGAACGCTTTCTTTTTCAAATCGCGTATATGGCCGTAGCTGGAAAGTACTTTATAATCTTTCCCCAAGAACTTTTCGATTGTTTTCGCTTTTGCCGGAGACTCGACAATTACAAGGTTTTTCTGCATATTTTTCTGTTTTTTTAGTGACTCCCGCACTGAATTTGGGCGCAAAAGTAGGAATTTTTTTTAGAATTGGAAATTTACTCCACCTACAAAATTGACGCCTTGAGCAGGATACATCCAATAATATTGATAATTCTTGTTCAATAAATTATTGGCGCGCGCATATACAGAGATGCCTTTGAAGAGTTCGCAGCAGCCGTTCAGATAGAGGTTGCCGATGGCAGCAACTTTGGAGTCTTCCACCTTTTCGCGCGAGGTGTGCCGATAGCCGATACCTACGAGGGCAGACGATACGGGACGTACGTCCATGCGAAGGTCGGCTTCGAAAGCCGGTTTGAAGGAGAGCACTCTTGCTTGGAGCACTTCTTCTCCGTCGGCGCTCCAATTGCGATAAACGCCCGATGCCGTGAAGTGGATGAGGTCTTTGTAGTTGTAGCCTACTTCTGCTCCGGCATAGATGTTCTTCGTGTAGGTTTGCACCGCACGGAGCAAGAGGGTCGTGTTGTTGAAGTCGGGGAAGAACATGAGGTCATCCTTCAAACTTTGGTAGCCGCCGTAAAGGTGCAGCCAGACTCCGGGAGCGGGGCTTGCCTTGAAACCGAGGGCGGCATTCAGCTGTTCGTAGGTGGCATCGGTCTGTTCCGTTATCAGTCCGTACGGATGGAAGGTTTCCAGACGGCGGAAGTCGTTCTGTATCTTACCGCCTTTGGCCTGTGCGTAGAGGGTATAACTGTCGGAAAAGGTATATTGGGCTGTCACGTCGGGAGCGAAGCGTACTTTCTTGCCAAATCCGAATGCCAAGTCGGTATGTGCGCCGATGCGCACTTTCCAATCCTCGTTCTGAATCTGATAATACGGATTGAAGTTCAGGGTGTGATGGTTTTGGAGCAGGCTGCTGTTATAAAATGTGTTGTCCATGTGGAACGCCACGCCTACAAATTGGTTTTCAGATATGTTGCCAACCGTTTCCGCTTGAGTGCGGATGATGGTTTCGTTGATGCCGTTGCAGCCAAAGTCTTGTTGGCGCTCGTAGAACAGCAGGTTGGTTTCGGCCCGAAACCTGAGTATGAAATCGTCAGTGGTAGACTTCACGCCGAAATGCACATTGCCCGAAGTGAATTTCTGCTTGTTTCTCACGGAGCCGGGCAGGAAGTTGAAATTGCTCAACCCGAATTTTCCGGCAATGTCCATATCGACTTTGTCGAAGGTATGTGTGTAGCCTACCGAGGCGTTTGTGCGGTAGTAGTAAGAACCCCACTTGTCTTCGTTATCCGGCATTTTCAGCTTACCGTTCATGCCATCCATCTTGAACATCAGGTTGAGGCGATCCTTGTCGGACAGAGCGAACAGATAGTTGGCATGTACATCGAGGTTGCCATAGTTGCCATGCCCCAGACGTACATAGCCGGGGTGCGGCTTTGCCTGCGTCTCCTTTCCGCCATACACCTGCATGATGCCTGCGGGAATGTTTCCGGCGGGAGCGAGGGTGGCGTCATACTCCACTTCCTTTTTGCTTGCGGCAGGCTGCTCTACTTGGGGCAGTACGTTTATCTTCGAGGCATCCATGATGTCCGGATTATACTCCTGTTCCACAATGACCGTACGGTTCACGGTAGTGTCTTTGGCCTGCGTTTGTGCCACGGCTGCTGAAGAGGCGATTGTCAGTGCCATCCCGGCGAGGATATATCTTAGCTTTCTCATATTCTTTTCTTTTACGACGATGCGTAAGCGTCTTTTTATTTCAGTTTTTCCAGTCTCTCGTTAATCATTCTCTCAATGTCGTCATCGGCACGATAGTTCTGCTGCAAGCTTAACAGATATTGTCGGGCATCTATCTTTTTGTTCATGGCCACATATACGTCCGAAAGCAAAATGAAGCTGCGTGCCAACCAATAAGCATGAGGAGTGCTCTGGTCGATGAAGTCGAGTATCTCCTTTTCGGCAGCGGCATACTCATGTCCTGTATAGAGTTGCTGCGCCACCAGATATTTGGCTTCCGCACCATAAAGGGTGCGGGTGTCTTTGGCCAGCAACCGGAGGTTGTCCATGGCTTTCTTGTCGGCCTTCTGATTCAGATAGGCTTTGGCTTGGTGGTACAGTGCTTCGTTACGCAGTTCCGGAGTGAGGTTGGCCTCGGCCAGCAGAGCTGTGGCGGCATGAATCACTTCGGCATCGTTGCCGGTCAGTGCTCCGCAGCGCAGTATGCCGATGGTGCCCAGCCGGCGGTGTTCGGCAGTGGAAGCTTTGGCTTGCAGTTTCTTGTAGTCGGCAAGTGCTTCGGCATATTGCCGGCGGTTGAAGAGGACTTCGCCGTGCATCAGTAAAGCTTCTTCGGAATAGGGGTTATCCGGATATTCCAGCAACTTTCCGGCATGCTCCAGCACGGCCTCTTCGTCCTTCTGCTCTTTTCCCGTCAGACAGAGGTAATAATGTGCGTTCAGGCTGAAAGCACCGTTGGGATAGCTTTGCAGATAGCGGATAAAGCTGTTCTTGGCTGCGGAAACTTCGCCCCTCATATATATCTTTTCGGCGGCGATGTAAGTCAGAGAGTCTTGCTCGCCCGGCTCAAAGCGAACCGCTTCGGGCATCTGTGCGGCGAGGGCTGCAAACTCGTCCACACGGTCGGCATCCACATAGATGGATTTCAGGTCGCGCATGGCAAGGCGGGCCTCTTCACTTCCCGGATAGCGGGTGACCACGTGTTTATAGGCTTCGATGGCACGAGTGTAGTCGTCGTTCTGATAGTAGAGCAGGCCGATTTCTGCGGCAGCTTTGCGGCTGACCGGACTTTCGGGATACTTGTCCAGCAGTTCGCGAAAAGCGGAGATGGCCTGACGGTTGTTGCTGCTCTGCACATAAGAGCGTCCTTTCTCGTAGAGGGCATTGACGGCATAGGGAGAGTCGGGATATTTGCTTGCCAGACGTTCCAGCAGGGCTATCTTGCCTGCATAGTCTTTTTGCAGGCCGGTCACTAACGCCATTTGATAGTAGGAATAATCTCCGGCTGGAGTACCCAGACTCTCGGCCTTCGTGTAGCTTTGCTTGGCCTCATCGAAGCGGCGTGCGTACATGCTGCAATCGCCGATGCGGTTGTAGGCATCGGCCAGCACGAGGGGATGCTCCCCCTTATCCAACCGGACAAAATTGCGGAAGTTGTTTTCTGCCGTTGCATACTCTTTACGGTGGAAGGCGATGTAGGCAAGGTTGTAGTAGGCAAGGGCGAACATCTGCGTATTCCTCTGTCGGGTGAGCGATAGATATTCGTTGAAGTTGCGCGAGGCCTCACGCATCTGGTTCAGGCGGTAGTAAGCCTCGCCGAGCCAGTAGGCCGCGTCGGCTTTGGTCTGGACGTTGTATTTCCCCAAAGCCACACTCCGGTCGAAGTAGCCGATAGCCTGTTCGAATTGTGTATTGGCGAAGGACTGCGTGCCGAGTTGGAACAGGATCTTCTGCTTGGCTTCCAGAATGGCTCTGCCGGGTTGCGCAATACGTTCTATGGAGCGGAGGGCGGCATCATAGCTGCGTGTATTCATATAAACCTCCACAAGGTAGCCGCTGACCTTGTCGGCATAGGGTGAGGAGGGGAACTCGTTCAGGAATTTTTCGAAGACGGTTACCGATTCTCCGAAGGCGGAATAGGATGTTTCGTGGATGCACAAGGCGTAATTATAGGCTGCCTGTTCTTTGATTTTGCGGTCGGCGTTGCCGGTGGCAGCTTGTTCAAAAGCCATGCGTGCGTTGGTCTTGTCTGCCAGTTGCAGATAGGCCAATCCCATGTGCAGCCAAGCATTCTGCGAGAGGGCATCTTGTTCGGTTGTCACCCGGCTGAGGACGGCAGGCACCTGTGAATACACGCCGCATTGGTAGCGAGACATCCCCAGCATGTAGAGGGCGTCTCTTCTGGGTGTGGCTTCGCTGCTATGCTCCAAATACGTATCAAGAGATTTCATGGCTTCTTGATATTTGCCGAAGTGGTATTGGGCTGTTCCTAACACACGGTTCATCTCGGCCGTATGCGTATATGATAGTCCGTCGGGGTGAGCGGCCAAAGTGTTCTTTGCCACCGCTTCCGCTTGGTCGTACTGCTTCTTTATCAGATAGATTTCGGCGATGTAGTAGGGGGCGAGGCTTTTGTATTTCTCGTTTTGCTGCAAGGTCAGGAAGCCGTTGAGCGCTTCGTCATGCCTGCCTTGCGTATATCGGATGTAGGATATATAATAGGTGCAGTCATCGGCATACCGCTTGCTTGTGCTGCGCAACGTCTCGAACCATACGGCAGCCTCTTTGACGTTGCCGGTCTTCAAGTAAGAGGAGGCCAGACGGTAGGTCATATCGTCTCGTTCCTCAGACGCCAGCAGGTCAAGTCGGGCGGAGTTGAACATGGCAAGTGCCTCGTCGTATTTCTCTTCAAAGAAGTAGGTCGAAGCAATGAGCGCGTAGATGCGGTTGGCATGGGGCGTGTCGGGATAATCGTCCAGAAAAGCCCGCAGCAGCTCTGTGCTCTTAGGGTCTCTCAGCTCGTAGGCGGCACATACCAGCATGTATTCCGCTTCCTGCCGTTGTCCGGTGTCAGGCAGCGGCTGTCCGTCCGCCCGCATTTGGCGTACATACATCTGTAGCGGATAGACGGCAGCGGCGTAGGCTTTCTGTCGGAACAAAGTGCTGCCTTCCTGATAAAGTCTTTGGGGAGATGTGCTTTTCTCGCCGGTCTGCGCTGTTGCGAGTAAAGGTGCACAGCAAAGTGCCGCGCAAAGTATTCGAGATATTCTATTTTTCATCCTTCGTTTTGGAATAGGTGTTCTACAAACATACGGGTTTTAAACTGTATTTGTTCCATCCGTTTGTTTTTTTTAGGATATTCGGGGTGTCACTGTCAAGAAGTAACAGCCTCTTTTTCGCGAAGATACAGTTGCTTTGCTGGATATATAGATCCACCGAGCTGGAGATATATGTGCACCAAACGGGAAATATAGTCCCATCAAACGGGAACGACAGAAGGGGGGGATTCCTCTCCGTATCACGCCATGAAACGGGCTTATTTTGAAATATATTCGTCGATGAACATCTGCACCCCTTTGCGGATGGAATGCAACCCGAACTTTTCCGGCCGTACGTCTTTCAATGGAAGAAAGAATGCTTCCGCCGCATCGTCCATCGCCTTGAAATGCAGCATGTCGGCCACTTTGCACAGGAAAAACATGTCAAGCGTGTGTACGGAAAAGCCGGAATAGACGTAAATGTTGGGCAGCGAGAAGAGGTATTTCGCATTTGTCACCTCCATGCCCGTCTCTTCTTTTACTTCGCGGCTCACACCTTCCTCACCCGTCTCTGCCATGTCGATGAAGCCGCCGGGCAAATCCAGCGTGCCCTTTGCGGGCTCTTTGGCACGGCGGCATACAAGAAGCTCGTCCCGTTCGTTCAGAATGAAAGCCACCGTGGCTGCCGAGGAGTTGAAGTAGTAGACAAAACCGCAATCGGCACATTGCTTTGACTTGCTGTTATGGGGCTCGAAACGGGCGGAACCGCACTTCGGGCAGTACTTGAATTGAGAGAGAGGATGTTCCATTATGTTCTGGCTTAATCTGATGGGAGGCAAAGATATTGCAAACCGAGGGGATAAAAAAGCGCTTGTTCTTTTTTATTTTTTTTGAGATTCATTTTGCTGTTCGGCCGGATTTTTCTGACTATTTTTGGCATGATATTTTTAAGGAATGGAAAATTTTGCAGCGATTGATTTTGAAACGGCCAACGAACAGCGTTGCAGTGTGTGCAGCGTGGGAGTAGTGGTGGTGCGGGATGGAGAAATAACGGACAGTTATTATAGTCTCATTCGTCCCGAACCGGAATATTATACTTATTGGAACAGCCGCGTGCATGGCCTGACGCAGGTCGATACGGAGCGTGCGCCGGTTTTTCCCTTGGTTTGGCAGGAGATAGCTCCACGCATCGAAGGATTGCCGTTAGTGGCGCACAACAAGGCCTTTGACGAGAGTTGCCTGAAGGCTGTGTTCCGGGTATATGGCATGGATTATCCCGACTATGATTTCCATTGTACCTTGCAGGCGGCACGTCGTGTCATCAAAGATCTGCCTAATTATCAATTGCACACGGTGGCAGCCTGTTGCGGCTATCAGTTGGAACAGCATCATCACGCTTTGGCCGATGCCGAGGCGTGCGCATGGATTGCGAGGAACGTATTCGGTGGCTTGTTTTAAGCTCGCTCCTCCCCCTTCTTTAAAGTTTTTTGTTTGTATATTCGGGATGCTTTGCCAACCGGCTTTTTGCATAAGAACAAGTTGCCATTGGGCGTAATCCATTGCTCAAAGCGTAGTTGTAAGCCACATTTACAAGGGCTGAGGCAATACCTTTCCCTTCCAGTTCTTTAGGTACGATGGTGTGTTTGATGTCCAACGTGCCACTGTGTATTTTGTAACTTACGTGGGCTGTCGCTCCATCTGTCTCGGTAACGAACTGTCTCTGTTCTTGATTATGCAGAATTTCCATTTGATAAAATCTTTTGTTTTTAAAAGCATCAGGTTGCACCGGAACAAGGTTTAAAAAAGAACCGAGTTTTGCTACAACCTCATGAAACAGTTTTTGTCAATCCTCCAAATAGCCGAATTTTCCATGGTTAAACATTACGTAAGAATGTTGTTGTTTAAAACATCCACAGCACAGAAAAAGAACATAATGTGTCATTTAAGCTTGCCGGCATAGTTTCTTCAGAAAGAGAGAAAAAAATGGGTGCAGACGGTTCTTTTCATCCTGTTGCTGTTTTTCGCTTCCGGCGGTAGGATGTGCTAAAATGCGCTTTTATATACATGCGGATAAGGGACGATGTATTGGTAATAATTTGCAACAAAAAAAGATTTCTGTAATCGTCTGATAATCAAGGTGGAGAAATTTTACTAAAAACTCCCCGGATTTTTACTAATTTTTCCCGGAATTTTTAGTAAAAATCCGGCGAGTTTTTAGTAAAAACAGAACGGGTAATTAGTGTAAAAGTTATGTTTTTTCTTTTTTCTATACAAATCCTCTGTTTAGAACTGTCCTTTGCGTTTGTCTTCTGCCAACTTTATTTTCGCTTGTCTTGGATAAACTTCCGAGTCGGGCAAGCGACAAATCACCGATTTGTTTCTACCTTTGCAGGTGGATACAATTAGAATGGAAATATGGAGAACTTGAAAACACTGACAGAATCTGTATGCCGAATAGCACGTGAAGCGGGGCATTTCCTGAAAGAAGAGCGGAAAAGCTTCCGTAGAGAGGCGGTGGTGGAGAAACATGCGCACGACTATGTTTCTTATGTAGATAAAGAGTCGGAAAGGCGGGTTGTGACCGCACTCAGACAGCTTCTTCCCGAAGCGGGATTTATCACGGAAGAAGGCTCGGCCGTTTATCAAGACGAGCCTTATTGTTGGGTGGTAGACCCCTTGGATGGAACCACGAACTACATACACGACAATGCTCCTTATTGTGTCAGCATTGCTTTGCGCGATAAACATTCCCTCCTTTTGGGAGTGGTTTATGAGCCGTGCCGGGACGAGTGCTTCTATGCTTGGAAGGGAGGAGGAGCCTATGTGGATGGGGAGAAAATGTGTGTTTCTGCCGTTCGGAATGCAGAAGAGGCTTTTGTGGTCACGGAACTCCCTTATAATTTTAAGCAATACGCCCGTACGGGTGAGCATTTGATACATGAACTGTATGGAAAGGTAGCGGGTATTCGCATGAACGGTTCGGCTGCTCTTGCCCTTTGCTACGTGGCTGCCGGACGTTTTGACGCTTGGCTGGAGGCATTTATCGGCAAGTGGGATTTCTCGGCGGCGGCCCTCATGGTATTGGAAGCTGGCGGCAAAGTAACCGACTTTTATGGTAATGAGAATTTTATGGACGGGCATCACATCATAGCCACCAACGGACCTCTGCATCCCCTGCTCTTACAGTTGGTAAAAGAAGTTCCACCGCATAATATGTAGGCATGTCCGTTTGCGACATACCGGCCGATTGGATTTCAAGGAAATGGAAAATATGTTTAAAACTTGGCTTGTGTCTTTTGTCCGATTGTTTTTCCCATGCCGGTGCGCGGTATGCGGAAACGCCTTGCAGGAGGGAGAAGAAGGCATCTGTATGAAGTGCAATATGGATATGCCCCGGACGAACTTCCATCTCCACGCCGACAATATCGTGGAACGCATGTTTTGGGGAAAAATTCCTTTGGTACGTGCTTCCTCCTTCTTCTATTACCGCAAAGGCAGTGATTTTCGTAACATCCCGCATCTGCTAAAGTATGGCGGACGGCAGGATTTAGGCAAAACAATGGGACGTTTTATGACGGCAGAGTTGCTGCCTGTCGACTTTTTTCGGGATATAGACGTCATACTTCCTGTGCCTTTGCATCCTCGTAAGCAAAAGTCGCGCGGATATAATCAGAGCGAGTGCATTGCCCGTGGCATATCCGATGTGACAGGCATCTCGGTCGATACCTCTTCCTTATCGCGCAAGAAGCATACCGGAACACAGACACGGAAGTCAGCCTATGAGCGTTGGGTAAATGTGGACGGTATCTTCTGCCTGCATTGTCCGGAGCGTTTCGCCGGAAAGCATGTGTTGATTGTGGACGATGTGCTGACTACCGGCGCCACTATCACGGCTTGTGCCGATGCTTTCAAGGATGTGGAAGGTGTTCGATTCAGCATTTTGACGCTGGCTGTGGCAGATTCGTAAGTGGAATAAAAAAGGCTCGCCGCAATGACGAACCTTACTGCTCTTCCTCTTGGACTTGAACCAAGGACCCTCTGATTAACAGTCAGATGCTCTAACCGACTGAGCTAAGGAAGAATGTGCATTTAAGGAGTTTTTCGCTCTTCCTCTTGGACTTGAACCAAGGACCCTCTGATTAACAGTCAGATGCTCTAACCGACTGAGCTAAGGAAGAATGTTGCATTTCCTTAAATGCGGTGCAAAAGTAATAGGATATTTTGAAATATGCAATATCTTTGCGAAAAAAATATCGCTGATGGACAAAATAATAGGATTAGGCAACGCTCTGGTAGATGTGTTGGTGACCCTTGAGAATGATGAAATATTGACGGAAATGCAACTTCCTAAAGGAAGCATGACTCTTATAGATGAGGCAGGATTGTTGAAAATCAATGAATACTTCAGCCGGATGAAGACACATCTTTCCACCGGAGGTTCTGCCGGCAATGCTATTCGAGGCATGGCGCATCTTGGGGCGGCGACAGGATTTATCGGAAAGGTGGGAAACGACTTTTACGGAGACTTTTTTCGCAATAGCTTGTTGGAGCGTGGCACAGAGGCTAATTTGCTGCTCTCATCCTTTCTCCCTTCAGGTGTAGCCTCTACTTTTGTTTCGCCCGACGGAGAGCGCACCTTCGGTACTTATTTGGGAGCGGCTTCAACTTTGAGAGCGGAAGAACTTACGCTGGACATGTTCAAAGGATATACTTATTTATTTATAGAGGGCTATCTGGTACAGGATCATGACATGATTCTCCGTGCCATCGAATTGGCTAAAGAGGCCGGACTGCAAGTATGTTTGGATATGGCAAGCTATAACATCGTGGAAGACGATCATGTATTTTTCTCTTTGCTTATGAATAAATACGTGGATATCGTGTTTGCGAATGAAGAGGAAGCCAGAGCCTTCACCGGCAAGGAGCCGGAGGAGGCGCTGGACATCATTGCCGGAATGTGCAGCATAGCCATCGTGAAGATGGGAGGACGCGGTTCTTTAATCCGCAAAGGTACGGAAGAGGTGCATGCATCGGCAGAATCCGTCGATAGGGTGGTTGATACCACAGGTGCGGGAGACTATTTTGCTGCGGGCTTCTTGTACGGACTTACGTGCGGTTACTCGCTGGAGAAATGTGCAAAGATTGGCTCCATGCTCTCCAAAAATGTGATACAAGTGCTGGGAACGGAGCTGTCGGCGGCTCAATGGGAAAAGATTAGAGAAGAAATATTAATAATCAACGATTAGAGAATATGAGGAGATTTTTACAAATACGCTGGGTGGCTGCCTTGCTCGTTGTGGCAGGTGTTGTCTGTTTTTTCGGTTTCAGAAGTGGCGACAGCCGTAATTTCAGGATAGCTAAGAACTTGGATGTGTTTAACTCGATTGTGAAAGAACTGGATATGTTCTACGTCGATACCATTAATCCCGATAAGACCATTCGCGAGGGCATTGATGCCATGCTTTATTCCTTAGATCCTTACACAGCCTACTATCCGGAAGACGATCAAAGTGAATTGGAGCAAATGTTGAAGAACTCTTATGGCGGTATCGGTTCCATCATCACATGGAATGCAAAATTGAAATGCTCCATGATTGCCGAGCCGTATGAGAACATGCCGGCAGCCAAGGTGGGGCTGAAGGCCGGAGACGTCTTGATGGAGATTGACGGTAAGGACCTTGCGGGGAAAAACAATCAAGAAGTCAGCGAGATGCTTCGCGGTCAGGTTGGTACGAGCTTCAAACTGAAAGTGCAGCGCCCGGGCACGGAGAAGTTGTTGGAGTTCGATATTGTCCGCCGTTCCATTCAGTTGCCGTTTATCCCTTATTACACGGTATTGGATAACAACATTGGCTACATCAACCTGAGTACTTTCTCAGGAAATCCTTCCAGAGAATTCAAGCAGGCTTTTCTGGATTTGAAGAAAAAAGGCATTACCTCTTTGGTGATTGACTTGCGGAATAACGGAGGCGGATTGCTGGAAGAATCTATCGAGATTGCCAATTTTTTCCTGCCTCGCGGCAAGACACTCGTGACAACAAAAGGTAAAACAAAGCAAGCCGGCAATACTTATAAAACTTTACGTGAACCATTGGACTTGGAAATGCCTTTGGCGGTTCTTGTCAACGGAGGTACGGCTTCTTCTTCAGAGATTCTCGCAGGTTCTTTGCAAGATCTTGACCGTGCCGTTATCATCGGTAATCGTACTTTCGGCAAAGGCTTGGTGCAAACTCCCCGTCCGTTGCCATATGGCGGTACGATAAAACTGACCACTTCCAAATATTACATCCCCAGCGGGCGTTGCGTACAGGCCATAGACTACAAGCACCGGAACGAAGATGGCAGTGTGGGACGTATTCCCGACAGTCTGACAACCGTGTTTCATACGGCTGCCGGACGTGAAGTGCGCGATGGCGGCGGGATTACTCCGGATATTACGGTGAAACAGGAGAAATTGCCTAATATTCTGTTCTACCTTGTCAATGACAACCTGATTTTCAACTATGCTACGGACTATTGTCTGAAGCACCCTGCCATTCCTTCTGCCGAGAAGTTTAAGGTCACGGATGCTGATTATGCGGATTTCAAAGCAATGGTAAAGAAGGCCGATTTCAAATATGACCAGCAGACTGAGAAGATACTGAAGAACTTGAAAGAGATGGCGGAGTTTGAAGGTTATCTGGCCGATGCCTCGGAAGAGTTCAAGGCACTGGAGCGAAAACTGCGCCACAACCTCGACCGTGACCTCGACCATTTCTCCAAGGAGATAAAGGCGATGATTGCCATAGAAATCGTCAAGCGTTATTATTATCAGCGCGGCAGCATCATTGAACAGTTGAAAGACGATGACGATTTGAAGGAAGCGGTGAAGATATTGACTGCCCCGGCAAAGTATAAAGAAATGTTGAGTTTGCCGATAACTTCTGTGGCTAAGTAAAAAAAAGATAGCTTAATATTTTGCGACACGGATTGCACAGATTAGGTTCATGGAAGTCATGTTCATCTGTGCGATCTGTGTCTGAAAGAAAATCATAAGGTGTTTGGATGCGCCTTGCAAAGCCTTATTTATAATCTCCGTTCTTCTTTATCAACTCTATCAGTTTTTCCACAGCCTCTTCTTCGGGAATGTTCTTCTCAATGCATTCTTTCTTTTTATAAAGACTGATTTTGCCTCGTCCGGCACCTACATAGCCGTAGTCGGCATCTGCCATCTCGCCGGGGCCGTTGACAATACATCCCATAATACCTATTTTGAACCCTTTCAGATGGCCGGTGGCGGCTTTGATTCGGGCAATGGTGCTTTCCAAATCATAGAGTGTGCGTCCGCAGCCGGGGCAAGAGATGTATTCGGTCTTGCTGGTGCGTACACGTCCGGCTTGCAGGATGCCGAAAGCGGTGGCATCTACCATTTTATCGCTTATCCTGCCATCGCTTCCTTGATTGAGTAGGAAAATACCGTCGCACAAACCGTCGAAAATGAGTGCTCCCATGTCGGCGGCCGATTTGATTTGAAGATTTTCCACTTCATTTTCTGCATAGTGTTCGAAAAACACGACCGGGTTCTTCAACCCTTCTTGCATCATCTGATGCACCAGTGCACGCTGTTCGCCCAAGCGGTTGGGGTGGTTGCTTTGCGAAATGAGCACGACTTCCGGATGATATTTCAGACAGGCAATGGCCTCGTCATTCAGTCCCATATAGGTAATGAAAAGGAATTTCAAGGAAGCGTTGCAACTGCTCAGGAAAGGAAGCTGGTCTCCTTTGAAGGCAGGCCAAGCGTTACTCTGCTCTATGCCGTTGTTGTGTTGTTCCATCCATACATCGGCGTCTATGATGCATTGCATGCCTGCCGGACATTGAACGGGTATGGCGCGTCCTGTATAGACATAGTCAGGTATGAACTGTGGGTTGAAATCCATGTTGCCATCCAGACGTGCGGTAATGACTACGGGTAAGTTTGTTCCGCCTATGTTGCGCACGGCTGACGTTTCGCGGCGGGTTGGAGACAGATAGTTAAATTGCGGAGTCTCTGTTCCGGGAATATAGGGATGGTCGTGGCGTTGTACGATGTAGTCCACCAATTTTCGTGCAACAGGAATTTCCGCTTCAGGGGCTTCGCTCAGCGAGACCCGAATGGTATCTCCCAATCCGTCCGCCAATAAGGCGCCAATGCCTAAAGCCGACTTGATGCGTCCGTCTTCTCCGTCTCCGGCTTCCGTCACACCGAGATGCAATGGGAAGCGCATGTTTTCCCACTCCATCACGGCGGCCAACAGGCGTACGGTCTTCACCATCACCACCGTGTTGGAGGCTTTGATGGAGATGGCAACGTTCATGAAGTTCTCTTGTACGCAGATGCGCAAGAATTCCATGCACGACTCAACCATGCCTTCCGGCGTATCGCCGTAGCGAGACATGATACGATCGGACAGCGAGCCGTGGTTCACGCCGATGCGGATGGCCGTATGGTTTTCCTTGCAGATGTTGAGGAAAGGCACGAAGCGGTCGTGTATCTTCTTGATCTCTTGCGCATACTCCTCATCGGTGTATTCCAGATGTTTGAAGGTGCGTGCCGCATCCACATAGTTTCCGGGATTGATGCGTACTTTCTCCACATACAATGCCGCCACATCCGCCACTTTCGGGTTGAAGTGGATGTCGGCAACAAGCGGTGTCATATAGCCGTCTTGTCGCAAAGCGGCATTGATGTTCATCAGGTTTTCGGCTTCCTTGATGCCTTGTGCCGTAAGGCGTACGTATTCACCGCCGGCATCAACGATGCGCTTTATTTGTGCCACGCTGGCTTCCGTGTCCTGCGTAGCCGTATTCGTCATACTCTGTATGCGGATGGGGTTGGAGCCGCCCATGGGCGTGGCTCCGATATTTACTTCGGATGTTTCCCGTCGGGAGTAGTTGAACAGATTCACGTTGGTTAGTGTTTAGTGGGTTAGCGATTAGTGGTTAGTGAGTGCTAATCATTAGTCGGCTAACCACTAACCGCTGATTTCAGTTTGTTTTGTATTCGTACTTCACTTCTTTCAGATCCTCGTTTGCCTTGACGATTTTTTTCTTCAGTCCCTCTTTGTAAGAGGCAAAAGTTTCGGCCAGTGAGGTGTCGTTCAATGCCAGCATCTGTACGGCAAGGATGGCGGCATTCATGGCGCCGTTGATGGCAACGGTGGCTACCGGAATGCCCGGAGGCATTTGTATGATGGAATAAAGGGCATCTACGCCATCGAGTACGGAACCTTTTATGGGGACGCCGATAACCGGCAAGGTAGTGTTGGCAGCAATGACACCGGGCAGGGCGGCCGCCATGCCGGCTGCGGCAATTATCACCTTGATACCGCGTTGGCGGGCATTCTTGGCGAATTCCTCCACAGCTTCCGGGGTACGGTGTGCAGACAAAGCATTCATTTCGAACGGGACATGCAGGTCGTTGAGCAACTGTGCGGCCTTTTCCATGACAGGAAGGTCGGAAGTACTGCCCATGATAATGCTGACAATTGGTGACATGTTATTAGGGTTTAGTGGTGAGTGATAAGCGGTGAGCGGGCGAGGGCGGGGATGTTGCCGGGCACTCCTCGCCCACTGCTTAAGTTTATCATTTGTTATTCATATTGATCGTTTAGGTTATCGGCTTTGCTAATCGTTAGTGAGCGGTCGTAAACAACTAATCACTCATCGTTAACAACTAACCGCTAACAACTATCCGTTAATCAACGCTTTGTATGCTTCCGCATCCAGCAGGCTGTCGAAATCTGCGTCGGCATCAGGCTTAATCTTGATGAGCCAGCCTTCTCCGTATGGGTCTTTGTTCACCAATTCGGGCTGGTCGGCAAGGGCTTCGTTCTGTTCCAGCACTTCCCCGCCCACGGGCAAGAACAGGTCGGAGATGGTTTTTACTACTTCGATGGTGCCGAATACTTCATCTGCGGCCAGTGTCTCGCCTTCTGTCGGGATGTCGACAAACACGATGTCGCCCAGTTGCTCCTGTGCATAATCGGTAATACCTACATAAGCCACGTCGCCTTCTTGGCGAATCCATTCATGCTCTTTGGTGTACTTCAAATTAGTCGGAAAGTTCATAATCATTAGTTTTTAAAGGTTGATACTATATCTTAATTTAAAAAAGAAAAATTCGGAATAATATATTGCTCACCGGATGGAGCACCAGCAAGGAACAGACGAGCCCTACGGCAAATCCTCCTATGACTTCGCCCGACGTGTGGTGCTGCAGGATGATGCGCGCCGTGCCCAGTACGCCTGCCACCAGAATAAAAAGACAGAGCCACCATACGGGATTATAGCCGAATAGTACACTGAAGGCCACCAGCCCGCCTACCACCGCTCCGGCACCTGCCATGTGTTCGCTGAGTTTCCATTTCAGGTTGACGACGACACAGATTACCATCGTTATCAGTGCGGCAAGGATGATGCCCGTCATGTACCAAGGGATATTCAGCCGGTGCATCATCAGCAGGCAGAAAATGTAGGAAGTGATGGTCAGGATAAAGGGAACGTACCTTTTCTTTCTGTCCACCAAATCTTCCTGACTGAAACCGTTGATTTTGCGGAAGATGAAAATCGTCAGTGTGGGCATCAGGATGGTGAAGCAGTAGACCACGCCTAATACAATCAGCTTGTATTGCAACGGCATAATGCGCAGGTACGAAAAGATGAACAGTATCAGAAAAGCGGCGAAAGGAATGGAGAACGGCGTGAATATGGCCGAAATGACTTTCGCGGTTCTAATCAGAGTTCTATCTGCTATGATATGTTCTTCCATTTGTTGCGGGTTACAAATATTACTAATTTATCGTCTCAACCTTGCCACCGGTATGTTCATTTGCTGGCGATATTTCGCTACCGTCCGGCGGGCTATCGGATAACCTTTCTCTTTCAATATTCCGGTGAGTTCGTCGTCCGTATAAGGCTTCTTCTTGTCCTCGTTGTCGACGCACTCTTTCAATATCTTGCGAATTTCGCGCACGGACATTTCCTCGCCGTCTTCGGTGGTATAGCCATCGTTGAAGAAGAACTTCAACGGATATATCCCGTAGTTGGTCTGCACGTATTTGCTGTTGCTTACGCGGGAAATGGTCGAGATGTCCAACCCGGTGCGTTCGGCCACATCTTTCAGTATCATGGGGCGGAGCAAGGACTCGTCTCCTTCGAGGAAGAACGGGCGTTGCAGGTCGATGATGGCCTGCATACTGGTCATCAGCGTATTTTGCCGTTGCTTTACGGCATTGATGAAGCCCTGTGCGGCATCCATCTTTTGCTTGAGGAACATCATGGCCTCCTTGGATTCTTTGGATTGGTTCGCCTTGTTCTTGGTGTGTTCTTCCACCATTTCAGTGAAGTCGCGGCTCATACGCAGTTCCGGCACGTTGCGGTTGTTCAGGGTCAGGTTGATGGTGCCGTCGTCATAAGTATCTACAATGAAGTCGGGCACAATCTGCTGCATGTTCTTGCCGATGGCTTCGCCCAAAGAAGCTCCCGGACGAGGGTTCAGTTTGCAGACCTCCTTGATGGCCCGGTCGAAGACAGCTTCTTCCAGATTCAATCTTTGCCGGATTTTGTCCCAATGCTTGCGGGTGAATTCCTCGTAGCATTCGGATACGATGTCCTCTTCAATGCGCAGCAACGGATTCGGAGCGGAGTGTTGCTGTTCTATCTTGCGGCGAATCTGGATGAGAAGGCACTCCTGCAAGTTGCGGGCACCCAGGCCGGCGGGGTCGAAGTCTTGAACAATCTCCAGCACCTCTTCCAATTCCTGCGGAGAAGCGTCGATGCCCGCATAGATGGCCAGTTCGTCGCTGATGCTTTCCAGCGACTTGCGCAACAGGCCGTCGTCGTCGAGCGAACCGATGAGGTATTCGGCCAGTTCGCGTTGCCGTTCGTCAAGGTTTCGTTCGCCCAACTGCTCTTTCAGGGTTTCGTAGAACGAAGTCGTGTCCGAGAAAGGGATTTCTTCGGCCTGTTCACCTTTGCTCCGGTTGTTTTCCTGCAATTTGTAGTCGGGGATATCGTCTTCGGTCAGATAGTCGCTCAGAGAGTCGTAGTCGGTGTCTCCTCCGTCGTCCAAACCGGTTTCCGATTCGGAAACGTCGGGGTACTCATCTCCCGCGGTCTCTTCTTTACCTTCTTCCAATGCCGGATTTTCCAAAAGTTCGGCACGTACGCGGTCTTCCAGCTCCATGGCGGGAAGTTCCAGCAGTTTTACCACCAGAATCTGTTGCGGCGACAGCGTCTGTATCTGCTGTTGCGCTTGCGTCTGTACCTGTCGGGAACCTTGTGCCATGCTTTTTCTGTTTAAGAACTACGAAACAACGTAGTTGGGCAATTTTTACTGCAAAGATAATGTAAACCGCGTGAGAATAAAATGAACGAGGGTATTTTTTTAGTCAACATGCACTTATCTTTCCTATACTTATAAAACATCGTCCTCTTTTGCCTTTACTGATTGTGTCGTTTCTTAATCGCGCGACCATTGCTTTTGTTGGGAGAAGAGTATGAAGTCAACAAACGATTCTGCTGTTGCCTGCCATCTTTTTTAACGGATGCTGACCGGCTCTGCACGCCACCGCAAAGACGCGGAGCATCTGTCTTGTTGAAGCACTCCTTGTGTCTTCGTCCATGATCGTTTCGGCTTAGGTCGGCAGTAGCGAGGATAATGGTGTCAGGAACCTGCTTTCCTGCATGTCGGATGTATGGTATAAACTTCGTGAATTCAAAGAAAAAAATGTATGTGACAAAGAGTAAACTTGTTACCTGCCCGGATAAATCTCTGTTCGCGCCGTGCGAATACAAATCCGCAACCTGCGGACAGATATCCGCGCCGTGCGAACGGATATCCGCACGGTGCGAACAAACTGTTGGGAAGGGCAGACGGAGCGATGCCTCTATGATTTGCAGAGAAAGAAAATTGACAAGATGGCCTGTCATTTCATTGGCGTGGAATGAATTGATAGTTGTCATCACTACTCTGTTCGAGGTTGATTCCGATGATGTGGCTTCTATTGGGTTTTATCTTATATTCAATATCAAATTCATTGTTCTTTTATCAAAGCCTTTCCAAAAGCGAGGTTTTATGATGACAATCAAATGCAATGAAAAGTTCTGTTCCCTTATAAGAAACAAACCGGGCCATGTTGACGGGATATCTTTTATTCTGCCTTTAGTGGAGACAAGCAGTCCGGCGAACGGAATAGCTGCTTGCATCCGTCTTTTTCTTTACATCGTCTTGTTGTTGGGTGGCTAAAAAAGAAAAGAATGGATTCGTGCTTGGCTTTTTGTAACAGTTAGCTTCCGACCTTTTCAAATTTCTGTTTATCTTTGCATAAAGTCAATTTAAAAATAACAGCGTTATGTTTGCTAAAGAAACGTATGTGCAGCGCCGGGCCCTGCTGAAGAAAACTATCGGCTCCGGAGTGTTATTGTTCTTGGGTAATGACGAACAAGGGTTGAACTACGAAGACAACACCTTCCGTTATCGTCAGGATTCCACCTTCCTCTACTTTTTCGGTTTGTCGTTTGCCGGACTATCGGCCGTTATAGACATAGACGAGGATAAGGAAATCATCTTCGGCGATGAACTGAGCATCGACCATGTCGTCTGGATGGGAACCCAGCCCACGCTTCACGAGAAAGCTGCGGCAGTGGGCATCCGGGAAGTACGTCCCTCGGGCGATATTGTGGCCTATCTGCATAAGGTTGTCCGGAAAGGGCAAGCCATAAACTACCTTCCTCCTTATCGTGCCGAACACAAACTGAAGCTGATGGATTGGCTGGGTGTTCCTCCTTCCCGTCAGGAAGGTTCCGTCCCGTTCATCCGTGCGGTGGTGGCGCAACGCAACCATAAGTCAGCCGAAGAGATTGCCGAGATAGAGAAAGCCTGCGATGTGACTGCCGACATGCACATCACGGCCATTCAAACAGTCCGTCCGGGAATGTACGAATACGAGGTGGTGGCCGAGATGAACCGCATAGCCGGGCTGAACAATTGCGAACATTCTTTCGCGACGATTGCCACCATCAACGGGCAGACCTTGCACAACCACTATCACGGCAACAAAGTGAAGCCGGGCGACCTGTTCCTGATTGATGCCGGCGCCGAGTTGCCGTCGGGCTATTGCGGCGACATGTCTTCCACCGTTCCTGCCGACAAGACCTTTACTCCCCGCCAGCGTGCCGTTTACGAAATACAGAATGCCATGCACTTGGCTTCTGTCGACGCGCTCCGTCCAGGCATTCCCTACATGAAGGTATATGAACAATCTGCCCAAGTGATGGTAGAAGGCCTGAAGAGCCTCGGCCTGATGAAAGGCAATGCCGAAGACGCCGTGCGCGAAGGCGCCCATGCTCTGTTCTACCCCCACGGTCTGGGGCACATGATGGGACTGGACGTGCACGATATGGAGAACTTCGGCGAGGTGTGGGTAGGCTACGATGGCCAGCCCAAGAGCACGCAGTTCGGGCGCAAGAGCCAACGGCTCGCCATGCCTCTGCAACCCGGTTTTGTGCTCACCGTGGAGCCGGGCATCTACTTCATCCCCGAACTGATAGACCTTTGGAAAGGGCAAAAGAAGTTCACGGATTTCATCGACTATGATAAAGTGGAGGAATACCGGAACTTCGGCGGCATCCGTAACGAAGAGGACTATCTGATTACCGAAACCGGGGCACGCCGTCTGGGCAAGAAGATTCCGTTGACGCCGGAAGAGGTGGAGACGCTGAGATAAAGGCATATATGTATTTTCTCCCTTGAGGCTGTCCGAAATGAATAGTATGCTTTCAACATAATAAGAGGCATACTGCTTTTCGGAGAGCCTTCTTTGTATCGGGGGCAGCGTTGCTCAAACTTAAAATCTTTTAGTTGCTCATGGTTCGTGATGTACGGAAAGTTATTTATTCTCAAACACCGAATTGTCTTTTGCCCATGCGGCTGTAAAGATGATAGGGGATATAAAATCACTGCCGGTAATCTTCTGGTTAAAATATAGAAGTAGCTCAGTCAGGGCATTACCGCTTTGTACGTTCATTTGGGCATTTCCGCCTACAATCATTACCCGGATATTGGAGTTTGACAATATAGCGTGAGATGTATCGGCTATTTTCTCCGGGTTGTTATAGTTTTGCATCACGTTGTCTATCGCAGCCTTCAATTTGCTCAAAGGTTGTTCCGATTCAATTAAGGCAACGGCTTTCCTGCCGAATGTGACTGAGTTTAAATAAATCAGCTTGTTCGTGTCATACTCCGGTTTCTTTCCTTGCAGAACCGGCGTATCGGGGAGGTCCATATAGATGGAAAGGAGCTTTTGTTCCAAACTGACGACAAGCAGGTTTTGCTTGGAGGCCTTATCGGTAGGGACATCGAAAAGTAATGTCGGATTAATCTTCTGTCCAAACAAAGCATTCAATTCGTTATAGGATTTGATTTCTTTGATTGCATGCGAAAGGCCTACATTTTGCATTGGTATTTTGCCGTTTTCAATGAGGTTTTGCACAACTTTAGTCATCTCAATATAAGAGGGAGTTATTGTCTGTGACTTGATGGAGTGGCTGAAGCTGATGGTTATTGGGGCAAGTACAACGTCAATAAACCGATGAGTGTCCTCGTTTATGCTTTCGGCCTGCATAATGGCTCCGATAAATGTTTTATCGGGATTTTTTGCCATGAAACTGTCAAATCCTTGGGCGTACAGGGATGCGCCTAAAAGGAGGAATAAAAGGTAAAAAACTGTCTTTTTCATTGCTTATATCTCATTAGTGTCCCGTTAAAATGGGACGAGTTAAACAATTAATCAAATAGCCCCGGAATCAGGGGTTCATTTAGATCTTTAACATCATTGAAATTAGTCTTGTGGAACAGGTCACGCAAGTGGGTTTTGTCAGTCAATGATATGCTGAGAATCTGCAAAACTTCATAGGTTGAGCGTTTCAACTTCATATCATGTTGGACAATAGCCACAAGACAGTATGTGATAATAGCCACACTGATTTGTATGCGAACAGCGTTCTCTGTTGTGCCCCAGAATTTCTTTATCTTGAGATGCTGCTTGAGCCATTTGAAGAACAGCTCGATCAACCATCTTTTCTTATAAAGATTGGCGACATCCAGTGCAGAAAGTTGTTTCGCATTCGTCAAAAAAGTGAACTCACGGTCATCTTCTTCATCGTGATATCGGACGAGTCTGAATGACTCAGGATATTTCTTTTCGGAGAGATATCCGGTCAGTTTCACTTCCGCATCTGTCATTATGTGCTTTGGTATTCTTCGCTTCCATTTGACTGTCTTATACTTTAAGTTCGTCTTGGCTCTGACAACAAAGAAAGAGTCTGTAAGATGTATCCTATAGAGTTCTTTAAAGGAGTCATAAGCCCTGTCGAATATATAATAAGCATTTGGCTCATAATGGATTGAAGACATTGCTGTAGAATCGTGCTTTGATGCAGTGGTTACAGTATAGAAGGCAGGAACTTGTGCTTCAATGTCGTATAAGACATGAGCTTTCACTCCTCCTTTCTTGCTTCGGAACTTTGCCCATGGGAATGTTGCAAGACATAACGGAATCGTTGTTGAATCAAACGCATATTTCTTTCCGGAAATGTCAAGGATGTTGGTCGTCCGCTTCTCGCAGGCTTCTTTCATCATATAGAATGCAAATTCTTCAAAAATTCTGTAATCACGGTTCTGGTTGGCTGTCGCAAGAGTTGTCTTGGCTATCGGTTCACGACCTAACCCAAGATGATATTGCTTGGCCCTATGCGCCTCGAAAGAAACGATTAAGTCTCGCAGGCTCTCACGGTTACTCAGTTGTCCAAACATCATCGCGAGCATCTGATTCCGGCAAGTGAAATGTTTCACATATCGGTTGCCATCATACTTGCGAACATAGTTGTTGAACTGAGTCCTGTTCAGAAAAGCGGTTAATTGAGAGAATACGTATTTGTCTTGGAACATAGCAGCCATTTGTATTAGACTGCAAAGTTGCAAAATCAAGTCCGTTTCATTTCAAAAAACGTGTAATTGACTATATTTCAATAATTTCAAAGAACTATTTATCCACTTTTACGGGACAGTAGTGAAATAAAATAGCAAATCAAAACTATGATCCTACTTTTTGGAAAGATAAAGCCATTATCAAGCGTACTCCTTTGGAACAGTCGGCAATCGAGATGTTTGAAAGGAAGAATTTATTCGGAACGTATTCTCTTGATAAATAGTTAATATGTAATTGCAATTTAGAATCAAAGCTTATTAAAAAAGAGGGGGCAGCCCTAATTCATAATATTCAAAAAAAGGTTTATCGGAGAACTATAGTTTATTTATCTCAACAAAAAAACAAGTGGTGGAACATCTTTTTCAGGCCTTTTTTACGAGCAATGCGGACTCGGTCTTATATCGAGGCTACCTAATTTATACTTAAATACCCCTTCGTCAGAAGGTGTTCTGGCGGGGGTGTCGAGATGGGGTGTCCGGCAGTGGTTGTGAACTCTCTTTTTGCTGTGAGAATTTTAAACAATTAGCTTCCGGGGATAAAAGGGAGTGGTTTTTCAGCCCGACGTGAAAGGTCTTATTGGGATATTCTTTAAAAACATATTTTCATGTGGAAATAAAGTCTGTTTGGCTCTGTGTAGTAACCTCTTTGTATCATTAAGTGCCTGTATGTTTCTCTTTTTTTCTATAAGATGGAATTCTCATTTGTCAGATATACGGTTTTTTTATGAATCTTTTGTTCTTTTGATAAAGTTGCGTTATCTTCGCTACGATGATGTGGAAAAACAACCTGAAACGTGCAATTCTATCCTGATATTCCCATAGTAGATAATGATGAAATTCTCTTTGCTAAAGTGGAGCGAGGAGATATGACTGCATTTACAGAAATTTATCATAGATACCATAAGCTACTTTACGTCATGTCGTATCGTTATTTGATGGATACGGAAATGGCGAAAGATGCAGTGCAACATGTTTTTACTCGCTTTTGGGAATATCGCACGGAACTCCGTGTGGGGGTCAGCCTGAAAAACTACTTGGTGACAATGACCAGGAACCATATTTTGAATGTGATTCGTAATGAAAATAATGCCGTTGCCAAAAACTATGGGATGGCACAGGACGCCCCCGAATATGAAGATATTTTAGTGGAAAGCTTGGAGAAAAAAGAGTTGATGTCTTTATTCTACAAAGCTTTGGAAATGCTTCCACCTCAAAAACGTGATATTTGCTTGATGAAAGTGCAGGAAGAATTAAGCAATCAAGAAATAGCCGATCGGTTGCAACTCTCTATCAACACCATTAAAACCCACTATTCGGAAGCTTTGAAGTTACTGCGTATTTATTTGCGTAAAATGCTAATAATTGTTACATATCTCACCTTGTTGAAGAGTTTGAGTGTCTATTTGGTTGTATGGATAATAAAATCATAGGTAAACCTACCGAGAAACAGATACAGGAGGTGTTGGGCGGAACATCTACTCCTGAAGTTGCGCAATTGGTTGCAAAATGGTTTGCGACTGATGAGGGCACTGCCTACCTGTCACGTAGTATGGAACGGGATGCGGAACAAATAAAGGCCGATTACGAAGAACTTTATGTGGATCATGCTATTCCGTCGGAGGAGATGTTTGGCCGTATTCGTCAAAACATCCGGCGGAGACGGATTCGCCGACTCTCTTTCCGTGTAGCGGCTGTGGTTATTCCATTCATTCTGCTGGCAGGGCTGTTTGTTCAAGTAAATATGCGTGTAGACTTGTTCGGCAATTCCGGCTATGAGGAAGTTTATGTGCCAAAGGGCGAACGCTTGCAAATGATGTTTCAGGATGGAACATGCGTATATGTCAATTCGGATACTCGGCTGAAATATCCCAAAAAGTTTGCATTGTTCAGCCGTGAGATTTATTTGGACGGGGAAGCATATTTTGTTGTAGCCAGAAATTCCCACCGCCCTTTTATTGTTAATCTCGAAGGCTCTGCTCTTCATGTTTTGGGCACATCGTTCAATGTGCAGGCTTATCCTGAAAGTGAGAATATTACGGTGTGCCTTGATGAAGGACGTATTAAATTGGCTCTTACTTCGGACAAGGAATATCCGTTGCAACCCGGTGAACGACTGGTTTACAATCGCGCAAGTAAACGCTGCACGGTTTCCCGGAACGTCGATAACATAGCTTCTCTGTGGAAAACGAATGTGATAGCTTTCAAAAACGCCTCGTTGGCCGAAGTTGCCAGCGTGTTGGGGCGTTGGTATGACGTCGATTTTAAGATAGAGGGCAAGAATGCTTGGAATGTATATTTCACCCTTACGTCGGAAAATATACCTCTTGAAAAAATTCTACGGGATTTGGAGAAAATAGCACCGCTTCAATTTACGTATAGTGAAGCAAAGAAAGAGGTGTTGGTTACTTCCAAATAAAAAAACTCAAAAAAAAGTTTCTTTTCCTCTCACCCGTTCTAAGGTTCTGTGTGTCTATTCTGTATAAAGTGATTTTTATACTAAATGTTAATCTAAAAGTAAAAGTTATGAAACACAGAATTTTATTTGTGCTGCTTTTCTGTTTTGCGGTTTGCTCTGCAGTTTCGGCCCAAGAGGTGTCAATGAATTTTCGGCAAGTGAAGTTGGAGAAGGTTTTTGATACTATTACGCAACAAACCGGGCTTACAGTGGCTTATAGCAGGCCTACGGTCAATCCCGAAAAGATTGTTTCCATTCAGGCGGATAAAGAAGAAATTTCCAAATTCCTTCGGCGACTGCTTGCAGATATGGATGTGGATTTTGAGATTGGCGAGACAAAAATTTACCTGAAAGCAAAGGTCGCTTCCGATACAACCAAGCAAAGCGGTAAGACAAAGAATATTTCCGGCACTGTCATTGACCAGAATGGAGAGCCGGTGATTGGTGCCAGCGTAATTGTGAAAGGCACCACCAATGGATTGATTACCGATATGGATGGAAACTATACATTGACCGACGTTCCGGAAGATGCTGTCATTTCCATATCATATATCGGGTATCAGACGGTGGAGCTGAAAGCCGATAACAAAGCTTTGGCAAAGGTTACGTTGAAAGAGGATAGCGAGTTGCTGGAAGAAGTGGTAGTTGTGGGTTATGGAGTACAAAAGAAACGCGATGTAACAACGGCTATTGCCAGTCTTCGTGCAAGCGACATGAAGGGACAGCCGGTAACTTCTATGGCAGAGGCCATGGTAGGCAGGATGCCGGGAGTGCAAGTATCGCAGGCGACGGGTGCTCCGGGGGCTTCTTTGCAGATTAAAGTACGTGGAACGGGAACCATTACGGCAGGAACTTCTCCGTTGTATGTTGTAGACGGTGTGCCGCTTGCCCAAGAGCAACTGAATACGTTTAATCTGAATGACGTGGAATCCATCGAGGTGCTGAAAGACGCTTCTTCAGCCGCAATTTACGGTTCGCGCGGTTCAAACGGTGTGGTATTGATAACTACCAAGAAAGGACAGGAGGGACGTGCCACAGTCTCTTATAACGGATTTTATGGTTGGCAGGCGGTTTCCAAAAAGATAGATATGCTCAATGCTTATGAGTATGCCGACTTGGTGAATGATGCCCGTAATAACACGTATAAGGATAAAATGGAGTCGGTCAATCGAAAACTCATAGCGCAAAATAAGAGTCCTTTGCCTTATAATATATCGGATGATAATGCTACTCGTCTGCAGAACACCAATAATGATTATAATACAATTGTTCCCATGGAGATTTTGCCATATCTGAGAGGAGAGAAGGGGCTGATTGACACAGATTGGCAAGATGAGATTTTCCGTATGGCAGGCATGCAGAGCCACTCTGTTTCCGTTTCCGGAGGCAGTCAGAAGATAAGGTATTATGCATCTGTCGATTATTTATCACAAGAAGGTGTCATTGTCAACAGTGATTTTACCCGTTATAGTTCACGCTTCAACCTCGATGTAACCGAAGGTATTTTTAAGTTCGGATTATCGTTAAGTCCATCTGTGACAATAGAAAATGCTGTCAATTCGGACGGTGCTTATAATTCCAATGGCGGTGGCATCATAGCTTCTGCCTTGCACTGTGCTCCTATATTCCCGGTATATAATCCCGACGGTTCTTTTTCTTTCATCCAAAACGCTTGGAGTTCGAATACGCGAACGATACTCTCGAATGGTACTGTCAAGAAAGGTAATAGTCAGACACAAGTCTGGAATCCCGTAGCATTGGCTATGTTGCAGAAAGATGAAACGAAAGCATCCCGCATCTTTGGCAATGTTTATGGAGAAGTAGCTTTTATGCCGGAGTTGAAATATCGTGCCAATTTCGGTGTGGATATATACAGCAGTTCAAGGGATACTTTTCGTCCGTCCACCATCCCAATTTCTAATACGGAAGGTAATCCGGAGTCGGTTCCCGAAGCAACTGCGCGAACTGGCAAGATGTATAACTGGCTGTTTGAACAAACCATGAACTATAATAAGGAAGTAGGTGGGCACTCGTTTTCTGCATTGGCCGGCTGGACCATGCAATACCAAAGAGATGAAAGCACCTATGCCTTTGCCAATGGATTCATCACGAATACTGTACCGACGTTGAATGCGGGTACTGTTACCCGTGGTAATACGCAGGCTTCTGAGTGGGCTTTACTTTCGGGACTTGCCCGTCTCCAGTATAATTATAAAGGCAAATATATGCTTACCGGGGCTATTCGTGCAGATGGCGCTTCCCGTTTTGGAAAGCACAACCGCTGGGGATGGTTTCCGTCAATATCTGCCGGATGGCGTATGACTGAAGAAAAATTCATGAAGTCTTTGTCTTTCATCGACGATTTGAAGTTGCGTGCCAGCTATGGCCTGACAGGTAATTTCCGTATACCTAACTACGGTGCGCAAGGTGAAGTTGCCTATCTTAGCTATGTGTTGGGTGGAAGCAGTGCGGAGGCTGTCAAGGGAGCAGCGCCCAAGAGTATGCCTAATCCCGAATTGCGTTGGGAAAAGACAGCACAGGTGAATGTGGGGTTCGATGCATCGCTATTTAAGAACCGCTTGACTTTGGGTTTGGATGTATATAACAGTAACACGTATGACTTGCTTTTGAATGTGCCTGTACCAATGATGACGGGTTATAGTACTCGTTTGGAAAATATCGGTAAAGTGAACAATAAGGGAGTGGAGTTTAATATTGCAACCAACCAGAAGACGGGCAACCTCAACTGGAGTCTTTATTTCAATATCTCAAAGAATATCAACGAAGTGAAAGAACTCGGACCGGGCAATGCGGATATTATATCTTCCGGTTCAGTGAGCAATGCCTATTTTATAACTCGCGTGGGTGAAGCAATCGGAAGCTATTATCTTCCTATCGTAGAAGGCGTTTATAAGAATCAGGCTGAGGTGGATGCTGCTTTGCACTATAAGGATTCTCCCACCAATTATGGATTGGCTGACACAAAACCGGGTGATTTTAAATTTAAGGATGTCAATGGAGACAAGATATTGGATATTTCGGATACGGATCGTGCCATTGTGGGTAATTACATGCCCGATTTTACTTATGGTTTCGGTGCTACACTGGCTTGGAAAGGTGTCGACTTCGGTATTGTTTTCCAAGGAGTGCAAGGTAATGAAATTCTAAACCTGTCACGGCGATATTTTTATAACCATGAAGGAAATATGAATAACTACAAAGGGGCTATTAATCGCTGGAAGTCGGAGGATAATCCCGGTAGTGGAATGAATGTACGTGCCAATCGTGTCAGCAAAGGACAGAACGGAATAACCTCTACATGGCATGTGGAAGACGGCTCTTATCTGCGCATCAAGAATATTTCTTTGGGATATACGTTGCCGGGAAGTTGGCTTCGGAAGGTGTATTTGAAGTCTGCCCGTATATATTGTTCCGTCCAAAATCCATTTACCTTTACAAGTTATGAGGGGTATAATCCGGAGGTATCAAATCGCACTGCCGCAACGACCAATGGAGAAGATTACGGTGTATATCCATTGGCAAGAACGACCTCGATAGGCGTTAATCTTACGTTTTAATCTTAAAAAAACAGTGATATGAAAAAAATAATAATATTGGTTTTTACAGCAATAATTCTTTCAAGCTGTAATGATTTTATAGATCTGAAACCCATTGATTTTCCTACGGAAGAGACGTTTTATAAAGATGTAAAAGGGTTGGAAGGAGCCGTTATAGGCCTTTATGATGAGTTGCAGTCCAGTGGTCAGTATGGAGCAACTTTCATGACTTTGATGGAAGTGCGTGGCGACAATGTAAAAGATGATAATTCCGGTGCCAGTGGCGGTATCAGATACCAGATAGAAGTGTTTACTGAGACCCCGGCAAACTCCAATTTGTCAGGCGCTTGGCTTTCGCTCTACAAAACGATTTATCGTTGCAACTTGGTTCTTCAAAATATGGAACAGGTATCAATGTCTGAAGAACAACGAACTCGTATAGTCGGACAAGCCTCGTTTATACGTGCATTGTGTTATTTTAATCTGGTTCGCTTGTGGGGTGAAGTGCCCGTCGTCACTAAGACTCAGACTGTGGCAGAAGCACGTAATAATAAGCGTGCTGCCGTCGGTGAGGTTTATGACCGGATAGTCAAAGACCTGACCGTGGCCCAGAGCTTGCCTGCTGTTTGGGCAGAGGCGGAAAGGGGTCGTGTCACTTCGTATGCTGCTCATGCGTTGCTGGCAAAGGTCCACTTGTATAGAAAAAACTATCAGGGGGTTGTCAATGAGCTTGCCCCGGTAATGGCAGCCATCAAGGCAGAGAAGGATTTGATGTTGGTACCTATGCCGCAAACTTTCCCTAATAATCTGAAAACAAGCAAGGATATCATTTTCGCCGTTCAATATCTTAAGGGTGGAATTGGCGAGTCTGTTCACCAGAATAATCGCTATCGCAACAATGATAATGGCAATGTCATTTCTTTGGAACAGTCGGAATTTGAAAGCAATGCGGACAATCGTAAGGCATTGGTCGCTCCTACCGGGAGTGGAAAGCGTCCGGGCAAATTTGATGCGCCTGCTACAAACAACGAAACCAGTGCCGATTTTCCTGTGTTGCGTTGCGCTGAAGTAATGTTGATGTATGCCGAAGCGGCTAATGAGCTTGCCGCCACTCCTACACAAGAGGCTTTGGATGCCCTGAATGCCGTACGCATAAACGCAGGACTTACCGGTAAGACATTAGACGAATTGTCCACAAAAGAACTCTTCCGACGGGCGGTATATAAGGAGCGTCGTCTGGAACTTGCTTTAGAGTGCGACCGATGGTTTGACATTGTGCGTACAGGTCAAATGTCTTCCATATTTCCCGGAATTGCCAACTATCGCCAACTCTATCCGGTTCCTTTGACTGAAATAGAGAATGTCAATGATAAGACAGGTTGGCAGAACGAGGGATATATTATAGAATAAAAGTTGTTTTGAAATCCGTGAAATTATGAGAAAGATACATTTATTGCTGTTTGCACTTTTTGCTGTATTGCAACTTTCGGCTCAAGACCGCGTTGCGCAGATTCGTGAAAAACTGATGAATCGCGACCAAAGCTCGGTGCTTGTGGTAGCTCATCGTGGCGACTGGCGTAATTTCCCTGAGAACTCAATGGAGGCGATAGACAACGCCATTAAGATGGGTGTGGACATTGTGGAGCTGGATGTAATGGAGACAAAAGACGGTGAACTGATATTGATGCATGATAAGTCATTGGATCGTACCACTACCGGAAAAGGCTTGGTTTCAGAAAACACGCTTGATGAGATACGGAAATTGAAGTTAAAGAATGGCTGTAATATCCGTACCATTCACAAAGTCCCTACTTTGGAGGAGGCTTTGCTTCACGCCAAAGGTAAGATTATGATAAATCTGGATAAAGCAGACGCTTATTTTGACCGGATTTATGAACTGATGCAGAAGACGGCAACCACCAAGCAAATCATAATGAAAGGGCGTAAGACGGTGGAAGAAGTCAAGAAGCAATTCGGCGATTATTTGAACGATGTAATCTATATGCCCATTATAGACCTCGATGCGCCGGGGGCTGAGGAGCAAATAGAAAAGTTCATTAAGGACATGGCTCCTGTTGCTTTCGAGTTGCTGTATGTAAAAGACACCAATCCGCTTCCTAAGAAACTGGCGACAGCTTTGAGCGGCCGTTCTCTTATTTGGTATAATACTTTGTGGGACACGATGGCAGGCGGACATGACGATGACATGTCTTTGCAGAGTCCGGATGTCGGTTATGGATATCTGATTGATACATTGGGATGTCGCATAATACAGACGGACAGACCTGCTTACCTGCTGGAATATCTGAAAGCAAAGAATCTGCACGAATAGGGGGGGCTGAGAACTCATGTGGAAGTTTATTGCCAATTTTTACAAGGTCTCGCAAGCGAGGCCTTGTAATGGAGAGACTTTGCCGGAACAGAAACGTCGCTTGAAACATCTGCAATGGTCCACTTTTCTTGCCGCGACGCTGGGGTATGGCATATATTACGTCTGCCGTCTCAGTTTGAACGTAGTGAAGAAGCCGATAGTGGAGGAGGGTGTTTTTTCTGAAACAGAATTGGGCATCATCGGTTCGGTGTTGTTCTTTACCTATGCTGTTGGCAAGTTCACCAATGGCTTTCTGGCCGATCGTAGCAATATAAACCGCTTCATGAGCACCGGACTGTTGGTGACGGCATTGGTCAACCTTTGCCTCGGCTTTGTCAATTCATTCATCCTGTTTGCTGTCCTTTGGGGAATCAGCGGTTGGTTTCAGTCAATCGGTGCGGCTTCCTGTGTGGTGGGATTGTCACGTTGGTTCACGGATAAGCAGCGCGGCTCTTTCTATGGATTCTGGAGTGCGAGCCATAACATCGGTGAAGCCATGACTTTTATTGTTGTTGCTTCCATTGTCAGTGCTTTCGGTTGGCGGTATGGCTTTCTGGGGGCAGGACTTGTCGGACTGGCCGGTGCCTTGATTGTCTGGCGTTTTTTTCACGATACTCCGCAAAGCAAAGGGCTTCCTGCCGTTAATGAGCCTAAGAAAGAGAAAGAAATGAGTGCATCGCAGAGCGAGGAGTTCAACCGTGCTCAAAAAGAGGTGCTTCGCAATCCTGCCATCTGGATATTGGCCCTCAGCAGTGCTTTCATGTATATCAGCCGTTATGCGGTGAACAGTTGGGGCGTTTTTTATTTGGAGGCGCAGAAAGGCTACTCGACGCTGGATGCCAGCTTCATCATCTCCATCAGTTCGGTTTGCGGCATTGTGGGCACCGTGTTTTCCGGTGTTATCTCTGACAAACTGTTCGGAGGGCGTCGCAATGTTCCTGCCTTGATTTTCGGTTTGCTGAATGTTGCAGCCCTCTGCCTTTTTTTGCTTGTGCCGGGAGTTCATTTTGGGTTGGATGCTGTGGCAATGGTGTTGTTCGGTCTTGGTATCGGTGTGCTGATTTGTTTTCTCGGTGGATTGATGGCCGTTGATATAGCTTCTCGTAATGCTTCGGGGGCTGCATTGGGAGTGGTCGGCATTGCCAGTTATATTGGTGCAGGGCTTCAGGATGTGATGAGTGGTGTGCTAATAGAGGGAAACAAATCCATGATAGACGGAGTGGAAGTTTATGACTTTACTTATATCAATTGGTTTTGGATAGGTTCTGCCTTGTTGTCAGTATTGTTGGCTTTGTTTGTTTGGAATGCTCGGAATAAATCGTAATCCGTTGGCGGAATAATTATAACGCATACCCGATCTCTTCATGAAATTATTATCAGCCAATCTCGAAGAATGAAGCAATTGCACAAACTGATTGACCTGATTGCTGATGATGTGTTGATAAAGGAGTAGGATAATATCTTTACAAAATATGCCTTTATTCTTTCCCTTTTGAAAAAGAAAACGGAGTTGTCTTTTCTCACTCCTATACTGATCTACCCCCCCCCCTGCCAGAAGGTGTTCTGGCAGGGGGGATTGTATTCTGATGGTTGGCTGAGAGAAACGGATTGGTTTGGAAATTTTGTTACAAATATAAGTGCCCGATAAAACCTGAGACAATAGGCAGTATATCGAATAAGGCTCTATGATGTTGATTTTCAATAACCCTGTTACTTATTCTATTTAAACTTTAATATTTATTGAAAAAATAAGCCTCTCAAATATTATTCTATCGACTGTCCGCTAAATTTCGGCCTGCTGAGAATGTAGAGAGCTTACTTGAATGATTATCATGAATTTACTTCGGGATTGAATGGCTTTTACCGAGAGTTTTATCGGAGAAAGATCGTTTATTTATCTCAACAAAAAAACAAGTGGTGGAACATCTTTTTCAGGCCTTTTTTACGAGCAATGCGGACTCGGTCTTATATTGAGGCTACCTAAGTCCTATACTTAGGGTATCTAAGTCGTATACTTAGGGTACCTAAGTCGTATACTTAGATACCCCCTCGTCAGAAGGTGTTCTGGTAGGGGAATTTGTGTGGGCGGTTTTTGGTTAGGATAAAGAGAGGGAGAGGTTTGGAAATTTTCTGACAATAGCCTTGGAATGTTTTAAATGTAACTTGAATTTGATATGAATCATATTCGCTCGGTGCTATCCCGAACTGTCTCTTGAAGGTGGTCGAGGAGTGCGACAGTGTGCTGAATCCCGTCATGTCGGCTATTTCCGAAACGGTATACCTGCCCTCTTTTATCAGCTCGGCAGCGCGGTTCAGCTTGTAGGTCTTGAAGAAGACGCTGGGATTCTCGCCCGTCAGTCCCTTTACCTTGTAGTAGAGCTTGGTGCTCGAGATTCTCAGTAGTTCGGTCATACGTGCCACATCCTGTTCCGGGTTGGACAGCTCGTTCTCCATCAGGTGGTAAAGCTCCATCTTGAACGAGTTGTCTTGGGGGGCTTTGTGTGTTAAACCATGCTATAAAAATGAGGAATCTTCATGACTACTATTGCTGACTTGTCGGCTTATAGGGTTTTCTGACAGCCTCCCTCATACACGAAGTTGAAGCGAATGGGATTGAACAGCGTTGTACGACTAACTAAGTGTGTTTGTTTTGTACCAACTCGCGCAAAAAAACGATTTCGGTTTTAAGATGCAGAATCTCTTCTTTTAAGTCGGCTACATGGTCTCTGACTATTTTTCTATTTTCTTGATAATAATTTTCAGATTCTTGATGCCCAATTATGGTACAGTTTCCATTGTTATTTTGATTGTAAACTCTTGCTTGGGGGTCATTAAGTAACTCTGTTGCCGATTTGTCTAAAATAACGGCAATCTGCATCAATCTTTCAACGGAAAGTTTACTTTGGTTCGTTTCTATTTTTCGGTAGGCTGAGTGAGATATCTGCAATTCATCTGCCATATTTTCAAGAGTAAAACCCTTCTCTTTTCTCGCGCTTTGTATATTGGCAAGTACTGTCTCTATTTTATTATTGGTTGAATCCATAGTAAAATTAATTAAGTAAATTTGTTGTTTTGGTAAAAGTATAAAATACTTTCGTAAAAGTATAAATCTTTTCATATAAGTTTCAAAGAGGTTCCTTTATATGCTTTATTTTTGTTTTCATTAATGAAGTATAAGTTTATTGAGTACACTCAGTGATTTATTCTTTTTAAAAGAATGTGTTTTAAGTATTAACCTTTTTAAGTATTTTGCAATGAAAGCATTAGAGTTAAGTAATTATGGCGTTCAAGAAATGAATGCCACGGATGTTCTCTGTGTAAATGGAGGTATGGATGGAAATGAATTTTGTTTGAGTCCTGAATTACATGAAAAAGTAGTAAAAAAAGCCTTAAAGGGCATCAAGGATGGTTGTGATTATGTGTATGGATTTTTTCGAGGATTTTTAGGGGTTTAACATATTAAAATACAGTTATGATGGAAAATTTGATAGAATTAAGTTATACTGAAATGTTAGATATTTCAGGGGGAAGTGAAAAAACATATAACAAGGGGTATGAACATGGAGCAAAATTCAGAAAAGCTCTTGATAATGTGGGTGTGATTACTTTGCTTGTGTTAATTGTAAGTCGAGGACGAATTAGGGTTTGATGACCTGTTCATAAAAATGGGAGGACATTGTCAAAGAATAGATTTGAATCAAATACTTTTTGTGTATGTCTTTTATGAAACTATTTGTCGTAGAAGAAGAAACAAATTGGGATTTAATCTTAAAATCTTTTGATATGTCCTCTTATTTTCTAAAATCAATTTAAATTATGATTCTTAAATTTTATAGTAGTATAGACAATAATTTATTAACCAAAAAGAAAATAATACTCAAATCTATCTCTTTTTACATTGTTAGTCAAATGGTTGTGATGTTGTCTATCGGGATATTCTATTTCGCTTTAAAGTTTTTGAATATTGATCCCTACTTATTTTATCCTCATTCAATCAAAAATATTGTTCCCGATAAATGGTATCTTATCATTTTTATTGGACCTGTGATTGAAGAAATTGCTTTTAGACTTGGAATTTCATTTAATAAAAAAGATTTGGTAATTTCTTTGCCTGTACTTTGTTTTATATTACTTAGTGCGGCTTTGGGAGGATATTCAAGTCAAGTTGTCTTAAAGTGCATAATAAGTCTGTGTTTATTCATATTTCTTATTGCCTTACCGCAGGATTTCTCAGTAAGATACGCCTCTAAATTTGGCAAACAAACTGTTGTTGGTTTGGTATTCCTTTTCGGATTTCTCCATTTATTCAATTTTGATATTTCTGTTCGTTATCTTCCTGTTTATATATTTCTTTGTTCTCCTCAAATAGTAATGGGGATAACTTTCTCATACCTAAGGCTAAATGCAGGTTTTATATACGCTATCGGTGCTCATATAATAGTAAACTGTATATCTATGTTTTTTCAGATTATTTGATAAATTAGTCAATTGATGTCTAAGCAAATTTTTCCTCCCGAAATCCTCCATAACACCGTAGAAGTCTATCACGTAAAAATTCACACTCGCAGCAAAGCTATTTATTGGCTTATTTTGTGTTTGTTGGGTGTGGCTTTCGCGGTGTTGTTTTTGGTAAAAGTGGATATTACGTCGCAAAGTCGCGGTGTTATCCGTACGCCGTATGAGAACACTGTTATCCAGACTATGGTGTATGGTGAAATTGTTACCTATAATATGGCGGAAAATAAAACGATATCTGTTGGCGATACGTTATTGGTGCTCAATTCTGATAAAATTGCCGAACAAATAATGTCGTTTAAGCAAAAAATCTCTGAGAATCAAGATTTTATTTCCAATTTGCAAGCGGTTATCGACAATCGAGTTCACTCCATTACACTACCTCAATATCGCAACGAATATCGACATGCCAATGCAAAAATCAAGGAATTACAAATAACTGTTGATTATTTAAAAAGAGATCTTGAAGTCAATAAAAAACTGCACGAAAAAAAGATAATATCAAGTTTCGATTACTTGCAAAGCGAAATCAATTATCAAAAAGCCAACGAACAAATAACTGCTGCACGTGATGAATTTCTTACTGCTTGGCAAAACAAGCAAACCAATTTCACACTACAAGTCAACGAGTGGCAATCTACCATTACACAACTCGAAAAAGAGTTGCGACAATATGTAATTATAGCTCCTGTAAACGGAAGATTGTTACAAGTAGCCGGATTCAGACAAGGCAATTTTATTGCTCCTTCACAAACATTGGCGTATATCTCGTCAAACGATTCGCTGCTTACCGAATGTTATGTATCACCTGCCAACATTGCTTATTTATATGTAGGGCAATCGGTTCATTTTCAAATTGATGCATTTAATTACCACCAATGGGGTATGATAGAAGGTTCGGTTAAAGAAATTCTTACCGATGTGGTTATAGTAAATGAAAAACCAATGTTTCGGGTGCGTTGTAGCTTACATGCAAAGAGCTTACGACTTAAAAACGGATGTGAAGGAAGTTTGCAAAAAGGAATGACATGTACGGCACGCTTTATGTTAAATCGCCGTACGTTGTGGCAACTGCTTTTCGATAAATTGGATAATTGGCTGAATCCGAAAATCATAAATAAAAAAGAATAATTTGGTATGGGTATAAAGATTAAGCAACACGATATTACTGATTGCGGTGCAGTATGTTTAGCATCCATTGCTTCTTATTATAAATTACAATTGCCTGTTGCACGCATTCGCCAAATTGCCGGAACTGACACCAAAGGCACTAATGTGCTTGGAATGGTGAAAGCTGCCGAACTGTTGGGATTTTCGGCAAAAGGTGTAAGAGGTAATCGAGAATCGCTGAGCAAAATACCACTTCCCACTATTGCTCACGTGATTATAAAACGAGGTGAAGTACAATTGCACCACTATGTGGTAATCTATCGCTTAAAAAAGAATAAGATAACCTATATGGATCCGGGTGATGGCAAAAAGCACACAGTGTCTGTAGAGGATTTCATGGTGCAATGGTCGGGAGTATTGATACTGTTGCTTCCCAACAACAATTTTACGGCACGCAATGAAAAAGTCTCCAACCTCAAACGTTTTCTGTATTTATTGGCACCGCACAAAACAGTGCTTACACAAAGCCTTATCGGTGCCATTTTATATACCGTTCTCGGACTTTCTACCTCCATTTACATACAAAAAATAACCGATAATGTACTTCCCACTGGTAATACTAATCTGCTTAATCTAATGGGTGTAGGCATGCTAATTATTTGGGTATTTGAATTACTTTTAGGCATCAATCAAACGTTGTTTATGATGAAAACTGGACAACAAATTGATAGTCGTCTCATACTCGGTTATTACAAACACTTGTTGCGTCTTCCACAACGTTTTTTCGATACTATGCGAGTGGGTGAAATCATTTCTCGTATCAACGATGCCGTAAAAATTCGCTCGTTTATTAACGATGTGTCTGTTTCACTTGTGGTAAATGTGTTTATTGTACTGTTTTCGTTTGTGTTGATGTTTGTATATAGTTGGAAACTGGCATTGATTATGTTGGTTGTTATACCGCTTTATATAACGATTTATTTGATAACCAACCGAATGAATAAGAAACAAGAGCGCAAGTTGATGGAGCATTCCGCTGATTTGGAAAGTCAATTGGTGGAGTCTGTCAATTCCGTGCGTACCATTAAGCAGTTTGGAATTGAAGACTTCAGCAATATGAAAACAGAGGTAAGGTTTGTAACTTTACTTAAAACAGTATTTAAGTCGGGTATAAACTCCATTTTTTCGGGATATTCATCCGAAGCCATTAGCCGCTTGTTTACTATTGTTTTACTTTGGGTAGGGTCGTATTTTGTGATAAATAATGAAATTACACCGGGAGAATTACTCTCTTTTTATGCTATTATCGGCTATTTTATGGGCCCTATTGCAAGTTTAATAGGAGCTAATAAATCTATGCAAAACGCTTTAATTGCTGCTGACCGTTTGTTTGAAATTATGGATTTAGAAACCGAGTCTAATGAAAAAAAAATAGAGATAAAAGCAGAAAACGTGGGTGACATTGTATTTCAACATATAGCCTTTTCATACGGTACGCGAAGAGAAGTTTTTTCCGATTTTTCGCTTACTATTCCGCACGGAAAAAGTGTTGCCATCGTCGGAGAAAGTGGTTCGGGAAAAACCACATTGTTTTCACTGTTGCAAAAACTCTACCCACTCAATAGCGGAAAAATAATCATCAATGGATTGGATATTGATTATATTTCGACGGAAAGTATGCGGAATATTGTTGGAAGTGTTCCTCAACAGGTAAATTTATTTTCAGGCAATATCATTGAAAATATTGCTGTAGGCGATTTTCAACCGGATATGCAACGTATTATTAATATTCTGCGAGAATTAGGATTAATGCCTTTTATTGAGAAACTTCCCGAAGGTTTGACTACACAAGTGGGGGAAAACGGTGTTGCTTTGTCCGGAGGGGAGAAACAGCGTATTGCCATTGCACGAGCTTTGTATCGAAATCCGGAAATTATTCTTTTTGACGAAGCTACATCGTCACTTGACTCTCAATCGGAGCAATATGTGAAAAATGTGTTACGACGCCTTAATCAAGAAGGAAAAACAATTATTCTTATTGCGCATAGACTCAGTACGGTAGTGGATTCCGACTTGATAGCAGTACTGGAAAATGGACGACTTATTGAACAAGGGTCACATTCTGATTTGTATAAAGAAGGATCTCGCTATTATGAGATGTGTCAGAAGCAAGTTATTTAGCCAGCCCTTAAAATCCATTCAACAGATATTGTCCCAGAATAAATTCAAAATGGGCTTTTTAAGGTTCGACAAATTGTTTCAAAGATGAGCTTTTAACTTGCAGAGAATATGCTTAGCAATTAGTCCGTTATCATTTGAAAACAATAACGGGCTGATTTTATAGTTTGTAATAGTCAAGACTTGTTCTGACAAATGGTTTACTATTGGGTAAAGCGAAGTCCTCAAAAGATGTGATAGTGATGATTGTAGAGATTGCTCAGATAGCCTATGCTCATTATCAGATACTTACCTTTTTCATTTGTAGAGATTGTCCCCCGAAGCCTCTTTTACTTGTTTCATGCCTTGTTTTCTCTTGTAGAGATGCCGATTTTAAAGTATGCTGATTATTAATTTTTTAACCAAGTCGGTTGTAGATGCCGTTTTCTTGCTTTCTCTTGCATCTCGCCCTAACTTTGCAACATCGAATTTGAGAAATACGAAAGGCTTAATCGTTGAGGCCTCGCGATGAAAACCCTCGCTTCTCTCGGGTGAGATAAGAAAAATAAAACACATTATTAATTATTTAAAACATTATTATTATGGCATTTTTTAAAAGAGTTCAGAAGAAAATAAACAATTTGTGGTATCCTCAATCCGTAACTTGGGGCAAGGCTGTGACTACTCGTGAAGTGGCCGATGAACTTTCAAGCATCTCCACCGTGACTCGCGGTGATACGTATGCAGTGATGGGAAATCTGGGACGAGTGTTGAGTAACTATATGGCACAAGGTCGTACCGTGAAGTTGGACGGTATTGGTACATTCTTTTACACGGCCAAATCTTCGAAAAGAGGTGTAGAGACAGCCAAGGAGGTAAGTGTTTCTCAGATAAAGGGTGTACGTGTACGTTTTATTCCCGAAGTGGAGCGTGGCAGTGGTAATCTGGTTACTACCCGCAGCATGGTAGATACCAAGATTGTGTGGGAAGAATGGGGTAAGGTTGCTACCCCGAGTGGTAAAACTCCAAGTGGTAATACCGCTGGCACAACCCCCTCAGGTAGCGGTGAAACCGGTGGTCAGGGTAGCGGCGAAGGCAATCAAGGCGAAAATCCGCTTGGCTGATTTCCGGCCCGGCAACGGGGCTGAATAGAATGCCGGCAGAAGAGTATGAAGCTCTTTTGCCGGCATTGTTTTTCTATATCTCAGGGCTTTTGAATCGGGAAAAACAGTCATATTATCTATAATTTAATATAAAACTTCCCCGCAAAGCTATATATAGAAAAAAATGTTCCTATTTTTGCAGGTTGTAAATAAACACAGATTTTAAAAAAGATGAGAATAAAGTTTCTATCAGTAATTGTGAGCTTTCTTGTGGTGTCTGTGGCGCTAAGTTCGTGCCTCAAGTCTGAAGACAACTATGAATTAAGCTCTGATGCTACGATACATGCTTTCGGTATTGACACCATACATGGCAAATATTATAAATTCACGATTGACCAGATCAACAGGGTAATCTACAACAGAGATTCATTGCCGGTAGGCTCGGATACCATCATCGACCGGATATTGATTGATACGATGACCGTGACCGGATGGATAACTTCCGGTTCGCCCGACACTTTGTTTGTCAGAAGAGACTCTGTGGACTTGAGGCCGGCCATGAATAACAGTGGCGGCATGAAATTCAAAGTATATGCGGCCGACGGAGTTACGAACCGTGAATATACCCTGAAAATCAATGTTCATTTGCAAGACCCGGACTCTTTGGTATGGACAGATATGCAAACCAAAGGCGGCATATTCTCCGACATGGTGAACGAGGGTGAGCAAAAAGCTGTCGTCTTAGAAGGAAATTTGTTTGTTTACACTTCCGCTACCGGTGCATACAAGACTTCGACCTCCCCTGACAAATATGCCTGGAACAAGCTGCATGTGTCCGGCTTGCCATCGGATGCAAAGTTGACATCCGTTGTTGAATACAACGGCATGCTCTACATGCTGACTGCGAGTAAAAAAGTATATATTTCCGAAGATGGGGCTGCCTGGGCAGAAAACGCTACATTGGGAAACAATGTGATTGTTCTCATCGGCGGCTTCTCCGATCGCTTGTCCGGTATCTTGGAAATAGACGGAAAAAAATATTTTAATATCAGCAAAGACGGGAAGAATTGGGAAGTTGCTGCTGCCGGCACAGCAAGCACGTTGGAAGAAGTACCCCTCGGATTTCCTACTGAAAATATTATTTCAACTTTAACCCAAACCGGTAACGGTGTGGAAAAGGTACTCCTGGCAGGCATGCCGTTGGCAGATAATAAAATGACGACACCTTGGTTTTCATTGGATGGCCGAGGTTGGGCAGCTTTGACCGGCGCTTCCTATAATGCTTATTGTCCCGGAATATCACACCCTGTTATTATGCATTATGGCGATATGTTCTATTGTTTCGGTGGAGAAATGGATGCTATCTATCGCTCCGTCGAAGGACTTGCATGGTATAAGACGAAATCAAAAATCTTGTTACCCCGGGAGTTCAAAGGTAAAGGAGCTTACTCCGTTGTAGTGGAACCGACAAGGGACAAAACGGTGGCATCGGCCGACAAACGAGATTTCATTTGGGTGGTGTTTGGCGGAAACGGTGCTAAGAACGAGGTGTGGCGCGGACGTCTTAACAGATTGGGCTTCGAAATACAATAAAAAAGATGTTATATAAAGAAGAAATCGATTTAAACCGGATACCTCGGCACGTGGCAATCATCATGGACGGCAACGGGCGGTGGGCCAAGCAGCGCGGACACGAACGCAGCTATGGACATCAGGCCGGTGCGGAGACTGTGCATGTCATTGCGGAAACGGCTGCCAGACTGGGAATCGGATACCTTACTTTATATACGTTTTCTACCGAAAACTGGAACCGTCCGTCGGACGAAGTAGCGGCTTTGATGTCGCTCCTATTGGACTCCATTGAGGAAGAGACGTTTATGAAGAATAATATACGTTTTCGGGTGATAGGCGATATTGAGAAACTGCCTGTCAACGTACAACAACGGCTCAATGCTTGTGTGGAGGATACGTCACGTAACACAGGGATGTGTTTGGTGCTGGCGTTGAGCTATTCCTCCCGATGGGAAATAACGGAAGCTGTCCGGCAAATAGCTGTTCTGGCTCAAAGAGGAAAGCTGAAGCCGGAGCAAATAGACAGTGAACTGATATCCGGCCATCTGACCACTAACTTTATGCCCGATCCCGACCTGTTGATACGTACCGGAGGCGAAATACGGCTCAGCAACTACCTGCTTTGGCAGTGTGCATACTCCGAACTATATTTCTGTGAAACCTATTGGCCGGACTTTCGTGAAGAAGAACTTTACAAAGCTATATGCGACTTCCAGAAACGCGAACGCAGGTTCGGAAAAACAAGTGAACAAATCAGTTAATCCAAAACATATTTAATCATAACATAAATGCATTATCGTATTTTCTTCATACTCGTGACGTTTATCTGTCTTTTCGGCGGTGTATTGACAACTGCCGCACAAAACGTAAATAGTACCGATGAAACCGAGAAACCGGTTATACTCTATTCGGGAACGCCCAAGAAATATGAAATAGCAGATATAAAGGTGGAAGGAGCTCCCAATTATGAGGACTATGTAATCATCGGATTGTCCGGATTATCCAAAGGACAGACTATTACCGTTCCGGGCGACGAAATTACGCAGGCTTGTAAACGCTATTGGCGTCATGGATTATTTTCCGATGTGGAAATCACGGCAGATAAGTTGGAAGATAGCCGTATATGGCTGACTATCCACCTGACTATGCGGCCGCGCGTATCCGATATTCGCTATAATGGCGTGAAGAAGTCGGAACGTGAAGACTTGGAGAGCAGAATCGGCATGATAAAAGGCGGACAGATAACGCCGAACTTGGTGGATAGAGCCAAGACTCTGATTAAACGTTACTTTGACGACAAGGGTTTCAAGAATGCCGATGTAATCATTACGCAGAGAGATGATCCGGAGAAGAAAAACGAAGTCATCGTCAATATCGATATCGACAAGAAAGAGAAGGTAAAGGTTCATGAAATCACCATTGTAGGCAACAAGGCCGTCAAGACCAAAAAGCTGAAGCGTGTGATGAAGAAAACCAATGAAAAGAATAAACTGGTCAATATATTCCGCACCAAGAAGTTTATCGAGGATAATTACGAGGCGGACAAGCAACTGATTATCGACAAATACAACGAGTTGGGTTATCGTGATGCTGCCATTGTGAAAGACAGTATCAAAGCCTATGACGATCGTACGGTAGACATTTTCATGCAGATTGATGAAGGGCAGAAGTACTACCTGCGAAATGTGACGTGGGTGGGAAACACCTTATATCCTTCCGAACAGTTGAATTTCCTGCTTCGCATGAAGAAAGGAGATGTATATAACCAGAAGCTGTTGGAAGAGCGTACCACTTCGGACGATGACGCTATCGGCAATCTTTACTATAATAACGGTTATTTGTTCTATAATCTCGAACCGGTAGAAGTGAATGTCGTAGGCGACTCCATTGATTTGGAGATGCGTATTTTCGAAGGGCGTCAGGCCACTATTAATAAGATAAGCATCAAAGGAAACGACCGTCTGTACGAGAACGTTGTCCGTCGCGAATTGCGTACCCGTCCGGGTGAGCTGTTCAGCCGTGAAGACTTGATGCGTTCCATGCGTGAGATTCAGCAGATGGGACACTTCGACCCCGAACAGATCAAGCCGGATATTCAGCCTAAACCGGAAGATGGTACGGTAGATATCGGTTATGACCTTGTGTCTAAAGCCAACGACCAGGTGGAGTTCTCTGCCGGATGGGGACAGACGGGTGTCATCGGTAAGCTGAGTTTGAAGTTCACCAACTTCTCGCTTGCCAACCTGTTGCATCCGGGCGAGAATTACCGTGGTATTCTGCCGCAAGGCGATGGACAGACTTTGACCATCAGTGGCCAGACCAATGCCAAATACTATCAGTCTTACAGCATCTCGTTCTACGATCCTTGGTTTGGCGGCAAGCGTCCCAACGCATTCTCTGTGTCGGCATTCTACTCTCGTCAGACGGATATCAGCAGCCAGTATTACAACTCGGCCTACAGGAACAACTATTACAATAGTTATTATAGCGGCATGTATGGCTATGGTATGTACAATTATGGCAATTACAGTAGCTACGAAAATTACTACGATCCGGACAAATCCATCCAGATGTACGGTCTTGCGGTGATGTTCGGCAAGCGTCTGAAGTGGCCGGACGACTACTTCCAGTTCACAGCCGAGTTGTCTTATCAGCGTTATATCTTGAGCGACTGGCAATACTTCCCCGTTACAAACGGTAAATGCAATAACCTGAGCATCAACCTGACCTTGTCTCGTAGCTCTATAGACAATCCTATTTATCCGCGTCAAGGTTCCGAGTTCTCGCTTTCTGCCCAAATCACACCGCCCTATTCTTTGTTGGACGGTAAGGATTACAGCAAGTACAACACCAGCAGTCAGGAGGATATGAACAACATGCACAGATGGATTGAATATCATAAATGGAAATTCAAATCCAAGATCTATATCCCGTTGATGGACCCGATTTCAGTGAAACGCACTCCGGTAGTGATGGGGCGTGTAGAGTTCGGCTTGCTGGGACATTACAACAAATACAAGAAATCTCCTTTCGAAACATTCGATGTGGGGGGTGACGGTATGACCGGCTATTCCAGCTATGCGACGGAAAATGTTGCCCTGCGCGGATATGAGAACAGCTCTTTGACACCTTATGGTAGCGCAGGTTATGCTTATACCCGTCTTGGCTTGGAATTAAGATATCCCTTGATGCTGGAAACCAGTACAAGTATCTATGCGCTGACGTTTGTCGAAGCCGGTAATGCTTGGCACGACGTGAGCAAGTTCAATCCTTTCGAACTGAAGCGTTCGGCCGGTGTGGGTGTACGTATCTTCCTCCCGATGATTGGTATGATGGGTATTGACTGGGCTTATGGCTTCGATAAGATAAACGGATACTCCAATTATGGCGGCAGTCAGTTCCACTTTATCTTGGGACAGGAATTCTAAGCGATGAACAATTATAAATGACAATTTTTAAAAACGTAATGTTATGAAGAAGAGTTTATTCATCCTTTTGATGCTGTTTGTCGTAGGTGCATCAGCTAATGCGCAGAAGTTCGCTCTGATTGACATGGAATATATTTTGGGAAATATACCGGCTTATGAGCGTGCCAACGAACAACTGGAACAAGTCTCCAAGCAGTGGCAAGGTGAGATAGAAAAGATTGCTGAAGAAGCTAAAGCGATGTACAAGAATTATCAGTCGCAGACAGCCTCTCTCTCTGAGGTGCAGAGGGGCAAGAAGGAAGAAGAAATTGTAGCCAAAGAAAAATCTGCGGCCGACTTGCGTCGTAAATATTTCGGGCCGGAAGGCGAACTGAACAAGAAACGTGAAAGTTTGTTGCAGCCTATTCAGGACAAGATATACAATGCGGTCAAGGAAATTGCAACGCAGAGAGGATATGCCGTAGTGTTGGATCGCGCTTCTGCATCGAGCATTATTTTTGCTTCGCCTAATATCGACATCAGCAATGAAGTACTTGCAAGGTTAGGATATTCGAATTAATTTCATACATTTGCATCCGTTCAATAAATGATTAATCAAATAAACAATAAACATTATGCTTAAAAAAATCGCACTATTCGTTGTCATGTTCATTCTCCCGTTGGGAGCCATGGCGCAAGCAAAATTTGCTCACATGAATTCTCAGGAAGTAATTGCCGTTATGCCCGAATTTACGAAAGCACAGGCTGATTTGGACAACATGTCTAAGAAGTATCAGGAAGAAATGACGCGTACCAATGAGGAATTTCAGAAGAAGTATCAGGAGTTTTTGGCACAAGCCGACTCTCTTCCCAAAAATATAGCCGAAAGACGTCAAAAGGAATTGCAGGATATGGCTCAACGTCAGGAGCAATTCCAGCAGGAAGTTTATCAGTCTATGCAAAAGGCACAGCAAGAGGCTATGGCTCCTATTTATAAGAAACTGGACGAGGCCATTCAGGCAGTGGGCAAAGCAGAAGGCGTGGTTTATATTTTCGACTTGGCCCGTACTCCGATACCGTTCGTAGGAGCGCAAAGTACAGATGTAACCGCTAAAGTAAAGACTCAGCTGGGTATTAAATAATAACGGTGAGAAAAATCTTTTTTTTGATATGCAAGCGCGGATAGTTTTATTCGCGCTTATTTTTTATTATATCCAAATATGCTATCTTTGCGAGAAAGTGAAGAAACGGCATGAAACAGATATTACCTTCCACACCGGGCCCTATCGGTGTATTTGATTCCGGATATGGCGGACTGACCATTTTAAGTAAAATACGAGAGACGCTTCCGCAATATGATTATATTTATTTGGGTGACAACGCACGTGCTCCTTACGGGACTCGTTCGTTTGAGGTTGTCTATGAGTTTACTTTGCAGGCTGTCGTCAAACTCTTCGGGATGGGGTGCCAGCTGGTTATTCTGGCTTGCAACACTGCTTCGGCAAAGGCTTTGCGCAGCATACAGATGAACGACTTGCCCCGTCTTGACCCGACACGACGTGTGTTGGGAGTAATCCGTCCTACGGTAGAGTGTATCGGCAGTATCACTCGTAGCCGTCATGTCGGTGTGCTTGCCACGGCAGGAACTATTAAGTCCGAGTCCTATCCGTTGGAAGTACACAAACTGTTTCCAGACATTAAAGTAAGTGGAGAAGCCTGTCCGCTATGGGTGCCGTTGGTAGAAAACAACGAGGCGCAAGGAGATGGAACGGACTACTTTGTGCGTAAATATATCAATGAACTTCTTGCCAAAGACCGGCTGATAGACACGGTTATTTTAGGATGTACGCATTTTCCCCTTTTATTGCCCAAGATTCAACAATACATGCCGGCGGGCATCACTGCCGTTACTCAAGGAGAACTGGTGGCGGACAGCTTGAAAGATTACCTTTCTCGTCATCCGGAGATAGATAAGAAATGTACCAAAGGCGGAAGGTGTGTCTATCGGACCACAGAATCGGAAGATAAGTTTACGGAATCGGCCTCTGTTTTTCTCAATGAGTCGATTAAGGTGGAAAGGATTGAGTTATAATTTCCTGCTTCTACGCGTTATAACAAAAACATTTGTTATATTTGTGCGACAGAAACCTCTAATTTTATACCGTTATGAAGGAAGAAGATAAAAGTAAGATAGTCGAGGTGTTTGCCGGCTCGCCGTGGGAAGCGGAACTTGTGAAAAGCTTGTTGGAAAATAACAGCATTGAAGCCGCGACAAAAGACGGAATGGTAGTAAACGTTGTATTACCGGACACCGCAGTGGATGTTTCTGTTCTCGTCAACGAAAAAGACTATGAAGCAGCAATGGAGGTGGTTCGCGAATACGAGAAGAAAAGAAATGAGAATTGACTTTAGTAGAATTGCTGTCAAGATAGGCAGCAATGTTTTGGCACGTCGCGACGGTACGCTCGACATTACGCGCATGTCTGCGCTTGTAGACCAGATAGCAGAATTGTATAAAGCGGGTATGGAAATCATCCTTATTTCTTCCGGGGCGGTGGCTTCGGGACGTAGTGAGGTACATCCTAATAGAAAGTTGGACAGCGTAGACCAGCGACAACTTTTCTCTGCCGTGGGGCAGGCCAAGCTCATCAACCGCTATTATGAATTATTCCGTGAACACGGCATCCCTGTAGGGCAGGTTCTCACGATGAAGGAGAGCTTTGCCACCCGCCGTCATTATCTCAACCAGAAGAATTGCATGACCGTGATGCTGGAAAACGGTGTCATTCCCATTGTCAATGAGAACGATACCGTTTCCGTGAGCGAGTTGATGTTTACCGATAACGATGAACTTTCCGGATTGATAGCCTCCATGATGGATGCGCAGGCACTGATTATTCTCAGCAACATCAACGGTATCTACAATGGTTCGCCTGCCGATCCGACATCGCGGGTCATCCGTGAGATAGGGCAAGGAGAAGATTTGTCTTCTTACATCCAGACTACGAAATCCGGCTTCGGACGTGGCGGCATGCTGACGAAAACGAGCATAGCCCGCAAAGTGGCAGACGAGGGTATCACCGTTATCATTGCCAATGGCAAGAGGGATAACATCTTGGTGGACATTATCGGGAATGAGAAATTAAAGACGCGAAATGACGAACCGGAATATACGCGTTTCATCCCTTCGCCGGAGCCGGTTTCCAGCGTCAAGAAATGGATTGCCCACAGCGAAGGCTTTGCCAAAGGAGAGCTGCACATCAATGATTGTGCAACAAAAGTGCTGACTTCCGACAAAGCCGTCAGTATTCTGCCGATAGGAATCGTCTCTGTGCAAGGGGAGTTCGAAAAGGACGACATTGTGCGAATCATCGACTTTGAAGGCAATCCCATAGGTGTGGGAAAAGCTAATTGCAATTCGGCCCAAGCACGTGAGGCTATGGGGAAGCACGGTAAGAAGCCGATTGTACATTACGACTATTTATATTTGGAATAACCAGCTAAAACCACTTACAAATATGGACTTAAACAGAACCTTTGTCGCTGTGCAAGAGGCAGCCTGCAAACTGCCGGGCTTGAGCGATAAGGATATCAATGAAATATTATCGGCCGTTGCAGATGCGGCTGTGGAACAAGCCGGTTTCATACTTGGTGAAAACCGGAAGGACTTGGAGCGCATGAATCCTGCCGACCCTAAATACGATCGTCTGCAACTGACCGAAGAACGTTTGCAGGCTATTGCCTCGGATATTCGGAATGTGGCTTCTCTGCCCTCGCCATTGGGACGGATACTGAAAGAAGATGTTCGTCCTAACGGGCTGAAGATAAAAAGGGTGAGTGTGCCTTTCGGAGTAATCGGCATCATTTACGAAGCCCGTCCCAACGTCAGTTTCGATGTGTTTTCGCTTTGCTTGAAGAGCGGTAATGCCTGTATCCTGAAAGGAGGTAGCGATGCCGATTGTTCCAACCGTGCCATTGTTCGTGTGATACACGAGGTGTTGATGCGTTTTCAGGTAGACAGGCACGTGGTGGAGCTGTTGCCTGCCGACCGTGCAGCAACTGCCGAGCTGTTGCATGCCAATGGTTATGTAGACGTCATTATCCCTCGCGGCAGTAGCGGGCTGATTGATTATGTGCGGCAAAATGCCACCATACCGGTCATCGAAACAGGAGCAGGCGTATGCCATACCTTTTTCGACCGTTACGGCGATGTCCGGAAAGGTGCGCCTGTTATCCGTAATGCCAAAACACGCCGTGTCAGTGTCTGCAATGCGTTGGATTGCCTGATTATTGATGCAAACCGCCTGTCCGACCTTCCTGCACTTTGTGCCTCCTTGAGCGATAGCAATGTTACTCTTTATGCCGACCGGCCTGCATACAAGGCATTGCAGGGCAAATATCCCGCGGAATTGCTGCAACCTGCCGACGAAGATTGTTATGGCAAAGAGTTTCTGGACTATAAAATGGCCGTTAAGACTGCGGACTCCCTGCACGATGCCTTGGCGCATATCCGGAAGTATAGCTCCAAACACAGCGAATGCATCATTACGGAAGACCGCCTGCATGGCGAACGATTCTGTCGCGAAGTAGATGCGGCCTGCGTCTACGTCAATGCACCGACCTCTTTCACAGACGGTGCCCAGTTCGGGTTAGGCGCCGAAATCGGTATCAGTACCCAGAAGCTCCATGCCCGTGGACCGATGGGATTGGAAGAGATGACCACATACAAATGGATTGTCGAAGGAGACGGACAAATCAGAAACTAATAATCATATATAAAAAGAGAGAGATGAGGAACTTTACTTGCGTGCAAGACATCGGTAATCTGAAGTCTGCATTGGACGAAGCATTCGAGATTAAGAAAGACCGTTTCAAATATGTGGAGTTGGGGCGAAACAAAACGCTGATGATGATATTCTTCAATTCCAGCCTGCGCACCCGCCTCAGTACGCAGAAGGCTGCCATGAATCTGGGTATGAACGTCATTGTGTTGGACATCAACCAAGGCGCATGGAAGCTCGAAACCGAACGGGGCGTCATCATGGACGGCGAGAAACCGGAACACTTGCTGGAGGCCATCCCCGTGATGGGCTGTTACTGTGATGTGATAGGCGTGCGCTCCTTTGCCCGCTTCGAGGACAAAGAGGAGGATTACAATGAAATGATATTGAATCAGTTCATACGCCATTCCGGCCGGCCGGTATTCTCCATGGAGGCTGCCACGCGCCACCCTTTGCAGAGCTTTGCCGACCTCATCACCATCGAGGAATATAAAAAGACGGCTCGCCCCAAAGTGGTTATGACTTGGGCACCGCATCCGCGCCCGTTGCCTCAGGCTGTTCCCAACTCTTTTGCCGAGTGGATGAATGCCACGGACTATGATTTTGTCATTACACACCCCGAAGGGTATGAGCTTGATCCGGCGTTTGTGGGCCGTGCCCGCGTGGAATACGACCAAATGAAAGCCTTTGAAGGAGCTGATTTTATCTATGCCAAGAACTGGGCAGCCTATACGGGTGATAACTACGGCCAAATATTGAGCAAAGACCGTGACTGGACAGTGAGCGAACGGCAGATGGCTGTGACCAACAATGCCTACTTCATGCACTGCCTTCCGGTTCGTCGCAATATGATTGTGACGGACGACGTCATCGAGAGCCCGCAATCCATCGTTATTCCCGAAGCGGCCAACCGTGAGATTTCTGCCACGGTGGTGCTGAAAAGACTGATTGAGGGGCTGTGACAACGCAATAAGGGGCTGTGCGGATTCGACAGTAAGAAACGAAGTTTGCGGGATGCCTTCCGAAAGTCGATGGCTCCCGCATGAAAACATTTGCTTCTGACGGAAGTGTTTTCTATCGCAAGGCTTGCGATGTACATCTTGCGCCTTGCGATATACATCTTAGCGCCTGCGATGTATAACGCAAGCCTTGCGATGGAGATTTCTCCCTGATCTCTTCCTGCTTTAGATAGGGCAGTGCCGGATTTCTTTCGCAGGCGACAGGATTTTCTGCCTTTTCGCTTCTACTTCTCCGTCTGCTTTCCCGCTGCCAGCCAACCTATGAAGCCCTCATTCAAATCGTAGACGGTATATCCTTTTTCACTCAATATGGATGCGGCTTTCTTGCTGCGTTTGCCGCTGCGGCAATATAGAGCGACCGGTTTATCCTTTTGCAAAACAGAATCTGTCACTGTCTCGAAATTCTTGTCCAGCACGTTGATGTTGATACTGCCGGGGATATGCTCTTCGGAATATTCGACGACCGTGCGCACGTCCAGCCGTTGCACCTCCGGGTTGGCTATCAATGCGGCAAACTCGTCTACGGAAAGACTTTTGAAACCGTTTCCCTTTTGCTGACAAGAGAAGAGGGTGGAAAAGAACAAGCAAAGGCTTGTAAATAGAAATTTCATTGGTATATTATATGTTAGATGGGATATAATCAAGGTTGTAGGTCTTTAATTCTCCGGAGGTTGTGTTCAGAGTAAAATGTACGGTTACTTGCTTCACGCCTTTTGTTGCGGCATAGCGATGCAGAGGTACGGAGAGATAGGCGCGTTTCGTGAAAGCCTGCACATCGTTCTTTGCATCGTGATAGAGCCTCAAGAAAACATCACATCGACCGGTTTCTGTATCTATGTGTACTTTATCTTCAATAAAGTGGAAAAGGTGGAGAGCCTTCTGCATCTTGACGGTCAATACGATATTGATGTAGCCGAGACCCGACCATATGCTTTGCACATTGGCAGGATCTGTCTTTACTCCCTCCTTGAATCGGTGGGGTGGCACCGGAAGTGGAGATACGGCAGTGATCCAGCTATACAGCTTCACTCCGGCAGTGCCGTCAATGCCTTTCGTTTCGGCATAGCTGCCTACCATACGAACGAGTGAATCGGCAGGGATGGTGGTCTTTGTTGCGTTTTCCACTATCTGATAAGTCTTTCCTTCGTCCGTCACCACGGACTGCAAAGTACCATCGGCTCCCGAAAATCCGGTCAGGAACTCTGATTTTACAGACGGGTAGTAGTGCTCCTCTTCACTGCCGCAAGCCACCGGCAGGCAGGCCAGTACGGATAGGAGCCATACATAATAAAGCTTCTTCATATCACTGCTCTTTTGTTGCCGCCAAATGGTTCTTCAACGGATTGGCATACATCGATAACATCTTTTCGCGCAGGAAGTTCTCGTCTTTGCCCTCTATCTCGATTCGTGCCAACTGTTGCTCCAGATAGGTGAGGAAACGTTGGCGGTCTTCCGGCGTATAGTGCGATGTGAAGTTGTCGTTGCCCTCAAGAAGGTCGTGCGCCACGTAGTTGTTCGGATAAATCTTGTAATTGGAATGGATGCGCTTGTCTATCAATGCCGATATACGACCGAAGAGTTCCGTCTTGGGCAGCGTGCCGTCCATCTTGCACAGCTCGTCGTTGATGCAGGTTCCGGTTTGGAAGTGTACGTGTCCTTTATAGCCGAAGAGACCGGTCTTCATGTTCAGCAGGTCGTCGGCGGTAGACTTCTTGTATTCCGGATTGTCGCGCTTCAGTTGAAATTCCCATGCTTTCAGGTAGTCGCACGGGTCATATTCGTAGGAGAGGGCGGTCGGTGCAATATTCATCTCCATCAATCGGTCGATGACAGAGCCTTCGCCGCTCATGGCGAGCATCTTCAGTACGCTGTCTTGCGTGCGGTCGTCAGAATCCTTGGCCCGTCCTTCGCGCTGGGCAATCCAGATGGACTGTTTCTTCCGGTTGATGGCAAAATGCATGTAGGCCGACAGGCGCATGGACGATTCCAACATCTGGCGCATGGGCAGCCCGCGCTGCACGATGAACGACTTATTGACGCGTACCAGCTTCTTTATCCACGGATAGATGAGCAGATTATCCCCGATGGCTATTTCGGGAGTGTCCAGTCCCCAGTCTATCAGCAAAACGGAGAGGAAGCCGGAGTCGAGTATAATGTCGCGGTGATTGGAGATGTAAGTGAAATTCTTTCCCTCGTCCGGCAATGCGGTGTGGTCGAGCGTCACTCCGTCCGTGGCCTCCTTGATTAATTTCTGTAAAAGGGGATAGCAGAAGGTCTTCTGAAACTCCAGTTTTGTTTTGCAGGCACGCATCTGCCGGGCAAGCAGTTCGAAAGGGACGCCGGGCATAACCGTTGAAACAGCTTCGCGGAATGCCGCATCGGCAATCAGCTCCTCATAAATCTGCGGAAGCTCTTCGTCGTGATAAGGACGGATTTCATCAAATTCTACGTTCGCGTTCATAATAGTCGGGGATTAGTGTTACCGCTAAAATGCATTTTCTATAATATCTGTCATTACATCCTTTATATCCAGTCCGGCGGCACGCACCTGTTGCGGGATGAAGCTGGTGGCTGTCATGCCGGGTGTGGTGTTCACTTCCAGCAGGTTTATCTTCTCGCCGGCCGTGATGATGTAGTCCACGCGGATGATTCCTTGGGCATTCAGTATATCGTATATGGCGGAGGTGAGTTGCTGCACGCGGTCGCGCAATTCGTCCGGGATGCGGGCGGGGGTAATCTCATCGGATTCGCCGTTGTATTTGGCTTCATAATCGAAGTACTCGTTGTGCGACACCACTTCCGTCAGGGGGAATACCACGCTCTTTTCTTTCGTTTTGTAGCAACCGCAGGTCAGCTCCATCCCCTCCATGAAGGCCTCCACCAACACTTCCTGTGCCTCGTCAAAGGCTTTGGCAATGGCCGGCTGTATCTGCTCGCGGGTCTTTACTTTGGTTACGCCGAAACTGCTGCCTCCCAAGCCGGGCTTGATGAAACAAGGCAGGCCTATTTTCCCGATGACGTCTTCGTCGGAAATCGTCTGCCCCTTGCGCAACAGCAATGATTCGGCAATGCGCACCCCAAACGACTTGAGATACTGGTTGCAGGCAAACTTATCGTAAGTGAGGGAGGCCGCCAGCACGCCGCAGCAGGAGTAGGGGATGCGCAGCATGTCGAAATAGCCTTGCAAACGTCCGTCCTCGCCCGGAGTGCCGTGAATGGTGATATAGGCAAAATCGAACACCACCTTCTTGCCGTTCAGCAGGAAACTGAAGTCATTACGGTCTATGGGCGCTGTTGTACCGTCGGGCAGCCGGACATGCCAGTCGCGGCCGTGCATCTGCACGATGTAAAGTATATATTTCTCCTTGTCGATGAAGGAATAAATTCCTTGCGCACTGCGCAGGGACACCTGAAATTCGGAGGTATCACCTCCTCCTACAATAGCAATGGTACGTTTCATTCTAAATCTCTGTTACTGATGTAGCTTCTCCATTTATCTATCAGCCGGGCCATGTCGTCGGGCAGTTCGGAGCTGAAGTTCATCTCTTCTCCGGTGGCGGGATGTACAAAACCTAATGTCATGGCGTGCAACGCCTGCCGCGGACAAGTGTCGAAGCAATTATTTACAAATTGTTTGTATTTGGCAAAATGAGTTCCTCGCAGGATTTCATGACCGCCGTAGCGTTCGTCATTGAAGAGGATGTGGCCGATGTGCTTCATGTGCACACGGATTTGATGGGTGCGCCCCGTTTCAAGGATGCACTCCACCAGAGTGACGTAGCCCAGACGCTCCAATACTCTGTAGTGAGTCACAGCGTGTTTGCCTTGGTCGTCGGGGAGGACGGCCATCTGCATGCGGTCTTTGGGATTTCGTCCTATGTTTCCTTCGATGGTACCTTCGTCTTGTTCCACATTCCCCCATACCAGTGCACGATAGCGACGCTTGGTGGTCTTGTGGAAGAACTGATTGCCGAGGTCGGTCTTCGTGTCCGGCGTCTTGGCTATCACCAGCAGTCCGGAGGTGTCCTTGTCGATGCGGTGCACCAGCCCCACGTGCGGGTCGTTGGCGTCATAATCGGGGGTATCTTTCATGTGCCAGGCAATGGCATTGACAAGGGTGCCGCGATAGTTGCCGTGTCCGGGGTGTACCACCAGTCCGGCGGGCTTGTTCACCACCATGAGGTATTTGTCTTCGTAGACGATGTCGAGGGGGATGTCTTCGGGGATGACTTCGTTTTCGTAGCGCGGGCGGTCCATCACCACGGTGATTACGTCCTGCGGCTTCACTTTGTAGCTGCTCTTCACGGGTCTGCCGTTGGCCATCACGAAACCGGCATCGGCGGCTTTCTGTATGCGGTTGCGCGAGGCATTGGTCAGTCGGTCGAAAAGGTACTTGTCCACACGCATCATTTCTTGTCCCCTATCCACCACTACGCGGAAGTGTTCGTAGAGTTGCGCCTCGTCGCCCACGGGTTCTATATCGTCCAACTCATCATTCTCTATGTCGTCAGGCAGTTCTATCATCTGTGCATTTGCTATATCGACTGTTTGCAATTGGCGCTTCAGGGGTGTCCATCTTCGTCAGAACCAAGATTCATCTGTTGCCGACTTATCGGATGATGTCACAGGCTTGGCGTCGGTTCCGGTCGACTCTGTTTCCAGCGAATCCGTTTCTTGCGGAAGTTCTCCGCCTCCGCCTACCATCAGCGTCAAGGCAGCACCCACAGGAACTTTCTCTCCGGTTGTCAGTTGGCGGTCTTTGTACTTCACGCCATATACCCAATCCTTCTCTCCGGGCACATACTGTATTTCGGCCAGCTTGAAGCCCACAGCCAGCAAGCGTGCCTCCGCCTGTCGCAGCGAGCTGTTGTCCGCCACGTCCGGAACGCTTTGCAGGGGTATGTTCAAGGAGTTGATGGTGAGATAAATGATGCGGCCTTCCTTTACCTTGTGTCCGGCGGCCGGATTGTAGTCGAGGATACACCCGGCAGGCATTGTCTTCACATAGTTGGAATCAGAGACAACACAGTTCAGTCCCCGGTTGCGGAACATCTTTTCCGCTTCTGCCACTCCCATGCCTTTCACATTGGGCACAACCACGGCATCGCCATGATGCGTATATATATCCAGTCCTTTCAGAACTCCGAACAGCACGACAATTATGGCAACAACCATTGCGATGATATTCACCCAAAAGTATTTGTTTTGCCGGAAAGAGAAAAATTCTTTGATAGTCATAAGCTATTGTTGTACATTATCCGGGGCAAAGATACAACTTTAGACACATACTACACGGAGAAACTGTAAGTTTTTGTTTTTTCAGTCGTCTTTCTCCCGCTTCCGAAGCAGGATGAAGAGAAGTGTCTGAGGGCGGGAAAAGGCGTGTTTGTCAAACGCCTGTGTTTGACGTGACAGGCACAAGTGTTCAAGACGACAGGCACAAGTCTTTGTCATGTCAGGCACAAGTGTCTGTCACGACAGAGACCGGTGTCTGGCAAACAAGGTGCAAAGAACTTGTTTCAGCTCTGTTTGAGGGCTGTCCGGCAACGGCAGGAAACAGCCCGTATGCCGTTTGGGATTCCTGACTCGAAGCTTCTCAGCGCTGTTGCCCGATGTGCCGGTGGATGGCTGCGACCGGTTCCTGCTTGCGGCAGGAGCGGGCGGGTTAGGTCAGAACAGCTTCGGACGTTTGTTATTGAAGCGATAGCCGATGCCCAGCATCAGGTAGTTCGGGTCGTGAAATTCGCTGAGGCTGTAGCCTATGTGCAGGTAGGAGTTGCGCCATACGTCTATCTTCAGGGCCAGTATCTGGTAGAAGGTATTCATGTCGCCGCCGCCATGCAGCACATTGGCGCCGAGACCGATGCCCACGGTGAAATAGGGCATCACAAACTCGCCGCGTGCAGACAAACCCAAGGCCAACCGTTTGTCAACCGTCGGAGTGAGAAATTCCTGGGAGTTTTCATTGGCCCGTATGTTGGCACTGCCGTCATATACGCCGTCCAACGATATGCCCGCACGGAACTTGTAGCCGAAGTTGTACATCGGTGCAAGGCCGAAGCCAAACACGGGATAGGTGTCGGGAGCAGGCACTTGTCCGCCGGGGACATTCACGGCTTTCTTCCTCCACGAGCCGAACAGAGTCAGGTCGTAGCTGACATGGCGGGGGAAAGGGGGAACGATTGGACGTTGGCGCAAACCTGCTGTCTCGCAAGGTTTGCGATTGAAGTTGTATATCAGTCCTATCTTGCCGTCTATCGTATTCAATCCCGAATTGGGGTATCGGGTGTTTCCGTTGGAAAAGTGGTTTCCGGCAGCTCCCAGCGTGAAGTCCAACAGGGGAGAGAGCGCCCAGTTCAGATAGAGGTTCACATTGAGGTAGGCGTTGGCGGGAGAACCCATTATCTTATTATAAGGGTTGCTTGTCTCGTCGTAAGGTTTCCAGCCCCACGAAACGCCGAAATTCCACTCGTAGTTGAGCGACAGGCGGCGAGAGAGCCGGGCAATGCTTCCGCCTTGAAACAGGTAGAGGGCAAGCGGATTGCCCAGTTCTTGGCGGTTGCCGAAGTTGAAGCAGCCTAAGCCGATGCCTTGGTAGGCATCGATATAAGCTTTCGAGGCAGTGGTGTGAGGACGAAGCTGAAAGGCATACTTCAGATGACCGGCATAAGCTGTTTCCATTCTCCTCATCAGGCTGTTTTCTCCCTTCAAGAAAGCGTTGGTCGGGAAGATATAGCCTGCCCGGCCTTCCACTTCCAGTCTGTGGATGAATCGTTTTGCAAACGAAGTCGTGTCCGAGGCGTTGTGCGGATAATCATCGGCAGCCTTTGTCTGTGCATATAGCGTGCCGAACCAGAGGAGCGTCGCCCCTATGATAAGGGGCAGCAGCTTCCATGTTCGTTTATCTTTTTCCATATATCGGGCTGTCGTTTTAAGGGAGAGGTTGTTTTTCATCGTTCTTCCTGATTTCCACGCGACGGATTTTGCCGCTGATGGTCTTGGGCAGTTCGTCTACAAACTCGATGACGCGCGGATATTTATACGGAGCAGTCACTCTCTTCACATGGTCTTGCAACTCTTTGACGAGCGCTTCGCTCGCCTGCTTCTTATACTCTTTGGACAATACGACGGTTGCTTTCACCACCTGTCCGCGTATCTCGTCGGGCACTCCGGTGATGGCACATTCCACCACGGCGGGGTGGGTCATCAGTGCACTCTCCACCTCGAACGGACCGATGCGGTAGCCGCTACTCTTGATGACATCGTCGGCACGACCCACGAACCAGTAGTAGCCGTCTTGGTCTCGCCATGCCACGTCGCCCGTGTAGTAGATGCCGTCGTGCCATGCCTCTTCCGTCAGTTCGGGGGCGCGGTAATACTCTTTGAAGAGGCCTATGGGTTTTTCCTTGTCCGTGCGGATGACGATTTGCCCCTGTTCGCCGTCTTCGGCCGGGCGGCCGTCAGGAGTCAACAGGTCGATGTCGTATTGCGGATTGGGCACGCCCATGCTGCCCGGCTTCGGCTCCATCCACGGGAAGGTGCCGAGGGTAAGCGTGGTTTCCGTCTGCCCGAATCCTTCCATCAGGCGTATGCCGGTGACTTGCTTGAACGTTTCGTAGACCGAATAGTTGAGCGCCTCGCCGGCGGTGGTGCAGTATTCCAAGGACGAGAGGTCATATCGGGTGATGTCTTCTTTGATGAGGAAGCGATAGATGGTGGGCGGTGCGCAGAGCGAGGTGATGCGGTAGTCGTGTATCTTGCCCAGTATGTCGGCAGGCGTGAATTTCTCGTGGTCGTAGACAAAAATGTTGGCACCGGCAATCATCTGTCCGTACAGTTTTCCCCAGACGGCTTTTCCCCAGCCGGTATCGGCAATGGTGAGGTGCAGGCTGTCGCGGTGCAGGTTGTGCCAGAATCCGGCGGTGACGATGTGCCCTAACGGATAAGTGAAATCGTGTGCCACCATCTTCGGATTACCCGTTGTCCCGCTGGTGAAGTACATCAGCGAGATATCCTCGTTGCTGTTGGCATGCGCCGGGCGGATGAATGCGGGAGCAGCTTCCACCCCTTTGTGAAAGTCTTCGAAGCCTTCGGGCATGTCCGGCCCGATGCTGACAAGTGTTTTCAGGCTGGGCGATTGCGGCATGGCATCTACAACGTGCTTGATGATGACCTCTTCGCCGGCGCAGACTATCATTTTGATGTCGGCGGCATTACATCGGTAGACGATGTCTTTCTTCGTCAGCAGGTGGGTGGCGGGGATGGTTACCGCACCCAGTTTGTGCAGGGCGATGATGCTGAACCAGAACTCCACGCGCCGTTTCAGTATGAGCATCACCATGTCGCCGTGGCCTATGCCGAGGCTTTGAAAGTAAGCGGCGGTGCGGTCGGTTTCGGCCTTGAGGTCGGCGAAAGTGTATTGGCGGCATTCGCCTTGGTCGTTGGTCCAGAGTAGTGCCTTCTTGTCAGGCTCTTCGGCAGCCCAAGCATCTACTATGTCGTAGCCGAAGTTGAAGTTCTCCGGCACATTTATTTTTAAGTTCTTGATGAAATCTTCTTGCGAAGAAAAAGAGGTTTGCGATAAAAATCTTTCTAACATGTTGCTGATGTGCTAACGTATATTAATGTATGGCAGATGTGCCGGTTACACAAGATTGTATTTCTACATGATGACTGCAAGGAAGCGCACGGTTTTCCCGTCCAGCGCTTTCATGCCGTGGGGCAGCTTGGAGTTGAAGTACAGGCTGTCCCCCTCGTTCAGTATCAGTTCTTTGCCGTCGATGCAGAGCATCATGCGTCCTTCGAGCACAAGGTTGAACTCCTGACCGGGATGGCTGTTGAAGTGCATCGGCACGTCGTCGGGCTTCGGCTCCACAGTGACGATGAACGGGTCGGCATTGCGATTGATGAAGCCGGCGGCCAGCGATTGATACTTATAGGCTTTGGTGCGTTCGATGCTGGTTCCTTTTCCGGCACGTGTCAGGAAGTAGGAGGTCATCTTGGGCTCTTCGCCAAACATCAAGGCGTCCAATGCCACACCGTAGCGGCGGGCAATCTTTTGCAGCATGCTGACGGAGATGTCATGGTCGCCGGTTTCGGCAAGGCTGTATTCTTCGGCGGAGATGTCGCAGTCGCGGGCAATGTCTTCGATGGTCAACTCCAGTACGTCGCGCAGTCCGCGCAGACGTTCGGCTATTTGTTTAATCTGTTCGTCCATTATGTAGATGTATTTTCTTTACTGTATATCGGCAAAGGTAACCATTTTGCCGTTTATATAACCTTTGTGGCGGTAGATTTTATTTCAGTCCCAGCCAGAACCAGAAGGTACTGCCTTTGCCGGGGGCAGATTCTACGCCTATCTTTCCATGCATACAGTCGGCAAGTGTCTTGCAGATGCTCAACCCCAAGCCCGTGCCTTTCACCAAAGAGCCCAACTTCTCGAATCGGTCGAAAATCTTGTCCAACAACTCGTTCGGTATGCCCGTTCCGGTGTCGGTTACTGTAAACTTCACTCCTTCGGCTTCTTCCTGATAGCCGATGGTGATGGTGCCTTCGTCGGTGTATTTGATGGCGTTGTTCACGAAGTTGGTCAATACGGCCGTCAGGCGTTGGCGGTCTTGGTACATCGTGATTTGTTTGCCTCTCGGTGTGTAGACGAGCTTGATGGGCAGTTCTTTAAACTTGGGATGGTAGGAGGCATAGATTTCGTTCATCAGTTCTTCCACATCGAAAGAGGTCTTTACGAACTTGACACTGCCTGATTCCAGATTGCTGAGGTCGAGAATATCATTGATCAGCATGAGTAATTGTTCGTTGTTCGACCGGATTATATTTCCAAACGATTTTTTATCTTCCGGGCTTACCTCTTCCGTGGCCAGTATGTCGCTGAATCCCACAATGGCATTGAGCGGTGTGCGTATCTCATGGCTCATGTTGGCAAGGAAAGCCGTCTTCAGCCGGTCGCTCTCCTCGGCTTTCAGTCGGGCCAGATAGATGTCGGTCACGTCGGTCAGTGTGCCGTAGTAGCCCACTACCTTGTCTTCTATGTTTTTGATGGCTGTGCCTCGGAACTCCATCCATTTCACTTGCCCGGTTGTCGTGTTGAATCGCATGATGAAGGAGTAATCGGTTCCCTGCACCTTGTTTTCGGCTATGATGCGCTCAAATTCGGCTTTGTCGTCTGCGTGTACGTGGTTGTGGATACTGAAGTCCGGGGTGTATTCATTTACTTCCAATAGTCGTTTCAGCTCTTCGGAATACACACATTTGCCTGTGTGATAGTCTATGCTCCATGAGCCTACTCTGCCCACTTTTTGCGAGATGCGGAGCATTTGTTCGGTCTGTGCCTTCTCTGTTTCGTCTATGCGGGCAATGCCGTATTCCTTCAGTTTGCCTTCTTCGTCGAAGAGAGGAATCTGGATGAATTTGTAGTAGTGATAATCCATGCCGTTTTCCCATGCACAGCTGCAATGAAACTGCTGCATCTGTGTGCAAAGGGCTTCGCTGCGTTCAAGGTATTTGCTCACTGTCTCTTTGTCGTCGGGGTGGGTGAATTGCAATAGCTGTTCGGCTGTCATGTCCGGCTCGTATTCATCGAGATAGGGGTCGATGTTGTGGAAGATGCGCGTATATGGATTGTAGCGCCATAGGGTGATGCCGCAGCTTTGGTTTATCAGGTGGGCATGATTGGTATAATTGGCCAATTCCGTATTCCTCTCAGCCTTCCTTGCATGGGCGGTTATATCGCGTTGGGTGCAGAGAATGTAGTCCGTTTTACCCAGATGGTCTGCGTGGCGCATGCAGTGAATGCGGTGGAGGCGAAAACTTCCATCACCGCTTCTTATTCTGAAATCTTTCCGGTTTTTGTGTATCTTGCCCGTTGAAATATCGTTGAACATTTGCACATAGCCGGGGGCATCTTCCGGATGTATAAGCGTGATAGTTGTTTGAAAATCCAATTCGTCGGGGACGAATGTTTTTTCTTTGTAAATGTATAATCGGTTATCAGCCACAGTCAGAATGCGAACCTCGGTTTGTGCCCCTTCAATGATAAATTCGAGCACCTCTTCTTTTATATCCGCAAGATTCAAATCCATTTGAGTTGATATTTAAACTGTTATAAGTTGTGAGGAATATTGTTTTGAACAGGCTTTGTCAGCTACTCTTCTTGATTGCCTTTATCACGGCCGAGGTGAATCCTTCGTGCTCCAGCTCGTTGATGCCCCGTATGGTGATGCCGCCGGGCGTGCACACTTTGTCTATTTCCGCGCCGGGGTGCGTGTCGTTGTTCAGTATCAGCTCTGCCGCGCCTTTCACCGACTGTGCCACCATCTTCATGCCGTCTTTGGGATAGATGCCCAGCTCGATGCCTGCCTGCATGGCTGCCTGAATGTACTTCAGCACGTAGGCGATGCCGCAGGAAGTCATGGCGGTGGCGGCGGCCATCTTCTCTTCGGGCAGCAGCATGGCCAGCCCCATCTCGTTGAAGATGTCCAGCATCAACTGTTCTTGTTCGGCGGAGGCGTTATGGCTGCTGATGAGCGTCATGCTCTGCATCTCGCTGATGGCGGTGTTGGGGATGAGGCGGAACAGTGTCTGCCGGTCGTTCCCGATGTATTCTGCCAGCTGTTCGCACGTGATGCCTGCCGCCACGGATACGAAAAGGGCGTCCGATGCTATTTGCAGTTCCTTTATCACGGGCTCCGCCAGCCACGGCTTCACGGCAAGGATTATCATGTCGGCCTTGTCCGCGGCTTCACGGTTGCCGGTTGTCACGTGCAGGGAAGCGTGCTCCGCCTGCAATTTGTCTAATTTCTCTTGCGAGGGGTCTGCCACGGTGATGTTTCCGGCAGGGACGATGCTGCCCTTTGCCATGCCTCGGGCGATGGCTCCGCCCATGTTTCCGGCTCCGATAATCGCTACTTTCATATTCGTTTCTTTTCTGAGAATCTGTTTAGGCTTTATTGGGGAAACTTATTTAAGGCTCTCAAAACAGACTCTAAGTGCGTTGTTTTGACAGCAAATATAGTGATTTATACATTGCGGAGCAGTGGATGAGAGTGAAAAAAGTAAGCTGTTAAAGGAATAATGCCTATCTTTGTCCTGTCATTGGAATGTTTTTTTGAAATAAAGCACTTATGAATACTGATTTTGATTACAGCCTTGTTCCCGAAAACTATGTTCACTGCTTCAACGCCGACTGCCGGCACGGTGACAACTGCCTGCATCGCCTTGCGGCTCTCCATGCCCCGAAAGAGCCCGTCGTGCTCCGTTGTGTCAACCCCGTGGCCTATCCGAAGCCGGCGGGCATGTGTCCTCATTTGCGCTCGGCGGATAAGGTGCGCTTGGCATGGGGCATTTCCGCTTTGTGCAACGAGGTTCCCTACGGCATTGCCACCGGTTTGTTAAGCAAAATTCGCCAATCTTTCTCCAAACCCACTTACTATCGCATCTTGCATCAGGAACGCCCTCTATACGTTGAAGAGCAGAAGATGATAGCCGACCTCTTTGCCCGCAGCGGTACGGACGGGAAACCCGTATACGACCGTTATACGGAGGAATATGATTGGAAAGATTGAAGTTTCATGCTTTCCACGAGGGCTTGACCAAAAGTTTCACCCCTCTTCGTTACTGTGAGACTATACTTCCCAATACGACTGAAGCCACCTCACTCGTATTGGGAAGTGGCTTCAGTCGTATTGGGAAGTGGCTTCACTATATAAGGGGAAAGATAGGGGGTATGAAATGGGGCGTTTTTTATTCCGAATCGGCATATAAAACCTTATAATGCGGCTTTGTTTTGGTTTGCATTTATGAAGCAACAACAGCCCATCGTTTCCTTTTTTGTTCCATCTCGGAAAATGTGCTGAATTCGATGAAGAAGCATACGCTTTCTATACTGGTCAGATACTGCTTGACGCTCGTAAAAATGCACGTTTGACACAAGAAGAGTTGGCTAAACGTATCGGAACTGACAATCATACATCTCACGAATGGAAAAAGGGATTACGGTTCCGAGTGTGGCGACTTTTTACAGGATGGTAAATGCCTTAGGCTTGAACGTAGAACTTAAACCGGCATTATGAATGAAGCCGAAGAATTCCGTATGCTTCCGTGCCTGAAAGAAGTTATGAAGATACTTTATGCCTGAAAAAAGGAGATGTGTTCAAAACATTCACATCTCCTTCTCTTTGTATGTTGTATTTGTCGCTACTCTCTTTTATTCCAACACTCTCCTGAGACGTTCGAGGAATATATCCGCCTCTTTCAGGCTGAGGCAGAGGGGCGGAAGCAGGCGAATCACGTTCGTGCCGCTGACACCGGTAAACACGTGTTGCTCTTTCAGGAGTCTCAGCCGCAACTCCTTGATGGGAGCTTCGAATTCCAGACCAATCATCAGGCCCAAGCCACGCACGTCCTTGATTTGCGGCATCTTCTTCAGCTCTTGCTGCAAATAAGCGCCTACCTTGGCGGCATTCTCCACAAGGTTTTCCTGCTCCATCACGTCCAATACGGCAAGTGCGGCGCTGCAAGCCAGATGGTTGCCGCCGAAAGTCGTGCCAAGCTGTCCGTGGATAGGAGCGAACATGGGGCTGATGAGTACGCCTGCCATCGGGAAACCGTTGCCGATGCCTTTGGCCACGGTGATGATGTCGGCCTTGATGCCGTGATGTTGGTGGGCGAAGAACTTGCCGCTGCGTCCGTATCCGCTCTGTATCTCATCGAGAATCAGCACCGTGTTGTGCTCGGTGCAAGCCCTGCGCAGGGCACGCATAAACTCGCCGGTGGGCAGTTGTATGCCGCCCACCCCCTGAATGCCTTCGATGATGACGGCACAGACATCGCCTTTCGCCAGTTCCGCCTTCATGGCTTCGATGTCGTTCAAAGGCAGGTAGGTCACGTGTCCGCACTCGTTGATGGGGGCAATGATTTTAGGATTGTCGGTGGCCTCCACCGCCAGCGAGGTGCGCCCGTGGAAAGCCTTCTTGAAGGAAACCACACGCGTCCGTCCGTTGTGGAAAGAAGAAAGCTTCAGGGCATTCTCGTTGGCTTCGGCGCCGCTGTTGATGAGGAATAAGGAATAGTCGTCGTAGCCGCAGACCTTTCCTAACCGTTCGGCCACCTGTTGCTGCAATTTGTTGATGACGGAGTTGGAATAAAATCCCAGTGTCGCCACTTGCCTGCTTATCATCTCTACATAATGCGGGTGGGCGTGGCCGATGGAAATGACAGCGTGGCCGCCATAGAGGTCGAGATATTCCGTTCCGTTCTCGTCCCATACACAGCAACCTTTTCCTTTGACGATATGGATGTCAAAAAGGGGATATACATCGAATAAATTCATAAGCTAAAGAGGTAAGTTACCATCGTTTTATGTGATTAAATACAGTTTTCCTTACCCTCCTTCCCTTTCCTGCGGGAAGAGAGGCTTTTTAAAATGCACTCGGCTTCAGCTTAAGTCCCACCGTCTCTTCCAGATTGAACATCAGGTTCATATTGTGCACAGCCTGTCCGCTGGCACCTTTCAGCAGGTTGTCTATGCAAGAGATGATGAGCAGCTTGTTTCCGTGCTTCTCCAAGTGGATGAGGCACTTGTTGGTGTTCACCACCTGCTTCAGGTCGATGTTCTTCTCCACGATGTGCGTGAAAGAGTCTTTGGCATAATACTCCTCGTACATGCGTACGATTTCTTCCAACGCCACTTTGGTCTTCACTACGATGGTGGCGAAGATGCCGCGAGGGAAGTCGCCGCGATAGGGGATGAAGTCGATTTCCGAGTTGAAACTGTTTTGCAACTGCTTGAGCGACTGCTTGATTTCGGGCATGTGCTGGTGCTCAAAGGCCTTGTAGACACTCAGGTTGTTGTTGCGCCAACTGAAGTGGCTCGTTGCGCCCGGCTTTACGCCTGCCCCCGTGCTTCCGGTGATGGCATTCACCGTAATGTCGTCGTTCAGCATCAGGTGCTTTGCCAGAGGCAGCAGTCCCAACTGGATGCAAGTGGCAAAACAGCCCGGATTGGCAACGTGCTTTGCCGTGCAGGTGGCACGTCGGTTCAATTCAGGCAGACCATAGATGAAGTCGTGTTCGGGCGAAGCGATGCGGTAGTCCATGGAGAGGTCGATAATCTTCAGCTCTTCCGGAAGGTTGTGGCTCTCCAGAAATTTCTTTGTGTCGCCGTGTGCGGTACAAAAGAAGAGCACGTCGATTTCGTCCAGCGGAAGGCGGTCGGTAAACTCCAAATCCGTTTCACCGTACAGGCCTTCGTGCACGTCGGTGATTTTGTTTCCGGCATTGCTCGAACTGTTGATGAAAACGATTTCCGCTTCGGGGTGGTTGATGAGCAGGCGTATCAGTTCGCCTGCCGTGTATCCGGCTCCGCCGATAATTCCTACTTTAATCATGTTGTCAATATCTGTTGTTTTTTCGGTATAAATATAATGCGTTTCGGATAGTCCGCTTCTGAAAATCCACTCACAAGGCAGAAGAACTAAAATTCTTCGTCCTTATGGTTGGCGTAATAAACCCGTAGCGGGGTGGAGGTCACTTTGATAAAGCCTTTGGCATCTTCCGCCGTCCAGCCTTTCTGCATCTCTCCATATTCTCCGAATTTGGTTTTCACGAGGTCGTCCTTGCTTTCCACTCCCACGGTGGAGAAACTCAGCGGACGCAGTTCCAGAATGACCGTGCCGTTCACGTTGCGTTGCGATGACTCCAGCATGGCCTCGATGTCGCGCATCACCGGCTCCAGATACTGGCTTTCGTGCAGGAACATGCCGTACCAGTTGGCCACTTGGTCTTTCCAGTACTGCTGCCATTTGCTCAACGTATATTTTTCGAGGAAGCGGTGAGCGCCGATAATCAGCATTGCTGCGGCGGCCTCAAAGCCAACACGCCCCTTGATGCCTATGATCGTATCGCCCACGTGCATGTCTCGCCCGATGCCGTAAGCGGCGCCTGTCTCTTCTACTTTCCGGATGGCTTTGATGGGGTCGTCGAAGCGCTCGTCGTTCACGGCTTTCAGTTCGCCTTTCTCGAAGGTGAGGCGCAGCTGTTCGCTGCCTTCTTTCCGGCAGTGCTTCAGGTAGGCGCTTTCGGGCAATCCCTTGGCGGAATCCAGAATCTCGCCGCCGCAGATGCTGGTGCCCCACAGACCGACGTTATACGAGTATTTCAGTTTGGCGAAGTCGGCTTCAAAGCCATGCTTGTTCAGGTAATCAATCTCTTCCTGACGGCTCAGGGCCATGTCACGCGTCAGTGTGATAATTTCCACGCCCGGCGCCATAACCAGAAAGGTCATGTCGAAACGAATCTGGTCGTTGCCTGCCCCCGTAGAGCCGTGGGCAATGGCATCTGCTCCTATCTCGTTGGCATAGCGGGCAATGGCAAGTGCCTGGAAGATGCGTTCGGAACTTACGGAGATGGGGTATGTGCCATTGCGCAGCACGTTGCCGAATACCATGTACTTCAGGCTCTTGTCGTAATACTCCCGCGTCACGTCGAGGGTGACGTATGCTTTTGCCCCCAGCTTATAGGCATTCTCTTCGTTGGTCTTCAGTTGTTCGGTACTGAAGCCTCCGGTGTCGGCGCAAGCCGCGTAAACCTCGTACCCTTTCTCTTTGGCAAGATACATCACCGTGAACGAGGTGTCCAGACCGCCGCTGAACGCCACTACTACTTTCTTCTTTTTTGCTTCCATATCTTTGGCGTTTTTTAGATTTTATCGTCTTCGTGTTGCTTCGGGTCGTAAAGCATTGCCGTGCAGATGCAGAATTTACGCTCCTTAGCCATTAATATATCGTGGTTGATGCAACCTTCGCAACCTTTCCAAAAGGCGTCGTCATCCGTCAGCTCGTTGAAGGTGACGGGAACGTAGCCCAGCTCGGTATTCATCTTCATCACGGCCGCCCCGCTGGTGAGGCTGAATACCTTGGCATTGGGCCATCGCAGGCGTGCCAGACGGAAAGAGGCCGTCTTGATGCGTTTGGCCAGTCCTAATCCTCGGTAATCGGGATGCACTATCAAACCCGAGGTTGCCACGTATTGTTTGTTTCCCCAACTTTCTATATAGGTGAAGCCGGCGAACTCCTCGCCACACAAAGCAATGATGGCTTTTCCTTCCCTCATCTTGGTGGCTACGTATTCGTGTGTACGCTCTGCGATGCCTGTTCCGCGCACCTTGGCTGCTTCGCGGATGGTCTCCAGTATCTTGTCCACGTAAATTTCATGTGAGGCATCTGCCACCATTACATCGATTTGTTTCGAATCCATTTCTATTCATTGATTAGAGATGAAGAACAAGAGAACACCTCTTATCCTTTCATTTTGCTTTTTCATTATATATGTTATTGGATGTTCGGAATGATTTGAGACAGAAAGCCGAGCACCTCGTCGTGCGATGCTGCTTTGTGTAGCACCAGCATAATAGTATCGTCTCCGGCAATGGTTCCCAAGATGGCGGGGCATTCGCGGTTGTCGATGTCGTAGGCCATGCTGCTGGCATATCCGGGGCGGGTGCGGATGACGGCGATATTGCCGGAGAACTGAAGCGAGATGAAACCGCTCGTCATAAGCATCTCACTGGTGCTTTGCTCATTGAGGCGTTTATACATGATGTTGTTGGGCAATACATATACATACTTCCCGTTCATGTTTGCTGCTTTTGCAACTTTCAGCTGCTTCAAGTCGCGTGACAAGGTGGCTTGCGTCAACTCAAAACCTTCCTTTTCCAAAGCAGACAACAATTCTTCTTGTGAACTGAGTTCTTTGCTTGAAATAATCATTTTGATGGCCTCTAACCTACTTGCTTTTTTCTTCATGTTTTGTATAATTATTCTGAGAATGCCGCAAAAGTAGCGATTTTTTGAGATATAATATACAAAAACGGCTAAAATTTGTGGTATTTTTATTCTTTATACTTCTTGCGTAGGGATAGGTTTCTTGATGTCGCCCACGTTTGGCCGATTAATCCGGTGCACAACGTTGCCTGTTTTATCCGGTCAGGAAGCTATTGCGGTTTTTTCTATTGGAGGAAGAGGGGGCTAAAGAAAGGAATATAAAAAGAGTGGGAATAGATGGGATGGGGAAGACTGCCCGTCATTAGGCAAAATTCCACAATGACGGGCAGTCTTTTGCTTTAATCGTGACTATTTTATCTTTATTGTCTTATTACGTACTCTTCGAAGAATATTCTGCATATTATACACAACGTCCGGATGTTGTGAAGCCATATTGACACGCTCGTATCGGTCTTTTTTCATATCATAAAGCTGCGGGGTACTTGAATTTCCGGTTTCAATCTTCGGTCCCCACTGTATCATGGCAGGTCCATCGTTCGGTTCGATGTATTTCCACTCTTTGGTGCGAACGGACAATACATGATTGGCGGCAAGCTCCACTATCCAGGGACGGTCGGTGTTGTCTGTTCCCAGCAGGTTGCCGATGCGGTTATGGCTGTCGGATGCGCTGCCTTGGGGAAAAACGGCATTTACCAAAGCGCCTAAAGAGGCCATCCAGTCGATCTGTGACATCAGTACATCCGATTCACTGCTTTCTTTTATTTTTTTAGGCCAATGCACAATGGTGGGAACAGCAGTGCCTCCTTCAAATGCGCTGTACTTATTCCCTCTCCACGGACCGGAAGGTGTATGTCCGTTCAATAACTCTTCCGCTTTATCGTCGTAACCATCGTCTACTACAGGACCGTTATCGCTCGACAGGATGATTAGTGTGTTTTCTGTTAAACCGAGTTTGTCCAGCGTGTTCATTAGTTGCCCCACAGACCAGTCGAACTGAACGATGGCATCTCCACGCAGCCCCATCGGGCTTTTGCCTCGGAATCGCTCGTGCGGAAAGCGGGGGACATGAATGTCATTGGTGGCAAAGTACATGAAGAACGGTTCGTTTTGATGTTTCCTTATGAACTCTATGGCATGGCTCGTGATGGAGTCTGCTATGTTTTCATCTTTCCAAAGAGCTTTGCCGCCACCTTTCATGAAACCGATGCGGCTGATGCCGTTTACAATGGCCATGTCATGTCCGTGGCTCGGTTTCAGATTATAAAGCAACTCCGGATTTCGGGCTCCCGTAGGCTCTCCCGCGAAGTTTTGTGTATAGCTCACCTCAATAGGGGCAGAAGGGTCATGGTTTGCCACTTTCCCGTTTTCTATAAATACGCATGGGACGCGGTCGGCTGTTGCTGCCATGATGTAGTGGTAATCGAATCCCAAATCTCCTAAGGCGGCAGGGAGCGGAGCATTCCAGTCTTGCCGGGCCGTTTTGTCACCCAGTCCTAAGTGCCATTTGCCGATGGCGCAAGTGGTATATCCGGCGTTCTTGAACATATCTGCCATCGTATATTGTTCGGGGCGGATAATCATTCCGGCATTTCCGGCGGCTACGTCCGTGTCGGGACGGCGCCAGGCGTATTCGCCCGTCAATATGGAATAACGTGAAGGGGTGCTGGTGGCAGCTATGGCATGTGCATTGGTGAAGCGAATGCCCCGGCCGGCCAAACGATTGACATTAGGAGTTTGCACATTTTTTGCGCCATAACATTCTAAATCTCCGTAGCCTAAGTCGTCAGCCAGAATAATGATCACATTAGGTCGTTCTCGGTTGGTCACTTTGTTGCTTTTTATGTTTTGGGCTTTTGTTGGCAAAGCAGAACATACTATCGGTGCGAGAAGAGTGAATGCTAAGTGTTGGTTTTTCATAAGCTGTTTTTGTCGGATAGGTTTTTATAATCCTTTTTTCAGGTGCAGAATCACACAGCACTCACTATATTCATTTACAGAATCGTATGAATACCGGGCAATTCTGCTCCTTATTATGTTGCAGGCGTCTTTTTTTTGACGCACCTCCTTGATGATTGGAATTATTCGCGCAAGTTAGGATTTATATTTTGTTCAGACAATGGAACGGGCCATCTGTAATCTTGAGGATTGCGAAAATCCCGCCTTCCTACATACCAACGGAAATGGCCTGTCGGGTCTATAAACTTACTGGAGGACGCATAGGCTTTAGAATTAGGATAAGGAGCACCCCATACCTCGCCGACAAGCACCTCGTGAGCTATATTCCAGCGTAGCAAATCCCAATATCTTATACCTTCGTAGGCCAATTCGATACGACGTTCCCGACGAACCAATTCACGCAATTTATCCGGGTTCGTTTCTGTAATTGGCGGCATCTTTACGTCGGCACGTCCGCGCACAAGATTAATGGTTGCATTCAATAAAGACTGTTCGATGGCCTGTCCGCTTTCGATCATACATTCCAGATAGCTTAGCAATACTTCTGCATATCTGATGACGGGAGTCACGGCACTATAGCTCTTTAAATCGTTGATAGGATTCCCATCGAAATATTTGCGCCACATAAAGCCTGTTCTGGATGCTTCAGAAGAATAATCCAACCGTTCTTTTTTTGACGCTTCATAGTCCGGATGCATGCGATATTCCGTTCCCATGAAAGTTGCTCCGTTGTAATAAATGGTATAGTCCAAGCGTGGGTCACGGTCTTTACCTAAACTTTTGGGGTCGTAGCGCGGGTCGTCATAGCTGAACGGAGTTCCGTCTTTGAACTCATAAGACTCGAATAGCCCCGCCGATGGGTTGGACAAACTCCATCCGCCATCTTTGGCAGACAAAATATGTTGGGGGACGCCGCAACCAAAGTAGTTTTCCAGATAAGAGATATAGAAGATGTTTTCTTGATTGCCTACTCCGGTTTCTGGCATGAAAAGTTCCTTGTAGGTCGGATGGATCGAGTTGTCGCCATAACTGATTATTTCTTTATATGCGGCAGCACCCTCTGCCCAATTTTGCTTGAGCATGCAGGTTCTGCCCAGAAAAGCCAAAGCGGCTTGTTTGCAGGCACGGCCTGTTTGACTGTTGGGAATGTCTTTAAAGCGTGGAAGATTTGCAGCTGCTTCCTTGAATTCGGTCATACACCAAGACAAAATATTGGCCTGTGTTTCTTTCGTAACCGTATTCGCTTCCTCACCGCTCAATGTCCTGGTTACTAATGGTACATCTTTGAAATAGCTTGCCAAATAATGATATTGAGTGGCACGCAGGAAGCGGGCTTCGGCAATCATCCGTGTTTTTCGTTCCGAGTCGGGAGCGGTGGCAATACCTTCGAGGAAGCGATTGCACAAGCCTATGCGCTTGTAGGCCGAGGACCAATAGTTCTTGATAAAAGCGTTATTGTTCAGTAACTTGCCGCTGGATATGCTGAAGAACGGATTGTTCTCGCCGCGACGGTCGTAGGCATTGTCCGTCAAGTGCTCCATAAACAGCAAGCCGTGATATGACCAGAAATCGGAGACATTAAATTCCACTCCGTTTGTAATACTGCCTCTGTATAAGGACGTCAACGCCAATTCGGCATTTTTATCATCATTCCAGAATTTATCTTCCGACAAATCTGTTAAAGGATAGCGCTCCAAATCACATGCCTGAAATGAAAATGAAGCAGAGAAAACTGTAAGAACTATATATATAAATCTTTTCATAAAGCATTAGAATTTTAATATTAATCCCATGGTATAAGTCGACATAGTAGGATAGTATTGCCCGTCGTTGTCCGTATTTTCAGGATCCCATCCTTTACGATAGCTCTTGAAAGTGAAAGGATTGTCCATCGACAGATAGAAACGTATGCCGTTTGTTCTCAGCTTTTTTGCTGTTTGGATGGGCAATGTATAGCCTAACGAAACATTGCGTACTTTTAAGTAGGAAGCATCCAATACCCAAAAGTCCGAAGTCAAAGTATTGTTGCTGCCGGCATTAGACATGACTTCCAATCGGGGATATTCAGGGTAACGGTTGTCTTGCTGCACATTCCAACAATTCTCCATTTGCCATTTCTGGATATTTCCTTCCTGATAGAAAGCGTGGCCTGCATAGACAGACAGCATGCCTTGTACTTTGGCAACTCCTTGAAGCAATACGCTAAGGTCGAAGCCCTTATACTCTCCGCCAAAGTTCAGGCCGAAAGTGTATTTAGGAATACGGGAACCTAAGAATACTTTATCGTCCGGCGTAACCTTACCGTCTCCGGTGGTGTCAACGTAGCGGATGTCTCCGGCTTTAGAGCCTTTGGCTATCGCGCTTTGGTCGTGCCAGTCTTTTACTTCATCATTCGTGAGGAAAACGCCGTCTGTCTTGTAACCATAAAACATCTGCATCGGATAGCCGATGAACAAGTCGTTGCCATTACCTATCATGCCATTGTTCTGGGTAACATTTCCCATTCCCAATGTCAGCACTTTATTCTTGATGATGGAGAAATTGCCGTTGATATGATAACGGAACTTACCAATTGTGTTTTGATGTCCAATTTCAAACTCCCAACCTTTATTCTCCAGCTCACCGGTATTCACTTGAGAAACACTCAAGCCGAAAATGGAAGAGTAGCTTGCGGCTGGTTTGTATAATACATCTGTGGTTTTTCGGTAGAAATACGATGCATTGAATGTCAGTTTGTTGTTGAAGAAAGATGTTTCAATGCCGATGTCGGCCGTGCGGGTACGCTCCCATTTCAGAGTAGGGTCAACGTAAGTGGTGACGGCTGCTCCTTGTGTATAGACACCGCCAAATACATAGTTCTGTGCCTGACTTAATGCGTAGACAGACTGATAGGGATAGTTTCCGATGTTGTTGTTACCCAATACGCCATAAGAGGCTTTCAGCTTCAGGTTGTTGATAAAAGCCAAGTGCTCGTTCTCTTTCCAGAATTGTTCTTCTGAAATGCGCCATCCGGCAGCCACAGAAGGGAAGAAACCGTACTTGCTGTTTGTCGGGAAACGGGAAGAGCCGTCATAGCGCATGGTGGTTTCAAATAAATAACGTTGGTCGTAGTTGTAAGTCAAACGGCCGAATATGGATTGCAAAGCCCAATCATAACCTCCACCCTGATTGGTCTGTCCGTCTGCTCCACCGGCATTTAAGAAAGGCACGTCATCAGAAGGGAAATTGTTACGGGTTCCCGACAAGTTACGCTGTCCCTCGTCTTCCCATGTATATCCCACCAATGCGGCAACGTTGTGCTTGCCTAAGGTCTTTTCATAATCGGCCACGGCCTGAAAGGTCTTATAGACCGTGCGTGCCATCTCATCGTTCAATGTCGAAGGGCCAGTGCTCTTTCCACCGGTGAGAACCATGTCGCAACGATAATGGCGGACATGTCCCAACGTATAGTTATAACCTCCGATTACTTTCAGTCTCAGGCCGCTTATCGGTTGATACGACAGTTCGATGTTGTTTGTAAACTTATCATAATCTTCACTGTATGTCGATGCGCAATTCATCCATGCCACAGGTGTTCCTTGCAGTTTAGGGCCTAAGCCTATTTCGCCATTCTGTAGATAAGTCGGGGTTAAGCCCGGAAAACGGACAGCATTGGATATGATACCTTTAAATCCTCCGTTGTCCAAGATGCCCGGAGTAGACGGCTCGTGACGGTCGGAAGCCATTCCGCTCAAGTGGATTTGCAGTCTTAAGTTCTTTGTCAATTCTGCGCTTAGGTTGACACGCCCGTTATAGCGGTTATAATAGTTGCGAGCCAGCAAACCGTTTTGGCGCAAGTAGCCCAGCGATGCCATGTATTGTACTTTTTCCGTACCGCCGCTGACGCTCAATTCGTGCTTGGTTTGCAGTGCATGCCCTCCCAATAGGTCTTCGAGATACCTTTCGTCTGCATAGTTGTCAGGGTCTGCCCCGTCGCGATATTTTTGAATCATTTCGGGGGTGTACGAATTGGTTTGCGTGGCCATATTATAAAATTCCGCGTATTCATATGAATGGGCCAGTTCGGGCAACTCCGTAGCCTGACTCATACCTACCGAACCATTGTAGGTAATGTGGGCCTTACCTTCCTTTCCTTTCTTGGTTGTGACTAAAATGACGCCGTTTGCAGCGCGTGAACCATAAATGGCAGCAGAAGAGGCATCTTTCAAAACCGAAATGTTGTCAATGTCGGCCGGTGTCAAATCGCTTAAAGAGCCGGGAAGCCCATCCACCAAGATTAAAGGGTTGGGCGTTGCTCCGAATGAGCCGACACCGCGGATGCGGATGGTGCCGGCATCTTGTCCCGGATTACCGTTGGCCTGCGTAATGGTTACGCCCGACATCTGTCCGGTCAGCATATTGGAGACGTCTGCCACGGCACGCGATTCCAGTGCTTTGCTGTCTACCGCTGCAATGGAACCGATTACGTTGACTTTCTTTTGCGAACCATATCCCACAATCACTACTTCGTCCAGCGTTGCCGCATCTTCTTTCAGAACAATGTTAAGAGAGGATTGGTTGCCCACGGCAACGTCCAGCGTATTGTATCCGACATATGATATTTGCAGAACGGCATCGGCCGGAACAGACAAATCGAAATTCCCATCTATGTTTGTGATGGTTCCGATGGTGGCATCTCCTTTCAGAATCACGTTGGCGCCGATGATGGGCTCTCCGGCCGAATCTTTAATGCTGCCTCTGATTTTTCGGTTTTTCTCTTTCTGGGTGATGACGATATAGTTGTCCGTCACTTGATATGAATAATCGGTCCCTTTCAGCAAATCAGATAAGACCTGTAATACGTCTTGCTCTTTTTGATTCAGAACAACCTGCCTGTTGATGTCTAATTGGGAGGTGTTATAAGCAATCTTATACTTCGAAACTGATTCGATTTTTTCAAACGCTTGCTTTAAAGACAGACGTTCTCCATTGAAGGAAACTTTCTGTGCATTGACCGGGAAACTGCCGACTAAGGCCAATGCCATAGTCCATAATACTCTGACTAATTTCTTCTTCATTTTAATTAGATTTAGTAACAAAAAAGGTGTACGTACATTATAAAGACCGCATGAGAAGAAACTACACCTAAGAGTATTTTGTTAATAAACGCTAACGGCTCACTTTACGTATATGTTTTTGTCCGCAATCTCATATTCTATGCCCGGAATCAATATCTTTATGATTTGAAGTACATGCTCTAACGATTCGTCCTTGTTGAAATGAACTCTCAGGCTTTGATTTTGGTAAGCAGACGTGTGTAGTTGGAATTTTACTCCGTAGACACGCTCCAGTGTATGCAATACATCGCTGAACGGTGTGTTGCCGAAGAAGAGTCCACCCGTCTTCCAGTTGGAGTACAATGCGGTGTTGATCTTATGCCGTTGTATCTTTCCGGTGGCGGGTGTATAGATTAATTGGTCGTTAGGCTCTAAAAAATATTCTGCCGGTTGTTCATTCACTTTCACCTGCAATTTTCCGGTCTCTAAAGTGGCCATTACCTGATTGTTGTCAGGGTAGGCAGAAACGTTGAATGTGGTGCCGAGCACCTTCAGGGTCAAATGATTGGTCGTGACGGTGAAAGGATGCTCTTTGTCTTTTGCGACCTCAAAAAATGCTTCTCCCGAGAGATAGACACTCCGGGCTTCAGAAGCGAATGTGGAGGGATAAATCAATAATGTTCCCGCATTGAGGCACACTTTACTTCCGTCGGGCAAAAGCACTTCGTTGCGTGTTCCTATGGCGGCATAATGTTGCACGTAAGTCACTTCGGACAGCTTTTGTGCCACATAGCTTTGGGTAGAGTAATAGTAGTAGGCAGAAAGGCATGCCATGATTAGGGGGATGGTCCAAAAGGCAGCCACCCTGACCGGACTGATCCTTCTCAGAATCTGCTTGCGTTTGGGTGCTGCCACGGATTCTGTTCGCTTTTCATCTTTGATAGAAGACTCTAACTGATGAAAAGCCTTCTCTATTTTCTCTTCGGGGCAGGAGGCATTGTTCAATTTGTTCCAGATACGTGCAACGGCTTCTTCCCTCATTTTATCTTCTGTAGGAGAAACCATGCGTCTATATACCCGGGTTGCCATTTCGTCGGAGACATCATGATGAAAGAAGAAGTCTATTATCTTATGTATGTAGTTATTCATTTTTCGTATTATATATTATAGAAGACATCCGGATGCTGCGTCACACCTAAGCCGACAATATTAAATAAAGTAAAACGGAGAGCGAAAGGGTTTCTCTAAGTTCGTTCAGAGCAATGTTCAGATGATTTTCCACTGTCTTTTTCTGTATTCCCAGCTTTTCTGCTATTTGTTCGTTGGATAGCCCTTTCTTTCTGCTTAATTCATAAATCAGTTTTCTTTTGGGCGGCATTTTGCTCACCACCATATCCATCAGCAGTTGCAGGTCTTTCGCTATCAGCTCGTCATGGGGCGTATATTCGTCGGATGTTTCCGGGATGTTGTTTTCATTCCATGACACATCAGTCTTTTTTGCCGAAATATAATTGTAGACCGTATATTTGGTTAGCGTAAACAGATAAGAGTCAAAATGATGAACCTTGAGAAAAGCCTCTCTCTTTTCCCATAGCTTGATGAATACAATTTGGGTTAAATCCTCCGATTCGTACGCATCCTTTATAAATCCTCGTATAAAAGCATATACTTTAGGATAAAACAGCTTGAATATCCGGTGGAAGGCTTCATGGCTGCCGGAGGCAAATTCCTCTACAACTTCTGGCTCTGGAATCATTGTCGGGATTAATTCAAATGAAACGGGTGTAAAAGTAAAGAATTTATTGTTAAAATCCAATAAAAGAAACTCTTCCTTTATGTACTTTTCTCAATACTGAAGTTACTGAAGTTAGTATAGGATAGATATCAGATGTTAGATATATCTCCACCGTGCAGCATGTATATGCCGAGCGTGCTGCATCTATACTTCCAGCAGAGGGCATCAAGATAGAATGTGTGCAATGTGCTTGTTATGTCAAATATGGATAAGGCCGTTTTGCCGGCTTCCGCTTTATAAAGGTAAGGTATCAAAAAAAAAGAAATGATTATCTTTTGTTTTCAAGTTTCCTTAAAAAGGATAACCGATGGCAAAATGCAATGCCATGCTATCCTTAAAACGGGGGATATTGTAGTAGCCCGACTTTCCGGTGTCATACGGATTGTGCAGTCCGATGCCCAGGTCCAGACGGAAGACCAGAAAATCCATGTCATAGCGCAGGCCGGCGCCTGTTCCCAAAGCTATCTGTTTGGGAAAGTTTTTCCAAGTTAGTTCGCCGTTCGGACGGTTTTCATCCTTGCGTATCAGCCACACGTTGCCGGCATCCAGAAAGATGGCTCCGTGCAAATCGCTGATGATGCGAAAGCGATACTCCAGATTGGCTTCCATGCGGATATCACCTACATGATTGATGTAAGTGTACTTTTGAGTATCTTCGGGCGGATAGCCTCCGGGACCTACGCTGCGCACCGAGAACGCTCTTACGCTGTTGGCACCTCCGATGTAGAATTGTTCCGTGTAGGGAGCAGTCATTGCATTTCCGTAAGAGCGGATTACCCCGGCTGCAATGCGCGAAGCTATCTTGTTATTACGGTCTATTCGATAATGATAGCGAAACTCTGAATTCAGTTTCAGGAATTGGGCGAAAGGCACACCGAAGAGCTCTTTCCCCTCCTTTTTGAAGGATTGTCCGAACAGACGGTAAACTGCTGACGTGAGATTGCCGGCCGACACGATGGACGTCTGCCACCAGATGGGGTTACGCTTTCCGCGCACCGAGGCATTATCGTATGTATAAGTATACTCCATTGCTGGGATGAACTGGTCGCGCAGACTGACGTAGAGTGCCGGATTTTTGGCACGTAGTGCATCGAATTCTGCTGTGGGGTTCTGCAATACATTGAATGTCAGTCTGAAGGGGGTAATACTGTGCTTGGTGGTAGGTTTGGGCTGGAAATCATAAGTGACATTCCCTCCGAAAGCCAGCAGTTTGTAATATTTGGCCCGGTTCATTTGGTTGGCATACAGACGGAAAGTGGTTGTGGCAGGAAAATCATATTCGCGGTCACCCATACGCGGAAAGACCACGCGCGGGAAGATAAGCGAAGAGGAGATACCCATCTCGTAACTGTTCATCAGAGAAGAACGGTCCTTCCCCGTCTGCCACTCATACGAACCATTCAACTTTACATTCCAGCTCTCACCACCGCCGAAAACGTTATTCTTCGTTACCGTAAAAGAGGCACTGGGGCCGGTCTGGCTGTTACTCTTCATCACGACATTAAAGTCCAATTCGGCATCGTATGGCTTGTCGAAAGCGGCAACGATTTTCATATCCAATGTGTCGGAGGCGAATGTCGTGTCGCGTGGTATATATAGCATCTCCGCATAGCGGAATATGCCTACATTTGCAAGACGTTCCTGCACACGGGTCTGCCGATACAAGCTATACATATTTTGCATGGACCGTCGGCGGGCAATGCCTGCACTGTCTTGCAACTGGCGTTTACGGCGATAACCCTGATAGTTCAGCCATCGGTAAAGCATGTTGGGACGCACCCGTAGCTTGTCGTGATAGTGGATAGTCAAATCTTTGTATGTTATGCTGTCATTGGGTTCTTCTCCTTGCTTTCCAAGCAGATGCACCGATGTCTCGCCCACGTAGAAGGGCTTCTCAGCTATCTTGGGCATACCGGGCACCGGTGTCATGCGCATCTGCACATGTCCTCCGGGCACCATTGTCGTATCTGCCTGGAATGTCAGGTAGTCCGGACGGAAGTAATAACAGCCCACATTGCGTAGCAAAGTACTGATGCGGGTGCGCTCTCCGTCCAAATCGACAACATTGAACTGCTCTCCCGGGCTGATCAGCGAATAGCGGCGTCCCATCTCCATGATACGGGTAGAGCGTTGGCTGAATCCCCGATAACACACCGTATCTATAAAATAGGGATTACGCATATCTACCGTATATTGCAGCTTCACTTTCAGTGAATCTTTCGGGTTTACGAAAGTCTTATAACTTACTTTCCCATTGAAATAGCCATAATCGCGCAGCAAGTTGGCGGCAGCTTTCCGGCGAATATCCGGATTGACGGTAGAGAGCAATACCGGAGTGGCGGCAAACTTATCAAAAATCCATTTGCCCGGTCCTTTCTCATACTTCTGAAAGCTGTTGTACACCCATAAGCCCAAGGGAAAAGGGTAGCGTATGCCGAAGATTGAGTTGTTGGGAGCTTTGTAAAGAGCAGCTTCGACTTCCACCATCGCCGTTTCTCCAACCGATGTCTTGCCCGGATTCAGGAATATCGTGGATTTCTGCCCGGTGTACAGCACTTCTCTCTCAGGCAGATGCTTTGTAGTAGAGCAAGCTACGAGGAGCATTATGCTTATTATGTGTATTATCAGTCGTCTCATTCTTTTTCTGTTCTTGTCGTTATAAAGATGCAGGTATTCTTTCCGTGAATTATGAAGGCATCGCATAAGCCGGTAAGGACACTCACTCCGTCAAAGCTTTCTTCCTCCTTCTGAAGATGAAAAGCTCGCCCAAACGCTCCATCTTCTTGCGGAGTACAAGGCCGACGCCCGTTTCGGTTATCTCACCGTCGAGCACACTTTCATAGTTCTTATCATAAAAGATGCGCACATAGCGGGTACCCGACATATCGAGGCGATATTCCAACGAAATATTGTCGATGAACGATTCTCCACTATTCGTCGCATTGGCTCCGGTAGATACCTTGCCACCGATGATGATTTGCACACGGTCGTTGAAGAAACGCTGTGAATAGCGGAAGCTGAAGTCTTTCTGTATATCACCGGTCTCGGCTGACTTGTGGTCTTCCACTCCCACGCTGATATTGGCATTCTTCAGCCCTCCGGCAAGAGAGTTTATCTGGCTTTGAAGCACGCTGTTCAGTGCAGCACCCATCGTCAGGCCTCCTCCTTTGGCACCGCTGTTCAGGTAGATGCCCGTGGCAAGCATGGCAATGGCCTGTTTACTGCGTTCTTCGGCTCCCATGCTTTGCAACTCGTTCTCTACCGTGGCATCTTCGGGTGCGGAAATGTCGAAAACGAGTTCGGGCGAATCCAAACGATTCTTGATGGATATGGATACATCAAAGTTCACCATGCGCGAGGCATTACCGTCCGCACCGTCCGATACGGAAGCACGCACGCGTTCTGTGGCTTTGAGGTTCAAAGTGGGATTCGTGACATTGCCTCTCCAGTCTACGTAACTGCCCGGGATGAACCGGAATGTCTTCAACGGGATGACAGGCAGCGAGTATTTCATCGAACCGCCCGAAAGCGTATAGCGTCCTGTAAGGGTCATGTCTCCCTGCGGGGTGTACTGCAAATTCAGGTCGCCTCCTCCTTCTAATTCAACATACTTGCTGCGGTCAGGACTCAAGTCGGCGCGCAGGCGTACGGCGTCGTCTATGTGGACGGACATCAACATATTCAATCCTCCTAAGGACATGGTCGGAGTGTCTGTCCCCTTCACCGAAGCGGTATCGGCAAAGGAAGTAAAGGTCACCAGTCCGTCAAGACGATCTTCCACCGTAAGCGGAGAATCGGTCAGGACATACGTGACGTTCGTATTGCCAAGCAGATTCATGTTGCCACGCATGGTCAACCCATCGAGCGGCCCTCTTACTGTGGCACGCAGGTCAACGAACACTTTTCCGTAGATTAAACTCTCGCGGGTGCGTCGTGCATCCAGCAGCGTATAGTTCTCAGCCCTTAGGTTGAGGTTGGCAGTAGGGTGTTCCGGGTTTCGGAAATTGATGTTCCCATCGATGGTGAACGGATTCTGGCTCGTTGTGTAAATGGCAAACTTATCAAACGCCAGACGGTTGTCTCTTATCTGCAAGGGACGGTTATCCAACCGATAGCGTGCTCCTGCCTGACGGGCATAAACAGATACGCTGTCCAATAATATGTCACCGTTGACCTTGGGCTTATCAAGCGTTCCGCTGATCTGTAATCCTCCACCCACACCTCCGGTGAATGCCACCATGCGGTCGGGGATAAAAGCATTCGCCATCTTCAACGGGAAATGTTCAAAGTCGGTAGTGATTTCCAATGAGTCCTTACCGCCCTTCCGGGTCAGGACGCCGTCGGCCGTCATTACCTGCCGGTTGTCGCAAGTGAAATAGGTATTCAGGTAATGTTTGTTCTTATCACCGGGCAGCCAAGTGATACCCAGTCCCAAGTCGCCCACAGGTTGCCGTTCGTATGTCAGTTTCTCTATATTGGCTTCGGCAGATATTTGCAGGGAAGTGGCGGTTTGCACATAGCTGACTTCGGTAGAGAATAACCCGGTCAGTCGCGGCATATAAGGAAGCACGTCTGTAAGTTCGTTCAGGCGTAGACGAATCAATTCGAGGTTGATGTTCTGCAACGAAAGGGTGTCGCTCCTGTCGGACTGCATGCGGAAGCATAGGCCGTCGTCACTGTCCATATCTACATTGGCATAGACGCGCATGTTCTTATGCAGGTAAATCCAATTGCTCTCATCCACAAAACGGAACTTGCGGAAAGCGATGATGGGCTCGGCAGGCGTCACACGCAGCAGGAGTCCGTCTCCCTTGCCATGCCCTTCGGTCAACGACCGTGCGTTGAGGCCAAGCAACACACCGGTTTTCCCTTGCTTATCGGTATAATTCATGGTCAGTTCCGCATCTTCATTGCGAATCTCTCCCGTCAGCGTACTGCGAAAGACGAACTGAGGGTTCTTGGGGCCGTTGATGACACCGCCCTGTAACTTCATGCAAGCAGTATCTTGTTTCACGTCGAAGAAAATGGTGTCAAGTTGCAGGGAGTCCACACGCAGTTTATGGATGGCCGTGCGTCCGTTGATGCCGAGTTCGGGAGTGAAATCGAATCCCAAACTCATGTCATCGAACGAGACATCCTGCGTTGCCAAATAATAGCTGACCGGATTCCTGTTTCCTGCAGAGAGCTGCATGTCGGCCGTTGGAAGTACTTGGCGGAGGTCGGCGTGATTCAGCTTCCTTGCTTGTAACTGCTTCATCAGCATTGTAGAGAATTCATCGGACTGTGCCAAGAATTTTTTCAAAGAGCAGTGTGCCTTGAATCGCAAATTCAAGTCGCCGGCATCGAGTTTGAGGTTGACGGAGTCACGTCCGGTTTCTGCTCCCAGCCGGAAAGCGAACGGATACTTCAAGGGGCGGGGGGCAAAGCCCAATTTATGTAGGTCCACGTCCTCCACATCAATCTGTAGTCTACCGTCCGGATACTTCCGGTCGAGGCGCATATTCACATCTCCACGCATCTTCAGCAAAACGTTGTTGCCGGCCAAGTGTACGGTGGCTACGGATGAACGGAGAGATGCACGTAGGTCTACATCGGAGATATTCCAATATCCGTATTGCAGTTTTTCCAGCGAGGCATCCAATTCGGCAACGGCCTTGCGGGATGTGAAGTCTATGCCTTTTCCTTTGGCTGATACATTTGCCGACAAGGTATAGATGGAGTCTTTGGGCAGGAAGTGATGGATTTGTAAAGCATCGGCCACCAAATCGGCATGATAGGCCTCGGTGGAAAGATCATAAGAGACATCAAGGTTAAGAACCCCTTCCTGCTCTTGCAGTTTAAAGGCGGTCGTGCATTGCGAACCGTCCAATGCAAAGCGAGCTGTCAGGTTCATGCTGTCGGGCACCGCAACGGAACCATCGGGAGTATGTCCGGCAAGTCTTGTCAGGAAGTTCAGGTCTTGCGTCTGCATTTCGAGGTCAATGCTTCCGTTGCGCTTCAGGCTGTCTGCCAAATTCCGGAATTCACCGCTTCCGTTCAGGGAAAACGCACCGGGCAGGTCGGCGGTGAGGCGGGATAATCGTAATTGTTTCGGGCTTCCTTCCACACCGGCATGAATCACTAAAGGACGGAAAGGATAGGCTTCTTTGAAGCTTTGGGGCAATCCGCCGGCAAACAGCAGCATGTCCTGCTTGCCGATGCGGGCATGCAGGCGGGCAAATAGGTCTCCGGTAGCGGACAAAGTAAGCGCTTCACGGTGGGCATGCGCAGCAAAGCTCATCTCGCTATGCGACGTGAGCAGCTTCAGTGAAGGGATGCGGATGCGGGTGGAATCGGCAAAGAAATGTCCGGTAAGGGAAGTGATACTCAGTCCGGAACGTTCGTACATGGAGCATTCGCGAATAACGGCATTCATTTCTTTGCTCCCATACAACATTGAGTCGATGGAAAGGCGGATGTCGTGAAGAGCAATGTGCGAAGGGTCGAAACCTTCGGTTGGTTTCACATTCGTACTGTCTGCCGGCATTGCGGTATGGAAAGTTATATGGCCGGTGTCATAGCTCACGGAAGCCCCTGACAACAGGAAACGGCGCCAGCCATAAAAATGCCGTTTCAAATCGGCATCGGCATTGTTCAGCTCGGCATTGGCAATGTGTGTGGTCAGGTACATGGAGTCGAGAGGCATGCGCAAATCGACGGAGACGTTTTTCAGCTTCAGGGCATGAAGGGAAATTCGCCAATTCAAGGCTGTTTCGGCAGTATCTTTCGGGGTTTGGGAGGTATCGGCCAGTATCACTTGCATGTGGGTGTCACTCAGCTGTACGTCACCCAGCACGGCTTCTTCCGTATTCAGGTCTATGCCGTGAGTTGCAAGGAAAAAGTGCCCCAGCGCACCTTTTATCCGGATACCCTCCAGTAAGTTCGAAGAGTTTACTGTTGCTTGTTTCAGGCTGACGCCGTCCACCTTTATCTTTCCTTCCAGCAACGGCCATGCTTGTATGCGCACGTTTAAACTTCCGAGGCTTAGCAACGTATCAGGGTGTTGTACATGGCGGACACTGTCTTCGGGTTGCACCACCAACACACCGTGTACCAGCAAGTTCAAAGGAAAGCGCAGGTCGATTCGTTCCACGGAAATGTCCATACCCGTGGCATGCGATGCGATTGCTGTGGCCTGTTTTCGTATGAAGTTCTGCACGGGAGGCACATAAAGCAATATCATCAGCAATACAAACAGCAGTATAGGAGTAAGCAATAACCAAAGTACCGCCTTCAACCATTTTTTTTTCATCGCGGACATCATTAGGGCGTGATATATCAAGAACCTGCGGATTTTCCTTTTCTGTTTCTATCGGCTTCTTCATTGGTTCTTTTCTTTTTCTTATAAAAGTGTCCGAAGAAACATCTGCAAGATGCCGGCAGGAACTAAAGTTCTGCAAAGTAAATAAAATCTTGCGATATTCGATATAAGCGGTCTTCATATAATGAACCTTAATTTCGCAGTCCTTTTTCTTGTGAGAAAAATGACTGCGGAATTAATGGAAGAGAAAAACATTTACATCTTAGATGTCTCTCCTCTTCACCTCGGCTCGCTATATAGATGCCCTTGGCTGGAAATATATATGCAGCACGCTCGGCATATATTCGCAGCGAGGTGGATATATATATACATCAAAGCCGTCATACAGATATCTCTCGCAAGGGAAGCCTCTCGATAAACACTTAGTACTAATTCTCAACAAAAAACATCGCGATTGAACAAAACACTAAAAAAAGGCTCAATTCCAAAAGTTCCCACGGACTTTTGGAATTGAGCGTAAACTGCTTATCTTTGCGGAATCGAAAAATTGGTGCAGAAAACAGTTTCTCCAGTCACGAATCCACAAAGCCTGCTTTCTTTTTTTGTGACGCATAGCACACTGCCGTGTTTTTCTGGCTTTCGCATGATAAGCGTTTTGAAGAAACGAATCATACCCTTGACTGTTAATGCCGAAAATACTATAAAAAAGATGGAAAATAATGATAGGCGGATTGAAATACAGTTTCAGAGTTTTTTTACTGCATATTTCCCAACTGTAAAAAACTTCGCCCGAATGCTACTCAAGTCCGAGGACGATGCGGAGGATGTGGCACAGGACGTCTTTTGCAAACTTTGGACCAAACCCGAACTGTGGCTGGACAACGACCGTGAACCGGACAGCTACCTCTTTACCATGACCAAGAATATGGTGCTCAACATCTTTAAGCACCGACAGGTAGAACAAGACTACCAAACGGAACAGGCCGAAAAAACATTTCTTTATGAACTGACAGAAAAAGAAGGAATCCTGAATGACGTATATTATAAGGAGATGTTGCTGATTATCCGGCTCACTCTGGAGAAGATGCCCAAACGCAGGAGGGAAATTTTCGAGTTGAGTCGTTTCAGCGGATTAAGTCACAAGGAAATAGCCGGAAAACTCGATATTTCCATACGTTCCGTAGAACATCAAGTTTACTTGGCATTGATCGAATTAAAGAAAGCGCTACTCTTTTTTATCATTTTGGCAAATATTTTTAAGTAGTGTGCCAATCGTAGTTGTATTTAGTATATAAAGCCCCCGGAATTAAAAGAAAGAAAAGATTCATGAAGAACTATATTAAACAACTCATCGACTTGTTCGGGCAGAATGACTATTCGGCCGATACGCAAAAGAAAGTGCAGCAATGGCTGGCCGATGAGGAGCATGCCGATGAGAAAAACGAAGCACTTCGCGGACTCTGGAAACAAGCCGGAGAACAAAAGGTTCCTGGCGGAATGGAGCAATCAATACGCCGGATGCAACAAAACATAGGTGTGATTCCTTCCATCCCTCACAAGAAATATCAGCTGTTGATATGGAGAGCCGCAGCGATTCTTTTATTGGCCGTGTCGTCTGTTTCTGTTTATCTGATATTGGAGAAAAACAGGCCGGAGGTGGATTTGGTCGAATGCTATATACCGACAGCAGAAATTCAAGAACTGACATTGCCCGACGGCACACATGTAATGTTGAACTCAAAAAGTACGCTGTTGTATCCGGAACAGTTTACCGGAGATACCAGAAGCGTGTATTTGATAGGTGAAGCCAATTTTAAAGTGAAACCGGATAAAAAACATCCTTTTATCGTGAAAGCCAATGACTGTCAGGTTACGGCTTTGGGAACAGAGTTCAACGTAAACGCTTATCCCGAAAATAACGAATTGATTGCCACTTTGCTGGAAGGTAGTGTAAAGGTGGAATTCAACAACTTGATATCCAATGTCGTTTTAAAACCCAATGAGCAACTGATATATAACAAACAAACTAAAAGACATGACCTTCGATTGCCGGAAATCGATGATGTGACAGCATGGCAACGCGGAGAGTTGTTTTTCAGCAATATGCCCTTGGAGGATATTTTCACAAGCCTTGAGCGTAAATTCCCTTATGCTTTCGTATATAGCCTTCATAGCATGAACAAGAGCACATATAGCTTCCGCTTCCGAAAGCAAGCGAATCTGGACGAAGTGATGAAGATTATATCACAGGTGGTGGGAGATATAAATTATGTAATCAAAGGAAATAAATGTTACGTAAGGCATAAAAAAATGAATCTGTTGTAAAACCTAATAAAAAAAAAGTACTATGCAAAAAAGTATCCGGAAGGAGTGCCCGTTCCTTCCGGATGTGAAATCAATGTACCTTAATATTAGCGCATATTGACGCTATTCCGAAGATTCTAGAATAATAACCAATTAACTAATACTAAAGATGCTACAAATTTATAAAAAAATAGCAGAACGAATAACCCATAAATGGGTCTTTCTAACTTTTCTTAGTCTATTATTACTGATACCTACACTTGTATCGGCTCAGAATGAAAGAAAAATAACGATCAAACAAGAAAAAATTACTGTCATTCAGGCTCTGAAAGCGGTGGAAAAGCAATCTAAGATGTCCATAAATTATAGTGATTCCGAGCTGATGGGAAAAGATTTTATCGACCTTGACTTGCAAAACGTATCACTGCCGGCCGCTCTTGATGCTATCCTGAAAGATACCGGTTTTATCTATCAAATCCAAGACAATTATATTATCATTACAGGAAAGAAAACAAAAACCGCCACGCAGGCTTCTAAAGACATCAAAGGAAAAGTGGTTGATGAGGACGGGGAACCACTGATCGGAGTAAACATAGCCGTGGATGGCAGTTCTACGGGTACGATTACCGATATTGACGGTAATTTTTCCATAAACGTGCCGACAACATCTAAAATCGTCGTTTCTTATGTAGGTTATGCCACTCAACTCATCCCTGTTTCAAAAACAGATTTCTATCAAGTGATAATGAAACAGGACGCGGAAATGCTGGAAGAAGTCGTGGTGACCGCATTGGGTATCAAGCGCGAACAAAAAGCATTGAGCTATAATGTGCAGCAGGTGAAGAACGATGCTTTCAATACTGTGAAAGATGCCAACTTCATGAGTTCGCTGGCCGGAAAGGTGGCCGGTGTCACCATCAACAGCTCATCGACAGGTGCCGGAGGAGCAGCGCGTGTGGTAATGCGCGGTTCAAAATCCATCACTAAAGACAACAACGCACTGTATGTCATCGATGGTATCCCGATGTTCAACGTCTCTGCCGGAGGTTCAAGCGACGGTCGTTTTGCCGGACAAGGAGGAACAGATGCCATAGCCGACCTGAACCCGGATGACATCGAAAGCATTAACATGCTTACGGGACCTTCGGCCGCGGCCCTCTACGGTAATGATGCCGCTAACGGTGTGGTATTGATCAACACCAAGAAAGGAAGCGCGGAACGCACTTCATTGACCGTTACGAACAACACCACATTCTCCAACGTGTACATGATGCCGGAGATGCAGAATACATACGGTAATCTGGACGGTGCTTTCGAGAGCTGGGGAAACAAGACCGACAAACGATATGACCCGAGAAACTTCTACAACACCGGAACGAATGTCATCAACACCATCTCGTTCTCTACGGGTACAAGTAAGAACCAGACCTATGCCTCGGCTTCTACTACCCATTCCACCGGCATTATCCCCAATAATTCATATAGCCGTTACAATTTCTCGATCCGAAACACCGCTACCTTCCTGAAAGATAAACTGACACTCGATATCGGTGCCGGCTACATCGTTCAGAACGATAAGAACATGACCTCGCAAGGCGAATATTTCAACCCCATTCCGGCTTTGTATCTGTTCCCCCGCAACGGCAACTTTGACGAGATACGGATGTTCGAGCGCTACAACGTGGGACGTGACCTGATGGTACAATACTGGCCCTACGAGGCGCAAGGCATGAGCCTTCAGAATCCCTACTGGATTGCCAAACGCATGAACCGCGAGTCGGAAAAGCACCGTTTCATGGTGAACGGAAGCCTGAGCTACAAGATACTGGACTGGCTGAACGTTTCAGGCCGTGTGAAACTGGATAATTCCAACTTCCGCTTCACGCAAGAACGTCATGCCACCACGCTGGGCACTTTTGCCGGACAGAACGGTTTCTACTCCGACATCGACCGTACAGACCGCAGCATCTATGCCGATGCCATGCTGACCGCAGACAAGCGTTTCGAAGACTTCACGCTGAACGCCAACCTCGGCGCTTCTATCAAAGACCTTGTGCACGAGCTCAAAGGCATGGAAGGCGATTTGGCAGGGCTTGCCAATCTGTTCACCATCCGTAACATCAACTACAACTCTAACTTCAAGCCGAAACAGCAAGGCTATCACGACCAGACACAAAGTATCTTTGCCAACGTGGAACTGGGTTGGAAGAGCCGCCTCTACCTTACATTGACCGGCCGTACCGACTGGGAATCCATGCTTGCCTTTACTGATACCCCTTGCTTCTTCTATCCTTCGGTGGGTGTGTCTGCCGTACTTTCCGAAATGTTCCGCCTGCCGGAATTCATTTCGTATGCCAAAGTGCGCGGTTCTTATAGCCACGTAGGTTCGTCGTTTGCCCGCTATCTTTCCAATCCGGGATTCGCTTTCAACGAACAGTCGCATGGCTGGGCTACTTCTACCACCCGTCCGGCGGCAAACCTGAAGCCGGAAGACACCCGTTCTTGGGAAATCGGTCTGAACATGAAGTTGTGGCGCAACCTGAGCGTGGACTTTACTTACTATCGCTCCAACACTTATCATCAGACATTCTCCATCGATGAGCCTTCTTCCAGTGGTTTCTCCAAAGGAATTGTACAAACCGGTAACATCCAGAACCAGGGAATCGAGCTTGCGCTGGGTTACACATACAAGAAACGCGATTTCGAGTGGAACAGCTCTTATACGCTGACCATGAACCGCTCGAAAGTGAAACGCTTGGCGGGAGGAGCCATCAATCCGGCCACCGGCGAACCCATTGAAATGAAAGAACTGCGCGTGGCCACGCTGGGAGCCGAAGGATATGGTCCTCGTGTGATCTTGCGCGAAGGAGGTTCCATGAGTGACCTCTACGTAGACAAAGAGCTGAAGAAAGACGGCAATGGTCGCATCTGGGTAGACTCACAGTCGGGCAACTTAGGTGTAACTACCTATAAAGAACCTAAGAAAATAGGTAGCATGGCTCCGAAAGCCAACATGGGCTTCCACAACAATTTCTCTTACAAGGGATTCAATCTGGGCGTTATGCTTTCGGCGCGTTTGGGAGGCCTTGTGATATCCAATACACAAGGAGTCCTCGACTATTACGGTGTGTCTCAGGCCACGGCCGATGCACGCGATGCTGGCGGCGTATGGGTCAACAACGGTTATGTAGATGCCAAAAAGTACTATCAGACCGTGGGCGGAGCCAATGGAGGTTTAGGCCAATATTACACGTACAGCGCCACCAACGTCCGCCTGTCCGAACTGAACTTCAGCTATACGTTCCCCCGCAAATGGTTTGGCAACGCGGTAGGCATCACTGCCGGTTTCGTGGCCAAGAACCTGTGGATGATTTATTGCAAGGCTCCGTTCGACCCCGAATTAACTCCTTCCACTACCAGCAATTTCTATCAGGGAGTAGATTATTTCATGACACCAAGTACACGCAATCTTGGCTTCAACCTGAAATTCCAATTTTAAAAACGTCGAATTATTATGAAAAGAAACATTCTACATATAGCATTAACTGCAGCCTTGCTTCCTTTCTTTACGGGATGTACGGATAATTTCGAGAAATATAACACCGAGCCTTATGTTCCCTACACATTGCCCGTACCCGTATTATTCAGCCAACTGATAACCACCGGTATCAACGTGCAGCAGAACGATAACCAGATGATCGATCAGATGGTGGGAGGGCCTTATGGCGGTTATCTCACGATGTCTACTTCATGGGGAGGCTCAAATTTCAATACATATAACCAAACGGACGGATGGAATCAGATTCCTTTCAATACGCCGTTCGAGAAGTTCTATCCCAACTATTATAAGATAGCCGAGGCCACCCAGAAGAAAGGACACTTCTTTGCGATGGCTCAGATTCTGCGGGTCAACACCATGTCGCGCGTGGCGCTTTGCTACGGACCTATCCCTTACAGCAAAGTGTCGAAAGGCGAATCGCAGATTCCCTACGACAGCGAAGCTGATTTGTATAGAAGTATGCTGGGGGACTTAACCTCTGCCATAGCCGTACTGAAAGACTACATCTCCGTAACCTCTTTGCGTCCTTTGAGCGAGAGCGATGTGGTATATAACGGCGATTACTCCAAATGGATTCGCTTTGCCAATTCATTGAAACTCCGTTTGGCCATGCGCATTGTGAATGCCGACCCCGAACTGGCTCGCAAGGCGGCCGAAGAGGCTGTCAGCGATGATGGTGGATTGATTGATGACGCTTCCTGCAACGCAATGGTTCCGGTAGGTGCTGAACCCAACCCTTTCTGGCTGGTTGCCAATAGCTGGGGAGAGATTCGCGCCAATGCCACGCTGACCGCCTACATGAACGGGTATAACGACCCGCGTATGGCGACATACTTCACGGCTGCCACAGTGGAAACGGAAGGAACCGATACCTACGTAGGGCTTCGCTCCGGTGTAAAGGGAATGACTACCGTTATGGGTTCCAAATTTTCCAAGCCCGCTTACGGACAGAAAGACGACATGCCGATGTTCCTCTCTTCCGAAACGGCTTTCCTACGTGCCGAAGGCGCACTGCGCAACTGGAATATGGGAGGCCGGGCAAAGGAACTCTACGAACAGGGCATCGCACTGTCGTTTGCCGAACGGAAAGTGAATGGTGCCGCGGCTTATGTGGCAGACAAGACTTCCACGCCGAAATCATACGTTTCGCCGATAGAAGCGGCAAAGATGAGTTATTCGATTAAAACGAAAATCACCATCGCCTGGGATGAGGAGGCTGCTTTTGAAACCAACCTGGAACGCATCATCACCCAGAAATGGATTGCCAATTTCCCGCTCGGACTGGAAGCGTGGGCAGACTATCGCCGTACGGGTTATCCCGAAATCTTCCCGGTGGTGGACAACCTGAGCAACGGTGTAATCAGCACCGAACGCCAGCAACGTCGCCTGCCTTTCCCACTGAAGGAAAAACAGGGAAACAGCGAGAATGTGAGAGCCGCCGTGAATATGCTTGGAGGTCCGGATACCGGTGCCACGGATTTGTGGTGGGCTAAAAAGAAATAAACATCCAAAACAGAAAAACAGCAAAATCATGAATAAAAAGATACTATATTCAACCCTTTGGGGATTGTTGACCGTCGCTTTCTGGAGTTGCAGCGATTGGACGGAAGTAGAAAGCGAGGATTATTTCGAGTATCCTGCAAAAGATTACTATGCCTCTTTGCGCGATTATAAGAAAACCGATCATCAGGTGGCATTCGGCTGGTTCGGTAACTGGACCGGCCGGGGAGCTTCGATGGTGAACAGCCTGATGGGTCTGCCCGACAGCGTGGACTTCGTTTCTGTCTGGGGCAACTGGCATACGCTGGACGAACATCGCATGGCCGACAAGAAACAGGTGAAGGAGCAGAAAGGCACACGTGCTCTGATTTGCTTCATCATTCAGGACATCGGCGCGCAGATTACACCGGTGGAGTATAAGGATAAGCCCAACGAGTATTGGGGATTCGACCCGGAGAACACGGCGGCGGACAATGCCCGAAATCTGGCGGCTGTCGAGAAATATGCTTTGGCGATTTGCGACACCATTATCAAATATGATTATGATGGTTTCGACATTGATTATGAACCAAACTTCGGGCATCGCGGCAACATGTCGGGCAATGATGCTTACATGTTGCATTTCATCAAGACACTGAGCAAACACATGGGGCCGAAATCGGGCACAAACCGTTTGCTGGTAATTGACGGAGAACCTCAAAGCATCGTGGCCGAAAGCGGCCCGTACTTCGACTACTTCATTGTGCAAGCCTATCAAGCAACCTCGGACTCTAACCTTGACGGACGGCTCTCCTCCACTATCGAAAACTTCCAAGGATTCTTGTCTCCCGAAGAAGTGGCTAAGAAATACATCGTTACCGAGAATTTCGAGTCGTATGCTTCGACGGGCGGAGTGGACTATACGGATCGTTACGGCAACAAAATGCAGTCTTTGGCAGGCATGGCCTGCTGGACACCTTTTGTGAACGGAAAGGCGGTGCGGAAAGGCGGTATAGGAACCTACCACATGGAGTATGACTATCCTACCACTCCGGTGGAGTATAAATACTTGCGCGAAGCCATTCGCATAATGAACCCGGCAGTTAACTAATTTAAAAAAATGAATGTCATGAAACTGAATAAATACCATATCATAGCTTGCGCCGCCTGGCTCTGCGTGGCTGTAAGTTGCGACGATGCAGATTATAGTGTGATAGACAACGCCATCTATCTTCAAGAAGCCTCGAATACGGCTTCTACCTATGGAAAAGTGACCGTGGAAGGTGACGTTACACATACCGATTTGACGGTTCGTGTAGGACAACCGTTGAATGAAGACGTGGCAGGTACGCTGGAGCTGGACGCTTCACTGCTTGAAGCCTACAACCAGGCTTTCTCTACGAGCTACGAAGTACTTCCCTCGGAGTATCTGTCGTATGAAAAGAATTTCAAGATAAGCAAGGGAGAGACGTTGGCGGAGAAAACGGAGTTCTCCATCAAAACTTACTCTACCGACAACGGTGAACTTTACGCCATTCCTGTCCGCTTGAAAGTGAATAGTGGAAACATATCCACCATAGGAGACTCTCAATCGTATATCATCTTGTTAGACAAGGCCCTGAAACAACCGGTACCCGTGATGAATCAAAGCAACAAGGCTTCTACCGCCAAAGACATGAATCTCACTACCGCCGAATGGACCATCGAGACATGGGTATGGATGGACGGATTTGTTATCAATAATCAGGCCATCATCAACTCCGGTAGCGGAAAGGCCGGCCGGGCCAACGAAATCTATATCCGTTTCGGCGATGCCCCCATTCCATATAACTCCTTGCAAATTAAAACAATGGGGTCGCAAGTGAACACTGTCACGCTGTTCGAGAAAGAGAAATGGTATCACTTAGCCATCACCTACGATGCGGGCGGATTAGTGACGATTTATGTGAACGGCGAGAAAGACGTGACGCTCCAAACCAAGGGAGGCGTGGTGAACTTCGACCGCATGGAATTGGTGACGAGCGGCTCTTGGTTCAGGAATACCTGCAAGATGGGACAATTACGCCTTTGGAAGAAAGCCATCACACCTTCTCAAATCAAGTCGAACATGTATCTGGGCATCAACCCCAAGAATCCTGATTTGATGGGCTACTGGCGTCTGGACGAAGGAAAAGGCAATGTGTTTAAAGATGCCACTCCGAACGGATTCGACATGGCTGCCGAAGGTACTCTGAAGTGGGAAACGGATGTGAATTTTAAATGAAAAACGGATTTTAAACATAGAATGCAATGAAAACATACTTAAAAACAGCCCTGCGCACGGTATTAATAGTATCGGGGGCTATCTTTATACAATCTTGCAGTGATGACGACGAGGTAGAAGTTAAGCAACTCTACTACCTCTCGTCAGAGCCTGCGGCCACCTTAAAGCCATCCCAATTCGAACTGTCGCTGCTCGACAACACGCTGGTAGGCGAACGAACCGGATATTATGTGGTGGGAAAATCGACCATGCGTGCCGCCAAAGATGTGAAGCTGCACGTAGTACAAGATAATTCGTTGGCAGAAAGCTACAATGCCAAACATAAGACAAAACATGAAACGGTGCCTGAAGGAGCTTTTTCTTTCTCTACCCGGGAACTTACCATCAAGGCGGGCGACAACTTTTCTTCGGATACGCTTCGGATTTCGGCTTCGGATTTATCAAAGTTGGAAGCGTCCAAGACATATGTGCTTCCCATCGCGCTGAAGAGCAGTGATGGCGGTGCGGTCAGCGCCAACCGGAATACGATCTGTTTCGTGTTCTCCAAAGAGGAAACCCGAATCAGCACCAAGAAACCTGCTTCGTGGATAGAGTTGGAACGCGGTGACTGGACGGTTACTGCCTCGGACGACTACGGCGAATATTATAGCCCGGCAAAAGCCGTCGACGGGGATGGTGCCTCATGTTGGTTCTTGGGAATGGACAGCCCGGGCTGGTGGGCTGCCGAGTGGACAGAGCCCGCCACCGTAGTGGGCATCTCTATTCAAAGGCAGAACGCTTATCACCATAGATATAATCTGGTTAGTTTTTCCGTGGAATATAAGAAAAAAGGAGATGTGGAATGGAGAAGCCTTGAAGGCAATGTCATGCTGAACGAAACTCACCTCTATGCTCCTCAATATACTATGTTTGGTTCAGTGCTTGAAGATATCGTGGCATTTAAACTGAACGTTCTCGAACCGGGGGTAGGCGATTATACCGGCATAGGCGAATTGAATCTGTTTAAGAAAAAATAAGAAGGAGATTTTAGAAGAAAGCTCTATCAAAAAGCCTTTATGGCTTTCTTTTCAGAAGATTATCCTGTTTTCAGAGATACTCTGTTCAAGGTCTGCGGATGTCTGTTCGCAGGCTTGGAACAGAGTTTTTTCATATAGGAAAAAGGTGGGCGTTGCTTTGGAGGGAGATGGTGTTGCTGCCTATGCAAAAGGTTTGGGGCAAGAAACTTATGAAGTACGCGCAATTTCTTCTGCCACAGCCTCTATCAGTGAAAGAGCCTTCTGTATTTTCTTTCCGGCTTCTTTAGAGAACGGCAGGTTACGAGACATTTCCATTTCTTTCAACAAAGGGACAAGCTCCACAGCCCCAATCAGGGTGAATACGGGAATCATCTTATGAGATACCGCTGCAACCTCTTCCATATTCTGCATTTCGGAGGCTTTGCGAAGGCGTTCGGCATTGGTACGAGTCTCGGTAACGAAGCTTGCGATAATGGCTTTTGCAGCCTCCGGGTCATCTTCGGCAAAGGCCGTAAGTGCCGAAAAGTTGTAAGCGGAGGATGAGGCGGAACGATTGTCCGTTTCGTTTGCATTTGCCGGTACGGATACTGCGGATTGTTCTCCACGCAGTTCGCACAAAAGTTCCTGCATGGTGAATGGCTTGTGCAGGCAGCCGGTAAACCCTTGCGATATGAATTCTTCACGCTTCATGTCGCTACGGGCAGTGACTGCAACCATCGGAATGGTTTTAGCTTGTGGAATGTTCGAAGCGCGTAGTAGCCGCAACAAGTCGAAGCCACTGACGGCAGGCATCTGTACATCGGTGAGCAGAAGGTCGAAAGTGTCGGTACGTAAAGCGTCGAATAGTTCATCCGGTTGCAGGCAAGATACGGAACAAATGCCATTACTGTTGAGGATGGCCTCGGTCAGGGTAAGCTGAATGCGGTCGTCGTCGATGAGAAGAAGTTTCTTCAATGGGGGAGGAGATGGAAAGGCGGAAGAATCGGAAGGCTCTTCTATTCCGTGCAAAGGCTCTTCATGTTCTGCGCTTGGTTCTTTGTGTGGACTTACACGATAAATGGGCACACGTACCGTAAAAGTGCTTCCCTTACCCGGAGAGCTCTCCACCTCGATAGTACCTTCGAGCAATTGCACCAGCATGCGAACAATACTGAGTCCCAGACCGAATCCTTCCTTTCCCTGCGCTCCGGGCAGACGGGTAAACTCCCGGAAGATACGTTCACGGTCGGCAGGTTCCATTCCCTTTCCGGTATCGGTGATGGCGACAACGAGTTTTCCGTCTTCGTAGCCGGCGGTCAAGGTGACACTGCCCCGGTCGGTAAACTTCACGGCATTGGAAAGCAGATTATTGATTATCTGACGCAGACGCAAGGGGTCGCAAACGAAAGAACCCTCTAATTCAGGAGCGACGTTGCAACGCAAGGCAAGCCCTTTGGCGGCAGCCAACGGTTCAAAACTGACGCGTACCTCTTCCAGTAGTCGGGAAGGTTGGAAAGTGACACGGCTGACCTCCACTTTATGCAAGTCGAGGCGATGAAAGTCGAGCAAATCCACAATCAACTTCAACAAATGTTCGGACGAGGTTTTCATGTTGTCCAGATAGAAACGCTGACGTTCGTCCACCGTGAGACGGGCAAGCAAGTCGGCATATCCCATGATGGAACCAAGCGGTGCCTTGAAGTCGTGGGTAATGGCAAGCATCAGTTTTTCGCGTGTGGCAAGCAGGTCTTCGGCACGGCGGCGAGCTTCTTCCAGTTCGCGGCGATAGCGGTTGCTGCGGGTCACGTCGCGTCCGATGAGGAAAAGGAAGACAATCGCAAGCAGGACAGCGCCGGCGGCAATACTGGCCAGGGTGCGGACGGACCGATGACGGACGGCCTGCCGGTATTCGGCCTCGGCACGTCCGTGTTGCAAGGTCTCTTGCTCATAGTTTTTCAGCAGGCTGTCAATGCGCTCGGTCAGCATGTGATCCAGTTGTTGCAGGTTGCGCTTGCGTTGCTGCACGAGGTTAGCTACTTGTCTGCGCTGCCGGGCCATGGCACGCAACTTCTTATGCAGGGAGTCTGCCGGATTATAAGAATCTATCAACGTATCGGTGGCAAATTCAAGGGAGGTTCTTACTTGAATGGCAGTATCTTTCTTGGATGGAACGAACACTTCTCCCAAGCGGCGGAAGAAACCTTTTTTTCGAGGACGCACCACTGTTGTGTCACGATGAGTGATGATGCGGTGTTGCACCCGTTGTCGTGTCATTTCCGTATCGTGTCGGGTTATGACATCTTCTATTTCGTCGGCAGAGACTGCGTTTCCGTTTGCTTCGCTCAGTGTGCGCAGCATACTTAGCGTGTTGGCATCCTTCTCGTGTATGAGGGTCAGCACACTGTCGGTCCACTGTACGTCAAGACTATCGGAAAGCACGAGACTTTCCATTTCCCTGTGCACAAAGAAGAGGGAAAAGAATAGCACCGCCAACAGCAAGCTATATCCTATGGCAATCTTGACTTTGGAGACTCCTTTCATAATAGACGCGTTTTCTGCCTGAACCGCAGCCACAACATGACGCCGGCACTGGTCAGTCCGAACGGGAAAGCCATCCACACTCCGACCAACCCCCAGTCGAGCACAAAGCCGCAGAGGTATCCTACGGGCAAAGATATAACAAAATAAGCTATAAAAGCAATGACCATCATGGGTTTTACATCCGAAATGCCACGCAAGGCATTGGCAAAATTAATCTGCAATCCGTCGCCGAACTGATAAATCAGGAACGGGAGGAACAAAGAGGCAACCATGACCGATACTTCGGCATTATCCGTAAACCATCCGCCCAACTGACCGCGCAAAGCAAAAACGATGCTCAGCAACACCACCGCCATACAAAGGGTGAGATGAAACCCGGCATACGTCGCATGCCGCACGTTCGGCGCATCGCCCTGCCCCTTGAAGTTGCTGACACGCACGGCGACGGCAGCCCCCATGCCGTAGTACATCATAAAGGTGAACTGCGAAATCGTCAGCATAATCTGGTGCGAAGCCAGTGCATACGTGCCCAGCCATCCCACCATGATGGTGCTGAGATTGAAAGAGGCCGTCTCCATCCCCATTTGCAGCCCGACGGGCCAACCCAGTGCATTGAGCCGCCGGAACATCGGGACAGACCAGCCCAGACGTACAAAGCCTATTTTATAACGAATGAAACGACGGCTGCGAAACACAATCATTGCAAAGACCACTACCATCACGATGCGTGAGAACAGGGTACTGATGCCTGCCCCCAGCAACCCCATTTCGGCGAATCCCAGTTTGCCGTTGATGAGTATGTAATTCCCTGCGATGTTGAGCGCATTGCCGCCCAGCAGAATCCACATGGCGGTTTTTGTGTCTGTAATGCCGTCGGTGAACTGCTTGAAACCGTAGAACAGCATGACGAATACCAGCGAAGCAAGCTGCGTCAGGTAGTAAGGCTTAATCAACGGCAACAATTCAACGGGTTGCCCCAAACGTTCTATATTGAAATAAAGCACAGTCATGATGCAGGTCAGCAACAGGGCCACCAGTACATTGGCCGTCAAGCTGCACCGCAAAGCCTGCCCCGCCTCGGCAAAGCGGCGGTTTCCATAATAACCGCCCACTACCGGCGTAAGCCCATAGCTGAACCCCATACTGAAAACGATGCAAAGGGCAAACATGTTGTTCACGAAAGAAGCCGCACCCAACTCGGCCGTGCTGTGGTGTCCTATCATCAGTGTATCGGCAAAGCCGAGAACAATGACGCCCAACTGGCCTATCACGATGGGCAGTCCCAACGCAATCAGGGCTTTGTAATGGCACTTATATGTATCAAAAAATCTTCCCATAATGCAAGTTTGTTAAAGTCCGCACCACATCCGCACCATATCCGTGCCGTGTCAGAACCGTGTCAGGGCCGTACTTTCTCCGTATCATGTTCTATCTATAGAAGCGAACTTGATACGAAGATGATACGAACTTGGTACGAAGATGGTACGAACTTGGTACGAAGATGGTACGAACTTGGTACGGAGGAGACAACGTCTTTTTTCTTTAAATCCGTATCATCGATACCGTCTGTATATGAACGATAACTTTTTGCCGGTTCATCATTCCTTTTCCGGCAGGTAAGAGCCGGACGCTTTCTTATAATATAGCACAACGGTATTGGCGTCGCGGAATGTATTCTGCGCCACGGCATGAATATGTTCGGCCGTGACAGAACGATAGTTGCCTACTTCACGGTCTATGTCTTCCGCCTGTCCGGTCAGTTCAAACCAAGCAAGGTTCGTGGCTACATTCAGATAATTGATATTGCCGAATATGTGGGAAGATTCGAACTTGTTCTTTACTTTTTCCAGTTCCTGCTCACCCACAAGTTCCCGTTTCAGTACCTCAAGCTCCTTGCGGACAGCCGCCTCGGCCTGTTCCAGTACGATGCCGGCAGAGGGCTTGCCGCTGATATGCAGCAGTCCCGCATCGCGCGTACCCGAAATATAGGCATCGAGTGCGGAAAACAGCTTTTGTTCCTGCACCAGCTTGCGGTTCAGGCGACTGGAACGCCCGTTGCTGAGTATATCGGACAAAATGTCGAATGCATAGTAATCGGCTCCTTCCCGACCACACATAGGATAGGCCATAAACAACGCGTCGAGAGGAACATTGCGCTCCACCGTCCGGCGACGCTCTTCCGTTTGCGGAGGTTCCTGCGGCAATTGCCTTGCAGGGACATTCCTGCGGGGAATGGGGGCAAACCACTTGTCGGCCAGTCTGAGGGTTTCCTCCCACGAGATGTTTCCGGTGACAGCCAGAACAGCATTGTTGGGGGCATAGAAACGATAGAAGAAAGATTTCACCTCATCCAGCGTGGCGCCGGCTATATGAGACAGTTCCTTGCCGATGGTGGGCCAACGATAGGGATGCACCCGATAGGCCAAAGGGCGAAGCAGATGCCCTACGTCGCCATATGGCTGATTCAGGCAACGCTGTTTGAACTCCTCCATCACCACTCCGCGTTGCACGTCGAGGCTTTGCTCGCTGAATGCCAGTTCGAGCATGCGGTCGGACTCCAACCAGAAGGCTGTCTCTACGTTCGATTTGGGAACGGTCAGGTAGTAGTTGGTTATGTCGTTGTTCGTCCACGCGTTGTTCTCGCCACCGGCCAGTTGCAACGGCGTGTCGTAATCGGGAATATGTACCGAACCGCCGAACATCAGATGCTCGAACAGGTGGGCAAAGCCCGTATGTTCGGGGTGCTCGTCGCGGGCACCTACGTCGTAGACGATGTTCAGCGCAACCATCTGCGTGCCGGCATCTTCGTGGTGCACCAGCCGCAGACCGTTGTCCAATGTTTTTTTATTAATCTTCAAGGAGAGTCACCTTCTTAATCACGACATCCTCTTCGGGGCGGTCGCTACGGTCGGTCTTCACTTTCTGAATCTTGTCCACTACCTCCATGCCCTCCAGCACTTCGCCGAACACGGTGTACTGGCCGTCCAGATGGGGCGTACCGCCCACTGTGGTATAAGCCTTTATCTGTTCGGGCGTGAACTTGAACTCCGGTTCTTTGCCCACTTGTGCCTCGGCCTGTGCAATCAGAGAGTCCTGCAAATTCATCAATCCTTCCTGATTGCCGTCCTTACGCATCTTGTAGATTTCTTTCATGTGCTTTTGCGCCAGTGCATTGAAGGCATTGTTCAGGCGCATCTGGTTCATCTGCTGCTCCATGTTCAGCAAGGCGGAATCGCCATAGACCTTACCGGTGACGATATAGAACTGGCAACCGGAAGATTCTTTCTTCGGGTTCACCTCATCGCCCTGACGTGCAGCCGACAAGGCTCCTTTCTTATGGAAGTAGCGGGGATAGATGAATTCGGCAGGAAGGGTATAGCCCACATCGCCCGAACCCAGCATTTTTCCTTTGGGAGCTTTTTTCGATTCGGGGTCGCCGGCCTGTATCATGAAGTCCTTGATGACACGGTGAAACAGCGTACCTTCGTAAGTGCCTTCCTCGGCCAGCTTGATAAAGTTGTCACGGTGTTTCGGTGTCTCGTTATAGAGTTTCACTATGATGTCTCCCGCACTTGTTTCAATCTTCAACTTCGTTTCCTTTTCCATATTCGGATCTTTCTTTTGTCCCGGCTTGCAGGCTGCCAGCCCGCCTACCAGTATGGTTAATAATACAATAAGATTTCTTTTCATTTTTGCTTTTCATTTAATTTAAGTCTGCAAATATACGACTTTCAGACAAAAGCACTTACCTTTGTAATGCAAAAAGAAACAAAACACAAAGACTATGACGTCTATACTGATTGTAGAAGATGATATAACTTATGGCATGATGCTGAAAACATGGCTCGGGAAGAAAGGCTTCCGGGTGACATCGGTCAGCAGCATTGCCCGCGCACAGAAACACATCGAGACGGAAAGCGCAGATTTGATATTATCGGACTTGCGGCTGCCCGACAAAGACGGCATCGACTTGCTGAAATGGCTGGGCGAGCAAGGTTTGCAAATACCCCTTATCATGATGACCGGATATGCCGACATACAGTCGGCCGTGCAGGCCATGAAGCTGGGCGCCTGCGACTATGTGGCCAAACCGGTGAACCCCGACGAGCTACTGAAGAAAATGAAAGAGGCGTTGACGGCCGACATCGGAACTCCCCCTGCCCGGAAAAACACGGCGGACACACCTGCTCTCTCCGACTTCCTTGAAGGAGAAAGCGATGCCGCCAGACAGCTTTATAATTATGTGAATCTGGTTGCCCCCACCAACATGGCCGTGCTCATCAACGGAGCCAGCGGAACGGGCAAGGAATATGTGGCCCACCGCATCCACCGCCTCAGCAAGCGGGCCGACCGGCCGTTTATTGCCATCGACTGCGGAGCCATTCCCAAAGAACTGGCCGCATCCGAGTTTTTCGGCCACATCAAAGGCGCTTTTACCGGTGCGCTGACCGACAAGACGGGCGCATTTGTAGAGGCCGACGGCGGAACCATCTTTCTGGACGAGATAGGGAACCTGAGCTACGAGGTGCAGATACAATTGCTGCGTGCCTTGCAGGAGCGCAAGATACGCCCCATAGGTTCGACCAAGGAGGCCGGTGTAGACGTACGGCTGATATCGGCCACCAACGAAAATCTGGAGCAGGCCATAGAGAAAGGCACTTTCCGCGAAGACTTGTTTCACCGCATCAACGAGTTCACCCTGCACATGCCGCAACTGAAAGACCGCCGCGAGGACATCCTGCTCTTTGCCAACTTCTTTCTGGATCAGGCCAACCGAGAAATGGGCAAGCAACTGATCGGCTTCGACGAGAAGGCTTGCAGTGCCTTGCTGGAGTATCATTGGCCGGGCAATCTGCGGCAGATGAGGAATACCGTGCGCCGCGCCACGTTGTTGGCCCAAGGCAAATACATCACCATTGATGAGCTGGACGACTTGAAAGAACCTGCTCCCGCACCTGCCGGCATGTCTCTACGCAACGAGGAGACGGAAAAACAGCAAATCATGGAAGCCTTGCGGCAGACGGGAAACAACAAGAGCCGTGCCGCCCAACTGCTGGGTATCGACCGCAAGACGCTTTACAACAAACTGAAGCTTTACGGCCTTTCCGACTAAAAGTGTGGAATTATTCCACACTTCCGTTCCACACATTCCACACTTTTCCACACTTCGCTGCACGGCGGCAGTTTGTTCACTTTATTAGTTTTCAGACGATTACTGTTTGCGGCTCTTTTCTGGCACGCCATTTGGCCTATATTAGGCATAAACATTGTGTGCTTCAACAGAAAGTACCTAAACTTAACGACTATTATACATTAACTAAAAGCAAATTGAAACTGGGTAGGAAAAAAGTGAAACTTCGACAAACAACTGAAGTGGCTGAACAATAGTAAGCACACTACAAAAAAACGCCCCTTTCTTGTCTATTCTGTAGGGGTGTTTTTTTTGTTTCCCATCGCAACCTGCTTTCTCCTCTCATTGTATTTCTTCTTCTTATCCTCGTCATTTCGGATAGCTCCCGATTATGGGATGAATCTCTTGTATTGTCAAGCGCAATCTATGTTCGGAAAGGATATTACAGCGCTTGGGCTGCAAGATATATGGAATGCCGACAGGGATGATGTTTCATCACTTTCTCGATCTGTTCTGCTGCACACTCGTTGCAGTTTCGCTGCAAGTCTGTTGCAGTGATTCTGCAAGCCTTTTGCAGTGGTGGTGCAAGCCTATTTGCAGTGGCTCTGCAAAGCAGTTGCAGCATCTTGCAGACTTTTCTCTTCGGGCGGCAACACATAAGGTGCAGATACCGGACTGTCGTTCGGTGCAAGGAAACTCTGTCCTGAGTGAGAAGCCTCTTTTTTTCTTCCGTCGGGTATATAGCCACAAATAGGTATCACCTTCCCCGGTCCTTGGTTGAAAGCCTACCTCTTGTGGACAAGAAATACCTATTTTTAGTGATTGTGTCTTTTTTGTCATCACCGTATCTTTGCAAATCCTAAACTGTATATAAGTGTATAATGCCAAAAAAGTCGTTCCTCATAAGTCATTTACTATTCATCTGCCTCCTCTGTTCGGCACAATCACCCCATAGTTTCAGCGGTCGCGTCTTCGATGCTCAAAGCAAGGATGTATTGCCTTTTGCTACGATACGGCTGAAGTCCGATGCAGGAAAGTTCTACGGAACCACCAGCGATGCGGACGGGAAGTTTAGCATCCGTGGGCTGGGAGCGGGAGATTATCTGCTCGTCATTTCTTATATAGGATACGAAACACAGGAAAAACGCATCCGAATAGATGGGGACGTCAATCGGGACTTCCGCCTATTGCCCTCGTCTACCACACTGAACGAGGTTGTAGTCACCGCCTCCGAATCGAAAGGCATCACCAGCGCCTCGAAGATAGACCGCACGGCAATGGAGCACCTGCAACCTTCCAGCTTCACCGACCTGCTGGCGTTGCTGCCGGGCGGAAGCACAAGCACGCCGAACATGGGCAGGGCCAACACCATCCGCTTGCGCGAAGTGGGGATAAGCGGTTCGGACTACAACACCGGGGCTTTGGGTACACAATTCGTGATAGACGGCATACCCGTCAGCACCACCTCCAACATGCAGCGCGTCGCATCGGACATTACCACCGCTTTCGACGGATACAATGCCGTGAACACCGGAGTGGATATGCGTAACATCCCCACCGACAATATAGAAAGTGTGGAAATCGTCCGTGGCATTCCCTCCGTGCAATACAACAACCTGACAAACGGAGTGGTCATCATCAAACGCAAGCAGAAAGCCACCCCGCTGGAGGTGCGCTTCAAGGCCGACCAAAGCAGCAAACTCTTTTCGGCCAACAAAGGCATGGAATGGAAAAACAAGGACATGGGGCTTTCGGCCGATATAGACTTTCTGAATGCGCAGAACGACCCGCGTGACCGTTACGACTTGTATAAGCGAATCACTACCTCCGCACGCTTCCATAAGAAATGGACATTGCACGACGGGAATGCCTTGAGGTGGGAAACCGGCGTAAGCTATTCCGGAAACATCGACCATGTGAAGAACGACCCCGACATAGAGAGGCTGAAAGAAGAGAGCTACCGTTCCGGCTTCCATAGCGGGAAATGGCACAGCCTTCTGGAATGGATGGCCTCCAAAGGGAAAGCCTTCCGTAAATTGGAGTTGGACCTCTCTGCCGGCATGTCGTGGGACGAAATAAAGCGCGCCCGATTCATCCAGCTGGACCGTGATTGGGCAGTGCCCACCCACATGAAAGCGGGTGAACATGATGCGGAAATACTGCCCTACAAATACACTGCTTATACCATAGTGGACGGCAAGCCGCTGAACTTATACGCCAAGTTGGCTGCGGAGTTCGGGATGCAGACTGGTTTGGCGGGTCACAAGCTGTTGGTCGGAAGCACCTTCAGGTACGACAAGAACTTCGGAGGCGGACAAATCTACGACCCGGCACGTCCGCTCGACCCCGGAAGCAGCTTCCTGCGTCCGCGCAAATACAGCGACATTCCTGCCTCCGAGCTGTGGCATGTGTACGTAGAGGACAATGTCAACATCCCCATAGGAAACCATTCATTGGAAGTGCAAGCCGGGATAAACGGCAACATGATGCTGAATCTCGACAAGCAGTACGCCTTAGGCGGAAAGATGTTCCTCGATCCGCGTATCAACGTGCAATGGCGATTTCCGAGCATCAGCCTCGGATGTAAAAGGCTGGTAATAAGACTGGGCGGAGGAATGGGACGGCTGCTGTTGATGCCTACCCTCTCGCAACTCCATCCGAACAATATCTACATGGATTTTACCCAGTTGAACTATTGGCATGCCAACCCCGCATACAAGCGCATCAACTTGCGTACTTACATCGTGAACCCTACAAACTACGGCCTGAAGCCTGCCCGCAACTTCAAGCAGGAGGTGCGTTTGAGTCTGGAATACGGTAAGAACATGCTTTCCGTCACTTACTTCCACGAGCGGATGAGTTCCGGTTTCCGGCATATCCCGACCTATTCTCCATACGAATACAAGGTATACGATTCCAGCAAGATAGATGGTTCTACTCTGACCGGCCCGCCGGCTCTGGAAAGCATGCCTTATGCGATGAGAACCATCTTAAGAGGCTACTCCTATACCGGAAACGGCAGCCGTACACAGAAAGAGGGAGTGGAATTTCAACTCTCCACCGAACGTTTCAAAGCACTCAACACCCGTTTCACCGTGAACGGGGCGTGGCTGTACACCATCTACGAAAACAGCCAGCCCATAGCTAAAAGCGTTTCCGCGGTAGTAAATGGCATAGCTTTGAGCGACAAGTACGTAGGCATCTACGAAACAGATGATAGTTTCCATCTTGGGCAGTTCAACACCAATTTCACCGTAGATACCTATCTGAAAGAATTGGGTCTGACCCTTTCTGCCACTTCGGAGTGCATGTGGTTCCAAAGCAGACAGAGTCCCAGAGCAAGCGGTACCCCCATTGCCTACATGGATGCCTCCACAGGGAAAATATTACCTTACACCGAAGAAGACAAAAAGGATACTTACAAGCAGCATTTGGTTATCTCTCGTACCTCGGCCCTGCTTGAGAAGATGACTACGCCTTTCTATATGTACGTCAACTTCAAGGCCACGAAAGAATTTGGCAAGAATATGTCTATCGCACTCTTTGCCAACCGTATTCTGGACTATGTGCCCGATTACACACGAAACGGATATCTCATACGAAGAACTGCAGCCAGTCCCTATTTCGGGATGGAGCTGAAACTTAAACTATAATAATTCCATCAAACAGAAAATTAAAAGAAGATGAAAATGAAAAGAGTATTTTATGCAGTCTGCATGACAATGATTGCAGGTTTAGCGTTCACTGCTTGCAGCAATGACGATGACAACAGTGTAAAGATGGCCAATGTGACCATGCAGTTCAACGCGCCTGCCGAGTTGCAGAATCAGAGTCCTGTTATCGGCATTCAGGAATTGGTATTGAAGAACATCAATACAGGAGAGAAGACCACCGTCGTGAAACCCGCTACTCGTGCCAATGTTCTTTCTCCTTCTACTGTAAGCATCGCCGTGAGCGTGCCCGAAGGACTCTACACCATCAGCATGGAAGGTTCTCTAACCTACCGGTTGAATGGAGAGACCATTCATTCCAAGATACGGGCCTATAAAGAATCGGTAACTCTGACCGAAGCCTCTTCCGCTACCCCGCTCAATCTTACGGGCTATGTATATAATGACAGCAAAGAGGGAGGAAGCTTCGTCATTGCCGAAATCTTCTTCACCGGAACAGAGACTCCGGAGAATAAGCAATACAACGGAGACAAATACTTCCGTATTTACAATAACTCGGGTGAGACGCTTTGCGCAGACGGACTCACCATTGCCGAGTCTGCATTCCTCACAGTAAGCAAGCACACCTATTCTCCGGACATTATGAACGAAGCCTTCACTACCAATGCTATTTACCGCATCCCGCTGGGAGGTAAAATCATGGTTGCCCCGGGAAAGTCTCTGTTGCTGTGTGACATCGGTAAGAACCACACGACTGTCAACTCCAACTCTTTCGACCTGACGAAAGCCGACTTCGAGTGGTATGACGAAAGTTCCAACCCGAAATTCACCGACACCGACACGCCCGTACCCAACATGGAGAAGATTTATTGTTATACGGCCACCATCTGGGGACCTCACAACCGCGGCTTCAAAGCCTTCGTACTGGCACGTCTGGGCGACGACGAGAACAATCAGCTCTCTGCCGAACAGTATCTGAAAGACTATGTTTACGAATATAAGTACAACATGATTATCAACGGAAACGTGTACGAAATGGGACCTTCCAAAGGCTACAAGATTCCTAACAAATGGGTGTTGGATGCCGTCAACCTCTGTGTAGAGAGCGAATACGAATGGAACGTGACGTCGCCTGCTTTGGACAGAGGCTGGACGTACTGCGGAAAAGTAAACAGCGACAAGACCCGCTACGGAAAGAGCGTTCGCCGCAAGGTTCTTTCAGGTATCACCCTGCAAGATACCAACGACTCGTCTGTGGACTTCCTGCCCGAGCAGAAGGCGGATCCTTATTTCAAGTTCCACGAATAAATTATTCTCCGAAGGCAAAATGAAGAAAGGGCTCATATCTTCACTTCTATTCCTATCGGTGGCCGTATCCTCCTCTTGGGCTCAAGGGGAGGACACGGTTTTCATACAGAAAAGGGCATTTATGCACTCCGCGGCCAAACGGGAGTTCCTTACACGTCCTTTCCTTAATCCGGCCTTAAACTATTATCGCCAATCCTATTCGCTCTCCACCCTCGGGGCAACGGGCGAATGGAGCAGACAAAGCCGGGCGACAACTGCAGAACTGGGAGACGGATGGAAAGGATTCCTCTTTGCGGGAGACTCGTATGTATGTACGTCCGAGAAATCGCGTATATGGGGAGATGCCTACTACCGCAACGGCATCCGCCGGAATGTGCAGTGGAACGAAAGTTCGGACTATGAACTGCTCTACCCGTACATTGCCGCCGACACCATAGGCGGAGATATGAAGTCGGAAACCTACTTCTTCAGAGGCGGATATGCCGCAGCAACCGGACGATGGACGTTCGGAGGGGAATTCTCCTACCGGGCCGTGCAAGAGTTTCGCGATATAGACCCCCGCCCCAACAATAAGGTGGCCGACCTGCAAGCCAAAGCCGGCGCGGCTTACGGCATCATGGCTTCGTATGCGGTGGCCCTATCCGTCGAAGCGCGCAAATACAAGCAGAACGGTTCTCTGGCCTACTACAACGAACTGGGGGTGTCGAAGACGTTCCACCTTACGGGATTGGGGAACAGCTACACCCGCTTCGACGGCACCCGCACGAACGTTCGTTATCAAGGACACAGCTACGGCGCCGGAGTCGACTTGCTGCCCGTACAGGCCGACGGCAGGTGGAGCGGCAGCTTCCACTATCGTTATTCTTTCTACGAGAAGATGCTGCCCGAGTCCAACGACCTCACGCTAAACGAGCTGAAAGAAAACAACCTGCAAGGCGAGGTTACCCGGACTTTCTTACGGCATGCCCGCCGGTTCTTCGGCCTTAAGGCATCGGTAGCCTACAACGAGCGGAAAGGGACGGAAAACCTCTACGGAGATGCAATGAACCATATCTATCCACAGATTTCAGCCGCAGAGCAGTTCGGCAGCAAGGTGCTGCACGCAACGGTAAGCGGCAGTTATGAGCAGGAACAGACGGAGAAGTGGCGATGGAGCCTGCAACCCGCCATCGGGTATCTGCAACAGAAAGATACCTACAAGACACCTGCCAAGAGTATGAAGTACAGTCTGTGGAGTGCTTCGCTGGGCCTTGCTTCTACCCATAAATGGAACAAAAGCCTGCTGTACGCACGCCTTTACGGCATCTGCCAAGGAAAGATAGACGCCGCACTGAACATCGACGGACAAACGGCGCACCCGTATGCCCTGACCATCTTGCAACAGAACCTCGAGATGATGAGCGGCAGTCGTACGATATACGGCATCTCTCTGCGATGGTCTCGATACATCGGAAAGAATTTAGGCTACGCGGAAGTCGGGTGGCAACATGCGCTGTACGCCAACCACGAGAAGAACCGTTCGTTCCAAGCTGGCATCGGGGTGTACCTGTAGGCCTGTTCAATCATCTGCAAACAACATTTTTATACTAACTAATAACAAGAGAACAATGAAAACCAAGAACATTCTCATCGCAGCCATTGCTGCAACAGCACTCACATTCACCGCATGCGGCAACAAACAAGCCAAGAACGCGGACAGTTCTACAACCGCCGAACAGACTTCAGGCGTGCTCGAAATAGACAGCCTGCTGGCCGATGCCGAAGCATTGGCCAATCAGGAAGTGACCGTCGAAGGCGTATGCACGCATGCCTGCAAGCACGGTGCCACCAAGATTTTCCTGATGGGCAGCGACGACACGCAGACCATTCGTGTGGAAGCAGGCGAACTGGGTTCGTTCGACACGAAATGCGTCAACAGCATCGTGCGTGTGAAAGGTACGCTCATGGAACAGCGTGTGGACGAAGCCTACCTGCAAAAATGGGAATCTCAACTGAAAGAAGCTTCTGCCCAAAAGCACGGCGAAGAGGGTGAAGGCGGATGCAGCACCGAGAAGAAAGCACGCAACGAAACGGCCAACACGCCCGAAGCACGCATCGCCGACTTCCGTGCCAAGATAGCCGACCGTCAGGCAAAAGAGGGGAAAGCCTATCTGTCTTTCTACTACATACAGGCCACCGGCTATGAGATTCAGTAAGCCGCCGATGAAAGAAAACAGGCCGATAGCAAAGGACGAGAGGCAGCGCGACACACAAGGCAAGGCCGGCACGCTTCTGCGCAAGTGGTGCCGCCTTGTGCACCGCGACGTGTCGTTCTTCTTCTCGGGGATGATACTGATATACGCCATTTCGGGCATTGCGATGAACCACCGCAGCAGCTTCAATCCTCACTACTCGATAGAACGACAGGAGTACAAGCTGACCGAGGCGCTTCCCCCGCAAGCGGATATCCGCAAGGAGGATGTGCTGAAGTTGCTGGAACCCATCGACGAAGCAGGCAACTACACCAAGCATTACTTCCCCAAAGAGGGCGAGATGAAGGTGTTTCTGAAAGGAGGTTCCAACGTGATGATAGACCTTGCCGACCGCCACGTGGTGTATGAGAAACTGACACGCCGTCCGTTGCTGAGCGCCCTGACCAAGCTGCACTACAACCCCGGAAGCTGGTGGACACACTTCTCCGACTTGTTTGCGGGAGGACTTATCCTCATCACGCTGACAGGCCTCATCATGCTGAAAGGCCCGAAAGGATTGTGGGGACGCGGAGGAATAGAGTTGGCGGCGGGGATATTGATACCGCTGCTGTTTCTCTTCCTTTGATTGGGTATACAAAAGATGACGGACTCCGATCATCATCACTAACTTTACTATAAAAATCAATGGGGAATATCATTGAATGCAATAACCTGACGCACTACTACGGCAAACGGTTGATATACGAGAATCTCAGCTTCAGCGTCCCGCAAGGGCGCATATTGGGGCTGCTGGGGAAAAACGGAACAGGGAAAACCACCACCATCAACATCCTGAGCGGTTACCTGACACCCCGTTCGGGCCGGTGCTCCATCTTCGGACAGGACATTCGGACGCTGGAGCCGGCCTTGCGTCGAAACATCGGATTGCTCATCGAGGGACATGTGCAATACCAGTTCATGACCATCCGCGAGATAGAACGCTTCTACGCCGCCTTCTATCCGGGACAGTGGCGGAAGGAGGCCTACTACGACCTGATGAACAAGCTGAAAGTGGCGCCCAAGCAGCGCATCTCGCGCATGTCGTGCGGACAGCGCTCGCAAGTGGCGCTGGGTCTGATTTTGGCACAGAATCCGGAGCTGCTGGTACTGGACGACTTCTCGCTGGGACTCGATCCCGGCTATCGCCGCCTCTTCGTGGACTACCTGCGCGACTATGCCCGCTCGGAGAACAAAACCGTCTTCCTGACCTCGCACATCATCCAAGACATGGAACGCCTGATAGACGACTGCATTATCATGGACTACGGCAGCATCTTGATTCAGCAACCCGTCAGGGAACTGCTCGACACGATACGCCGCTACACCTGCACCGTGCCCGAGGGCTACACCCTGCCGAAGGACGCGGACTTTTATCATCCGGCCGTCATACGCAACACGCTGGAGACATACTCGTTCCTCACTCCGCAAGAGGTGGAAGACCGATTCTCCTCCCTGCAAGTGCCCTATAATCAACTGAAATGTGAAACCGTAAATCTGGAAGACGCCTTCATCGGCCTCACCGGGAAATATTAAGAAAGAAATGAACGCCATATTTTATAAAGAATGGATTAAAACACGCTGGTATCTGTTGCTGGCCTTTGCCGTAAGCACGGGCTTTGCCGGATATTCCATGCTGCGCATAAACCGTGTGGCTGAACTTAAAGGAGCCGCCCACGTATGGGAAGTGATGCTGATGCGTGATGCCATCTTCGTGGACTTGCTGCAATACATCCCCCTGTTGGCGGGCATACTGCTGGCATTAGTGCAGTTCGTCCCCGAAATGTATCACAAATGCCTGAAGTTGACACTGCACCTGCCCTATCCGCAACTGAAGATGGTGAACCTCATGCTGCTTTACGGATTGGCCGCATTGGCGTCCTGTTTCTTCCTGAACTACCTGCTGATGTTCGTCTATCTGCAACGGATACTGGCTCCCGAACTGTACATGCGCATACTGTTGACGGCCGCCACTTGGTATGCGGCAGGTTTTTGCGCCTACCTGCTCATGGCATGGATTTGTCTGGAACCTACATGGAAACGGCGGGTGTTCAATCTGGTGGTGACGGTGCTGCTGCTCCGCATCTTCTTCCTCTCCTCCGAGCCCGAGGCATACAACGGCTTTCTGACGTGGCTTGTCGTCTACAGCCTGCTGTGCGTCAGCCTCTCGTGGATTTCCGTCCTGCGCTTCAAGGCGGGCAGGCAAGACTGACCTCGTCCCATTCAATCATTAAAGCATAACAAAGAGATGAAACGTTTTAGTCAACTATTCCTATGCGTTACGGTGGTACTGTTGCTCCTCTGGCAACTGCCGTGGTGCTACGCATTCTTCGCCTCCAAGCCTTCGCGCACGCCTTTCGCCCTATACAGTTGCGTGATTGGCGACTTCCTCTCCATCGGTTACGACGAGGCCACCGGCATGATACGGCGCGATCGCTCGGGCAACAATTATACGCAGGAACAGACAGACAGCATCCTGCCCCTGTTCTACGTCCGGCAACTGATGGCCGACGAGCGCTTCCCCGACACTCTGAAGGGGGTGCCCGTCACACCGCGCGAGGTGCAGCGCACCAACTTCAACTTCCGTGTATCGGCGTCGGAAGTCAATACCGCCGTCGTCCCCTTGTATCCGTTGTTGGAGAGCATGTCGAAGCGGGTGGACCTGGCCATGCCGGATGATGTATTCCGCATCACCCCGAGAGGCATTGAGTTCGTTGTGATGGACAGTAACAGCGTGGACAAGGCGAAGAGCGCGAAGTTTACGGAGGCGCTCGTGAAGAAAGGCTTCCGCTTTCCCGCCTCTCGTATAGCCGGCAACCCAAACCCTCGGAAAGAATACGATGAAGGATACCTCATTCTGGACGATGAGGGCAAGCTGTTCCACCTGAAGCAGGTTCGGGGCCGTCCCTACGTGCGCGCCATCCCCCTGCCCGAAGGACTGCACGCCAAATACCTTTTCATCACGGAGTTCTCCGACCGCAAGACACTGGGATACCTCACCGATGCCGACCATTCCTTCTACGTATTGATGAACAAGACCTACGAAGTGATAAAGACCGGACTGCCCTCCTACAATCCGGAGACGGACAAGCTCACCATCTTCGGCAATATGTTCGACTGGACGGTTTGCGTCGTGACGCCCGAGGCGGAAGAATACTATGCGCTGTCTGCCGACGACTTCTCGCTCATCGACTCGATGCGCATCCCGATCTCCGACGGCCCGATGCCCGGACTGCACTTCACCTCGTACACGGATAAGTACGTCAAGCCGCACTTCTTCTGACAAGCACTGCTTGCTTGTTCTCCATAAGATACAACGTTTCCCTGAAAGGGCGATGGATGCCGAAAGCTCACACTCACTTTCGCTGTTGCATATCGCCCGTGTAAGGGAAACGTTTATTTTTGTCTGCATAATCACTTAAACCAATCGAGAGATGATCTATTTTTTACCAAGTTTTAGGCAGGCGGGCCATACAATTGAGCCCGGCATAGAGCAACCTGCCGGGAAAAAACGGAAGCCGGTTCCGATGCTTTCCGTTTGTGCCGAGCAGGCACCCCGTGGCGTAAGTCGTTCCACGGCGGAAAATTACCGTACGGCAGTGCGCTCCTTCATCCGCTTCTGCGGCAACACAGATGTCCCCGTATCGGCGCTCAACGCCGACAATGTGCGCCGCTACGAGCGTTGGCTGCAAGACCGTGGCGTATGCCCCAACACCTCCTCGTGCTACATGCGCTCCTTGCGCGCCATCCACAACAAAGCGGCCTCGAAGCGGCTCGTGAAAGACAGGAAGCCCTTCAAGGGCGTGTTCACGGGCAACTCTCCCACGGTGAAGCGCGGCATCACCACAGGGGAGTTGCGCAGGCTCAAAAGCCTCTCCCCCGCAGGAGGCGGGGCAGAGGCCGGGGAAGCCGGGAGGAAGCGGACAGCCGTGGAGGCTGCGGCCCTGGACTTCTTCCTCTTCTCGTTCTACGCCATGGGCATGCCCTTCGCGGACCTGGCCGGCCTCCGGCGTCCGCAGGTCAGGGACGGGGTGCTTACCTACCGGCGGCGCAAGACCGGCCGGCAGGTCAGGGTGACGCTGGAACCCTGCATGCTCGACATACTGGACAAGTATGCGACGCGGGAGTCGGACTACCTCTTTCCCATATTATATAAGATGAAAGGCGGTGAGAAAGACCGGACGAAAGGCGGTGATACGGACAAGGGGAAAGACGGCGGTAAGGGCAGGACGAAACGTGGAAATCCTGTGGAAGTCTCCTACTCCTCGGCGCTGAACCGCTACAACCGCGCGCTCAAGACCCTTGCCCGTGAGGCGGGAATAGCGGTGAACCTGACCTCCTACGTCGCCCGCCACTCCTGGGCGAGCATCGCCTACGAGGGGAACGTCGACCTGCCCGTCATCTCCAAGGCATTGGGGCATACCGACACCAAGACGACACTCATATACATCGGGGAGATAAACGACACGCGGCCGGCATCGGCCAACCGCAAACTGCTGGAAGAGGTTTTCCCGTCCTGAAAGGAATTGCCATATCCCGGGGGATAGCCCCCTTTCCACACCTCTTGGCAAGAGGTGTGACCCCTCCCGTAACTGCCTGCAAATAAAAGGCTTTTATTTAATATATACAAATATTTGTGAGAAAAAATGCATCCCCGCCCCGTGCAAACGACTGCACCGTGATGTTTACAACCCCAGGTCCGGCCCTCCTGCCGCAAGAGGCCGGAACCTGCCGGCCGTCCCGCCTTTCCTTCCCTTTCCCCCGAGTGGAAATTTCCTTATGCCTTTTCCCGTCCCCCACACCTCTTGCCAAGAGGTGTGACTCCCGGAACACCTGCCCGAAGCCGCCCCGACAAGGACATGACAGGTCCCCGGACAAGCGGACGGGCGGGCGGACGGACAGCCGGTACGGTTACCCGTCCGAGAGATGAAAAAGATGTATAACCCTTATTCACAGGCAATGAAAAGACCCTTCCTCCTCCTGCTTTTCCTGCTTTCCCTGGGGCATTCCCGGGGACAGGAATCCGACTTCCGCCGCGGCACGGATTCCGTGCGCGTCTATTTCCGTCAGGGCGAATCGCGCCTCGACCCCTATTTCCGTGAGAACGGCGCGCGCGTTCGCGCCTTCACCGAACGTTTCAGTGCCCTGCTCCGGGACCCCTCGCGGCGCATACGGGGCCTGCGGGTCACCGCAGGCGCCTCCCCCGAGGGAAGCACGGCATTGAACCAGCGTCTCTCCGAGCGGAGGGCCGAGGCCATCCGGCAGCTGGTCTCCGGCTACTTCCCCCATGAGTTCGGGTGGCTCTCCACCGTGCCCAAGGGCGTGGACTGGCAGGGACTGGAAAAGCTCGTGCAGGCGGACGAGTACATGCCCTACCGCTACGAGGTGCTCGACATCCTGCGCTACACCCCCGAGTGGATTACTCGCGAGGGCAAGGTGGCCGACGGCCGCAAGCGCCGTCTGGCCATGGCGGGCGGGGGCTACGCCTGGCGCTACATGGAGAGCCGCTTCTTCCCCGAGCTGCGCGCCTCCACCCTGCACGTGTGGTACGAGACAGAGGAGGCGCAACAGGCCGTGAAGGACACCGTCTACATCCTCCCGCCCGAACAGGCTGAGGCCGTACCAGCGCCGCAGGATCGCAGACCTTTCTACATGGCGCTGAAGACCAACCTGCTCTATGACGCCCTGGTCGTTCCCAACATCGGGCTGGAGTTCTACTTGGGCCGCGGCTGGTCGGTAGCCGGCAACTGGATGTACACCTGGTTCAAGAGCGACAGCCGCCACCGTTACCACCGCATCTATGGCGGCGACCTGGAGGTGCGCCGCTGGCTGAGCTACGGCAAGAAGCCGCTGACCGGGCACCACATAGGGCTTTACGGCCAGCTGCTGACCTACGACTTAGAGTGGGGCGGCAAGGGCTATCTGGGCGACCGCTGGAGCTACGGGGGCGGCATCGCCTACGGCTACTCCGCCCCCATCGGACGCAGGCTGAACCTCGACTTCAGCATCGGCATCGGCTACTTGGGCGGCGAATACTTCGAGTACATCCCCAAGGGATGGTGCGAGACCCACCGGAAAGAGTGCTACCTGTGGCAGGCCACCCGGCAGCGCCGCTGGTTCGGCCCCACCAAGGCCGAGGTGTCGCTGGTATGGCTGCTGGGACATGATAACGTAAACACGAAGAAAGGAGGCAAACGATGAAAACCGAGAATATGATGAAAACCGGAAGACACCCGTTCACGTCCCGCCCGCTGCGGGCCTTCGGCGCCGTGGGCGCGCTGACACTCTGCGCGGCCCTGATTGTCGCACTCATCACCGGCACACTCTCATCCTGCGACCACAAGACCTTCTGCGACCCCGAGCCGGCCGTGTCGAAGGTGCATGTCGTCTTCGACTGGCGCAAGGCTCCCGGAGCGGCCGTCACCGGCATGAGCCTCTACCTTTATCCCGAAAGCGGTGGCGAGATGCTGCGCTACGACTTCGACAACGCCCTGGGCGGCGTGGTGGAGATCCCTCCCGGCAACTACCGGGCCCTGTTCCTGAACAACGACACGGAGACCACGCTGCTGCGCGGCACCGACGCGTACGGTACCTTCGAGGCCTACACCCGTCCCGCCTACCTGCTCGAGCCGCTTGGCATACAGAGCAGCCCGGCGGAGGCCAACCCCACGGGCGAGGAGGTGGCACTGCCCACAGACCCCGTATGGGGCGGCCGGGACGGAGCTGTGGAGGTGCCCGCGGCAAAGGCCGTCGGCGAGGGGGCATACGACCATCAGCTGACGTTCTACCCCGAGCGGGAGACCTCGCGCTACACGGTGGAGGTGCGTAACGCCGAGAACCTGCGCTACGTGTCGGCCCTGAGCTTCTCCTTGTCGGGGCTGTCGGGCAGCATGGCCCTGGCTTCCGACGCCCGCTCGCCGCTACGCACCACCATCCCCTTCGAGGGGCGCACCAACGCCGACGCCGGCACCGCCACGGGCCATTTCCACGCCTTCGGCCTTCCGTCCTCGGGCAACAAGCTGCGCACGCTGGTGATATACGTCATCATGACGGACGGCAGCAAGCAGTTCTACTCGTTCGACGTGAGCGGCCAGGTGAACGACGCCCCCGACCCCCTGAACGTGCGTATAGTGATAGACGGGCTGAAGCTGCCGCACCCCATAGTGGAGCCGGGAGGGGGAGGTTTCCAACCCTCTGTGGACGACTGGGTGGGCGAGACGATAGAGATGGAAATGTAGTCAGCGTTCAGCGGGACGTTAGACGTAAGACGTTAGAAATTAGACTTTAGACGTCAGGCTTCAGGGATCGGACGCTGGACGTAAGAGATATGTGATGTGGTTCTCTATTATATGAATTAAGACCATCGGTCATTGATTGTTTTATCTTTATTAATTAACCCTTTTATTAATCATTTAAAATTAACAAGAACATGAAAAAGAATGTATTGTTTTTAGCTGCGGGCCTGCTGGCGTTCGCCTCCTGCTCGCAGGACGAGACCACGGGTCTGGACAAGGGCGGCGCCATCAAGTTCCGCCCCAACGTGGGCAACGTGACGCGCGGCCCCATCATCACCACGAGCAACATCGCGGCCTTCAAGGTGAGCGCGTCTATCGCGGCCGCCCCCGCCAACTTCTTCACCGACCTGCAGGTGAACAAGGCCGGTACCGTGTGGAACACCGCTCAGACCTATTACTGGCCCGGCACGGGCACGCTGCGCTTCTTCGCCTATGCTCCGGTGGACGTGACCACCGTGGCCATAACCCCCGGGGCGCAGACCATCAACAACTTCTCGCCGACGGCCGCCGTAGCCTCCCAGAAAGACGTGGTAGTGGCCTACAATACCGGCACGAAGGCCGCCAACGAGGCGAGCGGCGTGGCGCTGACCTTCAAGCACATCCTCTCGCAGATCGAGGTGAAGGCCGAGATGGACGCCGCCGCCGTTACGAACTATGAGATTAAGGTATTGGGCACGAAACTGGGACGCATCCCATCCACGGCGAACTTCACCTTCCCCGCCTCGGTGGTAACGGGTACGCTGCCGCAAAGCCAGTGGTCCGCCGCCGCCACTCCGGCGGACTACGGCACGATGCTGGACGCCGCCGCCACACTGACGGCCGCCGCTCAGAAAGTCACCAAGGACAACTTCCTGATGATTCCGCAGCAGCTGACCAAGTGGACGGGAGGAAACACGGCCGACGGCGCCTACATCGCCGTGCTTTGCCAGATCTCGAGCAAGAACGGGGGAAACACCACGCAGATCTTCCCCAAGGTGTCGGGCAAGTACGCCTACGCCGCCGTGCCGGTGAACACCAACTGGCTGCCGGGCAAGAAGTACACCTACAAGCTGAAGTTCTTGGGCAGCGGCGGCGCCGGACACGTAGATCCGAACCAGACCAACCCGGACGATCCGAGCGACCCGAACGTGGACACCACGCAGAACAACGGCGGTGACCCCGTATTGGGCGGTGCCATCAAGTTCACCGTGACGGTTGAGGACTGGGACGAGCTGGCCGAGGAGGAAATAAGCCTGTAAGAGCCTGTAAGAGGATGCCCGCCACGGGCATATGACCCACATCGACAGGACGGCGGGGGTTGGACCGGCCCGGGACAAGCGGCCGGGGAGGGCGCAGGCCCTCCGTCCCCCGGCGTCCACAAAGCCTGAAGCCTCTCCCCGGTCCCCTCCCACATAGGGAGGGGGGAGAGAATCACTTTCAACTAATCACCAATCGTTAAATAATTATGAGAACTATGAGATTTATTCGCCCGGTCACGACCTCCCGGCTGCTGTCGGGCGTTGTGCTTGCGCTTCTGTCCGCGCTGCTGTTTGCGGCCTGCTCGGACGAGGAAGACGGCGGAGGCCTGCGGGGCAGGACCATCGGGTTTGAAATGACCGCACCGCAAGGGGCGGAGGAGACCGGTACGAAAGGAGCCGCCACCCGGGCGGCGGCCGACACCCTGCCACGGGTGGAGATAACCGCCATTGAGGGAACCACCGACGAAGAGGGAAGACAGCTGTACCTGCACACGCTCACGGAAGAGGACATGGCGGCAGATGACGCAAGGGAGGCCGATGCCGGCGTTGCCGGGGAAAGCGGCGGCGCAACCACCAAGGCGGCACCGGTGACTACCGCCACCATGCACGCCGACGCCACGGTGTTCGCCGCCGTGTACCCGTCCGCCGACACGTGGAACAACACCGTTGCCCCTAACTACTTCTTCGACACGCAGGTGAAGAAGTCGGAAAGCTGGGCGACGACCTACTACTGGCCGGGCACGAACAAGCGGGTGGCGTTTTTCGCCTACGCCCCTCACCACTGCGCGGGCGTTACCCTGACCACGGGCATCGCCACGCCCGGAGCACCGGCATTCAGCTACACCGTTCCGGCGGCCGTGGCCGCCCAGACCGACCTGCTGACGGCCTCGTCGGTGGACGTGGCGGGCGTGCTGCATGCGCCGGCGCCGCTGACATTCAGGCACGCGCTGACGGCCGTGCGCTTCGAGACGGGCAACCCGCTCCTGCCGGGGACGGTGACCAAGATAACCCTCAAGGGGGTGTACGGTACGGCGACGCACCGCATAGGGGAAAGCACATGGAGCGGGTACTCGGGCACAAAGGATTTCGCGCAGACGCTTGCCGTGGTGACGCCCGACCCTAATGTGGCGGGAACGGAGATTACACAGCCGTCGGCCACGTTCATGATGCTGCCGCAGACGCTGCCCGCGAATGCGAAGATAGAGGTGGTCTACACCGACAAGCTGACGAACATGCAGCGCACGCTCACGGCAAGCATAGCCGGTAAGGTGTGGGGCATGGGCAAGACTGTGACATACCGCATCAGCACAAACAGCATCGTGGTGACGCCTATACTGACGGTGACGCCCCCGGCGGACTTTGAGTACACGGGCGGCATGAAAGGCTACACGGTGACAAGCTACCTGGAGGTGACACGCCCGGGAGACCCGACAAAGACCGTACCTGCCCCGTGGACGGTGGAGTACTCCACGGACAACGGGCTGAACTGGAGCAATACTAGACCGGCGTGGCTCATGTCCTTCACCGAAAGCGGCGCGGGCGGAACCTCGCCCTCTACATACACCGCCACCGTGGCGGCACAGGTGAACAGCGCCTCGGCCAACCCGCACACCGAAGCACTGAAGAATGCCTCACCGGTGAACGACGGGACAAACACCAACATATACGACCTCTCCACCCACGACGGGCAAGGAAACATCGCCCCCATGCGTACGGCCAACTGCTACATAGTGAACGCCGCCGGGAGGTATAAATTGCCGCTGGTGTACGGAAATGCCGTGGATTACGTCAAGGTGCCCGGCACGGGCAACAACACTTCCGCTTACACATCTACGGCAAGCGGAGGCAATGTGCTGAAGCCGTTTATCAACCACCGAGGAGCAGGTATTACCTCCCCGTATATTTACAACAATGCAAACTGCACTCCCGATAACTGCACGCTCATCTGGCAGGACGAGCCGAACCTTGTTACGAACGTGGCCCTCTCTTCCGACGGGCACTACCTCGAGTTTACTGTGGGGCAGGCCACCATTCACCAAGGCAACGCCGTGGTGGCGGTGCGCAACGCATCGAACACCGTGCTGTGGAGCTGGCACATCTGGGTGACGGACTACAAGCCCGGAACAACGGGAACAGCCACACCCGACAAGGAAATAACCAACCACCAGGGTAAACATTATAAGATTATGACCGTCAACCTCGGTTGGTGCGACGGAAAGGAGGAGGAGACCTACGCCGAACGCACCGTACAAGTACGCTTCAAGCAGAAGCCTACGGCAGGATACACGCCGGCGGCGACACAAACCATCACAGTGAAACAGAAAGCGCATACCATTGCGGAACTTGGGAACAATACCTACTTCCAGTGGGGACGCAAAGACCCGTTCGTGGGGGGTATACTCGACGGCTCCACAATGAAGAATAAGACATGGTATGATGCATTGGGGACATCCCACACCGACGAGCTTCCTCCGACAAGCAACTTCTCATACAATAATGCCTGCATCACCTCAGGCATCACCCGGCCTAACACGTACTGTACGAATTATTACATGGATTATAAATACGCCAACCTCTGGAGTGCAAACAACACCATTTATACAAATAACGACAACCCTGTTGTAAAGACCATCTACGACCCTTGCCCCGCAGGCTACAAAATGCCTCCGGGCAATGTTTACACCGGTTTTACTACAACGGGACAATACGCGGGCTACTCGTCACAATTCAATGTGCAAGGACCTTGGGACAACGGTTGGAACTTCTATTGCGACCCAAGTAAGACCCAAACCGTCTTTTTCCCTGCGTCGGGCTATCGGGCCAGCAATTCCGCAGTGCCCATCTTCGTGGGGAGCTACGGCTACTGTTGGACGGCGGGGCCGAGCTCCACGTACTACGGGAGGTACCTGCACTTCTGCCTGGGCTACGTGCACCCGCTGAGCAGCAACGTATTTCGGAGCAACGGCTACGGGGTGAGGGCGGCCCAAGAATAAAGGGAGCGAAGCGACCGCGTCAATTATTATTTGTAAGGATTATTCTGCTATCGTGCAATCTGAGGTAACAAGCAAATTTATCGGTGTATGCCGTCTGAAGAAGAGAGTTATCTCATAAACAGGATGCTCCGATGATACGGAAATAACAACTTTATATGTGCGTATTATGCTGACAATGAAACATATACAAACCCGGTTGCGGTATGCGTATCTACCTGCCCGTGACATACGTATCTCAATGGTCACGACATACGTATCTCATGAGGCACGACATACGTGTCTCGTCATGCACGACATACGTATGTCACCGCCAACGACATACGTATGTCATCGCGGGGTATGAACCGAAGAAAGAGAGTCATCCGAAAGGATGTAGTATATTTTTATTAACCATTTAACAAATAGGAGATCGAACTATGAGTGTAAATTACAAATTAGTGCAGAAGAAAAATCCGCAAAAGAAAAGCGAACCTGCCAAATGGTATGCCACGCCCAACAGCGCAAAACCGTTGGCGCAGAAAGCCCTGACCCGTGCCGCCACGGAGAACACCACCACGGCGCCCATCGAGATGGAGGCGGCCATGGAGCTGCTGGCAGCCTTTATCCCGCAACAGCTTCAGCAGGGGCACACGGTGAACGTGCCCGGTATGGGTACATTCCGCCTCACCTTCAAGAGTGAGGGCGTGGAAGACATCGACAAGTTCAATGCCGGGCAGATGATAAAATCGCCCCGCATCGTCTTCACCCCCGCCAAAGAACTGCGTGAGAGAACTCTGCAAGGCATCAGCTATGAGAACGGCGGCGTACTGGAAAACAAAATCAACTATGCCTCGCTGGCCGACTACCGCAAAGCGAAAGGGATTCCCGAACCTACGCCCGGCGGCACAGGCGGTAGCGGCACGGGCGGCGGTACTCCCGGCGGCTCGGGCGGCCAAGGAGAGAATCCGCTTGGTTAGCGGTTGTTAGCGGTTAGTGGTTAGTTGTCAGTGGTGAGCGATTAGTGAGTGGTGAGTGAAAAACAGAAAGCACTCATCACTTACCGCTCACCACTTATCACTCACTGCTCATCACTCATCGTTAACCGTTCATCACTCATCACCCATCGTTAACCGCTCATCGACTAACCGTTAAACACTACTACCATGGCCCCCTATCGAACTATCAAAAGAATACGTGCGGCGAAATTCCGCAAGAGTTGCCTGATAAACATCGACATGACGGGCGAGGCATTCACGGCCTATGACCGCTCGGCCTTGATATTGCACGCCATATATCCGCAACTGCCCCTCCGACATGTGGTTTGCGGAGATGGACAGAAGCATCCGATGGTGACGGACATCCCACAGAAAATCATCCTCGAGGTGTGCCGCAGATACCGGTTAGTGGATGCGACGGCGAGGCTGATAAATGGGGGTTAGGAATCACTAACTCACCAATGCCTTTCGGGATACAGGTCGTTCCACCACGCCGGGCTGTTCTGCAGCCAGCGGGCAAACCATGCCATGATGGAGTTGTGCCACAACACGCGCTTGTCGTAGTCGAGGATGAAGTGGTTCTCGCCGTCTACAGTGATGAGCTCTACCGGTTTGCCCAGAATCTTCAGGGCGTTGTACATCTGGATGCTCTCGCCGATGGGCACATTGGTGTCCGCCGTGCCGTGCAACAGCAAGAGCGGAGTCTTGATTTTGTCGGCATTGAACAAGGCGCCGTGCTTGGTGAAGAGGTCGGGGTTGTTCCACGGATAACTCTCGGCGGCGGCCACGGAGTTGTACGAATATCCCCAATAGCCTTCGCCCCAATAGCTGGCCACGTTGCTGATGCCGGCATGCGAGGCGGCAGCGGCAAAGAGGTCGGTCTTGGTCTGCAGATACATCGTCATGAATCCGCCGTAGGAAGCTCCCAGACAGCCGATGCGCTTGGCGTCGACAAACGGATGTGCGGCGCAAAACTTCTTCGTGCCTTCGATAATTTCGTCGGCCGTGCGCTCGCCCCATGCGTTGACATGGCGGGCGGAGAATTCCTGCCCGTAGCCGATGGTGCCACTGGGCTGGAGGACGTAGACCACATAGTCGCGCGAGGCAAAGAGTTGGGGGGAGTATGGCGAGGTGATGCCGCGCGTGGAGGGCAGCGTTCCGCCGTAATAGTAAACGATAAGCGGGTATTTCTTTGCCGGGTCGAAAGAAGGAGGCAGGCACATCATGCCCCTGATTGTCGTGCCGTCTGCCGCCGTAAAGTCCCACTCTTCCATCTTGCCCAATTCTATCTTCTCCAAGATGGGGCTCATGGGATTGGCAAGCAAAGCGGAGGTCTGCTTTTTGGCATCATACATGTAAGCCGCTCCCGTGCCGGTGTTTCCTCCTCCCACATAGGCGGCAACCGAAGGATTGTCTTCGGCCAGTGAGAAATTGTAAATCACATCTTCCTCAAGTGGCAGTTTTTCGAACCGGTGGGTCTTCAAAGAATAGCGATAGATGTTCCGGCAGTCTCCGTCGGTGGTATTGAAATAAATGCAACCGTCCACACGGTTCCACTGCAAGGGAGTTACTGTCGGGTTGAAGTCTCGTGTGATAGGGTCTAACTTCTGCGTTGTCAAGTCCAAGATGAATGCTTGTGTGTCGAAGCTGTTGGCAATGGGATGAGGGTCACAATTGCGTCCGATGCCTCCGAGGGCATCCGGCCCGCCGGTCAGCAGCAGCTTCTTGCCGTCGGGAGAATAAGAAGCCCCCCCTATATAAGCGTCCCAGCCCACCAAAGTATCGGTCTTCAAAGTGGACAATTCTATCTCGAACAAAGAAGAAAGCGAGAACGGACACTCGGTGATGTTCGATTTGGATGTACTGCACAGCAGCTTCTTCCCGTCAGGAGAAATATCGTTCAGATAGACGTTGTGGCTGCCATAAGTGAGGCGTTCGGAAAGTCCCGTCGACAAATCGTACTTCATGAGATAATAGCGGTTGCGCGAATCGGGTATGCGGTCGTCCGGATGCAACAGTCGCTTCAACGGCCCGGCGACCTTTTCGCCTTCATCCGTCAGCGTATAAATGAGGCAGTCTTCCGTAGGCGACCAAGTGAAGTACTCTTCGGGAACGTTCTTCAACAAGACTTCCTCGCGCATGGTGGCGGGGTCGAACACCACCAAGTCATTCTGCTCTTTACCCACAACCGTATAATAAAGCTTATTGCTTCGTGGCATCCAACGCATACGCTCGTTGGCGCTGGGCAATATCACCCGCCCGGTCTTCACCTCGGTCAGCTCGCAACGGGTTTTGGAACGCTTCACGCCATAATTATCCGAATAGCAGGTCAGCAGGTATTTGCCGTTCGGCGAAAGGGAAACCCAACTCACACGGGAACCGAAGTTGGTATTGAACAACGAAAGGCGCCTTTTCAAGTCGGGCGCCATCAGGCAACCCACATCCGCAAACTCTTTCTCTTTTTCAAACTCGCACTTCAGCATCGGCGGCATCTTGTCATCGGCGGCGGAAAACAGCTTGATGACAACCTCATAATCCGTCTCCGGCTCCATGCGCAAGCTGACAACCGAAGGACGAACCTGCGACAGGCTGTCTTCCGCCGTATCTTTCATCTGCTTGGACTCGCCGTTCACAAACACTTCAAAGCGTACGGGAGCATAAACATTCAGCATACCTCGCATGAAACGCTCTGCACGCAGGTTGGTGGAAAACAGATAGACAAGATTGTCTTTATCTGCTTTCTTAACAGACACGTATCCTGCCGTATCGGCCGAAATCCTCTCATAGGGATATCCTTCAAATCCAAGGCTGATTTTCGTCTTCAAAAGGTTGGCAGTCGTAAACTTTTCTCCTTTGAAGTTGATGCTGTCTCCTTGAATGGGAGTGCGTAGCGCAACGGCAGGACGTACTTTGTACTCAGTTACTTTCTCTTGTGCCCGGACTGCCGACCCTGCCCAAAGGAGCAGTCCCGATAAAACAATAAGTTTCTTCATTATCATTTGGTTATTTAGATTATACTGTTAAATCCTTTCCATAAACTGTCAGACGGAACAGGCGCCTCTACCTCTATCAACTCCTTGGATACCGGATGCACAAAGCGGATATTCCGTGCGTGCAGGCAAATGCTTCCGTCCGGATTGGAACGAGGGGAGCCGTATTTCAAGTCGCCCTTGATGGGGCATCCCATCTTTGCCAGCTGGCAACGGATTTGATGATGCCGTCCCGTCTTCAGGTCTATTTCCAACAGATAATAGTTCTGTGAGTGCCCGATAAGTCGGTAGTGCAGGATGGCTTTCTTGCTGCCCGGCTTCTCACGGTCGTACGCATAACTCTTGTTCTGTTTCTCGTTGCGTATCATATAGTGCACCAATTCCCCTTCCTCCTGTGGAGGGCGGTTTTTCACCACGGCCCAGTAGGTCTTCTTTACTTCGCTGTTCTTGAACATTTCATTCAGACGGGAAAGCGCTTTACCGGTCTTGGCAAAAACAACAAGACCGCTCACGGGGCGGTCCAGTCGGTGAGTGACACCGATAAAGACATTGCCGGGTTTCTGATATTTCTCCTTCAAATACTGTTTCACGGTCTCTGAAAGCGGCGTATCGCCCGTTTTGTCTCCCTGAACTATCTCGGAAGCGGTTTTGTTGACTATAATGATATGATTGTCTTCGTATACGACAGTCATAGCAACGCTCTTTACATATTCATTCCACCATCTATCTGAATGACCTGGCCTGATACGTAGGATGACATATCGGAGGCAAGGAAAGTAGCCACGTTGGCCACGTCTTCGGGCGTACCGCCGCGACGCAAAGGAATCTTCTTGGCCCATTCGGCCTTTACCTCATCGGACAAGGCATCGGTCATGGCTGTCATGATGAATCCCGGAGCAATGGCATTGGCGCGGATACCGCGCGACCCTAATTCTTGTGCCACTGACTTGGCCAAGGCAATCATACCGGCTTTGGAAGCGGCATAGTTGGCCTGGCCTGCGTTGCCGTGAACACCTACCACAGAGGCCATGTTGATGATGCTGCCGGCTTTCTGGCGCATCATGACCGGCGTGCAGGCATGGATGAAGTTGAATGCCGATTTGAGGTTTACGTTGATGACCATGTCCCATTGTTGTTCGCTCATGCGCATCATCAGGCCGTCGCGCGTGATGCCGGCATTATTTACCAAAATATCGATGCGCCCGAAGTCTTTCTGAATATCCGCCACAACATTGGCCGTGTCTTCAAAGCTTGCAGCATTCGAAGCGTAAGCTTTGGCTTTTACACCCAAGGTTTCCAGTTCCTTTGCCGTAGCTTCGGCATTTTCGTCAATCACCAAGTCGGTGAACGCAACATTAGCTCCTTCTTGAGCAAACTTCAAAGCGATGGCCTTGCCAATGCCACGAGCGGCACCGGTCACAATGGCTGTTTTTCCTTCTAATAATCTCATATTCTTTAAACTGTTTATGAATGTATTTCTTTCTTTCCCAATGCACTGAGCACCATACGGCTTACGTAAGTCCCACGAACCTCATCGTCCATATCGGGAGCTATCTGACCGCGAATATAAGGTACTTCTATCCCTTTCACGCTATAATGTACGATGGCGGCAGTCATTTCGATGTCATCGATCTGAAACACTCCCTTTTCCACTCCTTCGCGGAGCACGTCTTCGAAAAGTTGTATCTCTTTTGCATCAAATCGCTTTCGCACCTTTTCCACCCTCCATATATCTCTGAAGAAGTTGGCACGGAGTGTTCCGTTGCGAAACACTACCTCTTTCACTGCATCCAGACGGGTGTATATCATTTCCATCATCTTTTCATCGGGCGAGATATCTTTCTCTGCCACACGCTTCATCATATCCGAAAGGATATCCAATTCCGTCTCGACAACAGCCATGTAAATATCTTCCTTACTTTTAAAATAGGTGTAAAGTGTTCTTCTTCCCTTTTTAGAGGCGAGGGCAATATCGTTCATCGTGGTATTCTCGACACCCATCTTTGCAAATAACTGACGGGCAACATCCACCAATTTAGCTTTTGTTTTCGATACGGTCATAAATTAATTGCACATTGCTTTAATATTTGAGCAAAAGTAAAACATTTCCGCATATCTCACAAGCAATAGAAAAATAATATGCATTTTATTTGCAGATTAAAAATAAAGCCGTACCTTTGCACCCACAAAACAACAACATCGCGGAGTGGAGCAGTGGTAGCTCGTTGGGCTCATAACCCAAAGGTCGTCTGTTCGAGTCAGGCCTCCGCAACCAAAAAGCCGTTCAAAAACTGAACGGCTTTTTCTTTTCCTGTCATCTACGTGGCTGTTTCGAGGCTGTATGAAAGTTTCGGGTTGAGTTCCGTTATTCCGTAGGCTTCGGTTTGTCTGTCAGTTCTATTTTGCCTCCGGACTCCAGTTTTACATTCAAAGCTGCTTCTTTGGCCAATGGCGTCCATAGCATTTGCCTGCACTCGTTTTTCTGCAATGTGCAGTATGCGCTACGGCTACCGCTCAGGTACTCCGTATCAATGTGGAAGGAATCCGTATTTACTGTCCAATTACCGATGTAATCCAAGTTCAGATGCATTTTCTCTGCCGAGCCGCTTTTGAAATGCCAGTTGTTTCCGCTTTGGATATGTAAGGAGCGGAAATGGCTGTTCTCTATCACGACCGGACCATAAATATGCCTGAAAGAAAGACTCAGACTGTCGCGCTCAAAGCCTCTGATCGTGCTCTTCTGGTCGTACATGTTAGATACGATGCTCTGTACGCCGGGGGGGACTGACAGGGTCATGCCGGTTTTGGAGTTCACGCTCAACCAAAATGTGCGAGCGAACTTTTTGTCTAATTTCTTCAATGGAAAGGCAAACGACACGGTCACTGTGTCTTCGGCGGATGTTATGGAAACAAAGGGCTCTAAGTCGGCGGCGAAAGAGATGCTGCCCGAAGCAGACGAGTCGGTAGGACATATCTCTAAAGGGATTTCTATGAAAGATGCCTCTTTGATTCTTTCTGCATCGCCGTTTCGGTTGCGGTCCGCACGCGGAGCAAGCAGTTTCAATACTTTGCATTCCGGAAGTGGAAAAGTTTTGGGTGCCTCGGTGAAATATAGTTCATAGTCGTCCCTGTTCAGTCCATGCTTTGACATGTAGAATATCGTGCCGCTCATCAGCAACAGTCCGCCGAGCAGCACTCCCAATATGATATAACTTGTTCGTTTCATTATCTGTCTTTATTTATTCTGTTTCTTACCATATGCCCGATACATGGCCATGAGTTCTTCTTCGGTCACGCCGAGCATGTATATTTGCTTGAAGAAGTAATCGGCTTCTTCTGTCAGGAAGGATTCTTTCCGTAGGAAATGAATCAGTTCGCGCGCACCGGCTGTCACGAAGTAACCGATGCCCCGCTTGATATGGATGATGCCTTGCGTCTGCAAGTAGTCGTACGAGCGCATCACGGTATTGGCGTTGACCTCCACCACAGCCGCATACTCACGCACCGAAGGAATGCGCTCTTCCTCCCGATACTGTCCGAGGAGTATCTCGTCGCAGATGCGGTCTGCTATTTGCAGGTAGATGGCCTTACTTTCTTTGAAATTCATACTTTATCACCAACGGTTAATGATTTCTGACTCTTTGAAACGGAAATAGGCAAGCACCCAGTTGAAAAGGGCGGCGAGCGAACATAAGATGGCTCCCCAGAAGGCGGCTTGCTCGTCCGTGAGAAACTTATTTTCCATATAATTATCGGGGAATAGCACTTTTACTAACCCTGCGCCAATCAGCAAGTAGACTATGACGATGACAACTCCGGCGGCAAACGTCTTGAGGAAAGCATTCTTGGCCCAAATGGAGCTGCCCAGTACGAAGCAGGATTGCAAGAGGAAATAGAAACTTACGCCAAACATAAATTTGTCACAATTATTGAAAGCTGTCCAATGTTCTGCCGGGCCTACGAGATAGACGGAAAGCGGCATGGGAGCTATCTGGCTCACTTCGGGGTATTTTACCGTAAAATACAGCACGCGGGTCCAGTCTGCCAGTTTGAAGGACACCAAGAAAACGATGAGGAAGCCGAACGTAAAAACCAGCCAGCGCGAGAGGAATTTCTCGAACATCGTGGCCGGTGTCAGCAGCATGGCTGTACGGCCGGTCTTTGTCTTCATTCGTTCCATGATGAACGATGCGCTCAGGCAGCCCATGAGGACAATGCACCAGATAAATGTTATCGCGTGAAAAGGCCATGCCGGGTCATTAGTCACTCCTTCCCAATTGCGATCGGTATATTCAATATATCCGTTCCATATAAAGATTATCGCAATCATGCCGTACATCAACACCATGCGCAGCACATTGGCTTTCCAGTTTTCCACCATATCCTTGCGGCACAGGTTCACAAAACGGGGCATACTAAAAAAGGTATCACGTATCATCATTCTTATTTGTTAGAGTGAAACATATCTGCTATTTTGCCGGGAGAGGAGAGCACCGCTCCAAACAACAGCTCGAGGTTTATCTCCGATTCCTCACCATCCGCATTGGGCAGCATCAGGTAATTGCCTTGCACGGAAGGCAGTGCATACAATGCTTTTTGCGCCAATTCCCGGTTGTCACTTTCCACAAAGAGAAGCTTGCGGCAAATATCGGTCGTGGACGCGTCGAGCATCACATGCTTGTTGTCCATGATGAGCACGTGGTCCAGAATCTTGTCGATATCCCTCACTTGATGGGTAGAAACGACAATCGTCTTGTCGTCCGACATTCCGGAAGCAATGAACTTGCGAAACTGACTCTTGCCGGGGATATCAAGTCCATTGGTGGGTTCGTCCATCAGCAGCAACGAAGTGTTGGTGGCCAAGGCAAAGCTCATGAACACTTTTTTCTTCTGACCCATGGAGAGTGCCCCCAGATTGATGTCCTGCTCCATCTCGAAAAAATGCAGATACCTCATCATGTCTTCTTTGCTGAAACGCGGATAGAACGGGCTGTTCAGCTCCACATAGCTGACAAGGGAGATGGCCGGAAGCTCAAACTCTTCGGGCACCAGAAACATGTCCCGCAACGTGATGGGCAACCGGCGGCGTACGTCGACATCGTGATATATCACTTTCCCATGCTTGGGGGTGAGCAAACCGCTCATCAGATAGAGCAAGGTGGACTTGCCGGCTCCGTTCTTGCCCAGTAATCCATAAACCCTGCCTTTCTCCAATGAGAGGGAAAAATCGTCCAGCACATCTTTCTTGCCTCGACGATAACTGAATGAAATGTTTTCTACTTGTAGCATATATTTAAATGATTGCGAGTTTTTTGTGTATTAGTAAAATAGTACACTGCAAAAGTATATATTCTTTTGGGAATAGCAAATTATTAATCGGATTTTTTTTAATAATTCTTTCGGGCAACACGAAACGGAACGAAAAAAATAGATGAAAGATGCATCATACGTTTTCAACCTTGAATTTGCGAAAGGTGGAAAATTGTTTACTTTTTATAAGAATGTACGTCTGCCGGCGCTTGCTGTATAGATGTTCTTTACGGGAAATATAGATGCAGTGCGCTCGGAATATAGATGCAGCATGGTGGAAATATATCTCCACCGAATCCTGCCTACAGGTATCTCTCGAAAGGGGAGGCTCTTTGAGATGTCTTTGTGTTAATTATTGACAAAGCAATGTCCTTATGGAACATCATGCCGAAAAACTAAGCGGCATAAATGTAACATTTAAGGCTTAAAATGTAACATTTGGTACACATAGCATAGCATAGTATAGCATAGTATAGTATAGCATACCCCCTCCTCAAGAGTTCCCCCGAAACCGGGGGCACCGAGGGCTCGGCCGTTCCGTCCGCGGAGGAGGAATATCGCCGGAAGATGAATGGCGGCTCATATCTTTTGAAAACATTGCATTTTCTTATCGTGGTTATTCCAAAGATTTTCCGTAAGTTTGCGGGTCTTAAAGAAGAGTGGATGATGGTTAGATTGGCTTTGATATCTGTGCTTTGGGGATTCGTTTTGGCTGTTTCGGCTCAAAACGACCCGGTGCTCATGCGTATTGACGGAAAGGAGGTTTTTCGTTCCGAGTTCGAGCGTTTCTGTGATAAAAAAGGCATGAATGCAGGTGTAGGGCGAAAAGAACTGAATGAGTATGTCGATTCCTTTGTGAGCTTTAAGTTGAAAGTTGCTGCGGCCAAAGCTGCGGGATTGGATACGGCCACCGTTTTTCTGAAAGAACGAGAACGTTATCGTAACCGGTTGGTCAGGGCTTACCTGACGGATATGGAAACTGCCGGTAAGGAGGCACGTGACTTTTACGATAAGATGAAATCCGGGCATCGCGCAGGGCAAGTGCTGGTGAAGCATGTTTTTAAATACCTTCCTCAAAATATTTCCGGCCATGCGATGCGGGAGGTAGAACACAAAATGGATTCTGTCTTCAGGCAGTTGGAGAAAGCGAATGCGGCAACGGATTTCGATGTTTGTGTCAATCTTTTTTCTGATGACAAAAGCTCTTTCTGGGTTAGTCGGACGCAAATGCCGATAGAGTTTGAAGACGTTGTGTTTGGCTTGAAGGTAGGAGAGTTCTCCCGTCCGTTCTTCACTCCGCAGGGCATTCACATTGCGAAAGTTCTTGAACGAAAGGAGTTTGATGAAGTGAAGGATGAAGTCATCCATCGTCAAACCTTTCGGCATGGAGAGAATAAGATTATCCGAACTTTTGTGGAGAAACTGAAGAAGGAGTATCGCTATACGCCCGACAAAGCCGGCATAGACGAACTTCTGTCGGCAGGCAGTACGCGTCGGACACTCTTTATGTTGGATGGAAAATCGTACACCGGAGAGGGCTTTTCCCGTTTCGCAGCTGCGCATCCGGCCGGGGTACGCAAACAGTTAGAGGAGTTTGTCATGAAGACCGTGCTGGATTATGAGAACAGTCGTTTGGAGCGGAAACACCCGGAGTTCAGGATGCTGCTGCAAGAGCATTGCGACAGTGTATTGCTTGCCGAAATTATTCATCGTGAAATCGGGGAAGAGAAAGTGGGGAATGAAGCGGAATTAAAGGGATATTTTGAAACGCACCGTTCGGATTTTCATTGGGGGGAGGCACGTTATAAAGGGATGGTGTTGCATTGTGCCACCAAACGGGTGGCCAAGCAAGCGAGGAAGCTCCTGAAGAAACTGCCTGAAACCGAATGGAAAGATGCCATTCGGTTGACTTTTAATGTCGAAGGGAAGCAGCAGATACAGGCAGAGCAAGGAACATATGCTCCCGGCGATAATGGGTATGTGGATCAGTTGGTTTTTGGAAAGAGAGAAATGGCTCCGGTTTTGTCATACCCTTTTACAATAGTGCTCGGCAAGAAGCAAAAAGGACCGGATAGTTGGGAGGAAGTACATGAATCCGTAACCATGGCCTATCAAAATCATCTGGAAGCACTTTGGACCGCAAAGTTGCGTTCTGCTGCTAAGGTTGAATTTGAACAAGAGGTTTTAAAAACCGTTAATAATCACTGATGCAACCGATTAAAACATTATCTTCGTACTTTAAAATGAGTAAATATCAGTTGGCGATGCGAACAACCGGCTTTGGACTTTTGATTCTCTTCCTCTGCATGTCATGCAATGACCGGCACGATCATGAAGGGCGAACACCTTTGGTGGAGCTGGATGGTTATTTTCTCTATAAGGAAGATTTGCAATCGGTGCAGCCCGTAGGTTTGTCAAAAGACGACAGTTTGTTATTTGCCGAACATTATGTACGTAATTGGGCGGAAGATGTGTTGCTGTATGATAAAGCAATGGATAATATTCCCAATAATGGTGAAATAGAGAAACTTGTGGAGAACTATCGTAAGGCTTTGATAGTACATACCTACCAGCAGGCTTTAATACATCAACAGCTCTCGGATGAGATTTCCGAGCAGGACTTGACAGACTATTACGAGAAGAATCAGGCTCTTTTTAAGGTGGAACGCCCGTTGATCAAAGGTTTGTTCATTAAAGTTCCTTTGTCGGCTCCGCAGTTGTCCAATGTCCGCCGCTGGTATAGGACGGAGGCGCGCGAAGCTGTGGAGAAGCTGGAAAAATATAGCTTGCAAAATGCCGTGAAGTATGAATACTTTTATGACAAATGGGTGCCGGCGTCGGATATTCTGGCTATGATGCCGTTGAAAGTAGCCAATCTGGAAGGCTATCTCGGCGAACATCGGCAAATTGAATTGAAAGATACGGCTTTTTATTATTTTCTTAATGTGAGCGATCTTCGCTCGGCAGGTGAGCAGGCACCCTATGAGTTTGCACATGCTCAGGTGAAAGACATGCTGCTGAATATGAAGCAAGTGGATTTTATGAAAAAGGTGAAAGACGACCTGTATCAGAGTGCAGTGAAAAAAGACAAGATTAAATATTATTTAGAATAAGATACCAAGAATGAAAAAGTGTATGAACTTTAAGTTTGTAGTTTTATTAGCCTTGACACTATGGTTTGGTCCTACCGTTTACGGGCAAGACAACGTGATTGATGAGGTGGTATGGGTGGTAGGCGACGAGGCCATCTTGAAGTCCGAAGTGGAGGAGGCGCGCATGAGTGCACTGTATGAAGGACGAAAATTCGATCGTGACCCTTACTGTGTGATACCCGAAGAGATAGCCGTGCAAAAGCTATACCTCCATCAGGCGGCACTTGATAGTATCGAGGTTTCCGAAAATGAAGTTGTGCAACGTGTGGACTATATGACGAATATGTACATCGCCAATATCGGCTCGCGCGAGAAAATGGAAGAATACTTCAATAAGACCTCCAGCCAGATTCGTGAAACATTGCGCGAGAATGCACGCGAAGGGTTGAAAGTACAGAAGATGCAGCAGAAATTAGTCGGAGAAGTAAAGGTGACTCCGGCCGAGGTACGCCGTTATTTTAAGGATTTGCCGCAGGACAGTATTCCTTATATCCCGACTCAGGTGGAAGTGCAGATTATTACCCAGCAGCCCAAAATTCCTTTGGAAGAGATTGAAGATGTAAAAAGACGTTTGCGGGAATACACCGAGCGCATCAATAAAGGCGAAAGCTTCTCCATGCTGGCCCGTCTCTATTCTGACGATCGCGCGTCGGCAATCAATGGCGGCGAAATGCCGTTTACCGGACGCGGATATTTAGACCCGGCTTTTGCCAATGTGGCTTTCAACCTGCAAGATCCGAACAAGGTTTCCAAAATAGTGGAGTCGGAATATGGTTTCCATATCATTCAGCTGATGGAAAAACGTGGCGACCGCATCAAAGTGCGTCATCTTCTTTTGAAACCTCATATTCCGGAAGCGGCTTTGACAGCCGGATGTGTACGTTTGGACTCCATTGCCGACGACATCCGTAATGGCAAGTTCTCGTTCGAGGAGGCTGCCGCCGTGCTTTCGCAGGACAAGGATACGCGTAATAACCACGGTCTGCTGCCCAATCCCAACTCGAATACATCCAAGTTTGAGATGCAGGAACTTCCTCCTGAAATAGCCAAAGTGGTAGACAAGATGAAGGTGGGTGAAATTTCCGAGGCATTCACCATGATTCCGCAAAAGACGGGAAAAGAAGAGTGCGTGATCGTGAAGTTGAAGAGCCGTACGGCAGGACATAAAGCAACGATTGCCGACGACTATCAGAACCTGAAGGAAATAGTACTTGAGAAACATCGCAGCCAAGTATTGGATAAGTGGATTCGCGAGAAGCAGAAGCATACTTATGTCCGCATTAAGGATAGTTGGAAGAATAACTGTACGTTCAAGTATCCGGGCTGGATTAAAAATTGACCCGTAGGGATTTACATAAATTTGTATGCAAAGAAAGTATATAAGAACTCATTTTCTGAACAAGCATAGATACCTTTTGATAGGTATTCTATGCTTGTTTGGCATCTGTCTGTTAAGCGCCCAAGATAAAAAGACGAAGACCGCTACTTCCAAGAATAAAGTGGTGGCAACAGACAAGCAACAAGCGCCGGCAGCCGGAAAGCAGAAAACCCGTGTGGATTTGCTCTATGCCGATGAAGCGCAAGCCGATAAACTTTCGCGTCCCGATGTGCAGATACTTGTCGGTTCGGTAAGGCTGAAGCACGACAGCATGTACATGTTCTGCGACAGTGCCTTGATCTTCGAGAAGATAAACTCGGTTGAGGCGTTTGGCAACGTTCGTATGGAACAGGGGGACACCTTATTTATTTACGGTGATTACCTTTACTACGACGGGATGTCGCAGTTGGCCATATTGCGCGAAAATGTGCGCATGATTAATCGTAAAACAGAATTGACCACCGACAGCCTGAATTATGACCGTTTGTATAACTTAGGTTACTATTTTGAAGGCGGGACGCTGACCGATGAAGAAAATGTACTTACTTCCGAATGGGGAGAATATAGTCCGACTACTAAGTTGGCTGTTTTCAACCATGATGTGAAACTGGTCAATCCGAAATTCGTGCTGACATCAGACACACTGAAATATAGTACGGAAACTAAAGTAGCCACCATCTTGGGACCTTCCGATATTGTAAGTGAGCAGAACCATATCTATTCCGAGCGCGGTGTGTACAACACAATTACCGAACAGGCAGAGTTGCTCGACCGTTCCATTCTGACCAACGAAGGCAAGAAATTGACCGGTGACAGTCTTTTCTACGATCGCAAGCTGGGCTATGGCGAAGCTTTTGACAATGTGCAGATGAATGATACGGTGAACCGGAACATGCTTACCGGCGACTATTGTTTCTATAATGAACTTACCGGTAATGCCGTAGCCACCCGGCGTGCAATGGCTGTTGATTATTCGCAAGGCGACAGTCTGTTTATGCACGCCGACACTTTGCGGTTGATTACTTATCATCTGAATACCGACTCCATGTACCGGGAGATGCGTGCCTATCACAAGGTTCGGGCCTATCGCACGGATGTGCAAGCGGTGTGCGACTCTTTGGTCTACAACTCAAAAGACTCCTGCATGACAATGTATACCGACCCTATTCTGTGGCATGGAGAACAGCAGTTGCTGGGCGAAGAAATCAAAGTTTATATGAACGACAGCACCATCGACTGGGCGCATATCATTCGTCAGGCTCTAACGGTAGAAAAGATGGACAGTATCCATTATAATCAAGTGTCCGGCAAGGAAATGAAAGCCTTCTTCATTGACGGTGATATGCGTAGGGTCGAAGTCAACGGCAATGTGCTGGTGGTCTACTATCCGGTAGAAGAAAAAGACAGCTCGTTGATTATGATGAACTATTCCGAAGGAGGATTGTTGAAAATGTATCTGAAGGACAGGAAAATGGAACGCGGGGTCTTTGTAGGGAAAACCACCGGCACAGCCTATCCTCTGGATCAGATTCCAGCAGAAAAGAGCAAGCTGCCTTCTTTTGTGTGGTTTGACTATATCCGCCCGAAAAACAAGGAGGATATCTTTGAGTGGAGAGGTAAGAAAGCGGGCGAAGCGTTGAAGAAAAGCGACCGGAAACCTGTGGTTTCGCCAAGGAACATGCATATCAAACGAAATAAAAAGTAACGCTATGGGAATGTTTACGATGCGGAAGCCCCGTGGCTTCAATCATCCATATATCTATGTGGACGAGCGGAAAGAGAAGTTGGCGAAAATGGAAGAGAACGCCAAACGCGATTTGGGTATGCTGCCGGAGAAAGAGTTCTCTCCTGAAGATATCCGAGGTAAATTCATTGAGGGAACCACCCACTTGAAGCGTCGGAAAGAGAGCGGACGCAAACCGGTGCATTTGGGAATCATTTTGGTGGTCATTGCCCTGCTGATTTACCTGTGGTATGCCATCAGTAGCGGGATTATATAGAAGTTGTTGCCGAATGTCATTCGGCTTCTTCCTTTTCTTAACGTATACTTGCTAAATTGTAGTTATTTATGAGCGATATTATTCATTTGCTGCCCGATTCGGTTGCTAATCAGATAGCAGCCGGAGAGGTGATTCAGCGTCCGGCATCTGTGGTGAAAGAACTGGTGGAAAATGCGATTGATGCCGAAGCCCGTGAAATACATGTGTTGATTACTGATGCAGGCAAGACCTGTATTCAAGTGATCGATGACGGAAAGGGAATGTCCGAAACCGATGCGCGCCTTTCTTTTGAGCGGCATGCTACTTCAAAGATACGCGAGGCAGCCGATTTATTCGCCTTGCGCACCATGGGGTTTCGCGGCGAAGCGCTGGCTTCCATTGCCGCTGTGGCAGAGGTGGAGTTGAAAACACGATTGGAGAATGAAGAACTGGGAACACGCTTGTTGATTGCCGGCTCTAAGGTTGAGAGCCAGGAAACTGTATCTTGCCCTAAGGGAAGCAATTTCTCTATCAAAAACCTGTTCTTTAATGTTCCTGCCCGACGCAAATTCCTGAAAGCTAATTCCACAGAGTTGAGCAATATCCTTACGGAGTTTGAACGTATTGCGTTGGTGCATCCCGAGGTGGCTTTCTATTTGTATAGCAACGATAGTGAGTTGTTCAATTTGCCGGTGGTGTCCCTACGGCAACGCATTCTGGCCATATTCGGCAAGAAGCTGAACCAGCAGTTGCTAACCATGGAGGTGGACACGACAATGATTAAGATTTCCGGTTTTGTTGCCAAGCCCGAGACGTCGCGTAAGAAAGGGGCGCATCAATATTTCTTTGTGAACGGACGTTACATGCGGCACCCTTATTTCCACAAGGCAGTGATGGATGCTTACGAACAACTGATTCCGGCCGGTGAGCAAATCTCCTATTTTATTTATCTGGAGGTCGATCCGGCAAATATTGATGTGAACATCCATCCCACAAAGACAGAAATCAAGTTCGAGAACGAGCAAGCCATTTGGCAGATTCTGTCGGCGGCAGTCAAGGAAGCTTTGGGGAGATTCAGCGCTGTTCCTACCATTGATTTTGATACGGAAGACATGCCCGATATCCCGGCATTCGAGCAAACGCGGCCGATTGAGCCTCCGAAAGTGCACTATAATGCCGACTTCAATCCTTTTAAAACGTCATCTTCTTCCTCTTCTTCTTATGGGGGAGGCGGAAACTATTCGCGGCCGAAAGTGGAGTGGGAGGGACTCTATTCCGGTCTGGAGAAAGGCAGTAGGATGAACAATTCGATGGGGGAACAATTTTTTGCCGAAGAGGGAGAAGGGAGAGGTTTCGTAGTCTCCGGAGAGGAACCGGACGTGTCATATCGTTCGGGCGCCACTCCTGTCGGTGCAACATCGGCTTCCTTCTGCGGAAGTGAAGTCTCCATAGAAAAAGGAGCTCAACATTTTCAGTTCAAGGGGCGTTTCATTCTGACTTCCGTAAAGTCTGGTTTGATGTTGATAGACCAACATCGTGCGCATGTTCGGGTACTGTTCGACCGTTATATGAGCCAGATCAATCAGAAACAAGGGGTGTCGCAAGGGGTACTTTTCCCGGAGATAATCCATTTGCCGGTTTCCGAAGCAGCTGTACTCGAAAGTATCATGGACGATTTGTCGGCGGTAGGTTTCGACTTGAGTCCGTTGGGTGGTGGCAGCTATGCCATCAATGGCATACCTTCGGGCATCGAAGGACTGAGCCCGGTGGAATTGATCGGGAATATGGTGCATACTGCCATGGAGAAAGGAAGCGATGTGAAAGAAGAGGTACAGACTATTCTTGCATCCACATTGGCTCGTGCCGCAGCCATTGTTTATGGTCAGGTATTGAGCAATGATGAGATGGTGAACCTCGTGGATAGCCTGTTTGCCTGTCCTGCTCCTAACTATACTCCTGACGGGCGGGTAGTGCTGGCAACCATCAAGGAGGAAGAAATAGAAAAGCTTTTCAATAAATGAAATAGTGGGTTGATTCCTTTTGCTTTGACGACCTCAAAACCAAAGTGACCTCAGAAGACCGGATGATTCGTGAGCCATATCCGGTTTCTTGAGGTCACTTTGGTTTTGAAATATTTCAGAATGGAGTTCGGCAAAGATTACTCTTCGCTGAACTTCTTCACTTGTTCGGCAATTAGTTCTGCGTCATCGAAATAGTTTATCTTCATGGCTTTGCGCACGTCGTCCAGAGTGGCGGCAGCCGTTTCCCTGGCTGTATCGCAACCTTTTTTCAGCATTTCGTAGATGGAAGGAATGTCTTTCTCGAACTCTTTGCGACGATTGCGAATCGGCTCTAACGTTTCCTGCATGATGGCATTGAGAAATTTCTTGACCTTCATGTCACCAAGACCGCCACGTTGGTAGTGGGCTTTCAATTCATCCAGATTGGGATATTCGGGTAGATAGAGACCGAAGTGTTCGGGGCGGCAGAAAGCATCGAGATAGGTGAATACCGTGTTGCCTTCAAGCTTTCCGGGGTCGGAAACGTGCAAGTGGTCGGGGTCGGTGTACATGCTTTTCACCTTCTTTTCCACGTCTTCGGCGGTGTCGGACAGGTAGATGCAGTTGCCGAGCGACTTGCTCATCTTGGCTTTGCCGTCGGTTCCCGGCAGGCGCAGGCAAGCGGCATTGTCGGGCAGGAGGATTTCAGGTTCAACGAGTGTTTCACCATATATATAATTGAAGCGTCGCACGATTTCGCGTGCCTGTTCCAGCATGGGTTCCTGATCTTCGCCTACGGGCACGGTGGTGGCGCGGAAGGCTGTAATGTCGGCCGCTTGGCTGATGGGGTAAGTGAAGAAACCTACGGGGATGCTTGTCTCAAAGTTGCGCATCTGTATCTCGGTCTTTACTGTCGGGTTGCGTTGCAGGCGGCTGACAGTGACCAGATTCATGTAGTAGAAAGAAAGTTCGCAAAGCTCCGGAATCTGAGACTGGATGAAAATGGTGCTTTTCGTTGGGTCCAGACCGCATGCCAGATAGTCGAGGGCTACTTCGATGACGTTCTGACGTACTTTTTCCGGATTCTCCATGTTGTCGGTCAGTGCTTGCGCATCGGCGATGAAGACGAACGTCTTGTCGTATAAACCGGAATTTTGCAGTTCCACTCTTCTTCTCAATGAGCCTACATAGTGTCCTATGTGCAGCCGTCCCGTGGGGCGGTCGCCCGTAAGGATGATTTTTTCTTTTGACATATAATGTGTTTTTAGTTCCTATATAATGATGTAAGGGCATTGCTGTCCGTAATGCCTGCAAAGATACCGATAATTATCCAAAAATCAAGGGATAGCGATTTCTCTTATATGTAATCCTCTTGCCGGAATTGCCGCTCTGCTTAAAATATTAGACGGATTCATTTGTTCTTTTCGCAAATAAGTAGTTTCTTTGCACAAATTTTGAAACAACAATGCAGCCGCAGGAAATGAGAAACAAATACAATCCCTATTCGAGTGATTATCATTCGGTAGTCGTTGGTTTCTCTTTTTTCCACGATGATATTTTTTATTTTCTTGAAGAAATGCGTTCATCTTTTATAGTGGACGCATTTTTTTTTAGGCTGGTTTATGTTTTGCGCGGCTTTTATGCCAAGATGTGAGAAGGAAACCTAATTGACAACAATAAGAGAATATGGAAAAGAATTTAAAGAAAGTGCTCGTCTTGGGCTCTGGTGCACTCAAGATCGGTCAGGCCGGAGAATTTGATTATTCGGGGTCGCAGGCTTTGAAGGCATTGCGCGAAGAAGGTGTAGCTTCTGTTTTGGTGAATCCCAACATTGCCACCATTCAAACATCGGAAGGTATTGCGGACAAAGTGTATTTTTTGCCGGTAACTCCTTACTTCGTGGAGGAAATCATCAAGAAAGAACGTCCCGATGGCATTCTGCTGGCATTTGGCGGGCAGACAGCCTTGAATTGCGGTACCGAATTGTATCTGAACGGTGTGCTTGAGAAATATGGTGTGCGTGTGCTGGGCACTTCGGTAGAAGCCATCATGTACACTGAAGACCGCGACCTCTTTGTGAAGAAGCTCGACGAGATTCCGATGAAGACACCCCAAAGCCGTGCGGTAGAAAGTATGGCAGATGCGCTGAAGGCAGCCCGTGAAATCGGCTATCCGGTGATGGTGCGTTCGGCTTATGCTCTGGGCGGTTTGGGTAGCGGCATCTGTCCGGACGAGGAAGCTTTCGTGAAGCTGGCCGAAAGTTCTTTTACCTTCTCTAAGCAAATTCTGGTAGAAGAGTCGCTGAAAGGTTGGAAAGAAATAGAGTTCGAGGTTATCCGCGATGCGAACGACCACTGTTTCACGGTGGCGAGCATGGAGAATTTCGACCCGTTGGGCATTCATACGGGTGAGTCTATCGTGGTGGCTCCCACTTGTTCGCTGACCGATGAGCAGGTGAAGATGTTGCAGGAACTCTCCACGAAATGTATCCGTCATTTGGGCATCGTGGGCGAGTGCAACATTCAGTATGCGTTCAATGCCGAGACGAACGACTATCGCGTCATCGAGGTGAATGCCCGTCTGTCCCGTTCTTCGGCATTGGCATCGAAAGCCACCGGTTATCCGCTGGCGTTTGTGGCTGCCAAGATTGCGTTGGGCTACACGCTCGACCAAATCGGCGAGATGGGAACTCCCAATTCGGCTTATGCCGCTCCGCAGCTGGATTACTTGATTTGCAAGATTCCCCGTTGGGACTTGACCAAGTTCGTAGGTGTGAGCCGTGAAATCGGTTCAAGCATGAAGTCGGTGGGCGAAATCATGTCCATCGGACGCTCTTTCGAGGAAATCATACAGAAAGGCCTGCGCATGATCGGTCAGGGCATGCACGGCTTTGTGGGCAACGAAGGGCTGGAGTTCGGCGATTTGGACTATGAATTGTCGCATCCCACAGACCTGCGTATCTTTGCCATTGCCGCAGCTTTGGAGAAGGGCTATACCATCGACCGCATCTTCGAACTGACGAAAATCGACCCGTGGTTCCTTGGCAAGCTGAAGAACATTGTGGACTACAAGCAAAAGCTCTCCCTATATAATAAGGTGGAAGATGTTCCGGCCGACGTGCTGCGCGGTGCAAAGGTGCTGGGCTTCTCCGACTTCCAGATTGCGCGCTTTGTGCTCAATCCGCAGGGAAACATGGAGAAGGAGAACCTTGCCGTGCGTGCCCGCCGTAAGGAACTGGGCATCTTGCCTGCCGTGAAGCGCATCAATACGGTGGCTTCCGAACAGCCCGAACTGACGAACTACCTCTACATGACGTATGCTGTTCAGGGCTACGATGTGAATTATTATAAGAACGAGAAGTCGGTAGTGGTGCTTGGTTCCGGTGCATACCGCATCGGCTCGTCCGTAGAGTTCGACTGGTGCTCGGTGAATGCCGTGCAGACAGCCCGTAAACTGGGTTACAAGTCCATCATGATTAACTATAACCCCGAAACCGTTTCCACGGACTACGACATGTGCGACCGCCTGTACTTCGACGAGCTCTCCTTCGAGCGTGTGCTCGACGTAATCGACCTCGAGCAACCGCGCGGAGTTATCGTGTCGGTGGGCGGACAGATTCCGAACAATCTGGCCATGAAACTCCATCGCCAGTCCGTTCCTATTTTGGGCACATCGCCGGTATCCATCGACCGTGCCGAAAACCGCAACAAGTTCTCGGCCATGCTCGACCAGTTGGGCATCGACCAACCCGCTTGGCAGGAACTCACCAGCTTGGAAGACGTGAAGGGATTTGTGGAGAAAGTGGGCTATCCGGTGCTGGTGCGTCCCTCGTACGTGCTTTCGGGTGCGGCAATGAATGTGTGCTACGATGAAGAAGAGCTGGAGAACTTCCTGAAGATGGCGGCCGAGGTGTCGAAGGAATATCCGGTTGTCGTATCGCAGTTCTTGCAGAATACCAAAGAGATAGAGTTCGACGCGGTGGCTCAGAACGGCGAAGTGGTGGAATATGCCATTTCCGAACACGTGGAGTTTGCCGGTGTGCATTCGGGCGACGCCACGCTGGTGTTCCCCGCACAGAAGATTTACTTTGCAACGGCACGCCGCATCAAGAAAATCAGCCGTCAGATTGCGAAGGAACTCAATATCTCCGGGCCTTTCAACATTCAGTTCCTTGCGCGCAACAACGAGGTGAAGGTGATAGAGTGCAACCTGCGTGCTTCGCGCAGCTTCCCGTTCGTCTCCAAGGTGCTGAAGCGCAACTTCATCGAGACGGCCACCCGCATCATGCTGGATGCTCCTTACACCCGGCCGGACAAGTCGGCGTTCGACATCGACCGCATCGGCGTAAAGGCTTCGCAATTCTCCTTCTCCCGTCTGCACAAGGCCGACCCGGTGCTGGGCGTGGACATGTCGTCCACGGGCGAGGTGGGCTGCATCGGTGACGACTTTTCCGAAGCGTTGCTCAATGCGATGATAGCCACCGGATTCACCATTCCCCGGAAAGGCGTGATGTTCTCGTCCGGTGCCATGAAGTCGAAAGTGGATTTGCTGGACGCAAGCCGCATGCTCTGTGCCAAGGGATATAAGATTTATGCCACGGCAGGAACGGCCGCTTTCCTCAATGCACACGGTGTGACGACGGAAGCTGTTTACTGGCCCGATGAACGCCCCGAAGCCGAAAACAACGTGATGAAGATGATTGCCGACCATGCGTTCGACCTGATTGTCAATATCCCGAAGAACCATACGAAACGCGAATTGACAAATGGCTACAAGATTCGTCGCGGCGCCATCGACCACAACATCCCGTTGATTACGAATGCCCGTCTGGCAAGTGCTTTCATCGAAGCCTTCTGCGAGATGAAACTCGAAGATATTCAAATAAAGAGCTGGCAGGAATATCAATAAGCCGCGCTTCGCTAAAGATTGAAACCGCTTTTAAGGCGTGTTCCATTGTTCCTCTTGGGGAAACTGTGGAGCACGCCTTTGCTGTGTCTCCTTGTTTGTCGGCCGGTGGGGGAATGTAGTGCTTGATGTAAATATTTATTTAAAAAAGAGGCGCGGTCCCTTCTCCCCCTTCAGGGGCGTGTTTCGGCAAGGGGTTCGTTCCTCGGTGTGGAAGGCCTCGTTCCTCACCGAGGAACACCCTCTTCCTCACCGAGGAACGAGGTCATGGTCGGCGAGGATAAAATCTCCCCCTGTGTAAGGGCGTATGTTTGTATGGAAAGGTTACCGTGGCGTTGGGAGAATGCCACTTTTGTGTCTTCGTATTGTCTGAGTTCGGCAATTTTTTCGTACGTTTGCAGGTGCAATCAATGCTGATACACTAACCTTTTTTAATAACAACTGACATGAAACCAACTTTATTCTTATTGGCCGCCGGTATGGGCAGCCGTTACGGTGGCTTGAAACAGCTGGACGGACTGGGTCCCAACGGTGAAACAATCATGGACTATTCCATTTACGACGCCATCAATGCGGGCTTCGGCAAACTCGTTTTCGTTATCCGCAAGGATTTCGAGCAGGATTTTCGCGACAAGATTATTTCCAAATACGAAGGACACATCCCGTGCGAACTGGTATTCCAGTCCATCGACGCCCTGCCCGAAGGGTTCACCTGCCCCGAAGGACGCACCAAACCGTGGGGTACGAACCATGCCGTCATGATGGGAGCCGACGTGATAAAAGAACCTTTTGCCGTAATCAACTGCGACGACTTCTATGGCCGCGATTCCTTCCAAGTGATGGGCAAATTTCTTTCTGCCCTGCCCGAAGGTTCGAAGAATGTCTACTCCATGGTGGGTTTCCGCATCGGCAATACGCTGAGCGAAAGCGGTACAGTGTCTCGCGGGCTTTGCGGAACGGATGCCGGCAACCTGCTGACTTCCGTGGTAGAGCGTACCAAGATTCAGCGTATGGACGGCGAAGTGAAATACATCGACGACAACGGCGAGTGGGCTGTTACTCCTGAGACTACTCCGGTCAGCATGAACTTCTGGGGCTTTACTCCCGACTATTTTGCTTACAGCGCCGATTTCTTCAAGACCTTCCTCAGCGACCCGAAGAACATGGAGAACCTCAAGAGCGAGTTTTTCATCCCCTTGATGGTAGACAAGCTGATTCATGACGGTACGGCGACCTGCGAAGTGCTCGATACGACCAGCAAGTGGTTCGGCGTCACTTATCCGGAAGACCGCCAAAGCGTGGTGGACAAGATTCAGGCATTGGTGAATGCGGGCGAATATCCTGCCAAGCTGTTCTAAGTCCTCCGCCTCATTGAAAGACTTATCATAAAGGTATTCCGCAAATATCTTTACACTATCTGTAAGCACGGGTCTCACAGGTTTCACGGTCTCTTCATGGCCGTGCCCGTTCTGTGAAGTCCGTGCTTGCCGCATTGTCTTGCGGATGTTTCAAGCAGTTTTTAAGGCTATCGGGAGTTATGTGGTTGGAAATCGTTATCTTTGCCACTCCAAAACGATTATTTCATTGACATTATGATATCAGTAGAAGGATTGAAGGTGGAGTTTAACGCCACGCCTCTATTCGAAGACATCTCTTACGTTATCAATAAAAAAGACCGCATAGCCCTTGTGGGCAAGAACGGTGCGGGGAAGTCCACCATGCTCAAGATTCTGGCAGGCTTGCAGCAACCCACTGCGGGCACTGTGTCCGTTCCCCGCGAATGTACCGTCGGCTACCTGCCGCAGGTGATGGTGCTCAGCGATAAGCGCACCGTGATGCAGGAGGCCGAGCTTGCTTTCGAGCACATCTTCGAGATGCAGGCCGGCATGGAACGTATGAATCGGCAGCTTGCCGAGCGCACCGATTATGAAAGCGAGGACTACCGGAAACTGATTGACCGCTTCACGCACGAAAACGAGCGCTTCCTGATGATGGGCGGCACCAACTATCGTGCCGAAATAGAGCGCACCTTGCAGGGGCTTGGCTTCAGGCGTACGGATTTCGACCGCCCCACCGGCGAGTTCTCGGGCGGGTGGCGCATGCGCATCGAGCTTGCCAAGTTGCTGCTTCGCCGTCCCGACGTGTTGCTGCTCGACGAGCCTACCAACCACCTCGACATAGAGAGCATACAGTGGCTGGAGAATTTCCTCTCCACCCGTGCCAATGCGGTGGTGCTCGTCAGCCACGACCGCGCTTTCCTGAACAACGTAACCACCCGCACCATCGAGATTACTTGCGGACGCATTTACGACTATAAAGTGAAGTACGACGAGTTTGTGGCACTCCGTAAGGAACGCCGCGAACAGCAACTCCGCGCTTACGAGAATCAGCAGAAGCAGATACAGGACACGGAGGATTTCATCGAGCGTTTCCGCTACAAGGCCACCAAAGCCGTGCAGGTGCAGAGCCGCATCAAGCAACTGGAAAAGATAGAACGTATTGAGGTGGACGAAGAGGATAACTCGGCGCTTCGCTTGAAGTTTGTGTGCAGCAGCCGTAGCGGAAACTATCCGCTCATCTGCGAGGATGTGGCCAAGGCATACGGCGGGCATGTCATTTTTCATGACGTAAACCTGACCATCAACCGGGGAGAAAAAGTGGCTTTTGTGGGCAAGAACGGAGAAGGAAAATCCACGCTGGTAAAGTGTATCATGGACGAGATTACCGATTATACCGGGAAGCTGACGCTGGGTCACAACGTGCAAATCGGCTATTTCGCACAGAACCAAGCCCAATTGCTGGATGGCGAACGGACGGTGTTCGACACGATAGACCGTGTGGCCGTAGGAGATATCCGGCTGAAAATACGCGACATACTCGGTGCTTTCATGTTCGGCGGCGAGGCTTCGGACAAAAAAGTGAAAGTGCTTTCGGGCGGAGAGCGTACACGGCTTGCCATGATTAAACTGTTGCTCGAACCGGTGAACTTCCTGATTCTGGACGAACCGACCAACCACCTTGACATGCGTTCCAAGGATGTGCTGAAGGAGGCGATTCGTGATTTTGACGGCACGGTGATTATTGTCAGCCACGACCGTGATTTTCTGGACGGACTGGCGACTAAAGTATATGAGTTCGGTGGAGGATTGGTGAAAGAACACCTTTGCGGCATCTACGAGTTCTTGCAAAAGAAACAACTGGAAAACCTCAATGAGTTGCAACCGGTATCTGCTTCTTCGGCAGGAGAAGCGGGAAGCGCCGGTAAGGAAAGAAAGGCGGACGTAAAAGAAAACGAGACCGGCCGGTTCTCTGCGGCTAAACTCTCGTATGAGGAGCAGAAGGAACTCAACAAGAGATTGAAGAAGCTGGAACGCCGCGTGGCCGACTGTGAAGCGGAGATAGGAGAGATAGAATCGGCCATTGCCATCATAGAAGATAAGATGGCAACGCCGGAAGGCGCGTCGGACATGTCTCTATACGAACAGCATCAAAAACTGAAATCCCGGCTCGACAGCGTGATGGAAGAGTGGGATGCCGCCTCTTCCGAATGGGAGGAGGCGAAACGGCAATGACGTTTTTATAACCTAATTTTCATAGTATGAGGAAAAAACATTTACTACCCTTTGCGGCATTCTGCCTGATGGCGGCATCCTGCAACACAGGCAAGCAACAGACCGAGCTTACGGCCGGCATTCAGCTTGCCAATCTTGACACAATGGCTCTGCCCGGTACCGACTTTTATCAATACGCTTGCGGCGGCTGGGTAAAAAACAATCCGATTCCGGCGGAATACTCTCAGTATGGTTCTTTTACCATTCTTGCGGAAAACAACCGCAAGCAGATACAAGGGCTTATCGAGGAGTTGGCGTCCGTTTCGCACGAAGCGGGCAGTGTGGCTCAGAAAATCGGCGATTTGTATAAGATTGTGATGGACAGCGTGAAGCTGAATCAAGACGGTGCGGCTCCCATCAAGGCCGAACTCGACAGGCTGGGCTCCTTGAAGGACACCAAACAAGTGTATGCGCTTTTGGGCGAACTGCAACGAAAAGGCATCGTGGCCTACAATATCCTCTATGTGGGTGCCGACGAGATGAACAGCAGCATGAATGCAGCCCAGACCTATCAGGCCGGTTTGAGCATGGGCGAGCGCGAATACTATCTGGAGAATGACGCCGCCACTGCGCGAATTCGTGAAGCATTCCGCACGCATGTGCAGAAGATGTTCCTGCTGGCAGGTTTCGACGAGGCGGTGGCCAAGCAGGGAATGGAAACGGTGATGGAGGTGGAAACACGCCTTGCCGAAGCCTACCGCTCGCGCACGGAGCTGCGCGACCCGCATGCCAATTACAACAAAATGTCCATGGAAGAGCTGAAGAAGAATTATCTTACTTTCGATTGGGACACCTATTTGTCTGCCTTAGGACTGAAAAATATGAAAGAAATCATCATCGGCCAGCCTGCTTCGTTGAAGGCTGCTGCCGACATCTTGAATACGCTTCCTGTGGCACGGCAAGGCCTTTACTTGCAGTGGAAATTGATTGACGCTGCGGCAAGTCGTCTGAACGATGCCCTGGCCGAACAGAATTTCGATTTCTACGAGCGCACCATGAGCGGCACACAAGAGATGCAACCCCGTTGGAAGAGAGCGGTGAGCACCGTGAGCGCGGCTTTAGGCGAAGCCGTGGGGCAGATGTACGTTGGGAAGTACTTTCCGGCTGCTGCCAAAGAACGTATGGTGGCTTTGGTGAAAAACTTGCAGGAGAGCTTGGGCGAACGCATAAAGAACCTGCAATGGATGAGTGACTCCACGAAAGTTAAAGCGCTGGAGAAATTAGCCACTTTCCATGTGAAAATCGGGTATCCGGACAAATGGAAAGACTATTCCACTTTGGAAATCAAGAACGATTCTTATTGGGCAAACATGGAGCGTGCCAGCGAGTGGGAACACGCTGAAATGATAGCCAAAATGGGTAAACCGGTAGACAGGGATGAATGGGGCATGACACCGCAAACCGTCAATGCCTATTACAATCCCACCACGAACGAAATCTGTTTCCCGGCAGGTATCTTGCAATACCCCTTCTTCGACATGAATGCGGACGATGCCTTCAATTACGGTGCCATTGGTGTGGTGATAGGTCATGAGATGACTCACGGATTCGATGACCAAGGACGCCAGTACGACAAGGACGGTAACTTGAAAGACTGGTGGACGGCTGAAGACTCCAAGCGTTTCGACGAGCGCACTCAAACGATGGTGAACTTCTTCGACAGTATCGAGGTGGCTCCGGGGGTACATGCCAACGGACGCATGACTTTGGGCGAGAACATTGCCGACCACGGCGGATTGCAGGTCTCTTATCAGGCATTCAAGAAAGCCACGGCTACCGCTCCGCTTGCTGTGAAAGACGGCTTTACGCCCGAACAACGCTTCTTCCTCGCATACTCCGGTGTGTGGGCCAACAATATCCGCCCCGAAGAGGTGCTGAACCGTACTAAAAGTGATGTCCATTCGCTTGGCAAGTGGCGTGTGAACGGTGCGTTGCCGCATATCGGCGCATGGTACGAGGCATTCAATGTCACGGAGAAAGATCCGATGTTCCTACCGGTAGAAAAGCGCGTTTCTATCTGGTAAGGCAAAAAAGATGCTTATTGAGAAAGGCGGCAAACCGGTGACGGGTGTCGCCTTTTTTAATTATGCCTAATTTATTGTATATGAATGTATGTACGAATAAACAAAATTTGTAACTTTGCACATTCAGAATAGAATATACATACGCATACTTTTTAATACGCAAATCCATGTCTGAAACAAAAAGAATCAAAACAGCTTTGGTATCCGTTTACCATAAGGAAGGTTTGGACGAAATCATCACCAAACTACACGAAGAAGGGGTCGAATTTCTCTCGACCGGAGGCACCCGACAATTTATAGAATCCTTGGGCTATCCCTGTAAAGCTGTGGAGGACCTCACTTCTTATCCTTCCATCTTGGGCGGACGCGTAAAGACGTTGCATCCGAAGGTCTTCGGCGGTATCCTTTGCCGTCGCGGATTGGAGCAGGATATGCAGCAAATCGGTAAATATGATATTCCCGAAATAGACCTTGTCATCGTCGACCTTTATCCGTTCGAGGCTACTGTTGCCGGCGGTGCCGATGAACCGGCCATTATCGAGAAGATAGACATAGGCGGTATCTCTTTGATTCGTGCTGCAGCCAAGAATTATAGCGACGTGGTTATCGTTGCTTCGCAGGCTCAGTATCAGCCGTTCCGCGATATGTTGATGGAACACGGCGCCGTTACTTCGCTCGAAGAACGCCGTTGGTTTGCCAAAGAAGCCTTTGCCGTTTCTTCCCACTACGACTCGGCCATCTTCAACTACTTTGATGCCGAGGAAGGCTCGGCGTTCCGCCAATCGGCCAATAATCAGAAAATGTTGCGCTATGGAGAGAATCCGCATCAGAAAGGTTACTTCTACGGAAACCTCGACGCCATGTTCGACCAGATTCATGGAAAAGAAATCTCTTACAACAACTTGCTTGACATCAATGCCGCCGTCGAACTGATCGACGAATTCGACGATGTCACTTTCGCTATTCTGAAACATAACAATGCCTGCGGTTTGGCTTCCCGTCCCACCGTTCTGGAAGCATGGAAGGATGCTCTTGCAGGTGATCCGGTATCGGCCTTCGGCGGTGTTCTCATCACTAATGCGGTGATTGACAAGGCTGCTGCCGAAGAAATCAATAAGATTTTCTTTGAAGTGATTATCGCTCCCGATTATGACGTGGATGCGTTGGAAATCCTCGGCCAGAAGAAGAACCGGATTATCCTTGTGCGTAAACAGACGGCTCTGCCCAAGAAGCAGTTCCGCTCTTTGTTGAACGGTGTGCTGGTGCAGGACCGTGATCTGAAGGTAGAAACGCATGACGATTTGAAGACGGTTACCGCAAAGACGCCCACCGCTCAAGAAACGGAAGATATGCTTTTTGCGAATAAGATTGTGAAAAACAGTAAGTCGAACGCTATTGTGTTGGCTAAAGGCAAGCAGTTGCTGGCAAGCGGTGTGGGGCAGACCAGCCGTGTGGATGCGTTGAAGCAGGCCATCGAGAAAGCCAAGACTTTCGGGTTCGACCTGCATGGTGCCGTCATGGCAAGCGATGCTTTCTTCCCCTTCCCCGACTGTGTGGAAATAGCGGGCAACGAAGGAGTGACGGCCGTTATTCAGCCGGGTGGAAGCATCAAGGACGAACTGTCGTTTGAATATTGCAATGAACATGGCATTGCAATGGTCATCACAGGCTTCCGTCATTTTAAACACTAATTGTAATAACCTATAATAAAGTATCGTTAGATGGGATTATTCTCTTTTACTCAAGAAATAGCGATGGACCTTGGCACAGCCAATACCATCATCACCACGAATGGTAAGATTGTGGTGGATGAACCTTCGGTAGTGGCATTGGACCGTCGAACCGATAAGATGATTGCCGTGGGCGACAAGGCAAAGATGATGCACGAAAAGACCCACGAAAACATACGCACCATCCGTCCGCTTCGCGACGGCGTGATTGCGGATTTCTATGCTTGCGAACAGATGATTCGCGGACTCATCAAGATGGTGAATAACCGCAACCGCTTGTTCTCTCCTTCACTGCGCATGGTCATCGGCGTTCCTTCGGGAAGTACCGAAGTGGAACTGCGTGCCGTGCGCGACTCTGCCGAGCATGCCGGCGGACGTGACGTTTACCTGATTTTCGAACCGATGGCTGCCGCTATCGGTATCGGTATCGACGTGGAGGCTCCCGAAGGAAACATGATTGTGGATATAGGCGGAGGTTCTACGGAAATCGCCGTAATCTCATTGGGAGGTATCGTGGCCAATAACTCCATCCGTATTGCCGGTGATGATCTTACCGCCGATATTCAGGAGTACATGAGCCGTCAGCACAACGTGAGGGTCAGCGAACGTATGGCCGAGCGTATCAAAATAAACGTGGGTGCCGCACTGACCGATTTGGGTGAGGATGCGCCGGAAGATTATATCGTTCATGGGCCGAACCGTATCACGGCATTGCCGATGGAGGTGCCCGTGTGCTATCAGGAAGTGGCGCATTGTCTGGAGAAGTCCATCTCCAAAATTGAGACTGCCATTCTGAATGCATTGGAGAATACTCCTCCCGAACTCTATGCCGATATTGTACACAACGGCATTTATCTGGCCGGTGGAGGCGCTTTGCTTCGCGGATTGGACAAACGTCTGACGGATAAAATAAACATCCCGTTCCACATTGCCGAAGACCCTCTGCACGCAGTGGCCAAAGGTACGGGCATAGCGTTGAAGAATGTTGAGCGCTTCTCGTTCTTGATGAGATGACGGACAACCCCATTCAATAGCTTGTCGATATGCGGAATCTACTGAACTTTCTCATTAAATACAATTACTGGTTCCTCTTTCTGTTGTTAGAGGTGACCAGTTTTGTTTTATTGTTTCGCTTTAACCGCTACCAGCAGAGTGTGTATTTCACCTCTGCCAATAGTGTGGCGGGAAAGATTTATGAAGTATCGGGAGGCATCACTTCCTATTTTCATTTGAAGTCGGTCAATGAAGACCTGCTCGACCGCAACATGTGGTTAGAGCAGCGTGTCTCTTTTCTGGAGAATACGTTGAGAGAGAAAGGACTCGATTCCGTGAAACTTTATAGCATGGCTCGGCTGGCTCCTGCCGAATACCGTATTTTCAAGGCGAACGTTATAAAGAACAGTCTGAATAAGGCCGATAACTACATTACCTTGAGCCGTGGAACGCTGGATGGCATCGCCCCTGAAATGGGAGTGGTGGATGCCAATGGGGTAGTGGGAATCGTTTATAAGACGTCTCCCCATTATTCGCTGGTGATTCCGTTGCTGAACAGCAAGTCCAGTATCAGCTGTAAGATTGTGGGCAGTGACTATTTCGGTTATCTGAAGTGGGAGGGAGGAGATTCCCGTTTCGCTTATCTGAAGGATTTGCCCCGTCATGCGGAGTTCAATCTGGGCGATACGGTAGTGACCAGCGGTTATTCGACCGTATTCCCCGAAGGTATTGTAGTGGGTACGGTGGATGACATGTCCGATTCGCACGATGGGCTTTCCTATTTGTTGAAGATAAAGCTGGCTACCGACTTCGGAAAAGTGAGCAATGTGCGTGTCATATCCCGTAGCGGGCAGGAAGAACAGAAGGCATTGGAAAAGGAGAAGGAGATGGAGTAATGGCGATCAGTTATTTACATAAGATAGGGTGGCTTATCGGTTTGGTGCTGTTGCAGGTGCTGATATTGAATAATGTGCATATCATGGGATATGCCACACCGTTTCTGTACATTTATTTAATACTGAAATTCGAGTCGGACGCTTCTCGCAATGAGTTGATGTTGTGGGCGTTCTTTCTGGGATTGACCGTGGATGTTTTTTCCGATACGCCGGGGATGAATGCGGCGGCTGCGGTGTTGCTGGCTTTCCTGCGACCTATGTTCCTTCGTTTGTTCATTCCTCGTGATACGTTGGACGGTATTGTGCCTACTGTGCGTGCAATGGGCTTTTCGCCTTTCTTGAAATATTTGGTTGTCGGTGTTTTTGTGCATCATGGAATGTTGCTTGTTGTGGAGTTCTTTTCTTTGGCTCATATAGGAGCGCTGTTTCTGAGGATTGCGACAAGCACGCTCCTTACGGTGGGATGCATTATGGCGGTGGAGGGGATTAGACGTTAGATGTGAGGTGTTGGACATTAGACGTCAAGGATTAGCATAGAAGATTTTGATGTTGTAGCATGTAGGACAGATGAAGGATTATGTATTGGAGAAGCGGAAGTATGTGATAGGGGCGGTGGCTGTAGTTATCGTCTTCATCTATGTGTTCCGCCTGTTCGATTTGCAAATCATGACGGATGCCTATAAGAAGAATGCGGACAGCAACGCTTTTCTGAATAAGATACAATATCCTTCCCGGGGGGCAATCTACGACCGCAACGGCAAGTTGCTGGTGTTCAACCAGCCTGCTTATGACATTACGTTTATTCCTCGTGAGGTGACCGGTCTGGACACGTTAGACCTTTGCCGGACATTGAACATCACGATGGAGCAGTTTGAAAAGCGTATGAAGGACGTCAGAAACCGTTGGATGAATCCCGGTTATTCCAAATATACGCATCAGGTGTTCATGACCCAGCTTTCTGCCGAAGAGAGCGGGGTGTTTCAGGAGAAACTGTTCAAGTTCCCCGGTTTTTATATCCAGAGGCGTACCATCAGGCAATATACCTACAATTCTGCCGGTCATGCGTTGGGCGACATCGGCGAGGTGTCGAAGCGAGACATCGAGAAGGACGATTACTATATCCGAGGGGACTATATAGGGAAGCAGGGCATCGAGAAATCTTACGAGAAATACCTGCGGGGCGAGAAAGGTGTGGAGATTCTGCTTCGCGATGCGCACGGGCGTATTCAAGGACATTATATGGACGGGAAACTGGATCGCCCGTCCGTGCCCGGAAAGAACCTGACATTGGGCATAGACATCGACTTGCAGATGCTGGGAGAACGTTTGTTGCAACATAAAATCGGGTCTATCGTAGCCATCGAGCCGTCCACCGGTGAAATCCTATGCATGGTGTCTTCTCCATCTTTCGACCCCCATCTGATGATTGGACGCCAGCGGGGAAAGAACCACAGCCTGTTGCAAGCGGATAAGCGGAAGCCGTTGTTGAACCGTGCCATCATGGGAACTTATCCGCCGGGCTCCACCTTCAAGACGGCTCAGGCTCTGACTTTCCTGCAAGAGGAGATTATCCATGAAGACTATCCGGCCTATCCTTGTTCGCATGGTTTCAATTACGGCAACCTCCATGTGGGCTGTCATGCTCACGGCTCTCCCTTGCCTCTGATTCCGGCCATTGCCACTTCCTGCAATTCTTATTTCTGTTGGGGATTGTTCCGTATGTTCAGCGACAAGAAGTACGGTTCGCCGCAGAATGCTATCACGGTGTGGAAAGATCACATGGTGTCTCAGGGCTTCGGCTATCGGCTGGAGGTAGACCTTCCGGGCGAGCAGCGCGGGCTGATTCCGAACGCCAAGTTCTACGACAGGGCCTATCGGGGCTCATGGAACGGACTGACCGTTATCAGTATATCCATCGGACAGGGAGAGATTCTCACCACTCCGTTGCAGATAGCCAACCTTGCCGCAACCATCGCCAACCGTGGACACTTCATCACTCCGCATATCGTGAAGGAGATACAGGACAACGAGCTGGACAGCATTTATCGCTTTCCGCGTTATCCCACCATCGACCGCCGGCATTATGAAGAGGTGGTAAAGGGGATGCGTGCCGCCGTCACCGGAAGCACGGGAAGCGCCACATGCCGCATGGTGGGTTCCATCTTGCCGGGGGTGGAAGCCTGCGGCAAGACGGGTACGGCACAGAACCGGGGAAAAGACCATTCTGTCTTTATGGGTTTTGCTCCTATGGATAAGCCCAAGATAGCCATTGCCGTTTACGTGGAAAACGGAGGGTTCGGTGCTGTCTACGGTGTGCCCATCGGCGCCATGATGATGGACCAGTATCTGCACGGAAAGCTCTCGCCGGCAAACGAGGCGTTGGCCGAAGAATTCAGTAACAGGGTAATATTGTATGGTGACGAGGAGAGATAGTATATGGAAATCATTGGATTGGGTGACGATTACCGTCTACCTGATACTGATTGTGTTCGGCTGGTTCAGTGTGTGCGGGGCGAGTTATGACTATGGCGACCGCGACTTTCTGGATTTCTCCACCCGTGCCGGCAAGCAGTTTGTCTGGATTATCTGTTCGTTCGGTTTGGGATTTGTGCTGCTGATGCTGGACGATTCCCTCTATGACATGCTTTCCTACCTTATATATATAGGGCTGATATTGCTGTTGGTGGTCACGATATTCATTGCCCCCGACACGAAAGGCTCTCGTTCGTGGCTCATTTTGGGGCCTGTGAGCCTGCAACCGGCAGAATTTGCCAAGTTTGCCACGGCCTTGGCCCTTGCCAAATACATGAGTGCCTACTCCTTTACGATAAGAAACTGGAAGAATGCCTGTATGCTGGCTTTCCTCATCCTGCTGCCCATGTTGCTCATCATCATGCAGCGCGAGACGGGTTCGGCGTTGGTCTATTCCGCTTTCTTCCTCATGCTCTATCGGGAAGGAATGCCGGGCGGGGTGCTGTTCGTGGGGCTGTGTGCCGTTGTCTTCTTTGTGGTGGGCATCCGTTTCGATGCGGTGATGATGGCCGACACTCCCACCCCGGTAGGCGAGTTTGCGGTGTTGCTGATGGTGCTGCTGTCTGCTGCCGGCATGGTATGGGTGTACGAGAAGAGGTGGGAGCCTGTGTGTAATATGCTGGCAGGTTCATTGGGGGTGCTTTTCATTGCTTACCTGTTATCGGAGTATGTGATGCACTTCAACCTTGTGTGGGTGCAGTGGGGGCTTTGTGTTCTGGTCATCGGCTATCTCTTCTTCTTGTCGTTGGGGCAGCGGCGCCTGTCTTATTTTCTGATAGGCTTGTTTGCGCTTGGTTCCGTCAGTTTCCTTTATTCTTGCGATTACTTCTTTAATAATGTGCTGGAGTCTCATCAACAGATGCGCATCAAGGTGGTGCTCGGCATGGAAGAGGACTTGGCGGGTGCCGGCTATAACGTGAACCAGTCGAAGATAGCCATCGGTTCGGGCGGGCTGACCGGTAAGGGCTTTTTGAACGGGACGCAGACTAAGCTGAAGTACGTGCCCGAACAAGACACGGATTTCATCTTCTGCACGGTAGGCGAAGAAGAGGGTTTTATAGGCTCTACGGCCGTGTTGCTTTTGTTCCTCGTCCTGATATTGCGGCTGATTACGCTTGCCGAACGACAGTCGACGACGTTCGGGCGTGTGTATGGCTATTCGGTGCTTAGTATATTCCTGTTCCATCTGTTCATAAACATCGGCATGGTGCTGGGGCTTACTCCGGTCATCGGTATTCCGTTGCCTTTCTTCAGCTACGGCGGTTCTTCGCTTTGGGGATTCACCATCCTGTTGTTCATCTTCCTGCGCATCGATGCGGGGCGTAACCGCAGACTTTAGGCGGCTGCCCGGCAGTTGCATGGTTTCTTTCTTCTTCAAACCGCCTTCCCTCCTTCGCTCCGTTTCTCTATTTTGTTGTGTTCCTCCATCTTCTTTGTCGTTGTCGGTGAGGAGATGCCTGCAAACTTCTGCAAAGTTATTGCAGTGCTACTGCAAATATGCTTGCAGCGTCACTGCAATATGGTTGCAGTGAGAGTGCAACAGGCTTGCAGCAGTACTGCAATGGCGTTGCAGTAACGCTGCAACGAGTTTGCAGTGGCACTGCGTCGAGCATGCAGTGGAGTAAAGACAAGGGTAGTGAGACCTCTGTCGGGAATCCTGCGCGGCAAAGACAACGTTGAAGAGAAAGTTGCGGGGCGTATGCACTACTTCCACAGCCTGATGCCGACATCGTTGATTCCCGGCAGAATGGAGTCGGGCAGCGTATGGGATATCTTGAAAAGGTATGTGCCGGGCTTCCCGATGCGGATATTGCCTGCGGGAAAGTCGGTCAGGTAGAGGCCTCCCCAACCGTTGCCTTGCCATGCTCCCGTCTTGTCGGCTAAAGTCAGTTGCAAGGTGTCTGTCGGAAGCGGGACACTGTCGGGTGGAGTGCAGCAGACGGACAGGTTGAGGTTTTGGTAGGGATAGTTGTTGCGGTTCCGCACTTCTACGGAAAGCCGGTAGAGCGTGAGCGAGTCGTTAACCTCCGCCTTGAAGAATAGCGTGTCCGTGCGTTGCCAGCCCTTCGAGGGGAGGGGCTGGAAAGCATGATACACCGTTTGTCTGTCGCAAGCAGTCCATAGGCTTGCGACAAACAACAGTATGATACCTTTCAGGCGGAGATTCCTATGCTTGAGCGGGTTTGTCATTGGCGGCAGGTCTTTCTCCTTGGGGTTTGGGAGTGTTGTTGCGGAGCGGCCGGCGGTTGTTGTTCTGCTGCTGCAGACGTTCGCCTTGTCTTGCTTCTTTCTGTCCGGGCTGTTGCCCTCCTTGTTTCTGAGAAGTCTGTCCCTGCTTGGGTTGCTGTTTTTGTCCGGCTGCCGACTGCCCTTGTCTGGCTTGCTCCTTTGCCCCGTTGTTTCGCAAGGCATCTTGCTGCTCTCCGTTCTGTGGACGACCGTTGCCGTTGTTGTTCTTCTTCTTTTTCTTGTTGCTGCCGTCGTTGTTCTCGCCGTTGTGCCTTCCGTTGTTCTCGCCTCCGTTTTTGTTCTTGCGGTTGCGGTCGAAGCGGGTGAGGCTTTCCTGCTCCAGCAAATCCACGGGTCTCTTGGCTTCGGGACGCTGGGAGTCTTCCGAGAGGCTGTCGGGCTTGATGCCCCGTTTGTTCAGGCCGATGATTTCAAAAGCGCGTCTGCCGCTGATGGTCACTAAGTTGGCAGGGATGTTCTTGTCGGTAGAGTAGGTAATCTGGTTGCTTAAGATATCCGCCTTGAAGAAGTAGAACACACCGTCTTTGGTTTCCAACTCAATCTCTCTGGAGGGCAGGCGCTTCTGTGCCTCGACGTAGCAATCCACTTCGTAGTTGAGGCAACATTTCAGCTTGGCACATTGTCCGGCAAGTTTTTGCGGGTTCAGCGAGATGTCCTGAAAGCGAGCGGCACTGGTAGACACCGAAACGAAAGAGGTCATCCACGTGGAGCAGCATAGCTCGCGGCCGCAGGGACCGATACCGCCGATGCGTCCGGCCTCTTGGCGGGCGCCGATTTGCTTCATCTCGATGCGCACGCGGAAAGCATCGGCAAGCACTTTGATGAGTTGCCGGAAGTCCACGCGTTCGTCGGCAATGTAGTAAAAGATGGCCTTGTTGCCGTCTCCCTGATACTCCACGTCTCCTATTTTCATGTTAAGCTGGAGGTTCAGGGCTATCTGTCGTGCCCTGATCATGGTGGCGTGCTCGCGCTCTTTCGCCTCGTTGTATTTCTCCATATCCACCGGTTTGGCTTTGCGGTAGATACGTTTGATGTCGGTTTCCGACTTGATGTTGGCCTTGCGCATTTGGAGCGGCACGAGGCGTCCCGTCAGAGTCACCACACCGATGTCGTGTCCGGGATTGGCCTCTACGGCAACGATGTCTCCTTTCTCCAGCTCTATCTTGTTGCTGTTGCGGAAATATCCCTTGCGGGTGTTCTTGAACTGAACTTCCACCAGATCGTTTTCTTCGGTGTTGCCGGGTATGTCGGCCAGCCAGTCGTAGGTGTTCAGTTGCTTATCCTGTTTGCCGCAACTCTTGCAGCACAGTTTTCCGCTTCCGTTATATAGTTTGTATTCCATCTCTTTATAATATATTATTTTTTGACTATTGGTTTATTTATTGTTTCAATGCTTTTTCGTCCGGTGCTTCCGCTTGTTGTTACTGCTTCAGCAATACAATCATCTTCAGCGAGAAATCGAAAAACACCATGCGTGCGTTTACGTTCTGCTCGATGTGTATCTGGGCTTCGCTCAGTTCGTCCATGATGCCCGTCACGTTTCGCTCGTTGACGAACGGGGCAAAACGGGTGGCGAAGTTCTGTTCGGGCACAGTCATGTAGTTCATCTCCTTCCGGTGCAGGTTGTAGATGAAGTTTTCCCGTATCATGCGCTGGCAATATTCCAAGAAGTTCTTTTGCCGTTCGCGCCCCATACCGGCCACTTGTTCGCTCCATTGCTTCATCTCCCTTATCTTGCGTTGGTAAGAGAGGCGCATCAGGCTGACGAAGAGGTTGAAAAACAACTCGTTCTCTTCGTTCAGGTGAATGGTTTCCAATGCTTTGATGAAGTTTCCGTTGGCCAGATGGGCAATGGCTTCGCTGTCTGCCTGTTGCACGCCGTACTTCTCTCGCAAAGCTTTCGCTATGTCCGTTTCCTCAATCAGAGGAATGTTGAAGCGCTGTGTGCGGCTGATGATGGTGGGCAGAATCATTTCGGGAGTCTCGGAAACCAGCAGGAATATGTTTTTTTCCGGTGGCTCCTCCAACAGTTTGAGCAACTTGTTGGCACAGACTTCATGCAGCTTTTCGGGTAGCCATACGATGGTTGTCTTATATCCTCCTTCGCTCGACTTCAGGCTGAGCTTGCGGATTATCTCGTCACTTTCTTTGGCGTAGATGATGGCCTGCCCGTTCTCCGCTTCCATCTCGTTCAGCCAATGGTTGAGGCCGAAATAAGGAGTGGTAAGCATCAAGTGCCGCCACTCGGCGATGTAGTCGTCGCATACCTCTTTTTTCCCTTTGGCGTTCTTCACGATGGGAAACATGAAATGAACGTCGGGATGCACCAGTTTGTTCCACTTCACGCACGAGGGGCAAGTGCCGCAGGCATCCGTCTCCGTGCGGTTGGGGCAGCAGATGTAGCGGGCGTAGGCCAGTGCCAACGGCAGTTTGCCGACTCCGGGAGGGCCGCAGAAAAGTTGCGCATGCGGGATGCGTCCTTCTTGTACCTCCTGTATCAGCCTTTGCTTGGCGGCTCCTTGTCCTATTACATCATTAAAACCGAACACGATATTTATATTGTTTGCTGTTTGATAATCTACGATTTACTGTTTGCGTGAGAAAGCCGGTTAATAAATCTGCCGGGCCACTTCCTTTATGCTGTCCGTGGCACCTACGGAATAGAAGTGCAGGCTCGGCACACCCTTTGCTATCAGCTCCTTGCATTGCTGCACGCACCATTCGATGCCCACCTGTTGCACCTCCTTGTCGCTTTTGCATTTCAGCACCTCTTTGGTCAACTCTTCGGGCAAGTCTACCTTAAAGGTTTTGGGTATCATGTTGATTTGCGACAGTTTCTTGAGGGGCTTGATGCCCGGAATGATGGGGATGGTGATGCCTTCGAGGCGGGCGCGTTCCACAAAGTCGAAGAACTTGCGGTTGTCATAGAAAAGCTGGGTGACGGCATATTCGGCTCCGGTTTCCATCTTCTTCTTCAGCCAGTAGATGTCCGTATGGATGTTGGGCGCCTCTTCGTGTTTCTCCGGATAGCAGGCCACACCGTAAGAGAACGGTGTCTTGGTGATTTTCATCTCGGAGCCGTCCACAAATATGCCCTTGTTGAAGTTGTTGATTTGCTCTTGCAGTTCGATGGCGTGGTGATAACCGTTGCCTTCGGGGGTAAACGCGGACTCGTGCTTGGCCTTGTCGCCACGCAGCACCAATAAATCCGTGATGCCCAGAAATTGCAGGTCGAGCAATACGTATTCCGTATCTTCGCGCGTGAATCCGCTGCAAAGGATATGCGGCACCATGGTGATGTTGTATCTGTTCTGGATAGCGGCGGCTACGGCAACCGTTCCCGGACGGCGGCGCAAGCGGTTGCGTTGGTACAATCCGTTGCCAAGGTCTTTGTACACATACTCGCTGCGATGGGTGGTGATATTGATGTATTTGGGGTCGAACTCCCGTAGCGTATCGATGGTTTCGTACAGCTTTTCGATTCCGGTTCCTTTCAACGGCGGCAATATCTCGAAAGAAAAAGCTGTCTTTTCATGACTGTTTATCAGGTCTATTACTCTCATTTCTTTTTCGTTGTTTTTTGTCCTTGTGGCAAAAACATTACACATTGGGACAAAAATACGAAAAAGAAATGATATATGTTGACACAGAAGCCTCTATTCTTTGATACAGCGTATGGAAAGGGCTTTATAGTACTCTTGCCCGGTGATGTGGGCAGGCTGCCTGATGAATTCATCGCTTTCACCCAAAAAATACACAGTGTTCTCCGAAAGGGTGTTTCGGGTCTTGTCCCAGCTCCAGAAAGCGGTCATCTTCTGTGCGCTGTAATGTGCTCCTTTATACCACATCCCCACCGGAAAAGCGTTGAACCGGGCACGGTTATTTGTCGGCAAGGGTTCTCCGGATATCATTGTTTGCCACTCTCCGGCTTTCAAAACAGAGGCGTCATTGCCGAGATACTCCTTTAGTGCTTCCCAGTCTTCGTCCGAAGGAATCTTCCATCCTTCAGGGGCTAATTCTCCTGCCAATATGGCTTCGCCGTTGTAAAAATAAATGGTAAGTCCGTCCGGTTTGTAATAGCCGGCTTTGTCTTTGCCTAATGCGGTCTGTTGGCTCAGGTTCGTCCCATTTCGGTAGCTTGTGGCACGTAGTTCTTTTCCCATCCAGTATTGTTTTCCTATCTTGGTGATGGGATACTGGTCTATGATTCCTTTTCTTATGTCCAGCAAGGTATGGCTGGCCACATTCACTTTGACGGCATTTTCCGGTTTCCTCAAAGACAACTTATGGGCGGCATCTATGTAAAGTTTATCGACGGAAGCAGTATCTCCTTGAGTGTAAGAGAAACCGTGGCCGTATGTGTTCCAACTTATTTTTCCTCCGCAGATGTTGTCGGTGCAATCCATGAGTTGCAATACAATGCCGTTACTTAAATCGGCCTTTTCGTTTTCTCCCATAGGATAGGCTGTGAGGGCTCTGGAGGTTAGCGTCCCCGATCTAAGATATTCTTGGCAAATTTCTGCCACAGGCATTCCTTCGTGATAGACCCTGTAAATATTGGATTGTGAAAAAGAGAGTGCCGAGAGATGTATGGCGGTATAGTCGGCCGTGTTGTCGGTCTCAATGGCTTCCACGTTCTCCCAAGCCTTGATTTGTCCGGCAAATCCATTCAGTATGTTGCTGGTGCTTTGTATGGCAGACACATTGATGGAACATTGCATGTTGCTCCCTATCTTCATGCTTGGTATGGCGCAACTGTATAACCGTCCGCTCCATTCAATGATGAAAAAATACTTCCCTTCCTCTATGGCCTGCGGTATGATGATGATTTCCTTTCCCACCAGTTTGTTGTCTTTCACGCTCCATACTCCGGAGGCTATGATGTCTTTCGTCCCTTCAAGATTGCTGAATGTTCCGTCCTCCAGATTATAGTCGGCGGATGTTTTGAACCCGGTGGCTATGATTCGCGGGTTGGCTTTCAACAAGTTATCGGCCTTATTGCCCGTGTCGGGAATGAGCGTGACGGTCAGCTTGGCGAGTTTATGTTGGAATTCAAGTGCCACTGTCTTGCTTTTACCGGTAATGTTCTTTGCCGTAGCCACTAAGAAATCGCTCTGCGAGCGGCTCTTCTCGTTACTCTGATCGGTCTGCACCGATACGGGAAGGGTGGAAGTGCCCTCCGGTACACCTTCAGATTGATAAGGATAATAACTGATGAAATTCAGTGGCACATCCCCTTCGGGATAAAATACGGTTTTCTTCGGAACGAGCGTAGAGCCTTCGGTATACTCCAAAGGCAGATTGTTGATGTATCGCTTCCCTTTGATGGAACTTGACGAGGTAGTGGCGATGAGTCCCATTTGGTCTCCTTTTTCAAAAAGGTTACCGGTTACTTTGGTGGTTGCTTTTTTTATCTTGACGGAAAAGGAGATGGGGATAGTTCCTTCTTCTAATTCCGTCTCTGCATCTTCGCCGATGCTGTTTACACATGCGGTATTGCAAAAAACAATACTGCAAAGCAAGACCGCATTAAGTAATCTTGTTAAAAAGCTTTGTCTTTTCATAATATAAGCAGATATATTTTGGTAAACAGATGCAAATATAATCAAATGTGTTAAAAGAGAAAGCGTAAATCAATAAAATCTTTTATAATTTATTTATTACACTTTGTTTTTTATCTAACTTTACACGCTAAAATCATATATAATAACAAGTTAAATCATAGACATCGTTTCATGCCTTTAAATTTACCCGATAAGCTGCCCGCTATCGAGTTGCTCAAAGAAGAGAATATTTTTGTTATCGACAACTCTCGGGCAACCCAACAAGATATCCGGCCTTTGCGCATTGTCATCCTGAACTTGATGCCGTTGAAGATTACAACGGAGACCGATCTGGTACGTTTGCTATCCAACACCCCTCTTCAGGTGGAAATCTCGTTCATGAAGATCAAGAGCCATACCCCTAAGAATACCCCGATAGAACATATGAAGGCATTCTATACGGATTTCTACAAGATGCGTGGCGAGAAGTACGACGGTATGATTATTACCGGTGCCCCGGTGGAGCAGATGGATTTTGAGAAGGTGTCTTATTGGAATGAGATGACCGAAATATTCGATTGGGCGCGTACGCACGTAACATCCACCCTCTATATCTGTTGGGCGGCTCAAGCCGGACTTTACTATCACTACGGTATTCCCAAATATCCTTTGGAAAAGAAAATGTTCGGTATCTTCGAACATCGCACCTTACTTCCGTTGCATCCTATCTTCAGAGGATTTGACGATGTGTTCCACGTACCTCACAGCCGCCATACCGAAGTGCGCAGGGAAGACATCCTGAACGTGCCCGAACTCACTTTGCTTTCCGAATCGAAAGAGGCCGGCGTATATATGGCCGTGGGGCGCGGTGGACGTGAGTTCTTTATAACCGGTCATTCGGAATACTCCCCGTTGACGTTGGACACGGAATATCGTCGTGATTTGGCTAAGGGATTGCCCATCGAAGTTCCTTGCAACTATTATGTAGACAACGATCCCGACAAGGAAGTGCTGGTGCGTTGGCGTGCCCATGCCAATTTGCTGTTCTCCAACTGGCTGAACTACTTCGTATATCAGGAAACTCCATATAATATAGAAGAGATTGAATAATACCGGCAGTGCCGGAGGAGAATACCGGATTTCCTCCGCTCTTGTAGCTGAATAGTATGGTTAAACAGAGAAAAATAGAGTTGCTGGCTCCGGCAAAGAATCTGGAGTGTGGCATTGAGGCGGTCAACCACGGGGCGGATGCGGTGTATATCGGTGCGCCTAAGTTCGGTGCCCGTGCTGCGGCAGTCAATTCGTTGGAAGACATTGCGGCATTGGTGGCGTATGCCCATTTGTACAATGTTCGTATATACGTCACGGTCAATACCATTCTGAAAGAAGAAGAACTGGAGGAGACGGAAAAGATGATTTGGGCCTTATATCGTCTGGGGGTAGATGCCTTGATTGTGCAGGACATGGGTATCACCCGGTTGAATCTGCCTCCTTTGCCTCTTCATGCAAGCACGCAGATGGACAACCGCACTCCTGAGAAAGTACGCTTCCTGGCCGAAGCAGGTTTTCGTCAGGTGGTGTTGGCGCGCGAACTTTCTTTGCGCGAGATAGGGCAGATTCATGCTGCTTGTCCTACGGTGCCGCTCGAGGTGTTTGTGCATGGAGCATTGTGTGTGAGTTATAGCGGGCAATGCTATGTCAGTCAAGCCTGTTTCGGACGCAGCGCCAATCGCGGAGAGTGTGCACAGTTTTGTCGGTTGCCATTCAGCCTGCAAGATGCGGACGGGAAAACCATTGTGCGCGACAAGCACTTGCTCTCCTTGAAAGACCTCAACCAAAGTGAGATGCTGGAAAGCCTGCTGGATGCCGGAGTCACTTCCCTGAAGATTGAAGGACGCTTGAAAGACGTCACTTATGTGAAGAATGTGACGGCTGCTTACCGTCAAAAACTGGATGCTGTCTTTGCACGCCGTCAAGAATATGTCCGTGCTTCTTCGGGTACGTGCCGTTTTGATTTTAAGCCCCAATTGGATAAGAGTTTCAGTCGCGGCTTTACCCATTATTTCCTGCAAGGACGTGAACAAGGCATTGCGTCGTTCGATACTCCGAAGTCGTTGGGCGAAGAGATGGGAACCCTGAAGGAACTGCGTGGCAATTACCTCACGGTGGCCGGGGTAAAACCCTTCCATAATGGGGATGGAGTCTGCTTTTTGGACGAACAGGGGCGTTTGCAGGGCTTTCGCATCAACCGGGTGGATGGCAACAAGCTTTATCCGGCGGGAGAGATGCCCCGCATCAAACCGCGTACTCCTCTTTACCGCAATTTCGATCAGGAATTCGAGCGTCTGCTCACCCGCAAGTCGTCCGAGCGCAAGATACGTGTCGGCTGGGAATTGGCCGATACGGCTTTTGGCTTCAGCCTGACCCTTGCCGACGAGGACGACAATCGGGTGACGCTCTTTTTCCCTTACTCGAAGGAAGAGGCGCGTACCCCACAGGCGGATAATTTGCGCACCCAACTCGCCAAGTTGGGCAATACGCCGTTCGAGGTGGGTGGTGGCCTTTCCGATGACGCTTCGGGCATTGACCTGAACCTTTCACACAACTGGTTCTTGCCGGCTTCTGTGGTGGCTGACTGGCGGCGTCAGGCTGTGGACAAACTGGTGTCGGTGCGCCGCATCAACTACCGGCGCGAGACGGCCGTATGGAAGCCGACCAAGCATGCGTTCCCGACAACATCGCTGACCTATTTGGGCAATGTGATGAACAGTGCCGCCCGTAGCTTTTATCTGGCTCATGGTGTCTCTTCCGTGGCTCCCGCCTACGAAGCACAGGCCGTTCCGGATGCTGCGCTCATGTTCTGCAAGCATTGCCTGCGTTTCAGCATGGGGTGGTGTCCTACCCACCAGAAAGGACGCTCGCCTTATCGCGAACCCTATTATTTGGTGGGGACGGATGGCAAACGGTTCAAGTTGGCTTTCGATTGTAAGAACTGCCAAATGAAGGTCTATGCGGAGTAGGGAAGGGACATATCAGGAAGGGCGATGCCTCGACCGGGTGCACGGTGCGGAGAGAAGCTTGCGCAGGGCGATGGTTCGGGTGTTCTTGCTGTTCTTCTCTTTGATGGCGGCCTCTTGCCACTATTCCCGTCCGAATCTGGAGGATGAGAGCCTGAGCGCAGATACCCGCGACTCGCTGGCCTACCTCTTTGAGCGTCACTACACTTGGAATACAAATCTGGAAGTGCGGGCCGACTCCGTCAATCTGGCTTGCTTGCCGGTGAAGGATTGTTACAACATGCTGCATAAGGGCGATAGGGTGGTGGTGGCAGAGTTCGCAGTCCATCCGACGGATAGTGTGGATAGCATCTGGGTGAAGCTGGCTCACTCGCAGGAGATTCAGGGCTGGTTGCGAGAGTCGGAAATGATGCGTGCATTTGTTCCCACCGACAGCATTTCGCAGGCTATTTATCTTTTCAGTGATACCCATGCCTCTTATTTCATAGCTGTTTTTGCCCTGTTTGTGCTGGTCTGGCTTTTCCGTACTTTTCGGCGTAAGCAGCTCAAGCTGGTTTACTTCAATGATATAGACAGTGTCTATCCGTTGCTGCTTTGTTTATTGATGGCATTCAGTGCCACGGTCTATGAGTCCATGCAGGTCTTTGTGCCCGAAACATGGCAGCATTTCTATTTCAATCCCACCTTGTCTCCTTTCAAGGTGCCCTTCATTCTTTCTGTTTTTCTGATGAGCATTTGGCTGTTCATCGTGGTGCTACTGGCTGTTCTGGATGATTTGTTCCGCCAACTCTCTCCGTCGGTGGCCGTATTCTATCTGTTGGGATTGGCTTCGTGCTGCATCTTCTGTTATTTCTTCTTTATTCTGGCTACACATATTTATATAGGCTATCTGTTTCTGGCAGCTTTCGTGTGGGTGTTTTTCAAGAAACTGCGTTTGTCGTTGGCCGCTTCGCGCTACCGTTGCGGCAAGTGCGGACAGAAGATCCGGGAGAAAGGCATCTGTCCGCACTGTGGTGTTATGAATGAATAGGATTAGAAGCGGCATCGTAGTTCCACTCCTGCCTGGATGGGGCTTCCTTTTTGTTGCAGTCCGTTACCCATGCTTTCAAAGTAGAAGGCTGTATAGTCTCTGTTCAGGGCATTGCGCACCCAGAAGTCTATCTGTCCGTTGCCTTTCTGGAAACTGACGCGTCCGTTCAGTGTGCCGTAAAAGGCTTGGCTCGCTGTATTTGCTTCGTTCCAGTAGATGCGTCCTGCCCCGGTGTAGTTGGCGTTCAGCCGGATGCGGTCCAATAAGCATCCCGGATTGATGCGGAAGATATACTGTCCGCCTATGTTCATCGTATGCTTGGGCACGAACGGGGCATAATTGCCGTTATAGCTGATTGTCTGAAGGTTACTGTTCACGGTGGTATAGCCCTTGAATGTGGCATACGTATATCCATAGCCGGCGTTCAGGGTGAAATCCGTGGTGACGGCAACGGCCAGTGACGCTTCCGCTCCGAGGCTGCGGCTCTTTCCGGCGTTCACTGTCTCACGTCCCAGTCCGCTCTGTGCGAAGTGCGAGATCTGCTGGTCTTTGGTGTCCATCAGGAAGAAAGAGACGTCTGCCTGCAAGCGTCCGCCTGCAAGGTTCAGGTGCGTACCTATTTCATAGTTCCATGTCTGTTCGGGTTTATAGATCACGGCTGTCTGTACATCGGGCTTCTGGCCTCCGGCGGGCATGTTTTTGTTTACCAGTTCTTTGTAGTTATCTGGAACTCCGGGCAGGATGGCTTCTTTGGTCTGTTGCATCATGTCGCTTCTCAGGCTGCTTTGCAGCAAGTCCGAAAACATCTGTATGTTGTATCCGCCCGAACGATACCCTTTGCTCACGGTGGCATATACATTGCCTTTATTCTCTTTGAAGTCATATTGCAATGCTATCTTCGGCAGCAGTTGCAAGTAATCCTTTTTGAGCGAACCTTTATATTCGGACACGACGGTCATCGGTGTTTCGGGCATCATGGCAATCTCTCTGACTACGGTTTCGCCCCTCTTCATTTTTCCTTGGATGGCCACGGTGTAGTCCATCGAAGTGGCTGAGTTGTATTCCAGTTTCATCCGTTCATAATCCAAACGCAATCCGGCAGTGAGCGAAAGCCCGCTGATTCCGAACAAGTCTTTGAAGGTAGATTGATGGAAGATGGCTCCGTTCATCAAAGGAGTATCGAAATCGCCGTTGATGTGCATCAAGGGACTTGTTATGTTCAGAGAGGGCAAGATGCTCATGCTCATACCCTGTCCCATAGGCACGTCGATCGAAGGTATTACCGCTCCGAGCATTCCTTTTAACATCCTCATTCCGTCTTGACCGAAGTTCACCGGCCCTGCCGTACGCAGCCACTGATAGAAACCGAAGGCTCCCGTTGTCCATTGCCAACGGCGTCCGGGTTTCGATTTGAGAACAATCTCTTCGCTGAGGGCGTTCATCTTCTGTTTCTGTTCGATGTTGAAGATGGCCGAGGGCGTAAAGTCCTGATCCATGAACATGCGGTCTTTCAGAAACTGGTAGCCGGTGACGGCACTCAGGATGAAGTTACGGGCCTGGTATTCCAAGTTCAATCCTGCATTCAGCAGGTTGCGATAGTAGCTGCTCCGTTCGTTGTTGGCTATTTTCCCGATGTAGGGCTTCAGTGCCTCACTTTGTTTTCCGGCGTTCAGGCTTCCCATGTAGTAATAAGGATATCCGTTCTGGTCGCTATATTCGTAGCTTACGTTCAGGTCAATCTTCCAGTTCTCGGAAGGGAGGCAGATGGCGCGCATGCGTCCGCCTGCCGCCTGTCCTCGGTCGGCTTTCTCGTTGCGTGCACTGTTGTGGAAGAACCCACCCTGATAGTCGTAGAACCCTCCGGCCGAGAAGGCGAACCGTTCAGAGATGCGGTGATAGTGGGTGATGGAAGTGTTGTAGGCATTGTGCGTGCTTGCTCCCATGCGGAAGTCCGTGCCCTGATAGGAGAAGGGCGATTTGGTGTGTACCTTGATGAGGCCACCCATGGCGTTGCGGCCGTAGAGTGTGCCTTGCGGTCCGCGCAGCACGTCGATGCGCTCCACGTCGGCATAGCTGAAGTCGAAAGCCGACTTGTCTATGTAGGGCATATTGTCCACATAGAGGCCTACCGATGGAGTATTGATGCGCGAGCCTATTCCGCGGATATAGACGGCAGAGGTCAGTCGCGAGCCGTAGTCGGGAATAAACATATTGGGTACAAGCCCTGTCAGGCTCTTGATGGACCTTACTTGTGCGTTTTGCATGTCCTGTTGCGAAAGCAGGGTCACGGAGGTAGGCTGCTCACGCAGTTTGCGGGTTTCCTTGGGTGCCGCAATCACCAGCACCTCTTCTACATCTACCACTTTCAGCGTATCCAGCTCGTCGGCCGATACGATGCCGGCGGTCAGCAGCGCAAGGAATGAAATAAATAATCTGTATCTGTTCATAAGTCATTATAATTTTGGTTGCAAAGTAACGGCTATTTGCCGGGATGTGCAATCCTCATTTATTAGGATAAGTCCGCTATTTTCAGAATCATGTTGACCGAGTGCCATTGCACTAAATCCTGTTCAATGACGGGCTTCTTTTCTTGTTTAAGGGTTACATCTTATTTTTGTATGCGCATTATCAATTCTATAAATCCATTACGCATATGTTCAGTATTCTATCTTATTTCAAAAGGCAGGATGGGCACCAAAGAGTAAGTCCCGTTAGCAAAAGAGACAAGGAAAAGAAAGTAAGTAAAGAAAGTAAAAGGGCAAAGCACCTCGCCCTTGCTTTCGGAGTTTGTCTATGCGGCGGCCCGTGGCGTAAGCCCCTCCACTGCCCAGAACTACCGCACGGAGGTGCGCTCGTTCATCCGCTTCAACGGCGGCAGGGACGTGCCGCTCTCCTCGCTGAATGCCGATGCCGTGCGCTGCTACGAACGCTGGCTTCACGGCCGGGGCGTGTGCCCCAATACCTCCTCCTGCTACATGAGCTCCCTGCGCGCCATCTACAACAAGGCGGCCGCAAAGCGCCTCGTGAAGGACAAGGCACCGTTCAAGGGCGTGTTTACGGGCAACGAGCGCACAGTCAAGTGAAGCATCGGGGCGGAGGAGATGCGCAGGCTGGTACTCTGCTCCCTCACCACTCCCTGCGGGGAAGAGGCCGGGCGTAGAGCTGCCGGTCATCTCCAAGGGGCTGGGGCACACCGACACCGAGACTACGCTCATATACATCGAAGGGATAAAGGACGAACGGCTGGCGGAAGGCAACCGTGAACTGCTGGAAAGGATTTCCGGGTGTTTTTTTCTCAAAGAAATTATCTTTCAGCCATATCCCTCCTCCGCGGACGGAACGGCCGCGCCTTCAGTGCCCCCGATTTCGGGGGAACTCTTGAGGAGGGGTTATGCTATTATATGCTATGCTATGTGTACCAAATGTTACATTTTGAGCCTTAAATGTTACATTTATGACGCTTGACTTTTCAGAATCATGTTCTATCAGAGCGTTATTTTGTAAAGAATTAACACCAATCGGTTATCAAGTGACACCCCTTGCGAGAGATACCTGTAGGCGGGCTTCGGTGGGGATATATCTCCACCGTGCTGGATGTATATGCGGAGTGTGCTGCATCTATAGTTCCAGCATGGAGAATCTATATAGCGAGTTGGGGCAGGGAGAAGGAAACGATAAGGGGTAAATATTTTTCCTCCTGAAAAAAGTGTCTGCCACAGAACAAATTTCCGCTTGGACTTTGCGAGCATAGCGGTAAGCGTTTAAATGTTATGTATGTTCTGTTTAACAAATGTTCTTTAGCTCATCATTGACCGTTTCTATAATCGCCATATTGCTAATAATCAAAAAAGAGTTTGTAGAATTATATCGAACTCATTATTTTTGCAGTCATTTTAGATAATTATGAAATTATTCATCGTTTGCTTATTGGGCTTGTTTACGGTATATTGCCATGCCGCAGACACGCTCGACATCGACTATATAGATAAACTGTACGTCCGAGAGCCGCAACGTGCCTACCGTCTGTTGGAACCTGCACGAAAGCGGCTGGAACGGGAGGGCTGGAAACATAAAAGCCGCATGCGATATGAACGGGTGGCAGGGTTTGTCTGCCTGAACAACAATCTTTATGCCGATGCCCTGCGCCACGCCCTTGCCATGCAGCAACTCGGCAGTAAGGATCAAGGAAACATCTTGGATGGGCTGGACATTCAATGCCGGCTTGCAGACAAGCTCGGACAATACGAGCAGTTGGCGAGACTGGTAGACCAAATAAGGCAAGAAACGAAGAAGATAACCGACAGACACCCTCGCGAACGTGCAATCAAAGCCTACTATACCCTTCTATGTGAGTACTATAAGACAAGAGCGCTATCGAAGAGCGGACAAACGGACAAGGTCATGCAGTCATGGCATGAGGCACGGGCCATGCTGAACTTATTCGCCGACGACCCTAATGAGAATGTCCGTGGCAACTGCGCCATCATGCGGCACTCTTTCGATTTATTACTTGCCGACATCTACATTGACGGAGGCGAACCCAATAAGGCTGCCGCCTATATTCCCGATGCCGTTCAAGAGCTCAACAGGGAACAACAGGATGGCGGTGACGGGGCTACTGACCATGCAGGCTATGATATTCACCGCATGTACTTTAATCTCGCTCTCGGGCATGCCCTTGTCAAGTGCGGGCGAAAAGACGAAGCGTTGAAAGCTGCCGCCGGAGCCGACTCGCTGTTCCATAAATACCCTCCCATGGAAAATGTGCTCGGGTCACTTTTAAGTATCTATGTCGAGGCAAACAGCATCCCGGAAAATATCCTGTCCTTGGGTGAGGATTTCTACCGCAATAATCTCGCTACTCCATCCGTCGAACTGCTCTCTGTCTGCAACAGTCTGCTGCAAATCTACATCCGCCAAGGTGAGAAGGTAAAAGCCGAAGCTATGGCGGGCGAGGTGAAACGCATCAACGACTTCATCCACCGCGAAAACATGGAGTTCTACGATGTGCTGAGCGAGAACAGCTCCCTGCGCGTGTCGTATTACAAGCAACGCGTCTATAAAATGGTGGCCACAGGCGTGGCTACAGCTCTTGTCATTATCATCGTCATCATGATTTATTTCCACCGCCGGCGGCTTCACGACAACCAATACCTATATAAATATGTACGGTTGGCGGTACAACAAACCCCGGCCAAGCGAGCCGACAACCCTAAAACGGAAGAGAATCTGCAAGAACAAATAGAAACTTTACTTTCCGAGAACAACAACTTCTTGTCTCAGGACTTCAACACCGGCTGCCTTGAGACCCGATTGCAGATGAAACGGTATGCCATCGACCAACAACTGGCGGAGAACTGCCATACCTCGCTGAACGACATTGTAACCAACCTGCGGTTGCAACATGCCTGCAAGCTGTTGGAGCAGACCGACTATGTATTGGAGTACATCGCTACCCAGTCCGGTTTCGGCACCCTCCGTACTTTCTATCGCCAGTTTAAAAAGAAATACAATCTTACTCCGACTGAATACAGGCGATTGGGACAAAAGAAGAACCAATAACCTCACTTCTTCAATGACAGTTTGATTACGCCTCGGCCACGACATTACCACGGCCCGACCAAGGTATCGCCGGACAGCTGTACTGCCCACATACAGCCGCACTTCCTCAATATTCCACCTCTCCCCCTCCTTTTACACCTTTCTCAGGGGCTATGTCACCTTCTTTTCAATAATTTGTCACTATGTCACCCCCCCCTTTCCTACGGTTTCATCGAAATATTCATCTAATTTTGGCTTGTTAAACGAATTTTCAAGAACTTTTTTTGGAGGGATATAAACCGAACTTCAAAACAGAGTAAAAAAACAATGGAAAAATTAGAGAAGTTCCTAAAAAACGAATGAGATTACCAACTTTTAAAAGATTTATCTTATACCGAATTAACCCTTATTCACCGGCAATGAAAAGACCTATTATTCTTCTGCTTCTCCTGCTTCTTCTCGGCCATGTCCGGGGGCAGGAATCCGGAAACCGGCGGGGCCGCGACTCCGTCCGCATCCATTTCCGCCAAGGCGAGCCGTCTCTCGACCCCTCTTTCCACGGCAACGGCGACAAGCTCGACGCCTTCACCCTGCGCCTGGAGGCGTTGCTCTCGGACAGCACCTGCCGCGTGCGCGGCATACGCATGGTCTCGGGCGCTTCCCCCGAGGGAAGCACCGCCCTGAACAAGGCGCTGTCCGAACAGCGTGCCGTACACTTCTGGGACTATATCCGCGGCCGTTTCTCCGGCAGGGACATCCCCGTACTCTCACACGCCCCCGGCATCGACTGGGAACGGCTCATCCTGCTCACCGAGGCTGACGGCGGAGTGCCCTTGCGCTCCGAAGCCCTCGACATCCTGCGCCACACCTCCGAGTGGATTACCAGCGGCGGAGCGGTGCCCGACGGGCGCAAGCACCGCCTGGCCCTGCTTGGCGGGGGGCGTACGTGGCGCTACATGGAAGAGCACTTCTTCCCCGAACTGCGCACCTCCATGCTGGAGCTCTGGTACGAGTGCGTCTACCCCGAGGAGCGGACGGACACCGTGGTCGTGCTGCGGACGGACACGATGGAGGTGGCGCGTACCGACACCCTCGTGGTGCTGCGCACGGACACCATGACGCTTGCCGTTCCCGCGCCCCGGGCGCGCAAGCCTTTCCACATGGCCGTGAAGACCAACCTCTTGTATGCCGCCGTCGTCATCCCCAACATCGGGCTGGAGTTCCACCTCGGTGGCCGCTGGTCTGTGGCCGGTAACTGGATGTACACGTGGCTCAAGAACGACAGCCGCTACCGCTACCACCGGGTCTGCGGCGGCGACCTCGAGGTGCGCCACTGGCTGAGCCTCGGCCGCAAGCCGCTGACCGGGCACCACGTGGGGCTCTACGGCCAGCTGCTGACCTACGACCTCGAGTGGGGCGGCAAGGGCTACCTCGGCGACCGTTGGAGCTACGGCGGCGGCATCTCCTACGGCTACTCCGCCCCGATCGGGCGCAGGCTCAACCTCGACTTCACGCTGGGCATCGGCTACCTCGGGGGCGAGTATTACGAGTACGTCCCGCAGAACGGGCTCTACGTGTGGCGTACCACGAAGAACCGCCGCTGGTTCGGTCCCACGAAGGCCGAGGTCTCGCTGGTGTGGTTGCTGGGACACGGCAACTTCAACGTGAGGAAGGGAAAGCAGACAACGGATAACGCTAAATAAGGAGGACTATCATGGGAATGACAACGATAACTTCAAGCTCCGCAAGGAGAGAGACGACGAGAAGAAAGGCGGAGAGGGGCACGAACGCCCTGCACGCCTTGTGCGTGTCCGCGGCCGCCATCGGGCTGACCGCCTGCGTCACGCTCATAGCCACATTCATAGCCTGCACGTTCAGTTCGTGCGATCACAAGGACCTGTATTTCCCTTCCTCTCCCTTGGCGGAGGTGCGTGTGAAGTTCGACTGGAGTGCCGCCCCCGGCACGCGGGCGGAAGGGATGAGCGCCTTCTTCTTCCCCGAGCAGGGTGGCGGGCCCATACGCTGCGACTTCTCCGACCCGGCCGGCGGCACGGCCAGGATACCGTGGGGAGACTACCGGGTGATATACCTGAACAACGACACCGAGACCATCCTGCTCCGTGGGACGGAAAGCTACGAGACCTTCGAGATATACACCCGCCCCACCTCTGTGGGCGAGACCATGAGCACCCGCAGCGAGCCGCGGGGCGCCAACCCCGGCAACGAGCCCGTGGTGCTGGCGCCCGAGCAGGTATGGGGAGGCAGCCTCACGGGCGTGCGCCTCGCCGTCGGTGGGGAGCAGCCTTACACGCTGGTGCTGCCCGTGCATCCCAAGGTGTGCACCTGCAGCTTCGAGGTCAGGGCTGTGGAGAACCTCAAGTACGTCTCCTCTGTCGGGGCATCCTTCTCGGGCATGTCGGGCTCGCTTTTCATGGGCGACGGCTCCGTTTCCGGGCAGGGGAGCATGATCCCCTTCCCGGCCGACTCGGACGGTAAGTCCGTGATCACGGGCAGCACCTTCACCTTCGGCCTCTCGGCCGAGTCCGGGGCCACGCACGTGCTCACCCTCTACCTCATACTGGCCGACGGCAGCAAGTTCTACTACCGCTTCGACGTGACCCGCCAAGTGAACGAGGCTCCCGACAAGCGGCACGTGCGCATCGTCCTCGAGGGCCTCCCGCTGCCCAAGCCCATCGTCAACGGCGGAGGGTTCCATCCCTCGGTGGACGATTGGGAGACCGAGGAGATCCCACTCGGCGTCTGAGACGCCCCCGCATGATACATGCAAACGGATAATGCCATACGCATCCACCGTGATGCGGACCGTGATAATCACTTAATTAACTAACTGTAATTTAAAAAAGAAAAGACAATGAAGACAATGAGACATCTGTTTTACGCAGGCCTCGCGCTCGCCGCGCTGGCCTCCTGCTCGCAGGACGAGACCACGGACGTGAACAAGATCGGGTCGATCGGATTCCGCACCTCGCTGGGCAAGACAACCCGCGCCGTGACCACCAAGGCCAACATGGGCTCGTTCAACGTGACGGCATTCCCCACAGGTGGAGCCAACTATTTCACCAACCTGGCTGTCAGCAGTTCTGACCACGGTGATAACTGGAACACCGCTTCCATCTACTACTGGCCCGCAGGGGCGCTGAACTTCACGGCATACGCGCCCACGAGTATCAACACCTTGGTGACGATAAACCAGACCGAGCAGAAGATCGCCGGCTTCGAACCCGACGCCAAGGTAGCCGACCAAAAGGACGTGGTGGCCGCCTTCAACGCCGGCTCCAAATCCACGGTTGTGGGGGCGAGCACATTCGGCGTCGCCGGCGTGCCCATGAACTTCAAGCACATCCTCTCGCAGATAGAGGTGCAGGCCAAATGCTCCAACGCCAACCTGCGCGTGCAGGTGGTGGGCGTGAAACTGGGCAACGTCTACTCCAAGGGTGACTTCGCTTTCCCGCAGGAAGAGACCGCGACCACGTACAACGTGCCGCGCGCGAACTGGAGCAACCTCTCCGACGTCAAGGACTATGGCGTGGAAACGGCTACCCCGGAGACACCCTTGGAACTGAGCGCTACCGCCCGGAGCATCATGTTCGGCGCTAACAACTTCATGATGATACCGCAGGCCCTCACCGCCTACAATGCGACATTGGCCGCGTCGGGCTCGTACATCGGCGTGCTCTGCCGCATGGACATGAACGACAATATGGGCAACTACACCCCGCTCTACCCTACCACCGCGACCACGGGCTACGCTTATAACGCAGTGCCCATCGCCACCGAATGGGTGCCGGGCAAGAAGTACATCTATGTGCTCGAGTTCGGAAGCGGAAGCGGCAGTGGCGGAGGTATACAGCCGCCCAACCAGGACAACCCGACACCGGGAGGCACCATCACGCCGACCACGCCGACCACGCCCGCAGATCCGGAAGCGCCTATCCTGGGACAGCCCATCAAGTTCACCGTCACCGTGGATGACTGGTCTGACCAGACGGAGAACTTGTAATACACACGCACGGTCATCACATCACGAAACCGGGCGGAAAGGGCGGGACCGGAACGAACTTCTATAACCCAACGCCTTTTGTAAGTGCCGGGGAGGGCCGACAGCCCTCCATCCCTTTCCGTCCACGTAATATAGCGGTCAGCGGTTAACGATGAGTGGCCGGTGGTTGCGCCCTGCCAGCCACTGACAACTAACCGTTAACCGTTAATCACCAATCGCTAATAACTAACGCTAATTGACATGAAGAAGAGACATTTCATGGGGATGCTCGTCGTGGGCGCGGCGGCATTGCTGTTATCCACTGTTCCCGCCGGCTGCACGGACGGGCGGGATGAAGGTTTCCCTCCGGGAGAGAGAATCGGTTTCGCGGTAGACCTCTGGAAAGAAGGTGGTGCCGCGCAGGCCGCACTGACAAAGGGTGCGGGGACGGAGGCGGGCAGCCTGCCTGCCGACACCCTGCCCGCCGTGCAGGTAATCCCCCTGGAGGGTGAGGCTTCCGGAGACGGTAAACCGCTGTACCTGCATGCCGTGACTACGGACGGAATAGGAGATGACACGGCCGGGCAGGATATCGACGCCGGCGCCACCACCAAAGCCGCACCCGTGGACAACACGACGATGTACAACGAGATGGCGGTGACGGCGTTCGTCTACCCCGCATCGGACAGCTGGCCGTCGGCCTATACGGGAAGGAGGGCCACAAGCTACATGCGCACCGTGAAGGTGAAGAAGAGCGAGGGGTGGAATACCTCTTACTATTGGCCGGGAGCCGCACGCAAAATCAGTTTCTTTGCCTCGGCGCCCTACGGCAGCCCGGGGCTGACGGCGTTCAACGACGGGACTTCGGGTAACCCGCCTCACCTGTCGTACACTGTGCCGGCCGATGTGGCCGACCAGAAAGACCTCTTGGTGGCTGCCTCTACCGACAGGCCGGGGAACACGAACACGGACGAGGAGGCTCTGACGATGAAGCATGCGCTGACGGGGGTGCGCTTCGTCACGGGCGACAACATGCTGCCGGGCACGGTGTCGAAGATTACGCTGAAAGGCGTGTACAGTGCGGGCAGCCTGCCGATGACTGCTTCGCCGGCATGGCGCAACCAGGGCGGGGCGAGGAACTTCGAGCTGACGCTCTCGCCCGCCGCCACGGCGCCCGACCCGCCGACGCCCGGCACGGAGCTGACGCCCGAAGCCGTCACCTTCATGATGCTGCCCCAGACCCTGCCAACAAATGCGCAGATAGAAATAGAGTACAGGGACAACCTGACGAACACGCCCCGCACCCTCACGGCGAACATTGCCGGAAGCACGTGGGCGATGGGAAAGACGGTGACCTACCGCATCAGCACGAACAGCATTGGGATTACGCCCACATTGGAGGTGACACCGCCGGCTGACTATACCTACCAAGGAGGAAACGGCAGCTATACCGTGAAGAGCTATGCCTTCGTGTCGGGAGGAGGGAGCACGGCGAACGTGCCCATAGCCTGGGAAGCGGAGTTCTCCGAGGACGGGGTACATTGGAGCAGCACCAAGCCCGCATGGCTGACGACCTTCACCGCAAGCGGCGCGGGCGGCACCTCGCCCTCTACATATACCGCCACCGTGGCGGCACAGGTGAACAGCACCCCCGACCCGCACACCGAAGCACTGAAGAAGGCCAAACCGGTAAATTACTACGACCTCTCCAAGCACGACTATCAGGGCAAGACCGTGCCGAGGCGGACTGCCAACTGCTACATTGTGAACGCTCCGGGCGTATACCTCCTGCCGTTGGTGTATGGCAATGCCATAAAGAATGGAACAACCAATTCGTCCGCTTACACATCTACGGAAAGCGGAAGCAATGTGCTGACACCTTTTATCAACCACCGAGGAGCAGGTATTACCTCCCCGTATATTTACAACAATGCAGGCTGCACTCCCGATAACTGCACGCTTGTCTGGCAGGACGAGCCGAACCTTGTTACGGACGTGGGGCTATCTTGGGACAAGCACAACCTCTGGTTTGCCGTGAGGCAGCCCACCATCCGGCAGGGCAACGCCGTGGTGGCGGTGCGCGACGCCTCGAACACCATACTTTGGAGCTGGCACATCTGGGTGACGGACTACAAGCCCGGAATAACCACACCCGACAAGGAAATCACCAACCATCAGGGCGTACGATATAAGATTATGGCCTTCAACCTCGGTTGGTGCGACGGAAAGGAGGAGACCTACGCCGAACGCACCGTGCAGGTGCGCTTCAAGCAGAAGCCTACTGCAGGTTACACGCCGACGGCAACAAAGACATTTACCGTGAAGCAGAAAGCGCATACCATTACAGAATCTGAGAACAATACCTATTATCAGTGGGGTCGTAAAGACCCGTTCGTGGGAGTGCTTGTGGGGAATATCAATAAGACTTGGTACGATGCCGAGGGGAACGTCATGACCAACCGGATTCCTACAACAAGCAACTTCTCATACAATAATGCCTGTATCACCTCAGGCATCACCCAGCCTAATACATTCTGTACGAATGATAACATGGATGATAAATATTATAACCTGTGGGACGCGAATAACAGGGCTGATTTTCCCAACGATAACTCTGTTGTAAAGACCATCTACGACCCTTGCCCCGCAGGATACAGTCTCCCGCCAAACAATGTCTACTCCGGCTTCACTACAACGGGAGGCAATACGAGCAACTCATCTCAGTTCAATGTGCAAGGCCCTTGGAACAAAGGTTGGAACTTCTATTGCGGACTGAACCACACCGGAGACACAGTGTTTTTCCCTGCGTCGGGCTATCGGGGCACCAGTTCCGCAGTGCCCTGCGACATGGGGAACATCGCCTACTATTGGACGGCGGGGCCGTACGACACGTACAACGGGTGGTACCTGATCTTCTACGCGGGCTTCGTGTACCCGCTGTACTACAACTATCGGAGCCACGGCTTCGAGGTGAGGGCGTCGCAAGAATAAAGGGAGCGAAGCGACTGCGTGTAGCGTAATCGCGCCCGGTTGCTTTTAAGCAGCCTTGCGCATGGCCGGCGCAATGTCTCTATAGCGGTTGTGGTCGCTTCTCTATAGAGACGAAACCGGGCGGAAAGGGCGGGACCGGAACGAACTTCTATAACCCAACGCCTTTTGTAAGTGCCGGGGAGGGCCGACAACCCTCCATCCCTTTCCGTCCACTTTATCAGGGATATTAGAGATTAGACGTTAGACGTTAGATATTAGAGATTAGAGGGCAGGCGTGACATCTGACGCCTAAAGTCTAACATTTATCATCTATCATCTAACGTCTAACATCTATCATCTAACATCTAACGTCTAACATCTAATAATGTCTAAAACTGAATAACAATGGGAAAGAAACATTTTATCGGTACGGCCGCCGCGGGTGTGGCGGTATTGTTGCTATCCTTCTCGGGTGCCTGCACGGACGGGCGGGATGAAGGTTTCCCTCCGGGAGAGAGAATCGGTTTCGCGGTAGACCTCTGGAAGGAAGGCAGTGCCGCGCAGGCCGCACTGACAAAGGGTGCGGGGACGGAGGCGGGCAGCCTGCCTGCCGACACCCTGCCCGCCGTGCAGGTAATCCCCCTGGAGGGTGAGGCTTCCGGAGACGGTAAACCGCTGTACCTGCATGCCGTGACTACGGACGGAATAGGAGATGACACGGCCGGGCAGGATATCGACGCCGGCGCCACCACCAAAGCCGCACCCGTGGACAACACGACGATGTACGACGAGATGGCGGTGACGGCGTTCGTCTACCCCGCATCGGACAGCTGGCCGTCGGCCTATACGGGAGGGAGCACCGAGTCGTACATGCGCACCGTCCGGGTGAAGAAGAGCGAGTCGTGGAGCACTTCCTATTATTGGCCGGGAGCCGCACGCAGAATCAGCTTCTTTGCCTCGGCGCCCTACGGCAGTGCGGGGCTGACGGCGTTCAACGACGGGACTTCGGGTAACCCGCCTTACCTGTCGTACACTGTGCCGGCCGATGTGGCCGACCAGAAAGACCTCTTGGTGGCTGCCTCTACCGACAGACCGGGGAACACGAACACGGACGAGAATCTGAAGATGAAGCATGCGCTGACGGGGGTGCGCTTCGTCACGGGCGACAACATGCTGCCGGGAACGGTGTCGAAGATTACGCTGAAAGGCGTGTACAGTGCGGGCAGCCTGCCGATGACAGCTTCGCCGGCATGGGACAACCAGGGCGGGGCGAGGAACTTCGAGCTGACGCTCTCGCCCGCCGCCACGGCGCCCGACCCGCCGGCGCCCGGCACGCCTCTGACACCCGCGGCCGCCACTTTCATGATGCTGCCGCAGACCCTGCCAACAAATGCGCAGATAGAAATAGAGTACAGGGACAACCTGACGAACACGCCCCGCACCCTCACGGCGAACATTGCCGGAAAGACCTGGCCCATGGGAAAGACGGTGACCTACCGCATCAGCACGAGCAGCATTGGGATTACGCCTACATTGGAGGTGACACCGCCGGCTGACTACACCTACCAAGGTGGAAACGGCAGCTATACCGTGAAGAGCTATGCCACCGTGTCGGGAGGAGGGAGCACGGCGAACGTGCCCATAGCCTGGGAAGCGGAGTTCTCCGAAGACGGGGTGAGCTGGAGCAGCACCAAGCCCGCATGGCTCACTGCCTTCACCGCAAGTGGGACAGGGAATAGCAGCACATCAGGTGATGTTTACACCGCCACCGTGGCGGCGCAGACAAGCACCTCGGCCGACCCGCACACCGAAGCACTGAAGAATGCCAAACCGGTAAATTACTACGACCTCTCCAGGCACGACTATCAGGGCAAGACCGTGCCGAGGCGGACTGCCAACTGCTACATTGTGAACGCTCCGGGCGTATACCTCCTGCCGTTGGTGTATGGCAATGCCATAAAGAATGGAACAACCAATTCGTCCGCTTACACATCTACGGAAAGCGGAAGCAATGTGCTGACACCGTTTATCAACCACCGAGGAGCAGGTATTACCTCCCCGTATATTTACAACAATGCAGGCTGCACTCCCGATAACTGCACGCTTGTCTGGCAGGACGAGCCGAACCTTGTTACGGACGTGGGGCTATCTTTGGACAAGCGCAACCTCTGGTTTGCCGTGAGGCAGCCCACCATCCGGCAGGGCAACGCCGTGGTGGCGGTGCGCGACGCCTCGAACACCATACTTTGGAGCTGGCACATCTGGGTGACGGACTACAAGCCCGGAATAACCACACCCGACAAGGAAATCACCAACCACCAGGACAAAAAGTATAAGCTTATGGCCTTCAACCTGGGCTGGTGCGACGGAAAGACAGAAACCTACGCCGAACGCACCGTGCAGGTACGCTTCAAGCAGAAGCCTACGGCAGGATACACGCAGGCGGCGACAAAGACGTTTACAGTGAAGCAGAAAGCGCATACCATTACGGAACTTGGGAACAACACTTATTACCAGTGGGGTCGTAAAGACCCGTTCGTGGGGGCATTGGAGAATCCAAACGACGTCTATCACAGCATCAATAAGACTTGGTACGATGCCGATGGGAGCGTCATGACCAACCAGCTTCCTCCGACAGACAGCTTCTCATACTATAATGCCTGCATCACTTCTGGTATTCAATCTCCCCAAACATTCAATGCCGGATATGAGATGGATTATAAATATTATAACCTGTGGGACGCGAATAACAGTTATCGTTTTCCCAACGATAACTCTGTAGTAAAGACCATCTACGACCCTTGCCCCGCAGGCTACAAAATGCCTCCGGGCAATGTCTACACCGGCTTCACTACAACAGGAAACAATATAAGCACTGCCAGCCAATTCAATGTGCAACAACCTTGGAATAAAGGTTGGAACTTCTATTGCAACTCAAGCAGGACCGAGACCGTGTTTTTCCCTGCGTCGGGCTTTCGGCACTACGTCGTAGTGCCCCACTTCGTGGGGAGCCTCGCCTACTATTGGACGGCGGGGCCGGACTACATATACCGCGGGTGGCACCTGCACTTCGAATCGGGCAACGTGTACCCGCTGAGCGGCGACAGTCGGTGCTACGGCTACGGGGTGAGGGCGGTTCAAGAAGAATAAAGGGAGCGAAGCGACCGCGTGTAGCGTAATCGCGCCCGGTTGCTTTTAAGCAGTCTTGTGCATGGCCGGCGCAGCGTCTCTATAATGATTGCGGTCGCCTCTCTATAGAGGCGTGCATATCGTCTCTATAGAGGCAACGATGACGTCTCTATAGAGGCATTGGTAACGTCTCTATAGAGACAAAACCACCACCTCTATAGAGGCGTGGCACGCACCGATAAATACTGTATGTAAAAACAAATAACCCGCTTATTATAAGCGATATACAAATATCTTTTTTATTAACCATTTTAAAACAATAGGAGAATAAGCTATGAGTGTGAACTACAAACTCGTACAAAGGAAGAACCCTTTGAAAAAAGATGAACCCGCCAAATGGTATGCCACGCCCAACAGTGCAAAACCTTTGTCGCCCAAAGCCCTGACCCGTGCCGCCACGGCAAACACCACCACGGCACCCATCGAACTGGAGGCCGCCATGGAGCTGCTGGCGGCCTTCATCCCGCAGCAGCTTCAGCAAGGCCACACGGTGAACGTGCCCGGCCTGGGCTCGTTCCGCCTCACCTTCAAGAGCGATGGTGTGGAAGACATCGACAAGTTCAACGCCGGGCAGATGATAAAGTCGCCCCGCATCGTCTTCACCCCCGCCAAGGAGCTGCGGGAAAAGACCCTGCAAGGCCTCAGCTTCGAGAACAGCGGCGTGCTGGAAAACAAAATCAACTATGCTTCGTTGGCGGACTACCGCAAGGCGAAAGGGCTGCCTGCGCCGGGCGGCAGTGCTTCGGGCGGTTCCGGCTCGGGCGGCGGCACGGGCGGTCAGAACGAGAATCCGCTTGGTTAGACGTCTAACGTCTAACCTCTTACGTCTAACGTCTAATATAATGGCTCTTACCGAAGAAACAAGAAAATAAAAGCGGCGGAAGACTGCAAGAAATGCCTTATCCACATTGACATGAAGGGGGCATCGCCCACAGCCTACGACCGCTCTGCCGTGCTGCTGCATGCACTCTACCCACAACTATCGTTGCAACACGCACTCTGCGAAGACGGAGAAACACACCCCGTAGTGACCGACATCCCACAGAAAATAATCCTTGAAGTGTGCCGCAGGTATCGGATAGTGGAAGCAACAGCAAAAATCATTGTAAATCTCGGTAGTATATGATCATGATTCTGTCAGATCCTGTCAGCCTCGATATATCCGTGCATCACCGCGTAGATGGTGAGCCTTGAAACCGATTTTATGCCCAGCTTTTCGGTGATGTTCTTGCGGTGGGAGATGGCGGTGGTCAGGCTGATGTTCAGCTTGTCGGCAATCTCCTTGTTGATGAGGCCTTTGGCCACCAGCACCAGCACCTCTATCTCGCGGGCGGACAGGTCGTGCTCATCGGCGGCAGCGTTGGGGGCGGCAGCTGCGTGTCCGGCCGATGAGGGTTTTCTGCGATCCCCATGTTGATGTCCGTATTGGTGCAGTTGGAGGATGCTCTTCACGAGGTTCTTTTCGTCCTGATAGATGTTGAGCGTGGGCATGTCCGGCAGTTGGGGGACGGCCTCTCCATTCACCAACACGATGGTGCGGGGCTTGCGCTCCAAGAAGAAAGCCGTGTGCTCGAAATAGATTTGCGAAGAGATGAAATAGTGTACGTACATGTCGGGGGTGTCGTCCATCAATTCGCCGAAAGAGCGGAACGAACGGATGACGGCCGTCGGGATGATTTCCTCCAGAAGATTCCGCAATCCCAAGGAAGAGAGGCTGTTGGGGTCGACGATTGCTATTTCGGGTGTCATGACTTTAGCGGTTAGTTGTTTAACGTTTAGTGCTTAGTGCTTGGGACGACTGATCAGAGGCTTGCCGGGGAGGAGAGCATGGCCTTCACGGCTTCGGCACACCGCTCGCCATCGATGCCCGCCGAAACGATGCCTCCGGCATATCCCGCACCCTCTCCGCAGGGGAACAGCCCTTTGATGCGTACATGCTGCAACGTCTCTTTGTCTCTGATGATGCGCACCGGTGCCGATGTGCGGGTCTCCACCCCTATCATCACCGCCTCGTTCGTCAGGAAGCCCCGGCTGTATCTGCCGAACTGCTGGAAACCTTTGCTCAGGCGTTCGGCGATGAAGGGAGGCATCCAGAAGTGCAGGGGCGAGGAGACCAAGCCCGGCGCATACGACGTTTCCGGGAGGTCGTAGCTCAATTTCTTCCTTGTGAAGTCGTCCATGCGCTGTGCCGGGGCGGTCTGCTTCATGTTGCCCTGTTGCCAGCACAGCCGTTCCAAGTCTTCCTGAAAATACATCATGGCGAGTTGGGAAGAGAAGTCAGGCGAGCGGTTGCCGTCGGCGTCGGTAGGGTGTATGTTCAGCCTTTTGTCCTCCAAATCCTCCGGACGCAGTTCCACCACCATGCCGGAGTTGCTCCAGCGCGAGCCCCGGTTGCTGGGACTCATGCCGTTCACCACGATCTGCTGCGGGCCGCTGGCGGCGGGCACGATGAAGCCGCCGGGACACATGCAGAAGCTGTACACCCCTCGTCCGTCCACCTGACTGACGAAGCTGTATTCGGCGGCCGGGAGGTATCTGCCACGCCCCTCCCGGTTGTGATACTGTATGCGGTCTATCAATGCGGCAGGATGTTCCAGACGAACGCCCACGGCGATGCCTTTGCACTCTATCTCCACCCGGTTGGCTGCAAGCCATCGGTACACGTCTCTGGCGGAATGCCCCGTGGCGAGTATCACCGGGCCGAGAAACGTTTTCCCTGTGTTTGTCTCGATGCCTTTTACTTCGTTCTTCTCTATAATCAGGGCATCCATGCGTGTCTCGAAATGCACCTCGCCGCCGCATGCAAGGATGGTATTGCGCATGTTTTCGATGACGCGCGGCAGTTTGTCGGTACCGATGTGCGGATGGGCGTCTATCAGTATGGAGGTGGATGCTCCGTGCCGGCAGAACACGTTCAGTATCTTGTCCGTGTTTCCCCGTTTCTTGCTGCGGGTATATAGCTTGCCGTCCGAGTAGGCGCCTGCCCCTCCCTCGCCGAAGCTATAATTCGATTCGGGGTTGACGCACTGTTCCCGTCCGATGGCGGCCAAGTCTTTCTTACGTTCGCGCACATCTTTGCCGCGCTCCACGACGATGGGGCGCAGCCCAAGTTCTATCAGGCGCAGGGCTGCAAACAAGCCTGCCGGTCCGGCGCCTACCACGACCACTTGCGGTTTGCCGTTGACGCTGCGATAGATTGTTTTCTCGAATTCGTCCTCTCGCGGCATTTCGTTCAGATAGGCACGCACATTCAGGTTGACGAAAACGGTTCGTTGCCGTGCGTCGATGCTGCGCTTCAGGATGCGTGTCGCCGTAATATCCCGCGCGTCCAGTCCTTTTTCATGTACCAGATAGTCTTTCAGTCGTTGTTCGTTGGCTGCTACTTCGGGCAATACGCGCAGTTGGTATTCTTGTATCATCGTTTTCTGTTATTAGTGAACATTACAGAGGAAGAATGCAACTTCCTCTTCTTTTATTAATGAGACTTACATAGGAAGGGTATAGCTTACTCCTCCTTGCAGGCGGAACCCGCTCCAGTCCGGACTTATGTTGGCATTTTCCCCTTGATAGGTGAATCGGGTGGAGAAGTCCCATTGATAGCCGGCACTGATGTTGAGCGCTATCTTTGGAGATAAGCTGATTCTGCATCCCAATGTCGGCTCCAGATAGAAGTTGTTCCCTCCCAAAGAAGAGGAGTCGCCTTCCGTGTGGTTGCCGACGGTTGCATTTTCTTTCACCTTTCCTTTATTGAAGATGGTTCCGGCAGAAAATTGCAGGTAGGGCGACAGCGTTTTGTCGGCCGCATCGGGCAGGAAGAAGCGGTAGAATGCACCTGTGCGTAGACCTTTTACGCGGAATTCAAATCGGTAGCTTCCGGAATAGTCGGCTACTCCGCGACTGCCCACCGTATTCATGTATCCTATCGAGATACCTGCCTGATGCAGGCGGTGCCATGCTATGCCGAATCTGCCCTCGTGGGTGATGTATCCGGGGAAGTTGTCGGTCGTTTTTATGTTCTTTACCGGGGTGGAGAGATGGGATATGAAATCTTTCAGATTACTCATGCTGTAAGTGGCATATCCGCCATTGTATTCCATTATAAATTGTTGTGCGCTGATGGGCAGGGCGCACAGCAGCCATGCTATGATAAGGATGTGTTTCGGTTTCATTTGGATGAGGGCTTTTTGATGTTAAGGATGAATCCGTCAAAGGACGTCAGGTAATCGCCTGTCAGCGTAGGCCAGATGGCATAGGAGGCTTTTACGGTGAAAATCTCTTTGTAGTCCGTGGCGGAGAGTACGGATAGTTTGTGGTCGTTCCCCACCAACAGATTGCCGGTGACGGGGTCGGCCGACAAGTACTTCATACCGTCTTTCAGGAGGATGCTTTTTATCACTTCGTTCGTCCGGCAGTTGCGTATCTCTATGCAATGCTTGCTTTGGTCGTAGGTTATCAACTGCGAAAGGTTGGCGGGATTAAAATCCATTTTTTGTTGCTTTTCGAAAGGAATGGGCAGAAGATATTCATGTGCGGGTCGGTCGTTGTCCGGTTCTATGATTCTTATTCCCGAAAAGCCGGGAACGGCGATGCGCTTGCCGTCGGGCGAAATGAGTGCCGAAGAACTTTCCACATGTGTGGTCGAGAGGATGTCTCCATCCAGTTTGTGGATGATAATATCCTGATATCTGCTGTCCGGGGTGTAAGTCTTATAAACCAACTTTCCATTCGGAACGAGGAATAGGTCACCATTCGCCAAGAGCAGCCGGGAAACAGTCAGCGTATGTTTCAGTTCCAGCGTGCGAGCATCCCTGATTTCTATCTTGTCTGCTTCGGCTATGCCCAGCAGCGGTTCCGTGTACGAGGTGAATACGGTGGCTGTTCTCGAAGCTTCGAGGGTTACGGCGGGAGTGAGTTGCGGATAGCGGTAGGCATTCAGGAAGTTGCCATGGGCATAGAGCATTCCGGTCACGGGATTGTAGCACCACGAACTGGCCCGTTCCTTTTCATAGTGATAACCGGGAGAGCCTGGATGGAACTCTTGTTGATAGACCGTTTCCGAAGGATGGTCGATGGGCGACAGTGTCATGAGCACCCGGTTGGATTCGTACCATGCATTCGTTCCGAACTCCACGACCGGAAGCCGGATGGATTGCTGGCCTTCGGCTGGAGAGAAAGGTTCCTCTCCGTTGATGGTGAAACTTGGCAGGCAGTTGTATGGCAATTCCCAGCTGACCCAAACGTGCTCCATGTCCCATGCCGAGGTGTAGAGGCGGGGCAGCTTCTGCGGAACGGTGACTTCACCCATCAGCCAGACCAGACCTTCTTTGCCTTCGTATTTCATGTTGGCATACAGCTTATAGGTGGTCTCTTTGCCTATATGGCGGGTATCTACGAAATGGGCCTGACCGGCCGGGATGGTTTCGCTGTAGGACCTCAAGTCTTTGGTAAGGGCGTAGAGGGTGTACGAGGAGACGGTGAGATGCGATAGTACGGGAGTTTGCCAAGCCAATTCCAAGGAGCGGTTTTCGTTGGTACGGTAAGTCATTACATCCGGCAGCACCATCCGGTAGTCGATGATGACGGGCCAGCTCATCTCGCCCGAATAAGATTCCGCACCCAGTTGGTCGGCTATGCTTCCGCTGCCGGTGGGAGCGTAAAAGGCGGCTTTCAGCGTGTACTTTCCGGCAGGGAAAGTCTCTTTGTCGATGTAAATCTGCGTGTTGGGAGAGGTGGATTCCCAAATACGGTCTCCTAAAGAGAATATGATTTTACTGATTGGTTTGCCCGACAGGCTCAAGGAGTAGTCCAGCGTTGTGGGCTTGTTGACGAGGATGGCCTCTCCATTCGTAAAAGCGTTCAGGTCTACTTTCACGGGTATCTCTTTATCGGGCTCTTTAATCTCGATAAAGTTTTCGCCTACGGGATATTCGCATGCCGTGGCAAGGAATAGCAGGCACAGGTAGCAGAAATGTCTTCTCATATTTTATATGTATTACATTCGTGATGCTTCAGCCGAACAGCGTGCGGAAGGCTTCTTCCACTTTCCGCACCGGTATCAGCTCTATTCTTATCTTCTTGGTGTTGATGCCCTGCATGTTGTACTTTGGCAATATAAATTGCTTGAAGCCCAGCTTCTCCGCCTCGCCGATGCGCTGTTCGATGCGGTTCACCGGACGGATTTCGCCCGACAGCCCGATTTCGCCCGCCATGCAGACGCCTTGTTCGATGGCGGCGTCCATGTTGCTGGAGAGGATGGCGCTGATTACGGCTAAGTCGATGGCGGGGTCGTTCACCTTCAGCCCGCCTGCAATATTCAGGAAGACGTCTTTCTGTGCCAGCTTGAATCCCACGCGCTTTTCGAGCACGGCCAGCAGCATGTTCATCCGGCGGATGTCGAATCCCGTGGCCGAGCGTTGCGGATTGCCATACACGGCACTGCTGACCAACGCCTGCGTCTCGATGAGGAAGGGTCTTACGCCCTCTATGGCCGAGGCGATGGCCACGCCGCTCATTCCCTCGTGTTCTTGGCTCAACAGCAGTTCGGAGGGATTGCTCACTTGCCGCAGTCCGTCTTGCCTCATCTCGTAGATGCCCAGCTCGGCCGTGCTTCCGAAGCGGTTCTTGATGCTCCGCAGGATGCGGTACATATAATGTTGGTCGCCTTCAAACTGAAGCACGGTGTCTACAATATGTTCCAGCACCTTGGGGCCGGCTATGCTGCCCTCCTTATTTATATGTCCGATGAGGACGACCGCCGTGTGGGTCTCTTTGGCAAAACGAAGGATGGAGGCGGAGCATTCCCTTACTTGGGCGATGCTTCCCGGTGATGATTCGAGGCTTTCGGTAGAGATGGTCTGTATGGAGTCGATGATGACAATGTCCGGGCGCGTGTTTTTGATGTGGACATAAATCTGCTCCAGCGAAGTCTCGCACACGATGAGGCAGTCGGAGGAGCTGCCTGTCAACCTGTCGGCACGGAGTTTCAGTTGGCGGGCGCTCTCTTCGCCGGAGACGTAGAGTATTCGTTTCTCCGGAATGCGGAGCACGGTTTGCAACACCAATGTGGATTTGCCGATGCCCGGCTCGCCGCCAATCAGCACCAATGAGCCTTGCACCAGACCGCCGCCCAGCACACGGTTCAGCTCGTCGTCGTGCATGTCTATGCGCGGCTCGTCATCGGCCGTGATGTCGTCCAAGGTCACGGGCTTTGCTTTGGCGGTCTCTATGCCCGATACCGGACGTTTGCTCACTGCCTCTTTCCGTATCACCTCTTCCACATACGTGTTCCATTCTCCGCACGAAGGACATTTTCCTACCCATTTGGGAGACTCCTGACCGCAATTGCTGCATACATATACTCTCTTTTCTTTCGTCATAGTGGAGTATCTCTTCTAAAATGATTGCCCAAAGATAGTGCGAATCGAAGACGTAACAGCATAATTTCGTCCTTTTTTATGTGCGAGGGCGTTTCTATGGTGCTCGGTTTTTCAGTGCTCCGTCCAATCGCACTGTTGACTTGTTGAGAATTAATACTGAATGCCTGTCCGGAAGTACCCCCTGCGAGAGATGTCTGTAGGCGGATTTTGGTGGAACTATATTTCCACTGTGCCGGATGTATATATCGAGCATGCTGCATCTATACTTCCAGCCGGAGGCATCTATATATCGGGCCGGAGCGAGGATGAAAATACTTCAAGAGGTAAATGTTTTTCTTTGTCTGAAAGGTTTCGGGGAGGATGTGGAGGCTTTCATATTCTGTTCTATATAATCCTTGTTAACACACAGCTTTTTTGTGTTTTGAATGAAACGGATTTGTTTCAAGACAAAGGAGTTAGGTAATATCATTAAAAAAGTTTTCTCTTTGTTTTTTAGCTTGTTTTGGGGATTTATACTTAACTTTGTACAAATTTAAATTGAGTATACAATGACGCAGACTTACCAAAGGATCAAATTACAAGAAGTAATAATAAAAGGCTATAAATCTATAGCTTTTAACAGACCTGTAACATTAAAACTTGGTGATGTTAGTATCTTGTTGGGGGCTAATGGCTCGGGTAAAAGTAATATTGTCGGTTTTTTTCGTATGTTAAGTTATATGATGAGTAGGTCATTTGGGAGGTATGTCGAAATGTCCGGAACTTCAAATGCTTTGTTGTACTATGGCGCGAAAAAGACCCCTGCAATGTTTGGGGAACTAAAATTTGTAGATAGTAGATCCATAGATACATATAGCTTTTCTTTGGCAAATGCAACACCGGATAGGCTGATTATTACAGAAGAGCGTATTATATGGCATCGTGAAGGAGAAGGAAGACCCTATGAAGTCACATTGGAGCCGGGGTTTAAAGAGTCAGCTCTTGCAGAAAGCAATGACCCCGTTGCAAAGTCTATCTTTCAGATGTTGTCGTATTGTAAAGTCTACCAATTTCATGATTCATCAGTAGAAGGCCCTTTGCGTCAAGTTTGTCCCGTTGAAACAACCAACTATCTTCAATCTCACGGCAATAATTTGCCTTCGTTTCTGCTTTTCTTACGAGATAATTATAAAAATTCATATAAAAGGATAGTGGAATATGTACGCGATGTTGTGCCTCAGTTTCAAGATTTTTATCTTGAGCCGATTAATAGATTTGTTTCTCTGCGCTGGATGGATAATTCTGCTACAGACTATCGTTTCAATGCCTATCAGTTTTCTGACGGCTCAATCAGATTTATAGCATTGGCAACCTTACTTTTGCAGCCGCCACAAACCATGCCGAATGTTATAATACTTGATGAGCCAGAATTGGGCTTACATCCATATGCTATAACTCAATTAGCGGAAATGATAAAAGACGCATCAATACACGCACAAATCGTCATAGCTACGCAGAGTAAGGACTTGGTGGATCATTTTGATATTGACAATATTTCTGTTATAGAAATGGATAAGGAGTCTCAATCAACATCTGTAACCCACCTAAGTAGTGAAGAATATCGTCTTTGGCTTCAGAAATATACGGTTAGTGAGCTATGGGATAAAAATATCATAGGAGGGCGTCCGGTATGATAGCTAAAATCATTCATGTTCTTTGTGAAGGACAGACAGAACAAGGATTTGTTGAAGAAGTGCTAAAACCATACCTTAAAGAGCATGGTGTGACCGGGGTAAAAAGTATTTTGATTACAACTAATAAAAAGAAAAATGCACGTGGAGGAATGCTGACTTATGTACATGCTCTAACGGATATTAATTTGTTGATGCAAACAAAACAAGATGGGGAGTATGAACGACATATCTTTACAACGATGTTTGACCTTTATGCCCTTCCCGAAGATTTCCCGGGTTTTGCGGTTAGCAACACAATTAGTGATCCTTATGCCCGTACAAGTGCTTTGGAGGCAGATTTTGCGGATGCTATTAAGGATGAACGTTTTATTCCATATATTCAGATCTATGAATTTGAAGCTCTTTTATTCTGTGGTATTGAATATATCACTACACTTTACCCCGGTTGTGAAAGAAGTTGTAAACAACTGACAAACGCTTTACGGAAAGTTGGAAATCCGGAGTTGATAAACAATAACCCAGAAACAGCTCCAAGTAAACGTATCACTAAGGCAATTGAAGGAAACAAAAAGAAACATTATAATTATAATAAACCTGCAACAGGTAAATATGTTACTAAAAATATTGGTATTGATAGATTACGTATTGAATGCAGGCATTTTAATGAATGGATAGAAAAATTGATAAACAGCTGATTCCGGATCTCTTGGGATGGGGCTAAGGCAAGGCGTGCGGAGTATCTGCGGAAGAATCCGGTTGGTATCTCTCCGGGATGAAACTTTCCGGCAACCCTTCTGATTCTTTCTTCTCCTTTGAAAGAATCTCAAGAAGTTTGTGCTCCGTCCATGCCGGGTCGCCCATGCGGTAGTCTAAATAGCCGGTCTTACTGATGCGGATTTTGTATTCATAACCGCTTTCGTACTCGAAACCGGAAACATGGGAGAGTTGCTCCCATTGCCGGGAGTTCTCTTTTCTTGCGGCATAAACATCCATGACAAAATCCGTTCCGCATGAGAAGACAACCCCTTGCAGTTTTTTTGAAGCGACAATCACGGTCTGTTCTTCGTAATGAGTCACTTTCCTCTCTTCTTCTTTCTCCTCATTGAGACAGCTTGTCAAGCCGAAGATGCAGAGAAGAAACAGAAGCGCGCCGAATAAACCCTTGTTCTTTTTCATACCGATAGCTGTTTGTCATACAAATAAAACTGTGATATTCCGAAAATACTGCACGGGATGCCGATAATTTCGGAACAACGACTTCTTATCCGGTAATATCTTGTTACATCAAAGCGGTCTTTCGCGAGGCATCCAACGGGGTATGTATCTTCAGTCCTATACGTAGGCTACATCAGTCGTATACTGATGTAGGATGAGTCGTATACAGAAGGCACATCAGTCGTATACTGATCCTACCCCCTCTCAGAAGGTGTTCTGGCAGGGGTGCCCGGCTTTTATCCTTGGCGACGGATATGCTTTGCAGAAATGGTAAAGGATGATTACATGAATGATGTGCTTCCTATGGTTTGCGGATTGCGGGGGGCTGTTACACCGTAATTTCTCCCGCCAACGGACGTCCCATCAATTCCCGCACTTTGGCAGGCGGGTAATCGTGTCCCAGCAGAAACATCAGTTTGGTTACGGCCGACTCCGTGGTGCTGTCATATCCGCATACCACGCCTGCCTGCATCAGCTGATAGCCGGTTTCGTATCGTTCCATTTCCACTGTCCCGGCGCTGCATTGGGTCACGTTCACGATGACGATGCCTTGTTCGCAGGCATTGCGCAGGCGACGCAGGAACCACTCCTTGCGGGGGGCATTGCCCGAACCGTAGGTTTCGAGCACTACGGCTTTCAGCCCCTCTGTGGCAAGCACGGAGGCAATCACGTTTTCCTGAATGCCGGGGAAAAGTTTCAGTACGGCCACGTTGGTGTCGAGCAAGTAGTGGGGCTTGAGTTCGTGGTGGCGACCGTTCGTGCGAATCTGCACATTATTATATTTAATATGTATGCCGGCCGAGGCAAGTACCGGATAGTTGAATGAACGGAAAGCGTTGAAATTTTCGGCATTCATCTTGGTGGTGCGGTTGCCGCGCATCAGGTGGTTCTCGAAGAAGATGGACACTTCGGGCACGATGGGCTGCCCGTTGGGATGGTGCGCCGTGGCAATCTCGATGCTGGTCAGCAGATTTTCCTTGCCGTCTGTGCGGAGCACGCCGATGGGCAACTGGGAGCCGGTCAGGATGACGGGCTTGTTCAGCCCTTCGAGCATGAAGCTGAGGGCGGAAGCGGTATAAGCCATGGTGTCCGTGCCGTGCAGGATGACGAAACCGCTGTACCGGTCGTAGTTGTCGCTGATGATGCGCACTAATTTGCGCCAAGCATCCGGATCCATGTCCGATGAATCCATGGGAGGATCGAACTGATACGTATCGATGCGAAACATGAACCGTTGAAGTTCAGGGACATGTTTCTGCAACTGCTCGAAGTTGAAGTTTTCCAAAGCACCGGTTTCCACATTTTCTATCATTCCGATGGTTCCGCCGGTGTATATTAGCAAAACGGAAGTGTTGTCAGGGTTCATACGCACCTTTCTTTCATTTTTTCAATGCAAATATAATGATATATCTTGAGAACGATGGCAGAATGTTAGAAAAGAATGCGTCATATCATTGAATATATTGCGCCGGATGTGTGAAAATGTAAGCCGGGAAAGATGCACTTTTCTTGCCTTTTCAGGAGCTCTCTGCACTTTTATCATAAAAAAGTCGTGAAAAGTGATAGATTGAACGTTTTTATTCTTACTTTTGCAACACTTATCAGAAACGATAGAAACCGGAGGTTATGAACAAGTACTATCAACATACAGTCACATCCATGTGGACCATGACCCTTAGGGGTTAGGGATAGTATTTTGTGTTTCTACGTGTTACACCATTTTTCAAGCAGCTTTTTATTTAATAACGTTTCTCATACCCACTTGCCCGGCGGAAGTATCTGTCAGTCTTGAGCATAGGCGAAGGAGAGCTTCCATTTGGGAATAACGGTATGGTGAATACGGAGACAAGGTGCTCCGGCAGCATTCGGCACGACAGAGGGCCACAGAAGCCGGAAGTATAATTCGGATAATCAGAAAACAACAATACAATGAAAGTAATGAAATTCGGCGGAACGTCCGTGGGCTCCGCCAGCAGTGTTTTGAGTGTCAAGAGAATCGTAGAAGCAGTCGACGAACCGGTCATCGTGGTGGTATCCGCATTGGGCGGCATCACGGACAAGTTGATAAACACCTCCAAGATGGCGGCGGCCGGCGATGCCTCCTATGAGAACGAGTTCCGCGAGATAGTCTATCGCCACGTGGAGATGATAAAAGAGGTGATTCCTGAAGGAGAGGCGCAGGTGGCCTTGCAAAGGCGGGCAGGCGAACTGCTCAATGAGCTGAAAGATATTTTCCAAGGCATCTATCTGATTAAAGACCTTTCGCAAAAAACGTCCGATACGATTGTCAGCTACGGCGAGCGGCTCTCGTCCATTATCTTGGCCCAACTGACGGGGGCGGAATGGTACGACTCGCGCCGGTTCATCAAGACGGAAAAGAAGCATTCCAAGCATGTGCTGGATACGGACCTGACAAACTCGCTGGTGCGCGAGACGTTCGGCACGCTGCCTCGTCGCGCACTGGTTCCCGGCTTCATCTCCACCGACAAGACAACGGGCGAAGTGACGAACTTGGGAAGAGGCGGCTCGGACTATACGGCCGCCATCATTGCCGCCGCACTGGATGCCGACTGTCTGGAAATATGGACGGATGTGGACGGATTCATGACGGCCGACCCGCGTGTCATTTCAACGGCATATACCATCAGCGAGTTGAGCTATGTGGAAGCGACGGAACTCTGCAACTTCGGCGCAAAAGTGGTTTACCCGCCCACCATTTATCCGGTTTGCCACAAGAACATTCCCATTCTGGTGAAGAACACCTTCAATCCCGATGGCGTGGGGACGGTTATCAAACAGGAAGTTTCGCATTCGCAAAGCAAGGCCATCAAAGGTATCTCTTCCATCAACGATACGAGCCTGATTACCGTGCAGGGGCTTGGCATGGTGGGTGTCATCGGCGTAAACTACCGCATCTTCAAGGCATTGGCAAAGAACGGCATCAGCGTGTTTCTGGTGTCTCAGGCCTCTTCGGAGAATTCCACATCCATCGGTGTGCGCAATGCCGATGCCGATTTGGCTTGCGAGGTGCTGAACGAGGAATTTGCCAAAGAGATAGAGATGGGAGAGATTTCGCCGATTCAGGCGGAAAAGAATCTGGCTACGGTAGCCATCGTAGGCGAAAACATGAAGCATACGCCGGGCATCGCCGGCAAACTGTTCGGCACGCTGGGACGCAACGGCATCAATGTGATAGCCTGTGCGCAGGGCGCTTCGGAGACGAATATCTCGTTTGTGGTAGACAACAGGCTGTTGCGTAAATCGCTGAACGTAATACACGATTCTTTCTTCCTGTCCGAATATCAGGTGCTGAACCTCTTCATTTGCGGCATCGGCACCGTGGGCGGCAGTCTGATAGAGCAGATTCACAGCCAACGCCGTAAACTGATGCACGAAAACGGCTTGCAGCTCAATGTGGTGGGTATCGCCGATGCCAACAAGGCCATGTTCAGCCGCGAAGGCCTCGACTTGGAGCGCTTCCGCGAAGAGCTGCAAGCAAAAGGTAAGGAAAGCTCTTTGGAGACCTTGCGCAACGAAATCATCGGCATGAACATCTTCAACTCCGTATTCGTGGACTGCACGGCAAGCGCCGATGTGGCGTCGCTCTACAAAGACCTGCTGCTACACAACATTTCGGTGGTGGCTGCCAATAAGATTGCAGCTTCTTCGGCATACGACAACTACCGCGAGCTGAAGCAGATTGCCCGCCAGCGGGGCGTGAAGTATCTGTTCGAGACGAACGTGGGGGCGGGGCTGCCCATCATCAACACCATCAACGACCTCATTCATAGCGGCGACAAGATCTTGAAGATTGAGGCAATACTGAGCGGTACGCTGAACTACATCTTCAATAAAATCAGTGCCGATGTCCCCTTCAGCAAGACCATCCGGTTGGCGCAGGAAGAGCGCTACTCCGAGCCCGACCCGCGCATCGACCTCAGCGGCAAGGACGTCATCCGCAAGTTGGTGATTCTGGCGCGCGAAGCAGGTTATCGGTTGGAGCAGAGCGATGTGGAGACAAACCTCTTCGTGCCCGATGATTTCTTCGAAGGTTCTCTGGACGACTTCTGGAAGAAAGTGCCGAGCCTCGATGCCGATTTCGAGACCCGCCGGCGGGTGTTGGAGGCCGAAAACAAGCATTGGCGTTTCGTGGCCAAGCTGGAGGACGGCAAAGCCTCGGTAGGCTTGCAGGAAGTGGCCTCCAACCATCCGTTCTACGGGCTGGAGGGAAGCAACAATATCATTCTGCTTACCACGGAGCGTTATAAAGAGTATCCCATGATGATACAGGGCTACGGCGCCGGTGCCGGTGTCACGGCGGCGGGCGTATTTGCCGATATCATGAGCATTGCAAACGTTTAACGGATAAGAGACAGGGCAATGAAACACATTATTATATTAGGCGACGGCATGGCCGACCACCCCATAAAAGAGTTGGGCGGGCGCACGTTGTTGCAGGCCGCCGAAACGCCTTATATGGACAAGCTGGCACGCATGGGGCGTGTGGGGCGGTTGCTGACTGTTGCCGAGGGGTTTCATCCGGGCAGCGAGGTAGCCAACATGTCCGTTCTGGGTTATGACCTGCCTACGGTGTACGAAGGTCGCGGTCCGCTCGAAGCGGCAAGCATCGGTGTGGATTTGCAACCGGGCGAAATGGCGATGCGTTGCAACATAGTCTGCATAGAAGGCAACCTTATAAAGAACCATTCTGCCGGGCACATCTCCACCGAGGAGGCGGACGTGCTGGTGAAATACCTGCAGGAACACTTGGGCGACGACCGTGTGCGCTTCTATACGGGTGTGCAATACCGCCATTTGTTAGTGATAAAAGGGGGAGACAAGCGCATCGACTGCACACCGCCGCACGATGTGCCTTTGCAACCTTTCCGCCCGTTGATGGTGAAGCCGATGGAGGGTACGGAGGACATCGCGGTACCCGAAGGGGAAGCGGAATTAACTCCCCGGCAAACGGCCGATCTGATAAACGGCCTGATTCTACGTTCGCAAGAACTGTTGCGCCAACATCCCGTCAACCTGCAGCGCATGGCCGGGGGTAAAGACCCTGCCAACAGTATATGGCCGTGGAGTCCCGGCTATCGCCCGAAGATGGAACGCCTTTCCGACAAGTTCCCGCAAGTGAGGCGGGGTGCCGTGATTTCCGCCGTCGATTTGATTAACGGTATCGGCCGCTATGCCGGATTGCGCCGAATTGCCGTGCAGGGAGCTACCGGACTGTACGACACCAACTACGAGAACAAGGTGGCCGCCGCCCTCGATGCCTTAAAGACGGACGACTTCGTTTATCTGCACATCGAGGCCAGCGATGAGGCCGGCCACGAGGGCAATGTCGCACTGAAGCGGCTGACCATCGAAAACTTGGACCGGCGGGTCGTAAGGCCTCTCTACGAAGCATTGAAAGAGAGCGAAGAGCCTGTTGCCATCGCCCTGCTGCCCGACCACCCCACACCTTGCGAAATCCGCACACACACGGCCGAGCCTGTTCCTTTCCTCATCTGGCATCCGGGCATCGAGCCGGACGGGGTGCGGACGTTCGACGAGGTGGCTGCCTGCAACGGCAGCTACGGACTGCTGAAGGAAGACGAGTTTATCAATGAATTCATGAAAGAACCTCGCCTCCTTCGTCCCTTTAAATAATTTAATCGCTAATCATTCACTTTCCATCGATCATGAAATATTACAGTACCAACAAGCAAGCTCCCGAAGCCACCCTCGAAGAAGCTGTGGTGCGCGGACTTGCCTCCGACAAGGGGCTTTTCATGCCTTTTTCCATCAAGCCCCTGCCGCAAGCATTTTACGACAGCATAGACACACTCGGCTTTCAGGAGATAGCCTGCCGCGTGGCCGATGCGTTCTTCGGCGAAGATGTTCCTGCCGATACGCTGAAGCAGATAGTATATGACACCCTGAGTTTCGACGTTCCTTTGGTGAAAGTGACGGACGACATTTATTCCCTCGAACTGTTTCACGGGCCTACGCTCGCCTTCAAGGATGTGGGCGGGCGTTTCATGGCACGTCTGTTGGGACATTTCATCAGGAAAGAGGGCAAGAAGCAGGTGAACGTATTGGTTGCCACCTCTGGCGACACGGGCAGCGCCGTGGCCAATGGCTTCCTTGGCGTGGAGGGCATCCACGTATATGTACTCTACCCGAAAGGTAAGGTCAGCGACATTCAGGAAAAGCAGTTCACCACTTTGGGACGCAACATCACTGCCCTTGAGGTAGACGGCACGTTCGACGATTGTCAGGCATTGGTGAAATCGGCCTTTATGGACAAGGAGCTCAACGGGCGTTTGTTGCTCACCAGCGCCAACTCCATCAACGTGGCCCGCTTCCTGCCGCAAGCCTTCTACTATTTCCATGCCTATGCACAGTTGAAGCGTGCCGGCAGGGCGGACAATGTCGTCATCTGTGTGCCCAGCGGCAATTTCGGCAACATCACCGCCGGACTTTTCGGCAAGCGTATGGGTCTGCCCGTGAAACGTTTCATCGCCTCCAACAACCGCAACGACATTTTCTATCAATACCTTCGGACGGGCGTTTATACGCCACGTCCAAGCATAGCCACCATTGCCAATGCCATGGATGTGGGCAATCCCAGCAACTTTGCCCGTGTGCTCGACCTCTACGGAGGCAATCATGCCGCCATCACCGCCGAAATCAGTGGGGCTGCCTATACCGACGGGCAGATAGCCGCAACCATGAAAACGGTTTGGCAGCAGAAGCATTACCTGCTCGACCCTCACGGCGCATGTGGCTTCCGTGCCTTGTCCGAAGGTCTCCGGCTGGGCGAGACAGGCGTCTTTCTGGAGACTGCCCACCCTGCAAAATTCAAAGATACGGTAGAAGGGATTATCGGCGAAACAGTAGCGATACCTGAGAAACTTCAAGCCTTTATGCGGGGCACGAAGCAGAGCCTGCCCATGTCGAAGGAGTTTGCCGACTTCAAGCACTGTTTGTTAACGATGAGCGGTGGACGATAAGCGATTAGTGCCCCGCTAAACACTAATCGCTCACCGCTAATTACCGCTACCGTCGTTTCTGTCAGCCTGTACCCGCGGTATATATCGCAGATGATTTCCTGCGGAATGCCCGTCACCATCGGCCGGATGCATTTCTCCATCTTCATAGCGTGCGTATTGCAACGGTAGGTGCGAGTAGAGTGCATGCGGCAGCAGGGCGCGGTTGTTGGCTGTGGGAGATGCACTGTCATGCCGATCTGTATAAGCTCGATTCCTGCGTGTTTCCGTTCATTTCTCTACTCCTGACGAATTCTTATTCTGGTTGCCCGTTCTCTCCGGGCCTGAACTTTCACAGTCTATGCTTATGCCAATTGTGGGGTGCTGCCTGGTGTAGGTAGGCCTTCGGTTTTGCGGTAACGACCAATGAGGCATAGCTGATTTGTTTTTAGTAGCCAAAAAAAGGACGAAGCAAATGCCCCGCCCTAAATGTTTTCACAACGGAATAATCCTTATTGTGATTTGCTTCAAATTAGTGATACAAAGATAATGAATAATTTTATTATAATGTTTGTTTATGGGGAAAAATTAATATATTTGGGGTGTTGTGATAAAACAAGTTAAATTATGAAGAAGATATTAGGATTGGATCTGGGTACTAATAGTATCGGTTGGGCATTGGTGAATGAAGCAGAAAATAAAGATGAAAGGTCATCGATTGTTAAGCTTGGTGTGAGAGTAAATCCTCTGACGGTAGATGAATTGACTAATTTTGAGAAAGGGAAGAGCATTACGACCAATGCGGATAGAACACTCAAGAGAAGCATGCGGTGTAATCTGCAACGCTACAAACTTCGTCGTGATACGTTGGTGGAAGTGTTGAAAGAATACAAATTGATAACAAAAGATACTATACTTTCAGAAAATGGTAATCGAACAACTTTTGAGACATACCGATTAAGGGCGAAAGCGGCAACTGAGGAAATCTCGTTGGAAGAGTTTGCGCGTGTATTGCTGATGATTAACAAAAAACGTGGTTATAAAAGTAGCAGGAAAGCAAAGGGAACTGAAGAAGGCAGGTTGATTGACGGTATGGATATAGCTCGTGAACTATATAATAACAACCTTACGCCTGGTGAATTATGCCTGCAACTGCTTGATGCAGGTAAGAAGTTCTTACCCGATTTTTATCGTTCTGATTTGCAAAATGAACTTGATAGAATATGGGAAAAACAAAAAGAATATTATACGGATATTCTTACTGATGTATTAAAAGAAGAGTTGAGAGGGAAAAAACGCGATGCTGTTTGGGCCATTTGTTCCAAATATTTCGTTTGGAAAGAATCCTATACAGAATGGAACAACGAGAAAAGCAAAACTGAACAACAGGAAAGGGAGCATAAACTGGAAGGTATTTATGGTAAACGGAAAAGGGATGAAGCAAAAAAAGAGAATCTGCAATGGCGGGTAAATGGTTTGAAGGAAAAGCTGTCGTTGGAACAATTGGTTATTGTTTTGCAAGAAATGAATACCCAAATCAATAACTCAAGCGGTTATCTTGGTGCAATCAGTGATAGGAGCAAGGAGTTGTATTTCAATAAACAAACTGTCGGGCAGTATCAAATGAAAATGCTGGATAAGAATCCCAATGTGAGCTTGCGGAATATGGTGTTCTATCGCCAAGATTATTTGGATGAGTTTAATATGCTTTGGGAAAAACAAGCTGTATATCATAAAGAACTGACAGAAGAATTGAAAAAAGACATCCGTGATATTATTATTTTCTATCAGCGTAGCTTGAAGAGTCAGAAAGGATTAATCAGTTTTTGCGAGTTTGAAAGTCGGCAGATAGAGGTAGAGATGGATGGCAAGAAAAAGATTAAAACTGTAGGTAATCGAGTGATACCCCGTTCTTCTCCTTTGTTCCAAGAATTTAAAATATGGCAGATACTAAACAACATAGAACTAACCGTTGTCGGCAAGAAAAGTAAACGAAGAAAACCGAAAGATAATTCTCCTGCTCTTTTTGACGAACTTGACGGTACAGGACAATTGGAACTGAGTGGCAGACGTTATTTGTATCAAGAAGAAAAAGATTTGCTTGCCCAAGAACTTTTTGTTCGTGATAAGATGACAAAGTCAGAGGTCTTGAAATTGTTGTTTGATAATCCACAGGAATTGGATTTAAATTTTAAAACGATTGATGGTAATAAGACGGGATATGCGTTGTTTCAGGCATATAGTAAAATGATCGAGATGTCCGGGCATGAACCTGTTGACTTCAAACAATCGGTTGAGAAGATTATTGAACATGTAAAAGCTGTTTTTGATCTTCTTAATTGGAATACGGACATTCTATGTTTTAACTCGAATGAAGAGTTGGACAATCAACCTTATTATAAACTCTGGCATTTATTGTATTCTTTTGAGGGGGACAATACGACAACAGGAAACGGTAGGTTGGTTCAAAGGATGGCAGAACAGTATGGCTTTGAGAAAGTATACGCTACTATATTGGCAAATGTTACTTTTCAAGATGATTATGGCAGTCTGAGCGCAAAAGCTATTCATAAGATTCTACCTTATTTGAAAGAAGGCAATCGGTATGATGTGGCTTGCGCGTATGCCGGATACAGGCATTCAAAGTCGTCATTAACCAAGGAAGAGATAGCAACCAAGGAATTGAAAGACAGACTTATGCTTCTTCCCAAGAATAGTCTGCGCAATCCTGTGGTGGAAAAGATTCTGAACCAGATGGTAAACGTAATCAATGCCATTATAGACACTTATGGTAAACCGGATGAAATACGTGTAGAACTTGCTCGTGAGTTGAAGAAGAATGCCAAAGAGCGTGAAGAGCTGACTAAATCCATTGCACAAGCTACCAAAGCGCATGAAGAATACAAGGAGCTTTTACAGAAAGAGTTTGGTTTGATAAATGTAAGCCGTACTGATATTCTGCGTTACAAGCTTTACAAAGAGTTAGAATCGTGTGGGTATAAAACGCTTTATTCTAATACGTATATTCCGAGAGAAAAATTGTTTAGTAAAGAGTTTGATATTGAACATATCATTCCGCAAGCACGACTTTTTGATGATAGCTTTTCAAATAAAACACTTGAAGCTCGTAATGTAAATATTGAAAAAGGGAATAAAACAGCGTATGATTTTGTGAAAGAAAAATTCGGTGAAAGCGGGTCTGACAATAGTTTAGAACATTATTTAAATAATATCGAAGACTTGTTTAAGTCAGGGAAAATATCAAGAAGCAAATATAATAAACTGAAAATGACTGAGCAGGATATTCCTGACGGCTTTATTGAACGTGACCTGCGTAATACACAATATATTGCGAAAAAGGCGCTGTCTATGTTGAATGAGATTTCTCGTCGTGTGGTTGCTACAAGTGGTTCGGTAACTGACAAGTTACGTGAGGATTGGCAGTTGGTTGATTTGATGAAAGAATTGAACTGGGAAAAGTATAAGGCATTAGGACTGGTTGAATATTTTGAGGATAGAGACGGAAAGCAAATAGGTAGAATCAAGGATTGGACGAAACGGAATGATCATCGTCATCATGCGATGGACGCATTGACTGTAGCATTTACAAAGGATGTATTCATTCAGTATTTTAATAACAAAAACGCCAGTCTGAATGCAAACACGAATGAGTATCTAATAAAGAACAAGTATTTTCAAAATGGTAGGGCGATTGCGCCCATGCCATTGGGAGAGTTCCGCGCAGAAGCCAAAAAGTACTTGGAGAATATTTTAATTTCGATTAAAGCGAAGAATAAGGTTATTACGGATAATATTAACAAGACGAAGAAAAGGGGCGGTATGAATAAGAAAGTGCAACAGACACCACGTGGGCAGTTGCATCTGGAAACAATCTATGGTAGTGGCAAGCAATATTTGGCAAGAGAAGAAAAGGTGAATGCTTCGTTTGATATCGGGAAAATTATGACTGTAAGCAAACCTGCTTATAGAGATGCATTGTTGAAACGTTTACATGAAAATGGTAATGATCCGAAGAAAGCGTTTGCCGGCAAGAATTCACCGGATAAACAACCTATTTGGCTGGATAAGGAACAAACGAGGAAAGTTCCTGAGAATGTGAAAACTGTAACATTTGAAACGATTTATACTATACGTAAAGAAATCTCTCCTGATTTGAAAGTTGATAAGGTAATAGATGCTGGTGTCCGGAAAATACTAACTGACAGATTAAATGAGTGGGGTAATGATGCAAAAAAGGCATTCTCCAACCTTGATGAAAACCCTATTTGGCTGAATAAAGAGAAAGGTATATCTATTAAGCGAGTTGCAATTTTAGGAATCAGTAATGCGTTGTCATTGCATGTGAAAAAGGATAAGAATGGAAAACCTGTATTAGATGAGAATGGTAAAAATATTCCTGTGGATTTTGTTAATACAGGCAATAATCACCACGTGGCAGTTTATCGTAGGCCGGTTATAGATAAGAAGGGACAATTGATGGTTGACGAGGCTGGTAATCCCAAATATGAACTGGAGGAGATTGTGGTTAGTTTCTTTGAGGCAGTGACAAGAGCAAATCTTGGTCAACCGATTATAGACAAGGATTATAAAACGAGCGAAGGCTGGCAATTCCTTTTCAGTATGAAACAAAATGAATATTTTGTTTTTCCAAATGAAAAAACCGGATTTAATCCGAAAGAGATTGATTTGCTTGATGCGGAGAATTATGGGGTGATAAGTCCTAATTTATTTAGGGTGCAGAAATTCTCTCATAAAAATTATGTTTTTAGACATCATTTAGAAACAACAATCAAGGATACAAAGCCAATTTTGAGAGGTATTACTTGGATAGATTTTCGTAGTTCAAAGGGCTTGGACGCTATTGTTAAAGTCCGTGTTAACCATATTGGCCAAATAGTGGCAATAGGAGAATATTAATATAACCTGTTGGCGGAATTAAATTGATAAAAGATTTATGTATAAAAAGTTGTGCATATTATTGATATTTAGTAAATTAAAGGTAGCAAAACTTTTAATAAACAAATATCGTATGCACAACCTATATACAATATTCGCAAAAATCCTGAACATATGCAAGCAAATAGCCGGCAATTTAGTCAATGAATCAGGAAATGTGTCAAGAAGAGGAGTAGTTCCCAAATTTTCAGACCTTGAAGTGGTGGCTTTGAACATGACATCAGAGGCTGTTGGTATTGACAGTGAGTCATTGTTGTTTGCAAAGCTACAGGAGTATAGAATGGAAATACCTAACCTTATATCCCGCAGACAATACAATGACAGACGTAAAATTACTTCGTCCCTATGTAATGCAATCCGAGAAAGAATGGCCGCAGAAATGGATGGAGGCGAAGACTATTTCTGCATTGATTCGAAGCCGATAGAAGTATGTCGCATTGCCCGTTCCAAGCGTTGCTGTATGGGAAAGAAGGATTTTGAGAAAGCACCGTCAATCGGATACTGTGCATCACAAGGCATGTATTATTACGGATACAAACTCCACGCGATCTGCGGGTTAAGTGGTGTTATCCATTCCTTTGACCTCACCAAGGCAAGTGTGCATGACATTCATTACCTGAAGGATGTGAAGGTGGACTATAGTAATTGTAGAGTCATAGGGGACAAAGGATATATAAGTGCCCAAGTGCAATTGGATCTGTTTGAAACCGCCAATATCAGGCTGGAGGCACCATGCAGGTGCAACCTGAAAGAATGGAAGCCTGTATTTCTGGCTTTTGCCAAGGCGAGAAAAAGAATCGAAACCCTGTTCTCGCAATTGTGTGACCAGTTTATGATTATAAGGAATTATGCGAAAGATACGGATGGATTGTTTGCCCGGATTATCGGGAAGATTAGCGCACTTACAATCCTCCAATATATTAACTACAAAAATGAAAAGCCCATTGGCCGAGTTAAATATGCGCTATTTTAATTCCGCCAACGGGTTAATATAATGAATGGCTAATGAACAAAAACAATAATAATACCTCAATTTCATCTGATTTCTTTCTCTATAAAGACAGCAATGAAGAAGTGAACGTTGAAATCTATATCTTTAATGAAACGGTTTGGCTGCCACAAGACAAGATTGCACAATTGTTTGGAGTAGACAGAAGTGTGGTGGCTAAACGTTTAAAGAATGTATATAAAAGCGGAGAATTATTAAAAAAGGCAACTTGTGCAAAACTTGCACAAGTTCAAACTGGGGGTACAAGACAGGTCACAAGGCAGATTGAGTTTTATAATCTCGACACTATCTTATCCGTAGGCTACCCTGTTAACAGTACTCAAACCATACATTTTAGATTTTGGGCAAATGGTGTGCTGAAAGAATATCTGATTAAGGGGGCTATGAACGATGAGCGATTGAAGAATCCGCAAATGCTATTTGGTAAGGATTATTTTGAAGAACAGTTATCCCGTATTCGTGACATTCGTAGCAGCGAACGACGCTTCTATCAGAAAATAACTGATATTTATTCACAATGCAGTGCGGACTATGAAGCGGATAGCGATGTAACCAAGAAGTTTTTTGTAACTGTTCAGAATAAGTTGTATTGGGTTCATTTCCGGGCAAACAGCAGCTGAGATTATTGTTTCTCGTGCGGATGCCGATAAACCTAATATGGGATTGACTACTTGGAAGAATGCACCCTACGAAATGATACACAAACCGGATGTTTCTATTGTAAAGAACTATCTTAATGAAACATAAATGGATGATTTGAACCGTATTGTTTCGATGTATCTGGATTATGCAGAGCGTCAAGCGAAAAAAACAAGTGATGTACATGAAAGATTGGGTGAGAAAGCTGGTCTTGCACTTCAACGAAGAAGCCGTGCTACAACATAGCGGGTAGGTGAGCCACAAGATTGCCAAGGCATTAGCGGAGCGGAAATATGACAAATTCCATGTTAGACAACTCCAGAGCTACGAATCGGATTTTGACAAACTTTTAAAAGTAATGAGCCATGATTAAGAAAACACTTTATTTCGGAAATCCTGTTTATCTATCATTACGAAATGCACAGCTGGTCATCAAGCTGCCTGATGTAGAAAAAGTAACCGCCTTACCGGAAACGTTGAAAAAGCAGGCGGAAGTAACGAAACCTATAGAGGACATTGGAATCGTCGTGTTGGATAACAAGCAGATAACCATCACTTCCAGTGTGTTGGAGGCTTTGCTTGAGAATAACTGTTCCGTAATCACTTGTGATAGTAAGAGTATGCCAGTCGGATTAATGCTTCCTCTTTATGGAAATACTACGCAGAATGAGCGCTTCCGTAAACAATTAGATGCTTCACTTCCTTTGAAGAAACAACTCTGGCAGCAAACAATTCAAACGAAAATCAACAATCAGGCATCTGTACTCAAAGATTGTGTAGACGGGGAAGTAAAGTGTATGCGTGTTTGGGCTGCCAATGTGCGTAGTGGCGACCCAGATAATTTGGAAGCACGTGCTGCTGCATATTATTGGAAGTCTTTATTTGCTGATGTTGATGGTTTTACTCGGGAACGTGAAGGAATTTCTCCCAACAATCTATTAAACTATGGATATGCCATTCTTCGTGCGGTGGTGGCACGTGGGTTGGTAATAAGCGGGTTACTTCCTACGTTGGGTATCCATCATCACAATCGTTACAACGCCTATTGTTTAGCGGATGATATAATGGAACCCTATCGTCCTTATGTGGATGAGGTAGTGTTTAGTTTGATACAAGAGTATGGAAAAAATGCGGAGTTGACAAAAGAGATAAAAGCTCGATTGCTTACAGTTCCGACATTGGAAGTGGCAATTGGAGGCAAGCGCAGTCCGTTGATGGTTGCGGTGGGGCAAACTACTGCTTCGCTTTATAAATGTTTCAATGGAGAGCTTCGTAGAGTTGCTTATCCCGAACGATAGATTATGGATCGCTTTAGTGAATATCGTATTATGTGGGTGCTTGTTCTTTTTGATTTGCCAACTGAGACGAAGAAAGAAAAGAAAGCTTATGCGGATTTCAGAAAGAATCTGCAAAAGGACGGTTTTACGATGTTCCAGTTTTCCATTTACGTGCGCCATTGTGCCAGTAGCGAGAATGCGGCAGTACATATAAAAAGAGTTAAATCTTTTCTCCCGGAATTTGGGCATGTTGGAATCATGTGTATTACAGACAAACAATTTGGAGATATAGAACTTTTTTATGGAAAAAAGGTGCAGAATGTCAATACACCTGGACAGCAATTAGAGTTGTTTTAGAAAATAAAATCTCGCATTGATGCGAGATTTTGGGCTGGAAACACTCTTCTTTTTTCTTTCTCTGGTTGTTTTTTAACTCATTGGAAAGTAATGTGTTATGAGGATTATGATGTTCCCAATGGTTCAAAGATACTAATTTGAAAGTAAATCACAACTAGAGTCTTTTTTGCGGTCGTATATCTCTGATGTTCCCAATGGTTCAAAGATACTAATTTGAAAGTAAATCACAACCGAACGATACGTTGAGGTTCTATACGCTATGATGTTCCCAATGGTTCAAAGATACTAATTTGAAAGTAAATCACAACTATGAAGAAAAAGAAAGAAAAAGACGAAGAGATGTTCCCAATGGTTCAAAGATACTAATTTGAAAGTAAATCACAACACAAAAACGTTGGATGATGTTCAGAAAGGAGATGTTCCCAATGGTTCAAAGATACTAATTTGAAAGTAAATCACAACTACCTGAAGGATAATCGTGTTGGCTATAAAGATGTTCCCAATGGTTCAAAGATACTAATTTGAAAGTAAATCACAACATCATTCTTGTAGTCACAAAGCACCAGAAGATGTTCCCAATGGTTCAAAGATACTAATTTGAAAGTAAATCACAACCAATAGGCTGATCAAGAATTGTAGTTACAAGATGTTCCCAATGGTTCAAAGATACTAATTTGAAAGTAAATCACAACACAGTTGATAAGAACTTCCCACTCAGAGCCGATGTTCCCAATGGTTCAAAGATACTAATTTGAAAGTAAATCACAACTCTTTCACCTCGAGCAGCTCGAGCGTTTTGGATGTTCCCAATGGTTCAAAGATACTAATTTGAAAGTAAATCACAACTGTGTGCGGCATGATAATGGAGGTGGCGGAGGATGTTCCCAATGGTTCAAAGATACTAATTTGAAAGTAAATCACAACTTGCCATTGGTACGTAGGGAGATGGTTGCCGATGTTCCCAATGGTTCAAAGATACTAATTTGAAAGTAAATCACAACTCCATGTTCGCCAACGGTAGCAGCGACTTCGATGTTCCCAATGGTTCAAAGATACTAATTTGAAAGTAAATCACAACGGATTTTCATCGCCCACTTGGCCACGAGGTGATGTTCCCAATGGTTCAAAGATACTAATTTGAAAGTAAATCACAACTTCAAGACCAATCATACATTCGATTGGGACGATGTTCCCAATGGTTCAAAGATACTAATTTGAAAGTAAATCACAACTGCGTTCCTCTTCGGACTCTCCACCTCCGCGATGTTCCCAATGGTTCAAAGATACTAATTTGAAAGTAAATCACAACGCATTGGCCGTTACTCTCCACAAGCATCCTGATGTTCCCAATGGTTCAAAGATACTAATTTGAAAGTAAATCACAACGACACCTCTAAAACATTACGCGCCAGCGGAGATGTTCCCAATGGTTCAAAGATACTAATTTGAAAGTAAATCACAACGCTATCCGCATCATACCTCTCCGGAGAGATGGATGTTCCCAATGGTTCAAAGATACTAATTTGAAAGTAAATCACAACTGCAGTAGGCGATGACATTACCACCCTTGCGATGTTCCCAATGGTTCAAAGATACTAATTTGAAAGTAAATCACAACGCGAAACAAAGAATTTGACAGCCAAAAGTCGATGTTCCCAATGGTTCAAAGATACTAATTTGAAAGTAAATCACAACACCCAATTCCTTTAACTGGTCTTTAATAGGATGTTCCCAATGGTTCAAAGATACTAATTTGAAAGTAAATCACAACGAAATCGGGAGATGTCCAAAAGCAAAAGCCGATGTTCCCAATGGTTCAAAGATACTAATTTGAAAGTAAATCACAACTCTTCTGCCGAACAAGAAAGTCTAAGAAGTGATGTTCCCAATGGTTCAAAGATACTAATTTGAAAGTAAATCACAACTTCGTAAAGCCGCTGAAAGGGGCAGTCTTAGATGTTCCCAATGGTTCAAAGATACTAATTTGAAAGTAAATCACAACGCACAGGTCAATCATAATGCGTAATATTGGATGTTCCCAATGGTTCAAAGATACTAATTTGAAAGTAAATCACAACATCGAAATGCGGATAGAACTCACACGTTTCGATGTTCCCAATGGTTCAAAGATACTAATCTGAGAAAAAACTGTCTTTGAACAGATTTTCGTCAATGACAGGCTAATGCCAATGTTTTATTCTTATGTCTAAATCTAATCTCTAACTAATAATGCGAATCAGTAGTTGGTCTCTGATTCTTGTTTTAAAAAATTAGATAAATGAATGCGATGGCAATTTTTCCCATCGTATGTACTAAAAGTCCGGATGTTGATCTGACTTTCATCGCTCTTTGAATATTTGTTTTCTCATTCAGCCAGTTGAAAAACGACTCTATGGGTTGTCTGACCTTTGAAACAGCAGTAGAGAACAGGTCTCTTCCGGCTTTCTCTCTTTGAGTAATAACCGGAGCCTCCCCTTTTATTGCTTTTACGGGAGTTAGCATAGTTACTCCTTGTTCTTGCTGCTTATTCCTCCAGTAAGAGAAATCCGAGTATATCTTATCAGCGAAGATTTTTCTTTTTATAAGGATGTCAGCAGCTTCTCTTTTAAGAACCGTCAGATCATTCTCTTCTGCCGATGATAAGATAATCATTTCAGGAAATGGAATAGTTCCTTCCCTACGAAAGGCTAAAGCATGGATTTTTAGACCGAAATAATAAATGTTCTTTGTAGAACAGTATCCTTTGGTTGCAATTTCAGTAGCTACCTTTCCTGTTTTATTCTTTCCTGCACAGGTAATAATGGGCATAGAGTCAATAAGTGATGTCATAGAATCGCAATCCTCCGGTTTAAAGAATGTAATGAGATGCTTTACAAGTTCACCAATTGCCTCACTCATCAGGTTTAACCGATAGTTGAATGTCTGATAAGAAGGTAGGTTGGGGAACCATGAGAGCAAATATTCTTCAGTGAATGTATGTATCTCTTTGATTTGGAAGTATCGCTGATAGGCTCCGCAAAACAGATATACGGTAAGCAGTTCCTGGTCTGTAAAGATAGGATTTGCATTATTACTGAATCTCTGGCAGTAAAACTTCAGTGAAGACTGGTAAATATCGCAGATGTACATATATATTTTTATAAGTTTTAGCTCTTTCTCCTTGGGAATCATAATTAGAACAATGAGTGGTTTTATTCTTCTAATATACTGATTTCCAAGGAGATTAAGAAACAAACAGACAAGATAATTAATTGAATAATAACATTTTAACTAACTGAATCAAGTAGGGATTTCAACTACTGATTCGCATTAATAATTGATTATCACCAGATACTCTCCCTTTGCTTCAATGGTGAATTCGATGCCGGTGCACTCGTTGAGTGTGCCCTGCCACCAGTTGGTGAAGTCACTGAGAGGATAGACCAGCCTCTCGGCATGCAGGTTGCAGGCAGTGAAGTTGATGATGGAAACTTGTTGTCCCGGTCGGCAGGGAAAGGAGCAGGCGTCCCGGCAGGGGATGATGGCGCTGTAGTCGGTATAGGTGCATACATCGGCGCCCACACGCATATAGTCGATAAGCAGGCTGATGTTTCCCAGCGTGTGGTCTTCGCGTTTGCCCGTGGCGCCTACAATGGCGATGCGCTGTTTGCCCTGTGCCAGCAGGAAGTTGACGGCTTTGGTCTGGTCGTTGGTATCTTGATCGCTGATGCGATGAAGAAGATGCCCGTAGCGGAGCATATTCTCTTTGCTCAGCGAATCTCCGTCGCCGATAATGGCGTCGGGTATGTTGCCCCGGCGGATGTATTCATCAGCAGCGCCGTCGCAACACACCACGTAAGGCGCTTTTGCCAATACCTCCGATGGCAGAGGATGGGCGGGATATTCTCCGTTAGCCAGAACTACCGCTTCGGCTTTGTTATGTATATTCTTCACTGTCATCTGTCCGCCTCCTCCATCATTCGTTTCCATTTAAAGTAGCCGAAGATAGCGATAATTGTGTAAAGTGCATAGAGAGCGGCAGTAAAATGAAGTTCTTTGTAAATGTACAGGCCGGCACTTACGGCATCTACAGCTATCCATACCCACCATTGCTCCACATATTTGCGTGCCAGCATCCACATGCCGATGATACTGAGTGCGGTGGTGAAGGAGTCTAACCAAGGCACATTGCTGTCGGTGAATTCGATTAATATCCGGGCAATACCGACGAAAGCAACGACAAAGACGGCGGCAAGGGGCGACAGGTAGTGCTTGGGTATGTGGGTAATGGGCAGTTCCGTCTTCTGTCCTTTTGTTCTTTTGTCCTCTCCCCTTTGTGGTGCGCAACTTTTCCGTCTCAAAATAGTTCGTCGCAGGAATGCCCCGTACCTCCACATAACCCAACCGTAGACGGCCGCCCCCAGATAGTAAATATTGATGCCGAAGTCGGCATACAACCCCGCTTCGTAATAGACAAAGATGTAGACGGCAGGCATGACGATGCCTGCTATCCATAGATAGATGCTTGCCCGATACTCCAACCAGAGGTAGAGCAACCCGATGAGCGTGCCCGCGATTTCGAGTGCCTGCTCCATCAGAAATTGATTGCTATATGTCCCAGAATGTTGGTACCGGCTTGCGCGGCATAGCCCGCATAGTTGTAGCGCACCTTGTTATTCTGTTTGTCGAGACTGTAACCACTGCCGGCATAGCCGTTGTTCTCGTACTCTTCATTGAAGAGGTTGTAGACGGTGCAGCCTACAGTGACGGATTTCACTTTAGGCAGCTTGAAGGTGTAGGAAAGGTGCAGGTTGCTGACAAAGTAAGCGTCGAGCATGCAGTCGTCCTGCTTGGCGTTGCTCATGTATTGCTTGCCTACGTATTGCGACTGTAAGGAAGCCTCGAATCCTTTATACGTATAACCGAAGCGGTTGTTCAGAATAAAACCGGGCGAGAAGGCAATGGGGGTGTCGCCATGCTTGATGACCCATGCTTCGGTGCCGGCTTCCTCGCCTTTGAACAGCGTTTCGGTAAAGTTCTTTATGCGGTTTTTGCTCAGTGTGGCATTGGCATCCCATTGGAAGCCGCAATTCAGTTTGATGCCTGCCATCAGCTCGATACCCATGCGGTAGCTGTCCGGAACATTGTTTGCCATCGGCTCGCCTATTTCGTTCAGCTCTCCCGTCAGCACTAACTGGTCTTTGTAGTCCATGTAATAGAAGTTGGCGCCTGCGTGCAGCCACGAGTTGGCAAAGGTATATCCTATTTCGTAGTCGAACAGACGCTCGGCTGCGGGATGTTTGGTGAAGTATCCGTCGGTGTAGTTGTTGCGCGTAGGCTCTTTATGTGCCACGCTGAACGAACCGTACAGGCGGCTGTTACGGTCTATCTGCCATGACAAGCCGGCTTTGGGATTGAAGAAGTCGAACTTTTCATCAATGTTCAGCTTCTGCATGCCGGGATTGGCGGCTGTCCAATCGTATTTGTCGTTCAGTCCGTCTATCTTATAACCGATGTGGCGGTATTGAAGGTCGATGTAGGCGCTGAGTCCGCCAAACAGCTCGTAGTTGGCTTTCAGATAGAGGTTGCCGTCGTTCTTGATGGCGTTGTTGCGGTAGTAGTCGTTATCCGGATTCAGCATCCCGATGTAGTTCTTTACCCAGAGCACTTTGCCGAAATGGTCGCCGTCGTATCGGTTCAGACCGCCTCCCAATGCGGCATACAGGCGGTCGGTCTTGTAGTTGACGGAGAAGATACCTCCTCCGAACCGGTTGTCCATTGCCTTTTTGCGTACAAGGTCGCTTTTCTTTACGGTTTCACCGTTGTGTGTAAAAGGAAGCATGCCGTATTCGGAGAGTGTACGCCTGCCTTTGTATTCCTGATAATATCCGTCGCCTTTGGTGTAGTGCAGACCGATGTTCAGGTTCCACCGTGAAGTGAAATTGTGGTTGAACAACAACTGGTAGTGCTTCTGCGTATAATTATCAGTTTGGTCATCATAGAAGTGGAGTCTTCCGCCTTGTTCCAGCAACGGAGTGACTTTGGGAAGGTTGTAGTCATAGGTTATGTCGGGCTGATGTACGTTGCCGTTTTTGTCTTCGATATACATATATCCGCATGAATTGAAGCGGCGTCCGAAGGTCTTCATCGCTTCCTTGCTGGCATAGTTCCAAGCGTGATAGGTGCGCTCCTTGCCGGCAAACGTAATCAGTTTGATGGAACTGTTGTCCGTGTAATAACCTCCTTGCAGGTAGTAGGAGTTCAAGGCCACGGAAGCCCTGTCTATATATCCGTCTGTGCCGATGTTTGAGAGGCGTACGTCGAACGACCAATGTCCGTCAATCAATCCCGTTCCGGCTTTTACGGTCGCTTTGCGGGTGTTGAACGAACCGTATGAACCATTGAATTCGGCATACGGCTTGAGTGAGAAGTCGCCTGTTTGCATGTTGATACTGGCGCCGAAAGCTCCTGCACCGTTGGTCGATGTGCCTGCGCCACGTTGTACCTGCATGTCTTTGACGGAGGAGGCAAAGTCGGGCATATTCACCCAGAACACGTTGTGGCTCTCCGCATCGTTGATGGGCACTCCGTTGGCGGTGACGTTGATGCGTGTTCCGTCCGTGCCGCGTACTCGCAACGTGGTGTAACCGACTCCCGCTCCGGCATCGCTGGTGGTGATGGCAGAGGGTGTCATACTTAGCAGATAGGGCAGGTCTTGACCGAAGTTCTGTTTTTTCAACTGCTCTTTACCGATATTGGTGAATGCTACCGGTGTGGTTCCCGTGGCTCGTGTGGAGATGATTTCCACCTCTTGCAAGTTCACAACCCGCATGCTGTCCTTTTCGTGGGTCTGTGCGCAGATACTGATTGCTGCCGTCAGCAGGCAGACTGCCATTGCATTTCTCTTCATTTGCAATATTTGTTTAGATTAATATAGAAAAGGGGAACTTTTCTTCTCTTTTCCCTCCGCCGGCATTACCCGGATCAGGTCAATGGGTATGATCTCAGCCCGTCATGTTGGGGCACCCCTTCGTTGAAATCGGGGGCAAAAGTAGGATTTTCTGTCGAAAGTGACAAGCAATGTAGAGGATTTTCGAAGCTATTCACTACTTTTGCATGTCAATAATCCGGCACTGTTTAGTCCGGTGTTCTTTCATATCTTCTTTTGGAGACAGAAAAGAGAAGGGAAAGAAGCCACGGCAAAAGAACCGAGAGTGGAATTGAAGGCCGATTCTTGGAATCGTGTTTGAATCTAACATAATCAAGAGCGAAGTATGTTGTTACCTTTATTATTGTCGGCTATTACCGACCAAGCGTCTGAATTAAGTTTCAGCAAATTGCAATATCTTGTGGAAAAAATGATGGGTTGGGGCGTGGATATCGGCGGACGTATCATTAGTGCCGCGATAATCTATTTTATCGGGCGTATCCTGATATCCCTCATTAAGAAGTTTATTGCCAAAGTCTTGGTGAAAAGAAACATTGACGCCGGTATACAGAGCTTTGTGAGAAGTTTGGTCAACATCCTGCTGACAGTATTGCTGGTAGTGGCTGTCATCGGAAAGTTAGGGATAGAGACCACCTCGTTTGCCGCCTTGCTGGCATCGGCCGGTGTGGCCATCGGTATGGCCTTGTCCGGAAACTTGCAGAACTTCGCAGGCGGACTTGTCATCCTGTTGCTTCGTCCTTATAAAGTGGGTGATTGGATTGAGAGTCAGGGCGTGTCGGGTACGGTGCGCGAAATCCAGATCTTTCACACGATTCTTACCACAGCCGATAACAAAGTGATTTACATCCCCAACGGGGCTTTGAGCAGCGGTACGGTGATTAATTATAGTAAGGAAGATACCCGTCGTGTGGACTGGGTTATCGGTGTGGAATACGGTGAAGATTATAATAAGGTGGAGGAAACTGTGCGTCGCATCATTGCAGCCGATAAACGCATACTGAATACTCCCGAACCTTTCCTGGCTCTCCATGCCTTGGCAGACAGCAGCGTAAACGTCGTTATCCGTGTTTGGGTGAAGAGCCAAGACTATTGGGGTGTCTATTTCGATATGAACAGGATTATCTATTCGGAATTCAACAAAGAGGGCATCAGTTTCCCGTTCCCGCAGTTGACAGTGCATCAGGCAAAGGATTGATGCCGGCGGTTTCCTCCTGTGTTCTTTATCTCTTTATCGGCAATCTTGGAAAAAGCTTTCTGAAACGTACCAGATAAGAGGTGATATTGCTACCGGCTATGATGAGTGTCACGGACAGGATAATCAGCGCTATTCCGAAGCACAGTCTGGGTGTGAACGACTCGCCGAAGATGGTTACTCCGAAAAACACGGCTGTCACAGGCTCCAAAGCGCCGAGGATGGCTGTCGGAGTGGAGCCGATGTACTGAATGGCTTGTGTGGTGCAGAAAAAGGAGATGGCGGTGGGAAACACGGCCAAAGCGAACAGATTGCCCCATAAATACCATTTATCGACGGTGTACAGGCTTTGTCCGAAGTCTACACGAACCAGAAAGAGCGATAATCCGAATAACAATACGTAGAAAGTAATCTTCAGTGTGGCTACATCTTTCAGCCTTGGTCGGTTTACACCCACAATATAGATGGCGTAGGAGAGCGAAGAGGCTACGACCAATGCAATACCCATCAGACTGAGCGTGGCGCCGTCGTCGCCTTTATATAACAGCGCAATGCCGCTCAATGCAAGAAAGATGCACAGAACGGTTTGCAAGGTGATTCTCTCCTTAAAAACAAGGGCCATAATCACTGCCACCAGAATGGGATAAACGAACAATATTGTGGAAGCGATGCCGGCTTCCATGTAGTTGTAGCTTTGAAACAAGGTCAGGGAAGAGATTGCCACTAACCATCCCAACGCAATCAGGGGCAATATGTCTTGCCGCCTCAGCTTGAAACTCCGACCTCGCGCCTTGAGCATGATGCCCAGAATGGAGATGGCAAACAGGTATCTGAAAAACAGAACGGAGTCCGGGTCCATTCCCTCTTTGTAAAGCGGGAGGGCAAACAAGGGGTTCATGCCATAAGATGCTGCAGCAATGCTTCCCAATATATATCCTTTTACTTTTGCATTCATAAGAACTATAAGTTGCTATTCGTTTCGATTCATCATTCTTGAGACTTGCAAAGGTAAATCATACTTTTTATTCCTCGGCTTTTTCCCTTAGAGAAATAATCTATATTTTCATCTGCCTGTGAAGAAACAATGATCATGGGTGCAGAAAGGCATATAAAGCCTGTACAATTTGTACGACCCAATTATGTCTGGGTTCGGAATAGGCGGTTGCTTTCGCTAAAGATGAGGGGGTGCATCCTATCAGTCAGATATTTCTTGCATGCACCGGTTTACAATGGTTAGGCAGAAGAGAAGAGCGCCTTTCGCGCCGACTGCCTTCCCCCCCCCTGTTTGACAACTGCAAGCCTTTGTCGTGACAGACGCAAGTGTTCAAGCCGACAGACACTTGTGTCTGACATGATAGACACAAGTGTTTGAACCGTCAGACGCAAGTGTCTGACGAGTGAGAGGTAAGTACTTGATAACCAATGGGGTTTAGCTTTAGGATACAAGCCTCCGGGTGAGGTTGTCGAGCTGTTTCTTATCCCGAACTTAGGTATAAGATGGATGATTGTGTCTTTGGGGATTTTTTAGAAGAAACAGAAGAGGGAGATAAATAAGAATAAGGCAGATGTCAGATGGAATCCACCTTATTCTTTGGTTTATAGTGGCGGAAGTTCCTGCCGAATGCTTGTGAGACATCAAAAAGCATCTCATTGTTTATCTGCGGGGCTTTGACACCGGAATGAAGCAGAACAGGCGCTGCTTCCACAAAGGCCTCGTCCCACAATGCGGCATCGATGAACGATTGCAATAACATGCCGCCGCCTTCTACAAGAAGCGATTGTAGCCCGCGTTCATAAAGGGCATGCAACATCTGATGAAGGGTATCTTGTGAGTAATCTATCGGAATATATTCCACATTGCGAACCGCTTCATGCGGCTTCTCGGTAAAAACAAGAGTAGGCACGCTGCCGTCAAAGAGTTGCAGGCCGGGAGGCAATGCCGAATAGCGGTCAATAACGACACGTACGGGCGAACGACCATACCAATGGCAAACGGTCAGCCCGGGATTATCCAAAAGGGCGGTGCGGGTACCCACCATGATGGCGCTATGTTCTGCACGCTTCTTGTGTACCAGCATGGATGTCAACGGGCTGGACAATACAACGGGACATCCGCCTTCACGATGAATATCCAAACAACCGTCGGCCGACTCCGCCCATTTCAAGGTGATATAGGGGCGGTGTAGAGTGTGGAAGGTAACAAATCGTTGAATGAGCTGTTTGCATTCCTCTTCCAGAACTCCCACAATTACTTCACGTCCGGCATCTTTCAGTTTCCGTATGCCCCGTCCGGCCACTTCAGAAAAAGGATCGAGACACCCGATGACGATACGGGGAATTTGTTTTTCGATAATCAGGTCGGCACAGGGAGGCGTTTTCCCGTAATGAGAACATGGCTCCAGACTGACATAAATGGTGGAACGTTTCAGTAACGAAGGTTTTTTGACAGAACGGATGGCATTCACCTCGGCATGCGCTTCTCCGCAACGCACATGATAGCCCTCGCCTATAATTTGCCCGTCGCACACAATCACTGCCCCCACCATGGGGTTGGGGGCTGCGTTGCATCGTCCGTTCTGTGCCAGCTGGATGCAACGTCGCATGTATTTATATTCTTCTTCCATTTCCATATTTTCTTTTTCGGTGGACATTCTCTACTCGCTTTTTTCTCTATTTTTGCATCCTGATACAAAAAAGAAAGGTTTCAATGAGTCATCCTGCCCGACATATCCGCACTGTTTTGCAAGCCTGTTACTCCGCACAAGAGGTGGCGGCCCTCTGTCGTATCATTTGCTGTGAAATGTTGGGGCAAAGTTCCGTAGATTATTATCTGGGCAAAGATATAATTTTATCCCCGAACAAAGAAAAGGAATTGGAAAGCATTCTGTGCCGCTTGTGTAAATTCGAACCGATACAATATATACAAGGTATGGCCTCCTTTCTGGGACTCTCTTTTCATGTGGCACCCGGCGTATTGATTCCCCGTCCCGAAACCGAAGAACTGGTGGAAGAGATGCTGAAAGAAATTGCACCGGACAGTCGCATTCTCGACATTGGTACAGGAAGCGGTTGCATAGCCGTCAGCTTGTCGAAAGAACTTCCCGAAGCAGAAGTCACGGCTTGGGACATTTCTGCCGAGGCTCTTTGCATAGCCGAAGAAAACAACAGGCAATTGCAAGCTTCTGTGCGTTTTGTCCGACGTGATGTCCTGACATATCGGCCGACCGATGACGATTGTTTTGATGTGGTCGTCAGTAACCCGCCTTATATTACCGAAGCCGAAAAACAAGACATGGAACGGAATGTGACGGACTGGGAGCCTTCTTCGGCCTTGTTCGTACCGGATGCAGATCCCCTCTTGTTCTATCGCCGTATCGGGGAATTGGGAAGAAACATGCTGGCAGCCGGCGGCAAACTTTATTTTGAAATCAACCGGGCATTCGGAGAGGCTGCTGCGATGATGCTTCGCGAACAAGGCTACACGAAAGTCCACGTCCGAAAAGATATTTCCGGCAACGACCGGTATGTAATAGCAGAAAGAGGATGGAAATAACCGAAACAGAAGCCCTGAAGCGGATGGAAGCTTATTGTTCTACTGCTGAACATTGCAGGGCAGAAATAGTAGAAAAACTTCAGCGAATGGGTGTGTCCCATGATGCCGTAGAACACATCATCAATCGCCTGATAAAGGAGGGGTATATAGACGAGAAACGTTTTTGCCGTGCTTTTATCCATGATAAATACCGTTTTGCCAAATGGGGGAAGTACAAAATAGGCCGGGCACTTCAACAAAAAGAAATCCCCTCGTCCGTCTACCGCATTTTTTTGGATGAGGTTGATGAAGGAGAATATCTTGCCACTCTTCGTAATTTGTTGGCTGCAAAGCGGAAGAACATCCGCGCCAAGAGCGAATACGAACTGAATGGCAAGCTGATTCGCTTCGCCTTGAGCCGCGGATTTGAGATGAAGGACATACGTTGCTGCATCGATGTTTCCGACGAAAATGGCTATCCCGAATAAAAAAATATTGGCATTCTCTTTTCTAATCTCATACAGTTTCTGTATTTTTGTGCCATATTTATCATAACAGTTAGTGTGATTATGAAAACTTTAGAAAGATTGTTTGCAGAAAAGTTGCTGAAGATAAAAGCGATTAAACTACAGCCCGCCAATCCATTTACTTGGGCATCCGGATGGAAGTCCCCATTTTATTGCGATAACCGCAAAACCCTTTCTTATCCTTCTCTTCGCAATTTTGTGAAAACAGAAATTACACGTCTGATTCTGGAACGCTTCGGGCAGGTAGATGCCATTGCCGGTGTGGCAACGGGAGCCATCCCGCAAGGAGCATTGGTGGCCGACGCCTTAAATCTGCCGTTCGTATATGTGCGTTCCACCCCGAAAGATCATGGCTTGGAGAACTTGATTGAAGGCGAACTTCGCCCCGGCATGAAAGTGGTGGTGGTAGAAGACCTGATATCGACCGGTGGGAGCAGCTTGAAAGCTGTAGAGGCCATTCGTCGCGATGGGTGTGAAGTTATCGGTATGGTAGCCGCCTACACTTACGGATTCCCCGTGGCCGAAAAAGCATTCAGGGATGCCAAAGTGCCTTTGGTGACATTGACCAATTACGAAGCTGTGCTGGAGACCGCCTTGCGCACCGGCTATATCGAGGAAAAAGACATAGCAACACTCAATGAATGGCGCAAAGACCCTGCGCATTGGGCTGCCGGGAAATAAATTTTGTTCTTGATAAAATATGGTATGACAAAAGAGCCATTCGGAGCAATCCATGTCCGGATAGTTCTTTTGTCTTTTTAATAGAATCGAATATATGACGAAATTTGAGAGTGGAATAAAGAATATACAGGCTTCACAAGAGGCTGTCTATCAGAAACTGTCCGACTTGAATAATCTGGAGAAGGTGAAGGAACGCTTGCCGGAAGACAAAATAAAGGACTTGACTTTTGATGCATACAGCATGACTATGGAGGTGAATCCCGTAGGGAAAATCACTTTGCAGATCGTAGAGAAAGAGCCTTGCAAGTGCATCAAGTTTGAAACGGCTGCTTCACCGTTTCCGTTTAATCTTTGGATACAAATTCTGCCTGTCACTGCCGGCGAATGCAAAATGAAACTCACCATCGGCATGGATATCAATCCATTTATGAAAGCCATGGTGCAAAAACCCTTGCAGGAAGGCCTTGAAAAGATGGCCGACATGCTCTCCCTCATACCTTACTAACCGCTAAATACTGAATGACGTGGCTCAGAAACTTTGGGAAAAATCAGTCCGGGTAAACAAGGACATCGAACGCTTCACGGTAGGCCGCGACCGTGAAATGGATCTTTATTTGGCAAAATACGATGTGTTAGGATCTATGGCACATATCACGATGCTTGAAAGTATCGGCCTTTTGACTCAAGAAGAGTTAGAGCAACTACTTGCCGGATTGAAAAACATATATGTAATGGCAGAGCACGGAGAGTTTGTGATAGAGGAAGGTGTCGAGGATGTGCATTCGCAGGTGGAACTCATGCTGACACGGAAGTTGGGCGATGTAGGAAAGAAAATACATAGCGGACGTTCACGCAACGATCAGGTGTTGCTCGACCTGAAACTCTTTACCCGTGCAGAGATAAAAGAAATAGCGGAAGCTGTGGAACAACTGTTCCATGTGCTGATCATGCAGAGCGAGCGTTATAGAGGAATACTGATGCCGGGCTATACACACTTGCAGATAGCCATGCCTTCTTCATTCGGATTATGGTTCGGTGCCTATGCGGAAAGCCTGGTAGACGATATGCTCTTCCTGCAGGCAGCGTTCAAAATGTGCAATCGCAATCCTTTAGGTTCGGCAGCCGGTTATGGCTCTTCTTTTCCGCTGAACCGTACCATGACTACTCGCCTTTTGGGTTTCGACTCATTAAACTACAATGTGGTATATGCTCAGATGGGACGTGGCAAGATGGAACGCAATGTGGCTTTTGCTTTGGCGAGTATTGCCGGTACCATCTCTAAACTGGCTTTTGATGCTTGTATGTTCAACAGCCAGAATTTTGGCTTTGTGAAATTGCCCGACGACTGCACTACCGGTTCCAGCATCATGCCGCATAAGAAAAACCCGGATGTTTTTGAACTGACACGTGCCAAATGTAACAAACTGCAATCCTTGCCCCAACAGATCATGATGATTGTCAATAATCTTCCTTCTGGTTATTTCCGTGATTTGCAGATTATCAAGGAGGTCTTCCTGCCGGCCTTTCAGGAGTTGAAAGACTGTTTGCAGATGACCACTTATATCATGAATGAGATAAAGGTGAATGAGCATATTCTGGATGATGACAAGTATCTGCTTATTTTTAGTGTGGAAGAGGTCAATCGTCTGGCGCATGAAGGCATGCCTTTCCGTGATGCTTATAAAAAAGTGGGACTGGATATCGAGGCTGGAAATTTTTCGCATACAAAGGAAGTAGGCCATACGCATGAGGGTAGTATAGGAAACCTCTGTAACACGGAAATCTCTGCATTGATGCAACAAGTAGTGGATGGTTTCAACTTTGAAACCATGAAAGATGCAGAGCGGAAACTTCTTGGCAGGTAGACTCTACGCGCCTTAGTTCTTGCTACTGAATACGATACTTTTTATAAAATATATTTGGCAGGAATGAGAAAACTGCTTATCTTTGCAGCCGTTCTTCCAATGCGGAAATAGCTCAGTTGGTAGAGCACAACCTTGCCAAGGTTGGGGTCGCGAGTTCGAGTCTCGTTTTCCGCTCTCTTTCCCCTTTTTTTCTGTAAGGATGCTCGAATGGTGGAATGGTAGACACGAAGGACTTAAAATCCTTTGGCCATTGCGGCTGTGCGGGTTCAAGTCCCGCTTCGAGTACGATGGAAGCCCTGTAAGTATAAGACTTGCGGGGCTTTGTTTTTTTGCAGGCGATTGTTGCATCTATAAAAAGGGCTTTGTAGCTTGTTTTATGTTTCCTCTCAGTTCGTTCTCTCTGAAGTGTGAGCGGATGTTTCCTAAAGTGTGGGTCTAATCTTGCTCGGATGTGGGCTTACGGAATAATCCGGTTTTGCGATGGTGCAAGTGTAAAGGCTTGAAAAAGGAAAAGCCGCAAAAGAAGTTGTTGCTTCTTTGCGGCTTTTTGTGTCCTTAATCGTTTGCGGAGGGTTATGCCTTTACTCCGTTGTATTCGTCAGAAACAGTCAGTTTCTTTCTGCCTTTAGCACGACGCGCGGCTAAAACTCTACGCCCATTGGCAGTTGCCATTCTCTCACGAAAACCGTGTTTGTTCTTTCTCTTTCTGTTAGAGGGTTGAAATGTTCTTTTCATTACTGTATCTTGTTTTATGTTATTATTCTCACGAATTCGGGCTGCAAAAATAGGGACTTTTTTCAAATAAACCAAGAGATAACTCATTTTCTCTCAAAAGTTTTTGTGATTTTTGTCGATTTCCATTACTTTTGCAGCTGTGAAGCAATTCCAACAAACAAAGTAAACTATAAATAATATAAAGACTATAAGTATGATTAATGCCCAAGACATTAAAATCGGGACTTGCATCCGCATGGACGGCAAGCTTTATTTCTGTATCGACTTTCTGCATGTAAAGCCGGGAAAAGGTAACACCTTTATGCGCACTAAGTTGAAAGACGTAGTGAACGGCTATGTGCTCGAACGTCGTTTCAACATCGGTGAAAAGCTGGAGGACGTACGCGTGGAGCGTCGCCCGCACCAATATCTCTATCACGATGGTGACTATTACCAGTTTATGCATCAGGAAACTTTCGAACAAGTACCTATCACCCACGACCTCATCAACGGTGTAGACTTCTTGCTTGAAGGCATGGTGGTAGACGTGGTATCGGACGCCACAACCGAGACCGTGCTTTATGCTGATGTGCCGGTAAAGGTTCAGCAGAAGGTTACTTACACTGAGCCGGGGCTGAAAGGTGACACGGCAACCAATACCTTGAAGCCTGCAACCGTAGAGTCGGGGGCAACCGTTCGTGTTCCCTTGTTCATTAACGAAGGCGAGACCATTGAAATAGACACTCGCGACGGTTCTTACGTAGGCCGCGTAAAAGCATAATTTCTTTGTACAGTTTGTAATTCGCTCGGCAGCTTGTCCATAACTTTTTTGGGCAGGCTGCTTTTTTTATTGCCGGATTTCCATTATTGCCGGGTTTCCATTACCTTTGTTCGTCGCTAAAGAACAAACGCTATGAGATACTCAGTCATTATCCCCGTTTTCAACCGTCCGGACGAAGTGGACGAGTTGCTGCAAAGTCTTATCCGCCAGAGTTACACCGATTTTGAAGTGATTATAGTGGAAGACGGCTCTTCTCTTCCTTGTCGGGACATCGTGGAGAAATTCCGAGGAAAGCTGGATATACATTATTATAATAAGCCCAATTCCGGCCCCGGACAGACACGCAACTATGCCGCAGAGCGCAGTAATGGTGAGTATCTGATTATTCTGGACTCCGACTGCATTCTGCCCGAAGGATATTTCACCGCTGTGGAAGAAGAATTACAATGCAAACCTGCCGATGCCTTCGGTGGCCCGGATCGTGCGCACCACTCCTTTACCGACATGCAGAAAGCCATAAACTATTCCATGACTTCTTTCTTCACCACCGGCGGCATACGCGGAGGAAAAAAGAAGATGGACAAATTCTATCCCAGAAGTTTTAATATGGGAGTGCGGCGAGACGTCTATCAAGCCTTGGATGGTTTCTCTAAGATGCGTTTCGGCGAGGACATTGATTTCAGTATCCGCATCTTCAAGGCAGGATATACGTGCCGCCTGTTTCCCGGAGCATGGGTATATCACAAACGTCGGACGGACTTGAAGAAGTTCTTCAAACAAGTACATAACTCCGGCATTGCCCGTATCAATCTGTATAAAAAATATCCTGAATCGTTGAAGATAGTCCACTTGTTGCCGGCAGCATTCACATTGGGCTTGGTTATACTGTTGTCAGGTGTGCCTTTCTGCTTGTACAGTCTGATGCCTATCGTTGCCTATGCTCTGTTGGTCTGTGCGGATTCTACCATCCGAAATCGAAGTCTGCGCATCGGTATCTATTCCATTGCCGCTTCTTTTGTCCAACTTGTTGGCTATGGGACGGGCTTTTGGCTGGCTTGGTGGAATTGTTGCGTATTGGGAAGAGGAGAGTTTGAGGCTTTTAAGAGGAGCTTCTATAAATAGTCACAACAAAGGCGGCGGAGATAATAAGCATACGGTATGAATAAGCTGAATATCAATCAGTGGGCAGAAGAGGATCGCCCGCGGGAGAAAATGATGCAGAAAGGGGCGGAGGCTCTGAGTGACGCCGAACTGCTTGCCATACTTATCGGATCGGGCAATACGGAAGAGAGTGCCGTAGCTCTGATGCAGCGGGTACTTGCTGCCTGTGGCAATGACCTTAACCGGTTGAGTAAATGGGAAGTACATGACTTTTCCCGTTTCAAGGGTTTGGGGCTTGCCAAAAGCATCACCGTAATGGCAGCCCTTGAATTGGGTAAACGGCGTAAATTACAGGAGTGTTCCGAACGCGCCCTCATCTGTTCATCGGCAGATGTCTATGAGCTGTTCCATCCTTTGCTATGCGACCTTGCCACCGAGGAGTTTTGGGTATTGCTTCTGAATCAGACTTCCAAAGTGATAGACAAGGTGCGCATCAGTCGCGGAGGTATCGATCAAACGACTGCCGACGTACGAACCATCCTACGCGAAGCTTTGTTGCGGCGTGCCACACAGATTATCCTCATTCATAATCACCCTTCGGGCAGTACACGCCCCAGCATAGACGATAAACGCCTGACGGAACAAGTGAAAAAAGGCGCGCAGACCATGAACATACATCTGGCCGACCATGTAGTTGTTACGGATGGTCGCTATTACAGCTTCAGTGATGAGGGAATGTTGTAACCTCCGGCTTCTTTCAGCAGGGCTGCCTCTGACTTGTTATTGCTTTTACCTTTACCGTATCTAATGATACCTGAGTTCAGGACAAGAAGCAGGTCGATAACCTTACACGGATACTTGTGTTTTAAAGTAAAATTCCATTGGTTATCAGATGTTTACTTTTGCCCTGTCAGACACAAGTGTCTGACGGCTCAAACACCTGTGTCTGCCACGTCAGGAACTTGTGTCTGTCGGCTTGGACACTTGCGTCTGTCATGACAAAGGCTTGCAGCTGTCAAACAGAGAGGGCGCTTGACGTAAAAGGCTCTCTTCTCTTCTGCCTAACCATTGTAAACCGGTGCATTCAAGAAATATCTGACCGATAGGATGCAGCCCCTCATCTTTAAAAGAAGGAACCGCCTGTCCCGAATTCAGGTCTAATGATGTGTTATTAACCTTGTCGTAATCTCAGGCATTTGAAAAGCAGACCTGAAATCAACCTCTCAAACCTTTGCCGGGCGTCACGCTTTCAATTCCTTTTGTAGCCACACTTTCATCACCGGATCCGGGATGATAACGTGACGCTTCTCAATCTCTATAAGTTCTTTTTTAATCAATGCCCTCTTTACGGTACTGACATTTGCCGACGAACCAAGTTGATATTTCTGCAAAACCTCTTGTGTGGTAAACTCGCTATGGACGCCATCAATAATGGCCTTTAAGAAATTCATCTGATAAGTCGTAAGGCTCTCGGTCTGTTTTTCAAACAACGGTGTGTTTTGGTCAATAATATCCTGATATGCCATCTTGAAGTCCTGCTCTGTGGCCACTTTGTCCGTGTGCACCCATACCAACCATGCCAACTGCTGCACATACGAAGAATGGTTGTCCACTCTTTGACATATTTTTTCGGCCAATTCTTTTGAGATTTGTTTACCTGTAGCAGCAAAACGGCCACAGATGTAATCAATCCAATCTGAAGTTCCGATTTTGGGCAAATAAATAGCGTCGCCGAATTTATAAAACGGAAGGCTTCTTTTTTCAAAAAGCTCATTCATCAAGTGCTTCTTACTGCCGAACAAACAATAAGATACTGACTTTTGTAGTTGCCATACAGAACGTAACCGCTTCTGAAAAGTCTTCGAATCCTTGAATTCGGCAATCTGTTGGAATTCATCGATGCATACAACAATCTTACAACTTTTTTTTTGCGCTATCTTTTCGGGGAGTTGCAGAATCTCATCAATATCGTCGCTTTTGGGATTCATCTCAAGTGAAATGGAGAAATCCGTCATCGGATCAGTGCCTATTGATATTTTGGGGCTGATACGCGAAAGGAATAACTTGACATTTTCAAGCCACTCATCCAGCTTGGAAGATGTTTGTTTAAGAACGGCGGTCGCAAATGCGTCATAGAAATCTCTGTCGCTGCGACACGGGAATATATCAAGATACACAACCTTCAATTTGTCGGATTGTGCCAAGCGGCACGCTTTCTGCACTAAAGAAGTCTTACCCCAACGACGGGGAGAAATCAGCACCGTATTTATGCCGTGTTGAAAATTCAATAATAGACGTTCCGTTTCTTTCTTCCGATCGGTAAAATTATCGCCCGATGTTGCAATACCGAATATAAAAGGCTTATTCTCCATAAATCTTCAGATATTATTCTGATGTAAAGGTAAACAATATTTTTATTAGTAACAATGTTATTACTAATAAATTTGTTACAATGTGAATCTTAAAGACTGTCTTGGTCTTAGAATACTTTAGATTTGCACAATCATAATTATTTAGTATAAATCTTACTGTTGCGGTTTATATGTGTGCTTCGAAGCGCTTGATGAAAGTGTGGGCGAATGAGAAACCTACCAATGTCTGAGCGACAGTATCATTAAAAAACTTACCCAAGTCTGCGTTTGGGTGACGTAGACTTGGGTAAGATAAAGTGGATATGTTGACGTATCCTAAACGTATCGTCTGTTATTTTTTAGGCATCACGATTGTGATTGCACCCTCTGCATCGCCAAACGAACCGACTCCTGGTACGTAATAATTTGGAGAAAGGGTAACTATACCGTTTGCATACGTATTTGGCAACCCTCCCATTCTACCTTTGATAGGAGTTTTTCCTTGATAGTTGTATCCAATAGCAAATTCTTCGAAAGAAACTTTCTCTCCGTCTATAGTAAATATGAGGAAAGATGCCGGATTACTTCCTGTTTCTCCCAAAAGTTCAAAACCTTTATCATACGGTTTTACTACGCGGTAACGCTCGTAACCATCAGCTTTCTCGATGCTAACGTCGTAACCATGTGCTTTCGCATCTTCGAATGTCCATTGATCGGTGAATTGTCCTGTACCGAATACGCTCCAACTGAATGCGGCTTGCACTTTAATAGAAGCCTTGCTGGTGCATCCTGGTGTAGCGCCTGTTTCAGGGAATGCTATTGTAAAAGTTTCACTTTCACCTCCTTTAAGTTTACCGATTCCGATGTTTAGTGTTGCCGTATTCTGTCCGGCATCGAAATGTACGGTCTCACTCACTTCGCATTGAACTGCTGTTGAAGTTAGTTTGATGTCAGCGGCTTGTGCCACATTACCGCGATAAACTGTCAGGGTAGCATTCGGTTCTGCGTTCGACAAGGTGTATGCATATGCATTGGTAAGAAAAGTAACCGCTGCCTTATCACCTACGTTGTATATAGCTCCTTCATTGTCTGTGTCGCAGGAGGAGATGCATAACGGCAACAATGCCACGAGGACTATGATATATCTATTGATTGTTTTCATATCTTTATTGATAAATAGGTGTAATTACATTTTATCGTTTTTCTTCTTACGGTCTATCTCCCGTAGGATTCTGATCTTTCTTCTCGTCCATATTTTTATTACCATCGAATTCGGACTGTGGAATAGTCAATACCCATGCGTATGATTCAGAATCCTGAGTCTCCGTCTTTTCTATCAAAGCTGCCTTTGGCCATCCCATGGCTTCTGTACGCTTGAATCCTTGACGCAAACGACGAATATCATAAATGCGACCGTATTCTCCCCAAAGTTCAATTCGACGTTGTTTGATGATTTCTTCCAACAATGAATTGGTTTTTTCACTGGTCAATTTGCCCATTTCTGTTCCTGTCTTTTCGCATTTGTAATCAGCATCTCTGGTCTTAATCAGGCTTACCAGTGTTTCTTGTGCACTGGCATTGTCGCCAAGGCGGCATTCAGCTTCGGCTTTCATCAGATACATTTCTTCGACACGCATCCAAATATAATCTCCCATCCAATCTTTGGGATTGCCTTTGAACTTGAATTTCTCTTGTTGATAAGCAGCTGCCTTTTCGTCCGGATTCCACCATGCGCGGCGAATATCTTTAATGCTCATTTCTGCATAAAGTGCGCTATTTATCACCTTACGGGCACGCGCGCCGTATTTTCCGGCGGATGCGTCCATGTGTGTAAAGAAGCTTGCCCATTGACTACTTTGATCGGCTATAATTTCTGCTCCCCACATCACATTGCTCAAGCTTTGATCGTTCATGCCTTTCAAGATATCTTCAGGCTTTTGGATGTTGGCTTCGGTAGCCTCGATAGCGGTCGTAGCTGCAGTTTTCATTTTGTCCCATTTTTCCATAGTCATGGCAATACGGGCTTGCAGACCTAATGCCACTGCGTAGTCGATGTGACTGATATGTATTCGCTCTGTTCCTTTCAGCAACTCAACAGCCTTATCAATATCTGCTTCGATTTGTTCATACACTTTTGCTACAGTAGAACGAGGCTGTCCTTCTGTTTCGGGCAGAGTAGGCTCTGTATAGATTGGTAAGCCGGGATCTTGTTCGTGACCTTTATAAGTGCGTGCAAAGTTTTGGACCAGCATGAAGTATGAAAAAGCCCGTATGGCGTAAGCTTGCCCCATCACATTTTTGATTTTAGCGGATTCTCCTTGCATTGTAGATTCTGCGGCCAAAATGTAGTTGGCATTGGAAACTAATGTGTAATACGCATTCCATACGTCGTAAGAACGCCATGACTTGGACGTATAACGCGATTTTACATTATATATGCAGTCGTACCAGAACCAACCGCTGCCCTGAGCTTTCATTATATGATCCTCACCCATTACGTCTGCCATCAGTACGTGGTGGATGTACGAAGAAGCCTGATGGGTATTACCTCCTACAGACCAGCCAGTACTATACATGGCACGATAAATACCGTTTAAAGGAACCATCGCTTTATCGGCTGAACTCAGCAGCTCACTTCCTGACATTTGGGTGGAAGGAGCTGTATCAAGCATGTCATCGCTGCATGCGGTAAACATACAGCCTACCACTACAAGCGTCAATAAATAAATATATACTTTTTTCATTTTCTGATTTTTTTGAGATGTTAGAATTTGAACTCTACTCCGATAGAATAAGTCTTATTGGGAGTATAACTGTAATCCGTTCCTCCGGTAAAGTTATACTGCGGATCCATACCATCCAGATATGAGAACAACGCTAAGTTGTCTACCGAACCGTAAATGCGTGCCGACTGGAAACCCACTTTCTTCAGCCATGCCGAGGGGAATGTGTAGCCCACCGTCACATTCTTGATACTCAAATATGAAGCATTAACCAAAAAGCGATTAGTAGTAGTGTATCTGCCTCCGATTTCCATTCTCGGAACATCGGTGATATCACCAGGCTTTTGCCAGCGGCGCAAAGCGTGCTTGTTCCAGGTGTCGCCTGCATACATGGCGTTCATGGAACCTGCATACAAACCGTCATATACCTTACCACCAATGGAATAGGTGGCCAGCACGCTGACATCAAAACCGTCGAAGAGTTTCCATTCGGAAGAAATGCTACCATATAAGTCAGGGATACGGCTGCCTTGATAGTACTTGCTGTTGGCTGCTTTGGAATAATCGGAAGTGATGTATTCACCTTCGATTGAACCGTCATCGTTCATTTTTTCGTATGCATAGTAAAGTTGCGTACCGGTAGCCGGGTCTACACCTGCCGATTTAGCCATGTAGAATGTGCGCAAGGGCATTCCTTCTTTAATGATATAGATTCCGGAGATGATTTGAGGAGACTCGGCGGTGAGTTTCAGAACTTTGTTTTTAACGGCCGAACCCATAACCTTCATATTCCAACGGAAGTTGCGTACATCTATCAATGTACCGTCTATACTTGCTTCCCAACCATGGTTGCGCATGTCACCCACGTTTGCATTATAACTGTCGAAACCGGTAGAGGTTGCTTTCGGGTAACTTAATAACATATCGCTGGTCTTGCGGTTGAAGTACTCAATGCTGGCGTTCAAACGACCGTCGAAGAGAGAGGCTTCTACACCAACGTTGAAGTTACCGCTCTTTTCCCAACTGACTTTTTTCGTTTCCAGTGAAGCAATCATAGCACCTGCCTGATTGGCATTCGAGTAATTCAGGCTGTACAAGCTTTGCCATGCATAGAGAGTTGACAAAGCATCATTTCCCTGCTCTCCATAACTCATGCGAAATGAAAGGTTTTTCAGCCATTCCACATCTTTCAACCAAGCTTCTTCTGAGGCTCTCCAAGTAGCTCCTAATGACCAGAATGATCCCCAGCGGTTGTCCTTATGGAAACGTGAAGAACCGTCGGTACGCAGTGAAGCGGAGAGATAGTAACGTCCTTCGTAATCGTAGTTCAAACGTCCCAGCCAAGAGTCGATGCGGTAGTTGTTTGTATATGAGTCTGCTGATTTTAATGTGGCACCCGGACGCAACTCCAGAATGCCGGAAATCAAGTTGGCTTTTGCTCCTTCCAGATATTGATAGTTGTAAGCATAGAACTCATGACCGCCTAAAAGGTCAATGTTATGCTTACCGAAAGAGCGTTTCCAGTTCAGCAACTGGTTGAAAGTATAGCTTTGCATGCGTGAACTGGTTTTGTAGAGCAAACCGGAACCTTTTTGGTTACCGTGCAGCATGTTCATATAGCTGGTTGAATTTACGGCGCGATAGTCTGCACCAAATGTCATCAGCAACTTCAAGCCTTTCAACCATCCGGTATTGTCTTCGTCCGAACCGATAATCATGTTTGTACGTATGCTGGCATTGTCTGCCACGCTGAAAGCTTTGTCGTCCAGTAAGCTGCCCAATGGGTTGAAGTCGGGATTCTTCGGGCGTCCGTTTTCACCGTAATCCAAAGTTGGTTCGCCATTTGCTCCTGTCACGAGTGCACCTTTGTCATCTCTCAGGTAGGTGGGGTAAATAGGAGCGATGAACTGTGCAGAATACCACACATTAGAAGTCGATGTTCCGTCATAATCAAGGAAATTCTGTGTTGAATTGCTTAGAGCAGTATTCAATCCGGCTTTGAACCATGATGTAATTTGCGATTCCACATTAACTCTTGCATTATAGCGCTCGAAACTGGTTTGTTTCAAGATACCGTCTTCATTCAAATAGCCCAAGGAGAACATGTACTTCAACTTATCCGTACCACCGTTGAGAGAGAACTGGTGTTCGTGACGCAATGCTCCTTCGCGTTGTACGGCATCCATCCATTTGTCATCATAGGCAGAAATTGCGTCAGCTTTCACTTGTCCTGTGGTTGGGTCGATAAGCGTTTTCCATGTATAATTCTTAAACGGATTATACAACTCTGCATTTTCATTTCCACCGAGTAGTTCACCTATGTCATTGATAGCGAGTTGAGTTGCTTCGGCAGGCTCCTTACCATTATTATATGTATAAGAGTTTTTCAGCGCTTCAAACGTCAATTGTACAAAGTCTTTTTGTCCCACCATGTCATACGGCTTTAAGGCACGATACGACCATCCAACGGAACTTCTCCATGAAACGGAGGCTTTACCTTCCTTACCTCTCTTGGTTGTCACAACGACTACGCCATTGGCGCCACGGGCACCATAAAGGGCAGAGGCCGAAGCGTCTTTCAAGATGGTCATGGATTCAATATCCGAGGGGTTGATGGAGCTGATGTTACCATCGAAAGGCACACCGTCTACCACATACAACGGAGTTTGAGAAGCGTTGATAGAACCGTAACCGCGAATTACGACACTGGCGCCCGAACCGGGCTGTCCCGAACCGGAAGTTGTTATCACTCCGGTACTTTGTCCTTCCAGCGATTTGGTGACGTTAGTTACCGGACGTGTTTCCAGCTGCTTTCCGTCGATTGTGGATGCTGCCCCGGTAAACGACGATTTCTTCGCCGTACCGTAGGCCACAACCATAACCTCTTCCAGCAACTCGGACTCCGGTTTCATCAAAACTCTCATGTTCGGTTTAATAGCCACTTCCTGTGTTTTCATACCAATGAATGAAATCTGCAAAGTCTTTGCGGAACTTGGTACGTTTGGTAACGTAAAATCACCATCCACACCGGTAATGGTACCGATTTGCGTACCTTTCACCAATACAGAGGCTCCAATAACCGGCTGCCCGTCTTCTTCAGAAACTACAACTCCTGTAACTTTCTGGGTTTGGGCAGTTACCAAGCCTATCCCTACAAAAAGACAGGCCAATAACAGCATTAATTTTCTTTTCATAAATTCTCTCTTAAAGTTTAACTTTTCATTAAATGTTTCTATACTCTAACAAAATGCAAATATATTAATAAAACTGAAACAAACAACTATTTTATTGAAAAAACCTTGCAACCCTGTCTTTTTGTTAATCCGATATGCCTTTTTATGCTTTTAAGCATACTTTTTGCCTTTAAAAAATCCAAAAACAGGAATACTGCCTATCATAATGCATCTCTCCGTTTGGCGCAAGATTCCATTTTATATACACTTTTTATAAAAACAGGGTTAAAAAGGAGGTTGGCGGTTTGTGAAATCTGCTTCATGCACTGATAATTCGATTTCACAGTCCAAGTGATAGGAATTCCGAATAGCCGATATCTTTCCCATAAATACCCTAAAGTTTCACCCATCCTATGTGAGGAGGATGAAACTCATAGTTTCAGCACGTCACATAAAATAGGAAAGGAGTCCCCGATGGCACGTTTGTTGAACAAAATACCGGATAATTGCAATACAAATTCTAAAAACCTGAAGAGATGAATAAGATTACTTACCGTTTAGTGTACAACAGGAAGAAGTGCCTGAATAGGCAAGGGACGGCCTTGGTGCAAGTGGAAGCTTATCTGAAAAACAAGAAAAAGTACTTCTCTACCGGAGTTTATCTGAAACCAGAGCAGTGGGACACCGCCAGATGTGTAGTGAAAAAGCACCCGAATGCGGATGCACTGAATCGCTGGATACAGCAGTATGCAACAGAGATAGAAAAGAAAGAACTGGATATGTGGCGGCAAGGAAAGCGCATTTCTCTGGAGTCGTTGAAAGACGGCTTGAGCGGCAACAGCGATCCCTCGTCTTTTCTGCATTTCTTCAAACAAGAAGTAGAAAATTCCACATTGAAGAAGAGCAGCAAGAGTAACCACCTCTCTACGCTTGCACTACTGGGGGAGTTTAAAAAGGACCTCTGCTTTGCCGACCTGACTTTCGAGTTTATCACCTCGTTCGAATGCTTCCTGCGCTCCAAAGGCTACCATATCAACACGATAGCCAAGCACATGAAACACCTGAAGCGACAAGTCAATATAGCAATCAACAAGGATTATATGAAAATGAGGGAGTATCCTTTCAGAAAATATAAGATTAAAACCGTGGCCAACAAACACACCCACCTCACTCCGGAAGAGCTGGAGCGGCTGGAGTACCTGCCCCTTATGGGGAAAGCCGCCAAGTACAGGAAAACGCTGGATGCGTTTCTCTTTTGCTGCTATACGGGGATACGATTTTCCGATTTCATCAATCTGTCTTCGGATAACATAGTAGAAATATATCGGGAAACATGGCTGGTTTATAGAACTGTCAAAACCGATACGGAAGTCAGGCTTCCCCTTTTTCTTCTTTTCGACGGGAAAGCGCTCGGAATATTAGATAAATACAAGGATGCCCCGGATTGTTTCTACCAGCTGAAAAACAATTCCAACGTGAACAAGGAGTTGATTATGCTTGCACGCTTGGCTAATTTAGGAAAAAGAATATCTTTTCATACTGCCCGACATACCAACGCCACCTTATTAATATATAAAGGTGTAAACATCACTACGGTGCAGAAGCTGCTCGGCCATAAGAACCTAAAAACCACCCAGGTTTATGCGGATGTGATGGATATGACCATCGTACAGGATTTGAAAAAGAACTCGGAACATCCGATTAATGAACCGGGTAGATGCACTCACGACAAATAGCCTCATGACAATTGTCGGCTGTCGGTTGGCTTACAAAGTGTTACATCTGAAAGTCGGTAGAGGGTGGGTAGATAAAATGTGTTGCCGGGGCACAACCGTGTTCTGTGGAGCCATGCTCGATAAATGTTCCGGATGAAAATCGAACAGGCTCTTCTCGTTTTCTTAAGGCAGACAAGCAGATTGCCGTATATGACATAGTACCGCAAAGACTTTGCAGATTTCATTCATTGGTATGCAGACACAGGAGGTGGCTATAAAACCGAATGTGAGAGTGGCACTCAAAAGTAATGCGGAAACGTTGGACGAGGTCGTTGTAGTGGCTTACGGTACTCAAAAGAAAGAATCGGTAGTAGGTGCTCAAGCATCTGTCAATGCCAAGCAATTGGAAAAACGTCCTATCACCAATGTGTCCAATGCCTTGGGCGGCTTAGCATCGGGTGTACAAGCTGTAACTTCTACCGGACAACCGGGCTCGGGAAGCTCGATTCTTATTCGTGGATTTGGCTCAATGAACGCTTCCTCGGCACCTCTTTATGTAGTGGACGGTTCTATCTATAATGGTTCTCTTTCGGACCTGTCACCGCAGGATATCCAAAATGTCAGCATCTTGAAAGATGCGGCTTCCACATCTCTCTACGGTTCGAGTGCGGGTAACGGAGTAGTGCTGATTACCACGAAAAGCGGAGCCGGAGCCAAAGACGGAAAACCCAAGTTCGATTTAACCATAAATCAAGGATTTACCCGCAGGGGACAAGATGATTACAAAAAAGTAGGGACGATGGATTACTATCCCATCAGATGGCAACAGTGGTATAATGCTTTCAAATATGGGCGTAATCTTGATGATGCCACTGCGGGTTCGAATGCTGCTTACTATGTTTGGAATGACTTGAAGTATAACCCTTATGCCGGTATTACTTCCGTTTATGAAGAGAATCCTACAACCGGAGATTTGACTGTGACAAATTCTCCTCAAACCGGAACATTTACTTTTCCTGCCATCGTCATGCCCGACGGAACCTTGAATCCGGAAGTCAACGGATTGTTATATGGAGACGACCTTGATTGGGAAAAAGCATTGTTCCGTACCGGGTATCGCAGCGAATATACGTTGAGCGGAGGATTGAACACCGATAAAATGCAAAGTTTCATGTCCATCGGATATTTAAGTGAAGACGGTTATAGAAAGCATACCACATTCGAGCGTTTCTCCGCGCGCGCCAATGTGTCTTACACTGTCAATAAATGGATAGGAACAGGTGCCAATGTAGCTTTCTCGCGTACGCATAATGAAGCCCCCAAGCGGGCGACTGGAGCTTATAGTTCCAACTCTTTCGCTTTTTTACGTGGAATAGCTCCCATCTATCCCATTCATGTACACAATGCTGATGGCTCATACGCGTTGGATGATAAAGGGGAAAGGATTTATGACCATAACGCATTGCGTCCATACAACGCCAGATTCAACCCGGTGGAGGAAGGCTTATTGGATCATTCCACATTCGACAGAGATGCCATTACGAGCCGTCTGTTTGCGGAAGTGACTTTTATCCCTGATTTAAAATTACGTGGCAATTTAGCCTACGATTTGAGTCGGGCATTATCCAAAACACGCTTCAACAACAAAATGGGAGATCAGCCGGCCGGTCTCTTAATTATGGCAGACAATCGCTACTCTACAATAACATTCAACCAATTGCTCACGTATAAGAAGAGCTTTGGAAACCACAATTTTGACCTCTTATTGGGACATGAAAGTTATTGGTTAAAAGTGCAGACCACCGGTATGGAGAAAAAAGGCATGAGTATCTTAGGAATTGACGAGATGAACAATTTATCTACGCCGGTAAGCATGGAATCTCAGACAGACACATATACAAAAGAAGGGTATTTCACCCGTCTGAACTATGATTACGATACCCGTTACAACTTCTCCATCTCTTATCGCCGTGACGGTACATCGCGATTGGATCCTGACCACAGATGGGGTAACTTCTGGTCAGTGGGTGCCGGTTGGAACATTGCCCGCGAATCTTTTATCGAGGCTGATTGGCTGAACACGCTGAAAGTCCGTGCTTCTATCGGGCAAACCGGTAACGATGCCATCGGGTCTTATTACGCTTACAAAACCCTTTATGGTTTAGGTAACAATAATGGTGACAAGGCCGGCGTACGCTTTGCTCGTTTAGGTAATCGGAACCTACAGTGGGAGACACAAACCAGTTATGACTTCGCCATCGAGTACAGACTTTTCGATAAGATTAGCGGGACGGTGGAATTCTTCAACAAAGAATCCAAAGACCTGTTGTTCTCCTATCCGCTACCTCTGTCCAGCGGAATCTCTTCCATGGAACGGAACATCGGTAAAGTGCGCAATTATGGTATTGAATTTGACATAAAAGCGAATCTGATATCACAAAACGATTTGAAATGGGATGTCACATTAAATGGTACATGGCTGAGAAATAAAATTGTACGTCTGCCGGATGAGAACAGAGAGAAAGGCATTGAAAACGACTATACAAAGTATGAAGAAGGACGTAGCATCTACGACTTCTATCTGAACGAATGGATTGGAGTTGACCCGGAAGACGGTTTGGCAATGTATCGTTTGGACAATGTACGCTATCCCAATAATGCCGATCCTAATAAGGAAGGCTTCGTGGGAGTAGGAAAAGAAGGCGAAGCTGCCACTTGGACGAAAGACGGACGTTTTGCGAAAAAACATTTTGCAGGCAGTGCCATTCCAAAACTTTACGGAGGTTTCGGAACCGGACTTGAATGGAAAGGATTCGATTTAGACCTCGCTTTTGCTTATCAACTGGGAGGGAAGACCTATGATGGAGCTTATCAAGGCTTGATGGGACGAAACTTGCAGGGTGGTCGTGCTATGCATGCCGATATGTACACGGCTTGGAAGAAACCGGGCGACGTGACCGATGTTCCCCGTTTGGATGCCGAAGGTGGTGGAAACTATGACGCCCTGACTTCCGATCGTTTCTTGATTTCCAGTGACGCTTTATTGCTGAAGTCTATTGCAGTTGGTTATACCTTGCCCAAGAAGTGGGCCAAAAAAGTAGGACTTGAAGGCGTACGCATCAGCGTGGCAGGCGAGAATCTCTTCCTATGGTCGGCCCGTCAAGGTCTGAACCCGATGATGAACTATAGCGGAGTGACAGGCGCTGCTTTCTATGAATATGCCAAAACTTTGACTTCAAGCATCAATATTAAATTCTAATTCTAAAAAATGACTTATATGAGAAAGTTTAAAAAAATATGCGCGGCATTCTTTGTCGGACTGCTGGCTACCGGATGTGCGGGAGACTACCTGGACAACGAGCCATCTAACTCCATAAGCCGGGATAAAGCTGTAGAAAACACAGAAGGACTGAGGTACATTCTGGAAGGGGTGCACAATATGATTTATTCATATAATTTCAGTAATCAAGTATTCACCCTCGGCCAACCGGGTCTGAATGCTAGCTTGGACTTACTTGGAGATGACATGATCAACACTAAACCGGCCTACCACATGAGTGTTTATCGCTGGGAAGACCATACAAGTCCTGACGGAGAAATCAATCTCTATGCTTGGGACTATTTCTATACTATCATCCAGCATCTGAACGAGATTATCGGAGCGGTAGATAACGTGAAGAATGCTGCGGCAACGGAAGTGGCTACCTTGAAAGGGGAAGCTTATAGCTTGCGCGCATGGGCTTACTTCAATTTGGTTCAACTTTACGGCAAACGCTATGTAAAAGGCGAAGCCAATGACAATTTGGGAGTTATTATTCGTAAAGAAGTGTCATACGATGCTCGCCCGCGCTCTACCGTGGCTGAAGTATATAAACTTATTGATGAAGACATTAAGACCGGTCTTGAGAATTTAGAAAAGGCTCCTGACTTGGAACGCAAAAACGTGATTCGTTATTCTACGGCATGTGGCATTGCCGCACGTATCGCCTTGGCAAAGTCGGAATGGGCAGATGCCGAGAAATATGCAGATTTGGCAATTAAGCATTCAGGCGCCACTCTACAACAAGGTGGTGCGCTTTGTGACGGCTTCTGCGATTTGAGTGCCTCCGAATGGATGTGGGGCTATTATCAAGGCAGTGACCAGGATTTTTTCTACGCAAGCTATTTCTGTGCGTATTCTTACAACTTTAACGGGCATAATAAAGGTTTCAAACATGCGGTAAACCGTACCTTGTATGACAAGATGGGCAAAAACGATGCACGTCGCGGCTGGTGGGTATGTTTGGATCAAGGAGATAAGATTCCTAAAGATGCCAGCGCCTCTTACTTTGAGGGAGGAATGAGTAAGCCCAATTGGGAAGTTACCGGGCAACAAATCAAATATCGCGCCAAAGGAGCTGAAGATACGCATGGAGATTTGCTGATTATGCGGCTGGGAGAAATGTACTACATCAAAGCGGAAGCACAAGCCAGACAGGGTTCCGGCAGAGAAGCCGATGCCCGTGCCACTCTATTGGAAATCATGAGTACACGCGATCCGGAATATAAGACGGAGGCTGTGGGCGATGAACTGATGGATGAGATTTTCCGTAACAAACGAATTGATTTATGGATGGAAGGGCAACGTTTCTTTGATATGAAACGCTTGGGCATTATTCCCGATCGCTTGAATAGCGCAAATATTCAAATACACTTAAAAGGCAATGCCCAAAAGACTGCTATCACTCGTAACTCAGGTACCAATGCCAAGAAAATAGCCAAGTCTGTAGATGATAAATATTGGGAGTTTGCCATTCCGTATACGGAAATACGTGGTAATGATCAATGTGTACAAAATCCTTTATAAAGGTATGTCATAAGATTATCGTAAATCATTAATCTAAAAAAGGATAGACCTCACCAAACGCTTTTGAAAAGCCATTTGGTGAGGTCTCTTTTTCGGCAAATAATGAAACTCGTACCCCGCATCGTACTCTGTCAGAATGCCGATCAAGTGGTCTTTGTAGAATATGTTGGCTTGTCTCATTGATTATTCGTTTTTGACGTAGTAACCATTTCATAATTGAAGAACTCGAGAAGCTGATTCACCTTATCGAGGCGTAGCGTTTCCTTTCCTTGTTCAAGGTCGCGAACGAAGCGCAATCCTACACTCGACTTCAACGAGAGTTCTTCTTGTGTCAGGTTATACTGCTTTCGCAACATTTTGACTGTAGTAGAGAGACTGTTCATAATCATCCGGATTTATACCTTTTCGGGTTCGAAGTTCATACAAATATTCAATATTATACCATAAGGGGTATAAATCATTGCTTTCCGGTGCGATTATATCAGATAAGGTGCAATTTTGTGATAGCAGACCCGAAAGAAGCCATCATGGCTCTGACAAGTACGGCATAGCCCTTCTTCCTCTCCGTAACGTTTGCGCAGGTATATGGCGCAAACGTCCTCTGATAGCATCGCATCTCCGCTGAACAGAAAGATACTCAGCAAACCGCTATCAACAAAGTAGTGTTTCTTCACCGTATCTTTCTCCACAAACTTCGTCGTATAATTTTCCAACGAGAACAACATGCGCAGGTATCTGCCTCAAAAACAGGACCGGTATGATTTCTTGCTTTTTGAAGAATGACAGTTTTTTGCTTTTTCTATGAGTTCTGCTGTGAGGCGGTCTGCAAATTTCGAGTACTTGCTGTCTATCAAATTTTGCGCCAATGCCGGTAGTTCCGGTGAACTTTTATTTACAAGAAAGGGAATAATATGTCAGTTTCTTAATTGGGGAAAGTAAAAATGTTATTCATTAATATATCCAATGTTTCGGACAAAGCTTCATCTGTTGTCACCGGGCGTGTTTTCCGGTTAAATGGCGGGCATATGGCCGAATTAAAGAATGACATTGCTTGAAGATTGTGTGAAAATCCTTATATTTGTGGCCATTAAAATTGGAATATATATAATATAAGGTATAGTAAATGAAAGAATTTGTAATTTCCGAGGTGCAGGCCGAAACAGCGGTATTGGTGGGTCTTATCACAAAGACGCAAGACGAGCGCAAGACCAACGAATATCTTGACGAGCTGGCATTCTTGGCTGAGACAGCCGGGGCGGAAGTGGTGAAAAGATTTACCCAAAAGCTGGAGCAGGCTCATTCGGTGACCTATGTGGGCACGGGCAAGCTGGCCGAGATAAAAGAATATATCAAGAACGAAGAAGAGGCCGAACGTGAGGTTGGAATGGTAATCTTCGATGATGAACTTTCTGCCAAACAGATACGAAATATTGAAGCGGAACTGAAGATTAAGATATTGGATAGAACTTCCCTTATTCTCGACATTTTTGCCATGCGCGCACAGACAGCCAATGCTAAAACACAGGTGGAACTGGCGCAGTACAAATACATGCTTCCCCGCCTGCAACGCTTGTGGACACACCTGGAACGTCAGGGAGGCGGCTCTGGTGCCGGAGGCGGCAAGGGGTCTGTGGGGCTTCGCGGACCGGGTGAGACGCAGTTGGAAATGGACCGCCGCATCATCCTTAACCGTATGTCTTTGCTGAAAGAACGTTTGGCCGAGATTGACAAACAAAAATCTACGCAGCGCAAAAACCGCGGACGGCTGATTCGTGTGGCGTTGGTGGGATACACCAACGTAGGCAAGTCGACGCTGATGACGTTGCTCTCGAAAAGCGAGGTGTTTGCTGAGAATAAGCTGTTTGCCACGCTGGACACTACGGTGCGCAAGGTGATTATCGAAAACCTGCCGTTCCTGCTTTCCGATACGGTGGGTTTTATCCGCAAGTTGCCCACTGATTTGGTGGATTCCTTCAAGTCCACCCTCGACGAGGTGCGCGAAGCCGATTTGCTGCTGCATATCGTTGATATTTCCCATCCCGATTTTGAAGAACAGATAGAAGTTGTGAACAAGACATTGGCCGACATCGGCGCCGCCGGAAAGCCCATGGTACTTGTGTTCAATAAAATAGACGCTTACACCTACGTGGAGAAAGCGACTGACGACCTTACCCCCAAAACAAAAGAAAACTTAACACTCGAAGAACTGATGAAGACGTGGATGGCGAAGATGGAGGATAGTTGCCTCTTTATCTCCGCCCGTGAAAAAATCAACATGGAGGAACTGAAAAGTGTGGTTTACGGACGTGTGAAAGAACTGCATGTGCAGAAGTACCCCTACAACGATTTTCTTTATCAGGTCTACGGAGACGAAGAATAATCCTTGGAAAGTTGAAAAGAAGCTTTCCTTTTTCATTAAATCCGTATGAGTTATAGAAAATTGACCGAAGCCGAAGTGCTTCGTTTGAAAAGCCAGTCGTGTCTGGCTGATGATTGGGAAAAAGTGACCGTTGCCGAAGAGTTTGCAACGGAGTTCGTGCACCATACCCGTTTCTCGGGAGAGGTGCGTTTAGGAGTGTTCCGGTCGGAATTTACTTTGCCGGGAGGAATAAAGAAGCATTCCGGCCTGCGGCATGTGACGTTGCATAACGTTACCGTGGGAGATAATTGTTGCATTGAGAATATCCAGAACTACATTGCCAATTACGAGATAGGCCACGATACTTTTATCGAGAATGTGGATATTATCCTTGTGGACGGAGTATCGAAGTTCGGCAACGGGGTGGAAGTCTCCGTCCTGAACGAGACGGGAGGGCGCGAGGTGCTTATCAGTGACAAGCTGTCGGCGCATCAGGCTTACATCATGGCTCTTTATCGCCATCGTCCGGAACTGATAGCACGGATGAAAGAAATCACAGACTTCTATTCCAATAAGCACGCTTCTGCCGTGGGGAGCATAGGCAGCCATGTGATGATATTGAACACCGGCTCCATCAAGAATGTCCGTGTGGGCGACTATTGCCGCATTTGCGGAACATGCCGCTTGTATAACGGGAGCATCAACAGCAATGAAGTGGCGCCGGTGCACATCGGGCACGGGGTGATTTGCGATGACTTCATCATCTCTTCCGGTTCGCATGTTGATGATGGGGCGATGCTGAGTCGCTGTTTCATTGGGCAAGCATGCCGGCTGGGACATAATTATTCCGCTTCGGACTCACTGTTCTTCAGTAATTGTCAGGGAGAAAACGGTGAGGCATGTTCTATTTTTGCCGGGCCGTTCACGGTTACTCATCATAAGTCCACGTTGCTGATTGCCGGTATGTTCTCGTTCATGAATGCCGGTTCGGGATCCAACCAGAGCAACCACATGTATAAGCTGGGGCCTATTCATCAGGGAACGTTGGAACGTGGCGCGAAGACCACATCGGATTCGTATATCTTGTGGCCGGCAAGGGTAGGGGCATTCTCCCTGGTCATGGGGCGCCACGTCAACCATTCTGATACTTCGAATCTGCCTTTCTCCTATCTGATAGAACAGAACAATACGACCTATCTTGTGCCGGGTGTCAACCTGCGTAGCGTGGGCACTATCCGTGACGCACAGAAATGGCCGAAGCGTGACGGACGCACTGACACCAACAAACTGGATTACATTAACTACAATCTCCTCAGTCCCTACACCGTACAGAAGATGTTCAAGGGACGGGAAACGTTGCTCAACCTGCGCCATGCCAGTGGAGAGCTTTCCGATATCTATTCTTTTCATAGTGCAAAAATCCGTAACTCTGCCCTGCATAAGGGACTGAAGTTCTACGAGATTGCCATTCATAAGTTTCTTGGAAATTCAGTCATCAAGCGTCTGGAAGGGACTGGCTTTCAAAGCAACGAAGAGATACGTGCCCGCTTGAAGCCCGATACGCTTGTGGGGAGCGGCGAGTGGGTGGACATCTCCGGGCTGATTGCTCCGAAAAGCGAGATAGACGCTTTGATAGACGGCATTGAGTCGGGAGCGGTGAACCGGCTGAAGTATATCAACGCCGAGTTTGAAAAGATGCATACCAACTATTATACGTATGAGTGGACGTGGGCATACGAAAAGCTGGAAGAATTTTACGGTATTCATCCGGAGCAGATGACGGCGGAAGATATTGTCCGCATTGTAGAAAAGTGGAAGGAAGCCGTGGTCGGTCTGGACCGTATGGTTTACGAAGACGCCAAGAAAGAATTCTCGCTGGCTTCGATGACTGGATTTGGTGCTGACGGCTCGCGCCTTGAAAAGGAACTCGACTTTGAGCAGGTGCGTGGTGACTTTGAAAGCAATCCTTTCGTTACGGCCGTACTGAAGCATATCGAGGTGAAAACGGCATTGGGCGACGAACTGATAGGACGGATGAAAAAGGTGATGTAGGCAAATGCGCCTCTTCTCTCTGAGTGCAGAATATCATTATTTACTCTGATTAAAGAAATATTTCAATAATAGTTCTTACCTTTGCTTTGTGAAAGTAGGCGACATTCGAGGCATGACATACATGAGATTGCTCCCGTTTGGTTCGCACTACTTTTGTGCAGCGATTAACTAACTTAAAAATAAACGAGTAATTATGGCAACACCTCCGTTCAAGTATCAGCCCATGTTCGAGAAAGGGAAAGATACTACCGAGTATTATCTGCTTACGAAAGATTATGTTTCAGTAAGCGAGTTTGAAGGAAAGCCCATCCTGAAGATTGAGAAAGAAGGTCTGACGGCTATGGCAAACGCGGCTTTCCGTGATGTGTCGTTCATGTTGCGCCGTTCGCACAACGAGCAAGTGGCCAAGATTTTGAGCGACCCCGAAGCGAGCGATAATGATAAATATGTGGCATTGACCTTCTTGCGCAATGCCGAAGTAGCGTCTAAAGGCGTGCTCCCTTTCTGCCAGGATACGGGTACTGCCATTATCCATGGCGAAAAAGGACAGCAGGTGTGGACGGGCTATTGCGATGAAGAGGCTCTCTCTTTGGGTGTTTACAAGACCTATACGGAAGAAAACCTCCGCTATTCCCAGAATGCACCGCTCACCATGTATGAGGAAGTGAACACGAAGTGCAACCTTCCGGCACAGATTGATATCGAAGCCACGGAAGGCATGGAGTATGAGTTCCTTTGCGTGACCAAAGGCGGCGGCTCTGCCAACAAGACGTACCTCTATCAAGAGACAAAGGCTATTCTGAATCCTGAGACGCTCGTTCCCTTCCTCATTTCGAAGATAAAGACGCTGGGCACTGCGGCCTGTCCTCCTTATCACATTGCATTCGTCATCGGCGGTACGTCTGCCGAGAAGAATCTGCTGACGGTGAAGTTGGCTTCTACCCGTTTCTACGACAATCTGCCTACTACGGGCAATGAATTCGGCCGTGCTTTCCGCGATGTAGAGCTGGAAAAAGAAGTGTTGGCAGAGGCTCATAAGATAGGACTCGGCGCACAGTTCGGCGGTAAATACATGGCCCACGACGTACGCATCATCCGTTTGCCGCGTCACGGTGCTTCTTGCCCCGTGGGATTGGGTGTTTCCTGCTCTGCCGACCGTAACATCAAGTGTAAAATCAATAAAGAAGGTATCTGGATCGAGAAGTTGGACAGTAATCCGGGCGAACTGATTCCGGCAGAACTCCGTCAGGCAGGAGAGGGCGATGTGGTGAAGATTGACCTGAACCGTCCGATGGCCGAGATATTGAAAGAACTGACCAAGTATCCGGTATCTACCCGCCTGTCGCTGAACGGAACCATCATCGTGGGCCGCGACATTGCGCATGCCAAACTGAAAGAACGTTTGGATAAGGGCGAAGACCTTCCGCAATACATCAAGGATCATCCTATCTACTATGCAGGTCCTGCCAAAACTCCTCAAGGCATGGCTTGCGGTTCCATGGGCCCGACTACGGCCGGCCGTATGGACTCTTACGTAGAGTTGTTCCAAAGCCACGGCGGCAGCATGATCATGCTTGCCAAGGGTAATCGCAGTCAGCAGGTGACGGATGCTTGCCAGAAGTATGGCGGCTTCTACCTCGGCTCTATCGGTGGTCCTGCTGCTATCTTGGCGCAGAACAACATCAAGAGCATTGAATGTGTGGAATATCCCGAGCTGGGCATGGAGGCTATCTGGAAGATTGAAGTGGAAAACTTCCCGGCATTTATTCTGGTAGATGATAAGGGGAATGACTTCTTCAAACAGTTGAAGCCTTGGAATTGCAGCAAGTAACCCTGTCATTATAACAGGCTTTTCCATATGTTGTTACCTCCCCCGCCGAACGACAGGTCGGGGGAGGTCGACTTAGAAAGTTTGTCTCTTTTCACTTCCGTCATCGTGCTCCCACACTTTATGGGTTGCAAGCCCACACTTGGCGGGTCGTAATCCCACACTTTGGCAGGTATAAGCTCACACTTTAAGGAAGCTTTTCCCACACCTTAAGGAAGCTCTTCCCACACTTTGGGGAAGGAGTCCCCACACTTAAGGGACAGCCTCCTTATTTCTTGTTCAGTGTCTTTTTCCACTTCTCATATTTTTTCAGCACTTTTTGCCCACCATCGTTAAACCAACTGTAACCGTTGCGCCGTTCGTAACCTATCTCGGAGATGTCGAAGCGCTTCACGCCGTCGCGGTCGCAGAAGAAAGGACGATTATCTTCCAGCGTGTAGAAGCGTGCCCAGAGCGCAGGGCAGTCGGCATCACCCGGTGAGCAGGGAACCATGCGATAGTCTTTCTTACCTTGGCTGTTGATGAAGTCCTCTCTCTTTATGCCGACGATTTTGCTCTCTTTGAGCCAGTCTACGGCAGTTTCTACGGCGGTGATGATTTCCTTGGAGGGTTGGGGGATGGACATCAGCAGCAGGATGATGTCGTCCGATTCGGCACCGCTCAATGAAGGCAATTCGTAGGCACGGGCTTTGGCCGGAGCCAGCGTGTGTTCATCGTGCTGGGCGCACCATACGGTGAGTTTCCCGTTGCGACGGACTTGTGTTTTCAGGATGCACTCCACTCCTTTATTGAAGGCTGCGCGGGCTTGCCGGCACAGGCTGTCAGTGACGAAAGTATAAGGCGCCTGCTTTTCGTAGACTTCGCGCAGCAGCTTCATCACGTTTATCATTGCATTGTCGTTGTAGGTGATGTGGGTATAGTAACCTTTGGAGCGCGGCCAGAATTGCGGGAAACCTCCATTGGCATACTGTGACTTCAGGATGTAGCGTATGCCCTCGATGGCCGCATCTCTGTATTTTTCTATCTGCGTGGCCAGATAAGTGCGTGAAAGATAGCGTATCTCCGTGCTGGTGGCACTGTTGTCTATCGTGCTTTCGTTTACGTCGTCTTTGGCATGGAGCACATCCTCCAGCTCTTTCGGTGATAATTCGGCAGGCATGTAGACGTTCTTCGGCCATCCGCCGGTGGTATGCTGATATAGCAATACATTGTCGGCAATGCGTATGGCCTCAGCGGTCTTGAAGAAGTCATCGTCCAGTTTAGCTGCCATCCTTACCCAACTTTTGTAAGGCTGTTTATCTTTGTAGGTCGTTGCGGTTTCTTGCGCTTCCGCTCCGACCATGCCGGCGAGAAAGGCGCAATACAGAATAATTCGTTTCATGATCTTTCCTTTCTTTATAAGAGATTCTTAGTCGAATACAAAAATAAGGAGAAACAAGAAGCCGAAGGGGGAATAATTGGCTTTATAGGGGGAAATTTAGGTAGGCATCGGCTTTTCCGGTTGAATAAGAGGGTGGAGAGGCCGGCACTTAATAGGCAGCCCTGTACTTTCCTTCTTCTTTGTCTTCCAGCATGTTCAGGTAAGAGGCATAGCGTGATTCGCTGATCAGATGCTCTTCCACGGCTTTTCGAACGGCACATCCCGGTTCGTGGCGATGGGTACAGTTGCCATAGCGGCAACCGGCGGAAGTCTTGAATATCTCCGGGAAATAGTGCCCTATTTCTTCTTCCTCCATATCGAAAGTGCCGAATCCTTTGATGCCCGGAGTGTCGATGAGGTATCCGTTTCCCGGCACCGGAAACATTTCGGAGAAGGTAGTGGTGTGCATCCCCTTGTTGTGATACGAGGATATCTCGCCGGTCTTGATGTCCAAGTCGGGCAGGAGGGCATTGATGAGCGTAGACTTGCCCACACCGGAGTGTCCGGAGAAAAGCGTTACACGCTTTTTGAGTTCCTCTTTAAGGAGGTCGACGCCTGTGCCCTCTCGGGCCGACACCTTGAAACAGCGATAGCCGATGGTGGTGTAGAGGTTGATAAGTGCGTCCATATAGTGAAGCTCTTCTTCATTATAGGCATCTGTTTTGTTGAAGATGAGCCGCACCGGCACACGGTAGGCCTCGGCCGAGGCCAGAAAACGGTCGATGAAAGTGGTGGAGGTCTCCGGATAGTTCACAGTCACTATCAGCATGCACTGGTCGAGATTGGCTGCGAGGATATGCGATTGCTTGGAGAGGTTGGATGCCCGGCGGATGATGTAATTCTTCCGGTCTTCTATTTCGCTTATAAAGGCCGTGCCTTCTTGATTCAGGATGATCTGCACACGGTCGCCCACAGCCACGGGATTGGTGCTGCGTATGCCTTTCAGGCGGAAGTTGCCTTTGATCTTACACTCCACATCCTTGCCGTCGTCGGTGTGTACCAAGTACCAGCTTCCGGTGTTTCTGATTACAAGTCCTTTCAAATTAGCTCAGAGTTGAAAGTGGAAAGGCGAGAAAGAAAATAGATTTCCGCTTCCGCCTTTCCACCTGTTTTTTATACTGTCATTATTTCCTTGTCTTTGGCTGCCAGCATATCGTCCATCTGCTTGATGTACTTATCATGAATCTTTTGCAGCTTTTCCTCACCGCCTTTCTGGGCATCTTCTGCCAGACCTTCTTTCACGGACTTTTTCAAGGCGTCGATGGCGTCGCGACGGGCGTTGCGCACACTCACTTTGGCTGTTTCGCCTTCGCCTTTGCATTGCTTGGCCAGTTGTTTACGGCGTTCCTCGGTCAGTGGCGGAATGCCGATGCGGATAATCTCGCCGTTGTTTTCGGGCATGATGCCGAGGTTGGAGTCGATGATGGCTTTTTCGATGGGGCGGAACATGCTTTTGTCCCAAGGCTTGATGGCGATGCTGCGTGCATCGGGAGTAGTCACGGCCGCCACGTTGTTGATGGGCACCATACTGCCGTAAGAATCTACACGGATGCCGTCCAGCAAACGGGTATCAGCTTTGCCTGCGCGGATGTGTACCAGTGCTTCTTCCAGATACATCACTGCCATATCCATTTTCTCTTGCGCTTCGTCTAAGATTTCTTTTACGTCTCTCATATTGTTTCTGTTTTGAGGTTGCTTTGGTTTGAAACTGTGCAAATATAATTAATTTCGGGTTTAATTATGTACCAGTGTGCCTATTTCTTCGCCTTGCATCACTTTCTTCAGGTTGCCCACGGTGTCCATGTCGAATACGATGATGGGGAGATTGTTCTCCTTGCACATGCAGGTGGCGGTGAGGTCCATCACTTTGAGTCCGCGCCTCAGCACTTCGTCGTAGGTGATGTCGTGGAATTTGGTGGCGGTGGGGTCTTTTTCCGGATCGGAGGTATAGATACCGTCCACGCGTGTTCCTTTCAGCATCACGTCGGCTTCTATCTCGATGCCTCGCAAACTGGAACCTGTGTCGGTAGTGAAGAACGGGTTGCCCGTTCCGGCCGACATGATGACCACTTCGCCGGCTTCCATACATTCAATGGCTTTCCATTTATTGTAGAACTCGCCGACAGGCTCCATGCGCACGGCGGTGAGCACACGGGCCTTCACGCCGGCAGCCACCAGCGCAGAACTTAGTGCAAGGCTGTTGATGACGGTTGCCAGCATTCCCATCTGGTCGCCTTTCACACGGTCGAAGCCCTTGTTGGCACCGCTCAGCCCCCGGAAGATATTTCCGCCGCCGATAACGATGCCTATCTGTATGCCCATTCCATGTATTTCCTTGATTTGCGCTGCATATTCGGCAAGGCGTTTCTCGTCGATGCCGTACTGCTTTTCTCCCATCAGGCTTTCACCGCTGAGTTTCAGCAAGATTCTTTTGTATGTTGCCATAATTCTTTAAATTTGTTTCTCTGTTTCGGCAAAGATAATGCAAACAGAGTGCATAAAAAATGAACTTGTCCCTTTTTTTATCTTCCACTGCAATTAAATTTTGATATGGAAGGGAGAGATTTTATAACCATTGGTTATGAGAGCTTAATGAAAAATCACTATTTTAAGGTATTGTATCGGTGCTGATACATTACGAAATTTGCATCCGAGAATAAAGGTATATTACTCTCATATCAAAAAAAACTGTATAACCGAATTCTATATGAGGCATTTAGAATACATCATCATATTATCATTCAACGAAGCGAGCCGCCCGAAAAGAGCGGCTCGCTTCGTTTTTTTTGAACAAAACGAAAACTTGTTCTTTTTTAAAAACATCAATTAAGTATGAACATCGAAAAAATCAACTGCTGGTTTGCCCGGAGAGGCAAATGGATTGTGAAAAGACGCCGGCTCGTCTTGGGGCTGTTTGTTTTGCTGTTAGGCATAAGTTTCGCCGGTTTGCGTTACCTCAACATCAGTTCTTCGTGGAACGATTATTTTCTCGAAGACGACCCGATGCTTGTGAAAACCGATGAGTTTAAAGAGATATTCGGAAATGACAATTTTGTGGCTGTCCTCACACGGTGCGACAATACGTTTACGAAAGCGAACCTTGAACTCATCCGCGAGTTGTCCAACGAACTGCTCGACAGCCTTTCGTACGCCGACAAGATAACTTCCATCACAGACATAGAGTTTATGGTGGGTAGCGAGGATGGAATGACTATTGAGCAGATTGTGCCCGAAACGATTCCGTCCGACGAAGACGGATTGGCCGAAATCCGGCGGAAAGCCTTTCAGAAGCCATACATTGCCGATCGGCTCGTTTCGCAAGATGGCAGGCTGACATGGATTTTCCTTAAACTGAGACCCTTTCCTGAGGATTCGGTATGGAATAAAGGCAAAGGTTCCGTTTCTCCCGAAATGCTTACGGGCAGAGAATTGGAGCGCATTATAACCAAAGAACGGTATGCCCGCATACACCCTAAAGGAACCGGGCTACCCTATGTTACCTTTGCTAAAATGGAGTGGGTGGGTAAGGAGATGCCTCGCGTGATGGGGCTTGCCACACTGTTCTCTATCGTGGTGCTACTGCTTGTCACACGCTCTTTCAGAGGGGTGGTGGTACCGCCGCTTACCGCCGTAGGTGCCATTGTCATGGCTTATGGCATTTTAGGATATTTCCGGCTCACCATCGATAGTGGCATGATGCTGATTCCCATGCTGCTGACTTTTGCTGTGGCTGTGGCCTATAACATTCACGTATACTCTTTCTTTAAACGGCGGTTCCTGACGCATGGGCAGCGGTGTTTGGCGGTGGAGGAAACCATAGGCGAGATGGGGTGGCCGGTGCTCTTCAGCGCACTCACTACATTTGCGGCACTGCTGTCGTTTCTTGCCATTCCCATGCAGCCAATGCGTTTCATCGGCATAGCGGCCTCTCTCTGCGTACTGTTTTCTTTCTTCATCACCATTACGATAATGCCCGCTTTGCTGAGCTTCGGACGGGACGGCAAGCCGAATGAGAAACTGCAAGAGGCTGGCGGGCGATGGATGGATTGCAGATTAGAGGCTTTCGGTGCCGGAGTTTTGCGCCGAGGCACGCTCATTTTGTGGGTGGCAGGTCTGCTGATGGCCGTTCTCATCTATCAACTCATGAAAATAGAAACGGCATTCGATATTGAGCGCACCATGGGACGGAGAGTAGCATACGTGAGGAACCTGCTTGAGATAAGTGAGAGCGAACTTGGTTCGATATATACCTACGATGTGATGATAGAGTTTCCTGAAGACGGGATGAGCAAATCTCCTGCTGCGCTTGTCAGGCTCGATTCGTTAGCGCAACATGCCTCACGCTATCCGCTCACCAAGCGCACTTCTTCGGTGCTGAACATCCTCAAAGACCTGAATCAGACACTGCACGATGGTGATGCGGCTTTTTATACTGTTCCCGACAATGCGGACGAGGTGGCGCAACTGTTGCTGCTCTATGAAAATGCAGGCGGCAGCGAGGGGGAGTATTGGGTGGACTACGAATATCGCCGCCTGCGCCTGATGGTGGAGCTGAACGATTATAATTCCGGTGAGGCCGAGCGCGAGCTGGAGGATATCGTTGCATGCGCCCGGAGGCTTTATCCCGAAGCTACGGTGACCACAGTGGGCAGCATCCCGCAGTTCACGGTGATGATGCAATACGTGGCGCGTGGACAGCTATACTCGTTTGTGATAGCCCTGCTCATCATCGGAGTGCTGATGATGATTGTCTTCGGCAGTGTGCGCATAGGGCTGATAGGCTTGATTCCCAATATTACTCCGGCAATTGTGGTGGGAGGACTGATGGGCTGGATGGACTATCCGCTTGATATGATGACAGCTACCATCATGCCCATGATTTTAGGATTGGCGGTGGACGACACCATCCATTTCATCAACCACGGGCATTTGGAATTCGACAGACAGCGCAACTACCGCTCGTCCATTCTGCGGTCGTTCCGTATCGTGGGCACGCCGTTGGTGCTTACCAGCGTCATTATCACAGTGAACTTTGCCATCTATACCACTTCCGAGAGTGTATCATTCATGCACATGGGGATACTTTCGGTTGCAGGTATTCTTTCGGCGCTCGTGGCCGATTTGTGTATTACGCCGGTGCTGTTCCACAAGTTCAGGATTTTCGGAAAAGAAGTGAATTCCATAGAAAATAATCAATGAAAAAACAGATGAGAAACATGAAACGTACACTTTCTACTCTTGCGATGACGGCTCTGTTCGGCATCGCTTCATTTGCGCAGACGGGCAGGGAGATAGCCCGGAAAGTTAAGGACCGTCCCGACGGAAATACTCGTCGTTCGGAGTTAGTGATGAAACTTATCAACAAGCGTGGCAGCGTTCGCGAGCGCAGACTCGTCTCCTATTCCATTGATGTGGGCAAGGAGAAGGAAGACCGCAAAGGACTTATGTTCTTCCTCTACCCCGGTGACGTGAAGGGGACAGGTTTTCTCACGTGGGATTATGACGCTCCTGACAAGGATGATGACAAGTGGCTTTATCTTCCGGCTATGAAAAAGACCCGGCGCATCAGCGGTTCGTCCGCCAAGCAAGACTACTTCATGGGCAGCGACTTTACGTATGACGATATGGGGCGTCGCAGCGTGGATGAAGATACGCACCAATTGCTGGGAGAGGAAACGCTGGAAGGGCATAAATGCTGGAAGCTGGAATCTGTATCTAAGGATAGCCGTGATATTTTTTCCAAGAAAATCTCATGGATACGGAAAGATTGTCTGATTCCCGTGAAGGTAGAGTATTACGACAAGATGGGCAAGCTGCATCGGCGGCTTGAAATGTCGGACATCGCTCAAGTGCAGGGCTATTGGGTGGCATTGAAGATGCACATGGCTAACGTGCAGACCGGCCACCAGACAACTATTGAGATTATCAGTCCGAAATACGACCTCCCGATGGAAGAGTCTGGGTTTAACGTAACCACACTGGAAAAAGGCAGCTTATGATGAAAGACAGGAAAAAACTCATTACAGGCTTGTACCTGCCTGTTCTGTTCCTCTGCTCCATACATGGGGCGTGGTGTCAGGAAGGGGGTGGGGCTTCGTGGAGACTCAAAGGGTTTGTCGACACCTATCATGCCCTGCGTACGGACAACCCGAACGATTTCATGGCTTCTCGCACCCGTATGCGTGGCGAGATAGAGAAGACGTTTGGCGCGTCATCGCTTTTTGTCTCGCTCAATGCCACTTACAATGCTCTGCTGAAGGAACGCACCGGATTTGAACTGCGCGAAGCCTATCTCGACCATCGGAAGGAACATTGGGGTTTCCGTTTTGGAAGGCAGATAGTTATCTGGGGAGCGGCAGACGGGGTGCGCATCACCGATTTGCTCTCGCCAATGGACATGAGCGAATTTCTGGCACAAGACTATGACGATATCCGCATGCCGGTGAATGCCCTCCGCTTTTTTGTCTTCAACGAGAAGATGAAGTTGGAGCTGGTGGCCGTTCCCACTTTTCAGGGCTATATGTTGCCGACCGATGAGAGGAATCCGTGGAGTATTCTGCCGAAAAACGCCGTGCATCCTATGGTGTGGGATGATGCCGGTGGCACACCGGCCTTCAAACTGTCGAATGTGGAGTATGGAGGGCGGCTTTCCTTTACTTTGCCGGGTATTGATTTTTCATTGGCAGGGTTGCATACGTGGAATAAGATGCCGGTGCTGATGTATGGGCAGTCGGCGGCAGGAACCGTCGTCTCGCCCCGATACTATCGGATGGGTTTTGTGGGAGGTGATGTGGCAAAACCGCTCGGACAGTTTGTATTGCGTGGCGAAGCCGCTTTCAACATCGGCAAGCATTTCAGCTATCGGCCGCAGGCTGCACACACCTCCCAAAAAGGTTTTAACTCCATAAATTGGTTGGCGGGAATCGACTGGTATGCACCCGGTGAATGGATGGTGATGGTACAGTTTTCGAGTGAGAGCATTTTCAAGTACGAAGAGCAAATGGCCCAGCCTCGTCACAATTCACTTCTGACGGTCAATGTATCGAAGAAGCTGTTGGGCAGTACGCTTCAGCTCTCCGACTTTACCTATTTCGACTTGAACCACAAAGGATGGTTCAGCCGCTTTTCCGCCGATTATGCCCTCAACGACCTCATCCGTCTTTCTGCCGGCTTTGATTGGTTTGGCGGCGATGAGGGTATGTTTGGTCTGTACAAGCGCAACTCGGAAGTGTGGGTCAAGGCAAAATATAGCTTTTAGCAGTGTTTTGTTTCGTGCATTTTCGCTCGATTGACGTAGAAAAAACATGACAATAGACAGTTTGTGTGTCTCTTTTAGAAGAAGAGTGTTTATTGGCTTGATTTTCAGTGGATAGCACTCTTCTTTTTCCTTTTCTTCGAGATGGCGTATGTTCGGTACCGAGGAACACGTCGTTCCACACCGAGGAACACCCTCTTCCTCACCGAGGAACGAGGCTTTCGGCACCGAGATACGATTTGCGCCTGTCGTATCCATGTATAATATTTTACAAATGAGCGTTCCGGCGGAGGCTGCCTATATGGGAAAAACTCAATTTCAGAAAAAAGAGCCATATCATTACTCAAGAAATAGAGTGTGATAGGGCTTTTTATTATTTATCTGTTACAACCCGTAACTTTTCTAATGACTTATATTAGACGCATCCTCGTCCGGCTTTATCTCCTTTTGCTTTAGAAAGTAATAGATTGTGAATGCTCCATCAACTGGCCAATTATTTAACCAGAATTTTGCCTTAGCTGTCCGAAATATTTTGCGTAATCAGGAATCCTGCTTCAGCGTATATTCGCCCGCATTTGCCGTAACTGCGGCTTGCAGTTCTTCCAATGTTTTTTCATCGCCTGCAAACTCTACGGTGGCTGTGGGAGGGTCGAGGCTCACGGAAGCCTTTACACCGTCTATACCGTTCAACGCTTTTTCTACGCGCATGCGGCAGTGATGGCACATCATGCCTTCCACCTTGAAGGTCTTCTTCAGAGCTTCTTCCGCACTTGGTTTACTTGCTTGCGGTTCTCCGGTCGGTGCAACTTGGGCTTCTGAGCCCTCTACCGCCGTTTCTTTCGTTTGTATTTTCTTTCTTTTCAGTCGCAAGCTGTTGCTCACCACGCTGACACTGCTGAAGGCCATGGCAGCGCCGGCTATCATCGGATTTAGCAGGAAGCCGTTGATGGGATAGAGCAGACCTGCCGCAACGGGTACACCTATTATATTATATATAAATGCCCAAAACAAGTTCTGGCGAATGGTGCGCACGGTGAGCTTTGACAATTTGAACGCTTCCGATATCTTGGTCAGGTCGGAAGAGATGATGGTCATACCCGCCACATTCATGGCAATGTCGCTTCCGCCTCCCATAGCGATGCTCAAGTCGGCTTGAGCAAGGGCGGCACTGTCGTTGATACCATCGCCCGCCATAGCTACTTTCCGACCCTCTTTTTGCAGTTGGGCAATGAAAGCAGCCTTGTCCTGCGGCAGTACCCCGGCCTTGTAATGGACTATTCCGGCTTTGCGTGCAATCTCACGGGCGGTTGCTTCGTTGTCTCCCGTCAGCATGTACACCTCAATGCCGTCAGAGCGCAGTTGGCCGACGGCCCGGACGGAAGTCTCCTTTATCCGGTCTGTGATTCCGGCCACGGCCAATGCTTCTTTTTCATCGGCAAACCCAATCACGGTCTGGGCGTCTGCTGTCAGGCGGGCTGCCTCGTCGGATAAATCCCGGCTGACGGCAATCCGCTTCTCTTCCAGCCATTTCAGGTTGCCGGCATAGTAGGTGCGGCCTTGCACTTCTCCCTTGACACCTTTGCCCGTGACACTTTCAAAGTGCTCGATGTCGGTAGGAACCGTCCCTTTGAAGTGTTGCACTACGGCTTCCGCAAGCGGGTGCTCAGACAGACGCTCCAAACCATGGAAGATACTTGCCGCTTCTCCGGCGTCTGTGCTCCAAGTCAAAGAACTGACCATCGGGCGGCCTTCGGTCACAGTGCCGGTTTTGTCCAAAACAACGGTATCTATCTGCCGGGCGGTTTCCAAGCTTTCTGCATCCTTTATCAGTATGCCACTTTCTGCCCCCTTGCCTATTCCTACCATGATGGCGGTAGGAGTGGCCAGTCCCAAAGCACACGGGCAGGCAATGATGAGCACTGTGACGAGTGCCAGCAGGCCATGTGTAAAGCCATTTTCGATGTCGAATATCATCCATACGCCGAACGAGAATAAGGCAATGCCGATGATGACGGGCACGAATATGCCCGCTATCTTGTCTGCCAATTGCTGCACCGGTGCTCTGCTTCCTTGGGCTTCTTGCACCATATGGATGATTTTGGCGAGCAACGTATCTGTTCCCACCTTCTCCGCCCGGAACAAGAAGCTACCCGTCCGGTTGATGGTGCCGGCAAATACTTTGGCGTCTTTCTGTTTGGCCACCGCTATGGGTTCGCCGCTCAGCATACTCTCATCCACATACGAAGTCCCCTCCGTCACGATGCCGTCTACGGCAATGCGCTCACCCGGCCTCACCTGAACGATGTCGCCGGGATGTATCTGTTCGATAAGAATCTCCTTTTGTTCGCCCGACGGAGAGACGGTGATTACCGTCTTTGGTTGCAGTCCCATCAGTTTCTTGATGGCGGATGACGTGTTGCCTTTGGCTTTCTCTTCGAGCAGCCGTCCCAGCAGAATGAAGGCGATGATGACACTTGCCGCCTCGAAGTAGACATGCGGGTGAATGCCCCTTGCCATCCAGAAGTCGGGAAAAAGCATGTTGAAGAGACTGAACAGATAGGCTATGCCGGTGCTGTTGGCAACCAACGTGTCCATATTGGCGTTGCCATGCTTCAGCTGCCTCCATGCACTGACGAAGAATCCTCTGCCCAGCCAGAAGACGACGGGGGTAGAGAACGCCCACATCAGGAGGTTGGCGTATGGCATGTCCATGAAGAACATGCCTACGACCACGACGGGAAAGGAAAGCGCAATGGCCCAAACGGTGCGGAACTTCAATGCGGCATATCTTTTGTCATGGGCTTGTTCGACTTCTTCGAGCGTATGCTTGTCTTGCCTAATCAGCAGGTCATATCCGGCATCCTGCACGGCCTTCTGCAAGGCTTCGGGCGAACATTGCGCACTGTCGTACTCCACGGTCGCCATTCCCGAAGCGTAGTTCACGGTGGCTTTGCTGACGCCGGGTTGATGATTCAGTGTCTTGTCTACCCGTGCGGCGCATGAAGCGCAACTCATGCCTTGCACGGGAAAGGTCTTTTGTACAATCATACTCTTATTCATGTTACCTTATCTTTAGCTCTTAACAAAGATAACGTTTTTTTCATGGATAATGTTCTCTTGACAAAATCACAATAAATAGGTATTGTCGGGAAGTGAAAACTTTCCTTTCTTTGTTTCCGGAAAACATTCAGTTTCACAGCGTAACCATGCAAATTCCTAAGGACGATATTCGGGAGAACATTCTGTCGGCAGCAGAGAAGAAATTTCAGGAGAAAGGTTTCCTGAAAACATCCATGCGCGATATCGCAGAGGAGGCACAGGTAGGTTTGAGTAACATCTATAATTATTTCAAAGGGAAGGATGAAATATTCTGCATGGTGGTGCGCCCCGTGACACGGGCGTTGGAAAGTATGCTGCACGAACATCATGGCCGGCAGGGAGTCGATATACTCGATAAATCCGAGACTTATTTCCGTTATATGGTAGAAGAATATATAGGGCTGATATGCAGATATCGCTCTTTGTTGGTATTGTTGTTTTTCCGCTCACAAGGCTCTTCTATGGAGAATTTCAAAGAAGAGTTTACTGATAAATCCACATTGTTGGTAAAAGATTATTTTGGGGATATGAAGCGGAAACATGCGGAGCTGGATATTGATATAACGGATTTTTCTATTCATCTGCATACTGTTTGGATGTTTACAATGCTCGAAGAACTGATTAGACATAAGGTCGGTCCGGAAGAAACGGAAAAAATAGTAGCAGAATACATCACATTTGAATGGACAGGTTGGAGAGGGCTTATGAAAATATAAGCTCTCTTTTTTTTTTGAATGTTTTGAGCAATTGTTCGCTTTTGGACACGTTGATTTAAATATAAGTAAAATGAATACACTAAAAAAACTGCAACATTACATGGGTAAGCGTAAAATACTTTTGCCCATATCTGTGCTCTTGTCCGCACTCAGTGCGTTGGCAGGACTTTTGCCTTTTATTCTTGTTTGGCTTATTGTCAAGGAATTGTTGGTTGCGGGCGGCATGTCTGTCTCGGCCAATGTCATTGCCTATGCTTGGTGGGCGGCAGGGGTGGCCGTAGCCGGTGTTTTCCTCTACTTTGCGGCACTGATGGCTTCGCACCTTGCCGCTTTCCGTGTGGAGGCCAATCTGCGCCGTGAAGCCCTGCGGCGGATAACAGCCATGCCTTTGGGATTCTTTGACTGCAACACGAGCGGGCGTATTCGCAAGATAATAGATGATAATGCAAGTGTCACCCACAGCTTTCTGGCGCATCAACTGCCCGATTTGGCGGGTACTTTTCTGGTCCCGTTGGTAACGGCCGTACTGATTTTCTGGTTCAATTGGCAACTCGGATTGGCTTGCATCATACCTGTTGTTATTGCCTTGCTGATGATGGGGTATATGATGGGAACTAAAGGTCGTAGGTTCATGCAATCCTATATGAGTTCGCTCGAAGAGATGAATGCCGAAGCGGTGGAGTATGTGCGCGGTATTCCGGTGGTGAAGGTTTTTCAGCAGACCATCTATTCTTTCAAGAATTTCTATCGGAGCATCGAGAATTACAATAAGATGGTCTTTGGTTATACCATGATGTGGGAGAAACCTATGTCGTTCTATACAATTATCATCAACGGGTTTGTTTTCTTTCTTGTCCCGTTGGCCATTCTCCTCATAGGGCGTTCGGGTGGCTATGCGGAAGTGCTGCTTGATTTCTTTCTGTTTGTACTGATTACTCCGGTTTTCTCCCAGAACATCATGAGAAGCATGTACCTCAATCAGGCATTGGGACAGGCAAGCGAGGCCATCGACAGGTTGGACAAGTTGCTTTCTTATGATAGCTTGCCGGTTTCGTCTTCGCCCAAGCAGTTGAAGGGATATGATATCTGTTTCAAGGAAGTGTCGTTTTCTTATCCCGGCGCAACGCAAAAGGCTGTCGACAAGGTGAGTTTTACTATTCCCCAAGGCAAGACGGTTGCTTTGGTCGGCGCTTCGGGAGGCGGTAAAACCACTATCGCCCGTCTGGTTCCCCGTTTTTGGGATGTCGATGAGGGAGAGGTGACGATAGGTGGCGCGGATGTCAGGGACATTGAACCGGAGGTACTGATGAAGCATGTTTCTTTCGTCTTCCAGAACACAAGACTTTTCAAGACTACGCTTTTAGATAATATCAGGTATGCCAATCCGCAAGCATCGTCTGACGAGGTACAACGTGCCGTTGATATGGCACAATGCCGTGAAATCATCGACCGGCAACCGTTGGGACTGGACACTAAAATAGGCGTGGAAGGGACCTATCTTTCCGGTGGCGAACAGCAACGCATTGTGTTGGCACGCGCCATTCTCAAGAATGCTCCCATTGTTGTGCTGGATGAAGCTACCGCTTTTGCCGACCCGGAAAATGAGTACTTGATACAACAAGCCATCAAGCAACTGATGTGCGGTAAGACCGTGCTGATGATTGCCCATCGCCTGACGAGCATCATCGATGCCGATAATATTCTTGTCATAGACAAGGGGCGGATAGCCGAACAAGGCACACATGCCGAACTGATAAGAAAACAAGGAATATATAACCGTATGTGGAATGAATACCGGCAATCGGTTTGCTGGACAATAGGAAAGGAGGCTACTCATGCTTGATACAATTCAAAAGCGTTTTGCTCTTTCGAAAAAAGGTGCGGAGGATTTCTGTAAAGGGATATTTTTTACTGTTTTGCTGGATATTGCTTTGATGCTGCCGGCAGTGTTTGTTTTCTTCTTTCTGGATGATTATTTGCGTCCGGCACTTAATCCGGAAGTGTCGGCGGTTCGTGGATTTCTTTATTATGCTTTGCTCGGCATCTGCTTTATGATGTTGATGTACGGCTTTGCCGTTTTGCAATATCGCAACACCTATACTACGGTATATGAGGAAAGTGCCAATCGGCGTATTTCTCTTGCCGAGAAGTTGCGCATATTGCCGCTTGCCTTCTTTGGAGAGAAGAATCTTTCCGACCTTACCGCTACCATCATGGATGATTGTACCGATTTGGAACATACTTTTTCGCATGCCGTTCCTCAGTTGTTTGCTTCTGTCATCAGCATTTCGCTGATTGCCGTCGGCATGGCATTCTACAATTGGCAACTGACTTTGGCATTGTTCTGGGTGGTGCCGATTGCATTTGCGGTTATTTTGCTGGCAAAGAGAGAGATGCGTAAGGGTAACGAAAGTCTTTATCTGAATAAGCGTCATGTCAGCGAACATATACAGGAGGGGTTGGAGACCATCCAGGAAATCAAGTCTTACAACCGGGAGGAGGATTATTTGGAGGAACTGGATAAGAAAATCACTGTTTATGAAAATGTACTTACCCGCAACGAACTGTTGATGGGAGTTTTGGTGAATGGTGCGCAAAGCTTTCTGAAGTTAGGACTGGCAAGTGTTATCATTGTGGGAGCGCATCTTTTGAGTACCGGCGTGCTGGACTTTTTTGCTTATCTCATATTCATGGTTATAGGCTCGCGCATTTATGCGCCCGTCAATGAGGTGATGAACAACTTGGCGGCCTTGTTTTATTTGGATATCCGCATCGACCGTATGAATGAAATGGAGGCGCTGCCTGTGCAGAAAGGAATAACGGATTTTCATCCCCGGAACTATGATATCGAATTCAATCAGGTGGATTTTGCCTATGAAACGGGGAAAGAGGTTTTGAGAAACGTCTCTTTTACTGCGCGTCAGGGAGAGATAACAGCATTGGTCGGTCCTTCGGGCAGTGGAAAGAGTACGGCTGCCAAGTTGGCGGCTCGTTTTTGGGATATACAGTCCGGACGTATCACGTTGGGCGGACAAGATATCGGTTTGGTAGATCCGGAAGCATTGTTGAAGAATTACTCCGTTGTTTTTCAAGATGTAGTGTTGTTCAATGCCTCTATCAAAGATAATATCCGTATAGGGCGGCGTGACGCTACGGATGAGGAAGTGATGCGCGTTGCCCGTTTGGCACGTTGCGACGAGTTTATCGACAGGATGCCTCAGGGGTATGAAACAGTTATCGGCGAGAACGGTGAAACGCTTTCCGGTGGAGAGCGCCAGCGCATCTCCATAGCCCGTGCTTTGCTGAAGGATGCTCCGATTGTATTGCTGGATGAGGCTACCGCTTCGCTCGATGTAGAGAATGAAACGCGCATACAGGCCGGCATCTCCGAGTTGGTGTGCGACAAAACGGTGCTTATCATCGCTCATCGCATGCGTACCATTGCCAATGCCGACAAAATTGTTGTTCTGGAAAACGGGAGGGTGGTTGAAACCGGTACTCCCGATGATTTGCAGAGACGTGACGGCCTGTTTGCCAAGATGCTGAAGAATACCTGCCTCGAAGCTGACTTCTTAACCTGAGTTAGGGATAAGAAGCAGGTCGGTAACCTCACCCGTAGACTTGTGTCTTTCGTTTTAAAACTCATTGGCTATCAGGTGTTTATCTCTACCTTGTCAGACGCTTGTGTCTGACGGCTCAAACACTTGTGTCTGTCACGTCAAACACAAGTGTCTGTCGGCTTGAACACTTGCGTCTGTCACGGCAAAGGCTTGCAGCTGTCAAAACAGGAGGAGGGCAGTCGGCCTGAAAGGTTCTCTTCTGCCTAATCTCGCTGTAAACCGGTGCGTTCAAGGAATATCTTTCCGACAGGATGAAGCCCCTCATCTTTAGCAAAAGCAACCGCCTATGCCGAACTCAGGCTCTTAGGGTAGTGAAGAGGCAAAGGCTTTCCTGACCACTCTCCGGCTCAATCCCGTTTGCACTGCTCCCCTCATGAAAAGGTAGACGAGGAAAGCCAGCCATAGTGCATGGTTGCCCAATGCGGGACGGAATGTGTAGTATAAGACAAAGAAACTGATGGCGGCCGTTGCCATAGATAGCAGCATGCCGCGTGTTGCGGTGGCACCGATGAAGATGCCGTCCCAGATGAAAGCGGCAATGCCTGCAACGGGTATGGCAAGCGCCCAATAAAAGTAGGTGCCGGCGGCAGCTATCACTTCTTTGTCATCTGTCAACAGTCCGAGGAAGGCACTGCCGCCCGTTGCATAAACAGCCGTGAAAAGTGCCGCCATTGCTGCGCCCCAGCCGAATAAGAGCCGTGTCGTATTTGCAAATCCTTTTCGGTTGCGTGCGCCTATATACCGGCCGCTCAATGCTTCGCCGGCATAGGCAAATCCGTCCATCACATACGAAAACAAGGTGAAGAGTTGCATCAGCAGCGTATTTACTGCCAGAATGATTTCTCCTTGCGAGGCTCCTGCCGAGGTGAAAAACAGTGTGACTGCAACCAAGCAGAGTGTGCGCAAGAAAATGTCACGGTTCACCCGTAGGAAACGGAGCATCGCTTTTTTCTCCCAAATCGTTTCTCCTCTGCTGCTTCCGGTCGTTTGCAATCTGCCGTTCGGTATTCTAAGAAATTTCCTCAACCTGCCGTAATGTCGCATCCATAAAATAAGCGCCATCAGGAATCCGGCATATTGGGCGATGAGTGTCCCCAATGCCACTCCCTCTACCTTCATGCCGCACAGATAGACCAGGCAGAGGCTGGCAATGATGTTGACAATATTCTGTGTGATGGCTATGTACATGGGGATGCGTGAGTTCTGCATGCCGATGAACCAACCGGTAAGGGCATATAATCCCAACATGGCCGGCGCACCCCAGATGCAGATGTGGAAATAGATTGTTGCGAGGCTCTTGACTTCGTCCGTGGGATGGATCAGCAAGAACGCCAGTTGCCTGATGGGGACTTGCAGCGTAATGATGCAAAACGCCACTGCCAGTCCCACACCCATTGAACGCAACAATAGGCGTACGATTTCAGGTAAGTCTCGTTTGCCGTATGCTTGCGAGGTCATGCCGCCGGTACCCATGCGCAGGAATCCGAAAATCCAGTAGATTATATTGAAAAGCATTCCGCCCACGGCAATGGCGCCGATGTAGGCCGGTGAGCCTAAGTGACCCACGATGCCCACATCGATTAAACCGAGCAACGGAACGGTGATGTTCGATACGATGGAGGGTAGTGCTATTTGCAGAATTTGTTTGTTTTCGTAACTCATCGGGGCGTTTACTTAAGCGATGCTGGCAAATGTACGCAGAAAAAGGCGATCTGGACCAATAAGATTAACTATTTTTCTACTTTCCCCTATTGAAGATTAGGCCGCTAATTCGTATTTTTGTCATTGAACTTCAATGAGATATATCGGACTTTTAAACTATTTGGAAATGAAAACCCTGACCTTACTGTTCTCTTTCTTTTTTCTTCTTCCGCTGTCGCTCCCGGCACAGTCGGTCAATACGTTGTTGCAGAAAGTCTCCGAGGCTCTTTCTGCCGGTAAAGATGAGTATGCGGTGAGCCTGTTCCGCCAAGCGGCAGATGCCGGTACCGACCAGACGGAGATGTTCTATTGGACCAACGTTGACAAGAACAGTGCGGTCGTTTCACGTTTGGCCAATGAATTGGCGGTGCACTACAAAGAAGAGCGGAACTACGACAAGGCTTTCCTTTTTTATAGGGAGTTCTTGCAGCGCCATCCCGAAGACGTGCCTGCGCTGGTGGCTTGTGCCGAGATGGAGTTGATGAGAGGCAGGGAAAAAGAAGCCTCGAAGCTCTACGAGAAGGTGCTGACCTTGGACGGCGATAATCTGCAAGCCAATATCTATTTAGGCAACTACTATTATCTGCAAGCCGAGAAGGATCGAAAGAAGCTGGATGATGACTACAAAAAGCTCTCTTCTCCTACACGAATGCAGTATGCCCGCTACCGTAACGGCCTGTCCGATCTGTTCATTAATAATTATACCAAAGCCAAAAACTACCTGCAAAGAGTACTCCAACTATTTCCCTCCATGGAAGCCGGCAATACGCTGGAAAGGATAAAGAAGATAGAGGCGGAAATCAAATAAGATTCCTCCCTGTCCTTTATTATGACTGCACAACACAGGACGCTTCCTATATCACATATTGTACCTCTTTGAACAGATACTGCCGTTCCTGCCCGCTTTCATCTTCCAGAATAAGGCGTCCGTCTTGCTCTACGCGGAGCAGGCGGGCAAGGAATTTACCGTTGCCATCTTCATAAGGATGAAGTCCTCGACGGCGGTATAGGGAGCGGGCATAGCGGGCGGCAATCTCGGACGAATAGGCGTCGGGATCTTCCATTCGCAGGCTGTTGTAATAGATTTCTACTCGTCGGAGGATGTGAGCCATGATGCTACTCCGGTCGTGGTCTTGACCCGTGATTTGTTTCAATGATACGGGGTTGGGGGCATCGCTACGGAAAAGCTCCTGATTGATATTGATTCCGATGCCGGAGATGGAACGGGCGATGTTATGCCCTGCAAGGTCGTTCTCTATCAATATGCCACAGATTTTCTTGTCTTTCCAATAGATGTCGTTCGGCCATTTGATGGTGATCTCGTCCGACCATCTGCTGAGTTCTTCCTTGATGGCGAGAGAAACGATTTGCGAGAGGATGAACTGTCGGCGGGCTTCCAAAAATGTGGGATACAATACGAAGCTGAAAAGTAAATTCTTGCCTTCTTCGGCTTCCCATGTATTGCCACGCTGACCTTTTCCGGCGGTTTGAAACTCGGCAACAACGGTCGTGAATTCCGCAATTGCTTCCTGCCGCTCGTTGCAGAGCCGGCTGAGGTGCTGGTTGGTGGAGTCTGTTTCGTCCAAAGCAACCAACGGGAACGGGAATGTGTCAGGGCATGGTCTCATATTCGGTACGCATTTTTTTGGTGAACTTCTTCAATACTTCTTCGTAAGAGTGATCTATCAGGTGCTTCACCAGCTTATCATCAACGTCTCCGTCCAAAAAGATTTGGTTCCAGTACTTCTTGTTGAAGTGATAAGCTGCTTCGATGGCAGAATGGTGTTCGCGTAGTTCGAGGGCGTATTCGGGGTCGCATTTCAGGCAGACTTTGTTGGCACTCTCCAAGTCGATGAGTGCGAACATCTTGTCCATGACTTTCATGACGAGCGCGTATTCATCGAACGGCATGCATTCGGTGACCGCTTTTTTTCTCAGGCAATATTCGCGAACACTTTCTATATCCATGCTATATATGCATTAATGATCCATCGTTTCTCACTCTTCTCCTATCCGAACATCGGCGGATAGAAAGCATCCTTGATGTGCTCTATTCGGAATGCTCCGGGTTGGCCTACGGCGGTAATGATGTCGAATCGAACGGCAGCATCTATGCCAAAGTGCTTGATATAGGCATCAGCGGCTACAACGATGCGGCGTATCTTCTGCCAATTCACGGCATCCTGTGGCTCAATATAGTCCGTATTTCTACGGGTCTTCACTTCTACGACGATCAGTTCATCGTCTTTGGTAGCTACAATGTCCAGCTCCAGATGGTTCTTCCTCCAGTTGCGGTGGAGGATGCCGTAACCGTGTTTCTTCAGATATTCGGCTACGGCATCTTCGCCGGCTGCACCAAGCAGATTGTGCTTGGCCATTAGTCTTCCTCGTATTTCTTCAGCATGGCGTTATAGCCCGGGCGGTATATGGCGGGGGCTTTGATTTCCTGAACTTTCAAAGCCTTGCCTGTGCTGCGTGTGCTGGTGCTCTTCATCGGACTCTTTCCGGTGATCAACTCAATGGCCTTGGCATACAGAGGTTCATCGTCTGTGCCGTAATCCGGATATATTTTGATTTGAACCGTCTCGTTCATATCCCAGTCCGGCTTGAAGCCTTTTTCGTAGTCTCCGAATCCTTTGGCGTTGTAGCTTTGGAATGTGATGGGGACTACTTCATAGATGTTTCCTTCAACAGCAAAGTTCTCCACTTCCATACCTACATTTTTGCCTGTGGTGGTTTTGCCTATCAATATAACTTCCAAATCGATTCCTTTCAGGCTGTTGATTACCAGTTCACTCGATGAAGCTGTGCCTTCTCCCACGAGGCAGTATACTTTTTTCAGACCGAGGCCACCCTTCGTCAGCTTTTCATCCAGATTGGGATAGAGGTCGGGGTATGTGAACGGCTCATCCTTGCGCTTGTTGCCGCGCTTTTCCATTCTTTCTTTATTGAAGCGCAAACTTGAGAAGACTTTTCCTTCGGAAGTTTCGGCTGCAATACAGCTTGCTATCAGGTTGGCGGAGATGGTGTGTCCGCCACCGTTGTAGCGTAAGTCCAGAATCAGATCGGTGACGTTGTGGGTCTTGAACTTCTTGAAAACGTCGAACAGCTCTTGGTCGAAAGCCGCTTCGAACTCCGAATAGACTAAATAGCCTATCTTGTGCCCGTCTATCTCTGTCACTTTGCTTGTGATTACGGGGTTCAGGTATATTGCGTCCGAAGTCAGACTGATATTCTTGGCCTCTTCCCACTTTTTGTTTACAACCTCTATTTCCGTCAGGGTGAGGGATGAGATTGCATCTGGTGACCGCAGTGCATAATATTTTTTTCCCCAATTGCTTTCGCTTAGCCTTTCATTGTTTATCTTGCCGATTATAGTTCCTCGCTTTAGGCCTGCGGCCGTAGCGGGTGAGTCGGGATATACGCCCCGTATGGCGAAGCAAACAGAGTCATTGCCTATGAGAAAAGGAGTGATGCCTGTGATGCCGAAGCTATAGCTGAGTTCTTTTTCCACCAGCTTGGCACGGGTCTTGGTGATGGGATTTTTCTTTTGGATATAAGAGAAGAGGCTATAGTAGGTGTTCCCATCGTTTCCGGTATATGGCTTCTTATCTAAGGTGTTGGTTTTCATGGCCTCCAGAGTCCCATAGAAAAAGTCCTCATAATTCTTTGTATAGTCAAGGGGCATTGTCTTGTACTCATCATTCCACAGATAGTTTTTTCTTAGATACTCGGCCACCTTTGTGTTGACCTTCATGTCTTCTGTTTCTTCCTGAGGAACTTCGCCGGCTTTTTGTGTCACTTGGAAGCTGACAGCCTTGTCATATCCCTCCACGGTGATGAGTATCTCGGAAGTCCGATCGGTTGTGGTGCCGGATTTTGTTAAAAGCTGCAGGGTGCTTTTTCCTGCGTTCCCCGATTTGTTAAGAATTTCACACCAGATGGAGTTGGTGCCTGCTCTCCATTTGGCGGCAGCATTAAAAGTCACGGTCAGCGTTTCGTTGGGAGTGATTTCCACGGGCACTCCCTCTTGCCAGCTCTGGTTGGTTATGGCCGGTTGAACAACTTTGTCCTTGTCTTTTTCACATGAGCTAAGGCTGATTGCAGCTACTGCGAGCAAACAGAAAATGAAATAATGTATCTGTTTCATTCTTCTAAGTTATTTTAAAGATTCCCAAAAATACGTTTTTTCTTCTTCTTGCAAAAATAAACAAAGGAAAAAACTGTTGCGTACAGCGAAAATATCGGCTGAAGTGCCCGAAAAGTGCCGATCTGCCGCTCGTTTTAGTCCGTACTGAAGGCATCTCCCACGAATAGTCTCCCGTATTCATTGCCGTTTCGCATGCGTTGTTTCTCTTTCGTTTAGATTCTCCGTTGTTTTGCTGAACTGGTTTTCTGTTTTAGGAAGTGTGACAGAATGTGCGGTGTGGATGCGAAGTGCGGATGAGCGAAGGTGGATGTATAGCGAAAAGCTGTTCGGTATATACTCCAAAGCTGTTCGATGCACGGAGAAAAGTTGTACGATTCGTGTATGCATCTCTGTTTGCGGTGCACGGATATAAAAACGCAGTGTGCGAACGGGTAAACGCACGCTGCGGATAAGCATCCGCAACCTATGGACAAAGAGTGTGGGAGCAGGTGTGCAACGTACCGAAAAAAGTCGGAAAATTGCCATGAAAAGAGGCTTAGGCCGTGCCCTTAAGGCTTTGGGTGTAAAAAACATGCAGGTTCGTTTTGTTTTTACGGAAGTAAAAGTAATTTTGCAGAAGATATGAGAAAGAGAGATAAAACGTGTGCAAAAGCAACACCCGAAGAACCGAAACGCGAACAGCGCATGGTGTGCCTGATGAGCGAAGAAGAACAGCGCATCGTGGACCGTTATCTTGAAAGGTATAAGATAACGAACAAGTCGCGCTGGTTGCGCGAGACCATCCTTATGTTTATCCATAAAAATATGGAAGAGGACTATCCGACCTTATTCGGCGAACATGATATGAGGAGATGACGAAGCCGCTTTTTCCCGTATCAGAACCTTGTCAGAACCGCATTTATTCCGTATATGTTCCGTATTTATTCCTTGTTTGTTCCTTGTCTATAGAGACGAAGGACATACGAAGATGGTAAAAAGATGATACGAACATGATACGAAGACGATAAGAACATAACAAGAACATGACAAGAACATGATAAAAACATGATAAGAAGATGGTATGAAGTTGATACGGAGCGATAAATAATGACAAACCGATGGAATAAATCAGATACTCTCGTGGACGATACGCATTATATGAAGCAAGCGCTTCTCGAAGCGCAAAAGGCCGGTGAACGGGGCGAAGTTCCCGTAGGTGCGGTGGTGGTGTGCAAAGAACGTATCATAGCCCGTGCGCATAACCTGACGGAAACTTTGACCGACGTCACGGCCCATGCCGAGATGCAGGCCATCACTGCTGCGGCTGCAACGCTTGGTGGGAAATACCTGAATGAATGTACGCTTTATGTCACAGTGGAACCTTGTGTGATGTGCGCCGGTGCCATCGCTTGGGCACAGATGGGGCGTCTGGTGTTTGGCGCCGAAGATGAGAAGCGGGGATATCGGCGCTATGCTCCACAGGCATTGCATCCTAAAACAATAGTGGTAAAGGGGATACTTGCAGAAGAGTCTGCCGCATTGATGAAAGAGTTTTTTGCCGCCAAGCGTCGCTAATTTCTACTTTCTTCTGAAAAGTTTGCTATTTTATCCTAAAAAATCATACCTTTACACCGCATTTGGTTCATCCGTTTATCCGGGTTTATTCTAAACTATCGACCCCGCAACCGGATGATTAAAAGGGAATCGGGTGAAAATCCCGAACTGTCCTGCAGCTGTAAGTCGCATTTTCGGGCAAACATGACGTCACTGAGATTCTTGGGAAGACGTTTGCCATCGGGCGACAAGTCAGAAGACCTGCCTTTTGCATTGTCATTCAAAGCACCCTCGGGATGGGCTAAGATTGAAAATGTCAAGAAGGAAACTCATATTCAGCAGACGCTTGCTGCCGGTATTTGTGTTGTGCGCATTTGCCAAGTGTATGATGGCGCAGCATGTCGGAGATTCGGATAGGCCGAGCCGCCTCGACAGTGTTCAGCATTTGTCGGAGGTTGTCATCACGGCACAGCAGTCTCGCCACACCATAATTCCCGTACAACAACTTTCTGGCAAGGAACTTCAACGACTGAGCGTTCACAGCGTGGCCGACGCCATGCGTTACTTCGCAGGTGTACAAATCAAGGACTATGGCGGTATCGGCGGACTGAAAACCGTCAACGTGCGTTCTTTAGGCACCAACCATACGGGAGTTTTCTATGATGGCGTACAACTGGGCAATGCGCAGAACGGTCAGATAGATTTAGGCCGCTTTTCACTCGATAATATGGAGGCTCTGCAACTCTACAACGGGCAAAAGTCCACCATTCTGCAACCCGCCAGAGATTTCGCATCGGCATCGGCCGTCTATCTGCAGACACGCAAGCCCGAATTTGCCGGGAAAGACAAGAAAGATAACCTCAATATTGCACTCAAAGCCGGGTCGTTTGACACCTATAACCCTTCTGTCCTGTGGGAACATAAGCTTTCCGACAACCTCAGCTCCCAGCTCAGCACCGAGTATATGACTACTTCGGGACGCTACCGTTTCCGCTATGCCAAAAAGAACGGATACGATACCACCGAGGTACGCCATAACGGCGATGTGCGTGCTTTTCGTATGGAGACAGCTTTGTTCGGCCGGATTCCCCGCGGCGAGTGGCGTGCCAAGGTTTATTTCTACAACAGCGAACGCGGCTTCCCCGGTGCCGCCGTGCGTGAAGAACCCGGCAAGTTCCGCCATCAAGACCGTCAATGGGACACCTCGGTGTTCGGACAAGGTTCGCTGCGCCGCCAATTCACCGACCGTTATACACTGCTTGCAAATGTCAAAGTGGCTTACGATTACCTGCACTATCTCAGCGACCCGCGGCTGGATGTGACCACGATGTACACCGACAACCATTATCGCCAGACCGAAGCCTACTTCTCGGCCTCGCACCTCTATGATGTATGCGAATGGTGGTCGGTCTCCCTCTCCAACGACATACAGTACAACCATCTTAATGCAGACCTCGTGAACTTTGTCTATCCTACACGGTGGACGTTTCTATCCGCCCTGTCTGCAAGTCTGCATTGGGACAGGCTCTCCGCACAATTCTCGCTGCTCCATACTTATGCCGCCGACCATACCCGCAAGAGCGGCGGGGCGGCCGGCGATAAAAGCAAGCTGACTCCCACCGTGGCATTCAGCTACAAGCCATTCGTCACCTCGACCGACCAACTTGCACTTCGCGCTTTCTACAAACGCATATTCCGCATGCCCACGTTCAACGACCTCTATTATACCTTCATCGGCAACAAGGATTTGAAGCCCGAATACACCACGCAGTACGACGTCGGGCTTACATACGGCAAGTCCCGGCCCGGCCGCATCCTCAAAAGGATAGAGTTGCAAGCCGACGGCTACTACAACGAAGTGGAGGATAAAATCGTGGCTATGCCCACCAGCAACCAGTTCCGCTGGACAATGATGAACTTCGGCTTGTGCCATATTTGGGGACTTGATGCCTCGGTAAAGGCAGACTGGCGCTTGGGAAAGGCCGATGTGTCTTCTCACGTCACATACACTTACAACAAGGCGATGGACCATACGGACAAGAAAAGCCGCTTCTACGGCGGACAATTGCCCTACATCCCGTGGCATTCCTTTTCGGCCATCATCACCGCCGCCTACCGCCAATGGACGGCCAATTACAGCTTCATCTACACCGGCGAGCGCTACGAGGCGAGCGCCAACATTCCGGAGAATTACACCAAGCCGTGGTATACCAGCGACCTGTCGCTGTCGTGCAGTTTCCCTTTCCGCAGGTGGGTGTTACGAGTTACGGCCGAAGTCAATAATATCTTCAATCAGCAATACGAAGTGGTGCAGTGCTATCCCATGCCGGGTACCAACTTCAAGATAAAACTGAACGTCATCATATAAAAAAGGAGGAAATATGGAGAAACTCTTAAGGTATTTTCTGTTTTGCTTTGCACTCAGCCTGTCAGTATCTGCCTGCCGCAGCGACGACGAGAACATCATCCCTCATCAGGAGGAGCAGGTGGAGCCCTCGCCGGAGGATCTAAGCACCGACATTAAAGGGTTCTTCCTGCTCAACGAGGGGAACATGGGATCGAACAAGTGCACCCTCGACTACTACGACGCCTTGACGGGCAAGTACATCCGCAATATTTATGCGCAAGCCAATCCGGGTGTGGTGCAAGAGTTGGGCGACGTGGGCAACGACATACAGATTTACGACGGCAAGATATGGGCGGTCATCAACTGCTCTCACTTCGTGGAGGTGATGAACCAGACCGATGCGCGGCACATCACTCAAATCTCCATTCCCAACTGCCGCTACATCACCTTTTCCGGCCGTTATGCTTATGTCAGTTCTTACGCCGGCCCCGTGCAGTTAGACCCCAATGCCCGCTTAGGATACGTGGCCAAGATAGACATCGACCGCCTGGCTGTTGTAGATACTTGCAACGTGGGGTATCAACCCGATGAACTGGTGGTTTACGACGGCCGGCTCTACGTGGCCAACTCGGGCGGTTACCGCTTCCCCAACTACGACCGAACGGTGTCTGTCATCGACTTGCAGACTTTCCGCGTCGTCAACACCATCGATGTGGCCATCAACCTTCATCGGTTAGAGGTAGACCGGCAGGGCTATATCTGGGTTTCATCGCGAGGCGACTACTATGGTGTACATTCCAAGACCTACGTCATCGACCCGCGTACCGATACCGTTTGCGATGCTCTCGACGTGGCGAACACCGAAATGACCCTGTCGGGCGACTCCCTCTATATCTACGGAACGGAATGGAGCTACGTCACCAATTCGTGGACTTTCAGCTATGCCATTATCGATACCCGAAGCCGGGATATCGTCACCCGCCGCTTTATCACGGACAATACGGAACGAAGAATCAAGATGCCCTACGGCATAGCTGTCAACCCCGATACGCACGAGTTCTATATCACCGATGCCGGCAATTACGTATCTCCGGGAGACCTTTATTGCTTTACTCCCGACGGGTGTAAGAAATGGAGTGTCCGCACGGGCGACATACCTGCACACTTCGCCTTTACAAAGAAGAAACTTCATTATTAATCACAATTATATTACTCATTTAAACATTTTAGCACGTATGAAGAAGTTAATGAATTTAGGCTGTGCAATGTGCATTATTGCTTTCGCATTCACAGCGTGTAGCAAGGATGATCCGGAGCCTTTAAGCATCGGTTTGGCGGCACAGTATGAAACGCCCAACTGCAAGGTACTGGAGATTAAGCCGACGATTGCCAACGGCACGGCCGCCAAGTACAAATGGAGCTGTGGAGACTCTATCTACAGCACGGATGACGTCTTTACCTTTATCACAGCGGAAGTGGGAAAGAAAGACTTCGTGCTCACCGTGACCGATGCCGAAGAGAAGGTTTACACCGCCAATTTCGCCATTAATGTGACGGACGGTGGATATAAGAATATACAGACATCCGTTATAGAATACGACCCGACACCGTATGAGTTTATCAATACTTACGTGATTAAGAATAGGAACAAGGCCACGGTGATGAAGGAACTGAACGATATGCTGAAAGCCGGTAAGAAATTCAAGGATATCGACATCGATAACGGTTATCGTTTGGGGCTTCCGATAGGGAGCATGGGCGGTTCTGCCGTACTGGGCTTCGACCACACGATTGTCAATGTGCCCGGCGAGGATGATTTCAAAATGGAAGCATCGCCGGATGTCTGTATGTCGGGCGTGGTATATGTGGCTTATGACAAGAACAAGAACGGAAAGCCCGACGAGGACGAGTGGTATGAACTGAAAGGCGACAGCTATGGTAATGAAAAGGTCGAAACCCTCAATGCTTTCGTCACCTATTCATCCGTGGATTATAATCAGGACTGGAACGGGTTTGAGATCCATTATAAGGATGACTTAGACGAACAACACTTAATGGCAGGGGAGGCTTGTTTTCCCGGTTACGACGATCAGGGTAATTTCATGAAAGAATCCGGATGGAGAGAACCGCCGTTCACGATTAATTATAAAAGAGTTATGGTCAATGAAGATAGAAAGGGATATATATGCACTTTTAAGAATGCATTCAATATAGAAAATGCGGTGGACCAAAAAGGGAATAGCGTGAATTTACCGGGTATTGACTTTATCAAGATTGTTGTCGGAGGTATTCTTTGCAATGAAGGTACTCTTCCCGGTATAGCTGTTAGGGATATATATGACTGTCATTTAACCAAATGACTTTTTATTAACAATTTTAAATTTTATTTTTTATGAAAACAAAAATTTTTGTGCTGGGTGTCATGGCTTTGACCTTTGCAGGTTGCCAAAACACCGAACGGGAAAACGATTTGTCAGTCGTTAACCAACGTACGGAAGAAGTAGAGGCCTTGGTCGATCGGCCTTTAGTTATGGAAGCCCCTGTCAAGGGTGCCGATTCTTATGCGTGGTTCCGGAACGGAAAGTTGGTTTCTACGGATTCCGAGTACACTTTCCAAGAAGAGAAATCGGGAACGTACAATGTGGTGTTGGAAACCACTACGCGCGGGGTGCAGAGCAAGGTGACCTATGCGGTGTCAAACGAGATTACCTTGAGTTCGGAACTGAATCAGTTCGTGCTGAATTCCGGTAACGGCATTCAGCCGGAAGGGCAGACGGGCTACTATTGGAATCAGACTTATACCAATACGAAGTTCCACGAGACTCCTCATTTTACTTTCTCGCACACGGGTACTAATTCCGGCTATGGATATTGGGACGGGTTCACCGTTTCCAATGTGTACGACAGTTCTAACTTCGGTACGTATACGACGGATACCATCCATTCGGGTTCCGTCAATTGGATTGCCCACCAATGGGGATGTATGGACAGGAATAACAGCAATACCAACTTCATGTTGGGCTATTGGGGATATTACGGTAAGGATATTCAGAATTTCCCTATCGACCCTGAAAACATTCCTTATCCTACCGCTTTCACCGAAACCGGCTTCTCGAACTGGATTAAGTTAGGGGATGGCAATACCAACTATACCGTAAAACGTATAAAAATCACTAACAGTCCGTGGGCTTACTACGGTTGCAAGGAAGGCGACGGATTCGCTACGCCGTTCAACAGTCCTTCCGATTATCTCCGCTTATTGGTTTTCCCCGTCTATGCATCGGGCGTTATCGGAAGTCCCAAGATTATTGAGCTTGCAGGATTCAATAGCCAAGGATTTTGGGGAACTAATTCTTGGACTCTTTCCGAATATTTAGGTTTCCATAATGTCAGATACCTGCTCTTCCAGATGCGTTCGTCCGATTCGGGGCAGTACGGCATGAATACCGCAGCGTATTTCTGTCTGAACAATATTGTGATGCAATAGAATGTTAGGCATAAAAAATATGTTGAACAACGGTTATAAACAGACTAAGTTCCTAATGCCGCTTGTTGCGGCATTAGGCTTGTCCGTCTTTTCTTCGTGCAGCCCGGACGAGGATATGAGCCCGATTGTCATAGAGAAGTCGGAGTCGGCGAAATTCTATGCAAAGAGTGAATTCACGACAAAAGAAGCGGTGGACGGCAAACGCGTGTGGAGAGTGGAGAGCGCGCCCGAGGCGGCCAACTATATCTTGCAGGATACGACGGAAAGCACGGTGTGCTTCATCCCCATCACCGCAGGAGACTATAAGCTGTCTTTGAATGCGATGAAAGACGGACGGGAGTATAAGGAACTGTACACCGTAAGTGTGGAGGCTCCTGAAAAAGAACCGTCGCCTTACATCGCAAAGATTTTCGACATTCTCCCCGCTCCGGGGCAGTTCACCAACCAACTGCCGTTGTATCGGCCCGATGGCGAGGAATGGGCGAGATGGACCGACTACATGAAATGGACGGAGCGCAGCTTGGTGGGAAAGGCGAAGGGCGAGCTTATCAGCTTGGGTGGATTCGGCGGCTACATCATCTTCGGATTCGACCATACCATCTTGAATGTGGCCGGGTTGCGCGATTTCCGTGTGGATGGCAACGCCTTCTTCGCCGCCGCCAACCCTAACCCAAACGCACCGAAGAAAGGTGGCAGTTGCGAACCCGGCATCATCGAGGTGGCCTATGACAAGAACAAGAACGGCAAACCCGATGACGAGTGGTACGAGATTGCGGGCAGCGAATACAATAACCCCAAGGCCATCCGCAACTACGAAATCACTTATTACCGTCCCGAAACGGAAGAAAAAGACGCTGACTACGACCCTGAAAAGACGTTTATCACCATCAAGAAGTACATCCGCTGGGAAGACAATCAGGGCCATAGCGGCTATTTGGAAAAGAACACGTGGCACAACCAGTCCTACTATCCCGGCTGGGTGAAAGAGGACAAGCTGACCTTCCGCGGCACGCGCCTGCCCGATAACGCCGTGGAAGAGAGCGGCGAGGGAAAGTATTGGGTGCAGTATTGCTTCGACTATGGATATGTGGACAACCTGCCCAACGGCATGGCCGACAATGCTGTGGACATCGACTGGGCGGTGGACAAGGACGGCAAGAAGGTGCATCTGCCGGGCATCGACTTCGTGCGCGTTTATTGCGCCATGCGGCAAGAGTGCGGATGGCTGGGCGAGACTTCCACCGAGATACAGGGAGCCACCGACCTTCATCTGAGCGGCAAGCGCATCACTACCCGTCCCTGAACGGGCTGCTGTTTTTAAGATTTTGTTCTCATGAATGCCCGGCATTATTTTTATCCGGGCGCAATATATATAATAAGGTTTAAAAGGAGATGCGCCAACCGCCTCCGCAAAGGCGTGCACTCCCTCTCTCTGGAGAGGTGTGCAACGCCCCTGCGGAGGGGCCGGCGCATTTTACGTGGAGAAGCCGGCGGTCCCGCCATAGTGAGGCGGCCAACGTCACCATAGTGAGGCGACCAACGTCACTATAGTGAGGCGACCAACGTCACCATAGCGAGGCAGCCGACGTCACTATAGTGAGGCGACCAACGTCACTATAGTGAGGCGACCGACGTCACCGCAGTGAGACAACCGACGTCACCGCAGTGAGACGACCGACGTCACCATAGTGAGGCAACCGACGTCACCGCAGTGAGGCGACCGACGTCACCGCAGTGAGGCCGCCGGGCTCGCCGTAGCGGGATTTCAGGGGTCTGATTGATGTGATGCGAAAAGCCTTTGAGGAGTATCCGCAGTCTCTTAGAGTTCTTTCAAGCATTCTTTTGTATCGTGAAATCATGTCGGCCCATACGGAGGATATGGCTATTCTTCGATTTCCTCAAAGTCTACGTATTCGCCTTCATCTTTGGAGAAAAGTTTCTTGTGTCTCGGGCGCGAGTCTTCTTCCTCGGATTGTGCCTCTTCTTGACGGGCGTCGTTTGCCTGTCGGTTGCCGTAACCGGAATGACTGCCGGCGTGGTAATTCTTTCCTTTATTTTGATAAGTGCCGTATGCGGAAGATGAACGCCGCCCGCCCAATCCTAATATGCTTCGTATCACGCTTCCGATAATGCTAAGCCCGATAAGTACGATAGCTATAACGATGATAAAGAGAAAAACTAAAAAGTGAAGCATGGATTAATGTTTTTTACTGTACCAAAGATTTGTTTATCTACTTTTCTTCGTAACAAGTGACAACAGTATATACCAGACAATAATGACAGAAAAACTGCAAACTCCCATAAAGAGGAGAAGAGGAATGCAGGCAATGAGGAAGACGAAGCTGACTTTGTTGTCTTTCCATGACAAATTCTTGAACTTCAAAGAGAACATCGGAATTTCCGAAACCAGCAGCCAAGAAAATAGGCCGACCAGCAACAATAAACAGATGGGATACAAGCTATCGCTTGTCAGCCAACTATGGCCGCCTGCTGCCAGCGATGCCCAGAATAAAGCATTGGCGGGTACGGGAAGCCCGACAAAGGAGCTTGTCTGACGGGTGTCATTGTTGAATTTGGCCAGTCGCAATGCCGAGAATACGGCCGGCAGGAATGCAAGGTAAGGAAAGTAGCTTGCCATGCTTGCCATTGCTTCGGGATAGTTCATTTCTTTGAATAAAGAAAACACAATCAGGGAAGGGGCAACTCCGAAACTTATGTCGTCCGCCAAAGAATCCAAGTCTTTTCCGATGGCAGAGTGTGCATTCAGCACGCGTGCCATCATGCCGTCGAAGAAATCGAATGCGGCACTGAGGATGATGAAACCGAGTGCCGCTTCATATCGGGCCTCGAATGCCATGACGCATGCAATGCACCCGGAGAATAGGTTCAGGCAGGTCAGGGTATTGGGAATGTGACGGGTGATGCGGTTTGCCATTACGGTTTTTATTATTTAAGTTTGGCTATCACGGTCTGATTGCCGGTAGTCAGTTGTCCCAGTTTTACGAATACTTCAGTGCCCAACGGCAGGAATACATCCACGCGCGAACCGAATTTGATGAAACCCATGTGCTCGTCGATGTAGCACTCTTCGCCCGGTTCGGCATACGTAACAATGCGGCGTGCCATGGCTCCCGCTATCTGGCGTGCCATAACCTCCACACCTTCAGGTGTCTCTATCACCACGGTAGAACGTTCGTTGTCGGTGCTGGCTTTGGGTAGCCATGCTTTCATGAACTTGCCGTTTTGATGCCACACTTTTTTTACGGTGCCGTCTACCGGATACCAGTTGGCATGTACATTGACAAGGCTCATAAATATGGATACCATGATGCGGCGATCATGAAAATATTCGTTTTCTTCTACCTCTTCCACCACTACGACTTTACCATCGGCAGGGGCTACAACCACTTTCTCTGTCTCTTTTCCGAACAAGCGGATGGGGCAACGGAAAAAGTTTACCAATATTCCATATACGATGAGGCTGATAACTGCCACTGCGTAGAAAGGGATCTTGCATTCCAATCCGAAGTAAAGGGCTGCATTGACTGCTAATATTAAAGTCAGGCTGCCTGCCAATGTATGTGTGCCTTCACGGTGTATGCGTATCTTTTTTAATCTTTTTAGTCGGCTCATGTATATCGTTTTTACTGTTTTGATTGAAATTGCTTGCAAAAATAGGTTTATTTTGAAAATATAACAAGGATTTAAACGGAGAAATGAGGATGTTGATAACTTTTTGGGGAATATTTTTGTCAGGTGTGGCAGAGGTTGTAATTTTAGGCTCTCAACAGAAAGGAAAGATATGCAAGATTTTGTTCATTTACATGTGCACACTCAATATTCTCTTTTAGATGGCCAGGCCAGCGTCAGTCGTTTGGTGGATAAGGCCATGAAAGACGGTATGAAGGGAATTGCCGTAACCGATCACGGAAATATGTTCGGCATTAAGGAATTTATCAATTATGTCAACAAGAAGAATAGTGGTCCCAAAGGGGAAATAAAAGACCTCAAAAAACAGATTGCCGGCATTGAAAGCGGGAATGTTGCATGTGACGACAAGGAGGCGGAGCTTGCTCGTTGCCGTGCCGGAATTGCCGAGGCCGAAAGCAGACTTTTCAAGCCTATCGTAGGTTGTGAGATGTATGTGGCTCGCCGCACTATGGACAAAAAGGAAGGGAAGCAAGACCAAAGCGGTTATCACTTGGTGGTATTGGCAAAGAACGAAAAAGGCTATCATAACCTGATAAAGCTCGTTTCGCATGCTTGGACGAGGGGGTATTACATGCGTCCGCGCACAGACCGTAGCGAGTTGGAAAAATATCACGAAGGACTGATTATCAGTACAGCCTGTCTTGGTGGAGAGGTGCCTAAAAATATAACCAACGACCGGATAGAGGAAGCCGAAGAAGCCATACGGTGGTATAAAAATATATTTGGCGATGATTATTATCTGGAACTCCAACGGCATAAAGCCACTGTTCCGCGTGCCAACCATGAAGCTTATCCGTTGCAACAGAAGGTCAATGCCAAAATTCTGGAACTTGCCAAGAAATATGATGTAAAGGTTATTTGTACCAACGACGTACATTTTGTAGACGAAGAAAATGCAGAGGCGCACGACCGCTTGATTTGCTTGAGTACGGGTAAGGATTTGGACGATCCCACCCGCATGCTTTATACCAAGCAAGAGTGGATGAAGACAAAGGCTGAGATGAACGCTTTGTTTGCCGATGTGCCTGAGGCTTTGTCCAATACGTTGGAGATCTTGGACAAGGTGGAGTATTACTCTATCGACCATGCGCCTATCATGCCCACTTTTGCCATCCCGGAGGAGTTCGGGACAGAGGAGGAGTATCGGCGGAAATATACGGAGCAAGATTTATTCGAAGAGTTTACCCGGGATGAAAACGGGAAGACGGTATTGAATGAGGAAAAAGCCAATGCCAAGATTCAGCAGCTGGGCGGTTACGATAAATTGTATCGTATCAAGCTGGAAGCCGACTATTTGGCGAAGTTGGCATTTGACGGTGCAAAGAAGTTGTATGGCGACCCTTTGTCGGACGAGGTGAAAGAGCGTCTTATTTTTGAGTTATATATCATGAAGACGATGGGTTTTCCGGGATACTTCTTGATTGTGCAGGACTTTATCAATGCTGCCCGTACGCAGTTGGGCGTTTCTGTGGGACCGGGACGTGGTTCTGCAGCCGGTTCGGCCGTGGCGTATTGCTTGGGGATTACGAAAATCGACCCGATTCAGTACGACTTGCTGTTCGAGCGTTTCCTGAACCCCGACCGCATCTCTCTACCGGATATCGATGTGGACTTTGATGATGACGGGCGTGGCGAGGTGCTTCGGTGGGTGACGGAGAAATATGGGCAAGAGAAAGTGGCTCATATCATTACGTACGGCACGATGGCTACCAAAATGGCCATCAAGGATGTGGCTCGTGTTCAGAAATTGCCTTTGAGCGAGTCGGATAGATTGTGCAAGCTTGTGCCGGACAAAATTCCCGATAAGAAACTTAATCTGCAGAATGCCATTGCGTATGTGCCCGAATTGCAGGCTGCCGAAGCATCGCCCGACCCGTTGGTGCGCGATACGATGAAGTATGCCAAGATGCTGGAAGGCAACGTGCGTGGTACGGGTGTACATGCTTGCGGCACTATTATTTGCCGCGATGATATCACGGATTGGGTGCCTGTGAGCACGGCAGACGATAAGGAGACAGGCGAGAAGATGCTTGTTACACAATACGAGGGTTCGGTCATTGAAGATACGGGGTTGATCAAGATGGACTTTCTGGGATTGAAAACTCTGTCCATCATTAAAGAGGCCGTTGCCAATGTTCGTTTGCATCGCGGGTTGGAAATAGATATAGATAAGGTCTCCATCAACGACCCTGCTACTTATAAGCTCTATTGCGACGGGCGAACCATTGGTACGTTCCAGTTTGAGTCGGCCGGCATGCAGAAGTATCTGCGCGAGTTGCAACCCGGTACGTTTGAAGACTTGATTGCCATGAATGCCCTTTATCGTCCGGGGCCGATGGATTATATTCCGGACTTTATCGACCGTAAGTGGGGACGCAAGCCCATTGAGTACGATATTCCGATCATGGAGAAATACTTGAAAGATACGTATGGCATTACGGTTTATCAGGAGCAGGTCATGCTACTGTCTCGTTTGTTGGCCGATTTTACCCGTGGTGAATCCGATGCTTTGCGTAAGGCTATGGGTAAGAAATTGCGCGACAAGTTGGATCATATGAAGCCTAAATTCGTATCGGGTGGACAGAAGAACGGACACGACCCGCAAGTGCTTGAGAAAATTTGGGGGGATTGGGAGAAATTCGCTTCTTATGCTTTCAACAAGTCGCATGCCACATGTTATTCATGGGTGGCTTATCAGACTGCTTATCTGAAAGCAAACTATCCGGCAGAATATATGGCTGCTGTCATGAGCCGAAGCTTGTCGAACATAACCGATATCACCAAGTTGATGGATGAGTGCAAAGCTATGGGCATCAATACGCTGGGGCCGGATGTGAACGAAAGTAACTTGAAGTTTACGGTCAACAACGAGGGGAATATCCGTTTCGGTCTTGGTGCCGTGAAAGGAGTGGGCGAGGCAGCCGTGCAGAGTATCATGGAAGAACGTGAGAAAAACGGACCTTATAAAGGAATCTTTGATTTTGTACAGCGTGTCAATCTGAACGCTTGTAATAAGAAAAACATCGAATGCCTGGCCTTGGCGGGAGGTTTTGACAGTTTCTCGGAACTGAAACGTGAACAGTATTTTGCGGCAAATTCCAAGGGCGAGGTGTTCATTGAAACGTTGGTGCGCTACGGCAACCGCTATCAGATGGATAAGGCTGCGGCAGCCAATTCGTTGTTCGGTGGTGAGAATGTGGTGGATATTGCTACCCCTGAAATTCCTTTGGCCGAACGTTGGACCGATTTGGAGCGGTTGAACAAGGAGCGTGATTTGGTGGGAATCTATCTCTCTGCACATCCGTTGGATGAATATTCGGTTGTGCTGGAGCATGTTTGTAACACCCGTATGGCGGAATTGGAAGACAAAACAGCGCTTGCCGGACGTGAAATAACGATGGGAGGAATTGTCACCTCGGTTCGTCGTGGCATCAGCAAGAATGGCAATCCTTATGGCATTGCTCGAATCGAGGATTATTCCGGTTCGGCCGAACTTCCATTCTTCGGTAATGACTGGGTGACCTATCAGGGATATCTGGGCGAGCGTACATTCTTGTTTATCAAGGCTCGCTGTCAGCCTAAACAGTGGCGGCAGGATGAGTTGGACTTGAAAATCACCTCGATGGAACTTTTGCCCGATGTAAAGGAAAAACTGATTGAAAAAATAACGATACTCATTCCACTTGGTATGTTGGACAAGGCCTTGATTACCGAGTTGAGCGAACTTACCAAAGAGCGTCCGGGCAGCACGGAACTTTATTTCAAGATAATTGATACAGAAAGTAAGATGGGGGTGGACTTTATCTCCCGGCCTATAAAACTTTCTGTGGGACGTGAACTGATCTCTTACCTGAAAGAAGCGCCCGATCTTGATTTTCGGATTAATTAGAAGCTGTTCGCGTAAAATGTGAGGGGGGGGTAGTTGATACATAAGTGAAAAAAAGATTGCGTTCATTTCATTCTGCTCTCGGTTTATGTTATCTTTGTTTCATCGATGAAAGAGGATGAATTTACAATTTATAGTGATTTTATAATTAATGGTTGATTTTAATATTAAAAGAAATGGCATTAGTAATTACAGACAGCAATTATCAGGAAATCCTGGCAGAAGGTAAGCCGGTAGTGATTGATTTTTGGGCACCTTGGTGTGGCCCGTGTAAAGTGGTAGGTCCTATTATTGACGAACTGGCTACTGAATACGACGGTAAAGTAGTCATTGGTAAATGCGATGTAGATGAAAGCGGAGAAGTAGCTGCCGAATACGGCATACGCAATATCCCTACGGTTTTATTCTTCAAGGATGGAAAGTTGGTGGACAAGCAGGTGGGGTCTGCTCAGAAATCGGTTTACGTGGCTAAAATAGATGCTTTGTTATAATCGTAAATAAGATGCAATAACCCTTTAAAATATATCAGTATGGGAATGGAAGACGATTTTTTGCAGAATGATCTCGATGATGAAAAGACCATCGAATACATCAAGAACTATTTGCCGCAAGAGTTGAAGGGGAAATTCTCCGACGACGAATTCTATTATTTTCTCGATTTGATTGACGAGTATTATTCCGAAAGCGGCATCCTTGATGCACAGCCTGATGCGGATGGCTACGTCGAAATTGATTTAGGGAAAGTCGTAGACTATATTGTCAAAGAAGCTCATAAAGATGAAGTAGGCGATTACGAGCTGGAAGAGATCCTTTTCATCGTACAGGGTGAAATGGAATACACAGAATCTTTGGGAGAAGAATGATCGGTATTGCAAACAGAAAAAATAAGGAGAGGCGTCAAGGCTTCTCCTTTGTTTTTTTAAGAGTGTGATTCCGGGGGATTTATCCTTCTTTTAGCATGCGGCTCTCCGGTATTGCACAAACGGTTATTCCACCGGTGGCGTATTCAGGAAGAAGAAGACGGACATTGCGATAAGCAGGATACCCAATGCACCGTAGAACCAGCGGGCTTGCCGACGACCTACATTTTGTACGATGAATTGGGTATTACGGGTTGTAAAGAACCACTCCCAATTCAGTATGGCAGCCAGTAGGGAGGTGATGCCTGCTGCTGCAAAGATTCCCTGAACAATGTATTGGCTTATCATTCCAATTCTTCCATTGTGAGTTTGCGCTCACCATTCTCCACTTCTTCAATGGTTACTTTCACGGCATTTCCCGGCAAGAGTTCCTCTACCAATTCCGGCCATTCGATAAAGCAAAGGGCACCGCTGTAGAAATAGTCTTCATATCCCATATCGTACACCTCTTCCAATTTCTTGATGCGATAGAAATCGAAGTGATAAATCAGTTCACCCGTAGTGTCGGAGCGATATTCATTGACGATGGCAAAAGTGGGCGAGGTGATGACGTCGGAAACGCCCAACTCTTCACATATGGCCTTGATGAAGGTCGTCTTACCGGCTCCCATTTTTCCGTAGAGAGCAAAAACGGTGTTATCGCCCATTGCAGTAATGAATTGGCGGGCTGCTTCATGAATCTGGTCTAATGACTGAATTTTGATTTCCAACATGATTTCCAATTTTGACGATATTATTATTTATGATGTAAGTCGGGATGGCTTCTTAATTTACGCTGTAAAGATAGGCAAAAACTTTTTCCGATTTTGCAAATGGCGTAAATAATGATGGAGAAGAAGATGATGGATGCTCCCGAAGGGACGTTCAGGTAGAATGAAATCATCAGTCCACCCAGACAGCTGATGTAGCCTATACCGATGGAAAGCCAGAGAATGCGATGGAACCGGTGCGAAAAAAGATTGGCTGTCATCTGGGGGATAGTGAGCAGTGAGATGACCAGCACGATGCCTACCATGCGCAGACATGCCACGATGGTGAGTGCTATGAACATCATCAGCAGGTATTCGAAGGTTTGCACCGGAATGCCTTGCGAACGGGCAAACTCACGGTCGAAAGCTACGTATATGATAGGACGGATATAGAGAGTGAAGAAAAGGGCCAGTACTATGGCCAATCCGCCGAGCAGGGCGATGTCCTCTAATGTAATAGTGAGAATGTTGCCAAAGAGATAGGCCGACAGGTCGGGGGCGAATCCGGGCGAAAGAAAAGTGAACATTATGCCCAATGCCATGCCCAGTGTCCAGAATACGGCAATGGCGGAGTCTTCCCGCATGTCTTTTCGTTTGCTGAGCCACTCTACTCCAAAAGCGGATAGTACGGCGAATAATGCTGCCGACAGAATGGGAGAGATGCCGGTATAAAGTCCCAGTCCTATGCCTCCGAAGGACGCATGCGTTAATCCGCCGCTGATGAACACCAGTCTGCGGGTGACGATGTAAGTCCCAATCAATCCGCAGGCAATGCTTGCCAGCAGGCTGCCGATGAGGGCGTGTTGGAAAAAGGTGTATTGAAGCAGTTCCATTGTTGTGTCCTTGAGGGTTATGAAATAGGAAAGACCTCAAGCATGAGGACTGATGCGACGTTCTCCGATGATGAGGAATACCTCGTCCTTTAAATTGTCGGGTAGTGCAATGCCCCGCAGTTGGAGGCTGCGCACCCAGCCGGCCACATCCGTATCTTGCATGGTGTAGAATACATCGCGAAATTCGTCCTCTTGCCCCGGGGTGTATTCATCGGGACTGATGCCGATGTATTTGTCCAGCTCCTCATCGTCGTAATACTCTATCTTTTTGCTGACGGCAGCCAACAGGCTGTCGCGTTCGCAGATTTCGTGTTGCCCGCAGCATTCTGCATCTGCTTCCTGCACTTCGGGCATCGCGCTCAGTTCGCCTCTGTCTATTTTCTTTTGCAGGCTCCGGTTGCGTATTATCCCGGCCATAGCAGCAAGAAAGGTGAGAGCAAACAAGCTAATAATCAGTATCCACATGAGTTTCCTTTTTCTTTAAATATCTTCTTTGTAATAAGCGGACAAAGATACATATTGTTTTGCATACGGCAAAATAATGATTTTGCTGAGAACCGAACAATATTTTCGCTTTCTTTCTTGCAGCTTCAACACTTTTGTTATATATTTCCACTCTGTTTCCGTTAAATCAGTCTGATACATCTTTTTTAAAGTTTAGTCACTTCAAAGAAAGAAACTATTCGACTGATACGGAAACTTTTTTAGAAAAAATCAGCCATTTTTAAACAGGCTCTAAAACTATGTTTGATAAAAATTATTTTATTAACATCGGTGGCATATAGATTGAACAGTCCCAAGGCAAAGGGGTGGTTCAAAAAAAACATCCCCGTTTAAGGAAGAGTTTTAGAAGCAGATGGGTAAGCATTTTGCTAATCTGATCTGGTGGTCAGTAATCGGCCTACTGATAATCCTTCTTTAAAGGGACCTCCTGAGCAAGAGGGTAAAAGGCTCTTTTAGTATGTATTGATATGATTGAACTAGAATTACAACAACACCTGTCTCGCGAGTACCCACAGGAGAATACTCGGTGTGAGTGGAAGGAACTTAAGAATCTGAAGAACTCGTTCTGTGGGGACGAAATAACAAGAATCTAAAAGCTTTTTTATAGCAATATGGATACAAATAATGCAATGATTCCTTCAAGGGAGAAACTTGCCAATGCTGTGCAAGTTATAAAGGATGCCATTCTGCAAAGTCAACAGAGAGCATTGGGTGTGGTAAACCAAGAACAGCTGGCTTTGTATTATGGTGTTGGAAGATACATCTCGGCCAATACTCGAACAAAGAATTGGGGCAAGGGATTTGTTGAGGGGATTAGTGAGCAGTTACGAAAGGAACTGCCTGGACTCAGAGGTTTTTCGGCACCCAGTTTGCGGAAAATGCGTACTTTCTATGAAGAGTGGAGACTGCTTTCTGATGATTCGTTCGTTGAAACGAACAAATTACCCAATGACGATAGCAATTCGTTCGTTGAAACGAACAAATTACCCAATGACGATAGCAATTCGTTCGTTGAAACGAACAAATTGCCTTCTGTTCAATTTACGATGGCATCGAATTTCCCCATTGCAGCATTCATGAACATTGGATTTAGCCACCACTATGCGATTCTCAGTAAGGTGAAAGATGTGGAACAGCGAAAGTTCTATATCCAATTCGCTGCTGACACGAAGGTTAAGGTTGAAGATTTGGAAAAACTAATAGAGGATGATTTATACAGCCATCAAGGTGATCTGCCAAATAATTTCAGGCGTACCATCCCCGACCAATTGCAAGCCTATCGCGCCATCACAATGTTTAAGGATGAATATCTGCTGGACTACATCAATACGGAAGAATTGTTTGTCCGTGACAAAGACCGTGATGAACGGGTGATAGAGCAAAGCATTATCAATAACGTGAAGAACTTCATCATGACTTTTGGACGGGACTTCACGTTTGTCGGCAATCAATACCATTTGGAGAAGTTCGGCGTGGAGCAGTTCCCTGATTTGTTGTTCTTCAATAGAGAACTTTCAGCCCTTGTTTGTGTGGAACTCAAAAACGGCCCTTTCAAAACCGCCTATTTGGGGCAATTGGCAGGCTACTTGCGCATCCTTGATGACGAGGTTCGCAAACCCAATGAAAATCCTTCAATAGGAATCATCCTCTGCAAAAGTGCAAACAAGAGGTTCGTGGAATATGTCATCCAGGACTACGATAAGCCAATGGGCGTAGCAACGTACAAGACTTCAGCAGAGATGGATGACAGACTAAAGAAACTCCTTCCTCCAGTTGAGGACTTGGAAAAACTGTTATAAACGAACTTTATAGTCGAAGATATGGATAAGCAACAATTAAAAGAAAGAGAAGTAAAGGTAATAGAACTTGCAGTAGCCTTTTGTAACGAGCACTTGGATGAAGAGTGCGCAGAGCTATGTACAAAACTTGTGCAGAAACTGGGACGCAAGCGTTCCTGCCCACTACAATCTGGAAGGATTGAGATATGGGCAGCTGCTTCTGTATATACCATCTGTAGCATCAACTTCATGTTCTGCAAAAGTTCACGGTTGAGCACATCATCATCTGAAATTGCGGAGCATTTTGGGGCAAGTGGCTCAACAATAGCACAGAAATCGAGAACTATCAAAGACTTGCTGAAGATAAGCAACGTCTTTGACCCCGATTTCTCTTTGAAGGAAATTGCCGATAACAATCCATTCAATCATCTTGTGATGAGAAATGGTTTCATTTTCTTTGATTAGCAAAAGGTTCGGATATGATATTTGGAAAGAAAATAAAAGAGTTCAGAGAGGAGCATGGCCTGTTGCAGCGACAGCTGTCAGCAGCGTTAGAGATTGACACCCCAATGTATAGCAAAATAGAGCGTGGTGAGCGTAAGGCAAAACGCAGCCAGATTCCCATCATGGCAAAACTCTTCGAGATAGACGAGAAAGAACTACTGACCATCTGGCTCGCAGACAAGATTCTTGACACCGTCGAAAACGAGGACGAGATAAAGAGCGGTGCCATACTATGCACAGAATGAGATCAATGCAGAACCATAGCCGTTTTGTGCAAATAGCGGTGTTAATAAATCTTTAATGGGATTCCTCTCCTTGAAGGAGTGTTTAAGGCTAAATACAACTAAAATGAAGAAGCCAATGTGTTGCTATATCATTGGGAACATCGTGGTATCATTATGCCTTTGTTTAGAGTAAAGTGAACTGGTACACAGTTAAATACAATCATGAGTAAGACTCAGCGTGGGAACGATAATGGACAACGGCAACTTTGTTGTTGGCTGATTGAAAACTTTTCTCTACATTTGTGCATCAATAAAGCGGTAACTTTAGATTGTAGCATTATGAAACCAATCATATCCCCTTCTATCTTGTCGGCCGACTTTGGCAATCTGGCAAGAGACATTGAAATGATAAACCGGAGTGAGGCGGAATGGGTGCACATAGACATTATGGATGGTGTGTTCGTGCCCAATATCTCTTTTGGATTTCCGGTATTGAAGTATGTGGCGAAGCTGTCGCAAAAACCGCTGGATGTACATCTGATGATTGTGCAGCCGGAGAAGTTTATTTCGGAAGTAAAAGCATTGGGCGCTCACGTAATGAATGTGCACTATGAGGCCTGCACACATCTGCATCGAGTGATACAACAGATTCGCGAAGCAGGAATGCAGCCGGCTGTGACGATTAATCCCGCCACTCCCGTATCTTTATTGAAAGATATAATAAACGATGTGTACATGGTTCTTATAATGAGTGTCAACCCCGGATTCGGCGGACAGAAATTCATAGAACACTCTTTGGAAAAAGTGCGTGAACTGCGTGAATTGATAACAATCACCGGCTCGAAAGCCTTGATAGAGGTGGATGGGGGCGTGAATCCGGATACCGGAAAACGATTGCTTGCTGCCGGAGCCGATGTACTGGTGGCGGGTAATGCCGTTTTTTCGGCTCCCGACCCTATGGAGGCCATTCGTACATTGAGAAATTTATAATTCGTTTTTTTGATTGATGATCGACAGTTTGCAGCAACATCCTTTTCTGCGACTTTTGATTCCGTTGGCGATTGGAATTTTGTGTGGAGATACGTTTCCCCATGCATGGCCTGCATGGGGATATTTGTTGCTTTCCCTGCTTTTCGTCTTGATGGTGTGTCGATACAAGCATTCCGACAGTTTGTATGGGGCGGTGCTCTTTCTTTTTCTTGTTGGTACGGGCTATTGCTTGATGAGTCGGCAATTGGAGAAAACGGCGTTCTTTTTTCCGGAGAAGGAGGTTGCATATAAAATCCGTATTCAGGAAATACCGGAAATAAAGGAACGTAGCGTGCTGTGCCGCACAATTCTGCTGGGAAGTATAGCCGGAGATACAGTGGCGGACTGCAAGCGGAACAACCTCTTTTTGATTTATTTTACGAAAGACTCTGCCTCGACAGCTTTGCAGCGGGGAGATGAATTGTTGATATATACCCGCCTTTCCCCTCCGCTCAATAACGGTAATCCCGATGAGTTTGATTATGCCCGCTACCTGAAACGGAAAGGGTATAGCGGTACGGCTTATGTGGCCGGCGGACATTGGACGAAAACGGGGCACGATGCGTCCCGCTCTTGGAGCCGGATGGCATCGGACTATAGGGCAAAGGTTGTCTCTTTATATCGGCGGTTGGGGATTGGAGGTGACGAATTGGCTGTGTTGTCGGCTTTGACAGTGGGAGACAGAGAGGAGTTGAGCGATGATATTGTTGAAACTTATTCAGTGGCAGGTGCTGCCCATGTGTTGGCACTTTCCGGCTTGCACATCGGCTTTCTCTATGCACTGTTCCGGTTTCTTTTAGGAGTCTTGTGGAGGCGTTGGAAATGCCTGAAGTTTTTTCTGCATCTTCTCATTGTTTTGTTTTTGGCAAGTTTTGCCTTCTTCACCGGGCTGTCTTCTTCGGTAGTCAGGGCGGCCGTCATGTTCTCGTTTTTGGCGTTGGCCACCATGCAGCATCAAAAGCCTTTGACTATGAATACCTTGGCTGCGGCAGCTTTCTTCATGTTATTGTGTAAGCCTTCATGGCTTTTTGATGTCGGTTTTCAATTGTCTTTTTCGGCTGTGGTATCCATCCTGCTCGTGCAACCTAAACTTTATGCTCTGTGGAAGGTTGAACATCGTTTTTTGCGCCGTGTATGGGGATTGTTGACTGTTTCCGTTGCTGCCCAGTTAGGTACGGCTCCATTGACCCTGCTTTATTTTTCCCGTTTCTCTACTCATTTTCTGCTTACCAATCTTTGGGTTATTCCTTTGGTGTCGCTCATCGTGTATTCGGCAGTGTTTCTTCTGATGCTTACCCCATTTCCTTTTGTACAACATCTGTTTGCTGAGGTGGTAGAGGCATTGGTGCGTATGCAGAATGCCACGCTCCGGTGGATAGAACATCTTCCTTTCGCTTCGATAGACGGTATTTGGATGGATAAATGGGATGTGCTGCTGTGCTTTTTCTTTTTTGGGGCGGTCTACTACGGTAGCACGCATTGCACAGCCCGTAACATCCGTTTTTCATTCTTTGTTTTGCTGTTGGCCGTATCCTATCACTCCCTTTCTGCCATATGCCATGTCCCCCGGCAGAGCATTGCTTTCTATAATGTACGAGGGTGTCCGGCTGTTCATTGCATGACAGACAGTCGCCATTCCTGGCTGGTAACACCCGACAGCCTGTCTGATGTGTCACGTCTCTGTCGCGCTCTTTCTCCTCATTGGAACAGGCTGCATTTGGAATCCCCTTGTCTTGTTACCGGAGATTATGCCACTTCTGAATTGCAGGTGCGGAATGGGATGGTGCTTTATGCAGGTAAACGGATCTGTTTCTTCCGGGATGCCGACTGGCAGAATAAAATATCGGCTTCCCCCATTTCTGTCGACTACTTATATCTTTCCAGAGGCTATAAAGGGCGAATAGAAGAGTTGGTCTCTTTGTTCTCTATCGCTACGGTAGTTGTTGACGCCTCCCTTTCAGACTATTACCGAGATAGAATAATACACGATTGCATTCGTTTTGGAATCTCTTATATTTCTCTTTCTACAAAAGGTTCTTACCGTATTCTGTTATAAATCACAAACTTTTCGTACTTTTGCCTCCCAAACTTATGGCAGACGGATAGAATTGTTCTTGCCATGTAGAATCGTAAAACGAAAATAGCAAATCATAAATAAAATATGTTGACCAAAGTTATAGAACAATCCAAGATAGACCATTTCACCAAATGGCTCGACCGTGCAGACAAAGTTGTTATCGTTTCTCATGTAGGCCCTGACGGAGATGCTATAGGTTCCTCTTTGGGGTTATGGCATTTTCTTGATTCGCAGGGCAAGACTGCAAATGTTATCGTTCCGAATGCTTTTCCTGATTTCCTGAAATGGATGCCCGGAAGTAAAGACGTTCTGCTTTACGACCGCTATAAAGAGTTTGCCGACAAGCTGATAGCTGAAGCGGACGTCATCTGTTGCCTTGACTTCAATGCCATTCACCGGATTGAAGCCATGGGAAGTGCCGTGCTTGCCTCTCCGGCAAGAAAAATACTGATAGACCATCACCTCCACCCCGAAGATTTCTGCAAGATTATCATTTCTCATCCCGAAATATCCTCGACCTCGGAACTCGTCTTTCGTCTGATTTGCCGCATGGGTTATTTCAGTGATATTTCCAAAGAAGGAGCGGAGTGTATCTATACGGGGATGATGACCGACACCGGTGGATTTACTTACAACTCCAACAATCGTGAAATCTATTTTATTATCAGTGAACTGCTATCAAAAGGTATAGACAAGGACGATATATATCGTAAGGTCTATAATACCTATTCCGAAAGTCGTCTGCGGCTGATGGGATATGTTTTGTCGCAGATGAAAGTATATCCCGACCATCATGCGGCTCTTATTTCTTTGACTAAAGAGGAGCAGGGGCGGTTCGACTATATTCGGGGAGATAGTGAAGGCTTTGTGAATATACCGCTAAGCATCAAAGGAGTCGTTTTCTCGTGCTTCCTGCGTGAAGATACGGAAAAGCCGATGATAAAGATTTCTTTACGTTCGGTCGGTACATTTCCGTGCAATCGCCTGGCAGCCGAGTTCTTCAATGGAGGCGGGCATCTGAATGCTTCCGGCGGTGAATTTTACGGGACAATGGAAGAGGCCAGGGATGTCTTTGAACAGGCTTTGGAAAGGTACAAGCCGCTGCTTTGTGCCAAAGGATAAAAAAAGTCCGGTTGTAAAGGTTAAAAGTTACGAACTTTCTACTTGCCGCTTTCAACTTTCAGGGAAATCAGATACTTTTGTACAAATTTACTAATATCAGAAATGAAGAAACTTACTTTATTCTTTTTAGTTTTGTTCGCTGTCGGTTTTGCTTTTCAGGCATGTGATAATACCAAAACCTATGCCGAGATGTTGGATGATGAGAAAGATGCCATCAAAGCGTTCATCAAAGACAGTAATATTGTCGTTATTTCCCAGAGTGAATTTTATGCGCAGGATTCGACGACGGATGTGAGCAAGAATGAATACGTGCAATTGGCCAGCGGGGTATACATGCAGATTGTGGATAAAGGTTCTGCCAATCCCGCCGACTCGATAAAACCCAATGACTTGATTTTGGTGCGCTTTGAGGAACGAGGACTGATAGCTGTCAACGGTGTGAAGTCTTATCTTTCTAATCTGCACGAACCGACGATTGTGGACGAGTTCAGATATACGGTCACCTCTTCATCCATTGCCGGGCTTTTTCTTCAAGGATATATGCGGGCGTCTTATGGCACGTCTGTACCTGCCGGTTGGTTGGTGGCTTTAAGTTATGTTCGCGATGGGGCTCACGTAAAACTGATTGTCCCGTCCAAAATGGGACAACAAAAGGCCATGCAGCAAGTTTATCCTTATTTTTATGACATACATAAATTCCAGATTTGGAACTAATCTTTTAATTATTAACCTATGACTCTAATCAAATCTATCTCAGGGATTCGTGGAACTATTGGCGGAAGTGCAGGCGAAGGATTGAACCCGCTCGATATTGTGAAATTTACTTCGGCTTATGCCACGCTGATTCGTAAAACGTGTACTGTAAAAAGCAATAAAATCGTAGTAGGGCGTGATGCCCGTATTTCCGGTGAAATGGTCAAAAATGTAGTGGTCGGTACTCTGATGGGTATGGGCTGGGATGTGGTAGATATTGATTTGGCTTCCACCCCGACTACCGAACTGGCTGTTACGATGGAAGGTGCCGGTGGAGGTATTATCCTGACCGCTTCGCACAATCCCAAGCAGTGGAATGCTCTGAAATTGCTGAATGAGAAAGGGGAGTTCCTGAATGCTGCCGAAGGACAGGAAGTACTTCGTATTGCTGCTGCCGAGGAGTTCCGCTATGCCGAGGTTGATCGGCTCGGTTCCTATCGCAAGGACTTGACGTACAATCAAAAGCATATAGACAGTGTGCTGGCGCTTGAACTTGTAGATGTAGAAGCCATCAAAAAGGCCAACTTCCGCGTAGCTATCGATTGTGTAAACTCTGTGGGGGGCATTATCTTGCCGCAGTTGCTTGAGCAGCTTGGAGTTCGGCATGTAGAGAAGCTCTACTGCGAACCGACCGGAGACTTCCGGCACAATCCTGAGCCTTTGGAGAAAAACTTGGGTGACATTATGAACCTGATGAAAGGAGGTAAAGCCGACGTAGCTTTTGTTGTAGACCCTGATGTGGATCGTTTGGCCATGATTTGCGAAGACGGTAAGATGTATGGCGAAGAATACACGTTGGTCACTGTGGCGGATTACGTTTTGAAGCATACTCCCGGCAATACGGTTTCCAACTTGAGTTCGACTCGTGCTTTGCGCGACGTGACCCGCAAATACGGACAGGAATATTACGCATCTGCCGTAGGCGAAGTGAACGTAACCACCAAAATGAAAGAAGTGGGCGCCGTTATCGGTGGTGAAGGCAATGGCGGAGTTATCTATCCTGCCAGTCATTATGGTCGTGATGCATTGGTGGGTATTGCTCTGTTCCTTAGTCATCTGGCGCACGAGGGCAAGACAGTGAGCGAATTGCGTGCCACATATCCTGCATACTTCATGGCGAAGAACCGGGTGGATTTGACTCCCGAAACGGATGTGGATGCCATTCTTGCCAAGGTAAAAGAACTCTATAAGAGCGAAGATATCAATGATATAGATGGTGTGAAGATTGATTTTCCCGACAAATGGGTACATCTGCGCAAGAGCAATACAGAGCCGATTATCCGCGTTTATAGCGAAGCTACCACACCGGAAGCCGCAGAAGAAATCGGACGGCAGATAATGAAGGTGATTGAGGACTTGGCAAAATAAGGCGGAGTAAAAAAGAGAACCATATAGCGGGTAGGCTCGAAAATTATTCGTTAGATAATAAAAGCACGGATTTCTTGGATAATGATTGCGTTCCTGAATGAAATCCGTGCTTTTATTGTTATTGTAGTTTAGAGGACTTTATCTATTTCTCCTTCAAAATTAGGAGTGAATACATCTTTTCCGATGTTGGCTTTAATTTCCTCCACACTCCAGAAACGGCCGCCGTCCAGTTCGTCGCCGGGATGTATTTCGTCATCGTAGGTGGTTTTGTGGACAAAGACCAACTCCCGTTCTCGGGAGGATTCAAAGACATAGTGTGTCAGTGATTCGGGGATGAAGTCGGTGATGCCCAATTCTTCGCGTGCTTCACGCTTCAGTGCCATCTCCACGCTCTCGCCCAAATCAACATGTCCGCCTACGGACGTGTCCCATTTCCCCGGTTGTATGTCTTTCCATCCGGGACGTTTTTGCAGAAATAATTCGCCTTTGGAGTTGAAGACGTGGAGGTGGACTACCGGATGCAGCAGTTTGCTGCCGTTGTGGCATTCGCCGCGAGTGGCGGCACCTGTGATGTTGCCTTGCTCATCGACGAGAGGAAACATCTCTTGATTGTTATCGTGATTCATAAGCGGTATCAGGGTATTAATAACGACGAATCTCCATAACTCAGGAATCTGAAATCATGGTTTAAAGCATAGTCGTAAATCTTATGCCAATCTCCGTGTACAAAGGCCGAGACAAGCAGCAGCAGCGTGCTTTGCGGCTGGTGGAAGTTAGTTACCATGGCTTTTACTATCCGGTATTCATATCCCGGGGCAATGATGATTTGGGTGCTGGTGTGCAAGGTTTCCATGTGATGCCGCTCCAGATAGGCTGCGAGAGCTTGCAAGGCATCTGTGGCAGGAATGGAGGCAGTTGCGCCCGACATTTCGTAGGGTTGCCATTGCTTGACGTGCAGCTCTTCTTCCGTTGCTTCGGGATTGTTCAGCAACGTAATCCCGATGTGGTAGAGGCTTTCCAGCGTGCGTACCGAGGTAGTGCCTACGGCAATGGCTTTTCCTCCGTGGGCAATGAGTTTCTCCAATGTGCCGCGCGATACGGAGATATACTCCGTGTGCATCTCGTGCCCTTCGATTTCTTCGCTCTTCACGGGTTTGAACGTACCTGCTCCCACATGTAGCGTCAGCTCTTCCGTCTCTATCCCTTTGTTGCGCAGTGTGTCCAGCACGCGAGGAGTGAAGTGAAGTCCGGCGGTGGGGGCGGCGACAGAACCTTTTATCTTGGAATATACCGTTTGATAAGTCTCTTTGTCGCTCTCCTGCGTCTCCCTGTTCAGATAAGGCGGGATGGGCAGTTCGCCGAATACCTCCAGAATGTCGGCAAAAGTCACCTCCGGATTGTTCCAACGGAAGTCTACCCAATGGCTGGTGCCACGGCATTCGCCGCGTTCGGCTGTCAGGATGATTGTCTTGCCTTTCACCGTCATTTCGCGTTTCAGCGTTCCTTCTTTCCATTTTTTCAGGTTGCCCACCATGCAAAGCCAAGCAGCGTGTTCGGTCTGCTGGAAGTTGAGCGCATAATCGTTAGGCTGTACCGGTTCCAGACAAAATACTTCAATCAGGGCGCCTGTCTCTTTGCGGAAATGCAGGCGGGCCTGAATCACTTTGGTATTGTTGAATATCATCAGGCTGCCTGTCGGAAGATAGTCGGGAAGCGAGGTGAATGTGTCTTCCGAAATCTCGCCATGACGGTAAATCAATAATTTCGACCGGTCGCGTACCGGTAGCGGAAACTTGGCGATGCGGTCGTCCGGTAACACGTAGTTAAATTCACTGATATGGATGTGTTTAGGATTCTGTTCCATGAGTATATGCTTTTTCGGAGGGCAAAGGTACGGATATTTATCGTTTTTTTCTATCTTTTTCTATTCTGTTGCCTTATCTTTGCACTGTCGGTGGCGGCTTTGGCAGCTTCTGCCGTAAATCATAATTTGAAGAACAATAAACAAGAAGATGAAAATAGGAGATAAAGTACGTTTCCTGAGCGAGGTAGGGGGCGGTGTAGTGACAGGCTTTCAAGGAAAGAACATTGTGTTGGTGGAAGATGCCGACGGTTTCGACATACCGATGCCGGTAAATGAGTGTGTAGTGATAGAGACGGACGATTATAACATTCCCACGCCGGCAGCCAAGGCGGCCGCCCAAAAGAAGAAAGCGGAAGAGCTGCCTGCTCGTCCGGCTTCGTCTGCTGTCAAAAATGCATCTTTTGGAGCGAGTGTCGTGCCCGACGAACCTTTGCACCGTGTGGAGAAACCGCAGATTTCAGTCTATCGCCAACCGGAGATAAAGGGGGGCGACACGCTGAATGTCTATCTTGCCTTTGTGCCCGAAGACATCAAGGCTGTGAGCACCACCTCTTTTGAGGCCTACTTGGTGAACGACAGTAATTATTATATGTACTATACCTATCTCTTTGCCGAAGGAAAGGCTTGGACTGCCTGTTCGCACGGTCTGATAGAGCCGAATACCAAATTGCTGCTCGAAGAGTTCGAGAAATCGGCATTGAACGACCGTGAGCGTGTGGCCGTACAGTTGGTGGCTTTCAAGGACAACCGTTCGTTTGTGATGAAACCTGCGGTAGGTGTGGAGATTCGCATCGATACGGTGAAGTTCTATAAACTGCATACGTTCCGCGATTCCGATTTCTTTGAAACTCCCGCATTGATTTATGATGTTGTGAAGGACGACCGTCCTGTTAAGCAGGTATATGTCTCTGCCGAAGAGCTTCAGGATGCTTTGATACAGAAGAAAGCTTCGGACGCTCCTTCCAAACCGCAGACCATCGTTAAGCACGGAGGCAAAAACGAAATCATCGAGATAGACCTGCACATCGGCGAATTGCTGGATGATACCCGTGGCATGAGCAACAGCGAGATGCTGAACTACCAGTTGGACAAATTCCGTGAAGTGATGGAACGCTACAAGAACAAGCGCGAACAACGCATCGTCTTCATTCATGGTAAGGGCGACGGCGTGCTTCGCAAGGCTGTGCTCGATGAACTGAAGCGTAAATATGCCACCTGCAAGGCGCAGGATGCCTCGTTCCAAGAGTATGGTTTCGGGGCGACGATGGTAACAATCAGATGATATTCTTCAATAGTCCGATTCCGGACCGGGCAGATTCAGTCGGCAACGGCAATGCCCATTTTCTTCATCAGGAAACAAGCGTTCATGTTCCGGGCTATGCCGGGACGCATACGGTATGAGAAGGTCAAACCGTTGTCTGTGATATCGGCTTCAAAGCAACAGTTGCGGATGTTGTCGGGGAAAGATTCGGCGAGTGTGCCCAACAGCAGGTCGTGGGTGGCAATGATGCCGTTGGCTTGCAGAGACATGAACTGCTTGATGAGGGCGAAAGAGCCTTTTTGTTTGTCCATGGAGTTAGTACCTTTCAGGATTTCGTCGAGGATGATGAACAGTTCTTCGCCGGCGTGTAGCTTGTCGATGATAAGTTTCAACCGTTTGAGTTCGGCGAAGAAGTAAGACTCGTTGTTGTTCAGCGAGTCCGATGTGCGCAGGCTGGTGATGAGCCGGGCCGGGCGTACTTCCATTTGGCGGGCGCATACCGGAGTGCCGATGCAGGCCAGCAGGTAGTTGACGCCCACGGTGCGCAGATAAGTGCTTTTTCCTGCCATGTTGGCACCGGTAATGATGATGAAGAACGGGCGCTTTTCCATGTCGATGTCGTTGTGTACGCAGGTGTTCCGGTTCATCAACGGATGCCCCATGGAGGTGGCGCGGAAGCGGAAGGAAACGGTGCTTGTGTCCGTTCTCTCGATGATGGCGGGGTAGGTGTAATCCGGATGGTTGTAGGCAAACGTGGCCAAAGAATTGAGGGCATCCATGTGGCCGAGGGCGGTGAGCCAACGGGGCAGGTCGGAGGCATACTGCTCTTTCCATGCTTCTATGCGCATAATCTGGCGCAATTCCCAAAAGAACAGTCCGTTGAGAGTGATGTACATGAATACGTTGTTGCGCTGGTCGAGTTCGTCCATCAGTTTGCTTAGCCGATGGATGGCGTGGGATGCTTTCCGCTTTTCTCCGCCGATTTCCTCTTTTATCTCTTTGAGCAGGGCAGATTGCACAGGGTGTTTCTCCATGAGGCGGAGCAGGCCGGCATACGTGGAAAGAATTTGCAGCTTCTTCCCATAGATGGCTTGTATCTTGGTGATTCTGCCGGTGAAGCTGAAACCTGCGGCAACGAAACCAATCCAGACGATGCCATAGAAGGTTGCGGGCAGGATGCCTGCCACCACAAGACCGATGCATAGGACGTTGATGCCCGTCACCGCTATGGGCAAGGCACGCAATAACTTTTTAGTCCGAAACACGGCGGGACTTTCCGCCCAAGCCTTCAGTTCCGTTTCATCGGCGCTTTTCCCTTTGTGCAGCAGACCGAGGATGCGGAAGCGTTGCCGGAATTTCAGTTCGGGAGCAAGCTCCTTGACAGCTTCCTGCCGCTTTTCGATTTCCTGCTTATCTTCCAAATGCCGCCCCATCCAGTCGGCCAGCCGGGTTTTCCCCAAGCGGGTGCATGTGCGGTTGATGTATTGGAACAAAGAGTGCGGACCGAATACATCCAAATCGAAAGAGTAGAGATGGGCGGGGTTGATAAACTCTTCTCCGTCATCGAAAGCGGAAGTGTCGTAGTCGAGGGCTGCCAGTTCCTGTTCGTTGATTTCCACTTTCTTTTCCAGATAATCTTTCCGGTAGAACAGGCGGTTGTGGTATTTGATGAGCAACAGGAAGGGCAAGAGGGTGATGAGGACGATGCCGGCCGGTATCTCCCAGCTTTCGGCCCGAAAATAAATCACTCCCGCTATTCCGCCGACGAATAACAACAGCCGCAAAGTGCCGATGCGATAAATCTGCTGCTGTACTTTGTTCAGTTCCGATTTCGAATTTTCCGCAATGCGGCGGTAGGTGGCGCTTATCTCTTCTATGTTGTTCATTTCCTTGATATTTACGTGGTGATATGATGGCGCAAAGGTAATAAATGAGGACGGTTCTCACAATAGAAGTCATCGGGAACTGCCTTATCGGTCGCTGCCATTGGTGGAGGGGACGTGTTTATTGAAGATGCGATGCTTATCGGAGGTGTCCTGAGGAGAGGATGGAGAAATAGTAGAAATTCCCGGATGTTGATAAATTTTTGTCTTTTTCGCCCAAATGTTTGTCTGCTTTCTATAAAAAGTGTATCTTTCGGTCAAGAAAACAAAGAATCAACAAGGAGGAGATAGGATATGAAAAAGCGGTGGATGTTAGGCATTTTGACATTGCTGTGGGTGTTGCCAAGTGCGGCACAGCAGGTAATGTATTCTAATTTAAAGGAATTGGTTGAAAACAGTGGCGATACGGTGACCACTTTGAGAATAGAAAAGCGGACAAAGAATCAGATTTATTTGACGGGAGGTGCCGATTATCGTATCATGGCAGACGATAATCCCGGACTTTGCAAATACCTGAAATCGCGCTGTTACGCTGTGCGGATAGATACTTCGTTGTATGTCAATTGCAGGAAGATGCGCTACAAGAGCTATCGTTTCGGCAATTGGTATGCACCTGCCATATGGGTGTGTGGAAAAATCTATTTCACTGCCCAACCTTTGGGGCAAGCGGCTGCCAGTACCATGACTCCCGATGATGCCACGAAACTGGGAGGTGAAGTGGGAGATGCCATTAATGCCAGCAATTTGGTAAATGCGCGTGTATACTATGAGTTGAATCCTGAAACGGGAAAGTCGGACTTTGTGGGAAGAGAGCAGATGATGCGCCTGTTGGACGGATATCCCGAACAACAAGCCTTGCTTGAGAACGAGGTAAGCGATGCGGCAGGGGTCATCGGCAAATACCTGCACTTTCTTCGTGAGCAATCTCCCTCTCCTGACCATCAATACTAATCACTTATCACTAAACACTGAACATGATATTATTGCAAAACGTGCCTCAAGGGTACGAGTATTGCTTTGCGGGTGCTGGCAAGTGCTCCAAGGCGTCTACTTGTCTGCGCGCCATAGCGGCGCGACTGCTTTCCGAGAGTGAAGAACCCCAGCCGCAGACGGTTCATGCGGTCAACCCGCTTTATGTCGGTCGTTTGTCCGACTTTTCTGCCTGCGCCTGCTATCGTTCCAACGAACTGTTGCATTATGCCCGGGGCATGACCCGCCTTTTTGACGAAGTGCCCTTGAAGCGGGCTTCCGAGATACGCCTTCGTGTGATGGGATGTTTCTCGTGCGAGCGTTACTATTATCATAGCCGCAAGGGCGAACGGCTGATTACGCCCGAAGAGCAACAGCGGATAGCCCATGTGTTCAAAGCTGCCGGACTGGATATAACGCCACGGTTCGACGGCTATGAATATGGGCTGGCGTGGTAGTTGCCTGTTGTTGTCGCATTGCCTGCACAGGGCAGGTCTGTCGCCATCGGTTTGCTGTTTTGCTGCAAGCCGATGGCGTTTTTCTTGCCTGCGGGTGGCTGAAGCGCTGCAAAGATGTCGCAGCTCTGCTGCAAAGGCGTTGCAAAGTCGCTGCAAGCTTGTTGCAGAGTTGCTGCAAACATGTTGCAGTATCACTGCAAGCCTTTTGCAGTGCTACTGCAAGTATGGATGCAGTGCCGCTGCAACACTGTTGCAGTAATCGTGCAGTACCTTTGCAAGAAAGCAAACTTACATTCCGGACGTGTGCAAGTAAAAGATGTAGGGGGACATTCCTTTTATCGGAAGGCGGAGAAATCCGGAAGCCGGCTTTCCACAAGAGCGGGCATGGCATGGTAAGGATAAAAACCTGCTGACTAAATGATAAATAATCTGCCCATACTATTGCGAATATTGGGAATTATTTCTATATTGCGGCGGATGCAAGGCTGCATCTTTTGACAAATTGTAACCAACTCTCTGAAATACTATGGAGATAACCTTAAGTAAAACATTGCCTCCATATCCCTCCTTCGTCGAGGGAATCAGGCGGGCACCCGACCGTGGCTATACCCTTAATCAGGCACAGACTGCCACGGCTTTGAAGAATGCATTGCGTTATATCCCCAAGGAATTGCACGAAACGCTTGCCCCGGAGTTCATGGAAGAACTTCGCACCCGTGGCCGCATCTACGGCTACCGCTACCGTCCGCAGGGCGACCTGAAAGCGAAACCCATCGACGAATATAAAGGCAATTGCGTGGAGGGCAAGGCCTTTCAGGTGATGATTGACAACAACCTTTGCTTCGACATTGCGCTTTATCCCTACGAACTGGTCACTTACGGCGAAACGGGTCAGGTGTGCCAAAACTGGATGCAATACCGTCTCATCAAGCAATACCTGGAAGTGCTGACGCGCGAGCAGACGCTGGTCATCGAAAGCGGACACCCGTTGGGACTGTTCAAGTCGAAGCCCGAAGCTCCCCGTGTCATCATCACCAATGCCTTGATGGTGGGGCTTTATGACAATCCGAAGGACTGGCACACGGCCATGCAGATGGGCGTTGCCAACTACGGTCAGATGACTGCCGGCGGCTGGATGTACATCGGGCCGCAGGGCATCGTGCACGGCACGTTCAACACCTTGCTGAATGCTGGGCGTTTGAAATTGGGCATTCCGCAAGACGGCGACCTGCGGGGACGTCTCTTCGTCTCCTCCGGCTTGGGCGGAATGAGCGGCGCACAACCCAAAGCCGCCGAGATGGCCGGAGCGGCTGCAATCATTGCCGAGGTAGATGCATCGCGCATCGAGACCCGCCACACGCAAGGGTGGGTGGGGCACGTCACAGACTCGCTGCCCGAAGCTTTTGCACTGGCACGGCAGGCGATGGAGAACCGCCGCCCTATCTCCGTGGCCTATCATGGAAACGTGGTCGACGTGCTGGAATATGCCGTAAGCGAGAACCTGTCGGTAGACTTGCTTTCCGACCAGACTTCCTGCCATGCCGCATACGAGGGCGGTTATTGTCCGGCCGGACTGACGTTCGGGCAACGCACCCGTCTGCTGCACGAAAATCCGGAGCAGTTCCGCACACTGGTCGACGCTTCTCTGGAGCGCCATTTCAAAGCCATCGAAACGCTGGTGAAGCGGGGCACTTACTTCTTCGACTACGGCAACTCTTTCATGAAAGCTGTCTACGACGCCGGTGTGCGCCAAATTGCGCGCGACGGCGACGACAAAAACGGCTTCATCTTCCCCAGCTACGTGGAAGACATCATGGGGCCCGAACTCTTCGACTACGGCTACGGTCCGTTCCGTTGGGTGTGCCTCAGCGGGAAGCACGAGGATTTGGTGAAGACAGACCGTGCCGCCATGGAGTGCATCGACCCCAATCGCCGTGGGCAGGATTTGGACAATTACAACTGGATTCGCGATGCCGAGAAGAACAATCTCGTTGTAGGCACGCAGGCCCGCATCCTCTATCAGGATGCCGAAGGGCGCATGAAGATAGCCTTGCGCTTCAATGAGATGGTGCGTCGCGGCGAAGTAGGCCCCATTATGTTGGGACGAGACCACCACGATGTCAGCGGAACGGATTCCCCGTTCCGCGAAACCTCCAACATAAAAGACGGCAGTAACGTCATGGCGGATATGGCCGTACAGTGCTTTGCCGGAAACTGTGCCCGTGGCATGAGCCTCGTGGCGCTGCACAACGGTGGAGGCGTGGGCATCGGCAAAGCCGTGAACGGAGGCTTCGGTATGGTGTGCGACGGCTCCGAACGGGTGGACGAGATATTGCGTTCCGCCATGTTGTGGGACGTAATGGGAGGTGTGGCACGCCGCTCGTGGGCACGCAACCCGCATGCCATGGAGACGAGCGACGAGTTCAACCGCACGCATGCCGACGGATACCACATCACCATGCCCTATGTGGCCGACGAAAACCTGATACAAAGCCTCGTCGCCGCCCCTTTCCCGAAAAAAGGATAAGAAAGAGTGCAAAGCGATGAAGTTCCCGAATGCATAGTCGATTAAATCAGAAACAATAAATAAACAAATTAATTACCCCGGCCTTATCCCGACACCCGCTTCTCCCTTCCCTACGGGGGGAGTGGTCGGGAGGTGAGGCTCCTTTTATTAATATAACAGTATGGACAAAGTAATGGAGTGTGTCCCCAATTTCAGCGAAGGACGCGATTTGGAGAAGATAGACAAGATTGTGGCCCCTTTCCGTGCCCGTCAAGGTGTGAAACTGCTGGATTACAGCAACGATGAAGACCATAACCGGCTGGTAGTTACCGTGGTGGGCGAACCCGAACCGTTGCGCGACGCCGTGCTCGAAGCCATCGGCATAGCCGTCCGGCTCATCGACCTGAACAAGCATCAGGGGCAGCACCCCCGCATGGGAGCGGTAGACGTGGTTCCTTTCATCCCGATAAAGAACGTGACGATGGAAGATGCCATCGCACTCTCCAGAGAGGTGGGCGAGGAGGTGGCCAAACGCTACGACCTGCCCGTCTTCCTGTACGAGAAGTCGGCTACGGCCCCGCACCGCGAGAATCTGGCCGCCATCCGCAAAGGAGAGTTTGAAGGCATGGCCGAGAAGATAACACAACCCGAATGGCAGCCCGATTTCGGTCCGGCCCGCCGGCATCCCACCGCAGGAACGGTAGCCATCGGAGCACGCATGCCCCTGATAGCATACAACATCAACCTCAGCACCCCCAGTCTGGAGATAGCCCACGATATCGCCAAGAAGATACGCTTCATCGGCGGCGGTCTGCGCTATTGCAAAGCGATGGGCGTGGAACTGAAAGACCGTGGCATCACCCAAGTCTCCATCAACATGACGGACTATACCCGCACCGCCCTTTATCGTGCTTTCGAGTTGGTACGCATCGAAGCCCGCCGCTACGGCGTCAGCATCGTAGGGAGCGAAATCATCGGTCTGGTGCCTGTCGAGGCGTTGGTTGACACGGCGGCCTATTATCTGGGGCTGGAGAATTTCACGATGAAGCAAGTGCTGTAATGGAGAACCTGATCATCTTCAATGCGCGTGTTGTCACGCCCGTCGGTTTCTCAGCTCGTCGCGGCGGGGAGATGGGCAAACTGCGCATCATCGACAATGCTACGGTGGAGGTAACCGATGGCACGATAACCTACGTCGGCGAGAATCGTGGCGAGAACCGTGACGGCTATTACCATCGTTATTGGCACTACAATGCCCGTGGCAAGTGCCTGTTGCCCGGTTTCGTAGACTCTCATACGCATTTCGTGTTTGGCGGCGAGCGTGCCGAAGAGTTCTCATGGCGTTTGAAGGGCGAGAGCTACATGTCCATCATGCAGCGTGGCGGCGGCATTGTCAGCACGGTGAAAGCCACCCGCGCCTCCAACTTTGTGCGCCTGCGCAGTAAAGCCGAAGGATTCCTGAAACAGATGAGTGCCATGGGAGTCACCACCGTGGAAGGTAAAAGCGGATACGGATTGGATAAAGAGACCGAGTTCCTTCAGCTCCGTGTGATGCGCAGCCTCCATAATGACGAACATAAGCGGGTAGACATCGTTTCCACTTTTCTTGGCGCACATGCCGTTCCGCCCGAATACGGCGGGCGCACCGACGAATACGTGGATTATCTCATCCGCGAAGTGATGCCTTGCGTAGTTCAAAATGACTTGGCTGAGTTTTGCGACGTCTTCTGCGAACAGGGCGTCTTTTCCATCGGGCAGTCGCGCCGGCTGTTGCTCGCCGCCAAAGAGATGGGGCTTGCGTTGAAACTCCATGCCGACGAGATTGTGCCTTTGGGCGGTGCCGGATTGGCTGCCGAACTCTCTGCCGTCTCGGCCGACCATCTGCTGCACGCTTCCGATGCCGACATACAGGCTATGGCCGACAAGGGTGTGGTGGCTACCTTGCTTCCATTGACAGCCTTTGCGCTGAAAGAACCCTATGCCCGTGGGCGGGAGATGATTGATGCCGGTTGTGCCGTGGCGCTTGCCACCGACCTGAATCCCGGCAGTTGCTTCTCCGGGTCCATTCCTCTTACATTCGCTTTGGCTTGCATCTATATGAAGATGAGCATTGAAGAAGCCATCACCGCCCTGACCCTGAATGGTGCGGCCGCCCTGAACCGTGCCGGCAGCATCGGCAGCATCGAAGTTGGTAAAAAGGGCGATATGGTTGTGCTGAATACGGATAATTATCATTTCCTACCTTATTATATAGGGATGAATTGTGTCAATACCACAATCAAGGAAGGGGTATTGTATCCCACACCTTGAACTAAAATACGTAATAACCTTATAACTTAAAAAAGAGTACATACTATGTTAGTAGATTTAACCGTTAAAGATTTCTTGGATAAGGTGGCGGGCAGTGATCCCGTTCCCGGTGGCGGAAGCATTGCCGCATTGAACGGAGCCATAGCTTCTGCTTTGGCTGCTATGGTTGCCAATCTTACCCTTGGAAAGAAAGGCTATGAACTTCATGAAGAACTGATGGGGCATATCGCCAAACTTGCTTTGCAGCAAAAAGAAACTTTTGTGAAAGATATAGACCGCGACTCGGAAGCCTATGACGCCGTGTTTGCCTGTTTCAAGATGCCGAAAGCCACGGACGAAGAGAAAGCCGCACGCAGCGCCGCCATTCAGGAAGCCACCAAATTTGCCGCCCTTGTCCCGATGCAGGTGGCACGCAATGCCTACGAACTGATGACACTCATCATGGACGTGGCTCGCTTGGGCAACCGTAATGCCGTCACCGATGCCTGCGTGGCCATGATGTCCGCCCGCTCCTCTGTGCTGGGTGCGCTGATGAATGTACGCATCAACCTCGGTTCGCTGAAGGATAAGGAGTTTGTTGCCATGCTCAGCAACGAGGCCGACGAGTTGGAACGCCTTGCCTGTGCAAAGGAGAAAGAACTGTTGGATGAAATCAATCAAGAACTGAAGGTATGAACAATGTCTATTATGTAGGTTCGGGTGAGCTGACCTTCGACCTCATCGAACGCATCATCAATGAGAACCTGAAGCTGGAGCTGGCTCCCGAAGCCAAGCAGCGCATACAGCGATGCCGCGATTATCTGGACAAAAAGATTGCGGAGTCCGAAGAGCCTCTGTATGGCATCACCACTGGTTTCGGCTCTTTATGCAGCAAGAACATCTCGCAGGACGAGCTGGGTGCCTTGCAGGAAAACCTGATAAAGAGCCATGCTTGCAGTGTAGGCGAGGAGATACGGCCGGTCATCATCAAGCTGATGATGCTGCTCAAAGCGCATGCCCTTTCTTTGGGACATAGCGGTGTGCAGGTCATCACCGTGCAGCGCATCCTCGATTTCTTCAACAACGACGTGATGCCCATTGTCTACGACCGGGGTTCGTTGGGCGCATCGGGCGACCTCGCCCCGCTTGCCAATCTCTTCCTGCCCCTCATCGGTGTGGGCGACGTTTATTACAAAGGTAAGAAGCGCGAAGCCATCAGCGTGCTCGATGAGTTTGGTTGGGAACCCGTGAAGCTGATGAGCAAGGAAGGGCTGGCATTGCTCAACGGAACTCAATTCATGAGTGCCAACGGCGTCTTTGCCATCCTGAAGGCTTTCCGTCTTTCAAGGAAGGCCGATTTGATTGCTGCCCTTTCGCTCGAAGCCTTCGACGGACGCATCGACCCGTTCATGGATTGCATCCAGCAGATTAGGCCGCACAAAGGACAGATAGAAACCGGCGAGAACTTCCGCAAACTGCTGGATGGGAGCGAACTGATAGCCCGCCCCAAGCAGCACGTGCAAGACCCGTACTCTTTCCGTTGCATTCCTCAAGTACATGGTGCAACGAAAGATGCCATTCGCTATGTATCGTCCGTGCTGCTGACCGAGATAAACTCCGTTACGGATAATCCTACCATCTTTCCCGACGAAGACCGCATCATTTCCGGCGGTAACTTCCACGGACAGCCGTTGGCCATTTCGTATGATTTTCTCGGCATTGCCCTTGCCGAACTGGGAAATATCTCCGAACGCCGGGTGGCCCAACTCATCATGGGATTGCGCGGGCTGCCGGAATTTCTGGTTGCCAATCCCGGCTTGAACTCCGGTTTTATGATACCCCAATATGCGGCGGCTTCTATGGTGAGCCAGAACAAGATGTATTGTTATGCTGCCAGCAGCGACTCCATTGTCTCCAGCAACGGACAGGAAGACCATGTCAGTATGGGAGCCAATGCAGCCACCAAACTCTATCGCATTATGGGCAACTTGGAGCATATTCTTGCCATCGAGTTAATGAACGCTGCTCAAGGCATCGACTTCCGCAGACCGGCAAAGACCTCGCCCGTTTTGGAACGTTTTCTGCATGAGTATCGCAAAGAAGTGCCATTTGTAAAAGAAGACATCGTGATGTATAAGGAAATTCATAAGACGGTGGCTTTCTTGAACAGAACCAAGTTCGAGTATTGATTTCTCATCAATAAGCATGCAATAACCATAATATTTATTAATTCTTAATGAAATAGAAAGAAAACTGAATTAGCGAATTTCGTTTTCTTTCTATCTTTGTCCCGTATTTGTTCCGATATGGAGCGGTAATTAATTTTTAAGGATAAACAAAGCGGAAAATGAGCGGGCAAACGAAAAGGACAGCATCGCGGGCGGAACTGAAAGAACGTATTATCGGTGTAGCCATGAGTTCCTTCATGGAACATGGCATTAAAAGTATTACCATGGACGATATTGCTGCGTCCTTGGGTATCTCCAAACGTACTCTCTATGAAGTGTTTCCTGATAAAGAAACGCTGTTGGAAGAGTGCATCCGCAAAAAGCAAAAAGAGAGTGATGAGTTTGTGAATAGTATTCTCTCCACTACCGACAATGTAATGGAAGTAGTGTTGCGCATGTTTCTGTGGATCATAGAGAAGTATCATGCCACGAACAAGAGTTTCTTTGAAGACATTAAGAAATATCCCAAGGCTTTTCAACTGATGGACGGTCGCCGTCGTCATGACTCGGAAGAGACACTCAAATTTTTCAAAGAGGGTGTCCGTCAGGGTCTTTTCCGCGATGATATCAACTTTTCCATTGCCGGATTGTTAGTGTACAACCAACTCGATTTGCTGATGAATTCGGACATCTGCAACCAATACTCCTTTATAGCTGTTTACGAATCCATTATGTTCACTTTTTTGCGTGGCATCTCTACGGAGAAGGGCGGCAAGATGCTGGAAGATTTTATCCGTGAATATAGAAAGAACTTAATAAATAAATTAAATACTGATTTATGAAGATGCAGAAAATGAGAACGCTGCTGCTGGCTGCCGTACTGATGTGTGCAGGCGGTCATGCAAGGGCGCAAGAGGCTACGGAAGCCCTGACTCTGAATCTCGACAAGGCACTGGAAATAGCGCTGAGCGATAATCCTACCATCAAAGTGGCCGAAGAGGAGATAGCTTTGAAGAAAGTGGCCTATAAGGAGACATGGCAAAACCTTTTGCCCGAAGCGGGGCTTACAGGTACGCTGAACCATACCATTACGGCAGCTGAAATCAACTTTGGCGGGCAATCCTTCAAGATGGGGCGAGACAACTCGAACACGGCGACGGGAGTGTTGAGTGTCAGTCTTCCTCTGTTTGCCCCCAGTGTTTATCGAGCCATGTCGATAACAAAGGCAGACATAGCATTGGCGGTGGAGAAATCGCGTGCTTCCAAACTCGATTTGGTGAATCAGGTAACGAAGGCCTACTATCAGTTGATGCTGGCGCAAGACTCTTACGAGGTGTTGCAGCAGAGTTATAAGGTAGCTGAAGAGAACTATGAGGTGGTTAATGCAAAGTTCCGGCAAGGCAAGGTCAGCGAGTTCGACAAGATCAGTGCCGAGGTGCAGATGCGCAGTGTAAAGCCCAATCTGATTTCGGCCGCTAATGCGGTTACGCTTGCCGGATTACAACTGAAGGTGCTGATGGGCGTTACGGCTGATGTGACACTTCGGATTGCCGACAGTCTGGCCCGGTACGAAACCGATTTGTTTGCTACCCAGTTGGAACCGTTGGATGACAGGTTGGCAACCAATTCTGCCATGAAACAACTGGAACTGAACCGGAAGCTGCTGGAACTGAATACCAAAGCTCTGCATGCCAACTTCCTGCCCAAACTAAGCATGAGCTATTCTTATCAATATCAGGCATTGAACAAGGATCATTGGAACTTGTTCGATTACGGCCGTTGGCCGCATAGTTCTTCAATCATGTTCAATTTGAGCATGCCACTCTATCGGGCCAGTAATTTCACGAAGCTGAAGACCAACCGTATACAGAAAAATCAATTGGAACAGAGTCGCATCGACACCGAACGGAAGCTGAACATGCAGGTGACAAGTTATCGAAACAGTATGGCCGCCAGCTCCGAACAAGTAGCCAGCAACAAGGAGAATGTGCTTCAGGCCAAGAAGGCGGTAGAGATAGCCGGTAAACGCTACGAGGTGGGAAAGGGTACTGTATTGGAACTGAACACGTCGCAAGTGCAGCTCACACAGGCCGAACTGACCTATAATCAATCCATTTATAACTATCTGGTGGCTAAGGCCGACCTTGAACAAGTTTTGGGAAAAGACTACATTATTAACACACAAAAGTAAAAAATCAACGATATGAAGAGAGGTTTTCAATGGATGGCCCTGCTTGCTGTAGCATTGCTGGGCGCTTGCAACAGTGGAAAGGATAAAAATGCCGTGAATCAGTCGGAAGAGAAACTGAAAGTAAAACTGGCAGCAGTGGCCGCTCGCCCCGTAGAGCAGATACAGGAGTATACAGCTACGGTAGAGGCAGAGGTGAAGAACAGCATCGCCCCTTCATCACCCGTGCGCATTGACAGGATATGGGTGGAAGTAGGCGACCGTGTGGTCAAGGGTCAGAAGCTGGTGAGCATGGATGCCGCTAACCTGAAGCAACTTAAGTTTCAGTTGGACAACCAAGAGGTTGAGTTCAACCGCATCGACGAGCTCTATAAGGTAGGTGGCGTTTCCCGCTCGGAATGGGATGCAGCCAAGATGAATCTGGATATTCGCAGGACTTCCTACAACAACATGCTGGAGAACACTTCGCTGGTCAGCCCGATAAACGGAGTGGTGACAGCACGCAACTATGACAACGGCGACATGTATGCCGGTGGTACTCCCGTACTTGTCGTAGAACAGATCACCCCGGTGAAGATGCTCATCAACGCGTCCGAGAACTACTTCACGCAAGTGAAGAAAGGTGAGAAAGTGAATGTGCGACTGGATGTTTATGGCGATGAGACTTTCGAGGGAACAATCAGTCTGGTCTATCCTACCATCGACTCCAACACCCGCACGTTCCCGGTAGAGATTAAACTGGCCAACCGTGACCAGAAGGTACGCCCCGGCATGTTCGCCCGTGTCACCATCAACTTCGGAACAAAAGACAACGTGGTGGTGCCCGACCTGGCCATAGTGAAGCAAGCCGGCACAGGCGACCGCTATGTATATGTATATAAGGATGGAAAAGTTTCTTATAACAAGGTAGAACTTGGACGCCGCATGGGGCAAGAGTACGAGCTCATATCGGGCATACCCGACCATTCGCAGGTGGTGATTGCCGGACAGGCAAAGCTGACCAATGGTGCGGAAGTAGAAGTTGAGAAATAAATCATCATTTTAAAATTCATCATTCAAGAATATGAGCTTATACGAAGGTGCGGTTAAGAAACCGATTATGACCTCGCTCTGCTTTCTGGCAGTAGTGATATTTGGTCTGTTCTCTTTGTCCAGACTACCTATCGATTTGTATCCAGACATCGATACGAACACGATCATGGTGATGACGGCCTATCCCGGTGCCAGTGCATCGGATATAGAGAACAACGTGACTCGTCCATTGGAGAATGTGCTGAATGCTGTCAGCAACTTGAAGCATATCACTTCTCGTTCTTCGGAGAATATGTCTATGATCACGCTGGAGTTCGAGTTTGGAAAAGAAGACATCGACGTGTTGACGAACGATGTGCGTGACAAACTGGACATGGTAAGTTCTGTGCTTCCTGATGCTGCGGAGACCCCCATCATTTTCAAATTCAGCGCGGACATGATTCCCATTGTGTTGCTGTCTGTGCAGGCCAATGAGAGCCGGTCTGCACTTTACAAGATTCTGGACGACCGCGTGGTGAATACTTTGGCACGCATACCCGGAGTGGGTACGGTCTCTATCAGTGGTGCTCCGAAACGCGAAGTCCAAGTATATTGTGACCCTTATAAGCTCGAAGCTTACAATCTAAGCATCGAAACCATCAGTGCCATTATCGGGGCAGAAAACAGAAACGTGCCCGGCGGTAATTTCGATATAGGAAACGAGACCTATTCTCTGCGTGTGGAAGGAGAGTTCTCTGATACCCGGCAGTTGGGGGATGTTGTGGTGGGTGCTTACAATGGAGCAACCGTCTATCTGAAAGATGTGGCTAAAGTAGTGGACACCGTGCAAGAACGTGCGCAAGAAACTTACACCAACGGAGTGAAAGGAGCCATAATAGTTGTGCAGAAACAATCAGGTGCCAATTCGGTAGATATTGCCAGGAAAGTGCAGGAGGTGCTTCCCCGTTTGCAGAAGAATATGCCGAGTGATGTAAAGTTAGGTGTCATTGTCAATACGTCCGAGAACATTCTGAACACAATTGACAGTCTGACGGAAACGGTGATGTACGCCCTGCTGTTCGTGGTCTTGGTGGTGTTCTTTTTCCTGGGACGTTGGCGTGCCACATTGATTATCTGTATCACGATTCCGCTCTCGCTGATAGCATCGTTCATTTATTTGGCAATTTCGGGCAATACCATCAATATTATTTCGTTGTCATCTTTGTCCATAGCCATCGGTATGGTGGTGGATGACGCCATTGTGGTGCTCGAAAACGTCACTACGCACATCGAGCGCGGCTCAGACCCCAAGCAGGCGGCGGTGCATGGCACGAATGAAGTGGCCATCTCGGTAGTGGCCTCTACGCTGACCATGATTGCGGTATTCTTCCCGCTCACCATGATTTCCGGCATGTCCGGCGTATTGTTCAAGCAGTTGGGCTGGATGATGTGTGCCATCATGTTCATCTCTACCGTTTCGGCTCTGTCTCTCACGCCGATGCTTTGTTCGCAGTTGCTCCGTCTGCAACGGAAGCAGTCTAAGGCTTTCCTGGTCTTCTTTGCGCCGATAGAACGCACACTCGACGGATTGGATAATGCCTATGCCCGGCTGCTGAACTGGGCTGTGCGTCATCGTGCTTTGGTGTTGGCGGGCTGTGTGGCGTTCTTTGTTCTTAGTTTGTTGTGTGCCAAAGCAGTGGGTACCGAGTTCTTCCCGGCGCAGGATAATGCCCGCATCGCAGTGAAGCTTGAGTTACCCATAGGTGCACGTAAGGAAGTGGCACAGGAGATTGCACAGCGGTTGGCCGAACAATGGATGACGAAATATAAAGGCGTGATGAAGGTGTGCAACTATACCGTAGGCCAAGCCGATTCCGACAATACATGGGCATCCATGCAAACAAACGGTTCGCATATTATTTCTTTCAACATCAGCTTGGTAGACCCTGCCGACCGTGACATCTCCCTGGCTACGGTCTGCGATGAGATGCGCCAAGACTTGAAAGACTATCCCGAGTTCAACAAGGCGCAGGTCATCTTCGGTGGTAACAACACGGGTATGGCTGCGCAATCATCTGCCGATTTCGAGGTGTATGGCTACAGTATGGCCGAGACCGACAGCGTGGCCGCTAAGCTGAAGCGTGCATTACTTAAAGTGGAAGGTGTATCCGAGGTCAACATCAGCCGGAGTGATTATCAGCCGGAATATCAGGTGGACTTCGACCGCGAGAAACTGCCCTTGCATGGCTTGAACCTGACCACTGCCGCCGGATATCTGCGCAATCGCATCAATGGTTCCATCGCTTCGAGGTATCGCGAAGATGGCGAAGAGTACGACATCAAAGTGCGCTATGCGCCGGAGTTCCGTACCAGTCTTGATGCGATAGAAAACATCTTGGTATATAATGCCAGAGGCGAAGGCGTGCGCATCAAGGAATTGGGTACGGTGGTAGAACGTTTTGCACCGCCCACCATCGAGCGTAAAGACCGCCAACGCATCGTGACGGTGTCTGCCGTTGTTTCAGGGGTACCGTTGAGCAAAGTGGTTGCTGCCGGTAATGCCATCATCGACAAGATGGACATACCTTCGGAAGTCACCGTTCAGGTATCCGGTTCGTTCGAAGACCAGCAAGAGTCTTTCGCAGATTTGGGTACGCTGGGAGTCCTCATCATCCTGCTGGTATTCATCGTGATGGCTGCTCAGTTCGAGTCGCTAACCTATCCTTTCATCCTGATCCTCTCTGTACCGTTCGCCATAGGTGGGGTGCTGATGGCATTATTCCTTACCAACACCACGCTGAGCGTAATGAGCTTACTGGGAAGCATCATGCTGATCGGCATCGTGGTGAAGAACGGTATCGTACTCATCGACTACACCATCCTTTGCCGTGAACGTGGCCGGTCGGTCTTGAGCGCAGTGGTCACAGCCGGCAAGAGCCGTCTTCGTCCGGTATTGATGACTACCATGACCACCGTGCTCGGTATGATCCCGATGGCCATCGGTACAGGGCAGGGTTCGGAGATGTGGAGTCCGATGGCCATTGCCGTGATTGGCGGTCTGACGGTTTCCACCATCCTGACACTGATCTACGTTCCCACGATGTATTGCATCTTCGGTGGCATCGGTATCAAGCGTCAACGCAGGAAGATGCGTAAACAGCTCGAACTGGATGCTTACTTTGCAGCACAGAAAAATAACTGATTCTATAAACATATTATATATAAGGTATGAAATCTGTATTGATAACCTTTGACCAAGCGTATTACGAACGCATCATCGCCACACTGGATCGTCTGAACTGCCGCGGCTTCACCCATTGGGAGCAGGTGCGCGGCCGTGGAAGCAAAACGGGCGACCCACATTACGGCAGCCACGCATGGCCGTCCATGTGTTCTGCCATCCTCACAATGGTGGAGGATGAGCGGGTGGAACCTCTGCTGGAGGTGCTGCACGGCATGGACAAGAAAACGGAGCAGTTGGGCCTTCGGGCATTTGTATGGAATATTGAGAAGTCCATATAACAGACCGGTGTAATAAGAGAGAGCACCCCCTCCTCTCTTTACGGTTTTCTTTCAGGTGCGGATTACATGATACGCACGGGTTCTTGTTCATAAGAGCCGTGCCGATTCGTGAAATCCGTTCCTTGTTTTTATACCATGATGTGGCCGACGTTCGATATAAGAAAAGAAGTAAACGAGATGCCGTCCAAAAGATGATGAGAACAGCCGGAAAATATCCCCTCCTTACGGAAGTATTTTACTTATAAGCGACTTATATGTAATTAACCTTTCGGGATAGGCGGTTGCTTTTTCTAAAGATGAGGGGCTGCATCTCCTGTCAGGCGGATATTTCCTGAATGCACCGGTTCACGGCGGTCAGGCAGAAGAGAAGCGAGTCTTTCAGACCGGGCGCCCTCCCCCTGTTTTGACAGCTGCAAGCCTTTGTCGTGACAGAGGCAAGTGTTTGAGCCGTCAGATGCAAGTGTCTGACAAATCAATATTAAACATCTGATAATCAGAGATTCTTGATTTTGAAACACAAGCCTCTGGGTGAGGTTATCGACCTGCTTCTTATCCCGACCCCGGGTTAATTATTACGACCTTATATGTAATTATAAAACGTTTATATGGAGTTTTCTTCCTAATCTCTTTCTAATCTATATAAGGAAGCGGCAGGTTTTATCCGAGGGTGAGAAACTTTTCTTGTACCGCTACCGATGCCCCACATATCCTAAGACCTGTGTCGGGTTCGGGGGGGTGACTACGTTTCTTTATTACGGGGCACATTCTTTTTTCCTTACGATAAAATGCTCGTTTTCACGTTCTATTCTCTATCTTTGTGCCCGCGATGGAAAAGAACTCCTTGAAATATAGCGGATTGTTGGTGCTCCTTGTGGTAGGGGCATTGTTGTTGTTGCGTTTGTTGCCGGTGATTACGGTGGGCGGTCACACGTTGCGGCATGTAGATATACTTGGCGATTTGCGTCCTTCTTCTCCTCAAATAGAGGTAGTGGACAGCTTGCCGCCACCGCCCGTGGTGAAGCCGGCCTTCGTTGATACCTGTCGCACCGGGATGACCTGCATCGAAGATTATAGCGACTCCACGCTGCGTGGCATGACGGGCTTCTATCGTGCACTCGATGAACTTAGGGAAACACCACGTCCGGTACGCATCGCCTATTTTGGCGATTCTTTTATCGAAGCCGATATCCTGACGGCCGATTTGCGGGAGATGCTGCAAAAACGTTATGGTGGTTGCGGGGTGGGCTTTGTCACTATTACCTCCATGACCAGTGGCTTTCGTCCCACGGTGCGCCACTCTTTCGGCGGATGGCAGAGCCATTTCATTATGGATTCCGCTTTCTTCGACCGTCGCAAGCAAGGGGTTTCGGGGCATTACTTCGTGCCTCGTGCCAGGGCTTATGTGGAACTGAAAGGGCAGAACCGCTATGCCTCGTTGCTTGATACCTGCCGGCGTGCCTCCATCTTCTTTTATACTAAAGATACGCTTACCATTTCGGCTTGCATCAACCGGGGCGAAACGCTGACACGCACTTTCGACCCTGCTGACGGGCTGCAAGACATGACGGTGGAAGGCCGCATCGGGGCTGTGCGCTGGGCGGTAGACCGGGCAGACTCCACGTTGTTCTATGGCCTGGCAATGGACGGGCAGACGGGCATTGCGGTCGATAACTTTTCCCTGCGTGGCAGTTCGGGCCTTTCGTTGCGCTCGATTCCCATGCAGATGATGCGTGAGTTCAACGAGCATCGTCCTTACGATTTGATTATCCTGCAATTCGGTCTGAATGTGGCTACCGAGCGCGGACGGAATTACGACAAATACATTGCAGGCATGCAAACCACGGTGCAGCATCTGAAAGAGGCTTTTCCGCAGGCCGGCATTCTCATCGTCAGTGTGGGCGACCGCGATTATCGGACGCAGGACGGCGGTTTGCGCACCATGCCCGGCATTAAGAATCTGGTTCGTTACCAGCAGAATCTGGCAGCAGACGAGGCGGTAGCTTTCTGGAATATGTTCGAGGCGATGGGAGGCGAGGGCAGCATGGCAGGGCTGGTGCATGCCAAACCGTCGATGGCCAATTATGATTACACACACATCAACTTCCGTGGTGGAAAGCATTTGGCCGGATTGCTATACGAGGCACTGATTTACGGAAAGGAACAATACGACAGGAGGCGTGCCTATGAGCTGGAACCGTGAGGATAAGCATCGAAGTTTCGCCTGGCTTGCAGTTTGCTGCATGGTGGTGCTTTGGGGTTTTCTGCCTGCGCATCGGCTTTGTGCACAAGACGTGCTTCCTCCCCGCCCGCTTCCCGGTGTAGTGACAGCCGGTGCGGCTTATCTTGACAACAAGCGGTTGCCCGATACGGTATCTGTTCCTGAAGTTGTGATGCCGAAAGCGTTCCGACAACTGAAGAAGAACGGGTTGAACGACAGCCTCGGCATCCTTCATCCTTTCTGGGAGAAACTCCGCCTGGCACGTCTTGGCATTTCCACTGATACACTGCGCATCCTGCATGTGGGCGACAGCCATGTGCACGGACATATCTTTCCGCAAACCGTCGGCCAACTGATGCAGCAAGCATTCGGTCAGGTCTCTTATGCAGACATGGGCATCAACGGCGCCACTTGCGTCACATTTACCCGGCCGGACCGTATTGCCGAGATTGCATCCCTGAGTCCCGACTTGCTCATTCTTTCTTTTGGAACGAACGAGAGCCATGGCCGGGGATATGCCTCGCTGCCCCACTACCGGCAGATGGACGACCTTGTGCGTATGCTCCGCGACAGCCTGCCCGGAGTGCCTATGCTGATGACCACTCCTCCCGGTTCTTACGAGGGCTTTGGCCGGCGTAGGAGGCGTATGTATAAAGTCAATCCGCGTACGGCCATTGCCGTGCGCACCATCCAACGCTATGCCGATGAAAACGGGCTGGCCGTATGGGATATGTACGGCATTCTGGGTGGCGTCCGTCGCGCCTGCCTCAATTGGCAGGAAGCCGGATTGATGCGTCCCGACCATGTGCACTATATGCCCGAAGGCTATCTGCTGCAAGGAAAATTATTTTATCAAGCTCTCTTAAAAGCCTATAACGATTATGTGGAATATTGACGAATTCTTTTCCGGACTTGATATAGACCTGACCAAGCTGCGTGCTCTCCTGAGCTACGACCCGCAAGCACCGATGATATTCAGTAGCGGTATCTTCCTTTGGCTGTTCACCGCTTTCGTTCTGGTATATCTGCTGTTGCAGCGTCGCACCACGGCCCGGTTGCTGTTTGTCACGGCATTCTCTTACTACTTCTATTATAAGAGTAGCGGAACTTACTTCTTCCTGCTCGGCCTTGTCACGGTGAGCGATTTCTTCATAGCTCGTCTGATGGCCCGTGAAGCGAAGCCTTGGCTGCGGAAGGCATGGGTCACATTGAGCCTTGCCATCAATCTGGGCTTGCTATGCTATTTCAAATATACCAATTTCCTCGGTGAGTTCTTTGCTTCCATTACCGGAGGCACTTTCACTGCAATGGACATATTCCTGCCCGTGGGCATTTCCTTCTTCACTTTCCAATCGTTGAGCTATACCATTGATGTTTATCGCAGGGAAATCACGCCGCTCACCAATCTGTTGGATTATGCTTTCTATGTGTCTTTCTTCCCGCAATTGGTGGCAGGCCCTATCGTGCGTGCACGCGATTTCATCCCGCAAATCCGTCGTCCGTTGTTCGTTTCAAGCGAGATGTTCGGGCGTGGAATTTTCCTCATCGTGAGCGGTCTATTCAAGAAAGCCGTTATATCGGATTATATCAGCATTAACTTTGTAGAGCGTATATTCGATAATCCCACCCTCTATTCGGGTGTGGAGAATCTGATGGGTGTCTATGGCTATGCCTTGCAGATTTATTGCGACTTCTCCGGTTATAGCGACATGGCCATCGGCATTGCCTTGTTGCTGGGCTTCCATTTCAATATAAACTTCGATTCACCCTATAAGTCCGCTTCCGTTACGGAGTTCTGGCGCAGGTGGCACATCTCGCTGTCCGGTTGGCTGCGCGACTATCTCTACATCTCTTTGGGTGGCAACCGGAAGGGGAAAATACGCCAGTATGCCAACCTCATCATCACGATGTTTTTGGGCGGATTGTGGCATGGTGCTTCTTGGAACTTTGTCCTTTGGGGAATGATGCACGGCGTGGCTTTGGCGCTCCACAAAGTTTGGATGACGCTCACCGGACGCCGCAAAGGGGAACGGAGTGGCGGCATCCGCCGTTTCTTCGGCATACTCGTCACGTTCCATTTCGTTTGTCTCTGCTGGGTCTTCTTCCGCAATGCGGAGTTCTCCACGTCGATAGACATGCTGAGACAGATATTCACGACTTTCCGTCCGCAGCTCTTCCCACAGTTGGTAGAAGGCTATTGGGAAGTGTTTGCATTGATGGCGTTGGGCTATTTTCTGCATTTCGTACCCGATAGTTGGGAGCGCGTATGCACGAAATCCGTCATCCGCCTCCCCTTGTTGGGGAAGGCGGTGCTGATGGTACTGGTTGTTTACCTTGTCATCCAGATGAAGAGTGCGGAGATTCAGCCGTTCATCTATTTTCAGTTTTAAGCGGCACCGGGCTTTGTATATAGTAAACTGCTCTGCCCAAAGCTATCGCGGAGCATTGTCATATACGCTCTTCAACGTATATGAGGCATTATTGGAGAAATATCCCTTGCGCATCACCTCCACCACATCCTTGCCGTTGTTTACGTATGCTCCCGTGGCATGATTCACCAAACCGGAACATTCGCGTCCGGCACCCGGGTTGCCGTTGTCCCAATAGATCACGGCCATGCCGTGTGTACGTGCAGCCTTGCACACATATTCCAGATAGTATTTCCTGAACGATTCGGAACGGCTGTCGCTGCGGCGAACACAGCCCATTTCTCCTATATACACGGGTATGCCTTTCTCTACATAGGTCGTTCTTAAGGCGACGAATGTCTTTTCCAAGTGCTCTTCATCTCCCCATGTTTCCTTCTTGCCGGCGGCACCGGTGTGTCCCCATTCGGCGAACTTGTCTTCCAGAGTAAATGAGGCAGGGTCATAGTAATGTACCGATACCAGCAGCCTGTCCTTTGCCGGGTCGGTAGGAAGTTTCAGGTGCTGCATGGTCAGTTCCGGATTGGTGCAATAGCCGCTTATGCCCAGATAGCGGGTAGCGTTGTTTCCGCCGGTGGCGCGTACGGCATCTACAAACACCTGCTGCCATTGATTGAGTATGGCATATTGCTTGCCGCCGTCGGTACGGTTGGCGCCCCATCCCCATTTGCCGTCGTGAATTTCATTCAGCCCCTCGAAAACGAGGAACTCTCCTTTGTCCTTGAAGTATTCCGCTATTTGTGTCCACATGGCTTTGAGTCGTGCCTTGATGGAAGTATTTGCACTTGCGTTTTTTACAGCCTCCACGATGTTGAGCCAGCCGCCGGTGGTCGTCCCGTCCGCATTAGCCGTCCTATGTCCGTCGTGATGTATATTGATGATGGCTTTCAGACCGGCTTTCTCGGCATAGCCCACTACCTCTGCGGCACGGGCCAGCCAATCGGCGGAGATGATGTATGCGGGGGCTGCGCCCACTTTTCCCAACCAGGTGATGGGAATGCGCACCGATGTGAATCCGGCCTCTTTTATCCTGTTCAATGTCTCTTGTGTGGTTTTGCCGTTGCCCCACGACGTCTCGTTGGCCACCCCGTTGGCGTAGGCGTCAAGCTGATTGCCCAGATTCCAGCCTAATCCCAACTCTTTGGCCGCTTTCACGGCAGGCAGGTTCTCGTCTATCATCGGGTTTACCACCTGTATGTTTTTCTTCTCCTGACTGATGGTGACGGGCGTACTTTTTTCACCGGCCGTGATGGTGATGATGGCTTCACGGGCATTCCCTTCGTTGGCTTGTGCGGTAAACACGAACGAAGTCAGTTTGTCGAGCGGTGTGGACGATTTCAGTGTAATCCAATCAGCATTGGCTTGAGCCGTGGCTTTAGGCCACGACGAGACGCTGATGATGATTTCGCCTCCGGCAGCCGTCAGGCTTTGCGAAGATACACTTTTCACGGTCAGATAGGGCACTTCTTCTACGGCAGTGTTCGAAGAAGAGCAGGATAAGGTAGACATTGCCAATAGCATTGCCATTACCTTTTTCAGAGAGATTATTCTGGTACTCATACTTTGGTATATAGATTTATGCCGGCAAATATAATGAAAACAAGCGCATGAAAAGTTTGAATACTTACATATCGGGGTTTGAAACCTTACAAATAAAGAATAGTGGTTAGTAGCGAGCAAATGAGTGTATTTCTCCATTTACCAACCACTCATTACTAAGAGATAACCACCACTACCGCTTTTTTACGTATCGTCCCGGCTGAATACCGAAATATTTTTTGAATAACGTACTGAAATATTTGGCATTGACGAACCCCGTGCGTATGGAAGCGTCGCCCACGGAGACGCCTTGCAGCAGCAAGACGGCAGCCTGTTCAAGGCGAATCATGCGGATAAAGTCTTGTGGCGTATGTCCCGTGAGGGCTTTCAGTCGTTCGTGAAAGAGGGTGCGGCTCATGGCCATCTCCCGGCAGAGGCGATCTATGTTGAAATCGAGGTCATCCATGTGCTCGTTTACAATCTGGGTTGCCTTCTCCACAAAAGCACGGTCGGCGTCATTGGGCAGAGTGGGTGATGTCAATGTTTCGTCATCGGTTGTCGCTTGGTTTTCCGTTGCGGCAGTATGTTGCAGAGCAATCTGTGTATAGAACCGGCGCAAGCGTTTGCGATTGTCTATCTGCGCTTTCACCTTCGCTTTCAGCACGTCAATGTCAAACGGTTTGGCTATGTAGTCGTCCGCCCCTTTTTGGAATCCCTCTATGATGGCTGTGCGGTGCGTTTTGGCGGTGAGCAATATCACCGGTATGCCCGAAGTGCTTGGATTACTTTTTATCCGGTGGCACATTTCGTCGCCTTGCATACCCGGCATCATCACGTCCGACAAGATTAAGCCGGGGTATTGCGTCTCCATATATTTAAGGGCTTCTGCTGCGTTGGCTTTGTCTATCACCCGATAAAGCGGCTCGAAAATCTGTCGCATGTAGAGACGGAGCTCATTGTTGTCTTCTACGATGAGCAGGGAATCTTTGTCCGAGTCGTCCGGTTCGGCATTCTCTACGGTGGGGGCAATCTCCGTCATCAATGCTGCAACAGGCGGTGTAGCGTTTATGCCGTTGGCTTTGTCGAGAATGAGCGTAAAGTCCGAGCCCCGACCTACGGTGGACGTGAATTTGATGTCGCCCTTCATTAGCCCGGCCAGCCTTTTGGCTTGCAGCAGTCCCAGGCCGATGCCCGAAGCACCCGAACTGACGGCATTGCCGGCACGGAAAAAGCGGGTAAACAGCTTCTTCTGCTCTTGGGCAGAGATGCCTATGCCTGTGTCACTCACGGTTATTTTCAGCTTATTGCCTTCGGCCTCCACGTAGATACCAATGCTGCCCCCCGCAGGGGTATATTTCAGAGCATTAGACAGCAGGTTGCTAAGTATCCGGTTCAGTAGTTTGCCGTCTGCCCATACGTATAATTCGGGGGCGATGCTGTCCGTCCGCAAAGTCAGCTGTTGCTGCTGGCAGAGAGGCTGAAAGAGGATGACAAGTTCGCCTATGGTGTGAGCCAACGGCACGGGTTCCATCCGGGGAGCTGTGCCTGAATGGTCCATCTGCTCAAAGTCCAGCAGTTGCGACAGCATTTCCAGCAGTTTGTTGAGGTTGAAATGGGCTAACTTTACAGCCTGCATCGCTCCTTCATGAAGAGTGTGGTCGTGGCTGAGTTCGTCGAGCGGTGCTTTCACTAACGTCAGAGGGGTGCGTATGTCGTGTGCCACGCCTACGAAGAAGGCTATTTTCTCATTCATGTAGCGACGGGTCAGTTGTTGCTGCTTGTTTCTCACCACGACGACTATGATGCCGCACAACACCGCGAGGTATAGCAGCCAAGCCTGCCATGTGTTCCACCACGGTTGGCAAACCACGATTTTTACCCATCGCTTGCTTTGCACGAGTCCGCTATTGAGGCTGCGTGTCTGTATGCCGAGACGATACGTGCCCGGCGACACGTTGGTATAGCGTAGTTGCTCGTTGTCTGTCAGTTTATTCCAGCCACGGTCGAAGCCCTGAAGCATATATTCATATACAATGTCTCTTTGATAGCGGAAGCTCACTGACTCAAAACCCACGGTGAACGAGTTGTGTCGATACGACAGAACAATGCAACTGTCTGACAACATCCTCATCAGTTCGGGACACATGTTTGCCGATTCGCCGGTGTCGATATTGTCTATTCTGAAGTCGGTCAATTGCAATGAAGGAGTCCGATAGGACGTGAGCGAAATGTGGGGTTTGAATATTAGTACGCCTGTGGTGCTGCCCAATGCCACACGTCCGTCGGTAAGGAGGATGGCTGCCGAACGGTTGTAGAAGCGCGACATGGCATGCTCGAAGTTCTGGTTGTATATCTGCATGGACGGTTGTGCAGGTAGGCATGCCAACCCGTGGTCGGTTGTTATCCACAGCATCTTCTCTCTGTCAATGAGTAAGGCGCATACACGGTTGGAGGGTAGTCGTTGATCAGTACAGAATGTACGCCTTTCGGCAGTACGCAGGTTGTACAGGTAAAGACCTCCACCATCGCTGCCAAGCCACACTTGATCGTCGTTCGTAAACGCTATTGCCTGGATAAAGGCATTGAAGTCCTCTCCTTTATTGTCTGTACCTTTTAATAGATGGGTCTTTTCTCCGGTTCGCTTGTCTATCAGCACCAATCCGTCCACGGTTCCTATGGCCACGGTATGGATGTCTTTCTGCGCTATGCAGCGCGCTTTGGTCACGTCATACGGTTCCCAACTCCGGTCAGAGTGCTTCAGCAGCACAAGTTGGCTATCCATGTTGCCTACCCACAAGTCGCGGTCGGTGTCGAACAATACCACAGATAGGTAATTGGAAGGCAGGCCGCTGTTGCTGCTCAAGTAGTGCTGCACCACCTGTCCCCGTTGGTCAAGCAGAAACATCCCGTTGCCGTAAGTGCCTGCGGCAATCACTCCTTCCGGGGTGGCCGAGATGCTTACTACTACATTTCCCGTCAGGATTTGTCGGTACTGATTGGTGGTCGGGTGATAGATACTGATGCCGTTGTCCGTGGCAATCCATAACTCGCCCTTACTTGGCTCACAGAAAGCATTCACGTTGTCATCGGCCAGCGATGGCTCCACTCCTTCGCGATGGCGAAGCTGGGTAGTGGTATTCTCTTCAGGCATCATCAAGAATGCGCCGCCCGTATAAGTTGCCACCCAGATGTTACCCTCATGGTCGCGGCATAGAGAATATACCCCCATGGCGGTGAGCATGCTGTTGGAACGTGTAAAGAGGAGACTTGTATTGCCGCTCTGGCTGTCGAAAGTGTACACCCCGTCTCCGTCGAATCCCAAAAGTACGGTCGATGGTGTAGTTTCTATCATGGAACGGATGGGTGTGTGGGGCAAGGGACGGATACCGGCGGCATGTTCTTGCCAAGAACCGAGCTTGATGCGTTTTACTTCACCATTGACAGTTCCCGCCAATAACTGGTTGCCGGCTGTAGGACATAAAAGGCTCTGTATGTGAGTACCCGGGCAGAGGCGACGTATCAGTTTCCGCTCTTTGGAGTAGATGCGCAGGCCGGTCACAGTGCCCACGGCAATGCCTTGGGGTGTCTCTGTGATGTGGGTCACGTGGCAATCGTTGGCAATCGGTTCAGGCTCTTCGTTGGGGCGGCAACCGTACAGTCCCGTGGTGAGCCCTATCCATAATGATTCTTGCGAATCGATAAAAAGATTATTGAGGGTCAGTCCCGTATGGATATGCTCCGCCAAATCAATGTGCAGCTCAAAGCGGTCGGTAAGAGGGCTGTACTTATAGATTTTCCCCACATTATTATATACATAAAGAGAGTTGTCCGGACCTTTAGCAAGCATGGTGGTTGCTCCCGAAGCATCAGACATTTTTCTGTTGCCGTCCAGCACATAGCTTTTCATTAAGCGGCCGTTGTAGCGGTTAATGCCGTCGAGCGTTGCCATCCATACCGCTCCCGATTGGTCGGTGCTGATGGAGAATACGCGTTGGCTGTTCAATCCTTGCTCCATACCGAACTGCCGGCTGGAGAACCGTTGAGGATAGGTTGCCGCTTTCACGGAGTTTTTCCCGGGCACGAATAGGAGTAGGGTTAGTATAGCTATGATTTGCAAGGTGCGGATATACATCTCTTACGTCAAATGTTATTAGTTTGCAAAAATACATCAACCCGGCTAATGTTCAAAGTATTTGCGCCAATTAACGCGTCTCCGCTATGTTTTTTGCCGCTTCTTCCACCAAACGGTAGTTTTCGCAAAGCTTTTGGATGATGTCCTGCGGTATGTCCGTCATCACCCGGTACACCTTGCCGTCTGTACAGCGTAGGGTGGCCGGGGGCAGTTCCGCTTCTTTTTTTCTTTTCCTTGTCTCTTTTACCAATGGTACTTACCTTTGAGGTCTGTCCAGCCTTCTGATATAAGATGCCTGAGTTTGGGATAAGAAGCAGGGCGATAACCTCACACAGAGGCTTGTGTCTTAAAGCTAAAGCCCATTGGTTATCAGACGTTTATTCCTGCCCTGTCAGGCGCTTGTATCTGACGACTCAAACACTTGTGTCTGTCACGTCAGAGACTTGTGTCTGTCGGCTTGGACACTTGCGTCTGTCAAGACAAAGGATTGCAACTGTCAAACAGGGCGAGGGCGGCCGGTCTGAAAGGCTCTCTTCTCTTCTGCCTGACCGCTGTAAACCGGTGTGTTCAGGAAATATCCGCCCGACAGGATGCAGCCCCTCATCTTCAGCAAAAGCAACCGTCTATCCCGAATTCAGGTATAAGATAGAATCTTGAACATGTGCAGTATGGATTTATAGGGTTGATAATGTGCATGTAAAAATAAAATGTGAACCGTAAACAGAAAAAAGAGACCTGCTATTAAGACGGATATGTAGAGATTCAAACCCAATATGTAGGGAATCAAACCCTGTGGATGGATAGATTGATGACCTTTGCATGACGACCGAAAGTCTGATTACTAATATTATTATTGAATTATGAAAGTAAAGAATTGCAAAAACACGCTGTTTGGCGGTGCGCTTCTTCTCTGTTTGTGGGGAGGCCTGCCGCAAGCGCAAGCAGATTCACTTGAATGTTTGGCTGTGGAACAGCAAACAAGCAAGGTGACAGGTACTGTGAAGGACGAGTTTGGCCCGGTGATAGGTGCGTCTGTCGTGGAGAAAGGAACCGGAAACGGTGTTGTGACCGATATGGACGGTAAATTCAGTTTGAACGTCCGCCCCGGAGCCACGTTGGTCATCAGTTTTGTGGGCCATAAGCAGCAAGAAGTAAAAGCGGGCAGTGCTCCGCTGGATATTCAGCTCGAAGAAGACAGCAAGATGCTGAGCGAGGTGGTGGTCACCGCTTTAGGCATCAAGCGCGAACGCAAGGCGTTGGGTTATGGCGTGGCCGAGGTGCAAGGCGAGGCACTGACCAAAGCGAAAGAAACGAATGTGATAAATTCCATGGCTGGACGTGTGCCGGGATTGGTGGTGAGCCAGACGGCAGGTGGAGCTTCGGGCTCTTCGCGCGTCATCCTGCGCGGTAGCACCGAGATGACCGGCAACAACCAGCCTTTGTACGTGATAGACGGTGTGCCTTTGGATAATACGAACTTCGGCAGCGCCGGCACGTATGGCGGTTTCGACTTGGGCGACGGCATCTCCAGCATCAACCCCGACGACATAGAAAACATGTCGGTGCTGAAAGGCCCGGCCGCATCGGCTCTTTATGGCAGCCGCGCCAGTCACGGCGTGATTCTTATCACCACCAAACGGGCCAATAAAGACAAGGTGAGCGTGGAATACAACGGTACGCTGACCTTTGACACGCAGTTAGCCAAATGGAACGACATTCAGCAAGTGTATGGCATGGGAAGCAACGGCACATATCCCATCAACGCCGTGTCGAATACCAACATGAGCTGGGGAGCGAAAGCGGACGGAAGTAACGGACTGACCTATTATGACGGGCAGGAACGTCCATACCTCATCGTGCCCGACAACACTTCGGGCTTCTTCCGTACCGGATTCACTGCCACGAACAGTGCCATTATCGGCGTGAGCAACGGAAAGACGGGCATCCGCTTCACATATACGGACATGCGCAACAAGGATATTGTGCCTAAGACGCACATGAGCCGCGATATCTTCAACCTGCGTGCCAATACCACTGCCGGGAAGTTCGAACTGGACTTCAGCGGTAACTATACCCGCGAGGATGTGAAGAACCGTCCGGCACTGGGTGACAGCAAGTCGAACATCGGCAAGAACTTGATGACCTTGGCCACCACCTATGACCAGCAATGGCTCAGAACCTATCAGGATGCCAACGGCGAGTATGCCAACTGGAACGGAATGGACCCCTACAACGTAAACCCTTATTGGGATGTATATAAGAACTCGAATGTTTCAAAGAAAGACCAGTTCCGCTTTAACGGAAAGGCCGTTTGGAACATTGACCGGCACATCAAGATACAAGGAACGGTAGGTGCTGAGCTCAACTGGTTCATGTTCGAGGACTTCAAAGCGCCCACCACTCCGGGATATGAGGCAGGATATTTGCAGAACAACAGCTTCCGCAACCGCATGTACAATTTCGAGTTGCTGGCTCTGTACAACAACTCTTGGGGTGATTTCGACTTCAGCGCTACATTGGGTGGCAACGTATATAAGGTGAACAACCAGACCACCGTGACTACGGCTCAGGATATGAAGATACGTGACGTGGTGGCTCTAATGAGCTTCAACGAAGTGAGCGTGGAGCCTTACAGCTATCGCAAGCAGATAAACTCCGTGTATGGGGCAATCAACTTAGGATGGAAGCACATGCTTTATTTAGATGCCACCCTGCGCGGCGACCAGTCTTCTACGCTGCCTGTGGGCAACAACGTTTATGTATATCCCTCTTTCTCCGGTAGCTTCGTATTTTCCGAACTGCTGAAACTGGACGATAAACTGCCTTATGGTAAGGTTCGCATGTCGTGGGCACAGGTAGGTAATGATACCGACCCCTATCAGCTGGGATTGGTATACACTAAATCGAAGTTCGCCTATCCGAGCTACACCATCGGCTACATCAACAACGGCACTATTCCCAACAAGGACTTGAAACCCACGAAGACCAACTCAGTGGAACTGGGTCTGGAATTGAAGTTCCTGAAGAACCGTATTGGTTTGGACTTTACTTACTACAACCAGCTCAGCAAGAATCAGATCATGGGCATGGCCAACTCTTCAACTACGGGATACAGCTATCGCCTGATCAATGCTGGAGAGATTGAGAACAAGGGCATAGAGGTGGCTTTGAACACTCGCCCCGTTCAGACCAAAGACTTCTCTTGGGATTTGAACTTCAACTTCTCGAAGAACAGTAACAAGGTGAAGAAGCTGGTAGACGACATGGATATGTTTGAACTGGAGAAAGCCACATGGCTCGATGTGCAGGTGGCTGCCAAAGTAGGCGAGAACTTCGGCTCTATCGTGGGACCCGACTTCCAACGGAATGAGAATGGGGATATTCTCATCGACCCGGCCACCGGCCTGCCCATGTACGACAAGAGCAACCATGTATTGGGTAATGCTTCTTGGGACTGGACGGGCGGTCTCCATACCGGCTTCTCGTATAAGAACTTATCGTTTTCTGCCGTATTCGACGTGAAAGTGGGTGCCGACTTGTATTCCATGTCGGCACGTGCTGCTCACGAGACGGGCAAGAGCATGGCTACTTTGGCAGGCCGCGAAGAGTGGTATAGATCGGAAGAGGCACGTCAGGCTGCAGGTTATGCCAAGGACTCTCCGGAATGGAAGCCTACCGGTGGATTCGTTGCCCCGGGTGTGATAGCCAACGGCGATGGAACTTATCGTGAGAATGACATCGTCATCAGTCCCGAAAGGTATTGGATGAGCGTTGCCCGTAATGCCCCTTCGATGTTCATCTATGACAACTCGTACGTGAAGTGCCGCGAGATAACCTTGATCTATACGTTGCCCAACGCTTGGCTGAAACATCTGGTTAGCGGACTGACGGTTTCGTTCGTTGCCCGTAACCCGTTCATCGTTTGGAAGAACATTCCCAACATTGACCCGGACTCCAACTACAACAATACCACCGGTATGGGTATGGAGTACGGTTCACTGCCTTCGCGCAAGAGTTACGGCTTCAACGTCAATGTAAAGTTCTGAGAAGAGACCTTTTTACCGTTTAATACAATTAAAGAAGATAACAATGAAACACTATAAATCATATATAACACAGGTGTTGGTGGCATGCGCTCTGGTTTTTGCCTCGTGTAGCGACAGTTACATGGAAGACATGAATACCGACCCCTCTAAAGCTGCCGTCATCGACCCCAATGCGCAGCTCACTACCGTACAGTTGCAGACCTACGGTGATTTGGAAATGGTAGAGACGCTTCGCAGTTATGTCTACGCCTTTACCCAGCAATTGATGGGCTGCTGGAATACCACCAACTACGGCGGACGCCATACCCTCGACCTCAACGAGATGGGGCATATCTGGCAACGGTATTACCTGACCGGTGTCAAGAACATCACCGACGCGCAAGTGCGCACAGAGGGCGACGCCACGAAGGTGAATATCAATGCGGTGGTGCGCATTTATCGCGTGTATCTGATGTCGTTGCTGACCGACCTTTATGGCGATGTACCTTATTTCGAGGCAGGCAAGGGCTTTACCGATGGCAAGTTCACGCCTAAGTATGACACGCAGGAGGAAATCTACAGCGACTTCTTCGTGGAACTCGATGCAGCCGTAGTGGCTCTCGATGCAAGCAAAGACCGTATCACCGGCGACGTTATATATAAAGGTGACGTAAGCAAATGGAAGAAGCTTGCCAACTCCCTCCGCCTGCGCTACGCCATGCGTATATCCGATGCCGACCCACAGAAAGCGCAAACTGAATTTGAAAAGGCTTTGGCGGCAGATGGCGGTGTGATGACATCGGCTGCCGATGATGCGCTGATTGCTTACATGGATATCGCTTTCAGCTTTGGAGGCGATAGCTATTCGGATTACCGCCGCAACGCATTGTCGCAACGTCTGTATGGCAACGACCCCTTGAATAACCCCAGCTTTATCTGTTCTACGTTCTACAACGAACTGTACAATACGGGAGACCCTCGCTCTTCAGCGATGATCCGTTTCTACTTCGACAAGACGATGAGCACCACCGGTACGGAGGGACGTATCGACATCTCCGAAGAGGTGCTGGCCAAAGGCATGGCGCATCCGCGCGACCCCGGTGCCTTCTTCTATGATCCCTGGCCTTCGGGCTATGAGAGCGACCTCATAAAAGAACTTCAGAAAACCAATTCGGCCATTGAAAAGACAACGATGGATACCGAGACTGAACCTAAATTGGCCAGTAACTTTCTGAAAGGTGATAATCCGGGTGTGGTCATGACATCGGCTGAGGTGGACTTCTTGTTGGCCGAAGCTGCTTTGAAAGGTTGGAACGTTACGGGCTCGGTAGAGTCGCACTATAAGAAAGGTGTACGTGCCGCCATGAGCTTCCTTACGGACAATTACGATTGCGCTGTGGTGACCGATGCCGCATTCGATGCCTATATGAATAAGAATGGCATCGGCTATACGGTCGAACAGAAGAAAGCTTCCATCAACAAGCAGGCATGGATTCTGCACTTTACCAATCCGTTGGAGTGCTGGGCCAATCTACGCCGCTCCAACTATCCGCGCCTCAAATCACCTGCCGACTATGGTTTCAGTCAAGTGCTGACCGGTGGTGCGGAGATTCCTGTTCGCTTGTGCTATCCTGTGCTTGAGTCTTCGTACAACAAGAAGAATTACGAGGAGGCATTGAGCCGCATGGGTGGCAACAATAGCTGGAACACGCCGGTGTGGTGGGATAAAAACAATGCTCAATAAACCTGTTCAATATCAAATTAAGTATCAATATGAAGAAGATATATATCATGCTGCTTACCATGTTGGCGTTCAACGCCCTTTTTACGGGATGCAGCACGGAAGAACCATTCTCTACCGCGACGATCAACGATGACCCGCGCATTCTCGACCCCATCTTTCCCGACCGGATTAATGGAAACCTGCCTACGGTCGCCAACTTCAGACGGGACGGTAAGTTCTCGATGAAACTCACCGTTACACCTGCCGATTATACCACAGTGAAGTGGCTAATTGACGGTGAGGAGGTGGCCACCGGCACAGAAATCGAGAAGGAATTCCTGACCGGGACTTATCACCTCAAGATTACGGCTACCACCGATACCGGCAAATCTACTTATCGTGAAGGAATCATTCAGGTGAATCCGTTGGCAGATGATCCGGATGCCATCTCGGTAGGATTTGAGAGGATTGTATCTCCAGGTAATAAAGCCTGTTTTTATGGAAACAACCTCAACAAAGTGAAAGGCATCCTGATTGGAGACACGCCTGCCACAGACGTAACCTATGTGGAAACCGAAGAAGGTGCTTATGTGGAATATACTGTGCCGGCAGAGTTGTCCGAAGGCGATTATCGTGTTCGTCTTGTCGATGCGGCGGGTATGGAGTATGGTGCCAACACCGTGAAGCTGACGAAGGGTGCCATGATTACGGCAGGTGCCGACCGTGCCACTGCTGCGGCAGAATGGGTAATGACCGGTATTAATCTGGATGCTGTTGCTTCCATCACTGTGAAGGACGTAGAAGTGACGAAGTTCGTGGAGCAGACTGCTGGTACATTGAAACTGGTATGCCCGGAAATGGCAGAAGGGACGTACAAGGTGACCGGTAATACCCGGAGCGGTGAGAGCGTGCAGTTTTATACCAACGGTGAGGTGGCAACGGAACTGACTGTTACTATTTCGGCCGAAAAGGCTTTGTGGGCAGGACATCACTATGTATCTTGGGATAAACCCGATGGTGATCCGAACAAGACGTTCAATCTCATACCGAAAGATGTGATGGTAGCTATTAAACCGGGTAGCATCCTGCGCGTTTATTACTCGGTGGAACCTTCGGCCGAATATCATCAGTTGCAGCTTGCCACAGGTTGGTGGACGGGGCTGATGGATAAGATTGAGTTCGGAGCAGGGGGTGTTTATGCACTCACCATCACGCAGGAAATCATAGATAGGATGAATGAGCAGGATGGATTCCTCTGCGTAGGGCATGGTTATTATGTTGATTTGGTAACAATTCAATAAAAGAAGAGTTTGCAATGAAGATGAAGAATCGTATATTACGCTTTGTGCTCTTCCTTCCTTTGATGACGACGAGCCTTAGCGCACAAGTTCTTTTGTATCAGGATCCCGACGCACCCATCGAAGAGCGCGTCGAAGATGCGCTGAGCCGAATGACGCTGGAGGAGAAAGTGGCACTTTGCCATGCGCAAAGCAAGTTCTCATCGGCTGGTGTGCCTCGGCTGGGCATTCCCGAAGTGTGGATGAGCGACGGACCTCACGGGGTGCGCCATGAGTTTGAGTGGGACAGTTGGAACTATGCCGGATGGACCAACGACTCCATTACGGCCTTTCCCGCCCTTACGGCTCTTGCCGCTACTTGGAATCCTGACATGGCGGCGCTTTATGGCAAAGCCATCGGTGAGGAGGCACGCTATCGCAAGAAGGATGTGCTGCTGGGTCCCGGAGTGAATATCTATCGCACGCCGCTCAACGGACGCAACTTCGAGTACATGGGCGAAGACCCTTACTTGGCGGGAACGCTGGTAGTACCTTATATAAAGGAGTTGCAGAAGAACGGCGTGGCGGCATGTGTGAAGCATTTCGCACTGAACAATCAGGAACGCTGGCGAGGTACGATCGATGTGGAGGTGAGCGACCGTGTCCTCTACGAAATCTATTTGCCTGCTTTCAAAAAAACTGTCGTAGAGGGAGGCGCATGGAGCATCATGGGTGCTTATAACAAATATCGTGGTGAGCACTGTTGCCACAACGCCCGCCTGCTCAATGACATCCTGCGTGGCGAATGGGGTTTTGACGGTTGTGTCATCACCGACTGGGGTGGTACTCACGATACCAAAGAGGCTGCTTTCAATGGGCTTGACATCGAAATGGGTTCGTATACCAATGGTTTGTCCTCAGACAACAGTCTGGGCTATAACTGTTATTATTTGGCCGACCCCTATCTGGCGATGCTGAAGAAAGGCGAACTGCCGATGTCAACAGTAGAAGCAAAGGCACGGAACGTCCTCCGCATGATTTTCCGGACTTCGCTGAACCATTATAAACCGTATGGCTCACTTTGTACCACCGAGCACTATGAGGTGGCTAAGGTGATAGGCGACGAGTCCATTGTGCTTTTGAAGAATAACGGTATCTTGCCGTTGGAAGCCGGTAAGTATGAGAGGATTCTTGTGGTGGGCGACAATGCCACCCGTCGGCTTACCGATGGCGGTGGTTCGTCGGAATTGAAGCCCAAAGACCTGATTTCTCCCCTCGATGCGCTACGTGCCCTTTATGGCGACAAAGTGGATTACGCTCAAGGCTACATCTGTGGCTACCCTTTCTTTGGCCACGAAGAGGTGATTCCGCAGCACGTGATGGATTCGTTGCGTGCCGAAGCGGTGGAAAAGGCTCGCCGGGCCGATGTAATCATCTACGTGGGTGGGTTGAACAAGAACGCTTTTCAGGACTGTGAGTCTACCGACCGCCGGTCGTACCACCTTCCTTTTGCGCAGGACGAACTGATAGAGGCGCTTCTGGCCGTCAATCCCAATCTGGTGATGGCGAATATCAGCGGCAATGCCTATGCCATGCCGTGGCTGAAGAAAGTCCCCGCCGTGCTGCATATCTCCTATTTGGGAACAATGGGGGGAGCGTCGATAGCCGATGTCATCAGTGGCAAAGTTAATCCTTCGGGCAAGCTGCCTTACTCTTTCCCGGTGAAGCTGACCGATTGCTCCGCCCACGCATTCGATGTGAGTGCCTATCCGGGTGTGGATGTGGATGGAGTGGATGGCCAATCCCTGACGGATTATCAGCGCACCGTGGGTGTCAATCCTAAGCAAGAGTATAAGGAGGATATTCTGGTGGGCTATCGTTGGCACGACACGAAGAAGATTCCCGCTCTCTTCGGCTTCGGGCATGGATTGAGCTATACTTCCTTCAAATATGGCAAATCGAGCTTGTCGGCAAAGGAGATGAGTGAGGAAGGTTTCGTCAAACTGACAGTGCCTGTCACCAACACCGGTACGCTGGTGGGCAAGGAAGTGGTGCAAGTCTATATCGGCGACCCTGTGTGCAGCGTGTTGCGCCCGCTCAAGGAGTTGAAACACTTTGCCAAAGTGGAAATCAATCCGGGCGAAACGGTGTCGGTGGAGTTTACAATCACGGCAGACGACCTCAAGTTCTTTGACGAGGTAGGTCATCGCTGGGTGGCTGAGCCGGGAGTGTTCAATGTGTATGTAGGTGCTTCGTCTACTGATATTCGCGGCACTCACTCATTTAAGTATATAGAAAATAAGAAGTAAGAACTGTTTCCCTTTAAATTCTGGTAAATCCTGAAGAAGTGGCAACACGTCTTCAGGATTTTCTGTTAAAAAAGGATTGCTCTTTCGACTTATCTTTCTATGGTTTGCGTTTGTGCACTGATAGCTGCCTGTACGTGCTTGGGATAATAGATGCTGTTTCCGCTTGTCTCTTAAAGAGAGAATTGAATGTAAAAGGATTATGGGTGTTATAATCGTTTACCGATGTTCGTTTCTTTCTGGAGGTAATTCAAAAGAGGAATATACCCTTGCGAGAACTACTTCTGAGAGGGGGTGGGATCAGTAAGGAACTGATGTACCTTCAGTATACGACTGATGCCACATCAGTATACGACTCATGTACCCTCTATATAGGAGTGAATAACTCTCGCCAGTTTGCTCAACTCTTTCTTAAGGAGAAATGACAATATATTTTCCTAATCGAAAAGAAATCTGTGGAGGCTTGACAGGACGTTCTACTTGCCCCAAATATCCCGACTGTGTGGCATTTCACAGCAAAAACACAGGGGAAGATGAAAACGGATAGTGAAAAATAGGTTCTTCTATTATTCTTATATTATCTTTGCTCCGTAAACCATAAAAGAAACTTTGTATGAGCCATAAATCTTTCGTACTGTTTATCGCACTTTTTCTCTCCTTTGCTTCGGGCCTTTCGGCACAGAAAAAAGTGTCCGTTCTGGGCGATTCTTATTCCACTTACGGAGGTTACGTTACTCCTGCCACCAATCTCTGTTGGTACAACGGTGTCGATGGCGGCAAGAACAAGCAGAATGATGTGAAGGCGGTAGAGCAAATGTGGTGGCATCATTTCATCCGCGAGCATGGTTACCGGCTGGAATGCAATAACTCTTATTCCGGCTCCACCGTCTGCCTCACGGGATATAGAAAAGAGGATTTTTCCGATCGTGCTTTTATCACCCGCCTTTTGAATCTTGGGCATCCTGATATTATCTTCGTCTTTGGCGGCACCAACGATAGCTGGGCAGCTGTGCCCATCGGCGAATACAAGTATGCCGGCTGGACAAAAAGTGAACTTTATAGCTTTCGTCCGGCTTTCTGCTACCTGCTTGCTTCTTTGAAGGAACTCTATCCCGATGCTTGTATTTATAATATTACCAATTCGGGGTTATCCGATGTTATCACCTCTTCCATGGATGAAATCTGCCGTCATTATGGTGTTACGAATATCCGTCTGAAGAATATCGACAAGCAGTTGGGGCATCCTTCCGTTGAAGGGATGAAAAGCATCAGTAAACAATTGTGGCAAGCTATTGCTCCTGAAAAATAGCTTTAGCTGTTTTCGTGGGCAGAAAGTCTGTTTCAGGGGCTGGTTCCTATGTGGCATGGTGAATCAAGCCCTTTTCTTTGCACCTCTTTTTTTAGAGCCTACTCTTTTTATTGCATCTCTTCACTTATTCTTTTTCTCCGTTCTTTTTCCATTCCTTTCTTGTAATTTGATGCCGGTTTCTTCCCGCCGCCTTCTTTCCTGTATCCTTGTTTCTATTGGTGATTTTTTTTACCTTCTGTATTTCTTTTCCTTTCTCTTTTTGATCCCCTCTTTTACCCCTGTCAGAAGTACTTCCGGCAGGGGTACAATCAGTCGCCGACTGATTCCCTTTCGTTCAAGGAGTGAGTCCGCCTCAGTCGTCAGCCGGTCTTTCTTCCTCCGTTTTTTGTAAAATAAAATGGGCGCATGTTGTGTAGTGTCCTTTTTCCCTCCGCACCTTCCCCTTTTTTCCCGTGCTTTCCCCCGTATCGTCTCCGTATCCGATCCCCGTCGCCTCTTTGTGTTCCCTCCTCTTCCTCCTGCATGGGGAGCGTCCTTAAGCCGTCCCTTCCTCCTTTCTCTCGCGCACGTATATATTATAATGTGTCCCTTCCCCTTCCTTCCTTTGCTCCCCTTTCTTTTTCTTCTCTTGGATTCCTTTGTCATTCAGCCTTTTAAGCCGTTCCCCGTATTTTCTTTTAAAAAAAGTTCCTTGTATATTTTGCGATGTTTCCCTTAAGTTCTACTTTTGCATCCGCTTTCGGCAACGGGGGCACGGGTGCTTTGACATGATGGTTTGCAGGATGCCGCAAGCGGCTTTCGTTTCCCTTTATTTTCCTCCCCTTTCGCACAGAGAGCGTCGGCGGGAAATAAAAAAGAAAAAAACTTCCGCAATAATTTGGAAGATATCGATAAAAGTCCTTACCTTTGCATCCGCTTTCCCGTTAGGGTCGGCACCATCGATCTTTGAATAGATTTACATAAACAATACAAGTAGTACAAGAGCAAGGCTTGTTTCCCGTAAAATGCGGGGATCGGTCTTGGGTAAAACAGAAGAACCGTCAATGTCCCTTATGTATTTTATACGTATGGGGTCCGCATTGGTAACTTCTTTAAATTTTCGGATGTCCTGAACAGAGCAAACGGGATTCCTTCCTTCCCCTGACCAAGGGGTCGGGTCATGTGAATCCCAATCGATACTTTTACAATGAAGAGTTTGATCCTGGCTCAGGATGAACGCTAGCTACAGGCTTAACACATGCAAGTCGAGGGGCAGCATGGGCTTAGCTTGCTAAGCCCGATGGCGACCGGCGCACGGGTGAGTAACACGTATCCAACCTTCCGGTAACTCCGGTATAGCCTTTCGAAAGAAAGATTAATCCCGGATAGTATGGTGATTCCGCATGGTTTCTCCATTAAAGGATTCCGGTTACCGATGGGGATGCGTTCCATTAGGCAGTTGGCGGGGTAACGGCCCACCAAACCTACGATGGATAGGGGTTCTGAGAGGAAGGTCCCCCACATTGGAACTGAGACACGGTCCAAACTCCTACGGGAGGCAGCAGTGAGGAATATTGGTCAATGGGCGGAAGCCTGAACCAGCCAAGTAGCGTGAAGGATGACTGCCCTATGGGTTGTAAACTTCTTTTATAAGGGAATAATTGTGGGTACGCGTACCCATTTGCATGTACCTTATGAATAAGGATCGGCTAACTCCGTGCCAGCAGCCGCGGTAATACGGAGGATCCGAGCGTTATCCGGATTTATTGGGTTTAAAGGGAGCGTAGGCGGGCGCTTAAGTCAGCTGTGAAAGTTTGGGGCTCAACCTTAAAATTGCAGTTGATACTGGGTGCCTTGAGTGCAGTATAGGCAGGCGGAATTCGTGGTGTAGCGGTGAAATGCTTAGATATCACGAAGAACTCCTATTGCGAAGGCAGCTTGCTGGAGTGTAACTGACGCTGATGCTCGAAAGTGTGGGTATCAAACAGGATTAGATACCCTGGTAGTCCACACAGTAAACGATGAATACTCGCTGTTTGCGATATAGGGCAAGCGGCCAAGCGAAAGCGTTAAGTATTCCACCTGGGGAGTACGCCGGCAACGGTGAAACTCAAAGGAATTGACGGGGGCCCGCACAAGCGGAGGAACATGTGGTTTAATTCGATGATACGCGAGGAACCTTACCCGGGCTTGAATTGCAACCGAATTATCCGGAAACGGGTAAGCCGCAAGGCGGTTGTGAAGGTGCTGCATGGTTGTCGTCAGCTCGTGCCGTGAGGTGTCGGCTTAAGTGCCATAACGAGCGCAACCCTTATCCACAGTTACCATCAGGTGATGCTGGGGACTCTGTGGAGACTGCCGTCGTAAGATGCGAGGAAGGGGGGGATGACGTCAAATCAGCACGGCCCTTACGTCCGGGGCTACACACGTGTTACAATGGGGGGTACAGCAGGCAGCTCGGCGGCGACGCCCGGCCAATCCCTAAATCCCCTCTCAGTTCGGACTGGAGTCTGCAACCCGACTCCACGAAGCTGGATTCGCTAGTAATCGCGCATCAGCCACGGCGCGGTGAATACGTTCCCGGGCCTTGTACACACCGCCCGTCAAGCCATGAAAGCCGGGGTACCTGAAGTGCGTAACCGTCCAGGAGCGCCCTAGGGTAAAACCGGTGATTGGGGCTAAGTCGTAACAAGGTAGCCGTACCGGAAGGTGCGGCTGGAACACCTCCTTTCTGGAGTGATGTCCTTAATTTATTTATAGGAGTCCGGTTCTTTTGTTTTGTGCTGCTTGTTTTGTTTATCCTAATAAAGAGAAAGTAGAAGCCGGGCCTTTTTCCATGGCCGGGGTTTGACTGACAGTCCTATAGCTCAGTTGGTTAGAGCGCTACACTGATAATGTAGAGGTCGGCAGTTCAACTCTGCCTGGGACTACCCTTTTTTTGGGGGGGATTAGCTCAGCTGGCTAGAGCACCTGCTTTGCAAGCAGGGGGTCAACGGTTCGAATCCGTTATTCTCCACATATTCCCGTGTTTTCGGGTATTACGATCTTTGACATGATGCGAACAAGAAAAAAGTAAAGTTAAAGCTGAAAGTATATATCGACCTTTCAAATGTGTCGGTAAGATAAAAAAGCAATTAAGGGCACATGGCGGATGCCTTGGCTCTCGGAGGCGATGAAGGACGTGATAAGCTGCGATAAGCCGCGGGTAGGTGCAAATGACCTTTGATCCGCGGATTTCCGAATGGGACAACCCGCCACCTTGAAGGGGTGGCATCTGCCTATGGCAGAGGCTAACGCAGGGAACTGAAACATCTTAGTACCTGCAGGAAAAGAAAATAAACAATGATTCCCCCAGTAGTGGCGAGCGACCGGGGAATAGCCCAAACCATGGGTGTTACGGCATCCATGGGGTTGTAGGACCACGTCGTGGCACGCGTGACGGTGAGTGGAACTGCCTGGAAAGGCAGGTCATAGAGGGTGATAACCCCGTACACGAAGCCGTTTCCAGCCTAGTGGTATCCTGAGTAGCGCGGGGCACGAGGAATCCTGCGTGAATCTGCCGGGACCATCCGGTAAGGCTAAATACTCCCGAGAGACCGATAGTGGACCAGTACCGTGAGGGAAAGGTGAAAAGCACTTCGAACAGAAGAGTGAAATAGTTCCTGAAACCATGTGCCTACAAGCGGTCGGAGCCGTGTTTCCACGGTGACGGCGTGCCTTTTGCATAATGAACCTACGAGTTACTTTTTCCGGCGAGGTTAAGGGTCTTTAGCCCCGGAGCCGAAGCGAAAGCGAGTCTTAATAGGGCGTTCGAGTCGGAAGGAGTAGACGCGAAACCAAGTGATCTACCCTTGGGCAGGTTGAAGGATGGGTAACACCATCTGGAGGACCGAACCGATAAGCGTTGAAAAGCTTCCGGATGACCTGAGGGTGGGGGT
>NZ_CP027234.1:10000-1652500 GCF_002998535.1 Prevotella heparinolytica | reverse complement strand
GGCTGAATCTAATGCCTCTGATACTGACTCTTGTTGCGCGGCAAAAACAGAACAAGTATGTGATTCTACCAAGGCTTGTTGTAAAACAGAAGGTGACAGTGCAAAATGTGAAAAGGCTTGTGATAAGCCATGCGACAAGAAAGAATGCGATAAAGCATGTGATAAGAAGTAAATGTGAATTTGCATCGAATAGATAAATCACGGGAGAGATGCGGTAAAGTATTTCTCTTGTGATTTCTTTCTGAAGGTACGGATTTTATGGAACTTACCGTTTTAATGATAAACAGGTTAGTCCGTGAAATCCGTGCTTGATGTTAATACTTGTGCTATTCCCATTGTGATTAATTTTTATTGCTAATAAAAACGATATCAAAAAAGGAATCTCATCCACTTTTTAAAGCACTATTTTTGCCCTCTTTAATAGATAATTCAAAGTACCTCTATGGGGAGTTTACAAGTGTCCCACTATGCTATAGCAGGTATTCTTTTTCACTTATATTTTTAATCTTACTTTGTACAAGAACACTGAAGAGAAGTTCATACTGCATTTGAAGGGAGATGACTTTGCATTTAAGGAAGTATGAGTCACACTTTTGAGATGCATTATGTCTCATTCTTGGATACAAAGTTTTGAAAGAGTCGTTTGATTAGGTTGGAGGAATTGTAAATAGCCGGTTGGAACGTTTTAGATTCTTTTATTGTGATATATTTGATTAATTATCATTTTATGAGTTATAAAATGATACTTTTAAAAAGAAAAAGAAAGAGATTTGTTTGCATGCTTCGAAATAATATATACCTTTGTGGCATTAAAATAAAAAAGAACGGAATGAATCAGAACTTTATATATATTCTACTGTGTGGTATTATTATTCTGCTAGCTATGTTTAGTGGAAGTGGGTACTGTGCATGAATATATAGAAGATTTAATGAAATACGAAAGCCTTTCTCACTTCCATGTGTGAAAGGCTTTTTTATATATAGAATATGAACTATAATAAGAAAATTGAATACGGTTAACGATAATTAGCATGTTTATACAGGTTATCGTGCATGGAAAGCTCGTCGGGGCTGCCTGCTCAGCCCCTTGCCGCATGGCGTTCCCTCCGCAGATGAGTATTTATGGTCTTTCGGACTTGAACCCATCGACATACGGTTTCCCTTGCGTGACCACTGCAAAGGCTTGCCTTAGAAGTTTGTTGGCGACCGCAACGACCGCCACCTTACCGGGCTTGCCGTTAGACCGCAAACGGTCGAAACACGCCTTGCACTCGGAATTGCACCTGAGTGATGAGAATGCCGCCACATAGAGTTGGCTTCTGAGGTTTGAATCCCCGTTTCGGTTGATGTGACCTTTGACATTGACTGACGTACCGGATTGTTGGTAAGTAGGCGACAGACCCAGATAACGGGTAAGTTGCTTGGCGTTATCAAAGTAGGTAAACCCACCGGTGGCTACAATGAGTGCCGCTGCCAATGTGGCACCGATACCCTTGATGGAGGTGAGCAGGTCCATCTGCTTCTTGTACTCACCTTGTGCCAAGGAAGCAATCGTCTCTTCCATTGCCTTGATCTGCTTCTCCAGGAAAGTAATCGTCTTTTCGATGGTTTTCTTGCATTCAGGGTCGAAAGAAGGAAGGATTTCAAGTGAGCCTCTTAGGTTACGTGTTGCCACGAGTTGCTTCTTGAGTTGCCGCAGTACCGTGCGCTTCTGCTTCAGGATGAGTATTGAATCGCTGCTCAGCTTGTAAGGAGTCGGTTGCATCCGCTCCCCGTACAGGGCTGTCAGACGAGCATCAATCTCGTCCGTCTTGGTGACGGAGAGCATGGCTCGGGCGAAATTCTTTATCTTCAGCGGATTCTCAAGGCTGACGGTTATCCCGGCTTCGGAAAGCAGATAGACGAGCAACGCACTATAATTGCCTGTTGCTTCCAAAACGCAATGGTGTTCTGCCGCTGAAACGGCCTGTATAAACTCATGTACACCTTTTACTGTGTTTTTAAATGTTTTTGTCCTGCCTGTCTTGGCGGACGAATAAGCGACAACGAAAGTCGCCTTGCTGACATCGATTCCAACGTAGGTCATAGTCTAAAACTTTAAATAAAACAACATCATTACATCGTGAGCCATCATTACAGCCCATTGAACTATCCGGTTTCTGATGTAAGAGTGTGGAGGTGAAACATATTCTACGGTCTTTATGACTAATGAAACATCGGCCTTATTCCACACTCTGATGTTGAAACTTTATGCAAAAGTATAACGAAAAATAATATATAATGAATCAAATACAATTAAATGATGAGTGACAGATTGTTTATTTTCGACACAACGCTTCGCGATGGTGAGCAGGTTCCCGGTTGTCAATTGAACACTGTGGAAAAGATACAAGTGGCAAAGCAATTGGAACTGCTGGGAGTGGATGTGATTGAAGCGGGATTTCCTGTTTCGAGCCCGGGGGATTTCAATTCGGTGATTGAAATATCAAAGGCTGTGACATGGCCCGCTATTTGTGCCTTGACACGTGCCGTTCAAAGAGATATTGACGTAGCGGCAGAGGCTTTGCAGTTTGCTAAGCGTAAGCGTATTCATACGGGGATTGGTACATCCGATTCGCATATCAAGTATAAATTCAATTCTAATCGTGAGGAAATTATAGAACGTGCGGTAGCTGCCGTGAAGTATGCTCGCAAATATGTGGATGATGTGGAGTTTTATGCCGAAGATGCCGGGCGCACGGATAACGAGTATTTGGCACGTGTGGTAGAAGCTGTAATCAAGGCGGGTGCTACGGTAGTGAATATCCCTGATACAACGGGCTATTGTTTGCCTTCTGAGTATGGTGCAAAAATAAAATATCTGATGGAACATGTTGACGGTATACATAATGCCATCCTCTCTACCCATTGTCATAACGATTTGGGTATGGCTACGGCAAATACGATGGCCGGTGTGCAGAATGGTGCTCGTCAGGTGGAAGTGACCGTTAACGGTATAGGAGAGCGTGCAGGGAACACTTCTCTTGAAGAGGTTGCGATGATAATCAAGTGTCATAACGATATTGATATTGAAACCAATATCAATACCCAGAAAATTTATCCGACCAGCCGGATGGTATCCAGCTTGATGAATATGCCTGTACAACCTAATAAAGCGATTGTAGGTCGTAACGCTTTTGCCCATTCTTCGGGCATTCATCAGGATGGTGTGTTGAAAAATGTACAGACCTATGAAATTATCAACCCGCGTGATGTGGGGATTGATGATAATTCCATCGTACTGACTGCACGTAGTGGCCGCGCCGCATTGAAAAATCGTTTGTCTGCATTGGGAGTGAATCCTACGCAGGATAAACTGAACGAAATATATGATGAGTTCTTGAAGCTTGCAGATAAAAAGAAAGATATCAATGACGATGATATTTTGGTATTGGCAGGAGCAGACCGTTCGCAAAACCACCGCATTAAGTTGGAGTATTTGCAAGTGACCAGTGGGGTAGGGGTACGTTCGGTTGCCAGCTTGGGATTGAGTATATCCGGTGAAAAGTTCGAAGCGGCAGCCAGTGGGAACGGTCCGGTAGATGCTGCCATCAAGGCTCTGAAGAAAATAATCAACCGCCACATGACATTGAAAGAATTTACGATTCAGGCCATCAGTAAGGGTAGCGATGATATGGGTAAGGTGCACATGCAGGTGGAATATGATAATCATGTTTATTATGGATTCGGTGCCAATACCGATATTATAGCCGCTTCTGTTGAAGCTTATATTGATTGTATCAATAAGTTTAAGATGTAAAACGACCTTATGGTTGAAAGATTTATTGAGTAAGAATGGAGGGATGATTTCACGAAGATTCAGAAAATATCCGGCAAAGGTTAAACGTTCTTTTAGAAGCAGAGATAAATTCAAAATCGATTTTGAGAAGAAAATAGCTAAATAGTAAATGAACAGATGAATACATTATTTGATAAGATTTGGGATGCACACATTGTGCAGGAAGTGAAAGACGGTCCCACACAACTTTATATAGATAGGCTTTACTGTCACGAAGTCACCAGCCCGCAGGCCTTTTCAGGCTTGCGCGAACGCGGCATTAAATGTTTTCGTCCGGAGAAGATATTCTGCATGCCTGATCACAATACTCCGACGCACGATCAGGACAAACCTATTGAGGATGCCATCTCAAGGACTCAGGTGGACACATTGGCCAAGAATGCGAAAGACTTCGGCCTCACTTATTTTGGCATGATGGACGAGAAAAACGGTATCATCCATGTGGTAGGTCCGGAACGAGGACTGACTTTGCCGGGTATGACCATTGTCTGCGGTGAATCGCATACATCGACTCACGGCGCAATGGGCGCAGTGGCATTTGGCATCGGAACGAGTGAGGTGGAAATGGTGATGGCTTCGCAGTGCATTCTCCAAACACGCCCAAAGACGATGCGTATCACGATTGATGGTAAGCTTGGAAAAGGAGTGATGGCAAAAGATATGGCTTTGTACATGATGTCGAAAATGACAACCAGCGGTGCCACAGGATATTTTGTAGAGTATGCCGGAGAAGCCGTGCGCAGTCTGACAATGGAAGGCCGGTTGACTTTGTGTAACCTGAGCATAGAGATGGGGGCACGCGGTGGTATGATTGCTCCGGATGAAACCACTTTTGAGTATATCAAAGGAAGAGAGTATGCGCCGAAAGGTGAAGCATGGGATACGTCGCTGGCTTATTGGAAAACATTGAAGAGTGACGAAAATGCAGTGTTCGATAAGGAAGTACGCTTTGCTGCCGAGGGCATTGAACCGATGATTACCTACGGCACTAATCCGGGTATGGGCATGGGTATTACAAATTCCATCCCTACCACCGAGGGCATGGATGAAGCCTCCCGGACTTCGTTTGAGAAGTCATTGGATTATATGGGATTTCAACCGGGAGAGCCTTTGCTGGGTAAGAAGATTGACTATGTGTTTTTGGGCGCTTGTACCAACGGCCGCATTGAAGATTTCCGTGCATTCGCTTCCATTGTGAGGGGGCGTAAGAAAGCCGACGGTGTGGTGGCATGGTTGGTGCCCGGTTCATGGATGGTAGACGCGCAGATTCGTGAAGAAGGGTTGGACAAGATTCTGAAAGAAGCCGGGTTTGCCATCCGACAACCGGGGTGTTCCGCTTGTCTGGCTATGAATGACGACAAAGTTCCTGCCGGCAAATATGCGGTATCTACCAGCAATCGTAATTTTGAAGGACGTCAAGGCCCGGGTTCCAGAACGTTGCTTGCCAGCCCGATGGTGGCTGCCGCTGCTGCGGTGACAGGGGTTATTACCGACCCGAGAGAACTCTTTTGATTGCTGAGTAGTAATCTGAATTCGATATAACGTGTTGGATATGGACTGCATCCGTACAAGAAAAAGCCTTTCATCGGCGTATAAAAACCTGTCTTTGCCTTATCTAAGACGGAAAGAGATTAGGGAGAAAACTTCATATAAGGGCTTTATATTTACATATAAAGGCGCGATAATTACATATAAGTGCTTTATAAGTAGATTTCTTCCGTTAGGGGAGAATGTTTTCAAGCAGGTCTCATCATCTTTCGGACGATGTCCCGTCTGCTTCTTTTCTTATATCGAACTCCTGTTAAGCAGACGATTCGCACGTATGGCTGAAGCCGGATCGCGGATGCGGAGTTGTCATGAAAACAAAATGATTGAAACATAAAAATTGATTTGTACATTTACTTAAATTGCAGATAGAGAGATGAAACAGAAATTCAATATCATCACCAGTACTTGCGTGCCCCTTCCATTAGAGAATGTCGATACGGATCAGATAATCCCGGCGCGTTTTCTGAAAACCACTACCCGCGAGGAGAAATTCTTCGGAGACAATCTGTTCCGTGATTGGCGTTATAATCCGGACGGTTCTCTGAATAAAGATTTTGTGTTGAACAATCCTGCTTATGGCGGGCAGATTCTGGTGGCAGGAAAAAACTTCGGTTCAGGCTCCAGTCGTGAGCATGCGGCTTGGGCCATTGCCGGTTACGGTTTCCGTGTGGTGGTGTCCAGCTTCTTTGCGGATATCCATAAAAACAACGAGTTGAACAATTTCGTGCTTCCGGTGGTAGTGAGCGAGCCGTTCTTGAAAGAACTGTTCGACTCCATATTCGCCAATCCTAAAGTGCAGGTCGAAGTGAACTTGCCCGAACAAACCATCACCAATAAGGCAACAGGCAAGAGCGAACGTTTTGAGATTAACGCTTACAAGAAGCATTGCCTGATGCATGGATTGGACGACATAGATTTTTTAGTGGGAAATAAAGATAAGATAGAAGCTTGGGAGAATAAAAATGAAGCATGATTATCCGAAGATAGAAATCATGGACACCACACTTCGTGACGGCGAACAGACCAGCGGAGTATCTTTTGTGCCCCATGAGAAGTTGATGATTGCCCGTCTGCTGCTGGAAGAGTTGAAGGTGGACAGGGTAGAGGTAGCTTCTGCAAGAGTGTCCGATGGAGAGTTCCAAGCGGTGAAGATGATTTGCGACTGGGCAGCTCGTCGCAATCTGTTGCCGAAGGTAGAAGTACTTGGCTTTGTGGATGGGCACACCTCGGTAGACTGGATACATGCTACCGGTTGCCGTGTCATTAATCTGTTATGTAAGGGTTCGTTGAAGCATTGCATGTGTCAGTTGAAGAAAAGTCCGGAGGAACATATTGAAGACATTCTGGCCGTGGTGAGCTATGCAAACAAGCGGGACATGGAAGTGAATGTATATCTGGAAGATTGGAGCAATGGCATGAAAGACTCTCCCGAATATGTTTTCCAGTTGATGGAAGCTTTGATTCAGACCAATATAAAACGCTATATGTTGCCCGATACACTCGGTATACTGAATCCGTTGCAGGTCATTGAGTTTATGCGCAAGATGGTGAAGCGTTATCCGTATGCTCATTTCGATTTCCATGCGCACAATGATTACGATCTTGCCGTGAGTAATGTACTTGCCGCCGTGTTGAGCGGCTGCAAGGGGCTGCATACCACCATCAACGGTCTGGGCGAACGGGCCGGGAATGCTCCGCTTGCCAGTGTGCAGGCCATCTTGAAGGACCATTTCAGTGCGGTGACCAACATTGACGAGAACCGTCTGAACGATGTGAGCCGTGTGGTGGAATCCTATTCGGGCATCGTTATTCCGGCCAATAAGCCGATTGTGGGTGAGAACGTGTTTACGCAGGTGGCGGGAGTTCATGCCGACGGTGACAACAAAAGCAACCTTTATTGCAACGACCTGTTGCCCGAACGTTTCGGCCGTAAGCGTGAATATGCTCTAGGCAAGAACAGCGGTAAAGCCAATATACGGAAGAATCTGGAAGACTTGGGCTTGCAATTGGACGAGGAGGCCATGCGCAAAGTCACTGAACGCATCATTGAACTGGGCGACAAGAAAGAATTAGTGACACAGGAAGACTTGCCTTACATCGTCTCGGATGTTTTGAAGCATGGAGTGATGGAAGAACGTGTCAGCCTGAAGAGCTATATCGTGAATCTGGCCTATGGATTGAAGCCGATGGCCACGCTGAAAATAGAAATCAACGGCAAGGAATACGAAGAAAGCTCCAGTGGAGACGGACAATACGACGCTTTTGTGCGTGCGTTGCGCAAGATATATAAGGTGACGTTGGGACGTAAATTTCCGATGCTGACGAACTATGCCGTAACCATTCCTCCCGGCGGGCGCACCGATGCCTTTGTGCAGACGGTCATCACATGGAGTTTTGAAGACAAGATGTTTCGCACGCGCGGTCTTGATGCCGACCAGACGGAAGCTGCCATCAAAGCAACGGTGAAGATGCTGAACATTATAGAGGGCGAGTATGAAAAGAAGGGGTAGGGTGCTGTAATGTATCTGTCTCCAAAACACGAGTTATTATAAGGAATAAAAACGATTTAGATAGAAGAAACAATGAAGTTTAAAATTGCCGTATTGGCCGGTGATGGTATCGGCCCTGAGATTTCCGCCGTAGGTGTGGATGTAATGACTGCCGTGTGCGAGAAATTCGGACACAAAGTGAGTTATGAATATGCCATCTGTGGTGCAGATGCCATAGACAAAGTAGGTGACCCTTTTCCCGAAGCTACTTATGAGGCTTGTAAGAATGCGGATGCCGTACTTTTTTCGGCTGTGGGCGACCCGAAGTTCGACAATGACCCTACGGCAAAAGTACGTCCCGAACAGGGGCTGCTGGCTATGCGCAAGAAACTGGGCTTGTTTGCCAACATCCGTCCGGTGCAGACCTTCAAGTGCCTGCTTCATAAATCCCCGCTTCGTGCGGAACTGGTGGACGGGGCAGATTTCCTGTGCATCCGTGAGCTGACGGGCGGTATGTATTTCGGCGAAAAGTATCAGGACAACGACAAGGCGTATGACACGAACATGTACACCCGTCCTGAAATTGAGCGTATTTTGAAGGTAGGGTTTGAGTATGCCATGAAGCGCCGCAAGCACCTCACGGTGGTGGATAAGGCCAACGTGCTGGCTTCTTCCCGGTTGTGGCGACAGATTGCCCAGGAAATGGCCCCCCTTTATCCCGAAGTGACTACCGATTATATGTATGTGGACAATGCTGCCATGCGTATGATTCAGGAACCTAAGTTTTTTGACGTGATGGTAACGGAGAATACTTTTGGCGATATCCTGACGGACGAAGGTTCTTGTATCAGCGGTTCCATGGGGTTGCTCCCTTCCGCCTCTACCGGCGAAAGCACACCGGTGTTCGAACCGATTCATGGCTCTTGGCCGCAAGCCAAGGGGCTGAACATCGCCAATCCGTTGGCGCAGATTCTTTCGGTAGCCATGTTGTTCGAGTACTTCGACTTGAAAGAAGAAGGAGCATTGATTCGTAAGGTTGTCGATGCTTCTCTTGAGGCTGATGTCCGCACTCCGGAGATTCAGGTGGAGGGTGGTGCGAAATACGGCACGAAGGAAGTAGGGGCATGGATTGTTGATGCCATCAATGCTTGCTGATAAAAATCACATCAGGCACGAACTTCGCAATTCTTCACGGTTTCTTTGAACTGAAATCCGTAAAAGTCTGCGATGTTCGTGCCTGAAAAATACAACGGTGCTCAGGGCTTCTTCCTCTCTTCTAAAAAAGGAGACTTGCCGTTTATTGGTTCACAAATTCTATTTTCTTGCTCAGCTTGTCCAGACGGCTTTGTACCTTCTCCATTTTTTTTTCCAGATTGGCAATCTCTTTTTGGTTTTTCGCCAGCTTATCGTTGGCGGCTTTCACTTTTTTCAAGGCTTTGGCCCGTGCTTTTGCATCTTTTGCGGTTGCGGCAGCATCGGCTGTCGAGAGTTTAGGGGTAGATGTGTCGACATTCGAGTTGGCTTTCATTGCCTTTTTCTTCAGTTCACTTGTTTCTGAGGTGGCTTTCTCGTAGGCTATTTTCAGCTTAGTTAGTTGCTCATTCAGCTTCAATACCTCTTGTTGTGCCTTTAAACGCTCCACTTCGGGGTCGTTGCCTGCGATGCACACTGTGCTCAATGAAAAGAGCAGCATTACTGCCAATAATAAATTCTTCATACGTGTATTGTTCTTTATTTACGCTATCTTTCTGATATTTAGTTATTTCTCCGCAAAGATATTGTTTTGCCGGCTCCCATACAAGATTGTTATCCGATAAAATGCAAACAAGGAGTATTTATTGATTTGAATCAAGTGGATCGCCGATATGCATGGTGCGGATATAGGGGGGCAGTGGCTTGCCGGATTCATCCGATATATGTGTAGTTGTGTTCTTTTTATTTTACAATTTTTCCAGAATTCCAATCGCTCCTCGGCGCAGATTGTTTCAGTCGCCGATTGAACGACAATCAGTCGCCGACTGAAACGGTTTCAGTCAGTGACTGAAATGGTTTCAGTCACTGACTGATTATACCCCCTCTCAGAAGTACTTCTGGCAGGGGTAGACAGTGAAGTCGAAACGAAGGAAAAGACTAATGGTTAATGGTAAAAAATGGTTATTAATAGGCTTTTGGGGAGATGTGGAAAACAAAAAGTTTCTTATCCTTGATTTATCCGATGTTGCTATAATTACAATATCTTTGCAATCCGAATGAAGAAGATAATTGCTTTGAAAGATGGTTGAAGATACTAAAAGACAACTTTTGGAGTGGGCGGAAACTTATCATTGTGCCGGTTTTATCCCGCACGACCCGGTACAGTTTCCGCACCGCTACTTGCAGAAGCAGGATATTGAAATCAGCGGTCTGCTGACGGCCGTCATGAGTTTCGGAAACCGCAGGCAGATATTGAAGAAAGCCGACGAGCTTCATGGGCTGATCGGAGCATCTCCTTACGAGTACGTGTTAGCCCGTCAATGGGAAGTCGATTTTCCCGCTTCAGACAGGAGGAGTTTTTATCGCATGCTTTCTTACTCGGATTTTCATGCTTATTTCAGTCGGCTGCACAAGGCATATTCTGCTTTTGAGAGTTTGGAAGATGCGTTGCACGCGTATTCGGGCACTCCGATGGAGCGGTTGTGCGCTTTTCTGAATATCTCCGCCAAAAGTCCGCAGAAGAAGCTGAACATGTTTTTACGCTGGATGATACGGAAAAATTCCGAGGTGGATTTCGGTCTTTGGAAGAGTTTTGATTGCAAGGATTTAATCGTTCCTTTGGATACGCATGTTTGCCGGGTGGCTTGTGCCTTGGGGCTGACCGAGACCGATACTTTCTCTTTGAGAAACGCCCGTCGCATTACGGCGGCTTTGGCGGAGGTTTTTCCCGATGATCCTTGCCTCGGTGATTTTGCGCTGTTCGGTTACGGGGTAAACAATCAGCCGTAGCCCCTCGCCGGACGTTCTGCCGTCCTCCGGCAAGGGGTATGATGGGGAGGCGTCAACGCTTATTCGGGAGGAGCGCCGCAATCGCTTTCTCTACCTCTTCCATGCTTGCTGTGGGTTCAAAACGTGCCACGACTTTCCCTTCGGCATCGACCAAGAATTTGGTGAAGTTCCATTTGATGTCCGATTTTTCGGCATATCGGGCATCTTTTTTCTTCAGCATCTCGTCCATGAACTTTCCTCTCTTGTCATTTAAGTCGAAACCTTTGAACGGTTGCATTTTCTTTAAATAAGTATATAAGGGGATTTCCGCGTCTCCGTTGACTTCTATCTTGTCGAACTGCTCAAATTGAATGTTGAAGTTCAACGTGCAAAACTCGTGTATCTCTTCGTTGCTGCCCGGTGCCTGCTCTCCGAATTGGTTACAGGGAAAATCGAGAATGTCGAATCCCTGCTCCCGATATTTGGCATAGATGGCTTGAAGTTCGTTGTACTGCGGGGTGAATCCGCAACGGGTGGCCGTATTGACAATCAGCAAGACCTTGCCTTTGTAAGCATCTAAAGAGATTTCCTTCTCCTCGGCGTTTTTCACTTTAAATCCATAAATGTTTTCTTGTGCAGATGCGGTTAGAGACAAAAGTGCCGCAAACATAAATAACCATTTCTTTTTCATATTCGTTTCTTTTTTTAATTAGTAAAAACAGAGAATGCTCAAAGCGCTTTCTCTCTCTGTCATGATATGCAGAAGATTGCATGAACGGGGACAAAGATAAGTCCGGAGCGGTAATATCACAATAGCATTATTCTTTTTTGGCAAACAGGGAAACAAAAAAGAGACTGCCCACGCATTGTGAACAGCCCCTCTTGCGTACTATTGATGTACTTTACCACTAAGCCTGTTATTCTTTTACGGCTTCACCTTTTTCATCCAGCATGATAGTTGTTTCCGTCTCATCCTTGGCAACAACAACTATTTTGTAGATTTTCACTCCATCTTTTTCTTTCACGTATGCTTCTTTTATCGAAGCTCCTTCATAGTCTTTGGCCAACGTCTGCATTACGGCTTGCGGCAAGTCGGCAGGGTCCATCTTTACAAATTCGTCTTGTGCAACTTGGCTTTCTGCTACAACAGAGTTGTCAACTTCCTGTGCAAATGCCACAGAACTACTTATTCCCAGAATCATTGCTAATGCTACTAATACCTTTTTCATAATGGTAATTTTTTTAAGTGAATATATTAGGTTAATGTCTCTGGCATTTATAATGCAAAGGCGATGCCGAAAAATAAGTGAATCAGTTATTTTGTTGTTTTTCAGTGTGATAGGTGGCCTATGGTAGATGCCGGATAGTTGGAAAAGTGTGGAAATATGTGGAATAGGGGGCACAGGATTGAGGAATAATTGCCCAAATATGATTTATTCTGTTTAAATTTGCGGCGCGCTTATCTTTTACTGTTAGGTTGCATATTTTTATACCGTAAGAACTATTGCTTATGCTGGTAACACTGATTATTCTGATTCTCTCTGCCGCTTTCTTTGTTGGCGGCAAAGTCCGTTCGGACATTGTGGCACTCTGTGCACTGCTCGGTTTGTTGGTTTTTCAAATCCTGACTCCGGAGGAGGCTTTATCGGGGTTCTCAAATTCGGTCGTTATCATGATGGTAGGACTGTTTGTGGTGGGCGGAGCCATTTTTCAGACCGGACTGGCAAAGATGATTAGTTCGCATATACTGAAGCTGGCAGGCAAAAGCGAATTAAGACTGTTTCTGCTGGTTATGATGGTCACTTCGGCCATCGGAGCTTTTGTCAGCAATACGGGGACGGTGGCGCTGATGCTTCCCATTGTGGTCAGTCTGGCTGTAAGCGCAGAGATGAACCCCGGCAGGCTGTTGATGCCTTTGGCTTTCGCCAGCAGCATGGGAGGCATGATGACGCTTATCGGTACTCCTCCGAACTTGGTTATTCAGAATACGCTGACCGGAGCCGGATACGAACCGTTGTCTTTTTTTTCTTTCATGCCGGTGGGCATTGTATGTGTAGCGGTGGGTACATTGGTATTGCTGCCTCTGACCAAATGGTTTCTTTCCAAGAAAGGTAAGAAGAGTGACAGCTTGCTGTCGGGAAAATCACTCAACCAGTTGGTAAAGGAATACGGATTGTCCAGCAATTTGTTCCGGTTGCGTGTCAACAGCGAATCCCGTCTGATAGGACAGACGATTATCGATTTGGACGTGCGTCGCAAGTATGATTTAAACATCATAGAAGTGCGGTGTGCTGATTTTTCCCAGCACCGTTTTCTGAAGACCGTGACCCAGAAACTGGCATCACCCGACACAACCCTGAGTGTGGGAGACGTGCTATACATCACGGGCGACATTGCCAATGTGAACCGCTTTACCGAAGTCTTTCTGCTTGAAATGCTCGACGGGCATACGACGGAAGAAGCTGCCAAAGCCGACAAATCACTCGATTTCTATGATATAGGCATTGCAGAAATAGTCTTGATGCCTTCGTCCAATATCGTGAACCAGACCGTGAAGGACGCCGGATTTCGCGATAAGTTCAATGTGAACGTACTGGGCATACGCCGTAAGCAAGAGTACATCTTGCATGATTTGGGGCGCGAGCGTATGCATAGCGGCGACGTATTGCTGGTGCAGGGTGCTTGGCACGACATTGCCCGTTTAAGCAAGGAAGACTCTGAATGGGTGGTATTGGGGCAGCCTTTGGCTGAGGCGGCTAAGGTGACTTTGGATTATAAAGCGCCGGTAGCGGCCGTTATCATGCTGTTGATGGTTGCGATGATGGTGTTCGATTTCATTCCCGTAGCTCCGGTGACTGCCGTAATGATAGCCGGGCTGTTGATGGTATTGACAGGATGTTTCCGAAACGTGGAAGCCGCCTATAAGACGATAAACTGGGAAACGATTGTGCTCTTTGCCGCCATGCTTCCCATGTCGCTTGCCCTTGAGAAGACCGGCGCTTCGGCTTATATATCCAATGCGCTGGTGAGCGGGTTGGGAAGTTATGGTCCTATTGTGCTGTTGGCAGGCATTTATTTTACCACCTCTTTGATGACCATGTTTATCAGTAATACGGTGACGGCTGTGCTCATGGCGCCTATTGCCCTTCAAAGTGCCGTGCAGATTGGTGTGAGTCCCGTTCCTTTTCTGTTTGCGGTGACGGTTGCCGCAAGCATGTGTTTTGCTTCTCCGTTCTCCACACCGCCCAATGCTTTGGTGATGCCGGCAGGACAATACACGTTTATGGACTACATAAAAGTGGGACTCCCGTTGCAGATTATCATGGGAGTGGTAATGATATTGGTGCTGCCGTTGTTGTTTCCTTTCTGAGCTTGAATGGACTGAGAGGGATAGTGTGCTAAGCTTCCCTCTTCTCGCCTTTCCATATTCCGGAAATCTTTCTCCGTATGGCGAGAATATTCAGCAGCGACACGGCAAGGAATAAGAGAAAGCCTGTCAGGAGACAGGGAAGCAACGAACTTTCTTCCAACTGTGGAAAGAAAGATTGAATCTTTTCGATATAATATGTGCGTATCCACATTACGCCACCTGTGGCAAGGAACAGGACAGCGACATTCAACCCTATCGTCAGAACGTGGTAAGGAAGGGCCACTTGCGTGGGGCTGTATCCTATCAGCAGAAGGTTTTCCAGTTTCACGGTATTCTTTTGCAACAGCAAGAAAATGCTCAACATCAGGATATAGAATGACAGTATGCTGATAAACAGCCCGACTGCCATGACAATGCCTGTGACGAGACGCAGGAAGTAGGTGGTTTTTCCGGCATCGAGGTTGTCACCTTCGGTTTCATAGCCGTTGGCGGAGAAGTATTCGTTGATGGCTGTGTCCGTGGGGTTCTTCACTTCTACGATGAGGCGCGACGGCTTGGCTTCTTTACCGGGAGCGAAGCTGTTGTTGGCCCAATCCATGAACGACTGTGGCACGAGAATGGTGTTCAGCCGGTTGGAGAACCCGACGATATTCCCCTTGTACTGCTCTGTCTGTTCATTGCCCCGCAACACGATGTCCATTTGTATCATGCTTATCAGGCCTTCGGATAGTTTCGGCAAACTCCGGCTTTGGGCGAAACCGAAATTATACAGGTTCAGGTAGTTGCGGGGGATAATGATGGGGATTGTATGGCTTCCCTCATCGAAGTGCCATTTGTCCAGACTGACGTCGACATATTCATCGGGTACGGATTCGAAGAACATTTCCGTGGAGAGGTGTATGCCGGCTTCTTGCATGCCTACTCCGGCAGAGACCTTGAACAGGGAGGGAGTGAAAGCGCCTACGCTGCGTGTGAAAGATTGTTCTTTCATCGCTTCGATGTCGTCCTTGCTGAAGGTATTGTCTTTCCCGGTGATACCGCCTAAAGCGCTGATTCTCTTTGTGGCTATGATATAGCCTTTCTTCATGAAGCTGTCTCCGGAGGTAAAGACGGGGAGTACATCGGAGTAAAACTGTACGCTCATTAGCACAATCGTCATACCCAAAAGATTGGCAAGGAAAAAGCCGGTCAGTTGACCTATGCTGATATGCCGGCGGAGAAGTTTCCAAACAAGTTTGTTCATACCCTTTTTATTAAGTTGAAAGTGGGGGGATATTATAATTTGAAGATGCTGTCGTATTCCATCACTAAGTGCTTTCCGATGGAAGTTATCAGGATGCCTGCTCCCTGCTTTTCTGCCTCGTCCGAAAGGATACGGCTCATGATGGTCCCGTTCTCATCGTCCAGATGGCTGACAGGCTCGTCTAAAAAGATGAAGTCGAAAGGTTGGCAGAGGCAACGGATGAAGGCGACTCTTTGTTGCTGGCCGAAAGAGAGTTTTCCGGCTTTCTCGTTTATCTTGTCTGTAATTCCGAGAAGTTCGAAGAGGGCAAGAATGTCTTTTTTCTTTTTGTATCCGGTGAGTCGGTTCTTCAGTTGAACGTTTTCAAAGGCCGTGAGTTCCGGAAAGAGACGTAACTCCTGAAAGAGGATGCTGAGCGATTGTCTGCGGCTATTTACCCATTCGTTGACGGAAAGGGAGCGTATGTTCCGTCCGTCAAAGTTGATGATGCCTTGATAGTCGTGACGATAACCGTAGATGTAGCTGCAAAGCGAGGACTTACCGGTGCCGGAAGCGGCTTCTATCAGATATCGCTTTCCTTTGTAGAACGTGATGTCCTGATGCCATATATCCGAGGTGATGGTGTTGCGGTCGGCAAATACCGTGGGAAGCGTCTTTTGTAGTCGAATGCTATTCATTTCTTTTATATTGTTCGTTGGTTCTTTGAATCACCATCCGATAAATTGTCTGGCAAAGTCGGCGAGCTGTTTCAAGGAATTCTGTTTTTTATCCTGCAGAACGACGGTGAAGGTGGTGCGGTTGCTGTCTCCCCGTACGTTCAGGACATCAATCCGGGTGATAAGTTGATAGAGGGTCTGAACTTCAGGCTCGTCGACGCCGAATGCCATGAGAGCCCGCAGGTTGGTCACTGTCAGTAGTTCCTCGCTGGTCAGTTCTATGTTGAAAGGTACGCCGTGCATCATTTGTGCCATGGCCAATTGCAGGTCTTTCGTGCTTTGGGGGTGGAAGGGCTGGTTGCTTTCTTTGGTTTCTCCATTAAAGTCGGCTCGTTGCAGGCGGGCATATATTCTTCCGTTCTCAAACAGAACATAGCCGTAAAGTTGTGTGCCTTGCGACCAGTTCAGAACGCCGCGCACGTCGAAAGGCAGTGTGTCGGGAGTGGCAAGCAGGCGTATGTCTCCTTTTTGCTTCATCATGGGCTCATAGAAAGGGTTGGCATGTATGCTTTTATCGGCAGGTTGTTTTATCAGGGCAGTGATGGCAGCCGACAATTTCTTTAGCTGTGTGGTGCTCCCGCCATAAACGACAAGCAATGTCCCATCATTGAAAGCCAGTTGTATGCCTGCTGCTGCCATGTTGGAAATATAATATCCGTCGGCCTTGACGGGAGCTGTGCAGAACTTCTCTTCGGCAAGTGTTTTGAGCAGCGTCTCCAGTTTCTTCAGGTCGCTGACTTTGAACGTGGCAGCCATGCTGTGCAGTGAAGGTGCTTTGAAGGCGTATACCGGTGCGTCCCAGTCTATCCCCGTCTCTTCGGGATGTTCCATCATGTTGTCCAATTGCTTGAAGAGGGCAGGACTGCTTCCGTCGAACAACAGATCGGATACTTTCTGCCGCATTTCCCTGCTGTTGGGAATATTCAATCCGGCTTTCTCGACGATGGCTTTCATATCGATGGCAGCCACTTCGGTAGCATTGGCAGGGATGACATGGGTATATTCTGTTTTTTCGGTCTTACTGCATGACCCACCAAGGAGCAATATCAGTGTCCAAACGGGGAACAACCGGAATAATAAATTCTTTTTCATACGCAATATTATTGGTTTTGTAGGTTTAGCAAGTGGCATGCCACAAGGGCTGCCGTCTCTGTGCGCAGGCGCGATTTCCCCAAACTGACGGGGCGGAAGCCATGTACCCCGGCTGTTTTTACCTCCTCTTCGCTGAAGTCACCCTCCGGCCCGATGAGGATTACGGCGTCGAGTCCGGGTGTCAGTACGTCTTTCAGTAACGGTTTTTCGCCTTCGTAGCAATGGGCTATGAACTTTTGTCCCTCGAAAGGCTGTGCAACGAATTGCTTGAAGTCGGTCATTTCGTTCAGTCGGGGCATACGTGCTTTGAGTGACTGCTTGATGGCAGATACAAGTATTTTTGAAATGCGCTCTGTCTTGACGACCTTTCGTTCGGAGAAACGGCAGTTCAGGAATGTCAGTTCGTCGAAGCCTATCTCGGTGGCCTTCTCGGCAAACCACTCTGTGCGGTCCATGTTTTTGGTGGGAGCCAGGGCTATATGGAGATGCCCTGTCCATAAGGGGGCTTGCGGGATGGTTTCCAGAATGCGGACAAGGCAACGCTTGTTGGTGGCGGTACTGATTTCGGCACGATAGAAGTTTCCTTTTCCGTCCGTCAATGTCACTTCGTCTCCCGTTTGCAGGCGCAATACGCGTACGGCATGTGCGGCCTCTTCTTCAGGAAGTTCTGCGCAAGTTTGTATGTCAGGTGTATAGAAGACATGCATGGCTGTTCGTTTTATTCTTTTTCCATACTTCTAATCCGGTCTCTCAAGCGGGCGGCCCGCTCATAATCCTCGTCTTCGATGGCCTTTTGCAAAGCCGCTTTCAGCATTTCCAGCGAGTCTTCTTGCAAAAACTCATCTTGGGAGGGACTGCCGTCTCTCATAGGAGCGGTAGATTGCTCTCCCGTTTTCAGGCGCTCTGCTTCCAGAATATCCTCGTAGATAAAGATAGGGGCATCCATCCGTAGGGCCAAAGTTACGGCATCGCTGGTACGGGCGTCGATGCGTAGAATGGTTTCTTCGGCTTTCATGTAAAGGAAGGAGTAAAAAATGCCGTTCTCTGCCTTGTAGATGAGGATGCGCAGCAGTTTGACGCCTAATATCTCGAGCACCGAGGCAAACAGGTTGTGTGTCATCGGGCGGGGCGGGATGATTTTTTTCAGTTCGATGAGCATGGCTTGGGCTTCGTAAGCGCCGATAATGACCGGAAGCTGCCTGTTTCCTCCTACTTCGGCCAAAACCAAGGCGTAGGCGCCTGCCTGCGCTTGGCTGTTTGAAATATTCTGTACTTGTAATTCTATCTTTTTCTTATTCATAGGGCTATAAATCCTTCTTTCTTATTTTCTCTCCTCCGGTCGGTGTTTGTATTTAAAGACGATTGAAAAGACCACCGCCACCACCAGTGCATAAATGGCAAATGTGTACCATGCTGATTGCCACTGCGCGATTTGCGGTGCCGTACTGTTGAAATCGACAAAATAATTGACTACCGCCTGTGCTCCCAGCGTGCCGATGGTGGCTCCGAAACCGTTTGTCATGATGACAAACAGTCCTTGTGCACTGGAGCGGATTTCTTTATCGGTCTCCCTGTCTACAAACAAGGAACCGGAAATGTTGAAGAAATCGAATGCAACTCCATAAACAATCATGGAGAGCACGAACATCCATACACCGCCGCCGGGATTTCCGCTACCGAAGAGGGCAAAACGGAGCACCCATGCCAACATGGCAATCAGCATCACCTGTTTGATGCCGAAACGTTTCAGGAAGAATGGTATCAGCAGGATGCAGAGCGTCTCGGATATTTGCGATAGAGAAATCAAGATGTTGGCATGCTGCACGCCGAAAGTGTCGGCATATTCGGGGATGTTTCCGAAGCTGCTGATGTATGGATTGGCAAAGCCGTTGGTTATTTGTAGCGACACGCCCAACAGCATGGAGAAAATGAAGAAAAGAGCCATCTTCTTCTGTTTGAACAATGTAAATGCACGTAATCCCAAGGCCTCCACCAGAGACTTGGTCTGTCCGCCCTTGCTGGTGGGGCAAGCCGGAAGCGACAGGGCATAAACGCCATATACCAGTCCGATGAGGGCGCAGGCGAAGAATTGCCCATAGGTGTTTTGCAGTCCCAGTAAATCGACCATCCACATGGAGCAGATAAAGCCGATGGTGCCGAAAATCCGGATAGGGGGGAAGGTCTTGATGGTGTCCAGTCCTGCCTTATCCAATGCGGTATAGGCCACGGAATTGGAGAGGGCGAGGGTGGGCATATAGAAAGCGACACTTAACGAATAGAAAGTAAACAGAATGCCGAACTCTGCATTTGCGCCTGCGGCCATGCCGTAATAACCGGTGAGCCCCATGAAGACGGCGGCAATGAAATGACTGAGGCTAAGCAGCTTCTGTGCCGGTATCCAACGGTCGGCAATGATGCCCAGAATGGCAGGCATGAAGAGCGACACGATGCCTTGCATGGCGTAGAACATGCCGATATGACCGGCCAGCCCTACATTAACCAGATAGCTGCCCATAGATGTGAGATAGGCTCCCCACACGGCAAATTGCAGGAAGTTCATGATAATCAAGCGGATTTTGATGCTCATAATTTCTTTCTTTTTTATGTGTTTTTCTTATTTATACATTGCCGCAAATGTAGGTATTTTCTCGGAAAGGAAGAAAGGAAGGAGGGGATAATAAAAAAAGAAGGCCATCTATCCCAGACAGCCAATCTTTATTAACCTTAAATCTAATACCATGAAAAACACAGTGCAAAGGTATATGGTTTATGTTATATAATATAATATTCCTGTCTGTTTCTTCTGCCTGTTAACCTTATTTAATGTTTTGAGTTTGGATGAAGAAAGCAGCCTACGAGATTAGCCGGTGTTTGGCATGAAACTTAAAAGTCGGTTGTATCGCCGAGGCGCGGTACTCATCGTTTCTGAAAAATCTTATCAAAATCTCTGTCAGTAGAGTAAGAGAAAAAGAAGAGGCAGGATTACTACCGTACTGAAGGTACATCAGTCGTATACTGATGTGGCTTCAGTCGTATACTGATCCTACTTCAGTCGTATACTGATCTACCCCCTCGCCAGAAGGTGTTCTGGCAAGGGTCTCCGGCTCTTTGGATTCTTTGCCGGAAATGAAATGACCATAGTAAATAGTTAATACATAACAGGCGTTTTTCCTGTCTGTTTATGGAATCAGTCTTGTGTTTTGAGAAAGCCTCAGATGGTTGAGGCTCTTCTTTATTCCACATACAGCACCAACCCTTTCAGGTATTCCCCTTCGGGATGATAGATGCTTACCGGATGGTCGGCAGGTTGTGTCAGTTGATGCAAGATGCGCACGCAGCGTCCCGACATGGCGGCGGCAGTAAACACGGCTGTGCGGAAATTTTCTTTGCTCACCGCCTGCGAGCAGGAGAAAGTGAAAAGAATGCCACCCGGCTTAATCTTCTCGAAAGCCTTGACATTCAGTTTGCGATAACCTTGCAGGGCATTGCGCAGGGCGTCGCGGTGTTTGGCAAAGGCAGGCGGGTCGAGGATGATGAGGTCGTATTGGTCGCCCATGCGGTCCAGATACTTGAAAGCATCTTCGGCATAGGCTGCATGGCGGTTGTCGCCGGGGAAGTTCAACTCAATGTTCTTGTTTGTCAAATCGATGGCTTTGGCCGAACTGTCAACGGAGTGCACCAATTGGGCATTACCTCGCATGGCATAGACGGAGAATCCGCCGGTGTAGCAGAACATGTTCAAAACACTGCGCCCCGGAGCGTAGCGTTCCAGCAGGGCACGGTTCTCACGCTGGTCGACGAAGAAACCCGTTTTTTGCCCTTTCAACCAGTCTATATGAAACTTCAACCCATACTCCGTGGCAATATTGTCGGTGCCTCCGCCTTTCAGAAAACCGTTTTCGGGATAGAGGTCGGCCTTGAAGGGAAGGGTTGTCTCCGATTTATAATAAATGTTGTCTATATTATCGCCCATCACTTCGGCCAATGCGCGGGCTATGGTCATACGGTCGAGGTGCATGCCGGCAGAATGGGCTTGCATGACGGCTGTGCGGGCATACACATCGATGACGAGCCCCGGAAGGTTGTCGCCTTCTCCGTGCACCAGACGATAGGTGTTGCTTGTTGCGCTTTCGGCAATACCGATGCTGCGCCGCATGTTATAGGCTACGCTGAGTTTGCGTTTCCAGAAATCGGTATCGATTGCTTCGTCTTGTCGGAAAGTCAACACACGTACGGCGATGCTGCCGATTTGAAAATGTCCTTTGGCTATGAATTCTTTTCGGGAAGTGTAAATCTCTACTACTTCTCCTTCTTCGGGTTCGCCCTCAAGATGTGCGATGGCACCGGAAAACACCCATGGGTGAAAACGCTTCAATGATTCTTCTTTACCGGGTTTGAGATATACTTTATACATAAACGGGCGGTTATTTATATCATCACTCATTCTGTCATTCTGCGCAAAGAACACGCTTTCTTTATGATATGAATGGTGAAAGAGATGGTTACTATCGTCAATTTAATCAGAAACTTGGCATTATGGGATATGATATTATTCTGTCTCTTCTTCTGCGGCAATTATAAAATCGCCGGATTTCTTTAGTTCCTGCAATCTGTTGTAGATGTTGAGGCACGCCCACGCATCGGTGGCGGCATATAGCTGCTGGGATTGCGTCAGTATTTCGGCCTCCCAATTGGAGAGCTGTTGGTTCTTTGAGATTTTCTCTCCGAATAGAATGGCGTAAATCTTTTGCAGGCTCTTGTCCTGAATACCAAAGGGGCGGACAAACTCTTGCAGCTCGACGACGGAGCGAGGCTCGAACGGAGCACGTTTGTGAAGCATCATGAAATCGTCTTTCAACGAGAGGCCTATTTTCGTGATGGAAGGGTTTTCCAGCAGTGTGATTATGGGGAGGGTCAGTCCGGTGAGGTTCAGGCGAAACAGGAAACAATGCTCTTCCGAAGCAATTTGCAGCAGTGCGACTTTGTACGACTGTCCTTTGTTGAACGAGGGACGCGTTTCGCTGTCGATACCCAGTTGCGGACAAGTTTTCAGATAGTTTACGGCTTTTTCGGCTTCCCAAGGAGTTTGTACGACATGTATCTGTCCTGTGAAAGTAGCTTTCGGCAGCTCCTTCAGTATCTCTTTGTTGATTGTTCTATGTATGACCATGTGCTGTTTACTTTAAGTCAACCTCTTCAGTTGTCTCTTCCTCTTCCTCGTTTTCGTCTTGCGCATATCTCACACTATGCAGGGCACGCAAGGTATTGACGAGCTTTTGTCCCCAATACAGGCGGAAATTCTCCTGACAGATGGCAAGAGCGTCGTTCATGGTTTCGTTCAGTCCCAGTTGAAAAACGAAAATGAAGTCCTTGATGTCCTGATAGATATCGGCTAAATCCTCGGATATGTATTTGGTGATGGGTTGGTCGCTATATTTCATGTCCGAAACGAACACCTCCAGATAATCGTCCTTGCCGGCAAGGATATTGGAGAGGTTCATGCGGAGTACCTCATAAGTTTCTTCGGTGACGAAGGTTTCCGGTGCTTCATCCCCTATGGGTTTGCAGTCGGGCAGCATGGAGGTCTTGAGGTAAAGCAGTGGAAGAATTTTCAGGGATGTGTCGATGAAAATGGAGGGTTTCATCCCTTCCGCCTGTTCCAGAAATTTACAGAACTCGGCGGCTACTGTAACAAACTCTACGACATTGCGGTCGAATATCACTTGGCTTTCTTTTTTCATATATGATGGCACTTTGAGATGCAAAGATAACGTAAACCAGAAGTAGAAGCAAATTAATCAGGGGATTATTCTTTTTTTCACTATTGCGATGTATTGCTTTTCCCCGATATGCCGTGGGGCTGATGTCAGGTTTGTGGGAGTGTGCATCCGGAAAGTGCAGGTTCTGGGACGGACGGGCGTTCGTTGATTTTAGGCTTGCAGAATATATTATATAATAATGTATGATTATTACATTAATTTATAATGTGTCTTTTATGTCACTTAGCTCTACCAGCTTATTCACAATGGCATAAATGGTGAGGCCGGCCGGAGAATGAATCTGTAATTTACGAGCTATGTTCCGGCGATGGGTGATGACGGTGTGAATGGAAAGATAGAGCTTGTCGGCAATGGCTTTATTGGTCATGCCTTTCACTACGCACGTAATAATTTCTTTTTCGCGTTGGCTCAGGGTCTCCTGCTCGCTATCTTTCTCTTCTTCCTCTTCGGTGTGCAGCAACCGGTTAATTTTGGAAGAAATGACATCTACATCATCGCAGATGGCAAAATTCTCGTCGTACTCTTTCAACGTGTTGTTGTCTATGACGGAACATATCATAGCGACATATTTGATTCTGCTTCGTCCGTGTTCTGCTTTGAAAGAAGCTAAGTCGAACCATCCGCCGAAAGTGGGGTTGATGATTACTATGTCAGCCGGATGCATGTGGATGTAGTTCTGCAACGATTCCGGCGAAGCAACCTCAATGGGGTGGACATTCAGGTTGGGAATACGTTTGAGTACAGCCGTAAGGCCACTTCGGATGATAATCGAAGTTTCTGCGACAACAATCTTCAAAGAGGCATTATTGTTCATCTTTCAGCTCCTTTTCTATTTGTGCTACGGCGGGAACAAACATATAATCCTCTACCTGACAGTGGGTTGCAAGGTCTTGCTCGCAGTTGAATATGTCGAACAAAACGGCATTCAGCAGATTGTTGTTCTCTTTTTCCGGGTAGTATTTGATAATGATGTTTTTCAACTCTTTCAGCTTGGTCTCTATCTGATTGTGCTTACAAGCAAAAGTGGCGATATTATAATTATCCGACAGCCTGCCCTGCATCAGTTGTTCTACGTAGGTGAATACGGCTGTATTCTCGTATTCCATGTGGCGTCGTACTTCCTTGGCATATTCATCGAAAAACTTTAAAATGAGGGACGCCACATCATTTGTACCGGAACTGTCGATGGCTTCGATCAGCTTGCTGCGGATGGCCGGCAGGTTGAAATCCAGAAAGTAAGTATGGGCGCGTTTCAGATAATCCATAAGGGCAAGGATGGAGAATTCGTTCCCGTTTCCGTTATAGGAGTATTGCTCTTCGCTGATGAAATTGGCAACAGCGAGGAATGTCGGGCAATCAACGCCTTGCGCTTTACAGACATCTTTAACGCTTTTATCTCCGAACCCTAATGAGAGTCCGAAACGACTCATCACCATCAATAGGGAGTAATTATCGCAGATGAGATCGCTCATTTTATCTGTTGCACGGTACTTATGTTGTTCATTCATTGTGTGGTATCGTTTTTTATGCCCTGAATTAATGTGCAAAGTAACGACTTTTCTTTGAAAGGTGCAATCGCTATTAGTAGGTATTTTGGAATCGGTTGGCATTGAGTGTTCTGTGGATGTCGGAAAGAATGAACTATAAGCTTTAGTTTTATTTAACGAGATAAATTAGTTTGTAAACTATAAATTTTAGTTCTTTGCAAAAAAACATAAGAAAACGATGAAAGGATTGACTGTAAAAGAAGAGGAGATTATGGGTTTTTTCTGGGAAAAAGGTCCATTGTTTGTAAAGGAGATGCTGGGGTTCTATGCAGAACCGAAACCGCATTTCAATACTTTGTCCACCATTGTCAGAGGACTCGAAGATAAAGGTTTTTTGAGTCATCACACTTATGGAAACACTTATCAGTATTATGCGGTGGTGAGTGAGGAAGATTTCCGTAAACGGACATTGAAAGATGTTATCCGTAAATATTTCGACAATTCCTATCTCAGTGCAGTGTCGTCGCTGGTGAAAGAAGAGAAACTTTCGCTGGAGGAGTTGAAGCAACTGATACGGGAAGTGGAAAAAGGGAAGAGGTAATAAGAAATAAGATAAGAAATGACAGGAATGAAAGAGTATTTATGAAACGTAAATTATTGTTTTTATTTATGCTGTGCAGTTTGTGTATACCGGTTTTAGCACAGTTTCCCCAAGGGGTGATTTTTATGATAGACGGAAAGTTCTATGACAAGATGCCTGCTTCATTCAACATGGATTGGATTACCGGAATGGATAAAACGGTGGATGAAGACGGTAATGTATTCTGCAAACTCTACTTGAGAGAGGGAGTTCGACTTGATTCAGTTGATGTGTCCAAAGCTATTCCGGAGGATAAAATCCCACATCTGCAAGAGATTAGAAAGCGCTTGGAAACTAAGGCGGTGGTAGTTTCGAAGCCTAAGAATGCGATAGTGTTGCTCAATGGTGTTTTTTTCTCTGAGATGCCGCCGCGCATTCAGTATGAAATAATGGATGTTCATTTTTATAAAGACACGAGTGGATGCACCATCCCTTTTTATTATTGGAATGGAAAACTGGAGGAAGAGGATATGAAATATGCTTTGCCCTCTGTCAGAGTGGAAGGTGCCGAAGAGATGCTGGCTCTTTATCGCACTCCCGATTTGAGGAAGATGAGGATACAGATGCGGAAACCTAAGGAGTTGCTTCTGAAAGTAGGAGATGAACTGGGACTTTTTAATGTGCAAGATGTGTCGGGCAGACAGTGGACACAACAGGAGACCTTGGGCAGGCCGTTGGTACTTAACTTCTGGTACACGGGGTGCGGTCCTTGTATCATGGAGATGCCCGAACTGAGCACATGGTTGGATATTTGTCCTGAAGCAAATTACTTTGCTGTTACTTGGAACACTGCTGAGCAAATAAGAAAAATTGTCGCTAACAAACATTTTCTTTTCACACAGATAGCCGATGATAAGGTTTTATGGAAGCGGTTTGGGGTAGAACAGACCCCTACAACTGTACTGATTGACAAGAAGGGGGTTGTACGTAAAATAGAAATCGGTACAAACGAGCGCAAACGTAAAGAATTACTGGAATGCTTGAAGAATCTGGAAAAAGAAAAGTAGATCTGTTCGGGAATTTAAAACAATAAAAAACAGAAAAGGATGGGACTCTTCTTTGTATATATACTGAAATCATCCGTTTGCTTGGCGGCATTTTATTTGTTTTACCGTTTGTTGATGGCTCGCGAAACATTTCATCGTTTCAATCGGTTTGCTTTGCTGGGTATCTTGCTGTTGTCTTGCCTCCTGCCGTTGATCGAAGTGAACGTAAAGCAAGAGACTGAAGTGCGTCAGACAATGCTGACACTGGAGCAGCTGTTGATGATGGCGGATGCGGAGAGTTCGGCAACGGTCGGAGCGGTTGAAGAAGCAACGGTTACGTGGGTGCAGATGGCTCTACTGGCTTATCTGTCGGGAATCCTTTTCTTTGCTTTCCGTAATGCTTGTTCGTTGATGCGGTTGCTGATGTTGTTGAAATCGGGAAGCAGACAACATGTTGATTGCTATTTGCCGGGTAGGAGAGAGCATGTCGCTTTGATTGTCCATAATAAGGAGGTATCTCCCTTCAGTTGGATGAAGTACATCGTTATTTCCCGTAAAGACTTGGAAGAGAATGGACGCGAAATCCTTATCCATGAACTTGCCCATATCCGTAACAGGCATTCCTTGGATTTGCTGGTGGCCGATGTTTGTGTTTTCTTTCAGTGGTTCAATCCGGCTTCGTGGCTGATGAAACAGGAGTTACAGAATATACACGAGTATGAAGCGGATGAGGCGGTCATTGAGGAAGGTGTGGATGCGAAACAATACCAATTATTATTAATAAAAAAAGCTGTCGGCACAAGGCTCTACTCTATGGCCAACAGCTTTAATCACAGTAAACTTAAAAAACGTATCACTATGATGTTAAAAGAAAAATCAAGTCCGTGGGCATGTTTGAAGTATCTTTATGTACTTCCCGTAGCGGCTGTTGCTGTTACAGCTTTTGCCCGTCCCGAAGTCTCCGAGAAAGTTGAAGAGATTTCTGCCGTCAAAGTTAATGATTTGGCTGCAATTGTAGAAACAAAAGTGGCAGAAAGTGTGGGAGACACCACGAAACCTGCCGGAGTGACGTATGTGCCTGTCGAGGTGAATGAAAAGTTGAAAGGAACTCCGGTTTTGACAGTCGTTGAACAAATGCCCGCATATCCCGGAGGTATGGCTGCTCTGATGGAGTATTTCAAGGAGAACATGCGCTATCCTGCATCTGCCAAGGAGCGAGGGCTGCAAGGACGTGTCACGGTTCAGTTTGTGGTAGATAAGGATGGAAGTATTAAGGAGCCGAAAGTCATTCGTTCGATAGATCAGGAGCTGGATGAGGAGGCATTGCGCTTGGTAAAGAGCATGTCGAAGTGGGAGTCGGGCAGACAGAACGGGGAACCCGTTGCGGTGAAATTTGCAGTTCCGGTGCCCTTTAAGCTGGATGCTGACGTAAGAATGAGCGAGCAGCTTGTCATTCAAGAAGTGCGTACGTCGATGGACGGAGGTAAAGGAATACCGCTCTATATCGTAGATGGCAAAGAGGTCTCCGCTTCTGTGATGCGTGCGCTGAAACCTGAAAGCATTGCAGGCGTGTCTGTTCTGAAGGATAAGTCGGCCACGGCAATCTATGGAGAAAGAGCGAAACATGGCGTAGTTGTGATAACCTTGAAGGAAGGCGATTCTGCGATAGACATGCCGGAGAAGAAACCGGAGGGAGCCGGTAAGGACGGCAAAGATATCGATCTATCCAAAGTGGAGGTCTTTATTGATGGTGTAAAGGTAGATTTGCAAGAAAAGAAGTTGGACGAACTTGTGCCGTCCGATAAGATAGAGAACATAAAGGTTGATAAAGCTTCTGATGGAAAAGGCAAGATTTATATTACGATTAAAAAAGGAGAAAAAGTACACAATTTATATGCGGTTCAGGGCAATATGAAGGTGGAAGGCAAAGTGGTGGACGAAAAAGGCGAACCGATTATCGGTGCTACTGTTCTGATAGAAGGCACCAATCGTGGTTCGGTTACAGATATTGATGGAAAATTTGTCCTTTCCGTACCCGATAAGAATGCCGTTTTAGTAATCTCCTATATAGGTATGGCAACGGTAAAAGTAACGGCGCAGCCGGAAGTTACTGTTGCATTGAAGAAGGAATGATTCTGTTTCTTTACCAGATTAAGAAAGAGCTACCTCTATGGAAAAAGGAATCTTATTGTTAATTTCTCTTTATATTCAGAGGAAATGTGATTAATTTTGGCGGCACTATAAAATATTTTGTGTAAATGGAAAATACGGGATTCAAAGTGAGTTCCGTATTTTTTTCATTGCTGTCCGCTAAAACATTTTCTAGTGTATAAAATTTAGGGCTGATACTTCGTGAGTGAATTATCAGCCCTTTTGGTTATCTTTGAGTTGCAAAACAAAAAAGTATAACCATGGGTATGGTAAGAATCGTCCTGATGTACTACATCAATATGGATACGTTCTTCGAACGACCTGACGAAGATTTGAAATTACTCCTAAAACAAACATCGGAAGAACCTTCGGAAGAAGAGAATTTGACATAAGGAGGTTTTTCCAAAAGCAGAAATACTTCCAACACGTAATAGTTAATGGGTTGGGAGTAGATAATTATGGTTTAGTGGATAGTAATAAATTTGAATAGGAATCCTAACATCTGTATTATGATTTATGTGATTAGCATGCAAAAATACGGATTATAGGTGAAGGCGGGAAAGAGATATCCCCTCGCTTCCGTCTGTCCTCCCTGAATGGGAGAGCTGATGAACACAAGGGGATTATCGGAAAAACAGTGTCGGTGTGAGCACTGTTGTGAACGCTTGGGGGAGCGTCCTGCGTGTTAAGCTAAACTCTGTTTCTTTATTCTTTATACACTTCGCGTATTGGGTCGTTGTACTGCACTTGAAGCTTCAGCAACTCTTCCTTCAGGTTGGCGGTGATGGTCTCTGTGCCCGGTTGTCCGTAGATGTTGTGCATCTCCGAAGGATCTTCTTTCAGGTCGTACAGTTCCCAACAATCAATGTCGTTGTAGAAGTGTATGAGTTTGTAGCGTTCGGTGCGCACACCGTAGTGGCGTCGTACGGCATGTTCGGCGGGATACTCGTAGAAATGGTAGTAGAGCGACTTGCGCCAGTCCGCCGACTGCTCGCCCCGGAGCAACGGCAAGAACGACACACCGTGCATGTCGGCCGGAACGGGCACACCCGCCAAATCGAGGATGGTAGGACCGTAGTCGATGTTCTGCACCATCTGTTCCACATCTCCCCGCTTTCCGCCCGGCAAGCGGACGAGCAACGGTGTGCGGAAAGATTCCTCGTACATGAACCGCTTGTCGAACCAGCCATGTTCGCCCATGTAGAAGCCTTGGTCGGAGGTGTAGACAATCATGGTGTTCTCCAGCAGGTTATGCTTCTCCAAATAGTCGAGTACACGGCCCACGTTACGGTCTACCGAATGAATCACGCGCAGGTAATCGCGCATGTATTGCTGGTATTTCCATTCGGCCAGCGCCTTGCCCGTCAGTTTGGCTTCCTTGAAACGGCGGATGACAGGGTCATAATGCTTGTCCCATGCAGCCTTCTGGGCAGGATTCATGGCGTTGTATATCCTGCGTCCGGCTTGCTCCAGCCCGGCGTTGCCGGTATGTATCTCATTTTCTTTGTCGGCCATCTTCAAATCATACACCAAGTCCATGTCCTCGATGATGCTCATCTCCTGCTTCGATGCGGGGATGCGTCCTTCGTACTTGTTGTAGAAGTTCTCCGGCAAGGGGTACGCCACGTCGTTATAGAGGTCGAGGTCGCAAGTGTCGGGCATCCAAGTGCGGTGGGGCGCTTTGTGGTGGATGAAGAGGCAGAAAGGCTTCTCCGGGTTGCGGATGCTGTCCATCCAGTTCAGGGCCACGTCGGTCACGATGTTGGTGGCATAGCCTTCGCGTTGCAGTTTCTCACCGTTGCGGATAAAGGTGGGATTGTAATAATCCCCTTGTCCGGTAAGTATATCCCAATGGTCGAATCCCGTGGGTTCGGATACAAGGTGCCATTTGCCTATCATGGCGGTCTGATAGCCGTTTTCGCGCAGCAGCTTGGGGAACGTCTGCTGGCTGCCGTCGAAAACGGTGGTGTTATCGGTAAATCCGTTGGTATGGCTGTGTTTGCCCGTCAGCATGCAGGCACGGCTCGGCCCGCTGAGCGAATTGGCCACGAAGCTGTTGGTGAAACGCACGCCTTCGCGGGCAATCCGGTCGATATTCGGAGTCTGCGTATAACGTTGGTCGTAGGCGCTGATGGTTTGGAACGAATGGTCGTCGCACATGATGTAGACGATGTTCATCGGCTTCTTCGCCTCGGCGGCCGGCTTCTTCGGTGTGCCGCAGGCGGCAAGCGAAGACAATGCAGCCGTCCCGGCAAGCGAGTAGATTAAGGTTGAGCTGTAATTCTTCATTTTAACTCGATATTTTATTTGCAAATAGACATATCCCGCTTACCATCCCGGATTCTGTTTCCACTGATTGGCGGTTCTGTTGAGCATCTCCTGATGGATGGGCAACAGATAGTCGCGGTCGGTATTGAACTTCCATCCGTCGGCATATCCGGCAGGATTGGTGGGGATGATGTAGCGCAAGGCATCGCCGGGCTTACCTGTCAGGAAGAGATTGTTCTTTGAAGGTTGGTCGTACACTAACTTGCCTCCGTATTGCGGATGGTTCTCTAAATTGCTGCCTGTATAGAGTGCGCCTTTGGGCCATTGGCCTACAATCAGCTCGTCGGCGGCTGCCCAGCGCAGGATGTCTTCCAGACGGCTGCCTTCGCAAGCCTTCTCGATGCGGCGCTCACGGCGCACGGCTTGGATGTATTTGTCGAGCTTGCGGAAGGGATAATCGTCCTCTTGGTTATACTCGCGGTCGAAGTCGACGGCAGGCATACCCACGCGGTCGCGCAAAGGTTGCAGTGCGTCGATGATTCGTTGTGCGTTTCCTGCACCATCCAGTTCGGCAAGGGCTTCGGCATAGTTCAGCAATACATCGGCATAGCGGAATTGGATGCCGGGAGTAGCGCCTTTAAACTCTGCGTCGAGGTTGCCGGTGTAGTCAATCTGCACATGTTTCAACAATGAATAGCCCGTCATGTTCTGGTTGTAGGAAGAAGAACCGATGAGCGGCGGAACCACGTAATAGGGTGCCGTGTCGTCCGGACGCAATTGCTGTCCGGGGGCACATACGGTCTGTACCAGACGCGGGTCGCGCAGGGTGGGTTGCAGTTCGTTGCCAAACACTTTCTTGGCCACGATGCGTGCTTCGCCGGTAAAAGGTTTTCCGTCGCGTGTCAGGTAATCGTCCACCAATGAGGCGGTGACACCTACTCCGCCTCCGCCTTGATTCAGATAACGGTTCACGTTGTTGCCTATCTTGTCGCCGTCGTACATCTTAAACCAAAGCACTTCGGGGTTTGAAGAAAGGTCGGCGGTCTGGAACATCCGGCGGTAGTCGTTCAACGGATTGCCGGTGGTATATATGCGCCATACGTTGCGGTCCATCACAGCTTTGGCTGCATCGGCGGCCTGAGTGAAGTAGCTGCGTATTTTTTCGTCCGTCACGGTGGGGTCGTAGAACTTGTCGTTCTTCGCTTTGTGATACTTCTCCCACGTACCCTCAAACAGAGCCACTTCGCTCTTCAGGGTGCGTGCCACGTCTTTGTGCACACGCATGGAAGCACTGTTGTTCTTTTCGTTCAACAGGGAGATGGCTTTGTCCAGATCGCTCAGGATATTGTCGGCTATCACCGTGCGGTTGTCACGGGGCAGTTTCATTTCCTCGATGTTGGGGTCGAGCGGTTTGTCAATCCATGTCAACTGTCCGTAGCTGACGAACAGGCGGTAGTAGTACCATGCGTGGAAATAATAGGCTTCGCCCACGCATTGATTGTAAGCAGCCGTTCCCTTCTCGGAGGTATTCTCCAGATTGTTGAGCAGGAAGTTCACGTTGCGGATTTGGGTATATGCTCCTAACTTGGAAGCATTGCTTAATGAAAGCTCTCCTGCCAATCGGGAGCTGACCGCACTGGATGCCATATTGTCGCTGTGAGTGTCGGAACCGGCAATGCCGCTTCCTCCACCGGCGGCAAAGTCTTGTGCACGAAGACCGCTTTCGTAAAATTGGTCCAAATAGTTTCTGATTTCTCCTGTGCTTGAGAAAGGAGTGGCTGTGGAAAGTACGCCTTCGGGCGTTTTGTCCAAGTCGTAGCAGCCGGCCAAACCGATTATTAGGGCTAAGCCCGGCAATATATTTCTTTTCTTCATGATCGTATAGAATTATAAGTTAACAACTAAACCGAAAGATACCACCTTGTTCATCGGATAGTTCTTTCCACCTTCGCCGGTATAACTATTGCTTGTGAATACAGCTTCGGGGTCGAACATGCCCATCAGCGGCGTAAAGGTCAGCAGATTCTCGCCGGAGAAAAATACCTGCACCTTCTGCATGCCGATTTTCTGTGTCCACCGTTGGGGAATATCGTAGCTCAAAGTGAGGTTTTTCAGGCGGCAATAGGCGGCGCTCTGTATGTAGCGGTCGCTCACGGTCTTTGTCTTTTGTTGGAACGGGCCTACCCCTCCGGCCGAATGGATATACGGTTTTGGGAAATAAGCATCCTTATTATCCTCGCGCCAATAGTCCATGTGTTCTTTGAAGACCGTTACTTGTGCATACGGGCCGCTCCCCCAGAAGTAGACACCGCCTCCGGCATTGTAGTCGCGCTTGCCTACGCCTTGGAACATGGCGCTCAGCGTAAGGCCTTTGTAGCTGATTGAGCCGTTGATGGTATATTGGTAGCGAGGAGTTGTGTTACCGATGATGGTCATATCTCCCATACCTCCTTCTAAGCTGTTTGTACCCCTGTCTATTTTATTGTCCCCGTTCAGGTCTCTGTATTTCACATCTCCCGGCGTCCACGGTTTACCGCTGATATATTTCAAGTCGTATTTCTGGTTATATTCGTCCGCTTCAGCTTGTGTTTGTATCAATCCGTCGGCACGGTAACCCCAGATTTCGCCTACTTTGCGTCCTTTATACCAGCTTCCTGCAGGGTCGCTTCCTTTGGGGTTGACGTATTCCGTTACTTCTGCCGTGGCGTCGGACAGCATACCGCCGATGCTGTAGTCGATGTCCTTGCCAATCTTGCCGCGATAGTTTAGGGTGAGTTCCCATCCCCGGTTACGCATGCGGGCATTGTTGGTTTTGGGTGCATCTGCTCCGAAGAAATCGGGAAAATCTTCGCCCGGTCCTAACATGTCTTTCGTGTCGCGTTGGAAGAGGTCGAACGAACCGGTCAGGGAGTTACCGAAGAACCCGAAGTCCAGACCAATGTTCTTGCTTTCTACCTTCTCCCATGTGGTAGCGGGGTTCACTACCAATGGCGCTTTGGTGTAAATGTGGCGTCCGTCGTTGAATATATAACCTCCCAAGCCGCCATTCAGTTCCATGGTGGCAGCAAACGTATAGAGAGCCGCACCGGCCTGATTGCCCAGCAAACCGTAAGAAGCACGCAATTTCAGGTTGCTCACTACATCGGTGAGTGATTCCATGAAGCGTTCCCGGTTGATGTTCCATCCCAACGAGGCCGAAGGGAAGAATCCCCAGCGGTGGTCCGGAGCAAAGCGGGATGAGCCGTCGTAGCGTCCGTTCACCTCTACCAAGTAGCGTCCGTCATAATCATAGTTGATGCGGCCGAAGAATCCTCGGGTGGCCCATCCGTTGCGGGTATCTACCACCACTTTGTCGCCCGTACCCATACCCACGTTCGGAGTGGCTGTGGAGTAAAGTCCCGTAATAGCGTTCTTCATGTAGCTGTAGCTGTTGTCTTCTTCCTGATAACCGCCCATCAGCGTAAAATTATGCTTATCGGCTAATGAGAAAAGGTAATTGGTATAGAGGTTGATTGTTTGATAACGTGTGCGTGCGTAGCTGCGGGTAAACTTGCCGTCGGGCGACATTCCCAATTCACTGCGTTGACCTTTCGAGGTGCTCACACCGTCGGCTGCGTAGATAAGTGGACTTACGTTGAGAGCCTCGTATTCCATGTTCATCTGTTTATATGTATAGTCGAAAAAGATAAACCAGTTCTTCAGAGGTTGTACTTCAAAACCGGTGGTCAGGCTCAGCCGATCGCGTGCGGTGGTGGTGTACGTACCGCTTTGTAGGTAAGGAATCATACTCAATTCGGTGAAATGACCGTTGGGATCGATTACCGACACCGTAGGTCGGAAACGTGCCAATGAATGGTAAAAACCTTCGCTGATACCACCGTCGCCGAATGGAGTATCGGTATCGGAGTGCATAAATTTGGTGTTTACTTTCAATTTCAGCCAGTCGGTGATCTGTGAATTGACGTTGGCGGTGAGGTTATAGCGGCTGAAATCCATCTTGGCATAGCGCAGGATGCCGTCTTCCGAGTAGTAACCGCCCGAAACGTAGTATTGTGCTTTTTTTCCGCCACCGCTCAGACTGACGTTGTGGTTTTGTTTGAAAGCCCAGTCTTTATAGTGCAGGTCGAAGTAATCTACATTGCCTACACCCAGTTCGGAGTTTTCGAAAGCCGGATTCATGTTGGAGTTGGCTGGTAATTCGGCCCAAGGGTTCACGCTGCTTGGGTCTTTAATGTATTGTTGCAGCAAAGCCATTTTTTCTTCGCTGTAAAGACGGGGAGAGCCGGCATTGGTACATCCGTCGTTCCAATATTTGGCAAAAGAGTAGGAGTCTACCATATCGGGCAACACGGTAGGCGCACTCCATCCCACTGTGCCTTGATAGTTGATGCGTGCTTTCCCGTCTTCGCCTTTCTTGGTTGTCACCAAGATAACGCCGTAAGCCGCTCGTGCCCCGTAGATAGCGGATGCTGCTGCGTCTTTCAATACCGAAATACTTTCGATGTCGTTCGGGTTCACGTCAGAGAGGTTCATTTCCACCCCATCTACTAATATATAAGGATTGGCTGTGTTGTCTAAGTTTCCTTGTCCGCGCAAGGTCAATGTTCCCGATGATCCCGGGCGACCGGTTCCTGAATTGCTTACCATCAAACCGGGTACCAATCCTTGCAGACTTTGTGTGGCATCGGCTACCGGACGGCGTTCCAACGCATCGCCCTTTACGGCCGAAACAGAACCCGTGAGGTTCACTTTCTTCTGTACACCGTAACCTACCACAACTACTTCATCCAGCATTTCGGTATCTTCTGCCAAAGCGATAGTTAAACGTGTTTTTCCATTCACAGCAATTCGTTGCGTGGTATATCCGATGTATGACACCACGATGGTTCCTCCGGAAGGAACGCCGGAGAGCGTAAACTCACCATCCGCATTGGTAATTGTACCGTTGGTAGTTCCTTCCACCAATACACTTGCGCCTATGATAGGCTTCTGATTGTTTTTGTCCGTTACGCTACCTGTTACAGATAAAGACTGCGACATGGCTGCCGGTGAAAGCAGAAGCATGATCGTTACAATCCATCCGAACAAGCATGAAACTGTTCTTCTTTTTTGCATACTCTTAGATTATTTTAAAAGTTAACTTGAGCAAAATGCTCGTTGCAAAAGTAAGGGATCGCAGGTGCGCTAAAGTCGTAAATCGTCTATATTAAGTCTGAATATATCTAAAAAAGCCGTTCAGGAGGGTTTCCTGAACGGCTTTCTATGATAAGTGAATAAAATAATATGAATAAACCGTCTGTTACAACCATCGGGGTGCACCGACTTTGTTTATCTTGACATTTTCGTTGGTTACAGTGAAGTCGCCTTTATCGGCATCTTTAAACTTCGGGTCGAGTGTCTTGCCTCCGTCTTTTGCCACAATTTGAGTAACGCCTTCAACTGTCAGTTCAATGGTGCCTGCATTTGCCGCATTATAATAGTTGTTGTTGCTAAATGTGGGGGCAGAGTTCGTTTGCGATTGTTTGGAAAAGTAACCTGCTGTATTCGCTACAATATTATTGGTGAATTTGATGCTATGCTTGAAAGTCGTTTTCACACCGTTTTCTTCTTTTTCCTCTAATGCGAATCTTACGTACATAATGCGTTTGCTTGCATTGTTCGATATGCCGACTAAGGTGTTGTTACTTACGTTAATCTTACTCATGACATCAGGAAACGCTTTGGCAGTATTGTCATAACGCACGAAGTCACGCTCTGCACAGCTGTTGTAAACGGTGTTGTTGATGAAGTTCAGTGCATTGTATGCCCCCTTACGGCTATCCATGAAGTCAGCTCCGTTGCATTTTACATCGTGTATGATACAATTGTCGAAAGTGATTGATTCTACCAAAGAGGCGGTATTGATGTAGAATAAACCTTTGTCGAAGTTCTTTATTTCGCAATTTTCTACATGCAGGGCTGTGTATGTTGCTTCTTTTTTGTAGTCGAACGCATGGTTTTTGCTACCGTCTCCGTCAAGGATAACGTTTCTCATTTCTACGCTACCCCCATTCAAATTAAAGTTACCTCCTTTAATGACGGGTCTGTTGTTGATTCGTTCGCCCACAATACGCACATCCTTGTCGACATCTATGCCGGTGAGTTCGTAAGTACCTGCACGAACTAAGATAAGGTTGAAGTCTGCTGTGGCTTCATTGATGGCATCTTGCAGAGACTTTCCGCCTTCCGATACTAAAATAGCCGTAGCCGGATCTATTAAGGTTGTGAAGGACTGTTCGCCGCAATTCTTGTCTCCATTGACTAAACGGGCTGTGTACTTGGTGTTTCCTTGCAGTTTGCCGACAGTCGCGGTGCAAGCCTTTAATTCTTCCGGTGTGAAGGTGTGCCGGATATCTCCGGGAGTAAGCACAATGCCGGTTACTTGTTTATTTGTTTTCCACGTAAATGTGGCGCTTGAGTAAGTCAAATCGTCTTCCGTCACTTTGCTTAGCAATTGTTCCGGGTCGGTTTTGAAGTACACTCCGTTCCATTTAGACTCCGGTCTGCCTTCACCATGAGCCTTGAATCTGGCAGAATATTTGGTATCGCCCACTAAGTCTTTAACATCATAAGGAATATCCTTATTTGTCAGGCCTGTGTAGGTGCGTACCGCTGTTCCGGCAAAAGTCAGACTATCATCTTGAAAGATTTCGATGTCATAGCTTGTTGCACCTTCTATCGGAGTCCAGCTTAAACGGACATTGATGTTATTGTTTACTTTTGCCTCTAACCCGAAGGGAGCAAAGAAGCGCGCATATTCAACACCGGTCAACTCGTCGTCTTGTTTGCTGCAAGCCGTGGTCAGGGCAGCCAAAGCCAACCCCAACCCGATTGTATATTTAGAAAACTTCTTCATAATCTTATCTGTTGTATGTATCTCTCATTAATTAGTCATTAGAAAGCATGCCGTTGCTGTTATCGATAAATGTTTGCCAAATTGGCCAAAACTGGCTCTCATCAGGATTCTTCTGATAAAGACTGTTGATTAGTTCATCGGTCAGTTTTTCGGTATTGATCCATGTGACGCTTTCATAACCTGCGGGTGCATTGCCTGTTTCGCCGTGGTTCAAACCGTAGAAGAGCAGTGTTTCTTCGTCTTTGTCTATCTTATAGTACAGTTTTTCGGGAAGGTCGGCGTATGCTCCTTCGCGACGTGCCAGTTGCTTCATCTTCTCTTTTGCCTCGTCCATCTTGGTTTTCAGAAGATTCCAACGGATAAGATCGGCTTTTCTGAGAGATTCTCCGGCAAACTCAAAACCACGTTGCTCTACGATGGCGTTGAAGAACGCTTCTTTGTTTGCGGTGGCTTTTGTCATATATGCCGATACTTTGGCTGCTGGCAATGCGCGCTCCAGTATCGGTTTCAAGTAAGGAGCTGCGGCAGCAGGCGATTCCAACTCGTTGATAACTTCTGCTGCCATCAGATATACATCGGCCAGACGCATGTACTGCCAGTTGACGCCGTCGTCGTTGGTAGAAGTTACAATGCGGTTCATCCATTCATAACGGAGCTTCCCGAAGCACCAGCTTTTCAGGCTACGCACCTCTTGTTTGGCTTTTCCATTTACCAAATTGGACGACCACTCGTAAGGAACACAGGTAATGTCACGGCGCATATCCTCTACATCATAGTCATAGAAAAGATAAGGCAGGGGGCCGTTTATGCCGCCTTGTGCTTGCTCCGTATATTGGTCTTTTGCCTTGTGCTTCACGCCGAAGGTATAAAGTACACGACCGCGGCCGGCAGAAAAAGGAACTTCCCAAAGGGATTCACCGCCTGCGGTGGTGTTGTCTTGGCAAAGTTTCTTAAAGTTATCTATAAAGTTCCCCAGCACACAGCCACTGTTATTAATGATATCTATACACTCTTCTTTTGCAATGGCGTACATCTTGTCAACCGTCAGTTCCGGACTATTGCTGCGGCGTATTCCGTCTGCGCGTTGACTGTATCCTGCGGCATAAAGAGCGGTACGTGCGCGCAACCCTTTGACGAATGCTTTGTTGATGCGTTCCGTGCTTTTGGTGACAGTAGAACCGTTCGGCCAAGACACCATGTCCGAAGCTTCTTTCAAGTCGTTGAGCAGACGTATATAAATGGAGTCTCTGTCCATTCTTGGCAGGTAAACCGTTTCCGAAGAATTAGGCTCGAAGCGGCCGGGAACATCTCCCCAACCTTTTACCAAGTCGAGGTAGAGTACGGCTCTCAAGGTGATAGCCTCGCCTAATAGTTGACTGAAATCCGGGTTCGTGAGGTCGGCATAGGTGCGCAAGCCTCGTATGCATAGGTTGGCACGTTCGATGCCTTCATAGAATTTTGCCCAAGCATTGTTGTCGGTATTCATTTGTGAGTTGGTAGGACGCGTTGCGTATGTACATAACTCGTACTTCCCGTCATCGGCAATCTTTGCAGGGTCTATGTTGTTTATCCATTCAAGGTCGGTGTTTATACCGTAATAAGGGAGGAAACGGCCTCGATAGGAGTTGGTTTCTCCAAAGGATTGATGAATGCCCATCACGGCGCCTTCAGCCAAGTCTCTTACGGAAAACAGGTTGGGCTCTTCCATTGCAGAAACGGAGGGAGCTTCCAAGTCGCAAGAGGTCATTGCGCCTGCCAGCGACAACATTAAAAGGGATTTATATATTATATTTTTCATTTCTTTAATTGTTTTGCTTGGTTAGAAGTTCAAGTTAAGACCTACTACAAACTGACGGCTCTTTGGATAAGCGGAGTAGTCAACACCCGGAGTTAAGTTGGTTCTGCGGATGGTAGATACTTCCGGGTCATATCCTGAGTAGTTCGTAAGACAGAATACGTTGTAAGCCGTTACATAGAGACGTAAGTTCTGTATGTGCGCTTTAGAGAGCAAGCTCTTGGGCAACGTATATCCTAAGGTCAGCGTATTCAGACGCAGGAAAGAAGCGTCTTCTACGGCCCAGTCGCTGAAAATCATTTTTTCGCTATTGACATAGGGCGACCACATAGTGGTGTTGGCATTCATTGCAGCTAATTGGGCGGGATCATTACAGATGGTTCCGTCTGCATTCAGGTTGTTCCAGCGTTTGCCGGCAGCCATTTCGCCAATCATATTGCGGTATTGGTATTTTCCGGGATTGGTGAATTCCATTTTGTTGGCGTTGTAGACATCGTTTCCGTAACTCCAGTTAAAGTTTGCGCTCAGGTCGAAACCGTAGGCACGAGCGTTGATGCTGAAGCCACCTGTATGTACCGGATTGGCATCACCAATGATTTCACGGTCGGCCAATGTTACTTTATTGTCCGCACTGCCGTCAACATTGGCCAGTTTCATGGTACCCGGACGCAACTTACCGAGAACGGCTGTCCCATCCACTACACCGTCTTTCAGCTTCCATGATTTGGTAGTTTCGTCATAGCCTGTGAAATCGCTTACTTCGTAACGGCCTGCCGAGCGATAGCCGTACATCCGTCCTACGGAACTTCCTTTGGCAATCCAGAAGTCGTAACCAATTTCGGAAGATGCCCAATAGGTTTCTTCACCGAAGTCGTTCATGATGCCGAGATCCTTGATTTCATTCTTGTTGAATCCTATATTCGCGCTGAAGCTCAAACCGAAGTTCTTTTTATCGAGAATGGTCCAGTTGATGCTGGCCTCAATACCTTTATTCTGTGTTTTACCCATGTTACGGTATTGATAGTCGTAGCCGGTTCCTGCAACCGGAAACTGAATCAACAAATCCTTTGTCGTGTTCAGGTATACTTCGACAGTACCGTTCAGTTTGCCGCCCAATACGGTGAAATCCATACCCACATTGCGGGTGATTGTGGTTTCCCACTTCAAATCCGAGTTAGGCATTATCTTGGATGCAGACCAATAACTGTCAAATCCGTTGATCCAACTGGTTGCGGATGACTTATAGTTTAAGTTCATCTGGCCGGGAGGAATGTTATTGTTGCCGGCCGTACCGTAGCTGACACGCAGTTTCAGGTCGTCCAACCAGTTTTTTGCGCTTTCCATAAAAGGTTCGGAAGAAACACGCCATGCAACGGCGGCAGACGGGAAGTACCCCCATTGATTGCCGGATGAGAATTTAGAAGAACCGTCGGCACGGAATGTGGCACTCAGCAGATATTTGCTTTCAAAGTCGTAGTTGACACGACCGAAGTAAGACAACAGCTTCTCGTCGGGATTGATGTAGTTGTCAATAGTAAAAGGTTTGCCTTGCGAGGAATACTTCCATGCGTCGGATGCTGTGAACGATTCGGGAAATCCATGAATGACATTGATCTGAACCGTTGATTTACTGATGACCCACTCGTGTCCTATCATGGCATTCAGGTGATGACTGTCGCCCTTAAACAGTTTTGAGAAGTCGTAGCTGACGGTATTCGTACTGCGGAACTTATGACGATTGGTATTGGCGAGTTGAGCTGCCGGTTTTTTCTGATTGTCTTTGGAAGGCACATTCTTTATATAATAGGTGGTCAATCCCCAAAAGCGCTGATCGTTGTTGCGATAATCATCGTATCCGACTTCGGCCTTGATTTTGAAGTTCTTGAAGATTTCCCATCCGAAACCGCCTGCAATATTCAATGTTTTGCGTTCCTGCATTCGATCGTTGTCTGAGATGGAAGTCAGAGGGTGATACAGGTTCCCCAAGTCATCGTCGGCACTACCAGAAGAAGAATCTAAATTGGCAAGGGGTATCGGAGTATAGATGACGGAGTATTTCAGGCGTTTGTCCGAATCGTAAGTAGAGCTGACATCATTTGCACCGCCGCCGTTGATGTCAGTGTCTGAATAACGTGCCTGAAAGTCTAATGTCACATTCTTGGCGGGTTTGGTGTTCAGTTTTAGGCTGAAGTTATCACGTTTATATGATGAGCCTTCCATAATGGCTTTATCATTCATGTGATTGTAGCTGAAAGCATATTTTATTTTGTCGCTACCTCCGTTGATGTTCAGGCTATGATTGAAAGTATGACCGGTGCGGCCGAAAGTCAGATTTTGCCAATCATTGGTTGCAATATTGTCATATAAATCCAAATCAGTGTATGAGCCGAAGAACTTTTCGTAACCTGCAACATAACTGCTGCCTTTCAATTGGGCCAGCTCGTATTGCCAAGTCGCATAATCGGCGGCACTAAGCACGTCCAATGTCTTGGCAATCTTTTTCCATGAATAGTAGGTGTTGTAATTTACTGAGATTTTGCCTTCTTTACCGGATTTTGTCGTCACCAAGATTACGCCGTTTGCACCGCGCGAACCATAGATGGCGGTAGAAGAGGCATCTTTCAATACAGTCATATCTTCAATATCCGTAGCCGGAATGTCGGATATTGATTCTACGGGAAAACCGTCGACGATAAACAAAGGCTCGTTACTTTGGGAGATAGAACCGCCTCCACGCACACGAATCTTTAATTCCGCATCGGGAGAACCTTCGGTTGTGGTGATTTGTACACCGGCCATTTTCCCGGTCAATGCTTCTGTTGCCGAAGCTACCGGAACGGCTGCTAAAGTTTCGGAGTTAACGGTAGCCACAGATCCGGTCAGGTCTTTGCGCTTTACCGCACCATAACCGATGACAACAACCTCTTCCAGAGCTTGTGCATCATCCGACAAAACCACATTGAGTGTTTTCTGCCCTTTGACGGCAACTTCTTGTGTGGTCATACCCACGTAAGAAAATACCAATGTGGCATTAGCGGGAACGGTTAGGCTGAAATTACCGTCTATGTCGGTAATCGTGCCATTGCCGCTATTCCCTTTCTGAACTACGGATGCGCCGATTACGGTTTCTCCGGTTTTGTCTGTCACAGTACCTTTTACGGTTACATTTTGCGCTGATATGCCGAGTGATATCGTGGCTACTAATATAAATAGTAGCGCATTGCGCATGTTCTTCATTTTGTTAGACATCCTTTGCATGTTTATAATTTAAAAAAGTTTCCATCTTTTGCTATGTGTTCGCACACACTGTTAAATCATTGATGCAAATGTATAGAGATGTAAAACCTCGGATGTGTAAATTCTGTTTTTAGGTTGGTACTTTTTGTTATCTATGGCATGCCGATATGTTAATGCTCTGCTCGATAGTGTCATGGCAGAAGCTTATTGCATTCCGGTTGCCGGTATGTATCGGTTGCCGGCAATAGTCTCGATATCATACATTATTTCTGTCGGCAGAAAAAGTTTGCGATGTCCGCAGAAAAAGTTCTCTTTGTCGGCAGAAAAAGTTTGCGAATACGGGAAGTATTCTCTATCCCAAACCTCGGGATATGTATTCCAAGCCTTGGAATATGTATCCCAAGCCCTGAAATATATATTCCAAGGCTTGGAATAGAGTTTTTCTGCGGACATCGCAAAGTTTTTCCGCGGATATCGAATAGCTTTGAAAGGAACGTCTTCTTGCAAAAGAAAAGGAAGTGACCTGCTGTTTTCAGGTCAACGAGACATGGCTATTGTGAAGATTTCGCCTGCTTCGTTCACAATGTATTCGGGACGGAAAGCCTCCAGTTCCGTGCGTGGTCTGAATCCCCACGTCACTCCGCATGCGGTTATTCCTGCATTGGCGGCCGTCTGCATATCCACTCCCGAGTCTCCTACATAAAGGACATCTTCTTTGTCCGTCCGGGCTATTGCAAGAATATCATGCACGATGGTCGGATCGGGCTTTACGTTGATGCCTTCGCGCTGCCCGAATACGGCAGCAAAGCGGATGCCGGGGAAGTAATGGGCAATCAGCTTTTCCGTGGCAGCCTGATATTTGTTGGATGCTACGGCCGGTTGCAATCCTGCCTCCTGCAATTGCAGCAGAAGTTCGGGTATGCCGGGATAAGGACGGCTTTTATCGGCATTATGTATGTCGTAATAAGGGATGAATTCTTTGCGTACGCGCAGTACGTTTTCTTCGTTCTTTTCTCCTTCCGGCAGGGCGCGCTCAAACAGTTTGTCGATTCCGTTGCCCACCATGAAGTTATAGGCTGTTTCCGGATGTATGGGGTAGCCAAGTGCCTGCAAGGCGTGGTTGGTGCTCTGTGCCAGGTCGGCGATGGTGTTCAGCAGAGTGCCGTCCAAATCGAATATTATCAGCTTTTTCATTCGTTTTCTTTTTTTTCGATGGCAAAGATAGCATTTTTATGGAGATGGAAAAAGGGAATTTGAGCGAGGCAGATGACGGAACGGGACAGGTTTCAGCGTGTGTCTTTTATGCCGCACCCGACGTGTGCGTTTTTCATTTGGTGATTCTGAACCAGTCTACATCTGCCCAACCGCCGTCGTTGGCTATGATGGCGGGACGGGTGCAGAACATGCCGATTTTCGTTCCGATCCATTTTCCCTCTTTGGCCTGAAAAGGTTTTCCAAGCTTATGATATTCCTTGCCGTTCAGGCTGTAGCCGAAGTTGCACATTACCACCAAGTCGTGTCCGCCTTCACTCTCGGTTATTTTCTTTCCCTTGCAACCGAATTCAACACGCAGATAAACGGTGTTTTCCTTCAGCTTTGTTGTTCCGTTCACTTCTTCGTGACTGCCTTTGTCTGCTTTCAGGCAGGATACTTGCGAAAGCATCAGACCGTGACCGGTGTTTTCCAGAATCAGCCCGGCATAATCCAATCCCATGACAACCAATCCTGTACGTTCGCCTTTGTATTTCTCCGAAGGCTTGAACGTAAGTTTCATGGTGGTGGTGAAATTGTCCGAAGGAGTTTTTTGCAATAGCAGGTTGGCAACATCCCATAGGTTCTTGTATTCGTCGACTACCGGGTATGAGTAGAGGCGCACCAGGCTTTGGTCGCCGGCATAATAAGCCCATTTCTCGTTGATGTTGGCCTGCCATTGCCATTGCGGAGAGAGGGTGTAACCGTCGAATTCATCGCTCTCTTGCGGGTTGCAGATTGGATAAACCTTGCCTACATTGGGCTTATTGTAGGTCGATACGGGTTCTCCGCATCCGTCACCGTCTTTATCGATGCCGATAACAGGCCAACCATCTATCCATTTCATGGGTTGCAGATGCACCGGACGTCCGTAGGCACCCACGTCCTGGAAGTGCAGGAACCAATCTTCTCCGGCAGGAGTATCTACCCATGCACCCTGATGGGGACCATTGACAGATGTGTTCCCTTGCTCCAATACCTTTCGCCATTCGTATGGCCCATATATATGCTTGGAACGTTGCACAACCTGCCATCCCGTAGGAACTCCGCCTGCTGGATGGAAGATATAATAGTATCCGCCTCGTTTGTAAAGCTTCGGACCTTCGCAGGTCTGATGTTCCTCATGACCGTCGAAGACAATGCGCGACTGTGTGACGGCCTTGGTGGCATCGGCATTCAACTCGCAGATGGCGATGACGCTTTTCAGTTGTGCACGGCTTCCTGCATAGGCGTGCACCATGTATACTTTGCCGTCCTCGTCCCAAAAGGGGCAGGCATCGATAATGCCTTTTCCGGGCTTCACCGGTATGGGGTCTGTCCACGGTCCTTTCGGGTCTTTGGCTTTCACCATGAAAACCCCTTGATCGGGGTCTCCCCAAAAAATGTAGAATTCATTGTTATGATGGCGGATGGCCGGTGCCCATATGCGGTTGCCGTGTTGTGGGCGTTCGGGCGTTTCAATCGGAGGGAGTGCATAGGGTATGGCAGCACCGATAATGCTCCAGTTCACCAAATCTTTGGAGTGTAATATTTGTAATCCCGGCAGGCAGTTGAAACTGGAAGAGGTCATGTAGAAGTCATCTCCTACCCGGCAGGCATCCGGATCGGAATAGTCCGCGTATAAAACAGGGTTTTTATACTTTCCGTTTCCCAAGTCCGGACACCAGACTTCCGAGACGTGATTCTGTCGTTGTGCCTCCAGCGGTAAAGCAAGTAATAAGCCAAGGGCTAAATACAGGTTTCTTGTTTTCATGGTTAAAAAGATTTCAAAGCTTGATATTTAATTATTGTCGCGGTTGAAGGTGGCGCTCTGATTAGTGGTTACTTCTCCTCTTTGCGAGGCAGTGGAATGAGGGGAGAAATACTTACGGGGTGCTCCAGCGCTTCTTTCCACTCTTGCATATAGGCGAACCATGCTTCCGGGGTGGGATAGCCGAAGGTCTCTTTGCAGGAGGCAAACATGGTGTAATGGTGGAAGCGGTTGCTGCCGGGGGCTGAAAGCGTATAGAGGAAGTTTTCCTTGTCAGTCACTTCCTCGCGGATGTATTTTTGTGGAACATAGGTAGCAATGCCTATCGTCTCTTTGGCGTATTTCGCCGTGTCGGTCATGGGCCAGTATCTTCCCCAACTTCCAATCAGCCCCTTATGGTCGGAATAAGAGAGGGTTTCGCCGCCCATGATGTTCTGAACGCCGGTACAGAAAGTCTCTTCTTCCAGAGGTTGGTCGAAGAAAGTCTCCACGAGCAAGTCCCGGTGTCCTGCATAGAGAATGTAGCGGTTGGTCATTGTCAGCTCTTTGCCTTGATATTGCCAGTCTTTCACCTCCACGTCGGTAATGGTGCGTACCGGACCGTATGCAAGGATACGTTCCGTGCGGAAGGTTACCGGCTCGATGTGGGTGGCCTTAGTGCCGTCCCAACCTTTCAGCGTGCCGATGCCGCAACTGCTTCCTACCATCAGCACATCGTTGCCGAAACCGTGCGCAAGCTGCTCGTCGGTAGGGTAAAACCGGCTCTCTTCGAGTTCCAATCCTTTCTTGAATTTACCGTACGGGTCTACTGTCTGTTTCGGGTTGAAGTAGATACGATAGGCTGCCAATTCGGACTCGAACATCGGCCCGTGCCCATACAGCATGTTATAGAAGTCAGTCGTTCCGGGTGCTGTGACTGATTGTACCGGTGCATGCTTCTGCTTCCCTGCATCGCGCACCAGCATGGTGGCAAATACGCGTGCAGGATAAACCTTGGCGGTTTTATCGGCCGAGAATGTCACGGAAAGTACTTTCCTTCCATTGGCGGGCATGTCGATGACGAAGGCCAGCTCGTCGGCTTTCGAGTCACCGTTCAGGTCGTCCAATTGCGACGGTATTTCCACATCTCCATCTTTTACTACGGCCGACTGTATACGAAACCTGCTTTTCAGTTCGGACAGTTTGATGACTATGGGAGCATCCGTTTGGGCTTTGTCCCAAGAATTGACCACTTCTATGGAGTATGTGGCGGTTTGCGGGGCAGTCTGTGCATACATATAGCTGCTGCACAACAGCCAGACAAAGATGATGAGTGAAGCAGTTTTCATTTAAAAGCTCAATCTGATTCCTTTGGCATCGATATTCTTGTAGCTTTTACCATTAACTATCAAGGCTTTTGCGCTTTTCACCTCCAGCGTTTCCCCGTTTGTCTCGATGCGGATATTCTCGAAGATTATTCCTTCTGCCTGACTGACAACTACTCCTTCCTTAGCTTCGCTGATAGTGACATTCTTCACAGTGACATTCTTGATAGGCATTTCCGGCAGTCCGTTGAAAAACATGGCACGCCCCGCCCCTTTGCAGATGATATTGGAAATATGAATGTCACGGAAAGCGGGTGTCTCCACTGTCACGGGCGGAACGCTTGCCCGCATGCGTCCGGCCAGCTCCTCCTCCGTTTCCTCGCCGGCACCTTTGCCGCCATAGAACAAGTCGAACAGCAACGGTTCGTGAGGAATATCAATCATGTGAATGTTATTGATATAAATTCCTTCCACCACACCGCCCCTACCACGGGTACTCTTGAATCGAAGCCCTACATCCGTTCCGAGGAAAGTACAATCGGACACATAGATATTCTTCACCCCGCCGGACATCTCGCTGCCCACCACGAAACCGCCATGCCCGTGCAGCACTGTGTTGTTTTTTACGATTACGTTTTGGCAAGGCTCTCCGCGTTTGCGTCCGTCCTCATCTTTTCCCGATTTAATGCAAATGGCATCGTCGCCGGCATCAAAAATATTGTTGATGATAAGGGCGTTTTTACACGATTCCAGGTCCAGCGCATCACCGTTTTGCGAGTACCACGGATTGAACGCCTTCACTTTATTGATGGTGATGTGTTCGCACGACAGCGGGTGCAGGCACCAGCTGGGAGAGTTTTTGAATGTTACTCCTTCTAACAGCACCTTTCTGCTCTTGACGATATTCAGTAGCACCGGACGCAGCCACGGGCGTATCTCGTTCCATTCCTCATCGGTTTCGATGCCTTCGGGATTGTTGAAGTCCTTGCAAGCCAATGCGCCTTTCAATGAGCCGGCAGTGGGATACCATATCGATTTGTCTACCACGCCGCCCGATTTTACCAGCGCATTCCATTGGGAAACCGTGAGCTTGCTTTGCTTCACAGGGCGCCAACTGTCGCCCGAACCGTCGAATACACCATGACCGGTGATAGCTATGTTTTCAGCATTCCATGCCGAGATGGGCGATTGGCAACGGCGTGTTTCCAGCCCTTCGAAAGAGGTCTTTATGATGGGATAAGCATCGAAGTCGTCTGTAAATACCACCAATGCATTCTTTTCCGTGTAAAGGTTTACATTACTCAACAGTTCGATAGGACCGGTCAGCCACAGCCCTTCGGGAATGATAACCCTTCCTCCTCCGTGCATGTTTACCTCTTTTATGGCATCGTTGATTGCTTTCGTGTTGAGGGTAATGCCATCGCTTTTTGCGCCGAATTGCAGGATATTTACCGAATAATCCGGAAATACGGGTTGTTCCACTTTAGGCATATCGAATGGCAGATTCTCATAGATAGCTTCGTCTATATGATTTCCGCATTGTGCCGATGCGATGTTCTGTGCAGGCTGCAACGGGAGCGATAAGGCAGTAATCACTAACCATTTTTTGATAAGTGTGTTCATTCGCGATACTATATTATTTAATTATAAATTTACCGAGATTGCGGGAGGCGTAACCGAAGAGGGGTTTTATCATTTCTCCGCAAGCGGCCCTCACGGGTGGCCTGCGGAAGAAATAATAAGTTGATTCATGTTAACCTAATTCTAACCTTAAATAAATATTATGAAAAAACCTCTTTAATTACCGGTTGCAAATGTATCGGGCTTCGGCGGAAACGATGTGCACTATTTGTTGGTTTTGGTGTATTTTTTGTCGTTTGCCTCTTTCTTTTGCACACTTTTGAGGTTTTTATGCAGAAATATGCGGAAACTTCCTATCTTTGCAACCGAATTTTTAGTAAATATAGGTATGAGTTATAATTTATTGAAGGGAAAAAGAGGCATTATTTTCGGTGCTCTGAACGAGCAGTCCATTGCCTGGAAAGTAGCAGAAAAAGCAGTAGAAGAAGGTGCAACCATCACCTTGTCAAATACCCCCGTTGCCGTGCGCATGGGCGAAGTATCCGCACTGGCCGAGAAACTGAATTGCGAGGTCATTGCTGCGGATGCAACGAGTGTAGAAGATTTGGAGAATGTATTCAAACGCTCCATGGAAGTACTGGGCGGACAAATCGACTTTGTGTTGCATTCCATCGGCATGTCGCCCAATGTGCGCAAGAAACGCACTTATGACGATTTGGATTATGATATGCTGGACAAGACGCTGGATATCTCTGCCATCTCTTTCCATAAGATGATACAGGCAGCCAAGAAGCTGAACGCCATTGCCGAGTACGGCTCTATCCTTGCACTGAGCTACGTGGCTGCACAACGTACATTCTACGGTTACAACGACATGGCAGATGCCAAAGCGTTGTTGGAGTCCATTGCCCGCAGTTTCGGCTACATCTACGGACGCGAGCACCATGTGCGTGTCAATACCATTTCACAGTCGCCTACCATGACAACGGCCGGTGCCGGCGTAAAAGGTATGGACAAACTGTTCGACTTTGCCAACCGTATGTCTCCGCTCGGCAATGCTTCTGCCGATGAATGTGCCGACTATTGCATCGTCATGTTCTCCGACCTTACCCGTAAGGTGACCATGCAGAACCTGTTCCACGACGGCGGTTTCTCCAGTGTAGGCATGAGCCTTCGCGCCATGGCCACTTATGAGAAAGGTCTGGATGAGTATAAGGACGAAAACGGAAACATCATTTACGGATGATTTTTTATTAGACGTTAGAAGATAGACGTTAGACTTTGGATATTTCTATTCTCTATTTTCTAACGTCTGAATTTATTCTCTAATTTCTACCCAAATGGAACCCGCACTTTATCTTTTGCCCGTCACCCTGGGCGATACGTCCATAGACACGGTATTGCCGTCTTATAATAGAGAGGTGATATCGGGAATCCGTCATTTTATAGTGGAGGATGTGCGTTCTGCGCGCCGCTTTCTGAAAAAAGCGGATAAGGAAACGGATATTGATGCGTTGACGTTTTATACGCTGAACAAGCACACATCTCCCGAAGAGATATCCGGTTATCTGAAACCGTTGATAGAAGGGCAGCCGATGGGAGTAATCTCTGAAGCCGGTTGTCCGGCTGTGGCCGATCCCGGTGCCGATGTAGTAGCCATTGCCCAACGCAAAAACCTGAGAGTGATTCCGTTGGTAGGGCCTTCTTCCATTATCCTGTCTGTCATGGCTTCCGGATTCAACGGACAAAGTTTTGCCTTTCACGGCTATCTTCCCATAGAGCCGGCGGAGCGCGCCAAAAAAATAAAGGCGTTGGAACAGAGAATATACAATGAACATCAGACACAACTCTTCATCGAAACGCCCTACCGTAACAACAAGATGATAGAGGACATCCTTCATAATTGCCGCCCGCAAACCAAGCTCTGTATTGCGGCAAACATTACTTGCGAGGGGGAATATATCAAAACCAAAACCGTGAAGGAATGGCAGGGCCGCACTCCCGACCTGTCTAAGATTCCTTGTATTTTTCTCTTGTATAGATAATATCTTTCAGGTTTTCGTATTCATGTTCCAAGCAACTGCCGAAGAAGTTCCGTCCCATATTATCTTCCATTTGCCGGAGCGTCCATAATTTCCCGCCTTTGAAGTTGTCATTGCATAGGATGGAATCGTCTTTCAAATCGAGTGTAAAGAGATAGACCAGCCGGTTGGTCGTTTCGTTTTCAAAGTGATATACGAAGTTGAAACGCAACTCTTCCGCCGGGGCGGAGGGTAATGTTTCCTTCAGTATCCTCTTTGCCCCTTCCTCCAAGGTTTCTTTGTAAATCAGATAACCTTCCAGCAATAAATCTGTTTTACCTCTCTCGAAAGCGCAGCATTGATGGCGAGGTAGGAGAAACAGCATGCCGTTTGACATGACGGCAATCCGGACGACCGGGTTGATATAATTGTTTTTCCGGCTTACGGCATCCGAAGCCAATGCTTTCCCGATGACATCTCCCCGCATGTTGACTATCGGGAAAAAGACCTCATTCCTCATAAGTGAGTTAAAATAGAGAATGCCGAACTGGTTGAACAGGATACCCAGAATAAATACGAGAAGCGGAGCCACGTTGAACAGCAAATGCCGGGTGGCATTTCCCAAAGGACGACTTACCAGCATGGCGCACAGAATAATCAGGAAATGCAGAAGAGCGATGAGGAGAATGACCCGTGCAGACACGACGGTAGCCTCCGCTCCCTGCATAAAAACCGGTTTGCAGCACTTCTGTGCTTGCTCCGTTTGATGCCGCAGAAAGCGTTTCCGGTTGAAGTATATGATGAGCGGCGGTATGACGACGCAAATCTCCAATGTGAGGGGGAACATGGAGCGGGGGCAATAATGGGGGATGAGCAGTGTGGCTATTGCCAATAATAGGAGCATTGCGGTGCTGCTGTACAGTATGATTTGCGGAATATTATAGTCTTTTTTCCGCAAGGCAAGCATGCTGAGAACGACACCTATCCCCGCACCTATATAGATGGCATCCTCTTGTGTCATAATTTCGCATAACACAAAGGTTATTATGACAGGTATGAATCCCAGCGACAGGTTGAATTTGTATGATAGAATTTTTTGACTCCTCATTCGTTGTATGATTTCTTTCTCTTCTTTACATCATAACAACCGAGCGTATCAAATGTTTCTTCCTTCATTCTTTTTTTGTGCGGGGCAGATGTGCTTCTCCGCATGATAGGAAGAACGCACTAAAGGCGCGCTTTCCACCTGACGGAATCCTTTCTTCAGTCCGATTTCTTTGTAAAGGGCAAATTGTTCGGGCGTGATATATGCCGCTACCGGATAATGCTTGTGCGTGGGTTGCAGGTATTGCCCTATGGTCAGTATGTGGCAACCCGCTCCTATCAGGTCGTCCATCAGTTCCTCCACCTCTTCCGGGGTCTCGCCCAAACCTACCATGATGCCCGATTTGGTTGTGGTGCCGCTTCCGGCTATTTGCCGCAGCACTTCAAGACTGGTTTCGTATTTGGCTGCGCTGCGCACCAACGGACTGATGCGGCGCACGGTTTCCATGTTGTGCGAAATGATTTCCGGACGTTCGTTGATGACTTGCTCAACAAGTTCCTTTCGTCCCTGAAAGTCCGGAATCAATACTTCCACGGTTGTCTTGGGGTTGAGGCGTTTGATTTCCCTGATGGTGCGTGCCCAATGCGATGCCCCCAGATCGGGGAGGTCGTCACGGTCTACGGAAGTGACTACCGCATGCGCGAGTTTCATCAAGGCAATGGATTCTGCCACATGCGTAGGCTCTTCGGCATCCGGCGGCAGGGGCTTTCCGGTTTGTGTGTTGCAGAACTTGCAACTGCGCGTGCATATATTCCCTCCGATCATGAAGGTGGCAGTGCCTTTTCCCCAGCATTCGCCCATGTTGGGGCAACGGCCGCTGCTGCAAATCGTATGCAGGCAGTGCGATTCGACGATGCGTTTGGTCTCGGCATATCGCTCGTTGGCGGCGATGCTTATTTTGAGCCATTCAGGCTTGCGTACTCTTTCCGGCATATCCTTATTCGTATCGGTATCAGAGGTTGTTTTTGAAAAAGTCGGTCAGCCGCGTGTACAGGTGAAGCCGTGTGTTTCCTCCGTAAATGCCGTGATTGCGGTTGGTGTAGATCTGCATGTCGAATTGCTTGCCCAGTTGCACCAACTCTTCGGCATATTCCGCACAGTTCTGGAAGTGCACGTTGTCGTCGGCCATGCCATGCACCAGCAACAGCCGGCCGTTCAGCTTGTCGGCGCGGGTAAAGGCCGAGCCGGCTTTGTAGCCTTCGGCGTTCTCTTTCGGAGTGCGCATGAAACGTTCGCCGTAGATGGTGTCGTAATAGTTCCAGTCGGCCACGGCGGCCACGGCTGCTCCGGCTTTGAACACCGGCGTTCCTTCGCTCATGCTCATAATGGTCATGTATCCTCCATAACTCCATCCCCAAATGCCGATGCGGTTTTTGTCCACATAGGGTTGGCTGCCCATGTAGAGGGCCGTTTCCACTTGGTCTTTGGCTTCCTTGACTCCCAAGTTCAAGTAGGTGCACTTGGTGAAGTCGGCACCCCGTCCGCCGGTGCCCCGTCCGTCTACACACACCACGATATAGCCTTGCGATGCCATGTAGGTTTCCCAACTGACGCTGAACCTGTCTGTTACTTGTTGCGAACCGGGACCGCTATACTGGTACATCAGTACCGGATATTTCTTCCCGGCAGAGAAGCCGGTCGGTTTCATCATCCAGCCGTTCAGTGCGGTGCCGTCGGTGGTCCGGAAGGTAAAGAACTCTTTCCGTGGCATGTCATAATTGGCAATCTCCTGTTTCAAGGCGGCGTTGTCCATGAGGGTGGCGAGTGTCTTGCCCGTGTTGTCGTTCAGGGTGATGACGGTAGGTGTGTCCAGTGCGGAGTAACGGTTCATGTAGTACTTCATGTTGGCGCTGAACTGAGCGCTGTTTGTTCCGCTTTGTGCCGATAACTTTATTTTTTTCCCTTTCCGGTCTGTTTTATAGATTGCAGTGCGCATCGGGCTTTCTTCGTTGCTGCTGAAGTAGAAGCTGCCCTCTTCGGCATCGTAGCCCAGAAACTTGCGTACCTCATACTCTCCGGAGGTTACTTGCTTCAGCAGGTTGCCGCCTATGCTGTACCAGTATAGGTGCTTGTAGCCGCTTTTTTCGCTTACGAAGCTGAAGTTCTCCGGATAGAAAACGATGTTGTCGAATACGTCTTCGCTGATGTACGTATCGCTTTCGTCTCGCAGGGCTAATTTGGCTACGGTGCTGCGCGGGTTGGCAAAGTACATGTCGAACCGGTTCTGATGGCGGTTCAGGGTCATGATGGCAAGTTTGTCAGGATCTTTGGTGAAGCGTATGCGCGGAATATATCCGTCGGCCTCTACGGGTACGTTTATTTTGCGGGTCACCTTCGATTTGATGTCGAAGGTATGTACCGATACTTTGGAGTTGGCCTCACCTGTTTTGGGATATTTATACGCATATTCTCCCGGATACTTTGCGAACGGGGCGAGGCGAGGCCACTGTCCGGCAAAGAGCTGCATGGAGTAGGAGGGCACTTCCCTCTCGTCCCAGCGGATAAAGGCCAGCATCTGATTGTCGGCACTGAACTCCAAGGCACGGTCGAAGGCGAACTCCTCTTCATACACCCAGTCGGGAATGCCGTTCAGAACTTCGTTCTGTTTGCCGTCCTCCGTCACTTGGCTTTCGCTGTTGCCGTAAAGCAGTTTCACGAGGAAGATGTTGTTGTTGCGCACAAAAGCCACTTGGTTACCGTCCGGCGAGAACACCGGCACTTGTTGCGGGCCTCCGTCCGAAAGCCTTTCCACTATGTTGTTTATCCGTCCGTCGAGGTTGCGCTTCAGGCTGTAGATGTAGTGCACTGCCGTATAGGAATGGCGATAGATGGGGGTTTTTTCCGTAGCGATAAGCAGTTTGCTGCCGTCGGGAGCAAAGCTGTAGCTGTCGAAGCTTTTGAAAGGGCATTCGCGTGCGGTGGCGGCGTCGAACAACACTTCCACCTGCTTTCCCGTTTTGAAAGAGTATTTTATGATTTGCGTTCTGTCGGCATTCATCTGCGAGTAATGTTCGCCGTCGCCCGGAATGGGGATGACGCCTGAAATGTTCTTGGGCGTGAATTTGCCCGATACGATTTCTTTCAGGTCAAGCGCTTTGCCGTTTTGGGCAAGGCTTGCCAATGTGCAGAGGCAGAAAAGGAGGAGACAGCAGATTTTTTTCATATCCATCAATATAACGTAAATTCGGTATAATAAAATTATTTTTCTGAATATTAGCGACATAGCGATACCATTCGCAGGCTTATGGCATTGAACCATGCCATTTAAGCGATTACCGCAATGTTTTCAGCGGCTAAAGTTACGAAGATTTATTGTATGGCGAATGACTTTTTGGCTGAAAAACTAACTAATAGCCATCTTCAACGTTGCTCTTGAATGATTACCCAATGTCCTGCACTTGTATTTCCCTCGCGAATCAATACACCCACCTTTTGCATGGCTGCAAGGTCTCTCTTAACTGTCCTCTCGGATAGTGAGAGAACCAGTGACAATTCTTTCACGGAGATACGTGGATTGTTTTCAATCATTTTGCTGATTTCTCTTTGTCTGTCAGATAGTTGCTCTCGTGACAAACTGGTGACGTCACTCGTGACATTGCTGGTGACATCACTACCGATAATTTTCTTTCCGCTTGCGACGTCATAGCCACGCTTAAATGTTACAAGTGTACCACCGCAATCAGATTTGACCGTGGGTATAGGCAGCCCTACTTTCTTGAATCCGTCACGGATTTTGGAATAGCCACGTCCCCATGTGTCGATAAAACCTGCCTTGAACATCGTATCGGCAATGTTCCGATTGCGAGGCTTGGATGAATGCTTGCCGTAAAGCACACTCTCGTCATATCCTTCCGGCAGTGTGCCCTCGTTCCATATCTCCACATGGTCATCATATACACGCATCTGTATGTCAGGTCCTGTGTAATCCTTATGGGCGATGCTATTATATAGTATTTCTCGCAAAGCCTCTATCGGGACTTCCAATTCCTCGATACGAAGCATGCCCTCAAAGCGTATAGGCGAAGCCAGATATTTTGCTTTCAACACTTCTACTACGCGGTCAGCCATTTGGATTATGTTGCCTTCTATCACATCCTGTATCAACAAATCTGCTTCGTCAACACCAAAACGGCCAATTTTGAATCTTACACCGGTGAAGAATTTCAATGGATCTTTGCCAAAAAGCAAAAGTGTAGCATTCTTTAGATGCTCATCTTCATCCATCAGATGCAGGCTTGTCAATATATCTTCAGTTGAAGCATTGCGCTGGTCTTCAGGTATGCGGTCTGCTTCAATACCTCTACGCAAGAAATATTCTATAGCCTTTCGGTCAATGTCATTCAGTGTTGCACGGTCATTCGTGATGTCATCCCATGAGCGTCCCATCTTCTTTAAGATGAATTGCTGCAAGGCTGCGCCATTCAATTCCTGCAAAGTACTGCCGGAGCGATAGTAATATTTACCTTTGTAACTGATAGGCACGTTACTAGGGTCAATTGTTATCTCTATGTATTCTAATCCGTCCTGCTCATAGAGGTTTACATCTACCACCAGCCCCATGCTGTTAACAATCTTGTTGGGAATGTCTTCCATCAGTTTCGTGATGTTCTTCAGGCCATATATTTCGAGATCATCATCCACTCCAAAATACATAACAGCTCCTTGTGCATTCGCAAAGCCGCAAATCCACTTTAGATATTCGTCTTGCCAGCTACGCTTGTATTCGACGTTCTGACATTCTTTTGCTGTTATCTTGCTCATATATATTACGTGAAATCCGATATAATAATAAAATTATTCTTTTGAATATTAGTGACATAGCGATGCCATTTGCAGCCTTATGGCATTGAACCATGCCATTTAAGCGATTACCGCAATGTTTTCAGCGGCTAAAGTTACGAAGATTTATTGTATGGCGAATGGTTTTCGGAAAGTTTCTCCACACTTCACCGTCCGTAAGCTCGCATGTCATTGCCCGTAACCTCACACTTTACCGTCCGTAAGCCCACACCTTAGCCTCGCTCCGCCCTCATGTTACGGTGCATAAAGTGTGGGCGCAGGCCTGCCTCCACCTCCTCCACCTCCAACTTTTTTGGGATGCACTTCACAATGAGGGATATGGGGGAGGTCTTTTCTATTCTTTTCTTCTTTTTTCTTTTCTTTTCTTTTCTCGCGCGCGCGAGGGAAAAAGAACTGCTAAATTGTTGATATATTGAGTGTTATGGTCTTTTGGGGTAGCTCATCGACTGCTTGCCAACTCCGAGTCGGCTCGGAGTTGGCAAGCAGTCGGCAGGCAGTCGCTCGTCGGTTCGTGCCGAGTTGTCGCACAAGGTCCGTACTATTTCGCTCCCCATAAAAACCGATTATGTGAAAGATACGCCATGCATTTCCAATCCCGAAGTCTTTCAAGAAAAGAAAAACATTTACCTCTTAGAGAGTTTTTCTCCTTGCTCCGGCTCGCTATATAGATGCCCTCATCCGGAACTATAGATGCAGCCTGCCGGAAATATAGATGTAGCACGGTAGATATATATACCAAACCCCGCCTACAGATATCTCTCGCAAGGAATGCTTTTTGATAATCACTCGGTATTAATTCTCAATAATGTGGTCTGTTTACCCTCTATTCTTAGCATCCTTCTACGATTCTGAATTATTTTCTTTTAAACAGCGATGCAAAGAAAGAAAATACGCCTTTTCGCTTTTTCTTTGGCTGCGCCTGACTCCTTACAGAGCTGAACCTATTTTTCGTCTCGTCAAATCCGAAGATGACATCGGCTTCTTTTTCTATTTTAGGAATGGCAACGAATTGCAATTCTTTGTAATTCCCGATACTCTCTATCGGAATCCAACATTCTTGCTCGGAATCCCAATAAGTGACGTCGTCCAGCGTTTCCTCTTCGATATCCAGATTTGCCGATACGTCATACTGCCCGTCGCTGCTTTTCATCAGGATATACGCTTCGACGAGTTCGTATGTCACGTTGTCGTAATTCAATACCGGTTTTTGCCAAGTTTCGTCTATCTCCTCGTTTTCTTCTTCATCCAAGGCAAATATCCAGATTGGATTTTTCTGCATGTCTTGCAGGGTCACATCTTCCATGGGTTTGGGTTTCCCATAAGTCATTTCAATGGAATAAACATTGTCATAGCTTATTCCTTTCAAACCAAATGCTTTCATCTTTTGTTGCGTTTTTAGTCCTATAATAATGAGAGAATCCTTACATCCTTTAGTTCCAAAAAGATATTCCGACCGGTTGATAAAATCATCAGATTCGGTAGAAAAACTTGAGAGCTTGTATGCGGGAGTTGCTCCGATGATTTCGTCGTAACTGCCGCAACATTCTCTTTTATTTAAAAATTGAGTTTTACGGTGGATGTAATCCAATTTATAAATGTCATGCGGCATAAAAAAGTAGTATCCGATAGAGTCTGTAAGTGCTATAAAAGTAATATTGGGGTACTTGTTTTCATTGCAAAATTCTTTAAACTTCTCCGTAACAATACAATATCCGTCGTATGTGCACAATATATCGGCTCTTTTTTTTTCGACCTTGTAATGAACATCCGGTATTTTTTCTAATGTGTTATGACAAATCGGGCATGTGCCCGGTCTGTTTTCATTATCATACATGTATTCTATATCCGGCATAGATATAATTTTAGCTACCACGGTCTCCATTGCTTCATCATTTTATTGTTTCTGTAAAAATCTAATTTCTGCGGGTTGGATACAAAAATACATATATTCTTTTGAATGCTAACAGCATTGCGATAAATTTGTTTGAAGGAGTTGTAGAATATCTTTTACTTTTGCTTTTATTTCAGCTTCTGTAGTATAAACTTTTGGAGCTATCTTATGATCTTCACTGAACTCTGAATATCGTCCGGCTATTATACTTAATTCATCAAACCATATTTTTTTGTTTTGATCCGTTTCATCTCTATAGATGCCCATATCATACCATTCGTAGAATTTGTTACAAAAGTCTATAGTACTGATTTTATCACAAAAGTATTGTTCTAAAAGATTAGGTATGAACATTTTCTTTGAGATCTGTATGGCTTTACTTTTCAATCTCTCTTTTAGTATCGTAACTTCATTGTAGCTGAGTTTCATTTCTGCAAATGAGACTAAGCTATTAGCTGTTTCGGCTAATTGATTGAATAGCGACAACTCCGTCTCGTTTAAGTTTCCTGAGGTATTCCAATAATCGCTATAATAAATATAAGCAACATAATATTCGTCTGAAAAATCATTTTCATTTATTTCTCCCGCAATGAGTTTATGAATAAGTTCATAAATATCATCTTTGCAATAGCTACTCTCTTCCATTTTGTTTATTCCGAATTTCAAATGCTATATTTTCATCTAAACAGAGCTTTATAGAATCTCCTGAATTGAAGGACTTGATCTTGTTTAATAAATTCTCATGTCCTTTTAATAGGGAGTGTACAAGATATTGGTATTCACTTTTGGATAACGTTACTTCTTTTGCCATTTGTTTCCTCCTAATTTTCTTGCCTCTTTTGTATAAATATAGACCGAATCTCTGTCCGGTTTGTGCTTATTATCATACATAATGCCCACATGCTTGAGTCAATTCAGAACTTGATGAACAGTTTTTCTGATAAAAGTAAAAGTAAATTTTCTAAAGCCTCTTCGAAACTCATGACCCCATCAAGATATTCATCTCTACACTCGTCGACATAGTAGATTAATTCCATTTCTTTTTCTGAAAAATCTACTTCATCATCTAAAGCCAATGCCAATAATTTATTTATAATGAATATGAAGTTCGTGTCAGAAGATAAATCGTATAAACTCAAAAGTGGAAAGAATAAGTTACCCCGAATTTTCAGATTAGTTATTTCTCTCTTATAAATTTCATCCATTAAAATCTCTTGGATACGTTCTTTCGTATGAGCCCAAGATATTTCAATAATGAAATAATGGTTTACATCTATTTCATTATTCAGAATATAATCATCAGCCCAAGAAGTTATGACAGAGATATCTATAATGTTATACTTAAGTGCGATATCGAACAATCTTATATTTTTATTCCAAATCGAGCTTTCCCTTGTTTCCATGCTGAATAATTCCATTATCGAATAAGGTTTCATATCCTTCCCCTTTATTCCCTAATAAGTTACATCCTTCTAATAGAGTGTTATTAGAAAAATAAACGGTATCTCCAAATTGACAATCGAAGAAATTCAGAAAGCCATGGAATATATTTTCTTTCATTATGAACGGCTTTTTGTTATGTCCTCCGGCTTCGAAAGTTGCTTCTTGCAGAATAGTATTATTGGTAAATTCCAGTCCATTTATAAACCAACAATAGGAGAGTTGTACCTCTTTAATGATGCAATCACGAATAACTACTTCTGAATGAAAGAGAAAAGCCGGTAGGTCAAGCCTATCAATAATAGATTGTTTAATCGACAGGCCTGAATACAACTCAAAATTCAGCGCATTAATAATTACATCAGGTTCTCTTTTAAGATAATCCAAATCTATTGCCTCTATCTGTTTACCTTCTATTCTTAGCATCCTTCTACGATTCTGAATTATTTTCTTTTAAATAGCGATGCAAAGAAAGAAAATACGCCTTTTCGCTTTTTCTTTGGCTGCGCCTGACTCCTTACAGAGCTGAACCTATTTTTCGTCTCGTCAAATCCGAAGACAACATCGGCTTCTTTTTCTATTTTAGGAATAGCAACGAATTGCAATTCTTTGTAATTCCCGATATTCTCTATCGGAATCCAACATTCTTGCTCGGAATCCCAATAAGTGACGTCGTCCAGCGTTTCTTCTTCGATATCCAGATTTGCCGATACGTCATACTGCCCGTCGCTGCTTTTCATCAGGATATACGCTTCGACGAGTTCGTATGTCACGTTGTCGTAATTCAATACCGGTTTTTGCCAAGTTTCGTCTATTTCCTCGTTCTCTTCTTCGTCCAGAGCAAATATCCAGATTGGATTTTCCTGCATATCTTGCAGGGTCACATCTTCCATGGGTTTGGGTTTCCCATAAGTCATTTCAATGGAATAAACGTTTTTATAGTCTATTCCTTTCAAACCAAATGCTTTCATCTTTTGTTGCGTTTTTAGTCCTATAATAATGAGAGGATCCTTACATCCTTTAGTTCCAAAAAGATATTCCGACCGATTGATAAAATCATCAGATTCGGTAGAAAAGCTTGAAAGTTTGTATGCGGGAGTTGCTCCGATGATTTCGTCGTAACTGCCACAACATTCTCTTTTATTTAAAAATTGAGTTTTACGGTGGATGTAATCCAATTTATAAATGTCATGCGGCATAAAAAAGTAGTATCCAATAGAGTCTGCAAGTGCTATAAAAGTAATATTGGGGTACTTGTTCTCATTGCAGAACTCTTTGAACTTCTCCGTAACAATACAATATCCATCGTATGTGCACAATATATCGGCTCTTTTTTTTCGACCTTGTAATGAACATCCGGTATTTTTTCTAATGTGTTATGACAAATTGGGCATGTGCCCGGTCTGTTTTCATTATCATACATGTATTCTATTTCCGGCATAAATATAATTTTAGCTACCACGGTCTCCATCGCTTCATCATTTTATTGTTTCTGTAAAAATCTAAATTTCTGCGGGTTGGATACAAAAATACATATATTCTTTTGAATGCTAACAGCATAGCAGTAAATTTGTTTGTGGTATAACCTTCAGCTGATTATCATCGAAGGTTTGCAGAAGCTAAAGTAACAGAGATTTTTTGGTTGATTGTCTTTTTCATATTTTGCTTTTAGTGATTATATAGTGTTTCCGTCGAAATATAAGATTTTAATTTGAATATTTCAATTTGTTCTTGATTTATTGTTTGTTGCAGGAGTTAAAAACGGCTCTTCCATTAAAGAAGAAGATTCGTCCGGTATTTGGGGTAACAACTTGATATGAGTTACCCCTTTTCGGGAAAAGTCATCGAATAGAAGTTGTTTCTGTCTTTCACAGAGGGTATGCACCTTTATCATTTTCTTGTTTTCTTCTTGTCTATAGCGAGCGTCTCCAAAAGAACATGATAAGAACATGATAAGAACATGGTAGGAACTTGGTAGGAACTTGGTTGGTGTGAAGGTAAGATGGCTGCTTCTTTTATGTGCTTCCAATCGTGTCAAACCGTTGAAAAGTTGAAATAAATTCAAAACAGATGCTTATCTTTGCGCATTATGGATAGAATGAATCTTTATAATGAATTTCCCTTGTTCCTGAAACGTTATTTCCCTTACAAGGTACAGAAAATATCGCTGAATGCCGGCTTCACATGCCCTAACAGAGACGGCAGCAAGGGCTATGGCGGCTGCACGTATTGCAATAACCAGACTTTCAACCCCGATTATTGTCATACGGAGAAATCCGTCACGCAGCAGTTGGAAGAAGGAAAGCTGTTCTTTGCCCACAAGTATCCGGAAATGAAATATCTGGCCTATTTTCAGGCTTATACCAATACGTATGGAGAACTGGAGAGCCTGAAACGTAAGTACGAGGAAGCCTTGTCGGTGGACGGAGTGGTGGGGTTGGTCATCGGCACACGCCCCGACTGCATGCCCGACAACCTGCTGCGCTATCTGGAAGAGATAAACCGGCATACTTTCCTCTTGGTGGAGTATGGCATAGAAAGCACCTGCAACGAAACCCTCGGGCGCATCCGTCGCGGGCATACCTTCGAGGCTGCCGCAGATGCGGTGGAGCGAACCGCCTCGTGCGGCATCCTTACCGGCGGGCACGTCATCCTCGGACTGCCGGGAGAGACGCCGGCCGACATTGTGGCGCAGGCCGGCACACTGTCGCGCCTGCCCCTCACCACGCTGAAAATGCACCAGTTGCAACTGATACGCGGCACCCGCATGGCATTGGAATATGAACGCCACCCCGAAGATTTCCATCTGTTCGATGTGGAAGAATACATCGCCCTTGTCATCGACTATATCGAACATTTGCGTCCCGACTTGGTGCTGGAACGTTTCGTATCGCAGTCGCCCAAGGAACTGCTCATCGCTCCCGATTGGGGATTGAAAAATTATGAATTCAACCACCGGCTGCAAAAAAGAATGAAAGAACTTGGAGCATATCAAGGCAAGAAGTATGAAATGTGAGAAAAAAGAACTACTTTTGTGGCATGTTTAAACGTGGAATCAATCTAAATAAATAAAAACAATGAACCCGAAAGCTGTGATAAAAGGAAAAATCCACTACGTGGGAGTAAACGACCGCAATAAACATTTGTTTGAAGGCATGTGGCCGTTGCCGTATGGCGTTTCGTACAATTCTTACCTGATAGACGATGAAACGGTGGCATTGGTCGATACGGTGGACATCTGCTATTTCGAAGTCTATCTTCGTAAGATAAAGAGCATCATCGGCGAACGCCCCATACAGTATCTCATCATCAATCACATGGAACCCGACCATTCCGGTTCCATCCGCCTGATAAAGCAACATTATCCCGACATTGTCATCGTGGGCAACAAGCAGACTTTCGGCATGATCGAGGGATTTTACGGTGTGACGGGCGAGCAGTATTTGGTGAACGATGGCGATTATCTGGCTTTGGGACACCATAAGCTCCGTTTCTATATGACGCCGATGGTGCACTGGCCCGAAACGATGATGACCTTCGACGAAACGGAAGGCGTGCTGTTTTCCGGCGACGGATTCGGTTGTTTCGGCACGGTGGACGGCGGCTTCCTCGACACCCGCATCAATACCGACCGCTGTTGGGACGAGATGGTGCGCTACTATTCCAACATTGTGGGCAAATACGGCTCTCCGGTGCAGAAAGCCTTGGCAAAACTGAGCAGCCTGCCCATCTCCACCATCTGTTCCACCCACGGGCCGGTGTGGACGGAAAACATCGGCAAAGTAGTGGGCATTTACGACAAGCTGAGCCGTTATGATGCCGACGAAGGTGTGGTCATTGCATACGGCTCCATGTACGGCAATACGGAACAGATGGCCGAAGCCATTGCAGCCGGGCTTTCCGCGCAGGGCATCCGTAACATCGTGATGCACAATGTGAGCAAGAGCGATCCGTCATACATCCTTGCCGATGTCTTCAAGTATCGGGGGCTCATCGTCGGCAGTCCTACTTATAGCAATCAGGTTTATCCGGAGGTAGAATCCCTGCTATCCAAAATCCTTGTACGCGAGGTTAAGGGACGTTATTTAGGCTACTTCGGCTCATTCTGTTGGGCGGGTGCTGCGGTGAAGCGTATGGCCGAGTTTGCCGAGAAGAGCAAGTTCGAGCTGGTGGGCGACCCTGTGGAGATGAAGCAAGCCATGAAAGACATCACCTACGAGCAATGCGAGCATCTGGCGTGCGCCATGGCCCAACGTCTTAAAAAAGACCGGAAATAAAGCCGGAAAGTTCCGATAAGCACGTGAAAAAATAAATTCAAACCGACTTCTAAATTGATTAACCTAATAAAACAATCGCAATGAGACTAATTATTCAACCGGATTATCAATCCGTATCAAAATGGGCGGCACATTATGTGGCTGCAAAAATCAAGGCCGCTGCTCCCACGCCCGAGAAACCTTTCGTGTTGGGATGCCCCACCGGCTCTTCTCCTCTGGGCATGTACAAAGAACTGATCGACCTGAACAAAAAAGGCATCGTTTCTTTCCGCAACGTAGTCACCTTCAATATGGACGAATACGTGGGGCTGCCTAAGGAACACCCCGAAAGCTACTACTCTTTTATGTGGAACAATTTCTTCAGCCACATCGACATCCTGCCCGAAAACACCAACATCCTGAACGGCAATGCGGCCGATTTGGACGAGGAGTGTGCCCGTTATGAAGAAAAAATCAAGTCATACGGCGGCATCGACCTCTTTATGGGAGGCATCGGACCCGACGGACACATCGCTTTCAACGAGCCGGGCTCTTCCCTGTCGTCGCGCACCCGCCGGAAGACGCTGACTACCGATACCATCATCGCCAACTCGCGTTTCTTCGACAACGACGTGAACAAAGTGCCCAAGACAGCGCTTACCGTAGGTGTGGGCACAGTGCTCAGCGCCAAGGAGGTGATGATTATCGTCAACGGTCACGGCAAGGCACGTGCCCTCTATCATGCCGTAGAAGGCCCCGTTATGCAGATGTGGACCATCAGTGCCCTCCAGATGCACGAAAAGGGTATCATCGTTTGCGACGATGCGGCTACCGACGAACTGAAGGTGGGCACTTACCGCTACTTCAAGGATATCGAGGCAGACCATCTGGAACCGGAAAGTCTGTTGAAATAAGTCGGCTCTTCCTGTCGCTTTATTATATGGCGCAATTCGTTCGATGCAGAACGGGTTGCGCTTTTTTTGTTTGTGTGGAAATATCGCGAAGATTATATGGGGGGATAGTTGCTGTGAGAAAAATGCTGGTCATCAATAATTTTATATTTAATTTTTTTTAGAAGAGAAATCAATTAACTTTGGAACGAATAAACTTTAAATCAAATATGGATCAAAAGAAAATAGATGTGCAATTCTTGCTGATATACATCGCTGTGGGCATCGTTGTTGCCGCAGTCACAGCTTGGGCTTTGTATCAAAACCGCACAGAATATTGGAGGGCGCAGGCATGTAAAACTTTTCAGAAGGCTTTGATTCAGGAATTACAGAAGAGGGATACGATGGATGTATTCTTTTTATCATCGGGAACTTCTGAACTCAGTTCAAAGTTTGACAAGGATAAGAAAGAATCGGTGAAGCGAAAGATTATAAGCGAGTTCGGAGAGAAAGAATTTATCATTCCATATGAAAAGTATAAGAATAATATAGAAAGCACTCTTGGTACACATGGTATGTATTCTTATGTATTGGCAATGGATCCTTTGAAGGCTGATTCTCTTAATGTGCTTTGGGAGAAGCTGATGGCCGAAAAAGATTTTTTCGGGAGGACAATGGTTCGTACCTCCGTATCCGACTGGCGGGAACATGAAACCTACGCCTACTCGGCCGATTCTCTCTCCGTGCAGCGGTCGGACAGCATTGTATCCTATTATTTAGGACTCAGATCCGAGATAGGGGTAACAGGGTATATTTATTATCCTTGGTGGAAAACTTTTTCCTTGAAAGACGTCTTTTTATTGAGTCTCCTTATAATAGGTTGTTGCTTGCTGTTTTTTATACAGGAATATTTCATCAGGCTTTATCATCGCCTTTTTGTAAAACAGGTGTCTACGGTTATACTGAAAGAAGTACCGGTAATTGCAGCAGATAAGACCGAGTCGCATATCTATAAAATGGACGAAGATTTGCTTTTTGATGCCGGTCTTGGAATGCTGAAGCGGATGAACAATCCGGATGAGTTTTTGAAACTGATGCCGCAGGGGGCTAAATTGTTGCAAGGTTTTTTGGATGCGGAGAAATATACACTATCCGTCAATGAGATTCTCGACCTGCTGTGGAAGGGAGATAAAAATGCACAAGAGGGGAGGGTGCACACCGCCATCAAAAGATTGCGTGAGAATCTACTCTCTTTTTCCGGCTGGACAATAGTGAACATCACTTCGGCTTATCAACTGAGGCCGCCTGCCTCATCGAGGGAAAGTTCTTTATAAATGCACCGGGTTTCGTCAGGTGTGTCGAACTCTTTGTCAAAGTCCTTTTAAATGTCTGTCCACAACGTGCGAATGTCTGTTTGCACATTGCGGACGTTTGTTCGTAGTGCGCGGATTTCTGTTTGCACGTTGCGAGTAGGGTTCTCTTCAAGAAGAGAACAACTGTACTCTATGCTATGTGCAAGTTTTCTCTATGTTTTTTGCAAGTTCTATGTAAATATGAGGTCCCCCCCAAAAACACTCATAACATTCTCAACTATGCTTTTACATCACCTGACAATGTCTTACATTGAAGAAAAGGAAGGCTTGTCAGACTTTGTCAGGTGGAAAATTTGCTGATTCTTTTTCTTTTTCAGATTTTTGTTCTCATCATTTAATGTAAAATCTGAAATTATGAAAAAGAAATTTTTGTTCATGGGCTTGTTCTTAGCCGTAATGGGGGCAACCGCTTTCTGTTTTAATTCAAAAAGTGAAGGATTTGAAGGTTTAATGTTAGAAAACATAGAAGCTTTAGCTGCCGGTGAAGGGTCATCACTTGTTCATTGTATCGGAACAGGTTCTGTGGATTGCCCTAAGTTTCAAATTAAAGTGTATTGTGTAGTATTATATGGCAATTAAGCTTTCAGTAGGGACTTCTTTTTTACTTCTCTTGCTGGCGGCATGCACAACTGCTCCACCCGGCAAAGGAGTTCCTTATGACGTTTTCCCCGAAACGCGGAGTCTCATGGGGCGGGTGTTGCCGTTGGATACGGCTGTCTTCCGCTATCCTTTCCGCATCAGGGTGCAAGGCGATAAAGCCGTGATGTTGGATTTGCATGGCACCGATCACCTCTTTCATGTTTTCAGCTATCCGCAGGGGCATTACCTCTCTTCTTTCGGTAAGCGAGGAGAGGCTCCGCATGAAATGATTTCTGCCGAAAACGTCCGTTGGAAAGAAGATGCTTTGTGGGTGCTCGACGCCGATAAGTCGGAAATCACCCGGTTGGGTCTTTCCGGCGATTCATTGCTTCGCGGGGAAACGGTATCCTTGGATAAAAACATACTTCGGGCGTTGGATTTTGCCGTGATAGACGATACCGCATTTCTCATCCCCGACTATTCGGGCGATGCCCGCTTCTGCCAAGTAAGTCTGCAAGGCCGTCTGCTGGGGAAGTTCGGAAGCATTCCGTCCGCCGACGAGGAAGCCCTGCGCAATGCCCGTCCTGCATTGGCGCAGGCTTGGCGCAGCTTCATCGACTACAATCCGCGCAACGGGGTGTTGGCTGCCGTCACACAGCTGGGCGAGGTCGTCGAGGTTTATAATCTGAGGGATAGTACGCACGTGGTGCGCATCGGCCCACACGGTGAGCCGGAGTTCCTTGTCTCAGAAGGCTATGGTTTGCCCATGGGTATCATGGGCTTTAGCGATGTGCAGGTCACTGACAGTGCCATCTATGCCGTTTTCCATGGTCGCCCCTTCAAAGAGATTGCGGCGAGTGTGCGTAAAGGAACAAAACTTCCTGACGGCGGGCAGTATATCTATGTCTTCAGCTTGGACGGCGAGCCTTTGTGCAAGTATGTGTTAGACCATTCCGTCTATGGCATATCGGTAGACGAAGAGAAAGGCATCATCATCGCTACGGATGTCAATCGGGATGACCCGATCATAGAGTATAGAATAAAAGATTTGTGTGAATATAAATAAAAGGAATGGGTGATAAAGCGTTGTTTGAGGAACATTCGGTTTCACCCATTCCATAACCCGCTAAAGAAAGGAGGTCGTGGCAAAGGTAGCAGATAAATCGTGAATACGCAATATGCTTGCGTTTTCCGTTGAAAGGATAGATACGGAAAGAAATGAAAAACTGATTATTAAACTCATAAAAAAAAGAAACATGAGTAAGAAAATTTTTGCAATTTTGATAGTTGCCGTAGTTGCAGTATTTGCAGGCTACAATGTTTATCAGTCACAAAAAGGAGGAATGATGTCTGATTTGATGTTGGCTAATGTGGAAGCGTTGGCAAGATATGAAATAAATCCAGATTGTCCGAATGGATGTACTAGCGCTTCTTCATATTGTTATTGTTTTAAAATATATACAAATATGCGGGAGGTGCATTGGCAATAGTAACTTTAATCTTTGAATAGAAGGATTAAACCTATTATCAGTGTTTATATTATCGCATTTTTAGAAAGCTAATTCTGTGGCGTGTAAAGGTAGAAGGTGGCATCCTTTAAGATACGCCTCTACCTTTTTTTTCATTGTATCTTATTTATGTAATTTATATCTTTTTTCTTATGAAATATATATTGCTTTTTGTGTTAGTAAGTATTTTGGGGGGATGTTCCCATCGTTCAGGGATTGATAAACATCTCAGTCATTCCAGTAATGTAATGGATGTAAAAGAACTCGTGAAAGAGATTGTTATAGACTCGCCGTTCGTAGGAGGATTGGCAAGACCTTATGTTATGGATAAATATTTCATACTTACTGACCCACAATCAGAAAAGCATCAAATTCTTATCTTTGATAAAAAGAACTTTTCATATATTACAGGGATGGGATTTGCCGGAGAAGGACCTAATGAAATTACTAACTTAGGAGAACTTATACCTGATGGAAAGCAACGTTGTCTATATGTAGCAGACTATGGGAAAATGCAAATATCGGGATATGATTTGGATAGTATATTGTTAAAGCAGGATTGTTTGCCTAAGTATAAGTTTGATATAGATAAAACTACTACACCAGTAATGTTCTCCTATGTCAATGATACTCTTTGTTATGCGTGTTGTATGACAGCCAAACCGGGAGAGTTCTTTCAAGAATATTTGGTTACATGGAACATGCGAACAGGAGATATGCATCCATTGATTAGCGGACATCCGGATATTGAGAGAAAAAGATTTCGTTATGCTACATCTGTAGATAATGATTTGATTGCAATGAGCTATGATCATCATGACTTGTTGGCTACTTATGATCTTCAAGGAAATTTGAAACATTATATTTATGGACCGAATTGGGATGATGCGACGAGCAATGCCATGGTTTATTATTATGGAAGTATCATTATCTGTAATAATAGGATTATAGTAGGCTATTCTGGTAAAAGAAATCCTAATACAGGCCAAGTACATGTAACAGACCTCATTGTTTATGATTTGGATGGTAATTACATAAAAACATTAAAGGTGGGCTATAACATTGTGCTATTTTGTTACGACCCAGAATATAATCGTATAATTATGGTTTTAGATGATGAAATTCAATTTGCTTATTTGAATTTGGAGGGACTTTTAGAGTAATATAAAGGTGATAAAGATTAAGAGAGGATTTATTCGTGTGATGGTAAATATAATATTCTGTTAGTATGAGAATTAAGAATTTAATAGGGATACTTTGCTTACTTCTCTTTCTTTCTTGTGGGAATAGAAGAGTGGAGAATATTGAAACTCTGCTGCAAACGTGGAGTGGAAAGGAAGTTTTGTTTCCTGAAAAAGTAGTATTTACCGTGCAGGGTAAGGATACTGTTAATTTTTCGATGTCGGGAAAGTTCAAGATTCTCACTTATGTAGATTCTGTCGGCTGTATAAGTTGTAAGTTGCAGTTGGATAAATGGAAAATATTCATGGAAGAAATGAATACCAACGGAGTGGATTCTGTCAAATATTTATTTTTCTTTTCTCCCGAGAAGCGGAGGGGCTTCTTAGGTACATTAAAAGCCTTTGGTTTTGTACATCCTGTTTGTATTGATGAGAAGAACCGATTGAATGAATTGAATGGCTTTCCGCCTAAAGATGACTCATTCCATACATTTTTATTAGATAAGGATAATAAAGTCTTGGCTATCGGTAATCCTATCCATAACCCAATGGTGAAAGAACTATACTTGAAAATCATTCGAGGTGAGGAAGTGGGAGAGGAAAATAAAACAAAAGTTGTCAAGACAAAATTGAATATAGCCCATACTTCCGTATCGTTGGGTAGCTTTGATTGGAAAGAGGAGCAGAAAACTGCTTTCGTGATTAAAAACACAGGTGATAAGCTTTTGGTGATAGAAGGTGTCAGTACTTCTTGCGGCTGTACCACTGTAACTTATTCCAAAGAACCTGTGCAACCGGGCAAAGAGATAGTTTTGGAGGTGAGCTACAAGGCCGAGCATCCCGAACATTTCAACAAAACCATCACGGTGTATTGCAATGCCGAAACCTCACCGTTGGTTTTGCAGATTAACGGGGATGCTAAATGAAAAAATAATACAAGATTTGTGTGAATATAAATAAAAGGAATGGGTGACAAAGCGTTGTTTGAGGAACATTCGGTTTCACCCATTCCATAACCCGCTAAAGAAAGGAGGTCACGGCAAAGGTAGCAGATAAATCGTGAATACGCAATATGCTTGCGTTTTCCGTTGAAAGGATAGATACGGAAAGAAATGAAAAACAGATTATTAAACTCATAAAAGTTCCTATGTTTAAAATCGGAAGTGACGGATAACATAATATAGCCCTAAAAAAGCTATACCATTATAGTTAACTTTGTAAGTGATAACAACAATATTAACTCATAACGATATAGCTTATGAAACGTGTACAAAGTAACACATTAGATTTCAGTGGTCAAAATATTTATGTAGGAATTGATGTCCACCTGAAGAGTTGGTCGGTTGCAATTTTATCAGAGCATAGTGTTCTGAATCGATTCAGCCAAATTCCGGAACCGGAAGCATTGCACAAGTATCTTGTCAGCAATTATCCGGGCGCCAATTACTTCTCTGTGTATGAAGCCGGATTCTGCGGCTTTTGGATACACGAGAAGTTGATGGATTTAGGAATAACCAACATCGTGGTCAATCCAGCCGACGTTCCGACCATGAGTAAGGAAAAACTTCGTAAGACGGATGCCGTGGATTGTAAGAAGCTGGCTCGTGAATTACGTTCCGGTTCGCTGGTAGGAATATACGTTCCCAAGGCGGATGTCCTGGAAATGCGCTCTTTGATAAGGATGAGAAACCTGATTGTAAAAGACAGCACCCGTGCGAAGAACCGCATCAAGTCATTGCTTCGTTTTCATGGAGTGGATATACCCGAAGAGTTTACCCGATGCTCGATAGGATGTTGGTCAAAACGTTTCCTGACTTGGCTTCATTCTCTCGAACTCTCAACAGAGTATGGCAAGAAGACTTTGGAACTGCACCTGGAGCAGTTCGTGCGTTTGCGTAAGATGCTTCTTCAGGAAACACGTGCCATCCGTGAGATATCACGTAACGCACCTTTTGAGAGGCCGATACGTCTTCTGACTTCTGTTCCCGGAATAGGCGTTACTACAGCTGCTACCCTGATGGTTGAACTTGACGGTATAGTCCGTTTCAGGAATGAGGACCATCTGGCTTCCTTCATCGGTCTGGTACCCATGTGCCATTCGAGTGGTGAGAGTAACGGCACAGGAGATATAACGGTACGTCGCCATTTCATGCTCCGCTGCCTGTTGGTGGAAGCTGCATGGATTGCAATCCGTAAGGATCCTGCAATGACTGTAGCCTATACGGAATACCGTAAACGTATGAATCCCCAGAAGTCAATCATAAAGATTGCCAGACGGCTTGTAAACAGAATATATTATGTACTCAAACATGAAAAGGAATATATACCGTGTGTTGTCAAATGATACAGAATCCTATAAGGTAAAACAACTTTCTTTTGAGGAAAATACTATCATTACTTTGCGGCTTTGAAGTCCGCTTAAAAAAGTTTGTAATCCTCATTAATGGTTTGACTGATAAAGGAACTTGCAGCCCCTTGTGTGGTGTCTGCTGTGGAAAGTTTGTTTTACCATAGGATTATGGTTAGGTTTTCTTAGCCATATCAGACGATATCAGTAATACAAAAAGAGAGGCGTGTAACCGCCTCCCAAAGTAGCATTACTGCGTACCGTTAGGATGCTTATTGCTGGTAGGTTGCTCCTCAGCAGAGCCTACTTCCTCTTAACATCCTGACAAAAAGATATGAAACTAAAGTTAATTATTAATGAATTATCCAACTTTGTTTGGATTTTAAATGGAAAATCTGTTATGAAAAAACTTCTTCTCTCCTCATTGGTTACAGTGGCTTTCTGCTGTTCGTATCCTTTGTATGTGTTCTCATCGGTTCCGACCGATAGTTACAACCATATGCTCTACTACACGGCTCCCGCTTCCATTTGGGAAGAAACGCTTCCGCTGGGCAACGGCAGGCTCGGCATGATGCCGGACGGCGGGGTGCGGCGCGAGCGTATTGTGTTGAACGAGATTTCCCTTTGGAACGGTTCGGAGGCCGACTACGGCAACCCCGATGCGGCAAAGAGCCTGCCTGCCATTCGCCGGTTGTTGTTCGAGGGGAAGAACCGCGAGGCGCAGGAACTGATGTACAGCAGCTTTGTTCCCAAGAAAGGAGAGGCGGACAAAAGATATGGAACTTACCAGATATTGGCTAACCTCGACTTGGAGTTCGATTACCCTTTGCTGAACGCCAAGGCGGAAGGGAAAGTTGCCGTTACGGCACAATCCGATGTCCGTCCGGTGGACTATCGCCGGGGGCTGAATCTGCGTGATGCCTTGGCTTATACAGCTTTTACGCTGAACGATGTAGCTTATCGGCGCGAATATTTTATTTCTCGCGACAAGGATGTCATGCTGATACACCTGACGGCCGGACGTAAAGAGGCTTTGAATTTCTCCGCCCGTTTGAGTCGTCCGGAACGTGCCGCTGTCACCATCGAAGGGAATACGCTCCTGATGAATGGGATGCTCGACAGCGGTCTGCCCGGCAAGGATGGAATGAAATTCCGTGTTGCCATGCGGCTTGTCTCGAAAGGAGGCGAACAGGCAATCGACCCCGAACGGGGAATAGCTTTGAAGAACGGGCAGGAGGCTTGGCTGGTGATTTCGGCAACCACCTCTTATGAAGCGGCAGGTACCGACTTTCCCGGAGAACGCTATGCCTCGGTCTGCGACAGGCTGCTGGATGGAGTAGCGCCTTCCGGCTCTTCATTCTCCAAACTGAACGCGAAACTGGAACGGACGATGAAAAAAGAAACGGCTCATCGCTCGCTTTACGACCGTGTTTCGCTTACCTTGCCCGCCACGGAAGACGATGCGCTTCCCACCAATGAGCGTATCCTCCGTTTTGAGCAGAAAGAATCTCCCGGACTGGCCGCTTTGTATTATAACTACGGACGCTATCTGCTCATCGGCAGTACCCGTCCCGGCAGCCTGCCCCCCAACTTGCAAGGGCTTTGGGCAAACACGTTGCAGACTCCATGGAACGGCGACTATCATACCAACATCAATATCCAGATGAATCACTGGCCGTTGGAGCAGGCAGGTCTTTCCGAACTCTATGGCCCGCTCACCACTTTGGTGGAGCGTCTCTTGCCTTCGGGTAAAAAGACAGCCGTCACTTTCTACGGAGACAAGGCCGAAGGCTGGGTACTCCACATGATGACAAACGTCTGGAACTATACAGCTCCCGGCGAGCATCCGTCTTGGGGGGCAACCAACACCGGAGGGGCATGGCTTTGCGCCCATCTGTGGGAACACTATCTTTATACGCAGGATAAGGAATACTTGCAACGCATTTATCCGATTCTGAAAGGTGCTGCCGACTTCTTCCGTTCCACGATGGTGCGTGAGCCGGGGAACGGATGGCTGGTCACCGCTCCCACCTCTTCGCCCGAGAATAGCTTCTACATGCCCGGAGACAGTCTGACGCCCGTCAGCATCTGCATGGGGCCTACAATGGACGTGCAACTGCTGACAGAGCTCTACTATAACGTTATTGTTGCTGCCCTTGCGCTGAACCGTGATGCGGACTACGTGAAGAAGCTGGAAGCCGACCTGAAAGAGTTCCCGCCTATGATTATCAGCAAGGACGGATACCTGCAAGAGTGGCTGGAAGATTATAGGGAAGCTGAGGTACATCATCGACACGTTTCCCATCTATACGGTCTGCATCCCGGAAACCTCATCTCTCCGGCCAGGTCACCCAAGCTGGCCGATGCATGCCGTGTCACATTGAATCGCCGTGGCGATGGAGGTACGGGATGGAGCCGTGCGTGGAAGATTAACTTCTGGGCTCGTCTGGGCGATGGCAACCGTGCGTGGAAGCTTTTCAAGAGCCTGTTGCAACCGGCAGTAAACGCCAAGACAGGACGGCATGGCAGTGGCACTTTCCCCAATCTCTTCTGCTCGCACCAGCCTTTCCAAATAGATGGGAACTTTGGTGGTGCTGCCGGAATCGGTGAGATGCTTTTGCAGAGCCATGAGGGTTTCATCAATCTATTGCCCGCTTTGCCCGATGGCTGGGATGCCGGGAGCTTCCGTGGCATGCGAGTGCGCGGTGGTGCTGCCGTCGACCTCGACTGGAAGGATGGCCGTGCAACGAAAGCCGCCATTACGGCTCTTGCTCCGGGCAGGTTCATCGTGAAGATGCCTGCGGGAGTAAGTCTTGCAAAGGTGTCGAAGAATGGAGCGGAACTTGATTTCAAGGACGACTCCTTTGCATTGGATTTGAGAGCAGGAGAATCCCTTAAAGTCACATTCTTCTAATCCACGGGTCATGGGGTCGGTCACACTTGCCTTGAAGCGTCCTTTCATCTGGTTGCGGCGGTTTCGTCATCGTTGCGGCTACGGGGTGCATTCTCCTTTTGCTTTTGATCTGATCACGCAGGTCATTTATGAGAAGGCACCTTATTATAAGTATAAGGATTTAGCGGAGGAAGAAGAAAAACTGGCGCCGGAGAAAGGCGTATGTTGGGAATATGAGTCGAGAAAGGTGAAACGGCTGCTGTTCCGGTTGGTGAATTACGCCCGGCCCGACACGCTTGTAGACTTTGGAACGCTTTCTGCCTCTTCGCTCTATCTGAAGGCCGGAAAAGAAGGTGCGGACTATCTCTCCGCTTCCTCGCTGTCCGAGCTTTTTCTGGAGGCCGGCGTTGCTGTCGATTTTCTTTATTTACACGATTATCGTCGTGCAGAACTCATGGAAGAAGCATTCGGCATTTGCGCCTCCTGTGCAACGGAGAAATCTCTTTTTGTGATTGAAGGCATTCGATACACCCCGCAGATGCGTGTCCTCTGGAAGCAGATCCAAGAAGATGAACGGGTGGGCGTCACTTTCGACCTTTATGATTTGGGCATCGTTTTCTTTGACAAGACAAAGATAAAGCAAGACTATATTGTCAATTTTTAATTATTATCAGAGGCAGGTTGCACAGACTTCTCCATGACTTATCGTCCGTGTGGCTTACGCTTCTTGCTAAAAATCTATTTTTTATGAAAAAGAGTTTTATTTATACCAAAACCGGAGATAAAGGGACTACTTCCCTTGTAGGCGGAACTCGCGTGCCTAAAACGCATATCCGGCTCGAAGCGTATGGAACGGTGGATGAATTGAATTCCAATCTGGGAGTTCTTGCTACATTCCTCTCGGATAAGCAAGATAGGATGTTCATGCTGCAAGTGCAGGACAAGCTTTTTGCCGTAGGCTCTCATTTGGCTACCGATCGTGAGCAAACCGAACTTAAAACGGCCAGTGTCGTTCATTGGGAAGATGTGGAGGTTATGGAACGTGAGATTGACCGTTTGGACAATCTGCTTCCATCTTTGTCGGCTTTTATCCTTCCCGGAGGAAGCCGGGGGAGTGCGGTGTGCCATGTTTGTCGTACTGTGTGCCGTCGTGCCGAACGCCGGATTCTGGCTTTGGCCGAACAGGTTGAAATCTCCTCGGAACTAATGGCTTATGTAAATCGTTTGTCTGATTATTTGTTCGTTTTGTCTCGCAAAATGAATCAAGATGAGAAAAAAGAAGAAATATTTTGGAATAATCGTTGCAAGTGAAAGATTTTATTATACTTTTGCCGAAAATTAGAAGTAGGATTTATATTCACCGCTTAAGACTTAGAAACCATGTATTGGACATTGGAATTAGCATCCAAATTGGAAGATGCTCCTTGGCCGGCAACCAAGGACGAATTGATAGACTATGCCATGCGTTCAGGTGCTCCGCTTGAAGTAATTGAAAATTTGCAGGAAATGGAGGATGAGGGCGAAATCTATGAAAGTATAGAAGATATTTGGCCTGATTATCCAAGTAAAGAAGACTTCTTTTTCAACGAGGAAGAATATTGATAAGCCTTGAAATGACAGGCTTACTGCCTGCAGGCGGTGAAGTTCTGAAAAAAACAAAGGAAAGGTAGTTCTACGACTGTTATGTTATGGTCAAAGAACTACTTTTTTTATTTAATCCCCATTCATTCATTATGATAAATATCCCGGAAGGAACAATACGCCGGTTACCGGAATTGAAAGAGAGGTGTCTGCCCGAAACATATAGAGCGGAAATTGGTGAACTGATGACAGAAATCTACGGTTACAAGCAATTTCGCGAGTTTGAAATCTATAATGATTTATTCAAGGGAAAAGGCAAACTCTGCATCTCCCAAGGGCAGTTGGTCGAGAGTGTTGTTCTTGAAGCGGAAAAGGCGCAAGGGGCAGAACAGCAAGTGGACAATATCTTGCTGACAGCTCCTACCGGTTCGGGTAAATCGTTGTTATTTCAACTTCCTGCCATTTATCTGGGAAGAAAGTATAAGCTGCTGACTATTGTAATATCTCCCTTGAAAGCTTTGATTGTAGACCAGACAGAGAATCTGGTGGATTTGGGCTATACCCGTGTGGCGTATGCCTCTTCCGACCTTTCTCCTGAACAGAAAGCCGAAGTCTACCGTCGGGTACGCGAAGGAGAGATTGATTTGTTCTATCTTTCACCGGAATTGCTCCTTTCTTACGATATCAGGCACTTTGTCGGTGAACGTCGCATCGGTCTGGTGGTAATTGATGAAGCGCATACGGTAACTACGTGGGGAAAAGAATTCCGGGTGGATTATTGGTTCTTGGGTCGTTATCTGAAAACCTTGAAGCAGAGTTTGGGGTATGACTTCCCATTGTTTGCACTTACGGCTACGGCCGTGTGGAATCCGAAAGGAGGCAATGACATGGTGTTCGATACCATCCGCTCTTTGCAAATGGAACCATGTGTGCTGCATGTCGGTACGGTGAGGCGGAAAAACATCGGTTTTGATATCCGGCAGATGCAGATAGAAGAGGGCGAGACGTACGATAAAGCCAAGCAACGTGTGGTTTCTGCCCGTATAGACAGCTTTCTGGATACCCATAAGACCTTGCTCTATTATCCTTTTGCCGGTGGGATAGACATGCGCCTGAAAACGTGGGTGAAACCTGCCGACCGGCATCTTGTGGCTTCTTATTACGGCAAAAAGGATAAGGAACAGAAAGCCGCCATCGTGCAGGAGTTCAAAGAAGGGAGCAAGAAGCTGATTGTTGCCACCAAAGCATTCGGCATGGGGGTGGATATCAGCGACATCGACCGCATCTATCATGTGGCTCCATCCGGTACGTTTGTCGATTATATTCAGGAAATAGGCCGCGCGGCACGCGATGCGAATATTCAAGGTGTCTCTGCCACAGATTATCACGAGCGCGATTTCTATTACATGAAGCGTCTGCATCAGACCGGTAGCATCGCTCACGAACAGTTGGCGCTCATCTTGCGGAAACTGATGGAGGTGCATCGGATGAAGGGAGAAAAGCGCGAGATGCTGGTGTCTCTTTCGGACTTCGAGTTTGTGGTGAAATTGCCGCGTATGAAAAACAAGCTGGAGTATGAGGCAGAGTTAGGGCAACTCATTAAGACGGCTTTGTTGTGGTTGGAAGAAGATATGGAGCTGCGTTATGGTACCCCCCTTTTGGAAGTCTCGCCCAAGAACCTCTTGACCGAGGGCTATGTGCAGGACAAAACAGGCGATGCCTTTGTTCGTGAGTTCGGTGCTTATATGACTGCTGTCGAAGGCGGAGAAGGAGTTTATAAAGCACGCTTGGAGGAGATTTGGGAAGCACGTTTTCCCGAGTTGGGATATAAGGAATTCAAGCAGAAACTCAACAACGGAACCTTGTTGGAGGGCGCACGTGCTGTGTCGGTGGGCAAGCATGAAGTGCTGTTGAAGGAAGATGCGGTTGTCATCGGTCGGCGTATGGAAGCTTTGTTCAGGGATTTGACATCCATGATGAAGATGGCTCTGATTAAGTCGAAAGGCAAGTTTGATGAAGAAGAGTTGCGTGCTGTCTTTGCCGGACATGATATGGATGTGCGTTCCGCCAAGCGTTTCATCGGTTCGCTATTGGAGAGCCGCACGGAAGAGGGACGCAGTGTGAGCTATATCAGCAGTGCGAAGAAGAAAGATTCCAATGAACTTTCTTTTACTGTGACAAGGGGATTCGATCTGCTTTTATCCCGTTATCAGAAACTATGTGCTCAGCGCATAGTGGGCAATAAGGGCGACCGTCTGCTGTTCTATTGCACTCCATTCTCTGACTTGAATATGCTTCTCAATCTGCTTTCCATGCTCGACTGTCTCTCGTTCAGTGTCGAAGGTGGCGGTACTCCTTGTGTCTTTATACGTTTTAATGATTCCGACAGATTGAACCGGCTTGCATCCGGCGAGGAATATCGCAATTTCATCTTGGATGCCAACGAACAGATTTTTCAGGAGCAGATTGAATTGTTCACCTTCTTCTTCGGGACAAACGGACTGACGGACGAACAACGTTGGAACTTCGTGGAAGATTATTTCACGGGAATGGGGGTGGAAGAGTTGAAAAGGCGGTTTGCTGTTTTTTGAAAGGCCAATCTTTCGTCTCCATTGGCCAGAAAGATGATGCCGCAATATTGGAAACCATGTTTCTTCAGGATGTGCTGCAAGATATGATTGTCCCGATGAGTGTCGGCGCGCAGGTTGGGGATTTGCTTGTAGCACCACTGCAGGCAGGCGTGTGCCACGCCTTTGCCGGTTTCTGTGCTTGCCAGTCGATGAATCACTCCATAAGGCGAAATGTCATCCGCCCATTGGCCTTCGTAAATATGTGTATAAGTGGGGTCGTTGCCTTGGATAAAGGCAAAAGTTCCGATAATCTCTCCGGCTTCGTCGATGCACACGTAGCTGTTTCCCTTTTCAATGTCAGCTAAGACTATCTCTTTGGAAGGATAGTTGCCTGTCCATTGCCGCATGTTTCCGCTATTCCGCATGATGCGTTTGGCTTGCTCGAAGATGTCCATCAGGACTTCTGCTTCTGTGACCTTTGTTCTTCTGACTTCTATCATAGGGACCGGCTGACGCATTTCTTTAGAAAGGAGCGGAAAGAGTGGGATTCAAACCCACGGAACAGCATAAGCCGTTCGCCGGATTTCGAGTCCGGTCCATTCGATCACTCTGGCATCTTTCCTTGCATTGCGATGCAAATGTAGTGTGTTTTACGATTCGTTGTTCTTTTCGCTTCGCTTTTTTTTGCATGAAAGGCATGTTTTCCGGCTTATTTCCCATAAAGCCGATTATATGAAAGACCGATGTCATTTGAGCCATACTTCTTCTCCGTTTCCGAGGTTTATAGGAGAGCGGTATAAATAAAAAAGTGAGCATTTTTTCTCTGTTTGAAAGTTTTTTGTATATATTTGTCTCGTAAATTAAATTAGATTGATTATGAAAAAAAGTCTTTGTTTCTTCTTGATAGTTGTATGTTGCATGCTTGTGTCCATGCCTGCTCATGCCCAATTGAAGTGGGGCGTCAAAGGTGGTGTAAATCTTTCGGAGATTGATTGGAAAGGCGGATATGCCGGAAATAAGGAACATTCCACCGGTTTCTTTATCGGGCCGATGGCAGAGCTCACCATTCCTATTATAGGATTAGGCATTGATGGAGCTTTGATGTATTCGCAAAGAGGAAATAAGTACGATGTTTCGGCGGGCACCTTTTCCGGCTCGATTGATGAAAGGCAGCAGGGCATCGAGATTCCCGTCAACCTGAAGTACACAATCGGTTTGGGCAGTTTGCTGGGCATATATATTGCGGCCGGTCCCGATTTCTTCTTCAATTTTAAGGACATAGACCTGAAGGCTTTAGGAAGTGGTGTGAATACCGACGGGGCGGTCGACACCAAAAAGACGCAGGTAGGGCTGAATGTGGGGGTGGGCGTCAAAATCCTGAAACATTTGCAGGTAGGCGTCAACTATCAGATTCCGATGGGCAATACCTTCTCTGTCGGCGATGCCGCAGGCGCGATATGGGAAAAAGTTTTGGGCAAGAACGCCAAAACAAAGACGTGGCAGATATCCGCCGCTTATATCTTTTAAAGCGGCTGTCAAAGGGATGGCCGGTTGGACGAGGGTGTGGCAGGCATGCCCTCGTCTTTTTTATAATCTTCTCAAACCTGCATCATATTAGGTTAGGTACTTAATGGCAAATTCTTCATTAATTTGAACTTGAAAAAAATATTGCTCCGTCAACCTCTTCTGAAAGGCCTGCTTTCGGTTTCAGTAAAGCTATAAGCCTCGTTGACTCCTCTACTAACCTTTTGCTTCTCAAAGAGTTATTTTTGCGCTATGGGAAAATGGCTGCAAACGCTTTCCTATAGCCAATTGCACGCCCTTTTATTAATAAAAATATACTTTTTGATGCAATCTTTTAATTTAGTTATAAAAAAACAGCTTTTTTATTTGTTTGTTTATGGAAAAACACTTATGTTTGCGGCATAATTTATTCCGTTATCTGCGAAGTGGCGGTGTTTGATTGTATATTAAGAAAATGAGGGTTAGCGAACCCCGATAGTGATTTTGTTGACTGTTTTTGTTTTTTTTATAAATTAAATTTATTCTATTATGAACAAGAAGTATCTAAGTGTAATCTTGTTTGGAGCCTTAATGACGGCTTCTACAGGTGTGTTCACATCTTGCAAAGACTATGACGATGACATCAAGAACTTGCAGGAACAGATGGACAAAAAAGCTTCGCTAGAACAATTAAAAGCACAGGTGGCTACTTTAACGGCTTCACTAACTGAAGCAAAGAGTGAAGCTACAGCCGCCAAAACTGCTGCCGAGGCTGCTAAAGCCGATGCTAAAAAGGCTTTGGAGGCTGCTACGGCAAGTACAGGTGGAGTTACGGCCGCAGAATTGGCTGCTTTGAAAAACGCTTACGAAAAAGCGGACAAAGCTTTGCAGGAACAAATCGACAAGTTGGCTACTTTGGAAAAACTTTCTCAAGAGATTGCCGCTTTGAAGACCGAAATGGAGGGCAAGTATGTTAAGACGGCTGATTTGGCTGCTAAAGTAGATGCCCTTACTGCTAAATTGATGAGTGTGCTCGGACATCGCTTATCTACGTTGGCCGTAATTCCTACTTCACACATCAACGGTATTGCCGCTATCACGCTGACTACGTTGCAGTACACTCCGCAGAGATATCAGGCTCTTCCGGATCACACTCTTCCTCACGGAGTCCGTCCCGTACTGGACCACGTAGCCGTAGGTGGAGCAACTCCTCTCTACATTTCTACTGACCGCAACGAAGCTTATTTCCATGTAAGCCCCAACGTTGGTGTTCGTACGCAAGATGTTGAGTTGCCTTCTTTCGATTGCATCAAATCTGAAAACATCGTGACCAAGGCTACGGCTGTTACTGAAAACAATCCGGTTAAGCCCGTAGAGTATTCTATCGACAAGAACGTGATGACTGTGAAGTTTAAGAAAACAGTTGTAGGTTCTATCGCTGCCACTCCGTTTGGCACTGGAAACAAGGAAACATTCCACATGGTTTCTTTGAAGACTCCTATTGCGGAAGCTAACTTGACTGCGGAAGAAAAAGCAGCAGGCAAAAAAGTATATGTGAACTCTGAATACGTTCGTCTGCACGAAGCAATCAAAGTTCCTTATATCGCCAATAGCAGAACCGACTTCAGCAAGCCCGTAACCGTTAACATGTTTGCCGATGAAGAACAGACTGACCTTACAGAACAGCCGAATCCGTTCTACGTTCACTACAGCGACTCTGTAGACGTATACAAATCTTTGGCTAACGCAAGAGTGGATTACAAATGGCAATACAACAAGCCTCTTGACCTGAAGAAATTGGTGACTGTATGTGTGGTTGATACTTTGAAGAACCACGCTGGCCACGCAGAGTTGAAGAACTACAAGGATTATGGTTTGACTTATCGTTTCTACAAAGCTGCTGCACCGTATATCACATTGGGTGGTCCTGAAGGAAATACCAATAAAACCGACCAGCAGAAGTTTGCTAAAATCGATTCTCCGGCAAACGGTATCCTGACTTCAGGAGTTTATACCATCACTGATCCTAATGCTACTTCTGTAGGCCGCGAACCGGTTATCCGTGCCGAATTGGTTGACTCTGTAAACAACAAATTGGTTGCTATCCGTTACTTCAAGATTAAGTGGGTGAAAGAAACAGGCGTACGTCCTATCTCTATTGCTCTTAACGATGAAATCTATAAGTGTGGCAATTATAAAGGTGTTATCGGCACTCAGTACATGAATGAGAAGATTTATGCTCAGGCTAAGGAAGGTGGTATGACGAAGCAAGAATTCCATGCTGTTTATACCGATCCCGGCTTCGACGGAACAAGCGGCAAGGGTCAAGGAACTGCTACGCTCGAAGTAAACTCTGAAAGCGGTGTGGATTCTTATAACATTATCTGGATATTGACTCATACAGATATCGTGAAGAAGTATCCTAACTGGAACAAGCAGGAAAAGATGGACTTCTCTAAGATTATCTACTGGAAAGATCCGACAGGCGCATATCCTACTTTGGTTATTACGCTGACACGTACTATCTACAAGCCGGTATTCAACTTGTGGGGCTATGATGGTCGTTATTGGAAGCAAGGTACCGATTGGTCTGTATTCAACGTGAACCCGATTGTTTACAATACTACAGAGTCTAACCCGGCTTGGGGTGCCAACACAACGAACAACCCGACTTGTAACATCTATACCGACTTGTTGAACGGTTACTTGGATGACCTTGGCAAGAAACCGACTACCGGTGCCGATGGTGCTATCTGGTATGCAAATAAGAACGTGGCCGGTAAGAAGTTCTACTATTCAGTAGATTATCCTACTACTGCTCCGGGACATTTGGGAGTAGCAGGTGCACCCACTTACGAAAAGAATGGTGTACGCTTCATCTTCGATGCCGAGAAACTGGCTACGGTTGCTTATAAGTATGACTACTTCAATGGAACTAAGGTTGTTCCGATGAGCGCAACTGTAAGTCCCGATGGTACACGTCTGTATATCAACGCCGAGCTTGCTGCTACAATCGTTAATACGACACCGAATAATCTGGATCCGACAGAGTTGACTTACAACATCAAGTTGGAAGAAAATAATCCGGCTCACACTCCGTTCTCTGACCTTCTGAATGACAAACCGACTGAAGCCGCTAAAGCTATCGTAGGTAAATTAGTGCCTATCAAGATGGTTGCCGACCTCTGCTATGATGGTCCTCACGCTCGTGCTCACACAGTTCTGATTAAGGCATATGATGCATTCATTATTGAGCCGTTGAAGGTGAAAGAAGGTACTACGGATAACTTTACGGATGCTACTATCACAGGTAGTACAATCAGTGTGAAGAACGCCTTTACTTATATTTCTTGGAATGCTGACGCCAGTGGTAATTTCTACACCGTGAAGAGAGTAGGTACTCCGTTGGAAGTCGCTTTGTGGAACTTCTATGAAGCAACCGAAGCTATATGGCAGACGGATAGAATCACTTCTAACTTGAAACTCGTAGGCGGTAACTTGATTCCGACAGCAGGTGTAACAAATGGTCCGCTGCCTTCTAATACGAAAGTTACTTACGACTCGACGAAAGAAGAATTGACTTACTACAACTACAGTGGTACTCCGGTTAACTGGGACTACAAACTTTACATCCCTGTTAAATTCGGTTACAAGTGGAAGACTTTCACTAAGACATTTGAAGTGATTGTTAAGAAGAACGCCGGTACTCCGGGTGAATAAGTGTTGTCTATCGTCAAGATAATCAATAAATAAGGAAAGAGGGTGTTCTCTGGTGAGGGCACTCTCTCTCTTTTAATAAACGAATGAAAAATATGAAAGCAACTTTTTGGACAGTATTGATGATTGTTTGTTTGTCCGCATTGTATTCGTGCGGCAATATGGGCTCCGGTTCTAAATCGGCGGATGAATCTCATCCTTTTGCCGGAACATTTTATACGGAGACCGGAATACGCTTTGAATTGCACGAAGACTCTACAACCCTCATCACATTCTCTGACTCGGTGACGTATGAAAGTACGTGGAAAGCCTGCAAATCAGATGACAATTTGGAGTATGCCAACATCGAGTTTGCCGGTAATCAGGAATTCTATTACCTGAGAAAAGGAAAACTCTATCGCAGCGAACGCGAAATGAGGCATGAAACCATGGGGGTAGAGGTGAAGTATCAGTAAACGGACCAATATTTTGCCGACAGAACAAGGCTGTCTCCTTTAAATAAAAAGGAGGCGGTCTTTTTTTTTGTTCTCTCTGGCTTTGTCGTATCTTTGTCCTCGCAATGAAGAAATATGTAGATGTCATATTGCCCTTGCCTTTGCATGGTTGCTTCACTTATTCCTTGCCGGAAGAGTGGGCGGATGACGTGCGGACGGGATGCCGGGTGGTAGTGCCTTTCGGCCGGAAGAAGTACTATACGGGCATAGTGCGTAATGTGCACCGGTGTGCGCCTACCGATTATGAAGTAAAAGAAGTGTCGGCGTTGTTGGATGCCGACCCGATACTGCTTCCTGATCAATTTGCGTTTTGGGAATGGATTGCCGATTACTATCTTTGTACGCCGGGGGATGTGTATAAGGCGGCTTTGCCTTCCGGCCTGAAGCTGGAAAGCGAAACGATTGTAGAATATAATCCGGATTTCGAATCCGAAGCCCCCCTTCCGGAGAAGGAGCAGAAGATTCTGGATATGCTCTCGGCCGAACCGGAACAGAGCGTCACCAAATTGGAGAAGGAGGGTGGTATCAGAAATATCCTTTCTGTAGTGAAGGCGTTGCTCGAGAAAGAAGCCATCTTTGTGAAAGAAGAGTTGCGCCGTACCTATAAACCTAAGACGGAGCTTTGTGTACGTCTCACCGCTGCCGCAAGCAATGAGCGTCGACTGCATTTCTTTTTCGATGAGTTGCAGCGTCGGGCATCCAAACAGCTTGACCTGCTGATGAAATACATCGAGCTGTCCGGTTGCTTGGGAGGGCGTGAGGTGAAAGAAGTCTCCAAAACAGATTTGTTGCAACGTGCATCTGCCACTCCGGGCGTATTCAAAGCGCTGGTGGAGCGTGGCGTTTTTGAAGTTTATTCTCGAGAAGTGGGCAGACTGAACACGGCACTAACCAAGCCGCTTGTTCCCGTCAATGAGCTGAACAGACATCAGCAGCAGGCACTTCATGATATACAAGAGAATTTCCGGACAAAGAATGTCTGCCTGTTGTATGGAGTGACGGCAAGCGGCAAGACCGAGATTTATATCCATCTGATAGAAGAAACCATCCGTCGGGGGAAGCAGGTGCTGTACCTTTTGCCAGAGATAGCTCTTACCACTCAGATAACGGAACGTTTGCAACGTTTCTTCGGCTCTCGTCTGGGTATCTATCACTCCAAGTTCCCTGATGCGGAGAGGGTGGAAATCTGGCAAAAACAATTGTCGGAAGAGGATTACGACATCATTCTGGGAGTCCGCTCCTCCATATTCCTTCCTTTTCGCAACTTGGGGTTGGTCATTGTGGATGAGGAGCATGAAAACACCTACAAGCAACAAGACCCTGCTCCCCGATACCATGCCCGTAATGCGGCCATCATGCTGGCATCCATGTGTGGAGCCAAAACGTTGTTGGGCACAGCTACTCCTTCGGTGGAGACCTGGCACAATGCCCTGTCGGGCAAGTATGGTTTGGTGGAACTGAAAGAGAGGCATAAAGAGGTACAGTTGCCTGAAATTATTCCTGTGGACATTAAAGAACTCCATCGCAAGAAGAGGATGAACGGTCCTTTCTCGCCGTTGCTGCTGCAATACGTACGTGAGGCTTTGGAACGGAAAGAGCAGGTCATCTTGTTCCAGAACCGCCGTGGCTTTGCCCCCATGATAGAGTGTAATACGTGCGGATGGGTGCCCAAATGCAAGAATTGCGATGTGAGCCTGACCTATCACAAAGGGATGAACCGCCTGACTTGTCATTATTGCGGCTATACCTACCAGCTTCCGCATGCCTGCCCGGCGTGCGAAGGCACCGACTTGCGCAATCGAGGTTTCGGCACGGAAAAGATTGAAGACGACATCAAAGAACTTTTCCCCGAAGCTCGGATAGCCCGGATGGATTTGGATACTACTCGTACTCGTACGGCATACGAACGTATTATTTCCGATTTTGAGCAAGGAAAAACGGATATCCTGATAGGTACGCAGATGGTATCCAAGGGACTTGATTTCGACCGTGTCAGTGTGGTTGGGATTCTTAATGCCGACACCATGCTGAATTATCCCGATTTCCGTGCCTACGAACGTGCGTTCCAGCTGATGGCGCAGGTGGCGGGACGTGCCGGACGGAAAAGCGGACGGGGGAAGGTGATATTGCAGACCAAAAGTGTGGATCATCCCATTATTCCGCAAGTCATTGCCAATGATTACGAGGCGATGGCGGGCGGACAACTGGCCGAGCGTCAGATGTTCCGTTATCCGCCTTACTATCGGTTGGTGTATGTCTATCTGAAAAACCGGAATGAGACGTTGCTCGACCTGATGGCGCAGACAATGGCCGCCAAGTTGCGTACCGTTTTCGGCAGTCGGGTACTGGGTCCGGACAAACCGGCGGTGGCACGTGTGCAGATGCTGTTTATCCGTAAGATTGTTCTGAAACTCGAAGCAACGGTTCCGATGGCACGCGTGCGCGAGCTGCTTGTGCAGGTGCAGAAGGAGATGGTAGCCGAAGACCGTTTCAAGTCGCTGATTGTCTATTATGATGTAGATCCCATGTAACGATTTTATAAGAAGAAAAAAAGTCCCCCATGAGTATTCCCTTAATCAAACTATTGGCGGAAATCGTCGATGACACAAAAACGTTTGGGTAGCTTTTTCGTTGCTAATCATTATGTATGTAGATGTTTTATGTATGGAAGATAAAAAGAAGATACTTTTTGTTTGTTTAGGCAATATCTGCCGTTCTCCTTCTGCCGAAGGAGTGATGCGGAAGATGCTGGAAGAGGCAGATCGGGCAGAGCGGTTCGTGGTCGATTCGGCAGGAATATCATCCTATCACCGGGGTGAATTGCCCGACAGCAGGATGCGCGCCCATGCAGCACGGCGGGGTTACAACCTGGCTCACCGCTCGCGTCCTGTGTGTACGGACGATTTCTATAACTTTGACCTGATCATAGGAATGGACGACCGCAATATGGATGACTTGAAAGAACGTGCTCCCTCCACTGCCGAGTGGAAAAAACTGCATCGCATGACGGAGTATTGCACGAAGTTTGCGCATGCCGACCACGTGCCCGACCCCTATTATGGCGGAGCCGAAGGCTTCGAGTATGTGCTCGATATTCTGGAAGATGCCTGTGCCGGCCTTTTGGCAGAGATGGATTCGTAGCCTAATGGGCGATATATTTATCCTGATAGTATCTCTTTTGGTCGTTCAGGCTGCAAGTGGCGTCCACTCCTGCCTGTTGCAGCAGTTCGGCAATCTCGTTCAGCTTCTTTCTGGACACCCTTCCGATGTAGAACAGCCGGTAGCGGTAGTGATTGTCTAACAATTCCATGACGTGTGTGAAATTCTGCTCGCGGGCAAAATCGAAGTTCACCTTTCGCAGGCTTCGGTACGGGTAGCGTATCGTTCTGCCTATGCTGTGTATGACGAGTGCTTCATTGGTCAGCGTCAGGTAGCAGAAGCGGGTCATCAGCATGCAGATGAAGAAAAGGCTCAAGGCAAAGGAGGCAAAGGCGGTGAGGAAGCCCCACCAGGCATGGAGGCCGATGGAGTAGTAGCCCAGTATGAGGAACGTCAGGAATAAAACGAAGAACCAGAACATATAGAGTGATGTGCGCTGGTAGGTCGTTGTGGGAATCTCGCCTATCGTGCGTTGGCGTGGCGTGTAGTTGTCGAATGCAATGCCGTTGGCTACAAGGAAGCGCACCACCGACGACGGGTGGCGGAAAGGCGGCAGGCAGACGGTTTTTTCTTTTCCATCCTGCAGGTGCAGCGTCAGTATGCCCGGCCCGTATTGGCCTTTGGCCGGTGTACCGCTTGACGACAACTTCTGTTGCTTGCGTTTCATGAAACTGAAACTCTTGATTTGATGCAGGTTCACTTGCAGGCTTTGCAGCAATTGTCCGGCTCTTTTCTGTTCTTTGTTATTCACTTCCATGGTACTTATTTTTTTAGTTCGGGATAACTGATGCGCGTATGGTATATCGTTTTCAGCTTCTCCTTGAACACGGTTTTCACTACGTCGATGTCCTTGAAGGTGATGGGACATTGTTTGAAGAAGCCCTCTGCCACCTGCGAGTCTATGATTTTTTCTACCAGATTGCCGATGCTCTCTTCTGTATATTCGGGCAGGCTGCGTGAGGCGGCTTCCACAGAATCGGCCATCATAAGTATGGCCTGCTCTTTGGTGAACGGGTTAGGACCGGGGTAGGTGAACACTTCCTCGTCGGGTTCTTCGCCCGGATGCTCGTTCTTCCATGAGATGTAGAAATATTTTGTTTTCCCGCGGCCATGGTGGGTAGTGATAAAGTCTTTGACGGCTTTGGGCAGGTTGTGCTTTTCCGCTAATTTCAGTCCGTCGGTGACGTGGCTGATGATGGTCTGTGCGCTCTGCTCATAGCTGAGGTTCTTGTGCGGATTGACGTTGCCCGACTGATTCTCGGTGAAGAATACCGGATTCTCCATCTTTCCGATGTCGTGATACAACGCCCCGGTACGCACCAATTGGCTTTTGGCTCCGATGCGGTTAGCCGCTTCGGCTGCCAGGTTGGCCATTTGCATGGAGTGTTGGAAGGTGCCGGGGACGGTTTCGGACATGCGGCGCAACAAGCTGTTGTTGATATTAGAGAGTTCCACCAACGTCACATTGGACGTGAAACCGAATGTCTTCTCCACAAGGAAAAGCAGGGGATAGGCAAACAGCAGCAGAATTCCGTTGATGATGAAATATGTGTACATGCTTCCATTGAATTTAGACAAATCATTCTCTGTAATCAACTCGAAAGCAAAATACACCGCAATGTAGGTCAGTATCACGAGGATGGCGGTGCGGAACAGTTGCGAGCGTTGCGAAAGCTCCCTCAGGCTGAGGATGGCGACCAGCCCGGCCGAGAGTTGCAGGAGAATGAACTCGTGGGGATAGCGCAGGCAGATGGAGCATATCAGTATGGTGATGGCTTGGGCTGTGAATGCCGTGCGCGAATCGAGGAAGATACGGATGATGACAGGCAGCATGGCATACGGGATGATGTAGACGTTGAAGATGTTGTTGGACACCATGATGGCTGTCAGTACGCAGTAGAACGTGATTGAGGCAAAGAGCAGGGAAAGGCTGCCTTTGCGCTTGTAATAGTCTTTGCGGAATAATTCGAGATAGAGCATGAAACACAGCATGAAGATGCCGGTGAACAGAATCTGTCCCACCAGCATCAGGCGTTTCTGCCCGATGGACTCGCTGCGCTTGATGGACTCTTTCCGGAGACTTTCAAGAATGCTGTATGTCTCTTGGTTGACGATTTCTCCACGGTCGATGATTTTCTGGCCGCTCAATACGATGCCGTTGGCCCATGAATAGTCATTGAGTATCTCTTCCCGGGCGGTTTCCGTCCGTTGTTCGTCGTAAGTCAGATTAGGGAACAAGTATTCGTTCAGAGAACATTGGCGCAGAACCTCCGGGCGGTATCGGCTACTGTCGGCGGTGAGGATGTAGTGGTAGGCGTCTTTGACCGAATAGACTTTCTCGGTGGGTTGATGGGATGCCATCTTGTCGTTGATTACCATGATGGAAGAAATGCTGTCCTTATGCAGCTTGTCCAACTCTTCGGTGGAGACGATGCCGGCACGGTATATCTCGGACAGTGTCCTTTCCAGAAAACGGACATAGTCTGTGGAAGGAAGCAACTCGCGCAGGTGGCTTTGGTAGTCTGTTTTCAGTTTGGCGAGGACTTTCTTCTCAACCTCTTTGTCCAATTGGAAATAGGGCTGAAAAGAAGATAAGATGCTGTCTTGTTCGCGCTTCACCACTTCGTCGGCCTTGTATATCGGAAAGTCGAATGTGGCCATGAGTTGTCCGTACTTCCAGGGTTTGTCGATGTCAAATTGATAGTTGAATTTACCGTCTCGCGGCAGGAAATAGACAATAACCCCTACTGTGCCGATGAAGATCAGCACCTTATATAGCAAATCTTTTAAAGAAAACTCCTTTTTGGGATTGAAATAACTCATAACAACTGAATTTTTTGCGAAAAGTACGAAAAAAAACATTAGTGTGAAAAAAAAGGCTTAATTTTGCCATCTAAAAAGCATATTTAAATACGAAGAAACCGATAAATAAGAGGTTAATCTTTATAAGTTAAGGTAGATTATGGCAGAAAGAAAGGTCAGAGTCCGTTTTGCTCCGAGTCCTACGGGAGCGTTGCATATTGGTGGTGTGCGTACAGCTTTGTATAATTATCTCTTTGCCCGCCAGCATGGAGGTGACTTGATTTTCCGTATTGAGGATACGGACTCCAACCGCTTTGTACCGGGGGCTGAAGAGTATATCTTGGAGTCTTTCAAGTGGCTGGGCATTCCCTTTGACGAAGGAGTGAGCTTCGGCGGAAATTATGGACCGTATCGCCAGTCGGAACGTCGGGAAATATACAAGAAGTATGTGCAGGTCTTATTGGAAGCAGGAAAGGCATATATCGCTTTCGATACTCCACAGGAGTTGGAAGCCAAACGTGCCGAATTTGCTAACTTTCAGTATGATGCCTCTACCCGTATGCAGATGCGCAACTCACTGACTCTTTCCAAAGAGGAAACGGATGCCTTGATCGCTGCCGGCGAACAATATGTGGTACGTTTCAAGATTGAACCGAACGAGGATATACATGTCAACGACCTGATTCGCGGCGAAGTGGTGATTAATTCATCTATCCTCGACGACAAAGTGCTCTATAAATCGGCTGACGAATTGCCCACGTACCATTTGGCGAATATCGTGGACGACCATCTGATGGAGGTGTCTCATGTGATTCGCGGTGAAGAATGGTTGCCGTCGGCTCCCCTGCATGTGTTGCTGTACCGCGCTTTCGGTTGGGAAGATACCATGCCTGCCTTTGCTCACTTGCCTTTGTTGCTGAAACCTGAAGGTAACGGAAAATTGAGCAAACGCGACGGTGATCGCCTGGGCTTTCCGGTTTTCCCGTTGGAGTGGCATGATCCCAAGTCGGGGGATGTCTCTTCGGGTTATCGCGAATCGGGATATTTGCCTGAGGCGGTTATCAACTTCTTGGCTTTGCTGGGATGGAATCCGGGCAACGACCAGGAACTGATGACGATGGACGAATTGGTGAAACTCTTCGATTTGAGCCATTGCAGCAAGTCGGGTGCAAAGTTTGATTATAAGAAAGGTATCTGGTTTAACCATGAATACATCATGATGAAACCCGATGAAGAGATTGCCCGTTTATTTAAACCGGTGCTTACGGCTAATGGCATTGATGCGGACAAATATAGCGATGAGTTCCTGGCAAAAGTGGTTTCTCTTGTGAAAGGCCGTGTGAATTTTGTAAAGGAATTGTGGGAGCAAACCCGTTTCTTCTTCATTGCCCCGACGGAGTATGCTGAAAAGGATGTGAAGAAGCGCTGGTCCGAAGAAACGCCGCGCATCATGGCAGAGCTGATGGATGTGTTGAGGGGTATTGCCGATTTCTCGTCCAAGCCTTCGGAGGATATTGTCATTGGTTGGATAACAGAACGTGGCTATCATCTGGGTAATGTGATGAATGCTTTTCGTCTGGCAGTGGTGGGAGAGTGTAAAGGTCCGCACATGTTCGACATTACCGAATTGATAGGAAAGGAAGAAACGCTGGAGCGCATACAGCGCGCCATCGATGTTCTGAAATGAATAATGAAAGAATTGTAGTATGCTATACAATTTTGCCATAGTCGTTTACGATTTTTTTGTGCATTTGGTTGCTCCGTTCAGCCGGAAGCCGCGGAAGATGATGAAAGGACATTGGGTGGTTTATGAACTGCTTCGCCAGCAATTGGAGAAGGAGAAACGCTATATTTGGTTTCATGCCGCTTCTTTGGGGGAATTTGAGCAAGGACGACCGCTGATTGAACAGATTCGTGCCAAATATCCGGATTATGGCATTCTGCTTACCTTTTTCTCTCCCTCAGGTTATGAAGTCCGTAAGAATTACAGAGGTGCCGATGTCGTTTGCTATCTGCCTTTCGATAAACCTCGCAATGTAAAGAAGTTTCTTGATATTGTGAATCCTTGTATGGCTTTCTTTATCAAGTATGAATTCTGGAAGAACTACTTGGATGAATTGCATAAACGCCGTATCCCGGTATATAGCATTTCCTCCATCTTTCGTCGTGGGCAGATATTCTTCAAATGGTATGGTGGAACGTACAGGCATGTGTTGCGCAACTTCGATCATTTGTTTGTACAGAACGAGCGCTCTAAGCGCTATTTGGCGAAGATCGGCATCAATCGTGCTACGGTGGTGGGCGATACGAGGTTCGACCGTGTGCTGCAAATACGTGAGGAAGCCAAGGAATTACCCTTGGTGGAACTTTTCAAGAACAACACGATGACTTTTGTGGCAGGAAGTTCCTGGCAGCCGGACGAAGATCTGTTTATAGAATATTTCAATGAACATCCGGAGGTGAAGCTGATTATTGCTCCGCATGTCATCGACGAGAATCATCTGGTGGAGATTATCCGTAAGTTGAAACGTCCCTACGTGCGATATACTCGTGCGGACGAGAAAAATGTATGTAAAGCCGACTGTTTGATTATAGATTGCTTCGGGCTGCTTTCCTCCATTTACCGCTATGGCGAAATCAGCTATATCGGAGGAGGGTTCGGCGTGGGGATACACAACACGTTGGAAGCTGCGGTTTATGGCATCCCGGTGATTTTCGGGCCTAAATACCAGAAGTTCCAGGAAGCCATCCATTTGATTGAGTCGGGAGGGGCTTTTTCGGTGAAGGATTACGATGAGCTGAAGAGACTGCTCGACCGTATGCTGTCAGACGAGAAGTTCCTGCATGAGACAGGGACGAACGCCGGTAAATATGTGACAGATAATGCCGGGGCAACGAATAAGATTATGAGTATGATTAACTTTTAAGTTGCTTTTGGGTTAGAAGAAAACTTCTGACGGTTTTCCGGAGGATGCATTAAAATAAATTTAAGTTCTTCCTTTAGGCGCGAATTGTGCGGAATTTACGGAATGTATCATTGGATACTGTGTTTATTCCACGGAATTTGCGCCTGATTTGTCTTATGTCGCATGAGGCTTCAATAGACCCTGAATGAGGTGTGAGGGGCATATGTCAGCCGGAAGCCCTTCTCGGCGGGCATGCATTATTGTTCTTTGTACCAATTGGAATACATCAGGTAGTTATGGGCGATTTTCTCGTTCAGTTCCTTAGCTTGAGCAGGGTCTACTTTCTTGATAAATTTGGCGGGAACTCCTCCCCAGATACTGCCCGGTTCAATAATGGTGTTGCTCAATACTAGAGAGCCGGCTGCCACAATGGCTCCTTCACCGACAATGGCATGGTCGAGTATGGTAGAGCCCATCCCTACCAAGGCATAATCCTTGATAGTGGCTCCGTGTATGGTGACATTATGACCCACAGACACATGGTCGCCTATTTCGATGGTTGACTTTTGGTACAATGTGTGAAGTACGCTTCCGTCCTGAATATTTACTCCATTACCGATGCGAATGGAATTTACATCTCCTCGCAACACGGTGCTGAACCAGATGCTGCAATCGCGTCCCATTTTTACATCGCCGATGATGGCTGCATTGTCCGCCAAGAAGCAATTTTCTCCTATTTCGGGGGTGAAGCCCCTTACTGATTTTATGATTGCCATTTTTTTAGTTCGTTAGTAGATTAATGATTAGCGGTGAGTGGGGCACAGGCTTCTTTCAGCCATTCTTGTTCTTCCTCGTTCAGGTCTGGCGAAAGTCGGTCGTACACTTTCCGATGATAATCGTTCAGCCACTCGGTTTCTTCTGTTGTCAGCATTTCTTTGCGGATGCTTTTCTTGCAGATGGGGCAGAGGGTGATTGTCTCGAACTTCAAGTATTTTCCATACATGCCTTCACCGGCCTCTACGGTAAGGGTCAGGTTCTCTATGCGCACTCCGTGACTTCCGGTTTTATAAATTCCCGGTTCGTTTGATGTTACCATTCCGGCTTGCAGACTGACCGGGTTCTCGTTCATGCGAATACTTTGCGGGCCTTCGTGTACATTGAGAAAATGCCCTACTCCGTGTCCCGTTCCATGAAGGAAATTCATGCGGTGTTGCCACATCGGCATGCGGGCCAGTACATCTAATTGTGCTCCACGTGTGCCTTCGGGGAAAATGGCCATAGCTAAATTTATATGTCCTTTCAGAACCAAGGTGTAGTCTGTTTTTTCTTCTTCTGTCAACTCTCCCAAAGCGATGGTGCGGGTGATGTCCGTGGTTCCGTCCAGATACTGCGCGCCGGAGTCCAATAACAAGAAGCCTTTCGGCTTTAGTGGAACATCGGTCTCGGATGTGGCTCCATAGTGTACGATGGCTCCGTGTGGCCCGTATCCGGCAATAGTGTCGAAACTCTCTCCCATGTAAAGCGGTTGGGCGGCGCGAAACTCATGCAACTTCTTGTCTATGCTGATTTCCGTCTCTTGCTCGGTGGGTACTGCTTCTTCCAGCCATTTCAGGAATTTCACCAAAGCCACTCCGTCGCGTTGCATGGCTGCCCGAATACCGGCCATTTCCTGCTCGTTGCGGATAGCTTTCAAAAGAGTTATCGGCGATGTTCCCTCGATGATGTGGCATTGGGGGCGTATGGCGGAGTAAACGGCATAGTTTGTCTTTGCGGGATTCAGCATCACGCTTCCGACAGTGATACGGTTGAGGAAAGGTATTATTTCGTCATAGTTGTGGATAGATATTCCGGCTTCTTCGAGGTGGGCGGAAAGAGCTTCCGTCACTTTCTGCGGCCGTATAAAGAGGTGGGCATTATGCGCTTCTATGATCAGGTAGCTCACCACGACCGGGTTACAGTGCACATCGTTGCCACGGATGTTCAGTGTCCATGCTATCTCATCCAGCGAAGAAACGAGCAGAGCGTCGGCATCATTCTTTTCCATCTCTTTCCGGATGGCGGTCAGTTTTTCTCGGGGTGTTTTTCCTGCATGTTGGGTGGGGTATACAAATCCCGGCTCTTCCGGCATGGCAGGACGGTCTGCCCATATACTGTTCATGGGGTCGGAAATGTTTTTTACGAAAATATTGTTTTTCAGCAACAGCTTTTCAAGTTGTCTGACTTCCTCCACAGAGAACACCTCGCCGTCAATTCCTACGGTATCTCCATGATTGAGGTTTGCGCTCAGGAAGGCAGGGATAGTAGGCGTTTCAGGTAGCATTTCCTTGTATAGTTCTATTCCGCTGTTTTTCAATTGCCGGTCGGCTTGCAAGAAATAACGCGAGTCTGTCCATAGGCCTGCTTTTTCGTGCGTGACGACTACGGTACCTGCCGATCCGGTGAATCCGGAAATCCATTCCCTTGATTTCCAATGTGGCGCTACGTATTCGCTGAGATGCGGGTCGGTGCTGGGTACGATGAAAGCCGCTATGTTTTTTTGATGAAACATGGCGCGCAGGGCATTTATTTTCTCACTGACTGTTTGATTCATTTTTCTTTAGATTTTATATTCTTTCTCCAAAGTTACTTACTTTATTTGAAAAAAAGCTATATCTGCTTTATTTTCTCTGTTTAAGACTTCTTGGTTTTGCCTTATCCTCCTTTATGTTTTTATTTGGAAATGAATGTGTTGATATTTCTGAAGTTTTATTCTTCAAATTCTATCATTCTATGTCGCTGCCCCTAACACCACACTTTGTTGTTCCCTTTGCCGCACTTTGTTGCTTCCTTTGCCACACTTTGCGGGGCATATCGTGTGGGCTGAGGGATGCCGGAGTGTGGCATTTGTCCGGTTGCAGTGTGGCTTTGACGGAAGTCTGCTATTGGGAAAACACAAAGGGATATTTAAACTGGATGAGAGATTCCTCCTCCTTTAAAGAAAATCTATGGGGGATGTTGGAGGCTTATTCTTATTCTGTTCTTCTCTTATCTTCTTCTTTTTCTTCTCTTTTTCTTTTCTTTTCTCGCGCGCGCGAGAAAAATATTTGATGTAAGATGTTGATAATTAGATTTATATGCCTGTTTTAGAGGCTTTTGGGACTACTTGGCACCTCGGAGCTGGCTCATAGCTGGCTTGAGGTTGGTGTATAGTCCGACCACGCTTCGTCTATGGTTGTTCTGCTTCTGGTAATGCGGCTTTTTGCTCACTCTTTGGGAACTCCTTCGGGGCTGATTGATAGTTTTTCTCCAGAAAGTTTTGTGAATAAAGAAAGTATGTGTAATTTTGCCGCTCGATTTAATCGTAAAATATTAAACCATTAACATTTAATCAAAAGAAAATGATTGTAGTACCTGTAAAAGAAGGCGAAAACATTGAAAAATCGCTGAAGAAGTTCAAAAGAAAATTCGAAAAGACCGGTATCGTTAAGGAATTGAGACGCAGACAGCAGTTTGACAAACCTTCTGTGACTAAGAGACTTAATAAAGAGCGTGCCGTTTACGTTCAGAAACTTCAGCAAGTAGAAGATTAATAATTCGTAAATTCCTTTGAATTATTGAATTCTTTTTTATACATTCGTTGCATGATTTAGATATGTAGCGAAATGTTGTTGACAGATTCTTTTCTTGACTATCTTTTGCATGAGCGAAACTATGCCGAAAGCACGGTAGAGCGCTATAAGGCAGATGTTCTGGAATTGCAAAAGTTTGGTGAAGAACAGCTTGGAAGCATAACGCCTGAGAAAGTAGATGCGGAACTTGTTCGTGATTGGATTGCATTCCTGATGGACGAACAACGGTGTGCTTCTACTATTAACCGTAAACTTAGCTCCATAAGAACGTATTATCGATTTCTCCTGCGGAAGGGATTGGTGGCGGTAGACCCATTACAGAAAGTGGTGGGGCCTAAAAAAAAGAAGCCGCTTCCGGTCTTTCTGAAAGAAAACGAGATGAACCGTTTGTTGGATGATATTGATTTCGGGGAAAGTTTTGAGGGATGCCGGGATCGTATGATTATCGAAATGTTTTATGCTACCGGTATGCGTCTTTCGGAATTAGTGGGGTTGAACGATGCCGATGTGGATTTTTCTACGGCTTTGATAAAAGTGACGGGAAAGAGAAACAAACAGCGCCTGATACCTTTTGCTAAGGAATTGGAATTCTCTATGCGCGAATATGTCAACAAAAGAAATGAAAAATTTCCGCTACGTTCGGACGCCTTTTTTGTCAGAAAGGGCGGACAACGGCTTTATCCGGGTTTCGTGGCAGCATTAGTAAAACGGAATCTATCAAAAGTGGTGACTGTAAAGAAAAGAAGTCCCCATGTGTTGAGGCACACCTTTGCGACGGCCATGTTGAATCATGGTGCTGATTTAAATTCGATAAAGGAGCTTCTCGGGCACGAAAACTTGGCGACAACGGAAATTTATACGCATACCACTTTTGAAGAACTTAAAAAAGTGTATAACCAGGCTCATCCCCGAGCCTAAGTAAAAAGGAGGTAAGTATGGAAGTAAGAATTCAATCGATTCACTTTGATGCGTCAGAGCAGCTGCAGGCCTTTATCCAAAAAAAGGTTGTCAAGTTGGAGAAATTTTACGACGATATAAAGAAAGTAGAGGTGTCATTAAAGGTTGTAAAACCGGAAACAGCTGAAAATAAAGAAGCCGGAGTAAAGGTGTTGGTTCCCAATGGGGAGTTATATGCCAATAAGGTTTGTGATACGTTTGAAGAAGCGGTGGATCTCTCCTTAGAGGCTTTGGAAAAACAGTTGGTGAAGTATAAGGAAAAACAGCGAACCAAATAATTTTCCGCTAAAATTTTGCGGGTAAAAAATAAATGCCTAAATTTGCAGCCGTTTCGCTCGCTATGATACGCAACGGTTGCATTTTTAAGTTTGCCTCTTTAGCTCAGTTGGCCAGAGCACGTGATTTGTAATCTCGGGGTCGTTGGTTCGAATCCGACAAGAGGCTCAAGTATCCAAGTGCTTTCGTTGGACAGTTTGAAGAAGAAAAGAGTTTTTTGACAATAAAACAGAGGGGCAAATACCAGAGTGGCCAAATGGGGCAGACTGTAAATCTGCTGGCTTACGCCTTCGGTGGTTCGAATCCATCTTTGCCCACAACTCTATATCTCGCTGTTATAGCTCAGTGGTAGAGCACTTCCTTGGTAAGGAAGAGGTCCCGGGTTCAAATCCCGGTAACAGCTCATAAAAATGTAAAGGCTGATTATTAATCAAATATAAACAAGTAAAGCTATGGCTAAAGAGAAATTCGAACGTACCAAACCGCACGTAAATATTGGTACTATTGGTCACGTTGACCACGGTAAAACCACGTTGACTGCCGCTATCACTACAGTGCTGGCAAAGAATGGGCTTTCAGAATTGCGTTCATTCGATTCTATCGACAACGCTCCTGAAGAGAAGGAAAGAGGTATTACAATCAATACTTCTCACGTAGAGTATCAAACAGCTAACCGTCACTATGCTCACGTAGACTGTCCGGGTCACGCCGACTACGTGAAGAACATGGTTACCGGTGCTGCTCAGATGGACGGTGCTATTATTGTGGTTGCTGCTACTGATGGTCCGATGCCCCAGACTCGCGAACACATCCTGTTGGCTCGTCAGGTAAACGTACCTAGGCTGGTAGTGTTCATGAACAAGTGTGACATGGTGGATGACGCCGAAATGTTGGAACTTGTTGAAATGGAAATGCGCGAGCTGCTTTCCGCTTACGAATTCGATGGTGACAACACTCCGTTTATCCAAGGTTCTGCTCTTGGTGCATTGAATGGAGTTGAGAAGTGGGAACAAAAAGTAATGGAGCTGATGGATGCTTGCGATACTTGGATTCCTCTGCCTCCGCGTGATGTTGATAAACCGTTCTTGATGCCGGTTGAAGACGTATTCTCAATCACTGGTCGTGGTACTGTAGCAACCGGTCGTATCGAAGCCGGTGTTATCCATGTAGGTGACGAAGTTGAAATCCTCGGTTTGGGTGAAGATAAGAAGTCGGTTGTAACGGGTGTTGAAATGTTCCGCAAATTGCTGGATCAAGGTGAAGCCGGTGACAACGTAGGCCTGTTGCTTCGTGGTATCGATAAGAACGAAATCAAACGTGGTATGGTTCTTTGTAAGCCGGGTCAGATTAAACCTCACTCTAAATTCAAAGCCTCTATCTACGTTTTGAAGAAAGAAGAAGGAGGCCGCCATACTCCGTTCCACAACAAATATCGTCCTCAGTTCTATCTGCGTACTATGGACTGTACAGGTGAAATCACTCTTCCGGAGGGAACTGAAATGGTAATGCCTGGTGATAACGTAGAAATCAACGTGGAACTCATCTACCCGGTAGCCCTGAACGTAGGTTTGCGTTTCGCTATCCGTGAAGGTGGCCGTACGGTAGGTTCTGGTCAGATCACAGAAATTTTTGACTAATAAATACTTTAATCAGTTCCCGGTAATAATCGGGAACTGATTATGTTCAAACGGGAGTAGCTCAGTTGGTAGAGCACCGGTCTCCAAAACCGGGTGTCGGGAGTTCGAGCCTCTCCTCCCGTGCTAATATTTTTGAAATGAAGAAGATAGTAGCTTATTTTAAAGAAACTTACGACGAACTTGTTCATAAAGTGTCGTGGCCTACGTATTCTGAACTTACTAGCAGTGCAGTAGTTGTTTTATATGCTTCCCTACTAATTGCAGTGGTAGTATTTGCGATGGACTTCTGTTTCCAACATCTGATGGAATTTGTTTATCCACATTAAAGTTAAGGAGAAATGTCTGAGATTGAAAAGAAATGGTACGTTTTGCGTGCTATTAGTGGAAAAGAAGCTAAGGTAAAGGAATACCTTGAAGCTGATATTAAAAACAGCAACCTTGGTGATTACGTGTCTCAGGTATTGATTCCTACCGAAAAGGTATATCAGGTTCGCAATGGTAAAAAAATTGTGAAAGAGAGGAGCTATCTCCCTGGTTACGTTTTGGTGGAGGCTGCTCTGGTGGGTGAGGTAGCTCACCACTTGAGAAATACTCCTAATGTAATAGGGTTCTTAGGTGGATCGGATAAACCCGTTCCTCTGAGACAGTCAGAAGTGAATCGTATACTTGGTACGGTCGATGAATTGCAGGAATCTGGCGAAGAACTGAATATCCCGTATGTAGTCGGCGAGACTGTAAAAGTGAATTACGGTCCGTTTAGCGGATTCAGTGGAATCATTGAAGAAGTGAACACTGAGAAGAAGAAGCTAAAGGTCATGGTGAAGATATTCGGACGGAAAACTCCGCTCGAATTAGGCTTTATGCAAGTTGAAAAAGAATAGTGCAGGTGTTACGCTGTAGTATTCTTCATTAATGTTTATATATAAATCAATTAAAAAATGGCTAAAGAAGTTGCTGGACTAATCAAATTACAGATTAAAGGAGGCGCGGCAAATCCATCACCTCCCGTAGGGCCTGCTTTGGGTTCTAAGGGTATCAATATCATGGAGTTTTGCAAGCAATTCAACGCCAGAACCCAAGACAAAGCAGGAAAAGTTCTTCCTGTGATTATCACTTACTACGCAGATAAGTCTTTTGATTTTGTGATCAAGACTCCTCCCGTGGCTATCCAGTTGTTGGAAGTGACGAAGCAAAAGAGCGGTTCTGCTGAGCCTAACCGTAAGAAAGTTGCCGAGATTACTTGGGAACAGGTTCGTACGATTGCTCAGGACAAAATGGTTGACTTAAACTGTTTCACTGTAGAGGCTGCCATGAAAATGGTTGCCGGTACAGCTAGAAGTATGGGTATCGCTGTAAAAGGGGAGTTCCCGGTTAATAACTAATAAACTTCAATTAGAATGGGTAAACTGACAAAAAATCAAAAGTTGGCTGCAGAAAAAATTGAAGCAGGGAAAGCATACTCTCTCAAAGAAGCCGCTGCATTGGTGAAGGAAATTTCCTTTACTAAATTCGACGCTTCTCTGGATATCGACGTACGTTTGGGCGTTGACCCGCGTAAAGCCAACCAAATGGTGAGAGGTGTCGTTTCACTTCCTCACGGTACAGGTAAGGTTGTACGCGTTCTGGTGCTTTGTACACCGGATGCTGAAGCTGCTGCAAAAGAAGCCGGAGCTGACTATGTTGGTCTTGATGAATATATTGAAAAGATCAAAGGTGGATGGACTGATATTGATGTGATCATCACTATGCCGTCCATTATGGGTAAGATTGGTGCGCTCGGTCGTGTGCTCGGTCCTCGTGGATTGATGCCTAACCCCAAGAGTGGCACTGTAACTATGGATGTTGCTAAAGCTGTTAGAGAAGTGAAACAAGGTAAGATTGACTTTAAAGTTGATAAAACCGGTATTGTTCATACTTCTATTGGTAAAGTTTCATTTAGTGCTGATCAAATTCGTGATAATGCGAAAGAATTCATCTCTACGTTGAATAAATTGAAACCGACTGCAGCCAAGGGTACATATATTAAGAGTATTTATCTTTCTAGCACGATGAGTGCGGGTATCAAAATTGACCCGAAAACAGTAGAAGAAATCTAATAAAACGGAGTAGTAATGAGAAAGGAAGATAAAAGTACGATTATTGAGCAGATTGCTGCTACGGTGAAAGAATACGGTCACTTCTACCTGGTAGATACCACTGCAATGAATGCTGGTGCGACCAGCGCTTTGAGAAGAGCGTGTTTTAAAGCTGACATCAAATTGATGGTGGTTAAGAATACATTGCTTCACAAAGCATTGGAAAGCCTGGAAGAAGACTATTCTCCGATTTATGGTTTTCTGAAAGGTACAACAGCCGTGATGTTTTGCAACGTTGCTAACGCTCCGGCTAAGTTGCTGAAAGATAACTCAAAGAATGGTATTCCCGGACTGAAAGCCGCATATGCGGAAGAAAGCTTCTATGTTGGCGCTGACCAGCTGGATGCTCTCGTAAGTATCAAGAGTAAGAATGAGGTTATTGCCGATATCGTTGCTTTGTTGCAATCACCGGCCAAGAATGTTATTTCTGCTCTGCAATCAGGTGGAAACACCCTCCACGGAGTTCTCAAAACTCTTGGAGAACGTCCCGAAGCGTAAAATTCGGAAACAATTTAATATCAATTTATTTAGTATTTAAACAATTAAAATCATACAAAAATGGCAGATTTGAAAGCTTTTGCAGAACAATTGGTTAACTTGACAGTAAAAGAAGTTAATGAACTTGCAACAATCCTGAAAGAAGAATATGGTATTGAACCTGCTGCTGCAGCTGTTGCTGTTGCCGCTGCTCCTGCAGCCGGTGGTGCTGCCGCAGCAGAAGAAAAGACTTCTTTCGATGTAGTATTGAAGAGCGCTGGTGCAGCTAAACTTCAGGTAGTTAAGGCCGTTAAGGAAGCTTGCGGTCTTGGTTTGAAGGAAGCTAAAGATATGGTAGACGGCGCTCCTAGCGTAGTAAAAGAAGGTTTGGCTAAAGACGAAGCAGAATCATTGAAGAAAACATTGGAAGAAGCTGGAGCTGAAGTTGAACTTAAATAACATTGACCTGTAAATCAGGTATTTCGGTTAGGAACCCTTCATGAAAAGGGTTCTTAACCTTTTTGTGTATATATTTAAAATTAAGTTCTACAAATCCATTAACAGATGTCTTCAACTACTGTAAATCAAAGAGTTAATTTTGCTTCGACTAAGAATCCGCTTGAGTATCCGGATTTCCTGGAAGTACAATTGAAGTCATTCAAAGACTTTCTACAACTAGACACCCCACCTGAGAAACGTAAGAACGAGGGACTGTATAAAGTATTTGCTGAAAACTTCCCTATTGCCGATACAAGAAACAATTTTGTTCTTGAGTTTTTGGACTACTATATTGATCCGCCGCGTTATACCATTGATGAATGTATAGAGCGAGGGCTTACTTATAGTGTACCCTTGAAAGCGAAATTGAAGTTATATTGTACCGACCCCGACCATGAGGACTTTGACACGGTTATTCAGGATGTGTTTTTAGGTCCAATCCCTTACATGACGGATAAAGCGACATTCGTCATCAATGGTGCGGAACGTGTAGTAGTGTCTCAGCTTCACCGTTCACCCGGTGTGTTCTTCGGGCAAAGTGTACATGCCAACGGTACCAAACTATATTCAGCACGTATTATCCCATTCAAAGGATCGTGGATTGAGTTTGCTACCGACATCAATAACGTCATGTATGCATACATTGATCGTAAAAAGAAGTTGCCAGTCACTACTCTGTTGAGAGCTATCGGCTTTGAGAATGACAAGGATATTCTTGAGATCTTTAATTTGGCTGAGGATGTAAAGGTGAACAAAACAAACCTCAAGAAAATTGTGGGGCGTAAGTTGGCTGCTCGTGTTTTGAAAACATGGATTGAGGATTTTGTAGACGAAGATACCGGTGAGGTTGTTTCTATTGAACGTAACGAGGTCGTTATTGACCGTGAAACGGTGATCGAACCGGAACATGTCGATATTATATTGGAATCGGGCGTTCAGAACATTCTTGTACATAAGGAAGAACCGAATCAGTCTGACTTCTCTATCATATATAATACGCTGCAGAAAGACCCGAGTAACTCGGAGAAAGAAGCGGTGTTATACATCTATCGTCAGCTGCGTAATGCCGATCCTGCCGATGATGCAAGTGCCCGTGAAGTAATCAATAATCTTTTCTTCTCGGAAAAGAGATATGACTTGGGTGATGTAGGTCGTTATCGTATCAACAGAAAATTGAATCTGACGACTGATATGGACGTGCGCGTATTGACCAAGGAGGATATTATAGAAATCATCAAATATCTGATCGAGTTGATTAACTCGAAAGCTGATGTGGATGATATTGACCACTTGAGCAATCGCCGTGTACGTACGGTAGGCGAACAATTGTCCAATCAGTTTGCCATTGGTTTGGCACGTATGTCGCGTACTATCCGTGAACGAATGAATGTTCGTGACAACGAGGTTTTCACTCCGATAGACCTGATTAATGCTAAGACGATTTCTTCCGTAATTAATTCATTCTTCGGAACGAATGCCTTGTCGCAATTCATGGATCAGACTAACCCGTTGGCTGAAATCACTCACAAACGCCGTATGTCTGCCCTTGGCCCTGGAGGTTTGTCACGTGAACGTGCCGGTTTTGAAGTGCGTGACGTGCACTATACACACTATGGTCGCCTTTGTCCTATCGAGACTCCTGAGGGGCCGAATATCGGTTTGATTTCTTCACTGTGTGTGTTCGCTAAGATTAACGAATTGGGGTTCATTGAAACGCCTTACCGTAAAGTGGAAAATAGTAAGGTTGATCTTTCTGACGAAGGTTTGGTTTATTTGACAGCCGAAGAAGAAGAGTCAAAGATTATCGCCCAAGGGAATGCGCCTTTGAATGATGATGGAACGTTTATCCGTGATAGGGTTAAGTCGCGTCAGGATGCCGATTATCCGGTTGTTCCTCCTTCGGAAGTGGAACTGATGGATGTGTCTCCTCAGCAGATTGCTTCTATCGCTGCCTCTCTGATTCCTTTCTTGGAACATGATGATGCCAACCGTGCTTTGATGGGATCGAACATGATGCGTCAGGCTGTTCCTTTGTTGAAGAGTGAAGCTCCGATTGTAGGTACAGGTATTGAGCGTCAATTGGCCCGCGATTCTCGTACTCAGATCACTGCCGAAGGCGATGGCGTAGTTGACTTTGTGGATGCTACAACAATTCGTATTTTGTATGATCGTACAGATGAAGAGGAGTTTGTAAGCTTTGAACCTGCATTGAAAGAATATATCATTCCTAAATGGCGTCGCACCAACCAAAACATGACGATTGACCTTCGTCCTATTTGTGAGAAGGGACAACGTGTGGCAGCGGGACAGATTCTGACAGAAGGCTATTCTACTGAAGATGGGGAATTGGCTTTGGGTAAGAACCTGTTGGTGGCTTACATGCCGTGGAAGGGTTATAATTATGAGGATGCCATCGTATTGAACGAACGTGTGGTTCGTGAAGACCTTTTGACTTCTGTGCACGTGGAAGAGTACTCTTTGGAGGTTCGTGAAACGAAACGTGGAATGGAAGAATTGACTTCTGATATTCCTAATGTAAGTGAAGAAGCGACCAAAGATCTTGATGAAAATGGTATTGTTCGTATCGGTGCTCGTATTGAACCGGGTGATATCTTGATCGGTAAGATTACTCCTAAAGGAGAATCTGATCCTTCTCCTGAAGAAAAATTGCTTCGTGCCATCTTTGGTGACAAAGCCGGTGATGTGAAAGATGCTTCTCTAAAGGCTTCTCCTTCTTTGAAGGGAGTTGTTATAGACAAGCGTTTGTTCTCTCGCGTGGTCAAGACCCGTAGTTCCAAGCTGGCAGATAAGGCCTTACTGCCGAAGATTGATGATGAATTCGAAGCTAAGATTGGCGACTTGAAGAAAATATTGATAAACAAGTTGTTGAAGCTTACGGATAATCTCACTTCAGAGGGAGTGAAAGATTATATGGGCGCTGATGTTATCTCTAAAGGAGCCAGATTCACCGTTTCAGATTTCAGCGATTTGGACTTTACTGCTATCCAGTTAAGTAATTGGACGAAAGATGAACATACCAACGATCTGATCCGTGCTTTGGTGATGAACTTCATCAAGAAATACAAAGAACTTGATGCTGAATTGAAACGTAAGAAGTTTGCTATCACTATCGGTGATGAATTACCTGCCGGTATCATCCAAATGGCCAAGGTCTATATTGCCAAGAAACGTAAAATTGGTGTTGGTGATAAGATGGCGGGACGTCACGGTAATAAGGGTATTGTTTCTCGTGTAGTTCGTCAGGAAGATATGCCGTTCTTGGCAGATGGTACTCCGGTAGATATCGTATTGAATCCGTTGGGTGTGCCTTCGCGTATGAATATCGGTCAGATCTTTGAGGCTGTTCTTGGCCGTGCAGGAAAGAATCTGGGTGTGAAATTTGCTACTCCTATTTTCGATGGTGCTTCTTTGGATGACTTGAACGAATGGACGGACAAGGCCGGTTTGCCTCGTTATGGTAAGACCACATTGTACGATGGTGGTACAGGTGAAGCTTTTGAACAGCAGGCTACGGTAGGTGTGACTTATATGTTGAAGCTTGGTCACATGGTTGAAGATAAGATGCATGCACGTTCTATCGGTCCGTATTCTCTTATTACACAGCAACCGTTGGGTGGTAAGGCACAGTTCGGTGGTCAGCGTTTCGGAGAAATGGAGGTTTGGGCACTCGAAGCTTTCGGTGCCGCACATATTCTGCAGGAAATCCTGACAATTAAGTCTGATGACGTCGTTGGACGTTCTAAAGCTTATGAAGCGATTGTGAAAGGTGAGCCTATGCCTACTCCGGGCATTCCGGAATCACTGAATGTGTTGCTGCATGAGCTGAGAGGTTTGGGCTTGAGCATCAATCTGGAATAATTGATAATTGGGGATGAAAATTGCTTTTCATTCCCAATTATGAACTCATTTCTAATTATCAATAGTCAATTATCAATTATATATACAAAGTATGGCTTTTAGAAAAGATAACAAGATAAAGAGTAATTTCTCGAAAATCTCTATCGGTTTGGCTTCTCCCGAGGAAATCCTTGAGAATTCGAGTGGTGAAGTATTAAAGCCTGAAACCATCAACTATCGCACGTATAAGCCTGAACGTGACGGTCTGTTTTGCGAGCGTATTTTTGGTCCTATCAAGGATTATGAATGCCATTGCGGTAAATACAAGCGTATTCGTTATAAAGGTATTGTCTGCGACCGTTGTGGTGTGGAAGTGACTGAAAAGAAAGTTCGTCGTGAACGCATGGGGCACATTCAGCTTGTTGTTCCGGTGGCTCACATTTGGTACTTCCGTTCACTTCCCAATAAAATCGGTTATTTGCTGGGTTTACCCACTAAGAAATTGGATGCCATTATTTACTATGAGCGTTATGTTGTTGTACAGCCGGGTGTGTTGTCGGACGAAGTAGCTCAATATGATTTGCTCGAAGAAGGTGAATACCTGGATTTGCTGGAAAAGTTGCCGAAAGACAATCAGTTCCTTGAAGATTCAGACCCCAATAAGTTCATAGCCAAGATGGGTGCGGAAGCGATCTATGATTTGCTGTCTCGCATTGATCTTGATTCTTTGTCTTATGAATTGCGTAATCGTGCAGGAAGTGATGCTTCGCAACAGCGCAAGACCGAAGCGTTAAAGCGTTTGCAGGTGGTTGAGTCTTTCCGTGTTTCACGTGGACGCAATAAGCCCGAATGGATGATTGTACGCATTGTTCCGGTTATCCCGCCCGAACTGCGTCCGTTGGTTCCGTTGGATGGCGGTCGTTTTGCTACTTCTGACTTGAATGACCTCTATCGTCGTGTCATCATCCGTAATAATCGTTTGAAAAGATTGATTGAAATCAAAGCGCCTGAAGTGATTTTGCGTAATGAAAAGCGCATGTTGCAGGAGGCGGTTGATTCATTATTTGATAACTCGCGCAAGTCAAGTGCGGTGAAGACCGATGCCAATCGTCCGTTGAAATCTCTTTCCGACAGTTTGAAAGGAAAGCAGGGACGTTTCCGTCAGAACTTGCTTGGTAAACGTGTCGACTATTCCGCACGTTCGGTAATTGTCGTAGGTCCGGAGCTGAAGATGGGCGAATGTGGTATTCCTAAATTGATGGCTGCGGAACTCTATAAACCGTTTGTCATCCGCAAGTTGATTGAACGCGGCATCGTGAAGACTGTGAAGAGTGCCAAAAAAATCGTGGATCGTAAGGAGCCTGTGATTTGGGATATTCTGGAACATGTGATGAAAGGGCATCCGGTGTTGTTGAACCGTGCTCCGACACTGCACCGTTTAGGTATTCAAGCTTTCCAACCTAAGATGATCGAAGGCAAGGCTATTCAGTTGCACCCATTGGCTTGTACGGCCTTCAACGCCGACTTCGATGGTGACCAGATGGCTGTTCACTTGCCTTTGAGTAATGAAGCTATATTGGAAGCGCAGATGCTGATGCTCCAATCGCATAATATATTGAATCCTGCCAATGGTGCTCCTATTACTGTGCCTGCGCAGGATATGGTGTTAGGCTTGTATTACATCACCAAGTTGCGTAAAGGGGCTAAAGGTGAGGGTTTGACTTTCTATGGTCCTGAGGAAGCACTTGTTGCTTATAATGAAGGGAAATGTGATATCCATGCTCCGGTCAGTGTCGTTGTAAAAGATGTTGACGAGAATGGTAACATCGTGGATAAGATGATGCATGATACCTCTGTGGGACGTGTGATTGTCAACGAGATTGTACCTGCGGAAGCCGGATATATCAATACGATTATATCCAAGAAATCACTTCGCGACATCATTAGTCACGTTATTAAAGTGTGTGGTGTGGCCAAAGCGGCTGATTTCCTTGACGGAATAAAGAACCTCGGTTACTACATGGCTTTCAAGGGAGGACTGTCGTTCAACTTGGGAGATATTATTATTCCTGAAGAGAAAGAAGCATTGGTACAGAAGGGTTATGATGAAGTGGAGCAGGTGATAAACAACTATAATATGGGTTTCATTACCAATAACGAGCGCTACAATCAGGTAATTGATATTTGGACTCATGTGAACTCCGAACTTTCTAATATTCTGATGAAAACCATTTCGAGCGATGACCAAGGATTTAACTCGGTATACATGATGTTGGATTCCGGTGCCCGTGGTTCTAAAGAACAGATTCGCCAGTTGTCCGGTATGCGTGGTTTGATGGCTAAACCTCAGAAAGCAGGTGCCGAGGGTGGACAGATTATTGAGAACCCGATTCTTTCTAACTTTAAAGAAGGATTGTCGGTGTTGGAGTACTTTATATCTACTCACGGTGCGCGTAAGGGTTTGGCCGATACCGCCTTGAAGACTGCCGATGCCGGATATTTGACTCGTCGTTTGGTCGATGTTTCGCATGATGTGATTATTAATGAAGAGGATTGTGGCACACTTCGCGGATTGGTTTGTACTGCTTTGAAAAACAACGATGAAACGATTGCTACCCTTTCTGAACGTATCCTTGGTCGTGTGTCTGTACATGATATCATCCATCCTACTACGGGAGAATTGATCGTGGCCGGTGGCGAGGAAATTACTGAAGACATTGCGCAGAAGATTGAGGATTCTCCGATTGAGAGCGTTGAAATCCGTTCGGTACTGACTTGCGAATCCAAGAAGGGCGTTTGTGCCAAGTGCTACGGACGGAATTTGGCTTCCAGTCGTATGGTTCAAAAGGGAGAAGCTGTCGGAGTTATTGCCGCACAGTCTATCGGTGAACCGGGTACACAGTTGACGTTGCGTACTTTCCACGCCGGTGGTACGGCAGCCAATATTGCTGCAAACGCCAGCATTGTCGCTAAGAATCCCGCACGTCTGGAATTTGAAGAACTTCGTACGGTAGATATTATAGATGAAGCAGGCGAACCTGCCAAGGTGGTAGTGGGCCGTTTGGCTGAAGTCCGTTTTGTGGATGTCAATACGGGTATCGTACTTTCTACGCACAATGTGCCTTATGGCTCTACATTGTATGCCACTGATGGTGAAATCGTAGAGAAAGGTAAACTTATTGCCCGTTGGGATCCGTTTAATGCGGTCATTATTACCGAAGCTACCGGTAAGATAGAGTTTGAAGGTGTTGTTGAAAACGTGACCTATAAGATAGAATCTGATGAGTCTACAGGTTTGCGCGAAATCATCATCATCGAATCTAAAGATAAAACGAAAGTTCCTACTGCCCACATTATGACCGAGGATGGTGAGTTGATTCGCACTTACAACTTGCCTGTAGGTGGACACGTGGTTGTAGAAAACGGACAGAAGGTGAAAGCCGGTGAAGTGATTGTGAAAATACCGCGTGCTGTAGGTAAAGCGGGTGACATCACGGGTGGTCTTCCTCGTGTTACAGAGTTGTTTGAAGCACGTAACCCGTCCAACCCAGCTGTGGTTTCAGAAATCGACGGTGAGGTTGCGATGGGTAAGGTGAAGCGCGGTAATCGCGAAATCGTCATTACTTCCAAGTCCGGTGAGGTTAAGAAATACCTTGTCCCTCTCTCCAAGCAAATTCTGGTACAGGAGAACGACTATGTACGTGCCGGTACTCCATTGTCCGATGGCGCCATTACTCCTGCTGATATTCTTGGAATTAAGGGTCCCACGGCTGTACAAGAATACATTGTGAACGAGGTTCAGGATGTATATCGTTTGCAGGGTGTGAAGATTAATGATAAGCATTTCGAAATCATTGTTCGCCAGATGATGCGTAAAGTAGAAATCGATGAACCGGGCGATACTCGCTTCTTGGAACAACAAGTAGTTGATAAGCTGGAGTTCATGGAAGAAAACGATCGTATCTGGGGCAAGAAAGTGGTAGTAGATGCCGGAGATTCTCAGAATCTGCAAGCGGGTCAGATTGTTACAGCCCGTAAACTGCGTGATGAGAACTCTATGCTGAAACGTCGTGACTTAAAAGCTGTTGAAGTGCGCGATGCCGTGCCTGCAACTTCCACTCAGATTCTTCAGGGTATTACTCGTGCCGCTTTGCAGACTTCAAGCTTTATGTCGGCTGCTTCTTTCCAAGAAACGACCAAAGTGCTTAATGAAGCAGCTATCAATGGCAAGGTAGACCGCTTGGAAGGTATGAAAGAAAATGTGATCTGCGGCCATTTGATTCCTGCCGGTACAGGACAGCGTGAGTTCGAAAAGATTATAGTAGGCTCCAAAGAAGAGTATGATCGTATGCTTGCTAACAAGAAAACGGTACTTGACTATGCTGTAGATGAAGCTGTAGAAAATTAACGTTATTAATAACTGTTTATTAATTAAGGAGAGGTGACTCAAGAAAGGGTTATCTCTCCTTTTTTCTTTTTTCGCCCAATGGTATTGGTTGTGGATAAGTTTATCACTCTATAAGTTTTGTTGTTGGTAGAAAAACGGTGAGATAAATGAATAGAGCCTGTTGGATACAGCCTGTTAACTTGTTCTCTTCACGGAAACAACTCTGTTCGCGCAGTGCGGACATATAAACACGAGTTGCGGATATGCATTCGCAGTGTGCGAATAGATATCCAAGGGCTTCGAACAAAGTTTGTCTGAGTCCTCCGGTATAGGCGGTTGCTTTTGCTAAAGATGAGGGGCTGCATCCTGTCGGAAAGATGTTTCTTGAATGCACCGGTTTACAGCGGGATTAGGCAGATGAGAGCCTTTCAGACCGACCGCCCTCCTCCTGTTTTGACAGCTGCAAGCCTTTGCCGTGACAGAGGCAAGTGTTCAAGCCGACAGACACTTGTGTTTGACGTGACAGACATAAGTGTTTGAGCCGTCAGACACAAGCCTCTGACAAGACGGCGACAAACACCTGATATCCAATGGAATTTGACTTTAAAACACAAGCCTCCGGGTGAGGTTATCGACCTGCTTCTTATTCCGAACTCAGGTAAAGTTTCTAAAGATAACGGCCAAAGCCAACTAATCCTTATAAGGAATGTCTTTTCAAACAAAGTCTTTTGTGTGTTGAGCAGAAAGAATTATCTTTGTGTATCTCTAAAAAAAAGAAATATTGAATATGGAAAATCAAGACAACAACAGTCAGTTGCAAATAGAATTGAACGAAGAAGTAGCGCAAGGTACTTATGCCAATCTTGCTATTATTACCCACTCCAGCTCGGAATTTATCCTCGATTTTATACGTGTGATGCCCGGAATGCCTAAAGCCGGAGTGAAATCGCGCATCGTTTTAGCCCCCGAACACGCCAAACGCCTGCTGCGTGCACTGGAAGAGAATATAGGGAAATACGAACGCTCTTTTGGGCAGATTCGCATGCCTGATGAGCAACCGTACCCTCCGCTTCCCAATATAAAGGGAGAGGCCTGAAAGCAAAAAAAACTTGTAGTGCATTGATTATTCAAAACTTATTCGTATCTTTGCAGCCCAAAAGTATATAGTTTTGAATTAATATAAACAAAAATAATATATAATTAAAAACAATTACAATGCCTACAATTCAGCAATTAGTAAGAAAAGGACGCGAAGTGCTGGTGGAGAAAAGTAAATCTCCAGCCTTGGATTCATGTCCTCAAAGACGTGGCGTTTGCGTGAGAGTGTATACTACCACTCCGAAAAAACCGAATTCAGCTATGCGTAAAGTCGCTCGTGTACGTTTGACTAACGGTAAAGAGGTGAACTCTTATATTCCGGGTGAAGGGCACAACTTGCAAGAACACTCTATCGTATTGGTGCGTGGCGGTCGTGTGAAAGACCTTCCGGGTGTACGTTATCACATCGTGCGTGGAACTTTAGATACAGCCGGTGTGGCAGGTCGTACGCAAAGACGCTCCAAGTATGGCGCAAAACGTCCGAAACCGGGTCAAGCAGCTCCCGCTAAGAAGAAATAATCTGGCGGCCGAGCACTGAAAACAGAAAAGTAAAAAACAAAAGTAATTATTTACGTTTTAGTTTATTGGATATGCTAAAGGTTGAGTAAATTCTCCGGAGGGAGAGTTGAAGAAGACAGAAGTAAACAACCAAGAACGAAAAACATTATTCTTTCAGACAATGAGAAAAGCAAAACCCAAAAAACGCGTTATCCTGCCGGATCCCGTGTTTAATGATGTGAAAGTTTCCAAGTTCGTGAATCACCTGATGTATGATGGCAAGAAGAATACCTCTTATGAAATCTTCTATGAAGCTCTGGAAACCGTGAAGAACAAGATGCAGAACGAAGAGAAATCAGCTCTTGAAATCTGGAAAAAAGCTCTGGATAATGTAACTCCGCAAGTGGAAGTGAAGTCTCGCCGTGTGGGTGGTGCCACTTTCCAAGTTCCCACCGAAATCCGTCCCGACCGTAAGGAATCGATTTCCATGAAGAACCTGATCATCTTCGCGCGCAAGCGTGGCGGTAAGTCTATGGCCGACAAATTGGCTGCCGAAATCATGGATGCTTTCAACGAACAAGGCGGTGCCTACAAGCGTAAGGAAGATATGCACAGAATGGCAGAAGCTAACCGTGCGTTTGCACATTTCAGATTCTAATACTGTAAGAGATACCAATCAGAATTTAAAACTTAAAGTAAAAGAATTTAAGAATGGCAAAACATGATTTACATTTGACTCGTAACATCGGTATCATGGCTCACATCGATGCCGGTAAAACGACAACCTCTGAACGTATTCTTTTCTATACGGGTCTGACTCACAAAATCGGTGAGGTGCACGATGGTGCAGCTACGATGGACTGGATGGAACAGGAACAGGAGCGTGGTATCACAATTACCTCGGCCGCTACAACTACCCGTTGGAAATATGACGGTAATACATATAAGATTAACTTGATTGACACTCCGGGACACGTTGACTTTACGGCCGAAGTAGAGCGTTCTTTGCGCGTGCTGGATGGTGCCGTAGCTGCGTATTGTGCGGTAGGTGGCGTTGAGCCGCAGTCTGAAACCGTTTGGCGTCAGGCAGACAAATACAACGTTCCGCGTATCGGTTATGTGAACAAGATGGACCGTTCGGGCGCAGACTTTTTCGAGGTTGTTCGCCAGATGAAGGACGTTCTGGGTGCTAATCCTTGCCCGGTCGTTGTGCCTATCGGCGCTGAAGAAACCTTCAAGGGTGTAGTAGACCTCGTTAAGATGAAAGCCATCTTGTGGCATGACGAAACGATGGGCGCCGATTACGCTGTAGAAGAAATCCCCGCAAACTTGGTTGACGAAGCCAACGAGTGGAGAGATAAGATGCTTGAGAAAGTTGCAGAGTTCGATGACGCTTTGATGGAAAAGTATTTCGATGATCCTTCTACCATCACCGAAGAAGAAATCCTGAGAGCTCTTCGCAACGCTACCGTGCAGATGGCAATCGTGCCCATGCTGTGTGGCTCTTCATTCAAGAACAAGGGCGTACAGACTCTGCTGAATTACGTTTGCGCCTTTCTACCTTCTCCGCTGGATACTCCGAATATCGTGGGGACAAATCCTGATAGCGGCCAGGAAGAAGACCGCAGACCGGATGATGATGAAAAAACAGCCGCTTTGGCATTTAAGATCGCTACCGACCCGTATGTGGGGCGTCTGACTTTCTTCCGTGTGTACTCAGGTAAGGTAGAAGCTGGTTCTTATATCTACAACTCTCGTTCAGGAAAGAAAGAACGTGTATCTCGTCTGTTCCAGATGCACTCAAACAAGCAGAATCCTGTGGAACTTATCGGTGCTGGAGATATCGGTGCTGGTGTAGGTTTCAAGGATATTCGCACAGGTGATACTCTGTGTGACGAAACAGCTCCGATCGTTCTGGAATCTATGGACTTCCCCGAACCTGTAATCGGTATTGCCGTTGAGCCTAAAACGCAGAAAGATATGGATAAATTGTCCAACGGTTTGGCTAAATTGGCAGAAGAAGACCCGACATTTACAGTTAGAACCGACGAACAAAGTGGTCAGACGGTTATCTCTGGTATGGGTGAGTTACACCTGGATATCATCATCGACCGTTTGAAGCGTGAGTTCAAGGTTGAATGTAATCAGGGTAAACCTCAGGTTAACTACAAAGAAGCCATTACCAAGATGGTGAACCTGCGCGAAGTTTACAAGAAGCAGTCAGGCGGACGCGGTAAGTTCGCCGATATCATCGTGAACATCGGCCCCGTTGATGAAGACTTCAAAGAAGGTGGCTTGCAGTTCGTTGATGAAGTGAAGGGTGGTAACATACCTAAGGAATTCATCCCCTCTGTGCAGAAGGGCTTCACTACAGCCATGAAAAATGGTGTATTGGCAGGCTATCCTCTGGATTCACTGAAGGTGACTTTGGTCGACGGTTCCTTCCACCCGGTAGACTCTGACCAGTTGTCTTTCGAAATCTGTGCCATCCAAGCCTACAAGAACGCTTGCGCTAAGGCAGGCCCGGTATTGATGGAGCCCATCATGAAGCTGGAGGTAGTAACTCCGGAAGAAAATATGGGTGACGTCATCGGTGACTTGAACAAGCGTCGCGGTCAGGTAGAAGGAATGGAATCCAGTCGTTCTGGTGCTCGCATCGTGAAGGCATTGGTTCCGCTGGCCGAAATGTTCGGTTACGTAACAGCTTTGCGCACCATCACTTCGGGTCGTGCCACTTCTTCAATGGTATATGCTCACCACGCTCAAGTTTCCAACTCTATTGCCAAGGCAGTATTGGAAGAAGTAAAAGGACGTGTTGATTTAGTCTGAAATAACAGGAAATCCGTAGGCTAGCGAATGACTCTTAGTCTACGGAACCTTATTTTATATAAAACTATTAATAACAAAAACAGTAATGAGTCAAAAAATTAGAATCAAACTGAAATCTTACGACCACAACTTGGTTGATAAGTCTGCTGAAAAGATTGTAAGAACGGTGAAGACAACAGGTGCCATCGTTAGCGGTCCGATTCCTCTCCCTACGCACAAGCGTATCTTTACCGTGAACCGTTCGACTTTCGTTAACAAGAAGTCACGTGAACAATTCGAACTCTCTTCTTATAAGAGATTGATCGACATCTATAGCTCAACAGCTAAAACAGTAGATGCTCTGATGAAGCTGGAATTGCCCAGCGGTGTGGAAGTAGAAATCAAAGTGTAAGTATTAAAAATTAAGTGAAATGCCAGGATTATTAGGAAAAAAAATCGGAATGACATCCGTTTTCAGTGCCGAGGGTAAAAATGTACCATGCACTGTTATCGAAGCAGGTCCTTGTGTTGTTACTCAGGTGAAAACAGTAGAAAAGGATGGCTATGAAGCTGTTCAGCTGGGCTTCCAAGACAAGAAAGAGAAGCACACTACAAAGCCTCTGATGGGGCACTTCAAGAAAGCTGGAGTAACTCCCAAGAAACACTTGGCTGAGTTCAAAGAGTTTGAGACAGAATTGAATCTGGGTGACACAGTTACCGTAGAATTGTTCAACGACGCAATATTTGTTGATGTTGTAGGCACTTCTAAGGGTAAAGGTTTTCAGGGTGTAGTAAAACGCCACGGCTTTGGTGGTGTAGGCCAGTCTACTCACGGTCAGCATAACCGCGCTCGTAAGCCGGGAGCTATCGGTGCCTGTTCATACCCTGCAAAAGTATTCAAAGGCATGCGCATGGGGGGGCAACTTGGTGGCGACAGAGTGACTGTTCAAAATCTGCAAGTATTAAAAGTAATCGCGGAGCATAACCTCCTTTTGGTCAAAGGTTCTGTTCCTGGTTGCAAAGGTTCAATCGTAATAATTGAGAAATAATGGAAGTTAACGTATATAACATTAAAGGTGAAGACACTGGGAGAAAGATTACGTTAAATGAATCTATCTTCGGAATTGAGCCCAACGACCACGCTATCTACTTAGATGTAAAACAGTTTATGGCTAACCAGCGTCAGGGTACACACAAGTCAAAAGAGAGAAGCGAAGTTAGTGGCTCTACTCGCAAAATCGGTCGTCAGAAAGGCGGCGGCGGTGCACGTCGTGGTGACATGAATTCCCCCCTGCTTGTTGGTGGTGGACGCGTTTTTGGTCCCAACCCCAGAGATTACTATTTCAAATTAAATAAAAAGGTAAAAAAATTGGCTCGTAAGTCAGCTTTGGCATATAAGGCACAAAACAATGCGGTTGTTGTTGTAGAGGACTTCTCTTTTGAGGCTCCGAAGACAAAAGATTTTATCGCAATGACAAAAAAGCTTAAAGTTTCTGATAAAAAGCTGCTTATGATTTTACCGGAAGCAAATAAAAACGTATATTTGTCGGCTCGTAACGTGAAAGGAGCGAATGTGCAGACCATCTCAGGGTTAAATACTTACAGAGTATTGGACGCTGGGGTTGTTGTGTTTGCTGAAAGCGCACTCTCGGCTATTGACAATATCTTAATGTAAAAAGGAGGCTTAAATAATGGGATTTATTATTAAACCGTTAGTGACAGAGAAAATGACTGCTATTACTGATAAGGCGAACAACCGTTTCGGCTTTATCGTGCGTCCTGAAGCTAATAAATTGGAAATTAAGAGCGAAGTTGAAGCCCTTTACAACGTTACGGTAGTTGATGTAAATACAATGAAGTATGCTGGTAAAAACAAAAGCAGGTATACAAGAGCAGGTATTATCAACGGACGTAAGAATGCCTTCAAGAAGGCCATCGTTACGTTGAAAGAAGGAGATACTATTGATTTTTATAGCAATATTTAATAGAAATGGCAGTACGTAAATTTAAGCCCACAACACCGGGGCAAAGACATAAAATTATTGGTACTTTCGAAGAAATTACTGCACGAGTACCAGAAAAGTCTCTTGTATTTGGTAAAAAATCTTCAGGTGGTCGTAACAACCAAGGCAAAATGACCATGCGCTATATTGGTGGCGGTAGTAAGAAGATTATTCGTATCGTAGATTTCAAGAGAAATAAAGACGGTGTGCCTGCAGTGGTTAAAACAATAGAATACGATCCGAATCGTTCGGCTCGTATTGCTCTTTTGTTTTATGCAGATGGAGAAAAAAGATATATTATTGCTCCCAATGGATTGCAAGTTGGTGCGACTTTGATGTCAGGTGAAACTGCAGCCCCGGAAATCGGGAATGCACTTCCGCTTCAGAACATTCCGGTTGGTACCGTAATTCACAATATCGAGTTACGTCCGGGTCAAGGCGCTGCCTTGGTTCGTTCGGCTGGTAATTTTGCTCAATTGACTTCAAGAGAAGGTAAATACTGCGTTATCAAGTTGCCTTCAGGTGAGGTTCGCCAGATCCTCAATACTTGTAAGGCTACTATCGGTAGTGTAGGTAACTCAGATCATGGATTGGAAAGCTCCGGTAAAGCTGGACGTTCTCGCTGGTTGGGACGTCGTCCGCGTAACCGTGGTGTCGTAATGAATCCGGTTGATCACCCGATGGGTGGTGGTGAAGGACGTGCTTCAGGAGGACACCCGAGATCTCGTAAGGGATTGTATGCTAAGGGTCTTAAGACAAGAGCTCCGAAGAAACAATCGTCTAAGTATATTATTGAGAGAAGAAAGAAGTAATCTGATTAATAGAGTAAATTATGAGTCGTTCATTAAAAAAAGGTCCGTATATTAACGTTAAGCTTGAGAAGAAAGTGCTTGCTATGAATGAATCGGGCAAGAAAGTGGTAGTTAAGACTTGGGCCAGAGCTTCAATGATTTCGCCTGATTTTGTAGGGCATACTGTTGCAGTTCACAATGGAAATAAATTTATTCCTGTTTATGTTACCGAGAATATGGTAGGACACAAGTTGGGAGAATTTGCTCCAACTCGTACTTTTAGAGGACATGCCGGTAATAAGAAAAAGTAAAAACAGGTTTTTATCTGAAATAATAAAGTAATAATATAATGGGAGCAAGAAAAAAAATATCGGCTGAAAAAAGAAAAGAAGCCCTTAAGACCATGTATTTTGCGAAATTGCAAAATGTTCCTACTTCCCCCCGTAAAATGCGTCTCGTGGCTGACATGATTCGCGGGATGGAAGTGAACAGAGCGCTCGGCGTTTTGAAGTTTTCTTCTAAAGAAGCTTCTGCCAGAGTGGAAAAATTGCTGCGCTCTGCAATTGCTAATTGGGAGCAGAAAAACGAACGTAAGGCAGAAAGTGGGGAATTGTTCGTAACCAAAATTTTTGTTGATGGTGGCGCTACACTCAAAAGAATGAGACCAGCGCCGCAGGGTAGAGGTTACAGAATCCGTAAGCGTTCAAACCACGTAACGTTGTTCGTTGGTTCTAAAAGTAATAACGAAGATCAAAATTAAGGTAAATGGGACAAAAAGTTAATCCAATAAGCAACCGTTTAGGAATTATCAGAGGATGGGATTCCAATTGGTATGGTGGAAAGAATTACGGCGATTCTTTGCTAGAAGATAGCAAGATTCGCAAATATCTAGACGCTCGTCTTGCAAAGGCAAGTGTGTCAAGGATTGTAATTGAACGTACATTGAAACTCGTGACTATTACCGTTTGTACTGCACGTCCGGGTATCATTATCGGCAAAGGTGGCCAAGAAGTTGATAAATTAAAAGAGGAGTTGAAGAAGGTCACCGATAAGGATATCCAGATTAATATCTTCGAAGTAAAAAGACCTGAGTTGGACGCTGTTATCGTGGCTAACAACATTGCTCGCCAAGTTGAAGGTAAAATTGCCTACCGTCGCGCCATCAAAATGGCCATCGCTAATACAATGCGTATGGGGGCGGAAGGGATCAAAATTCAGATTTCAGGACGTTTGAATGGGGCTGAAATGGCTCGTTCTGAAATGTATAAGGAAGGAAGAACTCCGTTGCACACTTTCAGAGCCGATATAGACTATTGTCATGCAGAAGCATTGACTAAAGTAGGCCTTCTCGGCATCAAAGTTTGGATTTGTAGAGGAGAAGTTTATGGAAAGAAGGAATTGGCTCCAAACTTTACACAAAGCAAAGAAAGTGGTCGTGGAAGCAATAGCGGAAGCAATGGCGGAAAGAACTTCAAAAGAAAGAAAAATAATCGCTAACGAATTTGATTTTTAGGAATTATGTTACAACCGAAAAAAACAAAATTCAGAAGACAACAAAAAGGCCGTCAAAAGGGTAATGCCCAAAGAGGAAACCAGTTGGCTTTCGGATCTTTTGGTATTAAGGCCTTGGAAACAAAATGGATTACAGGCCGTCAAATTGAAGCTGCGCGTATTGCAGTGACAAGATATATGCAACGTCAAGGACAAATTTGGATTCGTATATTCCCCGATAAACCCATCACAAGAAAGCCTGCTGATGTGCGTATGGGTAAAGGAAAGGGTAGCCCCGAGGGATTCGTGGCACCTGTTACACCGGGTAGAATTATTATTGAAGCTGAAGGAGTATCTTATGAAATCGCAAAAGAAGCTTTGCGCTTAGCAGCACAAAAGCTTCCTATCACAACTAAGTTTGTTGTGAGACGTGATTATGATATTCAAAATCAAAATGCGTAAGAAGTATGAAAATTGCAGAAATTAAAGAGATGTCTACCAATGATTTGGTAGAAAGAATAGAGGCAGAAGTAGCTAATTATAACCAGATGGTTTTAAATCATTCTATTTCTCCTTTGGATAATCCTGCTCAAATCAAACAATTACGCAGGACTATTGCGCGTATGAAGACCGAATTACGCCAAAGAGAACTTAACAATAAATGATGAGCTTGATGGAAGCAAGAAATTTAAGAAAAGAAAGAACAGGGGTTGTGCTGAGCAACAAGATGGATAAAACCATTACTGTGGCAGCAAAATTTAAGGAAAAACACCCTATATATGGTAAGTTCGTTAGTAAAACTAAGAAGTACCATGCTCATGATGAAAAGAATGAGTGCAATATCGGCGATACTGTACACATCATGGAAACTCGTCCTTTGAGCAAGACTAAGAGATGGAGATTGGTAGAAATAATTGAAAGAGCTAAGTAATTATGATACAAGTAGAATCCAGACTTACAGTATGTGATAATAGTGGGGCAAAAGAGGCTCTTTGTATTCGCGTTTTGGGGGGTACAGGACGTCGTTATGCCTCAGTAGGGGACGTAATTGTTGTTTCTGTAAAGAGCGTTATCCCTTCAAGTGATATTAAGAAAGGTGCAGTGTCTAAAGCTTTGATCGTACGTACAAAGAAAGAAATCCGTCGTGCTGACGGTTCTTATATACGTTTTGATGATAATGCTTGCGTGTTGTTGAACAATGCAGGTGAAATAAGAGGAAGTCGTATTTTCGGTCCGGTAGCTCGTGAACTTCGTGCTACTAACATGAAAGTTGTGTCACTCGCTCCTGAAGTACTTTAATATTGTAAAAGATTTGAGTAATGAGTAAATTACATATTAAAAAAGGCGATACAGTTTATGTAAACTCCGGCGAAGACAAGGGTAAGACTGGTCGTGTATTGAAGGTTCTTGTTGATAAAAACCGTGCAATCGTCGAAGGTGTCAACATGGTGTCTAAAAGCACAAAACCGAATGCAAAGAACCCGCAAGGTGGTATCGTGAAGCAGGAAGCTTCTATCCATTTGTCAAACCTGAACCCCGTTGATCCCAAGACAGGTAAAGCAACGCGTGTTGGTAGAAAAGTGAGTGCTGATGGCACTTTAGTGCGTTATTCTAAAAAATCAGGAGAGGAGATTAAGTAATGAGTAATACTGCTAGCCTTAAGAAAGAATATGCAGAGCGTATTGTGCCTGCATTGAAATCACAGTTCCAGTATTCTTCTTCAATGCAGATACCCGTACTTAAGAAGATTGTTATCAATCAAGGTTTAGGTATGGCTGTCGCAGATAAGAAGATTATAGAAGTAGCAATAAACGAAATGACTACTATCACTGGCCAAAAAGCCGTAGCGACCATTTCTCGTAAGGATATTGCAAACTTTAAGTTGCGTAAGAAAATGCCTATTGGTGTTATGGTAACTCTGCGTCGCGAGAGAATGTACGAATTCCTTGAAAAGCTGGTTCGTGTAGCTCTTCCTCGTATACGTGACTTCAAAGGTATTGAAAGCAAGTTCGATGGTAAAGGTAACTATACCCTTGGTATTCAGGAACAAATTATCTTTCCTGAAATAAATATCGATAGCATTACCAGAATTCTCGGAATGAATATTACCTTTGTAACCTCTGCGCAAACAGATGAAGAAGGGTATGCCTTGTTGAAAGAATTCGGTTTACCGTTTAAAAACGCTAAAAAAGATTGATAATATGGCAAAGGAATCAATGAAAGCACGCGAAGTTAAACGTGCTAAATTAGTAGCCAGATATGCCGAGAAGAGAGCTGCGTTAAAGCAAATTATTAGAACAGGTGACCCTGCAGAGGCTTTTGAGGCCGCACAGAAATTGCAGGATTTGCCTAAGAATTCTAATCCGATTCGTATGCATAACCGTTGTAAGTTGACTGGTCGTCCTAAAGGATATATCCGTCAATTTGGTATCTCCAGAATTCAGTTCCGCGAGATGGCTTCCAACGGTCTTATTCCTGGTGTAAAGAAAGCAAGCTGGTAATTTTTTTAAATATTGTCAGGGTAGTCCTGATTAATTTAATTTATTTTATATGACTGATCCAATAGCAGATTATTTGACGAGGTTGCGGAACGCTATTCAAGCGAAACACAGAGTTGTGGAAGTTCCGGCTTCAAATTTGAAAAAAGAAATCACGAAGATTCTTTTTGAAAAAGGCTACATTCTTAATTATAAGTTTGTAGAAGATGGTCCTCAAGGTACAATTAAAGTAGCCTTGAAGTATGATCCGGTAAATAAGGTTAACGCAATCAAGAAGCTGGAAAGAATTTCTTCTCCGGGTCTGCGTCGTTATACCGGTTACAAAGATATGCCGCGTGTTATTAATGGTTTGGGTATTGCTATAATATCTACTTCCAAAGGTGTAATGACCAACAAAGAAGCCGCTGACCTGAAAATCGGTGGTGAAGTTTTGTGTTATGTATATTAATAGGAGGAAATAGCAATGTCAAGAATAGGAAAATTACCCATTAGTATTCCCGCTGGAGTAACAGTAACCTTAAAAGATGATGTGGTTACCGTGAAAGGTCCCAAAGGTGAAATGAGCCAATATGTAAATCCTGCTATAACTGTTAGCATTGAAGAAGGAAATGTTGTTTTGGCTGAGAATGAAAACGCAATGCAGGATGATCCGAAGCAAAAGCATGCATTCCATGGTCTATATCGTTCATTGGTACACAACATGGTTGTTGGGGTGTCAGAAGGATATAAGAAAGAATTGGAACTTGTCGGTGTAGGTTATCGTGTTTCCAACCAAGGTAATATTATAGAACTGGCTTTAGGATATACTCACAGTATTTTTATACAGTTACCTCCTGAGATTAAAGTTGAGACTAAGTCTGAAAGAAATAAGAATCCTCTTATCATATTGGAATCTTGCGATAAACAGTTGCTCGGTCAAGTTTGTTCTAAGATACGTTCTTTCCGTAAGCCTGAACCATATAAGGGTAAGGGTATTAAGTTTGTTGGCGAAGAAATTCGTAGAAAGTCTGGTAAATCAGCCGGTGCTAAATAATCATTTAATTTGATAGATATCATTATGACAACAAAAATAGAAAGACGAATTAAGATCAAATATAGAGTACGCAATAGAATTTCAGGTACTACTGAATGTCCGCGTATGAGTGTGTTTAGAAGCAATAAGCAGATTTATGTCCAAATTATCGACGATTTGTCCGGTAAGACTTTGGCTGCCGCTTCTTCATTAGGCATGACTGAAAAGATGCCGAAAAAAGAGCAAGCTGCTAAAGTTGGTGAACTAATTGCTAAAAAAGCTCAAGAAGCAGGTATTACTACTGTTGTTTTCGACCGTAATGGATATTTGTATCATGGGAGAGTAAAAGAGGTGGCTGATGCCGCCCGTAACGGTGGACTTAAATTTTAATCATTATGGCAGGACTTAATAATAGAGTTAAGATTACAAACGATATGGAACTGAAAGACAGATTGGTTGCTATTAATCGTGTGACCAAAGTAACCAAGGGTGGTAGAACTTTTAGTTTTTCTGCTATTGTGGTAGTAGGAAATGAAGAAGGAATTATCGGTTGGGGACTTGGTAAAGCGGGTGAAGTAACTGCTGCTATTGCTAAAGGTGTTGAATCTGCGAAGAAGAACTTGACAAGAGTACCCGTGCTGAAAGGTACAGTTCCTCATGAACAGTCTGCAAAGTTTGGCGGGGCTGAGGTATTTATCAAACCTGCTTCTCACGGAACAGGTGTGGTTGCTGGTGGCGCTATGCGTGCGGTATTGGAAAGTGCAGGCGTAACAGATGTTTTGGCTAAGTCAAAAGGTTCTTCAAACCCGCATAACTTGGTGAAAGCTACTATCTTGGCTTTAAGCGAAATGCGTGATGCTCGTATGGTGGCTCAGAACAGAGGAATTAGTGTGGAAAAAGTATTTAGAGGATAAAGGAGGAAAAATATGTCGACTGTAAAGATTAAACAAGTAAAAAGTAGAATTGGTGCTCCTGCTGACCAAAAGAGAACGTTGGATGCGCTGGGACTTCGTAAGTTAAATCGTGTGGTTGAGCACGAATGCACTCCTTCGATCCTTGGAATGGTAGATAAGGTTAAACACTTGGTTGCCATTGTTAAGTAATTATTTGTTGAATATTAAACGATTACAATATGAACTTAAGTAATTTAAAACCTGCAGTAGGATCTACTAAGACAAGAAAAAGAATTGGGCGCGGTCCCGGTTCTGGTTTGGGGGGGACTTCTACTAGAGGTCATAAAGGGGCTAAATCAAGATCTGGCTACTCTAAGAAAATCGGTTTTGAAGGTGGACAGATGCCTCTTCAACGTCGTGTTCCAAAGTTCGGCTTTAAGAACATCAATCGTGTAGAATATAAAGCTATCAATTTGGATACTGTTCAGAAATTGGCTGAAGCAAAGAACTTACAGACGGTTGGTGTTAATGATTTCATCGCTGCTGGTTTTATTTCTGCAAGCCAGTTGGTAAAAGTATTAGGTAACGGAACTTTGACTGCTAAGTTGGATGTACAAGCACATGCGTTTTCTAAAACAGCTGTTGCTGCCATCGAAGCTGCTGGTGGACAAGTCGTAAAACTCTAATTCAATGAGAAAAGCTATTGAAACATTAAAGAATATATGGAAAATTGAGGATCTGAGACAACGGATCCTCATTACCATATTGTTTGTGGCAATTTACCGTTTTGGTTCGTATGTCGTTTTGCCGGGTATTAATCCGTCAATGTTGGCACAGTTGCATCAACAAACAAGCGAAGGTCTTTTAGCCTTGTTAAATATGTTTTCTGGTGGAGCATTCTCCAATGCCTCTATTTTTGCATTGGGTATCATGCCATATATCTCTGCCTCTATTGTTATTCAGTTGTTGGGTATTGCGGTTCCGTATTTCCAAAAGCTGCAGCGTGAGGGCGAGAGTGGTAGGAGAAAAATGAATCAATACACTCGTTATTTGACGATTCTTATCCTTTTGGTTCAGGCTCCTTCTTATTTGCTCAATCTTAAAATGCAGGCTGGTCCTTCCTTAAATGCTTCATTAGATTGGACTCTGTTTATGTTTACTTCTACCATCATTTTGGCGGCAGGGAGTATGTTTATTTTGTGGCTTGGTGAGAGAATTACTGATAAAGGAATCGGTAATGGTATTTCGCTCATTATTATGATCGGTATCATTGCTCGTTTGCCGCAGTCTTTGTTCCAGGAATTGGTTTCTCGAATGACAGATAAAACGGGTGGTCTGGTAATGTTTTTGATTGAGCTTGTCGTTTTGCTGTTCGTTATTGCATTTGCTATTCTTTTAGTGCAGGGAACAAGAAAAATTCCTGTTCAATATGCGAAGAAGATAGTAGGTAATAAACAGTATGGTGGTGCCAGACAATACATTCCTTTGAAAGTGAATGCTGCTAACGTGATGCCTATTATCTTTGCTCAGGCTATCATGTTTATTCCTATTACACTCGTGGGCTTCTCAAATGTTAATGATGTGAGTGGTTTTGTACGTGCATTGACTGATCATACAAGCTTTTGGTATAATTTGATTTTTGCTGTATTGATTATACTATTTACGTATTTCTATACTGCGATCACAATTAATCCGACTCAAATGGCTGAGGACATGAAGAGAAACAACGGTTTTATTCCGGGTATCAAGCCTGGAAAGCAAACAGCAGAGTATATTGACGTTATTATGTCTCGTATCACTCTGCCTGGTTCTTTCTTCTTAGCTTTGGTTGCTATTATGCCTGCGTTTGCCGGTGTGTTCGGTGTGAAGGCCGAGTTCGCTCAATTCTTTGGCGGTACGTCTTTGTTAATCCTTGTTGGTGTGGTACTTGATACTCTTCAGCAAGTTGAAAGCCATTTGTTGATGAGACACTATGATGGTTTGTTGAAGTCCGGGCGTATTAAAGGGCGCAGTGGTAATGTAGCTGCATATTAATCTTTTTGAGAAATGATATTTCTTAAGACAGAAGATGAAATAGAGTTACTCCGCAAGAGTAATCTGCTTGTTGGAAAAACGTTGGCTGAGATAGCTAAGATTATAAGACCGGGAATAACAACTAAGGAGTTGGATAAAGTAGCAGAAGAGTTCATTAGAGATAATGGTGCTGTGCCTACTTTTAAGGGTTTTCCTAACCAATATGGTGATCCTTTTCCTGCTTCAATTTGTACCTCTGTGAATGAGCAGGTGGTACATGGTGTTCCGAGAGATGTAGTACTGAAAGATGGTGATATTGTATCTATTGATTGCGGTACTTACATGAACGGATTCTGTGGTGATTCAGCCTATACGTTTTGTGTTGGTGAAGTTGATGAGGAAATACGCAAGTTACTGAAGGTTACTAAAGAAGCATTATACATAGGGATACAGAATGCTGTTCAAGGCAAGCGCTTAGGTGATATCGGATATGCGATACAGCAGTATTGTGAATCTAATTCTTATGGAGTAGTGCGTGAATTTGTAGGACATGGGATTGGAAAAGAAATGCATGAAGATCCTCAAGTTCCTAATTATGGAAAGCGTGGCTATGGAACAATGTTGAAAAAAGGTTTATGCATAGCTATAGAGCCCATGATTACTTTGGGTAGCCGACAAATCTTGATGGAGGGTGATGGTTGGACGGTGAGAACTAAAGATCGTAAATGTGCGGCTCACTTTGAACATACAGTAGCTGTAGGGACGGGTGAAGCTGATATTTTGTCATCATTCAAGTTCATCGAAGAAGTATTAGGAGATAAAGCAATTTAAGAATTTAATATGGCAAAGCAATCTGCAATAGAACAAGATGGAGTTATAGTTGAAGCATTGTCTAATGCTATGTTTCGCGTTGAATTAGAAAACGGACATGAGATTACTGCACATATTTCCGGTAAGATGCGGATGCATTACATCAAGATTTTGCCGGGTGATAAAGTAAGAGTCGAAATGTCTCCTTACGATTTATCGAAAGGAAGAATTGTATTTAGATATAAATAAAGTTCCTATGTTTAAAATCGGAAGTGACGGATAACATAATATAGCCCTAAAAAAGCTATACCATTATAGTTAACTTTGTAAGTGATAACAACAATATTAACTCATAACGATATAGCTTATGAAACGTGTACAAAGTAACACATTAGATTTCAGTGGTCAAAATATTTATGTAGGAATTGATGTCCACCTGAAGAGTTGGTCGGTTGCAATTTTATCAGAGCATAGTGTTCTGAATCGATTCAGCCAAATTCCGGAACCGGAAGCATTGCACAAGTATCTTGTCAGCAATTATCCGGGCGCCAATTACTTCTCTGTGTATGAAGCCGGATTCTGCGGCTTTTGGATACACGAGAAACTGATGGATTTAGGAATAACCAACATCGTGGTCAATCCAGCCGACGTTCCGACCATGAGTAAGGAAAAACTTCGTAAGACGGATGCCGTGGATTGTAAGAAGCTGGCTCGTGAATTACGTTCCGGTTCGCTGGTAGGAATATACGTTCCCAAGGCGGATGTCCTGGAAATGCGCTCTTTGATAAGGATGAGAAACCTGATTGTAAAAGACAGCACCCGTGCGAAGAACCGCATCAAGTCATTGCTTCGTTTTCATGGAGTGGATATACCCGAAGAGTTTACCCGATGCTCGATAGGATGTTGGTCAAAACGTTTCCTGACTTGGCTTCATTCTCTCGAACTCTCAACAGAGTATGGCAAGAAGACTTTGGAACTGCACTTGGAGCAGTTCGTGCGTTTGCGTAAGATGCTTCTTCAGGAAACACGTGCCATCCGTGAGATATCACGTAACGCACCTTTTGAGAGGCCGATACGTCTTCTGACTTCTGTTCCCGGAATAGGCGTTACTACAGCTGCTACCCTGATGGTTGAACTTGACGGTATAGTCCGTTTCAGGAATGAGGACCATCTGGCTTCTTTCATCGGTCTGGTACCCATGTGCCATTCGAGCGGTGAGAGTAACGGCACAGGGGATATAACGGTACGTCGCCATTTCATGCTCCGCTGCCTGTTGGTGGAAGCTGCATGGATTGCAATCCGTAAGGATCCTGCAATGACTGTAGCCTATACGGAATACCGTAAACGTATGAATCCCCAGAAGTCAATCATAAAGATTGCCAGACGGCTTGTAAACAGAATATATTATGTACTCAAACATGAAAAGGAATATATACCGTGTGTTGTCAAATGATACAGAATCCTATAAGGTAAAACAACTTTCTTTTGAGGAAAATACTATCATTACTTTGCGGCTTTGAAGTCCGCTTAAAAAAGTTTGTAATCCTCATTAATGGTTTGACTGATAAAGGAACTTGCAGCCCCTTGTGTGGTGTCTGCTGTGGAAAGTTTGTTTTACCATAGGATTATGGTTAGGTTTTCTTAGCCATATCAGACGATATCAGTAATACAAAAAGAGAGGCGTGTAACCGCCTCCCAAAGTAGCATTACTGCGTACCGTTAGGATGCTTATTGCTGGTAGGTTGCTCCTCAGCAGAGCCTACTTCCTCTTAACATCCTGACAAAAAGATATGAAACTAAAGTTAATTATTAATGAATTATCCAACTTTGTTTGGATTTTAAATGGAAATTAAGATATGAAAGTAAGAGCATCCTTAAAGAAACGTACGCCAGAGTGTAAGATTGTTAGACGTAATGGCCGTTTGTATGTTATTAACAAGAAAAATCCTAAGTATAAACAACGTCAAGGATAATATTATTATTTTTGCAAGAAAAATAATTTAGTATATGGCTATAAGAATAGTTGGTGTCGATTTGCCTCAAAACAAGAGGGGTGAAATTGCGTTGACCTATGTGTATGGTATAGGTCGTAGTAGTTCAGCAAAGATTCTGGACAAAGCAGGTGTTGACAGAGACCTGAAAGTAAAAGACTGGACGGATGATCAGGCTGCCAAGATTCGTGAGATCATTGGAGCAGAGTATAAAGTAGAAGGAGACCTTCGTTCTGAAGTTCAATTGAACATTAAGCGTTTAATGGATATCGGTTGTTATCGTGGTATTCGCCACCGCATCGGTCTTCCTGTAAGAGGCCAGAGCACGAAAAACAATGCTCGTACTCGCAAAGGTAGAAAGAAAACCGTTGCTAATAAGAAAAAAGCTACTAAATAATAATTGTTGATATGGCAAAAAAAACAGTTGCAGCAAAAAAGAGAAATATAAAGGTAGATGCTAATGGACAATTGCACGTTCATTCATCTTTTAACAACATTATTGTGTCTCTGGCAAATAGCGAAGGGCAAATCATTTCTTGGTCTTCTGCCGGAAAAATGGGTTTCAGAGGTTCTAAGAAGAACACTCCTTATGCAGCACAGATGGCTGCTCAAGATTGCGCTAAGATTGCATACGATCTTGGTTTGAGAAAGGTAAAAGCATATGTGAAAGGTCCGGGTAATGGGCGTGAATCTGCTATTAGAACTATTCACGGTGCTGGTATTGAGGTTACAGAGATTATTGACGTAACTCCGTTGCCGCATAATGGTTGTCGTCCTCCGAAAAGACGTAGAGTTTAAGATTTACCTTTAATAAGTATGACACTTGATTTTGTTTTTGGATTGTAAACTTTCTCTCTACAATCGCGGCTGCAACAAATTGAGTTCATGAATAAACAATTAAATATTTAAAAGAAATGGCTAGATATACTGGACCAAAATCAAGAATTGCCCGTAAATTCGGTGAAGGTATCTTTGGAGCAGATAAGGTATTGTCAAAGAAGAACTATCCTCCCGGACAGCATGGAAATTCAAGAAAGAGAAAGACTTCTGAATACGGTGTACAACTTCGTGAGAAACAGAAGGCCAAATACACCTACGGCGTTTTGGAGAAACAATTCCGTAACTTGTTTGAGAAGGCAGAAACTGCTAAGGGTATTACCGGTGAGATCCTTCTTCAATTGTTGGAGGGACGTCTTGACAATATTGTATTCCGTTTGGGTATTGCTCCTACTCGTGCAGCAGCTCGTCAGTTGGTGGGCCACAAACATATTACTGTGGACGGTGAGGTCGTAAATATTCCTTCGTATGCGGTAAAACCGGGTCAGGTAATTGGAGTTCGCGAAAGATCCAAGTCTTTGGAAGTGATTGCAAATTCTTTGGCAGGTTTTAACCACAGCAAATATCCTTGGTTGGAATGGGATGATAACTCTAAGGTGGGTAAGTTACTGCATGTGCCTGAAAGAGCGGACATTCCTGAAAACATTAAAGAGCATTTGATCGTAGAATTGTATTCTAAATAATAATTAATTTCATGGCGATATTAGCATTTCAAAAACCTGATAAAGTATTAATGTTAGAAGCGGACTCCAAATTCGGAAAATTCGAGTTCCGTCCTTTGGAGCCGGGTTTCGGTATTACCGTTGGTAATGCACTGCGCCGCATTCTGCTTTCTTCATTGGAAGGTTATGCTATCACCACTATCAAGATAGAAGGTGTGGAGCATGAGTTCTCCAATGTTCCGGGAGTTAAAGAGGATGTTACTAACATTATCTTGAATCTGAAACAAGTGAGATTCAAGCAAGTAGTTGAAGAATTCGAGAGCGAGAAGGTAAGTATTACAATCGAGAATTCAAGTGAATTTAAAGCAGGTGACATAGGTAAGTATTTGACTGGATTTGAAGTGTTAAATCCTGAGTTAGTTATTTGTCATTTAGATTCAAAAGCAACTATGCAGATAGATATTACGATAAACAAAGGTCGCGGTTATGTCCCTGCTGACGAGAATCGCGAATATTGCACCGATGTGAACGTAATTCCTATCGATTCTATTTATACTCCGATACGTAATGTGAAGTATCAGGTGGAAAACTTCCGTGTAGAGCAGAAGACTGACTACGAGAAACTGGTACTTGAGATTACTACCGACGGTTCCATTCATCCGAAAGATGCTTTGAAGGAGGCAGCAAAGATCTTGATTTATCATTTCATGCTTTTCTCTGACGAGAAGATTACATTGGAGAGCAACGATGCCGATGGCAACGAAGAATTTGATGAAGAGGTTCTGCATATGCGTCAGTTGTTGAAAACCAAACTTGTCGATATGGATCTTTCCGTTCGTGCCCTCAACTGTTTGAAGGCTGCCGACGTAGAGACTTTGGGCGATTTGGTGCAATTCAACAAGACCGATTTGCTGAAATTCAGAAATTTCGGAAAGAAATCGCTTACCGAGCTTGATGATTTGCTGGAAAGTCTGAATCTGTCGTTTGGAACTGATATTTCTAAATATAAATTAGATAAAGAATAAAAAATGAGACATAATAAGAAATTCAATCATTTGGGTCGTACTGCCTCTCATAGAAACGCGATGTTGGCTAATATGGCGTGTTCTTTGATTAAGCACAAAAGAATCACTACGACTGTTGCAAAGGCTAAGGCGTTGAAGAAGTTTGTTGAGCCTTTGATTACGAAAGCTAAAGACGATACGACAAACTCTCGTCGTGTGGTATTTAGCAACTTGCAAGATAAGTATGCTGTAACAGAATTGTTCAAAGAGATTTCCGTGAAGATTGCTGATCGTCCGGGTGGCTATACGCGTATAATCAAGACTGGCAACCGTTTGGGTGACAATGCGGAAATGTGCTTCATTGAGCTTGTAGACTATAACGAGAATATGGCTAAGGAAAAGGTAACGAAGAAAGCTACCCGTACCCGCCGTTCAAAGAAAGCTGCTGCTGAAGTAGCGCCTGCAGTAGAAGCAGCAGCACCGGTTGCCGAAACTCCTGCGGCTGAAGAGGCTAAGGCTGAATAATTCAACCATTATATATGGGGGATGTGCCCTTTGTTCACTCCTTCAAAAGGTTGGGCAATAAATTTATTAATTGATTTCAGAAAGAGTTCGGTATTGTACCGGACTCTTTTTTTGTTGCGGGAGGTTACGGCCGCTTTTGCAGCAGGCTCTGTGTTTTGATATTCAATGCCGGGCGGCATAGAAGAAAAATAGAACTCTGATGTTTATTGTGCATGCGCAAGGTGTGCGTATAAGATTGCTTTTAACTAAAATTATTGCGGAAAAATTTCTTTAATCAGGAATGTCGTTGTACTTTTGTGGTATCTTTAAAATTAAAGCATACTTATAAACAAAAACTTTAGAAATTATGTCAAAAGTAACCGTAGTGGGTGCAGGTAACGTAGGTGCTACATGCGCTAATGTGTTGGCCTTTAATGAAGTGGCCGACGAAGTGGTAATGCTGGACGTGAAAGAAGGCGTTTCAGAGGGTAAGGCAATGGATATGATGCAGACTGCTCAACTGCTGGGCTTCGACACCACTGTTGTAGGCTGTACCAACGATTATGAGAAGACTGCCGGTTCCGATGTAGTGGTTATTACTTCCGGTATTCCTCGTAAACCGGGTATGACCCGTGAAGAATTGATCGGAGTAAATGCCGGTATCGTTAAGTCGGTTGCACAAAGCATCCTGAAATATTCTCCGAACGCTATATTTGTGGTTATTTCCAATCCGATGGACACGATGACTTATTTGTCATTGAAATCTCTGGGCTTGCCGAAGAACCGTATCATCGGTATGGGAGGTGCTTTGGACAGCTCTCGTTTCAAGTATTTCTTGTCTCAGGCTTTGGGCTGCAATGCCAACGAAGTAGAAGGCATGGTTATCGGCGGTCACGGTGACACGACCATGATTCCGTTGGCTCGTCTGGCTACTTACAAAGGTCAGCCTGTAAGTACTTTGCTGAGCGAAGAGAAACTGAACGAAGTGGTTGCCGCCACTATGGTGGGCGGTGCAACGTTGACCAAATTGCTGGGCACCTCTGCATGGTATGCTCCGGGTGCGGCCGGCGCTTACGTGGTTGAGTCTATCATTCACAACCAAAAGAAGATGATTCCATGCTCTGTATATCTGGAAGGAGAATACGGCGAATCAGACATCTGCATCGGTGTTCCCGTTATCTTGGGTAAGAACGGTATCGAGAAGATTGTGGAGCTGGAACTGACTGCCGATGAGAAAGCAAAATTCGCTGCCAGCGCAGCCGCTGTTCACAAAACAAACGAGGCTTTGAAGGAAGTAGGCGCTCTTTGATTGAGAAGTGTCTGATAAACTATATTCCACGGGAAGCGGGTGTTGAAAACCGCTTCCCGTGTTTTTTATACGCAAATTCCATGATGCGCTTCCTGTTTTTCCGTTCTTTCTCTACGTTGAAAGGGAACAATCCGGAAAAGCCGGCGGATAAATCCTTTCTTATTTGTAATGCAAAGAGGTTTGGCTTTTTACACGTATGCAGGCGCAAGCCCACACCTGAGTAAGTCTAAGCCCACACTTTAGAGGGGACAATCCCACACTTTACGAGACGTACCCCCACGCTTTAGAGGGGCTGCCCCCACACTTTACGAGACGTAATCCCGCACCTTAGAAGAGGTAATCCCACACCTGAAGGAAAGTAAAAACAGGAGAGGGGGAAGTTGCCAACGGGGATGACTGAAAGTCTTCTTCTCTTCAATTAAAAACAGTTGCTGATTATAAGCGATTTACGCTTGTACAAGCGTTGGCTCTCACTTGTACAAGCGTAGCTTTTTACTTGTACAAACGTAGCCTTTTACTTGTATAAGCGTAAGGCTTCACTTGTACAAGCATAAGCTCACGCTTCGGCAAGGACAAGAGTGCAGGGTTGAACCTTTGCTCTTTGTCCGAAACTTTTCTTGTTTATCCAAATGGAAAAAGATTCTTCTTTTTCAGGTTTTCCGGGAAGAGAACTTCTGAAGAGATTAATAATACCTGGGTTCGGGATAAGAAGCAGGTCAATAACCTCACCCGTCGGCCTGTATTTTAAAGTCAATGCTAATTGATTATCAGTCATTCGCCCCCTTCCCTGTCAGACACTTGCCTCTGACGGCTCAAACACTTGTGTCTGTCACGACAAAGGCTTACAGCTGTCGAACAGGGGGGGGAGGGCGGTCGGCGTAAAAGGCTCTCTTCTGCCAAACCGCCGTAAACCGACATGTTCAGGAGATATCCCTCCGATAGGATGCAACCCCTCATCTTTAGCAAAAGCAACCGCCTATCCCGAACACAGGTAATAATGTTGTTACTTTTCTTAATCCTTTTGATGTAATTTTCGTGATTTTTATTTACACTGACTCTTGGAGTGGGTACGCCTTCCTGTTTTTATGTTGTCAGGGGCGAAAGGACACGAGTATGAACCTTGCGGTTCAGGGCAATGAATTAAGAGGGGACGAAACGGGCTATCTGACGTCTGCCCCCCACATCATTTTGTTGCGCAACGTATCAAAAAAGACATGATTGAACCGTTTGACAACCTTGATGCTGTAATCGGCTCGTGAGATATGCAGGCGGGTGGTCTCCTTGCACGATTCGCTGCGTCCGTCAATGGCAGCTAGAAAATTGTGGCTACGGCTTTCTACATCGAGTGTAACCTCCCAATCGTCGCAGATGACGATGGGGCGGACGTTAAGGCTGTGAGGGGCAACAGGCGTAATGGCGATTGTCTTGCTGTGAGGAACGATAAGCGGACCACCTACGCTAAGTGAATAGGCCGTAGAGCCGGTAGGGGTGGCAATTATCAATCCGTCGGCCTGATAGGTGGTAAGCGGTGCGCCGTTGATGGCGGTATGGATGGTAATCATGGAGGAGCTGTCTCGCTTCAGTACCGCTATCTCGTTGAGCGCATAGGGCGACTTCATCAAATGATCGTCGTTGCACCTTAGTTGCAGGACGCTTCGTTCTTCCACTTTATAGTGATTATTGTAAATCTCGTCGAAAGTAACCTCCATCTCTTCCGGTGAGATGTCTGCCAGAAAACCCAGACGGCCGGTGTTGATGCCGAGAATAGGAATATCTTTTTTCCCCACACGGCTTGCGGCTTTCAGAAAAGTGCCGTCACCGCCGAGGCTTATTACCATGTCGGCAAAAAAGTTGTCACCGTCAAACAATTCTGCCGCCGGAATGTTTAGATTTAAGTCGGCGGTCAGGAAATGATGAAACTCACGGCAAATGCAAAGTTGTGCATCGTGCTGCTTGAGCAACCGGAAGAGATTTTCCGCGTAAAACGATTTTTTGGCCTGATAGGTATTTCCGAATATGGCAAACTTCATAACAAACATGGTTGGATTAGGATGCAAATATGCTATTTTTTTCTTGGAATGCAGCCGAAGTATCGCGATTATTTGTACTTTTGCCCAAAACAATGAAGCGAATTATGACAAGGTTGAGTGTAAATATAAACAAAATTGCAACGCTGCGCAATGCTCGCGGAGGAGATATCCCGAATGTCGTAAAAGTGGCGTTGGATTGCGAGAGCTTTGGAGCCGACGGGATTACCGTGCATCCTCGCCCCGATGAGAGGCATATACGCCATAAGGACGTATATGATTTGCGTCCGCTGTTGCATACGGAATTTAACATAGAAGGATATCCCGCTCCCGAATTTATAGACTTGGTTTTGAAGGTGAAACCGCATCAGGTCACTTTGGTGCCCGACAGCCCCGGACAAATAACCTCGAATGCCGGCTGGGATACTAAAAGTAATTACGATTTCTTGAACGAAGTATTGGATAAATTCAACAATGCCGGCATCCGTACTTCCGTTTTTGTTTCTACTGAAACCGAAATGATAGAATATGCGGCCAAAGCGGGTGCCGATCGCGTGGAGCTCTATACGGAACCTTATGCGAAGGCATATCCTCAGAATCGGGAAGCGGCGGTAGCCCCTTTTGTCGAGGCCGCCAAGGTAGTCCGCAGTTTGGGCTTGGGCCTGAATGCCGGGCATGATTTGAGTTTGGTCAATCTGAATTATTTTTATCAAAACATTCCGTGGTTGGACGAAGTGTCTATCGGCCATGCGTTGATTAGCGATGCGCTGTATCTGGGACTGGAACGTACTATTCAGGAATATAAAAACTGTCTTCGCTGATGAATATAATGTTGTTATTGGCCCAAGCGGCCCCGGCACTGACCGATTCCATCGCAGGTGCCAATCCGGTATTGACCCAAGTAAGCGCTTCCGATGAGATGAACTTATGGAGCATGGCCATCAAGGGCGGCTGGATTATGATTGTGTTAGGCCTGATGTCTTTGCTCTGTTTCTATATCTTGTTCGAACGTAATTATGTTATCCGGAAGGCGGGAAAAGAAGACCCCTTGTTCATGGATAAGATAAAGGATTATATTCTGGGTGGAGAGCTGAAAGCGGCCATTGCCTATTGCCGCAGTGTGAATACACCCTCTGCCCGTATGATTGAAAAAGGAATCAGTCGTCTGGGGCGTCCGGTGAACGATGTGCAGGCCGCCATTGAAAATGTGGGAAACATTGAAGTCGCCAAATTGGAGAAAGGAATGACCATCATGGCAACCATCTCCGGAGGTGCGCCCATGATAGGTTTTCTTGGCACGGTGACCGGTATGGTGAGAGCTTTTTGGCAGATGGCAAACGCCGGAAACAACATCGACATCACAATGCTTTCGGGCGGCATCTATGAAGCGATGATTACCACCGTGGGCGGTTTGATTGTCGGCATCATAGCCATGTTCTCCTACAACTATCTGGTGACGCTGGTAGATGGCGTGGTCAATAAGATGGAAGCCAAGACAATGGCGTTCATGGATTTGCTGAACGAACCGGCGCATTGATGATTCGTAGTTGAAAATTTTATAATTAGCAATTCATAAAGTGTTAAAACGTAGAGCTAAAATATCACCCTCTTTCAGCATGGCGTCCATGACGGACTTGATTTTCCTGCTGTTGATTTTCTTTATGATAACATCTACCATGGTGTCGCCCAATGCCATCAAGGTGTTGTTGCCGCAAGGAAAGCAACAGACATCCGCCAAGCCTCTGACAAGGGTCATCATCGATGCCGGCCTGAACTATTATGCCGCTTTCGGCAATGACAGGGAGCAACAGTTGACATTGGAGGAATTGACGCCTTTTCTGCAATCGTGCGCAGAGAGAGAGCCTGAAATGTACATTGCTTTGTATGCCGATGAAACAGTACCTTATAGGGAAATAGTGAAAGTGCTGAACATCGCAAACGAGAACAAATTCAAGATGGTGCTGGCAACGCGTCCACCCGAAGGAAAATAGTTTTTAGTCGTTTACTTCAAACGCAGATACCGTATGTTGAATCAGAAGAAAAAAGGAAAATATATTGGTGTGGCGGGTGCGCTTTTGGTGCATGCAGCCATCATTGCCCTTTTGATACTGGTGGGATTTGCGTTGCCTGAACCGATGGAAGAGGGAGGAGTGCCTGTCATGTTGGGAGAGGTGTCCGATGCGCTTGGGGCTGCCGATCCCTCTTTGGTGAAAGTAGACGTTATGCCGGAAGAACCTGCCGCACAAGTGCAGGAAACGGAGGAACAGGACATCATTACGCAGGAAGCGGAAGAAACCGTTGCGCTGAAGCCCAAGGCAGAAGTGAAGAAACCGAAAGAAGTGAAAAAGCCTGAAAAGACAGAAGCCGAAAAAGCGGAAGACGCTCGCAAAATGGCGGAGGCCAAAGCCGAAAGAGAGCGTAAGGAAGCGGAAGAGGCTGCACGCCGGCGTGTGGCCGGTGCTTTCGGTAAAGGAGCCCGGATGGACAGTAAAGGAGATACAAAAGGTGAGGGGCTTCAGGGTAGCCCTGAAGGAAATGCTCCTACCGGTGCAACTTCCGGTACGGGAGGTTACGGAACATTCAGCCTCGGCGGACGTTCCATCGGTGAAGGAGGATTGCCTCGGCCGGTATATAACGTGCAAGACGAGGGTAGGGTGGTTGTAACAATTACCGTGAATCCCGCCGGATATGTAATAGCTACCGGCATCAATCGCCAGACAAATACCGTGAATCCCGCGTTGCGTAAGGCGGCGGAAGATGCGGCCAAAAAGGCTCGTTTCAATGCAGTGAGCGGGTTGAACAATCAAGTAGGGACGATAACGTATTATTTTAACCTGAAATAGATAAGGAGAAACAATTATGGGTACAGTGTATGTTTTTTTTGCCGACGGATTTGAGGAGACCGAAGCTTTTACATCTGTGGATGTGATGAGGCGTGCCGGACTGAATGTGGAAATGGTGACCGTTACCCCCGACGAAATAGTGACGGGAGCACATGATATTCCTGTCTTATGCGATAAGAATGTGGTGAATTGCGACTTTTTCGATGCGGAACTTGTATTGCTGCCGGGTGGTATGCCGGGTGCGGCAACGTTGGAGAAATGCGACGAACTGCGTAAGCTTATTTTGCGTTTTGCCGAGGAGCAAAAACCGATAGCCGCCATTTGTGCTGCTCCTATGGTGTTGGGCAAGCTGGGATTGTTGAAAGGTAAAAAGGCTACTTGTTATCCCGGATTCGAACAGTATCTCGAAGGGGCTGATTGCACCGGCGCCCCGGTGGAAAGAGACGGCAACATCATCACGGGAAAAGGGCCGGGAGCCGCTATGGAATTTGCATTGGCCATCGTGGAACTGCTGAAAGGAAAAGAGAAGGTAGAGGAATTGAAAGAAGCAATGTGCGTTCGGTGATTTATGACACGGTATGCTCTGATAGTAGCCGGCGGCAAAGGCTTGCGTATGGGAGGCGAACTCCCCAAACAGTTTATCCCGGTAGGGGGTAAACCGGTTTTGATGCGCACAATGGAAGCCTTTTATGACAGTGATTCGGAGATACAAATAATATTGGTGCTTCCTCACAGTCAGCAAGACTATTGGAGACAGTTGTGCAGGGAGTGCCGCTTTTCATTGCCCCATGTCATTGCGGATGGTGGAGAAACCCGCTTCCATTCTGTGAAGAACGGGTTGGCTTTGGTGAAAACACCGGCTTTGGTCGGAGTGCACGATGGAGTGCGTCCGTTTGTTTCGCCGGAGGTTATTGCCCGTTGCTATAAACTGGCTGCGGAAAAAAAAGCAGTCGTGCCGGTGATAGAGGTAGTGGAAACAGTACGCCGCCTGACCGGAGATGGCAGTGTAACGGTCAATCGGGATGATTATAGACTTGTCCAGACACCTCAGGTGTTTGATGCGGAATTGCTGAAAAAAGCATACGGGCAAGCATATACTTCCCTCTTCACAGATGATGCTTCTGTGGTGGAAGCGTTGGGGGAATCTGTTTTCTTGACCGAAGGTAACAAGGAAAATATCAAGATAACCACTCCATTTGATTTGAAAATAGCCACAGTCCTTACGGAATCATGTTCGATTTAGTCACGCGTGACATAAAATATTTGCCGGGTGTAGGGCCGCAACGTGCTGCGGTGCTCAATAAAGAATTGGGCATTTATTCACTGCACGACCTCTTGTATTATTTCCCTTATAAATATGTAGACCGCAGTCGCATTTACTCCATCCGGGAAATTGACGGGGCAATGCCTTATATTCAGTTGAAAGGAGAAATCTTGAGTTTTGAGACAGTGGGTGAAGGCCGTCAGCGCAGACTGATTGCTCACTTCTCGGATGATACGGGAGTGGTGGATTTGGTCTGGTTTCAAGGCATCAAATACTTGATTGGAAAATATAAGGTACATCAGGAGTATATCGTGTTCGGTAAGCCGACCTTATTCAATGGCAGAATAAACATTGCGCATCCTGACATAGATCCGGCCTCGGATTTAAAATTATCCTCCATGGGGTTGCAACCTTATTATAATACGACAGAAAAAATGAAACGGAGTTTTCTCAATTCGCATGCCATTGAGAAAATGATGAACGCCGTGGTGCAGCAGTTACAAGACCCGTTGCCGGAGACGCTTTCGCCTTCTATCCTTGCCCGACATCATCTGATGCCACTGACGGAAGCCTTGATTAACATTCATTTCCCCTCTAATCCGGAATTGTTGCGTAAGGCACAATATCGCCTGAAATTTGAAGAACTGTTTTATGTACAGTTGAATATACTGCGATATGCAAAAGACCGGCAACGAAAGTATCGCGGTTATGTTTTTGAAAAGGTGGGAGAGATTTTCAACACATTCTATTCCCGGAATCTGCCTTTCGAACTGACCAATGCGCAAAAAAGAGTTCTGAAAGAAATCCGCAGAGACGTGGGGTCCGGCAAGCAGATGAACCGGCTGCTGCAAGGAGATGTGGGCAGTGGAAAAACATTGGTTGCTCTGATGAGCATGCTGATAGCGCTTGATAACGGCTATCAGGCATGTATGATGGCTCCTACCGAAATCTTGGCGAACCAACACTATGAAACCATCCGTGAGTTGCTGTACGGGATGGGTATCCGTGTGGAGCTATTAACCGGTTCCATTAAAGGGAAACGACGTGAAGCAATCCTTTCCGGTTTGTTGACGAGAGACATACACATACTGGTAGGTACGCATGCCGTCATTGAGGATACGGTAAATTTTGCCTCTCTCGGTTTGGTGGTGATTGATGAGCAGCATCGCTTCGGTGTTGTCCAGCGTGCACGACTGTGGACTAAAAACGTACAACCTCCTCATGTGTTGGTTATGACGGCAACCCCGATTCCTCGTACATTGGCCATGACATTGTATGGCGATTTGGATGTGTCTGTCATAGACGAGTTGCCTCCGGGACGCAAACCCATCGTCACCCTCCATCAGTTTGACAATCGCAGAATGAGCTTGTATCAGTCCATACACAAGCAGATAGCCGAGGGGCGGCAGGTCTATATCGTTTATCCATTGATAGAGGAAAGCGAGAAAATCGATTTGAAGAATCTCGAAGAAGGCTATCTGCATATTCGGGAAGAATTTTCTGAGTGTAAAGTTTGCAAGGTGCATGGTAAGATGAAAGCATCCGAGAAAGATGCGCAGATGCAACTGTTTGTGTCCGGTGCAGCACAGATAATGGTGGCTACTACGGTGATAGAAGTAGGTGTAAACGTACCGAATGCTTCGGTGATGATTATCGAAAATGCCGAGCGTTTCGGATTGTCTCAGCTTCATCAGCTTCGGGGTCGTGTAAGGCGGGGAGCCGAGCAGTCTTATTGTATTTTGGTGACAGGATATAAATTGGCCGAAGACACGCGGAAACGTTTGGAAATCATGGTACGCACCAATGACGGTTTTGAGATAGCGGAGGCGGACTTGAAGTTGCGTGGGCCGGGCGATTTGGAAGGTACTCAGCAAAGTGGTGTCGCATTTGATCTGAAAATTGCCGATATAGTCCGTGACGGACAATTGTTGCAATATGTTCGCGAAGTGGCGCAGAGTGTGGTGGATACCGACCCTAATGGAGTGCTTCCTGAGAATGAAATATTGTGGCAGCAGTTGAAAGCCTTGAGAAAAACGAATGTTAATTGGGCGGCTATCAGTTGAGAAATGACTAAATATTCGTTTTGCTTGCGTTCTTATGCTGTAAAACATGTTTTCTTCTAACTTTCCTATTTATAAAGGTTTAAGACAAGTTTTGGTTTCCCTTTACTACCTTCTTCTGAAAAAAATACTTAATGTCTCAGCTCGTTTTTCGGAGAAAATCTTACCTTTGGGAGAATTTTTTAATCAATCTGGATATTTACGTAAAGCTACTGACCTTTGGTTAGCCGAAAAACGTGTGTAGTAAATATCAAAAAGAATGACGGAACGAATGGATTTTAATTGGATTAAAACGACATTATTAGCAGCGGCAGCAATGGTCAGTCTGAACTCTTTCTCTCAGGACCTCATTGCACGTCAGGCTCCCATCGACAGAAAATTAAAAAGTGTAGATTCATTGTCCCTGCAAAAACAGATACGTGCAGAACAATCATTATATCCCGGTTTGGATTTATATTCCGACTGGAATAATGAACGTGTGCAGGCCTATGGCGACGCTATCGTGCCGGAAAGCTATACATTTGATTTGACCGGTTTTTGTATGCCTACCACCAATACCCGCATAACGGACATATTCGGTTATCGTCCCAGAAGGCGGAGAATGCACTATGGCTTGGATATCAAGGTTTACGTGGGAGATACCATTCGGGCTGCTTTTGATGGCAAGGTGCGTATCGTCAAGAATCAAGGTCGTCGTGGCTATGGCAAATATATTGTGCTTCGTCATGATAATGGGTTGGAAACCGTTTACGGTCATTTATCCAAACAAATGGTAGATGAGAATCAATTGGTAAAGGCCGGAGAGCCGATAGCTTTGGGTGGTAATACCGGTCGTTCCACCGGTTCGCATCTTCACTTCGAGACCCGTTTCCTCGGAATTCCTATCGACCCTGCTCTGCTGTTTGATTTTGAAAAACAAGATATCGTTGCGGATTCATATACATTCCACAAGACAAAGGGCACTCCGAGCACTGCACGCCAAATGGCTGTCGGTGAAGGTTTGTTCTATAAAGTGAAGAAGGGCGATACTTTGGGACGAATTGCGGCCCGTCAGGGTACAACCATTGATAAGTTGTGCAAACTGAATAGAATTACGCGTAGAACCGTTTTGCGTCCGGGACAGGTTTTGCGCTGCTCATAAAACGTAAACAATCTCTATAAAAATGAGGTGAGGGGGTGTTGAGGCATTTCCTCACTTTTTTAAGCACGGGTTATACGAATTTCACGGTTTTTGGATCATAGAAGCCGTGTCAATTCGTGAAATCCGTGCTTCCTTTTTAATGCGAGCTCTCCTACTTTTGATATGCCTTTCTTTCTTTTTTCTTTAATTATTCCTACCTTTGCCACAAAATGCGAAGATTAGAAAATGAAAGAAACCAAGCAACAATTTGAACATGTCATAGCGGTGTGTCGTGATTTGTTCTCTAAGAAACTTCATGATTATGGTCCGGCGTGGCGTATTCTCCGTCCTTCTTCTGTGACAGATCAGATATTCATTAAAGCCAATCGCATTAGAAGCATTGAAACAAAAGGGGTCACTCTGATTGACGAAGATATCCGTGCAGAGTTCATTGCTATCGTCAATTATGGAATAATCGGCTTGATACAATTGGAATTGGGCTATGCCGAAAAGGCTGACATAACGAATGAAGAGGCTTTGGTATTGTATGATAAATATGCCGGAAGGTCATTGGATTTGATGCTTGCCAAAAATCATGATTATGATGAAGCGTGGCGTAGTATGCGTATTAGCTCGTACACCGATTTGATTTTAATGAAGATTGGACGAACCAAGCAAATTGAGAGCCTTTCCGGGCAAACTTTGGTTTCAGAAGGGATTGACGCCAACTATATGGATATGATTAACTATTCCGTCTTCGGCTTAATTAAGATTGAATTTGGAGATTGACAAGACACATATTGTCGAGAAGATATGGGTTAACTTCTGCCGTTTGCTGCTTGGAGCCTTGTTTGTATTTTCCGGTTTTGTAAAAGCGGTCGACCCATTAGGTTTCTACTATAAGATTGAGGACTATCTGGCTGCTTTCGGCATGACTTCTTGGATTTCGCCCGGGTTCTCCTTGCTGATGGGAATAGTATTGCCTGCTATGGAATTCGGCATCGGTGTTTTCTTACTTTTGGGCATACGGCGTAAGATGGCAGCCGCCTTGGTATTGCTGTTCATGCTTGTAGCTACTCCCTTGACATTCTATCTGGCCTTGACTAATCCGGTTTCTGATTGCGGATGTTTCGGTGATGCTTGGGTTTTGACCAATTGGCAGACTTTCGGTAAGAATGCAGTGCTATTGATGGCGGCAATCTCAGTATTCAAATGGCAGGAGCTGCAGGTACGTTTTATCACTCCCAAGATAGAGTGGATGATTTCCATGTATACGTTTCTGTTTGTGTTTTTCTTATCTTTTTATTGTTTGCAGAACTTGCCGATACTGGATTTTCGTCCTTATAAGATCGGAAAGAATATCAGGACAGGCATGGAGATTCCGGAAGGAGCCAAACCAAGCGTCTTTGAGAGTCGGTTCGTTTTAGAAAAGAATGGCGAACGTCGGGAGTTTACATTGGAGGATTATCCTGATAGTACATGGACTTTTATAAAGGCGCGCACCATACTGAAAGAGAAAGGATATGAGCCTTCCATTCATGACTTTTCGATGACAAGTCTGGATACATGGGAAGATATAACAGACAGTGTCTTGTCCGATAAAGGATATACGTTTTTGCTGATTGCACATCGCATAGAAGAAGCTGACGATAGCAATATCGACCTTATCAACGAGATATATGATTACAGTGTGGAGCATGGTTACGGCTTCTATGCCCTGACTTCTTCGCCGGCGGATGAGATAGATGTGTGGCGTGATAAAACCGGAGCGGAATACCCGTTCTGTCAGATGGACGACATTACATTGAAAACCATTATCCGTTCCAATCCGGGGTTGTTGCTGATAAAAGATGGAACGGTATTGAACAAATGGGCCGACGATTATCTGCCGGATGAATATGTTCTGACCGACCGTTTGGAGAACCTCCCTTTAGGGGAACAGAAACAGGAAAGCGATGTACGCACCATAGGCTATGTGTTGTTGTGGTTCATCATCCCTTTGCTGATGGTGATCGGTCTTGATATCTTGGTTGTGAAGCGACGGGAAAGAAAAAGAATGAGAAAAGGTAATATAAATGCCGATTCATCCGGCAACTCTTTAAATCATAAATAGTAATTCAAACAAGAAATATATTAACCCTTTTAATAAATAAACAAGATGAGAAAAAACATTGTTGCAGGAAACTGGAAAATGAACAAAACCCTTCAAGAGGGTGTTGCTCTTGCAAAAGAACTGGATGAAGCATTGGCTAATGAAAAGCCCAATTGTGATGTAATCATTTGTACTCCATTTATTCATTTGGCGTCTGTTACTCCTTTGGTAGACGCCGCCAAAATCAGTGTAGGTGCAGAAAACTGTGCAGACAAGGCATCGGGTGCATATACGGGTGAGGTTTCTGCCTCTATGGTTGCTTCTACCGGAGCAAAGTATGTGATTTTGGGACACTCGGAACGTCGTGCATACTATGGCGAAACTGTTGCCATTCTCGAAGAAAAGGTAAAACTGGCTTTGGCCAACGGCTTGACTCCGATATTCTGTATCGGCGAGGTGTTGGAAGAGCGCGAAGCCGACAAACAGAATGAGGTTGTGGCTTCGCAATTGACTTCCGTTTTCTCTCTGCCTGCCGAAGATTTTTCTAAGATTGTTTTGGCATACGAACCGGTTTGGGCTATCGGTACCGGTAAGACTGCCACTCCGGCTCAGGCTCAGGAAATCCATGCTTTCATCCGTTCGGCAGTGACTGCGAAGTACGGCAAGGAAATAGCGGAAAATTGTTCTATTCTTTATGGCGGCAGTTGCAAGCCTTCTAATGCGAAGGAGTTGTTTGCCAATCCGGATGTAGACGGCGGTTTGATTGGCGGTGCTGCCTTGAGTGTTGCTGACTTCAAGGGCATTATCGATGCTTTCAAGTAAAAAAACTTTTGCATTATGATATAATGTTCTGGTGCGGATTTCACGGGTTATCTGAGTTTTTTATTCAATCCGTGAAATCCGCCCAATTCGAGCCAACGATAGGCCATTGGCTGCGTTATTTATAATTATCATTTAATCAACTGTTATGAAGAAGTCTGGTTTGCTTTTGATTGTATGTTTTGTTTTTGCAACCTTTTCTATTGCGCAGAATAATATTGTGAAAAGCTTGGAGCGCAATGTGCCGGGACAAGGCAAGGTGACCATTCATCAAGATGCCCGTATTGCGGCTTTGATAGGTATGGAGGCTGTTCCCGCTGTCGGTACGGATGAACCGAGAACGATTAAGAGTTCGGGCTATCGCATACAGGTTTATGCCGGTAACAATACCCGTCAGGCCAAGAACGAGGCTTATGCGGTAGCTGCCCGCATCAAAGAATATTTCCCGGACCTTACGGTATATACTTCTTTCAATCCTCCCCGTTGGTTGTGCCGTGCAGGAGACTATCGCAGCATTGAAGAGGCAGATGCCATGATGCGTCGGTTGCGTGCTACCGGTGTGTTTAAAGAAGTATCGATTGTAAGAGAGCAGATAAACATTCTTCTATAAAAAAAGAATCATGTTAGGAAAAGAAGAAATCGTATCTCCTTCATTGGACGAGCTGAAGGAACATTATCATCGCATCCTCACTTTGTTGGGCGAAGATGCCGAGCGTGAAGGTTTGCAGAAAACACCCGAACGTGTGGCAAAAGCCATGCTGTCGTTGACGAAAGGGTATTATATGGATCCGCATGAAGTACTCCGTTCGGCCAAGTTTCAGGAAGAGTACAGTCAGATGGTTATTGTGAAAGACATTGATTTCTTCTCGCTTTGCGAGCATCACATGCTTCCATTTTATGGCAGGGCGCATGTGGCATATATTCCTAACGGCTACATTACGGGGCTGAGCAAGATAGCCCGTGTGGTAGACATCTTTTCTCATCGCTTGCAGGTGCAGGAACGCATGACGCTGCAAATCAAGGAATGCATTCAGGATACTCTTAATCCACTGGGCGTAATGGTAGTAGTAGAGGCCAAGCATATGTGTATGCAGATGCGTGGTGTTGAGAAGCAGAATTCCATTACCACCACTTCCGATTTTACCGGAGCCTTCAATCAGGCCAAAACCCGTGAAGAGTTTATGAATTTAATTCGGAATAACTCGTAAAAGGACTCTTTTATTCTCGGTCTTATCTCTTTTACTTGTCTATTCTGCTTGAATTTCTTGGAATCAGAAACTTATCACGACTCTGTCTCCCAATCGTTTGGCCATGAGGCTTTTCACTTCGCGCAATTCGTTGTAGCGCTTCATGGTGCTGTCGCAACGTGCTTCGTCCTTGATGACGGCAGGGTCTTGCAGGGCACGCATGATGTGCTTCAGTTCCTCGCTGACGATGGCATATTTGAAGTTTACCATCAGCAAAGGGACCAATTCGTAGAGGCGTTCTTCGTCCGTTACAATCTTCTGGCTTTTCGAGTGGTATTTGCTTAGATGATAGCGATTGCTGATAAGCTCCACGCTCAGTTTGCTGATAGTGGGGTCGGGATGCGACATGAAGTACCGTTCGGCAATGAATCCTTCGCTGTGGATGTGGGCGGCCGCTTCGGCCAGCAGTTGCCGATGAAGCGGATTGTGAAAGGCAAGGTCGTCTTCTTTCAGGTCGTCGACGATGTATTCGATTACGGTGATGGGGACTTCCTGTCCCTCTTCATTGCTGACATTGCACATCACTCTCTCTCCGTAGCGCACCACCATTTGGAGAATCAACCGTTCGTACTTATAAAACTCCTGTCCTTCTTTTCCTTCCTGCGGAATGAAAGATACGTACGCTTCTTCCTGCTGCGAAAAAGGAGGTGGAGCCACACCGGGAAAATCGGAAGGCGGAACGTTTTCGGGAGGATAATCACTTCCCTGCTGCGAAGTCGGTTCGGAAGGAGGCATATCGGCATTATTGCCGTTGCTGCCTGCCTCTGCATTTCCTCTTGCGGCATTGGCTGCCCGCCGTTCGCGTTCGGCACGCTCCGCTTGTTGTTCGGCCTGCTTTTCGCGCCGTTTGGCAACTTCAGAAACCAGGAGTTTGTCCTCCACATGCAGCAGTTGGGCGCATTCCTTGATGTAGACATCGCGCACAATGGCCTCGGGGATGATGGAGATGCTTTGCACAAGGCTTCCTATGAGTTCGGCACGCTTGATGGGGTCTGTCCCTGCGCTTCCCAGCAACAGATTGGTCTTGAAGCGGATGAAGTCCGTTTCGTTTTCTTGTATGAAAGCCTGAAACTCCGTCGCATTGTGCTTGCGGGCAAACGAGTCGGGGTCATCGCCGTCGGGCAGCAGGCAGACTTTGATGTTCATGCCTTCTTCGAGCAGCATGTCTATGCCTCGCAGGGAGGCATGTATGCCCGCTTCGTCGCCATCGTAAAGGATGGTCATGTTGTTGGTGAAGCGATGAATCATGCGGATTTGTCCGGGAGTAAGCGCGGTTCCCGAAGAGGCCACCACGTTCTCTACTCCCGACTGGTGCATGGAGATGACGTCCGTATAGCCCTCGACCAGAAAACAGCGGTCTTGCTTCACGATGGCTTGCTTGGCGAAGTAGATGCCATAAAGCTCATTGCTTTTGTGATAGATTTCCGATTCGGGAGAGTTGACGTACTTCACTTTTACGCCTTTCGTGGCACCGGCCAGCACACGCCCGCCGAAGGCCACCACTTTGCCCGAGAGTGTGTGTACGGGAAAAATGACCCGTCCCCAGAAGCGGTCGCGCAGACGGTGGTCGTCCGTTTCGTAGCAAAGGCCGGTCTTGACGAGGAAGTCTTTCTTATATCCTTTCTTCAGTGCCTCTTGCGCAAGGGCATCGTGGCTTTCGGTGGAGTAGCCTAATTGGAATTTTTCGATGATGTCGTCGCGGAAGCCGCGGCTGCGGAAATAGGCCATGCCGATGCTCCGTCCGTCCGCATGGTTTTTCAGGATGTTCTGAAAATAGTCGCGGGCAAAGTTGTTGACGATGAACAGGCTTTCGCGCTCGCTCTGCGCCTGCTTCTCTTCGTTGGTGAGTTCCCGTTCCTTGATCTCGATGCCGTATTTCCTGGCAAGATACCTCAACGCTTCAGGGTAGGACATCTGTTCGTGCTCCATGATGAAGTGAACGGCGTTTCCGCCCTTGCCGCAACTGAAGCATTTGCACAGTCCTTTGGAAGGAGACACGCTGAAAGAGGGCGTCTTCTCGTTGTGGAAGGGACAGAGCCCTACATAGTTCACACCGCGTTTGCGCAGGGTGACGAAGTCCGATACGACATCTACAATCTGAGCCGCATCCAAAATCCGGTCTATGGTGGCTTGGTCTATCATGCCTGCAAAGGTACATATAAAATCGACCCTTGCAAAGAAAAAAATGCAAGGGCCGGAGTACGGGCAGGATTTCAGAGCCTGTCTGCTTTTGAATTTCTTGAATAAGGGCCTGCCTGGGGGGCTTGTCTGAATGCGGGTTCGACAGTCGGAGAAGAAGTTTGCGGGATGCCTTCCGAAAGTTGACGGCTCCTGCACGAAAACATCCGCTTCTAACGGAAGTGTTCTCCATCGCAGGGCTTGCGTTGTACATCTTGCGCCCTGCGATGTACATCTTAGCGCTTGCGATGTACAACGCAAGCCCTGCGATGGAGTTTTCTCCCCGTTCTCTTCCTATTTTAGATAAGGGCGCGCCGGACTTTACTTGCAGGCGACAGGATTTTCTTGTACGTACGACGCCCACCCCTCAAGCCTTGTGCCGGGACTCGGGTCCTTTCGGCTTTCTTTCGCGCGTTTCAGCAACGGCTGATGCGGCAGCTTTCCGCCGCTTACTTGATGTTCGCCCTGATTTTTGTCAGATACTTCTTCATGCCTTCGGCATCTTTGTTGCTGATGATGGTGAGCAGATTCTTCAGCTCCAGACGGATGTTCTCCACCTGCGAGGGGGTGCGGGGGTTGAAAAGAATCTCCTGCAACAGGTAGTCGTCTTCGTTCAGCAGGCCTTTGGCAATGGCCATGTGCTTTTTGAAGGTGGTTCCCGGCGCTTCCTGATGCTTCATCACCGCCGCAAACACGAAGGTGGAGACGAACGGGATGGACAGGGAGTATGCCACGGTTTCGTCGTGCCCGTCGAAGGTATATTCGAAGATGTTCAGCTTCATGGTCTGATACAGGTCTTTGAAGAAGATTTTGCCCAAGTGGTCGCCTTCGCTGATGATGATGGCATTTTCGGTATTCAGGTTGTTGAGGCTGGCAAAGGTGGGGCCGAACATGGGGTGGGTAGACACGTAGCGGAAACCGCTCTCTTCGTAGAATTTCTTCAGTCCGGTCTTCACCGAGGCAATGTCGCTGATGATGCAGTCTTTGGGCAGCACGGGCAGCACTTGGCGGAAGGCGTCGAGCGTGTACTTCACCGTGACGGCATTGATGACCAGCTCCGGCTCGAAATCTTTTATTTCCTCCGGCGTGGTGAAGCGGTAGGTGTTGTAGACGAAGCGCAGCTGATGCGGGTTGACGTCGAACACGGCCGTCTCGTGCTGAAAGCTCAGGATGTCTGTGAAGAAAGAGCCCATTTTTCCGGCTCCAAGTATAAGTATTCGCATAACTTCTTCTATAGGGGGTGGATGCGGTTGGCCGCCTTGCGGCGGCAACCGGCCTTTATTTGTTGATGATTTCCATTTGCTGTCTCACGCTCTCTTCGTGTATGGCCTCGAATACTTTCTTTATGAATTCGGAGTCCATGCCGCAGAGCGCACCTTGCGAACCGCGCTTTTCAAGAATCTCGTTGTAACGTCCGGTCTGCAGGATGGTCATGTCGTGCTCTTTCTTGTAAGTACCTATTTCGCGGGCGATGCGCATGCGCTTGGCCAGCTCCTGTATGAGGTTGTTGTCGCATTCGTCGATCTGCTTGCGCAGCTCGTTGAGGTTCTCCGTGCTTTGCGTCTCCTTGCGGATGACGAGCAGGTTCAGGATATAGTCCAGCACGTCCGGTGTCACCTGCTGGGCGGCATCGCTCCATGCGCAGTCGGGGTTGCAGTGGGTTTCCACAATCAGACCGTTGAACCCCAAGTCCATGGCTTGCTGGCAAAGGGGAGCTATCAGCTCGCGTTTCCCGCCGATATGGCTGGGGTCGCAGATGATGGGCAGGTTGGGGATGCGGCGGCGCAACTCGATGGGGATGTGCCATTGCGGCAGGTTGCGGTATATCTTCTTATCGTAGCTGCTGAAGCCGCGGTGAATGGCGCCCAGCCGCTTCAGACCGGCATTGCCGATTCGCTCCAAAGCTCCGATCCATAACTCAAGGTCGGGGTTTACGGGATTTTTCACCAGTACGGGGATGTCTACGCCTTTCAATGCGTCTGCTATTTCCTGCACGGCAAAGGGGTTGGCAGTGGTGCGCGCACCCACCCAAAGGATGTCTATGCCTGCTTTCAGGCACTCGTACACATGCTTGGCGGTGGCCACCTCGGTGGATACGTACATGCCTGTCTCTTTCTTTACCTCTTTCAGCCAAGGCAGACCTTCCACACCGATGCCTTCGAATCCGCCCGGTTTGGTGCGCGGCTTCCATATTCCGGCACGGAATATCTTGATACCTTTGTCGGCCAACTGCTTGGCGGTGGTCATTACTTGCTCTTCGGTTTCGGCACTGCACGGGCCGGCTATTACCAGCGGCCGTTTGTTTTCTACGCCGGACAGTGTGATGGGTTCTAATTCAAGTTCCATATCTTTCTTTATAAATATTATTCGTTTATTTTCCTGATTCTTTCCAATGCTTCGGCCAGTTTATCGTCTTTGCAGCAAAGCGAAATGCGGATAAACCTTTTCCCGTTGCTTCCGAAGATAAAACCGGGTGTGATGAATACCCGGGCTTTGTGAAGCACGCGCTCCGTCAGTTCTTCCACATCCGTGCAACTCTCCGGAATCTTTCCCCAGAGAAACATTCCCGTCTGGTCGGGGTTGTAGGTGCATCCCAAGGCATGCATGATTTTTCCTGCCAGCCGGCGGCGGTTGCGATAGTTGGCGTTGTTGCCGTCATACCACTCTTTTTCTGCTTCCAGCGCGGTGGCCGCAGCCAGTTGCATGGCGCGGAACATGCCGCTGTCTATGTTGCTCTTCACCTTCAGTATCCATTGAACGAAGTCGGCGTTCGAGGCCAACATGCCGATGCGCCATCCCGGCATGTTGTGGCTTTTGCTCATGGAGTTGAGCTCGATGCAGCAGCCCTTGGCTCCCGGCACGCTGAGTATGCTGATGGGGTGTTCGTTCAGGATGAAGCTGTACGGATTGTCGTTTACGATGACGATGTCCTTTCGGCGGGCAAAGTCTACCAGTTTTTCATAAAGTTCAGGGGTGGCGTTAGCTCCCGTCGGCATGTTGGGGTAGTTGGTCCACATCAGTTTTACACGGCTTGTGTCCATCTTTTCCAGCTCATCGAAGTCGGGCATCCAGCCGTTTTCTTCTTTCAAGTCGTAGTTCACCACCTCGGCGCCAAGTATCTTGCTGAGCGACGTGTAAGTGGGGTAGCCGGGATTGGGAATCAATACCTGTTCGCCCGGATTGACAAAGGCCAGCGTGACATGCAGGATACCTTCTTTTGAACCGATGAGCGGTTGTATCTCCGTATCGGGATTCAGTTCCACGCCATACCATTTCTTATACCAGCCGGCAAATGCCCGGCGCAGTTCGGGAATGCCCGTATAAGGCATGTAGCCGTGTCCGTCCGGATTCTTGGCCGCTTCGCAAAGGGCTTGCACGGTTCTTTCGGCAGGCGGCATGTCGGGACTTCCTATGCCCAGACTGATGACATCCTTTCCTTCGGCATTCATCTGTGCCACTTCTTTCAGCTTCTTCGAGAAGTAGTATTCGCTTACGCTTGCCAGACGGTGGGCCGGCTTTATTTTAGATGCTTGATTTTCCATCTTCATATTCTCCTAATATTTTGAGTTCTTTCGTCAGGGGGGTGATAGCCGTAATGGACTGTTTGTATCTGAGTACATTGTCGAAAACGATATCCACATAGAATTGATATTCCCATTCGCGCCCGATGATGGGCAGAGACTGTATCTTGGTCAGGTTGATGTTGTAGAAAGAGAGGATGGACAATACCTGCGAGAGGCTTCCTTCCGTATGCGGCAACGTGAATACCATGCTCGCTTTGTCGACTTCCTTCTTGCGGTGGCGGTTCAGCTCGTCTGCCTGCCAAGGGTCGGCCACCACCAGAAAGCGGGTGAAGTTGTGCTTGTTTGTCTCTATTCCCTCTTGCAGGATTTTCATTCCATAACGCTCGGCTGCCGTTTTGGAACAGATGGCGGCATGCCCTTTCAGGTTCTTTTTCCTGATGATTTCAGCGCTCAGCGCGGTGTCTTCGGCCTCCACCACTTTGATTTCGGGATGTTTGCTCAGAAATTCGCGGCACTGCATCAGGGCAATGGGGTGGGAGTTGACTTCCGTGATGTCTCTCCAGTCTTCTTCGGGCAGGCATACGAAACTGTGCGAGATGCGCAGTTTATGCTCTCCCACGATTTGCGCTCCGCTTTGTCGCAGCAGTTCGTTGTTGTACAGCAGACTTCCTGCGATGGTATTCTCTATGGCCAGCATGCCTATCACTTTGCTGTCTTTCTTGACGGCGGCAAACACCTCTTCGAAGCTTGCGCAACAAATCAGCTCTATTTCTTCTCCTTCGAAGTATTTGTGGGCGGCTATGTCGTGAAAAGAGCCTGCTGTTCCTTGAATGGCAACCTTTTTCATTCTTTTTATTTCTTCGGGTTCTTTATTGCTATAAAAAAATCCCGCTTCCATACGGATGGAGCGGGATTCAGTATTTTTACTTGTTCTCTCTGTTCAGTTCTTAAGCATCACTGTCACTTGACACATACAAACTCCCGCTCTACTTTCCGACCAAAGTAAAAGTAAAAAAAGAAGTAATATGCGTAAGCAAATGATTTCATACTTATTATTCTCTGTTTTTTCTGAATTATGCGGCAAAAGTAATGCTTTTCTTTTACATACAAATAAAAAAGGATGTTTTTTATTTCAGACCGGTATCTTTTTTAGAAGGCGGCATGTTTTTGCAAACCTTGCAGATTTGCTTTCCGGCATCTCTCTCATCCTCTTTTCTATAATCCCAATATGTCCGTCTGTTGTCCGCCCGGCTGCCCGTTATATTGCCCGGTGATGTTCTTTACCTCTTTGGGATTAAGCTCCAAACCTTTCTTCATATCTTCCGTAGCGCCTTCCTTATCTCCGTTCAACAGCTTGGCACGTCCGCGTTCGTGATAGGCTGTCGAGAAATCCGGATTCAGCTCAATGGCTTCGGTGAAGAGTTCAATGGCTTCTGTCAGCCTCTTGCGGTTGATGTAAAGCTGGCCCAGATACAAGAATGCTTGTTCGTTGAAGGGGTTCAGCTCTGTCACGAGGCGATAATCGGCTTCCGCCGCATCTTCGTCTTCGGTGGCTTCTCTGATTTTTCCGCGCAGCAACAGCGCAGCTTCTTCTTCGGGGTCTTGTGCCAGAATGGCGTCGATATCCTCCATCGCCTCCTTGTATTGTTTCATCCTGGTCAATGCTTCGGCACGCAGCAAGCGGGCTTCCGTGAAATCCTCTTTCAACACGATGGCTTTTGTGAGGTGGGCAACGCACATTATCCCGTCTCCCCGGCTGTCGTCGGCCTTGCCAAGCAGGTAATGGGCCATGGCATTGCCTTCTTCTATCTCGATGGCTTTTGTTGCCGCTTCGGCCATGGCTGTATAATCTTCCAGCATGTAGCACACGTTGGCAAGGCTGATGTAGGTAGCTGTATGTTCCGGTTCTATCCGGGTCATCTGCTCCAGCAATTTGCGCGCATTGTCCGCTTCTCCGGTCTGAATATAGACTTGTGCCAGATAGCCCATTGTCTCGAAGTCTTCATAAATGGCAAGGGCTTCCGTGAAACATTTCACGGCATAGTCTGCGCGGCCCATGCGCTGTGCACGCATACCGTCGTACTTGAATATTTCAAAATTCTTCCGGTCGCTTTTCTGTTTCTCATCTGCCGGGCTTTCTGTTTTGCCTGAGAAGAAAGATGTAAAGAATCCCATATTTTAAAGTCTTAAAAGGATAAAATATAATAGAGTGAGAAGGAGGGATACCTCCTTTTTGCGGCAAAAGTAATGATTTATTTCTTAACTTCCAGCATCCCGTTGACGGCAATTACTCGTCCTTCGTCCAATAGCCCGTGCAGAACACGGGTTAGTGTTTCCTTGTCCGTGGATAACCGTTCGGACAAAGCAGCGGGTGTCATGGCTTGTTCGGAAAGTGCCCGGAGTACATCCTCGACGAGTTCCTTTGCAAGGTCGTCTTTATGTGCCCCTTCTTTTTTCAGGCTGATGCAGGTGTCGCATTGTCCGCAGTTATGCTCGTTCTTCTCATCGAAGTAGCGCAACAACATGCGGCTACGGCATGCCGTAGCGTTGCCGGCGTAATCGAGCATGGCGGAGATGCGCTTTTCGTAGCGTGCCTTTCGCTCTTCATATACCGAAGGAGGAATTTGCAGATGATGTTTCTCTACTCGTTCGCGCGCGTATATTATATAAGGTGTCTTTTTTCGGGGAATATAACTGACGATACGGAGCTTGGCAAGATGGATTAGCAGCTCGTACACTTGCCGCCTCATGAGTCCGCTACGTGTGGCAAGCGAATCTTCATTAATGAAAGCATAATCGGTGAATATACCGGTGTAGGAGCGCAATATGATTTGAATGAGCTTGTCCGTCTCCTCGTCCATCTCTTTCAGTTTGTAGAGTTCGTCTCTTCGGATGGTGAACAGCAGTCGGGAAGCGTTGTCCTGTTCGTCCGTGTATTCCAAGTAGCCGGCCTGTGTCAGTATCTTCAAGGCACTGTCTACGGGGACGGGGAAATATTTGAATTTCCTGCAAAAATCCTCTATGTTGAACTCGCGTACGCAACCTTGCCCGTCTCCCATTGCCATTTGATAATAGTATTGGAGGTGCTCGTACACGTCCTTGATGTATTCTTTCTCCGGAAAGGTGTCGGGAATGCGTTTATGGAGAGTTGCATGATCTGATTTGGCATACAGGATGACGGCATAGGCTTTTTCCCCATCCCTTCCTGCCCGACCGGCTTCTTGAAAATAGGCTTCTATGGAGTCGGGCAGATCCATGTGGACAACAATGCGCACGTCGGGTTTGTCGATGCCCATGCCGAAAGCATTGGTGGCAACCATGACTCGACTCTCACCTGTTTGCCAGCGTTGTTGGCGGATGTCTTTGGTGGCATCGTCCAGTCCGGCATGATAGAAGTCGGCAGTGATGTGTTCGTTATGCAGCAGTTCGGTGATTTCCTTTGTGCGGCGGCGGTTTCGCACATAGATGATGGCGCTGCCTGACATGCGGCGCAGTATATGCAACAACTCTCCTGTCTTGTTTTCCGTTTTCCGGACGATGTAGGCAAGGTTTTGGCGCTCGAAGCTCATGCGGAACACGTTTTCTTCGCGGAAGTTCAGGCGCTTTTGAATGTCCTTGATTACCTCAGGGGTGGCGGTGGCTGTCAGTGCAAGTACCGGTATGCCGGGCAGTAACTTCCGTATTTCGGCTATTTTCAGGTAGGCGGGACGGAAGTCATACCCCCATTGCGAGATGCAGTGGCTCTCGTCTACCGTAATCATGCTGATTTTCATCTTCTGCACCTTGCTACGGAAAATATCGGTATCCAGTCGTTCGGGTGAGATGTAGAGAAACTTGAAATTACCGAAGATGCAGTTCTCCAATGCGACGATGATTTCCTGCCGACTCATGCCGGAATAAATGGCAAGTGCTTTAATTCCTCGCTTTTTCAGGTTTTGCACCTGATCCTTCATCAAGGCAATCAAGGGAGTGATGACCAAGCACAGCCCTTCTTGGGCGAGTGCCGGAACTTGAAATGTGATGGATTTGCCTCCGCCCGTAGGCATCAGTCCCAAGGTGTCCTTACCGGCAAGAATGCTGTTGATGATGTCTTCCTGAATGCCACGGAAAGAGGTGTAGCCCCAATATTGCCGGAGGAGAAACCTCGGCTCTGAAGCCTCTTCCCTCTGTTCCCCTCCTCCGCAGGGAGGGGGAGAAGATACCTCCTCTTGTCTTTTTTCCCATAGGGAACGGGAAGCAAAGTTACTTTTATTCATAGCAATCGGTCTGTCTGCTCCCCTCCCTACGGAGGAAAGGGTAGGGGGAGAGGCTTTCAGTCTATTGGATGGAATCGGGAGAAGAGGCTTCCGGCCTTATATCCTCAATCTGCAACTGTATTTCTCCTCGTTTATGGGTATTCTCCTCGATGGTATAACAGATGTCGAACGACCGCTTGGTTTTGATGAAACGCACGTGCGAACTTTGTCCGAAAGCAATGCCGTTCATCACGTTGTTCGATTTGTTGTCCACCAATTCTAATTTGATGTGCTCCTGATCGCGACCCACTACTTTGCTGGTGCCGTAGTCGTAGACATTGTGCGTGCAGAATACGGGTTTGGTATTGTCCGGTCCGAAGGGATTGAACTTCTTCAAATCGTTGCAGAATTTGGGAGTGATGTCTTTGAAGTCGATTTCTGCATTGATGTCGATGACGGCACAAGTCTGTTCGGGCAGGATGTTCTGCGACACAAATTCCTCGAAGCGTTCCATAAAAGCCGGCACGTTTTCCACTTTCATGGAGAGGCCGGCCGCGTAGGTATGTCCACCGAAGTTTTCCAACAGGTCTCGACAATATTCGATGGCTTTATATACGTCGAAGCCCGATACGGAGCGGGCCGACCCGGTGGCCATGTCGTCCGTGCGTGTCAACACTACGGCCGGGCGATAATAAATCTCCGTCAGGCGGGAAGCCACAATGCCTATGACACCTTTGTGCCAGTCTTCGTTATACAGCACGATGGAACGGCGGTCGGCCAGTCCGTCCAGACCAGCCACGATTTGGTTGGCCTCTTCGGTCATGGTCTTGTCCAAGTCTTTGCGGGTTTCGTTGTACTGGTTGATTTGGCCGGCTTTCTCCAGAGCCACGGAGAAATCTTTCTCCGTGAGCAGGTCGACAGCCTCTTTCCCGTTCTGAATGCGTCCGGAAGCATTGATTCGGGGACCTATCTTGAATACGATGTCGCCCACGGTGATGTCCTTATCCGTCAGTCCGCAAACGTCGATGATTGCTTTCAGTCCTACGCTGGGGTTGCTGTTCAACTGCTTCAGCCCGTGGTAGGCCAAGATACGGTTTTCGCCCATGATGGGCACGATGTCCGATGCGATGCTGACAGCACAGAGATCCAGCAAAGGTATCAGGTGGTGAAATTCGATGCCGTTGCTGATGGCGAATGCCTGCATGAACTTAAACCCTACGCCGCATCCCGATAGGTGCTCGTAGGGATAGGTGTTGTCTTCCCGTTTGGCATTCAGGATGGCTACGGCGGGGGGCAACACTTCGTCGGGTACGTGGTGGTCGCAAATGATGAAATCGATGCCTTTCGCCTTGGCGTATGTGATTTCCTCTACGGCCTTGATGCCGCAATCCAGAACGATAATCAGGCCTACGCCACTTTCTGCGGCATAGTCCACCCCTTTGAACGAAACTCCGTATCCCTCGTTGTAGCGGTCGGGAATGTAATAGTCGATGTTCGAATAGAATTGTTGAATAAACTTGTAGACCAGCGCCACGGCCGTAGTGCCGTCTACGTCATAATCTCCATAAATCAGAATACGCTCTTTTTTCCCCATTGCCTTGTTCAGACGTTCCACGGCCACATCCATGTCCTTCATCAGGAACGGGTCGTATAGGTCGGGCAGTTGCGGGCGGAAAAACTTCCGGGCATCCGATGCCGTTGTTATTCCCCGCTCCACCAACAATCGTCCGAGTATCGGGCTAATCCCCAATTCTTGGGCCAACTGCCGGCTTGCTTCTGTCTGTTCGGGTGTAATGGGTTGATAATTCCATTTGTGAGTCATTTTATATATTATTTTTTCTTTTTCTTGTCTCAGGCACACAGCTTTCCGGCCATGTGGGGAATAACGGGCTTTTCCGCCCTGAATGGGCACGCTATACTCCTGCAAGCTGTAAAGGTATGAAAAACTCTTGAAACTAAGACTAATTCTAAAGAAAATATTGAGAGCTTTTGTATTCTTTGTTGAAAAGGCTTTATTTTGCACGAAAAACCAAAGAGGCTTCCTTATGCTTAGTTTTATATCTTGTGCAAAGACCATGACACCGTCGTGCGGTTCCATAGCCGTGCCCCGTGTCACTGTTCCCCGGTTTGAGGCGGAGGCTGTGCTACATGCGCTGGAGATGTCGCAGTATTCGGCATCGGAGTTGGCGAAACTTTTGCGGGTGAATGCCAAGATTGCCGCTGAGAACAGCCTGCGCTTCCATGATTTCTGTTCGGCGGACAACCTTCCTGTTCCCGCCATTTGTGCTTATACGGGCGCTGTGTTCAAGCGTATCTTGCCGGAAGATTTTACGGAAGACGATTTTTGTTACGCCCAAGACCATCTGCTTATCACCTCTTTTCTCTACGGATTGCTTCGCCCTTTGGATGGCATCAGGCTCTATCGTATGGAGGGCGATGTACGGCTGCCGGAAAAGGGAGGCATCTCTATGTTCGACTACTGGAAGCCTTTGCTGACGGATTATTTCATTGCCGAAATCAAGCATCGGGGCGGAGTGCTTGTCAATCTGGCAAGCGGCGAGATGAAGGACTTGTTCGACTGGAAACGGGTGGAGCAAGAGGTGCGTGTGATTACGCCCGATTTTCAGGTGATGAAAGGCGGCAAGCGGAAGACGGTGGTCGTCTATGCCAAGATGTGCCGTGGCGAGATGGTGCACTATATCATCAAGAACCGTATCGATTGCCCGGAAGAACTGAGGACTTTCGCATGGGAAGGCTTTGCTTTGGACGAGGAGCAGAGCACGGATAATCATTTGCAGTTTGTTTTGGGATGAGGCTCCGTTGGAGCCACCGAACCCGCTATGAAGCCTTTTCCGCCCGTTTTTTTTGACCGATTGTTTGGTGGCCAATAAAGCGCCACTCGCAGGGTTTCACCCCGTCAGAAGTGTTTCCTGACGATTGAAACCTTATTTCCCACCTGTATGTGTATGATAGGGAAGCGATTTCCCAATACAACTTAGGATACCTCCCAATACGACTGAAGTACCCCTAAGTCGTATTGGGAGGTATCCTAAGTTGTATTGGGAGGTGAGTTCCATCCCGAAGACGGAGGGTGAAACTTTTAGTTTCAGGGCGGGAAGAACAGTGGCACTCATCCCAAATCTGGATAAGAGACATCGCATTGATTTGCGCAAAATGAGGATTTATATGCGTTTTTCGGACCGAAATCGATGAATGGATTTTCTATATTTGTGAAAGTAAAGCATTTATAAGAAACACCATGAGACAGAACTGGAAGCGAATCTTTGCTATATGGATGCTGGCTGTATGGATGGCTGTTCCTTGCATCTGTGCCGTAAGTGCAGGCTTTTTGACCGAAACCGGAAAGGAGGAATGGATGAAAGCACTCCATGACACATTGCCGATGTGCAAACTGTCTGTCCCCGGCACGCACGACAGTGGGAGCACGAGAGGGGGACGTACGTTGAGAACGCAAACCCTGAGCATCGCCGGACAGTTGCAACAAGGCATACGTGCTTTTGATATCCGTCTGCGGAAAAGGAAGAATAAGCTGGGCATATTCCACAGCCATGCCTTTCAGGGCATCTATTGGGAAGAAGACGTGCTACTCGCTTTCATCGCCTTTTTGCAGGCACATCCTTCTGAAACGCTGGTTGTGTCGCTGAAGAAAGAAGGGGGTGCGTCGGAAGACTACGCATCTCTTTTATCCTCTTCTTTGCTTATCCCTGCCCATCAACGCTATTTCGTGACGGATTTCCATCCGGGGCTGACGCTCGGAGAGTGTCGCGGCAAAATCCTCTTTTTGCATAGAGACTTTGTCATGGAACGCTATCCGGGAGCTGCCTGCATCGGGTGGGCTGACAATGCGTCCTGCCTGCTTACGCTTCGCGGTAAAGATGGGGTGGAGGGTAAAGTCCTGCTTCAGGATGAATATCAATACGAATCGGATAAGGAAGCGGATAAAAAAATTGCGTCCTGCATCCGCCACTTCGATAAGGTGGTTGCCGAGCCGGCCGCCTCGCGTCGTTGGGCAATCTCTTTCACCAGTGCCACCGGTCTGCCTTCGGGCACGCCTTTGGCCTTTGCCAACCGCATAAACCAACCGGTGGCGGCTTGTCTGGCGAAAGGCCGTAAGCGGAAATGCGGCATCGTCTTCATCGACTTTACAGACTTGCAAGGCGGGAAAGCGTTGGCAGATTATTTGATTCGCTGCAACAGCTATTGAAATGTTTTTGAATTAAGCCGTAAAACGAGGCAAAACATTCGGCATCTTTCTTGCCGCTCTTTGAAGGCAACTTTTGGGGAACACGTCTTTATTTTTGCGCAAAATGAAGATTTATATGCGCAATTGGCGGCATGGAAGAAAAAGAGTGTTCTTATTTTTGCAAATACCAAAACCGTTTAAACCTAATATACAATGAAATTATCAATCGATTTGGGAGGTACGAATATAAGGATAGCCCAAGTGGAAAACGGGCGCTGCCTGAAAAAAGTGTCGGTGGCCTGTCTTGCACAGCAAGAGGCTACGGTGGTGCTCGGCCAACTGGTTCGGCTCATCAAAGACATGATGAACACGCAGGTAGACGGCATCGGCATAGGAGTTCCTTCCATCGTCCATCCCCAAAAAGGTATTGTATATAATGTGGCGAACATCCCTTCGTGGACAGAAGTTCACTTAAAAGAAGCTTTGGAGAAGGAGTTCGGACTGCCGGTTGCCGTCAACAACGATTCCAACTGCTTTGCCTTGGGCGAGAGCCGGTTCGGTAAGGGGAAGCCCTATGCTGATATGGTGGGCGTGACTATCGGAACCGGCATAGGTGCGGGAGTCATTGTCAATCATCGCTTGTACGGAGGTCAATACATGGGAGCCGGTGAAATAGGCTCGTTCCCCTATCTGGATGCCGATTTCGAGCACTATTGCAGCAGTTTCTTTTTCAAGCGGCACGGCACCACGAGCGTGGAAGTTGCCGGCAAAGCACAACAAGGCGACGCCGCCTCGCTGAAGCTGTGGCACGATTTCGGCTTTCATCTGAGCCATCTGATGAAAGTCATTCTCTATGCCTATGCACCTCAGGCGATTGTGTTGGGAGGAGGCATTGCATCGGCTTTCCCCCTTTTTGAAGGGGCAATGAGAGAGGGTATGCGCGATTTTCCCTATAAAGTAATATCGGAAAGTGTGGAGATAATACCCTCGCAGGAGGAAGACGCAAGCTTGTTGGGAGCTTCTGTGCTGACGGATGCTTGGGGCGTAGGACAAGTCGAAATATAAAATAAATGATAAACCTTTGTCATGCAGTTGCAACATGGTTTTAAGAATTTTGCTTCATTTTTCTAAACCATTGTGCAATTGTACGTAATTATAAACTTAAAACTTAAATGCATGAAACGAACAAATCTTAGAATCTATCGGACGATTCTTCCCTTAGTTTTGGGGCTGCTCTTGTCGGTTGGTGCCGTTGCGCAGCAAATGTCAGTGAAGGGAACAGTGAAAGACCAGACGGGCGAACCGATTATCGGCGCCAATGTGCTGGTGAAGGGGACAACGACAGGCGTTGTCACCGATCCTGACGGGAAATTCGAAGTACCGGCGGCAAAGAATGCCGTATTGCTCATCAGCTACGTCGGTTTCCAAATTCAGGAAGTTACGGTTACGGGCAAGCCTTTGGTGATTGTCTTGAAAGAAGACACCGAGCTGCTGGACGAAGTTGTGGTCTTAGGCTACGGAGCCAGTGCGCGCAAGCAAGACTTGTCGGCTTCCGTCGGTGTGGTGAGTAATACCGACGAGTTGGCTGTGCGCCCTGTGACCTCTACCGAGGGTATGTTGCAAGGCCAGTTGCCCGGTGTCACCATCCAGGCAGACGGTGGCGACCCGACTTCTTCTCCCAGCATTGTCATCCGCGGTCAAGGCTCGGCTAAAGACGATGTATTGTGGGTAGTAGACGGTGTTCCCGGCGCTCCCATTGCTTCCGTAAACGATATAGAGAGTATTGTTGTGTTGAAAGATGCGGCTTCGGCGGCCATCTATGGAGCACAATCCGGTGCAGGTGGTGTGGTTTTGGTTACCACAAAGAAAGCTAAAGAAGGTATGCCGGCTTTGACTTACGACGGCACGTTCGGTCTTCGTCAAGCCACCAACCTGATTGACCCTCTGAATGCGGAACAGCAAATCGAAATGCGTAAACGCTCTTATGCCAATGCCGGTATGACACTGCCTACCGGTTGGGATGTCTCCAAGAATCCGTGGGTAGGTACTACCCGCACCGATTGGATGGATGCCATTTTCCGCACAGCTTTCTATCAACGCCACAACGTGGCCTTGAATGTAGGTACGGATAATTATAGCAGCCGCATCTCTTTTGCTTACGACAATGATGAGGGAGTGCTCATCAACACCTTTAACAAAAACCTTTCTTTGCGCTACAACGGCAAGATAAAACTGAACAAGTGGGTCACCGTCAGCGAAGATTTTGTTTGGAAGAATACGGAGTCGCGTTCTAAAAATACGGATAACGACGGTTATACAGGTCCCATCATTTCGGCTATCTACATGCCTGCCAGCGCTTCTATATATAATGCGTTGGATGGAAGCTACGGAGGAACCACTACCGAAGACCCTGCTTATATCGCCCAATACGGCTCGAATTTCGCCGACATTCATGGCGATGCGGTGAATCCGGTTCGCTTGCTGGAAGCTGAAAATCGATACAACAAAACCAGTGACATCTGGAGCACAACCAGTCTGGAGATTGCGAATGTGATTCCGGGACTGAAGTTTACCAGCCGTTTCACCTATAACCTGAACAGCAATCTTTATAAGAACTTCAATCCCATTCGCGATGAGGTAGGCAAACCGGCTCTGTCCAACTCCTTGACGGAAACGACCTATCGCGCCGATGCGTGGAAAACGGAAAATACATTGACCTACGACCATACCTTTGGCGAACACACTGTCGGTGCCTTGTTCTCTACTACTGCCGACCGTTATAGCCGTCGCGGGTTGGAGGTTACCGGTAGAGATTTTGCCGATGAATCGGAGTTTCTGCAATACTTGGCTTATGCCGGAACCACCCAAGCCATTGATTATCTGGTCGGTCCTGATGCCAATGTCTCATTGATTGCCCGTTTGGCTTATTCCTACAACGACCGTTACTTCGCCACAGCTTCATGGCGTCGCGACTATGCAGGCCGCTTGCCCAAAGCGAATAATCATGGCGACTTCCCGGCTGTGACATTAGGTTGGAAAATATCTAACGAGAAATTCTTCAAGAAGAGTAACTTTATCAGCTTATTGAAATTGCGTGCATCTTGGGGACGTATAGGAAATTTAAGCTCTATTCCTTTCAATTACAAATCGCCTTTGCTCGAAAAAACGTCATGGTCGGAACAAGCGCAATATGGTGTGGAATCAGGCAAAGTATGGGGTAACTTTGTTTATAACAGCAGGGCCTTGAATCCGGAGTTGACTTGGGAGACTTCCGAACAATACGACTTGGGTGTGGATATGGAACTGTTTAGAAACCGCTTGTCGCTCTCTTTGGATTATTTCGACAAACGCACCTACAATCTGATTCAGACACGCGAAATGGAATGGCCCACCACCATCGGTTTGGATCCTCTGTACGTCAACCAGGGCGAAGTGCGCAACCGTGGTTTCGAAGCGCAATTCAGTTGGAGGGACAGAATCAATAAAGATTTCTCTTATTTTGTAACAGGCAATTTCTCGTACTTGAATAATAAGGTTACGGATATCGGTTTGAAGAATGCGGATGGCACGCCGGGAGTATGGACCAACAGCAAGCGTTTCCGTGGCGGTTCTTACATTTATCAGACCGCCGAAGGAGAACCTCTGAATTCTTATTATCTGATTAAGACGGATGGTATTTTCCAAACCGATGCCGATGCAGCTGCTTATGTAGATAAAAACGGTAACCGTATTCAGCCCAATGCTGTGGCAGGCGATTTGAAATTCGTTGATGCCAACGGCGACGGCAAGATTACAGATGCTGACCGTCAGTATATGGGCAATGCCACACCCGAAACGACATTTGCGTTGACACTGGGCTTCAACTACAAGAAGCTCTCCTTCAGTGCCATGTTGCAAGGAGTAGGCGGTGCACAAGCAGCTTACATCGGTAAGTATATGTTGTTGGGCGATGTGGAGGGCAACTTTAATCGTTCCAGTGAAATCCTGAATGCATGGAGTCCTTCGAACACAGGTTCCGATATACCCCGCTTGTCAAAAAATGACCCGAACGGAAACTTCAGTACCGCTTCCGATTGGTACTTGGAAGATGCCTCTTATCTCCGTTTGAAGAATATTACAATCTCTTATGATTTGACGGATATGCTCCGCAAGTGGTCTCATCTCAATGAGCGCAACAGCCGTATGTCTGTGTATTTCAGTGGAGAAAATCTGGCAACCTTTACCGGCTATTCGGGTATGGATCCCGAATGCGGTGGATGGGACGCCATGAAATATCCTGTATCAAGGGTGTTTTCTGTTGGTGTGAAATTGACTTACTAACATTATGAAAGGAAAGAAATTATGAAAAGAAATATTTTTTATATCGTAATCTCCTCGACATTGCTTTTGAGTTCATGCAGCGAGTTTCTGGATGTACAGCCGGAAGGAGATGCTACCATTAATACATATTTTACGAGCGATCAGCAGGCTGTTGACGCTGTGGATGCCTTGTATGAGAGATTCCATCAGGAAGCCGTGTATGGTCGTGAATTGTTTTGGGAGCAGGGCGCTGCTTGCGACGTTGTCTGGGGAAAGACCCGCGGCTATCCCACTCTCGCTACATTGAAATACACAGGAGACGAATCTCCTTTAAGGACCGTTTTTGACAGGATGTACACCATTATGGCGCGTTCCAACTATGTTATTAAGCAATTGCTTACGAAGGCGGATTCCAAAACCTTGTCCGATATCGAGCGTCGTAGTTTGGGTGAGGCCTATTTTACTCGTGGATGGGCGCATTTCCTGATAGCTTACCGCTATGGTACAGACAAACAGGGTGTACCGTTCATTCGCTATGAAGATTATGACAACCAAAACGACTACTATTCCATTCCGCCTCAGCGGGAGTCTGTCATAGACAACTACCAATATATCATTTCGGACATGGATAAAGCCTTTGAATACTTGCCCAGATTTGAAGAATATGACGTTGATGACAGAGGACGTGCGCACGATGCGGCTGCGGTAGCTTTTAAAGCCAAAGTGTATGCCTATTGGGCAACGTGGGATGCTACGCAATGGGAGAAAGTCATTGCTATGGTAAATGAGCTGGAAGGTACGTATGGTCGTGATTTGGCGGATACGTATGCCCAAGTATTCTCTTCCGAATTCACTGATTTTTGGAATAAGGAATATTTGTGGACTATTCCGGGCAATGGTGGCTCTACCGGTGGTGGCTCCGAGTTTCCGGGCGTCATCCTCGAGAATAAGGCTTGGGGAAAATACAACGGCTGGGGGCAGAATAAGCCTTCTTATGATATCTATGCCGAGTTGTTGAAAGACGGAGAAGGCAATGACCGCCTGATACGTACCCTCTTGGAATATGGACAGGAATTCCGGTTGTTTGGCGAAACCCGTAAATTCTGGTCTACCTCTGATATAGAATCCGGTTTCATGATTAACAAGTATATGGATCCGTTCAAACATGAAGACGCAGCAAACAAAGGCTACATCAATACAAACGGCGACTGGCCTACGGCTCGTATCAACTTCCCAATCATCCGTTTTGCAGAGATGCTGTTGTTCCGTGCCGAAGCTTACTTGATGACTAACAGGGCCGACAAAGCAACAGCCGACTTGAATCGCATTCGTCAGCGTGCCAAATTAGCTCCGTTGGCTGCTACCGCCATTATGTCCGACTTGTATCATGAACGTCGTTGCGAACTTGCTTTTGAGTTTACAGACCATTTGTTCGATTTGAAACGCTGGCATCGTTCCGGTAATGCTGAAATCAAGGCATTGGCAGCAGCCGAACTGAATACCCATCCGAGAGTGCGCCATTATAAAGATCGCCAGAATCCGGATTCCGAATACACGGTCGGTGCTTATGAGGATTATAAAGACAAGGCTACATATAAAGACCATATGATTGTCTTTCCTTATCCGTCCCAACAAGTGGTGAACTCGAATGGTAAGCTGAAGCAAAACGAAGGTTACAATTAAGGTTGTTCACTAAGAGTTGAACATAGATTAAAAAAACAGAAAACAGATCATTGCCATTGGTCTTGTCTGCAAGGGTCGGTATTCATATTTGGTATTGGCTCTTGCAGATTTTCTCTTTTAATGCCATTGACACTTTTACACAGAGAGAGGATTAGTCCGGTAAATCCGTCAATACACTCTATTCTTATCTTTGAAAAGACATCATTCTTGGGATGGTCTCTGCGGTTATGCCACTGATTTTTGTGCTTTTTTGACAGGACATAATATACTAAATAGTATCTTTGACTTACAAGAGAAAAAATGCCCCCTGTCCTCCTTTAATATCTTGAACTGATGAAACAAAAAAAACTGTTATTCTCCGCTGCCGTATTTCTAATCTGCGGTTCTTGTACGACCGGTATGCTGTCGCCGACAGACTACGTAGATCCTTTTATAGGAACAAGCTTTCACGGGCATACTTATCCGGGGGCTACAATGCCGTTCGGTGCGGTACAGTTAAGTCCGGATACTCGTGCCGGGAACTGGGATGCCTGTGCGGGATACCACTATGACGATACTTCTTTGAAAGGATTTTCGCATACCCACCTGAGCGGAACGGGCTGTATTGACTTGGGGGATATTTTGTTGCGCCCCACAACGACAAACCCTGAGCCGGACGCAGAAGGAAACATCTGCCACCCTGCAACTTTCTCACATAGGGATGAAGAGGCTACACCCGGATATTATTCGGTGATATTGAAAGACGAGAAAATAAAAGCCGAACTGACGGCAACGGCGCATGTGGGTATGCATCGTTATACTTTTCTTTCGGATAAACCGGCTTTTGTGATTATTGACTTGGAACACCTTCTTGACAATGAGCGGATTTATGAGGCGAGCATAAAGCAAACGGCTGCCGATGAAATAGCCGGTATGCGGAGAACAGGCGGATGGACGGATAATCAATATGTCTATTTCGCAGCCCGATTCTCCAAGCCGGTTCAGAATATCCGTTTTTTGAAGGATAAAAAAGAGATTCGTGTTGAAGATAAATTGGAAGGTGAACATCTTCAAGCTGTGCTTACATTTGATAATACAGACAAAATGCCTCTTGTGGTAAAAGTGGGATTGTCGCAAGTCAGTGTGGAAAATGCACGCGAGAATCTGGAGCACGAAGTGAAAGATTTCGATTTTGATGCAGTGTGCGCTGCTGCCCGGAGCGAATGGGGGCGGGTTTTGTCGTCCATCACCGTGGAAGGGGGCCGTACAGGCGATTTGAAAAACTTCTATACTGCCATGTATCATGTCATGGTAGTACCCAATACCGTGAGCGATGTCAACGGCCGGTATCGCCGTCACAACATGCAGATAGGGCAACTTCCTAAAGGCAAAGTGCGCTATTCCACATTCTCCCTTTGGGATACTTTCCGTGCTTGGAATCCGTTGATGACACTGATTGACACAACATTAGTCAATGATATGATCCACTCCTTTCTGGATATCTACGACGCTTCGGGCGAACTTCCCATTTGGCCGCTTGCTTCAGGAGAGACTGGCACAATGATTGGCTATCATTCGGCTTCCGTTATTGCCGATGCCTATCTGAAAGGGATAAGAGGATTCGATGCGGAGAAAGCGCTGGAAGCCATGATGGTTTCTTCCGAGAAGAATAAGAAAGGGGCGGATTATTACATCAAATACGGTTTTATACCTTCGAATATCAAAAGAGAATCAGTCTCTTGTTTATTGGAATTTGCTTATGACGATTGGTGCATTGCGCGCATGGCGCGGGAGATGGGGCGGGAAGATGTCTATGAAAAATACATCGGGCGTTCTCAAAACTACATCAATGTGTTCGACGGTTCTACTAAATTTTTCCGTGGCAAACGGTTGGATGGCAATTGGGAAACACCTTTCAATCCGTTCGAAGTAGGGCGTGCTTATACTGAAGCTACCGCATGGCAATATCGTTTTTTTGTTCCTCACGATGTGAACGGAATGGTACAACTGTTCGGAGGTAAAGAAGCGTTTGTTGCAGCACTCGATTCCATATTTACTGTTGACTCTAAAGTAGATGGCGAGCTTTCCGATATTACCGGATTGATAGGGCAGTATGCTCACGGCAATGAGCCGAGCCACCACATTGCTTATTTGTATGATTACGTAGGACAACCTTGGAAAACGCAGGAGATGACACGCCGTCTGCTGCATGAAATGTATCAACCTCTGCCAAGTGGTATCAGTGGCAACGAAGACTGCGGACAGATGTCGGCATGGTACATACTTTCTTGTTTGGGATTATATTCAGTTTGTCCCGGAAGCAATGAGTTTGCCTTGACCACTCCTTTATTCGAGAAGGCAGTTGTTAAGTTGGCAAACGGAAAGGCGCTGACAATTCTTGCCAATAATCCTGCCAATAATGTATATATCAGTAAGGTAGAATTAAACGGTAAACGGATAGATGTCAACTTCATTACTTATGCGCAACTGATGGAAGGGGGAGAATTGCGTTTTACCTTATCCGACCGGCCGGATAAAACCAGAGGAATTTCCGAAGATGCTTCTCCCTACTCCTATACGGACAAACACACAGTCTCTATCCTTTATGTAAATAAAGACTTGAATTTGTTTGCGGACAAAATAACGGTGCGCCTTGCTACGGCAACCGAGGGGGCGGTAATCAGATATACGTTGGATGGAAATGAATCGACTGAAAACTCCCTGCTGTATGAGAAACCTTTTGAGCTGGATAAGACACGGCATATTAAGGCAAAAGGGTTTAAAGAGGGGTTCTGTCCAAGCAATACTTTGTCCATAACGGCTGTCAAAGCTGAATTGAAGCCCTCGCTTCCGGTGTGTCCGACGAAGAATGGTACGGCTTATAAATATTTTGAAGGAAATTACCGGGTGGTGGCAGATATTGAGAAAACGCCGCTGATAAAGACGGGTGTCATGCCTGAACCCTCCATTAAGGATGCCGGTCAAGAGGATCATTTCGGATACATCTTTTCAGGTCTGATTCATGTGCCCGAAGACGGTGTTTACACTTTTCAGACGCGTTCGGATGACGGCAGTGTTTTATATATAGGCAGCGAACCGGTAGTGAACAACGATGGTTCGCATGCAGCTATCTCGGCCACCGGACAGATTGCTTTGAAAAAAGGATTTCACGCATACAAGCTTTATTATTTTGAAGATTATGAAGGAGAGCACTTTAGTTGGGCATGGAAGCTCCCTTCTGCAAAAGAGTTGGCTCCTATTCCAGCTTCGGTGTTGTTTGTGAATTAATTATAGATTGTCATGAAAAAAATAGTTTTATTGCTTTTACCATTCTTGGCTGCATCATGCGGACAAGTAAAGAAACCGGTTGCCGCGTCGGAACCTGTAAATGTGATGTCTTTCAATATCCGTTATGATAATCCGGAAGATAGCATGAACAACTGGAAATTCAGAAAGGAACGGGTAGCGAACGCAGTCCGTTTTTATGATGTGGATATAGTGGGGATGCAGGAAGTGCTCCGTAATCAGTTGGAAGACCTTCGGCAACGCTTGCCGGAGTATGGCGTGGTAGGAGTAGGCCGTGAAGATGGCAAAGAAAAAGGGGAATACAGTGCACTTTGGTATAGAAAAAGTCGTTTTACTTTGCTTGATTCGGGCAACTTTTGGTTGAGCGAAACCCCCGAAGTGGCTGGTTCTAAGGGTTGGGACGGTGCTTGCGAACGCATTGCTTCATGGGCGAAACTGAAGGACGCTGTTTCAGGTAAAGAGTATTTGGCATTAAACACTCACTTGGATCATGTCGGGGTGGTGGCACGCCGTGAAGGAGTAAATCTTATACTGGAGAAGCTGAATGAATTGGGCGGTGAGTTGCCGGTAATCGTTACCGGCGACTTTAATTCGGAACCGGAGTCGGATGTAATCAAGAATATAACCGACCCGAACAATCCGAAGCATTTGACAGATACTCGTCTGGCGTCGCCTGTTGTATATGGTCCATCATGGACTTTCCATGATTTTGATAAGATTCCTTATGATAAACGTCCGTTGATTGATTATGTGTTTGTTCGTAATGGATTGCGCGTGTTGAGGTACGGTGTTTTAGCCGAAACCGAGAACGAGTCTCTTCTATCAGACCACGCCCCTGTGTTGGTGACGGTAGAGTGATTATCGGTAGAGATACAAAATCTGAGTTATGTTGTTGAATTAAGAAAAAAGAGATAATGGGAAAAATGATATTGAGAAGCTGGTTACTTGCAGTCTTGGCAATCGGATTATTGTCTGCTGATGCGTTGGCACAAAGCCGTCGTGATAAAGAGCAAACTTATGTGCTGGAACAACCTTATGAAGTAAACAGGATAACGCCGCCTCAGGGGAAGAAGGTAAAAAATGTCATCCTGATGATTGGCGACGGCATGAGCCTTATGCATGTGTATTCGGCATGGACGGCCAATCGCGGCAAACTATTTTTAGACAATTGTCAGGCAGTAGGGCTCTCTAAAACCTACTGTGCCGATAGATTGATTACTGATTCAGGTGCGGGTGGCACGGCTATGGCGGTAGGGCAGAAGACGAATTACCACAGCGTGGGTGTGGATACGTTGGGGCGTCCTGTACCATCGTTGATAGACTTGGCTGCGGCCAAGGGCAAAGCTACGGGCATTGCTGTGACTTGCCGGCTTTGGGATGCTACTCCTGCCGATTTTTGTTGTCATAACAAAGATCGTGATGCAGAAGCCGAGATTGTGGCTGATTATGTGAATAGTCCCGTGGATTATGTATTCGGAGGAGGTTCCAAACTTTTTGAGAATCGTGCGGACGGACGGGACTTGTTCAAGGAGCTGCGTGCCAAAGGATTCAAGACAGCCCGCAGTTGGGAAGAGTTGGAAGGAGTGAAAGAAGGCAAGGTGTTTGCTGTGACCGATACGGTAGATACTCCGCTTCCAGCCGAACGCGGTGATCTTCTGGCACGTGCTTCACTAAAAGGGATTGAACTGCTGAGCCGGAACAAGAACGGTTTTTTTATGATGATTGAAGGCTCACAGCTGGATGATTATGGACACTTCAACGACCTTGACTTGTTGATGCAGGAAACCCATGATTTTGATCGTACCATTGGTGCAGTCTACGAATGGGCAGCCAAAGACGGCGAAACGCTGGTGATTGTTACGGCCGACCATGAAACCGGAGGCCTCACATTGGTGGACGGTGATTTGAAAAGCGGCAAGATTGTTTGTAAATTCTCCACGGGAGGACATAGCGGTGTGATGGTACCGGTATATGCTTTCGGGCCCGGTTCGCAAGATTTTACCGGCATTTATGAGAATACGGCTATTTTTGATAAGATAAAGAAGTTGCTCGATTTATAAACTAAAAGAACTGTTTATGTTGAAACGCATATTATTTACATGCTTGCTTTCCTTTGCGGTGTTTCCTCTGCTGAAAGCTCAAAGTTACGGTAATGATGAGAAATATCATCTGCCTTATAAAAATACGTATGTAAAAGAGCCTTTGGTTACGGAAAATGAGTATCGCGTTGCCAAGCCCGAAAGCCTTGAGCCGAAAAGCTTCGAGGAGGCACGGTATATACTTCCGAATCCTATTTGGGACGGGCATGAGAAGGAGATTGAGATGTATTGGAGGGCATGGGAAATCGCTGTGGGAAATATCCGGAAGCCTCAGCCGGGTTCAGGCTTTGTTTCAAGCTATCTGGACACGGCCTATAACGGCAATATTTTCATGTGGGATTCTTCGTTCATTTTGATGTTTGCCCGGTATGGTACGCGATTCTTTCCTTTTCAGCGTACGCTGGATAATTTCTATGCCAAACAGCATCCGGACGGTTTCATCTGCCGTGAAATAAAGGCGGACGGAGCCGACTGTTTTGAACGCTATGATCCGGTCAGCACCGGACCTAATCTGATGCCTTGGTGTGAAATGGTTTATTATCATCAGTTCGGAGATACGGAGCGTCTGCACAAAATATTCCCGGTGCTTTGCGCCTATTACAAATGGCTGAAGAAGAACCGTACGTGGCGGAACGGTACATACTGGTCCAGCGGATGGGGGACGGGCATGGACAATATGCCCCGTGTGCCGGCAGAATACAGCCCTATTTACAGTCATGGACATATGATTTGGCTGGATACGAATCTTCAGCAGCTGTTTACTGCTAACTTGCTGCTTGAAATGGGATTCTATCTGGAGCGTTGGCAAGAGATTGAAGAGTTTGAAGATGAGGCAAAGATGTTAGGGAAGTATATTCAGGAAAATCTCTGGGATGAAAAGAGCGGCTTCCTTTACGACCAATATGCCGACGGCTCTCTTTGCCGGACAAAAGGGATAGGTGCTTATTGGGCGCTTTACACGGATGTGTTGAGCGATAAACAACTCGACCGTATGGTGAAGGAGTTGGATAATCCGGCCACGTTTAACCGGAAATTCAGGATTCCTTCCTTGTCGGCAGACAACCCTAAATATAAGGAGAACGGACGCTATTGGCAAGGTGGAATATGGCCGGGCACTAACTACATGGTGATGCAAGGCCTCGTGAGGAAAGGCTATCGGAAGCTGGCGCGGGAAATTGCGCTGAATCATTATGCCGAGGTGCTGGAGGTATATAAGAATACGGGTACTTTCTGGGAATATTATTCTCCTGAGAAGGCTGAAGCCGGATTCATGGCGAGAAAAGACTTTGTGGGATGGGCAGGGCTTCCTCCTATTGCCGAACTGATAGAATTTGTCCTCGGCATTCAGGGTGATTACGTCAATCAACGTATTGTTTGGGACATGAATCTGACGGAAGCCAACGGAATTGAGCGTTATCCTTTCGGTCCGGATGGTGTTGTCAGCCTGAAAGCCGAATCCCGTCGTTCCGTAAAGGACGAACCGAGCATTGTGGTAGACACGAATATCGGTTTCGAGTTGGTGGTACTCTATGGCGGTAAGGAGAAAAAAATCAATGTAACTCCGGGTAAACATATCTATTGCCTGAGTTCGGGACAGGCGGTTGCTTTGGCTGAAATGAGGGCTGCATTCTGCCGGACGGATATTTCCTGAATGCCCCGGTTTACAGCAGTCAGGCAGAAGAGAGCCTTTCAGGCCGGCCGCCCTCGCCCTGTTTTGACAGCTGCAATCCTTTGTCTTGACAGACACAAGTGTCTGACGTGACAGACACAAGTGTCTGACAGAGCAGATGTAAATGTATGATAACCAATAGGGCTTGATTTTAAAATACAAACCTTCGGGTGAGGTTATCGGCCTGCTTCTTATCCCGAACCCAGATACCTATTAAAAAACACAGTTGTATCAACGATGAAAAAATACATGTCGCGACGTAGCTTTCTGAAGACCGGAGGGCTCGCTTTGGCTGCGGTAGTTGCCAATCCTTCTCAGGCTTTTGCTTCATCCGGAATGCCGGAGCCGAAGTACATATCTCAGCGTCCTCCAAAGGACAAGAGGGCTTTTGTGTCCAAAGCCGTGGAGAAGGCCATTGAAGAGAACAAAAAGAAGATTAAGGATGAAAAGCTTCGCTGGATGTTCGAGAACTGTTTTCCCAATACGCTCGATACCACTGTCAGATATAAAACGAAGAACGGCAGACCTGATACATTTGTCATAACCGGTGATATTGATGCCATGTGGTTGCGCGACTCTTCGGCGCAAGTGTGGCCTTATCTGCCATTAATGAAAGAAGATAAAGATTTGCAACTTCTGATAGCGGGGCTTATCAACCGACAGGCAGAGTGCATTCGGATAGACCCTTATGCCAACGCGTTCAACGATGGCCCGTTGGGCAGTTATTGGGAAACAGACCATACGCAGCACATGGTGAAGGAATTGCATGAACGCAAATGGGAAATCGATTCTTTGTGCTATCCCATCCGGCTGGCCTATCGCTATTGGCTGTTGACTGAGGATACTTCCGTATTCAATGCCGGTTGGCATGAGGCAATGAAACTGGTTCTCCGTACCTTTAAGGAGCAGCAACGTAAACAAGGTTTGGGGCCATACAGCTTTACACGCGATTGTGACCGTCCCACCGATTCGCAGATAAATGGCGGATGGGGAGCACCCGTTAAACCGGTCGGACTGATTGTCTCTTCTTTCCGTCCTTCGGACGATGCCACTCAATACGGCTTTCTTATACCTTCCAATATGTTCGCGGTGGTTTCGTTGAGGCAACTGGCAGAGATAGAGCATAAAGTGTATGGTGATGACGGTTTTGCCGGAGAATGTACGGCTTTGGCGGATGAGGTGGATGCCGCCATCCGCAGGTATGGCACATTCAACCATCCTGTATGCGGACGCATTTATGCTTTTGAGGTCGACGGTTTCGGCAATGCCCTTTGTATGGACGATGCCAATGTGCCCAGCCTTTTGGCTGCTCCCTATCTTGGTTATTGTTCTTTCAAGGATGCCCTCTATCAGAATACCCGTAAGATGATATGGAGCGACAATAATCCTTATTTCTTCAGCGGGAAGGCCGGTGAAGGTGTGGGAGGCCCGCATGTAGGTTTAAACTACATTTGGCCGATGAGCATCATCATGAAAGCTTTGACGACAGATGATGCGGAAGAGATAAACGCTTGTCTGAAACTGCTGCGCGATTCGGACGGAGGAACAGGCTTCATGCACGAATCCTTCCATTCTGAAAACGCCTCCGATTTTACCCGTTCTTGGTTTGCATGGGCCAATACGTTGTTCGGCGAACTTATCCTCAAGATTATCAAAGACTATCCGGGACTTTTGTCTCAAACATTATGAACCTGAAAAAGAAAGAGTATGAAGAAAATCGTTCTCCTTTTAGTTGTATGGTGCGGTTGCTTTTCGGCAACGGTTTTTGCCCAAAGGCAATTTGCATTTAGAAACGGAAAGTTCAAAATAGCTCAGTTTACAGATCTGCATTGGACGCCACAGTCGCTGAAGTGCGGAGAGACAGAGGCCACCATTCGTTCGGTTTTACATGCAGAACATCCTGATATTGCCATATTGAGTGGAGATGTAGTTACCGAGGCTCCTGCCATTGACGGATGGAAAGCCATCGCCGGTATTTTCAATGAGCATAAAGTGCCTTTTGTCGTGACCATGGGAAACCATGACGCTGAATATATGGCAAAAGACGATATCTATGACTTTCTGCTGCAATCTCCCTATTATGCAGGAGCGAAAGGTCCTGAAGGCATTACGGGATGCGGCAACTGCGTTGTTCCTGTTTACGGAACGAAAAAGAAAGATAAAGTAGAGGCGTTGCTCTATTGTATGGATTCGAATGACTATCAATCCAATAAACTGTATGGCGCTTATGATTGGATTCATTTCGACCAGATTGACTGGTATCGCAGACAAAGCGCCCGTTTTACCGAGGGAAACAATGGAAATCCGCTCCCGGCTTTGGCGTTCTTCCACATTCCTCTTATTGAATATAATGAGATTAGAGGCGACGGCAAGACTTATGGAAATGACAGAGAGGGCGGAGTCGCCTCATCAAAAATAAACTCCGGAATGTTTGCCTCCTTTGTTGACATGAAAGATGTGATGGGAGTTTTTGCCGGGCATGATCACGATAATGACTATATCGGGATAAACAAGGGCATAGCGCTTGGCTATGGCAGGGTGACCGGAGCGGATGCTTACGGCTCATTGAAACGAGGAGCACGCATCATTGAATTGCTTGAAGGAGAATTCAGGTTTGAAACATGGATTTCCACACCTTCGGGACGAGAAGCTTCCTATTATTATCCATCGGGATTGAATTCCGAGGAAGAACAAACCATGGCCTACTTGCCGGTATTGAAAAAGACTCCCGGCAAGCACGGAACGGCATACGTTTATTATGAAGGAAAGTGTAAGCGCATTGCCGATATTGCCTCATGCAAAAAAGTCAAGGAGGGGGTAATGAAGAACTTCTCAATCAAAGAAGCCTCTGCTGCCGACCATTTTGCTTATGAATTCCGTACATTAATGAATGTGCCCGAAAAAAGCATATATCGTTTCTATACGTTTTCTGACGACGGGTCTGCGCTTTATGTGGACGGACAGTTGGTGGTTGACAATGACGGCGGGCATAGCGGACGCCGTTCCGAAGGCAAGGTTGCTCTTGAGAAAGGGCTTCATGAACTGCGTCTGCTTTACTTTGAAGATTACATGGGGCAGGAATTGGAAGTCGGCTATTCCGGGAAGAATATTCCGGAGACTCTTTTGTCGGATGATGTATTGTTTCTACCGGAATAAGCGGATAAGCCCTCTTAAGGGCGGTTCATCATTTGGTGCTCTTTCCTGTATTCATTGGGAGAGACTTTCTTTAAGATTTTAAATTGGCGGGACAGGTTTTTGAGATTGTTTATTCCAACCTGTTCCGCCACGTCTGCAATAGGTGCATCGCTGGCCAATAATAATTGTGCAAAGCGTTCCATCCTCAGATTGAAGATGTATTTGTGGATGGATTGTTGCGTGACTTGCTTAAAACGGATTTCCAATAGGCGGCGCGACAAGGGCACTTGTTTAACTATGTCTGATACCGTGATGTCGGAGGCAATGTTCTGGTGAATATATTTCAAGGCCGTATGGATGTGCATGTCGGTGGTGGAATAGAAATCTGTGGAAAGGCGGTTCACTATATTGATAGGCTGGATTACCACATCCTGCATATCCTGCCGGTTGTTTTCCTCGTCATTCAATAAACGGTCTATCAGTTCGGCCGCTTCAAAACCGCCCCGCACGATATTGTGGCTGATGCTGGATAAGGGAGGGTCGGACAGGTTGCAGATTATTTCGTCATTATCCACACCTAATATGGCTATCTTATCAGGAACTTTGATGTTGTTGACTTTACAGATTTCCGTGATGCGGTTTCCTTGGTTGTCGTCGCAGGCCATAAGAGCCGTGGGGTGGGGCAAAGACTTGAGCCACGAGAGCAAAGGAGGAGCTTCGTAAAACCATAAGTCGTCGAGCGATTGTTCCTGATAGGCATGGAAGTTATTGCCAAATCCCCGTTCAGCTATGCATTCGTAAAAACCTTCGCAACGTTCTTGCGACCATACCGTGTCGCGATAGCCGTAAAAAGCAAAATGCTGGAATCCTTTGTTTAAGAAAAACTCGGCAGCCATTTTCCCTGTTTTCCGGTAATCGCCGGTAATGTTGGGTATATTCTCGAATCTCGCCTTATAGTCTTGCGCTATTGCAATGATTCCATGTTGTCGGAATAACTCTACATTGTCTTCGTTGTCGAATCGGCCTATGATGGCGTCCGCCTGCCAGGTTTTTGCCCATTTCAGAACTCCCTCTATCCCATAAGTGAGTTTGTAGGAAGGAGGCATCCGGCATACTACCCATGGCTCGTGGCTTTTTGAGTAGGCCAATACACCTTTCAGCAAATTGTATGAGAAAGATTCCGTAAAGTCTGACAGTAATATCAATCGAATCATGGTGGGCAATAGGGGCTGTTTCAGTTATTCGCACAAATATAAAAAGAGTTTTTTTATTATCCCAATTTCTTCTTTCTCAAATCCTTACCTTCAAATTTACATATTGCTTCAATCCATTCGTCCGTCAAAGGTTTGGAAGTGTGCTCGGTGATGTCAAAAGCTACCATGACGGAAGTGCATGTACATTTCACTTCTGACGTTTTCGTATCGATGACCCTTTGTACAAGGTGAAAGCTTTTGGTTCCGATTTCCGTTACTGCGGTCTGCACGGCAATGTGGTCGGAACCATATATCTGCGAAAGGAAGTCTGCTTCGATGTGCACAACGACGATTCCGTCTTTCTCCCAATCCACCTCCGGGCATACGGAGGCAAAATATTCAGTCTTTCCTAAGTCGTAGAAAGAGAAATAAACAGTGTTGTTTACGTGTCCAAACTTATCGACATCATTGAAGCGTAGTTGTATGGGCAGGGTGTGGTTAAATTCTATTTCTTCCATTGTTTTCTCTTAAACTTTGTTTATTATCACAGCAAAAATACTACTTTTGCGTGTCAATCTGCGAGTTTATGCATCAAGAAATGATAGAAGACATAAAAAAAGCCTGCCGGGTGATGAACGAAGGCGGGGTGATTTTGTATCCCACCGATACTATTTGGGGGATAGGGTGCGACGCTACCAATGAGGAAGCGGTGCGCCGTGTATATGAAATCAAGCAACGCTCTGACAGCAAGGCGATGCTGGTATTGGTCGATTCTTCGGTGAAGGTGGACTTTTATGTGCAGGATGTGCCGGAGATTGCTTGGGACTTGATTGAAATGGCCGACAAACCTCTGACCGTTATCTATTCGGGGGCACGTAATTTAGCTCCGAATCTGTTGGCGGAAGATGGCAGTGTAGGCATACGGGTGACAAACGAGGAGTTTTCGAAGAGACTTTGTCAACAATTCCGTAAGGCGATTGTATCTACCTCTGCCAATATCAGCGGTCAGCCCTCGCCGGGCAATTTCAGCGAAATCAGTGAAGAGATAAAATCGGCAGTCGATTATATCGTGGAATGCCGCAGGGAAGAGACAGGGCGTCCGAAACCTTCCGGTATCATCAAGCTGGAGAAAGGCGGAGTCATTAAAATTATTCGCGAATAAAAAAGGGGCGTGATGGCGGGAGAAAAGAGAAGTCTGTTGCAGCGTTTCATTATATGGCGCGAAAAGAAGATAAAAGAGAAACAGTTTATCCTGATACTGAGTTTTCTGGTCGGTATCTGTACGGCACTTGCCGCATTGATACTGAAGATGCTGATACACTGGATACAGGATTTCCTGACAGACAACTTCAACGTAACGGAGGCCAATTATCTTTATCTGGTTTATCCGGTGGTGGGCATTTTCTTTGCAGGTTTGTTTGTGCGTCGTGTCGTGAAGGATGATATCAGCCACGGGGTCACTAAGATTCTGTATGCCATTTCGCGTCGGCAGGGGCGCATCAAACCGCATAATACGTGGTCGTCCATCATTGCCAGTTCCATAACCATCGGTTTCGGCGGTTCGGTAGGAGCGGAGGCGCCGATTGTGCTGACGGGGTCGGCCATCGGTTCAAATCTGGGCAGCATGTTCAAGATGGAGCATCGCACGCTGATGCTTTTGGTGGGTTGTGGCGCTGCCGGTGCCGTTGCCGGCATTTTCAAGGCGCCTATTGCCGGATTGGTGTTTACGTTGGAGGTTTTGATGATAGACCTGACGATGTCTTCTTTGCTTCCGTTGCTGATTTCCGCAGTGACGGCGGCCACTGTTTCTTATATCATGACGGGCACGGACGCTATGTTTAAATTCCATCTGGACCAGCCTTTCGAGCTGGAACGTATTCCGTACGTCATCATGTTGGGCATTTTCTGCGGATTGGTGTCGCTTTATTTCACCCGTGCCATGAGTTCCGTAGAAGGAATATTCGGCAAGTTGAAGACGCCCTACAGTAAACTGGCAGTGGGGGGGGCGATGCTGAGTGTGCTCATATTCCTTTTTCCGCCCCTCTATGGCGAAGGTTACGACACGATAGAGTTGCTGCTGAACGGTACCGACAATGCCCAGTGGGATACGGTGATGAACAACTCCTTTTTCTATGGCAGCGGAAGCTTGTTGTTGCTCTATCTGATGCTGATTATCCTGTTCAAGGTATTCGCTTCGAGTGCAACGAACGGTGGCGGTGGCTGCGGCGGTATCTTCGCACCTTCGCTCTATTTGGGATGTATCGCCGGTTTTGTATTTTCGCATTTCAGCAATGAGTTTGAGATAACCGCTTTTCTGCCCGAAAAGAATTTTGCCTTGATGGGCATGGCGGGGGTGATGAGTGGTGTGATGCATGCTCCACTGACGGGCGTCTTCCTGATTGCCGAGCTTACGGGAGGTTATGACCTCTTTCTGCCTTTACTGATTGTTTCGGTCAGCTCCTACCTCACTATTATCATGTTCGAGCCTCACAGCCTGTACTCTATGCGCTTGGCCAAAAAAGGCGAGTTGCTGACACACCACAAGGACAAAGCGGTACTCACGCTGATGAAGATGGAGAATGTGGTGGAGAAGGATTTTGTACCCGTACGTCCCGATATGGACTTGGGTGAGATGGTGAAGGCCATTTCTGCTTCTCACCGCAATATCTTTCCGGTGGTCGATAAAGAAGGCGTGTTGTTGGGCATTGTTTCGCTGGATGCCATTCGCAACATCATGTTCCGTCAGGAGCTTTACCATCGTTTTACGGTAGGCAGGTTCATGACCTCCACGCCTGCCCGCCTCTATGATACGGACAGCATGGAGCAGGTGATGCGTACGTTCGATGATACCGGGGCATGGAACTTGCCGGTAGTGGATGCGGGCGGCAAATATCTGGGCTTTGTGTCCAAGTCGAAGATATTCAATTCGTATCGTGAGGTGTTGGTGCATTTCTCGGAAGATTAAAGACTTATAGGCTTTGAATGAAATGATGAAGAAAGAAGACTTACGAATAGTTTATATGGGTACTCCCGATTTTGCAGTGGAGGCTCTTCGCTGTCTGGTGGAAGGCGGCTACAATGTAGTGGGTGTCGTTACGATGCCGGACAAGCCGGCCGGGCGCGGACATAAGATTCAATATTCGCCTGTGAAGCAGTATGCGCTGGAACATGGGCTTCCGCTTCTTCAGCCGGAGAAGTTGAAGGATGAGGGCTTTGTAGAGGTGTTGCGCAGTTGGAAAGCCGATTTGCAAATCGTTGTGGCTTTCCGCATGTTGCCCGAAGTGGTGTGGAACATGCCCCGGCTCGGAACTTTCAACCTGCATGCTTCCTTGCTGCCGCAGTATCGGGGTGCGGCTCCCATCAATTGGGCGGTCATCAATGGAGATACGGAGACGGGCATCACCACTTTCTTCCTGAAACACGAAATAGATACGGGCGAGGTTATACAGCAAGTGCGCGTACCCATTGCCGATACGGATGATGTGGGCATTATCCATGATAAGCTGATGCTGCTGGGAGGACGTTTGGTGACAGAAACGGTGGATGCCATTCTTGACGGCACGGTGAGAACTATTCCGCAGGAGGAGATGGCGGTTGTCGGTGAACTGCGTCCGGCACCGAAGATTTTCAAAGAGACTTGCCGGATTGACTGGAACCGGCCTGTGAAACGTATCTATGATTTCGTGCGCGGCCTTTCTCCCTATCCGGCGGCATGGACGGAGTTGCACCGGCCCGATGGGGAGGCAGTTGCAGTAAAGGTATTTGAAACGGAAAAGATTGAAACCCGCCATACGCTCTCTCCCGGCACATTGCTGACGGATGGCAAGACTTATATCCGCGTTGCCGCCACAGACGGCTTTATCGGCATTCGCTCTCTTCAGCTTCCGGGCAAGAAACGTTTGGACACTGATGAACTGTTGCGCGGCTTTCGGCTGACGGAAGGGTGCAGGATGCAATAGATGCACATTTGTAAGCCCACACTTTAGCATTTGCAAGCCCACACCTTAGCAGTCGCAAGCCCACACTTCAGCAGGCATAAGCTTGCACTTTAAGGGAGGTAAGCCCACACTTTAAGGATGATAAGCCCGCACATAAGAAAAGACCGGATGTGAGGGTAGAATGAAGCGCTCGTCGGCATGCCGGGTCTACCCCCGTTTTACACTCCTACAAGCGGAGGCTTGCGGTTGTACAAGCGAGAGCTTACGGTTGTATAAGTGAGAGGCGTTACTTGTACAAGTGTAAGATGTTGATTATCAATGGGCCGGAAAGAAGTGTTTCTTCTTATTTCCTCATCTTGTATCCGTGATGTTTTCTCCTCAAATCCTCTTCTTGAACAACTGTTATTGCTTCTTTTTTATTGCGTAATCTTGAATCCGGCTTTTTGCAAATCATTCCAGTAAGCCGGATATGACTTGGATACCACTTGCGGCTCGTCAATCTCTATCCGGGGCATAGTGAGGCAGGCGGGAGCAAATGCCATTGCCATCCGGTGGTCTTCATAGGTGGCTATGGCAGGATTTTCTTCGGCCGGACAGCGTTCACCGTTCCACGACAAGATGCTGTCTTGCTCAGAATGCACCGCATAACCCAGCTTGCGCAGTTCGACGATAAGCGCATTGATGCGGTCTGTCTCCTTGATTTTAAGACTTTGCAGTCCGGTGAAGCGGAAAGGTATGTTCATCAGGCAGCAGGTGACGACGAAAGTCTGTGCCAAATCCGGGATGTCTATCAGGTTTTCTTCGAGACGGGCTACTGAAGGTTCGGTCTTGGTCAGCCTTACCCCTCGTTCTGTATATTCCGTTCGGACGCCGAGGCGGGCAAAGAGCTCTGCACCGCGACTGTCTCCCTGATAGCTGTGTGGAAGAAGTCCCGGCAGTTCCACTTCGGGATTCGTTGCTCCTCCATTCTTTGTGCTTGGAGAGAGGGCCATTATCTGATACCAATAGGAAGCGGCACTCCAATCGCTTTCCACAGTGAACGGCACGTCACGATAGTCGCCGGGATGAACGGTGATGCTGCTTTCGCTCGTCCAATCGGCCTGTGCGCCGAAGTCACGCATCAGTTGCAACGTCAGGTTGATGTAGGGGCGGGAGATGATGTCGCCTGTCAAATGCAGGCGTAATCCTTTGGGAAGTACGGCGCCTATCATCAGCAGGGCGGAGATGTATTGGGAACTGACATTACCGGCAAGAGAGAGTTCTTCGCCTTTCAACTCCGTTCCCGTGATGCGCAGTGGCGGAAAGCCGTCGTTGCCGACATATTCTATTTGTGCGCCGAGTTGGCGTAAGGCATCCACCAATAGGCGGATGGGGCGTTGCTGCATGCGCGGTGTGCCTGTGATGATGCGGCTTCCCGGCGTCACGCTGAGATAAGCGGTGAGAAAGCGCATGGCAGTTCCGGCAGCAAGTATGTCGATGTGTTCGGGGGCATCTTCCAAAGCACGTACCATTACTTGCGTATCGTCGCAATCGCTCAGATTGCAGGGTGTGATGTTGCCATGGGCAAGAGCGTGCAGAATGAGTGCCCGATTACTGATACTTTTGGATGCCGGCAGTTGTATGTCGGCATCCAATGCGGCGGGGGCGGAAACGATATATCGCATGGTTGTATTTAGTTGAGTTTATAGCAGAACCTCCCAAAACCGTCGGGGCAGGCAGATGTTGGTAATCTCTGTGGCCTCTTTAAACAGTGGGGCAATCTCGGCCGGTGTGAATCCGGCAATGCCGCAGCCTATTTCCGTGACGAGGAAAGTCATTTCGGGATGCATTTCGGCAAACTTGATGAATTCGTCCACATAGGGTTTGATGTCTTCCGGGCCGCCGTGCATGGTAGGGATGCCGTAAGTCTGTCCCTGCAACCCGCTGCCTTGTCCCCAAACGGCGCCCCATTTGCGCCATGCAAGCAGTGCGGCACCTCCGCCGTGCTCTCCGGCAAGGTTACTGCCGAAGACAAAGATTTCTCCGGGTTTTAATTCGGTGATTCGGTCGGATGTTGTTCTTGCTTCCATATTGCTTTCGTTTTTTGGATTGACCGGCACAAAGATAAGCAGAAATCTGCCAATCTCTATTTTCTTTTGTATTTTTGCAGTGTCAAAAAGAGGTGCAACCGCGTTTGACGCTTGTAGATTGTTTTTGGAATGAAATGCTTATGGAAATAGATTTAACCACTCCCGCATTGTTGTTTTCGGCCATATCTTTGATTATGCTGGCATATACCAACCGTTTTCTTTCATACGCCCAATTGGTGCGTACTTTGAAGGAACAGTATATGGAAAACCGTTCGTCGGTGAAGGCCGCTCAGATTGCCAATTTGCGGAAACGCCTTTATCTGACACGCGCCATGCAGGTGACGGGCATCGGCAGCCTGTTGCTGTGCGTGGTGAGCATGTTCTTTATTTATATACAGTTGCATCTTGTTTCCGTCTATATCTTCGGCTTGGCGTTGTTGTTGCTGATAATCTCTCTCACCATTTCCATCTACGAGATTTATATCTCCGTCAAAGCATTGGAATTACATCTCAACGACATGTATAAGAGGGATTGACACATTCCGTAATAGACGACAGTTTTGCCTATAAACACGCTAACACGTTCCATCAGTATGAACGAGTGAACCTCAGGTGATAATGTTCTGCACCGGAAGTTCCGATTCTCCCCATTCTATCATTGCATTGAAAAGCCGGATGGTGGAGAAGGCTGGGAGGTCTTCGCATCTAAGCTCCTTTTCTGCAAGAATACCTTTGTTCAACAGTGAAGCCCGTTTTGTGCCTTTCAATAGCGGTTGCCGGGGCGTGTACCAATGAGTACCGTCGAAAAGAGCGATGTTGGCAATGGATGTGTCTGTCAGTAGTTCGCGCTTCACTATCAGGATATCGTCGCATGTTCCCCGCTCGGAAAAAAGATGATTCAATGTCTCGCGTCGGGCGCTTTTGTAGGTATAGTCCACCGTGTCGCAATGAATCAATGCCAGAGATTGTATGCGGCGCAGCAGATAGGGGGTATAGTCTATCTCCTCAATTCCGTTTTCGCCGTACACCACACGTGCCTTGACAATTCCGGAGACTGCGGGAGGTTGTAAATAATCTGCCAATTGTATAGGCCGGCTTGCCGGCCAGAAGTGTATGCGGGTGGCATTCAATCTCCGGTCGTGGTAGGAGAGGTTGCAGGCCTCTCCGTTGCAGATGCGTATGGTTTCAATAAATCGGCACATATATTTTCTGTTTCACTTCGTTGTATTCGCTTTCCCATCGGCTTTTGGCGGTGATGCCTCCTCCTGCTTTAAAATAGAGTTGCTCTTCGTTTTCCTGTTCGATGAAGCGTATCATGACAGCGCTGTCCAGTTTCCCGTCTGCATAATATCCCATGATGCCTGTATAGAAGTTCCGCTCGAAGTCTTCCGCCTCCGCAATGATTTGCATGGTTTTGGGCTTGGGAGCACCGGTGATGGAACCGGCCGGCAACAGGCGGAAAAGGATATCTCCGATGTGTTCCTTGTAGTCGGGAGGCAATGTTCCGCAGATTTCGGAACTGGTTTGCAGAATAGGCCCTTTATTGGTTTGCAGGCGGTCGATGTAGCGGTAAGAGGTCACTCTGACGTGGTCTGAAACCATACTCAGGTCGTTGCGTATCAGGTCTACGATGGTGGCGTGTTCGGCAGCCTCCTTGACATCCTGCATCAGCGTCTGCTCGGCGTCCGGCAGCGTGGCGTCTATCGTTCCTTTCATCGGGAAAGATTTGATTTCTCCGGCTTCGATACGGATAAATATTTCAGGGGAGAAACAGACGAACTTGTCCTTCAGCCACAGCTTGTATAATGCCCTTGAATGCAGGAAAATCTCTTTCAGTGTCAGGTTGGTGTTTATGGGAATTCTGCATGTCAGGTTTGTCAGGTAACTGTTGCCTGCCAGCAGATTCTGTTTCACAATGTCGAAAGCATGCCTGTATCCGGCAGGAGAGGGAGGAATATATTGCCAGTCTACTGTTCCGTCATATCGGGGAATATCTGCGGCGATATTTCCTTTTCCTCTGAAGAGGTAAAGACAAGAGGAGGCGTCTATCTTGTCTGCCTCCTCGATGTACGAGTGTTCCTGCTTGTAGTCTATGATAAAGAGGAAGGGCGTTCCGGCCTTTGCCAGCACGTTCATCTTCTCTATGGCTTCTTTTCTACCGTATGACTTCATTGCTTGTTGTCAATCTCTTTCAGCAACTCCTCCACTGCTGTTTTCAGTTGCGTGTCTTCTCCTCTCACGATTGTTTCGGGTGAGTTGGCCACTTTGATATCCGGTTCCAGTTGCAGGTTTTCCAGATACCTGCCGTCCGGCAGACGGTAGCCAACAATGGGAATGCCGAAAACCAACGACGGGTCTTGCAGTGTTTCCCACGATACGCTGGTCATGGTGCCCGGCACCGGCATGCCTACCAGTTTGCCTAACTTCTGATGACTGTAAACCCACGGTGTGCCGTGTGCATTGGAGTAATTGGCTTCGCATGTCAGCATAATGGATGGCTTGTTCCAGCGACGGCTGGGCATGTCGCAGGCCTCACGGCCGCGAACCACTTGAGTGAAATATTGTTTACCGCTGAACAATATCTCTATGTCTTCGTGTAGACGTCCGCCACCGTTGAAGCGTGTGTCTACGACAATACCTTCACGGTTGTTGTATTTCCCCAAGATGTCAGAATAAATAGAACGGAAGCTGCCGTCGCCCATCGACTCGATATGTACGTAGCCCAAACGTCCGCCTGACCATCTGTCCACATCTGCCGCACGCTGTTTCACCCAACGGGCATAAAGCAGATTGCCGGCTGCTCCGTTGCTGATGGGTATTACCACTTCGTCCCAGCGTTCTCCGTTCTGCGGGTTGTACAATGATACGAGCGTCTTTTTCTTGGCCTTGTTGTTGAGCAGTGTGTAATAATCCATTTCAGGGGTTATCTCCATGCCGTCTATTTTTTCGATGACCGTGCCGGCTTTCACTTTGGTATTTGCCGTGTCGAACGGGCCTTTTTCCATCACTTCGGCGATGCGCATGCCTTGTTCCCGATAACTCCAGTCGAAGAGCAAGCCCAAGCTGGCGGTCGGCTCGGTTTGTCCTTTAGGGCGGAAGCGTCCTCCGGTGTGCGATACGTTCAATTCGCCCAGCCATTCGCTCAGCAATTCGGCAAAGTCGTAGTTATTATTTATATGGGGTAGGAACTTGCGATAGGCTGCTGTCATGGCATCCCAATCCACTCCGTGCATGTTTGTGTTGTAGAAACGCTTTTGCTGCTGCTTGTATACATGGTCGAACATGTATTCTCGTTCGGCAGCCAAGTCCATCTTCACATTAGCTTGATAGGTGATTGTTTTCAATGCGTCCGAAGATACATCCATCTTTTGCATGGCTTTGCTACCCAGCAGGAAAAGGGTCTTCCCTTCTTTATCCAGTTCCATAGATGCCCATCCGGCATCCATCTTGTGAAGCAGTTTGGTTTCCTTCTTGCGCAGATCCATTTTCCAAAGGTCGTAGCCTTTCTCAAAAGACGACAGATAATAAAGCGTTTCGCCGTCTTGCGAGATGATGGCGCTGCCCATGTTCGAAGAATTGGGAGTGAGACGTATGATACGGTCTTCGATGTTCGTCAGCTCTACGACAATATCTTTTACCTTTTCTTTTTTCTCCTCTTTGTCATCTGTGGTTTTGCCGTCTTTCTTTTGGCCTTTTGCCTTACTTGTTTCCTTTTCTTTTTTCTCTTTCTTTTGTTCTTTCTCCAACTCTTTGCGGAGTTCGTAGTCTTCTTTGCTCAAGCAATATTTGTCGTAGGCATCCCTGTTAAGGAATACGAGCATGGCATCATCTTGCGACCCCCACGAGGCATGGGCGCGCATACCGTAACGCTCGGTGGTGAAGAGAATGGCATTGCCTTCGAGTACAAAGCGAGGTGAGCCGCTTGTATAGCCGCTATTGGTCAGGTTGATGATATTGCTTCCTCCCTGTGCACTGACAAGGCCGATGTCTGAGTATGGGTCGTGCTTGTTTCCGATAAATTCAAGCGTGAACCATTTGCCGTCGGGCGACCAATAGTAATCGAAACCACCTCCGGTGTTGTACCACGTAGAACCATCGGTGATTTGGCGTACTCTCTTAGTCTCCAGATTGATTACCATCAAGCGGTTGCGGTCTTCAATGAAAGCCAGTTCCTTGCCATCGGGCGAGAATTGAGGATGGGCACGCTCTATGGTGGAGGAGGGGAGTAATGCCTCTTCTTTAATCAAGGTTGCATTAGGGAAATTGGGATCTTCTTTGCGTGTAATCTTGGCGAGGTAGAGCTGCCAGTTGCCGTCACGCTCGCTGGCATAGGCCAGTGTGCGGTTATCCGGTGCAAAGGTCAGTCCGGCTTCGCGTGCCGGGGTATGGGTAATCTGTTTCGTCGTGGCATATTCGGTAGCTGTTACGAACACTTCTCCACGTACGATGAAGGCTACTTGCTTCCCGTCGGGCGAGACAATGGCGGAAGTAGCTCCGTCGGAGAACTTCAGGTTGTCCAACTGCGGTTGGTCATCGCGCACAATCTCTATGTCGACTTTCTGCGGAGCGGATTCGTTTCGCTGGGTATAGATTTCACCATCGTAGCCATAACATAAGATTCCGTCGTTGCTCATGGACAGGAAACGTACGGGATGGGTCTTGAAAGCGGTAATCTCTTTGACCGATTGCGGTTGTGCGAGCGGAAATGAATAGACATTGAAAGAACCGCCGTTGCGTTCGCTCAGGAAGTAGACGTTTTGTCCGTCGGGCGACAATACCGGATTACGGTCTTCCCCTTCCCGTCGGGTGAGGTTGGTGTGCTTTCCCGTTTGGGTGTCATACATCCAAATGTCGCGGGTGACGGAAGAGGTATGATGTTTTCTCCATTCGTTTTCAGAACCTTTTTTATCTTGGTAGAAGAGTTGTTTGCCGGACTTGTCGAAGCAGACAGCTTCGGCAGGAGTGCCCAGCACCTGTTCGGTACGTCCTCCTGCCACCGGCACTTTATAAAGTTCCGTCATGGCGGAAGAAGGGAAAAGGGCACTGCTTGCAGGGTCTTGGATGGATGCGGAAAACAAAATGTACCGGCCGTCGGGGGTGAAAGCTGAAGGCAGTTCACCGGCAGAATTTGTAGTCAGCCGTCGGGCAGCTCCTCCATTGGCCGGCATCACGAAAACGTCGAAATTACCATACCGGTCGCAGGCAAAAGCTATCTGCTTTCCGTCGGGCGACCAAACAGGGTTGCATTCGTACGTCTCTCGCGTGGTGAGTTGTGTGGCGGTTCCACCTTTGGCAGACACTTTGTAAATGTCTCCTTTATAGCAGAATACGATTTCTGTTCCATCCGGAGAGATTTGAGCGTCGCGCATCCAGAGAGGAGCGACGGCATGGCCGGCTATCGCCGTAAAACCCAATGCAATGGTTGCAAGAATTTTCTTCATAATTAGTAGGATTAAATTAGATTTAGATGATCGTTGCATGTAAACGCCGGTCAAGACCGGGGACGATAAAGTGTGCATGCTGTCATTTCATGCCTCTTGCCTTGTAGATCTGCTCTTTGGCATTATTGATGCTTTGAAACTTCTCTTCTGCTGCTTTCTTTATATCTTCTCCCAGTGTCGCAACCTTGTCGGGGTGATGTTTCAATGCCAATCGGCGATAGGCAGCACGCACTTCTTCATTCGTGGCTGTCGGGCTTATTTCCAACACTTTATAAGCCCCTTCCAATGAATTGCCACCCAAGTTGAGCATGGACTCCACTTCTTTTATTGAAAGCCCCATGTAGGTCGCTACCTCTTTCAGCGCCTCTATTTCTTCGTTACAAACATGCCCGTCGCTTTTGGCTATTTCTACCAGAAAAACGAGTAGTTGCAGTCTTTGTTCATAAGTCAGATTGGTGGCGATTTGCTTGCCGCAATCCCGGATGGTGTTTTTAAAAGCCATAGGATTCCGTTCATCCATTTGTTTGCGCTGCTCGAAGAGGTTGAGCAGGATTTGTTGTCCTTCACCGGCGGCTGCTTCGCCGAAAGTCCTTCGCAAGAAATTTCGCACAAACTCCATCTCGCTGTGCATGATGCGTCCGTCCGCCCGAATGATGTATGAAGCCATTACAAGCATGGAGAAAAGAAAACTGTTTCGTTGTCCGTCATACGTGGCTTTTTCTCTTGTTGTGTCTTCATAAGAGCCTTTTGAACTTTCTGTCGGGTCTATATCAAACAAATATCCCAAGGCGTATCCTGCCAAGGCACCTAATGGCCCTCCGGCCATAAAGCCGATGATACCACCTATCCATTTTGTTACTCCCATAATCTGTTTTTTATGTTTTAGAATACAAAAATAGAAATTTTGGATGAGAATTCCGGTCGTCAAGTCGGATATTCATCCACAACGTGGCGTGAAGTCAGTTGTTCGTTTCCAATAGTTTAATGAGATATTCCCGTTGGAGCGAATAAGCGTTTGCCTCTTTTTGTACATATTTCAGCAGTTGGAGGCCGTCTTGGCGAAGCCGGGATTTCAGCAAAATGTTGTCTTCTATCTCTTCAGACAGCCGCAGCATGTTTATACCTGCCAATTCTATTTTATCTGTCCGGTCTGTTTCTTCCTTATATTTTTCGATAAGCTCCTGTATGTCTATGTTCAACAGTTCTTTAGAGGAAAGGCCCAATACTTGTTCCGCCATAGCATCATATTCTTTCCACTCTTTCTGTTGGATTCTCTTTTTATTCAGAATGGCGTTTACGACCAGGGTTATAATTTCCTGAATCATTCGTATCAGATAGTCTTGTTTTATCATGAAAGTACGTTTTTGAGAATGTTTTGTTATAGGTGATTGGCAAATATACTGATTGTTTTTCAAAGGATAAAGCTCTTTCTGCTATCTTTTATTGGAGTTTGACTATGTGCTATTATGCACTCTATCACGCTCTTATTCTTGTATGGGTTCTATGGTCTCTCAAAGTTATCCAATAAAAAATGAACAAAAGATTTGCTGTTTTAAAATAAAGCATTACTTTTGCATCCGCAATTCGGGGTGTAGCTCAGCCCGGTTAGAGTACGCGTCTGGGGGGCGTGTGGTCGCTGGTTCGAATCCAGTCACCCCGACTGGTGAAAATGAAGGAGTTAAGTATTATACTTAGCTCCTTTTTCTTTATCTCGATTATTGTTTGATTACTCCTAAAATATTGCCTATGTATTTCTCTTGGCATTATAAAGAAAAAGAGATTAACGGATTGAGTGTCCAATCTGTTAATCTCTTTTTCTTTTGTCGGAATGAGGCGACTCGAACGCCCGACCCCTACGTCCCGAACGTAGTGCGCTACCAACTGCGCTACATTCCGCCTTTGAAAGTGGTGTCACCAGGAATCGAACCGGGGACACAAGGATTTTCAGTCCTTTGCTCTACCAACTGAGCTATGACACCATTTCTCGGTTTGCGGGTGCAAAGATAAATAGTTTTTTTTATACCACAAGGCTTTTCAAGAAAAATATCTAAAAAAGGAGGAAGCTCTCTTGGCGGAGTGCTCATAAAGAATTATTCCTGTCCGATAAAATTTTTGCCCCATAATGTTATTTTCCATAAAGCCGATTATATGAAATATACCCTATGTACTTCCAGATTCGGAATCTTTAGGAAAGGAAAAACATTTACCTCTTGGGGAACTCTCCTCCTCGCCCTGGCTCGCTATATAGATGCCTTCGGCTGTAAGTATAGATGCAGCACGCTCGGCATATAGATGCAGTATGGTGGAGATATATCCCCACCAAAGCCAGCCTGCAGATATCTCTCGCAAGGGATACTTCTCGACAAACGATTAGTGTTAATTCTTGACAGTATGACTTCCCGATTGAACAGAACACGGAAAAACCGACTTTTTCTCCGTTTCCGAGGTTTATCGGACAGTTGCCATTGCCGATGAGCAAACAAAATGAAGATGTAACAAAGCACACAGCCCCAAAGTGTGTTCCGTGGAAGCAATAATGATATCTGAATTCGGAATAGGCGGTTGCTTTTTCTAAAGACGAGGGGCTGCATCCTATCGGCCGGATATTTCTTGAATGCACCGGTTTACAGCGGTCAGGCAGAAGAGAGCCTTTTATGCCGACCGCCTTCCCCTTGTTTGACAGCTGCAAGCCTTTGTCGTGACAGAGGCAAGTGTTCAAGCCGACAGACACTTGTGTTTGACGTGGCAGACACAAGTGTTTGAGCCGTCAGACAGAAGTATCTGACAGGTCAGAGGTAAACGTCTGATAAACACTGGGATTTGATTTTAAAATACAAACTGCCGGATGAGGTTATCGACCAGCTTCTTATCCCGAACTTAGGTATAATGATGACTCTTTTAGGGTGAAAGTTTTTTCTTTTGTAGAGGATTGGCTGCATGTTCACAATTTGTTTATCTTTGCAAGAAAAGCATAGAACTATGAGTATAGAGTTAGGAAAATTCAATAAGCTGGAAGTGGTGAAAGAGGTTGAGTTCGGCATGTATCTGGATGGTGGAGAGGAGGGGGAAATCCTGCTCCCATTGCGCTATGTCCCCGAAGAGTGTAAGGTAGGGGATAAGTTGAACGTTTTTATATATCTGGATAATGAAGAGCGCTTGGTGGCCACTACATTGACACCATTGGTACAGGTGGGACAGTTCGCTTGTCTGGAGGTGGCCTGGGTAAATCAATACGGTGCCTTCCTTGACTGGGGCTTGATGAAAGACCTCTTTGTTCCTTTTCGGGAGCAGAAGATGAAAATGCAGGTAGGAAAGAAATACGTGGTTCATGCTCATCTGGATGACGAGAGTTACCGCATTGTAGCTTCGGCGAAAGTGGAGCGTTATCTTTCCAAGGAGCGAGCGGCTTATCAACCGGGAGAAGAAGTCGAAATCTTGATCTGGCAGAAAACGGATTTGGGTTTCAAGGCTATTATTGAACATCAATACGGCGGTCTGCTTTACGAAAGCGAGATCTTCCGACCGTTGCAAGCGGGCATGACGCTAAAAGCATACGTGAAGCAGGTGCGTGAAGATGGCAAGATAGACTTGATGTTGCAGAAGCCGGGAGTCGGAAAAGTGGAAGATTTTGCGGTTACCCTTTTGGAGTACATCCGCGAACAAGGTGGTACTACCTCGCTGAATGATAAAAGTCCCGCAGAAGATATCTATGCCGTTTTCGGTGTTAGCAAGAAAACATTCAAGAAGGCAGTGGGGGATTTATACAAGAAACAGTTGGTAGTACTGGAAGAAAACAAAATAAAGATTAGGATTTAGTCTTTTATCTTTATGAATTCCCCTATCTATAAATAGAGACAATCATTAGGGAGAGGGACTTTCTCTTCCTACTTTTGTCGTACAATCAAAAAGAGTAAATCGTGATATGACAATCCATAGGGAATCGTATCATGAGATAAATTGCTAAAAAAAGGAGGGGGGTATGAAACGGATAATATTTGGTTTTGTTGCAACGATGTTGAGTTTCACTGTTTGCAATGCCGCTATGAGCAACAGCCGGGTGCGTAAGGAAAGATAAATCCTATCATGTCAACCGTCGTTCTGATTTTGAATCGGTGAATGTGCGGTCCAACTCTCGCAGACGTCCTGCCGATGGAGACGATGTTTATACGACAAGGCGCAGCAGTAGGGAAATAAATACCGATACCCGTCGCGATAGCGCTAACGGCAGGAATATGGAGATGCGCCGCAACAAAGGCAATGATAAGAATAGTAATACTGACAGTCGGCGATTGTTCTGAAGATATTCAGTAAGCTTTGGGTGAGTAATGAACAGAACGATAGCAAAAAAGAACAAACGTGATGGGAAAATATGATTTTGACAAAGTGATAGATCGTCGGGGCACCGGTGCCTTGAAGCTGGATATGTTGCAGGAATATTACGGTGACCCCGACTTGCTACCCTTGTGGGTGGCAGATATGGACTTTGAGACGCCCGCTTTCATCACCGAAGCATTGCGTAAGAGATTGGAGCATTCCTTATTCGGCTATACAGTGCCACCGGAGGAGTATTGGCCTACGGTCATTCGCTGGATTTCCACACACCACGATTGGGAGGTGCGGCGAGAATGGCTGACCTATATCCCGGGGATTGTGAAGGGCATCGGTATGGCTGTCAATGTGTTTGTAAAAGAAGACGAGGAGGTGATCATACAACCTCCCGTCTATCATCCTTTCCGCCTTACACCTTTGGCCAACGGGCGCAGAGTGGTATATAATCCGCTTCGTATGAACGAGGATGGTTCTTACAGTATGGACTTCGAGAATCTTGAGGCTGTGACCGGAGAGAAGTGCCGGATGTTGCTCCTCTCCAATCCGCACAATCCGGCAGGTATTGTATGGGATAGGGAAACGTTGGTACGTCTGGCCGATTTCTGCTATCAGCGCAATATCCTTGTTGTTTCCGATGAGATACATTGTGACATGGCACTTTGGAATAATAAACACATTCCCTTTGCCTCTGTTTCGGAAGCCGCTGCCGCTTGCAGCATTACGTTCGGCGCACCTTCCAAAACGTTCAATATCGCAGGTATTGTCAGCTCCTATGCCATTGTGCCGAATTCCATTATCCGGCAGCGTTTCTTCGATTGGCTGAAGGCAAATGAACTGGACGCACCCACGGTTTTTGCACCCATAGCCACGATTGCTGCTTTCCGGGATGGGGAACCTTGGCGCAGAGAGATGTTGAAATATGTGGAAGGGAACATCGATTTGGTAATGGACTATTGCTCTGCCTGTCTGCCTCAAATCAAGCCCTTGCGTCCTCAGGCGTCATTCTTGGTATGGCTAAACTGCCGTGGGCTGGGGTTGAATCACGATGAACTGGTGGATTTTTTTGTGAAGAAAGCTCGATTGGCTTTGAACGACGGCGAGATATTCGGGCAGGGTGGCGAAGGCTTTATGCGGCTGAATGTGGCTTCTCCCCGCTCTGTGATACGAAGGGCATTGGAACAACTCCGCCAAGCTGTGGCAGAGTTGTAGAATCACTATTGTTGCCACTTGTTACAAAGAAAATCCCCTCTTTCCCGGTGTATGAAAAGGAAAGAGGGGAGAAATTAAACACAACAACTAAAATTGCATTATTCACTTTTCAGTGATGGTTTTAATGGTTTTCGTTCGTATATCTTCTCATTCGATGGCTTTCCCTTTGTAGAAATCCAATATCTTGGTACGGAACAGATAGTCATATTTGGCTTGTAGTTCGTCCGATTGCGTTTTCATAAGATTCTGTTTGGCTTCATTGTATTCCACGGCATTGGCTTTTCCGTTTTCGTACTTCTCGCTCATCAGCTTGAACGATTCCTCACCGGCAATGGTGGCGGCGTGGCTGCTGGTGTACTTGCTCTCGGCTGCTGCGGCATTATACCACGCCTGCTGAATTTCTTTGTAAAGCACCTTTTTGGCATTGTCCAGTTGCAAGGCATGGTTTTCGTGTTCCAAACGTGCTGTGCGCACACGGTTACGGGTAGCCAGACGGTTGAAAATAGGTATGTTGAGGCTGAGTCCTACATATTTGTTGAAGTTGTCGTTCGTCTGCTGGCTGAATGTACGGTCGATGGTGGAGTAATAGTTCGTGCCAAGGCTTCCGTTCAGGCTCAATTGCGGGTAATAGTTGCTTTGGGCAATGCGGATATTGTGTTTGCTGCCTTCCAGACGGAACTGTGCGGCTTGAATGGAAGCTTTGCTCGCCATCGCTGTCTGAAAGATTTCGTCCGGAGGAGTGAGCGGTATCAAGTCCGGATTCACGGTTGGAGATTCCAACCTGAAGCCTTCCGGAGTCTCCAACTCGATAAGCTGACTGAGGTCGAGCAGTGCCAGTTTGTAGCTATTGTCGGTCTGCACCACATTCATTTCATCCTGCGCCACACGTGCTTTGGCTTCGGCCAGTTCGGCGGGAGAGGCTTTGCCCAGTTCTGCCAGCCGACCGATGCGGGCATATTGCTCTTTGCTTAATTGAGCCTGCCCCAAAGCTACCTGATGCAACTCTTCGTTGAACAACACTTGCAGATAGGCCGAAGCTATGTTGATTGCGATATCTTCTTTGGCCTTGTCCAAGTCGGCCATGGCGGCTTTGAGGTTCAGTTTTGCCAGTGCATACCTGTTGGGAATTTCCAGACCGGTAAAGATGGGAATATTGGTATTGACGGAGAAGTTGGTGCCGTGGCTGCTGGTATTTACGTACACGGTGGAATAATTTCCGGTGTCTTCGTTCTTGATGGCCGTTTGTGTGCGCCCCCAGTTCCAGCTTTGACCGGCATTGGCATTCAGATTCGGCAGTCGTGCCCATTTGGCCGTATTTACTTCTACGGCACTTTGTTTAGCGGCATTGGCCGTTTGGCGGATGCCGATGTTATGTTCGATGGCATAGTCTATGCATTGGCGCAAAGTCCACCGCTCCTGCGCTTGCACCGAGATGCAGCCCAATATCACGAGGGATAGGAATATCTTTTTACGTTTCATATTATATCTGTTGTTAGGCTATTACAGTTTATTTATCCTTTTTCTCTGCTCCGCGAATTTTGTCTTTGGCGGTAATCCCACTCTTGATGGCAATTTTGATGCCGTCGCTCATACCCACTTTAATGGGGCGGCGTTCAAATTTTTGCGCCGGTATGCTATCCGTCATCACATATACAAACGTGCTGTCTCCGCTGAATTCCACAGTGCTTTCCGGCAGAGCCAGTACCTTTTGCGCACGTTCCAGTACGATTTCTGCGTTTGCGGAATAGCCCGAACGAATCTGTACGCTGTCAGGAGCCGATATGGCTGCTTTGATTTCAAACTGGTTGGCACCGTTCTGTTCCACGCCTTTCGGAGATATATATTCCAATATGGCGTTGAACGATAGATTCTGCAAGGCACCGATGGTAAGTTTCACCGACATGCCTTCGTGTACGCGTCCCACTTCCGTCTCGTCGATGTTGCCACGGAAAATCAGGTCGTTCATATTGGCTACGCTGGCTATCGTGGTTCCGTCATTAAGAGTGTTGCTCATGATGACCGAGTTTCCCACTTTGATGGGAACATCCAGAATCAGTCCGTCAATCGTGGAACGGATGAGTGTGCTGCTGAAAGAGGCGCTGTTCTTGGTGATACCTTCCTTCACGATTTCCAGATTGTCTTTGGCTGTCTGCAACTCTTCGCGTGCCTGCCTTACGGCCACTTCTCCTTTTTCATACTCTTCGGCACTGATAAGTTTGTCTTTATATAATTTCTGTGTACGTGCAAAGTCTGTTTCGGCCTGTGTCGCATTGATTCCGGCCAGCCGCACGCGGCTTTCAGCAGAGTTCAATGTCCCTAATTCCGGAATTACTTTCACTTTGGCTATGACCTCGTTTTTCTTGATGCTTTGCCCTGCCACTTTGTATATTTCGGAGATAATGCCCGAAATCTGCGGCTTGATTAGAACTTCATCTCTCGGCTCTACCTTGCCGGTAGCCACGGTGGTTTTTTCAAGGTCTGTCACTTCCGGAATTACGGTTTCGTACACCACTACCTTAGGCCGGGACTTTTGGTACAGGAATACAAACGTCCAAATAAACAAGGCAGCTACTACTACCAACAATGCGATTTTCAGATACTTTTTAGTTTTCATCTTATTCTTATATTATTGTTTTATTTTACAATATTGAGATTTTGCTGTATTGGGAATCTTGTTTTTATTAATGGGAATAAACCTGTACGTGTAAGATATTTACTCGTCCCTTATGGCTTCGATGGGCTTGATGTTCATGGCCCGATAGGCCGGTGCAATGCCGGCGGTGATTCCCAGCGCCATTACCATGATGGCAGCGCCTATCGCCATTCCGAAACTTACTTGGAAATCGGCCGGCAGATTAGAGGATTCCATGCCCATATTCATCATTTGCAATATAAATACGGAAAACGAGATGCCTGCCATGCCGGCAATCAGCGTCAGCACCATGCTTTCGGTCAGAATCTGCTCCATGATGGTACGCGGTGTGGCTCCAATGGCACGGCGGATACCTATCTCCGTGGTGCGTTCCTTTACGGTCACCATCATGATGTTCGACACGCCGATGACTCCGCTTATCAGTGTGCCCAAACCAATCATCCATATCAGCAGGTTGATGCTCTTGAATAGTGAATCGACCATTGAGAACAAAGCTTCGGCATTTAGAAACTGCATGCACTGCGTGTCGTCCGGATGCAGCAGATGGTATTGCTTGACGACACTTTCTATGTGCGGTTGCACTTCCGTCACTTTATATCCCGGTTTCATGGTGAGGCACATCAGCCCGATATCACCCCCGATGTTGTAGGTTGCGGCATAGGTGCTGAAGGGAATGGCGATGCTTTCGTCCGCGCTGCCGCTTATCTGTATGTTGCCGCTTGTATCGCCTGCCATGCCAATCACCTGATAGTAAATGCCGTCTGCTTTTATCAGTTTTCCGCAAGGGTCGACATCCTTTCCGAATAATTCTTCGCTGACCTTTTTCCCGATGAAGCATACTTTGCGTTTCTCCAGAATGTCAATATCGTTAATGAAGCGGCCGTATTTTACCTTCTGCTTTTCTATAAAGTCGTATTCGGGATAAAGCCCTTTGATAACCACGCTTTCACTCTTCTTGTCTTGATAGACGGCAGTCGCACCCCATCGGTTCTGTAAGCAGGTCACGATGTCGACACCTTCTATCTGACGCACTCGCTGTATGTCTGTCTGTTCCAGATTCCACCAGCGACCTTTGCGGAATCCTTTGTAGGCTTCTCCGGTGCGTTGCGGCCAGACGAAAGCCGAGTTTTGTGCGAATCCCTCGAAGTTGCTGCTCATCAATGCTTTGAATCCGTTTCCTCCACCCATCAGGGTCACCAGCATGAAAATGCCCCAGAATACGCCGAAAGCAGTCAGTAAGCTGCGCGTTTTATTACGCGTGATGGTAAGTAGGATTTCGTTAAATGTATCTAAGTCGAATTTCATAATTTTCCGTATAGTCTGATAATTTTTTAGGATGCGGCTTTTTAATCGGCTCTCAATGCCTCTATCGGACGGGTCTTTACGGCCTTTAGCGCAGGAAACAGGCCTGCCAGAGTGCCTGCCACAATCAGGGTCATTGTAGCGCGGATGGCAATTCCTAAGTCCACGGTAGGATTCAGAAACATGGTTTGCTGTTGTACTCCTATATCCATTACGGCCTTTCCTGCCGTCATGTTCATGTATTCCGTCACTCCTACTCCCGCCACCATTCCTATGTAGCCGAAAAAAGCCGTGATAACCACACTCTCCACGATGACCAGCTTCAGGATAGACCAAGGACGTGCTCCCAAGGCTTTGCGTATGCCGAATTCTCTTGTCCGTTCCTTTACGGTAATCAGCATGATGTTCGATACGCCGACAATGCCGCTCAACAAAGTGAAGAGCCCGATAATCCAGATGGCTGTCCGCATGTAGTCGGCCCCCTTGTTCATCTGCGTCATTTGGGTGAAGCGATTCCATATCCAGATGGCGCCGTCATCGGTCTTGTCGAAACGTTGGTGAGCGCCGATGGCAGCCCGGTAGTCCGCTTCGAAAACCTTGTTTTCTTCTTCCGTATTCAGGTCTTTAATACTCATCAGGATGTTGTTCAACTTGTCTCCTTTGTTATATACCGTCTGTAAGGTGCTGAAAGGAACGAATACGTCTTGTCCGCCACTGTTTCCCTTATCCTTATAGACACCTACCACTTGAAACATCACACCTCCCATATTCAGCATTTTTCCAAGCGGCTTCGCTCCATGTTTGAAAAGTGTTTTCACCGAGCGTTCGTTGAGGATAGTCACTTTCCTTTTCTCACGGATATCCAATTGATTGATAAACCGTCCTTCGACCACGGTGGGGCGTTCTATCTCCAGAAAGTTGGGATGTACGCCCATCAGTCGCTCGTTGATGTACTCGTTGCCATAGCTGATGTTCATGCCGCTTTGGTATATCACAGCCCCCGCATTTTCCACATGCTTCCGCATGTTTCGGGTGATGGTGAGGTCGCCGTTGTTCAGTTGGATTCTCCTTCCCTGACTCAGTCCGTCATAAGGTTTGCTGGTCCATCCGGCGCCCACTTTTATCGAATTCATGGCCAACGAAGCCATTTGTTCGTTTTGTGCATTCATCACCCCGTTGCCTGCTCCCAACAGCAGAATAAGGATGAAGATGCCCCATGCCACAGCAAAACCTGTGAGGGCGGTACGCAGTTTGTTGCGTTTGATGGTTCCGTATATTTCCTGCCAAAGGTCTATCATCTGTTCAATTTATTATTTCCTTATTTACAATTTTCAATTTACCAGGCAATGCGGCGAACCGGATTGCGGTTGCGTTTTCTGCCGTCCTGTCTCCCGGTTACTTCATGAGTCCGTCTTTTCCGAAAGGCGAAGCGTCGTGATTCAGATTCTCTTCGATATTGCCTATGATACCATCCTTGATGTGGATGATTTTGTCTGTCTGATTGGATACGCCGCTTTCGTGGGTCACCACTACGATGGTCATGCCGGCTTTATGCAGGTCTTTCAGAATCTGCATCACTTCCACGGATGTCTTGCTGTCCAGCGCGCCGGTAGGTTCATCGGCCAAGATTATCTGCGGTTGGGTGATGAGGGCACGGGCAATGGCCACACGTTGCTTCTGTCCGCCGGACATTTCGTTCGGCATGTGGTGCGCCCACTCTTTCAGTCCCAAACGGTCCAGATATTCCATTGCCAACGCGTTGCGTTTGCGGCGGCTCACCCCTTGGTAGAAGAGAGGGAGGGCTACGTTTTCCATGGCATTCTTAAAAGAAATCAGGTTGAACGACTGGAAAATGAAACCGATCATTCGGTTCCTGTATTCGGCGGCTTTCGTCTCGCCGAGGTTTTTGATGAGTGTACCATTTAAATAATATTCTCCGGTGTCGTAGTTATCCAGAATGCCCAGAATGTTCAGTAATGTGGATTTTCCCGAACCGGATGCTCCCATGATGGAAACGAATTCTCCCTTTCCGATGTGGAGGTCGATGCCTTTGAGCACATGCAGAGGTGCTCCGTTGTTGTAGGTCTTGTTGATTTCTTTTAGCTGTATCACGGTTTCACTGTTTATTACTTGCTTTGGTTTTCGCTATTTTGACTATTAGACGCAAAGGGGGTGTCAAAAGTTGCAGTAGAGGAACACTTTTTTAAAAAAAGATTTTGCAGTGTCATTTTTCTTTGTGTAATTTGTAACCATAAATAATATTAACTAACCCTTTAAGCAAAGAAATATCATGAATTCAAGCATGGAAAAACCCTATGTGGTGGGTATTGACATAGGCGGTACAAATACTGTCTTTGGTATTGTAGATGCGCGCGGAACCATCATAACCAGTGGCTCTATCAAGACCGGAGCCTATGAGAAGGCCGAAGATTATGTAGATGAAGTATGCAAGAATCTGCTCCCTCTGATTATTGCCAATGGCGGTGTGGATAAAATAAAGGGAATCGGCATCGGTGCTCCCAACGGTAACTATTATAGCGGCACCATTGAATTTGCCCCGAATCTTCCTTGGAAGGGAGTGATTCCTTTGGCTGCCATGTTTGAGGAACGTTTGGGCATCCCTACCGCATTGACCAATGACGCTAATGCCGCCGGTATAGGCGAGATGACCTACGGTGCCGCACGCGGAATGAAAGATTTCATTATGATTACGCTTGGCACAGGTGTGGGTAGCGGTATCGTTATCAACGGCCAGATGGTTTACGGTCACGACGGTTTTGCCGGTGAATTGGGACATACCATTATCCGTCGCGAAAACGGCCGTCTTTGCGGATGCGGACGCCACGGCTGTTTGGAAACCTACTGTTCGGCCACGGGTGTAGCCCGTTCGGCACGCGAGTTTCTTGCCGCGCGTACCGAGCCCAGTTTGCTGCGCTCCATTCCCGCCGAGAACATCACCTCCAAAGATGTGTATGATGCGGCCGTCAAGGGCGATAAGCTGGCTCAAGACATTTTCGAGTTTACGGGAACCATTCTGGGCGAGGCTTTGGCCGACTTCATCGCTTTTTCCAGTCCGGAGGCCATCGTTCTCTTCGGCGGTCTGGCAAAGGCGGGCGATTATATCTTCAAACCTATCCAGAAAGCCATTGACGCCAATATCCTGAGCATCTATAAGGGTAAGACCAAGTTGCTGGCCTCCGAGTTGAAAGACTCTGACGCTGCCGTATTAGGTGCCAGTGCGTTGGGTTGGGAGCTGAAAGAAATCAGATAACATTTTTATCCTGCTAAATTTGATAAATGGAACGTGCGCTGAAAGCTGACGAGCTTGAAGCGCACGTTTTTTTTTCGCTGACATCGTTTGTCTTCTCGCATCTTATTTCGGGCTTGCATAGGATTGACTTCCGCTCGTAACCTTACACTTCGTCACCCGTAACTCCGCACTTCGTCGCCCTCAACCCCACACTTCACCGTCTGCAATCCCATACCTTGCACTCGTTGAGCTCTCACGTTATGGTGCATACGGTGTGGCGTTGAACTAGTCAACGTGTGGGAGGAGCTGTTCCGAAAATTGTCTTTCTCCCTCCTCCACCTTGAAGTGCACCCCAAAAGTTTTATGTCCAACTTTTGGGGTGCACTTCAACTTATATGGAGGAGGTATTTTCTATTCTTCTCTTCTCTATTCTTTTCTTCTCTCGCGCGCGAGGGAAAGTTTGTATGGTAACTCGTTAAGACACTGTCTGTTATTCCTGTTTTCGATGCTTTGCGGACTGCTTGCCGACTCCGAGTCGGCAGGCAGTTGGCTTGAAGCCGGCAAGCAGTTGGATACAGGTTCGTGCGGAGTTGCCGTGCAAACTTCGGACACTTTCAAAACGATGCGTCAGGAGATTTTTTGCCGGCCTCAACCGGCAAAAGCAATTTTAATTATTCTCCGGACGAAGTTTGCGTACAGTAACAGCAGTCTGCCACATTTCGCTTTCGCGCAAGGCTTTCAGCTCGGCATTCAGTTTTTCACGGTAGTCGGGCTTGGAGTTGCTATCGATGGAAATCTGAGCTTCGTTTCCGGACTTCACGCTTTCGTACAGCTTCTGCACGACGGGTTTGATGGCATCGTGGAACGGGGTCATCCAGTCGAGCGCACCCCGCTGAGCCGTAGTGGAGCAGTTGGCATACATCCAATCCATACCGTTCTTGGCAAACAAGGGCATCAAAGATTGGGTCAACTCTTCCACCGTTTCGTTGAAAGCCTCGGAGGGAGTATGCCCGTTTTCACGCAACACCTCGTACTGTGCCAGCAACAATCCCTGAATGGCACCCATCAATGAACCACGCTCACCGGTCAAATCGGAGGTAGCCTCGCGGATGAAAGTCGTCTCGAACAGATAGCCCGAACCAATGCCGATGCCCAATGCGATGGTCTTGTTGAAAGCTTGTCCGGTGGCATCCTGATAGATGGCATAAGACGAGTTCAAACCGCGACCTTCGAGAAACATGGTGCGAAGTGAAGTGCCGGAGCCTTTTGGGGCAACCATAATCACATCAATGTCTTTTGGAGGAACCACTCCCGTGCGGTCGTTCCAAGTGATGGCAAAGCCGTGGGAGAAATAAAGTGCCTTGCCGGGAGTGAGACAGGGCTTGATGACGGGCCATACGGACATTACAGCCGCATCGGATAGCAAACACATCACGACAGTACCCCTTTGGCAGGCTTCTTCGATGCTGAACAGCGTTTCGCCCGGCACCCATCCGTCGGCCACTGCCTTCTCGTAGGTCTTGCCCGGGCGCTGCCCCACAATGACATTGAAACCGTTATCGCGCAAATTGCAAGCCTGACCGGGCCCCTGCACGCCGTAACCGATGACTGCAATGGTTTCGTCTTTCAAAATCTCACGCGCTTTTTCCAAAGGAAACTCTTCGCGGGTCATCACATTCTCGATAACACCGCCAAAATTTAATTGTGCCATATCTGTTTAAGTTTTTATTTGCGGCTTACGCCAACGTTTATGATTCTGTTTATTTCTCCGTAAATATCACTTTGGAGCGGCAAACCACCTCTCCACTGTTCTTCTTCACTTCCACAGTGTAAATGCCGCCACCGTCATCGTCCATAAAGAAGGTAAGTTCATCCCCATAATAACTTTCGGCTACATAGGCCATCTCAAAACGACGGATGCGCTTTGCCCGATACATCTCCATAGGAAACAAGTCGAGGATATGCTCTATATAGCTGACGCTGTTGACGTGTCCGTTAATATCAATGTCGCTGTACTTGGCAACCAGTGCGGTCAGCGGCTCCGTGGAAGTTGTTTTGATGCGCGAAGGCTTCTCGATAGGGCAAGGCTCATCGCAAATATAATCCATAATGCCGCCTCCATGAAGAGCATGCAGATCGGCCGGCTTACGCGTATTCATACTGATCATGGCCCATACAGAGCGCGCATAACCTATTTTTCGTCCTACTTTGTCGATAAGGGCAAAGTTACGATCCGTAAAAAGGCGATAGACATTCTCCACCCACGTCTGAATGGAAAACTCCTCATACTGATAGGGCATCTCATCCAACTCGATGGCCAGACGGGACAACACCCAGGTATAATTATCCTCGTTCAAGGTAGCAATGCCGAAGCCGCGATCGGTGGCATGAAAACCGGCACAATTCAGCAAATGATTGCCCAATACGCCCAAGGTCAGTCTTCCGGTAAAATCAACATGAAACGGTTCGGCAACAAACTTATACGTTCCTATCTTGTTATTCTCACTCATTGCTGTTTTGTTTACTTTGAAGGTATTTTGTTTCACGCTCAGCCAAGTATTCGTTGACTCGCTCAAAACAACTGGTGGTAATGGCAACACGACCCGAACGAACAAACTGAAGCACACAACCTAACGCACTCAACTCTTCATTAAGACCAGTTATGTCTTCGCTCATGCCATTCTTCTCTACAATAGAAAATACTGCATTGACCTCCACAATACGCGCATTGTATTTTCGGATAACTTTAGAAACTTCCGGTTTCTCTTCCAATATGGAAGTGGTTATCTTATAAAGAGCTATTTCATGTTGGTAGATTTCATCGTCCGTAAAGTAATGGGCCTGCAACACATCTATTTTCTTGGTGATTTGCTTGGCCACCTTTTCAATGGTCTCTTTGTCCGTCCAAGCAGTGATGGTATATTTGTGTACCCCTTTGATGGAGGAGGCCGATACATTCAGGCTTTCGATATTGATTTGCCGGCGGGTAAAAACAGCCGTCACCTGATTGAGCAGACCGGCAAAGTTTTCCGAATGGACGATAATGGTATATAATGTTTTGTCACTCATATTTCTTTCGATTTTAAAAGTCAGCATTCCAGTAGCATCTGGTTCACCGAACCACCCGGTGGGGTCATCGGCATCACATTTCCTTCTTCTACCACGCAAGCTTCGAGCAGGAACGGGCCATCCGTGGCAATCATCTCATCAATCGCTGCTGCCAACTCTTCGCGCTTCATGACCCGACGAGCAGGAATGGCATAGGCCGACGCTATTTTCATATAGTCAGGGTTCATCATAGGGGTGAACGAATAACGGCGGTTGAAGAACATCGCCTGCCATTGCCGAACGTTGCCGAGGAAGTTATTGTTCAGCAGAATTATTTTCACCGGTGCCTTTTGCTCCATAACAGTGCCCAGCTCCTGTATGTTCATCTGTAATCCTCCATCGCCCATGAAAACGCATACTGTACGGTCGGGACTGCCAAAAGTGGCGCCTATGGCGGCCGGAAGCCCGAAACCCATAGTGCCCAAACCGCCTGAGGTGACAATGCTACGCTTCTTGCTATATTTGAAATATCGGGCGGCCATCATCTGATTTTGCCCCACGTCGGTGACCAATATAGCCTCATTGCCGGTAGCCTCGCTGACGGCACGCACCACTTCGCCCATGCTCAAAGCTTTGCCTGCCGGATGCAATTCCGGCCGAATGACTTTTTCCTCTTCTACCTTCTCATAAGGCAGAAAAGTTTCGAGCCATTCTTTATGTTCGGCAGGCTTCAGCAATTCGGTCACCGCAGCCAGCGTCTCCTTGCAGTCGCCCAACACGGCAACATCCACTTTAACGTTCTTATCTATCTCGGCCGGGTCTATATCGAAATGAATAATCTTTGCCTGTGTGGCATAAGTGGACAATTTGCCGGTGACACGGTCGTCGAAGCGCATGCCCACGGCAATCAGTACATCGCATTTGCCTGTATTGATATTGGGCCCCAAATTTCCGTGCATCCCCAGCATTCCCTTGTTCAAAGGATGTGCCGTAGGCAAAGCGGAAAGTCCCAGCAGGGTACATCCGGCAGGCATTCCGGCTTTCTCGATAAAAGTACGGAGTTCCTGTTGAGCTTCTCCCAACTCTACCCCTTGTCCCACCAATACCAAAGGACGCACCGCTCCGTTTATCAGCTCGGCTGCTTGTCTGATGGCTTCGGAATTCATTTCGGGAACCGGAAGATAACTGCGAATATAGTCCACTTTCGTGGGAACGTATTCGGTTTTATCTACTTGCGCATTCTTGGCAAAATCAAGCACCACCGGGCCGGGACGTCCGCTCTTTGCCACATAAAATGCACGAGCCACCGCCCACGCCACATCTTCGGCACGACGGATTTGATAACTCCATTTCGTTATTGGCTGTGTGATACCTACCAAATCGACTTCCTGAAAAGCATCTGTACCCAAAAAGTTTGTTCCTACCTGACCGGCTATAACAACAATCGGCGTGCTGTCTATCATGGCATCGGCAATGCCCGTAATCGTATTGGTGGCACCCGGGCCGCTGGTGACTAAACATACGCCGACTTCGCCAGAAACACGCGCAAAGCCTTGTGCGGCATGAGCCGCCCCCTGCTCATGCCGAACCAGAATATGGTTCAAAGTCTTACGATGGTCGTATAAGGCATCGAATACGGGCATGATACTCCCTCCCGGATAACCGAAGATGGTTTTTACTCCCTGATATTCCAAAGAGCGCATCAATGCTTCGGCACCTGTTATCTGAGCTTCACTGCAATCTGTTCCCGAAAAGGAAGAGGAGGCATTGTTTTTTGTATCACTATTTATCATATTCAATAAATCTTCTGATTTCTTTCCGTTAAAATGTTTTCTTAATTCTCCATGTTTCGCGAAGTCTATATCAACCTCACAGCTCCTTTATCCGCCGAACTTACCATGCCGGCATATGCTTTCAGTGCTTTGGATATTTCGCGAGTACGTGTGACCGGTGTCATGGGGCGGGCGTCCAATTCTTCATCCGTCAACCTCACGTTGATGCTACGTTCCGGAATATTGATTTCAATGATATCTCCATCTTGAATCTTGCCGATGTTTCCACCGGCTGCAGCTTCGGGAGAGATATGCCCTATGCTGAGTCCGGAGGTGCCTCCACTGAAACGTCCGTCGGTAATCAGTGCACACTCCTTACCCAAATGGCGTGACTTGATATAAGAGGTGGGATAAAGCATCTCCTGCATGCCCGGCCCTCCTTTAGGACCTTCGTGGGTGATGACAACGACGTCGCCACTGACCACCTTTCCTCCCAATATACCGTTGCAGGCAGCTTCCTGCGAATCGAAAACCTTGGCCGGACCGGTAAACTTCCAGATACTTTCATCCACTCCGGCCGTTTTTACGACACAGCCATCTTGGGCTATATTCCCTTTCAGAACAGCCAAGCCGCCATCCTTGCTGTAGGCATGCTCCAATCCGCGGATACACCCGGCAATGCGGTCTGCATCCAGTTCTTTGTAAAATACCGCTTGCGAACCAAGCACGAGATTGAACTTTCCGGCAGCGGCGCTGGAGAATTTCTCAATGGCTTCCTCGCATACATTAGGAGAAGTGATGCTATAGCGGTCTATTGCTTCCGCCAACGTCATTCCGTCCACACGAAGAACACCGGTGTCTACCAGTCCGCCTTTCGCCAGTTCGTCCATTATGGCAATGATGCCACCGGCACGATTCACATCTTGGATATGATATTTTTGAGTATTAGGAGCCACTTTGCACAAACAAGGGGTTTGACGGGAGAGCATATCGATGTCGTCCATCGTAAAGCGGGTTTCGGCTTCATGGGCTATTGCCAACAAATGAAGCACCGTATTGGTAGAGCCTCCCATTGCAATGTCCAGTGTCATGGCGTTCAGAAAAGCTTCGCGGGTGGCAATGCTGCGCGGGAGTACGCTGTCATCTCCTTCTTCATAGTATCTGAAAGCATTCTTTACGATTAATTTTGCGGCATCTTCAAACAGTTTCCTGCGGTTGGCATGAGTGGCCACAATCGTTCCGTTGCCGGGCAAGGCCAACCCCAGTGCCTCATTCAGACAGTTCATCGAATTGGCCGTAAACATGCCCGAACAACATCCGCATGTGGGACAGGCCCGTTGTTCTATTTGGGCAACTTCATTGTCGCCTACACTTTCATCGGCCGATTGTATCATGGCATCGATCAAGTCCAGATGTCTGCCATTCCATTCACCGGCTTCCATCGGACCACCCGAAACGAACACGGCAGGAATATTCAGCCGCATTGCCGCCATCAGCATGCCCGGAGTAATTTTGTCGCAATTGCTGATGCAAATCATGGCATCTGCTTTATGGGCATTCACCATATATTCCACGCTATCGGCAATGAGGTCTCGCGAGGGTAAGGAATAAAGCATGCCGTCATGTCCCATAGCGATGCCATCGTCAATGGCAATGGTGTTGAACTCTGCTGCAAAGCATCCCATTTTTTCAATCTCACCCTTTACAAACTGACCGATTTCATGCAGGTGGACGTGTCCGGGTACGAACTGTGTAAACGAATTGACTATAGCGATAATGGGCTTTCCCATTTGTTCTTGCTTCATGCCATTGGCCGTCCACAAAGCCCGGGCGCCTGCCATGCGGCGTCCCTGTGTGCTGAACGAACTACGTAACCGATGCTTCATCTTAATACTCCTTTCAATGAAAAAGCCTTTCTCACCGTTATGAGAAAGGCTTTTTAAAATTATCTTCTATCATACGAATACATACACAAACCTTTCTCACGCTCCCAATGTCACCACCACGACGCGAATAATATGCAGGACTGCCAGGTTAATAGATGTATGCAAGTTCATATCTCTTTTTATCTCTGTTAATTTGGTTGCAAAGGTAAGGGCTTTTTTATAATATCCAAACAAATTGAATGAAAAAAAGAGGATTGGGCAAGAAATCGTAAGAAAACCGTCTCCCTAAATACTTATTTTATTACATGAAAGAGGAACAAGTGACTCTTCGGACAAGTTTTAGCAAAGTTCCTAAGACGGATGAAGCTGCTTAATAATCTGAAAATTACTCCATTTGCTCGGTAGCTGAAATAAATTATTCGTATCTTTGCCCGGCGTAAAAGCCGAAGGCTGAAACGGACGATAAAGTTTATTTAATTTTTTACTTAAAGAAAAAAGAATCAATGGAAAAAATAGAAAACAAGTACATTACCGTAGCATACAAGCTGTACTCAATAGAAAACGGAGAAAAGGATTTCACTGAAGAAGCGCCTGCTGAACATCCTTTCCAATTCATATCCGGATTGGGAATGACACTGGAATCGTTTGAAGCCCGGCTTAAGGACTTGAATGCCGGCGACAAATTCGATTTCACCATTGCAGCCGCCGATGCTTATGGTGACTATGACGATGATCACGTGATCGAACTTCCCAAAGAAGTATTCTTCATAGAAGGAGAGTTTGATAATGAGCGTGTGGTAGAAGGTGCCGTACTCCCCTTGATGACTTCGGAGGGACAACGCGTCAACGGAAGCGTGGTAGAAGTGAAAAAAGACGTGGTTGTGATGGATATGAATCATCCGCTTGCCGGTTGTGATTTGAATTTTGTGGGCGAAGTTGTGGTAAGCCGTCAGGCTACAAACGACGAGATTGCAGAAGTGGTACGCATGATAAGCGGCGGTTGCGGATGTGGCGGTGATTGTGGAGACGGATGCGGTGATGGTTGCGGTGACGGATGTGGTGGATGTTGCCACTAAGCTGTCGGTAGGTATATCTTGATTGGGAAAGACTCTCCCTTAATATTGATAAAGGTTGTGCCACGGGCACCTTTATGATTTTCTTTTAGGCGCGGGTTTCGCTAATCTCACGGATTTATCAATAACACTGTGTGTTTCGCGAAATCCGCGCCTAACAAGTATGAGCATAGGCGCTCTTCATGCGCTGCATCAATGCTTGTGCGTCATGATTTCCAATACCAGCTTGTCTGTTTCGTTCATGCCTTTTGAACCTATCTTGGTCAAGTTGCGAATACTTTGGTCTACATTTTCATCGATAATACCTTCCACGGAAGTCACACAACGATTTTCCATGGCCATGATGGCAGAAAGCACTGCGGTTGAGACGCCGGTGGTTACCTTCAGTGCACAACTGGGCTTGGCGCCATCGCAAATCATACCGGTGAGATTGGCAATCATATTCTGCACGGCATAAGCCACCCGGTCATAGTCTCCTCCCATCAGCCATGTGATTCCGCAACTGGAGCCGGTGGCTGCCACGACACAACCGCAAAGAGCGGATAACCTTCCTAAACTCTGCTTGATATAAATCACCGTCAGATGGCTCAACATCAAGGCACGGATGATTTCTTCTTCCGATTTTCCGTTTTCCTCGGCATAGACCAGAACCGGTAAAGTGGCCGATATGCCTTGATTTCCGCTGCCTGAATTGCTCATCACCGGAATCATGGCACCTGCCATACGTGCGTCGCATGCTCCGGAGGTATAAGAAAGAATGTGGGAAAATACGCTGTCGCCCATCACTTGGTGTTTATACGTGCCGCGAAGAATCTTACCCAAACCGTGGCCGTAGTTTCCTTCGAAAGAGCGTTCGGCTGCTGCTTTGTTCAGCCGCGCTGTCTCCAGAATGAAGCGGATTTCATCCAACGGGGCCGTCAGCGCAAAGTCATAGACTTTGCGCAAACTCAAGTTCGGCACACTGTTCTCTTTTTCTTCATCGGCAGTGGCTTGCTTGCTCAGTAGCACCTCTTGGTTGCGTGCCACAGATATAAAAGTTGTGTGTCCGCCGGCAATGACGGCGGTAGACTTATCTTCTCCTGCCTCGCAGCGCACTTCTATATACAGTTTTTCTTCAATGTCTTCTTTCAGTGCTATGTGAATGCGCTTCTCGTCGATAAACCGTTTTCCTTGCTCCACCGCATCGGGTGTACAATCTTTCAATACTTCCAACAGATATTCCGACTTGCCGATTAACACGCCCAACGCCACTGCGATAGGCAATCCGATCATACCGGTTCCGGGTATGCCTACCCCCATTGCGTTTTTCAAGATATTGGCGCTTAAAAGCACGGTAACCTTTTCCGGACATTTGTCTAATATTTCGGCTGCCTTTGCTGCACACAATGCCACAGCAATAGGTTCCGTACACCCTATAGCCGGTATCACTTCCGATTTGACCAGAGCTATAATCTGTTGCCTTTCTGTTTCTGTCATAATGTTTTATAGTATAGATGCCTCGAAGCACAAATGTACATTATTATTTTCATAAACCAAGCAACATTTACGTAAAGCTGAAGAAGATTTTCTCTGGCATGATGCATCCTGCAAAAAGAGAACTGAAAACAAGCACGAAGCCTCCGGCCGGCCATAAATCAAGTCGGTGGAATCTTACTGAAAAGCTGTAGCGTTATTCTGTGAAAACCGGGGAACTCTTTTTTTTGAAAAATCTCATCAAATTCATCGCTTAAAGAGGAGAAAAAAAGAAGAGATGGAGTCTGTTCCATACTGAGGGTACATCAGTCGTATACTGATGTGGCTTCAGTCGTATACTGATGGTACATCAGTCGTATACTGATCTACCCCCTCGTCAGAATGCATTCTGGCAAGGGTCTGCCGATTTCGGAGCTTTCTTTGAGGTTTAAGTGAATAATGTTTACATAAACGGCGTATTTCCAAACTGTTTGCGCAAATCATCCCTTTATACAGAGGCGTAGCCATCCTAAGCATTAAGACGGAGCATCGGGCTGTTGCCCTCGCAAACTGCTTCCTTGGGATTTATTAAAAGGCAGTGGGGAATCCGACATCAAGGTCGGGCTAAATAAGGAAAAATCAAGCGGAAACTAAACGTTATATCGTTTTTTTTGTTATCTTTATATTCTCAAACTTCGTTGGAGAAAGAAAATGAAAGTACATCTACCTCATATATAAACCTTTAAAGCTATTGATATGTTCAACTCATTTGGAAATATTTTTCGCCTTACCAGCTTCGGAGAATCGCACGGTAAAGGCATCGGGGGCGTAATAGATGGATTTCCGTCGGGAATCGCCATCGACATGGATTTTGTACAATCTGAACTCGACCGCCGTCGCCCCGGACAATCGCGCATAACGACCGCAAGAAAAGAAGGAGATAAAGTGGAATTTCTTTCCGGAATCTTCGAAGGTAAATCAACGGGTTGTCCCATAGGTTTTATTGTATGGAATGAAAATCAGCATTCCGACGATTATAACAACTTAAAGGAAGTATACCGCCCTTCGCATGCCGACTATACTTACAATGTGAAATATGGTATTCGCGACCATCGGGGAGGAGGACGTTCTTCGGCACGCGAGACCATTTCGCGTGTTGTGGCCGGAGCGTTGGCCAAATTGGCACTGAAACAATTGGGTATACAGATCACAGCATATACCTCGCAAGTAGGTCCCATCCGGTTGGAAGAAAATTATACTGCCTATGACCTCGACCTGATAGATACCAATCCGGTGCGCTGCCCCGATCCGGAGAAGGCTAAAGAGATGGAAGAACTCATCTTCAAGATAAAAGGAGAAGGAGATACCATCGGGGGTGTCATCACTTGCGTCATCAAAGGCTGTCCTATCGGACTGGGGCAACCGGTGTACGGCAAACTGCATGCTGCCCTTGGCGGTGCCATGCTTAGCATCAATGCCGCCAAAGCCTTTGAATATGGTGATGGCTTCAAAGGTCTGAAGCAGAAAGGTTCGGAGCAGAACGATGTGTTCTACAACAATAACGGACGTATTGAAACACGCACCAATCATTCAGGAGGCATACAAGGCGGTATCAGCAACGGGCAAGACATTTACTTCCGCGTAGCTTTCAAGCCCGTAGCCACTGTATTGATGGAACAACACACGGTAAATATTGACGGCATAGACACCACGTTGAAAGCCCGAGGCCGTCATGACCCGTGCGTGCTGCCACGTGCCGTGCCCATTGTAGAAGCAATGGCTGCCATCACTCTGCTGGACTTCTACCTGATAGATAGGACGACACAGTTATAGAGTTATTAATGGTGAGCGTTAACCCTTATCCCCTAACTTACGTATGGAAATAAAAAAGTATATTGCAGAAAATGAGCCGCGAATGCTCGAAGAGTTATTCAGCCTTATCCGTATTCCGAGTATAAGTGCCAAACCGGAACATCATGACGACATGTTGGCTTGCGCCGAACGTTGGGCGCAACTGTTGTTACAAGCCGGGGCAGACGAAGCCTTGGTGATGCCCTCGAAAGGCAATCCCATCGTCTTCGGACAAAAAATAGCAGACCCGAATGCCAAAACCGTGTTGGTATACGCCCACTATGACGTAATGCCGGCAGAGCCGTTGGAACTTTGGAAAAGCAACCCCTTCGAGCCGGAAGTGCGTGACGGGCACATCTGGGCACGCGGTGCCGACGATGACAAGGGGCAATCTTTCATTCAAGTGAAGGCTTTTGAATATCTCGTTAAGAACGACTTGTTGCGGACCAATGTAAAATTCATTTTCGAGGGTGAAGAAGAAATCGGTTCGCCAAGTCTGGAAAGTTTCTGTCAGGAACATAAAGAGCTATTGAAAGCAGACGTCATATTAGTGTCGGATACCAGCATGCTCGGTGCCGACCTGCCTTCATTGACCACCGGCCTTCGCGGATTGGCCTATTGGGAGATAGAGGTTACAGGTCCTAACCGCGACCTTCATTCGGGACATTTCGGAGGTGCCGTGGCCAATCCGATCAATGTATTATGCCAAATGATCGGCAAAGTGACGGATGCTGACGGGCGCATTACCGTTCCCGGATTCTATGACGATGTAGAGGAAGTTCCGCAAGCAGAACGCAATATGATAGCTCACATCCCCTTCGATGAAGAAAAGTATAAGAAAGCCATCGGCGTGCAGGTACTCTTCGGCGAGAAAGGCTACAGCACACTGGAGCGTAATAGTTGCCGTCCGTCATTCGATGTGTGCGGCATTTGGGGAGGATATACAGGCGAAGGTTCCAAGACCGTACTTCCGTCCAAGGCTTACGCCAAAGTGTCCTGTCGACTTGTTCCACACCAAGACCACCATAAAATCTCCCAACTGTTTGCCGACTATATTCTGAGCATTGCACCCGACACTGTGCAGGTAAAGGTCACTCCTATGCATGGCGGACAAGGCTATGTATGTCCCATCTCATTACCGGCTTATCAGGCTGCCGAGAAAGGCTTTGAAAAAGCATTCGGCAAGAAGCCCCTGGCCGTACGCCGTGGCGGAAGCATTCCTATCATATCTACATTCGAGCAGGTATTGGGACTGAAAACGGTATTGATGGGTTTCGGACTTGAGTCCAATGCCATCCACTCTCCCAACGAAAATATGTCACTTGACATTTTCCGCAAGGGAATAGAAGCCGTGACGGAATTTTATCAGAACTACAAATAATCATCTCAGGGCCTGTTTTCTTCTGTAAACAGGCTCTTCAATATATCCATCAACATGAAAGATTTTCAAATCAGAGCCATCGGACTTATGTCCGGCACTTCCCTCGATGGACTGGACGTTTGCTGTTGCACCTTCCTGAGACAATCAGGAAAATGGAGTTTCCGAATAGATTGCGCTAAAGGCTACGACTATCCGGAAGAAATGAAACAGATACTCGGCACCGGCGCACAGCAGATGAGTGCTTTGGACTTTATCACCTTTCATAGCGCTTACGGCAAGTTCCTCGGTGAACGGGTAAACGACTTCATGCGGGAATTCAACGTGCGTCCGGACATAATAGCCTCTCATGGGCACACCATCTTCCACGAGCCGAAAAAGAAAATCATGTATCAAATAGGAGACGGAGCCGCCATTGCAGCCGAGACCCGGATTCCCACTGTGTCGGATTTTCGTCGGTTGGACATCATGTTGGGCGGTCAAGGCGCTCCGCTTGTACCGATAGGAGACCGCTTGCTTTTCAGCGAATATGATTATTGCCTGAACATAGGCGGCTTCTCCAACATCTCGTTCGAGCAAGAGGGGAAGCGCATCGCTTTCGATATCAGTCCGGTGAATTATGTAATTAACCATTACTGCCGACAAATAGGATTGGAATTTGACCGTGACGGAGACATCGCCCGCCAAGGCACTATCTGCCAAAGTCTATTAGACGAATTGAACGGCATGGATTTCTATCGCCAATCAGGTCCGAAGTCATTGGGGCGCGAGTGGGTAGAAACGCTTGTCTATCCGATGTTGGAACGTTATGAGTTAAGCATGGAGGACAGATTGCGTACGTTTTATGAGCATGCCGCCCATCAAGTGCAACGTGTCATCACGGCGCATCCGCTTTCAGGAGGCAGCGACAAGCTACTGATTACCGGTGGAGGCGCTTTCAACAAATTCCTGATAGAACGGATCGGTGCGCTCTGCCCATGCGAGATTGTTATTCCCGACCGACAGATTATTGAATACAAAGAAGCTTTGATTTTTGCTTTCCTCGGTGCGCTCTACATGGCTGATGAACCCGGCTGCCTTGCTTCCGTAACAGGAGCACCGATAGATAATATAGGAGGGATGTTGTTCAAAATATAAACGAACCGACAAAAACAGGATACAGAACTGGTTATATGATCTATTCGAACGGCTTGCGGAAAGCGCAGCCACTCCTCCACTCGGAACACCCGTAAGCCGTTCTTCCTTTGATAATGGTGCCTTTGCCACAAAGAGGACAAGGAGTGCCGATCAAGAGGTCTGTTGCTTGTTGGGGCGACGTTGTGATGCTTGCCGCATCTTTCTTTTCCCCCCCTCTCTTCTGCGGTGCTCTCTTCTTGGGTTCTTGTTTGGGCCTGTCGCTTTTCCCCGTTTTCTTGGCAGGCGACTGTTCTTTTTTTACCTCCGTAGCCTGTATGGTGATGCGGCGATTGCTATTATCGGAAAGTACATTCATCACCACCTCAGACACCATTTGCTTTAATTCCTCCAGAAATTGCCCGGCATTATAAGTGCGTTTTTCTATCTCACGGAGTTTCTTTTCCCATATGCCGGTCAGCTCTGCCGACTTCAACAGCTCTTCATGGATAATCTGTATCAATTCCACACCTGTGGGGGTTGCTATCAGGTTCTTTTTCTCCTTACGGATATAATTTCGTTTGAATAACGTCTCGATGATTGCCGCACGCGTAGACGGTCGGCCGATGCCGTTTTCCTTCAAAGCATCGCGAAGTTCATCGTTGTCCACCAGTTTCCCGGCAGTCTCCATGGCACGAAGCAGGGTTGCTTCGGTATAAGGGCGGGGCGGCTGTGTCCATTTCTCCATCAATTCAGGTAAGTGAGGGCCGCTTTCGCCTTTCATAAAGGCAGGCAACAACTTGTCGGCCGAAGATTCTTTTTCCTCTTTTTCCTCTTCAACAGCTTCATTAGGCGATTGTTGCGAAGCGGCAAACACGACTCTCCACCCCGGAACCAGTATCTGCCGGCCGGTGGCTTTGAACAATATCTGCTCCACTTCCCCCAGCACAGTGGTGGTGGCAAACTGGCAATCGGGATAAAACGCGGCAATGAATCGGCGGGCGATAAGGTCGTAGACCTGCTTCTCCATGTTGCTCAATGCTTGCGGATATTGCCCGGTAGGAATAATGGCATGGTGGTCGGTCACTTTGGAGTTGTCGAACACTTTTTTCGACTTGGGCAACGGCTTCTCTTCCAATGGGGCAGTGAGGGAAGCATAATCACGCAGCCCTTTCAAGATGCCGGGGCATTTGGGGTAGATATCATCACTGAGAAAAGTGGTGTCTACACGTGGATAAGTTACCACTTTTTTCTCATACAGAGATTGAATGGTCTTCAACGTATCGTCAGCAGAGAAAGCAAACTTCTTGTTACACTCTACCTGAAGCGATGTAAGATCGAAAAGCCGGGGAGGAGCTTCCTTACCGTTCTTCTTTACTACCGAAGTAATCGTGAATGGATCATGCTTTATCTGCTCCAGTAGAGCAACGCCACGGTCATAGTCCGTAATGGGGTCTATGCCGGGGTTATCATCGGTTGTCTTGTTCAAGGCCGAAACAGCATTGTCTTTCTTGCCATCGCTCTGCTTCTCGGCTTCCAGAACCAGTTCCTCCTCGCTTTTACGGATAAGAGCTGTGAACGTGGTTTCGCGATAGATGGTGCTCAGTACCCAATATTGCTTGGGCACAAAATTCTGTATCTCCAACTGACGGTTCACGATCAAAGCCAATGTCGGTGTCTGTACACGTCCTATGGAAAGCACCTGCCTGTTTTGCCCATACTTCATCGTATAAAGACGGGTGGCATTCATGCCAAGCAACCAATCACCGATGGCACGAGACAGTCCTGCCTCATATAAAGGCTGGAAGTCTGAAGCGTCACGTAGTTTGGCGAACCCCTCACGAATGGCTTCTTCCGTCAACGAGGAGATCCATAGACGCTTCACCGGACAATGCGCACCGGCTTTTTGCATCACCCAGCGTTGAATCAATTCTCCTTCCTGTCCGGCATCGCCGCAATTTATAATCATGTCGGCATGCTGCATGAGGTTTTCTATGGTATGAAACTGGCGTTCGTAGGTAGGATTGCTGATGAGTTTGATGCCGAAGCGAGGGGGAATCATGGGTAAGCTTCCCAAACTCCATGATTTCCAGTTGGGCGTATATTCGTGCGGTTCCTTCAGTGTACAAAGGTGGCCGAATGTCCAAGTGACCTGATACCCGTTTCCCTCGATGTATCCGTCTTTCTTGTCTTTCGCTCCCAACACATCGGCTATGTCACGTGCCACAGAGGGCTTTTCGGCAATACAAACTATCATTCGTTATTCTTCATTTTTATTCGTGGAGCAAAGGTACAAAAAGAGGAGGAATGAGAAAAATAATCTCCCAATAAGTCAAAAGATACTATTTTGAGAGGAGGCTGAAAAGAATGTTGCGAAATGGGGAAACGTATAGGCATAAAAAAAGGAGTACCGCTGTACTCCAACCTTTGTTAACCTTAAATCTAATACTATGAAAAACACATTGCAAAGATACGGACTTTGAGATAATCTGCAAACTTTCCAAGAAAAAAAGCATGTTCTATAACACAGATTAAGAAAAAGGAGTGGAAATGCAAAGACTTTCCACCCCTTTTTAACATTTAAAACCAATACTATTCTTTTATCGAAGTGTACTCTTTGTCTATCAGAGAACGATTTCCCAAAGAATAGCCGGTTCTCTTATTCTTCATCCAACAAGATATCGAGAATCTGGCAAGCAGCCTTTGCTACCGGAGTACCGGGGCCGAAGATAGCGGCTACACCTGCTTTGTAAAGGAAATCGTAGTCTTGTGCGGGGATTACACCACCGGCTATTACTATAATATCCTCACGTCCCAACTTCTTAAGCTCTTCGATGATCTGCGGAACCAACGTCTTATGGCCGGCAGCCAGTGAAGAAACACCTACTACATGCACATCGTTTTCCACTGCTTCGCGGGCTGCTTCGGCCGGAGTTTGGAACAACGGCCCCATATCCACATCGAAACCACAGTCGGCATATCCGGTCGCTACCACTTTAGCGCCACGATCGTGACCGTCCTGTCCCATCTTGGCTATCATAATACGGGGCTGACGTCCCTCTTTCTTAGCAAACTTCTCGGCCAATTCGCAGGCACGTTGGAAGTCGCTGTCATTCTTACTTTCTGATGAATACACGCCTGAAATAGTTCTGATTACTGCTTTATAACGTCCTACAATCTTTTCGCAAGCATAAGAGATTTCGCCCAAAGTGGCGCGAACACGAGCTGCTTCTACCGCCAGTTCAAGCAAGTTGCCCTTACCGCTTTCCACGCACTCGGTGATGGCTGCTAATGCTTTATCCACCTCGGCTTGGTTGCGTCCTTCTTTCAGGCGTTTCAGATTTTCAATCTGCTCTTGGCGAACAGCTGTATTGTCAATCTCAAGGATATCAATCGGAGCTTCTTTCTCCAAACGATATTTATTCACACCTACGATGGTCTGTGAACCGCTGTCGATACGCGCCTGCGTGCGTGCGGCCGCTTCTTCGATACGCATCTTAGGAATACCGGTCTCGATGGCCTTTGCCATACCGCCGAGTTTCTCCACTTCCTGCAAAAGTTCCCAAGCCTTATGAGCAAGTTCGTTAGTCAGAGACTCTACATAATAAGAACCGCCCCACGGGTCGACATTCTTGCAGATGTAAGTTTCTTCCTGAATATAAATCTGAGTATTACGTGCAATACGTGCAGAAAAATCGGTAGGCAAGGCTATCGCCTCGTCAAGCGCATTGGTGTGCAGCGATTGCGTATGTCCCAATGCAGCGGCCATAGCCTCGATACAAGTACGCCCCACATTATTGAACGGGTCTTGCTCGGTCAGCGACCAGCCGGAAGTCTGGGAGTGTGTACGCAAAGCCAAAGATTTAGGATTCTTCGGGTTGAATTGCTTCACAATCTTTGCCCATAGCATACGGGCTGCACGCATCTTGGCTATTTCCATGAAGTGGTTGGTACCGATGGCCCAGAAGAAAGAAAGCCGCGGGGCAAATGCATCGATGTCGATACCGGCAGCAGTTCCGGCACGCAAATATTCCAGACCGTCGGCCAGCGTATAAGCCAACTCTATATCTGCCGTAGCACCGGCCTCCTGCATATGATAGCCGGAGATAGAGATAGAATTGAACTTAGGCATCTTCTGCGAAGTATATTCAAAGATGTCGGAAATAATCTTCATGGAGAATGCAGGCGGATAAATATAGGTGTTACGCACCATGAACTCTTTCAGAATATCATTCTGGATTGTACCCGCCATTTCTTCCAGTTTGGCTCCTTGTTCCAGACCGGCATTGATATAGAACGCCATAACGGGAAGCACAGCGCCGTTCATGGTCATGGAAACGGACATTTTGCTCAAGGGAATGCCGTCGAAAAGCACCTTCATGTTCTCTAACGAACAGATGGATACACCGGCTTTACCCACGTCGCCCACCACACGTTCGTGGTCGGGGTCGTAGCCACGGTGGGTAGCCAAGTCGAACGCTACGGACAAACCTTTCTGCCCGGAAGCCAAATTACGACGATAGAAAGCATTGGACTCTTCGGCCGTAGAGAAACCTGCATACTGACGGATAGTCCAGGGACGCAACGTGTACATCACAGAGTATGGTCCGCGTAAATAAGGAGGAAGGCCGGCGGCATAACTCAAATGCTCCATCCCTTCGAGGTCTTCTTTTGTATAAACAGGCTTCACTTCAATATGTTCCGGCGTCTTCCAGTCAGCACGGATATCATTAGCCTTTTGCCACTCGGCTCCATTAACGGGTCGGAAAGCGGCATATATATCTAAGTTCTTAAAATCTTTTCTCATCTTACTTCAAAAGTTTAGCGTTGTATTCCTTTAATGTTTCCAGCACGTTGACACGAACATGGATAAAGTTTTCGATGCCGGCAGCCTTCAGTTCGTCCATGCAGGCGGGGGCACCGGCCACGATGAACATGGCACGGCCATTCAGAGCCTTGAAAGCCGGAACGGCATACTCCACATATTCATCATCGCTTGAACAAAGCACTACGATGTCGGCCTTGGCAGCCATGGCAGCTTCTACACCCTCTTCTACTGTTGGGAAGCCAAGATTGTCAACAACCTCATATCCGGCACAAGCCAGGAAGTTACATGAGAATTGCGCACGCGCCTGACGCATGGCAAGGTTACCGATAGTAAGCATAAATGCTTTCGGACGTTTTCCCGAAGCCTCTGTTTCAAGGCGTAAAGCTTCAAACTCACTGGCTGCACGGTCGAAGTTCAATGTAGGCACATCCTTTTCGCATGTATCATGACCGCCACAGCAACTGGTTGCCTTGAGCGGTTGCTTTTCGCCTGCCTTTTCATTGAAGTTGGGGAACTGATTGGTACCCAGCAACACTTCCTTGCGCTTGGCAATGTCAGCATGACGGGCTTTATTGCTTTCGTTCACCGCAGCCTGCACCTTACCGGCTTTGACTGCGTTGTAGAATCCACCTTCCTCTTCTACGGCGAGGAACAAGTCCCAAGCCTGTTTGGCTATGGAGACGGTCAGATTTTCAATGTAGTAAGAACCGGCAGCAGGGTCGATAACCTTATCGAAGTGGGATTCTTCCTTCAGCAACAATTGCTGGTTGCGAGCCATACGTTCAGAAAACTCATTGGGCGCATCGTAAGCCTTGTCGAACGGAGCAACGGTCATAGAGTCTACGCCGGCAATAGCAGCACTCATGGCCTCGGTCTGCGTACGCAACAAATTCACGTATGCATCGAACAAAGTAAGATTAAAAGTGGAAGTTTCCGCATGGATTCTCATCTTGGCTGCACAACGGCATTCGTTATGTTCACCCTTGTTCTTGCGGTGGTCGCGCAGACATTCAGGTTCATAAGCAGCTACGATATTTGCCCAAAGCATACGTGCCGCACGGAATTTAGCTATCTCAAGAAAATAATTGGAGCTGATACCGAAGTTGAACTTTATCTTTTTGGCCACTACGGCGGCAGGAAGTCCCGCCTCGGTCAATCGGTTCATGTATTCATTTCCCCAAGCCAACGCATAGCCCAATTCTTGATAAATATAGGCACCTGCATTGTTCAAGCTCAGGGCACTCACATTCAGTACACGATATTTGGGAAGTTCGGCAGTGGCTTCGATCAAGGCCTTGGCTGTTGCCTGTACATCTCCCTTTTCCTTGCCTTTGGTCAGCATTTTGTTGAAGAAGTCATAGTTTATGGAACCTTGCAACTTCGACAAATCATAATCTTTCTTCCGGAAGTAAGCCACAAGAAGCTCGGCAAGCTCTACCACATGTCCCTGGCAAGTAGAGAAGTTGAGTTCTACACATTCGGCACAAATGTCTTTCAGCAAAGTTTCAATGTACGCTGCGCTCAGTTCCTTGGCTTTTACATGAAAAGAAAGCGAATCAATACCCTTATTCAAAATATCCAGTGCCTTGGCATTGGCTTCTTGGGGAGATTCTACCCTGATTTCCTGACGAACAAGCCACTCGTTGTTATCTTTCTTGGTACCTCTGAGATAAGGAAATTCACCGGGAAGGGCATCTGTGGTCTTCAATCCCTCAAGATCTTCCATCCGGTAGAAAGGTTTCACCTTAAATCCTTCGTTTGTCTTCCAAACGAGTTTCTTCTCATAATCCGCGCCTTTCAAATCGGCGATAACCTTCTCCATCCACTGTTCGGTGGAAACGGGAGAAAAGTCCGAGAAGAGTTTTTCTTTACTGTCTGCCATAGTTTATTTAAAATTAAAAATAGATGAATACTATTCATTCTGTCGTCTAAGAGACTTGCAAATATACTGAATTACTTAGAAGAACAAAGCGTTTTAGTGAAAAATAGCATGCTTATGCAACCATCTGTCAATCACCGGAAGGGGAAGTTCGCCACCTTCGTTGCAGGTTTTGCAAAGCCCACATGACAAAAAGAACAACAAAGCCTTTGCCACCTCCTCATTATTGACTACTTTTGCGCAAAATTTATAAAACAAGTATATTTTAAGGTAACTATGGATTGGTTAGAAACTTTGCTATGGGATCCCTCATCCGTGGCACACATCGTTTGCTTATATGCATTCGTTATCTCTGTGGGCGTATTATTAGGTAAAATTAAAATCTTCGGCGTATCATTGGGAGTGACATTTGTGCTCTTCGCCGGTATCCTGATGGGGCATTTCGGCTTCACGGGAGAGACCCACATTCTGCACTTCATCCGCGAATTCGGTTTGATTTTATTCGTATTCTGCATCGGTTTGCAAGTAGGACCGGCCTTCTTTTCTTCTTTCAAGAAAGGAGGCATGACGCTGAACATGCTTGCCGTAGGCGTTGTGGCACTGAACATCGCAGTGGCACTGAGCATTTATTTCATTGACGGAAACATAGAATTGCCCATGATTGTGGGTATCCTCTACGGTGCTGTAACAAACACTCCCGGTTTGGGTGCCGCCAACGAAGCGTTGAACCAGCTTCACTATACGGGCGACCCGATTGCCCTGGGATATGCCTGCGCCTATCCGCTCGGTGTGGTGGGTATCATAGGCTCAATCATTGCTGTGCGCTATATCTGCCGCGTCAATCTGAAAAAAGAAGAAGAGGAACTTCATACACAAGAGACGGACTCCAAGCATCAGCCCCACATGTTGCATCTGGAGGTGCGCAATGAGTCTATCAACGGCAAGAAGCTGCTTCAAATCAAGGAATTCTTGGGACGCCCGTTTGTCTGCTCGCGCATTCGGCACGAAGGACATGTCAGCATTCCCAATCAAGACACTGAGTTTCATATCGGCGACCAACTGTTTATTGTCTGCTCTGAAGAAGATGCCGAAGCCGTAACCGCTTTTATCGGCAAGGAGATAGAGATGGATTGGGAAAGACAAGACACTCCGTTGGTTTCACGACGCATTCTGGTCACCAAATCCGAAATCAACGGCAAGAAACTGGGAAGTCTGCACTTCCGCAGCATGTATGGAGTTAATGTAACCCGTGTCAACCGTTCGGGCGTGGATTTATTCGCCGACCCTAATCTGGTACTTCAGGTGGGCGACCGTGTGATGGTTGTGGGACAACAAGATGCCGTAGAACGTGTGGCGGGTGTATTGGGCAACCAATTGAAGCGTCTGGACACTCCGAACATCGTGACCATTTTCGTAGGTATCTTCCTTGGAATTCTGTTGGGAAGCCTTCCTATCGCATTTCCCGGTATGCCGACACCCGTAAAGCTTGGTTTGGCAGGCGGCCCGCTTGTGGTAGCCATTCTTATCGGCCGTTTCGGACACAAGATACGTCTCGTGACCTATACTACCATGAGCGCCAACCTGATGTTGCGTGAAATAGGTATCGTGCTTTTCCTTGCCAGCGTAGGCATAGAGGCGGGAGAACATTTCGTTCAGACAGTGGTGGAAGGTAACGGGTTGTCGTACGTGGGATACGGATTCCTGATAACCGTCGTTCCCCTACTCATTGTCGGCATCGTAGCTCGTCTTTATTTCAAAGTGAACTATTTCACTCTCATGGGGCTTATCGCCGGCAGCAACACCGATCCTCCTGCATTGGCCTATTCTAACCAGACAGCAGGTAACGACGCACCGGCAGTAGGCTATTCAACGGTTTATCCGTTAACCATGTTCCTGCGCATCTTGGCGGGACAGATGATTCTGTTGGCGATGATGTAGATTCTTAGGCAATAAAGCAAGAAAATCCTGATAGGTGGATTAAACTTTCTGTCAAGAATTAGCACCAATCGTTTCTCGATAGGTATCCCTTGCGAGAGATATCTGCAGACCGGCTTTGGTGGGGATATATCTCCACCATGCTGCATCTATATGCCGAGCGTGCTGCATCTATACTTACAGCCGAAGGCATCCATATAGCAAGCCGGAGCGAGAAGGAGAGTTCTCAAAGAGGTAAATGTTTTTCTTTTTCTGAAAGGGGTTCGGGGTTGGAAGTGCGTGGTGTTTCTTTCATCGTAATCGGCTTTAGGGGTAATGAAAGCAAATGGTATGTATGCCGACGGCTCGTTTAAGTTTTAGCATCCTCTCTTTGTGAGTGAGGAGCAGAAGTCCAGCAGCTTTTTATAGAAAACGTGACGGCTCAAGGTTTCCGCGTCTCCCAGTATCACCAGTTTCATTCTGGCACGGGTGATGGCTACGTTCATTCTTCTCAAGTCATTCAGGAATCCTATCTGTCCTTCGTTGTTGGCACGAACCAAGCTGATGAAGATGACATCGCGTTCTTGTCCCTGAAAACCATCTACCGTATGTACGGTGAACAAGCTGCGGTAAGGCTTTAAAGAGGCATCACCTTTTATCTTATTGCGAAGGTATTGCACTTGTGCTTTGTAGGGAGAGATGATACCGAAGTCAATCCTTTCTTCCAGAATACGGTTCCCGCCGATTCGCTCTATATAGGCCTTCAGTTGCGACAGAAGCAAATCGGCTTCCGCCTTATTGATGCGCCCGAAAGTTTCTCCTACAAACTCCTCCTTGAAATCCATTCGGGAGGTGTCTATCCAGCTAATAGGGATGTCCCAGTCAAGAATGCCTCGGTAGCACACTTCGGGAGCAGCTTCCAGTTCATTGTTATAGAACCATTGGGAAGAGAACCTCATGATGTCTTCGTGCATGCGATACTGCACTTTCAATAAAGAGACGACCGATGGCTTATTAGTTACGGTTTTCTCCATCAACGTTTGTTCCAGACCTCGACGGGCAGCCTCGTGGCACTTTATGGTAGGTGGCAGTTGGCAATGGTCGCCGGCCAATATTACGCGGTCTGCTTTGCGGATGGCTATCCAGCAGGCGGCTTCGAGGGCTTGGGCGGCTTCGTCGATAAACAGCGTGCCGAAGCGGCGTCCGTTGAGCAGGCGGTGGTTACTGCTCACCAAGGTGGATGCAATGACGTGTGCGCTGTCGAAAAGTTCGGCATTGATTTGTATTTCGAGTGCCGTGGCACGGTCGCGCAGGCGACTCATGCGGTTGCGCACGCTTTCGCGCTCGTCGTAGCTGCCCCGGCGGGCACGTCCGCCCAGCTCGCGCAGATTCTTTCGGATGCTCCATAATTCGGAATAGAGAGGGTGATTCTCAAAACGTCGTTCGTAGGTGAAGGAGAGCATTTTGTCGTTCACGCGGGTAGGGTTGCCGATGCGCAGCACATTAACGCCCCTGTCCACTAATTTCTCCGATATCCAGTCGACGGCCGTGTTGCTTTGGGCGCACACTAATACCTGAGGTTCGCGGTGCAGTGTCTCGTAGATGGCTTCTACAAGCGTAGTCGTTTTCCCCGTGCCCGGAGGGCCATGCACGATGGATACGTCGCGGGCGCACAACACCTTGTTCACTGCCGTTTCCTGCGTAGCGTTCAGCCACGGGAAGCGCACCGGATAGAGTTCCCTGAATCCGACTTTCGCACTGCCCAGCAAGATGTCTCGCAGTTCGGCCAGCCGGTTGCCTTTGGCACGAAGCGTGTCTTCCAATGCTTCGAACATGGTGCGGTAGGACGTTTCGTCGAAGTAGAGTTGCACGCCGAGGTTATCGGCGGCCTGCACCTCCATGATGGCGCCCGCTCCGGGCATCACTGCCACCATGCGCGTGTCGTCGGCATAGCTGACGGTAGCGGTGAAATTCATATAGATGATTTTCCCATCGGCCGATTGGCGGAAGAAACAGATGGGGCGTCCGAACTCGAAACTGTGTTCTATGTCGGTGTCTTCAGTGCGCGTAATCTCTATTACCAACTGATTCAACGAATTGTAGTAACTCCGTCCCGGAGTGGCGGGATGCCAGCAAAGTCCCCGTTTGACTTTTCGGGCAACACCCATGTTCTCTGTCTGCCTCTTGAATTCTTCCTTTTCGTATTCATACTCCATGCGCAGCAAGTTTTGTTGCCGTTGGAGGTGTATGATGGGGCTGTTCGTTTCTTGTTCTTTCATGCCTGCAAAGGTAGTTATTCTTAGAGCATGTTTTAAATTTTCCTCACAAGTTTTTCTGTCTCTTTTGAGCTTCTTTTCGGTCGGTTCCCTTCTTTTGGCTTGCGGGATAACTCTTTATGCTCCTACCTGGGTTCGGGATAAGAAGCAGGTCGATACCCTCACCGGCGGCTTGTGTTTTAAAGTCGAAGCGCATTGGTTATCAGACGTTTGCCCCTGTCCTGTCAGACACTTGCCTCTGACGGCTCAAACACTTGTGTCTGTCACGTCAAACACAAGTGTCTGTCGGATTGGACACTTGCCTCTGTCACGACAAAGGCTTGCAGCTGTCAAAACAGGGGGGGAGGAGGGCAGGTGGGCGTAAAAGCTCTCTTCTGCCCGGCCGCTGTAAACCGGTGCATTCAAGAAATATCTGCCCGATAGGATGCAGCCCCAATCTTCAGCAAAAGAAACCGTTTCTCCCTCAGGTACACTCCTCTTGCAAACAGAATAATATCCTTTAAAGATTTGCCGAATGATACTGAGCAAAAAACAGAAAGACTTTCCGTTTTTATGTCACAAAACAGCTTTTTTGGTTAAACTCTTTACCTTTTTGCTTTGTTAAACCTTTTAATTGTAATCTTTATAAAATTGGAATATTAAGAAAGTAAGGCTATGGTTTATGATTTAACGATGCTCAAGACGTTCTATGCAAGCTATGTAGGAAAGATTGAACATATCCGGAATATATTGCAACGTCCGATGACTTTAACAGAGAAAATATTATATGCCCATTTATATGATGAGCGTAAGGTAAAAGACTACGGACGGGGGGAAGAGTATGTAAATTTCCGTCCCGACCGCGTGGCCATGCAGGATGCCACGGCACAAATGGCTTTATTGCAATTCATGAATGCCGGTCGTGAACAGGTTGCCGTGCCCTCTACCGTTCATTGCGACCATCTGATTCAAGCCAACAAAGGGGCTGAAGAGGATATCGCTACCGCTACGAAAACGAATGAAGAAGTCTATGATTTTCTTTGCAATGTTTCTTCGCGCTACGGTATCGGCTTTTGGCAGCCCGGGGCAGGCATCATTCATCAGGTGGTGCTTGAAAACTATGCGTTTCCGGGCGGAATGATGGTAGGTACCGATTCTCATACGCCTAATGCCGGAGGCTTGGGCATGGTGGCCATCGGCGTGGGTGGAGCCGATGCCGTGGATGTGATGACCGGCATGGAATGGGAACTGAAGATGCCGCGCCTGATAGGAGTGCGCCTGACCGGGACATTGAGCGGTTGGGTTGCTCCTAAAGACGTTATACTGAAATTGGCAGGTATTCTTACCGTGAAAGGAGGGACGAATGCCATCATTGAATACTTCGGGCCGGGAACAGCGTCGCTGTCGGCCACCGGAAAGGCCACCATCTGCAACATGGGTGCGGAAGTAGGAGCCACTACCTCGCTTTTCCCTTACGATGAACGCATGGATATTTACTTAAAGGCCACCGGGCGTGCGGAAGTGGCGGCAATGGCGGCCGAAGTTGCGGCCGAGCTTCGCGCAGACGAGGAGGTGATGGCAAATCCGGAAAAGTACTACGACCGCATTATCGAAATAGACCTCTCGGCATTGGAGCCTTACGTCAACGGTCCGTTTACCCCCGATGCGGCAACGCCGATATCGAAGTTTGCCGAAGCGGTAGTGGCGAACAATTATCCGCGCAAGATGGAGGTGGGCCTGATTGGCTCGTGCACCAATTCGTCCTATCAGGATTTGAGCCGTGCAGCTTCCGTTGCCCGCCAAGTGAAGGAAAAGAATCTGAAAGTGGCCTCTCCGTTGATTGTCAATCCCGGTTCGGAGCAGATACGCGCAACGGCTGACCGAGACGGGATGATTGCCGCTTTTGAGGGGATTGGCGCAACGATTATGGCCAATGCCTGCGGCCCTTGCATCGGCCAGTGGAAACGCCACACCGATGACCCCGAACGCAAAAACTCCATTGTCACCTCCTTCAACCGTAATTTTGCGAAACGTGCCGACGGCAATCCGAATACGTTTGCCTTTGTGGCTTCTCCTGAGATGACCATGGCGCTGACCATTGCGGGCGATCTCTGCTTTAACCCTCTGCGCGACACATTGGCGAATGCCGACGGAGAACAGGTGAAACTATCCGAACCGGTCGGAGAGGAATTGCCCCGGAATGGCTTTATCGGTGGTCGCGAAGGCTATCTTGCACCCGGTGGAGCGAAGACGGAGATTGCGGTCGATGCCCGTTCGGAGCGTTTGCAGTTGCTTGCTCCGTTTCCGGCGTGGGACGGCGAAGAGTTGCCTGAGATGCCTTTACTGATTAAGGTAAAGGGAAAATGTACCACTGACCATATTTCGATGGCCGGGCCGTGGCTTCGTTTTCGCGGACATCTGGAGAATATCTCGGATAATATGCTGATGGGGGCTGTCAATGCCTTCAACGGAGAGACAAATAGTGTCTGGAACCGTTCCACCCATACGTACGAAACGGTATCGGGCACAGCCAAGATGTATAAGTCCGAAGGTATTCGCACCATTGTCGTGGCCGAAGAAAATTACGGTGAGGGTTCCAGTCGCGAACATGCTGCCATGGAGCCGCGTTTCCTGAACGTGCGTGTCATTCTGGCAAAAAGCTTTGCCCGCATCCACGAGACGAATTTGAAGAAACAAGGCATGTTGGCATTGACATTCATCGATAAGTCGGATTATGACCGGATTCGGGAGCGCGACCTGATTTCAGTCACCGACTTGAAAAAACTTGCTCCGGGAAGCCGGCTGACGGTTGCTCTTCATCACGAAGACGGCAGTAGCGAGAGTTTTGAAGTACAACATACATATAATGAACAGCAGATTGGTTGGTTCCGTGCCGGCTCTGCTCTTAATGCACGATAGATTATGGAAAAAATTACCGTACCGTTTATTACCGGAGATGGAGTGGGGAAGGAAGTGACCCCGTCCATGCAGATTGTTGTGAATGCTTCTGTCAAGAAAGCCTATGGCGACCGCAGAGGCATCGAATGGAAAGAAGTGCCGGCGGGCGAACAGGCTTTCAATGAAACCGGCTCGTGGCTGCCGGAAGAGACGATGGAAGCTTTCCGTACCTACAAAGTGGGTATCAAAGGGCCGTTGACTACGCCCGTCGGAGGCGGAATCCGTTCTTTGAATGTGGCGTTGCGCCAGACGCTCGATTTATACGTTTGTCAGCGTCCCGTGCGTTGGTATAAGGGCATCGTTTCGCCGGTGAAAGAGCCGCAGAAGGTGGATATGTGTGTGTTTCGCGAGAATACCGAAGATATTTATGCCGGCATAGAGTGGGAGGCCGGAACTCCTGAAGCCGAGAAGTTCTGCCGTTTCCTGCACGACGAAATGGGAGTGACGAAAGTCCGTTTCCCCGAATCGTCCTCGTTTGGCGTGAAACCGGTATCGAAAGAAGGCACGGAGCGTCTGGTGCGTGCCGCTTGCCGCTATGCCCTCGACCATCAGTTGCCTTCCGTGACATTGGTGCACAAGGGAAACATCATGAAGTTCACGGAGGGAGGTTTCAAGAAATGGGGCTACGAACTGGCCGAACGGGAATTCGGCAAAGAAATAGCGGAAGGGCGGCTGGTTATCAAGGATTGCATTGCCGATGCTTTCCTGCAAAACACCTTGCTTATTCCCGAAGAGTACTCCGTCATTGCTACGCTGAACCTGAACGGCGACTACATCTCCGACCAATTGGCCGCTATGGTGGGCGGAATAGGCATCGCTCCGGGAGCAAACATCAACTATCGGACAGGGCATGCCATTTTTGAGGCTACGCACGGAACGGCTCCGAACATTGCGGGCAAGGACATCGTGAATCCTTGTTCCATCATCTTGTCGGCAGTGATGATGCTTGATTTTTTAGGTTGGCAGGGAGCCGCCTCGTTGATAGAAAAGGCATTGGAGGACAGTTTCACGGAAGGCCGTGCAACAGCCGATTTGGCCCGTTTCATGCCCGGAGGCGTTTCGCTCGGCACTTCGGCCTTTACAGAAGAAATTGTGCAAAGAATAGCGAAACAGTAATAAAACAAGAATACTCCTCAGCCTCTCTCTTCTATCGGGGGTAGGAGAAAAGTTATAATAATAAGTAGATATCATGAAAAAGGAATATTTGATTTATAAGCTTTCCGAAGATCTGAAGGAAGCTGCCCGTATCGAGAACGAATTGTTCAGGAAGTTTGATGTGAAACGCGGTTTGCGTAATGAAGACGGTACGGGCGTATTGGTGGGCTTGACCAAAATTGGTAATGTGGTAGGTTACGAGCGCATTTCCGGCGGGGGACTGAAACCCATTCCCGGCAAGCTGTTCTACCGCGGTTATGATGTGGAAGATTTGGCGCATGCCGTTATCAAGGAGAAACGATTCGGCTTTGAAGAAGTGGCCTACTTGCTGCTTTCCGGCCGTCTGCCCGACAAGGAGGAGCTGGCTTCTTTCTGCGAACTGATTAATGACAATATGCCGTTGGAGCAGAAAACAAAGATGAATATCATCGAACTCGAAGGGAATAACATCATGAATATCCTCTCGCGCAGCGTGCTCGAGATGTATCGTTTCGACCCGTATGCCGACGATACCTCCCGCGACAACCTGATGCGGCAAAGCATCGAGCTTATCTCTAAGTTCCCAACCATTATTGCCTATGCCTACAATATGCTCCGCCATGCCACTCATGGACGCTCATTGCATATCCGTCATCCGCAGGAGAATCTTTCCATTGCCGAGAACTTCCTATATATGTTGAAAAAAGATTATACGGAACTGGATGCCCGCACGCTCGACCTGTTGCTGGTGCTTCAGGCCGAACATGGCGGTGGTAATAACTCGACCTTCACCGTGCGTGTCACCTCTTCTACCGGAACAGATACTTACTCGGCCATTGCGGCAGGTATCGGTTCTTTGAAAGGCCCGCTTCACGGTGGCGCCAATATTCAGGTGGCCGATATGTTCCACCATTTGCAGGCAAACATCCGGGATTGGACGAGTGTCGATGAGATTGACACCTATTTTACCCGGATGCTCAATAAAGAGGTGTACAATAAGACCGGATTGATTTATGGCATCGGCCATGCCGTCTATACCATTTCCGATCCGCGCGCCATTCTGCTGAAAGAGCTTGCCCGCGACCTTGCCCGCGAAAAAGGCAAAGAACGTGAGTTTGCGTTTCTGGAGCTGTTGGAAGAGCGTGCCATCGACGTCTTCGGTCGTGTGAAGAACAATGGAAAGACCGTTTCAAGCAACGTCGATTTCTATTCAGGATTTGTTTACGAACTGATTGGATTGCCGCAGGAAATCTTTACTCCGCTGTTTGCCATGGCGCGCATTGTGGGTTGGTGCGCCCATCGCAATGAAGAACTGAATTTTGAAGGGAAGCGCATCATTCGTCCTGCTTATAAAAATGTGTTGGACGACGTGACGTATATACCCATCAAGAAACGGTGAGGCATATCTCCCGTTTTTGGGGATAATCCGAAGATACGACAGGCGAACTCCTCCTGTTTGCATTCAACGTAATTCGGCACTTTGCACTTGTGCAATCCTAAGCCCGCACTTGGTCGGGCGTATGCCCACACTTTAATGAGGGTAAGCCCACACTTTAGGAGGCGTATGCCCGCACTTTAAGGGAGGTAAGCCCACACCTTGGGAAAGGTAAGTCCGCGCTTTGGGAAAGGTGATCCGGGCTATGGATAAAGATGACTTGAAAAAATACGGATTATGCAGGGGAGGATTTACGGAAAAATTATCCTTATCCGTGAAAGCTGCATAATCCGTACTGTTTTTATCTGCATACAAGGAAAGTCCGAATCTTCTCTGCATGCGTGTTTGGATTTCTATCAGATGGATAGTTCTCTCAAGACATTGACGAGTTCTTTTTTTATCGGCTTGTCATTCTTGATGGCTTTGGTGAAGGGAACATATACCACCTCGTCGTGCTCGATTCCAATCATGACATTGCGCTGTCCTTCCATGATGGCATCGATGGCTGCCGCACCCAAACGGCTGGCAAGGATACGGTCGTGTGCCGTGGGACTTCCGCCTCGCTGCAAATGTCCGAGAATGGTGACGCGCACGTCATATTGGGGATATTCGTTCTTTACGCGTTCTGCATAGTGCATGGCGCCGCCTGTCAGCTCGCTTTCAGCCACCAATACGATGCTGCTGTTCTTGGACTTCCGGAATCCGTTCTTGATAAATTCTTCCAATTGATCCACTTCCGTACTGAATTCCGGGATGATGGCCGCTTCTGCTCCGGAAGCAATGGCGCCGTTCAAGGCAAGGAAGCCGGCATCGCGCCCCATCACTTCCACAAAGAACAGACGTTCGTGCGAAGTGGCCGTATCGCGAATCTTGTCGACAGCATCCAGAATCGTATTCAATGCCGTGTCATACCCGATGGTGGTATCTGTTCCATACAAATCGTTGTCGATGGTTCCCGGCAATCCGATGCAAGGCACGTCGAACTCTTGAGCAAAGATGCGGGCGCCGGTCAGGGAGCCGTCTCCACCAATGATCACCAAAGCGTCGATACCTTCTTTCTTCATGTTTTCGTATGCAATCTGCCGCCCTTCGGGAGTGGTGAACTCTTTACAGCGTGCCGTCTTTAGGATAGTGCCTCCCAATTGGATGATGTTGCTGACATTCTGGCTTTTGAATTCTTTGATTTCGCCTGTCACCAAGCCTTTGTAACCTCTATATATGCCTTTCACTGATAGTCCGTTGTAAATAGCGGTACGTGTCACGGCCCGTATAGCCGCATTCATTCCCGGAGCATCGCCTCCCGATGTCAAGATGCCAATACACTTAACCATTCCCATAACAATCTTTTGTTTAGTGTTAATAATTGCCGCACATCCGTGTGCATGCCTGTTTTTTTTGATGGCGCAAAGATAATAAAAAGCTGAAGCTGTGGTTGATAATTTACGTTAATTTGCTGTTCCAAACGGATGACAAACAGACCTTAAAGTTTCGACTTTATTGCTTCGGAAATTTCCTCCATCAGCCACTTCGGGGTGGAAGTAGCTCCGCAAAGGCCGATGGAATTTGCGCCTGCAAGCAGAGATTGGTCTATCTCTTCGGCATTATCTACCAGATGCGAATTGGGGTTGACTTTCTTACACTCGCTGAAGAGCATTTTACCGTTGGAACTTTTCTTGCCGCTGACAAAAAAGATTAAGTCGTGCGAAGCTGCAAATCGCCGGATGTTGGGTATTCGGTTGGCCACTTGCCGGCAGATGGTGTCGTATGATTCGAATGTGACATCCGGGGATATATGTCCTTCGATGTATTTCACAATATCTCCGAACCCGTCTAAGGACTTGGTCGTTTGAGAATAGAGGCGGATATCTTTGCTGAAATCCAGTTTTTTTACTTCTGCCGGCTTCTCGATGACGATTGCTTCTCCTGAAGTTTGCCCTACCAGTCCCAAAACTTCGGCGTGTCCGTTCTTCCCATAGATAACAATCTGTTTGTCTTTGTTGTCATCCTTACTATGCTCCTGTCTTATTCTCTTTTGCAGACGGAGTACGACCGGGCAGGTGGCATCAATGATTTCAATATTGTTCTGCCGGGCTGTTTCATACGTCTCAGGTGGTTCTCCGTGGGCACGCAGCAACACTTTGGCATTGTGCAGGCGGTTGAATTCGTCGTGATTGATTGTTATTAAGCCCATTGCTTTCAGGCGCTCCACTTCGCGGCTGTTGTGCACGATGTCTCCCAGACAATACAGGGTTTCCCCTTTTGCCAGTTCCTCTTCGGCTTTATGTATTGCGGTGACAACTCCGAAACAAAAGCCTGACCCTTCGTCTATTTCCACTTTTGCCATAACAGATTCCGTTTTTTCTATGTGTAATGTCGGTGTCTGCTCCGTACCTTATAGATACGGAGTTGACACGGAGCGGATATGTTATCTCGCTTTATTTGCTTTCTGTAACCCGTTTGAACTGTTCGGCCAGCCATTCTTTTTGCTGGAGAATGGTCATGTGGCTGTTATCCAGCAGTAAGGCATCATCGGCCTTACGGAGTGGGCTTACTTCGCGGTTTTGATCGATATAATCCCTTTGTTTTACATTTTCAAGAATCTCGTCGAAGCAGGCTTCTTCTCCTTTGGCTTTCAGCTCATCGTAGCGACGCTGTGCTCGGATTTCGGGAGTAGCCGTTACGAAGATTTTCAGTTCGGCATCCGGAAATACGGTGGTGCCGATGTCTCGCCCATCCATGACAATGCCTTTGGCTTTTCCCATTTCCTGCTGTTGCGCTACCATGGCTTTACGTACAAAGTCCAGTGTGGCAATGGGACTGACACGTGATGAGACTTCCATTGTACGTATCTTATCTTCCACATTTACACCATTCAGATAAGTGTCCGGTCGTCCGGTTTCCGGATTCAAACGGAAAGAAATATGGATATCATCGATTAGCTTTTTCAGCTTTTCCGTATCTATACGGTCGTCCTGAAAAATGCCATTCTTTATGCTATATAGTGTAACTGCACGGTACATGGCGCCACTGTCTATATATATATAACCAATTTCATGGGCAAGGTCTTTGGCCATGGTGCTTTTCCCACAAGAGGAAAAACCATCGATTGCTATTGTTATCTTTTTCATAATTCTTTGTGCACTAAGTAATATAATAGGGTGATACCTACAAAAAGAAAATCTCAATGTTGCATTAAAAATCCTGCCAAAGATACGGCATTTTTAAAATATCTCGCTACATTTGTGCCACAAAAGCATGTGTAGGCTTTTGAAGGATTAAAAAAATGAAAATGAAAAGTCCTTTGTGTGAAAAAAGGCAACGGGATATGTGCATTTATAGGAAAAGTGCTATATTTGCCCCAAATGGGAAACACTAATTATATAACAATAGATTATGGAAATTAAGAAATCACCTAAGGCAGACTTGGAGAACAAAAAGTCGACTTGGCTGTTGGTCGGTTATGTAATTGTGCTCGCTTTCATGTTTGTAGCGTTTGAATGGACAAAACGCGATATCAAGATTGATACGAGCCAGGCTCTTACCGACTTAGTATTTGAAGAGGAAATCGTTCCTATTACGGAGCAACCGGAACAGGTTACTCCTCCACCTCCCGAAGCTCCTTCCATTGCGGAAACGTTGACCATTGTGGAGAATGAAGCTGACGTTCAGGAAACAGCAATTGTATCTTCCGAAGAATTGAACCAAGCTGTAACAATCAAATATGTTCCTGTGACTGTGGCAGAAGAAGAACCGGAAGAACAGACAATCTTCGAGGTTGTAGAGAATATGCCGGAATTCCCACAGGGTGGTATGGCAGGTTTGATGCAGTATTTGAGCAAAAACATTAAGTATCCCACTATTGCACAAGAAAACGGAACTCAAGGTCGTGTGACCGTACAGTTTGTGGTTAACAAAGACGGTGGTATCGTCGACGCTAAAGTGCTGAGAGGTGTTGACCCGTATTTGGACAAAGAGGCTGTCCGTGTGATTATGGGTATGCCGAAGTGGAAACCGGGTATGCAACGTGGTAAACCGGTACGTGTGAAATATACGGTACCTGTAACCTTTAGATTGCAGTAAAAGATATCTGAAATGGAAAGAGGCTGCCGGAATGCAGCCTTTTTTCTTTACCTCTGTTCCTTAAATTTTGAAAAGAAGAGAATGTTTGCAGCTTCTACGCTTTTAGAAAGAATCAATGCTCATATTTCGGCATTGCAGTTCACCCGTACCCCTCAGGGATTGTACACCCCTATTGCTTATGTCCTGTCAATGGGTGGAAAAAGAATTCGTCCGGTGCTGATGCTGATGGCCTACAATCTGTATCGCGAAGACATAACCCGTATATTTGCTCCGGCTACGGGCATCGAGGTATATCATAACTATACGCTTTTGCACGACGACTTGATGGATCGTGCTGACCGCCGTCGCGGAAAGGATACGGTACATCGAGTGTGGGGCGACAATACGGCTATCCTTTCGGGTGATGCAATGCTTGTGATGGCCTATCAATTCATGGCTCAATGTCCGGAAGAAAATCTGAAGGAGGTGATGGAGCTTTTCAGTCGGACAGCATTGGAGATCTGTGAAGGACAACAATTGGATATGGAGTTTGAACGACGGAAAGACGTGACAGAGGAGGAGTATCTGGAGATGATACGCCTGAAGACGTCAGTGTTGCTGGCTGCAAGTTTAAAGATCGGTGCTCTTTTAGGTGGTGCTTCTGTCGAAGATGCAGAATATTTGTATGATTTCGGTATGAATCTGGGTGTTGCTTTTCAATTGAAAGATGATTTTCTGGATGTTTATGGTGATGCAGCTGTTTTCGGAAAAAATATTGGAGGCGATATCTTGTGCAACAAGAAGACCTATATGTTGATAAAGGCGTTTGAACATGCGGATGATGAGCAATGTCGGCAACTGAATGCATGGGTGGATGCCATTTCGTTCTCTCCGGCGGAAAAAATAGCAGCGGTCACTGATTTGTACAATAAGATCGGTGTCAGAGAACTCTGTGAACAAAAAATGAAGGAGTATTCTGAATGTGCGATGAAGAGCCTTGCGGCTGTTAAAGTGACGGACGAAAAGAAAAAGGAACTCGAACTGTTGATGACTGAACTGATGCATAGAGAAGTATAATAATAAACCGGGATAAGCATGCCATATAGAAGATTGCCGAATACAGACCAAGCAAGGATACGGGCACTGAAAGCAGTGGTCGTCAAGGGAGAGGTGTGTAACGTCTATGATTTGGCCGTGTCTTTGAAAAGCCTGACCGAGGCCCGTAATTTTCTTACCAAGTTTGAGGCGGCGCAAGCTTATTACATGGAATGTTTTGAACGTCAGGCGCAAGCCGGACGTAAGCATCTGATGAATGTGAAGACAGCTCGTCTGTATCTTTCCCATTTTATTCAGGTCTTGCATTTGGCTGTCATACGCTCGGAAGTGCGCACGGCGCATTTGGCATATTATGGCTTGGAAGATAGTAAGAATAATGTGCCGGATTTGTCCACAGAGTCGGCATTGGTGGAATGGGGGCGCAAAATAGTGGATGGGGAGACACGGCGTATTTCTCAAGGGGGCATACCGATCTACAATCCCACAATAGCGAAAGTCAGGGTGCATTATGATATTTTCATGGATAGTTATGAGAAGCAACGGAATTATCAGTCTTTAACGGCACGTAGTCTGGAAACTTTAGCATCAATGCGCGCAGAGGCGGATGGGTTGATTCTGGATATTTGGAATCAGGTTGAAGAAAAGTATATAGAGGTTTCCCCCAATGAAGTACGGTTGGATTTGTGCCGCGATTACGGACTTGTGTATTATTACCGTTCCGGAGAGAAACGTTAGGAGCAAACTGAAAAATGAGATTAGTTGATTCACATTCCCATCTTTTTTTAGAAGAATTCAAGGAGGATTTACCGCAAGTGATGGCTCGTGCCCGTGCTGCGGGGGTCACGCATATCTTTATGCCTAATATTGACAGTACCACTATCGAACCGATGCTTCGAGTGTGCAGAGCGTATAAGGGATACTGTTATCCGATGATAGGCTTACATCCCACCTCTGTGAATGCAGATTATGTGCAGGAATTGGAAGTGATGGCCCGGGAACTGGACTCATCGAAGGAATATGTAGCGATTGGAGAGATCGGCATGGATTTATATTGGGACAAAACCTTTCTGAAAGAGCAGGAAATGGCGCTGAACAGGCAGATTGAATGGGCTTTGGAATATGACTTGCCGGTGGTGATTCATTGTCGGGAGGCGTTTGACTATATATATAATGTATTGAAACCTTATCAGGATACTACCCTCAGAGGTATTTTCCATAGTTTCACGGGAACATTGGAGGAAGCTTGCCGAATTATGGAGTTCCCTGATTTTGTGATTGGTATCAATGGGGTGGTTACTTTTAAAAAAACTACTTTACCCGAAGTTTTGAAAGAAATTCCGCTGGAACGCATTGTGTTAGAGACAGATTCGCCCTATCTGACGCCGGCTCCCAATCGAGGCAAGAGGAATGAGAGTGCATACCTCAAAGATACACTGCTGAAGGTGGCTCAAGTGTACGATTGCTCTCCGGAATACGTGGCACAGCTTACTTCTGACGCTGTATTTAAGGTGTTCAGAGTGCTTGAATAACCTCACGAAGATTTTAAAGTTTATTAATTTTGATATTTTATTCAATATAAAACGAAGAGAATAGGCTGGAACAACAAAAAAAAGAATACATTTGTAGCTGAAATCACTTGTGGTTCGCATTTTTTTTGTAATTTGCACCCGTTTTCAGAGAAGGCGTACGAGGAGAGATGCTCGAGTGGTTGAAGAGGCACGCCTGGAAAGCGTGTATACCCCTAAAGGGTATCCGGGGTTCGAATCCCCGTCTCTCCGCAATTGAAAAAAAGAATATAAGAGATAAATAAATTATAATAAACAAATCAATTAATTAATCTTAAAAATTAGACACACAATGAAAAAGTTATTTGCAATTGTTGCTGTGATGGGAGTCTTAACATTTGGCTCAACTCAACTTGCTCAGGCTCAAGAAGCTCCTGCTGCTGAACAAACGGAACAAGCTGAAGCTGCTGCTGTAGCATCCGCTGCTGACGAAGCTGCTGCTCCTGCTGTTGTTGAAGGTGAAGAAGGTGGTATTCATAAAGAACTCAAAACAAAGTTTATTGAAGGTACTGCTTCTTTCATGAGCTTGGTTGCCATCGCATTGGTTATCGGTCTTGCTTTCTGTATTGAACGTATTATTTACTTGAGCTTGGCTGAAATTAATACTAAGAAGTTTATGGCTGCTGTTGAGGCTGCTTTGGAAAAAGGTGACGTTGAAGCCGCTAAAGACATTGCACGCAACACAAGAGGTCCTATCGCTTCTATCTACTATCAGGGTCTGATGAGAATCGATCAAGGTATTGATGTAGTAGAAAAATCTGTAGTATCTTACGGTGGTGTACAAGCCGGTTATTTGGAAAAAGGTTGCTCTTGGATCACATTGTTCATTGCAATGGCTCCGTCTTTGGGATTCTTGGGTACTGTAATCGGTATGGTTCAGGCATTTGATAAAATCCAACAAGTAGGTGATATCTCTCCGACGGTTGTAGCAGGTGGTATGAAGGTTGCTTTGATCACTACTATCTTCGGTTTGATCGTTGCTTTGATTCTGCAGGTGTTCTATAACTACATCCTGTCTAAGATTGAAGCTCTGACAAGTGAAATGGAAGACTCTTCTATCTCTCTGTTGGATATGGTTATCAAATATGACTTGAAATACAAAAAATAATTAAGATGGCTAAGTTATCATATAAAGTATCATATTACATACTCTACGCCATGTTTGCTGTCATTTTGGCAGTGTTGGGCTTGTTCTATTTCGGTGGAGATGCTCAGGGCGATGCAGTATTGGCGAGCGTTGACGCAGAAATGTGGCAACCGGCTCAAACAGACAGTTTGATCTTCTTGATGTACGGTTTGCTCTTTTTGGCAGTGGTTGCTACGGTGGTTGCTTTCTTGTTCCAATTTGGTTCGGCCTTGAAAGATAACCCGGGAAAAGCATTGAAGTCTTTAGTCGGTGTAATAATATTAGCTGCAGTGGTTATTGTAGCTTGGGTTATGGGTAGTGAGCAACCGCTCAATATTCCGGGTTATGATGGTGCAGATAATGTTCCTTTCTGGTTGAAGATTACTGATATGTTCCTTTACTCTATCTACATATTGTTTGGTGCAACAGTGCTTGCTATCATCTTTAGTAGTGTTAAGAAGAGATTATCATAACTAATTGGGGCAATCCCGATCTAAAAGTAATTACAATGGCAAAAGGAAAAAGAAAAGTACCTGATATTAACTCCAGTTCTACAGCGGATATTGCGTTCCTGTTGCTGATCTTTTTCTTGATTACAACATCTATGGATACTGACCGTGGTTTGGCAAGACGTTTGCCACCTCCGCCAGAAAAAGAACAGAAAATGGATGATGTGAAGAAGAAAGAACGTAACGTATTGCAAGTCTTCCTGAATATGAACGACCAGTTAATGTGTGGTAATGAATATATCAGTGTAGACCAATTGCGTGCAAAAACGAAAGAGTTTATTGCTAACCCGTATAATGATGAAACAAAACCGGAAAAGATCTCTAAGAATGTTGCTTTCTTCGGTACTGTTCAAGTTACGGATGGGCATGTGATTTCTTTGCGTTGTGACCGTGGCTCTTCATATAAGGCGTATTTGGCCGTACAGAACGAGTTAGTGGCAGCTTATAATGAGTTGCGCGATGAACTGGCTCAGGAAAAATGGCAGAAGAAATATGCAGATTTGGATGCAGAGCAACAAGATGCAATTCGTGAAATATATTCTCAGAAGATTTCTGAGGCAGAACCTAAAAAGTACGGAGAAAAGAAGTAATGGGAAAATTTAATAAGACTGGTAAACGTGAGATGCCGGCGTTGAACACTTCTTCTCTGCCTGACCTTATCTTCACCTTGTTGTTCTTCTTCATGATTGTAACAACGATGCGTGAGGTAACATTAAAGGTTGAGTTTAAGGTTCCGCAAGCCACAGAATTGGAAAAACTTGAAAAGAAATCTTTGGTTACGTTTATCTACGTAGGAAAACCTACTGCTGAGTTTCGTAAGAAATTAGGTAATGAGAGCCGTATCCAATTGAACGACAGCTATGCTGAAGTTGCTGAAATTCAGGATTACATTATTGGTGAACGTGCCAGTATGAAAGAGGAAGATCAGCCGCAAATGACTGTTTCTTTAAAAGTAGACCAAGATACGAAGATGGGTATCGTGACAGATATCAAAGAAGCTCTTCGTAAAGCTTATGCATTGAAACTTAACTACTCTGCGCAACCGCGTCAGTAAGTAGTCTCGGTTTAATTATAATAAAGGTCGTTTGGAATGCCAAGCGACCTTTATTTTTTATGCACACTAATTATTGGAGTATCCTGGAAAGTCTGTTATGGGAGTGAGATTCCTCCCCTCCAAGTTATTTTTTGCAGTATGCCCCCCTTTCTCCAATTGTGGACAGGTGCTTCGTCAAGTGCCTGTTATTGCTTTATATTGTAGACTTCGCGGTAGATGCGTTCCTTTACGATATCAAAAGAATCGCTGCATCGCATGTCTCCATGTACCATGAGCCGCATGGGGAGATAGCTGTCGCCTGCCTTGTAGGGTGGCTGCTGATAAGGTTTCTCCCATAAGGAGAAGCCATTGCGTTGGTAAAACAGAATGCGACGTTGTGCTATTTCTTCCTTTGGCATTTCTGCTTCCAACACGATGGGGCGTTCTAACTGTCGGCATAAGTGCTTCAACACATTCTTACCATGCCCTTCGTTGCGATGTTCGGGGGAGATGGCAAAATGCTCTATGTAATAAAACTGTTCAAAGTCCCAATAGGTAATGAAACCTATCGGTTCGTTATCTTGGAAAATGATGTTGCTATGAAACGCAGTTTGAGTGTCTGTGTTCTTGCGCTGCTCCTCAGGTTCCCGATACTCTTCCAGAGGGAAGGAAGCAATCATAAGTCTTTCCATGTAGTGATACAAGGTTGTGTCGGCTGTTGTTATGCGTTGCAGTCTTATCATTGTCGATTTAAATCCTTTCTTGAACTTATTCGGTATAGAACCGGATGATACGACGAATGGTTCGCTGGCAAACCGGACAGAACTCCGGACATTCGTTGGTACGCATGCGGCAGTTGTCTGCCGGTCGATAAATACCCTTGGAAGAGTATCCACCTCCTTCATATACACCTACGGGAAATTTCTTACTATCAGCAACGGGAGTAGGAATAGGAGTTCCTTTCACCAGCATGTCTTGCCATTTGGATGCAAAGTTTGTCTGTGTAGTGATATTCTGTTCCCACGGCTCTATGTCCAATGGATAGGTGTCTGTCATCACATCGTTGTCGTAGTAATATTCATCTGCCAGTCCGCCGAAGCTGTGTCCGAACTCGTGTACTACAACAGGGCGGAACATGGAGTGATGGGCTGTTGTCAATGTATAGGAGTTGTAGATGCCGCCTCCGCCATATTCTTTTGTATTGGCCAGGATAATGATATGTTCGTATGGAATACCCGCCAGGGCATCGTGTATGGATTTGACGCGTGAGGTTGTCAGGTATCTGTCAGAGTAGAATGTACTGAAATGTGAACTGAATGCCGTTCTTTTCCACTCTCCGAGACGGGGTACACTCACTCCACTGTCTTCCGATGGGCTGTTCACCACCACAACATTGAAATGCTTTTTCATGGATTGAAAAGGCTCGTGCGAGAACAGGGCTTCGAAGGCTATGGTTGCGTCTTGATGGAATAGCGGCATTTCATCAAGGGTATATCCTTCTGCAAGAATGGCAATGTCTATACATTTATCCGGGCTGCCATTTTGCAGCAAATAGGAATGTGGCGTGACATGGGCTGTTCCTTTCTGATGTATCAGGACATCGTCGGGGTTGACCAAATGCTTCAGGCTGGTACGGGTGTTTTTGCGTGGGTCGAGGATTTTGATTTCTATCTCAGCCAGACGCAGCGGGTAAGGGAGGAGAAATGTATTTTCAAACCCTTTACTTACGCTTTGTGCTTCGTCTGTCTCCAACCACTCCTGAAAGAGCGAAGAAAACGAGGTTTTATAGATTATGCTGTCACTCATCACATCGCGCATTACGATTTGTCCGTTTCCTTGTAGCGGAAGTTCGGCTAAGTGGTGCTTTCTTCCTGCCCAGCCGGGGAGAGAAGACAATTCATCCACGCATATTTCCTGTTTGTTGGCATTTCCGGTGAAGATATAATCTACACGCAGAGACTTATCCGCAAAATAGTGGGCAAAACTTTGGGCACGCATAGCTGACGCTGCAACTATACATAATAAAAATAAGGTATATTTTTTCATGGCATCTGTAATTGGTGTTGCCACAAAGATATGTTTTTTTAAGTTTATCTGCAATTTTTCGTTCGTAAGAGATAGGGGCTGCGTCTATTTGGGCATTTGGGATGGAAATATTATTCTTTTTTTGCAAGATAAAGTAATAAACCGTATCTTTATTGGCGAAAAAATAGTTACTTTGCATGTCTCTGTATGGATATACGGAGATTATCGGATTATTAATCATTTAAAACTTAAAATGGGACATCATCAATTGGATACTTTAGACGAGCAGATATTGAAGCTTATTGCCGATAATGCACGTATTCCTTTTCTTGAAGTGGCCAGAGCCTGCAATGTGTCGGGAGCAGCCATTCATCAGCGCATTCAGAAGCTTACTAACATGGGTATATTGAAAGGCTCTGAATATGTCATCGATCCTGAAAAGATAGGTTATGAAACGTGTGCTTATATTGGCATTTTCTTGCAGGATCCCGCCTCTTTCGATGCAGTGACGAAGGCCTTGGAAGCTATTCCGGAAGTTGTGGAATGTCATTTCACGACGGGCAAATACGATATGTTTATAAAACTCTATGCCCGCAACAACCACCATTTGCTGAGCATCATACACGATAAGTTGCAGCCGTTGGGACTGGCACGTACTGAAACCTTGATTTCATTCCACGAAGCCATCAAGCGTCAGATGCCGATAGAGATAGAAGAAGGGAAAGATTGATTTTATCGGCGGATATAGTCGACAAAGGCATAAGGGTAGGGATGTTTCTCATCTGCAAAGTGAGACTCCCTGCTTTTTTCTTGCCATATTTCCGAATCCACTGCCGGAAAGTAAGCATCGGCCTGAGGAGCTTCTGCATCTACTTCTGTCAGGCAGAGGGCATCGGCAATGGGGAGCGCCTGACGATAAACACTTGCACCGCCAATGATGTAAATATGTTCGTCGGGTCTACATTTGTTCAATGCATCTTCCAGTGAAGAAAAAACTTCCGCTCCGGGGTAAACCGCATCTTTGCGGGAAGTGAGAATTATGTTGCGCCGATTGGGTAAAGCTCCTTTCGGCAAAGATTCGAATGTTTTTCTGCCCATGATGATTGTGTTTCCGGTGGTTAGGGCCTTGAAGCGTTTCAAATCGTTCGGAAGCCAAAACAGCAGTTTGTTCTGATAACCGATGCCCATGTGGCGGTCGATGGCGGCGATGATACTTACCATAATTCTTTCAATCTGTTTTATATTGATACTTTTCCTGCAATATGCGGGTGTGGGTTGTAATTGACCAGCTCGAAGTCTTCGAATTTGAAATCGAAAATGCTTTTTACATCCGGATTGATTTTCATTTGCGGCAGTTTCCGTGGTTCGCGCGTCAGTTGTAGCCTTACCTGTTCCAAATGGTTGAGATAGATATGAGCATCTCCCAGCGTGTGGATGAAGTCGCCGGCTTCCAATCCGGTTACTTGTGCCATCATCTGCAAGAGCAAGGCGTAGGATGCGATGTTGAAAGGTACTCCTAAGAAAATGTCTGCACTGCGCTGGTACAATTGCAGGCTCAATTTCCCGTTGGCAACGTAGAATTGGAAGAAGGCATGGCATGGAGGCAGGTTCATATTGTTCAAATCGCCTACGTTCCATGCGCTGACTATAATCCGGCGTGAGTCGGGATTGCGTTTGATGGATTCCACTGCTTCGCTGATTTGGTCGATGCTCCCTCCCTTATAGTCCGGCCACGACCGCCATTGATAACCGTAAATATGCCCCAAGTCACCGTTCTCGTCCGCCCACTCGTTCCAGATGCGTACGCCGTTATCTTGCAGATATTTCACGTTGGTATCTCCTTGAAGAAACCATAACAGTTCGTGTATGATGGATTTCAGATGCAGTTTTTTGGTTGTCAGACAAGGAAAGCCTTCATCCAGATTGAAGCGCATCTGATGCCCGAATATGCTGATAGTACCGGTGCCGGTGCGATCGCTTTTTTCCGTTCCTTCGGCCAGTACACGGTTGAGCAGGTCTAAATATTGTTTCATTGAGAGATTACCATTGAGTTTATTGAGGCAAAGTTAGTGCTTTTAAAGAATTTACCAAAGAAAAGAGAGGACACTTATGCTACCGGCGTTTTACGTTTGACTTCAGCCGAAGTTACAGTGGGGCTTCGGTCGAACTTACAGTGGGGCTTCGGTCGAAGTTACAGTACGGCAACAGTCGAACTTACAGTACGACTTCGGTCGAACTTACAGTACGACAACAGTCGAACTTACAGTCCCTCACTTGTACAAGTGTAAGATGCTTATTATCAGTAGTGTATTATAAGAAAGGGGTCAACAGATTACCCACCCAGCCCACGAACTTCTTCCATGTCGGGCGTTTCTTCCAATATTCGGGTGTCATCAGCGTGCTGTTTAGTTTGTCTCGCTCAAACATTTTGTCCAGTTGGCAGGTGGTTGCAGGGTCGAAGATGAATGCATTTGTCTCATAATCGTAGCGCAGGCTGCGGCTGTTGAGGTTGGCAGTGCCCACGGTGCAGAAGCTGCCGTCCACCATCATGATTTTGGAATGGTGGAAACCGCCGTTGAAGAGATAAATTTTGGCTCCTTTCTTCATTAGCTTGTGCGCGATATGGAATGAGGCTTCGGGGGTAAAGTAAATATCCGACACGGCGGGTATCATGATTTCTACTTCAACACCTTTCTTCAGGGCGTTTTTTATGGCTTGGCGGATTGACTTGGTCGGCACGAAGTAGGGGTTCACGATTCGGATGCTTTTTTGTGCGGCTTGGATAGAAGCTGCATAAGCATGGCTGATGGAGCGGGGCGTTTCTCGTGGAGTACGGTCCACGACGGCTATTTCTTCGGCGATGCTGTCGGGGAATTGAGGGGTGTCGGGAAAGTATGCCGGACCTCCGACGTGTTGCCCTGTTTCCCGGTTCCACATCGTCAGGAAGATGCCTTGCAGATAACGCACGGCATCCCCTTCGAGGTGCAGGTGCATATCATGCCAGTTACCGATTTTGGGTAAGCCGTTGATGTAATAATCGGCGATGTTCATGCCGCCGGTATAGCCTATTTGCCCATCGATTACTGCTATCTTTCGATGGTCCCGGTGCGCGGCATGGTTTATCCAAGGAAAAGTGATGGGGTCGAACTTCACTATTTCAATGCCTCGTGCTCTGATAGACCGAAGGTGGCGCTTTTTCAGAGGACGGTTGTTGGACCAATTGCCGAAAGCATCGAACATGGCACGCACCTCCACACCCTCGCCGGCTTTTTGGGCCAGAAGTTCGAACAATACGTTGGCTATGGAGTCGTTTCGGAAGTTGAAGTATTCCAGATGAATATGATGCCGGGCATGGTGAATGCTTTCGAAGAGATCGGTAAACTTTTCGCGGCCGCTCATCAGAAGTTTTACCTCATTGTTGCGTGTGACAGGAGCTTCCATCCCTTTCAGATAGTTCATCACAATGGTGTCGCTCGCTGTTTGCGCCTGAATATTACAAGCAGAGAGAATAAATAATATAATAAGTAGAAGATGCTTCAAATCCGGATTTCCTTATTTCATTTTAGAGTGGGCAAAGGTACATAAAAACCTTGAAATCCATATCTGTTGAATAGGAAAATCGGCTTTCCCTGCCTGTGCCATGGGGTTGGAAAGCTTGTGCTGTAGAAACCATGCGGTGTCCTCTATGCCAATGAGGAAACCTTGTGGTAAACCAAATAAAGTAATACTATTCCGGCTATTGCCAAAGATTTAGGATCAGGTTCTGCTGCCCCGCATTGCACTATTGCTTGGAAAGTCTCGCGTAGCGTGTTGAGTATTGCTTGCAGTCCGTCAAGAGTGATGAGCAACACAAGGGCAAGCGTGAAACAGAAGATGCTCCAAACCCGAGACAGGCGTTGGCTGCGGTTGGGCAAGCGGCGTAGCACACGGCGGCTGAACCCGTTGTCGGCTATTTCTTGCCGATGTTCGGCGAAGAACGAGGTCAGGAGTTTGTCATTATCATTTTCCATCATAACCATTTTGTTTTAAATAGGAAGCCATTTTTTCTTTCGCCCGCGAGAGGTGGCTTTTTACCGTTCCCGTGGGGCATCCGGTGATACCCGCAATCTTCTCGATGCTTTGGTCTTCCATGTAAAAGAGCGTGATGCAGGTGCGTTCCATTTCTTTCAGCGAAGCCAATGCGCGATAGATGTCCATTTCTTGTCCGATGTCTTTCTGCAGTGTGCTGCATTGGGCATCCACTTGGTATGTCTCCAAATCATCCGTTTCTTTTCGACTGCGAATATAGTCATAAAAAACATTATAGGCAATACGATAGAGCCAAGTGGAGAAACTGGACAGATTTTTGAATGAAGCGATGTTCGTATAAGCTTTGATAAAGGTGTCTTGCGCCAAGTCGTCGCTCAATTCTCCGTCGCCGCAGGTCTGGTGCAGGAAGAACCGCCGCACGGGCGATTGGTATTTCTTCACCAGCTGGTCGAAAGCTTTGGTGTTGTGAAATACCACGACCTGTGCGACTAACGATATGTCATTGAGCTGGCTCATTTCTCCCCATTCTTCTTTTCGCGGTTGCTGATTTCGATGCCTTCTGTCTTGATGTCGCTTTTCCCGCTATTCTCGTCATTCTTTATGCGCATGGAGGGGTTTCCATCGCTGCCCGATTGTGTGTAATAGATGACTAATTGCCCGAAACCGGTAAACATGATCAGCAGTCCGATGCACCCGATGGCAAACCTACCGGTGATGGCCCAGAGGAAGATGAACAGGCCGATGCCGGTGAATATGTTGCTGATGCCTTTGGTGCGCGTATCCGTTGCCGCCGTTTCTTTAAAGAAGTTCTCCGGCAGTTGTTGCCCGCTTGTCAAGGCTTGTTCCGCCAGCCGGTATTTGGCTTTCCGGTTTTTATAGCGGAAAAAGAAGATGGTGAATATGATGAGCAGGGGCAGGCCGAATATGAAAACGATGGCTGTTATGGCAATCAATGTTTCAGAAGCATTGCCGTTAAGATCAAATTCATCCCAACCCCAATCGCTCTGATGCTCTCTTCTTTCTTTCCGGCTGTCGTCCGGATAGGAATCGTTTTCACCTGCTTTGCTGCTGTTCTCATAAGTCATGATGCTGAGCGTGTCTGTTTGGGTTTCCCCATTGACGATGGTGTCTCTCAGTTCGATGACTCTTTTGATGTTTCCCTCACTGTCATTCTCTTTCACGGTTCTGTTTTTCCCTTGTGCCAAGCTGCAAAATGTCATGGCAAGCATTAAGCCTAAAATGATGCGTTTCATAAATCTATGTTTTTTTATTTGTTTCTTTGTCCGTTAGACGTATTGTTTCCCCTGTAAAGTTGCAAAGAACAGATGTTTTTTGCAAAAATAATTCGCAGATACGAAAAAGACAATAAAAAACTTGTCTTCTACTGATGTAGGTAGACAGAGAATTACCTGAGTGCGGGATAAGAAGTAGGTAGATAACCTCATCCGGGGGCTTGTGCTTTAAAGTCAGATCTTATTGGCTATAAGGTATTTATATCTGCCTTGTCAGACGCTTGTGTCTGACGACTCAAACACTTGTGTCTGTCACGTCAAACACAAGTGTCTGTCGGCTTGAACACTTGCATCTGTCACGGCAAAGGATTGCATCTGTCAAAACAGGAGGAGGGCGGTCGGTCTGAAAGGCTCGCTTCTCTTCTGCCTGATCTCGCTGTAAACCGGTGCTTTCAAGGAATATCTTTCCGACAGGATGCAGCCTCTCATCTTCAGCAAAAGCAACCGCCTATACCGAAATCAGGTAGAGAATTCTCTGAGAGGTAAATGTTTTCCTTTACTGAAAGGTTTCGGGGATTGGAAGTGTTGCCCGTATCCCGTCCGGAATCAATGACAAAAAGTAGGTATTTTGCAACTGCTGTTTACGGAAACAGCGCCATTTATTTGTGTTTTTTTGTAAATTCCACTACCTTCGCACTTCAATTTTATAGAGGGTACGTTGAAGAAGTCCGGAAATATAATCAAATGGTTCCTGCCTCTGTTGTTCATTGTTTATTGGGGAGGAATTACGCTGTTTACCCACTCGCATGTGGTGAATGGTGTGATTATTGTGCATTCCCATCCGTTCCAGGGCGAACATGAACATACCGAGGTACAGCTGGAGACTATTCTTTATTTGGCTTCTTTTGTTTCCCCCTCCCTTACTTTATGCCCTGCAGCCGCATCTGTCTTCTTCGTTTTGTTGTGCGTACTTGTTGTGCTTGCCACAGAACGCATCAAATGTCGCAGGTCTTGCGACGGCATCAGTCTGCGCGCTCCTCCTTGTCTTCTTTGAAACCGAAAGCCCTGAATGCGGTGTGGCGGAAGTAAAAAACTGCTTGTCCTGCTGTGAACTGTACCCCGGAAGTTTTATGTCCGACTTTTGAGGAGCACTTCATTGTACCGGAATTCGTGGGGTCTTTTCATTCGTATTTAAGAAGTAGAAAACAAAAACTTTTTTATAGATTTATTTAATTCAGAAAATAATGAAAAAATATATATGTTTTGTGATGGGAGTGCTGTGTCTGTTACTCTCACCCACCGTTTATGCCGAAGATTTGAAAAGCACCGATGCCAATATCGTCGGTCACGTGATTGAAAAAAACACTGGCGAGCATTTGCCTTACATGTCTGTTTCGTTGAAAGGAACCACCATCGGAACCATGACCGATGCCACCGGGCATTATTTCTTGAAGAATCTGCCCGAAGGAGAATTTACCTTGCAGGTCAGTGCGGTGGGCTATAAATCGCAAGAACGTAAGGTCATCCTGAAACGTGGCAAAACCCTGGAAGAGAATTTTGAATTGGAGGAGGATATGGTGACACTGGACGGGGTGGTTGTTTCCGCTAACCGCAATGAGACCGCCCGCCGCCTGGCGCCTACGTTGGTCAAGGTCGTTACGCCGAAGTTGTTTGAAATGACAAACTCGCATACGCTGTCGCAAGGACTGGTGTTTCAGCCCGGCGTACGTGTGGAGACCGACTGTCAGAATTGCGGCTATTCGCAAGTGCGCATCAACGGCTTGAATGGTAAATACACACAGATATTGATAGACTCCCGTCCTATCTTCTCTGCTTTGGCAGGCGTTTACGGGCTGGAACAGATTCCCGCCAATATGATAGAGCGTGTGGAGGTGGTGCGCGGGGGAGGTTCCGCCTTGTTCGGCTCTTCAGCCATTGCGGGAACGGTGAACATCCTCACGAAAGAGCCTGTACGCAATTCCGGCACGTTCTCTCACACCATTTCCAATTTCAACGGCTCCGGTTCGTTCGACAACAATACGGCGTTGAACCTCTCTCTTGTCTCCTCGGACAATAAAATGGGAGCTTATGTATATGGACAGAACAGGCACCGTTCGGCATGGGATTCCAACGGCGACGGATTCTCCGAACTGCCCAAACTGAAAAATCAGACCATCGGCCTGAATGCTTATTATAGAACAAGCGCCTACTCCAAATTAAGTCTGGAATATCACCACATGGAAGAATTCCGTCGCGGAGGAAGCGGTTTCGACCTGCCTCCCCATATCGCCGAAGATGCCGACTTGAACGGTACGGGTGAAGAAGGACTCGTAGAGCAGTTGAGGCACTCTATCAACACCGGTGGACTGAAGTTTACCGCCTTCTCCAAAGATCAAAGGCATACGTTCAGCGCATATGCTTCTGCCCAGCACATTGCACGCGACAGTTATTACAGCGCGTATGGAAGGACGACCGATTTTACCGGCGTATTGGGTGCGCAATACATCTATCGCTTCGACAAGTGTCTGTTTATGCCTTCCGACCTGACCGGCGGTATAGAGTTCAACCACGACAACCTGCACGACAAGGCAACGGACAGGCAGAAATACCGCGATGCCGCTTTGAAGGAAGACCCCAATGCGACGGGCGACCGCCTGAAGCAACTCATTGCCAAATATACGCCCGCCCCGTTGAACCAGATTGTGAACGTCGCAAGCGCTTATGTGCAGAACGAATGGAAAAACGAGCAGTGGAGCTTTTTGATTGGCGGCCGCATGGATAAGAACAGCATCATGGACAAAGCTGTATTCAGTCCTCGCGCCAACATCCGCTACAACCCCAATCAGGATGTGAACATCCGCTTAAGCTATGCCGAAGGCTTCCGTGCGCCACAAGCATTCGACGAAGATTTGCATATCAGCAACGTGGGCGGTGAGCTGGTGTCCATCGTACGTGCCAAAGGACTGAAGGAAGAGCGCTCGCGCAGCGTCAATGCCTCGGTGGATTGGTATCATTATTTCGGAAATTTTCAGGTAAACCTCTTGGTGGAGGGATTCTATACGAAGCTCATCGACCCGTTTGTACTGACTCCCCCCATGAAAGACCCCAAAGGCAGCAACTACCTGATACAGACGCGTGTTAACGGACCGGGTGCCAAAGTATATGGCGGTACGATGGAGGGCAAGATTGCCTATCGCGACAAGGTGCAGTTGCAGGCAGGCCTGACCTTGCAGCGCAGCACCTACGATTCGCCCGTGAAGTGGAGCGAGGATGAAGACCATTTGTCGGAGGCAGAGCGTCACAGCGACAAGATACTCCGCACTCCCGATGTGTATGGGTACTTTACCGCCGCATACACCCCTGTGAAGGCTTTCTCTGTTGCTCTGAACGGCAACTATACCGGACGGATGTATGTACCCCACTTGCTGTCGGAGGTTAACAAAACGGCGGATGTACTGGTGAAGAGCCCGGATTTCTTCGAGTTGGGAACTAAACTGACATACGATATCGACTTCTCCGGCATCTGCTTGCAGCTTAACGTGGGTGTACAGAACATTTTCAACTCCTATCAGAAGGATTTTGATAAAGGCGCCGGTCGTGATTCGGGTTACATTTATGGCCCCGGCACTCCGCGCACTTACTTTGCGGGATTGAAGCTGAGCTTCTGACACCAACTCTTGGAAAAAGCGTCGGGCAGATTGCCGTGAAACATTTTTGCATTATCTTTGCTGTCCTAAAACAGTTCTGATCATGGAGTTACCTTCGGCTTTCACCAACTATATGCGTACCCTTTGGGGAAGTGAGGAATATGATAAACTGGCTGCTACTCTGGAAGAGGAGCAGCCGGTCAGCATACGGCTGAATGAAGATAAGTTGCCCGAATCTTCGTTCAGCCTTTTCCGTACCTCCTTGCGGCCGGTGGCTTGGTCGGCCACCGGATGTTATCTGGACAATCGCCTGACTTTTACTTTCGACCCGTTGTTTCATGCCGGTTGCTACTATGTGCAGGAGGCTTCGTCCATGTTTGTGGAGCAGGCCTTGAAACAGTATGTTGCAGAAGAGCCGGTGATGATGCTCGACCTTTGTGCTGCTCCCGGAGGTAAATCGACGCTTATCCGTAGTTTGTTGCCGAAAGGCAGTCTGCTGGTCGCCAATGAGGTAATCCGCAGCCGTTCGCAGATTCTGGCGGAGAACCTTACGAAATGGGGACATCCCGACGTAGTGGTGACCAATAATGACCCGGCGGATTTCTCGCCGTTGGAAGATTTCTTCGATGTGATATTGGCCGATGTCCCTTGTTCCGGCGAGGGGATGTTCCGTAAAGACACGGTTGCCGTGAGCGAATGGAGCCCGGAGAATGTGGAGATATGCCGGCAGCGTCAGCGCCGCATCCTTGCGGATATATGGCCATGCCTGAAACCCGGCGGCATCCTTATATATAGTACCTGTACTTATAATACGAAAGAGAATGAAGAGAATGTCCGTTTGATGCAGAACGATTTCGGGGCTGAAGTGCTGCCATTGGAGACTTCTGCCGGCTGGCATATCACCGGAAATCTGTTGGGTGCGGAAGATTTCCCGGTTTATCGTTTCCTGCCTCATAAGACGGAAGGAGAGGGCTTTTTTCTGGCCGTTCTCCGCAAACCCGGGCAATACATCGGAAACGCGTGGGCAGAGCAGCCAAAAGCCCGGGGCAGAGCATTCGTAATCCCCGGGCAGAGAGACGACAAACTGCGGGAAAAGGGACGGAATTCTGTGGGGAAAGGAACGAAAAACTGTGGGGTTTCCAAAGAGCAGCTTGCCGCACTGCACGAATGGCTCATCGCTCCGGATGAATATGAGTTCCTGACGGCCGGCGGTAGCGTCAGTGTTTTCTCTAAAAAACTTCTCGTGGAGTTATCGGCTTTGCGTTCATCGCTTCGCATCGTACAAGCGGGGATAAGCGTTGCCGAACTGAAAGGTAAGGACTGGTTGCCCGCCCATGCGCTCGCCATGAGTTCCGTGTTGAATCAGACGGCTTTTGTCTGCGAAGAAATCGGCTATGAGCAAGCCATTGCCTATTTGCGCAAGGAGGTGGTGATGCTTCCCGAAACCGCTCCCCGTGGCATCGTGTTGCTTACATATAAGCAGATTCCTCTTGGATTTGTCAAGAACATCGGCAATCGCGCCAACAACCTCTATCCTCAGGAATGGCGCATCCGCAGCGGCTACATGCCTGAGGAGATCTCGGAGTTGATGGAATTGTTGTCGTAGGTTGCCCGTTATAATATAGAGAGGTGGAGAATATTTTCTTATTCCGCTCACCATTGCATGCAGTATTTTGTCGGTTTGTGTATTTCTCTATATAGATAATCTTTTAAAAACTAATACCATCTGCTTATGCTTAAGAAAACATTTGCTGCATTAAGTTTGCTTTGCATCTTTGCAGCTTGCCAAAATGAAGAGAATTCTACTCCGCAACCTCAACCCCGTAAAGACATCACCCTTACTCGAGCCGAGCAAGAGATGCTGGATAAAGGGAATGATTTCGCTTTCCGCTTTTTCAATCAAGTATGCAAGACCGAGAATGAGAAGCCCAACTTGTTCATCTCTCCCTTGAGTGCAAGTCTCTGCCTCTCCATGGTTGCCAACGGGGCGAGCGATAACACGTTGAAGGAGATGCTGGCCACACTTGGATTTTCCGACTATCTGCCGGCCGAGATGAATGCCTATAACCAAAAGCTGACATCGGCCCTGCTCAATCTGGACAATACCACTCAGCTGGGCATTGCCAATTCCATCTGGATAAAACAGGGGTTCGGAGTGTATGACGACTTCGTAGACGTGAACAAGAAGATGTATGACGCACAGGTGAAGGAGCTGGATTTCGCCTCTCCCAAAGCGGTAGACGTGATAAACGGCTGGTGTGCCGAGAAAACGAAAAACTGCATCAAGGAGGTGCTGAAGGAAATTCCCGGCGACGCACGCCTCTATTTATTGAATGCACTTTATTTTAAGGGAAACTGGACGACTCGGTTCAATAACTCGAATACCGCACAAGAGCAGTTCACCAACCAAGATGGAAGCAAGTCTACGGTGCAGATGATGAATCTGGATAATAAAAGCTTCAACTATACCGAGAACGAGTGGTTCGGCATGGCGGAATTTCCTTATGGGAACGAGGCTTTCAGCATGGTGGTGGCTCTGCCTGCAGAAGGTAAGTCGCTGGAAGAGTGCCTGCCTCAACTGACGAAAGAGCATTGGCAGGAGTGGAACAGCCGTTTGTCGGGTACATCACTGAATGTCAAGCTTCCCCGGTTTGAGTTGAAATACGACAAAGACCTGAAAGAGGATATGAAGGCATTGGGAATGATAGATGCCTTCGATGGGAATGTTGCCAATTTCTCCAAGATGTCTGCCACTGACTTATTTATCGGCCTGCTGCAGCAGTTCACCTATGTGAAGGTGAACGAGGAGGGCACCGAGGCAGCAGCAGTGACTATTGCAGGCATGGCCAATTCTGCCGGACCGAGTATCCAAGCCAGACCGTTCCACGTCAATCGTCCTTTTGTCTTCCTGATAAAAGAAAAGAGCACGGGAGTCATCCTTTTCATGGGGAAGGTCACTAAGCTGTAAATCCTTCTTCTCTCTTCCATTAAAGAGACCATGAGAGTTGATTGCAGAATAATAAATATGTAATAATGGTTTACTCCTTGAAAGTGTTTTTCGGCAACGAATCCGGATGCTGATATACCCTTGCGAGAAGTACTTCTGAGAGGGGGTAGGATCAGTATACGACTGATGTGCCTTCAGTATACGACTGATCCTACATCAGTATAGGACTGATGTACCCTCGATACGGAAGTGGTTATGCCTTGCCTTTCTACTCGGTTCTTTAAGAGAAGGAAATGATGAGATTTTTCAAAATAGAAAGGCGTCTGCCGAAAACCGGCAGGACAATCTGCTTTTAAGATTCTATCCCATGCTTAAATCCGGAATTGCACTTTTTGTTAGTTGAATGATAGATTTGATAGTACCTGAATGGAGAAATGTGAGCAGGCTTTTACAGCCTGCTCTTGTAGATTTGTGCCATCGCTTTCTGATAGCGGTTCTCCAATTGCAGCAGGTTCGTCTTGCTTTGGTAGACTACGGATACCTCCACGAAATACTCAATCATGCTGATTTGTCCTCCCACAAGTGCTTGCTTCAGCAGGGCGAGGTCTTGCTGTTGGCCGAAGGTGCGTTCGTATTCCTCCATCGAGGCGTGCAGATTGCGTGCCTCTTCGTAAAGCTGCCATAGCGCGGAACCGGCCTGAAAAGTCGCATTCTCCCTCTGGGCATCAATGTTGAGGACTTGTGCCTTGGCCATTTTCACCTTGCTGCGATTTTCGAATATCGGGAAAGAGAAGCCTACTACCACGCCGTTCAGTGGGCGTCCCGATTCAGTGTTCCGACGATAGCCTAATTCCAGTTTCGGCAACCACCCTTGCCTGCTTGCCAAGGCACGTTGCCGGGCAGCAGAACTTTCGCCTTGCAAAGCTTGCAGCGTGGGGTCGGAAGCCAGCAATTCGGCAACAACCGGACGGAAATCTGCGGGCAGGGGAACGGCCGGGTATTCCGTCAGATGGAGGGTTCGGGCAGTGGGATAGCTGTCGGGCATGGTACGTCCGGGCACGAACGACCGATTCCCGTTGAGTGCGACCAACTCTTTTATCTTATTGTCTAAGGCGATCTTGTTCAAACGGACTTCCGTTCGCACATTCAGTAGCTCCAGGTTTATCTTGTTGGTTTCCAGGATATTGGCATCGCCTGTTTTAAGCCGTCGGGCATACAAGGCAGATAGTTCTTCTGCATTCTTCAACCGTTCGTCGAGCAGGCTTTGCAGGCGTTGCAGCATGATGATGTCCAGGCATACCTCTTTTGCTTGGAGCAATATCTGCTGACGGAAAGCGGTGGCTTGCGCGTCGAGCGCATTTGTCTTGAGGCGGTTCATTTTTCCCCTCGTCACATAAAGGGTGGGGAAGTCGAAACTTTGAGAGACGACCAGTTCACTGGCCGTTTCATTGCTACTGCCCGAATCCCATAGGTGGGCATAAGACAGTGTAGGGTCGGGCAGGTTGTTGTCGGTCTTGTTCTCCAGCTTCTGCGAAGCGATGAGGTACGCATTGGCTTGCAACTCTTTATTGTTGGCTTCTATCTGCCGAAGAACGTCATCCATGCCGGATGTTTGTGCGCGCATCCCTGCAAATGAGAGGATGGCTGCACTGAGTAGGAAAATCTGTTTCATAACGGAAGCCTCTCTCCTGTCCTCTCCTGTAGAGGGGGCAGGATGAGAGTTTTTTTTAATTTGTATTTACTTAGTCGGATATCTCTTTCCTCTCTCTATGGAGGAGAGGCTGTAAACTATCGGTACAATAAACCCGTTCAGGAACGTAGAGGTCAGCAGTCCGCCCAAAATCACTTTGGCCATCGGGCTTTGTATCTCGTTGCCCGGCAGGTCGCCGCCGAGTGCCAGCGGGATGAGTGCCAAAGCGGACGACAAGGCTGTCATCAGAATCGGGTTCAGACGATCCAGCGAACCGCGTACAATACTGTCGTGCAGACTGTAACCTTCTCCTTGAAGATGCTTGTAGTGGCTGATGAGCAACATCCCGTTCCGGGTGGCGATGCCAAACAAGGATATGAACCCGATGATGGCAGGAATGCTGACCTCGCCCGTTGTGACAAGCAGGGCAAATACACCGCCAATCAAGGCCAATGGCAGATTGATGAGGATGATGGCACTCTCTTTCACGCTGCGGAACTCATGATAAAGCAGCAGGAAGATGACCACGATGGATATGAACGAGGTCAGTGCCAGTGTGCGGCTTGCAGCTTGTTCGCTTTCAAACTGGCCTCCATATTCAAGGTGGTAGCCTTCCGGCAGGTTTATCTGGTTGTCCACCCGTTGCTGTATGTCATTCACCACACTTCGCAGGTCGCGGTCCGACACATTGGCGGAGATGACGATTTTACGTTTCACGTTCTCTCGGCTGATAGTGTTCGGCCCCATGGCAGAACGGATTTCCGCCACATAGTTCAACGGGATTTTCTGTCCGTCGCCCGTATCGATCATCAGGTTGCCTATTCGCTCCATCCCGTTGCGAAAGTCCTCTTTGATGCGGACGGTAATATCGAAACTCTGTGTCTTTTCATAAACCTGAGAGACGGTTTCGCCTGCCAGACAAATGTTGACCGCTTCTGCGAATTTCGGTAGCGTAATGCCATATTTGGCAAGCATCTCCCGCTTGGGCGAAAGGATCAGTTGCGGCCGTTCGATCTGTTGCTCCACATTTAAGTCGGCAATTCCGGGAATGTCTTGAATGGCGTTCTTGATTTCGTTGCCTAAAGCGAACATGCGGTTCAGGTCGTCACCAAAGAGCTTGATGGCGATATTGGCCTTCGTTCCGGATAGCATGGCGTCGATGCGGTGACTGATGGGTTGTCCTATTTCGATGTTGGCTCCCACGATGCTACCTAACTTCTCGCGTACTTCGGCCACGAGCTCGCTACGCGGACGATTCTTCAGCTCAAAGGGAGCTTCAATCTCTGAAACGTTTACGCCCAAGGCGTGCTCGTCCAGTTCGGCACGCCCCGTTTTACGAGCCACGGTCTGTATTTCGGGAATGGAAAGCAGCAATTCTTCGGCACGGCGTCCCATCTTATCGCTCTCCTCCAGCGAGATTCCGGGGAGCGATGATAAGTTGATGGTAAACGAACCTTCGTTGAAGGGAGGAAGAAAAGAGCGTCCCAAAGTGAAGAAACAGGCAAGTGCCGTTATGAACAGCACGATGCTGCCTCCCAGTACGCTTCTATTGTGTGCTAACACCCGGGTCAGCGCTTGCTCGTACCATTCTTTCATTTTGCGTGCCACGACGGATTCATCATTTACACTTTCTTTTTTCCCGATATTTTCTTTTCCCAGCAGAAAGGAGCAGAGTACCGGTGTGACGGTCAGTGCTACAACGGTGGAGGCAGCCAGTGCCACGATGAATGCAATGCCCAAAGGTACGAGCATCCGGCCTTCCATTCCGCTCAGGAAGAACAGGGGCACGAAGCTCACGATAATTATTAATGTAGAGTTGAGGATGGGCATGCGTACTTCTTTGGAGGCGTTGAACACCACTTCTGTGATAGGCAGTTGTTCCTCGACGGGCTTCTGCCGGTTTTCGCGCAGCCGCTTGTACACGTTTTCCACATCTACAATGGCATCGTCTACCAGCGAGCCGATGGCGATGGCCATGCCACCGAGGCTCATGGTGTTGATGGTAAGTCCCATGCAGTGCAGGGCAAGAACGGAGGCTATCAACGACAGGGGCAGCGATACCAGTGAGATGACCGTGGTACGTACATTGGCAAGGAACAGGAAAAGGACGATGACAACGAAGATGCCACCCTCCAATAGCGACTTTTGTACGTTTCCGATGGAGCTTTCGATGAAACGGCTTTGACGGAAAATGTCTGTAGATACTTTCACGTCGGGAGGCAGGTTCTTTTGCAACTCTTTCAGTGAAGTTTCCAGTTTGTCGGTCAACTCCAGAGTACTTGTGGCGGGTTGCTTGGTGACGGTCATCAGCACGGCTGCTTTACCGCGTTCCGAGGCAGTACCCAGCCGCGGCTGTTTGGCTCCTGTGCCGATGTCGGCAATGTCTTCCAGCAAGACGGGGGCGTGAGAAGCGTCCTTGCTGCGCACAACGGCCTTGCCCATACGTTCCGTGCGGTCGGTGGACAATAGACCGCGTACAATGTATTCGTTGCCATACTCGTAAAGCACTCCGCCGTTGGCGTTCAGATTCATTTGGCGTGTTGCATCCATCACTTCATCCAGACTGATGTCGTAATGGCGCATCCGTTCCGGATCTAATCGAATCTGATATTCCTTGATGTCCCCACCCAATACGGCGACCTGAGCCACACCTCCGGTGGAGAGCAGGCGCGGACGTATGATGCGGTCGGCGATGGTGCGCAAATCCAGCATGGAAGTAGAGTCTGCTGTCAGGCCCACAATCAGCATCTCGCCTAAGATGGACGATTGTGGCCCTAATGTCGGTTTACCCACATTGGGCGGTAATGATTCGCCGACTATGGAGAGCTTCTCGCTGACAATCTGACGGGCTAAGTAAATATCCGTATCCCAGTCAAATTCCACCCACACAACAGAAAACCCGTTTGTGGAAGAGGAACGTACACGGCGTACACCGGTTGCACCGTTCACGGCCGTTTCAACAGGGAAGGTGACAAGCTGTTCCACCTCTTCCGCCGCCATACCGTTGGCTTCGGTCATGATGACCACCGTAGGTGCGTTAAGGTCGGGAAACACGTCCACTTCCGTATGCATGGCGGTATATGTACCGCCAATCAGCAACAGCATGGATGCTGCCAACACCAGCATGCGGTTGCTAAGCGAATAACTGATTATCTTGTTTAACACGTTTGCTATATTTATTATTTATGCGAATCAGTAGTTGGTCTCTGATTCTTGTTTTAAAAAATTAGATAAATGAATGCGATGGCAATTTTTCCCATCGTATGTACTAAAAGTCCGGATGTTGATCTGACTTTCATCGCTCTTTGAATATTTGTTTTCTCATTCAGCCAGTTGAAAAACGACTCTATGGGTTGTCTGACCTTTGAAACAGCAGTAGAGAACAGGTCTCTTCCGGCTTTCTCTCTTTGAGTAATAACCGGAGCCTCCCCTTTTATTGCTTTTACGGGAGTTAGCATAGTTACTCCTTGTTCTTGCTGCTTATTCCTCCAGTAAGAGAAATCCGAGTATATCTTATCAGCGAAGATTTTTCTTTTTATAAGGATGTCAGCAGCTTCTCTTTTAAGAACCGTCAGATCATTCTCTTCTGCCGATGATAAGATAATCATTTCAGGAAATGGAATAGTTCCTTCCCTACGAAAGGCTAAAGCATGGATTTTTAGACCGAAATAATAAATGTTCTTTGTAGAACAGTATCCTTTGGTTGCAATTTCAGTAGCTACCTTTCCTGTTTTATTCTTTCCTGCACAGGTAATAATGGGCATAGAGTCAATAAGTGATGTCATAGAATCGCAATCCTCCGGTTTAAAGAATGTAATGAGATGCTTTACAAGTTCACCAATTGCCTCACTCATCAGGTTTAACCGATAGTTGAATGTCTGATAAGAAGGTAGGTTGGGGAACCATGAGAGCAAATATTCTTCAGTGAATGTATGTATCTCTTTGATTTGGAAGTATCGCTGATAGGCTCCGCAAAACAGATATACGGTAAGCAGTTCCTGGTCTGTAAAGATAGGATTTGCATTATTACTGAATCTCTGGCAGTAAAACTTCAGTGAAGACTGGTAAATATCGCAGATGTACATATATATTTTTATAAGTTTTAGCTCTTTCTCCTTGGGAATCATAATTAGAACAATGAGTGGTTTTATTCTTCTAATATACTGATTTCCAAGGAGATTAAGAAACAAACAGACAAGATAATTAATTGAATAATAACATTTTAACTAACTGAATCAAGTAGGGATTTCAACTACTGATTCGCATTATTTATCAATTCTGCGTTTGTTCAATCGGAAGAGGCTTAATGTTCGTGGCTATGGGCCGGGATGGCATTGGCTGCCGAAGCCAGTTTAACCTGATAGGCTCCTTGAGTCACCACACGATCCCCGGCTTTCACTCCGGAGAGTATCTGTACATATTCTCCATTGTCTGCGCCAAGAGTCACCAACTGTTTCCGATACCCCTCTTCGTCCAGTTGCAAGTAGACGAAGAAACTGCCTTGTTCCTCTGTCAGCGCACTGTGGGGCAGGGTGATGACGTTCTCTATCGGTGAAGAAAGCAGGAATACTTCTACATACGACCCGGGGATGATGTCTCCTTTGTTGTCGAATTCGAAAGTTACGGGGACGTAGTAGCCGTTTTCGCCTGAGGCTTTCCCGTAAGAGAGTATGCGGCCGCCCAAATCTTTCAGTGCATATACCTTATTATTATAAGGAGTGCAGAAGTTAGCCGAACCGATGGTGCGCAGGTAAGGATAATACTTTTCAGACACGTCGGCACGCAGGAACAACCTTCTGTTTTGAGTGATGCTCGCCAGAGGCTGGCCTATGGCTACGTAGTCGCCTTCTTTCACCAGCAAATCTTTCACATATCCACCGATAGGTGCAACTACCGTTTGTCCACCGGCAGAGTGATTCTTGGCTACCGACTCGTAGCTGATACGGGCGTTCTGATAGGTTTGTTCGGCTTGGGTGAATTCCTTTTCCGACACTATTTTGTTGTCTACAAGCGCTTTCATACGCTCGTATTCTTTTTTGGAGGCTTCATAGGCCACACGGACTTTTTGTACCGGGTCACCGTCGCTCATGCCCTTTGATGACAATATGGCCAGTGCAGTACCTTTGCTTACGTCCATGCCTTCAATCACCTTGCCTTTGAATGACACGATGCCTGCCACGGGGGCTACCACCATACTTTCATCTCCCCGGGCGGCCAGCACTTGCCCTCCGGCTCTGATAACTTGATGGAAAACTCCCGGTTCTACGGTGCTCACAACTATGCCGGCAGCTTGTGCTTTGGCAGGGGGGAAGATAATCTCATCGCTTCCGTCATCATTGTTTTTTTGCTCCTCATGCTCGTGGTTACAATCTTTGTGGGCATGGTTGTGTTGTTCATGATTGTGGGGCTCATGATTGTGTCCTTCGTGGCATTTTTCGGACTTACTGTTGCAGGAGCCTAACAGGAATAATCCTATGACTCCCGTGAAAAAGATTTTTCTCATGATGTTTGTTCTTGCTTTTTTGTTTGGGTGCAAAATGGGGGAATGGAGCGTGCAATCCGGTTGCATGCTCTCAAATAGGTGTAAAAACGGCTTTCGATAATTATCGATAGCGTTTAAGCAAGAACAGAAGGAGGGGCGCGAAGTCCCGCGGCACGTGTGATAAACGTGCCGTGAAGAGATTCTATATAGATGCAATCCTGCCTTCGTGAGTCAAGTTCGGGTAGAATTAACAAATTGGAAAGCGGCTCTATGAATAAAGTGACCGCCCATAAGGTTTCGGAAAGCGAAGAAACATCGGCTCCGGGCGTTTGTTGCACGAAATGAGTCGTGAGACATCCGGTGTCGCAACAACAATGTCCGGCGTCGGAAGTATGGTGGTGTTCGCAGCAGTCGGCGGTGATATCGTTCTTCATGCATATCAGTCCGTCTGCATGATGATGGTGGGGAATGACAGGAACCATCAGCATGATCAGGCTGATGAAGAGAAGAAGTACGGATATGCGCTGTCTCTTTTTCATTCCTTTATCTTTGTATGGGCGCAAAGATAAAGGTTCATGATTTAATAAACAAGTGTAGAAAGGTAAAAAAGCGGTTTATTTCCTCTCCAGTTCGCGCAACGAATCCATTTTCTTCTTTTCGAGGAACTCGTAGATACCGCTCAAATGCTCTTTCACCTGCTTGTTGCCGAATTCGTAAACCTTGCTCACCAGCCCGTCCAGAAAGTCGCGGTCGTGGCTTACGAGGATGAGGGTACCGTCAAAATCCAGAAGGGCTTGTTTCAAGGTGTCTTTGGTCTTTATATCCAGATGGTTGGTAGGTTCGTCCAATATCAATAGGTTGACCGGTTCGAGCAACAGCTTGATCATGGCAAGGCGTGTGCGCTCTCCGCCCGAAAGCACCTTTACCTTCTTCATGGACTCTTCGGGGCCGCCGAACATGAAAGCACCCAGCAAGTCGCGTATCTTGTTGCGAATTTCTCCTTTTGCCACATCGTCGATGGTCTGGAACACAGTCAGGTTCTCATCCAGCAAAGATGCCTGGTTTTGTGCAAAGTAGCCTATCTGTACATTGTGGCCTATTGTGAGTGTGCCTTCATGTTCTATTTCATTCATGATGCACTTCACTAAAGTAGATTTTCCTTCGCCGTTCTTTCCTACAAAGGCCACCTTGTCGCCCCGTTCTATGGTGAGGTTGGCATTTTTGAACACCACATGCTCTCCGTAACTCTTGCCCACGCCTTCCATGATGACAGGATAATTGCCCGAACGAGGCGAAGGAGGGAATTTGAGCCGCAGTGCCGAGGTATCTTCCTCGTCTACTTCAAGAAGTTCCAGCTTTTCCAGCATTTTTACCCGGCTTTGCACTTGCAGGGTTTTGGAATATGTACCTTTGAAGCGTTCGATGAATTCTTTGGTCTCGGCAATGAACTTCTGCTGTTCGTCGTATGCTTTCTGCTGTTGTTCGCGGCGTTCTTTACGCAGTTCCAGGTATTTGGAATAGTTTACTTTGTAGTCATAAATCCGTCCCATGGTCACTTCGATGGTACGGGTAGTGATGTTATCCACGAACTTGCGGTCGTGGCTGATGACGATGACCGCTTTCCCGTTGTTGATAAGGAAATCTTCCAGCCATTGTATGGATTCTATGTCTAAGTGGTTCGTCGGTTCGTCCAGTAAGAGTACATCAGGCTTTTGCAATAGCAGTTTGGCCAGTTCGATGCGCATGCGCCATCCGCCACTGAAGTTGCTGGTGGGGCGGTCGAAGTCTTCGCGCACGAATCCCAGTCCGAACAACGCTTTTTCTACATCTTCTTCATAGTTTGTAGCGTCTATGGCATAGAATTTCTCGCTCAGGGTAGATACGTGCTCGATAAGTTCCATGTAGCTGTCGCTTTCGTAGTCGGTACGCGTCTCAAGTTCTTTATTGAGCCGTTCTATTTCAGCCTCCATTTCATGCAGATGGGCAAAAGCTTGCGCTGCCTCCTGAAAGACAGTACGCCCGTCTTCTGTCATGAGGTGCTGAGGCAGATAGGCTATGATGCAATCTTTGGGAGCAGATATCTTGCCTCGGGTAGGTTGTCTCACACCTGCCAAAATCTTCAATAAGGTACTTTTACCAGCTCCGTTTTTCCCCATCAGGGCAATGCGGTCTTTTTCGTTGATAACGAATGATATGTCACTGAATAAAGTGGTGCCGCCAAATTCTACGGCCAGTCCGTCTATGGAAATCATTGCTTCTTCTTTTGAAATAGGGTGCAAAGATAGTGTAAACCGAATAGAGAATAAAAATAAGTTGTTCGTTTTTTTTGTATGGAGGGGTTGTCGGCCTTCGCTTCATGTGAAATCAAAGCATGCGGATGAAAGCGAACTCTCATCCTGAAATAATGAATGAGAGACTGTTCTTAGGAGGAGGCAGTGAGCTATGCAGCGAGTTAAAAAGGGGGAAAACGGTCGAAAAGAAGCCGGATAAAAAACTTTTCAAGGAAAATTAGATCGTTTCTTATGTTAAGAAACAGCTTATCTCCTCTAAAAATAAGAACTTTACATTATTTTTTATTATCTTTGCAACTATAAAACGAAATACAAAGGTCATGGAAACTGAAAAAATGTCGGAAGAGTACCGACCGCTTATTCTGGTCGCAGAAGATGATGAAAGTAATTTTAAGCTGATAAAAGCCATCATCGGTAAGAAATGCGAGATACTATGGGCAAGAAACGGCGAGGAGATTGTGAATTTATTTAAGGAAAATCGTAGCAAGGTTGAAGCAGTTTTGATGGATATCAAGATGCCTGTTATGAACGGTCTGGATGCTACGATGCTTATACGTGAGGAGGATAAGGAATTGCCTGTAATTATGCAGACAGCTTATGCTTTTATGTCCGATCGTGAGAAGGCTTTGGACTGTGGTGCATCGGAAGTATTAGTGAAGCCGATTACTTTGAATGCTTTACGCATGTGCCTAAGCAAGTACCTGCCAAAATTAGTTTGGTAAGAACGTATCGGTAAAGATTATTAAAACAGCGCTGGGTGGTAAGAATCGTAGTTAGTTACGGTTTTATCACCCAGTTGTTTTAATCCTTGTTGGCAATTTACTTTTTATTCTATATTCTTTTTCTCTCTTTCCTCCATCTTCCGCTTTACAAATCCTATCTTCAGGTTGGCTTCCTCCATGTTCTTTTTAATCTCGGAGATAGACGAGAGCAGTTGTGCCAGTTCATAGACATCGGCAAGGGCCTGGCGGTCTGTGGGAGACATGGCGGTGGAATAGGGACGTTCTCCTTGATATTGTACTTTTATGTTGTTGTCCTTATTTAAGTAGAGAAATCCCATGACGTTGCCGTCCTCTCCCATTTTATAATCTGCTTTTTCAATCTTTTCGCCGAGGTCGGTGGTTTCGTAGCTGTCTTTGGAGGCAGGCGTTTCGGCGAAGCTTCCGTCGGGAGCAATTACCTTGACTGCAATGTGGTGGATGTTGCGGAAGCCGCAATAGATGGAGGTCATACTCATTATGCCGTTTTCGTCTACCTGAAAGCGGAGGAAAGAGCGGTGCAGGTTTTTCTCTATGACTTGTGACGGATGCAGGTAGTGCCCGATGTTCTGATATTCGGCATCTTTTTCAAAAACATATTTGCTTTTGATGGCATCGAATACCTGTTGTTTGGTTTGAAGCATGCTGTCAAGGTAGAGCAGACTCCTTTCTTGTTCTTTCAGTTCGATTTCCTGCATCAGCCCGATGCCGGCACGGCGTACATCGAAAGCTTTGGGATAAAGCGTCTTGATGCTGTCAATGAGAATTTTCGCTTCATTGTAGTTGCCTTGCTCGAAAGCATTGCGGGCAGCTTGCAGTTTTTCTTCGGCTTTTTTCTCGGTGTCGTTGCAAGAGAAGAGTGTGCAGCATAGGCACATCATTAGCAATCTTTTCTTCATAATTGTAGTTCTTGGAGTTAGCGGGGGCAAAGATAGTGTAAAATTTAGAAATAATATCCGTATCTTTGTGTCCTCAAACTGATTAATTGACAAATGATAGAGTTGACGGCAGAAGAGCTGAAAGCGCGTTTCAGTGACGATATATTCAAGCAGATTTCCGAAACTGCTGATGAATTGGGAGTAGAATGCTATGTGGTGGGCGGATATGTGCGCGACATATTCTTGCAACGTCCCTCCAAGGATATCGATGTAGTGGTGGTGGGTAGCGGCATTGCAATGGCCGAAGCGTTGGGAAAGCGCTTGGGATGTGGTGCGCATGTTTCTGTCTTCAAGAACTTCGGTACGGCGCAGGTGAAATATCGTGGCGTGGAGGTGGAATTCGTGGGAGCACGAAAAGAGTCCTATACGCACGATTCACGTAAGCCGATTGTGGAAGACGGTACTTTGGAAGATGACCAAAACCGCCGCGACTTTACCATCAATGCGTTGGCCGTATGCCTGAACCGTGCACGCTACGGAGAGCTGGTAGACCCTTTCGGCGGTATGGAAGACATGTGGGAGAGAACCATACGCACGCCGCTCGACCCCGACATAACTTTCAGCGACGACCCTTTGCGCATGATGCGTTGCATCCGCTTTGCTACCCAGCTGAACTTTTATATAGACGACGATACGTTCGATTCGTTATGTCGCAACCGTGATCGCATCTCCATCATCTCTAAAGAGCGTATTGCCGATGAATTGAACAAAATCATCCTTTCTCCCATACCCTCCAAAGGATTTATCGACTTGGACCGTTGCGGTCTGCTTCCGCTCATCTTCCCCGAATTCGTGGCTTTGCAAGGTGTGGAAACCCGTAACGGACGGGCACACAAGGATAACTTCTACCATACGCTCGAAGTGCTCGACAATATCAGCAAGCAAACCGACGACCTTTGGTTGCGCTGGGCGGCAATCCTGCATGATATAGCCAAACCCGTTACCAAGCGTTGGGAACCCCGCGCCGGCTGGACTTTCCATAATCATAACTTCATCGGCGAGAAGATGATACCCGGAATCTTCCGCAAGATGAAGTTACCTATGAACGAGAAAATGAAATTCGTTCAGAAGATGGTGAGTCTGCACATGCGTCCCATCGTGATTGCCGACGATGTAGTGACCGATTCGGCCGTGCGTCGTCTTCTGTTTGAGGCCGGAGATGATATAGACAGCCTGATGACTTTGTGCGAGGCCGACATCACGTCCAAAAACATGGAGCGCAAGAAACGTTTTCTGAATAATTTCCGGCTGGTGCGCCAAAAGCTGAAAGACTTGGAGGAACGCGACCGTGTCCGCAATTTCCAGCCTCCGGTGAGCGGGGAAGAAATCATGAAAACTTTCGGACTTTCTCCTTGCCGTCAGGTAGGAGCGTTGAAGAGCGCCATCAAAGATGCCATTCTGGACGGTGTTATCCCCAATGAATACGAAGCCGCCCGTGCATTCATGTTGCAACGGGCGGAAAAAATGGGGCTGAAAGAGGTTTAGAACTTGTCTTATTCGTCTTCAGCCTGAAATTTGCGGCTTACTTTCATCCGGTTGATGTTGTAGGCCACTACGTTCCGGGCTTCTTGCAGCACGATGCCTGTATGTTGCAAAAAAGTTACAAAAAAGCTCCTGTGATGAAAGACGGGAAACGGGCCGGTTTCTTCGACCTGAGCCGTACTGTAAGTTCGACTGTTGCCGTACTGTAAGTTCGACTGTTGCCGCACTGTAAGTTCGACTGTTGCCGCACTGTAAGTTCGACTGTTGCCGTACTGTAAGTTCCTCGGTGTCGGAGAAAAAGCCCGTTTTCAAGGGGGATAAGGAGGCATCCGGCATTGAATGCCGGATGGATGAAGAATCTCAACGATTGTTGCGCTGTTTCAGGTATTCGTAGAAAGTGTATTGCGAGCGCACCCGCTCCTTTTGCGGATGGGTAGATTTCCAGCAGTTGCGCAAATGGTCGTCTACGAAGCAGGCTTTCCGCTTGTCGGACAGTTGGATGGAGAGCATGTCCGTCAGTTCCCTTTTCAAGTCCGGGTCCAGAATGGGAGTGACGGCCTCGATGCGGCGATAAAGGTTGCGGCGCATCCAGTCCGGCGAGCCGAGGAAGAGCTTCGGATTGCCACCGTTGCCGAAATACCACACGCGCGCATGCTCCAAGAAAGTGTCTACGATACGTGTGATGCGGATATTACGGCTATATGCTTGTCCGGGGATGAGGCAACAAATGCCGCGCACGATGAGGTCTATCTCCACACCGGCTTCAGAAGCCTCGTAGAGCCGGTCTATCATGGTGGGATCTTGCAGTGCATTCATCTTGAGGATAATCCGTCCCCGTTTGCCTTGTCGGGCGAGTTCCATCTCGTGGTTGATGAGGCGGTTCAGTTCCGGTATCAGGTTGAAGCGTGCCACAAGCAACCGGTGGAACACCGTCTTCTCTTTGCCTTGCAGGGTGCGGAAAAGATTGTGAAGGTCGTTCACAATCACCCGATTGCATGTGAACAGACCACTGTCGGCATAGAGGGTGGCGGTTTTCTCATTGAAGTTGCCCGTGCTGATGTAGGCGTAGCCGGGCAGCTTGTGTCCCTGCCTGTCGCGGCGCAGCACCAATGCCACTTTGGCGTGTACTTTCAGTTTGGGAATGCTGTATATGATGTTGATGCCGGCACTTTTCATCATTTCGGCCGTGGCAAGGTTGTTCTCTTCGTCGAAGCGCGCTTTCAGTTCAACGAACACCGTGACCTTCTTGCCGTTCTGAGCGGCGGCTATCAAGGTGTTGATGACGGTGGAGTTTTCTGCCACGCGATATTGGGTTGCCATGATTTCGCGCACGCTTGGGTCGTGTACGGCTTCGTATAAGAAATGTATGAAATGGTCGAAGGAATGGTAGGGGTAGTGTAGCAGCAAATCCTTCTTTTCCACATATCGGAAGATGGACTCGTGCTCGTCCAGGCAAGTCAGCTTCATGGGTTGAGGCTTCTTGACGGGGCGTACCGATTGGTTGGGATTAGGCAGGTGGCGCAAGTCTTCCATATTGAGATGCTTGTCGCCGGGCACCAACTCGCGGCGGTCTATGCGGTAGGCATCTACCAGAAAGTTGAGGAAGTCCGCGGGCATGGCACGGTCGTAGACAAAGCGGCAGATGGCGCCTATTTTGCGCTTCTTTACCTTCGTCTTCACCTGCTCTATGATTTCCGAAGTGGTATTGACCGTTTCGTCTATCAGTATATCCGCATCCCGCGAAATCTTGATGCAATAGCTGCTCTCCACTTCATAGCCGGGGAAGATGGTGTCGATATTGGCCTTTATGATGTCTTCGATGAACATCAGGTAGTAATTTCTCCCCACTTTGGGCAGTTGGATGAAACGCGGCACTTTGCTGTACGGCAGTTTCATGACGAAATATTGCGTATGGTCGGGCGAACCTGCCGGCAGGTTTTTGGAGTAAAGGCGCACAGCCAGATAGAGGCGGTTGTCGCGCAGGAAAGAGACGATTTTGTCTTTGCTTACCGGCACGGGCGACAGATAGGGGAATATCTCCTCATAGAAGAAGTTGCGTATGAACTCTTGGTGAAACGGTTTCACATTCCGGCTCTGATAGAAGATGATGTGGTGTTTCTTCAGGGCGGGCAGAATCTGCCGTTCGTAGATGCGGATGCGGTCTTCCAGTTGGCGGTTCACCTCATCATTGATCTCTGCAACCAATGCGATGGCCGACTGCACCGATTCTTCGTCGTTCTGCGTCACTCCGCCGGCTATGGCTTTGTGGTCGGCCACCCGTATTTTATAGAATTCTTCCAGATTGGAGGAGTATATGGAAATAAAGTTGATGCGTTCATACAAAGGCAGTGTGTCGTCTTCGGCCTCCAACAGCACGCGATAGTTGAAAGACAGCCAACTGATGTCACGCTTGAAGTATCTGTTCTCCATAAGATTTCGGTTTAAGCAGGCAAGATTCAAAACGGGCACTGAAATAAATCGGGCTCTTGCTCTTATTTTGTCCAAATATAATTACCTTTGTTTAATAAACAAAAGAAAGATGACAAAAATCGGTTTATTATCGGATACGCATGCCTATTGGGACGAGAAGTATCTGCACTATTTCGAGCCGTGCGACGAGATATGGCATGCCGGAGACATCGGTTCGCTCGAAGTGGCGCAGAGGCTGGCCGCTTTCCGCCCGTTCCGTGCCGTGTATGGCAATATCGACGGGCAGGAAATCCGTCGGTTTTATCCGCAGACGTTGCGCTTCACGATAGACGGGGCGGAGGTGTTGATGAAGCACATCGGCGGTTATCCCGGCAACTACGACCCTTCCGTCAAAGGTTCTCTTTTGGTGCATCCGCCCAAACTTTTCATCAGCGGACATTCACATATCCTGAAGGTGAAGTACGACAAAACATTGGACATGCTGCACATCAATCCCGGAGCGGCAGGCATCTCGGGCTTCCATAAAGTGCGCACGTTGGTGCGCTTCGTTGTGGACAAGGGCACATTCAAAGACCTTGAGGTCATAGAGTTGGCAGGCTGAACGGCTGTCCGGAATCATTCGTCGCTGTTTCTGCCGAAAAAATCAGTCTGCATATTTTTTTATACATCCGGTTTGCATTATATTTGCAACCTGAATAGCAAGTAGAGCCGTGGGGCATCGTCCTCCTTCTTATTTTATTCTCCGTTTGATGTATCACCGAAAAAAGAACTGAAATATGAAAGGAATCATTCTTGCAGGTGGCAGCGCCACTCGTCTCTATCCCTTGTCAAAGGCTATCTCCAAGCAGATAATGCCCGTCTACGACAAACCCATGATATACTATCCGCTCTCTACCTTGATGCTGGCAGGCATACGCGAAGTGCTGATTATTTCTACTCCGCGCGATTTACCCATGTTCCGTGAGTTGCTTGGAACCGGCGAAGAGTTGGGTATGTCTTTCTCTTATAAGATACAGGAAAAACCCAACGGGCTGGCACAGGCTTTCGTGCTGGGCGCAGAGTTTCTGAATGGCGGGCCGGGCTGCCTCATTCTGGGCGACAACATGTTCTACGGTCAGGGCTTCTCGGCCATGCTGAAGCGTGCCGCCTCCATCGATAAGGGAGCTTGCATTTTCGGCTATTATGTGAAAGACCCGCGTGCCTATGGTGTGGTGGAGTTCGATGACGAGGGGAAAGCCATTTCTCTGGAAGAAAAGCCGGCACATCCCAAAAGCAACTATGCCGTTCCGGGCCTTTATTTCTATGATTCTACCGTGACGGCCAAAGCGGCTTCCTTGAAACCTTCCGCCCGTGGCGAGTATGAGATAACCGACCTCAACCGTCTGTATTTAGACGAGGGCACGCTGAAGGTGGAGCTCTTCGGCCGTGGTTTTGCTTGGCTCGATACGGGCAACTGCGACAGTCTGCTCGAGGCGAGCAACTTTGTGGCTACCATACAGAATCGCCAAGGCTTCCGTGTGAGTTGCATCGAGGAAATAGCATGGCGCAAAGGCTGGATAGACGTAGACCAACTGTATCGCCTCGGCCAACAGCTTGGAAAAACAGAGTATGGCAACTATCTGATGGAACTTGCCGACTCGCGGAGATAAGAAACGGGAGGACAGACCGAACCCTAAAGCTCATAATTCATAATCCAAAAAAACTCATAATCGCATGAAGACGTATCTTGTGACCGGTGCGGCCGGTTTTATCGGGGCTAATTATATCAAATACATACTGGCAAAGCATGATGACATCAAGGTGGTGGTGCTGGATGCCCTGACCTATGCCGGAAATCTGGGGACCATCGTCAATGACATTGATGATGTGCGTTGCTTCTTCATGAAGGGCGATATTTGCGACCGCGCATTGGTGGATGACTTGTTTGCCAAGTATAAATTCGACTATGTGGTGAACTTTGCCGCCGAGAGCCATGTGGACCGCAGCATCGAGAATCCGCAGCTTTTCCTGATGACGAACATTCTGGGCACGCAGAACCTGCTGGATGCTGCCCGCCGTGCCTGGGTGACGGGCAAGGACGAGACCGGCTATCCTGCTTGGCGCAAAGGTGTGCGCTATCATCAGGTATCGACGGACGAGGTGTACGGCTCGTTGGGTGCCGAAGGGTACTTCACGGAGCAGACACCGCTATGTCCCCACAGTCCGTACAGCGCATCCAAGACGAGCGCCGATATGGTGGTGATGGCCTATCACGACACGTACAAGATGCCGGTGACCATTACTCGCTGTTCAAACAACTATGGCCCTTACCACTTCCCCGAGAAGCTGATCCCGTTGATCATTAAGAACATCTTGGAAGGGAAGAAGCTTCCCGTCTATGGCGACGGCAGCAACGTGCGCGACTGGCTGTATGTGGAAGACCATTGCAAGGCCATCGACCTTGTGGTGCGCAAAGGCGCGGAGGGCGAAGTCTACAATGTGGGAGGCCATAACGAAAAGACCAACTTGGAGATCGTGAAACTGACCATCTCTACCATTCACCGCCTGCTGGAGGAAGAGCCCAAGTATCGCGAAGTGTTGAAGAAAAAAGAGAAGGATGCTGCCGGTCAGATTGATATCAGCTGGATAAACGAAGAGCTGATAACCTTTGTCAAGGACCGTTTAGGGCACGACCAACGTTATGCCATCGATCCCGAGAAGATAACCCGCGCGCTTGGCTGGTATCCCGAAACGAAGTTCGAGGACGGCATTGTGAAGACCATTAAATGGTATCTGAACCATCAGGACTGGGTGGAGGAAGTGACCAGCGGCGACTATCAGAAGTATTACGAACGGATGTACGGAAAGAGGTAGTATTCTTTCTTGGTCGGATTGAAAAAAGAAGTGTGCCGGTGTCTCTGCGGAGATGCCGGCACTTTCTTTATAGAGACGCTGCCTGCCTCGCTATAGTGACGCTGCCTGCCTCGCTATAGTGACGCCGCCTGCCTCACTGCGGTGACGTTGCCTGCCTCACTGCGGTGACGTTGCCTGCCTCACTGCGGTGACGTCGCTTGTCTCACTGCGGTGACGTTGCTTGCCTCACTGCGGTGACGTTGCTTGCCTCACTGCGGTGACGTTGCCCGCCTCACTGCGGTGACGTCGCATGTCTCACCGCGGTGACGCTTCCGCCCCCGTCGTAAGCCCTGTTTTGCCGGGCCCTACATCAGAATGGCAGCACTGAGCAGCAGCCCCATAAGCAGCATGTTGCGCGAGGTTTCGCCCAGTATGCCGTTTAGTTCTTTGCCGCTTCGTATTTGGCACATCCGTTGCCACGTGCGTATGTGGAAAAAGAGATAGAGCAGCGGCATGAGCAGTGCCGCAGGGTTGACGGGCAGGGCAGGGCTGCCTGTGACGGAGTTTATGAGGTCGTTGTCTATGCCGAACCGGAAAGAGAGCAGAGTGGCGGCAATGCCTAACCCCAAGTAGGCATAGCGTCCGAAAGGTTCGCCCAGACGTACTATCAGCGTACGTTTGCCGCTAAGGGCGTCTTGCTCGCGGTCGCGATAATTGTTTACTACCAACAAAGTGTCTATCACCAATCCGCAGACGAGCGAGGCCACAACCGCATCCGTGGTTATTTCGTAAGCCTGTACATAGTAAGTTCCTCCCACGGGAATAAAACCGAAGAAGACCAAAACCAGCAAGTCGCCCCATCCGTGATAGGAAAGTATCGTGGTGTAAAGAAAGGCAAACAGCACACAAAGCGCTCCCAATCCTATCAGCTCCCATCCATCGTAAGGCAGTTGCCCCCGGCAGGTGTACAACAATCCGCCGCCGGCAAGGCACGAGAGGAGGACGGCAATCCCGATGCCTTTCTTCATGGCTTCGGGTGTAATCCAGCCTTGTGCGCAGGCACGTTCCGGGCCGAGACGGTCTTCACGGTCGGTACCTTTCAGATAGTCGTAGAGGTCGTTGATGAAATTGGCGGCCACCTGCATGCCACAAGCAAAGAGCAGGCACAGCAGGGCGGGCAGGGGAGTGAATACTTCGTCGGCAAGAGCCAGCGAAGTACCTGTCAGTACGGGGATGAAGGCACCCGTCAACGTTTTGGGGCGGGCGGCGAGCATCCAAGCGTGGATTGAGTTGGTTCTTACGGTTTCTATCATTGTTTTTCTATTATGGGGAAAAGCGGTTGTTCCGGCATCAGCACTACTCCTTGTTTTTTCTTTCCGTCCATCTTTGCGATGAGTGGATGCTCAAAACGCACGTGGCGCAGATACTTGGTTTCATATGCGGCAGGCTGTGCGTTGAGGAAGTCCTGATTGTACACTCCGTCGTTCATGAAGGCATTGATGGTGAAGTAGCCTACGCCGAAGGAAGTCAGGTTCTGGAAGAAGTGGGTTCCCTGGCTCGGGTCTATGCGGTAATTGGTCAATCCTGCCTCCACTATGATGCGGGCTGCGCTGATGTGCGGCCACTTCACCGGAATGCCCAGCCAAGTGTCGCTGCTTCCCCATCGTCCGGGTCCCACAAGGACATAATTCTTGCCTTCGTCCAGAAACTTCTGGTTCAGCTTTTCTATCTCCCATGCAATCTCCTGATTATGCGAGGCACTGTAATCATCCGTCTTTACGTAGACCACATCCTGCATCTCGTTCATGATGCCATGCCCCAGCGAGTTGTTGGAGCGGAGCAATATCCGGTCGTCGGAGATGAGCGAGAGGTCTTCGTCCAGCATCTCCTTGCTGTCTACAATGGGGCGGATTTGCAGCAGGTAGAAAGTTCCGGATTTATCTTTCTCGCGGTTCAATGTAGCGGCAAACTCTATTTCTACGGGGCGGCGCATTTCCTGCTGCCCGTATTTCAAGACCAATTGCAGGATGCGTGCCAACGGAAATACATCGTGCTGGAGGATATTGGCAAAGGTGATGACTTTGCGTCCGCCGGGGTAGAGCCCGTCGCGGATTATCTGGTCGTATGGGTCGTAGGTAGAAGCGATATAATTCAGCGAACCGTCCTTTTCCGCTTCCTTTACGTGGAGTTTCAGCAGGTTAAAGCCGTCGTCTATGGAGAAGTCGTGGCCGGCATTGCGCAGGTCGAGGGCGTAGAAGCGGGTCTGCGTCTCTTTCAGGGCGATTTCCATTTCGCTGGTCTGTAGCACCTTGGTGGGGTGGTAGGGAGAGAAACGCAGTGTCATGCCTCCGTCCACGATGTACTTGCCCAAGCCGAGGGCCAGGTTCACAGTGCCCTCTTCCGCCTTCTCGTCACCGATGGGGTAGTAGTTGAGCGAACGCGCCACGCCTGACATGGAAGGATAGTAACGGTCGCCGTAATAGTTGCCCGCCACTTCTTGCAGGATGACTGCCATTTTCTCTTGGTCGATGACGTTGCTCGTTGCTTGCATATATGCTTTTGAGTCGTGGAAATAGACAGAGGCATACACTCCTTTGATGGCGTCGCCCAGCATGCGCAACATTTCATACTTATCGTCCAAATAGGGAATCATGTAGGTATTGTAGATACCGGCAAACGGTTGGTAGTGGGAGTCCTCGAGCAGCGACGACGAGCGGATGGCTATGGGAGACTTCACCACGTCGAAGAAGGTGAAGAAGTCTTCAACCAACCGGTCGGGCAGTTTGGCTTTCAGGAAGTAGCGCAAGATGGTGTCGTCGTCCGCATCCGACAGAGCCACCTGATATAAATTGTTGGTATCCATGAACTCGTCGAACACATCCGTGCAGAGCACAACGGTCTTCGGGATGGCCACATTGGCATTCTCCAACTCTTCGAACTCGGGATGGTGCTTCACCATGTTGTCGATGAACGCCAGACCGCGCCCCTTGCCTCCCAGCGACCCGTCGCCTATGCGGGCAAAATTGGAGTAGCGGTCGAAGCGGTCGCGCTTGAAGACGGCCACCACCCCTTGGTTCTTCATCTTGCGATATTTCACGATGGCCTCGAAGATGATTCTGCGGTGTGCATCCACATCCTGCAAACTGTTCCATGTGATGGGTTTCAGAAACTCGGCCACAGGAAACATGGCACGCGAATAGAGCCATCGGCTGACATGGTTGCGGCTGATATGATAAAGGAACGATTCTGCCGGTACGGCAAACAGGATGTTCTGCAATTCCTTGAGGTTCTTTACGCGGGCAATCTCTTCCATCGTCTCCGGATTGCGGAAGATGAAGTCGCCGAAGCCGAAGTTGTCCGATACGATGCGACGCAAGTCCACATCCATTTTCTTGGAATTCTTGTCGATGAAAGTCGCTTCATATTTGGTGGCATACGTGGCATTGTCCGACTCGGAAGACTGTATGATAAGCGGAACGAACGGGTCTTCTTTCCGTATGGCGGCACAGAGCTTTATTCCCGCCAATTCGTCCTTCTCGCCACGCTCCGTACGTGGGAAGCGCACGTCGGTGATGACGCCTAATATATTGTTTCTGTATTTCTCGTAAATGCCTGTGGCTTCTTCGTAGGTACGCGCAAGCACTATTTTGGGGCGTCCCCTCATGCGCAAGGTGCGTTGATGAGCGTTCAAGGCCTCGGTGGAGAACTCCTGACTTTGCTTCAGGATGAATTTGTACAGATTGGGAAGAACGGAGGAGTAGAACCGGATGCCATCTTCCACCAGCAAGATGAGTTGCACGCCCACTTCATTGACGTCGTGCTCCAGATTCATCTTATCCTCTATCAGCTTGATGATGGATACCAGCAGATCCGTATTGCCCAGCCAGCAGAACACATATTCGAATGGAGTCAGGTCTTCGTTGGCTATGCGCTTGGTGATGCCGTGGCTGAAAGGCGTCAATATCACCATGGGGATGTGCTCGTAGCTACCCTTGATTTTCCGTGCCACGTCGAACCCTTCGTTGTCTCCCGTTCCCGGCATGCAGATGATAAGGTCGAAAGAGATGGAAGCGAGTTGCGCCAATGCTTCGTCGCAGGTAGATACTTGCGTGAAACGAGGTGGGTAGCGCAGAGAGAGTGAGGTATATTCATTGAATATCTTTTCGTCTATTCGCCCGTCGTCTTCCAGCATGAAGGCATCGTATGGGTTGGCTATCAAAAGGACGTTGAAAATGCGCCGTGTCATGAGGTTGGCGAACTGCGTGTCTTTGAAATAAAGCCGGTTCAAATTATACTTACTGAGCATGGTCTCTCGCAGTTGATGGTTTCATGTCACAAAAGTAATAGAATCAGGCCTAATCGGATGGTTTTTCCGTAACTTTTTTGTTTTTCCTGCATATACCGGGGGATGTATGGCATAGTTTCCATATCCTCACGAAGGGGAATGATGAGAGGCGGCGCACTTTTACATTATTGCCTGAGTTCGGGACAGGCGGTTCCTTTTGCTGAAGATGAGGGGGGGCTGCATCCTGTCGGCCGGATATTTCCCGGACTCAGGTATTATTCATTCATAAAGGAACGGTTTCCTTTATTCGTTCGTTAAAATCATCTCCGGAGAATGTTGGCATATCGAGTTTTCTTTTTACATTTGCACGTTCAACCATCGTTTCGGGTCAGAAACGGTCATACCTTATCATATAGAATTAATGAGAATAGAAACACTTTCAACCACAAAAAAAGCCGTTGTCGGCGTGCAATTTCTTTTCGTAGCCTTTGGCGCAACAGTACTCGTACCGCTTCTTGTAGGCATTAATCCTTCGACGGCGCTTTTCACCGCCGGATTAGGCACGTTCATCTTTCATTTCGTGACGAAAGGCAAAGTACCCATCTTTCTGGGCAGTTCGTTTGCCTTTATCGCACCCATCATCGCTGCTACCGAGCAGTGGGGATTGCCGGGGACATTGGCCGGGCTGACCAGTGTGTCGCTTGTTTATTTCCTGATGAGTGCGCTTGTGAAATGGCAGGGGAAGAACTTCCTCAATCGTGTGTTTCCACCCGTAGTCATCGGCCCCGTCATTATCCTCATCGGACTGTCTCTTTCGGGTAGCGCCGTGAATATGGCAAAAACAAACTGGTTGCTGGCATTCATCTCGTTGACTACGGCGATACTCGTGCTGACTTACGCACGCGGGCTGATTAAACTTGTGCCGGTGATTTGCGGCATCATCACGGGATATATTGCGGCCATGCTCATGGGAGTGGTAGACTTGGCACCGGTGGCGGCTGCTCCGTGGTTCACCAATCCGGTTTCGTTATCAACCATTACCCATTTTCAGTGGGCACCTTTTCTCTATATGATTCCCGTTGCCATTGCTCCGGTAATTGAACATATCGGTGATGTATATGTGGTGAGTGCCGTGGCCGAAAAAGATTTTGTGAAAGAGCCGGGACTGCATCGCACCATGTTGGGAGATGGATTGGCCTGTCTGGCTTCCGCTTTTCTTGGAGGGCCTCCCGAAACCACTTATTCGGAGGTGACGGGCGCCATGTCAATCACCAAGGTGACAAGCCCTGCCGTGATACGTGTCTCTGCTGCTACTGCTCTCGTCTTTTCGGTTATCGGTAAGCTGAGTGCGGTGTTGCAATCCATTCCCGAAGCAGTGTTGGGCGGCATCATGCTGTTGTTGTTTGGAACTATCGCAAGCGTGGGGGTGCAGAATCTCATTCAGCACAAGGTGGATATGAACGAGACGCGAAACGTGATAATCGTTTCCGTAACACTGACTATGGGCATCGGTGGTGCCGTATTGTCGGCCGATAACTTCGCTTTGTCGGGTATAGGGCTTTCTGCTATTGTCGGAGTATTACTCAATTTATTACTGCCGAAAACAAAGCAGCAAAAAACAGCTCAACAGAAATAAAAAGATAGACCGATTCTTGAAAAGAGAACGTATCGACTAAAAGTCTCTATATAATATAAGGTATAAGAGGCAGAGTTCACGGGCATGTGTCATAGAGGCAATGTCGATCCGTGAACTCTGCCTCTTGACATTTTATTATTAATTTATCAAAAATATGAGATAGTTCTTAGGTTGTTTGAAAAGTTTTCCTATATTTGCACTGTTCTTAGTTGACATTTTGTTTTAGAAACATAGAAGTTAACAAGGTAATAACCTATAAAACGTAATATTATGAATATCGAACGTATCATGGCCTCTTTGGAGGCAAAGCATCCCGGCGAGTCTGAGTATCTTCAAGCCGTAAAGGAAGTTCTTCATTCCATCGAAGATATCTACAATCAACATCCTGAGTTCGAGAAAGTAAAAATTATAGAGCGTCTGGTTGAGCCTGACCGTATTTTTACCTTCCGTGTAACTTGGGTGGACGATAAGGGGGAAGTTCAGACCAATCTGGGCTATCGCGTACAGTTCAATAATGCTATTGGCCCTTACAAAGGCGGTATCCGTTTCCATGCTTCCGTAAATCTGTCTATTCTTAAATTCTTGGGCTTTGAACAGACGTTCAAGAACGCGTTGACCACATTGCCTATGGGTGGCGGTAAGGGCGGTTCCGACTTCTCTCCGCGCGGTAAGAGCGATGCCGAAATCATGCGCTTCTGCCAGGCGTTTATGCTGGAGCTGTGGCGTCATCTGGGTCCGGATATGGACGTTCCTGCCGGCGACATCGGTGTAGGCGGTCGTGAAGTAGGCTATATGTTCGGTATGTATAAGAAGTTGACTCGCGAATTTACGGGTACTTTCACCGGTAAGGGGTTGGAATTCGGAGGATCGTTGATTCGTCCTGAAGCAACCGGTTTCGGTGGATTGTATTTTGTTCACCAGATGCTTGAGACTAAGGGAATTGATATAAAGGGAAAGACCGTGGCTATTTCCGGTTTCGGAAACGTGGCTTGGGGAGCTGCAACCAAGGCTACTCAGCTTGGGGCAAAGGTTGTCACCATTTCAGGACCCGACGGTTACATCTATGATCCGAATGGCATTAGTGGCGAAAAGATTGACTATATGCTGGAACTTCGTGCATCGGGCAATGACATTGTGGCTCCGTATGCCGACAAATTCTCCGGTTCTACTTTCGTTCCCGGCAAGCGTCCATGGGAAGTGAAAGCAGATATCGCTCTGCCTTGTGCCACTCAGAATGAGTTGAACGGTGAAGATGCACGGCATCTTATCGATAATAAAGTGATGTGTGTAGGTGAAATTTCCAATATGGGATGTACCCCCGAGGCCATCGACCTCTTCATTGAACACAAAATGATGTATGCGCCGGGCAAGGCAGTGAATGCAGGTGGTGTGGCTACCAGTGGATTGGAAATGTCACAGAACGCCATGCACCTCAGCTGGAGTGCCGCCGAAGTGGACGAGAAACTCCATGCCATTATGCACGGCATACATGCTCAATGCGTAAAATATGGAACAGAGCCTGACGGCTACATCAACTACGTGAAAGGTGCAAACATTGCCGGTTTCATGAAGGTTGCACACGCCATGATGGGACAAGGAATTATCTAAGAGAGAAACTTTGTTTAGTTGTATTTGTATTTGTGGTTTACTGCTGCCCTATGCCTGTGAAGGTATGGGGCAGCTTTTTTAGTAATATCGGAAGGGGGAGTGCCACTTCATTGTGGGGCTCTTTTTTATAATTCGCTGTCTTCCGTCTCAAAATGCTTGTAGGAAAGCATTTGAAGCATTGTTGTGTACGTTTTTGTACATATTCTGTATGATTATAGGGCTTGCCCTGCATCGTATATTTCTACTTTTGCGCATAAATTTTGTTTTAATTGATTTTGTTAACAGTAAAAGTCAAATTGTATGAAAAGACAGACGAAATTGAGTGGCGCAAAAAGGTGTATCGGCTTATTGGTCTTGATATGCTGCTCTTTTGTGGTGCAGGCTCAAACATCGGTCACGGGAACGGTAGTCGATGAGGCCGGATTAGAGGTCATCGGCGCCAATGTAAAGGAGAAAGGTACGTCTAACGGTACTATCACCGGTGTAGATGGGAAATTCAGGCTGCAAGTAAAAGATCTGCAAAAGTCCGTGTTGCAGGTTTCTTTTATCGGTTATGAATCTAAAGAAGTAAAGCTCAACGGACAGCGGAAAGTGAATGTGATTCTGAAAGAGGTTGCCAACGAACTTCAGGAAGTGACTGTAGTGGCCTACGGTACACAGAAGAAAGAAACGCTTACGGGAGCCATTTCGGCGTTGAATAACGAAGCGTTGGTGCGTTCTCCGAATGCCAGTGTGGCAAATACGCTGGCCGGACAAATCACGGGGCTTTCTTCCGTGCAGACAAGCGGACAGCCCGGTTTGGAAGACCCCAAGGTATATATCCGCGGAGTGGGGTCTTTGTCGGAAGCCGCTTCGTCTCCTCTTATATTGGTGGACGGTGTGGAACGCTCTTTTTTTCAGATGAATCCGAATGAGATAGAGAGTGTGACGGTGCTGAAAGATGCTTCTGCTACGGCTGTTTTCGGGGTGAGAGGTGCCAACGGCGTTATTTTGGTCACTACCCGCAGAGGAAAAGAGGGAAAAACCAAGATTGCCGTCAACTCTTCGGTGGGCATACAGATGCCTACGCGTGTACTGAAGATGGCCGACAGTTATACGTATGCCACGTTGCGCAATGAAATCATTACGAATGACAAACCGAATGCCACCCCGGAAGATATGGTGTTCGACAGCTATTCCATCGAGCGCTTTAAGAAAAACGACGAACCGATTCTTTATCCCAATGTGGATTGGAGAAACTATCTGCTGAATAAGGCATCGGTTCAGACGCAGCATGATGTCAACATTTCGGGTGGTACATCCGATGTGCGTTACTTCATCTCTCTGGGTTTTCTCTATCAGAATGGTCTGCTCAAGCAGTTCAAGGGGATGGACTACGACAATAATTATAAGTATAAAAGATATAATTATCGCGCCAATTTCGATTTTAATGCCACCAAAACCACAACACTTAAAGTAGGCATAGGCGGGCGGGTAGGCAATCGGAACGAGCCGATGATTAGCGATAATGTGAATTCCATATGGACGTTAATCAATCAGTCGACCCCTTTCAGCAGTCCGGGCATTATCGATGGACAGCTGATTACTACACCCGAAGAGCGTTTCCAAAATAAAATCAATTTGGGAAACAGTGTTCTCCCCAAGGTGTACGGTACAGGCTATTTCACCGCCATCCAGAATACGATGAACCTTGACTTGCTGGTCAATCAGAAGCTGGATTTCATTACTAAAGGCCTCTCCATCGAGGTGAAGGGTGCGTATAACACCGGCTATGGCTTCACCAAGCAACGGAAAGGGGAAGTGGAGCAGCATCTGCCGTTCTACCGCTCGTCGCTGGAGCATCCGAATATGGCTTATGATGCCCCCGATTTCAATAAAGAAGTGGTTTATAAAATAAAAGGAGAGAATAAAAGTCTGCAATATGACGAACGGACTTCACGCAGCAGAAACTGGTACATGGAAGGAAGTCTGCGCTACAATCACAAGTTTGGCTTACACAACGTGGGTGGATTGTTATTGTATAACCAGAGTAAGAAGTATTATCCTCAGCAGTGGGCCAGTATACCGTCGGCATACATTGGCTTGGTGGGGCGTCTGACCTATGACTATAAGTCGCGCTACATGGCTGAGTTCAACTTCGGCTATAACGGTTCCGAGAATTTTGCTCCCGGCAAGCGGTTCGGCGCTTTCCCCGCAGGGTCGGTGGGATATATCCTTTCGGAAGAGGCATTTATGAAGAAACAGAAAGTGGTGGATTATTTGAAACTTCGCGCGTCTGTCGGGCTGGTGGGTAACGACCACTTAGGCAACAACCGCTTCTTGTATCTGCCCGATTCGTATAATGTGAATCTTTCAGGCGTGGATGGCTGGAACAACAATAAATATGGGTTCAATTTCGGCTCCGATGGTAAAGGATACATAAAGGGAGCACTGGAAAACCGTTTGGGAAACCCCATGGTTACCTGGGAAAAGGCACTTAAACAGAACTATGGTATGGATGTTCATTTCTTGAAGAGCCGTTTGAAGTTATCGTTCGACTATTTCCGGGAAGACCGCAAAGATATCTTGATTAATCGCAGAACGGTTCCTTTGCTTACCGGACTCACGTCGAGTGTGCTGCCGGCAGTCAATATGGGTAAGGTGAAAAACCAAGGCTATGAAATAGAGGTGAAATGGAACGATAAGGTGCGCGACTGGAGATATCGAATCAACGCCAACATGTCTTATTCCAAGAACAAAATCGTTTTCCAAGACGAAGTGGAACCCAACTATCCTTATATGTGGCGTACGGGTAACCCGGTCGGCACGTTGTTTGGCTATCAGGCATCCGGATTTTATCTCCCTGAAGATTTCGACGCCAACGGAAAACTGTTAGAAGGAATGCCCGATCCGGGAGTTGCGGTGAAACCTGGCGACATCAAGTACAAGGATTTGAACGGCGACAAGAAAATCACGTCGGATGACCAAAGTGTCATCGGACATCCTACGCGCCCGGCCTATACGTTTGGTTTGAACTGTCAGGTGGATTATAAAGGTTTCTTCCTTACGATGAACTGGACCGGAACGGCGCAACGCTCGCTATTGCTCAACGATGCGTTCAGGGAGCCTTTCGGAAACGGTAAGATACGAGGACTGATGCAGTTTCATGCCGATACACGCTGGACGCCCGAGACGGCAGGAACCGCCACTACACCGCGATTCACCGAAACGAATGCTGTGTACAATATGCGCAATTCGTCGCTTTGGGTGCGAGACGCTTCGTATCTGAAATTGAAAAACATGACGATAGGCTATAACTTCACGGATAAGAAACTGCTGAAAAAACTGGGTATCCAACAATTGGGCATTCAGTTTACCGGATATAACCTGCTGACATTCGATAAGTTCGATATAATGGATCCGGAAGCCAGCCCCGATAATGCAGACTCCTATCCCATTATCAAAATATATAATGTAGGAATCAACTTAACTTTCTAATTATGAATACGATGAGAAACTATCGAGAATACATGGCTACTCTCTCTTTGTTTTTGGGAGGCATCTTTGCCGGATGCGAAGATATTAAATTCGGTGAAGCTTTTCTGGAAAAGCCTTTGAGCAATGAATATACCATCGATTCGGTTTTCAACAAGAAAATCTTTGCCGAGCAGGCTTTGGCGGAGGCCTATCACTCCTTACCCGATTTTCTGCCTTCACAAGGACGGATGGGATATGGTGTATTGGAAATATTGACCGATATAGGAGACTGGACCAAAAAAGGTGCTCCGAAGTTCTATACCGGTACGGTGGATGCCACCAATGATTTTCTGGAACATCTTCCTTATAGGCCGGACACGGATAAAAATACGAGAGGGGTAGGGCCCATATACGGACTTCGGCGGGCGTATATCTATCTGGAGAACGTGGATCGAGTGCCGGACATGTCAGATGAAGAAAAAGCCTTCGGTAAGGGTGAGGCCAAGATGATCATCGCTTACCATTATGTGCAGATGCTTCGCTACTACGGGGGTATGCCTTGGATTGATCATGCTTATACGGCAGGAGATGAGATGATGATGCCCCGTATGACCGTGCAGGAGACGGTGGAAAAGATTGTAGGATTGCTGGATGAAGCCGCCGCTCTTTTGCCATGGGAATGGAAAAACCATGCGGACGACGACGGACGTATGACGGCCGCTGCCGCTCTGGCTTTAAAGTCGAGGGTACTGCAATTTGCGGCCAGTCCGCTGTTCAATGCCGAAAAACCATATAAAGAGGGAGAAGCCGCATCGGCACATCTCGTATGGTATGGCAACTATTCGTCCGAGAGGTGGCAGAAAGCGCTGGATGCCGGATTGTCTTTTCTGCGTGAAAACAATAAACACGGTGGCATTTATCGGCTGGTGAATACCGGAAATCCCCGTGAAGACTTTGTGGCCGGATATTTCAAGCGCAACAACCATGAGACGTTGATTTCTTCGAGACGTTTCACCACCTATATGATAGGTAAGACGCCTTTTGCACAAATACGCTACGGAGTGGCCTCGCCCACATTGAATTACGTAGATATGTTTCAGATGAATGACGGTACGGAGTTTGACTGGAACAATCCCGACCATAAGAAGAATCCTTTCTTTGATGCTTCGGGCCATCCGCGACGGGACATTCGCCTGTATGAAACGGTTGCCGTGACGGGAGATAAATTCAGAGGGCAACAGAAGGTGGAGATTTATGAAGGAACCCAACAGTATCCTTATAAGAGCGGGCGCATGAGCTATAATGGCTTCGCGATGCGTAAGTTCATCCGCAATTTCAATGAAGAGGTAAACGGTGAACCTTATATCTGTCCGTTGCTGCGCTTGCCGGAAGTCTACCTGAATATGGCGGAGGCCATGAACGAGTTGGGTAAGGCCAACGTTGCCGATGAGTTCGGGCATACGGCTTATGATTATGTGAACTTGGTGAGGTCGCGGGCCGGAATGCCGCCTCTGACGGCTGCCACAACCCGGCAGGGAGAGCCGTTGCGCGAGGCCATATTGCGCGAAAGGGCTTTGGAATTCGGTTATGAGGAGGTTCGGTATTTCGACCTTGTGCGCTGGAAACGTTCGGATTTGTTCACCAAACCCCTGTCTCGTCTGATTATAAAGAAAGCGGGGAAGAATTATACTTATAAGGTATCCACTGCGATGGCCGAACAGCGGAAACACGTCAGACCGGACAGGTGGGACGAAAAGTATTTCTTGCTGCCTTTGCCCATTTCCGAGATTAATAAGAAATATGGATTGACGCAAAATCCCGGCTGGTGATAAGCCTGACTTTTAAATAGAAACCAAGTATGAAGAAAGTAATATATACAATCGCTTTTTCATTTGTGTTCGTGGCCTCCGGAGCGGCGCAGACGAACATAAAGGAGGATAAGAAGGAGAGCGGAACTCTCTTATTGCAAAATAATACCGAGAATAAAAACGTGGATCTGGGGATGTATGCCTCCGGAGAGAAGCGGAAGACACAATCTGTTTCTACCGTCTATGCGGACGAGTTGGAGAAGAACGCCGTAGTGAGCCCCTACAATGCCCTTTACGGATTACTGCCGGGTTTGAGCGTGATGCAGAATACAGCCTGGAATACGGAAAAATCGCGTTTGAACATACGCGGGCGCGGGTCTTTAAACGGCGATGCCCCTTTGATTGTGGTAGATGGCTTTGTACGTCCGATGGAGTTTGTCAATCTATCGGAAATAGAATCGATATCTGTATTGAAAGACGGGGCAGCCACTGCCTTGTGGGGAGGTAGAGGAGCCAACGGAGTGATTGTGGTGACTACGAAACGAGGAGAGTACAACAAGAAAGATATTCGCGTGGACTATAAGTACGGGTGGGGGCTGCCTGTCAACCAACCGGAGTTTGCCGATGCCCATACGTATGCATTGGCTCGTAACGAGGCGCTCAGGAACGATGGGCTTCAGTCTGATATGGATGCCGACGGCTTTCGCAATGCGGATGGAAGCAACGACTTGTATCCCAATGTAGACTGGCAGAAAGAAGCCTTGCGCAATCATACCGTCAATCATCAACTGGATATCTTTTTTCGCGGAGGCGGTAAGCGCCTGCGCTACTTCACAACACTGAATTATAAGAACGACATGGGGTTGCTGAATACGAAATATACCGATTATACCGAACGCTATAATTCGCAAATGAAGAAATATTTCCTGAATCTTCGGATGAATCTGGATGTGGATGTATCGAATGTGACCCGTCTGAAGTTAAGTATGCTGGGTATGCTGCGCGAGACCAACCGCCCGTATGCCAACGAAACGGCATTGTTCGGTTTGCTTTACAATACTCCTTCTGCCGCTTTCCCCCTGAAAACCCGGGAAGGCGAGTGGGGAGGAAATAATATCTTGAAAACAAATCCCATCGCACGCCTTGCGGACGAAGGCTATTATAAGCTGAATCAGCGCATGTTGCAGGCAGACCTGCGCATGTTGCAGGACCTTTCCATGCTGACCCCCGGCTTAAGTGCGGAATTGGCAGTGGCTTACGACAACAATGCCACTTACCAGGAAACGGGACATAAAGGTTTCCGCTATCAGACGGTGGAGAAAGATGCGCAAGGAAATCCTGTGTATACGCATTATGGCAATGCTAACAACGAGTTGCAAATTAGCAATTCCGGTTTTGCCAATCAATACATCCACACCAACTTTGAAGGCAAGCTGAGTTATCATCGTTTCCGGCACAAGCACGAGCTGACAGCCGCCGCCATGTTCCGCCATGAGTCGATGACACTGAGCGGCCGGAACAACAGCCGTTATCGCCAATATATACTCGGAACGGCCGGCTATAACTACGACAACCGTTACTTTCTGGATGTGGTGGCCAACTGTTTCGGCAGCAGTGTGCTTGCCAAGAACGACAAATATAGGTTTCTCCCGGCTGTTTCTGCCGCATGGCTGCTCTCGAACGAGGCTTTCATGAAAGCGGTTCCGACAATGGATTATTTGAAACTGCGGGCTTCGTACGGACGTTCGGGCTATGACCTGTATGACTATGCGCTTGACAGACAATATTGGATAGGCACAGGCTCTTATCATTTCAAGGATGCCAACACCTCCGCGGGAACCAGCCTGACGGAAGGGAAACTGGCCATGGAGAGGCTTGATCTGGAGGTGGCCGACAAATACAATGTGGGCATAGATGTGTCGTTGTGGAAGAGTTTGTCTCTTTCGGCGGATATTTTTTACGACCGGCGTTCAAAGATTCTCATCGACGGGAAAGGCCTGATCTCTTCAGCCATCGGGGTGGAAGTGCCCGGTATGAATGCGGGCAGAGTAGATACGAAAGGAGCCGAACTTTCGGCCATGTGGAAACGCGGAGGCAAGAACTTCAAGTATTATGCGGGGGTTAACGCGGCGTATGTCCGTACCAAGGTCGTTGAAAACGGAGAGGGCCATCTGCCTTATGATTACCTCTCTGCCAAAGGTCATCGGCTGGGGCAGATTTTCGGTTTGGAGGCCATCGGCTATTTCCGTGATGCGGATGATATAAAGAACAGTCCCGTGCAACGCTTTTCGGAAGTTCGTCCGGGCGATGTGAAATACAGAGACCTGAACAATGACAACGTCATAGACAAGAACGACGTGAAGGCCATCGGGAAGTCGGGAATGATTCCCGACCTGTATTATGGCATCAATATCGGCTTTGAATACAAAGGCTTCGGTGTGGATGCGCTTTTTCAAGGCATCGGAGGATACAGCGTGATGCTTAACACAGAGAGTGTCTATTGGCCGTTGCGCAATAATACAAATATTTCCACTTGGTATCTGAAAGACAGAATCCGCTGGACGGAAGAGACGAAAGATGTGGCCAACGTTCCACGACTGACGACCGAAGATAATGCCAATAACTTCAGAAACAGTACGCAATGGTTGGAAAATGGTGATTATTTGAAGTTGCGCAATCTGAATGTCTATTATAATCTGCCTTCGGCATGGATGCAAAAACTGAAGATAAGAAAGGCGCAGGTTTATGCCCGTGCCAACAATCTTTTCTCGCTGGATCACGTGAAGTACCTGAACAGCGAAAACTTGAGAGTGAATTATCCGGATATGATTTCCGTTTACTTCGGACTGAGTGTTAACTTTTAAAGACAAAGAACGATGAAAAAGTATATTGTGATGGCAGGTTTGATGCTCTCTGTCTCCGGTTGCGGTCTGCTCGAGCTGGACGAGACTACCGGATTGACGCGCGAGGAGGCATTTGCTTATTTTGATAATGTCAGGGGATTGGCTACTTATGTATATAGCAGACTTCCCGACGAATTGGGAGGCATCGGAGGCGCCTTGCGCGAGTCGGCAACCGATAATTCCGTCTATATTTGGAGCGACAATAGTGTGCATACATTCTATAACAACGCCTGGAATCCCGTCAATACGGTAGACGATGTATGGGGAAGATGCTATGGAGCGATTCGTTCTTGCAACTCTTTCTTAGAGAATTACTCGCCCCAGCGTCTGGAGCGTTTCCGGTGGAACGACACCTACGATGAAGACATTGCCAAAGCGAATATGTACGGGCAGGAACTGCGGGTATTGCGTGCCTTTTTCTTTTTTGAGTTGGCCAAGCGATACGGAGACATTCCTTTGCTGACCCGTACCTATACGACGGACGAGATTAACAATGTGGAAAAAACAGCGTTTCATGAAGTGATAAACTTCATTTGCCGCGAATGCGATGAGGCTGCTCAACATTTGCCTGTGCGCCAGAAAGATTTCTGGGCCGAAAGCGGTCGTGTCACGAAAGGGACGGCTCAGGCTCTGAAAGCCCGTGCGCTGCTTTATGCCGCCAGTCCCTTGCACAATACGGCGCAAGAAGCATCACGTTGGGAAGCCGCGGCAAAGGCAGCCTACGCCCTTATCGAAGCGGGAAATTATTCGTTGCCGCCGATAGACAAGGACCCATTGTATCATAAAGATGGTGGCAATGAGGTACTGAAGTCTTCACAGCTCATCTTCGAACGTCGTTCGGGAGATACTTTCGATTATGAGGTAACCAATCTTCCCATCAGTTATGAAAAAGGGAAGACCGGTAATGTGCCTACACAAAATCTGGTCGACGCTTTTCAGATGGCAGACGGCACTGACTTTGACTGGACAGCCCTGCCCCCCGGAGCCAATCCGTATGCAAACAGAGACCCCCGTTTTTATCATACCGTTCTTTGCAACGGAGACACATGGATGCATACCGTCATCGAGGCTCACGAAGGAGGCAAGGACGGTGCGGGAACGGCGGGGACCACGAAGACGGGGTATTACCTGAAGAAGTATATGAATGAAACCGTGTCGCTGGTTCCTTCCAAAGAACGGAAGAAACCGCATCACTATGCGCTGTTCCGCTATGCCGAGGTATTGCTGAATTATGCCGAAGCAATGAATGAGTGGCGGGGAGCCGATTATACGGATGCCACTTTTCATCTCTCGGCGCGGGCTGCCCTGAATCAAGTGAGAGCTGCGGCCAAGATGCCTCCGGTGACGGCCGTTGGAGACGCTTTCAAGGAAAGTATCCGTCGCGAGCGCCGGGTGGAACTGGCTTTTGAGGATCATCGCTTTTGGGATATCCGGCGTTGGAAAATAGGTGAAAGCACGAAGAACATTTATTGTGTGCGAATCACCTTGCAAGACGGAAAGCCGGTGTATAGGAAAGAACTGCTCGAGACCCGTTCGTGGGACGAGAAGATGAATCTCTATCCTATTCCCCAAGCGGAATATCTGAAAAATAACAAGTTGGGTCAAAACAAAGGTTGGTAACGGCCTCCCTGCGATGAGAGGGTAAAACCGTTCCGAATGCCCCTTCGGCGCTGCCCGGGTACCGGAATATCTGTTTGCATATTACGAAAAGAAAGTGGTGCACAAACAGATATTCCGGTACTCGGGCAGCGCATTTTTTGCAAGGCGGCATGAACGATGTGTGCACTAACCGCTGTTCACTAATCTCTATTTACACTTTTTTCTATATATTTGCACCTCAAAGCCATAAATGACCAATAGATGTTACTACCGGAATTAAAATTGAGACGCGACAGGATTCGCTCTCTGATGGCTCAACAAGACATTGACGCCGCCCTCATCACTTGCAATGTCAATCTGCTGTATACGTATGGACGCGTCGTAAGCGGCTACCTGTATTTGCCATTGCATGCTCCTGCCCGTTTATTCATCAAGCGTCCCAATAATATGACAGGAGAGCACGTGCATCCTATCCGTAAGCCCGAGCAGCTTCCTGAACTGTTGGACGAATGCGGATTGTCCATACCTTCCAGGTTGATGCTGGAGGGAGATGAACTCGCGTTTACGGAGTATAACCGTTTGGCGGCATGCTTCCCGAAGACGGAGGTTGTTCCTTGCGGCACTTCGCTTATACGGAAAGCTCGGAGCATAAAGACCGATATGGAGATTGAGATGTTCCGCCGTTCCGGCATTGCACATGCCAAGGCATACGAACAGATACCCTCGGTCTATCAGCCGGGAATGACCGACCGGCAACTTTCCGTCGAAATAGAGCGCTTGATGCGGTTGGAAGGTTGCCTGGGCATTTTCCGTACATTCGGGCAGAGCATGGAGATTTTCATGGGCAGTCTTCTGGCCGGAGACAATGCCCTGAGTCCTTCTCCTTATGATTTTGCCTTGGGAGGCAGAGGTCTCGACCCTTCGCTTCCCATTGGCGTGGATGGTTCTTTATTGCAGCCGGGGCAGAGCTTTATGGTGGATATGGGAGGAAACTTTTATGGCTATATGGGTGATATGAGTCGGGTATTCTCCATCGGTAGGCTACCGGAGAAAGCATACGCTGCGCATCAGACTTGTTTGGAGATACAAGAAGCCGTGGCCGAGAAAGCCAAACCCGGAGTTGTTTGTGAAGACCTTTATAATATAGCCATCGATATGGTGACCAAAGCCGGGTTTGCCGACAATTTTATGGGGACAACCCAAAAAGCCAAATTCATCGGTCACGGCATCGGTCTGGAGATAAACGAGATGCCTGTGCTGGCTCCACGCATGAAGCAGGAACTCGAACCGGGTATGGTTTTTGCGTTGGAACCGAAGATTGTTCTTCCCGGCATAGGCCCCGTGGGTATCGAAAATTCTTGGGCAGTTACGGAAGAAGGAGTGGAGAAACTCACGCTATGCAAAGAAGAGATTGTTGAAGTTTAAGTTAGCGGTTAGCGGTTAGTGATTAGTGAACTGCGTTATTAAGAATAAGGCTTGAAGCCGGTCACTAACCACTAACCGTTAATCAACTAACCGCTAATTCACATTCTTTTTAGTGCTATTTTGATGACCTGCTCCACCGGTGCTTGTGGGTCTTCTTGTAGGATGGCAAGCACAACTTTTTGTGAGGGAGCTTGTGCAAAGCCAAGCATGGTGAGGGCTGATATTGCTTCTTCCTGCACTTGTGCGTTGATGGTCGACGCCGGTATGCCCATTATTCCTGCAGTGTCGGTGGCTACGCTGCCGGTTTTAATTTTGTCTTTTAAATCCACAATCACCCGTTGGGCTGTTTTCAGACCGATGCCTTTTACGGTTTTCAGCAAGGTGGCATTCTCCGTGCTGATGACATTTATCAGCTCCGAGGGCGAGAGAGCCGAAAGAATCATGCGCGCCGTGTTCCCGCCTATGCCCGATACGGAGATGAGCAGCAGAAACAGTTCCCGCTCTTGCTTGTTGGCAAAGCCGTAGAGCGTGTAGGCATCTTCGCGTATGGCTTCATGTATATAGAGCTTGCATTCTTTTTTGCCCTGTATGGCGGCGTATGTGTTTAAGGAGATATTGATGCCATATCCCAATCCGTTGCAGTCTATCACTGCGGTAGCCGGTCTCAGTTCGGCTATTTCGCCTTTGATGTATTCTATCATAATCCTATCCTTTTGTATTCTATATCTTATCACCTGCGAATGTAAGCATTATTATCGGAATTCCGGTCACAAAAAAGAGAAAGCGATGTAAAACTTTGAGGCTTCTTGTAGATGAATGTGAATTAAAAAGCTTACTTTTGCGCCTATAAAGTAGAAAACTGATAAATAAAAACAATAAAAAGATGAAAAAGGTAAGAGCAGCTGTTGTGGGGTATGGCAATATCGGTCGTTACGTACTTGAGGCCCTGCAGGCAGCCTCCGATTTTGAGATTGCCGGTGTGGTACGTCGTTCCGGCGCCGATGATTGCCCTGCGGAACTGAGGGAATATCCCGTCGTAAAGACCGTCAAAGAGTTGCGGAATGTAGATGTGGCTATCCTTTGTACGCCTACCCGCAAGGTCGAGGAATATGCGAAAGAGTTTCTGGCTTTAGGCGTCCGTACGGTAGACAGTTTTGATGTCCATGCGGGTATTCCGGCTTTGCGCCGCACGCTCGATGCGGTGGCCAAGGCACACGATACGGTGGCTGTCATATCGGCCGGTTGGGATCCGGGAAGCGACTCCATTGTCCGTGCATTGCTCGAGGCCATCGCCCCCAAAGGCATTACTTATACGAATTTCGGCCCGGGCATGAGCATGGGGCATACGGTAGCCGTAAAGGCCGTCGAGGGGGTGAAGGCGGCTCTTTCCATGACCATTCCTACCGGGACCGGCATCCATCGCCGCATGGTGTACATCGAACTGAAAGAAGGTTATGATTTCGGCAAGGTGGCCGCCGCCATCAAGGCCGACCCCTATTTTGTGAATGACGAGACGCACGTCAAGCTTGTTCCGAGCGTGGATGCCTTGCTCGATATGGGGCATGGTGTAAACCTGACCCGCAAAGGGGTGTCGGGCAAAACGCAGAACCAGCTTTTCGAGTTCAACATGCGCATCAACAACCCTGCCCTTACCGCCCAAATATTGGTATGCGCGGCTCGTGCCGCCATGCGCCGGCAACCGGGTTGCTATACGATGATAGAAATTCCTGTTATCGATTTGTTGCCCGGTGAGCGGGAAGAGTGGATTGCACATCTGGTATAAGACCTTAGGCAAAAGACGTTAGAGATTAGAAATTAGAAATTAGAAATTAGAAACTAGAAACTAGAAATTAGGCCTCTAACGTCCAATCACTGCCGACGCCGCATCCACCAGTCGGTACCTGCGGCACACCTCGAGGACAATCTCCTGCGGGATGTCCGTCACCATGGGCCGTGTCCGTCCGTCTTCGCCGGGCACGTGCCGGAACGGCAGTTGCGGATAGAGTGCGTGCAGCACCAGTGCGGAGCGGTCGTAGGCCGTAGGCGATGCGCCCGTCATGTCAATATCTATAAGGCTGTGTTCCTGCGTGCCTCCGCCGCCTTCATTTGTTTCATAGTCTGATAAGTTTTCATAAGCATTAGGACATTAGAGGTGAGATATTAGATATTAGAGTTAAACGTAAGGAAGAAGGAAGAAGAAAAATTAAAATCCGCGTCATCTGCGTCTAAAAAATCATCCGCATTGAGAAACAGGAAACGTTACAAGTGCTTCCTGTTAACGATGAGCGATTAGCGCCGCCTCGTTACAGCGCAGCCACTAACCGCTCCAATTAGCCCTAACCGCTAATTTCTCATCCTAACGGGTTCTCCCCTTGACCGCCCGAGCCGCCGGGAGTACCGCCACCGCTGCCGCCACTTTCTCCCGGTGTAGGCAGCCCCTTGGCTTTACGATAGTCCGCCAGCGAAGCGTAGTTGATACCGCTCTCCAGCACGCCGCCGTTCTCGAAGCTGAGGCCTTGCAGGGTCTTTCCTTTCAGCTCTTTGGCAGGGGTGAAGACGATGCGGGGCGACTTAATCATCTTCGCGGAGTTGAACAGGTTGATGTCTTCCACTCCCTCGCTCTTGAAGGTCAGGCGGAAGGTTCCCATGCCGGGCACGTTCACCGTGTGCCCCTGCTGAAGCTGTTGCGGGATGAAGGCCGCCAGCAACTCCATGGCCGATTCCAGTTCGATGGGCGCCGTGGTGGTGTTCTCCGTGGCCACACGGGTCATCACTTTCTGCGCCAGCGGCTTTGCGCTGTTGGGCGTGGCATACCATTTGGCAGGTTCGTTTTTCTTTAAAGGATTCTTCCTTTGCACCAATTTGTAGCTTGTGCTTATAATTTTTCCTCCTATAATTTAAAAAGTTAATAAAAAGATATTACACTAAGCAGAAGACTTAAGTCTGTTGCTTCTTATCGTTCATAACACATTTTCTCGTCCGGACAAGCATGCCGGAAGTTGGTTTTATTGCCCCTGCGGGAGGGGTGATTGTCTCTCTATAGAGGAGGTAATCGCGTCTCTATAGAGAGAGCGGTCACGCCTCTATGGAGAGATTAGCAACGCCTCTATAGAGACGATAGCAACAGCCCTATAGAGACATGACCAGCGCCTCTATAGAGGCGTCACAGCGGCACCCCGATGCCGTATTCATGAAGTTACTGCTTACATATTCCATTGTATCTTATTCAATCATTATATTTTGTATAAAGTGAAACTCTCGGCTTTTTTCGACCGGCTTTGCCGGTATCGGGTTCCTGCGGCTGAAAGCCGCAGGAGAATAAAGCAAATGAAACGAATAAAACCAATGCGGTCGCTTCGCGCTCTTTTATTCTTGGGACGCCCGCACCGAGTAGCCGAAGCTCCGAGGGTCTTTGTCCAGCGGATGCACGATGCTCGAGTTGAAGATTAGGAACCACACGTCTCCCCTGCTGTTCGGTCCCGCCGTACAGTAGTGGGCGAAACTCCCCACGTGGGAGGGAACTGCGGTATTATAGACCCGAAAGCCCGATGCAGGGAAAAAGACGGATGTAGTCTTGCTTGGGTTGCAATAGAAGTTCCAACCTTTGGCCCAAGCTCCTTGTACATTGAACTGGCTGACAGTACCAGTGTTGCCTCCCGTTGTGGAGAAGCCGGTATATACATTGCTTGGCGGTAGCTTATAACCTGCGGGACAAGGGTCGTAGATGGTCTTTACCACGAGATTGTCGTTGGTTGAGGTAGTGTTATTATTCGCATCCCACAAGTTGTAATATCGGTAGTCCATTTCCCAAATAGTATTAAACGTTCCGGGGTTCATGATACCACGGGTGATGCAGGGGGTGCCGTAAGGAAAGCTTTGGATGGCAGGAAGCTGGTTGGTTTTGACGTTCCCGCCGGCATCATACCATGTCTTGTTAATGCTGTTCGAGCTTCCGCCCGGTCCTTCCAATGCCCCCACGAACGGGTCTTTGCGTCCCCATTGATAATAAGTGTTATTCCCAAGCTCTGTAATGGTATGCGCTTTCTGTTTTACTGTAAACGTCTTTGGGGTAGCCGATGTGTACCCTGCTGTGGGCTTCTGCTTGAAGCGTACCTGCACGGTGCGCTCGGCATATATCACCTCTTTTCCGTCGCACCAGCCGAGGTTGACGGTCATAATCTTGTACTTCTTGTTCTGGTGGTTGGTGATTTCCTTGTCGGGTGTCGTTGTCCCTATGGTTCCCGGCCTGTAGTCCGTCACCCAGATATGCCAGCTCCACAGCACGGTGTTCGAGGCGTCGCGCACCGCTACCACGGCATTGCCTTGGCAGATGGTGGCCTGCCCCACGGTAAACTCGAGGAAATGACCGTCGGCAGATAGCGCCACGTTCGTCACCAAGTTCTGCGCGTCTTGCCAGACGAGCGTACAGTTTGCCGGCATGCAGCCGGCATGGCTGTAGATATAAGGATTGGTAAGCACATTGCCAAGGTGATTGATAAACGGTGTAAGCACATTGCCCCCGCCTGCCGTGGAAGTGTAGGCCGATGTATTCCATCCCGGATTTGAGCCTCCGGGCACTTTGATTTTATCTATCGCGTTGCCGTAAACTAATGGCAGGCGGTATGTTCCCGGAGCGTTCACAATGTAGCAGTTGGCCGTACGCGTCGGGGCAGGGTTGCCCTGATAATCATGCGTGGAGAGGTCGTAATTGGTCACCGGTGGGGTATTCTTTAATGCTACAGTGTGCGGGTTGTCCGGTGCGCTGTTCACCTGCGCCGCCACGGTGGCGGTATAGGGTGCAGCCGAAGTGCCTCCCGTTCCGTTTTCGGTGAAGGTCGTGAGCCATGCGGGCCTGGTGCTGCTCCAGTTTGATCCTCCATTGGTGGAGTATTCCACTTCCCAGGCTATGGGCACGTTGGCCGTTGCTCCTCCTCCGGATACGGAGGCGTAGCTCTTTACGGTGTAGGTGTTGTTTCCTCCTTGATAGGTGTACTCCGCAGGTGCCGTCACCTCCAGCGTGGGGGTCACCGATATGCTTGATGTACTGATGCGGTAGGTCACCGTCTTTCCCATGCCCCACGTCTTTCCGGCTATGTTTGCCGTGAGCGTGCGTTGCGTGTTCGTCAGCTTGTCGGTGTACTTCACCTCCAGCTTTGCCCCCGCGGGCAGCGTCTGCGGTATCATCATGAAAGTGGCGGCAGGTTGCGTTATGGGCGAGCCCGGCACGTTTGGATCGGGCGTCACCGTCGTGAGTGTCTGTGCAAAATCTTTTGGGCTCGAGTGCTCACTCCACACGGTATTGCCTATGCGGTGCGTGGCCGTGCCGTACACCCCCTTGAGCGTTATCTTGGTCACCGTCCCCGGCAGCAAGGTCGTCCCTGTCTCAAAGCGCACAGCAGTGAGCGCATGCTTGAATTTCAGCGGCGCAGGCGTATGCAGCACGCCCGCCACGTCCACCGACGAGGCAGTGAGCAGGTCGGTCTGGTCGGCCACGGCCGCCGGCACGGTATAGCTGAACACGGGCGCCCCCGGCGTGGTGGCGCCCGTGGTGAGCGTCACGCCCGCACAGTGGTGCGGGGCGTAAGCGAAGAATGCAACCTTTTTACTCAAGCCGGGCCAATGGTAGGTCGTACTCCAGCTTTCCGTCTTCTTCACCCGGAGGTCGAAGAAGTAACCAGGGGCAACGGTGTTGTTCCATGTGTCGGTGGATGGGTACACGGCAGCGAACACTGTGGCGTCTGCGTACATGGTGGCGGTAGTCACCGGTGCCGCTTTGGTGGTTGCATCTTCACTTTTTCCGGCAACGCCGGCATCGGCTTCCCTTGCGCCATCTGCCGCCATGTCCTCTTCCGTGAGCGTGTGCAGGTATAGCTGCCTTCCCTTTTCGTCGGTGGTTCCCTCAATGGGAGTTATCTCAACCTGTGGCAACGTATCGGCTGCTGTCCGGGTAGTGGCGTGCTTCGTACCGGCTTCTCCTCTTTCCCGCAGTGTGGTCACTGCAAACCCGATGGTCCTGCCTCGTAGGCCTCCACCCTCTTCCTCGTCGGAACAGGCTGTGCACAACAGTAAGGCCATCACACCTGTAAGCAAAAAAGCAACCCCTCCCGGGCAAATAAATCTCATGGTTTTCATAATTATTTGGCTATTAGTGATTAGTTAATAACAACGGCCTTCTTTTTCCTATCCCCCTCCCTATGGGAGAGGGGGATAGGGGAGAGGCTTAGGTTTTGCGGACTGTGGGGGACAGAGAGCTTTCGCCCTCCCCGTCCGCTTGCGGGATCGGTCCAACCCCCGCAGCCCTTAGGTTAGTGGTGTGACTTTCGTAACGAGAACCTTACAGAGGCATGTTCTCCTCGGGCAGGTTGTCCCAATCGTCAACCGTAACGGTAAACTTGATGGGGCCACCCAATACCGGGTCTCCTCCCTGGCCCGGATTCGGGTCCACATTCGGGTTGTTCGGGTTTTCCGGATCTGTCGGATCCGTCGGATTCGGGTCTATGTTTCCCGCCCCGTTGTTCCCGAGGAAACTCAGCGTGTAAGTGTATTTCTTTCCCGGCAGCCAGTTGGTACTGATTGGCACGGCCGCATATGCGAACTTGTCGGCAGCCCCAGGGAATATTTGCGTCAGGTTGGTTCCGTTCTTGCTGCAAATCTTGCACAGCACGGCGATGTAAGCTCCGTCCGCGCTGGTTCCTTTTGTCCACGGTGTCAGCTGCTGGGGAATCATGAGGAAGTTGCTCTTGGTGATGCTTTGTACTTCGGACGTAAGCGTCAGATCCGCATCGAGGTTTGTTCCGTAATCCTTCGCCGTGGCGGGTGCCGTCCAGTGGCTGGCAGGCAATGTTCCGGTTACCACGGTGGTGGGGAAAGTGAAATTGGCGGTGGAGGATATATGTCCCAGTTTCACGCCCAGCACCTTTATCTCATAGGCCGTGGTGTTGGCCGACTTGGCCTTTACCTCTATCTGCGAGAGGGCATGCTTGAAAGTGAGAGGCACGCCGGAATTCTCGTTGGCGGCTTTCGTCCCGGTGGCGAAGGCTACCACCACATCTTTCTGTTCGGCCACCTTGGCAGCCGGCGAGAAGTTGTTGATGGCGCGGGCGGTCGGGCTCACGGTTACGGTCGTCACATCCACGGGGGCGTAAGCGAAGAAGTTCAGTGTGCCCGTTCCCGGCCAATAGTAAACCTGTGCGGTGTTCCAGCTGGATCCTGTTTTATTCACTTGCAAGTCGGTGAAGAAATTGGCTGCCGCCCCCGTCACATAGGAGCTCACCTTGAAGGCCGTGATGTTGTCCGTGGTGATGACCGGTCCACGCGTTACGTTGCCCACCGCCGGACGGAATCTGATGGATCCCCCGTTGTCCGTGCCGGTGGTCTCGTCCTGCGAGCAGGAGGCCAGAGCCAACAAGCCCGCAGCCAAATACAATACATTCTTTTTCATGTTCTTGATAATTTTAATGATTAATAAATAATTGATAATTAAAAAATGAGTGATTATCTGTCTATCTATCGAGTGTCACATCACTATCTCCATTCTGATTTCTTACGTCTAATCTCTAATGTCCGGTATCCTCTACATCTCCACCTCCACATTTTCACCTACCCAGTCGTCCACCGAAGGTTTGAATCCTCCTCCCTCCTCGACAATGGGCTTGGGCAGGTCGAGCCCGTCTATGACGATGTGCACGTTCTTAGGGTCGGGTGCATTGTTCACCTGTGTGGCCACATCGAAGGTGTAGTACTGTTTGTTCCCGTTGGTGAGGATGACGTACAGCGCCAGCGTGCGCATCTTGTTGGCCGATGTGGATAGTCCGAAGGCGAAGCACTCCCCGGTGATGACGGAAGCCACTTCGTCGCTTCTTCCCTCGAAAGGGATCATCGTGCGCAGAGGAGAGCGTTTGCCGCCGGCGACTGTCAGGCAACCCGATAGTCCTGACAGCGAGAAGCTCAGGGCCGATGCGTATTTCAGGTTGCGTGCGTTGCGTATCTCCACCGTGTATCGGGAAGTCTCCTGCACGGGATGGAACGTCACCTCTTGGTCGTAGGGTACTCCGGCTGCCGCTTTTGCCGGCAGTATCTTCATGTCCGTTTTGCTACCCGCCCAGAATCGGTCGGGTGGTAATGCCACAGCCTCTCCGGAGGGATTGGCATCCTTGGGGTTGCTCTGCAATCCCAAGGGTTCGAGCAAGTAGGCGGGACGGGTATATGCCTCGAGGGTCTCGTAACGGTCTGTGCCCCTCAACAGTACGGTCTCCGTATCGTTGTTCATGAACAGAGCCTTATAAGTGCCGTGAGGAATCGCCACCACCCCTCCGGCGGCGTTGTCAAAGTCGTAACGCAATACCTCTCCCTCATTCTCATTTTCGGGATAAAGGTAGAGGCTCATGGTCTTGGCGGTGGCTCCGGGGGCATTACGCCAGTCAAAGACAACATGTACCCTTGACACGGCCGGCTCGGGGTCGCAGAAAGTCTTGTGGTCGCAGGATGAGAGTGTGCCGGTGATGAGTGCGACAATCAGGGCCGCGCAGAGTGTCAGCGCGCCCACGGCGCCGAAGGCCCGCAGCGGGCGGGACGTGAACGGGTGTCTTCCGGTTTTCATCATATTCTCGGTTTTCATCGTTTGCCTCCTTTCTTCGTGTTTACGTTATCATGTCCCAGCAGCCATACCAGCGACACCTCGGCCTTGGTGGGGCCGAACCAGCGGCGCTGCCGGGTGGCCTGCCACAGGTAGCACTCCCGCCCGTGGGTCTCGCACCATCCCTTGGGGATGTACTCGAAGTATTCGCCGCCCAAGTAGCCGATGCCGATGCTGAAGTCGAGGTTCAGCCTGCGTCCGATGGGGGCGGAGTAGCCGTAGGCGATGCCGCCCCCGTAGCTCCAGCGGTCGCCCAGATAGCCCTTGCCGCCCCACTCTAAGTCGTAGGTCAGCAGCTGGCCGTAAAGCCCTATGTGGTGCCCGGTCAGCGGCTTCTTGCCGTAGCTCAGCCAGCGGCGCACCTCCAGGTCGCCGCCATAGATGCGGTGGTAACGGTGGCGGCTGTCGCTCTTGAACCAGGTGTACATCCAGTTGCCGGCTACCGACCAGCCGCGGCCCAAGTAGAACTCCAGCCCGATGTTGGGAACGACCAGGGCGTCATAGAGCAGGTTGGTCTTCAGCGCCATGTAGAAAGGTCTGCGATCCTGCGGCGCTGGTACGGCCTCAGCCTGTTCGGGCGGGAGGATGTAGACGGTGTCCTTCACGGCCTGTTGCGCCTCCTCTGTCTCGTACCACACGTGCAGGGTGGAGGCGCGCAGCTCGGGGAAGAAGCGGCTCTCCATGTAGCGCCAGGCGTAGCCCCCGCCCGCCATGGCCAGACGGCGCTTGCGGCCGTCGGCCACCTTGCCCTCGCGAGTAATCCACTCGGGGGTGTAGCGCAGGATGTCGAGCACCTCGTGGCGGTAGGGCATGTATTCGTCGGAGAGCACGAGCCTTTCAAGCCCCTGCCAGTCCACGCCCTTGGGCACGGTGGAGAGCCACCCGAACTCGTGGGGGAAGTAGCCGGAGACCATCCGGCGGATGGCCTCCGCGCGCCGCTCGGAGAGGCGTTGGTTCAATGCCGTGCTTCCCTCGGGGGAGGCGCCCCCCGTGACACGCAGGCCGCGGATGCGGCGGGAGGGGTCCCGGAGCAGGGCGCTGAAACGTTCGGTGAAGGCGCGCACGCGCGCGCCGTTCTCACGGAAATAGGGGTCGAGGCGCGATTCGCCCTGACGGAAATAGACGCGCACGGAGTCCGTGCCCCGGCGCGTGTCGGATTCCTGTCCCCGGGCATGCCCGAGAAAAAGCAGGAGAAGCAGGAGGATCAATGGTCTTTTCATTGCCTGTGAATAAGGGTTATACATCTTTTTCATCTTGTCTGTCCTTATGGCGGGAAGGGCATGCGACATGCCTCAAAACCCGCAAGGAAGGAGAACCCAAGACATACACCTCTTGCGAAGAGGTGGGGAAAAGGGGGTGGAAGAAGGCAACAGTGGGAAGAGAGGAAAGCCTTACGCCTGCAATTTCTTAGACGCGGATGACGCGGATGACGCAGATTTCTTTATTTTTTATCCGTATTATCCGCGTCATCCGCGTCTGAAAAATGTCTTTGGCCGGCCGAGGCGGGAGAGGAGGAACATTAACGGCACATGGGAATCCGCGCCGGGACAGATGGGGTGACAGGAGTGCCGGTGTAAACAATATTTATAAAATATTCGTTCTAAAGCTTGTTAATACGAAATAAAAGTTGTTTATTTGCAACGTTTTACGATAAGTATTACACCTCTTCGCAAGAGGTGGCATCGGAAAGCCTGTTCAGCAGTTCACGGTTGGCCTCCGCCAGCCGTTCGTCTTTTATCCCTTCGATATATATGAGCGTGGTCTTGGTATCGGTATGTCCCAGCGCCTTGGAGATGACGGGCAGGTCGACGCCCTGTTCGTAGGCGATGCTCGCCCAGGAGTGGCGTGCCACGTAGGAGGTGAGGTTGACCGTAATCCCCGCCCGGCGAGCCAGCTGCTTCAACGAGCGGTTGTAGCGGCTCAGGGCGCAGGGATAGGAGACGGGGCATATTCGTCCGTCTTTCACCTTATATAATATAGGGAAGAGATAGTCAGTGCCCTCCGCCTTGTACTTCTCCAATATGTCGAGCATGCACTTTTCAAGTTTTACCCTCACCTGCCGTCCCGTCTTGCAGCGCCGGTAGGTAAGCACCCCGTCTTTTACCTGCCGCTTCCTCAAGTGCGCCAGGTCGGTGAAGGGCATGCCCATGGCGTAGAAGGAGAAGAGGAAGAGGTCGAGGGCGGAAGCCCCTGAAGCCGATGCAGTCTCTTTCTCCTTTCCTTCCCCGCAGGGAGGGGGAAAGGGGGTGAGGATCAGCCTGCGCATCTCCTCCGCCCCGATGCTACGCTTGACGGTGCGCTCGTTGCCCGTGAACACGCCCTTGAAGGGCTCTTTGTCCTTCACGAGGCGTTTCGTGGCGGCTTTGTTGTAGATGGCGCGCAGGGAGCGCATGTAGCAGGAGGAGGTGTTGGGGCATACGCCACGGTCGCGCAGCCACCGCTCGTAGTTTCGCACACTGTCGGCGTCGAGCGCCGATACGGGCACGTCCGTGCCGCCGCTGAAGCGGATGAAGGAGCGAACGGCCGTGCGGTAGTTCTCTTGGGTGGAGAGGCTTACACCTTCGGCGGCCGCATGAACGAAACCGGAAAGCGTAGGGCTGATTTTCTGTGGTTTCCTTACTCTTTTCTCTGTCTTCTTCTCTCCGAAAGAAAACGCTCTCTTGAAATGAAATGGAATATTGAACATCTGTATCGTGATTAATATGATTAACGCGTAAAAATACAGATTATATAAACAATGCCCCCTATGAGCTTTGTGATTGCTTATAAGGGGCTTTGTGGTAAGGCAATCGGGTTGCCTGTGGAGAAAAGAGGAGTCAGAAGAAAAATCTCAGTATATCGTTGAAGTTGGCCCAAAGCAGCAGACCGAACAGCAAGAACATGCCTACCATTTGTGCGCGTTCCATAAATTTGTCGCTGGGCTTGCGGCGTGCCACAATCTCGTATATCAGGAACAACACATGGCCTCCGTCCAGTGCAGGAATGGGCAAAATATTCATGAAGGCAAGGATGATGGAAAGGAAAGCCGTCATGTACCAAAACTGATGCCAGTCCCACGTTGCCGGGAAGATACTGCCGATGGTTCCGAAGCCTCCAAGCTGCTTGGCGCCTTCTTTCGAGAAAAGATATTTCATCTGGCCGACGTAGCCTTTCAGCGTTTTTACTCCCAACGATATGCCGGCAGGAAAAGAAGAAAGGAAACTATACTTTTTGCGTACCACGGGCAATAACTTGTTGGTTGCCGCACGCGCTATTACGCCTATCTCATAGTTGGTATCGGTCGCCAAGGTCAGCGTATCCGTGATGCCGTTGCGCACGTATGTCAAAGTCACGTCGTGAGATGCGTCGCCGGCTTTTTTGCGTCTCGTCATTTCCTCCTTGAAATCGAAATAGGCGATTGTCTTTCCGTCCAGTGCGGTGATGCTGTCGCCCGGTTGCAAGCCGGCCAAAGCTGCAGGGCGTCCGGCACTTACACTGTCGACGACGAATGGATAACGGAAGCTGGCGAATCGTACGCTGTCGGTCAGCAAGCGGTTCATCATGTCTTCGGGAATATAAACGGAGACAGATTTGCCATCGCGCAACACACTTACCTGACGGGCATCTACGATACTGGTCAGCAAATCGCCGTCGTAGCGTTCGAATGCTACTCCATCGGCTGAAATCAGGATGTCACCGTCGCGGAATCCGATTGTTTTGGCCGTTTCATTAAAATCCATGCCCAACGGTGCTTTCTGAACCGGAATATATTCGTCTCCCCAAGTGAAAAGTATCATGGAATAGATGAACAGGGCAAGCAGGAAGTTGAACAGTACGCCCCCCACCATGATCAGCAGGCGTTGCCATGCCGGTTTGGCCCGGAATTCCCAAGGCTTCATGGGCTGTTTCATCTGCTCGGTATCCATCGACTCGTCTATCATGCCGGCAATTTTTACGTAGCCCCCTAAGGGCAACCATCCGATGCCGTATTCCGTTTCGCTGTTTTTAGGTTTGAACTTGAATAAAGTGAACCAAGGGTCAAAGAATAAACAGAATTTCTCTACCCGCGTCTTGAACAAACGGGCAAAGAGGAAGTGCCCTCCCTCGTGGATAATGACGAGTAGCGAAAGGCTCATGACGAGTTGCAGGGCACGAATCAAAAATGTTTCCATCTGATAATTTACTATTTTACGATTTACAATTTATTACTTAAAAACAAAGAAAGGCTTGTTTGGTTGTCACGCGTGTTTTATCGTTTCCTCGGCAATCCGTCTTGCTTCGGCATCCGTAGCCACATAATCCTCATAGGTGGGCTTCTGTATAAAGGCTGCGCGCGACATGGTTTTCTCTATCACGTCGCTCATGCCGAGAAACGAAATCTTGTCTTGCAGAAAAGCGGCGACAACCACTTCGTTGGCTGCATTGATGATGCAGGGCATATTTCCTGCACGATGCAATGCTTCGTATGCCAAAGCCAAGTTGCGGAAACGTGTGGTGTCCGGTTCCTCGAAGGTCAGTTCCGTGCATCGTTTGAAGTCCAGACGCGGGAAAGATGCTTTCAGCCTGTCGGGATAGGAGAAAGCATACTGAATAGGCAGCCGCATGTCAGGCATGCCAAGTTGTGCTTTTATGGCACCGTCTTCAAATTGTATCATGGAATGGATGACGGATTGCGGATGTACTACCACTTCTATTTGGTCGGGACGTACACCGAACAACCATTTGGCTTCGATTACTTCAAATCCCTTATTCATCATCGAGGCGGAATCTATGGTGATTTTGGCTCCCATCTCCCAATTGGGATGTTTCAAAGCCTGCACTTTGGTCACTGTTGCCAGTTGCTGCATGGAGCAACTGCGGAACGGTCCTCCCGAAGCGGTCAGTATCACTTTTTCTATCGCATTTCCCACCTCTCCGGCTAAACATTGGAAGACGGCGGAATGTTCGGAATCTACCGGCAGAATAGGCACATTACTAAGGTTTGCCAGCTCGTTAATCAGTTCTCCGGCAACTACCAAGGTTTCCTTATTTGCAAGTGCTATCGGTTTGTGGGCGCGGATGGCGTTCATGGTCGGTTTCAGTCCGGCATATCCCACCATGGCTGTCAGCACCATGTCGATAGGTGCTTCGGACACAATCTGGCAGAGAGCCTCTTCGCCGGCATATACCTTGATGGGCAGGTCGGCAAGCTCCTCTTTTAGCAGGCTGTATTTCGATTCGTTGGCTATTACCACCGCTTCGGGCTTGAACTTACGGGCTTGAGCGATGAGGTCCTCTACGCGATTATTAGCTGTCAGCACGTACGCTTCATACCGGTCGGGGTGCTCCTCGATGACCTGCAATGCTTGTGTGCCGATGGAACCGGTAGAGCCAAGTATGGCAATTCGTTTCTTCATAATTAAAACACGATATAAAGTTCCGGGTTTACAGCTTTCCCTTTGTGCCACAGTTCGAAATGGAGGTGTGGCCCGGTAGAGAGTTGCCCGGTGTTTCCTACTAATGCAATGGCTTCGCCACCTTTTACGTCATCTCCTTCCCGTTTCAGCAAAGAACCGCAGTGCTTGTATACCGATACGAAATCCTGATTATGCTGTATCTCTATCAGATAGCCGGTTTCGGCGGTGTAGGTACTCAGTATGACGGTACCGTCTAACGTAGCCAAGACGCTTTCGCCCGGATTGGCGGCGATGTCCGTGCCGAAATGCTTTGTATCGGCATCGAAGGCGGACGAAATCATGCCACGCGTGGGACGGTAGAAAATCAGTCCGTCTACTTCGGGACGGGCTGTGATACTTGTCAGGTTGTATTTTTCCGTTTCCTCATATTGCTTGCGGAATTCGGCTTCCCGTTGTGTACGTTCCATGAGCGAATCTTCGCGCATACTGGTCAGCGAGTCGATAGACTGCACGGTATCCGCTTTTATCTTGCCCGAAAGGATGTCCTGAATATTCATGATATATAGGTTCTGTCTGTCCACCAACTGTTGGAGCGAATCTACACGCAGTGCATTCTCCACCACTTGGGCACGGATTTCACTGTTCATGTATCCGGGCAGGTAGTTGCGCAAGGGAGTAAAAGCTATAATGACTGCCGCTATCAGAAACAGGATGGTCAACACGGAAAGCAATACGGAGATTCCGTTCAACTTGGATACACGCAGTCCGACGACTTCTTCAAGCGTATTCTCGTTGATGACGGTCAGCTTATACTTGAACTTGATATTGCTCCAGAAAGCTTTGTTTCGTTTCTTCTTCTTCTTTTCCAATATCTATATTTCATTCCTAATTAAACTCTTCCATATCGTCCAATGCCAGCAGGCCTTCCGGCAAGTCCATCGTGATGACTTTATGCTTCCGGTCGATATCCACGATGAAATCTTCCTGTGCAGGAATCAGGATTTCTTCTCCTTGATAGGCTACTGTGAAAAGGGTATTGATGGTCGAGGTATCTACATATACAATTTCTCCCAGTTTGCCGTGGTGCACCTCTTCCATGCGGAAACCCACGAAGAAATCCCAGCTCAGTTCCTCCGGTTCATGCCCTTCTGCATGCTTGACCGGGAAATATACTTCCGTATTGGTGAACATGCGGGCACGTTCTGCGGTGTCCACTCCCTCCAGCTTGACAAGGGCAGTGGTGTCCGAACGGAAACGGTATTCCTCCAGAAAGAAAGGAACCAAGATCCCATCTATTAGGCAGATAAGATACTCTGCTTCCACCCGATCGAAGATGTCATCCGTAAAAGTGAATGATAACTCTCCGTGAATTCCGTGAGGCTTATTGAATATACCTATCTTATATACGTCTTCTTTCTTTATCATATTCTCGTGATTCTTGCTCCAAGCGCATTCAGTCGCCCTTCGATGTTCTGGTATCCGCGGTCTATCTGTTCGATATTATGTATGCGGCTGATGCCGTCTGCACTCATGGCGGCTATCAGTAAGGCGATGCCGGCACGAATATCAGGTGAGGTCATATTGCCTCCACGCAGTTTGAAGCCATGATTATGCCCGATGACAACAGCCCGGTGCGGGTCGCACAAGATGATTTGCGCCCCCATGTCTATCAGTTTGTCCACAAAGAACAGGCGGCTTTCGAACATTTTCTGATGGATGAGTACGCTTCCTTTTGCCTGAGTGGCAACTACCAGCATCACGCTGAGCAAGTCCGGCGTCAATCCCGGCCACGGCGCATCTGCAATGCTCATAATGGAACCATCTATGAAAGATTCTATCTGATAATTGTCTTGTGCAGGCACATGGATATCGTCTCCACGTTGTTCCATCTTGATGCCGAGGCGGCGGAAACTGTCGGGAATTATGCCCAAGTTCCGGTGTGAGACATTTTTTATGGTCAGTTCGCTCTGCGTCATAGCCGCCATGCCGATGAAGCTGCCCACCTCGATCATATCCGGCAGAATGGTATGCTCGGTGCCGTGCAGCTCATCTACTCCTTCGATGGTGAGGAGGTTGGAAGCGATGCCTTCTATTCTGGCTCCCATCCGATTCAGCATTCTGCATAATTGTTGTATGTAAGGTTCGCAAGCGGCATTATAGATGGTGGTCTTGCCTTTGGCCAGAACAGCAGCCATTACGATGTTGGCTGTTCCCGTTACGGATGCTTCGTCGAGCAGCATGTATGTGCCTTGCAGTCGTCCCGCCGATATTTCGTAAACTTCGCGCACTTCGTTGTAGACAAAATCGGCTCCTAAATTCCGGATGCCGATGAAATGAGTATCCAGACGGCGGCGTCCTATTTTGTCGCCTCCCGGTTTGGAAATCATTGCTTTGCCGAAGCGTGTCACCATGGGGCCCACCAGCATGACGGAACCGCGAAGACTGGAACATTTTTTCAAAAACTCATCACTCTTCAGATAGTTGAAGTCGATGTTTTCTGCCCGAAAGCTGTATGTGTCGATGCCCTTCTTTGAGACAGAAACTCCCATATCCCTCATCAATTGTATAAGGTTGTTGACATCCAGAATATCCGGTATATTGTGTACCGTTACCTCTTCGGCGGTGAGCAATGTGGCGCAGACTATTTGCAGAACCTCGTTCTTTGCACCCTGAGGGTAAATGTCGCCGCGAAGACTGTGTCCTCCTTCGATTACAAATGATGCCATGTCGTCTTATCTATTAATAAAATGAGGTATCAAATTGAGAATCTCTTAATATTTCTTCTTATTGTTCCGGTTGTTGTTCCGGTTACCTTGACTGTTTGCCTTCGGACGATAGTTTTGGTCGATCCGTTCCGTCATAAGGCGGATGATGCTATCGGTCATCTGCAATTTACCGTTGGACAGCTCGTAAAGGTCGTCTGCTATCTTGCGGTCGTCGACAGTATCTTTGTTCCAAGCCATATAGTCTTTCTTCATATGGTTACAGATCAATGCTACCAGATTCTGCTTTTCTTCTCCTTCAGGAAATTCGATGGCTTTCTTTATCAATACTTCCATCGTACGCCCATAATGGCGATAACGGATTTTAGTACTGGGGTAGGGGACGTTTTCCGGTTTGGTGTTCAGGTTATCCTTGCGTATAATTTCGTATGGATAGTCGATGTCCAACTGAAAGCCGGACATGATGGCAAGATGATCCCACAGCTTGTGTTTGAAGTCGGGCACATCGCGCAGATGAGGGAACATGCTCCCCATGATATTGATAATTGTATTTGCACAACGTTGGCGTTCTGCACGGTTCTCAATCGTAAGCGCATGGTCTACCATGTTCTGGATGCTCCGACCGTATTCGGGCAGAGGCATTCGTTTTTGTTGAGTGTTATATTGCATTTCTATAAATTGATTATTGGCTGTTGATAATTGATAATACCTGAAATTGTCACTTTTTACAAAAGTTTTTTGGGCGTACCGGCAACAAACTCTTTCAGATAAAACGGCTCGAAATAGGCCACGTCTTTAAAGTCTTTTTCAGCTATCGCTTTTTCTGCCAATGGCTGCATCATGCTTGCCAAAGGGCGAATGCCGTCAATGAAACGCGCATTGGGATGCTTGATTTTGCCTTTGCATTTTGCTGCGCCGTCGCCGAAGAAATAGACAGGATGCTTATCCAAAAAATCCGCGTATGAGTCTTCGTTTACAATATCGGCCGCGATATCCCGAAGAGGTTTCAGTGCCCGATTGTAAACGGCTGCATAAACTTCCATGCGGCGGGCGTCGACCATTGAACATAGTAAGGCATCGTCGGATAACTCTTCATGGTAGAGCAATACCGGAACACATTGCACTTGCAAGGTCTGTAATCCTATCAGAGGCAGGTTGCGTCCGTAGCAGATTCCTTTTGCCATAGATACGCCGATACGCAGTCCTGTATAAGAGCCCGGGCCGCAACTTACGGCAACCGCATCCAACGGCATGGCATGACTGTCGGCGAACGAAAGTGCTTCATCTACAAAAACTCCTAATGAAACAGCATGCGAGGGACCATTCAAGTCTTCTTTTTCGAAAACATTCTGTCCGTCTTCGCTCACGGCCACGGAGCATGCGGAAGTGGATGTCTCAATATGTAAAATACATGACATAACTCTTATTCTTGATTTTGTTGTGGCAAATTTACATGATTATTTTCAGTAATTAAAATAATCACGTACTTTTGCACAAAACTATAACATTATGATACAATCCATGACAGGCTACGGCAAAGCAATAGTCGAGTTGCCTGATAAGAAAGTGAACGTCGAAATCAAGTCGCTTAACAGTAAAGCGATGGATCTGTCGGCACGCATCGCTCCTTTATATCGGGAGAAAGAGATAGAGATTCGTAATGAAATTTCCAAAGTGCTGGAGCGTGGCAAGGTGGATTTCTGCCTTTGGGTTGAAAAAAAAGATACCGAACAACTTGCCACTCCCATTAATCAGGAGTTGGTGACTGCGTATTACGAGCGCATCAAATTTTTGTCGGATACATTGGGAATTCCCGAACCGGAAGACTGGTTTTCGACTTTGCTCCGCATGCCGGACGTGATGACCAAGAACGAAACGCAAGAGTTGAGTGAAGAAGAATGGGCGTTGGTTCATTCGGCCGTAGAAGAGGCTGTTAACTCTCTGGTAGATTTTCGTAAGCAGGAGGGAGTGGCGCTCGAAAAGAAATTCCGTGAAAAGATTGCCAATATCGCATGCCTGCTCGAAGCCGTTGTTCCTTTTGAAAAAGAACGGGTAGCCAAAGTGAAAGAGCGCATTACCGATGCCTTGGAGAAAACGTTGAACGTGGATTATGATAAAAGTCGTCTGGAACAAGAACTTATCTATTATATTGAAAAACTGGATATAAACGAGGAAAAGCAACGCCTCGGCAATCACCTGAAGTATTTTATCAACACGTTGGAAAGCGGAAGCGGACAAGGTAAGAAGTTAGGATTTATCGCTCAGGAGATGGGGCGTGAAATCAATACTTTGGGCAGCAAATCCAATCATGTGGAAATGCAAAAACTTGTTGTGCAGATGAAGGACGAATTGGAACAAATCAAGGAACAGGTGTTGAATGTAATGTAATTTTCGTATTATCTCTCAGGCAGGGATTATACGGTGTTTCGGGTTGCCTTGCGTAGCCGTCATGCAAAACTATCAGCCCATATATTCCATGCCTGAAATGTTTTTATAATAATACTTAGCATGGGCAAACTTATCATCTTTTCAGCTCCTTCGGGTTCGGGCAAGTCGACGATTATCAATTATCTGCTGACGCAGAACCTGAATCTGTCATTTTCCGTTTCGGCCACCAGCCGTCCTCCTCGTGGAACGGAAAAGGACGGGGTGGAGTATTTCTTCCTGACTCCTGAAGAGTTTCGTCGTCGCATAGCCAATGATGAATTTCTGGAGTATGAGGAAGTATATCAAGATCGTTTTTACGGAACGTTGAAGGCACAAGTAGAGAAACAACTGGCCGAAGGACAGAATGTGGTATTTGATGTAGATGTGGTGGGCGGTTGCAACATAAAGAAGTTTTATGGCGAGCGTGCTTTGTCTGTCTTCATCCAGCCTCCCTCGGTAGAGGAGTTGCGCAAACGCTTGGTGGGGCGCGGAACAGATGCTCCCGAAGTCATTGAAAGCCGTGTGGCAAAGGCGGAATACGAACTTGGTTTTGCCTCGAAGTTCGACACGGTGATTGTGAATGACAATCTGGAGGATGCCAAGACAGAAGCTTTAGAAGTAATTACTCAATTCTTGGAGCGATGAATCCCTTGAGAGTCGGAGTCTTCAGTGGTTCGTTCAATCCGGTTCATATCGGTCATTTGGCTCTTGCCAATTATCTTTGCGAATACGAAGGGTTGGATGAGGTGTGGTTTATGGTTACTCCCCACAACCCTTTGAAGGAGGAAAAGAAGCTGATGGACGATACGTTTCGTTTGGAACTGGTGAAGCTTGCCATTGAAAGTTATCCGAAATTCCGCGCATCCGATTTTGAGTTTCATTTGCCTCGCCCTTCTTATACGATTCATACTTTGGATGAACTGAAGCGTACTTATCCGCACTGCATTTTCTCCCTCATAATGGGGGCGGATAATTGGATGCTCTTTCCTCGATGGTACGAGTCGGAACGCATACTTGCAGAAAACCGGATTATCATTTATCCTCGTCCGGGCTATCCGATAGATGCGGCCTCTTTGCCACAAGGCGTGAGCCTGACCTCTTCGCCCGTATTCGAAATCAGTTCTACTTTTATACGCAAGGCATTGGACGAGGGGAAAGATATACGTTATTTTCTCCATCCGGCTGTGTACGAACGATTAAAACAAACCCCTTTAATACCATAAAACATTTGTTATGAAGAAAAAACTGCTGTTATTTGCAACTTTCGGTCTGCTGACGATAGCCGTGCTTCGCGCACAAGACTTTCATCTGCAACCTACCCCTCAAGAGTATGTATCTCAAAGTGATTCGGTAAATATCCCTGCGCAATACAGACTATGGGCATCCGATTCGCTGTATGGTGGATCTGCCTTGTCACTGCTTCGCCGACTGATGCCGGGGGAGGCATTGAAGGCTTCTTTTCGCATATTTGTCGGTGTGAAAGGAGATAAGGCGGTCAGGGAATACCGGAACCGGATTCCGCAAAAGCCGGAAGGCTATTTCCTGAAAATAGCTAAAGACCGTATGGTTATTGCAGGTGCCGACGAACGAGGAGTGTATTACGGTGTACAGACTCTTTCCCAACTGCTTGCTTTGGGCAAATTGCCTTTGATTGAAATAACCGACTATCCGGATGTGCCATACCGGGGTGTGGTAGAGGGATTTTACGGTACACCGTGGAGTCATGAAGCCCGTATGCGCCAGCTCGAATTTTACGGCAGAAACAAGATGAACGTTTATCTGTATGGACCTAAGGACGACCCTTACCATAGTACCCCCAACTGGCGCAAACCTTATCCTCCCCGCGAAGCGGAACAGTTGAAGATGCTTGTGGAAAAAGCGCATGAGAACAATGTCATCTTTTACTGGGCCATCCATCCGGGACAAGACATTCGCTGGAACGAAGAAGACCGCTCGCAATTGTTACAGAAATTTGAAAGCATGTATCAGTTGGGTGTACGCGGTTTTGCCGTTTTCTTCGACGACATATCCGGTGAAGGTACTAAGGCAGACAAACAGGCTGAGTTGCTGAATTATATCGACAATTATTTTGTGAAAATCAAGAAAGACGTTGCTCCGTTGATTATGTGCCCTACGGAATATAACAAATCGTGGGCGAAAGTAGAGGGAGGATATCTCACTACATTGGGCGACAAACTGAACGAAGGCATACAAATCATGTGGACAGGCGATAAGGTGGTTGCCACCATAGACAAACCGACGATGGGCTTTATCAATCCGTTGCTGAAGCGCAAGGCTTATATCTGGTGGAATTTTCCTGTTTCGGATTATGTGCGAGACCATCTGCTGTTAGGTCCGGTGTATGGAAACGGTACTGACATCAAAGATGAGCTTGCCGCTTTCGTATCCAACCCGATGGAGCATGCGGAGGCCTCCAAGATTTCGCTTTACAGCGTGGCCGACTATACTTGGAACATGAGTCGTTATGACAGCGACGCTTCTTGGAGAAGAGCCGTTAAAGACCTGATGCCTCTCCATGCCGAATACTTGGAAACCTTTGCCACCCATAATTCCGATTTAGGGCCGAACGGGCATAACTTCAGACGCGATGAGTCCGTAGCCATCCAACCGGCACTCGCAACGCTGCTGAACAATTATCGGGAAAAAGGGCAGACGGATGATGCGGCTTACCGTGAGGTGGCCGAAGAGTGCCGCAAAATAATTGTTGCTGTCGATATGTTGCTGGCTTCGGGCAATGAGAACCGCCCGCTGATAAACGAGATAAGGCCTTGGCTGACTCAATTCAGATTAGTGGGCGAGTATGGAAAAGAGGTGTTGGAGATGATGCGCCTGCAATCGCAAAAAGAGGCTTTTGTTCAAGGTCACGTCCATGCCCAAGCCTTGCAAAGACTGATGTGCGAGACGGATGCCCTTTATCAGGTGGGAGTGAAAAGTGCAGGAAAACATCTGTTGCCGACTTTCGATGCGTTGTTTGAAGTTGCCACATCACGATATAACAAGTTGTTCGATGCTCAATTAGATACGCAGGCTGTTTATTCGTCCTACTCTTTGGAAAGCGACGTCGTGCAACTGGCTTCGCTTCCGGTGAAGCAAAAAGGAAAAACTATCAATATTGCTCCGTCCAACGAAGTGATAGACTGGCAGGCCGCCGGTTCGCTGACACTCTCGATGGACTATGCCCGCAACCTTAATTCATTGCTCATCGACTTGGGCAGCAGGGAAGCCATTGACTCGCTCTTCCGGTTGGAAGTGACTGCTGATGGCGCGGAATGGCAGCCTGTGCAACTGCAACCCTATGGAAGCAGATCGCAGTTGAAGGCTGTTGTTGCAGGCCTGAAGGTGCTGAAGGTGAGGCTTGTCAATGTCTCTGGCGCAGATCGTAAGGTCTATTTCAAGATGTTTCGTTTTGTGGAGAAATAAATCTCTCTTAATCTAAACATGCATCAAGGTCGCGCGTCAACTGCTCTTTGTCCAAATGTTGGCCGATGAAGACAATCTTTTGCATGCGGTCTCCGTATTTCTCGTCCCAGTCTCGCAGCAGGCCCGGTTCTTGACGCATCAATTTAATCAAATCCTCTTCGGGGGCTGTGGCATACCATAGCCCGGCCTCCGTAAGTTGCTTCTGCGTGCCGGCTTGCTCAAAGAGATAGGACATGTCGCGGTTGTGGCTGAAGTAGCATACGCCTTTGGCTCGGATGATGTTACGGTTCCATTTGGTTGCGATGAAGTGGTCGAACTTATGGATGTCGAATGCCCGACGGCGGTAGTAGACAAAGGTGCTGATGCCGTATTCCTCGGCTTCGCCGCCCTCTGAGTGATGGTGGTGATGGTGGCAATGCTCTCCGCAATCGTGATGATGGTCCTCGTGCTCATGCCCATATTCTCCTTCATGGTGATGGTGGCGATGAGCCTCTTTCTCTTCCTCTTCGCTGACCGGACGTTCTATTTCGCGTACCCATCCTGCCGAGGTGGCAACACGCTCAAAGTCGAACAGACGGGTATGGATTATTTTTTCCAGTTCGATATTTGTATAATCGCATTCTATGATTTCGGCGCCGGGTTGCAAGGTGCGCACTATCTGCTTGATGCGTTTCAGCTCTTCGGGTTGCACTTCCGAAGCTTTGTTCAGCAGCACAAGGTTGCAGAATTCTATCTGCTGTATGATGAGGTTTTCGATGTCCTCTTCCTCCAAGCCTTTGCGGGTGAGGTTGTTGCCGCAGGCAAATTCGCTTTGCAGGCGCAGGGCGTCTACCACGGTGACAATGCAGTCCAAGCGACAGATGCCGTATCGGGTATAAACGCCGCCCATGCGGGGAATGGAGCAGATGGTTTGGGCGATAGGTTCAGGCTCGCAGATGCCGCTGGCCTCGATGACGATATAGTCAAAGCGCTGCATCTTCATGATTTCTTGCATCTGTTCTATCAGGTCGGTCTTCAGCGTGCAGCAGATGCAGCCGTTTTGGAGCGCGACGAGGCTTTCGTCTTTTTTCCCTACGATGCCGCCTTTTTGTATGAGCTCTGCATCGATGTTCACCTCGCCGAGGTCGTTCACGATGACGGCAAATTTAATGCCGCGTTTGTTGGAAAGAATATGGTTTACCAAAGTGGTTTTTCCACTGCCCAGATAGCCTGTCAGTAGCAGTACAGGGATTTCCTTTGTTTCCATTGTTGTCTGTAATTTGTTTCTGTAATGTTGTCTTATGCCGCACATACCCATTGGTGAGGGTGCTGTATGCGGTTTGCAAAAATACGGATAAAAAGGTTCTTTTCGGTAATCATCTACCGCATTTTTTCTTGGAGGGCCGGAAGTCGGTGGTCGTTATTCTCTGTTTTTCTACAGTTGCCTTTTGCTATGTAGGAAGAGGCTCGGTTGAATATTCTTGACAAAAAGAAGGCTTCTGAACACAGAAAATATCCGCTTAAAAGAAATTCCCCGAAGATTTACTAAAAGTTCAAGCAATTTTTAGTAAAAATCCGGTCAGATTTTAGTAAAGATAACGTCAGTTCGGGATAAGAAAAAGGTAATAGACGTTGGTAATCTCGCTTGTTTTTAGTAACGTTATGGTTATAAATCAATTTTGAGAACAAACCGGATGCATCGTCCGCAACTCCGCACTTCCTCACCCGTAAGCCCGCACTTCAGCTGCCGTAACCCCGCACTTCACCGTCTGCAATCTCACACCTCGCACCCGTTGCGCCCTCACGTTATGGCGCATGCGGTGTGGCGTTTCTCCACCTCCTCCACCTTAAGAGGAGGAATTATATGGAGGAGGTATTTTCTATTCTCTTCTTCTCTATTCTTTTCTTCTCTCGCGCGCGCGAGGGAAGGTTGTTGTGATAACTCTCTAAGGGACTGCTTGTTATCTCGCTTTTTGCCTCTTTTCGGACTGCTTGCCGACTCCGAGCCGGCAGGTAGTCGGCAAGCAGTCGGCTACGAGTTCGTCCGGAGTCGCCGCGCAAGCTTCGGACACTTCCGAAGCAGTGGCAGGAGAAGTTGTCGCCTGAGAATCCCCGTCCTCTTCTACAAGCGGGCTTGCTTCTTCGGCAACCTTCATCCTATCCGTCATCACCTCCTCTTCTTCCGCTCCTTTCTCGGTAGTATTTTTCTTTGACACTTCCGCTTTCTTTCACGAAGTGCCCAAATAGTCGATGGCCGATGAAAACATATCGTCCTGGATGACGAACAAACCGTAGTTCCGGACTATTTTTTCGAGGTAAGCCTGCGGGGCCCCTTTCTGCCGTATCAGTTTCAGTTGCCCGATGAAAAGCCTGCCGGACTCCTGACTGTAAAGCTGTTCGAGGATGAAGAGGTAGCTGCCGTAGCCCCGTGCACCCTCTTCGTCGATGAGTTTGTAGAGCCTGCTGTCGCGGCTCAGATTGAAGCGATGTTTAAACCCAGAATAAGCGAGATTACCAACTTCTATTACCTTTTTCTTATCCCGAACTGACGTTAAAAATATATCGGACTGATTTATAGCGTATAGGAAACGCTATTTCATGCTGGACGTTTTTTTTAAAGCGGTGGTATCGAATATTTACAATCTCTGTAATGAGATACCTCTTTCCCCATCTTAGGAAGGAATGTGCATTGTCATGTTGAAGTCAATGGCATCGTCCGTCAATACCAACTCGTTGGCTCCCGCCATTCGGAAAGTGATATGCAGGGTCTTTCGTCCATTGTCGTCATTCAACTTGGCAGAGATAAGCTCGAATTTCACTCCGTCCAGATATATATCTTTCATGGAAGTATGGAGACCGCTTAGTACGTTTTTGCTCCACTTATTTTTCTCCCATGTCAATGCTTCCTGCTCTTTTTGGGTGGTGAATTCTACATCGCGTATCCAGTTTTCTATGGATATGGAAAGTTTGTTGGTTATATCTCCACTATCGTTTTTCTTAACCCTATCTTTCATAAAAACAAGCAGATTGGCCGTAGAGTGAGGTTTCAACTCACTTTTCAGCTCTTTCAGCGATTTGAATCCTGTGAATGTCTTGTCAAATTCGGCAAGCTGAACATCGCCGTTGTTCTTTGCGCGCAGACTTAAATGCAATGTAAGCGTGTTGTCGCCATCGCTTTTCTCTTTTCGGCTTTCGTTTATCACTACAGCGTACGTCTTGTCATCGTACGAGAACAGACGACCGTTGAACAGAGCCGGGTTCTCATATATACCTCTCATGTAGCTACTCTCTACGAAATCCGTATTTATCGTGATTTTGCCTTCGTAATACTTATTCTTGTCGAATGGAAGAGAGATGCGATTTTTTGCCTTGCTATTGTTGTATTTGAGATAGAACGAAATCTGTCCCCGTTCTTCATATTTCACCTCTTCAATCGTAGTTTTCTTTATATCTTCCGAAGTGAAAGGATACATATAACTGCCATCTGTGGTTGAGGAGTGAAAATCCATCATCCGCTCAAGGTTCTCGGCACTGAACATGTTTGTTTGGTGTAATCTGTAAAAGCTGTCGAAATCGAATATTTCGTAATGGTTTATACCATCTTTCCATTTTACCTGTACACGGTTGGCCATCTGGAAATCTTCGGGTTTCTTCACGAACCCGTTATATGTAAACTCTTTCTCAAAGGGCGTTTCGTTTACCTTACCTACCACATGCAACACAAACGAACCTCCCAATTCGTCTTTGCTTTTTACCTCGGCCTCGGTCAGGCTGATGGTTTTTCCGTTTATTTGCATAGGCTCTTTTCGGGCCTTGACAAGCGTTGATGCAACGTTCACGTCTTTTGAAGTTTCAAAACCGAAATATGCGGCAATCTCCTCCTGTGTCACGGTTGCTGCCGGAACAGGTTGTTCGGTGGGTGAGTCGGATTCTTTGGATTGCTCCGGCGTGGGAGCGGGCGTCGGTTGAGGGAAATCGGTGGGATCATCTTTTCCACAAGCAATCAATACGGCGCATATAAATGCTGATAATAATGTTTTTTTCATCTTAATACCTTTTTTCTTTTCAATTTAATAAATCATTCCAAGCAAGTTGATTGGAATTGTCTGCTTTTAATTACCTATTGTACTAATTCTGTTTGTATGGTTAGCACTCTGTTGTCGTTACAGAACGGTTATCAGTGCCGCTTTTACTTTCAAAGAGAATGTAAAACCGGCTGCAAAGTTACGAAAAAAGCAGTTAAGGAAAAACATCCGATGGCGCAGGCAACGCCTGAGTCGGACTTTTGTGCGGTAGTGTTCTGTCTATGCCAGTCGGCTATCAGGCTCTGTATGAGAAGGCTATCCAATATTTTCGTCTCTTTTTGCTTTTTGATATTGATATTGAATTTTTATAATATAATTGCATTTTATGCCTCTGAAAAGTATCTTTTTGGAAATAAATTGTTCGCTTTTGCTGAATTCGGGAAATTGTCCGGAGAAAAAGCAAAAGGCGGAGAGGTGTTGATTTCCCCTTCGCCTTTCTTTATAATAACTATGGCCTTGCGTCTCCTTATAAAATGCCTTGTGCCATCATTGCCTTCGCCACCTTCATGAATCCGGCCACATTGGCTCCTTTCACGTAGTTTACGTAGCCGTCGGCCTCTGTACCATATTGTATGCATGCCTCGTGGATATTCTTCATGATGCTCTTCAACTTCTCGTCAACCTCTTCGGCGCTCCAACTCAGTTTAATGGAGTTCTGCGTCATTTCAAGGCCGGATACCGATACACCTCCGGCATTGGCAGCCTTACCCGGAGCATACAGAATCTTGGCTTCTTGGAATATGCGGATAGCTTCAGGAGTAGAAGGCATGTTGGCGCCTTCGGAAACAGCCATCACGCCATTGGCCATCAGTTTCTTGGCATCGTCTCCGTTGATTTCGTTCTGAGTTGCAGAAGGCAAGGCGATATCGGCTTTCTCACCCCAAGGACGAGCGCCTTCTACATATTTTACGCCGGGATATTGTTCGGCATATTCGCGGATACGTCCGCGATAGAGGTTCTTCAGTTCCATGATGTAATCCAGTTTCTCGCGATCGATGCCTGCCGGGTCGTATATATAACCGTCGGAGTCGGACATTGTCAATACCTTGCCACCCAGTTCCAATACTTTCTCGGCAGTGTATTGAGCCACGTTGCCGGAACCGGAAATCAGGCAAGTTTTGCCTTTTAAGTCAGTACCTTTGGTTTTCAGCATTTCCATCAGGAAATAGATGTTACCGTAGCCCGTAGCTTCCGGACGAATCAGCGAACCGCCGAACTCACGGCCCTTACCCGTGAAAGTCCCGGTGAACTCATGGGCCAGCTTCTTGTACATACCGAACATAAAACCTACTTCACGTCCGCCTACACCGATGTCGCCGGCAGGTACATCTGTTTCGGGGCCGATATGACGCCACAGTTCCAGCATGAAAGCTTGAACAAAACGCATCACTTCGGCATTCGATTTGCCTCGCGGAGAAAAGTCCGAACCACCTTTACCGCCACCCATGGGCAGGGTTGTCAAGGAATTCTTGAAAGTCTGTTCAAAAGCAAGGAATTTCAGGATTGACAGGTTCACGGAAGCATGAAAACGTACACCGCCTTTGTAAGGGCCAATGGCATTGTTGTGTTGTACGCGATAGCCCATGTTGGTTTGTACGTTACCTTTGTCATCCACCCAAGTAACACGGAATTGATAAACGCGATCGGGAATGCAAAGACGCTCAATCAGATTGGCTTTGTCAAACTCCGGATGTTTGTTGTATTCTTCTTCAATGGTAGAGAGTACCTCTTCTACTGCTTGATGATACTCTGGTTCGTTGGGGAACCGTCTTTTCAAATCTTCTAATACCTTAGCTGCATTCATAATCTACTTCTTTTATTGGTTGCTATTATTATGTTACCTAAAATGAAAATCAGATTTCTATTTGTTCTTTTATCTATCGTTGCGGTTGCAAAAGTAAATATAAAAATAATACGGGCAAACATTTTATAAATAAAATGCGGGATAAAACAGCTTTTTTGTCGTTTTATCCCGCAAAAAGGAATAAAAAGATATTATTTATCCTCTTTTTAGAGATTTTATCACAGGAATGAAGACTAATGCCGCCGAAATGGCAAGCATCAGGATAATTGGCCCGTCAATTCGTTCGGCAGATATCAGAACAATGTAACAAAGCGCCGCCCAAAGCAGCACGATGCAAACTATTTGGAATTTAGATAACGGTCTTCTCATTTGCCTGCTTTCTTTTTGTAGACAATGGCGTCGATTACTGCTACTGCCGTGATATTTACGATATCGCGTACGGAACTCTCGAAGTCGGTGAAGTGGACAGGTTTGTTCAATCCCATCTGGATAGGCCCAATCAGTTCTGTCTCGGTATTCATTGCTTGCAACAGTTTGTAAGCGGAATTGGCCGAACTCAGGTTAGGGAATACGAGTGTGTTCACCTCTTTGCCTTTCAGGCGGGTGAAAGGGTATTTGGCATCGCGCACTTCTCTGTTCATGGCGAAGTTTACCTGCATTTCACCGTCAATGGCAAGGTTCGGATAGTTTTGTTGCATATATTCTACGGCTTCATGCACTTGTACCGGACTTCCTTCGGTGTCTGCTCCGAAGTTGCTGTAACTCAACATGGCAATTACCGGTGTATGATTGAAGAAGCGTACGGTGCTTTCGGCCAGCTTCGCCACGTCTATCAACGTTTCCTTGTCGGGATGGCGGTTTATCAACGTGTCTGCCAGAAAGTACGTCCCTTTCTTGGAATTTAATATGTGCATTGTTCCGAAATGCTTGAATTCCGGACGGATGCCGATAACCTCCTTGGCCACTTTGATTGTATTGCTGTATTTGGTGTAAAGGCCGGTAATGAAAGCATCTGCCTCACCGGTTTCCACCATCATCATGCCGAAATAGTTACGTTCGAACATCTTGTCGTTGGCTTCTTCGTAGGTGACACCTTCGCGAGCACGTTTTTCAGAAAGTATACGGGCATATCGTTCGCGGCGCGGTGCTTCATCGGGATGACGCAAATTCACGATTTCAATTCCTTCGAGGCTGAGGTCAAGCTCTTTTGCTAATTTCTCGATGGCTTCGTCATTTCCTAATATAATAGGGTGGCAGATTCCTTCGGCTTTTGCCTCGACAGCTGCTTTCAGCATGTTGGGATGGATGCCTTCTGCAAACACAACGCGTTGCGGATTACGACGGGCGGTATCGTAGAGTTGACGCGTCAGTTTGCTTTCATATCCCATCAGCTCACGCAGTTGCAATTTATAGGCATCCCAGTCTTCAATCTTCTTGCGGGCCACTCCGCTTTCTATGGCAGCTTTGGCTACAGCGCATGAAACCTCGGTGATGAGACGCGGATCTACGGGTTTCGGAATAAAGTATTCGGGGCCGAAGGTAAAGTTGTTTACATGATATGCTTCGTTAACAACATCCGGTACAGGCTGTTTGGCAAGATTGGCAATAGCGTGTACGGCGGCTATTTTCATCTTTTCGTTGATGGATTTTGCTTGCGTATCGAGGGCGCCTCGAAAGATGTAAGGGAAACCGATTACATTATTTATCTGGTTGGGATAATCGGAACGGCCGGTAGACATCAGTACGTCCGGTCGTGCTGCCATAGCATCTTCATAGGATATTTCCGGAGCAGGATTGGCAAGGGCAAATACTATCGGATGGTCGGCCATACTGCGAACCATCTCTTGTGTCAACACATTGCCTTTTGAGAGTCCGAGGAAAACATCGGCTCCTCTGATTGCTTCAGCCAATGTGTGTACATCGCGGCGGTCGGTGGCGAAATAACGCTTTTGTTCGGTCAGGTTCTCACGGTCGCTGGTGATAACTCCTTTGCTATCCAGCATCAGGATATTTTCACGACGTGCACCGAGTGCCTCATATAGTTTGGTACATGAAGTGGCTGAAGCACCTGCACCATTCACCACAATTTTCACATCCTCAATCTTTTTACCCGCTACCTCAAGGGCATTCAACAGTCCTGCGCTGGAGATGATGGCTGTGCCGTGCTGGTCGTCGTGCATTACGGGGATATCCAGTTCTTCTTTTAATCGGCGTTCAATCTCAAAGCATTCGGGTGCTTTGATATCTTCCAAATTGATACCTCCGAATGTGGGTGCGATTGCTTTGACAGCTTCGATAAATTTGTCGGGATCTTTTTCGTTCACTTCTATGTCGAAGACATCAATGCCTGCATAGATTTTGAATAACAAACCTTTTCCTTCCATTACGGGCTTGCCGCTGAGAGCACCAATATCGCCCAAACCCAGCACGGCAGTACCATTGGAAATAACGGCTACCAGATTGCCTTTCGCTGTATATTTATACGCATCTTGCGGATTTTTCTCAATTTCAAGACAAGGTTCTGCCACGCCCGGAGAATAAGCGAGCGAAAGGTCGGTTTGTGTACTATGAGATTTGGTGGGTACTACTTCAATCTTACCCGGTTTGCCTTGCGAATGATAAAGCAAAGCAGCTTCTTTGGTTATCTTAGCCATGGTAAAATATAAATTGGTTATAAATTGGCTGCAAATGTAGGGATAAAAGTTTTAAAATAGTAGTCTGATGCAAGTAAAATGTTATTTTCTATTACAAAGTTCTGGCTGGCCATAGAAACACAAAGGCACGAAGATTTTTTCTTGTATAAATATGAGCTTGTTTATATTCAAAACCGGTTTCTAAACAAAATCCCTGTGTCTTCGTGTCTTTGCTTTCGATTCTTATTTCAGTGCCTGCTCGATGTCGGCTATGATATCGTCTACATTTTCTATACCTACGGAAAGACGAATCAAATCGGGACGCACGCCGGCCGCTATCAGTTGTTCGTCTGTGAGCTGGCGGTGTGTATGGCTGGCAGGGTGTAGCACACATGTGCGGGCATCGGCTACGTGGGTGACGATGGCTACCAATTGCAATGAGTCCATAAATTTAGTTGCCACTTCACGCCCTCCTTTCAGTCCGAAAGTGACAACACCACATGATCCGTTGGGGAGATATTTTTGTGCCAATGTGTGGTATTTATCTTCCGGCAGACCACTGTAATTCACCCATGCCACTTTGTCGTTTTTGGAGAGATACTCGGCTACAGCCTGTGCGTTTTTACAATGTTGCGGCACGCGCAGATGCAGAGTTTCCAAACCGAGGTTCAGCAGAAATGCGTTTTGCGGAGACTGGATACTGCCGAGGTCGCGCATCAGTTGGGCGGTAGCTTTGGTGATGTAGGCCATCTTACCGAAACTTTTTGTATAAGTCAGTCCGTGGTAAGAATCATCCGGAGTACATAAGCCGGGGAACTTGTCGGCATGTGCTTCCCAGTCGAAATTGCCGCTGTCTACAATGACACCGCCTACGGAAGTTGCATGTCCGTCCATGTATTTGGTGGTGGAGTGGGTTACGATATCGGCTCCCCATTCAAAAGGACGGCAGTTGATGGGAGTAGGGAAAGTATTGTCTACAATCAGGGGGACACCGTGGCTGTGAGCAATGCGGGCAAATTTTTCGATGTCAAGCACTTCCAGCGTAGGGTTGGAAATGACTTCACCGAACAGTGCTTTGGTATTGGGGCGAAAAGCTGCTGAGAGCTCCTCTTCCGAAGCGTCGGGATTGACGAAAGTTACCTCGATGCCCAGTTTCTTCATCGTAACACCGAAGAGATTGTATGTTCCTCCGTAGATACAGGAAGAACATACCAAATGGTCGCCGGCTTCGCAGATATTGAACACGGCGTAGAAGTTGGCAGCCTGTCCGCTGGAGGTGAGCATGGCAGCGACACCGCCTTCAAGAGCAGCTATCTTGGCAGCAACGGCATCGTTCGTAGGGTTTTGCAGGCGGGTGTAGAAATAACCGCTGTCTTCGAGGTCGAACAGACGTGCCATTTGTTCGCTGGTTTCATATTTAAAAGTGGTGCTTTGGTAGATAGGGAGTACACGAGGCTCTCCCTTTTTAGGTGTCCAGCCGGCTTGTACGCATAGTGTTTCCGGTTTGAATTGCTTTGCCATAATGCTTCAGTATAAAGTTTTATTGTCAATTAACGTTGTAAGTCGTCGCAAAAGTAAGGAAAATAATGTATTTTTGCCTTTCATAAAGAAAAAATGCAGTGAAAATGGTTAGAATATTGCTCCTTTTGTTATTTGTATTTACATCTATTTCCTTTCAGGCTCAACAAACAACCGATACTCCGAGAAACGGTGAAGGCATCTCTTCTTTTCTTAAACGCAACAATCGTCCGGGAAGGATGTACTATAAAGTTTTTCTTGAATTGAATAAGAAGCGTCTGAATGGGAAAGAAGAATTGCAATTAGGGGTGAGATATGTGTTGCCTCCATTGAAGAACGAAAGAAAAAATTCCTCGGTGAAGAAGAGTGTGGTGAGCGGAAGTAATGGAATGAAAGACAAGCGGACAATTGTTTCTAAACAAGATTCTGCGAAGGACATCGTTTTGAAAGATGAAGCATTAGAAGATACACTGTTTGAAGAGAAAGCTGTGAAAGATTTTGTTTTGCAAGAAACGCCAGAAGAAGACATGGACGTTTCTGAGCAGTCTTCTCGGCAAGCAGCCGGTAAGCGGAAAGGATTTGTTCGCGAACCGCTCTTCGGGAAAGCGTTTGCCGATGTGCGCATTAGTGGAAAGCGTTTGCAAGGTGCTTGTTTTTATGTAGTGGGCGGGCATGGAGGCCCTGACCCCGGTGCTATTGGAAAGATAGGCAATGTGGAGCTTCATGAAGACGAATACGCCTATGATGTTGCCTTGCGGTTGGCACGCAATCTGATGGAAGAAGGAGCAGAAGTGCGCATCATTATCCAAGATGCTAAGGATGGTATCCGCGATGATAGATACCTTAGCAACAGCAAACGGGAAACATGTATGGGAGCTACCATTCCCTTGAATCAGGTGGCCCGCTTACGGCAGCGCTGCGATGCTATTAATGCACTTTATCGTAAGGACCGTAAAAAATATAAATATTGCCGTGCCATTTTCCTGCATGTAGATAGTCGCAGCAAAGGGGCGCAAACAGATGTATTCTTCTATCATGCCCCTAAAAGCGTTTCTGGGAAGAGGCTGGCCACTGCCATGAAGAATACTTTTGAATCGAAATACGGAAAACATCAGCCTAATCGCGGTTTTCGCGGCACGGTTAGCGGACGGAATCTTTACGTAATGCTGAATGCTTCACCTGTTTCCGTATTTGTGGAGCTTGGCAACATTCAGAATGCTTTCGATCAACGGCGTTTCATAATCAATTCCAATCGTCAAGCGTTGGCAAAGTGGATGATGGAAGGTTTTATTGCAGATTATAAGAAATGACTTGAATACGAATGATAAACATCTAAAGAGTTTCCCTGTTCAGTAACCAGCGTTTTGCTTCCAGCCCACCGGCATATCCGGTAAGCGAATGGTTGTTGCCGATGATACGATGGCAAGGTATAAAGATGGAAATGGCATTCGCTCCATTGGCGTTGGCTACAGCGCGCACTGATTTTGGTTCGCCCAACAGTTCGGCAAGTGCTCCGTAAGAAACAGTCGTCCCATAGGGAATCTTCTGAAGCTCCAGCCATACTCTTTTCTGAAACTCCGTGCCAATAGGAAGTAGAGGGATATCGAATGCGGTTCGTTTCCCATTGAAGTACTCATCCAACTGTCTACAAGCTTTTTGAAGCACTTCTGACATTTCTTCTTTATAATCAGCTTGTAAGAGCCTTTTCAGTCGTTTGTCAACTCTGTCTCGATGCTTTGCTGCCACCCAATCGCAAAGGCATAGCTTTTCTTCGAATGAGCCTATCATTAATTCGCCACAAGGAGAATGATAATGTTGTATCCGAACTGCATTCTTTTCTTTCATAACCACAATCGTTGATTTACAAAAATACATTTTATTTTCAACAATGTTTATATATGACGTATCACTGCTGGGCACTTAATCCCATCTGATTTTCAATTGTTTATAATTTAGTTCTTTGACATTTTTGTAATCGCAATCGGTAAGTATCTCTCTTACAGACGTTTTATCCAGTAGAGAAAAGCTCAAAATTTGTAGAATTTCGTAGATTGGACGGTTAACTTTCAATCTGTAAGCGACAATGGCAACCAGACAGTATGTTATGATGGCACAGTACACTTGTATCTTGACTGCATTCATCGTGGTGCCCCAAAAAGATTTTACTTTCAGGTGTTGCTTTATCCATTTGAAAAATAGTTCCACCTGCCAACGGTTCTTGTATAGCAAAGCAATTTCCTCTGCTGATAGTTCCATGTTGTTGGTGATGAACACAAATTCTCTGTCCAGTTCTTCATCGTAGTATTTAACCCGCCGGAGTTTGTCCGGATATGCTTTGAGCGATTTATACGTTTCAAGCATTCCAATCTGATCACATTTTATTCCGGTTGTTTTATCGACTTCACGGGAATACATTCTACGGAATCTCATATTATCTTTTGCACGTGTAACGAAGTAAGCACCACTGGTGTGAAGCTTATGCAAACGGGTGAAGTCAACATATCCTTTATCCATGATATAGAAACTTCCCTTTTCATAACTCAACTCATCCAGCATGTTTACGTCATGTACTTTAGCATTGGTTACCAGTACGATTGTCGGTATGGAAGTCTTTACATCATACAAGGTATGAAGTTTGATGCCTCCTTTGTGTTTCTTAAATTCCGCCCACCAAAAAACATTCAGACAAAGGTCTATGGTGGAGGAATCAAAGGCATAAACATTACCGTCAACTTTCACCTCGAAGTCATTTTTGTTGTAGCTATTACGGGCTTCCGCAATCAGGGTATAAGCAAATTCTTCGTAGATACGATAATCTCTATTCCGGTTTGCTTTCCCCAGATTGGTACGGCTAACTGTTGGACCGAATCCCAAGTGATAATACTTGTTCTTGTGTGCCTCAAGGCTGAGCATAAGGTCACGCATACTGTCTCGGGCGGTCAGTTGTCCGAAGATCATGCACAGCATCTGATTCCAACAGGTGAATGTTCTGATTTTCTTATTCCCGGAATACTTCTCTACCAAACGGTCAAAGACACGACGGGGAAGAAAATCTGTAAGTTGAGCGAAGATATATTTGCCTTGATTCATTGTTTTGAGCTTTTGGACAAAGCTAAAACAACTTTTCAATTCAAATCGTCACGCTACAAAAAGATACATAACTATGCGATTATCAAAGATTTCAAAGAACGATGTTTAATTTAAAGTGCCCACTAGTGCCTTTATATAACGGTTGAGGATAACATCTGTAATAGAGGGTATCTTGAAATTGTAGCGTTCAGCAATACGCAATAGGTTGTCGTTCATGATAGGAACAACAACAGGGGTATTGGTTTTCTTTTGTATGAGGCGAACAACCTTTGTTCCTCTTGATGTTGTGGTGAAATTATTTGCACTCAATGCAGAGTAGTCGCTGTAACGCTGACAAGTATAGCAACCAACAAGGAACAAATCGCGCACTTGGGCTTCCAAACCGTCCAATGGCATTTCATACAAGGCTTGCAATTCATCGTTGTTCAGATAAATTTCCTTTGCCTTGTCACTCTCATGCACACGAATCTTTGAGAAACATTTTTCGGCAACCACATTGTCGTGCAAGCGGGCTTTATGGGCATAGCCAACCATTGCACGGAAACAAACAAGATACTTGTTGATGCTTTTGGGCATATATTCCTCTTTCTCCAACATAAAAAGGAACTTATCAACCAATCGTTGGTCGATGGTCTCCCATGTGAACGGGTGCTTCTTGTAGAATCGCTCTAATATCAGTTTGAACGAATCCCACACTTTGCAGGTATTAGCACTATATGTATTGCCATTATGCTTTATGGAACCCTCTTTGATTCCGGCAATAAAGTCGGTGAGGAAGGTTCGCACGTCTTTCTTCCGCGATTCCTCAGCTTCTTGTTTCTTCAATCGCAGTTCCTCTTCCTCTTTGCGTTGCTGCTCCCTAATTTCGGCAAACACAATGGATTCAACTGCACGGTCTATGTGCTCGTCATTAAACTTGCCTTGACTGAGCAGTTCTTCCAATGCCTGGTCGATGACGCACATCTTACGATAAATAAATGAAGCAATTGAACAAACTGATTGCCCCCCTAATTCCTGATGATGTGTTGATAAAGGAATAGGAGAATATCTTTACAAAAAAGTCTTTGTTCTTTTCCTTTTGAGAAAGAAAACAGAGTTGTCTTTTCTCACTCCTATACTGATCCATACCCTTGTCAGAAGGGGTTCTGGCGGGGGGGGGTAGGAGATTGTATCCTGATGGTTGGCCAAGAAAAACGGCATGGTTCGGAAATTTTGTTACAAAGTCCCTCTTGGGGCTATTATCGTAGCTTAAGGTGTTTCATAAAATTATAAAGCATGTAATCGTGCTGAAAATCGGAATACAAGATTCAGAAATGAGTCCTGTATTATTATTATTAATTTTACCTATCGGCAGAATTAACCATGCACTAAATTAATTCCGCCAACGGGTTATATAAACTAATTTTGTTCACTTACTTACAAGTTAAACCTACACTTCTAGTAGCATAAATCGGAAAGAGGTGTAAACAGACAACCAAATTTTCGGATCCGCTTGATATTACCAATCCTAGTAAATCAAAAGATAGCTTACTTGACAAATCTACAGCCGTCTAAAAATGAACAGATAGAGGTAAGTAATAAAAAACGAAAAACATTGTCCGTTATATTTATTTTTTTCTTATTTTTGCATACAACTAAAAGTATCTGATAATCATTGACCTTTAAACTCTACAAAGGAAAATTTTCTGAGAAGATTTTTCCATCTTTCAATATCAGAAAGAAGAGCGAAGGAGGATAATCACATTGATAATAATGAAAACTAAAACGAATTAACCTGTTTTCTATTTATCACAAAAAAGGCCTTGAAATTAATATGAACTTTAACTAAATAAGAAAAGCTATGAAAACAAAATGGTTTAAAATCCTATACACTGTAGCAGTATTGCTATTCTCGGCTTCTTTTGCTGCGAATGCACAGTTTCGGGCACTGAAAGAAAGAGTAAAAAAAGCTGCGACAGCCCAAATTGTCAAAGAAGTCAATGATACCGAAAAGAAAGTCTCAGACAAGGTACACGAACAAAGAATGTACTCTATTGCCCGACAATCTGATTTTAACGAACAATCCGAACCAGAGGAACTCTTTGCTAATTTAGCCTATGGGCTGAAGCAAATAAAAACAGCCATAGCCGAAAAAGACATGGAACATCTGGCATGCCTGCACTGCTATCAGACCGCCAAACTATTTAGCTTGCTGGGAGCTAATGAAAGAACCGACAAGCAGCAGATGCAAGATTGGTTGACCGAAAATGAGAAGGTTATGAATGAAGCAAACGAACTAATCTACAAAGGTATGCCCGCCTACGATACATCCTCCGAGGAGACAAAGCAAAGCAGCACCTGTGACGTCCTCCAGTTCTACATAGATAAGGTAAACGCACCTTCGGCAGGTGCGAACAGCAAAGAATACTACTTGGCTCAAGCCAATGCTACCAGAGAAATGAGATTATATAAAGGTGACATATCCGCAAAAGATGCCCGATACCAACAACTTTATAAGCAATTGCAGTCTCTTTATGCCTCAATGCGCAGTGAATACAAGCAGACTTGGAAAATGAAAGATGACAATGTCATTATTAAAGAACGAGAAGCTTATTTGGCGGAACAGAAGAGGCAGGCCGAGCAGAAAGAAACAGAACGAAAACAACAAGCCGAACAAGCTGCACGTCGAGCTTCTACCACACAGCCCACACGCCAAACGTCTATCACAAGCAACTCTGGCAATGTAGAAAAGTTCTACAATGGCAGTAACCAACACATCGGCCATATCAATGGTTCATTGGATGTTTTCAACAAAAATAATCAGAAAATAGGAAGAATAGGCAGCGACGGTCGGATTTTCTCTAAGACCAATTCTATGATCGGTAAATTCAGCAATGGTTCATATTACAATAAAAACAACCAGTTTATCGGAAAAATAGGAGAGGATGGTTCTGTCAGAAACAAGAACAACCAACTCATCGGAAAAATCAGTAACGGCAGAGTTGCCAATGCAAGTAATCAAACCATCGGCTATACCAAAGCAGACAGGAGATGGGCGGCAGCATTCTACTTCTTTAATTATTTCATCTGGTAGTAGAAATCACAACAGCGTAAGTGTAAAACATCCAATGGGAATTATTTTCTAATGGATAAAAGAAACTAATTGGGAACACCCTTAAATGGAAGTGAAAGGATGGGAGTCATATATTTCTCTAACTCCCATCCTTTTCTAATAAGTATAAAAAAAGGTAGCACTCATTTCAATCTTCGTAACCTCTAAAAACGTTCAGATACAAAAAAAGAATACTTAAGAAGGCAAAGAAAGAACTTCATCATACCTTTTCAGAAGAAAGCCCCACTTATTCCTCTCCCCTCTTCTTCCTTTAGAAAGCGATACTCCAGACCATAAATTCAAATAAAAATGATGGAATAACTCACGATTTTACCTTATCTTTGTGATTGGATTAACAATAATCATACCATGCCTCACTATGATTTAATCGCCATATTGGGTCCCACAGCCTCAGGGAAGACCCTGTTTGCCGCGACATTGGCCGCCGAACTTCATACGGAAATTATCAGTGCTGACTCACGACAAGTTTACCGAAGCATGGATCTTGGCACCGGAAAAGACCTTGCTGACTACATTGTAAACGAGAAACAGGTTCCATATCATCTTATTGATATTGCCAATCCGGGCTACAAATACAATGTTTTCGAGTATCAACGCGACTTTCTCAATGCTTACGAAACCATTCGGCAAAAAGGATGCCTGCCCATTGTGTGCGGAGGAACCGGAATGTATCTCGAATCCGTATTGAAAGGCTATCGACTATTGCCCGTGCCGGAAAATCAGGAACTGCGCAACCGTCTGGCCGGCAAATCATTGGAAGAACTGACCAAGATACTGAGAGGCTACAAAAATCTGCACAACACCACAGATGTGGATACCGCCAAACGTGCCATACGCGCCATCGAGATAGAAGAGTTCTATGCCCACACTCCCATAGAAGAGCGTCCGTTCCCTGCCCTGAACAGTCTCATTATCGGAGTGGATATCGACCGGGAACTACGTCGGGAAAAAATAACGCATCGCCTGCGTCAACGGCTGGCAGAAGGAATGATAGACGAGGTGAAGCAACTGATAGAACAAGGCATCCGGCCGGAAGACCTTATCTATTACGGTCTGGAATATAAATACTTGACGCTTTACATAATCGGCAAGCTGAATTACGATGAAATGTTCCATCAGTTGGAGATAGCCATTCATCAATTTGCCAAACGGCAGATGACATGGTTTCGAGGTATGGAACGGCGCGGATTCACCATTCATTGGATAAATGCCCGATGCCCGATGGAAGAAAAGATAGCCTTTGTAAAAGCAAAACTCAAAGAGATTTAGTATCTTTGGCGAAAAGACTGCAACGCTGATGTGAAAAGAAAATGTTAGAACCTACTGAAAGGAACAATTCTATGAGTACGGAACCTGAAAAATGGGGAGTGATATACAATCCCAAAGCCGGGACACGAAAAGTGCAGAAACGATGGAAAGAAATCAAAGAATACATGGACTCCAAAGGCGTGGCTTACGACTACCTGCAGTCCGAAGGATTCGGCTCGGTAGAACGTCTGGCAAGATTTCTTGCCAACAACGGCTACCGTACCATCGTTGTAGTAGGAGGTGACGGTGCATTGAACGATGTCATCAACGGTATCATGTTTTCCAATGCCCCCGATAAGAAAGACATTGCCATCGGCATCATCCCCAACGGCATAGGCAACGACTTTGCCGACTATTGGGAGATGAGCCAGGACTACAAAAAAGCCGTGGATTGCATCATCAACAACCGACGCCGGAAGATTGATGTAGGAACCTGCCATTACTACGATGGCGAAAAGCATCTGACCCGCTATTTCCTCAATGCCATCAACATAGGGCTGGGTGCCCGCATCGTGAAAATCACCGACCAATGCAAACGTTTCTGGGGCGTCAAGGTCCTCTCCTATTTCATGGCACTGCTTTCCATTATCTTCGAACGTAAGCTGTACCGGATGCATCTCAAAATAAACGGCGAACATATACGCGGACGCATCATGACTGTCTGCATAGGCAGTGCATGGGGCTACGGACAAGCGCCAAGCGCAGTGCCCTATAATGGCTGGCTGGACGTCTCCGTCATTCACCGTCCGGAACTGCTGCAACTTTGGTCGGGACTATGGATGCTTATCCAAGGCCGGATTCTCAACCATAAGGTAGTTATGCCCTACCGCACCCAGAAAGTAAAGGTGTTGCGGGCACAAAACGCATCCGTCGATTTGGACGGACGTATTCTGGACCGCCACTTCCCGTTGGACATCGGTATCTTACACGAGGCCGTCACTCTGATAATTCCCGACTAAAACCAGACTTTTCAGAAAAACGGAAAAGCAGAAGAGGCCTATCGTTGATAAAGCAGTTACTTCGTATCAAGTTCGTATCAAGTTCGTACCAAGTTCTTATCAAGTTCTTATCTGCTTCGCATATAGAGATCGAAGAAAATACGAAGAAAAGACAAAGGAAGGAAGGCGTTGGTACGGAGTTGCCCCGGAGTAGAGACGAACCTCAGAAGAAACCGAGAGCGAATTAACAAAGAGACATATAATATTAAAATAAAAGATATGATTGAACTGAAAAACAATCCTGCCGGCAATTTCTTTCTTCTGGCAGGCCCTTGCGTCATCGAAGGAGAAGAGATGGCGATGCGAATTGCCGAACGTATCACGGCTATCACCGAAAAGCTGCAAATCCCATACGTATTCAAAGGTTCGTACCGCAAAGCCAATCGTTCCCGTCCGGACTCCTTCATGGGTATCGGTGATGAAAAGGCACTGAAAATACTGAAAAAGATACATGAAACTTTCGGAGTGCCCACCGTTACGGATATCCATGCGGCCGATGAAGCCGCGATGGCCGCCGAATATGTAGATATCCTGCAAATTCCGGCTTTCCTCTGCCGACAGACAGATTTGCTGGTAGCCGCAGCCCGAACGGGCAAGACCGTCAACATCAAGAAAGGGCAGTTCCTCTCCCCGCTTGCCATGCGCTTTGCAGCAGACAAGGTAGTGGAAGCCGGCAATAAGAACGTCATGCTTACGGAACGGGGAACCACGTTCGGTTATCAGGATTTGGTAATCGACTACCGGGGAATTCCCGAAATGCAAACATTCGGCTTTCCCGTGATTCTGGATGTGACGCACTCTCTGCAACAACCCAACCAAACCAGCGGAGTGACGGGGGGCATGCCGCAACTCATAGAAACGGTGGCCAAAGCCGGTATTGCCGTAGGCGCAGACGGTCTGTTCATCGAGACGCACGAAAACCCTGCCGTGGCGAAAAGCGACGGCGCCAATATGTTGAAACTGGATTTACTGGAAGACCTACTGACGAAATTGGTGCGCATCCGCGAAGCCGTCCGATAAAGTTTCATCCGGCAAATCAAAAAAACATTCATCTGCTGTGATTTATCCTTCACGGCTTCGACATATAAAACAAAAACCAATTAATATCGCTTAATAATGAAACATTTATTACACTGTTTCTGGATGATTGCACTGCTTATTTGCTGCAATATCCAACAAGTATCTGCGCAAATGCAGATGCCTCCCATTCCGGTTGACAAGAACGTCCGCATCGGAAAGTTAGACAACGGCCTGACCTATTATATCCGCCACAATGCCTTGCCGGAACATCGCGTTGAATTCTACATCGCCCAGAAAGTCGGCTCTATTCTCGAAGAGCCCCAACAACGCGGACTTGCCCACTTTCTGGAACACATGTGTTTCAACGGAACCAAGAACTTCCCCGGTAATGAAAAAGGATTGGGTATCATTCCTTGGTGCGAGACAAAAGGAATCAAGTTCGGCGTCAACCTGAATGCTTATACCAGCGTAGACGAGACGGTTTATAACATCAGCAATGTGCCTACCGAGAACCAAAACGTGGTAGACTCCTGCCTGCTCATCCTGCACGACTGGAGCAATGCCGTATTGCTGGAAGATAAGGAGATTGACAAAGAACGCGGCGTCATTCACGAAGAGTGGCGCAGCCGCAACAGCGGGCTCTTGCGTCTCTACACCGAAGCACAACCCGTCATATATCCCGGCTCGAAATATGCCGACTGCATGCCTATCGGCAGCATCGATGTCATCGACAATTTTCCCTACCAAGCCATTCGCGACTACTACACCAAATGGTATCGTCCCGACCTGCAAGGCATCATCATCGTAGGCGACATCGACGTAGACTCCATGGAGCAGAAACTGAAAGCCACTTTCGCAGATGTGAAAGCACCCGTAAATCCCGCAGAACGCATCTACTTCCCCGTATCGGACAACAAAGAGCCGCTTGTTTACATCGGCAAGGATAAAGAAGTAGACGACCCCAGCTTCATGATTTTCTTCAAGCAAGACGCTACGCCCGACTCCATCAAAGGAAACATGATGTATATGTTGCAGGACTATCTGTTGGACATGTCTATGGATATGTTGAATAACCGCCTGAACGAGCTGCGCCAATCGGCCAACCCTCCTTTCATATACGCCAGTGCCGGCTATAACGACTACTTCCTCTCCAAGACCAAAGAAGCCTTTACGCTAAGCGCCGGCAGTAAAGCCGAAGGCATAGGCGAAGCGTTGAAAGCCGTATTGACAGAAGTGGAACGTGTCCGCCGCTTCGGTTTCACTGAATCGGAATACGAGCGTGCTCGTGCCAATTATCTGCAACGTCTGGAGTCGGCCTACACCGAACGCGAAAAGAATAAGAACGACGCTTACGTGAGGCAATATGTACAGCACTTCCTGAATGCGGAACCAATCCCCGGCATCGAGTTCGAGTACAACACCATGAACCAAGTGGCTCCCAACATCCCGGTAGCTGCAATCAATCAGTTGGTTCAGACTCAGTTGGTGGCAGACACCAATCAAGTGGTATTCATTGCTGCTCCCGAGAAAGAAGGCATTAAGTATCCTACCAAAGAGGAAGTTGTGGCCCTGCTGAAAGGAATGAAGGATTTCGATGTCACAGCGTATGTAGACAAGGTTTCAAACGAACCGCTGATGAAAGAAGCTCCCAAAGGCGGAAAGATTGTTTCGGAAAAGCAGGATGCCATCTACGGCACTACCGAGCTGACGCTCTCCAACGGAGTGAAAGTGTACATCAAAAAGACCGATTTCAAGGCTGACGAAATCCGCATGAAAGCCTATAGCGCCGGCGGTAACAGCCTGTTCGACACCAAAGATGCGCTGAATTTCAACCAGCAAGTGATGAACAACGTCATTTCTGTGGGTGGCATCGGCAACTTCAGCAAGATAGACCTGACCAAGATGCTTGCCGGAAAGAAAGCTTCCGTCAATGCTGGTGTGGGCGGCACACAGGAATATGTGCACGGCAACTGTTCGCCCAAAGACTTTGAGACGTTGATGCAGCTCACCTATCTGACCTTCACGGCCCCGCGTAAGGACGAAGAAGCGTTCGCTTCCTTCAAGAGCCGCCTGAAAGCGCAATTGGAAAGTGCGGAAGCCAACCCTTTGTCTTCCATAGGCGACACCCTTAGCAAAGTGATGTACAACAACCATCCGCGCATCATCAACCTGAAACCGGATATGGTGGACAAGATTGACTACGACCGTGTCATCGAGCTTTACAAGGAACGCTTTGCCAATGCAGGCGACTTCAACTTCTACTTTGTGGGCAACATCGACCTTGAAAAGGACAAACTGCTGATTGAACAGTATCTCGGCGCGCTGCCCGCTACCGGTGCCGCAAAAGAGAGCATCCGCGACAACCATGTAGACATACAGAAGGGCAACATCGTAAAAGAGTATGCCAAAGAGCAACAGACGCCCATGGGCACCATCATCATGCTATACAGCGGCCAATGCAAATACAATCTGCGGAACAGCATCCTGATGAGTTTCCTCACGCAGGCCCTCGACCTTGTCTATACGGAGGAAGTGCGCGAGAAGGAAGGCGGTACGTACGGTGTAAACACTTACGGATCGCTGACCAAAGCCCCGAAAGAGCAATTGATTCTGCAAATCGCCTACCAGACCGACCCTGCCAAGAAAGACCACCTGAACGGCATCATCGACCAGCAACTGCAAAAGGTGGCTGCCGAAGGTCCTACTGCCGAGCATCTGCAAAAGATTAAGGAATATATGCTGAAGAAGTATAAAGACAACCAGAAAGAGAACGGCTACTGGCTGGGCAATCTGGACGAATACTTCAGCACCGGCATAGACAACACCAAGGATTATGAGGCTACGATAAACGCTGTTACCGCCAAAGACATACAGCAGTTTGCCGCCGACATTCTGAAGCAAGGCAACAAAATCACAGTTGTCCTGACTGTGCCCGAAACCAAATAAGCACAGGCAGAGTGTCATAATCCGACTTACGGAAAAGGGTGTATCAAAAAAAAGAATGCCTATGTGATTTCTTTCAGGCACGGATTGCACGGAGACTACGGGTTTAGCTCATAAAACCGCATCAATCAGTGAAGCCCGTGCCTGAATCATATCATGGCAATGCCGGCCATTCAGCCTTTGTCACGCCCTCTTTTTACATACCAACTAAATACATATCCCACAATGAACCTCTTTTTAGTATTGCGAAAACACGGAAGGCTGGCCGACAAGCGCAACCCGATGTACGAGAAGAGCCGGTTTGCCAAGTTCTGGATCTACCTGATGACCGCTTTCTGGGCAGGCTATCTCATCTTTTTCGGAACCATGTTTGCCTTTGCCCTGCAAGGCGAATCCACGGAGCCTTATCACATTCTGAACTCCGGCCTGATGTTCGTCCTTGTGCTCGACTTTGTCACCCGCATGCCTTTCCAAAAGACACCCACCCAAGAAGTGAAACCCTACATCCTGCTTCCCGTCAAGCGCCGCCGGCTCATCGACTGTCTGCTGCTTCGTTCAGGACTGGATTTGTTCAATCTCTTCTGGTTCTTTTTCTTCGTACCGTTTGCCGTCATCACCGTCACCCGCTTCTATGGAGTTGCGGGAGTCATCACCTATTTATCAGGTATCTGGCTGCTGATGCTTGTCAACAACTACTGGTACTTGCTCTGCCGCACGCTGATGGGGCAGCGTTTCTGGTGGCTGTTGCTTCCGGTGGGTGTTTACGGAGCCATTGCCGCCGTCATGTTCATACCTGACAATAGCCCGGTGTTCGACTTCTCCACCGATGTGGGCGAGGGATACATCCAAGGCAACCCGCTCACCTTTGCCGGTACATTGGCCGTGATAGCCTGCTTCTATCTGACAGCCCGCCACGTGATAGGCCGCATGGTGTACAACGAAATCAACAAGGTGGAAGACACCACCGTGCAGGTGAAGAGCGTATCGGAATACCGCTTCCTCGAGCGCTACGGGCAGGTGGGCGAATACATGAAGCTGGAACTGAAACTGCTGCTGCGCAACAAGATATGCAAACGTGCCATCTATTCGGCCGGAGGCGTGGTCATCATGTTCAGCGTGCTCATCGCCTTTACCGACGCCTATCAGGGAGGCATGAAAAGTTTCCTCGTGATGTACAATTTCGTTCTTTTCGGCCTTCTCTTCTTAAGCACCATCATGGGCTATGAGGGCAACTACATAGACGGGCTGATGAGCCGCAAGGAGAGCATTTACGCTTTGTTGCAGGCCAAATATACCATCTACACCTGCGGGCAGGTTATCCCGCTCCTGCTGATGATACCGGCCATCGTGATGGGAAAGGTCACGCTGCTGACCTGCCTTTCGTGGTTCTTCTTCATCCCCGGTTTTGTCTACTTCTGCATGTTCCAGATGGCCGTCTACAACAACAAGACGGTGGACATGAATAACACGATGACCCAACGCAACATGGGGACGGGAATGCAAAACCTCATCTCTCTTGCGGCTTTCGGCCTGCCTCTGATTCTGCTGTACGCGCTTCAAGCACTGTTCGACGAAAGCACCGTGGCCGGCATCTTCATCGTTATCGGCATCGCATTCATCGCCACTTCGCGCCTCTGGCTGCGAAACGTCTACCATCGCTTCATGAAACGCCGCTACCGGAATATGGAAGGATTCAGAGACAGCAGACAGAAATAGAAATTCAAGCAAACAAGAACGCTAAAACCCAATAGACCAAATGATACAGATTACAGATCTTCAGAAACGATTCGGCAGCAAAGTTGCCGTCGACATTAAGAATTATACCATCCATCAGGGCGATATGCTGGGGCTGGTGGGCAACAACGGTGCGGGCAAGACCACCCTCTTCCGCCTCATTCTCGACCTGCTGAAAGCCGACAGAGGAAACGTCACCATCGACGACATCGACGTAAGCCGGAGCGAAGAGTGGAAAAAAGGCACGGGTGCTTTCATCGACGACGGTTTCCTGATAGACTACCTGACGCCCGAAGAGTATTTCCACTTCATCGGCAAGATGTACGGACTGAAGAAAGAAGAGGTGGACGAACGTCTCCTTCCCTTCGAGCGATTCATGAACGGCGAGGTGCTGGGACAGAAAAAGTTCATCCGCAACTTCTCCATGGGAAACAAACAGAAGGTGGGCATCATCTCGGCCATGCTCCATCATCCGCAACTGCTGATTCTGGATGAGCCGTTCAACTTCCTCGACCCCAGCTCGCAATCCATCATCAAGCACCTGCTGAAGAAGTATAACGAAGAACATGGTGCCACCGTCATCATCTCCAGCCACAACCTCAACCATACGGTAGACGTGTGTCCGCGCATCGCCCTACTGGAAAACGGCGTCATCATCCGCGACATCAAGAACGAGCACAACTCTGCCGAAAAGGAACTGGAAGACTACTTCAACATCCGTGTGGAAGAGGAAACCGCCGGGGAAGCGGCGGAGACGACCGGACAGGCGCCGATGCAGGAAACGCAGGCAACGACCGAACAAACAGATTAAACAATTCACACTCTTAAAACAAAAGAACAAATGAAGAAAATCATCAGCCTCCTCCTTCTTATCTGCCTTGTGCAGAGCGCCCATGCCCAACTCTTGTGGAAAATCTCCGGCAAGGGGTTGGAAAAGCCGTCGTACATCTTCGGCACCTACCACCTCGCGCCCCTCGGCATCAAAGACAGCATTGCCGCCCTGCCGCAAGCCGTGAACGAAACCACGCAGATTTACGGCGAAGTGGTGATGAGCGAAATGATGTCGCCCGCTTTCATGCAAAGCATGCAACAGCAGATGATGATGCCCGAGGACAGTACGCTGCAAAGCCTCTTCACACCCGAACAGTATGAAGAAGTAGGCAAAGTGATTAAAGAGAACATGATGGCGGACATCGCCATGCTGGCGCAGCTGAAGCCGGCCGCCATCACCCAACAGCTTGCCGTGATACTCTACATGAGACATACGCCGGGCTTCAACCCGCAGGAACAGCTCGACAACTATTTCCAGCAACAGGCACAGCAGCAGGGCAAGAAAGTGGGCGGACTGGAAACAGTCCAATCGCAAATAGACATCCTGTTCAATAGTCAGACATTGAAACGTCAGGCAGAACTTCTGCACTGCATGGCCCATGACATCGACAGAACCGTGGGACAGGTCAAACGTGTGATTGCAGCCTATCAGAAGCAAGACTTGAATATCGTGCAGCAACTGCTTGCCGAACGTCGCGGCGACGCTTGCGACCCTCTTCCCGGAGAAATGGAAGCATTGATTGACAACCGCAACAAAGCATGGGCAGAGAAGATGCCCGCCATCATGAGCGAAGCCCCCACCCTTTTCGTAGTAGGTGCCGGCCACCTGCCCGGCGACAACGGCGTGTTGAACCTGCTGCAACAGCAAGGCTACACGTTGGAGGCGCTGAAGTAATGCGGTGACCTCCCATAACCACCATCTACCAGCCTCGCCGTCGCCTCCACCAACCGGTACTTGCGGCACACCTCGAGTATGATTCTCTGCGGGATGTCCGTCACCATCGGCCGTGTCCTTCCGTCTTCGCCGGTCGCGTGGCGCAACGGCAGTTGAGGGTATATGGCGTGCAATATCAGGGCCGAGCGGTCGTAGGCCGTGAACGCCTCTCCCTTCATGTCGATGTTTATAAGGCTGTTTTTGCGGAATTCCGCCGCTTCCTGCATTCTTTTGCTGATTCGATAGGATTTCATGGATAATGGCGCGATTAGTGATGAGTGATGAGTGGTTAACGATAAGTGGTTAGTTGTTAGTGATGAGCGGTGAGCGCTGTCCGTGTGGCTTCGAGGCTTTCTGTTTTTCACTCACCACCCACTAATCGCTCACCACTGACAACTAACCGCTAACCAAGCGGATTCTCTCCTTGGCCGCCCGAGCCCGTGCCACCGCCGCCGCCCGTGCTGCTGCCGCCTGTGCCGCCGCTTTCTCCCGGTGTTGGCAGTCCTTTGGCTTTGCGGTAGTCCGCCAGCGAGGCGTAGCTTACTTTGTTTTCCAGCACGCCGCCCTCTTCGTAGCTAAGGCCGTGCAAGGTTCTTTCTTTCAGCTCCTTCGAGGGGGTGAAGACCACGCGGGGCGACTTGATCATCTTTTCCGGGCGGAAGTCGTCTACCTTCTCCACACCGTCGCTCTTGAAGGAGAGGCGGAACGAGCCCAGACCGGGCACGTTCACCGTATGCCCTTGCTGCAACTGCTGCGGGATGAAGGCCGCCAGCAGCTCCATGGCGGCTTCCAGCTCGATGGCTGCCATGGTGGTGTTGGTTGTGGCGGCGCGGGTCAGTGCCTTTTGGGCCAACGGCTTCTCGCTGTTGGGGATGGCATACCACTTGGCGGGATCGTCTTTCTTCATCGGATTCTTCTTCTTCGTCAATTTATATTTTATACTCATGATAGTAATGTATTTAGTTGATAATTAAAAGGTTGACTCTCTGCCGGGAGGCCTCTCCGGCCATCTGCCGACGTGCCGCCCGGTCTCGTATATGCGACGTGCCCGGTCTCGTATATGCGACGTGCTCAGTCTCGTATATGCGACGTTGCTCATCTCGTATATGCGACGTCACTCGCCTCGTATATGCGAGGTTTCGCACCCCGTATATAGGCTGTTTCGCACCTTGCACAATCGTGCCCCTGCCGGGCGGCGGACGGATGTGTTCTTGTTTCATAAACACGTGTTTTTAATCGGTTAATACTATGTATACGAAAGGTATGAAGCCGACACGGTCGCTCCGCTCCCTTTATTCTTGCGCCGCCCTCACCTCGAAGCCGTGGCCCCGGCCGTAGTTGTGCAGCGGGGTCACGAGGCTCGAGTAGAAGAGCAGGTTCCACCCGCCGTACGTGTTGAACGGCCCCGCCGTCCAATAGTAGGCGTGGCTCCCCACGTTGTAGGCTGCGGAACTGTCGCCCCGATAGCCCGCCGCAGGGAAAAATACGGTGTCTCCGGTGTGGTTCAGTCCGCAATGGAAGTTCCAACCGTGGTTCCAAGCACCACTTACATTGAATTGGTTCGGATCACTTGTACTGCTTCCGGTTGTAGTAAAGCCGGTGTAAACATTGCCCGGAGGCATTTTGTAGCCTGCGGGGCAAGGGTCGTAGATGGTCTTTACAACAGAGTTGTTGTTGACAGCAGTAGTATTTTTATTCGCGTCCCATAGGTTATAATATTTATAATCCATGTGACCATTCGTACAGTACGTATTAGGCCGGGTGATACCGGAAGTGATGCAGGCATTATAGTATGAGAAACCGCTTGTTGCAGGACGCTCGTCGGTGTGGGTTGCCCCCGATGCGTCATACCAAGTCTTGTTGATGCTGTTCGAACTTCCATTTTTTCCTTCCAATGCCCCTACGAACGGGTCTTTACGTCCCCACTGGTAATAGGTATTGTTGCCAAGTGCTGTAATGGTATGCGCTTTCTGTTTCACTGTGATGGTCTGTGTCGCCGCCGGCGTGTATCCTGCCGTAGGCTTCTGCTTGAAGCGTACTTGCACGGTGCGTTCGGCGTAGGTCTCCTCCTTTCCGTCGCACCAACCCAGATTGACGGGCATCAGTGTGTAGTGATGGTGCTGATAATTGGTGATGGTCTTCAGCCCCGTGCCCAGCTTGTAGTCCGTCACCCAGATGTGCCAGCTCCAAAGTATGGTGTTCGAGGCGTCGCGCACCGCCACTACGGCGTTGCCCTGCCGGATGGTGGCCTGCCCCACGGTAAACTCGAGGTAGTGCCCGTCGGAAGAGAGGGATATGTCCGTAACAAGGTTCGGCTCGTCTTGCCAAACCAGCGTGCAACTTGCCGGTGTACAATAGGTATTGTTGTAAATATACGGGTCGGTAATACCTGATCCACGGTGGTTGATAAAGGGACTCAATATATTGCTGCCACTTGCCCCGGCGATATATGCCGATGTATTCTTCCCCGTGCCGGGCACCTTGACGTAATCCACCGCGTTTCCGTACACCAGTGGTAATTTATACCTCCCGGCGGCGTTCACTATGTAGCAGTTGGCCGTACGCATGGGGGCGGTATTGCCCTGCCCGTCGTGGGTGGAGAGGTCGTATATGTCGGCGTTTGTCCCGTCGTTCACCGGTGCGGCGTTTTTCAACGCCTCGTTGTGCGGGTCGGCCGGGGCGCTGTTCACCTGCGCCGCCACGGTGGCGGTATATGTAGAGGGCGAGGTTCCGCCCGCGCCGCTTTCGGTGAATGTCGTGAGCCATGTGGGCTTGGTGCTGTTCCAGCTCACCCCGTCTTCGGAGTATTCCACTTCCCAGGCTATGGGCACGTTCGCCGTGCTCCCTCCGCCCGACACGGAGGCGTAGCTCTTCACGGTGTAGCTGCCGTTTCCCCCTTGGTAGGTGTAGTCAGCCGGCGGTGTCACCTCCAATGTGGATGTAATCACGATGCTGCTCGTGCTGATGCGGTAGGTCACCGTCTTTCCCATGGGCCAGGTCTTTCCGGCAATATTCGCCGTAAGGGTGCGCTGCGTGTTGGTCAGGCCGTCGGTGTACCTCACCTCTATCTTCGCCCCGGCAGGCAGCGTTTGCGGCAGCATCATAAAAGTGGCCGTTTCGGGCGTCAGAGGCGTATCCGGCGCTTGCGGGTCGGGCGCCACGGCCTCGGGCGAGAACGTCTGTGCGAAGTCCCTCGCCCCGCCCAAATCATACCATGCGGCCGAAGCCTGCAGGGGCAGCCTGCCCGTACTATGCACGCCTTTCAGCGTGATCTTCGATACCGTTCCGGCCAGCATGTCGTCGCCCGTGACGAAGCGCACGGCCGTCAGCGCATGCTTCATCGTCAGCGGCTCGGCGGCGTTCGTGTTCCCCGGTTTGTCGGTCGAGGCAGCCACCAAGAGGTCTTTCTGGTCGGCAACATCGGCAGGCACAGCATAGCTCAGGTAGGGCAGCGTGCTTCCCGAGCCGTCGGTCAGCCTTGTCAGCCCCGGGCTGTCGTAGGGCGCCACGGCGAAGAAGGAGATTCTGCGCGCAGCTCCCGGCCAGCGGTACTCGGTGCTCCAGGCATCGCTCTTCTTCACCCTGACGGTGCGCATGTAGCTTGTGGCGCTGCCGCCCGTAAAGGCCGCCGGCCAGCTCTGCACCACCGGATAGACGAAGGCCGTGACGCACATCTCGTCGTACATCGTGGCATTGTCCACGGGTGCGGCCTTGGTACGTGCACCGCCGGTTTGCGGGGTTGCGTCGTCCCCGATGCCGTCCGTAGTCACGGCGTGCAGGTAGAGCGGCTCCATCTGCCCGGAGCCGTCATCTTCCAGGGCGATGACGCTCACGGCGGGCAGCGTGTCCGGCTGCGTTGCACCGCCTTTTGTCTGTGCACCCTTTGTCAGTGCGGCCTGCGCCGCATCCCCATCTTTCCGGAGGTCGACCGCAAACCCTATCCTCCCTCCCGGGGAGGGAATCTCATCCCGCCCGTCCGTGCAGCCGGCAGGAAGCGTCGAGAACAGCAATGCCGCCGCACCCGCGGCAAGCATACCCATGAAATGTTTCTTTTCCATATTATTTGGCGTTAATGATTAGTGATTAGTGATTAACGGTTAGTGATTAGTGGTTAGTGATTAACGGTTAGCAGTTAGTGATTAGTTGTTCACGGTTGGCAGGGCGCAGCCCGCCGGCCACTCATCGCTGACCACTAACCGCTATATTACGTGGACGGAAAGGTATGGAGGGCTTGCGCGCATTCCCTGCGCCGCGCCCTCCCCGGAAAGACTCACAAAGGTCATCGGATAAGAAGAAGTCCGTTCCGGTCCCGACCTTTCCGCCCGGTTTCGTGATGCGGGTTACTCACGCGGCCTTTACATGTTCACGCTCTCCGACTGGTCTGTCCAGTTATCCACGGTAACGGTGAACTTGATGGGCTTGTCCAGGATGGGGTCGCCCGGCGTGCTCGGGTTGGGAGGCGTCGGAGGCGTAGGAGGAGTAATCGTCGGGTCGTTCGGGTTTTCCTGGTTGGGCGGAACGATACCGCCGCCGTCGCCGAAGGTCAGCGTATAGATGTACTTCTTGCCCGGCAGCCACTCGGTGTCGATGCCCACGGCAGTAAAGGCGTAGGCGTTGGCATTTCCGCCCGGATAAATCTGCGTGAGGTTGCCCTCGCCGTCGTCGCTGGAGATCTGGCAGAACACACCGATGTACGCCCCTCCGAGCTTGGTCTTGCTGAAGGCCTCCAGCTGCTGGGGAATCATCAGGAAGTTGTCCGAACCGAACATGATGCTTTGTGCAGCAGCAGTCAGCGTCAATCCGGTGCCGGCAGCGTCTTCGGCCAGATAGTCCTTTGGAGTGGACAAGTTCGACCAATTGGCGCGAGGTACGACGTAAGCTGCGGCTGTCTCCGTCTGCGGGAAAGCGAAGTCCGCCTTCGAGTTGACCGCTCCCAGCTTCACGCCCATCACCTTCACCTTGAGGTTGCCGTTGGTACATTTGGCCTTCACCTCTATCTGCGAGAGGGCATGCTTGAAGTTCATCGGCACGCCCGTGGCTCCGTAGGTGGTCTTGCCTCCGGCGTTGAAGGCCACCACGATGTCCTTCTGGTCGGCCACTTTCTGCACGGGCGAGTAGGCGGCTATCTTCTGCCCGTCTTTGTCGATGGTCACCAGCGTTTTGATGTCGACCGGTGCGTAGGCCGTGAAGTTCAGTGTCCCTGCGGGCCAGTAGTAGGTAGCAGCGGTGTTCCAGGTGGTTCCGTTGTCGGGCGAGGCCACCTCCAAGTTGGTGAAGTAGTTGGTCCCTCCGGTGGGGAAGGCCGTCACGTTGAACTTACCCATGTTGGCCTTGGTGGTCACGGCACGGGTGGCTTTTCCCAGCATGGTGCGGAAGCCGATGGCACCGCTTCGATCCGCCCGGGTGGTTTCGTCCTGCGAGCAGGCGGCCAGCGCCAGAAGCGCGAGGCCCGCGCAGAACAGTTGTCTCATTGTCTTAATAGTTTTCATACTTTCATTCATTTAGAGTTAGTTGATTGATTATTTATTTATTCACTTATTATCGGGCCGGAGGCCCGCATCACGATCTTGTTTATCTTTTACATCTTCAGCTCTTCGTTTTCCGTCTCCCACTCGTCCACGTCGGGATGGAACCCTCCTCCGTTGACGATGGGCTTGGGCAGCGTGAGGCCCTCGAGCAGGATGTGCACGTTGCGTTTGTCGGGCGCATTGTTCACCCGGTCGCTCACGTCGAAGCGGTAGTAGTGCTTGCTGCCGTCGGCCAGGATGAAGACGAGGGTGAGGGCGCGCGAGGTGTCCGTACCCGTGGATGCCCCGAAGACGAACGTACGGCCCGTGACCGTCTCCTTGCCGTCCGATGCCGCGGGAAAAGGAACCATGCTCCGCCCTTCGGCGGGCTTATCCCCGCCAAGGAAGAGCGAGCCGGCCGTTCCGGAGAAGGCGGCGCTCACGGCAGAGGCGTATTTCAGGTTCTTTATCCCCTTCAGCTCGAAGCTGTAAGTGCACACCCGCGGGTAGACGGGCAGCACCAGCGTGTAGGTCTCCGCCCCGGGCTGCAGGTCGATGTCTGTGCGGCTCCCTCCCCACACGGCTTCGGGAGCCAGTACCACGGGTTCGCCCGCCGGGTTGGCACCCTCGGGCAGCGTCCCCGGGAGGTTGAGCGGTTCGAGCAGCCTGCTCGGGCGTGTGTACAGCTCGAAGGTGGCGTACTTCTCCGTCCCCCGCATCAGGATGGTCTCTGTGTCGTTGTTGATGTAGAGCGCCCGGTAGCGTCCCCACGGAACGGTGACGGTTCCGCCCTGCGGGTTGTCGAAGTCGTAGGGGATGGGCTTCCCGCCCTCCTCGGGGAAGAGCCAGAGGGCCATTCCCGAGACTTGGGCTCCCGTAGCCCCGCTCCAGTCGAAGCGTACGCTCACCTGCGCCCCTTCTGCGGCGGGTATGCCCAGCTCCTTGTGCTCGCACGAGCAGAGCGTGCAGGCAACGAATGCGGCGACGAGCGCAGCGCAGGCCGTCAGTATGGCGGCGGCAGCCACGGCCTTCATTGTTTCCATCATTTCCTTCGTTTTCATCGTTTGCCTCCTTTCTTTTTGTTTACGTTATCGTGCCCCAGCAGCCACACCAATGACACCTCGGCCTTGGTGGGGCCGAACCAGCGCCTCTTCTTGGTGGCTTTCCACACGTAATGCCCCTCCTGCGGGACGTACTCGTAATACTCCCCGTCCAGATAGCCGATGCCGAGGGTGAAGTCGAGGTTGAGACGGCGTCCGATGGGGGCGGAGTAGCCGTAGGAGATGCCGCCTCCGTAGCTCCAGCGGTCGCCTAAGTAGCCCTTGCCGCCCCATTCGAGGTCGTAGGTCAGCAGCAGGCCGTAGACGCCCATGTGGTGCCCCGTCAGCGGCTTGCGGCCGTAGCTCAGCCAGCGCCGCACTTCGAGGTCGCCGCCGTAGACGCGGTGGTAGCGGTAGCGGTTGTCATCCTTGAGCCATGTGTACATCCAGTTGCCCGCTATGGACCAGCCGCGGCCTAAGTAGAACTCCAGCCCGAGGTTGGGGACCACGACGGCGTCGTAGAGCAGGTTCGTCTTCACGGCCATGTGGAAAGGCTTGCGCGGGGCGGGGAGCGGGCTGTCCTGCGCGGCGGGCGCCGTGCCGTAGAAGCTGTTGTTGACGGCCGTGTTCCCCCCGGCGGGCACGGGCACGTACACCGTGTCCCGCTGCCTCTCCGGCTCGCGGACAGGCAGGGAGATATAGAGCGTGTCGCGCGCCGCGGCCGGCTGTCTGTCCGACTCGTACCACACGTGCAGGGTGGAGGCGCGCAGTTCGGGGAAGAACCACCTGTCGAGGTATCTCCACACGGAGCCTCCGTTCATCAGCATCAGGCGGTGCTTGCGACCGTCCGTCACGACGCCTCCCTGCGTGATCCACTCGGGTGTGTGGCGGAGCATTTCCAGCACCTCGTAGCGGTAGGGGATGGAGTGGTCGGCATCCACCAGCCGTTCCAGCCCTTCCCAGTCGATGCCTTTGGGAACGGTGGCAAGCCAGCCCACCTCACGGGGGAAGTAGTCGTACACTAACCTTCGGATGGATTCCGCCCTCTCCTCGGAGAGACGGCGGTTGATGACCGTGCTCCCTTCAGGGGAAGCCCCGGCCGTGACGCGCAGGCCGAGGATGCGACGCGAGGGGTCCTGAAGCAGGGTTCGGAAACGTTCGGTGAAGGCATGCAGTCGCGTACCGTTCTCCCGGAAAAGCGGGTCGAGGGTCGATTCGCCCTGACGGAAATAGACACGGACGGAGTCCGTACCCCGGCGAGTGCCGGGCTCCTGACCATGGGAATGCCCTAGGGTAAGCAGGAGAAGCAGAAGAATAAAGGGTCTTTTCATTGCCTGTGAATAAAGGGTTAATACATGTATTACAGAGACTTGCCTCTTGCTAAGAGGGAGGGGAGGATAGCGCATCGCCGAAAGCGGGAAGAAAACGCTCCCGGAACCCGCCTCTTGCTAAGAGGTGTGGAAGGAAGGGCCAAAGCGGGAGAAGGAAGGCCTTACAGACAGGCGGAACAAGCCGGAGCGATGGTGAAAAAAGCGGTCGGGCCTCCAAGGAAAGAAGGTCGGATGCACAGGTGAAAGGAGGGGAATGGAAAAGGGTATGGGGATACTCGGATATGGGTACCCGTGTGAAAGAATATACAAGTTTCTGTCAAAAAGCTTGCTTGTATGGAATAAAAGACGTTAATTTGCAGGCGCTTACAAAGATTGGTACACCTCTTAGCAAGAGGTGGCATCGGAAAGCCTGTTCAGCAGTTCACGGTTGGCCTCCGCCAGCCGTTCGTCTTTTATCCCTTCGATATATATGAGCGTGGTCTTGGTATCGGTATGTCCCAGCGCCTTGGAGATGACGGGCAGGTCGACGCCTTGTTCGTAGGCGATGCTCGCCCAGGAGTGGCGCGCCACGTAGGAGGTGAGGTTCACTGCAATCCCGGCCTGCCGGGCCAGCTGCTTCAACGAGCGGTTGTAGCGGTTCAGGGCGCAGGGATAGGAGACGGGGCATATCCGTCCGTCCTTCACCTTATATAATATGGGGAAGAGATAGTCAGTGCCCTCCGCCTTGTACTTGGCAAGTATATGGAGCATGCAGGGCTCCAGCGTCACCCTGACCTGCCGGCCAGTTTTGCGGCGTTGGTAGGTCAGCACCCCGTCCTTTACCTGCCGCTTCCTCAAGTGCGCCAGGTCCGTGAAGGGCATGCCCATGGCGTAGAAAGAGAAGAGGAAGAGGTCGAGGGCCGAAGCCCCCGGAGCCGGTACGGCCTCTTTCCCGGAGCCTCCCCCGCAGGGAGGGCTGAAAGTGGAAAGAATCAGCCTGCGCATCTCCTCCGCCCCGATGCTACGCTTCACGGTGCGCTCGTTGCCCGTGAACACGCCCGTGAACGGCGCCCTGTCCTTCACGAGCCGCTTTGCCGCCGCCTTGTTGTAGATGGCGCGCAGGGAGCGCAGGTAGCACGAGGAGGTGTTGGGGCATACGCCCTGCCCGCGCAGCCAACGCTCGTATGCACGCACGGTGTCGGCATCCAGCGCGGATAGCGGCAGGTCCCTGCCGGAGTTGAAGCGGACGAAAGAGCGCACGGCCGTGCGGTAGTTGTCGGCCGTGGAGCGGCTCACGCCACGGGATGCCGCACCGGTGAAACCCGAAAGCGTGGGGACGGCGCTCCGCTCTTTACTTGCTCTTGACTTCTTTGTACTGCTCTCCTTTGCAATGCCTGCTCTCTTGAATTTGAATAGGAATCCTAACATCTGTATTATGATTTATGTGATTAGCAGGCAAAAATACGGGGTAGGCCTTGAATAAAAAAGAAACCCGTCGTTGATGTGAGTCACATAAACGACGGGCAACCATGATGTGTGGATATTATATCGGTATGCTTTTCCGTTCCTATCGAAGCTTGAAACGCAAGTGCCCTCCCTGCACCAATTCTTCGTGAGAGATGCGATAGCGCAGCAGCTTCTTGCCGCCCAGCTTCATTTCACGGACGTAAAGAGACGTTTCCGAGGGACGCTCCGTTTCTATCACCAAGCGGTCACGCCCCCAGAACTTCGGGTCGAGCCGGATGGTCACCTTATCGAATATCGGCGTTGAAAGCGTATAAGCCGGCTCGCCGGGACAGTCGGGATAGAAGCCCATCATATTGAAAACAGCCCAAGCAGACATCGTGCCTGTATCGTCGTTGCCGGGAATGCCGTCGGGAGCATTCTTGAAATGCTTCTGAAGCAAGCGATGCAACTCCTTCTGCGTGCGCCACTCTTCGCCCTTGAAGTAGGAGAAAAGGTGGGCGTAGGCGATGTCAGGCTCATTGGCTGGGTCATAAAGCCCCTCATCGAACACACGTTGCAGCTTGTCGACAAACGACTTCTTTCCTCCCATGAGCCGTGCCAGCCCTTTGACATCGTGGGGCACATAGAACGTGTAGTTCCAAGCGCACCCTTCGTGGAAACCGGGATTGGGCTCGAAGTTCTCGCCTTGCTTCGGGTCGAAAGGAGCATAAAACTCACCGTCCGGCAAGATGGGGCGGAATGTGCCTGACTGCTTGCTGTAATAGTGTTTGTAGCCCAACGAACGCTCGTGGAACAAGCGGGCATCGGCTTGATACAGATGTGCCTTCTCTTTTTCTCCACGTGCTGTCGCCTCCTTGCCAAGCGCGGTGGCTATGCGTGCAAGGGCATTGTCGGCAATGTAATACTCCAGCGCATGCGACACGGAGTTGTCGTATTGTCCGCGCAGCGGAACGTACCCCAAAGACATATAATCGTCGTTGTCCGGACGCAACAGGTTTTCCGCTCCCGGCGTGACGGCTCCCTTGCGCATGGCTTCGTAGGCCGATTCGATATCAAAGTCGCGCAGGCCTTTCAGCCAAGTATCCACGATGACGGGAATGGAAGGGTCTCCCTCCATGGTCAGCGTCTCGCGGCCATACAGTTCCCATTTGGGCAGCCACCCGTGCTCCCGATACATATCGAGCATAGAGCGCACCATCTGCAACTGCCGTTCGGGATACACCAAAGTGAGAAGCTGGTGTACGTTGCGATACGTGTCCCATAAAGAGAAGACGGTATAGCGGTCGCCTTGCGTGGTGACTACCTTATCGCTTTCCATGGCCGGATATTGTCCGTTGACATCCTGTAAGATGTTAGGGTGCATCAACGTATGGTAGAGTGCTGTATAGAATACGGTCTTCTGCTCGTCCGTACCTCCTTCCACCAGAATGCGTGACAGGTCATCGTTCCAGCGGCGACGGGCTTCGTCCTGTATTTGTCCGAAGTCTTTGCCTTTCTGCTCGGTCTCCAGATTGAGACGGGCATTCTCCATGCTGACGAACGAAACGCCCATCTGCACTTCAATCTGTTCGCCTTCTCCGGTATCGAACGTAAGATATGCGCCGATATCATCACCCGCCAGTTCCCTGCCATAATGGGTATAGAGTTTGTAACGGCCATTATCGGCATCCCACTCGGCTTCTACTCCGGTCATGGGGCGCTGCTTTTTCCAGTAGCCCGAAGCCATCGGCTGCTTGTTGACGCGCATCACGAAATAGATGGGAAACACAGCCTGCGGGTTGTAACAGAATGTGCCCAGCACCTTCATGCCTTCGAACTCACAGTCGCTTATCCTGCGCAGAAAAGCACCGGTTTCGTTGGTTAGTCCTTCGCCCAAATTCAGTAACACATGACTCTGCCCTGCCGGGAAAGTAAAGCGAGCCACACCGGTGCGCGACGTTGCAGTGACCTCGGTCTTCACCCGATAGCGAGTCAGGAAATTGCTGTAGTATCCGGGAGAGGCCTGCTCATCTGTATAGCGACTGCCATATTCTCTGTAGTCTACAGAAAGCTCACCAGTAGTAGGCATCAGCAGCAATGAACCTAAATCAGGGCATCCTACTCCGCTGAGGTTGACATGCGAATATCCGGTAAAGAAGCAGTTGTGATATTCGTAGGGAGTAGACCACCAACGGGCGTCCTTGTCGTATTTGTTGTCTTCCGACCCCATCACATTGAAAGGCACTACGGACATCATTCCGTTGGGACAGACGGCACCGGGATTGGTGGTTCCGAAGTTGGTAGTGCCGATAAACGGATTGACATAGTCGGCAGGGCGTTTGTCCGTCGCCGATGCTGCCGCAAGCAGGCCGAGAGAGAAGATGCAAAAGGAAATCAGTCGTTTCATGGCTGCAAGAATCAGATACTTGTACGCTTCGTGAACTCTACAATTTCAGAGATATATCCGAAGGCCATTCCCACCACCGTGTCGGCTGCGCCGTAATACACCGCCACTCGTTTGCCGTCTTGCAAGGCTGCACAAGGGAACACCACATTGGGCACATCGCCTTGCAATTCATAGGGGGCGGCCGGTGCAAGCAGATACTCGCGCGTGCGATACAGCACCTTCGCCGGGTTCTCCTTGTCGAGAATGGCCGCTCCCATGGAGTAGCGGAAGCCGTTGCAAGTGGTAATCACACCGTGATAGAACATCAGCCAGCCTTCGTCCGTAAGGAACGGCACGGAACCTGCCCCTATCTTCGTACATTGCCATGCGCTCTCAGGGAAAGGAGTAACCTTCATCACACACCGATGTTCACCCCAGTATTTCATGTCCGGACTATAACTGATGTAGATATCGCCGAAAGGCGTATGGCCATTGTCGCTCGGACGGCTCAGCATGGCATAGCGTCCGCCCACTTTCTGCGGAAGCAGTACTCCGTTGCGGTTGAAAGGCAGGAAAGCGTTTTCGCACTGGAAGAATTCCTTGAAATCGAAGGTATAGCCGATGCCGATAGTGGGTCCGTGATAACCGTTACACCACGTAATCCAATAACGGTCTTCAATCCATGTCACACGCGGGTCGTACTTATACTCCGACTCTATCATGTCCGTGTTTCCGGCCTTGAAACGGATAGGCTCGTGATTGATTTCCCAATGGATGCCGTCTTTACTGAACCCGGCAAAGATGTTCATCTGCACCGCCTTGTTGTCGCAACGGAACACACCGGCAAAGCCATCGCCGAAAGGTACTACGGCACTGTTGAAAATACTGTTGGACGAGGGGATTTGATAACGTCCGATAACGGGATTTTGGGAGTAACGCCACATGACGTCCGTGCATCCTGCCGGACGGTCTTCCCACGGCATGGTAAACTTGCTGTTCATATCAACTGTTTATTGGTTAAGTTAGTAATTAAGATTAATCATATTGCAAGGTATCTTGCCCGAAAGGACGATACCCCTTCTTCAAATCAGGTTTTCGAATCATCATGCGTGAACGGGATGAAGTACGTTATCAGCAACGACGGAATGGCCGCCAGCAACACATAGATAAAAAACTTCTCATATCCAAGCAGATCGCTGAAAAAGCCGCTCATCATGCCCGGAAGCATAACACCCAGATTCATGATGCCCGACGCAAAAGCGTAGTGGGACATCTGATGTTTGCCCGGAGCAATCTGCTGCATCATGAACAACGTCAGCCCCACAAAGCCGAAACCGTAGCCGAAGTATTCCGCCACGATGCCTGCGCCTATCACGTAAAGATTCTCCGGCTGATAGATAGCCAGCAGCGTATAGGCCATGAACGGGAAGTTGAACACGATGCAAAGAGAGAACAGCGTCTTCTTCAAGCCGCGCTTAGACACATAGATACCTGCCAGCAAAGAACCCAGCACAAAAGCACCCGAACCGAGTACGCCATTGAGTGTGCCGATTTCGGTTAGTGAAAGTCCCAATCCACCGACCTCGCGCGAGGCGCGCAGAAACAGCGGGGCTATCTTCATCACAAAACCCTCGGCAAAACGATAAAGGATGATGAAACAGATGTAATAGATAATGTGGCGCTTCGTGAAGAAGTTCTTTATCACCTCCCACAGTTCGCGCATCACTGCGGCACCCGAACGCTTGGTGTGTTCGCTCACCTGCGTGCAAGGCAGCATTTTGGAGTGATACAGTCCGAGCACCACCAGCAGCACGGCAATAACGATGAAGATTATCATCCATGCTTCTTTATAGGCCGGCATATTCTCCTGCACCGACCTGCCTTCCACAGCCCCGAAGCTCTCGGCCAGCATGCCTGCCAATGCCACCAAACCGCCATTGGCCACCAGCTTGGCGATGTTATAAAAAGCCCCCTGCACACCGATGTACCTGGCTTGGTCGGCAGGCGAAAGCTCGGCCATGTACACACCGTCGCAAGCAATATCGTGCGTGGCGCCGCTGATGGCTATGACCGCCATCGTGGAAATGCTGACGGCAAAGAAATAATCGAACTTCAAAGAGAAAGCTACAAGGCCGAACAAGAGTCCGCTCAGCAACTGAGTGACGATAACGAAGAACTTCTTTGTCCGATACATCTCCAGAAAAGGACTCCAAAGAAACTTCAACGTCCAAGGCATCATGATGACCGATGTCCAGAAAGCAATCTGCGTATCGGATATGCCCAAATCCTTGAACATGAACGTAGAAACCAGGTTCACTGCAATGAAAGGCAGTCCCATGGCGAAATAGACGGAAGGTACCCAAGATATCGGGTTTCGAGAATTATTGTGATTCATACCTATTTCACGTGTTATCTGTTATTCATTCTTACAGGCTTATCGCCCATTACCAACTCCAGAGTACCTCCGTCTATTATATCCTGATGTATAAAGAACGGTTGGACAAGTTCCTTTCCGTTCAGCAACATTTTCTGTACGTACTTGTTCGTGCGGCTGTTGCCGGTGGTTTTCACCGTAAACTTCTTCCCGTCTTTCAGGTTCACCGTAGCCTTGTCAAAGAGCGGGCGGCCGATGGAATAGACCGGACGGCCGGGACATACCTGATAGAATCCCATGGCATTCAGCACATACCACGCCGACATCTGCCCGCAGTCTTCATTGCCGGAAAGGCCGTTCGGGTTATTGAAATAAAGCGTCTGCAACACTTCGTCCACCAATTCCTGCGTGCGCCAAGGTTGCCCCACGTAGTTGTAGAAATGAGTGATGTGGTGGCTCGGCTCATTGCCGTGAGCATACTGCCCAATCAAACCGGAGATATCGGCAGACACCAGTTCACCTTCCAAGGAAGAATCTGCCACGAACAAGGAATCCAGCTTGCCGATGAAAGCTTCACGGCCTCCCATCAGTTCTACCAGTCCTTCCACATCGTGAGGCACAAACCAAGTCCACTGCCAAGCAGTACCTTCGCAATAGTCGTCGTTGCGGTGATTGGAGGAACGGGGATTGAACGGCGTACGCCAATTGCCTTTACTGTCCAGCCCACGCATAAAACGGGTGGAAGGATCGAAATACTTCACATATCCCTTACTGAAATCGGCATATTTCCGCAGGTTCACCGTGTCGCCCAGTTCACGAGCTAATAGGGAGATGCACCAATCATCATACGCGTATTCCAACGCTTTGGCCACCGCCTCATTGTCTTTGTCGCAAGGCACATAGCCAATCTTGTTCTTCCAGTATTTGGCTTGCGGCATCAGATGCGGCAACACCAAAGGCGGACATTTGATACCGGCCGTGTCATGTTCGGCGGTACGCAAGCAACCGCGATATGCCGCCTGCACATCGAAGTCACGATAGCCTTTCATATAGGCATCGGCAATGAGGGAAGCCGCATGATAACCAATCATCGTACCCGTATAATTGCCGGCCAGCTCCCACATGGGGAAAACACCGCCCTCGCGTTCCTTCTGTATCAGCGAACGGATAAAAGCCTGATTCAAATCGGGGTCTATAATTGTCATCAACGGATGGTAGGCACGGAATGTGTCCCACAAAGAGAAGATGGTGTAAACGGGCTGTTCCACACTGCCCTGATGCGCTTTCAAGTCCATACCCAGATAGCGGCCGTCGGCATCCGTAAACAAATTGGGGTGCATGCCGGTATGATAGAGTGCCGTATAGAAGATGGTTCGTTGGTCCTTATCGGCCGTTTCAATGTCTATCTTGGAAAGGTAGTCATTCCATGCTTGGCGTGCCGAACGGCGTACACCGTCAAAATCCCATTCCGGCAATTCAGCTTCTACATTCTTGCGTGCGCCATCCATATCGACAGCCGAGACTCCTACTTTCACCAATATCTGCTCGGCTTTTTTCGTTCGGAACTTCAACAACACCTTAGCAGTAGGCAGAAGAGGACCGCCCTCATCCAGCGCCATGGAATCCGTCACCATGGTATAAGTAAACGGTTTGGAGAACTTGGCATAGAAGTTGATGTATTGGTCGAAAGCCCAATAAACGGTCTTCTTACGCCCGCGGATCTCGGTATCACTGACCACTTCCAATTCCATCTCTTCATTTTTCTGACGCTGAAGGCTGTAATCCAAATCCAAGATAAAACCGGATTCTTCCGATTCGGGGAACGTATAACGGTGGATGGCCGCACGCTTGGTGGCTGTCAATTCGGCCTGCACGCCATAACGGTCAAGAAATACGGAATAGTATCCCGGTTCGGCTTTCTCGTTCTCGTGAGAGAAAGCAGAAGCATAAGCCATCTGCTGGCTCTTTTCGCCCATGGCATGATACTCCTGACGGCCTACGGTAGGCATCAGCAACACGTCGCCGTAATCACCGCATCCCGTACCGCTGAGGTGCGTGTGCGAGAAACCGTTGATGGTGGAATCCTCATAATAGTAACCCGAACAGGCATCCCACTGGTAAATACGTGTATCGGGACCGGGTTGAATCATTCCATTGGGAACTACCGCACCGGGATAGGTATGTCCATGTCCGCCCGTACCGATGAAAGGATTTACGTAAGAGGCATAATCTTCTTCCGAAGCAGTGGAGGTACAATTGCATACCGCCATGCCCAACAGCAAGAGGCAACCAGCCTGCAATGCAATCATTTTCATGTTCTTCATGCTTAATTTAAGTTTATAGATATACATATTGTTCTTACACACATAAATGATACAATTTATTCAGCTTGACTACTAATATTAATCATTTACTTTTTTAATTAATTAGCAAAACCACCGCCTTCATGGGTCGCTGTACAAGCACCCACCACCAACTCGTCCATAAAAATCCAACTGCCGACTATACCGTTGGATTTTGCCCGCAGGCGTACATACCGTGCCCTACAATCTCCCTCCCAGACATACGTTTGCAATGTCAACTTCTCGTCTGTCACCGATATTTCAGTTTCTATCCGCTTCAAATCCGTAAATACTTTTCCATCGGCAGAAACCGAGAGTATCACCTCTTTAGGCAACCAGACATACGGCCCTATCAGTTGCATAAAGTCCGCAGCTATCTGACCGATATACTCCTGCCGCTCCAAGTCGACCGTCACCTCTACATCCGAGTTTAGAAATCCCTGCCAACGACAGTCTCCATACGTCCATCCGCCGTGCAACCCGTCCGTCAAAGCCGAATCTCCTCCTGCCTTATATTGCGAGGCGTAAGGGTACGCATATTTTACTCTCTTTCCTTTTGCCAGATGATTGTCTACCGTCAAGGCGATGGGGCGTTCGCCCACCTCATTCTTCAGGTCGAACGTATGATAGCCGCAAGACCGCAACCTATCTACCTCGCGCAAAGCAACTTCACGAAAACGCTTCCAGTCTTTCCGGTCGACCGGTGTCCAAGCTACTTCGGACAAAGCCAATACACGGGGATAAATCATGTATTCCGCATGGTCGGCAGTAGGTATATATTCAGTCCAGACATTGGCCTGCACACCGCATATGCCGACGGTTTCTTCCCCGGCAAGTTCTTCGGGAATCGGATTGTAAGAATAGACTTTCTGCAGGCTTGTATAGCCGCCTATCGCCTCCGGCTGTGTGGCAGGCGCATCCTGATAAAAGTCGAAATAGCAATGGCTGCCGGGAGACATCACTGTGTAAAGTCCCCTGCGCACAGCCTCAACACCTTTCGCTTCGTTACGCCAGACCGTAACGCCGGTTCCTTCGGGCAATTCTCCACTCAATATTTCATCCCAGCCTATCATCTTACGTCCATGCGCTTTCAAGAACGTTTCGATACGACTTATCAAATATCCTTGCAGTTCACTTTCATCTTTCAATCCTTCTTTCCTGATACGTTCCTGACAATCCGGACACTTTTTCCAATGAGCCGTAGACGCCTCATCGCCACCTATGTGAATGTATTCTGACGGGAAAAGCTCCATGACCTCCGTCAATACATTTGTCAGGAAAGTATATGTTTCTTCTTTACCCGGACACAATTCCGAACCAGACTGCCTGTTGCCATCGCAAGCCAATCGGGGATAGGCTGCAAGCACCTCTTCCGAGTGCGACGGCATCTCGATTTCGGGGATGACCGTAATATGCCGTCGGCGGGCATATTCCACCACCTCGCGGATATCCGCCTGCGTATAGAAACCTCCCTGAGCACCCGGAGCATCTTTTTCACAATAACTCTTTCCGCCTTTCCACCAGCTTTTCCAGTCCGGAAAAGGACGGTAGGCAGTCTGCCGTGTCAGCTCAGGATACTTTTTTATATCTATACGCCAGCCCGCTCCATCTGTCAAATGCCAATGAAAACGATTGATTTTATAATGTGCCAAAGCATCCAGTTGTTTCTTAATGAACTCCTTGGTACGAAAATTACGGGAAACGTCGAAATGCAATCCACGGTAGGGAAAGCGCGGAGCATCTTCTATTTCCACCAAAGGCAGACGCCAGCCTCCCTTTCCGTCCGGTTGCGCCAGTTGCAACAGCGATTGGAAAGCATAGAACAATCCGGCAGATGATGCGGCTTCGGCTTTAATACCTTGCTTGTTCACCGTCAGCCGATACCCTTCTTCACCACAACTTGCCAAACAAGACGCTTCTTGCACAAAAACAATGGGCGATTTCTTACCCCCTTTCTTCAGTTTCCAAGGAGAGTTTTCGAGATAGCGAGCAAAATCATCTTTCTCCTTTGAAGGCAGATTACAGTAGAATGCAACATGCCGGGACACGTCATATCTTCCCGCCTTGACATGCAGGTGACGGGGTTGGGGAATGATGCGCACACTGTCTGAAGGTAGTGCAACGGCATCAATTGCTGTCATAGCAAGAGAAGCAAGAAATATCAAGAATCGTTTCACTGTGATACCAAAATTTAATTCTAAATCCATTTGAAGTTTACTTCCACTCTATCCCTTATTTCCTTTTCAACTCTTTTAATTCGTTCGAAAAAGAATAAGGATAATCTTCCGGCTGTGTGCCCCTATCCTTATTTGGCCGGTTACCCATGTTGAACATCAGCGTTCCGCCATTCAATAAATCCTCATGCTTCAAATAATTCTTCGTATAGTCGCTATCATTGAACCGAAGCGATTCAACATACGGATTATCCGGCGTATTATTGGCTGCGTCGATAATCAATGACTTGCCATTTTCGAAATGAAGTGTGGCTTTCTTAAACAAAGGAGTGCCCAAGACATATTCGTCCGCTCCCGGACAAACCGGATAGAAACCCAACGCCGAGAACACATACCAAGCCGAGGTCTGGCCGTTGTCCTCATCGCCGCAGTAACCGTCAGGGCCTGAAGTGTACATGCGGTCCATCACCTGACGCAACCAATATTGCGCCTTCCAAGGCTGACCGGCATAGTTATACAAATAAATCATGTGCTGAATGGGTTGATTGCCGTGGGCATAGTTACCCATATTCATTACCGTCATCTCACGAATTTCGTGGATGACCTGTCCGTAATAGCTTTCGTCGAACAAGGGCGGAACAATAAAAACCGAGTCGAGCATTTGCACGAACGATTCTTTGCCGCCCATCAACTCTATCAGGCCTTGCGGATCGTGAAATACCGACCACGAATAGTGCCAACTATTGCCCTCGGTAAAAGCATCACCCCACTTCAAAGGTGAGAAAGGCGACTGAAACCGTCCGTCTTTATTACGTCCCCGCATCAGTTTACTCTCCTCGTCGAACACATTCCGATAGTTCATGGCACGCCGGGCAAAGAGTTTTTGTTCTTTCTCAGGCCTATTCAAAGCTTTGGCCATCCGGTAGATGCACCAGTCATTGTAAGCATACTCCAGCGTGCGGGCTGCATTCTCGTTGATCTTCACGTCATAAGGCACATAGCCCAGTTTATTGTAATACTCGTACCCCGAACGGCCGGTAGAAGAGACCTTGGGATGAACATGACCCGTTCCATGAATCAAGCCTTCATAAAGCGTTTGCACATCCTCTACCCTCACTCCTTTCAGGTAAGCATCGGCAAGTACCGAAGCCGAGTTATTGCCAATCATACAATCACGGTGTCCGGGACTGGCCCATTCGGGAAAGAAACCGCTTTCCTTGTAGGTATTGACAAGCCCCTCCTGAATCTTCTTGTTCACCGAGGGATACATCAGGTTCAGGAATGGGAAAAGGGAACGAAAGGTGTCCCAAAAGCCTGTGTCGGTGTACATATACCCCGGTAGTACCTCGCCGTTGTAAGGGCTGTAATGAATCGGATTGCCATCCTCGCCGTACTCGTAGAATGCACGCGGGAAAAGCAAGGAGCGATACAAACAGGAATAGAAGGTACGGTATTGGTCGAGGCTGCCTCCTTCTATCACGATTCTGCCCAACACCCTGTTCCACTCATCCTGTCCTTTCCGTACCAATGTATCGAAAGCATCGTTGCCAAGTTCCTTCAGATTCCTGTCGGCTTGCTCAAGGCTGATAAAGGAGGAAGCCACGCGCACATGCACCTTTTCGCCCTTACGGGTTTTGAAGCCGATAATGGCACCGGTATGTGCGGCCTGCTGCTCATCCACGTCTTTGTGCAACGCTCCATTGGCAACCGATGCTTTATACGTAAAAGGCTTGTCGAACTCTATCACGAAATAGTTTCTGAAGTTCGTGGGCACGCCGCCACTGTTGCGGGTGGTATAGCCGATTATCCTATTCCGTTCCGGTAGTATCTTCACATACGAACCCTTGTCAAAGGCATCGACCACAATATAAGAGTGCTCATTTTCGGGAAAGGTGAAGCGAAACAGGGCAGCACGTTCTGTGGGTGTAAACTCGGCCAACACATCATGTTCGGCAAGATACACCTTATAATAATGTGGAAGGGCAACCTCCCCCTTATGGGAGAACCAACTGGCACGTTTCTCTTCGTCAAACTCCGGCCTGCCCACTACCGGCATGATGGAGAATTGCCCATAGTCGTTGATCCAAGGACTGGGCTGGTGGGTCTGCTTGAAGCCTCGGATTTTATGAGCCGTATATACATATTGCCAACCGTCGCCCATCTTGCCAGTCTGAGGCGTCCAGAAGTTCATGCCCCACGGACGGGCTATGGCGGGATAGGTATTTCCGGTGGACAGCTCGAAAGTAGACAATGTGCCCACAAGCGGATTTACATATCGGGTAAAATCTTCAGTGGAATGTGCTCTCAAGGCACAACTTACAAAGCAAATCAAAACGAATAGTTTTCTCATGGCATTATCATTCGGATTATAATAGTCTGTTTAAATCTTATCTCCCATTTCAAATTCAAGAACGCCGCCGCCCATTATCTGTTCGTAGGTAATATGCGTTTTATCATAAACCTTACCGTTAAACTTCGTAGAGCGGATATAACAGTTGGTCTTGCTTACAGCAGGCGCCAATACCGTAAACACCTTTCCGCCGGGCAGATGCAACTTCATCTCCGGATATAGCGGAGTACCTATTTCGCATCTGCCGCTAACCGGATCTACCGGATAAAAACCCATTGCGCTGAACACATACCAAGCAGACATCTGACCGCAATCTTCGTTGCCGCACAAACCGTCCGGCGTGTTCTTATAGAGTTCGTGCATCACCTTGGCTGCATACTCCTGCGTCTTCCACGGCCGGCCGGCAGCATTGAACAGATAGATGACATGATGGCTCGGCTCATTGCCGTGTACGTATTGCCCAATCATGCCGGTACTGAAAATAGGAAGCTCGTCATCGGCAGAAGGGTGGTAGGTGAACATGCTGTCCAGCTTTTGGGCAAAGCGTTCTTTACCTCCTACAAGGGCTATCAATCCATCGACATCATGCTGCACCGACCAGAAATATTGCCAGCCATTGCTTTCGCAAATATGCGGGGTGTAATCATCGGGCGAGAAACCTTCTATGAACCATCCTTTGTCATCGCGCGGCTGCATGAAAGAGGTCTGCGGATTATATACATTCTTATAATTCCCGGCACGCTTATAAAACTCGTCCGCCGTCTGCTTCTGCCCCAACTTCTCTGCCATACGGGCAATGCAATAATCATCGTAAGCATATTCCAGTGTTTTAGAGAGCGACCAGTTTTCCGCATTATAAGCATCCGTCAGATTGTAAGGGACATAGCCCAGTTTCTTATACAATCCGATGCCACGATACGAGTCGATGTTGGCCGTGTTGACACACGCCTCCAAAGCCTGCTCAGGGTCAAAATCGCCAATACCTTTCAAATATGCGTCGGCAATGACCGCCGCAGCATGATAGCCTATCATCATATCCGTCTCGCTGCCATAGAAGTTCCATACGGGAAGGCGCCCGTTCTGCTCATAAAAGGCGAGGAATGATTTCACCATATCGTTCACCCGTTCGGGGGCGATAAACGTATAGAGGGGATGTGCCGCACGGTAAGTGTCCCACAAAGAAAAAGTACTGTAATTGGTCCACCCCACGGCCTGATGGATTTTCCTGTCAGGGCCGTAGTAAGCTCCATCCACATCACAGTAAACAGTAGGAGCCAGCATGGAATGATACAAAGCCGTATAGAACTTGGCTTTCTCATCAGGGTCGTCACAGGTGATTTCTATTTGGGCGAGGTGTTTGTCCCAAGCTTTGCGGGTAGCACCCAAGTACTTGTCGAAATCATCTTCGGGCACTTCGGTTGCCAGATTGCGTGCCGCCCCTTCCATGCTTACTCCGGAAATAGCCGTGCTGACAAGTATCTGTTCGCCGGCCTTGGTTTTGAAATCAAACCGTGCAACGACCGACGTCCCGATTCGCCGGCCATCCTTCAACACAGCCGCTGTGTCGAGCTGCATCGAAATAAAAGGTTTGGAAAAACGGGTGCGGAAGTAGACGCGCTGACCACGAGCCCAACCGTCGGAAAAACGATAACCTTGAATAGTGACCGAATCGACCGCCTCAACATGCGAATCGTTTGTAAAGTCCCAGTTCATGGCTTTCCGCAAGTTCAGGAAAACTGCGGCATCGGCTTCAGGAAAGGTATATCGCTGGATGCCGCAACGCTCCGTAGCCGTCAACTCCACATTGATATTATAATCTTTCAGACGCACTTGATAATATCCGGCACTTGCCGACTCTTCCGAGTGAGAGAACATGGAATGAATGCCTAACGGAGCTTCCGCTTCCCGATAAGGCAAAGTCACCGGCATAAAGGAAATATCATACAGGTCGCCTGCTCCGGTTCCGGAGAGATGCGTATGGCTGAAGCCTGCAATGGTGCTGTCCGGATAAAAATACCCGGAAATCCTGTCCCACCCCGGCAGCCCGTTGTCCGGACTGAGCTGAACCATGCCGAACGGTGCTTGAACACCCGGATAGGTGTTTCCTGTAAAATCAGTACCGATAAAGGGATTCACCAAATCCGCATAAGAAACGGGGTTTGCATCCGGCATCCGGGTTCCACATGCCCAAAGAGACAGAAAGAGGGCAAAGAGACTACAAGCTCTGATCAATTTCATTACATTAAGGGGGTTAACATCTATATTATAACAACTCACTTTATTCTATTGAGTTGTTCATCACATTACTTTCCATTTAAAATCCAAACAAAGTTGGATAATTCATTAATAATTAACTTTAGTTTCATATCTTTTTGTCAGGATGTTAAGAGGAAGTAGGCTCTGCTGAGGAGCAACCTACCAGCAATAAGCATCCTAACGGTACGCAGTAATGCTACTTTGGGAGGCGGTTACACGCCTCTCTTTTTGTATTACTGATATCGTCTGATATGGCTAAGAAAACCTAACCATAATCTTATGGTAAAACAAACTTTCCACAGCAGACACCACACAAGGGGCTGCAAGTTCCTTTATCAGTCAAACCATTAATGAGGATTACAAACTTTTTTAAGCGGACTTCAAAGCCGCAAAGTAATGATAGTATTTTCCTCAAAAGAAAGTTGTTTTACCTTATAGGATTCTGTATCATTTGACAACACACGGTATATATTCCTTTTCATGTTTGAGTACATAATATATTCTGTTTACAAGCCGTCTGGCAATCTTTATGATTGACTTCTGGGGATTCATACGTTTACGGTATTCCGTATAGGCTACAGTCATTGCAGGATCCTTACGGATTGCAATCCATGCAGCTTCCACCAACAGGCAGCGGAGCATGAAATGGCGACGTACCGTTATATCTCCTGTGCCGTTACTCTCACCGCTCGAATGGCACATGGGTACCAGACCGATGAAGGAAGCCAGATGGTCCTCATTCCTGAAACGGACTATACCGTCAAGTTCAACCATCAGGGTAGCAGCTGTAGTAACGCCTATTCCGGGAACAGAAGTCAGAAGACGTATCGGCCTCTCAAAAGGTGCGTTACGTGATATCTCACGGATGGCACGTGTTTCCTGAAGAAGCATCTTACGCAAACGCACGAACTGCTCCAGGTGCAGTTCCAAAGTCTTCTTGCCATACTCTGTTGAGAGTTCGAGAGAATGAAGCCAAGTCAGGAAACGTTTTGACCAACATCCTATCGAGCATCGGGTAAACTCTTCGGGTATATCCACTCCATGAAAACGAAGCAATGACTTGATGCGGTTCTTCGCACGGGTGCTGTCTTTTACAATCAGGTTTCTCATCCTTATCAAAGAGCGCATTTCCAGGACATCCGCCTTGGGAACGTATATTCCTACCAGCGAACCGGAACGTAATTCACGAGCCAGCTTCTTACAATCCACGGCATCCGTCTTACGAAGTTTTTCCTTACTCATGGTCGGAACGTCGGCTGGATTGACCACGATGTTGGTTATTCCTAAATCCATCAACTTCTCGTGTATCCAAAAGCCGCAGAATCCGGCTTCATACACAGAGAAGTAATTGGCGCCCGGATAATTGCTGACAAGATACTTGTGCAATGCTTCCGGTTCCGGAATTTGGCTGAATCGATTCAGAACACTATGCTCTGATAAAATTGCAACCGACCAACTCTTCAGGTGGACATCAATTCCTACATAAATATTTTGACCACTGAAATCTAATGTGTTACTTTGTACACGTTTCATAAGCTATATCGTTATGAGTTAATATTGTTGTTATCACTTACAAAGTTAACTATAATGGTATAGCTTTTTTAGGGCTATATTATGTTATCCGTCACTTCCGATTTTAAACATAGGAACTTTATTCGCGCAAACAAAAATAATACAATATTCCGAAACTATGATATAAAGGAAGAAGATAAGCTGTCATGCGACCTAAAAAACAGGTAAAATCTTTTATATCAGACTCGTTTTTACATATCTTTGCCACAAAAAGCCAGAATGAACTATACGACCTATCTTTTCGATTTCGATTACACTCTTGCCGATTCATCCCGAGGCATCGTCACATGTTTTCGCAATGTGCTCACCCGGCATGGCTATACGGAAGTCACGGATGATGTAATCAAGCACACTATCGGAAAGACGCTGGAGGAGTCTTTTTCCATACTTACCGGAGTGACGGATGCCGGACAACTGGCCGGCTTCAAAGCAGAATACCGGAAGGAGGCCGACACGCACATGACGGTGAACACTGTGCTCTTTTTAGAAACCAAATCGGTATTGACGGCACTGAAGGACGGCGGCGCACGACTTGGCATCATCTCCACCAAATACCGTTTCCGCATCAAGGAGCTGCTGGACCAGCATTTCCCGGAAGGCTTCATAGATATCATCGTGGGCGGCGAAGATGTGAAAGAAGCCAAACCATCGCCCGAAGGCTTGCTGTTCGCCATCAAGCAGCTACGCACCACCAAAGCCGAAACATTATACATAGGCGACAGCACCATAGACGCAGAAGCCGCCCAAGCTGCCGGAATAGACTTTGCCGGCGTGACCCACGGAGTGACTACCGCCAAAGAATTGAGCAAATATCCACATCTAAAAATAATGGGCAGCCTGGAGGAACTTTTAGAGGATAAGGAAAAGCAACCGGCTCCATGCGAGGTAGGAAAGCCCATCTACCAGGAAAGCGACACCACCCCCTCGCCCGGAAAGAAAAAAAGAATCAATATCGGCCAGATACTCGTGTTATTGTTCCTCTTCTGTTTGGCTGTAAGAAATCCGACAACAGGCGGAAACGGCATTTTCCTTTTCCCCTTTTTCTTCCTGTTCATGCTATGGAGCATCCTGCGAAAAAGGAGAATACTTCCTGTACAGGTAAGAATCTTTATCAATGCACGTTTTCGTCCTTATATAGTACGGCTACGCGCCCTTCATATCAGGATGATTCGAGGAAAAACAACTCTTCCACTCGACAACGAAACAAGTGTTTGCAGAAATTGTGGAACGACCTATACCGGCAACTATTGTAACCGTTGCGGACAAAGCCGCAACACACCGCGTTACAACGTGAGTAATGCTTTGAGAAACATAGCCGGAAGTTTCTTCAATATCGACAACGGCTTCGGGCGTACCCTCATCGACTTGCTACACCGTCCGGGCTACATGATTCACGATTTCATCGGCGGCAAACGCATTCCTTATTTCCGCCCGTTCCAAACCCTATTCGTGCTTGCCGCAATCTATATCATGACCGTGCAACTGATAGACCCTGACGCACTGAACGGGAAAAATGCCCCCTTACAAGGAGAAGAAAACCATTCTGCCATCACCGATAAGCCCGCACTTTCCGATAATAGCCTGCAAGATGAAAATACCGTTTTCATAGACCGCCTGTTCCAAAAAGGCGAGACTGCCGAAACCCGAATCAATCGGTTCGTCCGGCAATCTCCCTTCTTGATGAAAATATGGAATCTGCTGGAAAGCTGGACACACAACAACAAAGCTTTCCGAATCATTGCAACCCTGCCTCTGTTTGCAGTGGCCACCCAATTCGCATTCCGCCGCAAGAAGTACAAGCTGAACTACAATACCACAGAACATGTCTTTATACAAGCCTACATTGCCTGCCAGATACTTTTGCTAAGCATCATCGCAATTCCTTGCTACGGCTATGCCCAAATTGACGATCTGTACGACCTGCCTCTATGGGGCATCTTCGCCTTATATTGCTGGGACTATAAGCAGTTGTATCACTGTAGCTGGTGGAGAAGTTTTTGGCGCACCGCACTGATGTTCGCCTACAGCCTCCTGCTATTGCTACTCATTGCCGCACTGATAACCTCTATAGCTTTTGTAGCCATGTCATGGTTTGAAACCCCATAGCCACACCCCTCTGGAAGGGGAGGGGCTATACTGAGCAGGTCGACAACCTCACCCGGAGGCTTGTGTTTTAAAGTCAAATTTCATTGGTTATCAATCGCTTATCATTGTCTTGTCAGACGCTTGTGTCTGACGGCTCAAACACTTGTGTCTGTCACGGCAAACACAAGTGTCTGTCGGCTTGAACACTTGCCTCTGTCACGACAAAGGATTGCAGCTGTCAAAACAGGAGGAGGGAGGTCGGCCTGAAAGGCTCTCTTCTGCCTAATCCCGCTGTAAACCGATGCATTCAAGAAATATCTTTCCGACAGGATGCAGCCCCCATCTTTAGCAAAAGCAACCGCCTATACCGAAATCAGGTAGTTTCATGGCAGCAGAGGACACTGAAACTATTTGTCTCACCCCTTGAAACTCAAAAAAGATAACAAAAACATTTGCCCATATCAAATAAAAAAAGTAATTTTGTGCCCGATTATTCCGCACCGGGTTCGACCAAGTGCTTTCTAAGTGATTAGAGACCACCCGACGGAGCTAACTTATACATTATATATAAGACAATGTACGCAATTGTAGAAATCAACGGTCAGCAATTCAAAGCAGAAGCTGGCAAGAAGCTGTTTGTACACCACATTCAGAATGCAGAAAACGGTGCAACAGTAGAATTTGACAGAGTCCTTTTGGTAGACAAAGAAGGCTCTATCACCGTAGGCGCTCCCACAGTAGAAGGCGCAAAGGTGGTTTGCCAAATCGTATCGAACATGGTAAAAGGCGATAAAGTGCTTGTTTTCCACAAGAAAAGAAGAAAAGGTTATCGCAAACTGAACGGTCACCGTCAGCAATTCACAGAGTTAACAATCAAAGAAGTAGTAGCTTAATCAATTAAAAAGTAAGAAGAAAATGGCACATAAAAAAGGTGTCGGTAGTTCTAAGAACGGCCGCGAATCACACAGCAAAAGATTAGGCGTTAAGATATTTGGTGGCGAAACCTGCAAAGCAGGCAACATCATCGTTCGTCAAAGAGGTACTGAATTCCATCCGGGTAACAACATCGGCATGGGTAGCGACCACACTCTTTACGCTTTAGTAGACGGTACTGTAAAATTCAAAGTAGGTAGAGAAGACAGACGCTATGTATCTGTTGTTCCCGCCGAAAATACAGAAGCATAAACTTCTTGAAGAAATAAAGGGAGGGGGATGCAATCCGAAAGATTCGCATCCCTCTTCTTTTTATGCAAAAGACAACACACTGTACGTTTTTTCCTTATCTTTGCACCCGAAAACATTGAAAAGATAAACTATTTCAAAACAGCTTCTTAGAGAACTAAAAAACATATAAGACATGCTTACCATCAAACAAATTACAGACAATACCGATGCAGTGATCAACGGACTGAAGAAAAAACGCTTCAGAGATGCCAAAGAAACCATCAGCCAAGTACTGGCATTCAATGACAAAAGGAAAAGCATACAAGCCGTACTCGATAAGAATCTCTCGGAAGTCAACTCTCTCTCCAAATCCATCGGCATGCTGATGAAAGAGGGCAAAAAAGAAGAGGCTGAAGCTGCTAAAGGACGTGTAGCCACACTGAAAGAGGCCAACAAAGACTTGCAAGCCGACATGGACAAAGCTGCAGAAGACCTACAGGCATTACTCTATACCATTCCTAATGTGCCCTACGAAGAGGTGCCCGAAGGCGCAGGAGCCGAAGACAATGTGGTTGTGAAAACAGGAGGCATGGAAAACGAACAGCCTAAAGATGCCTTGCCCCATTGGGAATTGGCAAAGCAATATGACATCATAGACTTCGACCTCGGAGTAAAAATCACAGGAGCCGGCTTTCCAGTGTACAAGGGCAAAGGAGCCGTCCTGCAACGCGCGCTCATCAACTTCTTTCTGGATGAGGCCCGTGCATCCGGCTATACGGAAATCATGCCTCCCACCGTGGTGAATGCAGCTTCGGGCTATGGCACCGGACAGCTTCCCGACAAAGAAGGACAAATGTATCATTGCGAAACGGACGACCTTTACCTGATTCCTACGGCCGAAGTTCCTGTGACTAATATCTATCGTGATGTTATCTTGGAAGAGAAACAACTGCCCATCAAGAATTGCGCCTATACCCAATGCTTCCGCCGCGAAGCCGGTTCTTACGGAAAGGATGTACGCGGACTGAACCGCCTGCACGAGTTTTCTAAAGTAGAGTTGGTGCGCATCGACAAGCCGGAGCACAGCAAGCAATCCCATCAGGAAATGCTGGAACATGTAGAAGGGCTGCTCAAGAAGTTGGAACTTCCCTACCGCATCCTCCGCCTCTGCGGTGGCGACATGAGCTTCACAGCCGCCATCTGCTACGACTTCGAGGTTTACAGCGAGGCACAGAAACGTTGGCTGGAAGTAAGTTCCGTCTCCAATTTCGACACTTATCAAGCCAATCGCCTGAAATGCCGTTACCGCATAGCCGAGAAGAAAACCGAACTGTGCCATACGCTGAACGGTTCCGCGCTGGCTTTGCCCCGTATCGTCGCCGCCTTATTGGAAAACAATCAGACGCCAGAGGGTATCCGCATACCGAAAGCTCTGATACCCTATTGCGGATTCGAAATTATCAACTAACCCAAGAATCATAAAAGCAAGGCGTTTCTGATACGAAATGCCTTGCAACCTACTTTCAGACATCTGTTATGCGAGAAAGACCTGGTTAATATGACAAGTTTTTTCTTTGAGAATGTCTTTGTAATCCGGAAAAAGGCTACTTTTGTCGCATACAACAATTCTTAACGCCCAATCTCACATGGAACAAAAACAGGTTTTAAGTAACTACATAGGAAAGGTTTTCAACCAGTCCCACTGGCTGGAGTCCACCAAATCGACCTTTATTGTCGTAGACCACAACCTGAATATACTTTACCTGAACGATAAAGAAGTTGGTAAAGACGATAAATGCCTGCAACCGGGAGACTTATTGCGTTGCAACAATGCCATCCACAGCCCCGGAGGTTGCGGAACGTCTGAGTTCTGCCCGGAATGCAAGCTCCGCAATTCCGTAAAAAAAGCACTGACCACTAGCGAAATCATCCATGAAGAAGTGGTGTTGTCAGTAGACAACAACCAAAAACTGATTCTGCAAGAGACTGCTACGCCGTTTGAATTCGAAGATAACAAATATGCCGCTATCTTTGTAATCAACATCTCTGACCGCAAGCAGGAACAAATGTTGGAACGTGTATTCTTCCACGATATGATGAATCTGGTAGGAGCATTAGGAAACTTTGTGAACATCTTGAAAGAAAGCCCTGAGCAAGAGATACTCGATGAAGTAAAACGCCTCACCGACCAATTGATGGACGAACTGTCCACACAGAAAGAGTTGATTTATGCCGAGAACGGCATACTGACTTTACAGAACGGCGACATCACGGTAGAGGAATTCATGTCATACGCTTCTTATTCCCTCTGCCCGATGGCAGAAGCCAAGAACCACAAACTTACCACCTGCAACAACTGCAAGAACGAAACCACCATCCATACCGATATAAAACTGCTGCACCGCATTATTCTGAATATGGTAAAAAATGCAGCAGAAGCTTCTGAAGAAGCCAGCACCATTACCCTCACCGCTTCACCGGATGAAGATGCGGTACTTTTTTCCGTCAATAACTCCATATTCAGCCCGTTATGCCGGCGATGCACAGATGAAGATGCGGTACTTTTTTCCGTCAATAACTCCGGAGTCATTCCGGAAAAGCTCCGCGGTTCAATCTTCCATTTTGGTCAATCCAGCAAAGGTGAAGGGCGTGGCATAGGCACATACAGCATGAAACTCTTCGGAGAAAACTACCTGAAAGGCAAAGTTTGGTTTACAAGCAACGAGGCCGAAGGAACGACTTTCTTTTTCCGGATACCACTGAAAGCTGTAGATTAATTTGCACTCTTTGCAGAATGTAGAGGTCGGTCGAAGTTATTTACCGACCATCATTCTATAAAAAACATGATGAAAGGAATCTCTTCTTTTCATCATAAAGGATAAAATTCTTAGAATCTCTCTACCACTTACCGCCAACTACAACTACGTTCCCTAAACCCTCTTTTTATCCTTTTTTCGAAGGATTTTATTCGCAAATAGAGCACGTTCTAATAAATAAAACATATCTTTGCACAAAATATCAATCTGACAAGTAATACGTAATTATACCAACAAAAATATTAGATAATGAATAAAATCATTAGCAAAGAACAATTTTCAGAGAAGGTCTTCAAGTTTGAAGTAGAAGCACCGCTCATCGCAAAATCGCGCCGTGCCGGACATTTCGTTATTATCCGCGTAGACGAGAAAGGTGAACGTATGCCGCTCACCATTGCGGACGCCGATATCCCCAAAGGTACAATCACATTAATTGTGCAGAACGTAGGTCTTTCTTCCGCCAAAATGTGCAGGATGAACGAAGGCGGCTACCTCCTTGATGTAGTAGGGCCGTTGGGACAAGCTACCCACATCGAGAACTTCGGTACTGTGGTCTGTGCCGGAGGCGGTGTAGGTGTCGCCCCCATGCTCCCCATCATACAAGCCCTGAAGGAAGCCGGCAATCGGGTAATTTCCGTGTTGGCCGGCCGAAGCAAAGAGCTGATCATCCTTGAGGAAGAAGTCAGAAAATCGTCCGATGAAGTTGTCATCATGACCGATGACGGTTCTTACGGTAGCAAGGGGCTTGTTACCGAAGGTATCGAAAGCGTCATCAAACGCGAGAAGGTGGATAAATGTTTCGCCATCGGACCTGCCATTATGATGAAATTCTGCTGCTTGCTGACCAAGAAATACGAAATACCCACTGATGTGTCCTTGAACACGATTATGGTAGATGGTACCGGCATGTGTGGTGCCTGTCGCATCACCGTAGGAGGGAAAACCCGCTTTGTTTGCGTAGATGGACCGGAATTTGATGGCCATCAGGTAGATTTCGACGAGATGTTCAAGCGCATGGGCTCCTTTAAAGATGTAGAACGTGAAGAGATGAGCCACTTGCAAGACAACACCTGCCAAGCCCTTCCTTCAGATAACAGGAATGACTCTTCAGCTTCTTCATCAAGAATAGCCAACAATACCGGAGCACAGCCCTCCATGGAGGAACTCTTGGATCGCAAAGCTCCTTGGCGCGAAGTTCTTCGCAAAAACTTGAAACCCAAAGAACGTACTGCCATTCCTCGTTGCCCGATGAACGAACTCGATCCTGTGTATCGTGCCACCACCCGCACCGAGGAGGTGAACACCGGATATACAAAAGAACAAGCTATCACGGAAGCTAAACGCTGTTTAGACTGCGCTAACCCTACATGTATGCAAGGTTGTCCGGTCAGCATAAACATTCCTTCCTTTATCAAGAATGTGGAACGTGGAGAATTTCTACAAGCTGCCCGCGTACTGAAACATACTTCTGCCCTACCTGCGGTCTGCGGCCGTGTATGCCCACAAGAAAAGCAATGTGAAAGTCAGTGCATCCATCTGAAGATGAACGAACCTGCTGTAGCCATCGGTAACTTGGAACGCTTCGTAGCCGATTATGAACGCGAAAGCGGAAATATAGCCTTGCCGGAATTGGCTCCCAAAAATGGAATGAAGATAGCCGTAGTTGGTTCAGGCCCTGCCGGTTTGAGTTTTGCAGGCGACATGGTGAAATACGGTTACGATGTCACTGTGTTCGAAGCATTGCATGAAGTGGGCGGTGTACTGAAATACGGCATTCCGGAGTTCCGCTTGCCTAACGAAATTGTAGATGTGGAAATCAACAATTTAGAGAAGATGGGAGTCCGCTTTATAAAAGACTGCATCGTAGGTAAGACCATCAACGTAGAGGATCTGCAAAAAGAAGGATACAAAGGCATCTTTATTGCCAGTGGTGCCGGATTGCCCAACTTTATGGATATCCCCGGAGAAAACAGCGTGAATGTCATGTCAAGTAATGAATACCTGACACGTGTCAATCTGATGAATGCTTCCGATCCGTCAACCGATACACCGCTAAATCCGGCCAAGAGTGTCATCGTAGTAGGCGGCGGAAATACGGCTATGGATTCTTGTCGCACGGCCAAACGCTTGGGAGCTGAGAAGGTACGCATCGTCTACCGACGCAGCGAAGCCGAGATGCCCGCCCGTTTGGAAGAAGTGAAGCATGCCAAAGAAGAAGGCATTGAGTTCCTTACCCTACATAATCCTATCGAGTATATTGCAGATGAAAAAGGTGCAGTGAAGCAAGTCATCTTGCAAAAAATGGAACTGGGCGAACCTGATGCCAGTGGACGCCGTAGTCCGATTGCCATTCCGGGGGAAACTGTTACATTGGATATCGACCTGGCTGTGGTCGCTGTTGGTGTATCCCCTAACCCCATTGTTCCAAAATCCGTCAAAGGATTGGAATTGGGACGCAAAAACACAATTGCCGTGAATGACAATATGCAAACGTCCATTCCCACGATTTTCGCCGGAGGCGATATTGTGCGCGGTGGAGCCACAGTAATCCTCGCGATGGGCGACGGACGACGAGCCGCAGCAGCCATGCACGAGAATTTGAGGAAGTAGTTCGTTCAAATCACGTACCCTTTCCGAAATAAAAGGCATCTTTCGGGTTAATCTGAAAAATTGAGAAGCAATTTACCTGAATTCGGGATAGGCTGTTCCTTTTTTAAAGATGAGGGGCGTATCTTATCGGTCAGATATTCGTTGAATGCAGCGGTTTACAGCGGTCAGGCAGAATAGAAGAGAGCCTTTTACGCCGATCGCCCTCCTCCTGTTTGACAGGTGCAAGCCTTTGTCGTGACAGACGCAAGTGTTCAAGCCGACAGACACAAGTTCCTGACGTGACAGACACAAGTGTTTGAGCCGTCAGACACAAGTGTCCGACAGGGCAGGATTAAACGTCTGATAAACAATGGGCTTTGATTAAAAACACAAGCTGCCGGGGTGAGGTTATTGACCTGTTTCTTATCCCGAACTCAGGTAGCAATTTGAGCTCCTCTCCCGATTCGTACAGATGCCATCTTCCTATAGGGAAATAAAAAAGCCCCGCTTATGCAATAAACACAAGCGGGGCTTTTCTTATTCCTCAAAGAAATTACTTCACCACTACTTTATTCGTAGCAGGATCAGGAAAAATAACTGTCGGCTTAAACGACTTAGCCTCTTCAAAATCCATCAAAGCATACGACATGATTATAACAATGTCGTCAGGCTGAACCTTACGAGCAGCAGCGCCATTCAGGCAAATCTTACCTGAGCCGCGCTCCCCCTTAATGATATAGGTTTCAAAACGTTCGCCATTATTATTGTTGGCAATATACACCTTTTCACCGGCAATCATGTTGGCGGCATCCATCAAGTCCTCGTCAATCGTTATACTGCCCATATAGTTCAAATTAGCCTCGGTGACACGGGCACAATGGATTTTCGACTTCAACACTTCAATCATCATAAGATTGATTTTTTATAGTTTATTATTCTTTGTACTTGATATTATCAATCAAACGCACTTCACCACAAAATACAGTAATGCAACCCACCGCATAAGAAGTATCTTCCCAATTAGTTATCTTCTGCAATGTATTGCCATCTACCAGTTCAAAATATTCCAAACGCAATCCGGGAGCCACTGCAATGGCATCTTCTACAAATTTCTGTGTCTCAGCTACCGTATGCGATGCTGCAAAGGTACGACTTTCAAACAAAGCCTGCGAAATTTTCAAGGCATTTTTACGTTCTTCAGCAGATAAGCGAGCATTTCTACTACTCAAAGCAAGTCCGTCAGCCTCACGAACAATCGGACAACCAACGATTTCCAAAGGATAATTCATCCGACGCACCATTTCACGAATAATCGTTAACTGCTGGAAGTCTTTTTCACCAAAGTATGCTCTATCCGGTTCCACTGCATCGAAAAGCTTACTCACAATCTGGCAAACCCCATTGAAATGTCCCGGACGAAAAGCTCCTTCCATCACGGTATCTAAAGGTGCATAGCTAAATCGACGCGTATCCGGTTCCGGATACATCTCCTCCACCGAAGGAGCAAACACAAATGCCGCACCGCAATCTTCCAACAAACGGCAATCAGCCTCCAATGTACGGGGATATTTTATTAAATCATTCTTATCGTTGAACTGAGTAGGATTTACAAAAACGCTTACTACAGCAACGTCATTCTCGGCCACACAACGCTTCACCAATGAGGCATGACCAGCATGCAAGGCACCCATCGTAGGCACTAAACCCACCCTTTTGCCCCGAACTCTTAAATCCGAAAGAGCAGCCTGCAAGTCCTTGATAGTATGTACTATTTCCATCTTTATCGTTATATAACAACTTTTCGTTCGTAAAAGCGCTGCAAAATAAAGTATTATTTACCACATAAAGAAGAGATATCGTAAATTAATGCAACTACCATCTCACTTCTACGCCTTCCAGACTTCCATTATTTCCGTGACAAACAAGCAGTTAACAAATCATAAGGAATTATAGAATGGTGCAATTTGCTTTATTGCCCGTTTTTTTTTATATCTTTGCAAAATAATTGAGAACATTGTTATTATGATAAAGGCAAATAAGGTTTTATTTATTACACAAGAAATTACCCCTTATGTTTCAGAATCAGAAATGTCTCTTGTAGGCAGGAACCTACCTCAGGCTATTCAAGAAAAAGGCAGAGAAATCAGAACATTTATGCCTAAATGGGGAAACATCAACGAACGTAGGAACCAATTGCATGAAGTGATACGCCTCTCCGGCATGAACCTTATCATCGACGATACCGACCATCCGCTCATCATCAAAGTCGCCTCTATTCAATCTGCACGTATGCAGGTGTATTTCATTGATAACGATGATTATTTTCAAAACCGTATGCAAGTAACCAATGAAAACGGTGAAGAATATGAAGACAATGATGCCCGTACCATCTTCTATGCACGCGGTGTATTGGAAACGGTGAAAAAGCTACGTTGGTGTCCGGACATAATCCACTGCCATGGCTGGATGACCGCATTAGCTCCTCTATACATTAAGAAGGCCTACAAAGACGAACCTTCTTTCAGAGATGCCAAGGTAGTATTTTCTCTCTACGGAGAAGAATTTAAACAACCGTTCCATCCTGATTTCTCCAACAAATTAACCCTGAAAGGCATCACAAAGAAAGATGTCGCCGGATTGAAAGAACCTGTTGATTATACCGCACTTTGTAAATTGGCCACAGACTTTTCTGATGGCATTATCCAACAAAGCGAACACGTCAATGAAGAGGTCATGAACTATGCACGCGAATCCGGAAAAATGATATTAGATTATCAATCGCCCGAGAATTTTGCCGATGCTTGTAATGACTTTTACGACAAAATATGGGAAGCAGAATAATATAAAATTATACGAAGAGAGATATGAAAGTAAAACATATAGGAATGTTGCTTTTAGCAGGCCTGACTATCTTTGGATGCGATGATACCACCGGCACATTAGGAGTAGGAATGCTACCGGGGGCTGACGGCATGTCAGCACATACCACAACTTTTGATGTAACCACACGTTCCTTTGTCGTAGATTCCGTGTTTGCCAAAACAAGTACCGGCTATGTAGGCAAGTTCTCTGATCTTGATTTCGGATATTATGAGACAAGCTTCCTCACTGAATTGAACTGTACAGAAAACTTCTCTCTTCCTGAAGTTTATAAAATAACTGCACAAGACAGCAATGGAAATCCGACCAAGGCAACCGGTACAATGGCAGGAGACTCCGTCGTATCCGTTCAATTGTCCGTCTTTTATACCAAATGGTTTGGTGATTCTCTGAACGCCTGTAGAATGAGTGTATATGAACTTGACAAAAAACTTGACAAGAATCGTTACACCAACATTGATCCGGAAATGTACTATAATAAAAACAATCCCAAGTCTCTGCTCGGACGCAAAGCCTATTCTGCTCACGACACCTCTGTTCCCGATTCGGTCAGAAAGGCAAAAGACAGCAATGGCAGCCCGCTCTTCTACCCGAATGTTACCTTCCCTTTGGACAAAAAGACATTCGGTGAAGAAAGAATCTTGAAGGTGTATAGACAACATCCCGAATACTTTAAAGATGCCGCCACTTTTATCAATAAAGTTTTCAAAGGAGTATATATAAAGAGTGATTATGGAGATGGCACTATCTTATATGTAGATCATGTAGCTTTGCGAATGCAGTTCCGCTTCCATCATGTTAACGATACAACCGGCTTAGCTCTGAAGAAAAAAGATGGGACTGATTCTTTGTTCTATAGTACACGGACAGTGTTCGCCTCTACCAAAGAAGTGGTTCAGGCCAACCGGTTTCTGAATTCTGACCTGATAAAAGAGAAAGCGGCCGAGACAGCACATACATATATCAAATCTCCTGCCGGCATCTTCACCGAAGCAACCATGCCATACGATGAAATATACAGTAAACTGTCCAATGATACTCTCAATGCCGTGAAGTTGACCTTTACGAACTATAACATAAACAGCAACTATAAATACAGCATGAGTGCTCCCACAGATGTGTTGCTGATACGTAAACAAGATCTTAAAAGCTTCTTCGAAAAGAACAAGATAAGAGACAATGTTACATCATTCACGGTAAGTCACAACGCTTTTGCTACCAATCAATACGTATTCAGCAACATAGCCCGTTTGGTCACCACTTGTATCAATGAGAAGCAATCTGCCAAGAAAGCCGCCAAAGAAAAAGCAGGCGCTTCTTGGGATGAAGCCAAGTGGGAAAACGATTGGAGCCACAATGAGGCTACTAAAGACTGGGATAAAGTATTATTGATTCCTGTATCAATAACCTACGATAACAGTTCCAGAAGCAACAGCAAATCCATCACCGGAATTGAGAATGATTTGAAACCCGGCTATGCCAAGCTAAAAGGTGGTCCGGAAAAGAGTGCCAATGGGCAAGTAAAATCCCCTCTAAAGATTGAAATTACTTATACCAGCTTCAACAAGAAGTAAAAGAGGAACACTCACATAAAGAACTCCTCCCAGCCATAATGAAGTGCACCCCAAAAGTTTATGTCCAACTTATTGGGGGCACTTTATAGATTCTCTCACTGCATAGGAATAAAGAGCTTTCGTTATTCCGTTTTCTTTTTAGCAAGCTTTTTCGTTGTAGATTTTGAAGCGGCAGCTTTAGGTTTCACAGCCTTGGCCGCAGTAGCCTTGACTTTTGTCTCTTTCTTCTTCTCCACCCCTTTGGTTTTTCCTTGTTTAATTTGCGCCTTCTCCAATTCCTCTATCTCGGCACCTTGATTCTTAATGGTGGTCAGCAAGGCATTTAGTTCTTCATTATCAATATCTACCGGATATAGAGAATCTACCCGCTTGATAAAGTCTCCAAGAATATTCATATAATTGGTAAACGCATCATAAGGAGATTCGTAGATGCCACGATTCAAACCGACACCACTTACTTTGGTTGTCATAAACCGGAAATTATTACTTGCTTGTAGATAATCCCAATCCTGCTTAATGCGACGGTCATTACAAAGGTAAACCCGCTCGGCAATGCTATATAGTTTATTGAACGCCTCACGCTGCATCACATTGCCCAACCAACAGCTTGTGTCTCTCTCCTCGTCTACCCAAGACATCGGATAAGGCACATCCAATTGAGATACGGATTTCAGCTTGGTTATGATTTCAGTAGGCGTGGAGAAGGTAATACCTTTTTCCTTAGCACAAACGGGCAAAGCCTTCAGAAATTCCAAAATATTAGAAGATAACGGTTGCGACATGCCCAAAGCAGAAAGTTCCATAAAGACATTGACTACCTGCTCTTCTTGCGGTAAGGCATTGATCCAGCCAATATACTTGTCGGCAAACAGAGGATACTCATTCCATTCGGAATTGGAAAAGCGCAAACTGATATCATCAGATAACTTGAAATCACGCAATAACAGTTTCAAGCCCGGGTTCATGGAACAGTGATATACGTAATGCGGACTCTTCCATCCTAAAACATGCTTGGCACCTTCGGTCAACATTCCTTTAAAGCCCCAAGAAGCCACCATAGCGCCGATCTCATCATTATAAATCAGACCGGAATTACGGATCACCTTCGGGGTTTTACCAAACATTTGTTTCATTTTCGCACTCTGCCGCATCACCTCTTCCTTAAAACAATCTTCGTTGGCCAAAGAAGCAAGTCCGTGAGAATAAGGCTCGGCAAGAAACTCGCAACAACCGGTGTCATTGAGCTGATGCAACAGATCGACAACAGCAGGAGCATAGATTTCTAACTGCTCAAGCGCTACGCCCGAAATGGACAAAGCAACTTTGAATGCTCCACCAGACGTCTTCACCATCTCAATCAATGTGGTCAGTGCCGGTATATAGGATCGTTCGGCAACCTCATTAATACTCGTTTCATTGGCATAATCATCGTAATAATAATGATCGGTACCTATATCAAAAAAGCGATAACGCTTTAAATGAATGATTTGATGTATCTCAAAATAAAGACAGATAGTTCTCATATCCATTAGTTTTTTTGTTATTTACCATAGTTTCTTAACACATCCTCGTAGAGAGCACGAATCTTCAGACCGACTTTCTCCCAAGTAATTCCATCCACCTCTTTCTTTCCTTCTTCCTGCAAATAACGGAAAAGAGCAGAGTTTGTACAAATGGAATAAATAGCATCGGCCATCGCATGAATATCCCAATAATCGGTCTTTATCACTTTATCGAGAATCTCTCCACAACCCGATTGTTTTGAAATGACAGAAGGAGTGCCGCATTGCATAGCCTCAAGCGGTGCAATACCGAAAGGCTCGGAAACGGAAGGCATGACAAACACGTCACTGTTTTTGTACACCTCATACACCTGTTTTCCCTTCATGAAGCCCGGAAAATGAAACCGATCTGCAATACCCCGTTCGGCCGCCAGATTGATCATCGCATTCATCATATCTCCCGAACCGGCCATCACAAAACGAATGTTTCGCGTACGCTTCAAGACAAGAGCCGCAGCTTCTACAAAGTACTCGGGTCCTTTCTGCATTGTGATGCGTCCAAGGAATGTTACCACCTTCTCTTTGGAATGATCAGGGCGAGGGATGTCTTGATACTCCTGTGAAAGCGGATAAACGGCATTATGCATCGCAAACACTTTCTTAGGATTTTGATGATACTCATTAATAACCGTGCGACGAGTGAGTTCGGACACACACATGATGCAATCGGCATAATCCATACCATTCTTTTCCATGGCATAAACTGTGGGATTGACTTTACCGCGTGAACGATCGAAATCGGTGGCATGTACGTGAATACACAGCGGTTTGCCACTCACCATTTTGGCATGCACTCCTGCGGGATAGGTCAACCAATCATGCGCATGAATAATATCAAAATGTTGCTGACGTGCCACCACACCGGCAATAATAGAGAAGTTATTTATCTCTTCATGCAGGTTTCCAGGATACCCCCCGGCGAATTCCATGCAACCGATGTCATTGACATGCAAGTAAGAAAAATCAGCATAAATATGGTTGCGGAAAGACCAGTAATCCTCAGGGGACATCTTACCTATCAGACGAGACTTCAAATAGTTGTAATCAACATCACGCCACACAACAGGCACTTGATTCATACCCACGATTCTCAGGAAGTCTTCTTCCTCTCCAGTGGGCTTGGGCATGCAGAATACTGTTTCCACATCGCCCTGCAGACTTAATCCCTTGGTAATCCCGTAAGAAGCAACAGCAAGACCGCCATATATCTTGGGAGGAAATTCCCATCCAAACATTAAAACTTTCATCCTCAATTCCTCCTTTTATAAATTATACTTAGACAATAGCTTCAAGATGCGCAGGATTTCCGCTGTATTCATGGCAAAAGACACCGCTCCTCTACCTACAAACGGAGGATTACCATCGAAAAGCTCGGGTAATGCTCCGATACAATGGGAGGTCATTTCATCTTCCATTCCAATCAGGTATCTCTCAACAAACGATATACCGCTCATTTTATAAATGCGTAAGTATGCTTCCATATAGAAGCCCATCAACCACGGCCACGCCGTACCTTGATGATAAGCATAGTCTCTTTGTATCTGAGGACCGACATAGTTAGGGTTATATCCACCACTCTTAGGGCTCAACGTGCGCAGGCCTTTCGGAGTCAGCAATTCTTTCGTCACGATGTCCAGCACTTGTTTTTTCTGCACCCTGTCCAAAGGAGAATAGTCGAAAGCTACGGTAAATATCATATTTGGACGAACACTCCAATCCATCATATATCCATCGACATAATCGAACAGATACCCATATTCATTACGGAAGACCTCAACAAAGGAATTGCCGGTCTTTTCTGCCCGGGCATCCAGATTATCGGCAAGGAGTGTGTTTCCACCCTCACGGAGCATATCGGCCGTGAAACGAAGCGCATTATACCATAAAGCATTCACTTCTACAATATATCCTGTACGAGGAGTTACCGGCTTTCCATTGACTGTAGAGTTCATCCACGTCACGGCTTTCTCTGCGCCGTTTGTATAGAGCAGCCCATTCTCATGTAGAAAAAGATTGCTATGCTTACGACCAAGAATATAATTCATGATTTCCTCAAGCAACGCACCATACATCTGCCTACAACGCTCGCGAGACGTCTCCTTGGCGTATTGCTGCAATGCCCATACAGCCCAGAGAAGCACATCCGGATGCTCCATTTCGTAAATCTTGTAAGTCAAAGGCTGTCCGTTGACAAATTGCCGGATAGCTTTTTCCGCTGTTTTCATGACATCCTCAAATTCTTCTTGCTCCTCAACGGCCAACGTCAATCCCGGCAAAGAGATAAACAAATCGCGGGCACGGCATTTAAACCAAGGATAGCCGGCAAGAATGTAGTGCTCGTCTCTCTGCTTGTTATGGAATTGATGCGCCGAGTTTTTCAGGCAGTGATAGAAACTGTCGCGTGGAGTACGGTCGGCCACTTCAGTCTCGAAAGTCTGTTTCAACTTGCGAGGAGATATCTCGGAAATACCGGCAGAAAAAACTACACTCTCTCCTTTCTTGATATCTATTTCGAAATATCCGGGCACATAAAGGTCTTCATTGAAATCATATCCGCGCTCTTGCTCTTTGGGATACTCGATGCCACGATACCAATCGGGCTGGAAGTGGAACTCATTTTTCTTGTTCAGTTGCATGAAAAGTTCCGGATAACCGGGATACATGCAAGTCTTGATACCATTCTCTATCGGCTGAAAATCACGGCTTGCCTGTGCATTTTCATGCGTGTACTCGCGCACGCTGCGAAAAGCAAGGAAAGGCCGAAACCGAAGCGTAGTAGCCGAATGGGCATCAACCAAGGTATAACGAATCAGAATCCGGTTTTCATGATGTACGAAAATCTTTTCTTTACGAAGAATAACACCGCCTACACGATAGGTGGTAGCCGGGATTTTCTCACAATCGAATTCCCGGATATACTTATGTCCGTTGGGGCTGAAGTGATTTCCCTGATACTTGTGCAACCCTAAATTGAACTCCGCACCGTGCTGGATTACAGTCTCATCCAAAGAAGACAGCAGCACATGGTTTTCATCATCCAAATTAGGGACAGGTATCACCAACAGACCATGATATTTGCGCGTGTTACAATCTACAATTGTTGTACAATGATAAGCCCCGGATTTATTTGTCCGAAGAATCTCCCTTGGTAAAGATTCTTGCAGATTAATCATCAAGGTCTTGTCAAATCGTAAATAACTCATAGTTGTGCATTATTTAAAGGTTAATTATTCAGGCAATAGGGCTACAAAGCATATAGTAATTCCCAAAAATACAAATTAAAGCTAACAGCCAAAATAAAAAGTACGTTTTTTTTCGGCTTTCAGTCAAATATTCCGTAGTATTGTAGAAAAAAACAAATCAACTTGATAAGCGATGAAAAATGAAATACGAAAAATGGCATTGGCAGCCGTTATACCAATGTTTCTACTATTCATTCTATACACCCTGAAAGTTCTGGAGACAGGTATGGATTGGGACTTCACCCGACTGGGCGTGTACCCAATGGAGAAACGTGGTGTGTTTGGTATTTTCGCACACCCTTTGGTACACAGCGGATTCAAGCATCTGCTGGCCAACACAATGCCGTTATTCTTCCTAACGTGGTGCCTTTTCTATTTTTACCGACACATAGCTCCCTACATTTTCTTTTCCATTTGGATAGGTTGCGGTATGCTCACCTTTCTGATAGGCAAGCCGGGATGGCATATCGGGGCCAGCGGCATCATCTACGGATTGGTTTTTTCCCTCTTTTTCAGTGGCATACTGCGCCGACATGTACCGCTCATCGCCATCGCCCTACTGGTAGCATTCTTATATGGCGGCCTGGTGTGGAATATGTTCCCGCAATTTGTCCAAACAAACATTTCTTGGGAAGGGCATATCAGCGGCGCCATAGCAGGAACATTATCTGCTATAGGATTCATACGCCACGGACCGCAACGCCCCGAGCCGCTTGTTGATGAAGAAGAGGAGGAGGAAGAGATTAAAGAAGAAGAGATTACGATGAATGAATAGCACGTTTAAGAAATAATAAAAAAAACAAAAAGAGACACTTGGAGTTTAGCGTACATATTGATAATGCCTACTTTTGTCATCGAACCAGAAGAAAAGAACCATCATGAATACAATGTTCGATACCATCTTGCAACTGCCGCTCTTCCAAGGTCTCGCCCAGGAAGATTTCACCAACATTCTGGGAAAGATAAAACTAAGCTTTACAAAGCACAAAGCCGGTGAAGTCATCGTAAAAGCCGGTGATGTATGCAATAGACTAATATTCATTTTGAAAGGAGAAGTTGCTTCAACTACTTTATCCAAGGATATGTCATACAGTTTCACGGAGTATTTCCAAGCCCCTTGTCTTATAGAACCGCAATCGCCATTCGGCATGAACACGGTTTATGTTTCAACGTTTACAGCCCGGACAGAAATACATACGGTAAGTGTAAGCAAGGATTTTGTCACGACCGAACTCCTCAGATATGAGATATTCCGCCTGAATTATATAAACGTCATCAGTAATCGCACCCAGAACTTAAACAATCGCCTGTGGACAAGAAATGCCAAAAGTCTTGAAAAGCATATCAAGAATTTTATTTTGTCTCATATTGAGCGTCCGTCAGGAGAGAAAATACTAAAAATTAAGATGGAAGTTCTGGCCCAAGTAATGAACGATACTCGCATGGGGGTATCGAAAACGCTGAACAATATGCAGGAAAAAGGACTGCTTGAACTGCATAGAGGTGAAATCGTTATCCCTGATGCGGAGAAACTCTTATAAGCAGCGCCGTCATCAGATAAAAATTCCACGGATAGCCTGTTCTTACTGACTTGATCCGTGGAATCCATATCAATTTATACCTAAAAGGAAAGCCTTATTCCCACTCTATGGTGCTGGGCGGTTTTGAAGAGATATCATACGTCACACGATTCACTCCTTTCACCTTGTTTATAATATCATTGGATACTTTGCCCAAGAATTCGTAAGGCAAATGTGCCCAATCGGCCGTCATGGCGTCGGTAGAGGTAACGGCACGCAAAGCCACGGCACGCTCGTAAGTACGTTCGTCACCCATAACCCCCACACTCTGCACGGGCAGCAGGATAACACCTGCCTGCCATACCTGATGGTAAAGCGAGGTTTCGTTGCCATCGGCATCTTTCACTTTCCAATCACGCAAGCCCTGAATAAAAATATCATCGGCCTCTTGCAGCGTGCGTACTTTCTCGCGTGTGATATCGCCCAGAATACGAACAGCCAGTCCCGGCCCGGGGAAAGGATGGCGGGTAATCAAATGTTCGGGCATGCCCAATTCGCGCCCCACACGGCGAACTTCGTCTTTAAAGAGCCATTGCAACGGCTCGCACAACCTAAGATTCATCTCTTCGGGCAGGCCTCCCACATTGTGATGGCTCTTGATTGTCTTACCCGTAATGTTCAGGCTTTCGATACGGTCGGGATAGATGGTGCCTTGCGCCAACCAGCGGGCATCGGTAATTTTATGCGCTTCGGCATCGAACACTTCGATAAAATCGCGTCCGATAATCTTACGTTTCTTCTCAGGGTCGGTGACGCCTTCCAAATCTTTGAAAAACTTTTCGCTGGCATCTACTCCAATCACGTTCAGACCCAGGCACTCATAATCGTGCATCACATTCTTGAACTCGTCTTTACGGAGCAAACCGTGGTCCACGAAGATACATGTCAGATTTTTACCGATGGCACGATTCAGCAATACGGCAGCCACAGAGGAATCCACACCGCCGCTAAGTCCCAAGATGACACGGTCGTTGCCAAGCTGCGCTTTCAACTCTGCCACCGTGGTATCTACAAACGAGGCCGCACTCCAGCTCTGGCTACATCCGCAAATCTCCACAACGAAGTTACGCAACATCTGCGTACCGTCTTCGGAATGGAATACTTCCGGATGAAACTGCACGCCCCATACATCTTCTCCCTGTATCTGATAAGCGGCAATCGCCACTTTATCCGTAGAGGCTATGACCTTGAAGTTATCGGGAATAGCTGTAATCGTATCTCCATGACTCATCCAAACCTGTGTGTTCTGCTTAACCCCTTTGAACAGGACATTTGCCGGGTCGAACAAACTGAGATGCGCCCGCCCGTATTCGCGGGTTCCTGCAGGTTCTACCCTTCCGCCGTTGCTATAAGAAATGAACTGCGCACCGTAACAGATGCCCAAAATGGGGTATTTCCCACGAATTCCACTCAAATCTACCTTGAACGCACTCTCGTCATAAACAGAAAAGGGGCTACCCGAAAGGATAACTCCTTTTACACTCGCATCTCCATATGGAAATTTGTTGTAAGGTACAATTTCGCAATAGACATTCAGTTCGCGCAGACGGCGACCTATAAGTTGCGTGGTTTGCGAACCAAAATCAAGAATTACAATTTTTTCTTGCATATCAAATCGTTATGGTTTTCTTTATGAAGTGCAAAAGTAAGAAAAAAAACATAACCTAATAATATAACCCTCCCAAAATATGATACCTGCTCGCTTGCAGAAGAGGACGGGGATTTTCAGGCGGCAACTTCTCCTGCCGCTGCTGCGGAAGTGTCCGAAGCTTGCGCAGCGACTCCGGACGGACTTGTAGCCGACTGCCTGCCGATTGCCTGCTGACTCGCAGTCGGCAAGCAGTCCGGAAAGCGGCAAAAAGCGGGATAACATGCAGCCTATTAGCGAGTTATCGTGCGGGTCTCTCCTCGCGCGCGCGAGAGAAGAAAAGAATAGAGAAGAAGAGAAAAGAAAATACCTCCTCCATATAATTCCTCCTCTTAAGGTGGAGGAGGTGGAGGAACGCCACACCGTATGCGTCGTAACGTGAGGGCGCAACGGTTGCAAGGTGTGAGATTGCAGACGGTGAAGTGCGGGCTTACGGGTGACGAAGTGCGGGCTTACGGACGACGAAGTGCGGAGTTGCGGACGACGAAGTGCGGAGGGGGGGGGGAGGGAGATAAAAGTCGTGCCCTATACACTCTCCACACGAAAAGCGTATAGGGCACGACAGATTAAAATAAGTCCTGACGGACCTTGCGTCAGGAATGGAGCACCGCTATGCAGGAGTGAATTTACTTTTTCTCTTTCAACAAATCACGGATTTCCGTCAGCAGCACCTCTTCTTTCGTCGGTGCAGGAGAAGCAGCCGGAGCTTCTTCCTTCTTCTTCTTTTCGCCCAACTTGGCAATTAATTTTATAAACAAGAAGATAGAGAAAGCGATGATCAGAAAGTCGAAGGTTGCCTGCAAAAAGTTGCCATAATTCAACGTTACGGCAGCAACCTCTTCTCCATTCACCATCTCGGCAGATTTCATCACCCACTTCAAGTCCGTAAAATTCACGCCACCTACCAGCAACCCGATAGGAGGCATAATCACATCAGCTACTATGGAAGAAACAATCTTCCCGAACGCTCCGCCAATGATTACACCGACAGCCATGTCTACCACATTTCCCTTCATGGCAAAGGCCTTAAACTCCTGCAAAAATGAACTTTTTCCCATCTTTTCAATTATTTAATTATGATTTTCAATGCGAATATAAAAACAATTTCGTACTTTTGCACCGCAAAATAAAAAAAATGCATTTTTAATGTGAGAGATATTTGAACAAATATTATAAGAACCTTTAAAAGTTTAAACAAAATGGTTAAAGTAGGTATTAATGGATTCGGACGTATCGGACGTTTCGTATTCCGCGCTGCACAGAAAAGAAACGATATTCAAATCGTTGGTATTAACGACCTTTGCCCGGTAGATTACCTGGCATACATGCTGAAGTACGACACAATGCACGGACAGTTCGACGGAACGATCGAGGCTGACGTAGAAAAGAGCCAGCTGATCGTAAACGGCAAAGCTATTCGCATCACAGCAGAGAAGAACCCTGCTGATTTGAAATGGAATGAAGTAGGTGCAGAATATGTAGTAGAATCCACAGGTTTGTTCCTGTCCAAAGAGAAAGCTCAAGCTCACATCGAAGCCGGTGCAAAATACGTTGTAATGTCTGCTCCTTCCAAGGACGACACTCCGATGTTTGTTTGCGGTGTTAACGAGAAGACTTACGTCAAGGGTACTCAATTCGTATCTAACGCTTCTTGTACCACCAACTGCTTGGCTCCTATCGCTAAAGTATTGAACGACAAATGGGGCATCACTGACGGTTTGATGACTACCGTTCACTCTACAACTGCTACTCAGAAGACAGTTGACGGTCCTTCCATGAAAGACTGGAGAGGTGGTCGCGCTGCTTCAGGCAACATCATCCCCTCTTCTACCGGTGCTGCTAAAGCTGTAGGTAAAGTAATTCCTTCACTGAACGGCAAATTGACCGGTATGTCGATGCGTGTTCCGACTTTGGATGTATCTGTAGTTGACTTGACTGTAAACTTGGCCAAGCCTGCCACTTACGCTGAAATCTGCGCTGCCATGAAGGAAGCTTCTGAAGGCGAATTGAAGGGCATCCTGGGTTACACTGAAGATGCAGTTGTTTCTTCCGACTTCTTGGGTGACACCCGTACTTCAATCTTCGATGCTAAAGCAGGTATCGCCCTGACTGATACATTCGTTAAGGTTGTATCTTGGTATGACAATGAAATCGGTTATTCCAACAAGGTTCTTGACCTGGTTGCCCACATGGCATCTGTTAACGGTTAATATACAGTTAGAAAATAATAAAAAATGGTGGCTTCTATAGAAGTCACCATTTTTTTTTGCAATTTTGCGAACTATTCATTAGAAAAACCGACCGCCATGAGAAAGAATTTACTAACTTTTATATTACTCTGTTTTATGAACAACCTATCATCACAAAATATATTTTTTGAGCCATACTCCACGTTGCACGGAGTTGTTCCCTTCAACAAGATAAAAACAGAAGATTACCAACCTGCCATAAACGAAGGCATCCGCAGACAAAATGCAGAAATAGAAGCCATCATTACAAACCCCGAAGCTCCAACTTTTGCCAACACCGTGCTGGCTTACGAGAAATCCGGCGAGATGCTTCAACGCGTCAGCACCGTATTCGGTAATCTGCTCAGTGCAGAGACCAACGACGAGTTGCAGGAACTTGCCAAGGCAATCATGCCTCTGATGAGCGAACATGCCAACAATATCAGCATGAACGAAAAACTGTTTGCGCGCATCAAGACCGTTTATGAGCAACGCAACAAAGAAGCTTTGTCCGCCGAACAACAGAAACTGCTGGAAGAGGTTTACAATGGTTTTGTACGCAACGGGGCAAACCTGCAAGGAGAAGCCAAAGAGAAATACCGTGCTTTATCCAAGGAACTCAGCCTGCTTACATTGCAATTCAGTGACAACAACCTGAAAGAGACAAACTCCTATCGAATGGTCATCACCGATAAATCACAGTTGGCAGGCCTGCCGGAAAGTTCAATAGAAGCAGCCGAAGAAACAGCCAAAGAAACAGCAACCGAAGGTTGGATATTCACCCTGCAAGCCCCAAGCTATGGCCCCTTCATGATGTATGCCGACAACCGTCAGCTACGTCGTGAACTTTACATGGCCTACAACACTAAATGTACCCATGACAATGCTTACAACAATCTGGAGATTGTAAAAAAACTAGTCAATGTCCGTTTGGAGATAGCTCGTTTATTGGGCTATGACAACTTCGCCGCATACATCCTGCAGGAACGCATGGCCCAGAACAGCGATGCCGTGTACAAACTACTTAACCGGCTACTGGATGCGTATAGCCCCACAGCCAAACAAGAGTATGCAGAGGTGCAGGCATTGGCACGCCAAGAGCAAGGAAACGACTTCACCTTGATGCCGTGGGACTGGGCCTACTATTCCCACAAGCTGAAGAATAAGAAGTTCAACATCAACGACGAGATGCTACGTTCCTATTTCGAGTTAAGCAAGGTAAAGGAAGGCGTCTTCGGATTAGCAACCCGTTTGTATGGCATCACTTTCAAGAAAAATCCTACAATCCCCGTTTACCACAAAGACGTGGATGCCTACGAAGTATTCGACAAGGATGGTAAGTTCCTTGCTGTGCTCTATACAGATTTTCACCCCAGAGCAAGCAAACGTGCGGGCGCATGGATGACAAGCTACAAGGGGCAATGGATATCCGAGAACAGCGACGAGAATAGTCGCCCGCATATATCCATCGTGATGAACTTCACCAAACCTACAGCCGAAAAGCCCGCTTTGCTCACTTTCGATGAAGTAGAGACATTCTTGCATGAGTTTGGCCACAGCCTGCATGGCATATTTGCCAATACCACTTACGAAAGTTTAAGCGGAACCAACGTTTATTGGGATTTTGTGGAGCTCCCTTCTCAAATCATGGAAAACTTCGCCATCGAGAAAGACTTCTTGCATACCTTTGCCCGCCACTACCAAACCGGAGAATTGATACCCGACGAATTGATACAGCGCATCACAGACTCCGCAAACTTCAATGTTGCCAATGCCTGCCTGAGACAAGTCAGCTTTGGTTTGCTCGATATGGGATGGTACACACGTAATACTCCTTTCGACGGCGATGTGAAAACATACGAAAAGAAAGCGTGGGAAAAAGCGCAAATACTTCCTGTGGTTGAGGAAGCCTGCATGAGTACACAATTCTCCCACATCTTTGCCGGAGGATACTCTGCCGGGTATTACAGCTACAAATGGGCGGAGGTATTGGATGCCGATGCATTCTCTCTGTTCAAGCAAAAAGGTATCTTCAATCAAGAAGTAGCCGATTCTTTCCGCGAGAACATCCTCTCAAAAGGCGGCATAGAACATCCTATGACGCTCTACAAGCGGTTCCGTGGACAAGAACCTACAATCGAAGCATTATTAATCAGAAATGGCATAAGAAAATGATAAACAGAACAAGACACATCGGCTGCATTCTGTTTGTTCTCTCTCTGCTTCCTATGCTGAGTGGATGCAACAACAAGGATGACGTCATAGAAGTTTTCACCGGTAAGACATGGAAACTCAGTCGTTTGACTAACGAAGGCAGCAGCGCACAATTTTATCCCGGCCTGTGGCAAGACGAGAAAGCCGCCAACAGCAGCAAAGAAGCATTAAAGGTAGAAGATAACTTCACCCTGATTTTCGAAGGTTCCGAACTGAACGGTGAACTAATGGGAGCAAGAATCAGCGGACAAGGCATCCGCTCGAGTTTCAGCGGTAGCTGGAGCGCCAATGGAAAGTCGCAGACGGTGACACTCCACCCGGATATAAAAGGTTCTGAAAGCGATGCCTTAGCCAACGCGTTCATCAAGGGACTGAAAACCGTCTATCAATACGAAGGGAATGCTAATTCTTTAACTCTCTTTTTTAAAGACGGAAACACAATTCGGGTAATGGGATTCTCCCGTAAAAGATAAGCATAAGAAATCATGGACGATTCTGCAAAAGATAAACAAGAAGCATTGGACAAACGTTACATACGCATGGCAAGCATCTGGGCTGAAAACTCATACTGCAAACGACGCCAAGTGGGAGCACTCATTGTAAAAGACAAAATGATTATCTCTGACGGTTACAACGGTACTCCTTCCGGTTTCGAGAACGTATGTGAAGACGAGGATAATATCACCAAGCCCTATGTGCTTCATGCGGAAGCCAACGCCATCACCAAGATTGCCCGTTCAAACAACAGCAGCGACGGCGCTACGATGTATGTCACCGCCTCTCCCTGCATAGAATGTTCCAAACTAATTATTCAAGCGGGCATCAAACGGGTGGTCTATTCCGAGAAATACCGTTTGGAAGATGGCATCGAACTGTTGAAACGAGCAGGGATTGAAGTGGTATTTATTGGAAACGATTAATGGACAGTGATTAGCGGTTAGTGATAAGCGACGGAAGCAGAACGATGGGCAGACAAATCGCAAATCGTAAGCAATAAAGCCACAAACAGCAAACCGCAGATTAAAAGTAGTAAGTTGCAAACAACAAAATAGTAAATAAACATCATGGGTACAAAAAACACTTCCCGCTTTATGCCGCTTATCATAGCGATCAGCGTAGTAGTGGGAATCCTTATCGGAACGTTTTATGCAAGACATTTTGCCGGCAACAAACTGGGCATCATAAACAGTTCGTCCAACAAGCTAAATGCACTGTTGCGTGTCATCGATGACCAATATGTCGATACCGTCAACATGACCGACTTGGTAGAGAAAGCCATGCCGCAGATATTGGCGGAACTCGACCCTCACTCCACTTATATCCCGGCACAAAAGTTGGAAGAAGTCAATTCCGAACTCGAAGGTAGCTTCAGTGGCATCGGCATTCAGTTTACTATTCAAGAAGACACGATACACGTAAACAGTGTCATTCCGGGTGGCCCTTCCGAGAAAGTAGGCTTGATGGCCGGCGACCGGATTGTGATGGTCAATGACAGCATCTTTGTGGGTAAAGGAGTAACCAACGAAAAAGCGATGCGTAATCTGAAAGGACCCAAAGGCAGCCAAGTGAAGCTGGGCGTAAAACGCGGCACAGAAAAGGATCTGCTTTCTTTCACCATCACCCGCGGCGATATCCCTCAAAATACCATCGATGCCGCCTATATGATAGACAATGACTTCGGTTACATACAAATCAGCAAGTTCGGACGCACCACACACGTGGAGTTGCTGAATGCCATTGCACAATTGAGCCATGAAAAATGCAAAGGGCTGATTATTGATTTACGCGACAATACCGGAGGCTATATGGAGGCCGCCACGCGCATGGTTAATGAATTTCTTCCGGAAGGGAAGCTGATTGTATATACTCACGGCCGCAAATATCCCCGTATGGAAGAGTATGCCAACGGTACAGGTAGTTGCCAGAAGATGCCATTGGTGGTGCTGGTGAACGAAGGCTCGGCTTCTGCCAGTGAAATCTTTGCAGGAGCCATTCAGGACAATGACCGAGGCACCATTGTGGGACGCCGTTCTTTCGGAAAGGGACTGGTGCAACAACCTATTGACTTCAGTGACGGTTCGGCCATCCGTCTGACCATTGCCCGCTACTACACCCCCTCCGGTCGCTGCATACAACGTCCGTACGAGAACGGGAAAGACAGCAGGTATGAGATGGACTGGATTACCCGCTACGAGCATGGTGAATTTTTCTCAAAAGACAGTATCAAAATGGACGAAAGTCTGCGCTACTCCACAGGCTTGGGAAGAGTGGTATATGGCGGTGGTGGCATCATGCCGGACATCTTTGTGCCACAAGATACTACCGGTGTGTCTTCTTACATGATAGAGGTCAGCAACAAAGGACTGATTCTGCAATTCAGTTTCCAATACACAGACCGTAACCGCTCTAAGCTGAGCGAATACGAAAATGAGGAAAGTTTGTTGAAGTATCTCCGCCACCAAGGCATCATAGAACAGTTCGTGCGTTTTGCCGATTCCAAAGGCATAAAAAGACGCAATCTTCTCATCAACAAGTCTTACAAGTTGTTGGAAAGAAGTCTGTATGGTAATATCATCTATAACATTCTGGGCAGGGAATCCTACATCCGTTATATCAACCAAAGCGACCCGACCGTTAAAAAAGCATTGGAAATTCTGGAAAACGGCGAGGCTTTTCCAAAAGCTCCGGAAAAAGAATCTCCAATCATGGAGGAGAAAAAGAATGATGGAAAGAAAAAAAGAACTGCGCAAACAGGTAGCTTTATTAAAAGCGCAACACCAAGTTTCCGCTACGCATCAGTCTGCTGAAATACTTGCCGCCCTCGAAACACATCCGGCTTTCAGAGCGGCAAATACCGTACTGCTCTACCACTCTCTGAAAGATGAAGTGGATACGCATGCCTTTATCCGGAAATGGAGCCACGCCAAGCAAATACTGCTTCCGGTAGTTGCAGGAGATGATTTGGAGTTGCGGCTGTACACCGGGCCGGAAGATCTTGCACCGGGTGCATACGGTATCGAAGAACCTACGGGAGAACCTTTCACCCGCTACGAGAGCATCGACTTCGTTCTGATTCCCGGCGTAGCATTCGATCGCAATGGTAATCGGCTGGGACGCGGAAAAGGATATTATGACCGCCTCCTGCCGCGTATTCCCTCTGCCTACAAAGCGGGCATCTGCTTCCCCTATCAGCTTGTAGAAGAAGTTCCGGCCGAACCGTTCGATGTCCGCATGGACGAGATCATCACATTGCAAGGCTGAAGGCATAAGTTACCCTCACGGAGATGCGGCTTGCCATCCGCATCTTCATTTTCAGAATGGCAAAATGAATGCCATTGACAGATTGAGACCTCTGCAAAACCTTACCCCATTCTCTATCATTCTTGTTTTTGAGCAATATTGGCTCACCTGCAGTCTATATTTTTGATTTTTAGGCTGTATATGCTCTATTTCATCTCATACTCTCCTCTTATTGGAGAGAATTAGCCACAATTATCCCTGGAGTTCGATATAAATTGTAGGCAATAGCCTCCATGATGTGTTGTGCGTGAGTCTTAGCTAAACCTACATATCTGGCTATCCCACCATGAAACCATCTGTGAATAGATCCAAAGGTACGTTCCACTTTGTACCGTGTCTTGCTGATTGCTACATTAACACGCTGCTCTCTTTCCGTTAGCTTACGTCCCCTTACTCCTTTGTACATGATACGACTCTTGAGCTTCATACGTTTAAGTACATCCCTGTTTGCTGTAGAATCATAACCCTTGTCGGCATAAACAGGTGTACCTTGTGGAAGTTTAGCTTTTTCTAATGGCTTTTCCAAATGTTTGATGTCACTTTCGTTAGCCGGTGTGGTTTCCTCGGCTATCACCAAACCGTTCTCATCTGTAACCGAATGTCGCTTGTAACCGAAGTGTAGCTGCCCCATCTTCTTTACCCAACGTGCTTCACCATCAACATTGGGCTTGACGATCTCTTTAACCACTGCGTTTTCTGCTACATCCCCGCCTGATTCCTCATTGCGATCCTCAACTACTTCGTATTCCTTACGGCCGCGAGGCCGACCGGGACTATCCGTGATACTTGCATCAACGATAGCACCACGCTTAACCAAAACACCAGCCAACTCTAACTGGCGATTTATCTCTTGCAGAACATTGTCGTAAAGGTCGGCTTCAACCAAAATGTTACGGAAACGGCATACAGTTGTACTATCTGGAGCGCAGTCACCCAAGCCTAAACCGACAAAGCCACTGAAGGACAGACGGTCATTTACCTGCTCTTCGACCTCGCCGTCACTCAAGCCATACCATGTACCAAGAAGTTCGGTCTTGAACAACACAAGGCTGTCATAGCTTGGACGACCGGTGGGACGGTTGCCTTTGGTGTAAGCAATTTCAATAAGTCCACGAATGGGATTCCAGTCGATTATCTGATCGATTTGAAAGAAAAAGGTCTGTTTAACCTTACGATGACCAACTATTAGGTCAGCAAAACTCCGAGAAGAAGGACGTTGTTTCATACTATAAAGCTACAAAAATATGATGAAATGAACAAATCTTGAACAATGAGTTTTGCAGAGGTTTCACAACAAGACACTTGTAGCCAACAAGAACTTATGTATTTTATCTGCTCTGCTTTTTTCAACATGGGCAAGAAGCGCAATGACATTGTGAGTTTCTTATTTCAAGTCTTTCCTCTCTATTTTCCTGCTGGAGAAAGTGCATTGGCTAAAAAGATGCCGGGATTGGAAAAAGTTAAGGAAAGAAGGGAAAAAGAAAATAGTCAGAAATAGAACTTTAATTTATTAAGAATGAAGTGATTTAAACTAATTGATCCAATGATAAACAGCGTACTAATAGCTAAAATTGTTATATTATGGGTGAGCAAACTCATTCATAACAACATCCCTATGTACGCTTTGTTGGACAAAGATACAATAAAAAGTGAAATATTGCCTCATTTATGTGTGGGCAAACGTGGTTTCGTAACTCAAAGTAGTCTTGTTGAAATCGTAAATGCCATTCTTTATAAACTGAAAACAGGGTGTCAGTGGAAATATTTACCTGTAGATTCCCTGTTCAGTGACAAGGTTCTGACCTATGGTGGGGTATTCCATCATTATAACAAATGGAGTAAAAAAGGTGAATGGAAGTCTCTTTGGCTTCATCTTTTGAATAAGCACCGTACAAAGTTTGATATGTCAAGTGTAGACCTTGACGGAAGTCATACGGTAGCTATGCGTGGTGGAGAGGAGGTTGGTGATCAGGGTAGAAAAAAGCGCAAGACAACCAACGCTCTTTATATTACAGACCGGCAAGGCATACCGGTTATCATGTCTTCGCCTAAAAGCGGCGAACATCATGATACTCATGACATAAAAAACGTAATCCGCTCCATGATGCATGATCTTGGGATTGCAAAAGTCAGAACAGATGGTCTTTTCTTGAATGCGGATGCCGGATTTGACTGTAAAGCTCTTCGAAGTGTACTTGGCTGTCATGGAGTAGTCGCCAATATCTGCATCAATAAAAGAAACGGGACTCCCAATAATACCGTTGTGGACGAACTGTTGTATGCTGAACGTTATGCCATTGAGAGGACCAATGCATGGATGGACAGTTACAGGACTATTTTAAATCGATTTGAAACAACGGTTAGGAATTGCGAATCATGGAACTATATTGCATTTATGGTAATTCTGCTAAGGAAATATTTGAGAAAAAGAAAAGTTTAAATCACTTCATTATGAAAAAAACAATCTTAATTGTCAGTATGCTTCTGTTTTGCTTGACATCGCAAGTCAAGCCCCAAGATATCAAAGTATACGAAGCCTCCAAGTACGGTTTACTTCCCGACAGTAAAAAGAACGCATCTCCTTTGGTAGAAAAGATGCTGCGGAAAATAAAAACAGAATGTAAGGAGGGTGATAGTATTGTTATTCGGTTTGGCAAGGGACGTTATGATTTTTATGAAAAGGGTTCTGCCGTACGGGAGTATTATATCTCCAATCATGATCAGGAGCAACCCAAGAAGGTGGGTATAGCATTGGAGGATATGAAAAAACTGACATTGGACGGGGCAGGGGCGGCATTCATCTTTCATGGACGCATGCTTCCTATATCTTTGCTTTATTCTGTCAACTGCACACTCAAAAACTTCAGTATAGATTTTGATAATCCGCACATTGCGCAAGTCACGATTGTGGAGAATAATCCTGAAAACGGCATCACATTCGAACCGGCGACGTGGGTGAACTATCGCATTACTAAAGACAGCCTGTTCGAGGTCTATGGCTCATCGTGGAGCATACGACCGGCATGGGGAATAGCATTTGAGGAAAAAACCAAACATCTCGTTTATAATTCAGGCGATCGCGGTTGTCCTCCTAAAGGAGTATATGAAGTTTCCCCCGGAAGAGTCTGCGCTCCGAACTGGAAAGATGCTTGCCTGCAACCCGGAACACGCTTTGTGATGCGCGGGTGGGGACGCCCTACGCCGGGAATATTCCTCTCGCATAATGTCAATACTGTCTTGGAAAACGTGAAAGTACACTATGCCGAAGGTATGGGGCTGTTGGCACAGCTTTGTGAAAACATTACACTTGAAAAGTTCTGTGTTTGTCTGAAGAGCGACGATGACCCTCGTTATTTCACTACTCAGGCCGATGCCACCCACTTCTCCGGATGTAAAGGAAAAATAATCTCTTGCAATGGTTTATACGAAGGCATGATGGACGATGCCATCAATGTGCACGGCACTTATCTAAAAGTGGTAAGACGTGTGAACGACCACACATTGATAGGACGTTACATGCATGGGCAGACATGGGGATTGGAGTGGGGACGGCCGGGTGACGAAGTGCAATTTGTCCGCTCAATTACGATGGAACTGACGAATAAGCAAAACCGGATAGCCTCTATACAATCTTATGACAAAGAGACTGTGGATGGTGCGCGCGAATTTCTTATAACCTTCGAATCTCCTGTGGATACCTGCATCAGCGAGGTAGAAGGATTCGGCATTGAAAATCTGACTTGGTCTCCGGAAGTTCTGTTTGCCAGAAATGTTGTACGCAACAATCGGGCACGCGGAGCCTTGTTCAGCACTCCGAAAAAGACTGTCGTTGAAAACAACTTGTTTGACCATACCTCCGGTACCGCTATTTTGCTATGCGGCGACTGCAACGGTTGGTTCGAGACCGGTGCTTGCCGTCAAGTTCTTATTTGTAAAAACCGCTTCATCAATGCGTTGACCAGCCTTTACCAATTTACCGAAGCCGTAATCTCCATTTATCCGGAGATACCTGATTTGGAAAAGCAACAGAAATATTTTCATGGTGGAGAAAAGGAAAGCATTGTTATTGAAAGCAATGAATTTGACAGTTTTGATATGCCAATTCTCTATGCCAAATCTGTAAATGGATTGGTCTTCCGCAACAATACGATAAAGCGAAATACGGATTATAAACCTTTTCACCCTAACCGGAACTGTTTTAAACTGGAACGAGTGACCAATGTGTCGATTTCCGAATAAGTTTGGAAAGCGCTGCGCAGCTGTTAATAGTATGGAAGAATTTCCCGCAATTTATGTGACAAATATTTTGTGTTTTCAAATAGAAGGTTTATTTTTGTCGCATTAAATAATGAAACAATGAATATTATTCTTGCACATCATCACCATCATCATCCTGGCGAATAACTCGGTGGGCGTATGAGTGTTGTGTATAATAAAAAGCAAAAAAACGAGGCTTACCGACTATTTGGTAAGTCTCGTTTTTGCTTTTAACACGTCTAAAAGGAGTAATCGGAAAGGAATATGAACAACCGTTTCTTTAGGATTGACCCGATAAGTGAATTATAAATCATAAAATAGAAAGAATAATCATGCTAAGAATCGCAGTACAGGCCAAAGGCCGCCTCTATGACGAGACAATGACCTTCTTGGAAGAGTCGGACATTAAGTTGAGTGCCATGAAACGCTCGCTGTTGGTGCAATCGTCTAATTTTCCTCTTGAAGTTTTATTTCTAAGAGACGATGATATTCCGCAATCGGTAGCCACCGGAGTAGCTGATATCGGTATTGTAGGCGAAAATGAATTTGTTGAAAAGAAAGAGAGCGCCGAAATTATCAAGCGCTTGGGGTTCAGTAAATGCCGTTTATCTCTGGCAATGCCGAAAGATATTGAATATCCGGGCATAGAATGGTTTGAAGGGAAAAAAATAGCGACTTCTTATCCTGGGATTCTCTCCACATATTTGGAAGAGCAAGGGGTTGGCGCCGAGATACATGTCATTACGGGTTCGGTAGAGGTTGCTCCGGGCATCGGTTTGGCAGACGCGATTTTTGATATTGTAAGTTCCGGTTCAACTTTGGTGAGTAACCGGTTGAAAGAAGTAGAGGTGGTGATGAAGTCGGAAGCCCTGCTGATTGGCTGCAAGAATATGAGTGAGGAAAAATCGGAGATATTAAAGGAATTGCTGTTTCGTATGGATGCCGTGAGAACGGCCGAAGACAAGAAGTATGTGTTGATGAATGCTCCGAAAACGAGACTGGAAGAGATTGTTGCCGTGCTTCCGGGCATGAAGAGTCCCACTGTAATGCCGTTGGCACAGGAAGGATGGTGCTCTGTACACACGGTACTTGATGAAAGATGCTTTTGGGAAATCATTGGGAAACTGAAAGCGTTGGGAGCGGAAGGTATCTTGGTTTTGCCGATTGAAAAAATGATCGTTTAGCAAGCAGGTTTTGGTAAATGGATGAAAGTAAGTTTTCTTTTTTCAACTTATAACTAAAATAATATACTATGATATTAATATCAAATCCGGATAAACCGCAATGGGCTGAAATTCTGAAACGTCCAATGATGAATACCGAGAATCTGTTTGATACGGTAAGAAGTGTCATCGAACGTGTGAAAGCAGCAGGTGATCAAGCTGTCTTGGAATATGAAAAGAAGTTTGACGGAGTGTCATTACCATCATTGCCCGTACTGGAAGAAGAAATAGAAGAAGCCGATGGACTGATAGGCGAAGATTTAAAAGCTGCCATTTATCTGGCTAAACAGAATATCGAGACTTTTCATGCCGCACAACGGTTTGAAGGTAAGCAAGTGCAGACACAACCGGGTGTAACTTGCTGGCAGAAGGCCGTTGCCATTGAGAAAGTTGGATTATATATTCCGGGAGGAACAGCCCCTTTATTTTCTACTGTATTGATGCTGGCTGTCCCTGCCAAGATTGCCGGATGTAAGGAAATTGTGCTATGCACACCTCCGGGAAAAGATGGAAAAGTACACCCGGTCGTACTGTTTGCTGCAAAAGTGGCAGGCGTGAATCGTATTTTCAAAATCGGTGGTATACAAGCCATCGCCGCAATGGCTTATGGCACGGAAAGCGTACCTAAGGTATATAAGATTTTCGGCCCAGGCAATCAATATGTCACGGCTGCCAAACAACTGGTCAGCCTGAGTGACGTGGCCATTGATATGCCTGCCGGTCCCTCTGAAGTGGAGGTCTTGGCCGACGAAACAGCCAATCCGGTCTTTGTCGCTGCCGATTTATTAAGCCAGGCGGAACATGGGGCAGACAGCCAGGCCATGCTGGTCACTACATCTGCAAAGTTGCAACAAGCAGTACAAACCGAAGTAGAACGTCAGTTGGCCTTATTGCCTCGCAAAGAGATTGCAAAAAAATCTCTTGCCAACAGCAAGCTGATTCTGGTAGATAGCATGGAGAAGGCAATTGAACTGACCAATGCTTATGCGCCCGAACATCTTATTATAGAGACTTCAGATTATATGTCCGTGGCCGACCGTATAATAAATGCCGGTTCCGTATTCTTAGGTTCACTCACCCCGGAAAGTGCCGGAGATTATGCTTCGGGAACTAATCACACCCTACCTACAAATGGCTATGCCAAGGCATATAGCGGCGTCAGTCTCGACAGCTTTATCCGTAAGATTACTTTCCAAGAGATGAAGCCCGAAGGCATTCGTTCCATCGGTCCTGCCATTGAAGTGATGGCAACCCATGAAAATCTGGCAGCACATAAAAATGCCGTCACCGTGAGACTGAATGACATGGATAGCAAAAAATAATCGTTTAATCGTCCATATAATCATGAAACCATTACAAGAGTTAAGCCGTCCGAACATTTGGCAACTGAAGCCTTACTCTTCGGCACGCGATGAATATAAAGGCGCAACAGCATCCGTCTTTCTTGATGCAAATGAAAATCCTTATAACACACCTCACAACCGTTATCCGGACCCAATGCAGTGGGAACTGAAGAAAGAACTTTCGCGTATAAAAAAGATCAGTCCCGACCGCATCTTTCTCGGCAACGGCAGCGACGAAGCAATAGATTTGGTGTTCCGTGCTTTTTGCGAGCCTCGCATAGACAATGTGGTGGCCATAGACCCCACCTATGGGATGTACCAAGTTTGTGCCGAGGTCAATGACGTGGAATATCGCAAAGTTTTACTTGATGAAGAATTCCAGTTCTCGACAGACAAACTTTTGGCAGCATCCGATGCACATACCAAGCTGATTTTTCTTTGTTCTCCCAACAATCCGACCGGAAACGACTTGCTTCGCAGTGAAATAGAAAAGCTGCTTCGGGAGTTCGACGGATTAGTGATACTGGACGAAGCTTATAACGATTTCTCCGAAGCACCTTCTTTCCTTGAAGAATTGGATAAATACCCCAACCTTATTATTCTTCAGACCTTCTCCAAAGCATGGGGATGTGCTGCCATTCGTTTGGGTATGGCATTTGCTTCGCCGGATATTATCGGCATTCTCAGCAAAATAAAATATCCATATAACGTGAACTTGCTGACACAAAAGCAAGCCGTAGAAACACTACACCGTTACTATGAAATAGAGCATTGGGTTAAGACTTTGAAAGAAGAGCGAGAAAATATGGAAAAAGAGTTTGCTAAATTGCCTTGTACGGTACACCTCTTTCCCTCCAATGCTAATTTCTTTTTGGCCCGTATGACGGATGCCGTGAACATATACAGTTATTTGGTCAGCGAGGGTATCATTGTACGCAATCGCCATTTTGTCTCACTCTGCGGAAATTGTCTGCGCGTAACGGTAGGGACACATATAGAAAATGAGAAACTGATTGAAGCATTGAAGAAATACCCAATCGATAAACACATATAGAAGAGAATGATGATGAAAAAGGTACTTTTTATAGACCGTGACGGCACTTTGGTGATTGAACCTCCAGTTGATTATCAGTTGGATTCTTTGGAAAAGTTGGAGTTCTATCCGAAGGTCATGCGTAATTTGGGTTTTATACGCAACAACTTGGATTTTGAGTTTGTAATGGTGACCAATCAAGATGGGCTGGGAACCTCTTCCTTTCCGGAAGAAACCTTTTGGCCGGCACATAATTTGATGATGAAGACGCTGAGGGGAGAGGGTATTACGTTTGATGATGTTTGCATAGACCGCAGTATGCCCGAAGACAATGCTCCGACCCGCAAGCCACGTACTGGTATGCTCATTAAGTATCTGGATGACAGAGAATATGATTTAGCACACAGTTTTGTCATCGGCGACCGTCCTACTGACGTGGAATTGGCAAAGAATCTGGGATGTCGTGCCATCTTCCTGCAAGACGACGCTACTTTGTTGAATCCCGAGAGAGGTGCTACTGCATGCGAAGGCCTCGAAGCTTATTGCGCCCTTATCACCAAAGATTGGGATAAAGTAACGGAGTTCCTTTTCGCCGGCGAACGCAAAGCAGAAGTGCGGCGCACCACCAAAGAAACAGATATCCACGTGGCTTTAGATCTGGATGGAAACGGACATTGCGATATCGCTACCGGACTGGGATTTTTCGATCATATGTTAGAACAAATAGGCAAGCATGGCAGCATCGATTTGACAATTCGCGTGAAAGGTGATCTGGAAGTGGATGAACATCATACCATAGAAGACACGGCTCTTGCTTTAGGCGAGTGTATTTATCAGGCTTTAGGCAGTAAACGAGGAATCGAACGTTACGGTTATGCTCTTCCCATGGATGACTCTCTTTGTCAGGTTTGCCTTGATTTCGGCGGACGTCCATGGCTTGTGTGGGATGCAGAATTCAAACGCGAGAAGATAGGGGAGATGCCCACAGAGATGTTCCTGCATTTCTTTAAATCGCTAAGCGATGCAGCTAAAATGAACCTTAACATTAAAGCCGAAGGGCAAAACGAGCATCATAAAATAGAAGGAATCTTCAAGGCGCTGGCTCGTGCACTGAAAATGGCAGTGAAAAGGGACATTTATCATTTTGAGTTACCCAGTTCTAAAGGAGTGTTATAAAAAGATAGTCTAAACGTTCAATAAAATCTGCCATTGCTTGCGTAAACACAAGCCCGCACTTAATGGGCCGTAAGCCCACACTTTGGAAGAGACATCCCCACACTTTAAGGGAGTTAACCTGACACTTCAGGAAACCTCATCCCACATTTAAGGGAAAGTAAACCGGGAGGGAATATAAACGGCCCAACCGGCTCAATATTCTCATTATTCCCGGACATTGGGTAATACAATAAAAGAGATACTGCTCCATGTGCGAATAGGACAGTATCTCTTTAAAATTCAATAGATATCTCTATCTACAATAGAAGCAAAAAATCACCCATAAAGAGATTGCTTTCAGATTGAATGTCTCTCCCAAACTGTAAACTATCGGGTAGGGCAGGCATTAAAGCTTCTTCGGATAACAAAAACACAGAAACACAGAGAATGCCATCACATGGGGATTGTCACAAGACTCCGTGTTTCCGTGTTCAATACATAGTCTCTTGTACGACTATTCCGTCTTCAGCAGAAAATCGTCGATTACCTTTTTATAGGTTACCTTGTCGGCTGCACCGCGAAAGAATTGAGGTGTTCCGTTCATGGGGATGAATACAAAGAGAGGGATACTTGTGGCGTTGAATAGGCCTGCCAGTTCTTTCTCTTTGTCCACATTGACCTTGTAAATGACTATCTTATCGGCATATTCCTTGGCCAAATCCTTCATGATGGGAGCCGTCATGCGGCATGGTCCACACCAGTCGGCATACAGGTCGATGATAGCGGGTTTGGTTCCTTTGTATTTCCAATCCGAGGATTTCTCATAATCGAAGACTTCTTTGATGAACATCTCTTTGGTCATAACGATTACGCTTCCTTCCTTTTGAGCGGTAATTCCCGTCTTTGTCTGCTCGGGTTGTTTGGCCCTGTCTGTACAAGCAAAGGTCAGTACGCTCGAAAAGAGCAGGGCGGCCATTGTTATAGTTTTCTTCATTGCTTCTTGATTATGAGTTTTGTTCAATGACGGCTTTCAATTCCTTGCCGCTGACTACGCCTGAGTGACGCCATACGGCTTCTCCTTTTTTGAATAAGATAAATGTCGGTACGGCTTGTATGCGGTAGTTGGCTGCAAGCTCTTCTTGCTGGTCTACATCTATTTTTACAATGCGGGCGGCTTCACCAATTTCGCTTTTAAGCTCTTCCAATACCGGATGCATTGCTTTGCAGGGTCCGCACCAAGTTGCGAAGAAATCAACTAAAACCGGCTTCTCTGATTGTATCACTTCTTTAAACTTTTCCATAAATTATTCCTTTCTGTTATAATGTTTATTGTTTCATCGTATAACAAAAGAAACAAATGCTTTGTTCAAAGAGTTGATGCTTGTACCCTCCTTTTGTTGTGTCGCAAGGAGAAAAGTACAAGCATCAGCCTTATTATTTTATGGTTAGTTCCTTGATGAGGTGCGAAGCTCCTGCAAATTTATCGATGATGAACAGCGTGTATCGGATGTCCACGCATGCCGCGCGCTGCGACGAGGGACGGAAGGCGATGTCGCCCGTCAGCCCTTCGTAGTTGCGGTCGAAGCCCGTACCAATCAATTCACCTTTGGCATTGAATACGGGACTTCCGGAGTTACCGCCGGTGTTGTCCGTATTGACGATGAAGCAGACGGGCATCTTTCCGTCGGGAAGAGCATAGCGGCCGAAGTCTTTGGCCTGATACAACTGTTTCAGCTTGGCGGGAACCACGAACTCACGGTTATTCGGGTCTTCCTTCTCCATGACGCCTTTCAAAGTGGTGTAGTAGCCATATTCCACGCCGTCGGCGGGCGAGTAGGGTAGTACCCGGCCGTAGGTCAGGCGTAAGGTGGAGTTGGCGTCCGGATAGATCGGCTTCCCGTCGGCAAGTTTCATGTCCATCATTCCTTTTACCCAGACTTTATGGGCGGCATCGTAGTTCGTGTTGGCATCCTTCATGGCGACGGCTGTCTGCAACAGGCCGTCGGTAATGGAGTACTTGAACAGAATCATCCAGTCGTAACTGATTTTGTACAGACCGGGTTTCCGTATAAACTTGGCGAAGTTCTCTTTGCTCCCGAAAATGGAATGGTCGAAGCAAGCGTCGATGAATGCGTCACTGTTTCCTTTGAAGCGTTTATCTATTATCTTGAAGATGCCGATGCGTTGCTCTGCCGGAATATACTGCATGTACGTCTGCAACATCTTTTTGCCTACCGCGCGTTCCACTTCGGGGAAGGGGACGGAGGCAAAATATTTGTCGGCTGCGGTTTGCAGGCTGTCTGCCGCCGCCTTGATTCGTGCTTTGTCCTTACTCTTCAAAGCTGCAACCAGCGCCGCGGTGCCGGGGATGCGCATGAAGTCCAGCCCCGTTATCAAGGCTTCCTGAATGGCTTGCTGATGATAGAGGGCCGTGCGGCGGTGCTGCACGATGTCGCGTATCTGTTCAAAGGCTTTCCGGTAAGAGTCATCGCCTTTTGAACGTCCGTAGGCAAGTAGTTGCTCCTGTTGCGCTCGTTTGGTGTCGAGAACTTTCAGCCGGACAAGTCCTTCGTTCATACCGATGGCATTTTTCCAATAGTTGGCCGAAGAGGCATACTTGCTGGCGTAGTGTATGCGTATGGCATCGTTCTGCACCATTTGTTCCATAAGGGCTTTCTGGCGGACGTCGCGCACATGGTGACGCATGAAATTGGTGGTTTGCATGCGTTCTTCCACTTCGTCGGAAATCATATAGCGCCAGTTGCGGCCGGGGAAGCCCATGATGAAGGTGAAATCTCCTTCACGATAACCGTCGAGGCTGATGGTGAGGTGCTTCTTCACTTTCAACGGAACATTGTCCTTGCTGTATGCCGCCGGTTTCCCGTCTTTGTCGGCATAGATGCGGAAGATGGAGAAATCGCCGGTGTGGCGGGGCCACATCCAGTTATCGGTATCTGCGCCGAACTTGCCGATGGAGGAGGGAGGAGCGCCTACCATGCGTATGTCGCTGTAAGTTGTCTTCACGAACAGGTAGTATCTGTTTCCACCGTAAAACGCTTTCAGTTCCAGTTTTCGTCCCGGAGTCAGGACAATGCCTTCGGCTTTGGCAAAGCGGTCGGCCACCATATTGAGGTATTTGGGCGATAGATAGTTGGTTCCGTTAGGGTCTGCATCTGTCTTCAACTGTTGGTTCACGTAGTCCGTCACGTCCAGAATCTCGTCGATGTATGTAATTGTAAGCCCCTTGCATGGAAGCTCCTCTTTGCGCGACATGGCCCAGAAACCGTTCGTCAGGTAGTCGTGCTCCACACTGCTGTGTTGCTGAATGGCTCCGTATCCGCAATGGTGGTTGGTCAGTACCAGCCCTTCGGCTGAAATGACTTCGCCGGTACATCCGCCTCCGAAGTGCACTACGGCGTCTTTCAGGGCAATGCCTGTGGGATTATAGATTTGGTCTGTCGGTATCAATAACCCTAATTCCGTCATGGCAACCTCGTTTTGTTTCTTGAGGTCGGTCAGCATCCACATGCCTTCATCGGCTCGTGCCATGAACAGTGCTGATGTAAAGAAAAGTGATAATAATGTCTTCTTCATGATAATCTGCGTTAGAAGGTGTTCTGAGAGGGGGTGGAATCACTCGGTGACTGAAACCATTTCAGTCGCCGAGTGAAATGGTTTCAGTCCCTGACTGATTGTGGTTCAGTCGGCGAGTCATTCCCCAAGAGAGAAAAATTACTCGATTATGTTCATTTCTTTTATCAAATGTTCGCAGTTGCCCAACTTCTCAAGGATGAAGAGTACGTAGCGGATGTCCAGATTGATGCAACGTTGCAGGTTGTTGTCGAAGTTGATATCTCCGCTCAATGACTCCCAGTTGCCGTCGAAGGCGGTACCGATGAGATGGCCTTCGGCATTGATGACAGGACTTCCGGAGTTACCGCCGGTAATATCGTTCGTGGTGAGGAAGCAAACCGGCATCGTACCGCCTTTCATGGCATAGCGGCCGAAGTCTTTCTTTTGAATCAGCTCTTTCAGTTTGGCAGGAACCGTGAACTCGCGGTTTTCAGGATTTTCTTTTTCAAGAATGCCGTCGGTGGTCGTATAATAATTGTAGCGTACGGCATCTTTCGGGCTGTAGGCCTTCACATTGCCATAGGTCAGGCGGATGGTGAAGTTGGCGTCCGGATAGGATGGCACGGGTTGCTTCATCTCTCCCAAACCACGGATGTAAGCTTTGTGCAGCAGGTCAAGTCCATTGCTCTGCTCGCCGTGTACCTTGCCCAGTTCCTGTATTTTGAGGTTCTTGGAGCGCGAGTAGGCTGTTGCCGGGTCGCGTTCTATCGCTTTCACAGTAGGCTTCTTCAAGAACTTGTCGAGGTTGCTGCGGTTTGAGAGGATGGAGTTGTCATACAGATTGTCCACATAGGCATCGTAATCGTCCTTGAATTCGTTGCGGATGGTGTTGTAGAAATCGGGCAATTCATCTGCGTTCAAAGCTTTGGCCAAGGCGGGCAGGATGGCTTTTGCTACGGCACGGTCCACTTCGTGGTCATAATCTTTGTTGTGTATGCCGTCATAAGCTTCTTCCAACTGTTTCTTGGATGCTTGTAGCAGCGAGTCGTTTTTCTCTTCGAGCGCTTTCTTGATGTTGTCCATAATCAGGTATGTACTTCCGAATTCAATAGCTCCGCGCAGTGCTTCGTTGGTGTAATAGAGCTGTCGCAAGGTGGGGGTACCCTTTTCTATGATGGCGTCTATCTTCTCTACCACGCCCTCATATTCAGGCTTTCCTTTGGCAAATTCGGCATATCGCTTCTCTATTTCGGCTTTGGTGTTTAGCACGTCGTTATCTATGATGGCTTTGTTCATGCCGATGGAATTCTTCCAGTAGTTGCTGCTTCCCGCAAATTTGCTGGCATACTGGATGCGTGTCTTGTCGCTGGCATTCATGAACTTGCGCAATACCTCCAAACGAACGCCGCGCATATCTATCATGGCTTGGTTGACAGCTTCCATGCGCTGTTTCACCTCGCTCCGGGTCAGGTAGCGTCTGGTGCTGCCGGGAAAGCCCATAATCATGGCATAGTCTCCTTCTTGCAGTCCCTTGATGGAGACGGGCAGGAATTTAGGCGTTTTCAGAGGTACGTTGCTTGCGCTGTATTCGGCAGGTTCGCCGTTGACATCGGCATAGATGCGGAACATGGAGAAGTCTCCCGTATGGCGGGGCCACATCCAGTTGTCCGTTTCACCGCCGAACTTCCCTACCGACGAGGGAGGAGCGGCAACCATGCGGACGTCGCTGTACACTTTGTAGTAAATCAGATAGTATTTATTCCCCGCATAGAAAGGCAAGGCTTGAGCCACAATGCCCGGCTTGGCGTTGAGGTCGCTCTTTTCCAGCTCTTCCTTTGCCAGCTTGTTGAGGAAAGGGCGTGTCATGGCATTTACTTCGTCCACCTCTCCGGCTTTCACTTTTTCGTTCACCAAGTCGGTGATATCGACAATGCGATGCACAAAACGGAACTTCAATCCCGGAGTGGGCAACTCTTCGTTGCGGTTTTTGGCCCAAAAGCCATCCGTCAGGTAATCGTGCTCCACAGAACTGTGCTGCTGAATGGCACCGTAGCCGCAGTGATGGTTGGTCAGAATCAATCCTTCGGGCGAGATAATCTCACCGGTACAGCCACCGCCGAAAATGCCTACGGCATCTTTCAGAGATACGCCGTTCGGATTGTACAAGTCGTCGGCCTCTAATTTCAACCCTTGTTTCTTCATCATTTCGATGGAGTTCTGCTGTTTTATCAGTTGCAGCAACCACATTCCTTCGTCTGCGCGTGCCGAGCAGACCGTCCATGCAGCGACGGCTGCAAGCAAACATTTCTTTACTGTTACTTTCATATTGTTTTTTTTGTTTAATGGTTTATGCTTTTATCTTTATTTCAACTTTCCTTCTTTTATTGCTTCCATGACGTTGGCAGGCGGGCGTCGGTTCATCAGCTCGTTTTTCATGAAGTCCATATAGGGAGCTGCATGACCGAAGAACTCATGATAACCGGCGCAAAGATAATTGAGTCCCGGCTCGCCGTCGGATGTATATGCGAAACGGTTTTTAGGACATTCGCCGTTGCAGGCGAACAGCCATTCGCATTCGCGGCATTGGGAGGGTAGCGATTGCTGTTTCATCAGGCCGAAGGCTTGCTGCTTTTCGCCGTACATCATCTCCACTAAAGTCTTTTGATGGATATTGCCCAACTTATATTCGGGGAAAACGAAATGGTCGCAAGCATATACGTCGCCGTTGAATTCCATGACTCCTGCATGGCCGCAAGTCTTTGCCATGGTGCAGACACCCGGTTGTTCGCCCATCCAATTGGCGAGAGTGGAGTCGAACAGCTGGATGTAATAAGTGCCCACATCCTGCCGTACCCATTCGTCGAACAGTGTGCAGAGAAAGTGGCCCCACTGTTCCGGGCTGACGGAGAAGTCGGCCAATTCCGTACTTTTTTCTTTGTCGTTCAAGGAAGCAAGATGCCGTCCGTCTTGATGAGGAGCGATACGTTCTACGATGGGCGCAAACTGGATGTACCGGCATCCGATTTCTTTGAAGAAGCGGTAAAACTCCAATGGGTAATCGGCGTTGAAGTCATTCACCACCGCCATTCCGTTCCATTCCACGCCGTGCTTTTTCAGCAGGTTGATGCCTTGCATCACTTTTACGAACGACGGTTTGCCTTGTTTGTTCTTCCGGTATTCATCATGAAACTCCTGCGGTCCGTCGATAGAGATGCCCACCAGCCAATTGTTTTCTTTGAAGAATTCACACCATTCGTCGGTCAGCAGCGTACCGTTGGTCTGAATGCAATTGTCTATCGTTCTTCCGTCGGCATATTTTTTTTGCAGTTCCATCGCCCTTTTATAGAACGACAGCGGACGCATCAATGTTTCTCCGCCATGCCAAGTAAACAAAACCTGAGGCATGGTTTGCGAATGGATATACTCCTCGATGAACTTTTCCAGAAGTTCTTCGCTCATCACGTGCTTGGGATTCTCTTTGTATAGTTTGGACTTTTCCAGATAGTAGCAATATTCGCATGCCAGATTGCATACCGCACCTACGGGTTTCAACATAACATAGAGCGGTTTGGCAAAAGGAGCGTAGGTCGACATGTGTAGTTCTTTCTGTTAAGGGTTCTTGTTTTAATTCAGCTTGTTGCTCTGTGCAAAATTCAACAAGCCTCTTATGCTTTGTAATTGTGCAAAAATACGTAAACCGAATGAAAAATCCTTTCTTTCTATTTGGTTTATAAGGAATATTAATACCTTTGTCAGGTGTAATTTCAAAAATAGTCTCGCGCATGATTAGAATAAGTGTGAATCGCATTTTGCCTTTTTTGCTCTTGCTCATTCTCTTTGTCTCTTGCAGCCGCAAGTATAAGATAGAGGGTAACTCTTCGGTAATCGGCCTTGACGGAAAAATGTTATTCCTTAAAATGCTTCAGGACGGACAATGGGTATCTGTTGATTCGGCAGAGGTTATTCATGGCCTTTTTAAGATGAACGGGCCGGCCGATTCTGTCATGATGGTGACACTGTATATGGGAAATGAAGGCATAATGCCTCTGGTGCTGGAAGATGGAAAGATAGAGGTTTCCATCTCCAATTCTCAACTGCTTGCCAAAGGAACTCCCTTGAACGACAAACTATACGAATTTATAGATAAACGCAATGCGCTGGAAGTGAAAATTGAAGAATTGGAACGGAAAGAAGCACGTATGGTGTTGGATGGCGCCGACTTGGAGAATGTGCGTCAAGAACTTTCGAAAGAAAGTGCAACATTGATAAAGGAGATGAACGACTACGTCAAACAGTTTATTACCGATAACTTTGAGAATGTACTGGGGCCGAGTGTCTTTATGATGATGTGCAGTACGATGCCTTATCCGGTAATGACTCCGCAAATAGAAGAAATAATGAAAACCGCTCCCCTGTCTTTTAAAGAAAACAAGCAAATTAAGGATTTTCTGACAAGAGCCAAAGAGAATATGCAGTTGCTCGAAGAGCAACGCCGCATGCGGCAGAATATAATCTTGGGCGAAGGGCAAAAATAGCACAAGCAGAATGAGGGAGATTGAGGCGAATTGTTTAGATGTTCAGTCCTGATCTTCATTTCTGACCATTCCTTTATACTTCTCTGGCAATGCGCTTTCCACAGCTGCATAAGCTTCGGTCATTGTTGTTTTAATGTTTTCTATGCCTTGTCCCTTAGGGGGAATGGGAGGATGGATGGTCAGTATCATACGGTGTCGGTGTATCCATTTCCCTGTGCGGGGAAGAATCTCGAACGAACCGTCTATAGTGACGGGAACCACTTCCAAATGTAACTCATCTGCCAATTGGAAAGCTCCTCTTTTGAAGTAGCCCATGTGTCCGCTGAAAGTGCGCGCACCTTCCGGAAAAACAACTAATGATACTCCGTTTTTTAACGAAGATTCCGCTTGGCGCATGGTAGCCAATACTTTCTTCGGACTGGAACGGTCTACAAAGATGTGTCCTGCGCTTTCACAGGCTTTTCCCACAAATGGAATCTTTCGCAGTCCTTTCTTCATCATCCATTTGAAGTTCCGGCCGAGGAATCCGTAGACGAGGAATATGTCGAAAGCTCCCTGATGGTTGGGGACAAAAACGTATGATGTATGTTTATGAAGTTTCTCTCTTCCATGTACCTTTACCGGAATGAGCAATATGTAGCAAACGAGTTGCGACCATATCTTACCGGGATAGTAGCCCCACGTATGTGCCCCTCCAATGAGAGACCCAACGATGGTGACCAATGCCGTGAGGATAGTCAAAACCAAGAGGATGGGAAGTGCAAAGCAGACTTGATAAATCGTGTAGAGTATCTTCATAAATGCAGGATTTTTTTATCGTTACAAAGATAACACTAATCATTTATTTTTGCGCAATGTAAGCACAGTGATTTCGGGCCATGCTCCGAGACGAAAGGGTAGGCCTACGTATCCGATACCTATATTTACGTACAATGCGCGACTGCCTTCGTAGTACATGCCACCCCATTCGGGATAAATCAGCTCGGCAAGCGAGTGCCCGAGAAAGATACTTTGCATGGCATGTGTATGTCCGGCCAGCATCAATGGAATATCCGACTTCGGCAGCACTTCGCGCCTCCAGTGACTGGGGTTATGGCTGAGCAATATCCGGAACATTCCATCGGTTCCTTTCAAGGCTTGCGATAGGTTGGCATGTTGAGAGAAGGGAGGTTCTCCATCATTTTCCACACCGATAAGGGCGATACTGTCGCCTTTGTGATGGAGTACGGCATGTTCATTGTTCAAGAGTTTCCACCCCATAGCCTTTTGCTGCTCTTTGAGGTAAGCGAGGTCTTGTTCCTTAGCTTGGGGTGAGGGCCATCGGTAATAATCGCCGTAATCATGGTTTCCGAGGATGGAGAAAACTCCGTCCGGTGCATGCAATTTCGATAGTGTCTCCTGAAAACCGTCTATTTCGTGGCTTTGTTGATTCACGAGGTCACCTGTGAAGACGATGAGGTCGGGCTTCAAGGCATTGACTTTATCTGTCAGCCGGTCGATGGCTTCCGGATTGTCTCGCCAGCTTCCGATGTGGATATCTGAAATCTGTACGATGCGATAGCCGTCGAAGCCTTGGGGCAAAGCGGCGGAGCGGTATTCGGTTTCTTGTGTTTCAAAGCGTGTGGTCCCGACAAGTGTTCCGTAAAGGATATTGAAAAAGCTGACAACGGCCAGTATCAGTCCGATGGCGGTAAACAACTTGCGGGGGCAGCGACGGATAACGGCATGAGCCAAGCCCCCTATCAAGGAGCAGAGCATGAAAACCGTTTTAGGAACTACAATCAGCAGGGTGATAATGGCCAGTCTGCCTATGCCCTGTGTATGATTAGCCATTGCATTGTCGCCCGTCAACATCATGAAGTAGACATAGCCTGCAACCAACAATGCGGTAGGGAGCCAATAAGCAGTGCGCAGAAGCCTCTTTCGGGTTTTCCTCACAATATACATCCCGTATATATAGATATCGGGAATGAAGAGGAAAAGAGTCAAGATGAGAATTATTCGGTGCATATGTCTTTCAGTTCTTCGATATTCTTTTTGATGTCATCCAGATGCTTGTAGATTAGCTTTTTATAGAGGAAGTAGATTATTGCGACATTGATTACGGCAAAAAAACTAATCAGCAGAACTTGCCGTCCGATTGGTTCTAAGTGATACTCCATCATCCAATAATTCAAGACATTGAAAAGTACAATCCATACGGAAATACCCACCACTTCATATTGAGTCCATCGGCGGAAAACAGTCATGCGGCGGCTGACCTCGGCAACACTCATGTTATCGACGTGCGTAGCTTTGTTCCAACAATAGGTTTTCCAGTCCCACCACATGCCTGTTAGGATGCTGGCTGTCAAAAACAGAAGGAAAACGGTCATTTTGCTTTGAGTATTTTCGTTGATACCGAAAGCCGGAAGTGACAGCCATACTAACAGGATGATGAGCAATGCCAATGCCCCCATACCTATGGAGAAACGTTGTATAATGGCAAGACGTCCCATACTTTTCTGGGTTTTTGCTTTGTAGCTGGCAATCAACTCTTCTATTTGCTTTTTATCGGCAATAGTTTTCTTCTGTAGTTGCTCGTCCAGTGCATTCCATGATTTTTTCAGTTCATCCAATTCCATATATCAGTTCTCCTTGTTCATTTTTCTTAGTTTATCTTTGATTCGACTGAGTTTCGTGGCAACGTTTGTCACGGTTAGTCCGGTGATTTCGGCAATTTCCTCATAACTTTTATCTTCCAAATAAAGCAGAATAATGGATTTCTCCAATTGCCCCAGGCAGTTGATCATCCGATAAAGCTGCCTTAGCATTTCTTGTGTTTCGTCACTTTCCTCCACTCGGTCAGCCTCGTAGGTGAGGGAGACTATTTCGGGGATGTTCTTTTCTTTTCGGATAAAGCTAATGCACGTATTCAGTGCAATGCGATAAATCCAAGTAGAGATTTTACATTCCTTTCGGAATTTAGGAAAGGCCTTCCACAAGTTGAGTACCACTTCCTGATACAAGTCGTTGAGGGTGGCATTGGGTGTAGTGTACAAATAGCACACTTTATATATGACACGCTCATACTCCTTGACCACGGATACGAACTCTTGTTCTGTATTTTCCATTTTTGTAGGCTTCTTTCGGATTTTTATGTACTATCAGTCGTAAGGAAAGGCGATAAATCACAGTTCCCGCCATTAAAATAACTCAAAACTGTATCTAAGCAGTTTGTTGGTTCTTTTATACGTTTCTTTATTTTGGAAGATTAGCCGCAAGGAACTTCCGCATCTTTTCGACCGGCATTCCGCGTCGGCGGGCATAGTCTTCCAATTGGTCTTCTCCTATTTTTCCTACGGCGAAATAGCGGGAAGCGGGATGCGCCATCATCAGGCCGCAAACAGAGGCATGGGGGTGCATGGCTCCGTTCTCGGTCAGGGTGATGCCGATTTGCTTCATGTCGAGCAGTGCGTCCAGCAGGAAGTTGACGGACTGATCGGGCAGTGAAGGATAGCCCACGGCGGGACGAATGCCTTGATACTCCTCCTTCAGCAGTTGGGGAATGGAAAAAGATTCATCGGGAGCATATCCCCATGCTTCTTTGCGCACATATTCGTGCAGCTTCTCCGTGCCTGCTTCGGCAAGCCGGTCCGACAGTGTCTGTACAAGGAGATGCTTGTAGGGGTCGTCCTTGTAGAATTTTTCGGTATCCGAACTGATGGAGGAGGCAAAAAGTCCTATGACATCGGGGATGCCGGAAGATAAGGGACAAATAAAATCGCTCAGGCAGAGAAACGGACTGCCGTCGGGGTGTGGCGTTTGTTGGCGAAGCAGGGGGAAGCGTGTTTCGTCTATCAGCAGGTCGTCGCCGTCGGCATTGGCCCGGCAGAGCCTGAAGATGCATCGGATGGTTATCTTTTCGTCTAATTGGTCGAGCACTCTGTTTGCTTCCTTGAACAACTGCATGGCTTCGGCGGCTTTGGCACGTTCTTCTTCAGGAAAGGAGGCCAGCCACACGGCACGGCAGGAATCACAGCCATGAATGTCGGCAATGGCTGCAAAGCGTGGTTGAAATCCCCATGCGTGAAAGAAGTAAATCCAGTTGATGTAGGGGGCTGTCTCGTGTACACGATAGGAGAGTATATCGTGAGACAGCGCGGGTATTGTTTGGCTCATTTGCAATCTTTGTCTTTAGTTGAATCTTAACTCCTCGCCACGGTATGACTCGTCCACGGTGCCGTCACTGTAAATAAGGTGTCCGTTGGCAAAGGTCTTTTCCACTTTCCAATTGAAGGTATGGCCCTCCATCGGACTCCAACCGCATTTGCTCAGAATCTTGTCGGTTGTTACCTTCCACGGCGCATTGGGGCGCACCAACACAAGGTCGGCCCGATAGCCTTCGCGGATGTAGCCGCGCTCGTTGATGCGGTAAATTTCGGCGGGGGCATGGCACATTTTCTCTACGATGGTTTCGAGTGTGAATATGCCTTCATCCGCCAGTTCGAGCATGCTGACAAGTGAGAATTGTATCATGGGCATGCCCGATGCAGCTTTCAGGGCGCCTCCTTCTTTATCTGCAAGCAGGTGCGGGGCATGGTCGGTGGCAATGACGTCTATCAGGCCGGAGTTGACGGCCGCACGCAGTGCATCGCGGTCGTTTTTCCTCTTGATGGCCGGGTTGCACTTGATGCGGGTGCCCAACGTGCGATAGTCGCTGAGAGAATAAAAGAGATGGGCGATGCACGCTTCGGCCGTGATATGCTTTTCTGCCAACGGGATACTCTTGAATAGCCGGAGTTCCTTGGCTGTGGAAACATGCAATATGTGCAGCCGTGCATCGGCTTGTTCGGCCAGTTTCACAGCCAGACCGGAAGAAGCGTAGCATGCCGCTGTGGAGCGGATGTTGGGGTGTTTGCCGATGGGCACGTCATCCTCTTTGGCATACATGGCCTTGTATTTGGCTGTGTTCTCTTTGATGATGGCCGGGTCTTCGCAATGTGCGGCAATCAGCATGTCCGTTCCGTTGAAGATGTTTTGCAGGCTGTTTATTTTGTCCACCAGCATGTTTCCGGTGCTGGAACCCATGAAGAGTTTGATGCCGCAAACGCGATGCTTGTCCAGCTTGTGGAAGTCCTTATAGTTGCTGTTTGTGGCACCGAAATAGCAGGAATGGTTTACGATGCATTTCTCGTTCAGCAAGTCGAGCTTGGCATTCAGTGCATCGAGGGTGACGGTCGGTGGATTGGTGTTGGGCATATCCATGACAGATGTGACGCCTCCCGCAGCAGCCGCACGGCTTTCGGTCAGGATGTCCGCTTTGTGGGTCAGTCCCGGGTCGCGGAAGTGTACATGGTCGTCGATGATACCGGGCAGCAGATAGCATCCCGTGGCATCTACGGTCTCATTGCAGGGGGCAGATAGCGGTTTCCCGTGGGTCAGTACCTCTGCTATGCGTCCGTTCTCTATGACTACGGAACCTCTGACTGATTGTCCTTCGTTGACGATGGTGGCGTTATGTATCAGTGTTCTTTTCATATTCTCTCTTTCTCTTTTCCTCTTTCCGTTTTTCCCGTGGGATACTTGTGGAAGAAACTGTTCCACTTCAGGCGGATGACACCGAAGATGGCTTCGCCGAAGATGCTGCTGTTCATTTTGGATGTACCCAGTTCACGGTTAATGAAGATGACGGGTACTTCTTTTACTTTGAAGCCGCATTTGTAGGCGGTGAACTTCATCTCTATCTGGAAGGCATACCCCTTGAAGCGGATGCTGTCTAAGTCGATGGTCTTGAGTACGTGGCTGCGATAGCACACAAAGCCGGCGGTAGTGTCGTGTATGGGCAGGGCCGTGATGAGGCGCACGTATTTGGAGGCGAAATAAGACATCAGCACACGCCCCATGGGCCAGTTCACCACATTGACTCCGCTGACGTAGCGCGAACCGATGGCCACATCGGCTTCTTCTTCGGAGCAAGCCCGATAGAGGCGGGGAAGGTCCTGCGGGTTGTGGCTGAAGTCGGCATCCATTTCGAACACATATTCATAGTTGCGTTGCAACGCCCATTTGAAGCCTGCTATATAGGCGGTGCCCAGCCCCAGCTTCCCTTTGCGTTCTACCATGAAGAGGCGTTCGGGGAATTCTTGCTGCAACGACCTGACGATGGCGGCCGTTCCGTCAGGCGAACCGTCTTCGATGACAAGGATGTGAAAACCATGCTCCAGTGCAAATACGGCACGTATGATGTTCTCTATATTCTCCCGTTCGTTGTAGGTGGGGATGATAACAATGCTGTCTGATGTTTGCATACTAAAAACTGTGTGTAGGGGTTGTAACCGAGAACAAATGTAATGCTTTTCTGTCATTTACAGATAATTCTAAGGATTATTTATGTAATTTTGCGGCGGATTTGTCCCGGCGGACTTGCTCTGCGGAGGTGTGCCGCTTGTAGAAAAATAAAAGCCAATGGCAATGACTATCACCGAACTGCAACATCTTTATGCAGCCCATCCCAATGTAGAGGGGATGAGCAGACTACTTGAAAACTCTTCTGTCCGACATCTGTATTGCGGAGGCTTGTGCGCTTCTGCGGCTTCGCTTTTCTCGTCCGTACTGGTAGAGCGGAGGATGGCTCCGTTTGTCTTTATTCTGGGCGATTTGGAAGAAGCGGGTTATTTCTATCACGACCTGACGCAGATACTGGGTGCGGGGCGAGTCTTGTTCTTTCCATCGTCTTTTCGCCGGGCCATCAAGTACGGACAGAGAGACGCGGCGAACGAGATACTGCGCACGGAAGTCCTGAGCCGGTTGCAGAAAAAGGAAGAAGATTTTTGCGTGGTCACTTATCCGGATGCTTTGGCCGAGAAGGTGGTTTCGCGTCAGGAACTGGATGAGAAAACTTTGAAGCTGAACGCCGGCGAGCGGGTGGACATGGGCTTCATCACCGAGGTGTTGCGCAGCTATGGTTTCGAGTATGCGGACTATGTCTACGAACCCGGACAATATGCCGTGCGAGGCAGCATTATCGATGTCTTCTCTTTCTCCTCGGAGTTTCCTTTCCGTATAGACTTCTTCGGAGACGAGGTGGAAAGCATCCGCACCTTCGAGGTAGAAACGCAGCTCTCCAAGGAAAGAAAACAGAGCATTGTGATAGTGCCCGACCTGAGCCGTGGTCCGGAGCATGGCGGCAGCAACGGCATGGTGTCGTTTCTCGATTTTCTCCCGGCCGATGCCGTGTTGGCCATGCGCGATTTCCTTTGGTTGCGCGAGCGCATACAGTCCGTGCACGACGAGGCACTCTCTCCGCAAGCCATCTTTGCCCGCGAGGCGGAAGAGGACGGGACGGTCGCGCCGGAAGGCTGTTTGATAGAGGGAGGCGAATTTACGTTGCGTGCGCTCGATTTCCGCCGGATGGAGTTCGGAAGCAAGCCCACCGGTACGCCTGATGCCGTGCTGACTTTCGATACCTCCGCCCAGCCCATCTTTCATAAGAACTTCGACTTGGCGGCCGATTCGTTCAAGGAGTATCTGAAAAACGGCTATACCTTATATATATGTAGCGACAGCAGCAAGCAGACCGACCGCATCCGTGCCATCTTTGACGACCGGGGAGACAATGTCGCCTTTACTGCCGTGGAGCGCACGCTGCACGAGGGGTTTGCCGACAACGTGCTGCGCCTCTGCGTTTTCACCGACCACCAACTGTTCGACCGTTTTCATAAGTATAACCTGAAGAGCGACAAGGCTCGTAGCGGAAAAGTGGCCCTCTCTCTGAAAGAACTGAACCAGTTCGCTTCGGGAGATTACGTGGTGCATACCGACCACGGCGTGGGACGTTTTGCCGGACTGGTGCGCATCCCCAACGGCGACACTACGCAAGAGGTGATAAAGCTGGTTTATCAGAATGACGATGTGGTGTTCGTTTCCATCCATTCCCTGCATAAAGTCTCCAAGTACAAGGGCAAGGAGGGGGAATCGCCCCGCCTGAACAAGCTCGGAACCGGAGCTTGGGAGAAACTGAAGAACCGCACGAAGACAAAAATCAAAGACATTGCCCGCGACCTGATTAAGCTCTATTCGCAACGCCGCGAGGAGAAAGGCTTCTGCTACAGCCCGGACAGCTTCCTGCAACGGGAGCTGGAGGCGTCTTTTATCTACGAGGACACGCCCGACCAGAGCAAGGCCACGGCTGATGTAAAGGCCGACATGGAGAGCGGCCGCCCGATGGACCGTCTGGTGTGCGGCGATGTGGGGTTCGGAAAGACGGAGGTGGCTGTGCGCGCCGCTTTCAAGGCCGTGGCCGACAACAAGCAGGTGGCAGTGCTGGTTCCCACCACCGTGTTGGCCTACCAGCATTTCCAAACCTTCAGGGAGCGCCTGAAAGGATTGCCTTGCCGGGTGGAATATTTGAGCCGTGCCCGTACGGCCGCTCAAACCAAGACCATCGTCAAGGGGCTGGCCGAGGGAGAGGTGAACATTCTTATCGGCACTCACCGCATCTTGGGGAAGGACGTGAAGTTCAAAGACCTCGGACTGCTGATTATCGACGAAGAGCAGAAGTTCGGCGTATCGGTCAAAGAGAAGCTGCGGCAACTGAAGGTGAATGTGGATACGCTGACCATGACCGCTACACCCATTCCCCGCACCTTGCAGTTCTCGCTGATGGGGGCACGAGACTTGAGCGTCATACAGACGCCTCCCCCCAACCGCTATCCCATTCAGACGGAAGTGCACACCTTCAACGAAGAGGTCATCGCCGATGCCGTCGGCTTCGAGATGAGCCGCAACGGGCAGGTGTTCTTTGTCAACAACCGCATCTCCAACCTGCCGGAGTTGAAAGCGATGATAGAACGCCGCATTCCCGACTGCCGCGTCTGCATCGGGCACGGGCAGATGGAGCCGGCCGAACTGGAGAAGATTATATTCGACTTCGTCAACTACGACTACGACGTGTTGCTGGCCACCACCATCATAGAGAGCGGCATCGACATCCCCAACGCCAACACCATCATCATCAATCAGGCGCAGAACTTCGGCCTGAGCGATTTGCACCAGATGCGCGGACGGGTGGGGCGAAGCAACAAGAAGGCTTTCTGTTACCTGCTGGCGCCTCCTCTGTCGTCCCTGACGCCGGAGGCGAAGCGACGACTGCAGGCCATCGAGAACTTCTCCGATCTGGGCAGCGGCATCCACATCGCCATGCAGGACCTCGACATCCGCGGGGCGGGCAACATGCTGGGGGCCGAGCAAAGCGGTTTCATTGCCGACTTGGGGTATGAGACTTACCAGAAGATACTCTCCGAGGCCGTGCATGAGTTGAAGACCGATGAGTTTGCCCACCTTTATGCCGACGGGCCGGAAGCGGATGGAGCCGCCGCCATCAGTGGCGACCGCTTTGTGGACGAGTGTCAGGTGGAGAGCGACCTCGAGCTGTTGTTGCCTGCCGACTACGTTACGGGCAGCAGCGAGCGCATGCTGCTCTATCGCGAGCTGGACGGGCTGACGCTCGATACGGAAGCGGAAGCCTTTCGCAGCCGCCTCGAAGACCGCTTCGGCCCGGTTCCTCCCGAAACGGAAGAACTCTTGCGCATCGTGTCGCTCCGCCGTCTTGCCGTACGTCTTGGCGTTGAGAAGGTGTTCCTGAAGGGGGGCAGGATGTCGATGTTCTTCGTCTCCAATCCGGATAGCCCGTACTTCCAAAGCCAGGCATTCGGCAAGATGATTGCCTATATGATGAAATATACCCGTCGCTGCGACTTGCGCGAGCAGAACAACAAGCGCAGCATGTCGGTGAAGGACGTGAGCAGCGTGGAAGAGGCAGTCTCGGTGCTTCAGGAGATTGTGGCAACGCCGGCCGAAGAGGAGTGAGAGAGTGTCTCTTCGGGCACGGATGACACGGATTGGCTTTTCAGTGATTAAAGGCGAATGTAATCCGCTCAATCCGCACCCGAAGACTAAAGCGGCCTTCGTGGAGGCACGGGCAAGAAGGGGAGTCCGGCTCCTTATTCACGCCTTACGTACATCTTGTGCGACCCCCTGCCTGTATAGCCGATGCCGCTGCCGGGCATGTCGGCCCAACGCTTCAACTCGCGGGCGGCGGCATCGCGCAGCAGTCCCGTCAATGCGCAATAATCGCCTACGGTCATCGTGGGGCGCAGGTTCAGGAAGTCTTGCGCCAGCTTCAGCCGCTGTTCGGGGGTGTATCGGCCGGACGAGCGGCGGAACTTCCGTGCTGAACGCTCCAGTGTGCAGTTCAAAGCCGTTTCGTCCACAAGTTCTTTGTCGGCACGGAAGTTAATGTCCTTCACTCGGATGCTGGCCGCATTGCGCCTCGTGCCCTCCGCCTCGCCGCTTTCGCGCTCCACGCCCTCGCGCAGTCCGAGCGAGGGCGTGAAGATGCCCAGTCCGTCAATCTTCACCGAGTGCCCCTGCGCCATTTCCCAAGCCATGGTCTTCGTCAGCAGCCGTATCACGCCGATTATTTCGGCCGAGGCGAACGTAGTGGCGAAGCTCATGCTCTCTGCCAGCCGTTTCAAGTCGGTCTGCCCCTGTATCCTCATCCGTGGATAGAGCACCTTCTTCCCGTCCTCATTGGGAAGCGTCAGTTCTTGCATTTGATATTCTGCCATGATTCCTATAGATAAAAAGTTATTCTGATGCCTTATGAAAACTTGTCCTCGTCCTTATGAGAAGTTATCGACATACCGACAAGAAGTTCATCTTGCGCCCTGCGATATACATCTTGCGCCTTGCGATGCATATCGCAGCACTTGCGTTGTATATCGCAGGCCGCAAGATAGAAAAAACTTCCCATACTCGCAAGCTTTTCTCCCCGATGTCGGAAACTTTTCTTCCTGATGTCGGAAAGTTTTCTTCCCGATGTCGGCCTGCTTATCCTGCGGATGTCGGTTTCGGTTTCCTGCGGATGTCGATTTTGGTCTTTTGCGTGCCCCGGCCTGTGGCGCTCACTTGCCGAACTGAAGCCCGAAGCCGAGGTTGACGAACGTGATGTGGCTCTTGAACCAGCGATGGTCTATGCCGTCGTCATGGTCCTTGTCGGGGTTGAAGAGGCGTGCTTCGGGGTTGGCGAACCAGTCGGCCGTCAGCACGTCGGCACGCAGCACGCCCGACACTTTCCGGCTGATGCGGAACTCCCAGCCGAGGGCGAACGATATGCCGCAATATCCCTTATGGTAGAGGTGGCCGTGGCGCCGGCCTTCGGCATAGGTGCGCTCCTGATAGTCCAGATAGCCGATGCCCAGCGAGAAGAAGGCCGCCTGGTTGCCTCGGCTCCAGAGGTGGCGCAGCACGAGTTCGGGACGGGCGAAGTGCACGTGCATCTTGTCTTGCCCGGCCGCCGCGCGCAGGTAGTCGTATTGCACTCCCGCGGCAAGGTGGGGGCCGAAGTGGTAGCGTCCTTCCGCCGTCAGGCCGTAGCCCGGACGGTTGCCGTTCTTGCTGAAGAAGTCGTTGCGGTTGCCGTCCACGGCAGGCAGTGCCAGGCTGCCGCCGATGCTGAGGCTGTATGTCTGCGGAAGGCATTCGGCGGCCTGTGCGTAGAGCTTTGCTCCGTTCGGCACGAGCAGACAGAATAACAGGATGATGAGTGGTTTCATTTTCGGCTTGGTATTATCGGATGATTAAATGGATTAAGCATGTGCATGACTCCTGATTGCTTGTTTTATCCCCTGCCTGCGGAGGCTTTCATCGCTTTCCGTAGAGCTTGTCTATCAGGTCGTGCCTGCCCATGCGCCGCAGCTCGTTGATGATGTTCTTTCTCTCCTCCGGCTTGTACCAGAAGAAGAAGCGGCGTTGCGCCAGCTTTTGTTGCGGTGTTTTGGCGCAGAACACCGGCTCCAGCGTGTAGGGGTGGAAGCCCGTATGCCATGCTTCGGTGGCCACGGTCATCGGCGTGGGGGTGAAGTCCTGCACCTGCTCCAAGTGGAAGTCCATGCGCTTGGTGATGACGGCCAGTTCTGCCATGTCTTCCTCCCTGCATCCGGGGTGGCTGCTGATGAAGTAGGGGATGAGCTGCTGGCGCAGTCCCTCCTCACGGTTTATCTTGTCGAATATCTTCTTGAATTCGCCGAATTGGGCGAACGGCGGCTTGCGCATGACGTCGAGCACGCGGTCGGACGTATGCTCCGGCGCCACTTTCAGGCGTCCGCTGACGTGGCGCACGATGAGCTCGCGGGTATATTCCTCGGTGCTTCTGTTCACTTCGGCGTCTTTGCTTTGGTGCAGAAGCAGGTCGTAGCGCACACCGCTTCCGATGAACGACTTCTTGATGCCCGGCAGCGCGTCGACAGCCCGGTAGATGTCGAGCAACGGCCGATGGTCGGTATTCAGGTTGGGGCATACCCGCGGGTGGATGCACGAGGGGCGTCGGCATTTCCTGCAAACGGCCTCGTCCCGTCCTTTCATCCGGTACATGTTGGCCGACGGGCCGCCCAGGTCGCTCAAGTAACCCTTGAAGTCGGGCAGCTCCGTCAGTGCCTTTACCTCTTTCAGAATGCTTTCCTTGCTGCGGCTTACGATGAACTTGCCCTGATGGGCCGAGATGGTGCAGAAGGCGCATCCGCCGAAACATCCGCGGTGCAGGTTGACGGAGAACTTTATCATGTCGTAGGCCGGGATGCGCTTGCCTTTGTACTTGGGGTGCGGCAGGCGGGTGTAGGGCAGGTCGAACGAGTGGTCCAGTTCGGCCTCGGTCAAGGGAGGATAAGGAGGGTTTACGACCACCGTCTGCCGTCCTGTTTTCTGGAGGATGCGCGCGGCGGCATACTTATTGCTCTCTTCCTCGATGTGGCGGAAGTTGGCGGCTTCTTTCCTCTTGTCCTTCAGGCATTCCTCGTGCGAGAAGAGGGTGATGTCTCCCTCTTGCGCAACGACTTCTTTCTCCAGATAAACCATCTGCGGAATGTCGGAAATCAGTTGCTTGAACTCCTCTTTTGCCAGCGAGGAGGCGGTTTCTCCGTCGTCCGTGCCGGTTGTTTCCAACCGCCGCTTCAGCCGGCCGGCAAGTTCCACAATCGGCTTTTCTCCCATGCCGTAGATGATGGCGTCGGCGCCGCTGTCCACGAGTATGCTGGGGCGTACACGGTCTTGCCAGTAGTCGTAATGCGTCAGTCGGCGCATGCTTGCCTCTATGCCGCCAAGCACGACGGGAACGTCGGGGTATAGTCTCTTCAGTATTTGGGTATATACGATGGAGGGGTATTCGGGGCGCATGTCCGGACGTGCGTCCGGCGTATAGGCGTCGTCGCTGCGCAGGCGTTTGTTGGCCGTGTATTTGTTCACCATGCTGTCCATGCATCCGGGGCTGATGCCGAAGAAGAGGCGGGGGCGTCCCAGCTTCTTGAAGTCGCGCAGGTCGTCGCGCCAGTTTGGTTGGGGGATAATGGCCACACGCAGTCCTTCTGCTTCGAGGATGCGCCCTATGACGGCTGCTCCGAACGAGGGATGGTCTACGTAGGCATCGCCGCTGAAAAGAATTACATCCAATTCATTCCATCCGCGAAGCTCCGTTTCTTTCTTGGTGGTGGGCAGCCAGTCGGTCAGTCGATACTCTTTCATGCCGCAAAGATAGGAAATATAGCGGTAAGCGGTGAGCGATTAGCGGTTAATTATTGCATACCGACCGCTCACCGCTCATCACTCACCGTTCACCGCTAATCACTCACCGTTCACCGCTCACCGCTCATCACTCACCGCTAATCGTTACTTTTCGTAAATTGCAGTGTCATCTGTTCACCGTCGTATATTTCGCGGAAACCTATTTGCCGCTCGGCAAGGTATTCTTTTAAATCGTTGAAGGCGGCGGCATCATCCATGATGATTTCCAGTTTCTCACCTTTCGGAGCACGGCACATGGCCGTGATGGCGGGGATAAGGGGGCTGTAATGCTTTTGTCCGCGGGTGTCTATGGTTTTCATTTATTTTTCCTCTATGTTTTCTTGTTCGGAGAGTCGGTGCAGATAGAGCTTGACGAGCTGTTGCAACCCGAAAGCCTTCATGTTGTTGTGATAAATGACGTCGATGCAAAGGTCGAGCAGGTCCTTGCTGTCTTCCTCTTGCGCGGCAATGAGAGAGCGGATGTTCAGTTTCAACTTGTCGAGTACGGTTTCGTCAATGATTCCGTTGCTGTCTATGAGGTGGCGGAAGAGTCCGTATTTCTCGATGGTGGCAAGGTTTTCTTCCGAAACTTCCAGACTGCGGGTTCCGCTCGGATTGGCTTGTATGGTGTACATAGGGCTAAAGTATTAATAATGGATAATAATGTTTTCTGTCTCTCTCTGTTTCTCGTCACGACAAAGATATGCTTTTTTGTAGAAACCGGATGTCTTTCGGCGGATTATTTATCGCTTTGATTCGCAGGCGGTTCTTTATTATAAAAAGATAGCGGTGTATGGTAGCAATCCATCATACACCGCTCATCCATTATATTATTTCCGCGAGAGTATTACAGCGGAATGTATTCCACAAACGCTTCCATTGCTTCGTACGATGCCAGACCGAGGCGGTCGTACAGCTCTGCCGTTCCGCGGTTGCGCTCTTCGCTGCGTTGCCAGAACAGGCGCTCGTCATTGCCGAGGAATGGGGCGCTTTCCATTTGCGACTGATGCTTGAGGATGGAGTTACGCTTGGCACGCAGCTCTTCGGGGCTGATGGGAACGGCCATCTCGATGTTCTCGATTTCCCATTCGGCCCATGCGCCGCGATACATCCAGATGCGACACTCTTTCAACCATTTTGCACCCTCTTCCTTTTCCAAGTCGATGGCGGCGAATACGGCATCCGTACAAACACGGTGCGTACCGTGCGGGTCGGCCAAGTCGCCGGCAACAAAGATTTGGTGAGGCTTTACTTCGCGCAGCAGGTTGCGCACAATCTCCACATCGGCCTCGCTGATGGGGTTCTTCTGAATCTTGCCGGTTTCGTAGAACGGCAAGTCGAGGAAGTGGCAGTGGTCTAACGGGATGTTGTTGTAGGTGCAGGCGGTGCGTGCTTCGCCACGACGAATCAGACCTTTGATGGTGAGGATGTCCTGAGTATCGATGTCACCGTCTTTTTTCTCTTTCAGGAACTTGCGGATTTCGGCATATTTGTCGCTGATGACCTTGTCTTCGCTGTTGTTGAAGATTTGGTTGAATCCGTTGATGAAATGCAGGAAGCGGATTACTTCTTCATCGCCCACGGCAATGTTTCCGGAAGTCTGATAGGCTACATGTACATCGTGTTTTTGCTCCACTAAGCGGCGGAAAGTGCCACCCATGGAAATGACATCGTCATCGGGGTGGGGAGAGAAGATGATGACGCGCTTCGGGTATGGTTTGGCACGCTCGGGACGGTAGGTGTCGTCGGCGTTCGGCTTGCCGCCCGGCCATCCGGTGATGGTGTGCTGCAAGTCGTTGAATATCTTGATGTTTACGTTATAGGCAGAACCGAATAACGCCAGCAGCTCGCTCAGGCCGTTCTCGTTATAGTCTTTGTTGGTCAGCTTTAAGATAGGTTTGCCCGTGAGTTGGCACAACCAGACAATGGCACTGCGGATGAGCTTGTCGTTCCACTCGCAGGAAGTCACCAGCCAAGGGCGGTGTATGCGGGTGAGGTTGGAAGCGGCGGAAAGGTCGATGGCGATGTGCGCATTGTTGTGCGTTTGCAGATAGGAGGCGGGGATGGTATCGGTGACCGGACCTTCCACACACTCTTTCACCATTTTGGCTTTTTCTTCGCCCCATGCCATCAGGTATACCTTCTTGGCAGCGAGGATGGTGGAAACACCCATCGTGATGGAGCTTACCGGCGTGTTTTCGATGCTTCCGAATGTTTTGGACGCTTCGTTGCGGGAGTCATTGTCCAGCAAAATCAGCCGGGTATTGGAGTTCAGGCGCGAACCCGGTTCGTTGAAGCCGATGTTACCCACGCGTCCGATACCTATGATAGCAGCATCCAATCCGCCGAAGCTTTCGATGCGTTGCTCATAAAGGCGGCAATATTCAAAGATGGTGTCTTTGGCTATCGTTCCGTCGGGACTGAAGATGTTCTGCTTATCTATATCCACATGGTCCAGCAGCATTTCCTTCAAGGCATTCAGGTTGCTGTTGATGGCATCCTGCGTCAGAGGATAGTATTCGTAAAGATTGAACACGATTACGTTGCGGAAACTCAGCCCCTCTTCTTGATGCATGCGGATGAGGGCTGCATATACATTGCGCGGAGAGTTGCCGCCGGCCAATGCCAATACGCAGAAACGTCCGGCTTTTTGCTTGTCGCGGATGAGCTGTGCTATGTCGAGGGCAATCTGGTTGGCACCTTCTTCGGCAGATTCGTAAATGTCTGTGGGGATTTTTTCCAGTCGGGTCAATACCGACCGCTCAAAAGCATTCTCGGGCCTGTAGTACCTGGGGGAAACTCTGTTGAGCGTGATTTGAGAGCTTAGATTGGTTTTCATACTATAATGTTATTAATAAATGATTAAAGTGTTTCGCAATTCCTTCATTTAACAAATATACGGCAAGAATGTTCGTCTGTCCGGGGGATTCATTAAATGACCATATTGTATCTTTGGTCTTGTTTCGAACTACAAAAATAGAGACTTTTTATTGAACATGCACTCCCTTTATTTAGGTATTTTCTTTAAATACTCTAAAAAAGAAGATGGTTGCTTGAATTCGGAATAGAAATTATGTGTGTAAGAAAAGGGCGTGTGATTGGATTTAGGCTTCTCCTGATATCGAAAAATAATTACTTCTTTTGGCTTATGGCAATAGCTGGAAAAAGGAAGAATAAGATCGGTCTCATACTTAGGATACCTCAGTCATATACTTAAGGGGGCTAAGTCGTATACTTAGGGTACCTCAGTCGTATACTTAGATACCCCCTTGTCAGAAGATGTTCTGGCGAGGGATGCCGGTTTTTGCTCGTTGTAATAAAAGCGCGTATAATTTTATTTACATATCCGGTGCGTTGTCCGTCGGTTTAAGGGGTTGCTATGAAGAATGTGGTAGATATAGTATTACCTTCACTATCCACCGCTGTGAGAGAGTGTTTACCGGGTGTGGGTTGCAGGGATATTTTATGAAAATCCTGTGTCTGCGTCAGGTAGTTTTCGTCAAGATGCCAGAAAATGGTTGTATTGGGGTTGTTGTGAGCCAGTTCAACGGTTACGAATCCTTTGCTTCCATCCAATTGTTTGGGTAAGATGATACGGGCATTCATGGGAGGATAAATAAACTGCATGGATTGCAATGCGTCTTCTCCGGAGCCGGGTTCGAAAGGCGGAAGGGGAGTGTACTCCGGGTGATGCTGTTTATAATACCATTCCCATACGGGCGGAAGGGTGAACCACGATTGATGCCGGATGGCTCCCGTGTGAATGCTATTCTCGTATACGCGGTGTGTGCCGTATGCCGATAAGGCTACGAGATGGTGATAGGGGCAAGCTTCGGTTCTCAGTCCGGCAGGAAGGATGAGCATGGTGTCCGTCTCTTCGCAGAATCTGCTTTTCAGGTGTCCGGACCGGCGACATATCTCTGCTTCCGTGAACACGCCGACAGGTTGTTCGAACCATTGGGGGGAAGAGGGAAGCAGGTTGAACAAGTCGAATAAAACCGGCCCTGCCGTTCGTGCGCCTACAAGACCGGGTTTTCCTTCGCCGCTTGCATTTCCCACCCATACTCCTACGGCATAGCGTGGAGTGACTCCTACGGCCCAAGCATCACGAAAGCCATAGCTTGTACCTGTTTTCCAGGCAACGGGATGCATGGAAGGAATGGACTTCCAGTCTATTTCTTCCGGACGGTTGACTTCAATCAAGGCATCGAACGTCTGCCATACCGCACCTGCCTGAAATTGATCCGCTCTTTGTATATCATTGCCCGTTGAAGCATGGATAGACGCCGTATCCGCCAACAACGTGACACATGGGGCTTGAGGGAGTTTCAGCAGGCTGCGTCCCATATTGGCATACGCACTTGTCACATCCCATAGGGTTGCTTCTGCACCGCCTAAGATGAGGGATAAACCGTAATGAGATGCCGGACGGTTTATGGTCCGTAAACCTATTTGTCGCAGGAAATGGTGGAATTTGGCTACTCCATGCCGTTGCAACATTGTCACCGCAGGTATATTGAGCGAGCGTGCCAGGGCTTCGGACGCAGGCACACCTCCCTCAAACTGCATATTGAAATTTTGAGGGGTAAATCCGTTGATGTTGATAGGGATGTCCGGCAGCAGCATGTGTGGCAGTAGGCTGCCTTCCTGAAGCATGGCATAATAAAGAAAAGGCTTCAGAATACTGCCGGTGCTTCTTGGAGCTTGTATCACATCCACCTGATTGCCCGCCTGTTTCCGTCCGAAATGCACATTGCCGCAGTAGGCCGCCACTTGGTTGGTCCGTATGTCAATCACTAAGATGGCAAGATTGCGTATGTCACTTCGTCCGAATTCATTGCTCCAGCGTTCAGCCAGCTCTTCTATTTGGATTTGCAGGTCTTTGTCGAGCGTAGAAACGGAGTACTCACCATTCTTTTCCTGATAAAGCTTACTCACCAGATGTGGAGCAATCTGCGGGAGAGGATGGGGCTTGTCGGGTAGAGGTTCGCTGATGGCCAATTCATAGGTGGACTCGTCGATAATTTCCTTTTCGCGAAGCTGTTTCAGAAGTCTGTTACGCTTGTTGAGCAAAGCATCACGTCCTTTGGACAAGTGAATCATAGAGGGTGTATTGGGAAGTACTGCCAGCATGGCAGCTTCGGCCCATGAAAGTTCTTCTGCCGGATGTCCGAAGTAGCGCCAAGTAGCAGCATCCAGCCCTACTACATTTCCACCGAAAGGGGCATGGGAAATATACATGGATAGTATTTCCTCTTTCGAAGCGCGAAATTCAAGCCGTGTGGCTAAAATCATTTCGATGAACTTTTCTTTGAAAGTTCGGGGCTTGTTTCTTGCCAACCTGATGGTTTGCATGGTCAGTGTGCTGCCTCCGCTCACGATGTGCTTGTTTTTCAAGTTCTGCCGGATGGCTCTGCCGATGGATAACGGGTTGACACCCCAGTGGTGATAGAAATGCTTATCCTCGAACATAATGAGGCATTGCTTCATTTTGTCCGGAATTGTGGTGCGAGGAGGGAAGCGCCACTGTCCGTCGGAAGCGATGCGTGCTCCCAGCAATGCTCCGTGACGATCGGCAACGACGGTGGAATAAGGCACTTGAAACAGTTGTCCCGGTAAGCAGAATATATATCCTGTCACCAGAAAGACAATAACAATAAGCATTGCCTTTCGGGTGACGGATAACTGTTTAAGATGTCCTATGATTTTAGGCCTCATGAACGCTGCTTATCGGCTGACTGTGGTTCTGCCCGCCTTTGTTCGTGCTTGCGCTGAAACATCGTACATCGCTTCGCATTGGATAGCCGGCAGAATGAAATCACCTGCATACGTGGCCTGCAATCTTACAGTGAAGGTTTTCTGTTCGCCGCGTGCCAGGTCGAAGTATGTCAATACACGGTCGTCCCGAATATCTTGATAGCTATAGCTGTGGGTCGAATTCATTTCAGGAGATGAATTCATCCGGTTGTTGTAGATTTCCCAACCCGACGGCAATATGTGTGTCAATGCCAAATTGCTGTAATCGGATGCGACCCCGATATTGCTTATTGTAATGACAGCCATGAAGTCCGTGCCCTGCCTGATGTTCTCGATGGAGATGGGAGAACCGCCCATATCAGTGTATTTCACCTCAAGGTGAAGATTGTTGCTCATTGCAGGCAGGGTATCATTCTGCAATCGTATGCGTGTGATGAGATCTGCATTTATACTGCCTTTTCCTTGATTCTTCAGCGTGACACTGCCTGTACGGGGAGTAATAGACAACTCTTTTCCGAATACGGCTTTGGCTGATTTTACTTCCGGTTGTTGACGGCCATTCCAACTCCAATTGAAATCCAGCGTACCGGACAGCTGTTCGGCCAAACGTCCCATGGCCATTAAGGCAAAAGCGGTGGATTGGGTGTTGAACCGATTCTCTTGTGCCAGGTTCTGTGAAACGACTTTGGCTTGTTGCAGAGCGGCTTGCTCACGATTCATCAAGAGCAAGGTTTCCAGAATCATCGCCTCATCCCGGTCTGAAGAACCATAGACGAAGTTTTGTGAAGAGTAGGGAGAGACCGTTGTATTTATATTGAATACCAACTCTCCGGCAGGCTTTGGTTTTCCGGTCAGCGCATAAGCTGCCGCCAACCTCCATTTGGCTTGCATGGATAATCCCGGTTGCTCCTTCATCCGGTTCATGGCACCATATTCCGGCGCACCGGCCAGAGCCAGCGTATAAAGCCTGAATGCTTGTTGCAATCCGCTTTGCCATTGCCGCCAATCATTGTCTTGCTGCGGCATTCGCCAATTCTGGGCAGCCGAACGCTGGAAACGCTTCCATTTGTTCAACACGTTTTTGTTGACGGCATATCCTTTTTCCTGAGCCAGAACAAGGAACATACCGGCATAGGAGGTAACCCACTCATCGGCAACGGCATTCCCCGGCCAATAAACCAGACCTCCGTTGAGCAGCTGGCGTGCATAAAGTTGCTTGATAGCTTCTTGAACGTTCGTCTTTATTTTCTCGTTTTCTTTTTCGTCTATGGCCTTGAACTGACCGATAAATAACAACGGCAGTGCTTTGGATGCCAACTGTTCCGTGCAGTTGTGCTGATAGTTATAAAGGAAATCGAAGCGCCGGCTTATGTCTACTGAAGGAATGCGCGACACTTCCAGTTGCAGATGGCCGTCTGCGGGTGTTGCTCCTTGTAGCGTATAGGGGAGGGTTGCGCTTTGGCCTGCTTCTATCCATTGGCTGTTGCGAAGCGTTACGGTCGGATTGGGGTTGCGCACTTCTATTTCTATGGTTTCTTTTGTTTGTTGCCCTCCTCCACGGGCAGTCAGGTCGATGGTCGTTTTTCCTGTTTGGTCACCGGTTTTCACTTTGAAGAACACAAGTTGGTCGCCCGGCTGATGGAAAGTGGCGGATTGTTGCGGACTGCCTGTTACTTGCACTCCTCCGCCGGAAGCCTGAATGGATACCGTTACATCCTTTATCCCTTTTTCCATGGCAAAGACATTGACCGGAACGTATATTTCCTCTTGTGTGCTCAACACACGAGGAAGTGTGGAGAGTAACATCAACGGTGTGCGTACAAAAGAGGTTTTTTCAGCTTTACCATAAGCTCCGTCTTGCCCTGCTATTACCATAGTACGTACAGAACCTACATACATGGGCAGTTTCAACGTGTGCGTCTGTTGCTTGCCTTTACCTATATGGAACGGCCCGATAAACTTCACTACCGGTTTGAACCGGTTGGCTTTGGCTTCTGCAGGCTTAAGCATTTCATCGCCTCCGGTACTGAATAAAGAGGGGTATCGTCCGGCAGAAGCTCCCAATACATCATCATACATATCCCACGTACGAATTCCTAAAGCTTCACGGGCATAAAATTCATTCCACGGATCGGGAGTCTTGAAATTAGTGAGGTCGAGCAAGCCATCGTCTACAATGGCTAATGTATAGGTCATGGGCTTGCCGTTCTTTTCCTTGACGGTGATTTGGAAATCCGTTTCGGGGCGCAATACTTCAGGCATGTTGATTTGAGGCTGTAAAATGGTTTCCTTGTTCGTCACCGATACCGGAGCGATGCCATACATACGTATCGGCAAATCATTTACAGTCTGTGCATGAGGTTGTAGCAAACTGATATGCAGATAAACATTCGGAGCCATTTCAGGCGTTATTTTGAATGAATATTTGGCGTCTTTCCGGCTGTCTATCTCAATCCATTCACGTTTTAGCAGCGTGCTTCCGTTTTCTAATGACACCAATGCCCGTCCTCCCGCCGCAGCAGGGATCACTGCTGTTGCTGTTTCTCCTATCTCGTAAGCATCCTTGTCTAATGAGAAGGTCAGCATTTTGATGCCGCTCGGATCGGTTTTGCCGGAACGCCCGCGCCATTCCGGCCAGTCGATATAGACGGTACCTCCGGTAGCATGACCGCTCTCTTTGTCCTTTACATATACCAGATATCGTCCCCAGTCGGGATAATCGATCCGGAATTTGAAATTCGTTTTTCCACCGTAGGTTTGCAGAGTTCCGCCGGCTACCGGCTTGATGGAGCTGCTATTAATATAAGTGCCGAAAGATTCTTCTTGGTTTTCCCACCACCAGCTCCAGTCTACCTTATATATTTTATACTCCAGGTTGGAACGGCTTATCGGTTGCCCTTTGGAGTCTACAGTCACAATGTCGAAGGTATGTTCCTTGTCTGTCTCAATATGCTTCCCTTTGGGTTGATTCAGGTTGATGCCGACATAGGAAGTGAATGGAGAGAATGGTACGTTTTGAGTGAAAATGCTGGCATCTCCTCCCGGCTCGAATACACGGGTGGTCAGTGTAGCGTTCAGCATGCCCGGTGCATTGGCGGCATTCGGGAGTTTCAGCATGAACGAAGTTCTTCCTTCATTGTTCAGCGTCCCATTGAGCGTCTCGGTCTTGATGGTCGTAAATTCCGTTGCGGGGTTATTGAAAATGTATTGTCCGTAGTTCTTGAATTGAGTGTTTACTTTCGATAAAGACATTTCTACTGTGGTTTTCAATTGTGAGGCAGTGGCTCCGGTCAGCCATGTGGAAGACAGTGTGACCGGTATTTCTTTGGCCGATGCTTGCAAAACCTGTGGTAGTCTCATATTAATTTTCAGACGGTTTGGTTTTACGGTTTCTATTCGGATACTTTTATGAAATGCTGTGCCACCTACTTTGACATATGCATTCCAAAGACCGGTCGGGTCTGCCATTTGTGTAGGTATATGGAAGGTATAGAACCCGTTTGTGCCTTCTGTAGAGATGGGCTTTGTATAGAATTGTCCTCTTGGATTGTATAATTCAAGTGACACCGGGTGTTTGTCGGGAATTCTTTTTTCCCGGTCTTCCAGGATGAAAGCGATGTGCAGGGTATCTCCCGGTCTCCAGACACCTCTTTCACCATATACATATCCTTTCAATCCCTTTTGTATCTCTTTGCCGCCTACGTCGAACCGGCTGACCGACTGCTCTTCACCATCGGCTATGCGGACATATGCTTTTTGTTCTTCCGACTCGGCTACCACGATAAAGGGGGCACCTTTGGGAGTGATTTCAGCAAATCCTTCGCTGTTTGTCTCACCGGTTCCGATGAGTTGTAACTGGAAATTATAAACTGTTAGCTTGGCTTTGCTTACCGGATTGGTATCCAGAATGTTGTTTGTTGTAATCCATAGTTTGTTTAAAGAGTTCTTCTTCACAATCATTCCCAGATCGGAAGCCAATACGTTGCAGGATGCTGCTCTGTCAGAATCCATGTAATAAGATGGGTGGCATGGATTGTCACGCTCTTGCCAGTTATATTGTGCCCAATCTATTTCTATGCCTCCATTATAGTAGAAATAACTTTGCGGAACATCCCAATTTGCTTCTTCGGATTCTGAAATAGTATTATCACTGATTTTGGTCAGCTTTTCTGAAGTGGAGTTATCGGCAAACTGCATGTTTTTGTTTTCTGTTCCTCCGCAGGGGTATGCCGAATACTCCTGGCGGAATGAAAGAATGACACGGTAGATGGCTCCCGGCTCCTGCCTTATCAATCCCGCCAGATCTATGGAATAATCTCCCCAGCGATGTATGTCTTTTGTATTGTCTTTGCTCAGCCAAAGGGTTTTGCGGTATATCAATCTTCCGGAACGGCGTAGCTCATTGGCGGATGAGAGGGTGTTTGTTTGCATAAACATCAGTATGTTTTTCTCGAAAACGCGAACCACATTTAGATCTACCGCGTAGAGATTAACGGCTCTGAATGGAATGACTTGACTTTTGGAGTCCGGTAATATGGCGGCAGAAGTTGCCATTTCCACTTGCGGTTTCAAATTAAGTTCACTGAAAGAGATGGATTGGGGAGTGCCGAGCGGCTTCTCATTGTAGTCTTTTACTCCTTCGTGTATTTTTAAGGTTACTTTATCCAATTGGTTGGATTCAAAATAGAGGTATACCCTGTTGTCTTTTACTTGGAAAATAGAATTTGGAACTTCGGGTATTTCAATCAGTCCTTTTAAGTCTTGATTGGTAGAGATTGGTTCTGAGAATACGATTTCAATACCATTTTCAGGTTGTTCTATACGTTCGGCCGAAAGAAAACAGAAACTGTCTTTTGCCGGAATCAGAATCTTTTTTTCCGTATGTTGGTCTATACCGGCGGAACTCCCTTCAGCTTTCAGGCTTAATTGATAGTCTTCGGTTCCTCTCGGGATATTGTTAATCTCGAATAGGTATAGGGTGGGGTTGTCCGTTGCAGTAATGGTTACAGGAAAGCTTTGTCCTTTGTCTGCACTGATGGATAGAATCTTCTCTGCTTCTTCTTTCTTCATGATATCACTGAAGCGCAACTCCCCTTTTATTGTCACCAGGTCAGGTTGTGTGGCTGTAACGGTAATCGGATCCGTATGTATCGCGAAATTGCGTTCTTGCACCCGGAACGAGAAATTGAACTCTTTGAGATGACTATCTACATTCACGAACTCTCCTAATCGGAAAGTTCCTTCATAAAGTTTTCCCGGCTTTAGGCTTCGCTCTTCAGGGACAAACTCAATGGTATTGTTGTTTATCCAATATGCTTTGCCTTTTAAGGATGGAGAAAAACTAAAAGGATTTTTCTTCAACTCATTATTCAGATCTACCATTGGCTGATCTTGCGTAAGCTCAATGCGTATGCTGGAATTTTGTGAAATAACTCCTCCCGTGTACGCATTGATATAAGGAGCATACTCGGCAGAAGGAATAATGTCTTTCCTGTCTGTGCCACAAGAAGAGATGATACCGGCGATGAATAAGATAAACAAGAAGAGCAATGATTTGCCGGTTATGCAATGCTTGAATTTAGTTTTTTTCATAGTGATATGGTTTTATATGAATTGAAATGAATCTGCATCTTTCCATGCAGGAAATTTTGATCTGAATTCTCTTAGATCAGAAAGGTTGAGTGTTATGGTAGCAATCCTTTCCTCGTTGTCGGGAATGTTTGTCAGTAACTCTCCTTTGGGCGAGAAGACTGCACTGCCTCCATTATGCGGCAATCCATGATTGTCCGAGCCTATGCGGTTTACCCCACATGCGTAACTCATGTTTTCTATTGCACGGGCTTGCAACAGGGTATCCCAAGCTTTCCGGCGGGAAGCCGGCCAATTGGCAACGTATATCACCAAATCATATTCGTTTTTCACATTGCGGCTCCACACGGGGAATCGCAGGTCGTAACACACGAGCAACAGAATATTCCAGCCGCAATAAGAGATGATGAGACGCTTGTCTCCGGCACCAAAGTGCTTGGTTTCGCTCCCCATCCGGAAGAGGTGGCGTTTGTCGTAATAATAGTCGTTCCCCTCAGGAGTGAGGAAGAAAGAGCGGTTATGATAAGAGGTGGCTCTGCCGGATGAGGTTTCGCCGGTGGCAATGAAGCTACCTGTAATGGCAAACCGGAATTCTTTGGCCCATTGGCGTAGGGTCGTGATGGTTTCACCTGTTATCGGTTCGGCCAAACGGGCGGTATCCATGCTGAATCCTGTGGAGAACGTTTCCGGTAAAACAACAATCTCCGTCGCTCCGCGAAGAGTTTCCAGCTTTTCACGGATACGACAGAGATTTTCTTGTTTATTTTCCCAAACGATATCTGTTTGTATAATACTGACTCGCATGGTATTTACTTTGGTTATTTAAATTGCTCCTATATCAAAATTTTCGGGATGTTTGCCTCTGTAGGTTTTAAAATAAAGCTTTATTTCGCGCATGTCCTTCTCAATATCTCCGGTAGGCATGATTGCCTTGGTGCATGAAATGGTTTTTGAAGGATAGTCTATCCCGATTAGTAAAATAGGCACTTGTGCTTTAAGTGCTATATAATAGAAACCTTTTTTCCAATTAGAGTTGGCCTTACGTGTTCCTTCGGGAGTGATGGCCAAATGAAAGTGCGTGCTGGTGGCAAACTTCTCGGCCATTTGGTCTACCAAAGAAGACTTATGTCCACGGTTTACAGGGATACCTCCAACAGCTTTGAATATCAGTCCTAAAGGGAAAAAGAACCATTCTTTCTTCATCATGAAACTGGTCTTACGACCAATGGCTCCATAAAATAATTTACCGATAAATAAATCCCAATTGGATGTATGAGGTGCTGCACAGATTACGCACTTGTCATAGTTCGTCACCGTTACGTTGGTTTTCCAACCTAGAAGGCGGTAATAAATAAAACGATAGAAAGCTTTCTTCATCTTATTTAAGTTTGCCCATTGCATCAATAATTTCGCCGACTTTTGCGTTGAAGTCGGCATGCAGCTTTTTGTAGAAACCTTTAGTGTTTCCCGGTTCGGAGTGACTGATGCGGCTAATGAATTCGTCTTGCATTTTTAATATTTCAGCCATTAAATCATCCGTCTTCTTTTTATCAGTGCCGGGCACATACAATCCGTTTACTAAACATTCTGCAAAGAGTTCGCCAGCGATATAATTGATGTTTTTCTTTAAATTTCTTCTACTTGCCATAATCTTTAAGTTTTAAATGAATAATAATAGTTTTACAGATAACCATGCTTTACATTGGCTTCTGTTTTGCAAATATAGTATTTATAAATTAAAAAACATTGAATAATGCAGATAAAAAATAATTATTCCGGGAATCCATCTCTCGCTAGAGAACCTTATGGATGATACATGGAAGATGTTTGAATGGCTTATTGGTATTTATGATTGCAGCCTTAAGATTTTCCGGTTTTACACTTGTATAAGCATAAACTTACACATCTGGGGTATACATATTACAAGAAGAACCGTGCGATAATGACTCATTACTCAAACTTTGCGACAAAGGTATTACAATAAATCGACTAACAAACCTTTTTTGTCTTATTATTTTTGAATAAGAAGCTGTTAATGTCATTTTATGCATTAATTTTGGTTTCCTGTTTGCATATCTACTGAAAAAGAACGAAATTTGCAATGTTTTTTAAAACAGGACTTTATTTACACCTTTAAATACAATAAACAAAATGACTAAAAGTGCATTGCAAATTGCAAGGGCTGCTTACCAGCCTAAACTTCCGAAAGCGCTGAAAGGAACTGTTAAGGCTGCCGCTGGAGCAGCTACTCAGTCGGTAGCAGATCAGGAAGAAATCAAGAAACTGTTTCCTAATACGTATGGAATGCCTTTGATTAAGTTTGAGGCTACTGATGAAGCGACTGACTTTCCTGCCATGAATGTGGGTGTTATCCTTTCCGGAGGTCAGGCTCCCGGTGGTCACAATGTAATTTCCGGTATATTCGATGGCATCAAGAAGTTGAATAAAGACAGCAAATTGTACGGATTCATTCTTGGTCCCGGAGGTTTGGTAGACCACAACTACATGGAACTGACTGCTGATATTGTTGATGAATATCGTAATACAGGCGGTTTTGATATTATCGGTTCAGGCCGTACTAAACTGGAAAAAGAAGAGCAATTTGAAAAAGGCTATGAAATCCTGAAAAAGCTTGATATCAAAGCTCTGGTTATCATTGGTGGTGACGACTCCAATACGAACGCTTGTGTTTTGGCTGAATATTATGCAGCCAAGAAGTATGGAGTGCAGGTGATTGGTTGTCCGAAGACCATTGACGGCGACTTGAAAAATGACATGATTGAAACTTCTTTCGGTTTTGATACTGCCTGCAAAACTTATTCGGAAGTTATTGGTAATATTCAACGCGACTGTAACTCTGCTCGTAAGTACTGGCACTTCATTAAGTTGATGGGTCGTTCTGCTTCTCATATCGCTTTGGAATGTGCTTTGCAGGTACAGCCCAATGTCTGCATTATCTCTGAAGAGGTTGAGGCTAAGAATATGTCTTTGGATGACATCGTGACCGGCATTGCCCAAGTAGTTGCCAGCCGTGCCGCTCAAGGCAATAACTTCGGTACGGTTCTTATTCCCGAAGGTTTGGTTGAGTTTATCCCGGCCATGAAGAGCCTTATTGCAGAACTAAACGACTTCCTTGCTGCCAATGCTGAAGAGTTTGCTCAGATTAAAAAATCTCACCAACGCGATTATATAATCCGCAAACTGTCTTCGGAAAATGCTGCTATTTATGCAAGTCTTCCCGAAGGTGTGGCACGTCAGTTATCTTTAGACCGCGACCCGCACGGAAACGTACAGGTGTCTTTGATTGAAACGGAAAAACTGCTGTCAGAGATGGTGGGTACAAAGTTGGCCCAATGGAAAGAGGAAGGTAAGTTCGTAGGTAAGTTTGCTGCTCAACACCACTTCTTTGGCTATGAGGGACGTTGCGCTGCTCCGTCTAACTTTGACGCTGACTACTGTTACTCATTGGGTTATGCTGCTTCTGCACTGATTGCCAACGGAAAGACTGGCTACATGTCTTCAGTACGCAATACAACTGCTCCTGCCGACGGATGGATTGCAGGCGGTGTGCCCATTACAATGATGATGAATATGGAACGTCGTCACGGTGAAATGAAACCGGTTATCCAGAAAGCTTTGGTAAAGCTGGATGATGCTCCTTTCAAGACATTTGCTGCCAAACGTGATCGTTGGGCTACTGAAACAGACTATGTATATCCGGGTCCTATCCAGTATTTCGGACCGACAGAAGTTTGTGACCAACCGACCAAGACGTTGCAATTGGAGCAATCGAAATGATTTGTCGGTTCAATTAAGTTATAATAAAGCATAAGGTCGTGTCAAAAACGTCTTTCTGACTATATTTTAGGCGCGGATTACGTGGATTAGTTCATCAATAACGTGCTAATTTGTGGAATCCGTGCCTAATTTTATTATAACAAAAGCGATAACCTCTTTTTTGACATATCCATTCTTCTTACTTACTCACGCATGGCAACCAAGACTACATCTGCCAAATCCCGGCATAAGACTGCTGGCTCTCGTCGTCGCCTTTCTTCGAAGGGAAAAAAGAAAATGCAGTCTCATACCATGTCTGCATGGTTGCGCAATCTTTGGGCTGTCTGCATCATTTTTGTTTTTGCTTCCGGATTCTATTACTTTTTTATCCGTCCTTATGCCTATCGTTGGAAGCCATGCCATGGGCGGAAAGGATATGGCGTATGTATGCCTTGCGATTATGAGGTACATGGTCTGGATATCTCTCACTATCAAGGGAGGATAGACTGGGAAAAGTTATCGCGCAACAAGGAGGCCGAATATCCTATTCATTTTATTTTTTTTAAGGCTACCGAAGGTGGTGATCATGGTGACGATACTTTTACGCAAAACTTCGGGCAAGCACGTAAACACGGTTTTATCCGTGGCGCTTATCATTATTTTATTCCTAAGACAGACGCTCGCAAGCAGGCCGATTTTTTTATCCGTACCGTGCAATTGACAAAGGGTGATTTGCCTCCAGTGCTCGATGTGGAAACTATCGGTAAGAAATCTCCCCAGGAACTTAAAGGGGCTGTAAAAATCTGGCTGGACAGGGTCGAATCTCATTATGGTGTGAGGCCTATCCTTTACACTTCTTATAAATTCAAGGAGCGCTATCTCAGCGACTCCATCTTTAATACATATCCATATTGGATAGCCCATTATTATGTGGATTCCGTGCGCTATGAAGGCAAATGGCAGTTCTGGCAACACACAGACGTGGGCACCGTTCCCGGCATTGAGGAGGAAGTGGACTTAAATGTATTTAACGGAACATTAGGGCAGTTGCAGGCACTTACACTGCAGGAGTAGCCGGAGCATTGTGGCAACAGAACTCTCTTTCTATGATTTTATGCACAAAAAAGTTATGCTAATCTCTACAACTACTCCTTTCGACGAAAATATGTGAAACTCTTCCTGCAAGCTTGGTTCCGTGAAGATGTGCTTTGCGTATGTCATATTTCTTTTATTTTTTTCTGAACAGTACTACGGCCCATTGATTCTTCTCGCGATGGTGTATGAGGTGCAATCCGTTGTTTTCGGCTTCGGCTTGTATGACAGGAATATCATTCGCGTAGAAACCACTCATCAAGAGGCTTCCTCCTTGATTCATACGGCTGACATAATGTTTCATGTCATTCAACAAAATGTTACGATTGATATTGGCAATGATGATGTCGAACGGCCCTTTGTCTTTCAATGAAGATGCGTCTCCTTGAAATACGTCAATGTTGTCCACACGATTCAATTCTATATTCTCGAGGGAGTTGCGCACGCACCACTCATCTATGTCGATGGCAGTGCAAGGAGTTGCACCACGCATACGTGCCAGTATGGCAAGGATAGAAGTACCGCATCCCATGTCGAGCAACGACTTTTCTTGCAGGTCACTGTCCAATAACTCACCGATGATGAGACTGGTCGTTTCGTGATGTCCTGTACCGAAAGCCATCTGGGGATTAATGACAATGTCATATTCTGCTTGGGGCACATCTTTGTGAAAAGTACTGTGAATAACGCAGCGATTGTCAATAACAATAGGTTGGAAGAATTTCTTTTCCCACTCCTCATTCCAGTTTCGGTCTTCTGCTTCCGTATAGTTATATTCTATATTCACATCGGGTAGGGGAAACTCTGCGAGAGCTTCCTTCAGAGTCGATTCATTGTAAAGGGCTTTTTGAATATAGGCATTGATGCCATCGGTTTGTTCGACAAAACTTTCGAAACCTGCTTCGGCCAAGACTGCAGAAAGGACATCGTTTACGACTTCTGTACATGGGGTGGTTTGGAAAGTAAATTCTAAATATTTCATAGGAATATGGCTGTTTGTTAAATGTGGAATGTGATGTTAAGAAACAAACTTATTTCTGTGTATCTTTGTTTCTTGTATGCAAAGATAGGGCAAAAATCCGGTTCTGTAAGCGAATCGCATGTATGTTTATATAGATTATTTTCACATTCAGTGCGATGAACAAGTGTTTAGGGAATTCCCTATGTCTTTTTGGGGGAAATCTGCTGTATGGGAGAAATTCCGGTATTATCTTTGCAATGTGGAGAAATAGATAGACGTTAAATTAATAAACCAGATGAGTATGAAAAAGATTGTTTTTTTATCGCTTTTTGCCTTGTGCCTCCCTTGGACACTGGTGGCACAAAGTATAGATGACGACCTCTACTATGTTCCTTCTAAAAAAAAGAAGGAGGTGAAGCAAGAGAAGAAAGTGGCCGAACCGGTGGAAGAGATCGTAATAAAGTCGGATGCACCGACCACTGTATATTCATCACGGGGTAATACAACTGTTGTCGTAAAAGAACGCAAGGGTAATGTTCGTGATGTGGACGAATACAATCGTCGTTATGACTCTCGCAATAATAATTTTGTGATGGAGAATGACACGCTGTACATTGAAGAAAAAGAACACCCGGAACTGGATGGAGAGTGGGTCGGCAATCGTTTTGAAGGTTCGGAAGATGATTACGAATATGCCACCCGTATCATTCGCTTCCGCAATCCCCGTTATGCCATCAGTATCAGCAGCCCGCTGTATTGGGATGTGGTGTATGGACTGAATTCATGGGAGTGGAATGTATATACCGATGGCTTGTATGCCTATGCTTTCCCGACTTTTACTAATCGTTTATGGTGGGATTGGCGATATAATTCCCATGGTTGGTGGGGCGGTTATCCCTACTATGGTTGGGGATGGAACAGCTGGTACAGTCCGGGCTGGAGCTTCGGCTGGAGTGGCTGGTACGGTGGCGGTTGGTGGGGCTATCACTACCATCCCTATTATAACGGTTGGTATCATGGAGGCGGCTATTGGGGTGGCAGCTATGGCCGGGAAAGTGGAAGCGTTTATACCAATCGCCGTTATTCGGGCACGCGAAGCACCGGTGCGGTGCACAGAAGCTATGGCAGCCGGGGTACGAGAACCGATGGCTGGCAGAACAGGCGCAATGAGGAAAGTTCTTCACGTCGCGTGATAGGAACGCGTTCGTCCAATGACCGTTCGGGCATCTCGACGAATCGGATGGATGCCTCTTCTTCAAGACGTTCTACTTATACGCGTCCGAGCAGCACACGCACCACGGTGGGAACATCGAATGCCGAGAGCGTGCGTACAAGCACCAGCCGCGGATATTCCACGAGGTACTCAGGAACGGAGAGCGGTGTGCGTGGCACAGCCATACGCAGTTCCTCCACCCGTAGTGATAACTCGACTTATAGCCGCGGAAGCTCCACGGAAAGAACGCGCAGTTATTCCAACGGAGACAACAGTCGCTCATACAACAGTAATAACAGCAGTACTACCCGCTCTTCTTCTTCATACTCTTCGGGCAGCACACGTTCGGGTGGCGGAGGTTATTCCACGGGAGGCGGCTCTACACGTTCGGGCAGCGGAGGTGGAGGTTCCAGCCGGAGAAGATAAACGCGGATGTTTTATGTAATTTATTGATTGAACATGAAGAAAAGAATGATATTGGTTGCATTTGCCGCCGGTTTGTCGGCAGCGGCAATGGCACAAACGGTATATGATGGCGTGGATGTAGCTTCCAAAGACCTGAGCGGTACGGCTCGTTTTGTTGGTATGGGCGGTGCTTTGGGCGCTTTGGGCGGCGACATTTCTACCATAGGCATCAATCCCGCTGGTATAGGCATCTATCGGAGCAACGACTTGATGCTGTCTGTGGACTATTCGCTGTCGAGAACAGAGAGTGCTTTCAGAAATAATAAGTATAGCATGAGCAAAGCCCGGTGGAATTTCGATAATATGGGTTTTGTCTATTCTACTAAGGTGGGAGACCGCACCTCCTTGCGCTATGTGAACTTTGCTTTCAACTATCAGAAAGTGAAATCGTTTGTCCGCAGCATGAGTGCGGAGGCCGATCTGGGCAGAGATTCGCAAACGTTCCTGATGGCCGGCATGTCCGATGGAATAGGCCCTGACTTGTGGAAGAACAATCCGTTCGACCATAATGATATAGGCTGGCTGTCGGCGCTGGGCTATGAAGGAGGATTGATAGATCCCAGCATAACTACTAAGCGGACAGATTTTCCATATAAGGAGAATGGCGTACAGTTGACGAACGAGAAGGGTGAGCCGCTTTACTTGGACTATGGCAATTATGTCAGTGTGCTTGGTCATGACGATACGTCCTACATGCGCGAGTTCAAATCGAGAAAAACCGGGGGCGTCCATAACTATGACTTCAACGTGGCTTTCAACTTCAACGAACGTTTCTTCCTGGGATTTACGCTCGGCATCAGTGATGTGGATTATAACAAGTATACCTTGTATGACGAAGATTTCCGCACGGCGGCCGGCGCAAGCAATCATACCGGATATATCTTGGAAAGTTTCAACAAACTGACCGGAGTGGGGGTCGACTTCAAGGCCGGAGCCATTGTGCGCCCGTTCGAGGATTCTCCTTTCCGCATCGGGCTGGCTTTGCATACGCCCACGTTTTATCAGATGACATGGGCCACGTCCGCACGATTGGTTTCCGATTTGATAAGAGACAACAAACCCCACCAGACGGTGGTGGACAGCTATGACTACTTGAAGGATGCCGACTTGAAGTTCGAATATCAGATGCACACTCCATGGACATACAATGTCAGCATGGGCTATACGGTAGGCAACCGACTGGCTTTGGGTGCGGAATATGAATACAAAGACTACTCGACCATGAAGTTCAAGTATTCCGACGGTGTGAATATGAACTTCCAGACCAATGAAGCTAAAAACTTTTGTCTAAAAGGAGTACATGCCCTCCGCTTGGGAGCCGAATATAAGGTGATACCTCAGTTTGCCCTGCGCGCCGGATATAATTACATCTCCTCGGCTTTCAAGAACGGTGCCATCAAAGCCCTCCCGAATGAGTCTATCAACACCGATACGGATTTTACCAATCTGAAATCGATGAACAACTACACATTGGGCATCGGCTATAGAGGCAAGGCGTTCTATGCCGATTTGGCCTACAAATATTCGGTGCAGAAAGGAGAATTCTATCCCTTTGCCTATAAGGATGGAGATGCTTACTACACCCCCGAAGTGATCAAGGTGACGGATACACGCAGTAAGGTATTGGTTACGCTGGGCATGCGCTTCTGAAACGCTGTCCTCCCGGCGTGACATAATCGCTGCGGAAAACATAAAGGGTGAGGCTATAAGGTCATTGTAATCTATCTGATTTGCCGACTTTATAGCCTCGCTTCTATTTATGGGTTATAGTGAGAGGCTACCAATACCATGCTATGCCAAACGAGTAGGGAGACACTTCCGGTCCTTTGTCTTTCTGGAATAATCCTTGGGTGGAGTAGCGCAAATAGAAACCTATATTGCCATAACCGGCTTGTGCCAACAAGCCTATACCCACGGGGCGTACATACATACCTTTACCCATTGTCTGTTTCTTGCCTCCATTGATTCGTGAGAAAGATTTTACGCTATGGCGAATCTCTATTTCAGGTCCGGCATTGAAGAAGAGTTTGCTTCGGCCTATTCTTTGTTGCCATTCCAGCAATATGGGTATGCGGAAGAAGAAGTGGCGGAAACGGCTTTTACTGTAATCGGTAGTTTCGTCGCCCGTAGTGAGCATACTCTTTCCGTCTCCTTTCAACAGAGCACGATTTCCGTCGATGCCGAATGAACGATACCCCCAGTTTACACCTGCATTGATGCCCCAATGCGGGTTTTTCTTGAAATTGTGATAAGCGGACAATACATTGAAACCTAATTCCCATGACTTTGACAGGTCGAGTGTTATCTTATCGCTTGCTTCGAAAGAGAAAAAACTGTCGGACAACCAGCCGTAGCCTATAAACACGCCCGAACAATGCGGGTCGTACGAATTGTACCTCTTCTTTCGGGGAATGAAGGGCAGGGCATCCAGAAACGTGCGCTTGTCTGCATCTACTTTTTCAAGATACACTCCTTCAAAAATCTGTACTTCTTTCTTTTCGCCCTCCTCTAATTGTTCTTCATATACTTTGATGCGCATGTCTCCTTGCCCTTTCCGGATGATGATGGAGTCGCCTTTTGTTTCTACAACAGCTTTCTGTTCGAGGTTGTTGGGTTGTTGTGCTGCCATGCGGACTGTCGGTGCAGCAAGCAGGCAGGTCAGAATCATAATCTTGGTTTTCATTGTATATATGTTTTTTGATTGTTAGTGCGGTTTATAAAGCATATCCAGCATTTCTTTTTCGTCAAGCAAGCCCTCAATGTAGATAAGTGTTCCCATTGATTCTTTGCCTATTTTGAAGATGATATAGCGGTTCAGCATCTTTCCGTTTCGTTTCACCTCCTCCAACCGGTAATAGGCGCTGCGCAGAACTCCGTTTTCCATTACTTCCTGCGCTTTTTTTACATTGTTCTGCTTATCGCTGGCGATGGCTTGCTGTATTTCCTTGTGATAGGGGAGTACATTCTTGAATACGAGGCTTTTGTATGTTGTCATTCTGTATGATTTCAGGATGCTGCCATTCAGTTCTACTCTGGTGACGTCTTTCTGTTCGCCGTACTTATCGAATAGGCCGGCTATTTGAAGATCTTCTTGTGCCCGAACAATGACCGGCAGTATTATCAGCACTGAGAGAAGACATATACCTCGTAAATAAATCTGTATGGATGTTTTCATGACACGGTGTGTATATTAATGTTGAAACAAGAGGTAACTTAAATCGTCGTCGGTGAAGCCGGCATTTTGCAGAGCTTCCAATGCTTTGGATTCTACCAGTTTCTCGTCGGTATAGCATCGGCCGTCGATGATGACATAATTTTCGGGTGTCTGAGAGAGTGAGACTATTTGGGCTATTCCTACGAGTAGAAGCAATCCGGCAGCAATGCCGCTCAACATATAGAAGGTGCGATGCGGGCGAGTATATTGTCGGGCAGGCACTGTTTCGGAATCTCTTTCCGTTTTTGGGTTTGTCCGGTTTTCAACTTCTTCAGCCAGACAGGTAAATAGCGGACGATATATTTGCAGATGTTCCGGCACGTCATCCCCTTTGAAGAAACGGCGGAGTTCACGTTCTTCTTCACAGGAAGTTGCTCCTTCGAAGTATTTATCCAACAGTTCATTTATGTTCATGGTTCGTTTCTCCTTTTTCTTTCTTGTATGGTTTGCAGGTAGATGTCTCTCACTTTTTTTCTTGCCCTTGACAGGTTGCTGCGGATGGCTTCTGCTCCGCATCCCGTAATTGCGGCTATCTCGTCCGTTTCGTACTCCTCGATGTCTTTCATCCGCATGATGGTGCGTTGCAGGTTGGGAAGCGAATCGATGATTTCGCGCATCAGCCGGATTTCATCTTTGATTTCCAATAATCGTTCCGGTGTGCCTGTCAAGGCGGCTGCCTGCACGGTATCGAGCGGCAGATTGTCGTTGTGCCTGCTTCGCCACATATCTATGCAGATGTTGTGCGTCAACGTCATGGCAAATGCTTCGATGCTCCGGCATTGTTCCAGTTCAAGCCTTTTGTTCCATAGCTTGAGCATGGTTTCCTGAACAGCATCTTCTGCATCTTCCGGTTCGTTGGTCAGCTTCCTTGCATAGTTCAGCAGCTTGGCGCGGAGTGGAAGAACGGTTATTTGAAATTGTTTGAGTTCCATTTACACAGATATGACGGATGAGAAACGCGAACGTGACATCGAAGTATGAAAAAAAGGGACTGCTGTTTCCAGTCGGTCCCTTTTTATTGCATTGTTTTTAAGTTGCGGCAGATTATTTCTTGAAATAACGGTTGTACAATCCTTCGAAACCTTTGCCGTGGCGTGCTTCGTCCTTGGCCATTTCGTGAACGGTATCGTGGATGGCATCCAGATTCAGTGCTTTGGCACGGGTAGCGATGCGCTTCTTATCTTCGCATGCACCGCATTCGGCATTCATTCTTTTTTCAAGGTTGGTTTTGGTGTCCCATACGCAGTCGCCCAGCAACTCGGCAAATTTGGAAGCGTGTTCTGCTTCTTCCCAAGCGAAACGTTTGAAAGCTTCTGCTATTTCAGGATAACCTTCACGATCGGCCTGACGGCTCATAGCCAGATACATGCCGACTTCCGTGCATTCGCCCATGAAGTGGTTGTTCAGGTCTTTAATCATTTCGTCGTCGCAACCTTTGGCTACGCCGATAACGTGTTCGTCGGCAAATACTAACGGGCCGTCGGCTTTAGCTTCCTCAACTTCCACGAACTTGCTGGCAGGAGCTTTACACAAAGGACATTTTTCGGGAGCTGCGTCTCCTTCATGAACGTAACCGCAGACAGTACATCTAAATTTCTTCATTTTTCTCAGATTTTAATTAGTTGAATTAGTTATTGTTTGTTGTACCCGAACGCTCTTGTTCGATACAGTGTTTGCAGATTCCTTTATAATAGTAGTGTGTTTCTTGTATGTCGTGTCCTTCCGTATTTGTTATTTCGGGTTGTTTGCACAATGCTTTGCTTTGCAGGTCGTACACTCTTCCGCAACGTTTACATAAAAAATGAGCATGCAGGGAGGTATCGGCGTCGTAACAGGTGTTCCTATCATCAATCGTCAGCGTTTGGGCGGCGCCTTGCTCGCTCAACAGTTTCAATGTATTGTACACGGTTGTTTTCGACAAGGTCGGTATGCCCGGAGCCAATGCCGTATATATCTCGTCTACGGTGGGATGCGTTCGATGCTCCATCAGATAGTTCATGATTGCTATCCGTTGCAGGGAAGGCTTTATACTATGTTCTTGCAGTCGTTTAATGGCATCCATATTGTTTTGTTTTTTTAACTTGTAATGGTTACATTTTTAGCTCTCTTGCAAAGATAGGAACTTCTTTGCAGCCACCAAAATATTTCTGTGCTTTTTTAGAGGCTGTTTTGAATTTGTTTTAGTTCCCGTAAGGGTTTCCTCTTTAAGGATTTTGTCTGTCCTCATAAGAGTCGTGTCCTTTTGCAGCCGTGCAAATTGCTTGCAAACATTATTCGCCATACAACACGGATTATTGATAATCATTTTTTACTATCAAGGGATGGCATGCCATATCCTTTCTTTTTCTTCTTTTACGAGGGTGTGTCAAAATAGACACATCCTCTTTTTTTGCACAAAGCCCCGACTTTCTCAAGCCAGGGCTTTGCTATTTCCTAAAGTTTTTGTAACTTTAGGCATACAAAATTACGTTATGTCAAAGTTACACTTTCGCCCTTACACTTGCAACCAAACGGTGCTTTTTCCACAACGGCTTGATGAAAATATTGCGGAGAACGACCCTGTCCGCATGGTCAACGCCATTGTTGACGGTCTTAATTTGGATAATTTCCGCAAGCTCTACAAGGAAAGCGGTCGTAGTCCATACCACCCGAAGATGATGCTCAAGGTTATCCTCTATGCCTATATGAATAATATCTATTCTTGCCGCAAGATAGAGCAATTGCTCCTGCGTGACATACACTTCATTTGGCTTGCAGGATATGAGAAACCTGATTTTATTACTATCAACCGATTCCGTAATCGTGTCAAGGACGAACTCAACAATGTATTTACCCGGTTGGTTCTTCTGCTCGCGGAGCGTGGCTTTGTAACGCTCGATGTGGAATATATCGATGGTACGAAGATAGAGTCAAAAGCCAACAAATACACTTTTGTATGGCGCAGGACAATAGAAAAGAATCGCACTAAACTGATAGAGAAGATACGCATCCTCCTGCAGCAGGTCGATGATACCATTGCGCAAGAGAAATCCTCGGAGAAAGAGCATGTGGAGTTCACGCCCGCAACATTGAGCGAACTGTCTGCCGAACTTAGAGAAGCCCTTGCCACGCCCCCTGCCGCTACCACCAAAGAAGAGAAAGCACAGTGCAAGAAAAAGGAGAAACAGATAAAGGAACTGGATAAGTACCGTGAGAAACTGCAGGAGTATGACAGCCGTCTTGAACAGATTGGCAGTCGCAATTCCATGTCCAAGACAGACCCTGACGCCACGTTCATGCACATGAAAGAGGATGCCATGAACAACGGGCAGACCAAGCCCGGCTATAATCTCCAGATAGCGACGGAGAACCAGTTCATCACCGACTTTGCCCTGTTTCCCAATCCCACCGACACGCTCACGTTTATCCCCTTTATGGATTCTTTCTTCCGGCGCTATCACCGTCATCCTTCCACCGCCGTTGCCGACTCGGGGTACGGCTCGGAGGAGAACTACCGTTTCATGGAGGATGCCGGCGTGGAGGCATACGTCAAGTACAACCGTTTCCACATGGAACAGCGTCCACATTATACACCGGCCCCGTTCCATCAGGACAGCCTGTACTATAATAAGGAGGAGGATTATTACGTCTGTCCCATGGGGCAGCACATGGAGCGCGTCGGGACAACCCGTGGAAAGACCGCAGGCGGATACCTCACCGAAAGCGCACGCTACCGGGCGCAGAACTGCAAAGGATGCCCGCTCAGATGCAGATGCTACGGGGCAAGGACGGACAGACGCATCATGGAGGTCAACCACAGGCTGAACGAATACAAGGGAAAGGCACGGGAAAGGCTCACTTCCCGGGAAGGCATCAGGCACAGGGGACGGCGGTGCATTGAACCTGAAGCCGTCTTCGGACAGATGAAGTTCGATATGGCATACCGACGCTTCCGGCACTTTGGAAAAGACAAGGTTTTGATGGACTTTGCCTTCTTCGCCATGGCCTTCAACATCAAGAAAATGTGCGCAAAGATGCTCAAGGGGGGGATATCGGGGCTGTCAGACGCATTTACAGCCTTGATTTGTGTCCTGATACGCCTTTTCCGGCCCAATGGAGGCCGTCATGGAAGAAAAACAGAGTTGATTGCGGCATAAGGGAAATCGAGCAGGGAAGACGCGAAAAAACAAAAAAAAGAGGATGTGTCTATTTTGACACACCCTCGGTGAATCAGTCGGCGACTGAAACCATTTCAGTCCCTGAGTGAAACCATTTCAGTCGGCGACTGAATGTGGTTCGTTCGGCGACTGAAACAGGCTGTGTCGGGAATCGAACGGATTTCTGATTTTTTTGTAAAATAAAATGGGGGTATGGGGTGCGTTCTCTTACTGCTTTTTTCCATGGAGATACCGTCGAAGAGGGGGGCTGAGAAGATTTGAGGTGCGAAACTACTGATTGTTTTGGCTTTATGGAGAAATTAGCGTACTTTTGCGACATTGATATACATAGAAAGCATTTCTTATGAACTACGGATACGTAAAAGTAGCGGCGGCTGTACCCCGCGTCAAAGTGGCAGATTGCCGGTTCAATGCCGAACAAATTGAAAAAGAGATAATCATTGCCGATGGGAAAGGCGTGCAAATCATTGCTTTCCCCGAACTGTGCATCACCGGATATACATGCGGCGACCTTTTCGCGCAGCAACTTCTGCTCGAAGAAGCGGAGATAGGATTGATACGGATTCTCAATGACACGCGTCAGATGGATATCATTTCGATATTGGGCATGCCCGTAGCATGCAATGGGCTATTGCTGAATGTGGCGGTTGTCATTCAGAAGGGGAAGGTGCTGGGAGTCATTCCCAAGACCTATCTGCCCAATTACAAAGAGTTCTACGAGAAGCGTTGGTTCACTTCTGCTTGCGAAGTACACGAGAGCAGCATACGCCTTTGCGGACAAGTGGTGCCGATGGGTCGAAACCTGCTGTTTGAAACGGCAGACGTCACATTCGGGGTTGAGATTTGCGAAGATTTATGGGCACCCATTCCGCCCAGTTCCGTATTGGCTCTGCAGGGAGCGGAGCTGTTGTTCAATCTCTCGGCCGATACCGAGGCCATCGGTAAGCATGCCTATCTGCGTTCGCTCATCGGTCAGCAGTCCGCACGCTGCATATCGGGCTACGTATTCAGTTCGTGCGGTTTCGGCGAGTCTACTACGGATGTGGTGTTTGCAGGCAACGGGCTGATATATGAAAACGGCAATTTGTTGGCGGCAAGCAAGCGCTTTTCTTTCGAGGAGCAGATGGTGGCCGGCGAGATAGACGTGGATTACTTGCGTGCCGAACGCAGGGTCAATACCACCTTTGCCGCTTGTCGTGCAAACTGCGCTTCGGAACCTGCCGTACACATCTCTACTGAGTATGTCAATGGCAAGGACTTGAACCTGACCCGTACTTACAATCCGCATCCTTTTGTCCCGCAGGGTGCTGCCTTGGATGAGCGTTGCGAAGAGATATTTTCCATCCAGATGTCCGGACTGGCGCAACGCTTGGTGCATACCAAAGCTCAAAGTGCCGTTGTGGGAATATCCGGCGGATTGGACTCTACATTGGCATTGTTGGTCTGTGTAAAGACTTTCGATAAGTTGGGGTGGTCTCGCCGGGGCATTATCGGCGTAACCATGCCGGGTTTCGGAACAACCGACCGTACTTATACCAATGCCGTCAATCTGATGAAAGCCCTCGGTGTGACAATACGTGAGGTCAGCATCAAAGAAGCGTGCATCCGGCATTTCAAGGACATTAATCATGACATCGACGTGCACGATGTGGTATATGAAAACGCGCAGGCACGCGAGCGCACTCAAATCCTGATGGACATTGCCAACCAAACCCGGGGGCTGGTGATTGGAACGGGCGACCTTTCGGAACTGGCTCTGGGGTGGGCCACGTACAACGGCGACCACATGTCCATGTACGGTGTGAATACCGGTATTCCCAAAACATTGGTAAAGCATCTGGTGAAGTGGGTGGCAGAGAATGGCATGGATGATGCTTCGCGCGGTACGCTGCTCGATATTGTAGATACTCCCATCAGTCCGGAACTTATTCCGGCAGACGAAAACGGCAATATCAGTCAGGTTACGGAAGATTTGGTAGGGCCGTATGAACTTCACGACTTCTTCCTGTATTATTTCATCCGTTGCGGTTTCCCTCCTTCCAAGATTTTCTTTTTGGCTGCACGTACTTTCAAGGGGGTATATGATGAGGAGACCATCCGTAAATGGTTGCAGACTTTCTATCGTCGTTTCTTCAGTCAGCAATTCAAACGCTCCTGTCTGCCCGATGGCCCTAAGGTGGGGAGTATTTCCCTCAGTCCGCGCGGCGATTGGCGGATGCCGAGCGATGCAGGAAGCGAGATGTGGTGGAAGGGGTAGAGGGAAGAGGTTTCCTTTTCAACCACGCATTCAAACTGTCCAACAGCACGGGCGATTGCTTGCTCACCGCCCATGAATAGAACTGCGTGAAGCTGATGGCCGTATTGATATCTATCTGAGGCAGGCTGTCGGCAAGGGCACGGGCAATGCTTTCGTCACATACGGCATAGTCGATGTCGCCGTGCGCCACCAATGCAATCAGTTGCTCGGAACCATACTTCTCTATCTCTTTGACGTAGATTGTATCGCCGATTTCATTTCCTAAATTCCGGATGCGCAGTATGGAAGGAGAGCCTTTTACTACGTGCAATGTCTTTTCCGCCAAGTCGAGCTGGCTCTTGATAAACCGTGATGAGTCGGGAGCGTTCCGGAGATTCCGTTGCACCAAGACCTGTCTGCTTAGCGCAATCGGGGTAGTGAGCAATAAGGAATCTTTCAGCTCGCTGGTGGCAGGGATGCCGTAGGCTATTACGTCATACTTCCCGTTTGCCAGACCCTCCAACCGTTTGTCGAAGCTCATCTCCGGAGAGACGACTACCCGTAATCCGTGGTCGAGGGCAAAAGCCTTTATCAGTTCATAATGAACCCCCGACAAGGTATCGCCATCTACATGGAAAGCTATGGAGTTATATTCCGTAGCGGCATATATGACGCCTTCGGCAGCAATCTCGGCATAGTCGCGCGGATGTTTCTGCGGTTCTTCTTTAGGCCGGACAAGGTAATGGGCTATCAAAACTGCCGTAATCCCTAAAAACACATATTTCAGAAGTTTGCTTTTGGTCATGCCGTTGGTCTTTTAATCATAGAAGTTCCACGAAATGCCGATTTTGAACAAACGCGGGTTTATCGGGTAATGAGGAACCAGGAAATAGTTGGCCTTTCCCATACCGGCATTGACATGATACATCATGGCAAAGATTCGCGTCCGTTTCAAATGCAAGTTGGCATAAACGTTCACAATGGGATAACCGCCGATTTCCACCCGGTTATCTGTCGATTGCAGATGAAACTGCTGTATGCCGGGGGCATAGGCGGGAGCATCATACTTGCTGAAGTATCTGACGTCGGCACCCAACTGAACAGTCAATACCTTTTTTGCCAATTTGGTCAATAAGTATAGGTTGTGGTATAATGAGAGTTGCGGCAACGGAAGCACTGTTTCGTTGCTTGTCTTTTGCCAAGTCACCTCATTATCCAGATGGAGGATACCCAGACGGAAGTTCTGTTTCAGGGTGGCCGATAGCACTTGTATGTTGTCTCCGTTCTGTTCGGGGATGGCGTTCCGGTTGAAGTAAACGTAGTTTTTGATGTTCTCCACACCGGCGCGTAGGTTGGTTCCCCGGCGGGCAATGTTCAGTTCTCCCTCTATGCGCGTACGGAATTCCTTGTTCATATCATTGTTGTCCCAGTTGTAATGGTTGGAGTGATAATGACGCATATAGAAAGAGGGTAGGGTATTGCTTATGTAGCTTCGGGCATATAAATTCACGGTATCTTTCCACAGCCGGAAGTTCATGTCAAGATTGGCGTTGATGCGGAATTGCCCGATGGCTTTTTCGAGCAAGCCGACTTCGCCGTTTACATTGTAATGCAGCAGTTTGCCTTCACGTTTGGCCAGCTTGCCCCCTAAGAATACTTCCTGCTCCGTATGGCGGATTCGGCTCATATCCGTGAGTGTATCCGTATTCATCAAATCATATCGGCTGAATTTATGAGAGATATACGCCGTAAGTCCTGCTTTGGCATATTTGTTGAATCCTTCCAGCAAGGCTATGCCGAATGTGTTCTTTACGCTGAAAGCCGTGGTAGAGTCGTTGCTGTGATTCTTATAAAGTTTATACTTTTCGGGGAAGAAGCCGGTAGGTTCGCTCCCCGAATAGAACTGATGTCGCGACTGCTCCACTTTTACCGTATGGATGAAGCTGGTGACAGGAACGAACTCTTCCGTGACGATTGTATCTTGCGGAGTACTTGCCATGACGGGCAGGCTGTCGTTGTCGGCGTGGTGATGCGCATGATCGGCGGCAACTTTCGCTCCTTGCGGTTGCTTCTCTTTTATGGTCTGCGTCTTTCGCGTGAAGCCGAGCCGATAGCGTTGGGTGAGATAGACGTAGAAATTCCTGTTGCGGTTGGAAGTCTGCTCCAATTTTACGGGGATGGTAGTCGATTCGTATTGCTTTTTCCCTCCGGACATATTTTCCGGACGCGTGATGTATTGGTCGTCCGTGATGCCGCCGTTTTCGTTCATTTTCAGGAAGAAGTTGTTGTATATTCCTTGTATCTGATACTTTTCGCCGATGTAGCTTCCAAACAATCCGGCATTGAAGTGCGAGGTCGACTGGTTCTGATAGTAGCCGCGTCCGTACAGGTAATCCATATTGAAGCCGAAAGCCAGTCTCTTGTTTACATTCACTGAGAAGTACGATTTGAACCGTTCTTCACCGTTCACTTTATTTCCGGCTTTATAGTAAGTCAGGTTGGTATAGGGAACATTGCTGTTTGTAAATCTCACTTGATCCGGACGTACAAAGAAGCTGGAGAAAGGTTCTATGAAGATGGTCGGTTCCTGAGCGTTCCGTTCAAAGAAGATGCGCGATAGGCGCGGCGAGCCTAAATTCCCTAAATAGTTATATTGTCCCGAAAGTCCTTCTACCAGATTACTGTTTTGGAAATTGAGGTTGGCGGTATCGGCAGGCATGATGGTGCGGTTGCCCAGTGTTTCGCTTATCTGCCACATGTAGAGCTTGGGCGGAAGACTTTTGATTTCCGTGTGGGTACTGTCTTCCAGATTGTCAGGCCGGGTGCTCGGATCTACCTGATTGCCGAAGCGGTCGCGGTTGTTCGTCGGGTTCAGGGTGTTTTGCGCCATTGTGCTCCATATCCCGACGATGGATAGAAATATATATGTCAGTGCAATTCGTCTCATAATTAGGCGCAAAGATACAATAAAAAATTATTTGCTTATGGAATTCTGCCTTTTTTGCTTCTTTTAAAGGAGGGTTTGGGCGGGTTGACCGGCATATGGCATAAGGCACGGATTTCACGAATTGAAACGGATTAAAATCGATTAAGTCCGTAAAATCCATGTAACCCGTGCCTGAAAAAGAGGGGTGTATAAAGAGCCTTTATATAGGTCTATTTCATTTCCCGAATCAGCTCCATGCCGCGCTTGATAGCCTCTTCGTTCATCGGAATCAAGTGGTGATGGCGTTCGGGCAATGTCTTCTTCAATCCTTTGATTACACTGTCAAGAGTAACCATCGGCTTTATTTTCAGTAATCCGCCCAACACAATCATATTGAATGCCTTGGCGTTGTTCATTTCGTTGGCGGCATCCATGGCATCGATTCGAAATACACGGATGTCTTTACGTGTAGGCGGGTGTATGATGCCGTAGCCGTCGTAAATAAGTACGCCTCCCGGTTTCAGTTTGCTTTCAAACTTTTCCAACGACGGTTGATTCAGGATGATGGCTGCATCATATTTGCTTAAAATGGGCGAGGATATCTTCTCGTCGCTTACAATGACGGTCACATTGGCCGTGCCGCCACGCTGCTCCGGTCCGTAAGCCGGCATCCAGGTGACTTCCTTTCCTTCCATCAGTCCGGAGTATGCCAGAATCTTTCCCATGGACAATACGCCTTGTCCGCCGAAGCCTGCTATAATGATTTCTTCTTTCATTGTTCTTCTGTCTTTAGCATGATTATTTATCTTTCAAGTCTCCCAGCGGATAGAATGGGAACATGTGTTCCACCATCCATTCGTTCGATTTCGCGGGCGACATCTTCCAGCCGGAGTTGCAAGTCGATACAATCTCCACGAGGTTGGAACCTTTGCCTGCCATCGAGTTTTCAAATGCTTTGCGGATGGCTTTCTTCGCCTTGCGAATGGCGGGGACGGACTGCACGCTTTGACGCGTCACGTAAGCGGTTCCTTCCAGTTGCGCGGCGATGTCGGCCATCTTCAGCGGATAGCCGTGCAGATGCACGTCACGTCCGTAAGGGCTGGTAGATGTCTTCATGCCTACGAGGGTGGTGGGGGCCATCTGTCCTCCCGTCATGCCGTAGATGGCATTGTTGATGAAGATGATGGAGATGTTTTCGCCTCGGTTCAAGGCATGTATCGTTTCGGCGGTGCCGATGCAGGCCAGGTCGCCGTCTCCCTGATAGGTAAACACAAGGCGGTCGGGCCAAAGGCGCTTGATGGCGGTGGCAAGTGCCGGTGCACGTCCGTGGGCGGCTTCCTGCCAGTCGATGTCTATATAGTTGTAGATGAATACGGCGCATCCCACGGGCGAGATACCTACCGCTTTGTCTTCAAGTCCCATTTCTTCGATAACCTCGGCAATCAGTTTATGAACCACGCCGTGGCTGCATCCCGGGCAATAGTGCATGGGGTTGTCATTCATCAGGGTCGGCTTCTTGGCGACCAGATTTTCGGGCTTTATAATCTCTTCTTTTGTCATAATCACTTCTCCTTATCTGTTGGTGAATCGTATGAAAAACTCCATCAGCTTGACGAATATGGCTGCGCCGCAGACGTAGATGAACAGTTTGAAGTCGTCTCTTGCCGCAAAATAGATGATGATGGATGCCGTCGCAAGTATCAGGAATAGGATATTCAGTACGTTTCTTATTTTATCCGGGTTCATTTCTTAATCAGTTTTTCTTTCAGTGCGTTTACTATCTCGTCCGGGTCGGGAACGATGCCTCCCAAGCGTCCGAAGTGTTCCACGCTTACTTTACCGTTTACGGCGAGGCGGACATCTTCTACCATCTGTCCGGCATTCAGTTCCGTGACGAGCATACCTTTCACCTTGTCGGCGTATGCGGCAATGGCTTTGGTAGGGAAGGGCCACAAAGTGATGGGGCGGAGCATGCCAACTTTAATGCCCTCTGCGCGTGCCAGTTCCATCGCTTTTTGTCCGATACGTGCCATGGAGCCGAAGGCTACAATCAGGTACTCGGCGTCTTCGCAATGGATTTCCTCGAAGCGCACCTCGTTTTCTTCGATGAGCTTGTATTTGGCTTGGAAGCGGATGTTGTTCTTCTCCATCTCTTCCGGTTTCAATTCCAGCGAGGTGATGATGTTGGGTTTGCGGCCTTTGGTTTTGCCGGTAGTGGCCCAAGGGCATTGCTCGATGACCTCGGCATCGGTGCGGCGCGGCTTTTGCTCGGGCAGTACCACCTTTTCCATCATCTGTCCGATGACGCCGTCGGCAAGGATGATGGCCGGGTTGCGGTATTTGAAGGCGAGTTCGAAAGCCAGGCCCACGAAGTCCGCCATTTCTTGTACCGAGGCCGGTGCGAGGGCTATCAGCCGGTAGTCGCCGTGTCCGCCGCCTTTCACTGTCTGGAAGTAGTCGGCCTGGCTCGGCTGGATGGTTCCCAGACCGGGGCCGCCGCGCATCACGTTTACAATCAGGCAGGGCAATTCGGCGCCTGCCAGATAGGAGATTCCTTCTTGCTTCAGGCTGACGCCGGGGCTGGAGGAGGAGGTCATTACCTTCTTTCCGCATCCGGCACCGCCATATACCATGTTGATGGCCGCCACTTCGCTTTCTGCCTGAAGAACCACCATGCCGGTCGTTTCCCAAGGTTTCAGTTCGGCCAGTGTTTCCAATACTTCCGATTGCGGAGTAATGGGATATCCGAAATAGCCGTCTACGCCGCAGCGGATGGCCGCATAGGCGATGGCTTCGTTTCCTTTCATTAGTACGACTTCTTTTGCCATATTCTACAGATTTACTGGTTTATTCTACTTTTACTTTATACACGGAGATACATCCGTCCGGACATACGGTGGCGCACGATGTGCAGCCGTTGCATGTATCTTCCAATATTTGGTGGGCATAGTTGTATCCCTTTGCATTAACCTCTTTGGTGAGGGCTATTACATTGAGCGGACAGGCCACCACGCACAGGTTGCAGCCTTTGCAACGCTCGGTGTCCACTACGATTGCTCCTTTAATCTTTGCCATAATTTACGTTTTTAAGATTGATTACTGATTGTACATGTCCTTGTTGTAGAAGTTCAGGATGTCCATAGCCATTTGCCGGGCGTGCCGGGCCGGGCTTTCAGGGTTCAGGTCGATGGCCCGGCGGTAGTTGTTCAGCGCTTGTTGCCAGTCGCCTTGTTTCCGGTAGGCGTTTCCCCGCAGATAGTAGGCTTCGTCTTTGCCGGGGAAGTCTGTTTGCAGCATTTCGTCGAGCAGCCGGATGGCTTGCTCCACATTTCCCTCGTTGATAAGCTTTTTTATGGTATTCAGTCGTTCCATATCTAAAAAATATCCGGGTTATCGAACGACAAAGATAGTTTTTATTTGAAGATAACAAATAACTTCGCGGTGAAAAAAGAGCAAAAGAGGGCAAATAGAAGCCCGAAGTCCTTACTCGTTCTGTCAGAGTGTCAGGGCTTCGGGCCGAAAATTAGGAAATATGGTTTTGCCGCCTTACAACTTGTGTATGGGCTGTTCTTCATTTACAAATTTTGCCGTCGCCTCCACTAACCGGTATCTGCGGCACACCTCGAGGATGATTTTCTGCGGAATGTCCGTCACCATCGGCCGTGTCATTCCGTCTTCGCCGGTCGCGTGGCGCAAGGGCAGTTGAGGGTATATGGCGTGCAATATCAGTGCCGAGCGGTCGTAGGCTGTGAACGCCTCTCTCCTCATGTCGATGTTTATAAGGCAACTCTTGCGGAATTCCGCCGCTTCCTGCATCCTTTTGATGGTTCGATAAGATTTCATGGATAATAATGGTTAATGAGCGTCGTCAGGGTATAAGGATTGGAATTGAAGCATCGGCGGTATCGGTGTGGGGAAGAGGTTAAGGGCACGGGCCACATGGTCGTCATGAGTTCTCCTATTAAACGCGTCGTGTTTATTTCCCATATGGTTCCGTGCCCCATACCCTGATCCGGTGTTATTCTTTTCTTACGTCTGACCTCTTACGTCTAACGTCTAACCAAGCGGATTCTCTCCTTGGCCGCCCGAACCCGTACCGCCGCCCGAGCCGGAACCGCCCGAAGCACTGCCGCCCGGTGTAGGCGCAGGCAGTCCTTTGGCTTTGCGGTAGTCCGCCATCGAGGCATAGTTTACGCCGGCCTCCAGCACACCTCCGTCCTCGAAGCTGAGTTCTCGGATAATCCTGCCGCGAAGTTCCCGGGCAGGTGTGAACGTTACACGGGGCGATTTAATCATCGTGCCCACGTTGAAATCTTCTATCTTCTCCACGCCTGCACTTTTAAAGGTGATGCGGAATGTACCCAGGCCGGGCACATTCACCGTGTGTCCCTGCTGCAACTGTTGGGGGATGAACTCCGCCAGCAGCTCCATGGCTGCCTCCAGCTCGATGGGTGCCGTGGTGGTATGTACCGTTGCGGCACGGGTCAAAGCTTTGGGAGACAATGGTTTTGCACTGTTTGGCACGGCATACCACTTAGCCGGGTCATTCTTCTTCATCGGGTGCTTCTTCTGCACCAATTTGTAACTGATACTCATACTGATAAAGTTTTAATTAATAATTAAATGATAATAACTCACAGTCGGCGTGTGAACGCCTTTTCTTTTAATTCCCTTGAATGTCCCCGCAAGAGGGGTACTTACCTCACTGTGGAGACGCCGTTTACCTCACTGCGGTGACGCTTCTTGTCTCACTGCAGTGACATCACCCATTTCACTGCGGTGTCATCACTTGTCTCACTGCGGTGACGCCGCTTGTCTCGCTGCGGTGTCATCACCTGTCTCACCGCAGTGGCATCGCCACCCCTCACACATATAGCTGACATCAGACATTAAGACCGTACATATCAGAACATTAGCATTCATGCATTAGAACCAAGATAAAATAAAATCCGCGTCATCCGCGCAATCCGCGCCTGAAAAACACCCTCCTCTTGCCTCAGCAGCCGCAAGTCTCGTTCCGCATCCATAAAGTCACGACTTGTATATCCCATTGTATTTACGTATAAAGTGAAACGTGATACTTTCGGCTTTTTCCGACCGGCTTCGCCGGTATCGGGTTCCTGCGGCTTCTTCGCTCCTTTCTAATCTTGAAATGGCCACACGCTGAACCCGCGACCACGGTAGTAATAGTGACTGTAAGGAGATATCGGGTAGACGTAGGACGGGAAAAGGACCATGGCGCGCCCATCCTCTTTTCTGAGCGGCACAGCCGACCAGTAAACGCCATATTGACCTTGTCGCCAAACACCGCCGGAATCGTATAGCCGATAGCCGGAAGCAGGAAAAAAAACAGTATCGCCGGTCATATTCTTGCCACAATAAAGGTTCCAACCTTCGTTCCATGCGCCTTTTTTGTTGACTTCGCCGGCATTAGTTCCTGTTGTAGTAAATCCCGTGAATCCGTTACTCGGAGGAAGTTTATACCCCACGGGGCAAGGGTCGTAGATGGTTTTCACTACAATGTTGTCATTGTGAGTAGTAATGTCATTGTCTGCACTCCAAAGGTTAAGATAACGTGCGTCCATATATGAGTTAGTACAATATACCCCCGGCTTTTGGATGCCTGAAACGATGCAGGCATTATCGGCAGAGAAATTTTCCGTGGCAGGATTTTGATGTACGTTCCGATTCCCATCGGCATCATACCACGTTTTGTTTGTATGTACTTTAAGCCCTCCCACGAACGGGTCTTTACGTCCCCATTGGTAAAAAGTGTTATTCCCAATCTCTGCTGCAATGGTATGCGCTTTCTGTTTTACAGTAAACGTCTGTGTGGCAGCCGATGTGTACCCCGCTGTGGGCTTCTGTTTGAAGCGTACCTGCATGGTGCGTTCGGCATAGTAGGTTTCCTCCTTTTCATCGCACCAACCCAGAGGGTAGGGCATGATGGTGTATTGTATGTTCTGATGGTTGGTGATGACTTTGTCCCCGGTTCCCGGCCTGTAGTCCGTCACCCAGATGTGCCAGCTCCACAGCACGGTGTTTGAGGCGTTGCGCACCGCCACCACGGCGTTGCCCTGCTTGATAGTGGCCTGATTGACGGTGAACGTGAGGAAATGTTTGTCTGCTGACAGTTGTATATCAGTCACGAGGTTCGGCTCGTCCTGCCATATCAGTATTGCGTTATCGGGCGTGCAGTTCGTATTATTGTATATATAGGGATCGGTGATTCCATTCCCGGTATGGTTGATGAAGGTTGTCAGCACATTGCTTCCGCTTGCTGCGGAAGTATAGGCCGCTGTATTGGCAGCCCCGTTCTTTATGGCGTTACCATACACCAGCGGCAGGCGGTACGTGCCCGGCGCATTGACAAGATAGCAGTTGGCCGTGTTCTGTACCTCATCTGCCCCTGTGCTGTTAGAGAGATTCCAGTTCGTTTTCTGCGCAGCCGCTTGCAGCGCAATAGTGTGGTTATCCGGTGTGCTGTTCACCTGCGCCGCCACGGTGGCAGTATACGATGCTGCCGAAGTGCCTCCCTCCCCGTTTTCGGTGAACGCCGTCAGCCACGCGGGTTTGTTTTTGTTCCAGACTATCCCGTCCTCGGAGAACTCCACCTCCCAGGGGATGGGCACAACCTTGTCCACCCCTCCGCCCGATACCGTGGCGTAGCTCTCCACCGTGTAGCTATCGCTTCCTCCCTGATAGTCGTATTCCGCCGGAGCCGTCACCTCCAGCGTAGGGGTAATCACCATGCTTGTCACCGACACCTGATAGGTCACCGTCTTTCCCATTTCCCATTGGCTGCCTGCTATGGAGGCTTTCATCGTGCGCACGGCATTTGTCAGCCTGTCCGTGTACTTCACCTCCAGTTCCGCCCCCGCGGGCAGCTGTTGCGGAATCATCATGAACGTGGCCGCCGCAGGCGTTATCTCCGTGCCGGGTGTCTGGCTCTCGGGTATAGTGGCCGCAGGCGTCAGCGCCTGCGTAAAGTTCTTCCTGTCGGCATGGCCTTCCCATGCGCTCTCGCCTATGCGGTACGTGCCCTTGCCGTACACGCCCTTCAGCGTGACGTTCGTAATCGTCCCCGCAGGCAGGTCATTGCCCGTGACAAAGCGCACGGCCGTCAGCGCATGCTTAAAGGTAAGCAGGGCGGGCGTGCCTCCGCCGCCCGGCATCTCGTCGGTGGCGGCCGTCAGCAGGTCGGTCTGGCCGGCCACGTCGTCAGGAACGGTGTAGGTCAGCACAGGCGCACCTCCGGCGGTCTTGGCCGAGAGTGCCAGGCTCGATGCCGGCAGTGCGCTCTTGTAGGGAGCGTACGCAAAGAAGCGTATCTTCGAGCCCGGCCCCGGCCAGCGGCTGTCCGTAGTCCATCCGCCGGCTTTGCTCACCTCCGTGTCATACATGTAGTCGGGTGTCCGCGTGTCGTTCCACGCTTCCGCGGCGGGATATACGAAAGCGGACACGCCCATGGAGGCGTGCATGGTGGAAGCGTCTACCGGGGCGGCCTTCGTGGCGGGACGGCTTTCTGTAACGGAGACGCCGCCCGTTGTCACGTCCCCCGCAAGAGCGTTTTCCCCGTCCGTGACCATGCCCTCCCTCACCGTGGCGTGCAGGTAGAGCGGCGTTCCTCCCCCGGTCAGGGAGTCCTGCAGGGCAAACACCCGTGTCTCCGGCGGTGTTTCCCCTGCAGGCATCCCCAATGCCTCTACCTTGAATCCGATACTGCGCCCCGGATACGCGCCCCCCTCTTCGTGAGAGTCGTCGCAGGAGCAAACTCCGGCAGTCAGCAGGGCCAGTGCCCCGCCTGCCAATACTGACAATGTCACTCTTTGCATATAGATGTTGTTAGTGATTAGTGATGAATAGATGAATGATAAGTGGCGGGTAAACAGCGGCAAGCGCCTGGCGTGGAGTAAGTGTTGACCGCTGACAACAGCCAGGCACCTGCCGCTAATCACTGATTACATTCCTATCTCGGTGCTTCCCGCCGTCCAGTCTTCCACGGTCACGGTGAAGGTGATGGGGTTGCCCAGTACAGGGTCTCCGCCCGTTCCCGGATTCGGGTCGATGGTCGGGTCGCCGGGATTCACGGGGTCGGTGGGAATCGGATCGATGTTACCCGCGCCGCCGCCCGGAGAGCAGAAGTTCAGCGCGTAGATATACTTCTTCCCGGCTTCCCAGGCAGAGTCTATCTTCACGGCGGAGTAGCCGTACTTTCCTGAAGCGGGCGGATAAATCTGCGTACCGTTCTTCGTGATCTGGCAGAGCACGGCCAGATAGGCTCCGTTCGGAGAGGCGGCGCCGCTCCACGGCGTTAATGTCTGCGGAAGCAGCATGAAGTTCTCCGTTCCCGTGATGTTCTGCTCCGACGCCGTCAGGGTGACGGGGGCGGACAGGCGGGCCGAGAAGCTGGCGGGGGCGTTCGGCGCGTCCCATCCCGCCAGCGGGCCGGAAGCGGTCGTGGGCGAGGTGGGGAAGGTGAAGTTGGCCGCCGATTTCACCTGGCATACCTTCACTCCCTGCACCTTGATGGTGACGGTGGGGTCGGAGCACTTGGCCTTCACCTCTATCTGCGAGAGGATGTGCTTGAAGTTGAGTGCCACGCCCGATGCGGAGGTGGTGCGGCTGCCGGTGTTGTGGGCCACCACGATGTCCTTCTGATCAGAGACCTTCTGCGGTGTCACGTAGCTGAATATCTTCTGCGTGCCGCTGTTGATGTACACCGATGCGCCGGCAGGCAGGTTGGCCGGAGCGTAGGCGAAGAACTTCACCTCGTCGTTTCCGGGCCACGTCTGAGGATCGGTCATTTCCCATTTGCCGCCCGTCTGTCTCACCTCGGCGTTCTCGAAGAGGTTCGTTCCTCCCGAACTCTTGAATGCCGTCACCTTGAAGGGCGACAGGTTGGTCAGCGTGGTGACCGCCCCGCGGGTGGAAGCACCCAGCGTGGGATGGAAGTTGATGGATTCGCTGCGGTTCACAGCGTTCGTTTCGTCCTGCGAGCAGGAACTAAGGCCGATGAGGCCTGCTGCCAGAAGGCAGCCCACAAGTTTCTTTTTCATACTTGTTTTTGTTAGGATTAATAAAATTAGATTAAGAAAAAACACTGCCAGTTACCTGCCAGTTATATCATATATTCCACATATTCACTTTCACGTCATCATCCGCTTGTAAAACAGGGAATCCGCATCATCTCCGTCTGAAGAATCATCATCCGCGTTAAAAACACAATCCGCGGCATCCGCGCCCGAAAGGCTACAGGTCTATCGGCCGCGTCTCCGTGCTCCAGTCGTCCACTCCCGTCTGGAATCCTCCTCCTTCCTCCCCCGCGGGCGCGGGGATCGTCAGTCCGTCCAGCCGTATATGCACGTGCCGCCTGTCGGTCGCGCGGTTCACCTGTCCGCTCACGTCGAACGAAATGCGCCTGCAGCTGCCGTCGCGCAGGGTGACGCTGAGCGTCAGCCGGTGCGACGTGTCCTCCGCCTCGCTCACCCCGAAGCACAGCACCCGGCCCGTGAGCCGTGCCGTGCCCTCCTCGATGCCCGCTTCGAAGCGGAGGGACGAGCGTGAGGGGGAACGGTGCCCGGTTCCCGGGAACAGCGAGGCGGACATGCCTGAGAGCGAGAAGGCTGCGGAAGAGACACCCGCAAGGTTGCGCACGTTCACTATCTCTACGGTGTAGATGTAGCTCTGCTCCTCCGGACAGAGCACGAGCGGACTCTCCGGGGCCGGCAGCTCCGAGGGGACGGTGACGGTGAAGTCCGTGCCGCCCGTTCCCCAGAGCATGCCGGGAGAGGAGACCGCCGGCTCCTGTCCGTCCCCATCCTGCACGGGGAGAGGAGGCGCGCAGGCCTCGAAGCTCTCCGGGGTGTCCGTGCCGCGCAGGAGCGCGGACTCGCTGTCGTTGTTCAGGCAGAGCACGCGGTACGTGCCCGGCAGAAGTTCGGTCAGCCCTCCCTCACGGGGAAAGTCCCTGCGTAAAGGGCTGCCGGAGGAGGGGAAGAAATAGATGCTCATGCCCGTGGCCGACGCCCCGGGGGCGTTGCTCCAGTCAAAGATGACCCGCACCCGTACCGAAGAATCGGGGGCGAAGGCGAAGGGTTTATGGTCGCAGGAGGCGAGCAGCGAGGCGACGCCCGCCGCAAGCAGGATAATCACGGACGCCCCCAACAGGAAGGCGATGCCGTGCAGACGTTTTTTTCTCATGGATGTTCTCATGCTTCTCGTGGATGTTATTTCTGTCGTTCTCATGAATTTCTTATTTTCCGATTTGTGACCTGCGTTTCCCGTTGTAATTGTCATGTCCCAGCAGCCACACCAGCGACACCTCGGCTTTCGTGGGGCCGAACCAGCGGCGTTGCTTCGTGGCCTGCCACAGGTAACAGTCTCCCTGCGGAACGTACTCGTAGTACTCGCCGCCCAGATAGCCGACGCCGATGCTGAAGTCGAGGTTCAGCCTGCGGCCGATGGGGGCGGAGTAGCCGTAGGACAGGCCGCCCCCGTAGCTCCACCGGTCGCCGAGGTAGCCCCTGCCGCCCCACTCGAGGTCGTAGGTAAGCAGCTGCCCGTACACCCCTATGTGGTGCCCCGTCAGCGGCTTGCGGCCGTAGCTCAGCCAGCGGCGCACCTCGAGGTCGCCGCCGTATATGCGGTGGTAGCGGTGGCGGCGGTCGCTCTTCAGCCAGGTGTACATCCAGTTGCCGGCCACCGACCAGCCGCGGCCCACGTAGAACTCCAGCCCGAGGTTGGGCAGCACCAGGGCGTCGTAGAGCAGGTTGGTCTTCACGGCCATGTAGAAAGGCCTGCGCTCCCGGGGCGCGGGTACGGCTTCCGCGGGTTCGGGGGGCAGGATGTAGACGGTGTCCTTAACGGCTTCCCGCACCTCCTCCGACTCGTACCACACGCGCAGGGTGGAGGCGCGAAGCTCGGGGAAGAAACGGCTCTCCATGTAGCGCCAGGCGTAGCCGCCGCCAAGCATGCCTAAGCGCCGTTTACGGCCGTCAGTCACTTGTCCGTCGCACATGAGCCATTCGGGCGTGTGGCGCAGGATGCCGAGCACCTCGTGGCGGTAGGGCATGTACTCGTCGGAGAGCACGAGGCGTTCAAGCCCCTCCCAGTCGATGCCCTTGGGCACGGTCGAGAGCCAGCCGAACTCGTGCGGGAAATAGCCGGAGACCATCTGCCGTATGGCCTCGGCACGCCGCTCGGAGAGGCGTTGGTTAAGGGCGGTGCTCCCCTCGGGGGAGGCGCCGCCGGTGACGCGCAGGCCGCGGATGCGCCGCGAGGGGTCTTGAAGGAGGGTTCTGAAACGTTCGGTGAAGGCGCGCACGCGCGCGCCGTTCTCACGGAAATAGGGGTCGGGGCGCGATTCGCCCTGACGGAAATAGACGCGCACGGAATCCGTGCCACGGCGGGTGCCGGAATCCTGCGCACCGGAATGCCCGGAGAGGAGCAGCAGCAGGAGAAGGATAAAGGGTCTTTTCATCGCCTGTGAATAAGGGTTAATAATTGTGCCCGGGAGGATTGCCTCTTGCGAAGAGGTGTGTCGTACATACGAAATCAGAACGAATACCTCTTGCGAAGAGGTGGGAAGAGACGGGGAAAGGCGGAGGAAAGACAGGGCGGACGGATGCCCGGGCCTCTTTCGGACGCACAAGCGGAGTAAGGAAGTACGGAAGGAGCGGGGATACCCGGATGCGGGTATCTATGCGGGGAATATGCAGTTTTTTTTCAAAATAATTTGCTCGTTTGAAATAAAAGCCGTTAATTCGCAGTCGATTACAAAACCGGGTACACCTCTTCGCAAGAGGTGGCGTATAAAATACCGTCGGTACGGCGTACCCCTTCGCCGGCTCATGCCCGGATTCTTTCCAGCAGTTCGCGGTTGGCCTCCGCCAGCCGTTCGTCCTTTATCCCTTCGATGTATATGAGCGTGGTCTTGGTATCGGTATGCCCCAGCGCCTTGGAGATGACGGGCAGGCCCACGCCATGTTCGTAGGCGATGCTCGCCCACGAGTGACGCGCGACGTAGGAGGTGAGGTTCACCCCGATACCCGCCTGCCGGGCCAGCTGCTTCAACGAGCGGTTGTAGCGGTTCAGGGCGCAGGGATAGGAGACGGGGCATATCCGTCCGTCCTTCACCTTATATAATATAGGGAAGAGATAGTCGGTGCCCTCAGCCTTGTACCTGCCCAATATCTCGAGCATGCACTTTTCGAGTTTCACCCTCACCTGCCGTCCCGTCTTCCGGCGCCGGTAGGTAAGCACCCCGTCCTTTACCTGCCGCTTCCTCAAGTGCGCCAGGTCGGTGAAGGGCATGCCCATGGCGTAGAAGGAGAAGAGGAAGAGGTCGAGGGCGGAAGCACCCGGAGCCGGTGCGGCCTCTTTCCCGGAGCCTCCCCCGCAGGGAGGGCTGAAAGTGGAAAGAATCAGCCTGCGCATCTCCTCCGCCCCGATGCTACGCTTGACGGTGCGCTCGTTGCCCGTGAACACGCCCTTGAACGGCGCCCTGTCCTTCACGAGCCGCTTAGAGGCCGCCTTGTTGTAGATGGCGCGCAGGGAGCGCATGTAGCATGAGGAGGTGTTGGGGCATACGCCACCTTCGCGAAGCCAACGCTCGTAGCGGCGCAGGGTCTCGGCATCGAATGCCGAAAGCGGCACGTCCCTGCCAGAGTTGAAGCGAACGAAAGAGCGCACGGCCGTGCGGTAGTTCTCGGCCGTGGAGCGGCTTAAGCCACGGGATGCCGCACCGGTGAAACCCGAAAGCGTGGGGGAGGCGGTGCGCGCTTTCCGCACTTTCCCCGCACCCTTCTCCTCCTTCGCTTCTTTCTCCTGCAGCTTTTTCTTCGCATCCGCTTTCTCCTCCTGCCGCTCTTTCACCGCTTTCTCTTCTTTTCCCTTGTCTCTTTTGCCGGCGGAACAGGTTCTTTGAAGCCCGTCCGCACTCCTGAAATAAGATAGAATACTGAACATCGTGTATTATGATTTATAGGGTTAATGAATCGCAGGCAAAAATACGGATTATGAGAGAAAGAGCACGCAGGGGCGGGCTTACCGCCTGCGGTATATGCGACGGGGACTTGCAGAACGTCACGTAAAACGTTTGCAAGTCCCCGATATGCTGAGGTTGAATCTCCTATTATTCTGCCGGTATCTTTTCTATTCTCCGTTGGTGACGTCCACCTTCAAACGGAGTAGTGAAGAACTTGGTCATGATTTCATCGGCCTCGTTGTTGGTGACGAAACGCCCCGGCATGACGAGTATGTTGGCATCGTTGTGTTGACGTGCCAGACCGGAAATCTCCGGTGTCCAGCACAAAGCGGCACGGATGTCTTGGTGTTTGTTCAATGTCATGTTGATACCGTTTCCGCTACCGCAAATGGCAATGCCGGGATAACACTCGCCGGCTTCGACAGCCAGTGCCAACGGATGGGCAAAATCGGGATAATCCACACTCTCCGGAGAGTAAGTTCCGAAGTCTTTGTATTCCCATCCTTTAGCCTCCAACCATTGCTTTACATATTGCTTCAGGGCATATCCGGCATGGTCGGAGCAGATTCCTATTGTCTTCATCGCAGCATCTCCTTTACTTGTTTGTAAACGTTTTCGGCCGTGAATCCGAGTTTCTCGTCCAGCACTTTGTAAGGAGCTGAAAAGCCGAATGATTCCAAGCCCCATACTTTGCCATGAAGACCTACCAATCCCTGCAAAGTTACAGGCAGGCCGGCAGTCAGACCGAACACTTTCACGTTGCCCGGAATGACGCTTTCCTGATAGCCGAGTACCTGGCTGCGGAATAGGCCTTCGGAAGGAGCGGAAACAATGCGAACCTTAATGCCGTCTTTACGCAACAGCTCGGTACCGGCCACTAACGTAGATACTTCGGAGCCCGATGCAACAAGAACTACATCCGGTTTCTCGTCCGAACCGGCTACGATGTAAGCGCCTTTGGCAGCTTGTTGGTAATCGTTTCCTGCGGGCAGATTGGCGATGTTCTGACGGGAGAAAATCAGTCCGGTCGGCGTAGTGGTATTCTCCATGGCCAGTTTCCATGCCACTGTGGTCTCTTCGGCATCTGCCGGGCGGAGTACCAGCATGGAGTTCTGTCTCTTGTGGTTCTTCAGTTTTTCCATCAGGCGGATTTGGGCTTCTTGTTCCACCGGTTCGTGAGTCGGGCCGTCTTCACCTACACGGAATGCGTCGTGAGTCCAGATAAATTTAACCGGAACTTCCATCAAGGCAGCCATACGTACGGCAGGTTTCATGTAGTCGGAGAATACGAAGAAAGTGCCGCATGCAGGGATAACGCCGCCATGCAGCGCCATGCCGATGCAGCAGCAGGCCATGGTCAGCTCGGCAACGCCGGCTTGGAAGAATGCGCCGCTGAAATCTCCTTTCTTGAAAGCGTGTGTCTTTTTCAGGAAGCCGTCGGTCTTATCGGAGTTGGAGAGGTCGGCGGATGCCACAATCATGTTTTCCACCTGAGTGGCAAGAGCACCGAGCACTGTGGCCGATGCGGCACGTGTGGCCGAGCCGGCTTTCTGCTCGATGGCTGCCCAGTTTACTTCGGGGGCTTTGCCGGAGAAGAACTGTTCCAGTTTGGCTGCCTTTTCCGGATTGGCTTTGGTCCAAGCTGCTTTGGCTGCATTCTTCTCGGCCATGATTTTCTTCAGTTCGGCTGTGCGTCTGGCATATAATTCGGCCACTTCGGGGAAAATGACGAACGGATTCGTCGGGTCGCCGCCCAGATTCTTGATGGTGTTGACGTAAGCGTCGCCGCCCAAAGGAGCACCGTGAGTGGCGCAGTCGGCTTCGTAGCTGCTGCCGTCGGCCTTGCGGGCGCCCTTGCCCATTACGGTGTGACCGATAATCAGTGTCGGATGCTCTTTTTCAGCCTTTGCTTCTTTCAGCGCGCCACGGATGGCATCGGGATCGTTACCGTTGATCGTGATAACTTTCCAGCCCCATGCCTCGTATTTCTTCGCAGTATCTTCGATGGTAACATCTTTTGTTTCGGTAGAAAGCTGAATGTCGTTGGCATCGTAGAACATGATGAGGTTGTCCAATCCCAGCGTACCGGCAATGCGCCCCGCACCTTGAGAAATTTCTTCTTGCACGCCTCCGTCGGAAATGTATGCGTAGATGGTTTGCGGCATCACTTCCTCGAAGCGGGCTTGCAGGAACTTGGCTGCAATGGCTGCACCTACGGCATAAGTATGTCCTTGTCCCAATGGACCGGAAGTGTTTTCAATGCCGCGCATGATATCGCGTTCGGGATGTCCCGGAGTGGGGCTTTCCCATTGGCGGAACTCTTTCAGTTCGTCCAAAGTGAATTTTCCGGTCAATGCCAGTTGGGAATAGAGCATCGGAGACATGTGTCCCGGGTCGAGGAAGAAACGGTCGCGGCCTTCCCAAGCGGGATTTTCAGGGTCGTATACCAGGAACTCGGAGAAAAGCACGTTCACAAAGTCGGCACCGCCCATGGCGCCACCGGGGTGTCCGGAGTTGGCCTTTTCAACCATAGAGGCGGCAAGGATGCGGATATTGTCCGCTGCACGGTTCATTAGTTTGTTGTCGTTCATATCGTTTATAATTAGTTTTTGAATGTCGGAAACAGACGGTTCTTTGCTTATCGGATTTTAATAAGGGCAAAGATAACTCTTTATGTGCAATTAGCAACACTGTCAGGAGGCCTTTTTTGCTGGCCTCCTTGTCTGCTTCATGTCAAAAATACATTAAGTAGGCTTGTTTGCTTTACTGTAAACCGGTTGTGCCTTATTGCAATTCAAGGGTGACAATGGATTTGGCGGGCAACTTGATTTTGAGTACACCTTTATTGACTTTTACCTCTTTGAACGGAGCTAACTTTACGTTATCGGGTTTTTCAAAAGAGTTGTAATCTGTCAGATTGGATGATGTCAGAATTTCGCCCACCGCTTTCTTGGCGTTTGTGCCCGACAGGTTGATGGTCACTTCCTGTGCTTGGTCGGCATCGATGTTGGACATAGAGATATGTATCTTGCCACTCTTGTCTCTTGAAGCGGTGGCGCTCAGCAGAGGCAGTTTACGGTTTTGGTTGCGTTCGCCTTCCAAGTTCATAACCTTGCAGCTTCCTTCAAGAGGAATATAAGTGGCATCCTGATGCACGTTGTACATTTTGAATACATAGTAGGTAGGGGTAAGCACCATTTCTTTGCCTTTAGTTAGAATCATGGATTGAAGTACGTTCACTATCTGGGCGATGTTTGCCATTTTCAGGCGGTCGGTGTATTTATGGAAGATGTCGAAGCTGAGGGAAGCCACAAAAGCATCGCGCAAGGTGTTCTGTTGATAGAGGTGTCCGCGTACGGTGCCGGGTTCCTCGTCCCACCAAGTGCCCCATTCATCGAGCAGTAACGCAACATGTTTCTGCTTGTCATACTCGTCCATAATGGCGATATGCTTTTTCAGGACATCTTCTATTTCGCGGCACTTGCCGAGTGTCCAGTAGTAATCGCCCTTGTCGAATTGCGTGGCCGAACCTTTGCTTCCGCTCCATCCGGTGACGGTGTAATAGTGCAGAGAGAGTCCGTGCATACCTCTGCCCACGCGGTCCATCAATACCTTTGTCCAGTTGTAATCGTAGTCGCTCGCACCGCTGGCTATCTTGAAGAGGCGGGTACTGTCGTAGTTACGGCAATAAGTGGAGTAGCGACGATAAAGGTCGGCATAATATTCGGGACGCATGCTTCCGCCGCAACCCCAGCTTTCGTTACCCACGCCGAGATATTTCACCTTCCATGCCTTGTCGCGTCCGTTTTGCCGGCGCAGACGTGCCATTGGAGAGTCGCCTTCCGAAGTCATGTATTCTACCCATTTGGCCAGTTCTTCCACGGTTCCGCTGCCTACGTTGCCGCTGATATAGGGTTCGCAGCCCAACATTTCGCAGAGGTTGAGGAACTCGTGTGTTCCGAAACTATTGTCTTCAATCGTTCCTCCCCAGTTGTTGTTTACCATTTTGGGACGTTTGTCTTTCGGGCCTATACCGTCCATCCAGTGATACTCATCGGCAAAACAGCCGCCCGGCCAGCGAAGAACCGGTATTTTCAGTTCTTTCAGCGCATTGAACACATCGGTACGGTAACCGTTGATATTGGGAATTTCAGAGTTTTCACCTACCCAAAGTCCGCCATAGATGCAGGTTCCCAAATGTTCGGCAAACTGGCCATAGATTTCCTTCGGGATGATTTGTTCGGCTTTATCGGCTTGCAGGGTAAGGGTTGCACTTTCTTGTGCTGATGCGGTAAGCGAAGCGGCAAGCATAAGGCCGCTGATGATAAGCTTGTTTCTCATGGGTGTTTCTTTTGGTTTTAAATTTCTACTTTTTATATGTAACTGCTGCTGTTTCGATAGGCAGTCCGGCCTTGTAATTCTCGATGTATGTGTTGAAGCCTGCCACCTCTTCGGCTGTAGGAGCTATTTCGACACCGGCTTCACCGGCAAATACCTTTTCTTCCAGAAAATCTGCCAGAGATTGTTTCTTCTCATTATTAACAAGATAAGAGCCGAGCAGGGCAATACCCCATGCACCGCCTTCGCCGGCTGTTTCCATAACGGAAATGGGCGAATTGATAGCTGCTGCAAGGATTCTTTGACCTACACCTTTCGTCTTGAACAGACCTCCATGCCCCGTGATTCTGTCGACCTTAACCTTCTCCTCTTTGAAAAGGATGTCATTACCGATTTTGAGCACTCCTACCGAAGCATGCAGGTGGGCTCTCATGAAGTTGGCAAGGCTGAACTTATCATTTGCCGAACGTACAAACAGAGGCCTTCCGTCGGCAAGTCCTGTTATCGGTTCGCCTGAGATATAGTTGTACGAAATGAGGCCTCCGCAATCTGCATCACCTTTCAATGCATGGTTATAGAGTTTCTCGTATATGAGGTTCATGTCTACGGGAATACCCAGCAACTCCTGATATTCTTTGAACAAGTTGATCCATGCGTTGAGGTCGGAGGTGCAATTGTTGCAGTGCACCATGGCTACAAGGCTTCCATCCGGAGTAGTAACCATATCGATCATCTCGTATGGTTTTGATAAATCTTTCTCTAAAACAATCATCGAGAAAGAAGACGTTCCCGCTGATACGTTTCCTGTGCGCTGCTTTACGGCATTGGTTGCAACCATGCCGGTGCCGGCATCTCCTTCGGGAGGACAAACCGGTATTCCTGCTTTCAGGTGTCCCGATACATCCAATCTCGCAGCTCCTTCCGTTGTGAGGAAGCCCGCATTTTCGCCGGCAAGCAATACCTTGGGAAGAATGTCCGATAATTTCCAGTCATATCCTTTGGGTTCAATCAAGCAATTGAATTTATCCACCATCTCGGCTGAATAATTCTTGGTGGTAGGGTCTATGGGGAGCATTCCCGAAGCATCGCCTATACCCAACACTTTCTTTCCCGTTATCTGCCAATGGATAAAACCGGCAAGAGTTGTCAGAAAATCGATTTCCTTCACATGTTCTTCATTATCCAGAATTGCCTGATACAGGTGAGAAATGCTCCATCTCAAGGGAATGTTATATACAAATAAGTCTGATAGAGCTGCCGCCGCCCGACCTGTATTGGTATTTCTCCATGTACGGAAAGGAACGAGAATCTCTTCTTTCTTATTAAATGCCATGTAACCATGCATCATGGCACTGACACCTATGGCGGCCAAAGACTCTATTTCTGTGTCATATAATTCTTTTACGTTCGAACGAAGGTCGGTGTAGCAATCTTGCAGTCCATGCCAGATGGCTTCTACGCTGTAAGTCCAAAGCCCGTCGACCAACTGATTTTCCCAAGTGTGGCTTCCTTGTGCAATGGGCTTGTTTTCTTGGTCGATCAGAACGGCTTTTATGCGTGTTGAGCCGAATTCGATGCCAAGAATGGCTTTGCCTGTTTCAATAGTTGATTTTGCATCTGTTTTCATATTGGAACCAAAATAATTAAGGTACAACAATTATTATAAATCCATAGAATCAGAAGTGCCCGGCGGTTCATTGCCACCGGCACTTCCGTTTTTATTTATGAGGCCGGTTGAATAATTAGCAAAGAGCCTTGTTAAGCATGTAGTACACCTCGTTCATGCGCAGTTCTTTCTTGAACTCGTTGATAGTGGTGTCCTTGTTGATATGCAACATCTCGATGCCGGAGATTTCGGCATAATCTTCCCAATATTCGGCTGTGAGGTCGTAGGAGAAGCAGGAGTGATGCGTGCCGCCTGCCAATATCCAAGCACCTGCGCCAATCTCGAAGTTGGGTTGCGGAATCCACAGCGCGCTGGCAACGGGCAATTTGGGCAGCGGTTTCGATTCGATGCATTCTACATCGTTCACAATGAGGCGGAAACGATTACCCAGGTCGACAATGGTAGCTGTGCAACCTTTGCGTGCTTTGCTGGTGAAGACAAGGCGTGCCGTCTGGCTTTTGCGGATACCGATGCCAAGGAAATGTACTTCCAAACGGGGTTTGCTATTGGCAATGAGCGGACAGATTTCCAGCATGTGCGATTGGAGGATGGAACTGTTTTCACCGTCAAAATTCAGCGTATAGTCTTCCAAGAAAGAGCATCCGTCAGGCAGCCCTTGATTCATTACCCAAACAGTACGGTAGAGAGCAGCCGATTTCCAGTCGCCCTCGGCACCGAAGCCGTAGCCTTCGGCCATCAGACGTTGCGAAGCCAATCCGGGAATCTGGTCGAATCCGTTACCGGTCTTGTCAACATCCACATCGCCCAAGTCGTCGAAATTGGTAGTAAATCCTTTGGCCCCTTTGGCTTTCAGGATGGCACGCAGGGCAACTTCGGCTTTGGCGGCATTCCAAACTTTGCGGTAGGCTTCGGAGGATTTATCTTCCAATTCGGCGTCGTGGTCGTATTCCTTGAAATAGGTGGCTACCATCGCTTCCACCTCTTCATCTTTTACTTGCTTCTGATAGGCCATCAGTTCGCTTACGGGACAGTAGTCCACGTGGTAGCCCATACGCTGTTCCGCTTCTACTTTGTCGCCATCGGTCACTGCCACATTATTCATCTGATCGCCGAAGCGTATAATCAACATGTCTTGTGCATCGGCCCATCCTGCACAAACACGCATCCATACGGCGATTTTATGCAATGTCTGTTCATCTTTCCAGTAACCTACCACTACTTTGCGGCGGATGCGCATACGGGTGCAGATGTGTCCGAATTCACGGTCGCCATGTGCACTCTGGTTCAGGTTCATGAAGTCCATGTCCATGGTGTCCCAAGGAATTTCTTTGTTGTATTGCGTGTGCAGGTGCAGCAACGGTTTCTTGAGTTGTTGCAAACCGTGAATCCACATCTTGGCAGGCGAGAAAGTGTGCATCCATGTGATGACGCCTATACATTTGTCATCGTTGTTGGCTGCTTTGAAGATAGTTTCCACCTCTTTAGAAGAGTTGGCCGTTCCTTTATATACTACCTTAACGGGAAGTTTGCCCGATTCATTCAAACCTTTTACCATTTCGGTGCTGTGTGCGTCTACCGCTACTACTGCGTCGCCTCCGTACAGGAGCTGTGCTCCGGTGACGAACCATACTTCGTATTGATTAAATAAGTTGTTCATACAATTTTCTTTTTTATAGTTAATATTTGTAGTTGTTATTTCTGTCCGTAATAAGCATTAGGCCCGTGCTTGCGGCTGAAGTGTTTTTCCACCAGCAGCGGGTTCATGGTCAGGTTGGGATTGGCGGCGTAGGCTATGCTTGCCATTTTGGCCACTTGTTCCATCACCACGGCATTGTGTACGGCATCGTGCGCATCCTTTCCCCAAGAGAAAGGCCCGTGGTTCTTTACGAGCACTCCCGGTGTGTGTACCGGATTCAGACCTTCGAAACGTTTTACGATGACATTTCCCGTTTCCTGTTCATATGCCCCTTTTACTTCGGCTTCCGTCATGTCTGCCGTGCAGGGAATGGCATCGTGGAAGTAGTCGGCATGGGTCGTTCCGATGTTGGGAATATCCAGTCCGGCTTGCGCCCAGGCGGTGGCATAGGTGGAGTGTGTGTGTACTACTCCTCCTATTTCAGGAAATGCCTGATAAAGTACCACGTGGGTGGGCGTGTCGGAAGAAGGTTTCAGCTTTCCCTCCACTACTTTGCCGTCGAGGTCAACAACAACCATGTCTTCCGCTTTCATCTCATCATAACTCACTCCACTGGGCTTAATGACCACCAGCCCGCTTTCGCGGTCGATGGCCGATACATTCCCCCAAGTGAAAATAACCAGTCCATGTTTCACCAATTCGAGATTGGCGTGAAAAACTTTTTCTTTCAGTGCTTCCAACATAATCAGAAGAATTTTGATTTGTGAATGAAGAGAAGGATGCTTATGGCATGACACCTCTTCATCCTTTATTTACAGTTTAAATTTCGGAGATTTGCGATATACTTTCTCGTTGAATTTATACAAAGCCGCACCTCGCTTGGAAGTGATTTTATCTATTTTGTTGGTTTTTTCCACGAAATTCATTTCGCTTATGCGTTTACGGAAGTTCCGCTTATCCATTTCTTCACCGAAAATAGCCTCGTACATCGTCTGCAACTGTGTTAAAGTGAAGAGTTTGGGCAGCAGGTTGAAGCCGATGGGTTCGGAGGAGGCTTTTTGTTGCATCAGGCTCAGTGCATTTTCCACCATCAACGGATGGTCGAAGATAAGCGGAGGCAGGTTTTTGATGTTTACCCAAAAAGCGTTGTGCTGATGTACCAAATCTTTGTCATACTCGTTGATATTGACTAATGCGTAATAGGCGATGGAGATGACCCGTTCGCCTGGATCGCGGTCGACTGTCCCATAGGAACCCACTTGTTCCATATACACATTATGTAATCCTGTCAGCTCCTTCAGGACTCGCTTGGCGGCATCATCCACGCTTTCATTTTCCTGTACAAAGCCGCCCATCAGCGACCATTCGCCCATTGCCGGTTTGAAGTTCCGTTTTAATAACAGCAGATGCAGTTCACCTTCGTGGAAACCGAAGATGATGCAATCTACACCCACATAGAATTTCGGGTTTGAACTATAATAATCACTCATCTTTTCCTTTTTTTATTATTTGTAAATTAAGTTCTTATTGTCAGATTCTTTCATTACCAAAAATACCAGTAGAAAATACCAGTAATGCCTAAAATAATGGCAGTATGGATGATGTCCCATTTGTTCCAGCTTGCCCGTGTGGTAGCTCTCTGTGCCGGGGTGGAAGTTCCGAATACCAATCCTTGTATCTTTTCTGCACCGGGTGCTTCTGTCATTAAGCTGACAATTATTACCACAATGATGCAGAACAGGAACATCCATCCGCAGAAGAACAACCAGTTCAAATCATAGAACAAATATTTGAATATATTATCGGCCGTTTCGCCGGCATTGCTGTAATATACTTTGGCTCCCAATCGGGTAAGACCTATAATCATACCGGCAATCAGTCCCCACATGCCGCCTTTGGCGGAAGTCCGTTTCCAGCAAATGCCGAGCAGGAATGCGGATGCAATACCCGGAGCCAATACCGACTGTACATCTTGCAGATAAGTATAAAGTACATCGCCTACGCTACGCATGATGGGAATCCAGAGAATACCCAATACCACTATCACCACGGTGGCCATCTGCCCGATACCTACCAGTTTCTTTTCCGGAGTGTTCGGCTTGAAGCGTTTGTAGAAGTCGATAGTGAACAGCATGGCCGAAGAGTTGAACAGAGATGCAAGCGAACTCATCAAGGCTGCGAGAATGCCGCAGACCACAAGTCCTTTGACTCCTGCCGGAAGCAGTTTGGCAACCAAAGTCGGGAAAGCGGCATCTGCGTTGGCGCTTCCATTGGCCAGCAAGGGCAAGAAACCTTCGCCGCCTGCACCAAGGTATTTCTGGTGCAAAGCAAAAGCAATCATACCCGGAATCAGGAACAGGAATACGGGCAACAGTTTGAGGTAAGCCCCGAAGATAGTTCCTCGACGTGCTTCCCGTTCATTCTTTCCGGAAAGGACGCGCTGTACGATAAACTGGTCTGTACACCAATACCAGAAACCGATGATGGCAGAACCTACCAATGCTCCCAACCATGGAAAGTCGGGGTCGTTATTGCTGCGGATAAGTTCGGTCATGGTATTTCCATGTTCGTTCACCGTGACGGCACCGCAGATGCGCATCATCTCGTCCCATCCTCCTAATTCTTTGAAGCCGAGCACAAGAATAATCAGCGAGCCTAACAACAGAATAGGTGTTTGAAGTACCGAAGTATAAAGCACGGACTTCATTCCTCCGAAAATGGTATAAAGTGCGGTCAACACTACCAGTCCGATGGCTGCAATCCAGAAGAAGTCGATACCCCAAAGCGTGTCAATACCGAATACTTGCTGAAATACCAGTCCGCCGGCATATACAGTCACCGCAACCTTGGTCAGCACGTAGCTGATTAATGAGATGACGGACAATATGGTACGTGATTGAGGGTTATAACGACGCTCCAGAAACTCAGGCATCGTATACACCATGCTTCGCGAATAGAACGGTACGAATACCCAACCGAGGATAAGAATCATCCATCCTTGTATTTCCCAGTGTGCCATTGCCATACCGCTTGATGCGCCGGCGCCGGCCAAACCTATCAAGTGTTCGGAACCGATGTTCGATGCGAAGATAGATGCGCCTATCGCAATCCATGTGGCGTCACGTCCGCCCAAGAAATAGTCTGCCGAGTCGTCCTGCTTTTGTCTTACAACCCAAACTATGATTCCTATTAAAGCCAGGAAGAAACCTCCAATGACTATCCAATCTAATGCTTCCATAAATATGATTTCAAAGTTATTGTTATTTCTCTACCGAGAATTTAAAGATACATTCACTGTTGTAAGTCTGTCCCGGTTCCAGAACGACGGAAGGCCATTCGGGCTTATTGGGGCTGTCGGGATAGTGTTGTGTTTCAAGGCATACGGAAGCGCGTTGATTATAGACGGTTCCTTTTTTTCCTTTCACTGTTCCGTCAAGGAAGTTGCCGGTGTAGACTTGGATGCCCGGTTCATTGGTGTAAACCTCCAGTGTGATGCCGCTTACAGGAGAAGTCAGCTTGGCCGCTATGCGGGTGATGTCGCCTTGTGTGTTCAATATCCAGTTATGGTCGTATCCGTTTCCGTTTTTCAGTTGGTCGAAGTCGAAGTTGGCAATATCTTGTCCCACGGCTTTAGGAGTGGTGAAATCCATGGGCGTATCTTTTACCGGAGCAATCTCTCCCGTGGTCATGAAGGTATTGTCTACCGGCGTATAAGTGTCGGCATTGACGTACAGAATATGGTCGGTGGCTGCTTGTGCCGGATTGCCGGATAAGTTGAAGTAGGAGTGATTGGTCATGTTGATAATCGTTGTCTTATCCGTGGTGGCGCTATACTTGATGTCGATGGCATTGTCTTCCGTCAGTTTGAAGAGAACTTTTGCCGTAACGTTTCCGGGGAAATTCTCATCACCATCCGGAGAGAAACGTGTCAGTTCCAATGAGGTTTCGTCAATCTGTTTGGCATCGAAAACCTGATATTGCCAGCCTTTCGGTCCGCCGTGCAGACAATGTCCGAAGTTATTTTGCGGCAGTTGGATGGTGTTGCCGTTCAGTACGATTCTTCCTTGGTTGATGCGGTTGGCATAGCGTCCGATGGAAGCGCCGAAGTCGCTGGGGATGTTGATGTAGTCGGCAATGCTGTCGAATCCCAATACCACGTCTTGCATGGTTCCGTTTTTATCGGGCACCATGACGGATACGATGCGTCCGCCGAAGTTGGTGATGCAGACTTCCATGCCGGCTTTGTTTTTCAAAGCATAAAGACCGGTTTGAGAGTCATTCACAGTAGTTTGAAAATCGGCAGGATTAAGCCCGGATAAAGTCGGCTTTGTTTCCGGTTTCCGGTTGCAGGATGCCAGCATCAGAGCGGCTATTCCCGCGAGTAAGAGTTGTTTGTTCATTGCTTAATGTTTTATATAAATGAGATATAAGCTTTTCTTGGGTGTAAAAATAACACTTTGCTTTGGTGTATGAGGAACACTTCTGTATGTTATGCAACATAAAATGCTCTTTTTTTGAATTTATTGCAAGTTTATCTCAGTTTTCGGCTGTGGAGGTAGCTTCTTTATAGTGCGGGCTTACCTTTCTTAAGGTGCGGGGGTATGCCCTCTAAAGTGTGGGCTTAGCCTCATTATGATGTGGGATTAGGCCGCTTCAAGTGTGGGCTTACGATTCGTCAAGTGTGTAGAGTGGGATTTCCGTTGTTGGTTTTCTGACCTTTCAAACGAAAGCCGGCAGCTTCTGCAAAGCCAACGGACAGGTGCGGAGATTCTTTTTTATAAAAAGCATGTCTTGTACTTTTCCGTGGTAGATCTAAGCTTAGCGGATAACAACAATAATTGTTCTATCGGTCAGACTCAAAGTATAAACTTCTTGGGTTCAAAGGAAAAAACCGTGTGTGACAAGGAGTAAACCTGTTCTCTGCCTGAATAAATCTCTGTTCGCGCCGTGCGAACAGAAATCCGCACGGTGCGAACAAACGTTCGAGAATAAAAGTGGAGCAGATTCCGAAGGCCGGATTGTGTAGGAAAATCAGTTGTCGGTTGGAAGATGTGGAGTTGTCGGGGGGTGAGAGCGCATTGCAAAACGATGAGGGGGGAGAAGAAGAAACTTCGGTCAACAACGGAGAAGTAGCGTACGATATATGGGTGTCATGGCTTTATCGGCCGGCTTCAGCCTGTCACAAAAGCATTTAATTGTCCTTCTGTGACAGGCTGTGTGAAATAATCAGCGAGTTTTTTTGCCCCAATATGTTTTATCTTTACTATATCCGGCATACACGATGGTATGTGTTCGCGGATTGGCTTCCCAATCAACCTCTCGTTGCAGGCAGACCTCTACACCGTTGCTGAAGCTGAGTATCTCGTTGGTGGCATCATACGTCCAAGTGGCGCCTTTCCAGCTACCCTCGGTCACTTTGTGGTCGGAGGAGAGAGTCATGTTGTCGGCCGTCTTCTGTTTACCGTAAGAGTAGGAGAGGTCGATATGCTCCCATTTTCCCGCCAATTCATTTTCCGTAATGGGCACTTTGGGTACTGCGCCGTAGCGTTCGGGCATAACTACCGGCCATCCGTCTTTTGTCCAGCGAATGGAACGGACATGCCCCATCATGATGGCATTGCTTGCATTGATGTTCGGTACGTCTTTCGGCAATCGACCTTGCGAAGCATAAAACCAGTTGCCTTTTCCGTCGTCGAATATGGCGCAATGTGCGAAACCTACCCATCCGTCGCTGTTATTGAATTTATAAGGATGGGTCACTACGGGAAGCATGTTGCCTCCGTTGGCGGTGAGGTCTGTGCCATCAATGCCGATATAGGGGCCGTTGATGTCTTTCGAACGGCACACACGTGTGTTGTAAGGAACATCCAAAGCATCGTAGGCCACAAACAGATAGTAATATCCGGTTTGGGCATTATAGATTACCTCCGCTCCTTCAGAGCCTTGCCAGCGGTTTCCCATTTGGCGGGTTACCAGCAGTTTTCCGTAAGGTGCAATGTCATTGGCTGTTCCCCACGGCTTGGGAAGCGTTGTTGCAGGTTTTCCGGTGTCGGCATCTATTTCTATGGAAACGATGCCGCTATGCCAAGAGCCGTAAATCAGATAATGTTTCCCGTTTTTATCTATAATGTAAGAAGGATCGATGGCATTCCATTTGAAATAGCAGTTAGCCCAATCATCGGGTTTTATCATGTAGTCCAATCCTTTGTCCGAAGCATTGGTGATGACGTAACCCTTGTCTTCCCAACCGTCGTTGTTTGCCGGGTTGTTGTTTTCCATCAGACCGATGAAAGCACGCTCTCCCCAGCTTTCAGGCCCATTGATATGTCCGGGAACAACAATGGAATAATACATTCTATACAGTCCGTCTTTTACTTTGCGTACACAAGGAGCCCAATAGCCGAAATTCGCTTCGGAGGGGGAGGCCTCTTCCAAACCCATGGCTTTGCGTATTTCATTTAATTTAGGTGTAATCCATGCAGGCAGCGATTTCATGGTTCCGCCCAAGTATTCCCAATTCACAAGATCCTTGGAGCGCCGCCCGTGGAAGTGTCCGCCTGCAGCGTGTGCATTTCCGTAGGAAGCATCGGTTTGGTACATATAATAATAACCGTCATCGGCAAGCACCACGCTGGGGTCGTGCACATTGGCCAAATTCCATTTATTGCGTTGGTTCCAATCGGCTATGTCTGTATAGTTGTCTGCATAGGTCGGAGGAACATAATCATTCAGTTCGGAAATCGTGCCTTGGGCATTGGTGGTAAATGAAACGTCATCGGAATAGATGACCCCGTTCGGATAGAGAGTGGCAAAGGCGCGTACATGATAATCGGTGTCGCTTTCCAAACTTGTCAAGCTTGCCGTCATTTTTCCGTTGTCGGGAGTTGTTTTCACCGTAGCGTCGTAGATGGTGGGGTTGATGGCCTTGCCATAACAGAAGCCATAGGTCATTACCCGTATTCTTCCAAAGTCAATATCTTCTTGGCAAACCGTTACTTCCGAAGTAACGGTTGCCGCTGGAACTGCAATATCGGTCACAGTAGGTGTGCTCAGTTTCAGTTCGCCGGAGTTATTATCATTGTCATCGCAGGATGCCATGCCTATAAACAGTGCGCATCCCAATGCGAGGAGATTGAGCCATTTTATCAGTTTCATACTTTTCCTGTTTTTATTGTTCGGTCGTAGTGTTTTCTGTTTCAGAAGAAGCTGTCAGCTCCCAGCCTGCATTCTGTTTCAGTTTGGGCAGACGTTTGATTTCCGCATCGGGTATCGGGAAATAATAGTTCTTCGGGCTGCTGAAAGCACGGGCCTTGTACAAGTCGGAACTTCCATAAGTATATATAGTTGAGCTACCCGGATTTACCTGTACACCATATATATTATATACCTGTTTGTAGCGCGGCTCGTTTCGTTCGTTCGATGCGCTCTTCCCTTCAAACAGTTCCCAACGGCGTTCGTCAAAGAAACGATGGTCTTCAAAGCACAGTTCGATGCGGCGTTCGTTACGGATGCGTTCACGCAGTTGCTCTTGCGTCATGCCTTTATAGGCAGGCATACCCACACGGGCACGCACCTGATTCACATATTGATAGGCATTGTCCGGACCCTGGGCTTCGTTGATGGCTTCGGCGGCATTCAGCAGCACTTCGGCATAACGGAAGATGGGGCAGGCGTGCGTATATAGTTTGGGACTCTTGAACGACATGTTGTGCAGGAACTTTTTGGTATAATATCCGGTTACCGTGCCACCATGCAGCGCCTTATAGTCTTTACCGCTGCCGTATGTGATGTCCACTTCCCGTTCTTCCGACTCGTTGGCGTCTCCCCATATCGAGCCGTGATGCAGAATGGTTTGTTCCAGACGCGGGTCGCGGTTGGCATATGGATTTTGTGGGTCATAAGAAGGATCTTGATCAATAGGCTTCCCGTTGATGGTTTCATAGCTGTCCACTAAATTCTGGGTCGGGTTGGTGCGGCCCACGGCATTGGCCGAACCGCTGAATCCACAAGGAGTTAAGAACAATTCTATTTCCCGCGTATTGGTCCACTCCGACCGGCAGAGGATAAACTCATTATTCAGGTGCGGGGGAGTAGGGTCTGAAACGAAGCATTCATAATAATTCTTTTCGGGATTATTATCGGCAGTTGTATACAGACGATAGGGATTGCTCTGCTGATTGTTCTTTGCGAAGAAAGCCGTGGCGGCATCGGCTGCTGCCTGCCATCTGCTTTTATCGTTGGAAGGGTTGTTCAGGGCCGAGGCTCTGTAGAGCAGCGCTCTTGCCTTCAGCGCATACGCGGAGGCACCGTTCAGACGTCCCCAGTTCAAGTCTTCTTGCTTGTAGCGGAAGGGGAGCACGTCTTTCACTTTGTCGCATTCGTCGGCTATCCATTGCAATGCTTCGGCGGCATCGGTACGGGGCAGGTTCATGGCTTCCGGATTGGTATAATCGAAGATGATGGGTTTACCCTCTTCGTTTTCGCCCAATATGGGGATGGCTCCGAAATAGCTCACCAAATCGAAGTGGAAGATGGCGCGGAGCAGTTTGGCTTCAGCGACGTAACGGTCGTACAAGCGGTTGTCGTCATTATCCGTCTCCTTGTTCTTGATGACGCTTTCTTTGGCATACGTAAGGAAGGTGTTGGCGGCACGAATGCCTCTGAAGTTCTTTTCCCAGTAGTTTTGGGCAAACCAATGGTTGGTGGCCGAATAGCTGTCTGCAAGTACGGCATGATAGCGATGCACATTCCAGAAAGAGATGGCATTGTCCGTCATGCAGTCGCGCGAGGCGCCCAAGAATTGTCCGTCGTTATAGCCGGCAAAAGCATCAGGCAAGTAACTGTATATGTTGGCCAGATTGCCCCGTGTATTTTCAAATTTATTGAATACGTCTTCCGGTCCGAGTGCTAAGTCTACTTCTTTGTCGAGGAAGTCGCTGCAAGCGGTGAAATTTACTGCAAGCAGGGCTACTGTCATGTATTTAATATATTTCTTCATACGTCTTGTTTTAAAGTTTTCAACATAAAGGTCAGAATCCCACATTGATGCCGAAGGTGAATGTACGGGTCTTCGGATACCACCAGCAATAACTCATCGGTTTTTCCGGGTCGATGCCGTTGGGCATGCTGTCCCAAGTATAGAGGTTATACCCGCTGAAGTAAACACGGCACTTCGTCAGATTGGCTTTGGCTATCAGTTTTTTCGGCAGTGAATATCCCACTTCGATGTTGCGCAGCGAGAGGAAATTTCCGTTCACAATCCAGATATCGTTCTGATAAGTACCGCTGTCTCGGTCAGAATCGATGGCATTGTATCCGCCATATACCGGACGAGGATAAGTGGCGTTTACGTTGCGCGGGTCTGTCGGATCATCGGTGTAGTAACCCCAGCTTTTCACAACCTCGTGCGTGCCTTGGTTGCCCCATCCGGACCAAGAGATGGCGGGTGAGAAGAATACGTCGCGGTTCAGGTAGGCGGTCAATACGGCACGGGCATCCAATCCTTTCCACTCAAAACCTAAGTTCAGCGTAGGGATGAGTTCCGGAATAATGGTGTAGGTGTCCGGAATCATATCGTTCGAGTCTATCTGACGGTCGCCGTTCAGGTCTCTGAACACGGCAGTGCCCAATCGTTGATTACCGTTGGAAGAGGTGTGATAAGGATACTTTTCCGGGTGGTCGATGGCATCCTGCTGGCTGGTGGCAATCAGGTTGGGGTCGGCAGCCCATTGTACGAATTTATAGCGATTCCAGCCACCCACCGTATTGTTGAACGGTGCTTCGTAAAGGCTGGCTACGGATGTGTAGTCTAAAATACGGTTGCCCGTTTTGCGTTGCCAAGGTACGTTGGGTTCTGTTTCGTCCATCTCGGTAATTTTATTGGTGTTGTAAGTCAGCATTCCTTCTACATAGAAATTGAAGTTTCCGATGTGGTTACGGTGTCCCAATGTCGCTTCAAAACCTTTTGTCTCGGCCTTTCCATAGGAGTCTTGAGCCACGGATATGCCCAAGATGCTGGGAACGCTGGAGCGTGTCACCAGAATATTGGAACGCCATTCTTTGAAGACGTCAATCTGTCCGTAGAGTTTTTTCTTCCAAAAGTCGAAGTCCAGGCCGATGTTCAACATATCGGAGATTTCCCAAATGTTGTTGGCATTTCCTGCCATTGTCTCTGCAAAACCATTAATGTATGTGCTGTTACTGTAACCGAACCCGTAGCCGGTGGCTGTGCCATACGTGTTTTGGTAAGGATAACGGCCGGAACCGGTATTGGCTTGTCCCGAACGTCCGTAAGAAGCACGCAGTTTCAAGAGTTCGATGTGTTTGTTGTTTCTCAACCAAGATTCTTTAGAAGCCACCCAGCCGAGCGAGCCTCCATAGAACGTTCCCCAACGGCTGTCTTCACGGAAATTGTCGCTGCCCATGCGCGAGATATTGGCTGAGAGCAGGTAACGGTTATTATAGTTGTAATTCAACTGCCCGTTGTATGATAAATAACGGTTCGAAGAGTTGTATTGGGCGTTGTTGGCTTCTTGCACGTTGATTTGGTTGCGATAGGCACGCGCAAAAGCACGGACACCTATATTATGCTTGCCGATGCTCTTTTCGTAGCTTAACCCACCCATCAGGTTCAGGTTGTAGTAGTGGGCACGTTGGTTGCCTTTTGCTCCTGAAGTATAATGTAGCGCTTGGTACGAACTGAATTTATTGTACTTAATTTTCGAAACATCGTCCACATCCAGATTCAGGTAATCGTAGTTATACGAGTTTACGTTGTTGGCTTGCGAAGTTTCAAATACTTCATAAGAGTCGAAGCTGACGGTGGCATTTACTTTCAGTCCCTGCAGGATGGCACTCAAATCTCCGTTGATGTTCAAAGTAGAGTAAAGGTTACGGCGACGGTTGCTTTCCTTACCGGAAGCGGCCAACAGCTTTCCTGCATTTTCCACACCGGCTTTAGCGAAGATTTCTCCATTGGGGCAGAATACAGGAGCGGTGGGATCACACTCCACGGCGCCGAAAGTGATGAGGCTGAACACACCGGTCAATGGTTGTTGGATGTTGTCGATACGTCCGCCTAAGTCCAGCGATACATTCAGGAATTTGGTTACATCGATGTCCAGATTGGAGCGGAGATTCCATCGGTTCAGTGTATGCCCCGTGTTGTAATCTTTGTTGTAGTCAGTCCATTTATCGTTCCACATGCCTTCCTGACGCAGGTAGGAGAACGACACATAGTAGCGGGCACGGTCGTTACCACCGCTTACCTGCAAGTTGGTTTTATAAGTAGGTGCGGTTTCCCGATACAGTTCGTCGAACCAGTTTGTGTTGAAGTATTTGTATTTATCCATTCCCTCCAGTTCTTCACCGTTGCATACACGACGATACTTCTCAATCTGTTCGTCCGTGTACATCGGTTGGTCGCCATTCAGGTACTTCACCCGGTTGCGTGTCAGAGCCATGTTATATGCATTTTGGTTTTCCATTTTGTTGCTCAGCATCTGGAAACCCACTTCTTGCGTGAAGTCTACTCGGGTTTTACCGGCCTCGCCTCGTTTGGTTGTCACGATAATGGCGCCGTTTGCTCCGCGCATACCGTAAATGGCCGTTGCCGCCGCATCTTTCAAAATGGTGATATTCTCGATGGGGAAAGCATCGAGGAATGAGAGGTCGCGTTCCACATTATCCACCATCACCAACGGAGCGCGGGCATTGCTGTTCATAGTGCGGATACCGCGGATATACATGGCCGATTCCGTCCATCCCGGTTCACTGGACCATTCATAAGTCTGTACGCCGTTTACGGTGGAGGTGAATGCGTTCTGCAACACGGTGATGGGGTGCTTCTGGAGTTCTTCTCCCGTTACCACGGAGGTGGCTTCCGTCAGCAGTTTCCTGGCTTTGCGTCCGAAAGGTACCGGTGTGGTATGTAGATACTCATCTAAATCGGAGGCCAGCTCTACTTTGAACTCGTCGCTGAACTCTACGGGTACTTGCGCATTCTTGTAACCGACGCTGCTGATGCAGATCTCATCGGTCAGTTTTACACCTTTCAGGATGAAGTTCCCGTCTTTGTCGGTCAGGACAATGCGACTCTGTTCTGCTATGTTCACCACCGCACCGACAATGGGATTGCCTTCGCTGTCTATAACACGGCCTTTCAATGTTTGCTCGCTTTGTGCCCATATGGCGGTGGCTACAAAGAGCAAGACTACCGGCATCAGGGCTTTGCCTGCATCTGCCATTCTTTTTATGATGTGATTCATTTTATACATATGCTGTTATCATGTTTAAGGTTACCAACCGGGATTGTTTTTGATGCCGGTCTTCCAATATTCGCCTTCGGGTATGGGATAGAGGTACATCTTCTCGCTGAATACGCGTTTTTGTGCCACTTTGCGAGTGATGCTGCCGTCGGCAGCTACATCGATTCCTATGATGTCGCGTCCCAACGCTTTCTCGGCCACATTCCACCGGCGTACATCCCACGGACGATGTTCCTCGAAAGCCAGTTCTATGCTACGCTCCTTGCGGATGAAGTTGCGCATCTTCTCTTTCGTATTGAGGTCTGTTCGATCGGCTATATTCCCCGTGATACCGGCACGATGGCGTATCAGGTCAAGCGCTTTGTATACTTCCTCGCAAGGTCCTTGTACCTCATTTATGGCTTCGGCATAATTCAGCAGAATTTCCGAGTAGCGAATGAAAGACCATAGACGGTATGCCTTACCTCCATGGTTGTTGCTCAAGATGGATTCCGGAATCAGCTTCCGCACATAATAACCGGTCGGAGTGGCATTGGCATTTCCCATCGGGTTGTCGCGCTGTCCTTTCACCACGTTGATAGTTCCGTTTCCCCAAACAACACCATGATAGAGGATGGATGCATTCAGACGTTGGTCGCGGTTAATCCACATCTTGGCATCGCTGTACCCGGCGGCCGGGTTGATAATCGGTTGTGTGCCGTTATATGCAGGCGCCCCTGTTTCATCATAACTTTGGAACGGAGCGTTTCCGTCTATCATGTCATACATGTCTATCAGGTTTTGCGAAGGACATAGACCGCCGTTTCCACCTTCTCCTACCGGAGTGTCATTGGAAATGCCTCCCCAGGTTATTGTATTGTTGTTGCGGTAGAAAATCATTTCTTTGTTCCCTTCGGCGGGTGTCAGCAACCAGGCATTGGTCAGTGCAGTCTTGGCGTCTACGCCTTGCATCAGTGAGTAAAGGCCTCCGTAAGTGTCGATGAAGCTCTTGTTGGCATCGGCAGCCTGTTGCCATGTGACACCCGATTCGGCACTGTAACGAGGACTGGCCATATAAAGCATGATGTGGCTGTGGAGCGCACGTGCCATGGGTTGATTGATGCGTCCGTATTCTTTGTAGTTTTTATCATTGGGCTGTAATCCGGCTTCGCACTCCTCCAGCTCTTTCAGAATGAAATCCACTACATACTCTTTCAGTGTGGGACGGGTGGTGTAGTTGCTCAGCAAGTCACCGTTGGGGTCGAGTACTTCGGTCACTATGGGGATAGGGCCATAGCGTAGGAAGAGTTCCCAATAGAACCATGCACGCAGGAAGCGGGCTTCCGAGATGTAGTTCTGTTTTTTCACCAAATAGTCGCTTTCGGATAGCTCGGCACCTTTGGGAACACTTTCTATACGGGTCAATATCATGTTGCATTTACGTATGCCACGATAGAAGGCTTCCCAAGTGGCGGTGAGTTCGTTGGCACCGCCTTCTCCATAGTAGTTGCCTATATTGAAGGTGATACGCACACCCCCATTGGCATAACTGGTCTCACCCAAATCGGTGGCGGCATCCAGCCAGGAACGGTTGATGCGGCATGCTCCGTGGCGCAGGAAGTTGTATGTGTCATTGTGGAATTGAGTCATCATTCCCCAGTCGCCGAACACTTCTTCGCCTGTCAGTTCACCGCTTGGCTGCTTGTCGAGGAAATCGCCGAACATGTCTTCGCAAGAGGTGAGGGTAGTGGTGACGATGCCTAAGGCGAATATGCTGTATAATAATTTCTTTTTCATGTTCACTGTCAGAATTTAATGTTTACACCAAAGTTTACTGTCTTCATAATCGGATAGCGATTGGAACCGTTGCTTTCCGGATCTACCAAGTCATCCAGATGATCCCATGTCATGAGGTTGTTGGCGTTGACGTAAAGACGACAATCGCTCATTCCCACCACTTTCGACCATTTTTCGGGCAGCGTATAACTCAGTTCGATATTCTTCAGACGGACAAAAGCTCCGTTTTTCAGGAAGAAAGAACTTTGACGCTGATTGTGGTCGCCATAGCTGTCGTAGTGCAGCAGAGGATATTGGGCATTGGCCAGATTCTCGCTTTCGCTTTTTGCCGGATTCCAGCGTTGCAGATGGTGTTCCTTCACCTTGCCGCCGTTAACAAAGGCATACATAGCTTCTGCGTCGTAATAGCGGCTTACGTGATCTACGCCTTGAAACATGACACTGAATCCCCAACCTTTGTAGTTTGCTCCCAAGGTCAGTGCATAGGTGTTTTCGGGAACGTCGCTGTAACCGATGAAGGTTTCGTCGCGTTCGTCAATGAATCCGTCTTCGTTCATGTCACGGTATTTCAGATCACCCGCTTTTGGATTGCCGAAAGTAGAGACGGGCAGTCGGCCGCCATCAATGTCGGCTTGTGTCACGAATCCGTCGCATACCAGACCGAAGTATTGACCGATGGGATGCCCTTCGCGTTTGCGGTAATCGGTTTTCAACTTCGGCTCATCCATGTTTTTGATTTCGTTTTTGGCATGCGAGAAAGTCAAACCAACGTTGTATGTGAAATCTTTGTTGATGCGATGGCTGTGCTTCAGTTCGATTTCAAAACCTTTGTTGGCGGTTTCTCCCAAGTTGGCGGCGGCCATGGTGGTTCCCACCCATTGCGGGCGGGTGAGGAACTGGGTCAGAATATCATTACGCTTTTCGTAAAAGAGGTCGATGTTACCGTTCAATAAACCGTTCCACAAACCGAATTCAAGGCCGACGTTGTATTTATGCGCACGTTCCCAAGTGACGCCATAGTTAGGATACTGCGACTCATAGATACCGCTCATGCCGGTACTTCCAAAGTAGTAATCATTGCTTAGTTGCTGCCAGTTTTCTTCGTAGAGGAAACGCTGTGTTACCCCGCCTACCTGATAGACATCGTTACCCACCTGTCCGTAGCTGGCACGTAGTTTCAGATTGTTCAGCCACCCGGAGGAGTTTTGCATGAACTCTTCGTTGCTGATGCGCCATCCCAAAGAGAAAGCCGGGAAGAAACCGAAACGTTTGCCTTTCATGAAGTTTTCCGAACCGTTGTAACCGAAATTCACTTCTGCCAGATAACGGTCATCGTAGCCGTATGTGGCACGACCCACTAAGCCTTGATAACGTTTGGCCAGTTCGTCGTTCACGCGATAGTCGTTCTGGTTGTAGAGCACCATACCCGTAACGTCATGTTTGCCGAATTTGCGGGCATAGTTGATTTGTGCTTCCATGTAGAGCTTGTAGATGGCATTGCGATCTTGCGAGCCGGCCAGTTCACCGTCGCTGTTGAAGCGGTTGTAGGCATCAATGTCGTCATAGTTGTCGCGGTCGTTCAGCTCGTATGTAGCAAACAACTTGCTATATAGTTTTTTGTTGAACGAGTCGTAGTCGAACGAAACCATTGCTTTGGCGCTGAGGCCTTCGGTCAGCCAATCCATTTTGTAGTCGGCAATAAAATTGGTTTCGTTGATGGTGTTGGTGGAGCGATAGAAGCCGGCTTCGGCCAGACGTCCTACGATGTTGTTTTGGTATTGCGAACTGCCGCCGTAAATGGTTTGCCGCTTTTCTCCGTTCTGCACTTCGGTTTTTACGGGGAAGAGCCATCCCGGTGTATGATTCATTTCGTAGAAGATTTCGCTGTAGGCGGCACTTTCGTTGCTGTTCGAACCGCCGCGCTCCTCGAAACGCGTACCGAAGTTGACGGAGAAAGTCAGGTCTTTGGTCAGGAAGAGGTCCATATTGGCACGGAAGGCATATCGGGTGAAAGTCGGGCTGGAAGAGTTGCCGAACTTGTCATTGCTCAAATCCTTCACCAATCCCTGCTGATTGTAATACTCGGCCGACGCGTAGTAACGCATACGCTTTGTGCCTCCGCGCACGCTCACGTTGTAGCGTTGGGCGGGAGCACTGTTTTTCAGCACTTCGTCATACCAGTTCACGTTAGGATAGAGCATGGCGTCGATGCCGCTCAGTTGACCCGCACTCGATTTGCGGAACATTTCCAGGTCGGCAGCGTTGAATTGCGAAGGCAAACCGTCGTTGGCCAATGCTTCTTCCAACAGTGTCAACGATTGGTAAGAGTCCAGATACGTATCTTTACGGGTAGGGCTTTGAATCTGGTAGTTGGCCGTCAGGCTCACTTCCGGTTTTTGTTCCTTGCCGCGTTTGGTGGTAATCAGCATCACGCCGTTGGCACCGCGTACACCGTAGACTGCTGTGGCCGAAGCGTCTTTCAGTACGGAGATGGTTTCGATGTCGTCCGGAGCTATTTGTGCGAACGAGCGTTCCACACCATCTACTAACACCAGCGGTTGTGCATCACCGGCAAAGGTGGCACGGCCGCGGATATAAATCTGCGTGTCGTCCGAACCCGGCGCACCGGATGTCTGTGAGGTTATCACACCCGAAATTTTACCGGCAATGGCTTGTGACACGTTGGCGGCAGGTGAGGCAAGCAGTTCCTTACTCGAAACTTGAGAAATGGCTCCTACCACACTCTCCTTTTTCTGGGCTCCGTATCCCACAACCACCACTTCTTCCAGCATTTCGCTGTCTTCTTTCATCAGGATGTTGAAAGAGGTTTTGCCTGCAACGGGAATCTCTTGGGTCTGATACCCTACGTAGGAGATTTGCAGTGTGGCATTCTCACCGCTCACTGTGAGTTTGAAATTACCTTCCAAATCAGTAATCACACCGTTTGTTGTGCCTTTTTCCACGACGCTGGCACCGATTACGGGACCGAAGGCATCGTTCACTACACCGCTCACTTGTTTGCTTTGGGCAAAAAGTTGCTGCACGGTCAGCATGAAGGCAAGTGCCAACAACATGCCCGCCAAGCGGGGAGTAGCTGATATTGTGACTGTTTTGTTGTTCATAATGTATTGTTTATAAGGATTGTTACTTAAATAGCGGAGTAAACAGGTAGCAGTTTGAACTATCCATCTTGAGGTGCGAGCCATCTACGATGAGAAATGCTCGTACAGGTTGGTTGCCGTCGCCGCAGTTTGTTACAAAAGTTTCTTTATACACGTTTCCGTTAGGTGACGTGGCAACAGCCGTAGTAGTCACTTTGGCTCCGTCGCGCAAGATGTTTATAGTCACTTGGGCACCTTCCATGTCGGCACGGAAAGCATCCCAATTGCCATAGCCCTCGTTGGTCCAGGTACCTGCTCCATAGCTGTCGCCCCATCCGTAAAGGTCGGATCGAATGACAAAGTATTCGGCATAGCCACCCGCACCACGGTCGGCATCGGTGCAGAGGCAGAGGTTCCAGTTGTTCCAGTTGCCCGCCCCGTTGGTGTGGTTCTCGAATTCAAGGCGCAGATTCTGTCCGGCAGGAATCAGGAAATAGTCAGAAAATTCCTGCCACCAGCCTGTGGAACAATCTTCGGCACCGATAGCGGTTTTCGTTATGGGCTGGGGAGTAAAAGCGGAGGTCTCTTGGGTGTCGAATACGATGTGTGATCCGTCCATCACAAAGAAAGCTCTGACTATCTGTGCGCCGTCTCCGCATGTGGTGGTAAAAGTTTCTTTATACACGTTGCCGTTATTGGCTTTGGCCGTGGCTTCTACAACCACTGTGGCTTTGTTGCGGCGGATGGTTACCGTCACATCGGCTCCTTCCATGTCGGCACGGAAAGCATCCCAGTTGCCGTAGCCTTCGTTGGTCCAAGTTCCCGTTCCATAGCTGTCGCCCCAACCGTAGAGGTCGGACCGAATGACAAAGTATTCGGCATAGCCGCTTCCACCCCGGTCGGCATCGGTACAGAGACAGAGGTTCCAGTTATTCCAATTGCCCACTCCGTTGGTATGGTTGGTAAACTTGAATTTTATTTGTCCATCGGCGGGTATCCTGAAATAGTTGGAAAAGGCGTTCCACCAGCCTGCCGAATTATCCTCCGCACCCACCGTGATGATGGGAGCACCGATGATATATTCAAATGCGCTCTCTTCCATGCTTGGCATCCGGCATTCGTTGTCGGTTATCTGGTTACGATAGATTTTGATATCGTCTATCCACATCTCTTGCGTGGGAATGTCTGAGCCGGCACCTATATATAAATAGGAAGTAGCGGCCATGAATTGTACAATCTTGCTGAAATCGAAGTCTGATTTCAATACGGTTTTGTCAATACGTTGTTTTCCGTCTACATAGATGCTGTAGCCGTCGTTGCGCACGGTTACCGCCATGTAGTGCCACTCTCCGGCGGGCAATAGCAAGGGATTTCGAGAAACTTTGTTTTCTTCGGGATTGTTGGCTTCATATTCTCCGTCCACCCCTTCGTACTTCAACCAGCCGTTTGCAGTGAGGAACATGCGTTGTGTTCCGTTGCTGTTCTGAAAAGAGAATAATGCGCCGGTCAAGTCGGGTTCCAGTTCCTCTTCCGTCTCTTTGTCGATGCGGAGGGCTTGTTTTACCCAGAATGTCAGCGATATGCCGTTTTGAACCTTGTAGGCGGTCAGCGGATTGAACGTACGGGCATAACCGTTGGGCAGGTGCAGCACGTGTCCGTGGTCATTGTCTTTTTCCACCACGGCGATGTTGCCTTCCTCATAAGCGTAGTAATTGAAACTTTCCGGTTCAAATCCTGCTTCGCCCTCTTTTGCAGCCGGTTCGAAGTCGATGTTTGCTACCTGTTCCAATTTGGGATAGACATCCGTACCTGCCGGTGGATCCATTTGGCCCCAATCCTCGCAAGCCGAAAATGAAAGAATAGTCATTGCCGCCATAATAATGGACGGACTCTTTCTTGTCTTCTTCATAATACAGATATTAATTGTTAAACAAATTCGGTTTCTACTCACAAGTAGTAACGCAAAGGTATAACATCGTCTGCTGAAAGAGGTGGACAAATGAACATTAGAGGTGGACAAACGAGTAAATAAGTGTATTATTTACATTGGTTGTGCTTCTCCATACCATATAAAGCTGCTTGTTTCTCTTTGTTTAGATGTTTCTGCTTTATTCTGCTTTAAAGATAAATGTATTACGTTGAATTACAAACTTTGAATACACCCATCTTCTTTTGTAGGGTATAAAGTTAGGGAAAAATAGTATATGTTGAAAGTGCTAACCAACTTGGAAACGCCAACAAGTTTGGGCACTTTAATAAACAAGAACAATTTGCTGTTTCTTAGTTTGTTATATATGAAAACTCTTCTCGCGCGCGAGAGAGAAGAAAAAAGATAAGAGAAGAAAAGAGGAGAATAGAATAGAATAGAAAAGACTCTCCTCCATAAGGTTCCTCTCAAAACGAAGGTGGAGGTGGAGGAGATTGCCACTTATCGGGAAAATTGCAGCAGATTGACGAAGGAAATGCCACACTTCATCGTCCTAAATGCCACACTTTGTTGGCTCAAATCTCACACCTTGCACCTTGTCAAGTGTGGCATTGGAGACGGTGAAGTGTGGCAAAAGAAACGATGCGCTCCTGCAACCGGGGTTACCGGTTCTTCAAGAGCGGGATTGTTCGCTCAGCAAGGTGCCGGGACTGATGTTGAACTCTTTGGCAAAACATCGGCTGAAGTATTTGGGATCGTTGAAACCTACTTCATAGGCTATTTCTGCAATGTTCATACTCTTGGTGTTGCGGGTTTTCAGAATCAGTTCGCGTGCCACATTCAGGCGGTAGCTGCGGATAAACTGATTAGGCGACTGTCCCATCAGGCTTTGCAACTTTTGGTTGAGCAGCGACTTGCTGACCCCTGCGGCTTCGCTGAGGTCGCCGACTTCCAACGTGGGATCTTTGTAGCGTGTCTTCACCGCCTCCATGATACGGGCGATAAATTTCTTGTCGCCCGATTCGTCGCCAATGTGCAACGCATCCGGATCCATGCTGACGGCAAATTTCCGCTGATAGCGTTTCCGTGCCTCCAAGATATTCTCTATGCGTGTCAGGAGCAACGTCTCGTCAAAAGGCTTCAGCAGGTACTCGTCCACGCCGATGCGGTAGCTCTCTATGCGAGACTCTTGCGAGGTTTTGGCGGTCAGCATCAGGAACGGTATGTGAGAAACGGAGAGATTCTCCTTCACGCGGCGAGACAGTTCGATGCCATCCATCACGGGCATCATCAGGTCGCTGATAATGAAGTCGATGTGCTGTGAAGTCAGCACGTTCAAGGCTTCTTCTCCGTTAGAGGCCTCCGTCACCTGATACTTTTCGCGAAGGATGGAGCGGATATATCCGCGCATATCGAGGTTGTCTTCCACCACGAGGATATGGAGACGTTTCTGGTTGCCATCGGATGGCTGTGCGGGCAGGCCGAATGTGGTTTGCCTGCCTTCGGAAGCGGCAGGCTCGGCAGATTGAGCGGTAGATACGGGAATCAACAGACGGAACGTACAACCGGCGGTGCGGTTGTTTCGTACCTCGATGTCACCGTTCATGGCTTGCACGATGCACCGGCACAGATAGAGGCCGATGCCGCTGCCCGACTGTCCGTACATGGGGAATTTAGGCTGGTTGCGCACTTGGTAGAAACGATTGAATATTTTTTCAAGATCTTCGGGCGGAATGCCGCTGCCCGAGTCGCAGATGCTGATGTAGAGCGATTCTGCACGCTTTTCCGTCTTTGGAAGCCGGGCGATGAAGAGCGACACGCTGCCGCCGTCGGGGGTAAATTTGATGGCGTTACTCAACAGGTTGGTCAGTATCTTTTGCATGGCTTCTTCATCGTAATTCAAATGGTTGTCGCCGAGGCGGATGTAGAACCTCAGGTCGATGTTTCGCTCATGGGCGAAGACGGCGAAAGGCATCACCAGCTCGTTGGCAAACTTTCCGAAGTTGCCGGGAGTGTTGACAATCTTCAACGTTCCGGATTCTATCTTGCGGAAGTCCATCAGTTGGTTGACGAGCGACAACAGGTATTTGGAGTTACGCTCCACGAATTGCAGTTGTTCGATGACCTGCGGGTTATAGCTCAGCTTCAGGGCGCGTTCTATGGGGCCGATGATGAGCGTGATAGGCGTGCGGAACTCGTGCGTGATATTGGTGAAGAAAGCTATTTTATCCAGCGTCATTGTATGCACCTTGTGCGCCAGTTCGGCCAGTTTGGCTTTCTGCATGGAAATTTTCTCGTTCTGTTCTGTCAGCAGCCGGTTCTGTCGGGAGAGTTCTTCGGTTTTCTCTTCCAGCAGCAGTTTCTGCTCTTTCAGTTCGCGGGTGCGATGTTCCACTTTGCGATGCAGCAGCTCGCTGCGGCGCTTCAGGTTGCGGACGCGCCATTGATAGAACTGCCATATGGCTATGCCGACCGCTACGATAGCCAGCAGAATGAACCAGACAGTCTTGTAGAAGTAGGGTCTGACAAGTATGTCCAGTTCTGCCGTTTGTTCCTTGCCGCCTTCCTGATAAGGAGTGTACTTCACTTGCAGGGTGTACTTGCCCGGCGAGAGGTTGGTGTATCGGGCAAAGCGGTGGTTGGCAGGTGCGGGAATCCATTGCTTGTCGAAACCGATGAGGCGGTAGCTGTAGCTGCCTGCATTTTCCGGTTCGTAGTTGAGTGCGGAGAATTCCAGCGAGAAGGACTGCATGCTCTCGTGTATGCTGATTTTGCGGGTGAAAGGCAGGTCTTTCGGCAACATTCCCTTGCCGGGCTGTACTACTTCGTTGCCTGCCCATAGGCGGGTGAAGCGGAGAGGTGCGGGTTGCGAGGGGAGATAGGAAGGAAGGTCGGGGGTAATGGCCACCATGCCTGTCACATGTCCGAAGTACAGCAGGTTATCGGTCGAGCGGCAAGCGGCGTTCCAGTAGAATTGCGTGCAGTCGAGGCCATCTTGTTTCGTGAAGTTGATAAAATGTTTTTTTTCGGGGAGAAAGCAAGAAAGTCCGTTGTTGGTAGCCAGCCAAAGATGTCCTTTATCATCTCCCAAAATGGTGCGCACCGTGTTATTGGGTAGCCCGTTGACAGTGGTATAGGCTTCGAAACGCTCTTGCCCATCGGTACTGACAGTACGGCGGTAGAGACCGCATCCATTGCTACCGAGCCATAATGTTCCGTCTTCAGACTGATGGAAGCATACAATCTTTTCGATAAGTCCCGATTCAGGCTGGTCGAGTTTGTACTTCAGGTGTCGGTATTGGAACTGCTCTTGTACGGCTGTACGGCGCGAATGCAAGTCGATGATGTAGGTTCCTTCCAGACAGCCTATCCACAATCGGCCGTCGCGGTCGATGATGGAGCCGATGCATCCGTGTATGTTGCGGGCAATGGAGTCGGGCAGGGGGACAATCATCTTTTCCTGCTTCAGGTCGTAGAAATAGAGACCTTCGTTAGCTCCAACCCATACACCGTTATTGATAGAGTCGTAGGTCAGCGAGCCGATAAAATAGATGGGATAGTTGTTGCAATTGGCTGGTGTCAGCGTTTGCAGCCGGCGTTGCGGGTTTTTCTTTTCGAGCAGGTTGATTCCTCCTCCCCAAGTGCCGACCCACAAGCGGCCTTCGGCATCGGCGGTAATGGCACTGACGGAGTTATGGCTCAGGCTGCCGTTTTCGTAAGTATAGTGCTGAAAACTGTGGCTGCCTTTCGCTTGACGGTTCAGTCCTCCTTCCACTGTGCCCACCCACAGAGTGCCCGCTTCGTCTTCGTAGATGGCGTTTACGGGATTGCGGCTCAGGCTGCCCGGATTTTCTTTATCGTGTCGGAAATTCTGCAAAGCCAGCCGTTTGGGGGTCAATAGGTTAATGCCTCCGCTTTCGGTTCCTATCCAGATATGCCGTCCTTCCGTGGTAATGCAGTTCACGAAGTTACTGTTCAGCAGAGGCGTTTTGCTGCCGGGCAGGTCGTTCCTGATCTGCTCGAAATTATCCTTTAGCGGGTTGTATATATTCAATCCGCATAGGGTGGCTACTATCAGTTGCTTGTTTTCGGTGACGGCCAGTGCAGTCAGGAAATTCTGGGAGAGGGAGTTAGGGTCGCCGGTCACGTATTCGTAATGTTTCACCACGTCGTTGTTTCGGTCATATCTGTACAGCCCTTGACTGGAAGCTATCCATATTTCGTGTTCTTTGAGAATAAAATCGGAGATAGTGATGTCCGGGGCGAAGTTCAGGCTGCGAGACACCGGTACGGCCTGCAGGCGGTCTCCTCCTTGCGGACTTACATTGCATATTTGTCCGTTCAAACTGATCCATACCGTGCCTTTCTGCTCGATGTCTTTGAATACCAGGTTGTTTTTTTGTATTCCTGCATGGTTCAGCGAGTGGATGCTTTCAATGTTTCCAGCAGCATTAAACGCTATGCGGTGAAGGCGGTTGCCATCGTGCGTCCAGATACATCCTTCTGCGTCTGCTTCTATGTGTGAGACAGGATGATTCATCAGTGCGGCAGGCAATCCTTTCAGCTTGTCGGGACGGAAGGTCTGCAAAGTGCGTAGGTCGATAAGGTCTACACCCCCTTCCGAGGAAACCCATAGACGATGGAAGCGGTCTTCGCGCACGCAACGCACGAAGTTGCTTTTCAGTTTGCGGTGAAAGGTGTTGGAATTGAAGTGGATAAATTCATATCCATCGTATCTCGACAAGCCACCACCTGACAAAGACAACCAGATGAAACCCTGGCTATCCTGAAAAATATCTTCGATGAAATTAGCGGGTAAGCCCTCGTCCATCGTGATGTAAGTGGCATTGTAGTGTTTGGCAAATGCTTCTTGCGCCAGTATGCGGTCAGGCAACAGAAGAAGCCAGAGAAGTATTGTAATAAGGTGTAAAGAGCCAATAAGGATTTTTTTCATTGTTGTAGACTGTTGGTTGACGGAGGCAAAGTTAGCGTCCGGAGTCTGATTAGCCAAAGTTTTACTGCGCAAAATCTGTTTTTTGTCTGTTTGTCCACCATGTTTGTCCGTTTGTCCACCTCGCCGAAATCCTTTGGACGTATATTTGCGATGTCTTTCAATACAATATTATTTCATCGGGAGATGACTGGGGGATAAGTAAACTTTGGTCGTCTGTTTATTTTATTTGGTAATATGAGGAAAACGTTACAATCATTGTTGACTGCTTTTTGTGCCCTGATGTTGTTGGCCGGCTGTGGGGCAGCTTCATCCTTTGCTCCGACGCCTTTTCCCAACCCTTGGGCGGATGATTATACTCCGTTCTTTTCGATGGAGAATTATCGTTCGTGGGGCACTTACAATGTGCACGACCCCTCTTGTCGCAAGCTGGGCGACTATTATTACATGTATTCCACGGATGCAATTTATCGGGAGAATAAGAAGGAGGCCGAAAAGAAAGGTGTGCCGCTTGGATATATACAGGTGAGACGTTCCAAGGATTTGGTAAACTGGGAGTTTTGCGGTTGGGCGTTTCCGAAGATTCCGCAGGAGGCGATGGAGTGGGTGCGCTCTCGTGCCGGAGGGCAAGGGGCGACGAATATCTGGGCTCCATACATCATTCCATTCGGAAAGAAGTACCGCCTTTATTACTGTGTATCGGCCTTCGGACGCAAGACATCCTACATCGGACTGGCAGAATCGTTCTCTCCCGAAGGGCCATGGACACAAGTGGGCTGCGTGGTGAAGACAGACGAAACCACTGCCATGAATGCCATCGACCCCAGCATTGTAGTCGGTACGGATGGTAAATGGTGGATGCACTACGGATCATATTTTGGCGGTTTGTATTGCGTGGAACTGAACCCGTCGACCGGTCTTCCCGCCACTGAAGGGGATAAGGGACATCTGATTGCCCGTCGCGCCAATTACCGGAAAGATAATCTGGAAGCTCCCGAAATCATCTATCATCCCGACTTAAAGAAATATTTCCTTTTTGTCTCTTACGATCCGTTGATGACGACCTACAATGTACGTGTAGGCCGTTCGGACAAGCCGGAAGGTCCTTTCATTGATTATTTCGGAAAGGAACTGAAAGATACTACCAATAATTTTCCTATCTTAACAGCCCCTTACCGTTTCCGGAATCACCAAGGTTGGGCGGGAACTGCTCACTGCGGTATGTTGACATCGGAGGAGGGCAAATTTTTCATGGTGCATCAGGGACGTTTGTCACCACAAAACTTGATGATGGACTTACATGTGCGTCAGGTGTTTTTCACGGAAGAGGGCTGGCCCGTAGTGTCGCCCCAACGCTATACAGGCAGCAAGTCACAGAAATTTTCCGACGTCGATTTGTTGGGTGAGTGGGAAGTGTTACGGGTGCGAGAACCATTGTATGAACGCCGATTGGAATCCGGACAGATTCTCTGGGGTGAGGATGAACTGAAGAATGAGGAGTGGAACTTGTCTCACACGGTTTTTTTCAGGAAAGGGAACAAGATAGCCGATGGAAAAGGGCATTGGCGCTTTGCGGAGGAAAAACAGTCTCTTTCCCTCACACTTGACGGAGAGGAACTGAAAGGATTGATTGTCTTTGCGGGGCACGACTGGGAGAACGAGACGGAAACGATACTCTTCACGGGGCTTGACAGCCGGGGACGTTCCGTATGGGGAAAAAGAATCAAATGATACATCTAAATATTTTGTTTTACCATGAGAAAATACACAGGATTATTGGCTGCATTCACTTTTGCAGCAAGTGTGGGGCTTCAGGCACAGACCAATGAACTGGTGGTGCAGACCAAGAGAGTGGGGGCGGAAATCCAGCCTACCATGTACGGCCTCTTTTTTGAAGATATTAATTATGCCGCCGATGGCGGCTTGTATGCCGAACTCGTGAAGAACCGTTCGTTTGAGTTCCCGCAGAACCTGATGGGGTGGAAAAGTTTCGGAAAAGTCTCCTTGAAAGACGATGGCCCTTTTGAACGAAATCCGCATTATGTGCGTTTGGCCTATTCCGGCCATCCACACAAGCAGACAGGGCTGGATAACGAAGGATTCTTCGGTATTGGCGTGAAGCAAGGAGAGGAATATCGCTTCTCCGTATGGGCGCGCATTCCCGAAGGAGGAGAGGCTGGGAAGATTCGCGTGGAACTGGTGAACACCGCTTCGAAAGGAGAACGTCAGGCTTTTGCCACAGAAACACTGACGATAGATTCCAAAGAATGGAAAAAATATCAGGTGATGCTGAAACCGAATGTCACAGATGCAAAGGCAGTGCTTCGCATCTTCCTTGCTTCTCGGCCGACGGTAGATTTGGAGCATGTTTCCCTCTTTCCCACAGATACTTGGAAAGGACATGAAAACGGATTGCGGAAAGACCTGGCACAAGCCTTGGCCGACCTGAAACCGGGCATCTTCCGTTTTCCCGGCGGATGTATTGTGGAAGGAACGGATTTGGCTACCCGATATGACTGGAAAAAGTCGGTAGGTCCTGTGGAAAATCGTCCTCTGAACGAAAACCGTTGGCAATATACTTTCCCTCACCGTTTCTTTCCCGACTATTACCAAAGTTACGGTTTGGGATTCTATGAGTTCTTCTTGCTATCGGAAGAAATTGGTGCAGAGCCGCTTCCAGTGCTGAGCTGCGGCTTGTCTTGCCAGTTTCAGAATACCGATGCGGACGCTCATGTGGCGGTTTGCGACTTGGGCAGTTACATTCAGGATGCGCTCGATTTGATAGAATTTGCCAATGGTAGCATAGATAGTCCGTGGGGTAAGGTACGTGCCGAAATGGGACATCCGGCTTCCTTCAACCTGAAGTTTATCGGCATTGGCAACGAACAATGGGGCAAGGAATATCCCGAACATCTGGAACCGTTTATTGCCGCTATCCGCAAAGCTTATCCGCAGATGAAGATCGTGGGCAGTTCGGGCCCCGACTCCGAAGGGAAGCAGTTCGATTACCTCTGGCCGGAGATGAAGCGGTTGAAAGCCGATTTGGTGGACGAGCATTTCTATCGCCCCGAAACATGGTTCCTCAGTCAAGGAGCACGATATGATAACTATGACCGCAAAGGCCCGAAGGTTTTTGCCGGAGAATATGCCTGTCACGGCAAAGGAAAAAAATGGAACCATTTCCATGCTTCCTTGCTGGAAGCCGCTTTCATGACGGGGCTGGAACGTAATGCCGACATAGTGCACATGGCTACTTATGCGCCTCTGTTCGCGCATGTGGAAGGGTGGCAGTGGCGTCCGGACATGATTTGGTATGATAACTTGAATTCGGTACGAACGGCAAGCTACTATGTGCAGCAGCTTTACGCCCTCTATAAGGGTACGAATGTATTACCGCTCACTATGAACAAAGTGCCTGTTACGGGCGGTGAAGGGCAGAATGGCCTTTTTGCCAGTGCGGTATATGATAAACTGAAAGATGAAATCATCGTCAAGGTGGCGAATACTTCGGACAAGGCTCAGCCTTTGACATTGAAGTTCGACGGATGGAAGAAAAAAGAGGTGCTCTCTGCCGGACGTTGCATCAAGTTGGCATCTGCCGATCCGAATATGGACAATACGATTGGAAAGCCTTCGGCCGTTATACCTCGTGAATCGGATTTGCAGGTAAGCGGGCAAGTATTGAATGTGAATTTGGAACCGAAAACCTTTGCCGTTTATATCCTGAAGAAATTGTCATGAATCGTTTTATCGGATTTATATTGGGGATGGTGACTTTTATGCCGGCAGTTTCTAAAGAACTGTCGGCACAGAAAGATACTTCTTTTGTGGCACACGGGAATCCTATTGTGAAGCATAAATATACGGCCGACCCTGCAGCTTTGGTGCACGATGGCAAGATCTATCTCTATGCCGGACATGATGAATGTCCACCGGGAGCTGAGCATTATCTGCTCAACGAGTGGTGCGTGTTCTCCTCTTCGGATATGAAGACTTGGAAGGAACATCCCATACCGCTGAAAGCCAAAGACTTTGCATGGGCCAAGGGTGAGGCATGGGCAAGCCAGGTGATTGAACGAAATGGCAAGTTCTACTGGTATGTGACGGTAGAACATGCAACTGTGCCGGGCAAGTCTATCGGTGTGGCTGTCTCCGATTCGCCTGTCGGTCCGTTTGTCGATGCACGCGGTTCGGCCTTGATCACCAATGCAATGACTACGGAACGTAGCAAGAGTTTATGGGACGATATAGACCCTACTGTCTTTATTGATGAAGATGGGCAGGCTTATCTCTATTGGGGAAACAGTCAGTGCTATTATGCCAAATTAAAAGAAAATATGATAGAATTAGACGGTCCTGTTGTTCCGGTAGATTTACCTCGTTTTACGGAGGCACCGTGGGTGCATAAACGCAGTGACTGGTATTATCTGTCTTACGCCTCGGAATTTCCGGAGAAGATTTGTTATGCCATGAGCCGCAGCATCACGGGGCCATGGGAGTATAAAGGAATCCTGAATGAGTTGGCCGGTAACTCCAACACAAACCATCAAGCCATCATAGAGTTCAAAGGTGATTGGTATTTCATCTATCACAACGGCGGAATCAATCCCTTGGGCGGGAGCTTTCGCCGATCGGTTTGTATCGACCGTTTGTTCTATAATGAAGATGGAACCATGAAGCAGGTGAGAATGACCACGGAAGGGGTTTTCTGAAAAGAAAAATAGAGGTTGGTTGTTTTTGAGGGAAGGATTGTTTTTCAGGAATAAGAAAGTGGCGGAAGATATTCAAAATATCTTCCGCCACTTTCTTATTGCATGCCTTTGTTTATCTCACCAGAACGATGTCATAGTTTAATTCGCCTGCAGCCTCTTGCAACTCCTCATTGACAAGGCGTAAAGTACTGTCGTTCACTATAACGAAATAAATCGGAGTGTCGCTATCATCGGGAATCAGCTTAATGGCTGTCTTCTTTTCGTTATTGACGTCTTTCTGTATTACTTGTTTCTTGCCTTTGGAAGTGAAACTTTTATCTTTTCCGGCACCTTCGGCTTCCAGATAAGTGGTCTCTAATGTATATGTACCTTCTTCGGTAGAGTTTATATTGTCTAATTTCAATACATATTGAATGCCCGGACCATCGGCAGCAGGAAGTATGCCTTTGTAAACAACCTCGGCAGCTGCATTCTCGGTGACAGCCATTACTGTTTCGTTTGTAGAGGCAGAGTCATTGTTATTCGTTCCTTTTGACTTACAAGATATCAATGCAGCGGCAATGGCTGCAATCATCATTACTTTTTTCATGATTTTAATTGTTTAATCGTTTATAAATAGTTTAGTTAATATAACTTTCATAGTGCAAACTATGAATTGTTTTCTGAGACAAAAATAGTAATTTCTCGGTATTTATTATTAATATTGTCCCTTCGTTTAGGAAAAATAAACAATATCAAGATGAAAAAAAGAAGAATGTTAATGAGTGCGCTGTTGTTACTGTTTGTGGTAGCTGTGCAGGCGGTGCGTGTAGACACGGTATGTGTGAAAAGCACCTCTATGAATAAGGAAGTAGAAGTGGTGTATGTATTGCCGGATAAAGCAGTAGGAAAAACGGCCTGCCCTGTAGTTTATCTGTTGCATGGTTATAGCGGCAATGCCCGGAGTTGGATTCAGTTGAAGCCGGAATTATTGCAGATTGCAAATGAGAAAGGCATCATCTTTGTGTGTCCGGACGGGAAGAATAGTTGGTACTGGGATAGTCCTAAGAATGCCGCTTACCGGTATGAAACTTTTGTGTCGTCAGAGTTGGTGAAATATACCGACGAGCACTATGCCACCGTTCCGGCGAAGAAAGCACGTGCCATCACCGGTTTAAGCATGGGAGGGCATGGAGCTTTGTGGATTGCCATGCGACATAAAGAAATATTCGGTGCGGCAGGCAGCATGAGTGGAGGGGTGGATATCCGACCGTTTCCGCAGAACTGGGAAATGAGTAAACAACTGGGGGAGTTTGCCGCCAACAAAAAGGTTTGGGATGAGCATACGGTGGTCAACCAATTGGATAAGATAGAAAATGGCGACTTGGCGATGACCATTGATTGCGGTGAAGCCGATTTCTTCCTTGAGGTGAACAAGGATTTGCACAACCGGTTATTGGCGAGAAAGATAGATCATGATTTTACGATCCGCCCCGGTGGACATACCGGCCCATACTGGAACAATTCGATAGACTATCACATTCTTTTCTTCGAAAAGTTTTTCAAGAAGTGATTCGCTTCGTCGGTTTCCGTGCCTCCTTATCTGATGCGTACCGCTTGGCTTGCGCGACGTTCGATAGAGTTTGTTATTGTGATGACCTTTAATGCGGAACTTTGCTTCTTGTCGTCAGGCTTTATGCTTCCGTCGATTACTCCCAATGCGGTGCTCAACATTCGTTCTTCCGTATTGCCGAAAGGCAGGAATTGCTTGGGGGTATCGGTCTCGTCTACCGAAAATTCGGGAGTAAAGCCGGAAGCGTAGTCTGATTCTCCCTTGGAATTGTAGATTTGGCAGACAATGGGACTCATGGTTATTTTCAGCTCTTGACTGCTGAAAGTTAGAGAACCTACGTTTTTGCCTACAGTTGTACTACCGATAAGAACGACCTCCATATATGGTTGAAGACAGTTGATGACCATCTCGGAAGCAGAAGCTGTCTGGCTTCCGGTAAGAACGTAGAGCGTTTTCAAGTTCAGGTTTGCACCCTCTCCTATAAGGTCGGCATTGAGTTTAAAGGATACTTCTTTCGGATTGGTTCGGCTGTTGAATTCCAGATATCCCAAATCTTTGCCAAGAGCCGAAGAAGGAGCAAGCATGCTACACATCAGTTCGGCACAACTCAATAAGCCGCCATTATTGTAGCGCAAATCCAAGATAAATTCATTTACTTGCTGGTTGGCGAAGTTTCGGAAGACGTTGCGCAAATCGTTGTCGTACTCATGGGTGTTATTCGTGGCACCGGGGCTGAAATGGTTGTACACCAAGTAGCCTATCCGCTTGTTGTCTCTTATGTACGCATTATGATAGTGCACCGGATTGTCGTCGATTGAACGTGCCGCTGCTATTTGTCTCGGCTCTCCGTAGGCTACTATTGCTTTCTTCTCCGCATCATAATGGCCTATTGTCAGTTTCATGGCTGTACTTCCATAAAGCTTGTCGGAATTCTTTTGGGTAATGGGTTCTCCGTTTATCTTCATGATCCACTCTCCGCGTTGCAGTTTGATGTCCGAGGCAGGGCTGGCATTTGCAACATAGAGAATACGTGCATAGAGTGCCGTGTCATTTCCTTCTACACTTTCTGTAGAAAACTGAAATCCGTAGCTGTAGTCTGTATAAGGAATGCTGCGGGTGGTGGTAGGATTTGTAAGGCTATCAATGTGAGAATATTTGTCTTTCTTGGAAAGGAGGGAACCAAAGAATTTCTCGGGGGCAGTGAAGTAATTCAGTTTGTCGGTATGAGGAATTTCGTCGGCCCAATAATACCACACTCTCATTGAGTCGTCAATCCATCGGGTTGTCCGGGTCTGTTCGGCATATGCAGCCCAACGGTCTTCTCCGCAAGAGGAGAGATAGGAGGGAATAATCAGTACTCCCACGATATATATCAGTATGTTTTTAGCTTTCATGGCTGCAAAATTAGAAAATAGTTTGTTCATCTACCACAAATATGGTATAAAAATCCCTATCGTATGTCATTGTCTGCCGTGGCCAGCTTCGCTACCTTTGCAAAATCCGAATTGGAAACACATTATTTATCTAAATATACAAAACAATGGAAACGAAGAAATTACACTTTGAGACTTTGCAACTTCACGTAGGACAGGAACAGCCAGACCCGGCAACAGACGCTCGTGCGGTACCCATCTACCAGACCACTTCTTATGTGTTCCGTGATTCGGCTCACGCTGCTGCCCGTTTCGGTTTACAAGATCCGGGAAATATTTACGGACGGTTGACGAATTCCACGCAGGATGTTTTTGAAAAGCGTGTAGCTGCCTTAGAGGGTGGAGTTGCCGGATTGGCCGTGGCCTCCGGTGCGGCGGCCATCACGTATGCTTTTGAGAATATCACTCGTGCAGGCGACCATATTGTGGCTGCCAAAACCATTTATGGCGGTACTTATAACCTGCTGGCCCACACATTGCCTACTTATGGAATAACCACCACTTTTGTGGATCCGAGTGACTTGAATAATTTCGAGAAAGCCATACAGGAGAATACCAAAGCCGTATTTATTGAGACATTGGGAAATCCGCACAGTAATGTGATTGACATTAAAGCTGTGGCCGAAATAGCTCACCGTCATCAGATCCCTTTGATTATAGACAATACTTTCGGCACACCTTACCTGATTCGTCCCATTGAGCATGGTGCGGACATTGTAGTTCATTCGGCCACCAAGTTTATCGGTGGGCATGGAACTTCCTTGGGGGGTATCATCATAGACAGCGGAAGGTTTGACTGGGTTGCTTCCGGTAAATTCCCTCAACTGACGGAACCCGATCCGAGTTATCACGGGGTACGCTTCGTAGATGCTGCCGGTGCGGCTGCCTACGCCATTCGCATCCGGGCGGTATTGTTGCGCGATACCGGGGCGGCCATCAGCCCGTTCAACGCCTTTATCCTGCTGCAAGGGCTCGAAACACTGTCGCTTCGTGTAGAGCGCCATGTAGAGAATGCACTGAAAGTTGTTGATTTCTTAAAGAAACATCCTAAGGTAGCCACTGTAAACCATCCGTCTCTGCCCGAACATCCGGATCATGCACTTTATAAAGAATATTTTCCGAACGGAGCCGGTTCTATCTTTACTTTCGAGGTGAAGGGCGGTGTGAAAGAGGCACAGGCCTTTATCGATAATCTGCAGATTTTCTCCTTACTGGCCAATGTGGCAGATGTGAAATCACTGGTCATTCATCCTGCCACTACCACTCATTCTCAGCTGAATGAACAGGAACTGGTAGAGCAGGGCATCAAGCCGGGAACGGTTCGTCTTTCCATCGGAACGGAACATATCGATGATTTGCTGGACGACTTGTCGCAGGCTCTTGATAAAATTTGAGGAGGAACGAATCGAAATGATTGATAATAGAAACTGATTCGGGGTTTATAAATGAATATTGCGGTATTGTTATCAGGAGGTGTCGACAGTTCTGTTGTTGTACACCTCTTTTGCGAGCAAGGTTACCGTCCTTCTCTGTTTTACATTAAAATAGGGAAGGACGATACCGATTATATGGACTGTTCGGCAGAAGAGGATGTAGAGATGGCCTCGGCCATTGCCCGACGGTATGGACTACCTTTGGAGGTAGTGGATCTGCATCGCGAATATTGGGACAATGTAGCGGCTTATGCCATCAATAAGATAAAGTATGGGTTGACTCCTAATCCTGACGTGATGTGCAACAAGCTCATCAAGTTCGGTTGTTTTGAACAGCAAGTAGGAAAAGAGTTTGATTTTACGGCAACCGGGCATTATGCCACCACGTTGCTTCGAGATGGAAAGACTTGGTTGGGTACCGCCCTTGACCCTGTAAAAGACCAGACCGACTTTCTGGCTCAGATAGATTATCTGCAAGTCTCGAAACTGATGTTTCCATTGGGCGGACTGATGAAACAGGAGGTGCGCGACGTTGCATTAAAGGCCGGATTGCCCAGTGCCAAGCGTCGCGATAGTCAGGGCATCTGTTTCTTGGGGAAAATAGATTACAATGATTTTGTCCGTCGCTTTCTTGGTGAGCGGGAAGGGGATATCGTTGAATTGGAGACCGGTAAGAAGTTGGGCAGGCATCGGGGATATTGGTTTCATACCATTGGGCAGCGCAAAGGACTGGGGTTGAGTGGAGGCCCGTGGTTTGTTGTTCGCAAGGATGTCGATGAAAATGTGATTTACGTCTCCCGCGGATATGATACGGAGCTTCAGTATGGCAATGAGTTCGGCATGCGCGATTTCCATTTTATAACCGATAATCCTTGGAAAGACGTGCATAAAGAAGCGGATGTGACTTTCAAGATACGGCATACGCCGGAATTTATAAACGGACAGTTGCGGCGAGAAGCAGATGGCTATCGGATTGTTTCGGCAGAGAAGCTGCAAGGTATTGCACCGGGACAGTTTGGAGTGGTCTACGATGCCGCTTCCCGGTTTTGCATTGGCAGTGGGGAAATCTATATATAATATTCCACCAAGTCTACAATGCCTGCTTTCATGGCATACTTGGTGGCTTCGTGTGCATTGTTCACGTTCAATTTCCGGAAGATGTTCTTCCGGTGGCTGTTCACTGTATGGAAACTGAGGTTTCGTTCGGCTGCTATTTCTTTCGTTGTTTTTCCTAAGGCAACTTCTTTCAGGATACTGCGTTCGGCGGTAGTCAGCAAATCATCCTTAATGGACGGATGAGTGGGCGAGGAGACGGCATTACCCGAAAGCAACAGATTACTGACATGATTGCAGATAAAACGTTCCTTGCGCAAAGCGCATTGCAGTGCAGTTACTATTTCTTCCGTGGAGTTGTCTTTCAAAACTACCCCGAATGACATGCTGCTGAATAATATCTGCCTCAAGAACGGAACGCTCAGTTCATCTGAGAAAAGAAGCCAGTCTGCCCTTTTGAAGCGTTCGTGAAGAACAATCAATTCATCGGCTCCGGAAAAGTCGAAAAGGGTATAGTCCAATATAACAACTGCATCGGGATGCAAACGCAGCTGCTGTATCAGTTCTGCTTTGTTATCGGCTTCCAGCAATAAGGGTGTTTCCTTTTGCCGGCTCAACAGAAACATCATTCCGGCTTTGGTGATATCCTGATTGTCTGCAATGATAAATTCTCTCATGACCATTCGCATATAATAAACTTCGGTTGCAAATGTACGCTTTTTAAGTGATTTGCTGTGAAGTAAAGGTAGATAAAACGACTTTATTTGTTAGATTATTCTGCTAAGCGTCGGCCGGCATTTTTTATTTTGAAAAATATCATCAAATTTATCCTTGAAAGAGTGGAGGGAAAAAGGTGAGGGATGTTCACTTCTATATAGAGGGTACATCAGTCGTATACTGATGTAGGATCAGTCGTATACTGAAGGTACATCAGTCCTATACTGATCATACCCCCTCTCAGAAGTACTTCTCGCAAGGGTATATCTGTCTTTTAAATCATTTCCAAAAACGAATATTTGCCAATAAATAATTCTTACATATACGCATCTTTTGCATTCATTCGCATAATTACCTCTTTAAAAGACAGACGAAAATGGATTGACTTATACCATCTTTTGAAACTTCCCTGGTGTCATACCTGTCAGTCTTTTAAAATATTTGGAGAAAAACGAGGGATTGGGGAAATTGAGTTCCTCGGAAATCTGGAGGACACTTTTGCCACTGTAGCGCAGCTGTACTTTGGCCTGAGTGATGAGGGCACGGTCAATCCAATCCTTAGCGGTGACACCTCCGGTCTGACGAATGACTGTGCCGAGGTAACGCTCAGTGAGGCACATGCGATTGGCATAGTAGCTTATCCGGTGCTGTTCGTTACAGTGTTGGTTGACGAGCTGAATGAAGCGGTCGAAGATGGTCTGCTCGCGCGAGCGGGTGGCGGCCAGATGATCAGCTTGCTGATGGAACAGACGGTCGTAGTGGTGCATCAGTGCTGCAACGAGGGCAGAAGCGGTGGGACGATGATAGTTCTTTTGGTGGATGAGCTGCCAAAGAGTGTCAAGAATATGACGGGCAGTCTGAAAGTCGTCGGCGCAAGCAGGCAACTGGAAATCGCGTACTTGTCCGTTGAAGGCAGAAGGATACTGCTCTGGGGTAAAAGGCATGGGGAAGTCGGTAAAGAGTCCGATGCCCATAATCTCAAGGTCGTCAGAGAAGTGGATAGGATTGATAATGGTTCCCGGCCCAAGGTAGATTAGTGTACCGGCAGTCAGGTGGCGGTTTACGAGATTGAGGTTCACGTTGCCTTCGCCGCAGATGATGATGCCCAGGCGGTGGTCGTTGATGACGAAAAGTGGCGATTGCTGCTGAATCAGATGAAGCACTGACGGATTGCTGTGAATCATTGCCAGTTCGTTACTGAAGTAAGCATGTTCACGGATTTGTGCAAAGTTTGTGGAAAAGATGTCGCGCATTTGCGACACATCCAACAGTTTGGGTGCTTGTTTAGGCAAGCACCTTTTTGAGGCGAGTGTTTTGTTCATGTTCTTGCCTGTTTTTGCTACAAAGATAATAATTCTCCAATAAGAATGCTCTATATGGGTGGAAATCGTACAAAAAGAGTATTTCACCATTTCGTTGGGTAGCAATGGTTTGCTGAAATCACCGCATCTTTGAAGCAGAATGTTTGAAATAGTAAAATTATGAGAAGAGTAGTATTAAGTCTTTTTTTTATCATTTTTCATTCAGTCTTCGTCGTGGCACAATCTCTTGAGGAGTGCCAGTGGGCAGCGGAGCAGAACTATCCGCTGATAAACCGGTACGATCTTATTGAGAAGACTACAGACTTGACGGTCTCTAACATTGGGAAAGGCTGGTTGCCGCAGATTTCGGCTTCGGGTCAGGTCACTTATCAGACTGATGTAGCCGGTTTCCCGGAACAGTTTCAGAAGCTCTACCAACAGATGGGACTTGATATGAAAGGCTTGAAGAAAGACCAGTATCGCTTGAGTATCAGTATCAACCAGATGTTGTTTGACGGCGGTGCTGTCAGTAGCCAGAGAAAAATTGCCCGCGAGCAGGACAAGGTGCAGGCAGCCCAGACGGAGGTGGAGCTTTATAATGTTCGCAAGCGTGTGAACGAGATGTATTTCTCACTGCTTCTGATTGAAGACCGGATTCGATTGAACAAAGACGTTCAGGAATTGCTGAGTGACAATGAGAAAAAGCTCACTTCGATGGTGAAGTGCGGTACAGCGGCAGAGAGTGACTTGCAAAATGTGAAGGCCGAGCGACTGAACGCGATTCAGCAGATGACTAATCTGGAGTCGCAGAAACGGATACTTCAGACGATGCTTTCCACCTTTTGTGGCATCGAGATTAAGAAGGTGCTGAAACCAACCATTGCAGAGATTAATGGCACAAACAATCGACCCGAGATGCGACTATTTGATGCACAACTCCGTCTGGCTGATGCTCAGGAAAAGGCTTTAGATTCGGCTCTGATGCCCAAACTTGGCCTATTCGCACAAGGATTCTATGGCTATCCCGGCCAGAATATGTTCGACGACATGATGAAACGCAACTGGTCGTGGAATGGCATGATTGGTGCTCGTCTGACATGGAACATCGGAGTGTTCTATACTCGCAAGAACGATAAGGCGAAGATTCAGTTGCAGCGCGACCTGACAGAGAACAGCCGCGATGTGTTTCTCTTCAACAACAATCTGGAGCAGATTCAGCAGAATGAGAATATCGCACGCTACAAGAAGCTGATGGCCGATGATGACGAGATTATCTCGCTGCGTACTGCCGTTCGCAAGGCTTCCGAGTCAAAACTCTCGCATGGTATCATCGACGTAAACGATCTGGTGCGTGAAATCAATCAGGAGAATGCGGCACGAGTGCAGCAGTCAATGCACGAAATAGAAATGTTGAAACAAATTTACGATAACAAATTCACAACCAATAATTAGAATCAGTTTGGAGTTTCTTCAATCTCGCAGAAGAAAGCTAAAATGAATTCAAAACAGATTCTTAATTCAAGATCAAAACAATGCGATTATGAAAAAAAAGATTAAGAGAACGCAGAGCAGCTTTGCCGAGCATAAGAACTTTCGTTTGGAAGGCAAAAAAATATTTGTACTGGCAAGTACGACGTTGATGATGGCCGCTTGCGGAAACAGCGGTAAAGAGTTTGATGCTACCGGCACGTTCGAGGCTACAGAAACTACCGTTTTTGCTGAACAGAATGGTGTATTGCTGAACTTTAGCGTCAGCGAGGGAGAAAATATCGAGACCGGTGCTGAGGTGGGACTCATTGACACCACGCAGATATGGCTGAGGATTCAGCAGCTTAGGGCAACGAAGGAAGTGTATCAAAGCCAAAAGCCGGATATGGAAGCGCAGATTGCCACCACTCGCCAGCAACTGACAAAGGCTCGGCAGGAGCAGCAGCGTTATAAGGAATTGGTGGCTGACGGAGCAGCTCCGAGTAAGATGCTGGACGACGCTATGAGTCAGGTGCAGGTGCTCTGGAAGCAGCTCATCGCCCAGCAGTCGGCTCTGGCAACCAACATACGGTCGCTTGACATGCAGATGGCTGCTACCGATGTGCAGGTGGAGCTGCTTTACGATCAGTTGCGTAAGTGTCACGTGGTGACGCCCACCAAGGGCACGGTATTGGAGAAATATGTGGAACGTGGCGAGTTCGTGGTTATAGGTAAACCGCTCTTCAAGATTGCTGATATTCAGGATATGTATATGCGTGCTTACATCACTTCAGTTCAGCTTCGGAACATCAAGTTGGGACAGAAGGTGAAGGTTTTCGCAGACTATGGCAACAGACAGAAGAAGGAGTATGACGGAATCATCTTATGGATTTCAGCTCGTTCGGAATTTACGCCCAAGACCATCCTCACCGACGATGAGCGTGCCGACTTGGTGTATGCCGTGAAGGTGGCCATCAAGAATGACGGATTTGCAAAAATAGGAATGTACGGAGAGGTGAAATTCTAATTGATAATTATGAACGCCATTGAAGTTAAGAATATCAGTAAGAGCTATGGGGCAGTGAAAGCACTTGACGATGTGTCGTTCTCTGTCAGCAAAGGGGAAATCTTTGGTTTGATAGGTCCAGATGGTGCAGGCAAGACGTCGATGTATCGCATTCTCTGTTCGCTGTTGCTACCGGATACGGGGACAGCCACGGTTGATGGTTTCGATGTGTTCAGTCAGATGACAGAAATCCGCCGTCGCGTGGGCTACATGCCTGGCAAGTTCTCACTCTATCAGGATCTGACCGTGAAGGAGAATCTGGAGTTCTTCGCCACTCTCTTCGATACTACCGTCGAGGAGGGGTACGACAGCATCAAGGCCATCTACTCGCAGATAGAACGGTTCAAGGACCGCCGTGCAGGAGCACTCTCCGGCGGTATGAAACAGAAACTGGCTTTGAGCTGTGCCTTGGTGCATAAGCCAAGCGTTCTGTTCCTTGACGAACCGACGACAGGCGTAGACCCCGTCAGCAGGAAAGATTTTTGGGAGATGCTGGCCATGCTGAAGGAGTATAACATCACTATCGTGGCTTCCACACCCTATCTTGACGAGGTGCTCTGTTGTGAATGCGTGGCCTTCCTTGATCATGGAAAACTTTGCGGCATCGACACGCCCGGGGTGATTCTTGACAGATTCAAGGAAGTCTTCAACCCTCCCGGTATTGAGCATGAGAAGGCTGTTGAGACTAAGAGTGAAAATGTCATTGAGGTGGAACACTTGGTAAAGGCTTTCGGTAACTTCCATGCTGTCGATGATATCAGCTTTACAGTCAAGAAAGGCGAAATATTCGGTTTTCTTGGAGCCAACGGTGCGGGTAAGACGACCGCCATGCACATGCTGATAGGCCTGAACCAACCTACCGCTGGCATTGGCCGCGTCGTGGGCTATGATATTCGCACGGAATACGAGCAGATAAAGAAGCGCATCGGTTACATGTCGCAGAAATTTTCGCTTTATGAAGATTTGACAGTGGCAGAAAATATCCGGCTGTTTGCAGGAATTTACGGTATGGACGATGAGGCAATTGCCCGGAAGACCGATGAACTATTGGAACGCCTGCGTTTTGCGGACCATAAGAACACTCTCGTTGCTTTGTTACCCTTAGGATGGAAACAGAAGCTCGCCTTCTCCGTTTCCATTTTCCACGAGCCGGGTATTGTGTTCCTCGATGAGCCTACGGGCGGTGTTGATCCCGCCACTCGCCGACAATTTTGGGAACTGATTTACGACACGGCTGAGCGCGGTATTACGGTCTTCGTGACCACCCACTATATGGACGAGGCCGAATATTGCGACCGCATCTCCATCATGGTCGACGGCAAAATCAAGGCCATCGGTACACCCGGCGCCTTGAAACAAGAATTCAATCAACCCGATATGAACCATGTATTTACCTATCTGGCAAAGCAGGCAACCCGTTCAAGCGATTAAGTATGAAACTATTTCTATCATTCATACATAATAAAAGAAACAAAGCATATTCTGCGCGACAAGCGGACGATGTTGATGCTTTTTGGTATGCCATTGGTGATGATGTTGCTTTTCGGCTTTGCCATCACCAACGATGTGAGGAATGTGCGCACAGTGGTGGTGATGGCCAACAGCGACCAAGCGACACAGGCTGCCGTTGAACGGCTTTCGCAGTCAGAGTATTTCATTATCGTAGAAATCGTCAGTACACCGCAGGAGGCAGAGCGCATCATCCGCAATCAGAAAGCGGATATGGCGGTGGTGTTCAGTTCTAAGTTCGCCAGCAAAAAGAACGGCGTACAGTTCATTGTTGACGGTGCAGACCCCAACATGGCGCAGCAGTGGACAAACTACGCGACGCAGGTGCTGCTTAACCCTGCCGGCGGACTTGTGAACGCGAAGATGCTCTACAATCCCCGGATCAAGTCGGCCTACAACTTCGTGCCTGCCATCATGGGTATGCTGCTGATGCTGGTGTGCGCCATAATGACCTCGATATCGATTGTCCGCGAGAAGGAAAGGGGAACGATGGAGGTGCTGCTCGTTTCACCCGCGAAGCCACTGATAATCATTATCTCCAAGGCGATACCTTATCTGGTGCTGGCTTTCGTCATCCTCATCATTATCCTATTCATGGCGCGGTTTGTGTTAGGCGTACCGCTGGTGGGTTCGTTGTTTTGGATATTCTTCATTTCCACGGTGTATATCCTGCTGGCACTTTCGCTGGGACTGCTGGTGTCGAATGTGGCACAGACGCAGATTGTGGCGTTGCTCATATCGGCCATGGTGCTCTTGATGCCCATTGTGATGCTTTCGGGCATGATCTTTCCCGTGGAGTCAATGCCCGGGATACTGCAATGGGTGTCAGCCATCATCCCCACGCGTTACTACATCTCGGCCATGCGCAAGATGATGATCATGGGTGTGGGCATCAAGCAGGTGTTTTCTGAACTGGTCATCCTTTCAACCATGCTCGTTGTCCTGCTGTCGCTGTCGCTTGTAAAGTTTAACAAACGCTTAGATTAATGCTATATGGTACTGAAATATCTTATCCAAAAGGAGTTTATACAGATTCGCCGCAATGCGTTTTTGCCCCGGCTCATCGTCGTGTTCCCTATTGTGATTATGTGCGTCACGCCGTGGGTGATGAATATGGAGGTGAAGAACATCGTAGTCGATGTGGTTGACCTCGACCACTCCATGCAGTCGCAACGTCTCGTCCACGACATCGAGCATAACAGTTACTTCATCTTTCATGGCCAGAAACCCACTTATGCCGAGGCTCTGAAAGATATTGAGCGTACTGACGCCGACATTGTGGTAGTCATCCCGCAGGATTATAGCAAGGATTTGGCTCTCAATAAACAGTCGCAGGTACTTATTGCTGCCAATGCGGTAAACGGCATCAAGGGAAGTATGGGCGCGGCCTATCTCTCGCAGATTGTCACGGCCAATGTCAATCCCGATGCCGACGCCATCCGGCAAAAGTTCTTTACATTGTTTCTCTATAACAAGCACTTGAACTTCAAACTCTTCATGATTCCCGCTCTCTTCGCCATTGTAATGATGCTGATGACCGGTTTTTTGCCCGCACTGAACATTGTGAGCGAGAAGGAGTCGGGCACTATCGAGCAGATTAACGTCACGCCTGTCAGCAAATGGTTGTTCATACTTGCCAAACTCATTCCTTACTGGCTCATTGCTCTGTTCGTCATCACTATTTGCCTCTTTTTGGCGTGGTTTGTCTATGACATCACGTCTATAGGCCCATTGTGGCTCATTTACTTGTTGGCTATGTTGCTGGCTCTATTCTTTTCGTCGTTTGGACTCATCATCTCTAACTACAGTGACACTATGCAGCAAGCTGTCTTCGTTATGTGGTTTTTCGTGGTCATCCTATTGCTCCTCAGTGGTCTCTTCACCCCCACGCGTTCCATGCTTTCGTGGTCATATCTCACTACCTACGTTAATCCCGTTTGCTACTTCATTGAGGCCGTTCGTACCGTCTTCATCCGTGGTGGCGATTTCCGGAGCATCTGGCATCAAGTCCTTGCCCTCTCTGCCATCGGCCTCTTTATGGGTGGTTGGGCAGTGCGGAGCTACAAGAAGAATGGCTGAGGAAGAACTTATGTCTTTGGGCTTAGAATCTGTTTTGAAAATCTTCAATGTTTCTTAGCATCTTCACCATATTTTTCTTTGTCACTATTTTCGATTTAAGGAATAGAAAACAGAAATTTCGTTCAATTGGTTACTCCTTTTTATTATTTTCTTATGAGATAATTCCCCGTCAACCGAAAAAACTTATTAACTTTGCGGGTCACTTTTGGAAACAATAAAAAACAATGATATGAATATCTCTTATAATTGGTTGAAGGAGTATGTCGATTTTGATTTGACGCCGGATGAGGTTGCAGCCGCCTTGACGTCTATCGGATTGGAAACAGGAAGTGTGGAGGAGGTGCAAACCATCAAGGGAGGATTGGAAGGATTGGTCATCGGTGAAGTATTGACATGCGAGGCCCATCCAAATTCGGACCACATGCATGTTACAACCGTTGGCTTGGGACAGGGAGAACCCGTGCAGATTGTATGCGGCGCTCCCAATGTGGCAGCCGGACAAAAAGTGGTAGTGGCCACTTTAGGCACAAAACTGTATGATGGTGACGAATGTTTCACTATCAAGAAGTCGAAACTTCGCGGAGTAGAATCCGTGGGTATGATTTGTGCCGAAGATGAAATAGGTGTCGGCACAGACCATGCGGGTATCATTGTACTGCCTGATACGGCGGTTCCGGGTACGCTTGCCAAGGATTATTATAATATAAAAAGCGATTATGTATTGGAGGTGGACATCACTCCGAACCGTGCCGATGCTTGTTCGCATTATGGCGTGGCCCGCGATTTGTATGCCTATCTGACGCAGAACGGAAAGCAGACTGCCTTGAAGAAACCGTCTGTGGATGCTTTTGCCGTTGAGAACCATGATTTGGATATTAAAGTAACGGTAGAGAATACAGAGGCGTGTCCCCGATATGCCGGAGTGACGCTGAAAGGGGTTACGGTAAAAGAAAGTCCGGAGTGGTTGCAAAACAAACTTCGCATTATCGGCCTGCGCCCTATAAATAATGTAGTGGATATCACAAACTATATTGTTCACGCTTTCGGGCAACCGCTTCATTGCTTTGATGCCGATAAGATCAGAGGGCGTGAGGTGATTGTGAAAACAATGCCTGAAGGCACGCCCTTTGTCACTCTTGACGGCGTGGAGCGTAAACTGAACGAGCGCGACCTGATGATTTGCAACAAGGAAGATGCCATGTGCATCGCCGGCGTTTTCGGAGGATTGGATTCCGGTTCTACCGAGGCTACTAAAGATATATTCCTCGAAAGCGCTTATTTCCATCCTACGTGGGTGCGTAAGACGGCCCGTCGTCACGGGTTGAATACGGATGCCTCTTTCCGGTTTGAAAGAGGAGCCGACCCCAACAACGTGGTTTACTGTCTGAAACTTGCTGCACTGATGATAAAAGAACTCGCGGGAGGTATCGTCTCTTCCGAGATAAAGGATGTATGCGCTGCTCCCATAGAAGACTTCAGCGTGGAACTTTCGTATGAAAAGGTACATTCGTTGATTGGTAAGGTCATTCCGACGGATACAATCAAGAGCATTGTGACAAGCTTGGAGATGGGGATTGTGAAGGAAACCACCGAAGGGCTTACGTTGGCTGTGCCTCCTTATCGCGTGGACGTGCAACGCGACTGCGACGTGATAGAGGATATTCTGCGCATCTATGGATATAATAATGTGGAAATTCCGTCTACATTGAAATCTTGCCTGACGACAAAAGGCGAGCATGATAAATCGAATAAGTTGCAGAATCTCATTGCCGAACAGTTGGTGGGCTGCGGTTTCAACGAAATATTGAATAATTCATTGACCCGTGCGGCTTACTACGACAATCTGGAGTCCTATCCCTCGAAGAATCTTGTGATGCTCTTGAACCCGTTGAGCGCAGATTTGAATGCAATGCGCCAAACGCTGCTCTTCGGAGGTTTGGAAAGCATTGCGCATAATGCCAACCGTAAGAATGCCGATTTGAAATTCTTTGAGTATGGTAACTGCTATTGCTTCCATGAAGAAAAGAAGAATCCGGAAAAAGCATTGGCTGCTTACTCTGAAGATTTCCATCTTGGTTTATGGGTGACGGGCAAAAGAGTTTCCAACTCATGGGCACATCCGGATGAAGACAGTTCCGTATACGAACTGAAAGCATACGTTGAAAATATCTTTGCACGTTTGGGATTGCAGATGAAAGATTTGGTTGTGGGTAACTTGACGGATGATATTTATGCTGCCGCCTTGTCCGTACAGACAAGAGGAGGGAAGAGGCTGGCAACATTTGGCTCTATCTCGAAGAAGCTGCTGAAAGCATTCGACATTGACAACGAGGTGTATTATGCCGACCTGAATTGGAAGGAATTGCTGAAAGCCATCAAAAACATAAAAGTGAATTATACGGAACTATCCAAGTTCCCGGCCGTGAAGCGCGATTTGGCCTTGTTGCTCGACAAGAAAGTGCAATTTGCCGAAATCGAGAGAATTGCTTATGAGACGGAAAAGAAGTTGCTGAAAGAAGTCGCTCTTTTCGATGTATACGAAGGCAAGAATCTGGAAGCCGGCAAGAAGAGCTATGCGGTAAGTTTCTTGTTGCAAGATGAGAATGCAACACTGAATGATAAGCAGATAGACAAGATTATGTCGAAGTTGGTGGTTAATTTGGAAAACATGCTGGGAGCCAAGTTGCGCTGATTAAGTATCGAATGATTTATAATTAAAAAATAAATATAGTTCCAATGGGAAGAGCATTTGAATATAGAAAGGCCGCCAAACTTAAAAGATGGGGCCACATGGCAAAGACCTTTACGAGGTTGGGTAAACAAATTGCTATTGCGGTAAAGGCCGGTGGTCCGGAACCGGAAAACAATCCGACTTTGCGTTCGGTTATCGCTACTTGTAAACGCGAAAACATGCCGAAAGATAATATCGAGCGCGCCATCAAGAACGCGATGGGTAAAGACCAAAGCGACTACAAGAGCATGACTTATGAAGGATATGGCCCTCATGGCGTTGCTGTTTTTGTTGACACTTTGACGGATAATACCACCCGTACGGTAGCGGATGTCCGTTCCGTATTCAATAAGTTCGGTGGTAATTTGGGAACCATGGGGTCTTTGGCTTTCTTGTTCGACCATAAATGTGTGTTTACTTTCAAAAAGAAAAACGACATGGATATGGAAGAGTTAATCCTCGATTTGATAGACTATGATGTGGAAGAGGATTATGAAGAGGATGAGGAAGAAGGTACAATCACGATTTACGGTGATCCGAAGAGCTACGCGGCCATTCAGAAACATCTGGAAGAGTGTGGGTTTGAGGATGTCGGCGGTGAGTTTACCTATATCCCGAATGACCTGAAAGACGTGACTCCCGAACAGCGCGAGACCATTGACAAAATGGTAGAACGTCTTGAAGAGTTCGACGACGTGCAGACGGTTTATACCAATATGAAACCGGAAGAAGGCGAAGCGTAATGATGTACACATATAAGACTCAAGGTACATGTAGCAGTAACATCGAGCTTGAAGTAGAAGATGGGATTGTGAAAGAAGTGATATTTTGGGGTGGATGTAATGGAAACCTGCAAGGAGTTTCGCGCTTGGTGAAAGGCATGCCGGTGGATATGGTGATAAGCCGTCTGGAAGGTATTCGTTGCGGCAGGCGCTCCACTTCTTGTCCCGACCAATTGTGCAAAGCGCTGCATGAGATGGGGTATTAAGCCTTTTGCTTGAAATAAGAGAATGTAGAGGCAAAACTCCGTATGGTTTTCTTCTCAGGCGCGGATTGCGCGGATTTTCACGGATTTTGTCAACGGAAGCTGTGTTAATCCCGCGAAATCCGCGTCTGATATTATATCGTAGCGCGAATGGAAACAGGGGCGGTCAGAAAGTTTGGCGTACAAATCTTTCTATATTGTAATTCTGTGTAAATCAGTGTTGTGCGCTTGTGTCACCATAAGCCTGTATTTGGGGAGGCGTTTGCCCACACTTTAATGGACACAAGCCCGCACTTCAGTAAGCGTAAGCCCACACTTCAGCAGGCGTATGCCCACACTTTAGAGGAGGTATTCCCACACTTTATGGGAGGTGAGCCCGCAGCTTACAATCGCTATCCCCACACTTTAAGACAAGGTTGATCTTGGGAGGGATATGGATTGTCGAAAGACTTCTCGGACTGACCCCGGAAACGGACCCTGACTTGTTTTAATTTAACTATCAACCTCCTTGCGAACTTAATAGGAGCGTATTTGTTATTAATTCAATGTTTTTACACTTTTAAATAAACGAAGACAATGAAGAATATTCTTAAAGACCTGAAACGGAGAGACCATAAACGTTATCTGGGCGGTCTGGACGTTTTCAGATACATAGGTCCCGGACTGCTGGTGACGGTGGGGTTTATCGATCCGGGCAACTGGGCTTCTAACTTTGCCGCCGGTTCCGAGTTTGGTTACTCCTTGTTATGGGTAGTCACATTGTCTACCGTTATGTTGATAGTGTTGCAGCACAATGTGGCACACTTGGGCATTGTGACCGGCTTATGTTTGTCCGAGGCCGCCACCAAATATACTCCCTCATGGGTGTCTCGTCCCATACTCGGCACGGCGGTACTGGCTTCCGTCTCTACTTCCTTGGCAGAGATATTGGGAGGGGCCATTGCCTTGCAAATGCTCTTTGGCATTCCTATTATATGGGGATCGGTATTGACGACGGCGTTTGTTTTCATTATGCTTTTTACCAACTCCTATAAAAAGATTGAGCGTTCCATTATCGCATTTGTCTCTGTCATCGGACTTTCTTTTATTTACGAGCTTTTTCTGGTGAAGATAGACTGGCCTGTGGCCGTGCAGGGATGGGTGACGCCTTCTTTCCCGCATGGTAGCATGCTGATTATTATGAGCGTGTTGGGAGCGGTGGTGATGCCTCATAACCTGTTTCTTCATTCGGAGGTGATACAGAGCCATGAATATAATAAGAAAGACGATGCTTCTATCCGGAAGGTGTTGAAATACGAACTGTTCGATACACTGTTCTCCATGGTGGTGGGGTGGGCTATCAATAGCGCCATGATACTGCTGGCTGCGGCAACCTTTTATAAAGGAGGCATTCAGGTGGAAGAGTTGCAGCAAGCCAAATCTTTGTTGGAACCCTTATTGGGAAACAGCGCTGCCGTGGTTTTTGCATTGGCGCTGCTGATGGCAGGCATATCTTCTACAATCACCAGCGGCATGGCTGCGGGTTCTATTTTTGCCGGAATATTCGGAGAGGCTTATCATATTAAAGACAGTCATTCGCAAGTAGGCGTGATACTTTCGTTGGGCCTTGCCTTGCTGCTGATTTTCTTTATCGGAGATCCCTTCAATGGATTGTTGATTTCTCAGATGGTATTGAGTATTCAGTTGCCTTTCACTGTCTTTCTCCAAGTCGGACTGACCTCTTCTCGAAAAGTAATGGGACAGTATGCAAACAGTAAATGGAGCACTTTTGTGCTTTATTCCATAGCTGCCGTTGTCACGGCTTTGAATATCATGCTGTTAATCTCCGAATTGACATCCTGAATAAAGAAACTTTTAAAAGAAATTCGGATATGAAAATTATTACATACAATGTGAATGGGTTGCGGGCTGCCGTGACGAAGGGATTTCCCGATTGGTTGGCGCAAGAGCGGCCCGATGTGCTTTGTCTGCAAGAAACGAAATTGCAACCGGAGCAATATCCTGCCGAGGCGTTGGATGCATTAGGATACAAACATTATCTCTATTCCGCACAAAAGAAAGGGTATAGCGGGGTTGCTGTTTTGACTAAGCGTGAGCCGGATCATGTGGAATACGGCATGGGGATGGAAGCGTATGATAACGAGGGACGTTTTATTCGTGCCGATTACGGGGATATTTCCGTTGTAAGCGTCTACCATCCTTCCGGAACCAGTGGCGACGAACGTCAAGCATTCAAGATGATTTGGTTGGAAAAATTTCAGGAGTATGTGCTTGAACTTGAGCGTACCCGTCCTAAACTGATTCTTTGCGGTGATTATAATATATGCCATGAGGCAATAGATATTCACGATCCTGTGCGCAATGCCACCAATAGCGGTTTCCTGCCCGAAGAGCGCGAGTGGATGACACGTTTCCTCAATGCAGGTTTCATCGACAGCTTCCGGTTTCTTCATCCGGATAAGCAGGAATACACATGGTGGAGCTACCGTTTTAATTCTCGCGCCAAGAATAAAGGCTGGCGCATAGATTATTGCATGGTGAATGAACCGGTGCGTCCGATGCTGAAGGAGGCTCGGATACTGAGCGATGCCGTTCATTCCGATCATTGCCCGATGTTGTTGGAAATTGCAGAGTAATGAAGGAGACAGAGGATAGAATAGCAAAGGCGGTCGAACTTTTCAAGAGTGGGTATAATTGCTCTCAATCTGTTGTGGCGGCTTTTGCCGACATGTATGGATTTACGGAAGAACAATCGTTGCGCATGTCCGCATCTTTCGGAGGCGGTATCGGCCGCATGCGCCAGACGTGTGGCGCTGCGTGCGGGCTGTTCATGCTGGCCGGATTGGAAAAAGGAGCGGTACGTGCCAGTGACCGTGAAAGCAAGGCGGCCAATTATGCTTTGGTGCAGGAGTTGGCCCAAGAATTCGAGAAACGCAATGGTTCTATAATTTGTGCCAAGTTGTTGGGACTGGAGAAAGTGGAAAAATCTTCTATTCCCGAAGCGCGGACAGAACAATATTATGCAAAGCGTCCTTGTGCCAAGATGGTGGAAGTTGCTGCCCGAATCTGGACTGAATACATGGAAAAGGCGCATCAATAGTAATGAAACGGAACTTTATGCCCCTTTATATAAAAAAATATGATTATAAATGTGTTCTATAACATATTTTGTCTATCTTTGCAGCGATATAAGAAACACCTGCATCTTTGTTAATGGAGATGAGGATAACGTTTAACTAAAAGCAAATAGAAATGTTACAAGAAAAAGCTGGAAATGTTGCAGGACAGATTTGGACAGCATTGAATGGCACAGATGGCTTGACACACAAGCAAATCAAAAAAGTAACCAAACTGGTTGATAAGGACTTCTTCCTCGGTTTGGGTTGGTTATTGAGAGAGAACAAGGTCGTTACTTCCGAAGTAGAAGGCGAATTGTTTGTAAAGCTGAACTAAGCAGAGATTGATTAGAATGTTATAAAAAGATGCGTTGATACATGTATATGTTGTCAACGCATCTTTTTTATTTGCCCCGATTTCATTATCTTTGCGCACCGAATAAATAGATAATTGTTGACAATGAATAATATACGCAATTTCTGCATTATTGCCCATATTGACCACGGTAAATCGACACTGGCAGACCGTCTGCTGGAGTTTACCAATACCATACAAGTGACTAACGGACAGATGCTGGATGACATGGACTTGGAGAAGGAGAGAGGCATTACCATCAAGAGCCATGCCATACAGATGGACTATACGTATAAAGGCGAGAAATATATTTTGAATCTGATTGATACTCCGGGACACGTGGATTTCTCGTACGAAGTGTCGCGCTCCATTGCCGCATGCGAAGGCGCGTTGCTCATTGTAGATGCTTCGCAGGGTGTGCAGGCTCAGACTATTTCCAACCTCTATATGGCCATCGAACATGATTTGGAAATTATCCCGGTCATCAATAAATGCGACATGCCGAGCGCCATGCCCGAAGAGGTGGAGGATGAAATCGTCGAGCTGCTGGGTTGCAAACGTGAAGAAATTATTCGTGCTTCCGGCAAGACGGGTATGGGAGTGGAAGAAATCCTTGCCGCCATTATTGAACGCATTCCTCATCCGGAAGGCAGTGAAGAGGCTCCGCTTCAGGCTTTGATTTTCGATTCCGTATTCAATTCTTTTCGCGGCATCATTGCCTATTTCAAGATTGTGAACGGCGTAATCCGTAAAGGAGATAAGGTGAAGTTCTTCAATACGGGCAAGGAGTATGATGCGGACGAAATAGGCGTACTCAAAATGGATATGCTTCCGCGTTCCGAACTGCGTACCGGCGATGTGGGGTATATCATTTCGGGCATCAAAACCTCCAAAGAAGTGAAAGTGGGTGATACCATCACGCATATCATGCGCCCTTGCAAAGAAGCCATTGCCGGATTTGAGGAGGTGAAGCCGATGGTTTTTGCAGGCGTATATCCTATTGAGGCGGAAGATTTTGAAGATCTGCGTTCTTCGCTGGAGAAGTTGCAGCTGAATGATGCTTCGCTGACTTTCCAGCCGGAATCCTCGTTGGCTTTGGGTTTCGGCTTTCGTTGCGGTTTTCTGGGCTTGCTTCACATGGAGATTGTGCAGGAACGTCTCGACCGTGAGTTTGATATGAACGTCATCACAACAGTTCCCAACGTATCTTATAATATTTATGACAAGCAAGGCAACATGACCGAGGTGCATAACCCCGGCAGTATGCCCGACCCGACAATGATTGATCATATCGAAGAGCCTTATATCCGTGCTTCGGTGATTACCGCTACCGACTATATCGGTCCTATCATGACCCTTTGTTTGGGCAAGCGCGGCGAACTGGTGAAACAGGAATATATTTCGGGCAACCGTGTGGAAATCTATTATGATATGCCGCTTGGCGAGATAGTTATCGATTTCTATGATAAGTTGAAGAGTATCTCCAAAGGTTATGCTTCTTTCGATTATCATCCCAATGGCTTTCGTCCTTCCAAACTGGTGAAGCTGGATATCTTGCTGAACGGCGAGCCGGTGGATGCTCTTTCTACTTTGACGCATTTTGACAATGCTTACGAACTGGGACGACGGATGTGCGAAAAGCTGAAAGACTTGATTCCGAGACAACAGTTTGATGTAGCCATTCAAGCGGCTATCGGTGCGAAAATTATTTCCCGCGAAACGATTAAGGCTGTGCGTAAGGATGTGACGGCAAAGTGTTATGGCGGAGATGTGAGCCGTAAGCGCAAGTTGCTTGAGAAACAGAAAAGAGGTAAAAAAAGAATGAAACAGATTGGTAATGTGGAGGTGCCGCAGAAAGCTTTTCTTGCAGTACTGAAGCTGGATTGATAAAATCTTTTGAGGGAGGATGTGTCGTGTTTGACATTCTCTTTCATATAAACGATTCCAACATCTAATCAATATGAAAAAAATATTTTCTATCAAAAGTCGTTTGTCGCTCAATGTCTGGGCAAGTATTTTATTGTTTGTAGTGGCAATAATGGCTGCATGTGTGGCTAACTCGCCGATGGCGCCGGTTTATCAAGACTTTTTGTCGCAAGAATTGTATCTCCGTGTCGGAGACTTCAACTTGTTTTCACACGGAGGGCATCCGCTTACGATGATTGAATTTGTCAACGATTGTTTGATGGCGATTTTCTTTTTGTCCGTAGGATTGGAGATAAAGCGCGAACTGCTGGTGGGCGAGTTATCCTCTTTCCGTAAGGCGGTGCTTCCTTTCATTGCAGCTTGCGGGGGAATGATATTGCCGGTGCTGTTCTACTCTTTGTTGGTGGTGCAAGGCACTCCCGATGCGCAAGGCATGGCTATACCGATGGCTACGGACATTGCTTTCTCGTTGGGAGTACTCAGTCTGCTGGGCAAGCGAGTGCCTTTGAGCCTGAAGATATTCCTGACGGCTTTTGCCGTAGTTGACGATATTGGAGGTATTTTAGTGATAGCCTTGTTTTATAGTTCGGATGTGGCGTATGGGTATTTGCTGATAGCGGCAGCGCTCTATGCAATTCTTTACTATTTGGGCAAACGGGGAATGACGCAAAAGATTCTCTACCTGTCGGGAGGAGTTGTCATCTGGTATTTGTTTCTCCAGTCGGGTATCCACAGCACTATTTCGGGTGTGATATTGGCATTTGTGATACCGGCACGTCCGCGTCTGGATGCAGGGCGGTATATCAAACATATCCGTGCCGTTGTAAACTGTTTCCCGGTCTCTCATTCAGACAATATTGTGTTGGACAATGAGCAGATTGCCAAACTGAAGAGGGTGGAGCGTGCTTCGGACTTTGTCATCAGTCCGTTGCAGTCATTGGAAGATAATCTGCATGGGGTGGTGAATTTCGTTATCCTCCCGTTGTTTGCCTTTGCCAATGCCGGTGTAGTGCTTGGAGACAGTGGCGATGTAGTGGGTGACGTGAGCATAGCCGTGGCCGTGGGATTGCTTTTAGGGAAATTTGTAGGTATCTACCTCTTCACGTGGGTGGCGATAAAGAGCAAATTGGCTCCGATGCCTTCGGGTATGAACTGGAAAAATATTGCCGGCGTCTCGTTGTTGGGAGGTATCGGGTTTACGGTTTCTTTGTTCGTGGCTAATCTTTCCTTTGCAGGCGATTATCCGGAACTCTTGAATCAGGCGAAGTTCGGCGTACTGCTGGGTACGATAGTTGCCGGTTTGCTCGGTTATCTTGTCTTGAACATGGTGTTGCCTAAAAAGGAGTTATAATCCCGGAGATTCCGAACTACCCCTTATTCCCTTTATCGGATACCTTTCCAAAAAGGGAATAAGGGGTAGTTTGTATACGGATGCTTATTCCGTCTCTTCCGTCTCCTTATCTTTGGGCAGGAGTTTTGGCGAGATTCTCTTTTTCGGCGTAAGGCTCATGCCTTTCAGCATTTCTGCTTGGCGCACTATGCTTCCGTTTCCGTCCGATAGTTGGTTGAAGGCACGTTCATAGTCTTTTTGCAGACCGGTAAGCCTGTCGCCGATGGCGAGGAAAGTATCGGTGAAGCCGGCTATCTTTTCGTAGAGGGCTGTGCCGCGTTTGATGATGGCCTGTACGTTCTTCACCTGATTCTCTTTTCTCCAGAGATCGAGAGAAAGGCGCAGGGCACTGATGAGGTTGGTGGGGCTTATCAATACCACCTTTTTGTTATAAGCGTATTCCCAAAGAGTGGCGTCGGCCTGAACTGCAAGCAGATAGGCGCCCTCGGTGGGGATGAACATCATTACGAAATCGGGCGACTTGATGTTGTAGCGCGAATAGTCCTTTTGGCTTAGTTCGTCGATATGCGTACGGACAGATTGCAGATGCGCTTTCAGCAAGCGAGCCTGTTCCTCCTTGCTTTCGGCGGAAGTATAGGCTGTATAGGAGAGGAGTGAAACTTTGGAGTCTATAATCATTTCCCTGTCATCGGGATATTTCACGATGATGTCCGGTTGCATTTTCCGGCCGCTCTCTTCGTTGGCGATGGCATCGCCACGTTCGTCTTTCAAGTATTCCTGACGTGTATAATGTTCTCCTTCAATCAAGCCGGAGGCTTGCAGCAAGCGTTCCAGAATCATTTCCCCCCAGTTGCCTTGCATTTTCGAGTCGCCTTTCAGGGCACGGGTCAGGTTGTTGGCATCTTCACTGAGCCGATTATTCAACTCCACCAATTCCTTGATACGCTCGCTAAGAGAGAAGCGCTCCTTGGATTCGTTGCTGTAAACTTGCTCTACTTTTTCGCGGAAATCTTTCAGATTGTCTCCGAGAGGGCGCAACAAGTTGCCGAGATGTTCGGCATTCAGTTTCTTGAAGTCTTCGGCTTTGTTTTGGAAGATGCGGTTGGAGAGGTTCTCGAATTCGATGCTCATACGTTTGTGCAGAGCTTCGGCCTCTTCCTGTTGCAGCTTCAGTGCTTTTACTTCTTTTTCCTGCTGTTGCTTCAACAAATCCGTTTCCTTTTCCTGCTGCTGTTTCAGCATGCTCACTTCTTTGTCCTGCTGCTGTTTCAGCAACTCCATCTCTTTCTCTTTTCCACCTATTTCGGCACGTATGGCGTCGACTTTTCGTGCGGCAAGCAGATAGCCGATGACGAAGCCTATGCAGATGCCCGTGATGAGTAGTATTATATCCATGTCGTTATTTATTGAAATGAATCGTTTTAAATCCTATTCGGTCAAGATTTCGTTTCCGTCTTCTGTAATCAATATCATGCTTTCCCATTGTGCGGAGGGCAGTCCGTCGTCCGTGCATACAGTCCAGCCGTCGGTTTCGTCGATGAACACTTCATACCTTCCCATATTAATCATCGGTTCGATGGTAAACGTCATGCCCGGCACTATCATCATGCCCGTGCCGCGTTTCCCGAAGTGCTCTACATCCGGCTCTTCATGAAATTTCACTCCTACGCCGTGTCCGCAAAGGTCGCGCACCACGCTATATCCGTTCTTCTCGGCATGCTCTTGAATGGCTGCGCCTATGTCGCCGAGGCGTGCCCAAGGTCGGGCTGCCCGTACACCGATGTCGCGGCATTCTTTCGTCACTTGCACCAAGCGTTGCTTTTCGGGGCTGACTTCTCCAATCATGTACATGCGCGAGGCATCGGAGAAGTAACCCTTATAAATGGTAGATACATCTACATTCACTATGTCTCCGCTGCGCAAAAACTCTTTCGTGCTGGGTATGCCGTGGCATACGACATCGTTGATGCTTGTGCATACGCTTTTGGGGAATCCTTCGTACAGAAAAGGAGCGGGGATTGCATCGTGGTCGGTAGTGAAGCAGTAGACCATGTGGTCTATCTCGGCGGTGGACATGCCTTCGCGTATATTGGCCGATATGTAATCCAGCAGTGCCGTGTTTATCTTGGCGCTTTCGCGTATGCCGGCCAGTTGTTCTTCCGTGCGCAACAGGTGGCGCGACGGCAACTTATATCCTTCTTTCTTATATTGTTGGATTTTTGCTTCTACCTCGTCGGAATAGTTTTTGGGAGTAAACCGTACTCCTTTCATACCCTTTTTCATACTACTTCTTCTTTTTATAAATGACAGGCAAAAATACGGAATAATACGGTATGGTTGTGTACATAGGGCATAAAAAAACGCACACACGCACACGCCTCTCCGGCATATCCGTCCGTACATGCTTCTTAAAAAACGCATGGGATTTGCGCGGCCGATTCTTCTTTCGTCTCCTTACATGGCGGTGTTGTCCGGCTTCAGAACATACACTTTGTGTGTGCGTCGTCCTTTGCTTCCGATGCCTGTTTCTGGGTTTTTCTCCCATTCTCTCAGCTCTTTGGCTGCGGCGGTTCTCAGCAGCCCCGTCAGTCGGCAGTACTCCGCAACGCTCATGATGAGGTTCTTCCTGATGTATTCCTTGGCCATGGCCAACCGTTCTTGCGGGCTGAAGGATTGTGAGGAGCGGCGGCACTTCTTGTATCTTGCCCGTTGCAGATGGCAGTTCCGGGCTGTTTCGTACACCAACTCCTTGTCGGCCTTGAAGTGTATGTCTTTCAGGCAGATGCTTGCCGCATTGCGCTTGGACTCGCCCTCTTCGCCGCTTTCGCGTTCTTTGCCCTTGCGCAGGCCTAATGCCGGGGTGAATATGCCCAGGCCGTTTATCTTTACCGAATAGCCTCCGCTCACATTGTAGGCAATCTCGTCGGCGATGGCTTGCACCAGCCCCATAATGTCTCCTCGCGTGAAGGTGGTGGCTTTAGCTATTTTCTCTGCAACATCTCCCAAGTCTTTCTGTCCGTATAGTTGCATCTTGGGATAAAATATGCGCTTGCCTTCTTTGTTGGGCAGGGTAAGCTCCTGCATGTCGTATTCTGCCATAATCGGATATATAAATGAAGTTTTGGTTATAAATTAATCATTCTCTTTCTCTGCCTGCCCGGATATTGCTTGCCTGATATAGGCAATGCTACGGTCGGATACAGGCAGAAAAGTTGTTTAGTACAGGTATCAAAGCGTTTCTTTATGGGCAGAGAAGTTGTCGCTTTACGCGGATGAATCTCTGTACGCAGTGCGCGGACAAATAAACGCAGCGTGCGGATAAGTGTTCGCACGGCTCGGATAAGTGTTCGCAATGCGAAGATAAAGAATGTTTAGTAAGCAGGCAAGTTTTTGGAGAAGATTAATCGGATAGATATCTCCGAGTGAGGAATCATTTAACAGGATACTTTCGGAAAGGAAGCAGGGCGGAATCCTGACATCGGAATAAAGAAAAAAACGAAAGGAATGGTATGTCTTTTATTTTTTTGCGTATGTTTGTCTCTGAATGCTAAATGACGATATGACTTATGAGATTCTTGAGTTATGTGAAGATATGTCTGTTGTGTGTGCTGGCTGTAAGTCTGACAGCATGCGAAGACGACCAGGAAATGGTGGATGCTGCGCTCATCGGACGTTCGTGGACAGGCTATGTGGGCATGCAGGATGAACATGGTGAACGGGTTTTGAGTACCTTTTATTTTGGAGCCGATGGATTCGGCGAGGAGCTTCAACGCTATTATGACGGAGAAGTTTATGGCCAATTCCGTTTTCAATGGTGGTGGGAAGATGATTATAGCCGAAATCTGGTTCTGGACTATGGCCGGGTAGGAGGCATTTCCTATATGAATAATGTTCGAATCGGCGATACCCGATTACGGGGTGTATTCTATTTTTCCAAAGAATCTTCTGGCTTTAATTTCACTCTGGACATGGATTATTAGGAGAGAGGGGCACAGCAAATAATAGGCCGTGCCGCCCCTTATTGTTTCCTCAAAAACAACTTCTTGAAATCTCCGGGATACGGAGTCTCGAAATTCATCTTTTCTCCCGTGACGGGATGATAGAAGCATAACTTGAAGGCATGCAGCGCCAATCTTCCTATCGGATTGACATCTTCCAGTCCGTAGCGTCCGTCGCCGATGATGGGATGCCCTAAGTCCTGCATGTGCACGCGTATCTGGTTTTTGCGTCCGGTTTCGAGATTCAGTTCCACTAAAGAGTAGCCGTTGGCACGTTTAATGGTGCGGTAGTGCGTGATGGCTTTTTTGCCGCCGTCGTCCGTGGGACTGGAATGTACATAAAGCGTGCGGTCGGTGAGCCATGAGGAAACAGAACCGGCATTCTTTTCCATCTCTCCGGACACGACCGCTACATAGCGGCGGTCGAACACGATGTCGTGCCAGTTGTCACGCAATGTGTTTTGCGTCTTCTCGTCTTTGGCAAACATCATCAAACCTGAAGTGTCACGGTCCAAACGGTGGACAATGTAGACTCGATGCTGTCTTCCCGAACGCTGCACGTATTCGTTCAGTATCGTATAGGCTGTACGCTCTTTCTGCCTTTCCGTATTGACGGACAACAATCCTTGCATTTTTTCGATAACGATGATATATGCATCTTCATACACAATCTTTATCAGTTTGTGGTTGAAATCCTTCTTTCCTTTTTCGCGGCTGATTTGTACTTTCATGCCCGGTTTCAAAGGGAAGTTGTATTGCGTGGTGATGACGCGGTCCACATATACAATCCGCTTGCTCAACAACGATTTCAGTTTGGTGCGACTGGCATCCGGCATTTTGGCTGCCAGAAACTCCATAAGTTCCATCGGTTCTTTCACCATATAGTCCGTATATTGTGTGCGGGCTCTTGCCACGATTTTTTCTTTTGCCATGTTGGTCAGTGGTTTAGCGATTAGTTGATTAGCGGTTTCTCATTCTCAGGCTTCAGTTCGAGCAATACCACATTCTCTACATGATGGGTATGCGGAAACATGTCTACCGGTTGAACGGCCTTTACCTTATATTTTACGTCGAGCAGTTGTAAATCGCGTGCTTGCGTGGCGGGATTGCAACTGACATATACGATACGTTTGGGCTCGGCAAAGAGAATGACGCCTATCACATCCTGATGCATTCCGGCACGGGGAGGGTCGGTGATGACGACGTCGGGGCGACCGTATCGGTTGATAAAATCCTCCGTCAGCAGGTCTTTCATATCTCCTGCAAAGAACAAGGTATTCTCTATCCCGTTAATCTCGGCATTTACTTTGGCATCTTCAATGGCTTCGGGCACATATTCTATGCCTATGACCCGGCGGGCTTGCCGGGAGACAAAATTGGCGATGGTTCCCGTACCCGTATATAGGTCATATACTAGCTCGTTGCCTGTCAGCCCCGCAAAGTCGCGTGCTATTTTATAAAGATTGTAGGCTTGTTCGGAGTTGGTTTGATAAAAAGACTTCGGTCCTACTTTGAAACGCAGCCCCTCCATCTCTTCGAAAATATGGTCTTTCCCTTTAAAAGTATATACGTCGAGGTCTGTAATGGTGTCGTTCACCTTATTATTAATAATGTAAAGCAGAGAAGTTATCTCAGGGAATGTGTCTGCCACATATTGCAGCATCTGCTTGAAAAGCTCCATTTCTTCCTCTCTTTCTATCTTGCAGATGAGGATTACCATCAGTTCGCCCGTGGTGGACGTACGCACAATCATATTTCGCAACATCCCTTCGTGAGTGCGCAGGTTGATGAACGAGTAATTGTGTTTATAGGCATAATCACGTACGGCATTGCGAATCCGGTTCGAAATGTCGTCCTGCAACCAGCATTTTTCTATGGCCAATACTTTGTCAAAAGCATTGGGAATATGGAATCCTACGGCATTCATTTGTTCGTACACCACGTTTTGCCCCACTTCTTCTGCCGTGAGCCAACGTTTGTTGGAAAAAGTATATTCCAACTTGTTACGATAGAATTGCGTTTTTTCCGAGCCTAAGATGGGAGATATTTCAGGAAGCTCTATCTTGCCGATGCGTGTGAGGTTGTCAGTCACCTGCTTTTGCTTGTATTTGATTTGCTCGGAATAGGGAAGTACCTGCCATTTGCAACCGCCGCATACGCCGTAATGTTGGCAAAACGGAACAGCTCTTACCGATGAATATTCATGAAACTTTACTGCCTCGGCTTCGGCATAATGATGTTTCTTTCTCTTGATTTGCAAGTCAACCACGTCACCGGGGACGACGTATGGCACGAATACAACCAAATCATTGACTTTTGCGATGGCTTTTCCTTCGGCAGCCACATCCGTTATTGTCACTTTCTCCAATAGGGGAAGTTCTTTTCTCTTTCTTGCCACTTCTACACCAAATATAATAAATTCTTCTGCAAAAGTAGATATTTTTTCGGTAATTCTCTCTATGAAACGAAATATTAAAGATTGCAATGTCGAAATTGCATTTTGGCATAAAGTTTTCGAGGGAAAAAGTTTTATAGTATGCGAAATATACTTAGATTTGCGAACAGAAAAATAAAGTAATAATCAGAAACTTTAAATATTTATTATGGACAAAAAAAGAGTTTACACTTTTGGAAACGGCCGGGCAGAGGGAAAGGCTGACATGAAGAATCTGTTGGGTGGAAAAGGTGCCAACCTTGCAGAAATGAATCTTATAGGAGTTCCGGTTCCTCCGGGCTTCACAATTACGACAGAAGTTTGTACCGAATATTATGAAATGGGTCAGGACAAAGTCGTTGCTTTATTGAAAAACGAAGTAGAACAGGCCATCGCTCACGTAGAAACGCTGATGCGTTCCAAGTTCGGTGATGTGGAGAACCCTTTGTTGGTCTCTGTACGTTCGGGTGCACGTGCTTCCATGCCGGGCATGATGGATACTATCTTGAACTTAGGTCTGAATGATGAAGTGGTAGAAGGCTTGACACGCAAAACCGGCAATGCACGTTTTGCATGGGATTCTTACCGCCGCTTCGTTCAGATGTATGGCGACGTGGTGCTTGGCATGAAACCGGTAAACAAAGAAGATGTAGATCCGTTCGAGGCCATTATTGAAGAGGTGAAACATGCCAAAGGCGTGAAGTTGGATAATGAGCTCGAAGTAGAAGATCTCAAAGAATTGGTGAAAAAATTCAAAGCCGCAGTCAAAGCGCAGACAGGTAAGGATTTCCCGGCTTGTGCTTACGAGCAGCTATGGGGAGCCGTATGTGCCGTGTTCAATTCTTGGATGAACGAGCGTGCCATTCTTTATCGTAAAATGGAAGGAATACCTGATGAATGGGGTACGGCTGTCAGTGTTCAGGCCATGGTGTTCGGCAATATGGGAGAAACCTCGGCTACGGGTGTTTGCTTCAGCCGCGACGCAGCAACCGGCGAAGACCTTTTCAACGGTGAATATCTGATTAATGCGCAAGGTGAAGATGTGGTAGCAGGTATTCGCACTCCGCAGCAGATTACAAAAGTCGGTTCGCAACGTTGGGCGGAACTGGCCGGCGTGAGCGAGGAAGAGCGTGTAAGCAAATATCCTTCCATGGAAGAGGCCATGCCGGAAATCTATAAAGAGTTGGATGCGTTGCAGACCAAGCTCGAAAACCACTACAAGGATATGCAGGACATGGAATTCACCGTACAGGAAGGTAAACTCTGGTTCCTCCAGACACGTAACGGTAAGCGTACCGGTGCCGCTATGGTGAAAATTGCCATGGATTTGCTTCGTCAGGGAATGATTGATGAAAAAACGGCATTGCTTCGTTGCGAGCCGAACAAACTGGATGAGTTGCTTCATCCGATATTTGATACAAAGGCTCTGAAGCAAGCCCAGACTTTGACCCGTGGTTTGCCTGCATCTCCGGGTGCTGCTTGCGGGCAGATTGTATTCTTTGCAGATGATGCCGCCGAATGGCATGCTGCCGGCAAAAAGGTTGTGATGGTACGTATTGAGACTTCTCCCGAAGACTTGGCCGGTATGGCAGTTGCCGAAGGTATCTTGACTGCTCGTGGAGGTATGACCTCGCATGCGGCCGTAGTGGCTCGCGGCATGGGTAAATGCTGTGTATCGGGTGCGGGAGCGTTGAATATCGACTATAAGGCACGTACAGTAGAGATAGATGGCGTTCTCCTGAAAGAGGGTGATTACATTTCTTTGAATGGTAGCACAGGCCAAGTATATAATGGTAAGGTAGAAACAAAGGCTGCCGAACTTTCCGGTGACTTTGCCGAGTTGATGAATCTGGCTGATAAATATACTAAACTGCAAGTTCGTACCAACGCCGATACTCCGCACGATGCAGAGGTGGCACGCAACTTCGGTGCAGTGGGAATCGGTCTCTGCCGCACAGAACACATGTTCTTTGAAGGCGAGAAGATTAAAGCCATGCGCGAGATGATTCTTGCAGAAGATGCCGAAGGACGCCGCAAGGCTTTGTCTAAGATTCTGCCGTACCAGCAAGCCGACTTCAAGGGTATCTTCAAGGCTATGGCCGGATTCCCGGTAACTGTTCGTCTGCTCGATCCTCCTTTGCACGAGTTTGTTCCTCACGATTTGAAAGGTCAGCAAGAGATGGCCGATGCAATGGGAGTGAGTCTGCAATATATTCAGCAACGTGTTGAATCGCTTTGCGAACACAACCCGATGCTGGGGCACCGTGGTTGCCGTTTGGGAAATACATATCCTGAAATTACCCAGATGCAGACGCGTGCCATCTTGGGTGCAGCCTTGGAGTTGAAGAAAGAAGGCGTTGAAACGCATCCTGAGATTATGGTGCCGCTGACCGGTATCTTGTACGAATTTAAACAACAAGAAGATGTCATTCGTGGCGAAGCCGCCAAGTTGTTTGAAGAAGTAGGGGATAGCATTGATTTCAAGGTCGGTACTATGATTGAAATTCCTCGTGCTGCTCTGACTGCCAACCGTATTGCTTCTTCGGCAGAGTTCTTCTCATTCGGAACGAACGACTTGACTCAGATGACGTTTGGATATTCACGTGACGATATCGCTTCTTTCCTTCCTATCTATCTGGAGAAGAAGATTCTGAAAGTCGATCCGTTCCAAGTGCTCGACCAAAATGGCGTAGGACAGTTGGTACGTATGGCCACGGAGAAAGGGCGTGCCATCCGTCCGGATTTGAAATGCGGTATTTGCGGCGAGCATGGTGGAGAACCTTCTTCAGTGAAGTTCTGCCACAAGGTGGGATTGAATTATGTCAGCTGTTCTCCGTTCCGTGTGCCCATTGCACGTTTGGCGGCGGCGCAGGCTGCGATTGAAGACTTGAACTGAAATAGAAGTATCTGAAAAATAGATATAACTGATAATCTGTAAGTTGAAGGGATTTGCTCTTGAGGCGAATCCCTTTTTTCTATGCTGTAAAACGTGTGATTTGTGCGCTTGTTTATTCAGAAATAATGGGCGGATGCCGGAAAGATCTGCCAGTTGCATGTATGGAAAAGCCAATCAACTTTGACCCTTTTGGCCAAACAGAATTTGCCCCCTTTGGGCACAATAGAATTGACCCTTTAAAAGTCCTGGTGATAGGGGTCAATCTTATTTTACCCTTTTAAACTTCTCGGTTATTCTTTGATCTTAATTTACGCATACTTTCACCATTCAGTTCTATGTTATGAGCCGTGTGGATGATACGGTCAAGGATGGCATCGGCAATGGTCGGGTCTCCTATCATATCATACCAGTTGGACGGGGGATACTGCGAGGTGATGATGATGGATTTCCTTTCATGCCTGTCTTCAATGATTTCAAGCAGTATGGGACGTTCCTTTGCATCAAGGGGTACGAGGAACAGGTCATCGAGGATGAGCAACTGACAGCGTTCTATCTTTTTGAGTTCTGTTTCAAGCATCCCTTTAATCTTGGCGACTTTTAGTATACCAAGCATTTTGGGTGCATTGGCATAGAGTGTTCTGATTCCTCTTTTACACGCCTCGTGGCCTAAGGCGCAAGCCAGATAGCTTTTGCCCGTACCTGAAGAACCTGTAATGAAAAGATTCTGTCCTTTGTGTACAAAGTCAAGAGTAGCAAGACGTTCCATCTGATTACGGTCCAGCCCTCTGTTTACAGCATAATCAATCTGTTCGACATAGGCCTTGTATCGGAATGCTGCATTCTTGGTAAGCCTTGTGATGGCAGCCTGGGCACGATAGTCCCATTCGCGTGCAAGGAGCATGGAAAGGAATGTATCGGCTGTCATTGACTGTGTAGTGGTCCCGGCAAGGCTTTCCCGGAAGGCCTCTGCCATACCGTGTAATTTCATTCGGTTCATCAGCTCCAATGATATGGTATTCTGATCTTGTTGCCCCGTAATAGGAGCTGTTTTATTGTTTGTTTGCATATGATATCGTTTTTATTGTCCTGACTTTTCTTTTTGGTAGTATTCACTTCCACGTATATTCTTGTGTTTCAACGGAGTGATAGGAATTGCATGAGGCTGTATTGTTCCGTCCTCATCGGGAAGGAAGTCGGCATCTTCTCCCAATCCCAGCACCTCTCGTAAGGCTTGGTAACCGTATTGCAGCTTCTGGTCTGCGCATGCGCATGCTGCGATGAGACGGTCACGGCCGTATTTCTTTTCCAGAGCCAGAATGCCCCGACATGATCTGAACGCTTTTGGGGGATATTGCATGGTTCGTTCCACTTCACGAAGATAATTCAAAACGATATTATCCATTTCTGAGGCTTGCCGGAAGAGTTCATCCAGATCCTTGTCATAAGGGCCGTAGTGCCCAGGCAAGTTGTGCTCCTTTTCCATGAATAGGTATAGGGAATATCACAGCGGCCGTGTGTGGCAACAAGATTCATACCACAATAGATTTCCACCGTGTCGGCATCGTAGAGCATCGTTACGCGTCTTCCTACATATTCTCTCGGAACGCTGTAATGGTGCTTGAACAACGAAACATAAGAGTTCTTGCCAACGGTCATTACTTTCCTCTCCTTCACTATGTAACGTTGCTGGGGAAGCGGACGGAGATAGTCTTTTTCGCCACGCAGGAACATTTCCCTGCGCGACATTTCCCGACCGGCCATCACCTTCCCATTGAACTTCTGCAAGGAAACACGGATGGCGGCATTGAGCTCATCCAGACTTGTAAATGTCATTCCTTCTATTTCAAAGTAAACGGATCGGTAGAGCAGCTTCACCGCATTTTCAACCAAGGCCTTGTCCTTGGGATGGCGCACACGGGCGGGATAGACAGCGCAACCGTAGTGTTCGGCGAAGGCGGCGAAATCCTCATTGATGACAGGCTCGTTACGGTCGCTTCTCGTTACGGCAGCCTTCAAGTTGTCGGGTACAATGGCCGCAGGAACACCTTCAAAATAATACATGGCATTCTCGCACCCCCTTATCAAATCTTCCTTGCGTTGAGACCATACGGCCTCGCAGTAGGTGTAATGGCTGAACGGAAGGATGGCAACGAATACCTCGGACTTCTTCGTCTCGCCCGTCATCTCATCGACAACTTCAAGTTTGTCGCCGGCAAAATCAACATACATCTGGTCTGCGGAATAATGCTCTACATGACCGACAACCTTGATGCGAAATCTGTATTCGCGGATAATCCGCTTGAAAGATGATAGCCCATAGCCGTCAGGATACGCAGCATGATACTTCTTGAATAATTTTCTCACACTCATCCCTTTACGTGATAATTGAGATACATAATCGGGAAGCAACGCTTCCAATTCAACCCTTTTGGAAGAAGGTTCACGATGACGGAGCGATGTATTACCGAATATCTCATCCAGCTGCCTATCGGAATAAGTAAGGAGCTCTTCGATACTTTTACCGCTTGAAAGAAAATGGCGGACATACTTACGAACCGTGTTACGGGAAATACAAAACGTACAAGCCATTTCTTTGATTCCCATACCTGAGGCATAGCATCTTAAAATGCTTTTAATTCTTTTATTCATATATGTAGATTTTATGGTTAACCCGTTACACCAGGACTCGGGTGTCACAAATCTACATAAAAATCAATGGCCACTGTTACCTAAGGGGGGTATTCTTATTTGAGCCAAAAGGGTCAATTTTATTGTGCCCAAAGGGGGCAAAAACGTTTGGCCAAAAGGGTCAAAGTTGATTGGCTTTTCCATGCCGTAAGTATCATACTGGTGGTTGCCCATCTCTATTGGTATTGCTATGAAGCCATCAAACTATGGGGGCTGAACATCGGTGTGGTGGACAGGATACTGATGAATTTCCATCGCACGGCGGGACTATTTGGAAATATGCTTTACACCAAGCTCTTTGCGCTGGTACTGATGGGGCTTTCCTGTTTGGGTACAAAGGGCGTGAAAGAGGAGCATATCACTTGGTCGAAGATATGGGCATTCATGGACGCCGGCTTTGTCTTTTTCTTCCTCAATTGGTGGATACTTGCCTTGCCACTGCCCATAGAGGCGAATACGGCTCTCTATACTTTTACGATAACCGTAGGCTATGTTTGTCTGCTGATGGCGGGACTCTATATGAGCCGACTCTTGAAGAACAACCTGATGGAGGATGTCTTCAATCAAGAGAATGAATCCTTTATGCAGGAGACAAGACTTTTGGAGAACGAGTACTCGGTCAATCTGCCGACCCGATTCTATTACCGCAAGAAATGGAACAGTGGCTGGATAAACGTGGTCAATCCTTTCCGTGCGGTCTCCGTCTTGGGAACGCCGGGCAGTGGTAAGTCCTATGCCATCATCAATAATTTCATCAAGCAGCAAATCGAAAAAGGTTTTGCCATCTACTGCTACGACTTCAAGTATCCCGACCTCTCCACGATTGTTTACAACCATCTGCTGCATCACTCGGAAGGATATAAGGTCAAACCGAAGTTTTACGTGATCAACTTCGACGACCCTCGTCGGTCGCACCGCTGCAATCCGATACACCCCGATTTCATGAGCGACATTTCAGATGCCTACGAGTCGGCGTACACCATCATGCTCAACCTCAACAAGACGTGGGTGCAGAAACAAGGAGATTTCTTCGTGGAGTCGCCCATCGTACTCTTCGCCGCTATCATTTGGTATCTCCGCATTTTCGAGGGAGGGAAATACTGTACCTTTCCGCATGCCATAGAGTTTCTCTGCCGCAAGTACGAGGATATTTTTCCGATACTCACCTCATATCCTGAATTGGAGAACTATCTTTCTCCTTTCATGGACGCTTGGCTCGGAGGGGCGGCTGACCAGTTACAGGGGCAGATAGCTTCCGCCAAGATTCCCTTATCGAGGATGATAAGTCCGCAGCTCTATTGGATTATGACAGGAGATGATTTCACACTCGACATCAATAATCCCAAGGAGCCTAAAATCCTATGCGTAGGAAACAATCCTGACAGACAGAATATCTACGGAGCGGCATTGGGATTGTATAATTCGCGTATCGTCAAGCTCATCAATAAAAAAGGGATGCTGAAAAGTTCCGTGCTCATCGACGAGCTACCCACCATCTATTTCAAGGGGTTGGACAACTTGATTGCCACCGCACGAAGCAACAAGGTGGCGGTATGCTTGGGCTTTCAGGACTTTTCGCAACTGAAGCGCGATTATGGAGACAAGGAAGCTGCTGTAGTGATGAATACTGTCGGAAACATTTTCTCCGGACAGGTGGTCGGCGAGACGGCAAAGACTTTATCGGAGCGTTTCGGAAAGGTGCTTCAAAAGCGACAGAGTATGAGTATCACCCGCAGCGACAAAACGACCTCCATATCCACGCAGATGGACAGCCTTATCCCACAGAGTAAGATTTCCACGCTCACACAGGGAATGTTCGTAGGAGCGGTCGCCGATAACTTCTCCGAACGTATCGAGCAGAAGATATTCCACTGTGAGATTGTGGTGGACAATGCGAAAGTTGCAAAGGAAACGGCTGCTTACCGCCCGATACCCATTCTGACAGACTTCACGAATGAAAACGGAGAGGATATGATGGAGCAGGAAATCAAGGCAAACTATGACCGTGTCAAGACGGAGGTGCGGGAAATCGTGGAACGGGAGTTGCAGCGGATTGCCGATGATCCGGAACTTTCCAAACTACTCAATACCAAGAAATAACGGTTGTTTTTCTTGGCTCTAAGGCAGAATTTTTGTATTTTTGAACACGCTAATTGATTACACTATGAATTGTTTTGATCATACTAAAGAACCGGCGGTAGCCCAATGTTCCGATTGCGGAAAAGGGCTGTGTCCTGAATGTGCGGAAAGGTATCAGCCGATACTCTGTACACCTTGTTTTCAGAAAAGAAAACGTAGTGAGATTTGGCGAAGCATCTTCAGTCTGCTGTCTCTCATCGCCTTGTTTGTCATAGGTTTCAGATGGAATTTCTTGGCGACCAAAGGTTTTGAGGATATGAGATGGATGTCCGGATATGTGCTGATGGCGATATGGTCGGGCTATCTCTTTGTGGAAAAGTACATTCCTTATAAGATGATGGCTGGGACAAATGGGCAGTGGATTGTTTACTATATTGTCAAACTGCTCCTCTTTGTCGTCATAGGAGTCTTCACCGCACCTTTCACCTGCTTGTGGGCAGTGTTCAGGGTAATAAAGGCTTTTCGGTAAGAGGCGGCAAGAATAACATCTATAAAGAAGAAAGAATATGAGTACGCACAATATACCACTCACATCGGCAGAATACCTGAGTTTCAAGGAAGAGATAACAAAGCGAATTCGCTCTGCACAATACGAAGCGTTGAAAGCCGTCAATAAGGAGATGATAACTCTCTATTGGGAGATAGGCAGGCGCATTACCGAACAGCAGAAGGCACTCGGATGGGGAAAATCTGTTGTGGAAAACCTCTCACAGGACATTCAAAAAGAGTTCCCCGGAATCAAGGGCTTCGGAGTTTCCAATATGTGGGACATGGCACGCTTTTACGCTGAATATCAAACGAATGAAATTCTCCAACCATTAGTTGGAGAAATCAGTTGGTCGAAGCATATCGTCATTCTGACCAAATGTAAGGAGACGCAGCAAAGGCAGTTCTACATCTTGGCGACCAAGAAATACGGATGGACGAAAGACGTGCTGATACACAAAATAGAATTGAAAACGTATGAGAGTTTCCTGCTCGGACAGAGTAACTTTGATACTACGCTACCTGAAAATATCCGTAACCAAGCCGTCCTCGCCGTAAAGGACGAATATATGTTGGATTTTATCGGATTGAGCGAGGAACATTCGGAGTATGAGTTGGAACAGGCTATCATCAAGAATATCCGCTCTTTTCTGATGGAGTTCGGAACGGACTTTTCGTTTATGGGAAACCAATACCGATTGGAGGTGGATGGCAGGGAGTACTTCATCGACCTGCTGCTATACAACCGTCGCCTGCAGGCAATGATAGCCGTGGAGCTGAAAATCGGTGAGTTCAAGCCTGAGTACAAAGGGAAGATGGAGTTTTATCTCAATGTCCTGAATGAGACGGTTAAGTTGCCGCATGAAAACCCTGCCATCGGCATCATCATTTGCAAATCCAAAAGCAGGACGATTGTGGAATATGCCCTCAAGACTTCGGCAATGCCCATCGGTGTGGCGACATACAGCCTTTCACCCGAACTGCCCGAAGCCTATAAGGAACTGCTTCCGGCATCCGAGGATATAGCCAAGAAATTGGAACTGCTTATCAAAGAATAAGACAGGAGGGTGTGTCAAAATAGACACATCCTCTTTTTTTGCACAAAGCCCCGACTTTCTCAAGCCAGGGCTTTGCTATTTCCTAAAGTTTTTGTAACTTTAGGCATACAAAATTACGTTATGTCAAAGTTACACTTTCGCCCTTACACTTGCAACCAAACGGTGCTTTTTCCACAACGGCTTGATGAAAATATTGCGGAGAACGACCCTGTCCGCATGGTCAACGCCATTGTTGACGGTCTTAATTTGGATAATTTCCGCAAGCTCTACAAGGAAAGCGGTCGTAGTCCATACCACCCGAAGATGATGCTCAAGGTTATCCTCTATGCCTATATGAATAATATCTATTCTTGCCGCAAGATAGAGCAATTGCTCCTGCGTGACATACACTTCATTTGGCTTGCAGGATATGAGAAACCTGATTTTATTACTATCAACCGATTCCGTAATCGTGTCAAGGACGAACTCAACAATGTATTTACCCGGTTGGTTCTTCTGCTCGCGGAGCGTGGCTTTGTAACGCTCGATGTGGAATATATCGATGGTACGAAGATAGAGTCAAAAGCCAACAAATACACTTTTGTATGGCGCAGGACAATAGAAAAGAATCGCACTAAACTGATAGAGAAGATACGCATCCTCCTGCAGCAGGTCGATGATACCATTGCGCAAGAGAAATCCTCGGAGAAAGAGCATGTGGAGTTCACGCCCGCAACATTGAGCGAACTGTCTGCCGAACTTAGAGAAGCCCTTGCCACGCCCCCTGCCGCTACCACCAAAGAAGAGAAAGCACAGTGCAAGAAAAAGGAGAAACAGATAAAGGAACTGGATAAGTACCGTGAGAAACTGCAGGAGTATGACAGCCGTCTTGAACAGATTGGCAGTCGCAATTCCATGTCCAAGACAGACCCTGACGCCACGTTCATGCACATGAAAGAGGATGCCATGAACAACGGGCAGACCAAGCCCGGCTATAATCTCCAGATAGCGACGGAGAACCAGTTCATCACCGACTTTGCCCTGTTTCCCAATCCCACCGACACGCTCACGTTTATCCCCTTTATGGATTCTTTCTTCCGGCGCTATCACCGTCATCCTTCCACCGCCGTTGCCGACTCGGGGTACGGCTCGGAGGAGAACTACCGTTTCATGGAGGATGCCGGCGTGGAGGCATACGTCAAGTACAACCGTTTCCACATGGAACAGCGTCCACATTATACACCGGCCCCGTTCCATCAGGACAGCCTGTACTATAATAAGGAGGAGGATTATTACGTCTGTCCCATGGGGCAGCACATGGAGCGCGTCGGGACAACCCGTGGAAAGACCGCAGGCGGATACCTCACCGAAAGCGCACGCTACCGGGCGCAGAACTGCAAAGGATGCCCGCTCAGATGCAGATGCTACGGGGCAAGGACGGACAGACGCATCATGGAGGTCAACCACAGGCTGAACGAATACAAGGGAAAGGCACGGGAAAGGCTCACTTCCCGGGAAGGCATCAGGCACAGGGGACGGCGGTGCATTGAACCTGAAGCCGTCTTCGGACAGATGAAGTTCGATATGGCATACCGACGCTTCCGGCACTTTGGAAAAGACAAGGTTTTGATGGACTTTGCCTTCTTCGCCATGGCCTTCAACATCAAGAAAATGTGCGCAAAGATGCTCAAGGGGGGGATATCGGGGCTGTCAGACGCATTTACAGCCTTGATTTGTGTCCTGATACGCCTTTTCCGGCCCAATGGAGGCCGTCATGGAAGAAAAACAGAGTTGATTGCGGCATAAGGGAAATCGAGCAGGGAAGACGCGAAAAAACAAAAAAAGAGGATGTGTCTATTTTGACACACCCTCTTTGATTTACCGTTTCTTGAACTTTCCGCCTTTCAGGTCACTCTCCACCATACGCTTGTTCAGCTCCTCTCGGAGTTCATCAAGAAAATAGGTGCGGCTGTCATCCTTGCGGCGTTTCATGTTCATATAGACATTGTAGCAGTTCTTGATTTCTATACCAAAGATTTCGGAAAAGGCATCTGCCAATTCTTCTATACCGATTTCACCATCGTTGATACAGTCACAGGTATCAAGTGCGTAGAGTAGTTCCACTAAGTCGGTTGCCTTAGCTGTCCAACGAATACAGAAGGAATTGGATCGCAGATTCGGAGGTGATAAAGATAAAACTCCTTGCATTCGCATATACCATAATTCTAACTCCTTGTCAATGACGTATAGCAGCTCTGATACATTTTTTCCCCATCTCCGTTGTTAATCCGCTCTTTTCGCAGATTGTTTGCAAATGGAAACGAGTGTAACAAAGAGTCCGAAACAAAGAACGTGGTTCTTTTTCTGTTTCGCTTAATCTTATTACGTCTTTGATAAAACTATCACAAACAGCCCTCATTTGGATTGCTGTCAAATCATTTGAAATTAGTTGTTCAAACGCTGTTGTTTGTATGAGTCTTTTCATATTGTAAACAATAAAATGAATGAAAGGCAAACTATCCAAGAAATGCTATTAAGAGAATTAGATATATCTTCTCTAAAAAGACATTGGACAGTTTGCCTTACTTTGCCTTACTACAAACAGAAATATAATCAGAATAGATTATTCTCCGAAATAGTGCATTTGCCAAGCCTGTCCTTCCGTCGTAATCACAGCCTTGCCGCTTGCCGTATTTGTTTTAGGGTCGTATATGTATATGCCTTTGTCTTTCTCGTTCATGTTACCAAACAGAACCTTGTCTTTGTACTTCTCAATGGCAACCGAATATCCACTGGAAACAGGGATGTTGATTCGCTTCATCGTCTTGGACTTTAAATCCATCATTACGGGAACACAAGCCAAGTCAATGTGTCCTATAGACTGGTTACTTTCCTTGACGAACACATAGGCGCATACTTTGCCATTCCCAATATATCGGCATGCAGGAATATATTTAGGACTGACAGAGAATCCTTCTAAATGTTGTTTACTGATAACCCAATGATAACTGGGATCGAACTCTGTCGTTCCTTTCTTGATTCGCAAGAATCCTGCATCTATTGGTTTATATCCGAATCCTCCCATGCAGGCAATGTAAATATCCCCTTGCTCATCCATAAAGATTGTCTTGCGGTCAATAGGACGGGATGGGAAAGCGATGCCGCTACTTTTTTCCGTAATGACCTTCTCAAGTTTATCTGTTTTAGTATCAATAACAGCCATGTCTGAATAAGGTCGCTTTTCTGAAGGTAGCCAATATTCACCCACCATCGCATCCAAAGCGACAAATAGCACTCCATCTCGGATAATCATTGCACCGAGACTTGGATTCTTGACAATGGTTCCATTCTCATCCTTCAGGTCGGGAATACAGCCGTTGAGATCAATCTCCCCGATTTGCTGCATGGTGGTTGGATTGAATACCAACAGTTTGCCCAACGCCTGCAATGATACATAAGCCTTATTCTCGTTGAGAATCTCCATGCAAGCGGCGGAAGCTTGTGGCGGAAGAGGGAGTTTTCCTGCTGGTTCGAGTTTACCGTTATTACGGTTGTACTTGGACAATTCTGGCTTGTCTCCGCCCATATAAGCGGGGAATACATAAATGCTATTTTTATGCCCGAACATTCCAGACATGAATCCTCCATAGAAAGCATTTGCATTGTCTACATGCTTGGCTTCTATACCATCAAGCAGTTTTACATGAACGGTTCCTGATTTGCCGTCAGGATTCACCATATTGAAGGAAACGGCGATGTCTCCTTTTAACTGTTCCGGGGTAGGATTTGGATTATCCTTGCTGCATCCCACAAAACTAAGCATTGCACAAGCTGCAAGCGTGAATTTGAAAAGGTTGTTTTTAATCATAACTTAAAATTTTATATGAAACAATTGAGTTAAAACATCTTCTAACGATGTACATATCGAATTTTTAATCCGAAATTTCTTCCGGGGAGGGGGCGATTAAACTCCGACATAATCTTTGCGTTTGTCAGATTGTTAATGTAGCCGGAGATAAAGAGCCGTTCATTCCAAAGACTATGTTCAATTCCTAAATTGACAGTAAAGGAGGTGGGAATTTTTCTTTCCTGATAATTACTTTGCTTGAAATCGTAGTAATATTCGTGGATATATGAAAAATCGGTCATTATTCGTGTGTTCTGCCCTTTACCTCCAAATAGATTTTCTTTGTGGAACTCCAGTCCTCCATTCATCATCAAAAAGGGGATGTTGGGCATTCTGTTTCCTTTGGTAGGATTGGGATTTTGAGTTAGTGGTTCATATTTTCTTGTGTCGCGCAAGTCTTGATAGGTTATATTTCCATAACCATATAGCCAACGGTTAATGTCCACTTTCATTTCATACTCTATTCCTGTCATTTTCATTTCTCCAAAATTCTCATAATGGGAGCGTATCGGACCTCCGACAAATCGGATCATATCTGTCAGATAGGTATAAAAGCCGTTCAATTCCATCTGAAAATTATTTCCGCTTGAGTTTGTCTGATTAAAAATCAAACCGATATTGGCACTTTTGCTATGTTCCGGTGTCAAATTTGTAGAAGGTTCTATCACCCATCCATCACCCAGCAGTTCTTCTTCAGAAGGCAGGCGTACGTCATAAGAAAAACTCCCTTTTAGGAAGAGAGAGGGGAACAATCGGTAGCGCAGACTCTCACTGACACCAAAATCATGCTTTTTACAATGTATCTGTTGGTAGCGCTCTTTCTCATTCAACGGATTCACAACTGTGGTGTGTGTATTATAGAAATAATGTTTGGCTGCCAATACATTCATCAAACGATTGTTTCTTGTTTTGTATTCATAAGACAATCCATGCGTAGCACTTGTCATATGCGTATCGAAGCTATTCTTGTATCCTAAAGCAGCATCTCGCACGTCATCTTTAGGAATGCCATAAGCATAATTAAAAAGAGAATTGAAGTTTAATGTGTGCTGTTGGGCAAACATGTAGTTCAGATTTATTTTACTCATAAATCCATGTTTCCGATTCTGTGCGTGTGATGGATAGCGTCCGACTTCTCCTCCATATGGAGAAGGACAAGGAAACGGAGTTCCATCAAATTGATAACGAATCGTAGCCGTATCTACAAAAGATGTATTGCCATACGAATACATGAAGTCCGATTTTAAGTCCAAATTCATTAGTAGAAAATCCGTTTTGTCCAAATGGAGTTTGCCCATATAACTCTTCGTATCTGTATGAGCTTGTCGAATGTCATATTCTATCCCTTGAATTTGCTTCTGATTATGAATGCGTCCCATTTCGATTTCAACCTCATCGAACCACCACTTGAAAGCTTTCATTCCAAAGCCTGTGAGTAACTTTTTGTACTGATCGTGGTTACGCTTGATTTTTAAGTTGTCATAATAGGGGGAGTCCATCATATAATTATTGTCAGAATAAGTATATCCTATCCCAATCCCAAATAAAAGTCCCAACTTTTCCTCATTATGCTTAATAACGGAATTAAACTTATGCGTATTGAATGACGAATATCCGTAAGCAATGTCGTAATAACCGGGAGGAAACTCTTTCAGAACAATATTTATCGCTCCTCCTACGGAGCTTCCGCCTAACCATGCAGGTACAATACCCTTATAGATTTCAATTCTTTCTATCATGTCTAAAGGAAAATCATTTATATCGGCGTAGTCGCTATTCTCATTCATGGGACGACCGTCAACGAACACCCCGATACGCTTTCCTTCAAGTCCTCTGACAGATATTCTCGCCGAACTTCCTTCACCGCCTCCGTTCCTTACCGTAACACCTACAGTTTTGGCGAGTATTTCGTTGGCATTGCTTACAGTGCCTTGTAAGTCCTTTGCTGGAATTACGGAAACGGGAATTGTCGATTCTCGCATCCTTTGCTCCTTGCTTTTCCCCACAACGACTACTTCCTGCAAAGAGGAGGACGTTTCTGTAAGAAAGACAGTAATCGGTTTTGTAATCTTTCGACATTCCAAAAGCTTTTTCTCTTCCTCGTAGCCAATATAGGAGAAGAAAAATTCATGTTTCCCTACGGGTAGTTTTAGTGTAAATTCTCCCTTGCTGTTCGTTGCTGTTCCGTTTTTTTGTATCTTGCAATATACAGAAACTCCTTCCAATGGAATTCCTGTTTTTTTATCCTTCACAACTCCACAACACTCATAAAGATCTTCATTTGATTGTGCCATAACCATGCTTTCAACAAACGTCAAAGCAATAAAAATCAATGAGACCCGGTAGACCCAAGAGAGTTGTTTGGCAATACTATTTCTTCTCATTGTCGTTTATTTCTTAGATTGGAGCAGTACCATTTGTTTATATATACCATCTTGATTTATCAGTTCATTATGATTTCCGCATTGTACGACACGCCCAGCCTCAAGAACTACGATCTTATTGGCATTTGATATCGTACGCATTCTATGAGCTATAATAATTACGGTTTTGTTTTTTGTCAGGCAGGATATCGCTTCTTGGATTTTGGTTTCATTTTCGACATCCAAAGAGGCGGATACTTCATCAAGCAATATAATGGGAGCGTCTTTTAACAATGCTCTGGCGATAGATATTCTCTGTCTTTCACCTCCGGAAATCGTGGTTCCATTTTCGCCGACAATCGTATCAATACCATTCGGTAGACGCTTTATAAACTCATCACATCCTGCAGCATGTGCGGCATCCATGATTTCTTTGTCTGTCGCATCCTTTTTTCCTATTCTAATGTTTTCTTTCAGAGATGTATTAAAAAGGGTCACATCTTGAAAGACGATAGAATAGTATTTCAGCAATTCCTCTGAATCAAAATCCTCCACACGAATGCCTCCAATGGTAACTGTGCCCGAATTGGCATCCCAGAAACGGGCTGCTAACTTTGCAACTGTACTTTTACCGCTTCCAGACGGACCGACCAATGCTGTAACTTCTCCTTGTTTGGCAGTAAAGGACACATCTTTCAGAATCGAATCAGTTTTATTGTATCCGAATGTTACATCCTTAAACTCTATTTCAAAATGAGTAGGAGTAATATTCCGTGCAGTATCTTGAATGGGATAATTGATAATCTCATTCATTCGGGTTATTTGGCTATTCACATTTGTGATATGTGCAATGTATTCGAATATGGAAATAACTGGATCAAATATTCGGGAAGCGACTATCAGATACATAAAAAATAACATTGGCGATATTTCTCCTTTTGTCAATAATGCTGTTCCAACAATGACTAAAGTTACGAGTCCCAATTTCAAAACTAACTGAGCAGAATTAGCGATGAGTGCCCCTAATAAGTTAGATTTTATTTGGGTTCTTTCTGCTATTGCTAATTGTTCGTCCAATCCATCCAAATAACGTTTTTCTCCATTGGCAGACTTAATTTCGTGTATACTTTCCAATCCCTCTTGAAGCAAATCTGAGGTTTTCCTTTTCTCCTCAAAATGCACATGATTGTATTTCTTTTGAATCTGTTTGGTTCCTAATATCAAAATAAATGCTACCGGTATAACCCACAACAAAGACAACGCCAGTTGCCAACTGGTTATAAACAGAGGGATAGACATTATAATAAGAGCAATGGTAGAACCGAATAATTGGGGGATGGCATGTGAAAAAGCCTTCTCCAAATCTGCACAATCTGACATTATTGTATTGGTCAAATCGGATAAATCTTTTTTACCGAAGAATGAAAGGGGTAGGCGACGCAGTTTCTCTGCAAGGTGAATACGTCTATTGGCACTTTCATAGTAAGTGCTGACATAAACACTTTTGTATTGAGCTTTGGCGACTACTCCCATTACAAATAACAATAGTATCCCAGTTCCGACATAAAAGATTATAGGGACTTCAAAATGATATATATCTTTAGATAAGTATTCAATAGTAGTAGTCAGAACATAAACTACAAGACCTATTGGCAACATGAACGAAAGGTCTAACAGAGCCGACAACAATGTTCCTTTCAATAACTGGACAGCTCCTTTATTTGTTAGTGCGAACTTTTTTTCTAAATATTTTAGCATGATTATTTTATCTTATATTTTCCAACTAATTGATTTTTGATATTCTGCCCACATACTTGCATACACACCATTTTGTGCTACCAAATCCGAGTGCGTACCCGTCTCTTTTATCTCAGAGTCTTTAACTACAATGATGCTATCTGCGTCTTTGATAGTGGATAGCCTATGAGCAATTGTAAGTACTGTTTTATCTTGTGTTATTGCGGAAAACGCCTGCTGGAATAGATGCTCATTTTCAGGATCGGAAAATGCCGTTGCTTCATCAAGAATGATGATAGGTGCATCTTTCAGTATTGCCCTTGCGAGAGAGATTCGCTGTTGTTCTCCACCGGACAAGTAAACTCCCTTTGTCCCAATAATAGTATTCAACCCATCAGGCATTTTTTCTATGATGTCCTTACACTGGGTTATAGCTAAAGCTTTATTGACTTCCTCTATTGTCGCATTGGGCTTAGCATATCTTATGTTATCCAATAAACTCATCTTGAATAACTTCGAACTTTGAAAAACGAAAGTAATGTAGGACATCAGGTTTTTGCTCGAAATATTCCGAATGTCAATACCGCCAATTTTAATACAGCCTGAATTGACATCAGCAAAGCGAGGTATAAGTTTGGCTATGGTTGATTTTCCTCCGCCCGAAGCTCCTACCAATGCTACCGTTTTTCCTTGCGGAATGGTAAAGCTGACATTGTTTACAGCTTGTTTCTTTTTTTCTTGAGATTGATCATCCGTATATGAGAAACTCACATTTTCAAAGGTTACGGAAAAGTCCGTAGGAATATACTCTTTATCTGTCGCAACTTCTTGTAGTGTAGGATGAGACAAAAGATTTCCAATTCTGTCTATTGCTTCTCTTGCAAGACTGGCAGCTTCTCCTAAATGCATTATCTTATTCATTATAACGACACATAGGGGAGTGAATATCACATAGAAAATAAAGGGATTGATTAGGGCTGCACTTGAATATCCTAGTTTTAGCAATAGGACAAACAGGAAAACAAAAGCTATGGACATACCTTGTATTGATAGAATGAACCCTCGCATAGGATTACAGCAACTCAATGCATATTTATATGCCCAATCCCTATATCTCAAAATGGCATCGTGAAATCCTTTGAATGAGAAAACAGATTGCTGGAATGTTTTTACCACAGGTATTCCTCTGATATATTCTACCGCTTCCGTATTCATGTCTTCAAGAGCATTCATATATTGTCTCATACTATTGCTTTTTTCTCCTCCCATCATACGTTTGATGAAAAAGGCACTCAAAAGCAATAAGCAAAGAGTTACAACTCCGAATCTCCAATCGAAAACAAATAAAGCGACAATAAAAACAATAGGCATTGTTATTGCTGCAACTAAATCCGGTAACTGATGTGCCACAAAACTATGTGTGATACTCACGTTGTCATCAATGATTTTGCGTATTTTCCCTGTTGTGTTCTGATTGAAGAAAACAAGAGGAAATGAAAGAATTCTCTTCATAGCCTGATATCTCATTTCCCGTTCTATTCGAAAAGCACCCAAATGGGAAAAGGTAAGAGATAGAAAATAGAAAAAGATTCCACCGCAGGCGAAAGCTAAGGCAGAATATGCATATTGACTGATTACGGAAGGATATTCCCCTTCGTGTATGTGAGAAATTACCTCATCTATAATGTAATATATATATAGATAAGGGAACATGCTACACACGGCACTCAATCCCGAAAGAAACATTGCAATGGGAATGAATGATGCCTTTTCTCCTGCATAACGCTTTATAGCGTCAAATAAATTTTGATTCATGACAGTATGTTATAAGTTTCAATTTTTATATAGGACGATTTCTTGATTTTGTACTAAAAAATAAGAGTCTGATTTCTCAGACTCTCATTAAATACTTCCATCCGGCTTTCGTATAACTCGAATAGGTTTCCGAAAATGTTTGTAGCTTCTCTTTGGGAATTTTTCGATGAAGAATAAATTCCTTTATGACTGAAACCTGTATTGCCGCATACACATGCATAAAAAATGGATCTATACTTGAATTTATCTTAGGATAAATCTCTTTCATTCTACGAATATACTCTATCCCCATAGCTGTGAATTTTTGAATTAACACCTCTGAATAATTCTCGAAAGAAGAACCTCTTGCTCCAAAAAACAAAAGATATAACTCATCGCTATTTTGAGAAACTAAGGGTGAAAAGTGCCATAAAATAGCATCGTTATGATGTTCTTCCTCAAAAAAACACTTGTTTAGCTTTGATGCTGTATTGTGACTATCTATTAGTTGTTGAATTTGTTCTACTACAGGATATAAGACATCATGGAATAGCTCATCTTTAGTCTTGTAGTAATAGTATATATTCCCTAAAGCCATTCCCGTAATAGCAGAAATGTCCCTCATAGAAACTTTTTGGAAGCCTCTTCTAAGAAATTCTTTCTTTGCCAAGAGAAGTAATCTCTCTCTCGTTTGATTGTCTTTACTCATAGCGAATAGTACAACGTCTTAATTTCGTGCAAAATTAAAGCATCTATCAGTTTCTCGCAATACCAAAAAATGGGTATTTTTCAATTTCATGTTTACGTCTTCTGAATATTATAGGTACGCAAAAAGGAGAATTTCCAACATAAACATATAGATAGGCAATTCTTCCTAAAAAGCCACTTCTATCCATATCAACGCCACAAGTACGCAGTTATCTCCAACTGCTAACACACACGGTTTCTTTGGTTTACTTTTGTCCGTGCACCGCTGTTGGTGCCATTAAATACATTATAATATGGACGAAAAAATCAAAGACCAAGAAGTCCTTTTGGTCAAAGATCAGAAGGGCGAAAACCTCAAAGCCGTCACAGGTACGGACGAGAAAGGCGAGCTGAAAACCGTTCCGCCTACCGCCGAGCATGAACAGAGCTTCCTGAAGTTCGACAAGCACAGCAATGCGCTGGAAAACTTCCTCTCTAACTTCATGCGGCAGTTCAAGCACCCCACACCGCTGAACTTCTTCAAAGTGCCTTTTGAGAGTGCCGTTGCCAGTGCACGTGTGCTCTCGGAGATGCTTAAAGCTCCGGAAGTCCCCTCCAATAAAGAGATGCTGGACTCCGCCCGTGTCAATCCTTCGGACTATGCAGGCGAGCAGAAACAGTCCTTCCAAGGCATTGACCCCGACAAGGTGAAATGGGAACAGTTTGAGCAGATGGGCATAAGCCGTGAGAGTCTGGAAAAGGGCAAGCATCTTGATGACCTGCTTCAATACCGCAAGACTCCGCTTGTTCCCATCAGCATCAAAATCGGCGAAGTCTCCCTCTACACCGATGCCCGTCTTTCCCTGAAAGCCTCCGGAGACGGTATGTTTATCCCCGTCGTCCACGCCATCCGCAAGGAGTCGCAATTGGAGCGCGAGTTCTTCGGGCATACCTTCACCGACGAGGACAAGAAAGCCCTCAGAGAAACGGGCAATCTCGGTCGCACCGTGGAGTTGACCTTCCCCGGCAAGAACGAACCGACCCGCAGCTTCGTAAGCATCGACCGCCTGACGAACGACATCATCGCCTTGGGTGCCGACCGGGTACGAATCCCCGATGAAATCAAGGGCGTGAAGCTGACCGATGAGCAAAAAAAGGAACTCTCGGAAGGAAGGAGCATCTATGTAGAGGGCATGACCTCCAAAACGGGAAAGCATTTCAATGCCAACCTTCAATTCAATGCCGACAAGCGGTCTATTGAATTTCGTTTCGGCTCTCCCAAGCAGGAACAACGCCAAAGGCAAGCCCCCGAAGGGCAGGAACAGGCAGAGCCACAAGAATTGCGTGTTCCCAAGAAGATGCTGGGAAGAAACATCTCTCCCGAAGAGCAAGCGAAACTCAAAGCAGGTCAGACGGTCTATATGACCGGGCTTATCGACAAGAAGGGAGAGCCTTTCAATGCCTATGTGCGTCCGAACTTTGAGAAAAACAAGTTCGACTTCCTCAAATGGAACCCCGACAAGTCCCAAGCCAAAGAGATTACTCCCGATAATGCTTCCCGTACGCAGGTCGCCGTCAATTCCGAAGGCAAGACCAACGAGGCTACCAAGCATGTGAAGGAGCCGCTCAAGCAGGGACAGACAGAGCCTACCACGGGGCAGGAACAAAAGCAAGAAGAGAAAAAGCGTTCCAAGGGAATGAAAATGTAATCCGCCACCACTAATATCCAAAAAGTAAGAACAAATGAAAGTCATCATAGCAGAAAAACCGAGCGTAGCTCGTGAAATCGCCCGTGTCGTTCGGGCAACCAACAAGAAGAACGGTTATATTGAAGGAGGCGGCTATGCCGTCACTTGGGCACTGGGGCACCTGATAACGGCAGCCATGCCCGAAGCCTACGGCATCAAGGGTTTCCACAAAGAGAACCTGCCGATTCTTCCTCCCGTCTTTACCCTTATTCCCCGTCAGATAAAGGAGGGCAAAGGTTATAAAGCCGACCCTGCGGCAGTAGCCCAACTCAAAGTCATCGAAAAACTCTTCCGGGAATGCGAGGGCATTATCGTAGCCACCGATGCAGGAAGAGAAGGTGAGTTAATCTTCAGGTTCATCTACGAGTATCTCGGCATCGCCAAACCCTTCGACCGTTTGTGGATCAGTTCGCTTACGGACAAAGCCATCAAAGAGGGACTTGCCCATCTGCAAAGCGGAGCGGCGTATGACAATCTCTATTATGCCGCCCGTGCCCGCAGCGAAGCCGACTGGTTAGTGGGCATCAATGCCACCCAAGCCATATCCATTGCGGCAGGACGAGGCACTTATTCATTGGGCAGGGTGCAGACTCCGACCCTCTGTATGGTCTGTTCCCGTTTCTTGGAGAACAAGAAGTTCGAGCCACAGCCATTCTGGCAACTCAGCCTTACCGTAAAGGAAGGTGATGAGAGTTTCCGTTTCTCCTCCGCCGACCGCTGGTTCGATAAGGCAAAAGCCACCGCCCTGTATGATAAACTCAAACAGGCTCCTTATGCCACTGTAGAAACGATTGTGCGCAAGGAGACCAAGCAGGAGCCACCGCTTCTGTATGATTTGACCACTTTACAGAAAGAAGCGAACAGCCGGTTCGGCTATTCGGCGGAACAGACCCTTTCCTTGGCGCAGAAACTCTATGAGAAGGCATACATCACCTATCCTCGCACGGGCAGCCGATATATTCCCGAAGATGTCTTTGCCGAAATACCTGCCCTGATAGCCTTTTTACACGACCATCCCGTCTGGGGTGTCCATGCCCGCCGACTGACCGAACTTAATGCGCATTCGGTGGACGGTGGAAAAGCCAATCAACTTTGACCCTTTTGGCCAAACGTTTTTGCCCCCTTTGGGCACAATAAAATTGACCCTTTTGGCTCAAATAAGAATACCCCCCTTAGGTAACAGTGGCCATTGATTTTTATGTAGATTTGTGACACCCGAGTCCTGGTGTAACGGGTTAACCATAAAATCTACATATATGAATAAAAGAATTAAAAGCATTTTAAGATGCTATGCCTCAGGTATGGGAATCAAAGAAATGGCTTGTACGTTTTGTATTTCCCGTAACACGGTTCGTAAGTATGTCCGCCATTTTCTTTCAAGCGGTAAAAGTATCGAAGAGCTCCTTACTTATTCCGATAGGCAGCTGGATGAGATATTCGGTAATACATCGCTCCGTCATCGTGAACCTTCTTCCAAAAGGGTTGAATTGGAAGCGTTGCTTCCCGATTATGTATCTCAATTATCACGTAAAGGGATGAGTGTGAGAAAATTATTCAAGAAGTATCATGCTGCGTATCCTGACGGCTATGGGCTATCATCTTTCAAGCGGATTATCCGCGAATACAGATTTCGCATCAAGGTTGTCGGTCATGTAGAGCATTATTCCGCAGACCAGATGTATGTTGATTTTGCCGGCGACAAACTTGAAGTTGTCGATGAGATGACGGGCGAGACGAAGAAGTCCGAGGTATTCGTTGCCATCCTTCCGTTCAGCCATTACACCTACTGCGAGGCCGTATGGTCTCAACGCAAGGAAGATTTGATAAGGGGGTGCGAGAATGCCATGTATTATTTTGAAGGTGTTCCTGCGGCCATTGTACCCGACAACTTGAAGGCTGCCGTAACGAGAAGCGACCGTAACGAGCCTGTCATCAATGAGGATTTCGCCGCCTTCGCCGAACACTACGGTTGCGCTGTCTATCCCGCCCGTGTGCGCCATCCCAAGGACAAGGCCTTGGTTGAAAATGCGGTGAAGCTGCTCTACCGATCCGTTTACTTTGAAATAGAAGGAATGACATTTACAAGTCTGGATGAGCTCAATGCCGCCATCCGTGTTTCCTTGCAGAAGTTCAATGGGAAGGTGATGGCCGGTCGGGAAATGTCGCGCAGGGAAATGTTCCTGCGTGGCGAAAAAGACTATCTCCGTCCGCTTCCCCAGCAACGTTACATAGTGAAGGAGAGGAAAGTAATGACCGTTGGCAAGAACTCTTATGTTTCGTTGTTCAAGCACCATTACAGCGTTCCGAGAGAATATGTAGGAAGACGCGTAACGATGCTCTACGATGCCGACACGGTGGAAATCTATTGTGGTATGAATCTTGTTGCCACACACGGCCGCTGTGATATTCCCTATACCTATTCATGGAAAAGGAGCACAACTTGCCTGGGCACTACGGCCCTTATGACAAGGATCTGGATGAACTCTTCCGGCAAGCCTCAGAAATGGATAATATCGTTTTGAATTATCTTCGTGAAGTGGAACGAACCATGCAATATCCCCCAAAAGCGTTCAGATCATGTCGGGGCATTCTGGCTCTGGAAAAGAAATACGGCCGTGACCGTCTCATCGCAGCATGCGCATGCGCAGACCAGAAGCTGCAATACGGTTACCAAGCCTTACGAGAGGTGCTGGGATTGGGAGAAGATGCCGACTTCCTTCCCGATGAGGACGGAACAATACAGCCTCATGCAATTCCTATCACTCCGTTGAAACACAAGAATATACGTGGAAGTGAATACTACCAAAAAGAAAAGTCAGGACAATAAAAACGATATCATATGCAAACAAACAATAAAACAGCTCCTATTACGGGGCAACAAGATCAGAATACCATATCATTGGAGCTGATGAACCGAATGAAATTACACGGTATGGCAGAGGCCTTCCGGGAAAGCCTTGCCGGGACCACTACACAGTCAATGACAGCCGATACATTCCTTTCCATGCTCCTTGCACGCGAATGGGACTATCGTGCCCAGGCTGCCATCACAAGGCTTACCAAGAATGCAGCATTCCGATACAAGGCCTATGTCGAACAGATTGATTATGCTGTAAACAGAGGGCTGGACCGTAATCAGATGGAACGTCTTGCTACTCTTGACTTTGTACACAAAGGACAGAATCTTTTCATTACAGGTTCTTCAGGTACGGGCAAAAGCTATCTGGCTTGCGCCTTAGGCCACGAGGCGTGTAAAAGAGGAATCAGAACACTCTATGCCAATGCACCCAAAATGCTTGGTATACTAAAAGTCGCCAAGATTAAAGGGATGCTTGAAACAGAACTCAAAAAGATAGAACGCTGTCAGTTGCTCATCCTCGATGACCTGTTCCTCGTACCCCTTGATGCAAAGGAACGTCCCATACTGCTTGAAATCATTGAAGACAGGCATGAAAGGAAATCCATCATCATCACCTCGCAGTATCCCCCGTCCAACTGGTATGATATGATAGGAGACCCGACCATTGCCGATGCCATCCTTGACCGTATCATCCACACGGCTCATAACATAGAACTGAATGGTGAAAGTATGCGTAAATTAAGATCAAAGAATAACCGAGAAGTTTAAAAGGGTAAAATAAGATTGACCCCTATCACCAGGACTTTTAAAGGGTCAATTCTATTGTGCCCAAAGGGGGCAAATTCTGTTTGGCCAAAAGGGTCAAAGTTGATTGGCTTTTCCAAACTGGGAAAGGAGTTTGTGATTTCCGCTCAGCGCAAGGGACAATACGTGGTTGCATGCGATTCGTATGCCGGAGCACCTGCCATGCAGGTGGCGGACGAAAGCGAAATTTTCAGTATGTTGGATGGAGAGGCTTTGGAAGGTGTGGTTCGTAAGCATCGGCCGGACATCATCGTGCCGGAAATCGAGGCGATTCGTACGGAGTGCTTGTATGATTTTGAGAAAGAAGGTATTCAGGTAGTACCCAGCGCGCGTGCGGTGAACTTTACCATGAATCGCAAGGCCATACGCGATTTAGCCGCTAAAGAATTGGGACTGAAGACTGCCAATTATTTCTACGCCAAATCTTTGGAGGAATTGAAAGAGGCGGCCGAGAAAATAGGCTACCCTTGTGTGGTAAAACCGTTGATGTCCTCTTCAGGCAAAGGGCAGTCGCTCGTGAAGAGTGCCGATGAGCTGGAACATGCGTGGGAATATGGTTGCAACGGTAGCCGTGGGGATATCAAGGAACTTATCATAGAGGAGTTTATCAAGTTCGACAGTGAGATAACATTGCTTACCGTTACGCAGAAAGACGGACCGACTTTATTTTGTCCCCCCATCGGCCATGTGCAAAAGGGAGGCGATTATCGCGAAAGTTTTCAACCTGCCCATATCGAGCCTGCTCACTTGAAAGAGGCGCAAGAGATGGCGGAGAAAGTGACCCGTGCTTTGACCGGTGCCGGGTTGTGGGGAGTGGAATTCTTCCTGAGCCATGAGAATGGCGTTTATTTTTCAGAACTTTCTCCTCGCCCGCACGATACGGGTATGGTGACGCTGGCAGGTACGCAAAACCTGAATGAGTTCGAGCTTCATCTGCGAGCCGTGCTCGGTTTACCTATTCCGAGTATCAAGCAGGAGCATATAGGCGCGAGTGCCGTCATCCTTTCTTCAATATCCAGTCAGGAGTATCCCGATTACCGAGGATTGGAAGAAGTGACCAAAGAAGAAGATACGTATCTGCGCATTTTCGGCAAGCCGACTACCCGGGTAAATCGTCGTATGGGCGTGGTGTTGTGTTATGCACCGCTTGACGGTGATCTTGATGCGCTGCGCGACAAGACGAAGCGTATTGCCGCCAAAGTGGAGGTGTGCTAAGAGCGGTTGACGGGTTAGTGATTAGTGTGGGAAGGTATCTAACTTTTAGGGTGCAGTTCATTGTTGTAAGGTAGTATATATCGTTTCAAAGATGAATCGGGCAGGGTTACATATCGCCGAGCTTGCCTTTGTATATAAACGCTTTCTTCCCGAAATCCACATCGGGTAGCAGGGCGTCTGCTTTGAACAGCCCGTAAACCGATGAGCCTGAACCGCTCATGGAAGCATAGATGGCTCCTTGTCTGTACATCTCCTCTTTGATGGCTTCGATGGCGGGGAACTGCGGGAATACGCTTTCTTCAAAGTCATTGACCATGTGCCCTTTCCACTCTTCTATGGGTAGCTCGATGACTTGCTTCAAGGATAGTGTCGGGCGATGAGGCTTTATCTTGGCAAACGCGTCTTTGGTGGAAACGAAAACATCCGGTTTGACCAACCATATCTGATACCCTTCCAGAGAGAGCGTGACAGGGGAGAAGATGTTTCCGATTCCTTCGGCATAGGTCGGGCGGTTTTTTATGAAGAATGCACAATCCGCTCCGAGTTTTGCCGCATAATCCTCTAATGCTTCGTCCGTCAATCCAAGACCGAACTTCTCGTTCAGCAGTTTCAGCATGAAGGCGCCATCTGCCGAACCTCCTCCCAGTCCTGCGCCCAAAGGAATGCGTTTGAACAGATGAATGTCTACGGGAGGAAGATTGAATTCGGCATCGAGCAGCCTATAGGCTTTTACCACCAGATTGTTTTCCGCTTCTCCGGCAATTTCCAATCCTGCCTGATGCAAGCGGAACTTGGTGTTGCCTTCGTTCAGAATGTTTATTTCCAGCGCATCTTCCACGGGGATAGGGTAAAAGATGGTTTCCAGATTATGATATCCGTCGGGACGTTTTTCTGTGATGTTCAATCCCAGATTGATTTTTGCGTTCGGAAAAGTCAGCATGGTACAATTATCGAGTTATAGAGTTCATGAAACATGATTCGGAGACAAAGTTAACCATTTCTGTTTATAGTAGATTGATAACTTGACCATGAATTGTTGATTCCTATAAATAAAAATAGCTTATCTTTGCTTCCCCTTTCCAAAAACAGAGGGTTATCGGATTATAATATTAAAAGAATAGAAGTGGCAGAACAAAGAAGAACATCCCGAACTCCCAAAAGTAAGGCACCGCAGCCTGTCAATGACTACGGACGCATACAACCGCAGGCTCCGGAACTGGAAGAGGCTGTGTTGGGCGCCTTGATGATTGAGAAAGACGCATATTCGTTGGTCAGTGAAATTCTCCGTCCGGAGTCTTTTTACGAACACAGGCATCAGTTGATATATTCAGCAATTACCGATTTGGCCGTAAACCAAAAGCCGGTGGATATTCTCACTGTGAAAGAACAGCTTGCCAAGAAAGGAGTGCTGGAGGAAGTGGGCGGGCCGTTTTATATCACCCAGTTAAGCAGTAAGGTGGCTTCTTCGGCACATATAGAATATCATGCGCGTATCATTGCCCAGAAATCGTTGGCCCGCGAACTGATAACCTTCACCAGCAATATTCAGAGCAAGGCTTTTGATGAGACATTGGATGTGGACGATTTGATGCAGGAAGCTGAAGGCAAGCTGTTCGAGATTTCTCAGCAGAACATGAAGAAGGATTATACGCAGATTAATCCTGTCATTGCCGAAGCGTATGACCTGATTCAGAAAGCGGCTGCCCGTACCGATGGTTTGAGTGGGTTGGAGAGCGGATTTACCAAGCTGGACAAGATGACTTCCGGCTGGCAGAAATCGGATCTTATTATCATCGCCGCCCGTCCCGCCATGGGTAAAACGGCGTTTGTGCTTTCTATGGCAAAGAATATTGCCGTGAATTTCCACAATCCCGTAGCGCTGTTCTCTCTGGAAATGAGCAACGTACAGCTGGTGAACCGTTTGATATCCAATGTGTGCGAAATTCCGAGCGAGAAAATCAAGAGCGGCCAGTTGGCGGATTACGAATGGCAACAGTTGGACTATAAGCTGCGCGATTTGCTGGATGCTCCACTGTATGTGGATGATACGCCTTCACTGTCGGTCTTCGAGCTCCGTACGAAAGCCCGCCGCTTGGTGCGCGAACATGGGGTAAAGGTCATCATCATCGACTACCTTCAATTGATGAATGCAAGCGGTATGTCGTTTGGCAGTCGTCAGGAAGAGGTCAGTACCATTTCCCGTTCGCTGAAAGGGTTGGCGAAGGAGTTGAATATTCCCATCATTGCCCTGTCGCAGTTGAATCGTGGTGTGGAGAACCGTGAAGGCGAGGAGGGAAAACGTCCCCAGTTGAGCGACCTCCGCGAATCCGGAGCCATCGAGCAGGATGCCGATATGGTGTGCTTCATTCACCGCCCGGAATATTATAAGATATACACCTCTGCCGACGGTACGGATTTGCGTGGCATGGCGGAGATTATCATAGCCAAGCATCGTAACGGTGCTGTGGGCGATGTGCGTCTGCGTTTTATCGGACAGTACACCCGTTTCCAGAATCCGGAGGATGATATGGTCATCCCATTGCCTTCTGAGGGTGGTGGAACCACGCGCGGTTCGCGCATGAATGCACCCATAGGAAGCATTGCCGCACCGCCCCCTCCTTCTTCTGCCGATTTCATGCCGCAGACAGACAACCCGTTTGGCGGAGTGGGTTCGGACGGGCCATTGCCTTTCTGAAAATATCCTGTGGGCAGAGTAAACACAAAGTGCGGGCTTATGCTTCCTAATGTGCGGGCGGAGCAAGTGTAAAGTGCGGGCATACGGGCGATGAAGTGTGGGCTTACAGGCAGTGAAGTGTGGGCGGAAGAGAGCTTAGGTGTGGGCAGAGAATCGGAAGCTTGAAGCAGAAAAAATTACTCTTCCCTGTTCCGTTTGGACTGAGCTTCGGGAGGTGTTTGGGGCAGTTGCCCGGAAGCAGTATCCTTGTTGGCTACGGGTAACGATTCATCTGAGGCGGTTTTCTGCTTTTTCTTCAGTTTTCTCAGTTTCCATTTATTCCAGAAAAGAAGCTCCTTCCATCTGCTGAAATCTTTTTTGAAGATGATACCGATGCCTTGAGTCGTCAGGTTGGTTCGGGTGTAGTAGCGGTCGTTTGTTTCGTTGTATGCCTTTAGGCGAATGTCACCGGAACGATTGACAAGCCATTCGGCATTGAAGTCTCCCACAAAATTGGTGTTCGCCATCGGGTTCTCCCGATAGCCGAAATTGCCATTGATGAGCAGGCGGTTGTTCAGTAATTGCCCCGAAAGCATGGTCTCGAACTCTACATCCGTCCATCCTCTTTCTCCTGTGCTGAAATTAGTTCCGAAATTCCAGTTGTTGAGATTGATAATGTTCGATAGGGCATTGTTCAACTGTCCGGAAAGCGTGGACGACACTACGCTCGACATCATGTTCGAGTTTTGTGTGGCACCCAGATTTTCCGGAGTATAGAACTTTCCGATGGTCAACAAGTAGAGTATCTGCATGTTCATCTGTTCGTCGGTAGGGATGTAGTTGCGCACGATGGCCTGCACCTCGTCTCGTTCGTTGGGCAACTCGATGTCGAATTTTATGTTCGGAGAAGTCAGTTGTCCGGTCAGCCCCATGATGCAGTTCACCTTGACATTGGTTTTGCTGATATACTCCAAAGCGCTTGCATCATTGGGCATCAGGTCGTTCAACGATGCTGAGTTCACCATGTAGCCGGCTGTAATGTTCAGAGAGGCATCGAGCGGTGGGCCGTTGAAGCTGATGCTACTTCCGTTCTTTATGGTAAAGTCCTTACGGAATACCTCTTGCAGACTGAATTTATAGATTCCTTGACTGATTTGATAATTGCCAAACAGTTTCACATCTCCTTTGTTGAAGAATTCGGTGCGGATGTTTCCGCTACCTTTTCCGCTGATGTAATCGCCGGCAATGGGGTTCATGATGATTCTCATGGTTGCATCGGGAGTGGCATCTACCAACAGATTCAGACGAATATCCGCATCTCCTTTTTCCTCCTCTTCTTCTACCGCTCTTTGTGCCATCTCGTATTCGGAAAGGCGGACAGAGTCTTGTACTGCACGACGTGGGGTCTTGTCGACAAAACGTATGAATTGGCTGTTGACTGCCGTAGACACATTGTCTTTGATGTATGTAAAGTGGGTGTTGCGGTCAGTGGTCATTGCAACGTCTATGTTCACGCCATCTTGAGGATTCCCGGCAATGGTGGCATTGCCCGTGCCATAGACGGTGCCGTAAAAAGGATAGTCGGGTGACTCTTTGGTGTTCATCATCAACATATTATTGATGTTGAAATGAAAGCGGTACTCCAAATCTTTGAAGTGCCGGTAGTGCAGATAGCCGTTCACCCTTCCTTGGTGTTCCTGTGTGTCGAAAATGCGGTTGTTGTTGAAAGTCAGTCCCTCCGGCTCTATGTAGATGCTGTCTTTTAAGGAGAAAGTGGTGTTGAGCACATCAATTTTCATGGATGCATCGGCAAACACACGCCCTTGCATGGTCAAGGCCTTGAATTTTCCATAAAAGTGCACGTTCCCGGTGGCACGTCCGTTGAATTCGGGAGTAATGCTGTTCATATAGTAATGAATGAACTTCAAATTGGTGTTTTTCGCTTCAATTTGAAGGTCGAGCGCGCTGGTAGGTTTCAGCGGATAGATATAACCTTGTACGTGGCTTTGGGCTATCTCTTTTTCGCGGATGTGTGCGTCCAGATAAATACCTTTCACGTCGTGATGCCATTCTCCATGTATATTGGCATCGCCCAGCAGTCCGTTGTTCAGTCCGAGGTTACGGATGAACAGATCGGTACTCATCACCGGCTTTTCCAAGACACCACTGGCAAAGGCCGGACCGGTGGCTTCTCCTTTGAAATCCACTCCGAGATCTGCTATGTCGAACACATAACCTATATTGACCTCCTTCAAATCCAGACGAACAGTGTCTTCCGGCTCTTTTGAGACCACCCCGTTGATGCGGAGGTGACGGTCTTTGTGGCTGAAAAAGAAATCGTTGACGTGCACCTTTCCGGAATCGATCATTACCGTAGAAGGATGTATGTTCCACAACGTATCATTGATGATCACATTTGTGGGACGGATGTCTATGATGGCTTTCAACGGTGGCAGGTGTATTTGGCCTTCTTTCTTTTGTTGCCGAATGAAGTGTGCCACGGTGGCAAGTTTGCCACTGTAAGTATCCTTGCTGCTGTTGCCCCAATTCAATGTGGTTCGGATACTGTCGTTTTGCGCTTCTGCCTCCAAGGCCACGTTCATGGCGCCGCCTGATTGGAGATTGTTGAAGCGCAAACTGGCATGAAAGCGGTCGCCGGGATTTTCGCAAAGAAACATGCCGGATTCAATGAAATTCTCTTTGTATCGGAAACGAGGAAAATACCCTTCCACCCGAAGACGTTGTGCCTTGTCGTTGAAGTATCCCTTGATGGTGGAGTGCGTGTATATCTTGATTGGGATCTGAAAAACGGTAGAGAGCAGCTCCGTGTCGTAGACATGTACATCAAAAAGGAAATTGTTTTCCGTTTTCATCGGTTTCTTGTCGGGCAGGATGATAGTAGGAAGGTAGCGCCGTGTGATATTCAGTACGCTGGCAGGCAGTGTGCGATAAGAATAGTCGCCCTCAATACGGCTCTGAAGAAATTTAGACTGTATGGTCAGGCATTTCCGATGCTCGTTTTCCTTTACGGCAGATATCTTCATGTTATCCATAAAGTATTGCGTTTCAGGAGCGATGAATTGCAGACTGTCAATGTTTATTTCACCAATCATTTCGTCGATGGAACCACCGGTGAAATCGGCATTCAGCTTGACCGATATTTCCGTGTCTTTATAGTCGGGAGTGAGATGCAGCGTATGCGGACGAAGCTTGCTGATGCTCGCACGGAAATTGAAAGTAGGCACTTGGCTGGCGGTGTTGATGACACCGTTCAGTACGATGGAGCCATTAGGGTCGTCCAATGCTGCTTTCCCGGTGAATCCTCCTTGCTTGTATTCTCCGTCCAGTGTAATGTTTTCGTAGGTGTAGTTGCTATAATCGATGGAAGCTATCAGCCCTTTCAATAGCATGGACGGGTACTTCTTGTTGTGATGATTGCCGTTGATGTTCAAATTGAAAGTGACCTTTCCGAAAGCGTCATTGTCCAATACTTTGCCCAGCTCAAAATCTTTAGTCTCCACCGCTCCCGAATAGGCGAAATATCCTTTTTCCTTGTCGGAACTGAGTTTTACATCTGTTTTAATGCTGCCGAGATCAGTCTCTACATTTCCGTATGCTACAAGCTCTCTGAAATAGCCTGACACTTCGCCGCGAAATGAAATGGCTCCAAGGCGTTGCAGGGAAGGAGGAACACCGTTGTAGTTTTCGCTGAAGTTCCGGACAAAGAAAGCAATCCCATCAGGGTCGGCATACAAGCGCGACAGGTGGCCGAATAAATAGGAACTCTCGGGATTGGAGAGGTCTTGAAGAGATACCTCTCCTTTTAAATGGAAATGGTTTCCTGCCGAAACGGACAGAAGCGGACAGTTCAGCTGGTCGATGCTGCCATTGGACTTTACTTCCACTTCCAGCTTTTCTTTAAAAGGCCGGAAAGCGGGAACAAAGGCCGACAGGTCTTTTAAGGCGATTTGGGAAGGCAGCATATGAAACGAAAAACGTACATCTTGGGCAAAATTGCCAAAGGCTCCCAGACTGTCATATTCCATGCGTATCGTGTCCATAGCCAAAGACGTATTCGGGAGGTCGATGGCAAAATTCTCTATCTTCATCTGCCGGTTATTGCCGATGACCCTGAGGCTTAGCTTTTTCAATTCAAATCCGGAGCGTTCCTCTTCAATGCTCAGTCTTTTGATGGCCGCATTGATGGAATCGCTTTGCAAGGCTTTGAGAGAAATATTGGCAATGATGTTTCGCAAACGAATGTGCTGCGGGTTGAATCTTTCGGGTGTCTCTTTTTCGGAAAGAACGTCATACGATATTTTTCCGCGACGAACCAGCAGTGAGTTTATGCGAAGAGTCTGGTTGTTCTGCTTTTGAACGGTATCTTTAGGAGCAAGTGCGTCGAGTACGAACCGGAAGTTAGGTTCGGCTTCGGGAGTCTGCTTGTAGAGATTGACATTGAAGCCGAACAGCTGTACGCTACTGATGGATATCTTACCGTTGAACAGCGGAAGAATATCGAATTTAGCTGAAAGGCGGGTTACTTTTACCATTTCTTTTCCCGACCGGTCGTCCAACAGCAAGTCATCAATGATGATTCTATTCAACAGCCCCATGTCGATTCGGCCGATGGTGAGGCGACTGCCCAAGATGGAAGAGAGTTCGTCGGCCACAAGTATGGACATGTTTTGCTGGACATACGGAATGTTCAACAATATGATGGTACCGATGTACAATCCCAGTACGATGCCAAGTACCCAACGCACAACCCTTTTAAGCTTTCTGATAGGCGGTTAATTTTTATAATCAGCCAACAAAAATATGAAATAATACGTTACGAATCGTACTTTTATCACTACTTTTGCGGTGTTTAAACGTAAATAAACATTATGAGTACAATTATTTTGGGAATAGAATCTTCCTGTGACGATACTTCGGCGGCAATCATCAAAGACGGCTACTTGCTTTCGAATGTGGTAGCCGGTCAGGCTGTACACGAAGCGTATGGCGGTGTTGTGCCCGAATTGGCTTCTCGTGCACATCAGCAAAATATTGTTCCGGTGGTGCATGAAGCGCTGAAACGTGCCGGAGTGACCAAAGAAGAATTGAGCGCCGTGGCTTTTACCCGTGGTCCGGGGTTGATGGGCTCTTTGCTGGTTGGCGTGTCTTTTGCCAAAGGTTTTGCCCGTTCGCTTGGTATACCTATGGTTGATGTTAATCACCTGACAGGTCATGTATTAGCTCATTTCATTAAAGTGGAAGGTGAAGATAATGTGCAACCTCAATATCCTTTTCTTTGCCTGTTGGTTTCCGGTGGAAACTCTCAGATTATTCTGGTAAAAGCTTATAATGATATGGAAATCTTAGGGCAGACCATCGATGACGCTGCGGGTGAAGCCATTGATAAATGTTCTAAGGTGATGGGATTGGGTTATCCGGGAGGACCGATTATTGATAAGTTGGCTCGACAAGGAAACCCGAAAGCTTTTTTGTTCAGCAAACCGCATATCCCCGGATTGGATTATAGTTTCAGCGGCCTGAAAACCTCGTTCCTTTATTCTCTGCGCGAATGGATGAAGGAAGATCCCTACTTTATCGAACACCACAAAGCCGATCTGGCTGCCTCTTTGGAGGCCACTGTCGTGGATATCTTGATGGATAAGCTGCGCAAGGCCGCTAAAGAATATAAGATAAAGGAAGTGGCAGTGGCCGGAGGTGTCTCGGCCAATAATGGTTTGCGCAATGCTTTCCGTGAGCATGCCGAGAAGTATGGCTGGAACATCTTTATCCCTAAATTCAGTTATACGACAGACAATGCTGCCATGATAGCAGTTACGGGATATTTCAAGTTTCTGGACAAGGAATTCTGTCCAATGGAGGCACCTGCTTATTCGCGCGTCACTTTGTAGAGAGTAGGAAGTCCCTCTTGGCAGAGGGGGGGGCAGAGTGGTGGCTTGCGGAATGTATATTTATAGTAATATATGTATATGAAAATAGAAGAAGAGATTGGCCGGTTGTTGCTGGCAAAGAAATTGACCATTTCTTGTGCTGAAAGTTGTACAGGAGGAGGTATCGCTTCTTTGATAACTTCTGTTCCGGGCTGCTCGGACTACTTTGTGGGCAGTGTAGTGGCATATTCCAATGAAGTGAAAAAGGCGTTGTTGCATGTCTCTGCCGAAACGTTAGAAAAGTATGGAGCCGTAAGTGAAGAAACAGTTACGGAAATGGTGAAAGGAGCGATGAAATCGTTGAATTCTGACTGTGCGGTTGCCACTTCGGGCATTGCCGGTCCCGGAGGGGGTACTCCGGAGAAACCGGTGGGGACAATTTGGCTGGCTGCTGCCTATAAAAACGAAATTCTGACCATGAAACAAGAGGGGGATTTGGGAAGAACGGAAAATGTACAGAAAGCAATTCGAAACGTTCTTTTCCTGCTTTATAATAAGCTGAAATGAGGAAAAATGCTATTATACAGTGAATTATTTTGGGAAAAACTTGTTTGGTAACGATAAAAGTACTTACTTTGCGCTCTGTTTGAAATAGACAAAAAAGAAAACTATAAAAAATAAGATAGAAATGTCAAAGATTTGTCAAATTACCGGAAAGAAGGCCATGATTGGCAACAATGTTTCACACTCAAAGAGAAGAACAAAAAGAACCTTTGATTTGAACTTGTTTAACAAGAAGTTCTATTATGTAGAGCAGGATTGCTGGATCAGCCTGAGCATTTGCGCTAATGGTTTGCGCGTTATTAATAAAAAAGGACTGGACGCTGCTTTGAAAGATGCAGTAGCTAAAGGTTATTGTGATTGGAAAAGCATTAGAGTTATTGGCTAAAAAGTAGAGGAGAACACTGATTATGGCAAAAAAAGCGAAAGGTAACAGAGTACAGGTGGTTCTGGAATGTACAGAACACAAAGATAGCGGTATGCCGGGTACTTCTCGTTACATTACAACGAAGAATAGAAAGAATACAACTGAAAGATTGGAACTGAAGAAGTATAATCCTATCCTGAAGAAAGTGACAGTACACAAAGAAATTAAATAATATAGTATAACCCATGGCAAAGAAAACAGTAGCAAGTTTGCACGATGGAAATAAAGAAGGTCGTGCTTATACAAAGGTTATTAAAATGGTTAAGTCTCCGAAAACCGGTGCTTATTCCTTTGATGAACAAATGGTTCCCAACGAAAAGGTGCAAGACTTTTTCAAAAAATAAAAAAGATGAATGCGGTAGCTGTAAAGCGCTGACGAATCATATAAAGCTCCCCTTATCGGTTATTCCGGTGAGGGGATTTCTTTTTTAAAAAAAAGAATGAAGGTTTTATTATTCATTAGTTTTGTTATATCTTTGTGCAAAATGTAGAATAGTCCGAAAATTCCCGTGGGTGAATGATTTTCATTTTTATAACACGAAGATGTTCAGTGTTTTACGCTTGTACAAGCATCGCCTCACACTTGTACAAGTGTAAGCTTTCACTTGTACAAGCGTAAGCTTACACATGTAGGGGTGTAAATTGGGAAAGGAAGATGAACGGCATATGCTGTCCACGGGCTTTTCAAGCCGGCTCTGAAATGGAGTTGCATAAAACTTTTTTAGTATATGGGATTTTTTAGTTTTTTTTCCAAGGAGAAGAAAGAGACATTAGATAAGGGATTATCTAAGACCAAAGAGAGTGTGTTCGGTAAAATAGCACGTGCCATTGCAGGTAAATCGAGAGTAGATGATGAGGTGTTGGATAATCTGGAAGAAGTATTGATTACTTCAGACGTAGGTGTGGAAACAACTCTGAAAATCATCGAACGTATTGAAAAACGGGCTGCTGCCGAGAAGTATATGAATGCGCAGGAACTGAATGGGATTTTGCGCGATGAAATTGCAGCCTTGCTCACGGAGAATAACTCTGACGATGTAGATGACTTTGAGGCGCCGATTGCAAATAAACCATACGTAATTATGGTGGTAGGTGTCAATGGAGTAGGAAAGACCACGACCATCGGTAAGCTGGCATATCAAATTAAGAAAGCTGGCAAATCAGTGTATTTAGGTGCTGCCGACACTTTCCGCGCCGCTGCTGTTGAACAATTGGTGATTTGGGGCGAGCGGGTAGGAGTTCCGGTGGTGAAGCAAAAAATGGGTGCCGATCCCGCTTCTGTTGCTTTTGATACGTTAAACTCTGCCGTAGCCAACAACGCGGATGTGGTGATTATTGATACGGCCGGACGCCTTCATAACAAAGTGGGCTTGATGAATGAACTGACCAAGATAAAGAATGTGATGAAGAAAGTGGTTCCCGACGCGCCTAATGAAGTGTTGTTGGTGCTGGATGGCTCTACAGGGCAAAATGCCTTTGAGCAGGCCAAGCAGTTTACGCTGGCTACTGAAGTCACGGCAATGGCTGTCACCAAATTGGATGGGACTGCCAAAGGCGGGGTCGTCATCGGCATTTCCGATCAATTTAAAATACCGGTTAAATACATTGGTCTGGGTGAAGGCATGGAAGATTTGCAGGTGTTCCGTAAAGAAGAATTCGTAGCTTCATTATTTGGAGAAAATGCATGAGAAGAAAAACAGTTGATATCATAACATTAGGGTGTTCTAAAAATCTGGTGGATTCAGAGCATCTGATGCGCCAGTTGGAAGATGTAGGATTTGCTGTGACGCATGATGCCGAAGCTCCCAAAGGGCAAATAGCCGTAATAAATACCTGCGGTTTTATAGGAGATGCGAAGCAAGAATCCATTGATATGATTCTGGAGTTTGCACAAGCCAAGGAAGAAGGTGATTTGGAGAAGCTTTACGTGATGGGGTGTCTTTCGGAGCGTTACCTTAAAGAGCTGGCTGTAGAAATACCTCAGGTCGATAAATTTTACGGAAAGTTCAATTGGAAGGAACTGCTGCATGATTTGGGAAAGACCTATCGCGAAGAATTGCATATAGAGCGTACGTTGACAACCCCCAAACATTTTGCTTACCTGAAAATATCCGAAGGCTGCGACCGGAAGTGTTCTTATTGTGCCATTCCCATCATTACGGGGCGACATGTATCCCGTCCAATGGAGGAAATCTTGGATGAGGTGAAATACTTGGTAGCACGTGGCGTTAAAGAATTTCAGGTTATTGCACAAGAACTGACTTATTATGGTGTGGATTTGTATAAAAAGCAAATGTTGCCCGAGTTGATTGAGCAAATAGCAACCGTTCCCGGTGTGGAATGGGTACGTCTTCATTATGCCTATCCTGCGCACTTCCCTACAGAACTTTTTCGTGTGATGCGTGAGCATGACAATGTGTGTAAATATATGGATATAGCCTTGCAGCATATCAGTGACAATATGTTGCAGAGAATGTGTCGGCATGTAACGAAGGCCGAAACTTATGGGCTGATAGAACGGTTCCGCAAGGAGGTACCCGGCATTCATCTTCGCACAACGCTCATGGTGGGGCATCCGGGAGAAACGGAAGCCGATTTTGAAGAGTTGAAAGATTTTGTCCGTGAGATACGTTTCGACAGGATGGGCGCTTTTACTTATTCTGAAGAGGAAGGTACTCATGCTGCCACACAATATGAAGATACAATTCCGCAAGAGATGAAACAAGCACGTCTGGACGAACTGATGTCTATTCAGCAGACTATTTCAGGAGAGTTGAGTGCTGCGAAGGTAGGTCGGAAGATGAAGGTTATCATTGACCGCTTAGAAGGTGACTATTATATCGGCCGCACAGAGTTCGATTCTCCGGAAGTAGATCCGGAGGTGCTGATAGAGCGTGGAGAATCGAAGTTGAATATTGGTAACTTTTACCAAGTGGAGATCGTAAATTCCGATGATTTCGACCTTTATGGACGAATAATCTAACTATTTTTCTTGAGCATCTTGCATATATGGAGAGGATTTGCTAATATAGCAAAGTGTTTTATTTTAAAGCAGGCATTTTGAATAATAAAGAGTTTATTTCCGAATTATCACGCAGATTGGGGTACACTTTGAAGGATACTTCTGATTTGATTGCTTCATTGCTGTCGAACATGACAAGGCAATTGGAGGAAGGAAATGCTGTCTCTATACAGACGTTTGGAACATTCGAAGTAAAGAAGAAGGCAGAACGTATATCTGTCAATCCGAATACCAAACAACGTATGCTGGTACCTCCTAAATTAGTGTTGACCTATAAACCCAGTACGCTGTTAAAAGAAAAGTTTAAACAGTTGCCCTTTATTAATTCCGAGTTATGAATAAAAGACTGAATATACAGGACTTGATTGATATGCTTGCCGAAAAGCATGGTATGAGCAAGAAGCATGCCGATGGCTTTGTGAAAGAATTCTTTCAGCTGATAGAGGAAGCGTTGGAAACAGACAAATATGTGAAAATAAAAGGATTGGGTACTTTTAAACTGATAGGGGTAGGAAGCCGTGAGAGTGTCAATGTAAATACAGGAGAAAGGTTTGAAATTCAAGGTCATACTAAAGTTTCATTTACACCGGATTCAGCACTGAAGGATGTAGTAAACAAACCCTTTTCTCATTTTGAATCGGTGCCTCTGAATGATGAAATCGTCTTTGAAGATATGCCATTGGAGGATGAGAATGAGGAGGAAGCCGATGGGGCGGAAACTGACATGATTGAAGTGTCACAAGTTATTTCCACCCCTATGTTGGAAGATTTTGCTGAATCGGTTTCTGTATCTCCAGGAACAGTTATCACGCCTGAAGAGATAAATGATCTTGAGAAGGACATTCCTACCGGAGAAGCTAATATCCCTCAAATAGCTGCTGTAACAAATGAAGATGTTGTAACAGATAAGAAAGATGCCTCTGACGCTTCAACCATGAAATATTTCATTGGTATCGTTGTTTTGGTGATATTATTGTGTGGAGCTGCTGTAGTCTTCATATATCAGCCTGACCTACTTGATAAACTGGTGACTAAACCCTTGGTAGAGGAAAAAAAGAAGCCCCAAACAGATGATTCTGCCAATAAGAACAATGCAGCATTGCCTGACAGTATTACTCTAAGGGATTCTACTGAAGAGATAAGCCGAACGGATACTATAGAAATAGCTGTGGCTGCATCAACAGCGAATCCTGTTGCAAAAGAGGAGATAATATCGGAATCGGTTTCGGTAAAAGAAAAACCAAAGGCCTCCGTGCCTTTTGAGCCGGATTCCGTAGGCTATCAAATTGTTGGAACGGAAACCGTTTATACAGTCAAGGAAGGAGAAACATTGACCAAAATAGCATTGCGCTTTTATGGGACAAAAGCTCTTTGGCCTTATATCGTGAAGCATAATTCGGATGTAATCAAGAATCCGGATAATGTACCTTATGGTACTATTATCAAGATTCCCAAATTGGCTAAGAAGCAGTAAATGTACTGCTTCTTTTTTTGTTAAATACTAAACTCTATGAAAGTAGTTTAATCTAAAGGTTTCAAATCGTTTTTTAATAAATATTAGTTGGTATGGTTAATTTATTACTGTACTTTTGGGAGCGAATTTAAATACCGGTTTTAGAAACCGGATAAAAGGAAGAAGTTAAATACAAAAAATAATTTGATTTATGGCTGAAATAATTGACATTCGCGAATTGAATGAGCGGATTGAAAGACAAAGCGCTTTCGTTACCAATCTTACCACGGGCATGGACCAAGTCATCGTAGGACAAAAGCACTTGGTAGAGTCGTTGTTAATCGGGTTGTTGTCTGATGGACATGTATTGTTGGAAGGTGTGCCCGGTTTGGCAAAAACATTAGCAATCAAAACACTGGCATCGTTGATAGATGCTAAATACAGCCGTATTCAGTTTACGCCCGACTTGTTGCCGGCCGATGTTATAGGAACAATGGTCTACAGCCAGAAAGACGAAACCTTTCAAGTGAAGAAAGGTCCTGTTTTCGCCAATTTTGTATTAGCCGATGAAATAAACCGTGCTCCTGCCAAGGTGCAGAGTGCATTATTGGAAGCCATGCAGGAACGTCAGGTCACTATCGGTAAAGAGACTTTCGGCCTGCCCGAACCGTTCTTGGTACTGGCGACGCAAAACCCGATCGAACAAGAAGGTACTTATCCGCTGCCCGAAGCGCAAGTAGACCGTTTCATGTTGAAAGTAGTAATCGACTATCCGAAGCTGGAAGAAGAAAAACTGATTATCCGTCAAAACATCAATGGCGATAAATTTAGTGTAAAGCCGATTTTGAAAGCAGATGAGATTGTAGAGGTTCGTAAGGTTGTTCGCCAGGTTTATTTGGATGAGAAGATTGAAAAATATATTGTTGATATCGTATTTGCCACACGTTATCCTGAAAAATATGATTTGAAAGAGTTGAAAGGAATGATTGGTTTCGGAGGATCGCCTCGTGCCTCTATTAATTTGGCATTGGCAGCCCGTAGCTATGCGTTTATCAAGCGTCGCGGTTATGTGATTCCGGAAGATGTACGTGCCGTGGCACACGACGTATTGCGTCATCGTATCGGTTTGACGTATGAGGCGGAGGCCGATAATATGACCTCGGACGAAATCGTCAGCAGGATATTGAATAAGGTTGAAGTGCCTTGATGTACAGATGTGTAGCTTGAAAGTGCGGATGAAAAAGCAAGAACTTTCTTTCAGGAGGTTTCGAGTTTTTGGTTAATGAGATGTAGAAATCAATGGAGACAACAGAACTTTTAAAAAAAGTCCGTCAGATTGAAATAAAGACGCGCGGATTATCCAATAATATCTTTGCCGGACAATATCATTCGGCTTTTAAGGGTAGGGGAATGGCTTTTTCCGAAGTGCGTGAATATCAATTTGGTGATGATATACGCGACATTGATTGGAATGTTACCGCTCGTTTCAACAAGCCTTACGTAAAAGTGTTTGAAGAGGAGCGAGAACTGACGGTGATGTTGCTGGTCGATGTTTCCGGTAGTCTGGAATTCGGAACAGTAAAGCAGATGAAGAAGGATATGGTAACGGAGGTTGCCGCAACTCTTGCCTTTTCGGCCATCCAGAATAACGATAAAATCGGCGTTATCTTTTTTTCAGACCGGATAGAGAAGTTTATTCCTCCCAAGAAAGGACGTAAACATATACTATACATTATACGTGAGCTGCTGGATTTCCAGGCAGAAAGCCGCAGAACGAATATCCACCTCGGGTTGGAATATCTCACCAATGTGATGAAACGCCGCTGCACCGCTTTTATCCTATCGGATTTTATTGATGAGGAAAGTTTTCAAAACGCTATGACTATTGCCAACCGAAAGCACGATGTAGTGGCCATTCAGGTTTACGACCGACGTGTAGAAGAGTTGCCGGCAGTAGGTCTGATGAAAATCAAAGATGCTGAAACAGGGCATGAACAGTGGATCGATACATCTTCGCGTGCCGTTCGTCGTGCTCATCATGAATGGTGGAGTAACAAACAGGCGAAACTGAACGAAACGTTTACTAAAAGCAATGTTGATAATGTGTCGGTGCGTACTGATCAGGATTATGTCAAGGCTTTGATGAACTTGTTTGCTAAACGAAATTAATCGGAAAATGAAAAGATATTTATTTCTGATAACGTTGCTGATGGCATTGACCGGCAAGACGACAGCTCAGTCCGTGACGGTGGATGCTACGATTGACTCTTTGCAGATTCTTATCGGAGAACAAGCAAAGATAAAACTTCAAGTGTCTTTGGATGCCAACAAGCGCGCCATCTTTCCGGTGTACACCGATACGTTGGTAAGAGGAGTAGAGATTATTGATGTGGCCAAGCCGGACACACAGTTGCTGAATGGCGGTAAACGCGCATTGATTACCCAAGAGTATACGGTTACTTCGTTTGATTCTGCTCTCTATTACCTGCCTCCTATGGAAGTGACGGTAGATAACAAGAAATATGCTTCTAAAGCGTTGGCACTGAAAGTATATTCGGTGAATGTGCCTTTGGATGCGGAGAACCCGGAGCAATTTTTCGGGCCTAAGACCGTGATGCAACCATCTTTTGCTTGGGAAGATTGGTATGGATTTATAGTTTGTGCGCTGCTGATTATTCCGTTGAGTATATTGCTTGTTTATCTGATTAAACGTTTCTTCGACAATAAGCCTATTATCCGTAAAATAAAAGTAGAGCCGAAGTTGCCTCCCCATCAATTGGCTATGCAGGAAATGGAACGCATAAAAAATGAGAAAGTTTGGCAGAAAGGGGAATCGAAGGAGTACTATACGGAACTAACAGACGCTCTTCGTACATATATAAAGAATCGCTTTGGTTTCAATGCCTTAGAAATGACTTCTTCCGAAATTATAGATAAACTATTGGAAATGAAAGATAAAGAGGCTATATCCGATTTGCGTGATTTATTCCGGACAGCTGATTTGGTGAAATTTGCCAAGCATAATCCATTGATGAATGAGAATGATGCTAATTTGATTAATGCTATTGAATTCATAAATGAAACCAAGGAGAAAGAAGACGAAAATGCCAAACCACAGCCCACTGAGATAACCATCATTGAGAAACGTTCTTTGCGTACTAAAATAATGCTTGGTGTAGGTATTACGGCATTGGCTTCTGCAATAGTCGGTTCATTGATATATATAGGGTTGGAGTTGTACAATTATTTTGCTTAGCGGCTGAAAGAGCTTCAATCGTAAATTGTAAATGGTTAAAATAGTAAATGAATATGGTTTTTGCCAATATTGAATATTTGTTTTTGCTGCTGTTGCTTATACCTTATATAGTATGGTATATCATGAGACGGAAGAAAAATGAAGCCACGCTTCAGATTTCGGATGCTCGTGTATATGCCCATACTCCCAAAAGCTATAAGAACTATTTGCTGCATGTTCCGTTTATGCTACGCATCATAGCTTTGATATTGATTATTATAGTTTTGGCGCGCCCACAAACTACTGATAGCTGGCAAAACAGTGAGATTGAGGGAATTGATATAATGCTTGCTATGGATATCTCGACCAGTATGTTGGCCGAAGACCTGAAGCCAAACCGTCTGGAAGCGGCTAAAGATGTAGCGGCGGAGTTTATTAATGGCCGTCCGAATGATAATATCGGCATAACCTTATTTGCCGGAGAAAGTTTTACGCAGTGTCCGCTGACGGTAGACCATACGGTGTTGTTGAATCTGCTTAAAGACATGAAATGCGGGCTGATTGAAGATGGAACAGCTATAGGAATGGGAGTTGCCAATGCCGTTACCCGCTTAAAAGATAGCAAAGCTAAATCGAAAGTGATTATTCTGTTAACGGATGGTGTTAATAATAAAGGGGATATCTCTCCTTTGACGGCTGCAGAGATTGCCAAGAGCTTTGGTATTCGTGTTTATACTATTGGTGTGGGGAGCAACGGGATGGCACCATATCCTTATCCGGTAGGCGGAACCGTTCAGTATGTAAATATGCCGGTTGAAATTGACGAAAAGACCTTGACACAGATTGCCGGGACCACCGAGGGTAATTATTTTCGTGCAACCAGCAACTCGAAGCTGAAAGAAGTGTATGAAGAGATAGATAAATTGGAAAAAACAAAACTGAATGTAAAGGAATACAGTAAACGCAAGGAAGAGTTTCGCTGGTTTGCATTGGTAGCCTTCCTATGCATATTACTGGAAGTTTTGTTGCGTAATTCTATTTTGAAGAAGATTCCATAGTTTTTAGATATAAAGTGGTAAATAGTAAATCGTAAAATAGTAAATAAAGAAATGTTTCGATTTGAAGAACCTGCATATTTGTACATCTTGTTATTATTGCCTCTGCTGGCAGCTTTCTACTTGTACTCTAATTATCGAAGAAAGAGAGCCATTCGCCAGTTTGGTGATCCAGAGTTGATGGCACAATTGATGCCCGATGTCTCCAAGTATCGTCCGGATGTAAAGTTCTGGATGGTATTTGCTGCTATCGGATTGTTTGCTGTATTACTGGCTCGTCCGCAATTCGGTTCTAAACTGGAAACGGTGAAACGTCAGGGAGTGGAAGTCATGATTGCTTTAGATATCTCTAACTCCATGTTGGCACAAGATGTACAGCCAAGCCGTTTGCAGAAGGCGAAACGATTGGTGGCACAATTGGTCGATAAGATGCAGAATGATAAAGTAGGCATGATAGTCTTTGCCGGCGATGCTTTTACGCAGTTACCTATTACGAGCGATTACATTTCTGCCAAAATGTTTTTGGAATCCATAGATCCTTCATTAATATCCAAACAAGGAACGGCTATTGGAGCAGCTGTCAGTTTAGCTACTCGCAGTTTTACTCCACAAGAAGGAGTGGGACGAGCTATCATTGTGATTACCGATGGTGAAAATCATGAAGGTGGTGTGGTGGAAGCTGCAAAAGCTGCTGCGGAGAAGGGCATTCAGGTAAATGTATTGGGGGTAGGTATGCCCGAAGGTGCTCCGATTCCGATAGAAGGAACGAATGATTATCGTCGTGATAGGGATGGTAATGTCATTGTAACCCGCTTGAATGAACAAATGTGTCAGGAGATTGCCCAAGCGGGAAATGGTATATATGTACGTGTAGACAATACAAACGGAGCACAAAAGGCCATCAGTCGGGAACTTGATAAAATGGAGAAAGCAGATGTGGAAACGCAAGTCTATACGGAATTTAATGAGCAGTTTCAGGCAATAGCATGGATTATTTTATTATTGCTGTTGATTGAAATGCTGATATTGGAACGTAAGAATCCTTTGTTTCGCAATGTTCATTTATTCTCCAATAAGAAATGATGCGTATGTTACAGAAAAAGTATATCGGAATATTTTCCTTGTTGTTTTTGGCAGTCTCTGTTTCTGCCCAGAAAGCGGAACGAGACTTTATCCGTAAGGGAAACCGCTTTTTTAAAGATAGTATCTATGTGAATGCCGAAGTGAATTATCGGAAAGCTTTGGAGGTTAATCCTAAATCGACCGTTTCCATGTTCAATTTAGGGAACACGCTGGCTCATCAGAATAAACTCAAAGAAGCCATGGAGCAATATGTGACAGCTACTAAAATAGAAAAGGATAAGTCAAAATTATCACAGATTTATCATAATATGGGCGTTATATTCCATTCTCAGAAAGATTATGCTAAAGCAGTGGAAGCTTATAAGGAGTCTTTGCGCAACAACCCGAAAGATGATGAAACGCGTTATAATCTTGCATTGGCCCAGAAGATGCTGAATGATCAGCAGAATCAAAACCAAAATCAGAATCAGGATAAAAACGAACAACAGAAAGAACAGGAGAAACAAAAGCAGGATCAAAATCAAGATAAGAATCAAGAACAACAGCAGCAATCACCTGCAAAACCGGAGAAAAAAGAGAATGAGATGTCCAAGGAGAATGCCGAGCAGCTGTTGAACTCAATTATGCAGGATGAAAAGGATGTACAAGATAAGGTGAAAAAACAACAGGTCATTCAGGGTAGTCGCTTGGAAAAAGATTGGTAACAAATATTATGAAGAAATTCTATATGAGAAAAATTGTTTTCTTATGGATAATGCTGATAACAGTCAGCATGAAGCTTTTTGCTGATGGTAAAGTCTCATTTACTGCATCCGTCCCAGATGTAGTGGCAGTAGGAGACCAGTTCAGATTGTCGTATACAGTGACTACCCAGAAAGTAAGAGACTTTCGTGCTCCGTCCATGAAAGGATTTGATGTATTGATGGGACCCAGTCGTTCGGAACAAAGCAGTGTGCAAATAATTAATGGGCAGACAACTTCAACGAGCAGCATTACATTTACTTACATCTTGATGGCAACTTCGGAAGGAAACTTTTCCATTCCGGGTGCGACCATTATTGCTGACGGCAATCAATTGGTTTCAAACTCGGTACGTGTGAAAGTGATTCCGGCAGATCAGGCTGCTAACGGAGCTTCAGGAAATAATGGTAAACAAAGTGAAGGTACAGCCAGTCGTGCTTCTTCAAGTACATCGGTATCAAATACAGACTTGTTTATTACTGCCACTGCCAGTAAGACCACAGTATATGAGCAGGAAGCCTTCTTGCTGACATATAAAATATATACGCTGGTTGATTTGCGTATGTTCGACAACGTAAAACTTCCAGATTTTAAGGGATTCCATTCTCAGGAAGTGGAACTTCCAAATGACAGGAGATGGGGACTGGAACATTATAAAGGCCGGAACTATCAAACAACAATCTATCGCCAGTTCGTGTTGTTTCCGCAGCAATCAGGTAAACTGACGATAGATGCCGCCCGTTTCGATGCTTCCATAGCCAAGGCAACACAGGTATCCGATCCCTTTGAAGCGTTCTTCAATGGAGGAAGCAACTACGTGGAAGTTAAAAAAGCAATTCTGACTCCTCAAATGACGATTGATGTGAAACCGTTGCCAGCAGGTAAACCTACGGATTTTTCAGGAGGAGTGGGAGAGTTCAATATCACTTCTTCCATTAACAGTATAAATGTCAAAACAAATGATGCAGTCACGATGAAACTTGTTATCTCAGGTACGGGTAATCTGAAATTGTTGTCCAATCCGGAAATCAAATTTCCTGAGGATTTTGAAGTTTACGATCCGAAAGTTGACAATAAATTTCGCCTGACAAATTCAGGACTTTCCGGTAGTAAAGTGATTGAATACTTGGCCATTCCGCGTAATGCCGGAACATATAAGATTCCTGTCGTAACATTCAGCTATTTTGATATTAATACTCGTTCATATAAGACTTTGAGAACAGAAGAGTATGTACTTCATGTGGAAAAAGGTGCCGGCAACGCAGAACAAACTATTGCTAATTTCACAAATAAAGAAGACCTGAAAGTGCTGAATGAAGATATTCGCTTTATTAAACAGAATGATGTTCATTTGTCTCAAAGAGGCGATTTCTTTTTTGGTTCCTTGATATATTGGTTGTTCTATTTGGTGCCGAGTATTGCATTTATTGTGTTCTTTATTGTGTATCGTAAACAGATAGCTGCTAATGCCAATGTTGCGGGTATGCGTACAAAAAAAGCCAATAAAGTTGCTGTAAAACGAATGAAGCAGGCTGGTAAATTACTGACTGATAATAAAAAAGATGCATTCTATGATGAAGTACTGAAAGCTCTTTGGGGCTATATCAGTGACAAACTGAATATTCCGGTGTCTCGCTTGTCTAAAGACAATATCGAAGAGGAACTGCGCAATTATGGTGTCGATGATGTCCTGATAAAGGAGTTTTTGGAGACACTGAACGAATGTGAGTTTGCCCACTTCGCTCCAGGCGACGACAATCAAGCTATGGATAAGGTTTATTCGGCTTCACTGAAACTTATCAGTAAAATGGAAAACTCAATTAAACGTTAATCGGGAGGATATGATAATGAACAAGATATTATTTTTAGCTCTTAGTTGTGTTATAACATTGGCTACTTATGGCCAGAATCTAGCAAAAGATACATTGCAAGTTCCCAATGATTCCCTTTCAGTCGATTCTCATGCTGATTTTTCAGCTAAAAAACAAGGAGGCGATGTTACAAAGCTCCAAGGAGATAGTGCTTATATGCGAAATGATTATGTTTCTGCCATTCAAATTTATGAAAACCTATTGAAGAAGGGGGAAGCGGCCGAAGTATACTATAATCTTGGGAACAGTTATTATAAGACGGATGATATAGCCAAAGCTATTTTGAATTACGAACGTGCTTTGTTGTTGCAGCCCGGAAATGCGGATATTCAGGCCAATCTGGAGATAGCGCGTGCAAAGACAGTTGATAAGATTGTTCCGGTTCCGGAAATATTTTTTGTGATGTGGACTAAATCATTGATAAATATGCTTAATGTAGATGCATGGGCCAAATTAGGAATTATGTTTTTTATATTGTTACTTGTATCATGTTCTCTTTTCTTTTTCTCAAAGCAGATTATTGTGAAAAAAGTGACTTTCTTTGCTGGATGTGTTTGGTTGGTGCTGGTTATTTTGAGCAATGTCTTTGCAGCGCAACAGAAACATCAATTGACTGAGCGTAACGATGCTATTGTATTGGTACCCAGCGTCACGGTGCGTAGTACACCTAGTGAAAGTGGTGTGGGATTATTTATTCTTCATGAAGGGTGCAAGGTTGAAATAAAGGATAATTCCATGCGCGAATGGAAAGAAATTCGTTTGGAAGATGGTAAAGTCGGGTGGGTGCCTAATATTACAATAGAAGGGATTTAATTGTTCTTTTTTCATTTTCCATCTTTTCTGATTGCTCTCTAAGATAAAAAGCTGATGTTGTCAACCAGCGAAGTATGATATTCTCTTCTTAGGAACTGATCGCTTTTTGAAAAAAGATAAGGAAATAATTTGTTTTATCTTTTTTTTTCCTTAAGTTTATAGCGTAATAATAAAAGAGTAAAAGAATATTAACCATTAAATTTATCAATATGAGAACAATAACATTTAATGAATTACGTAAAATTAAGGACTCATTACCCACCGGAAGCATGCATAGAATCGCTGATGAATTAGGACTGAATGTTGATACAGTAAGAAATTTTTTCGGCGGACATAATTTTAAAGAAGGGAAAAGTGTTGGAATTCACTTGGAGCCTGGGCCGGATGGCGGATTAGTTATGATTGATGACACTACAGTATTGGAACGTGCTTTAAAAATATTGGATGAAATGGCTGATAAAGCTACAGAGCCCATTCAAGTCTAAGAAAGAAGTATATAATCCCAATTGCTAAAACAGTTGGGATTTCTTATTTGTCAAAGAAGAAAAAACATCAACGGGTTAATCTGATTACCCTCTTAAAAACAATAAGGTATGGAAGATAAATTAGTAACATTAGCCATTCTGACCTACGTCAAAGCTCAGATTCTAAAGAATGTACTTGAAAATGAGGGTATAGAAACCTATATCCACAATGTAAATCAAATACAACCGGTCGTTTCTTCAGGTGTTCGTGTACGCATCAAAGAGAGTGACTTACCTCATGCCTTGAGAATCACAGAAAGTTCATCATGGTTATCAGAAGAAGTAGTAGGGGGAAAGACCCCTAAAATAGAGAAAAATAATAATAAAGTATTGATTCCGGTAGACTTCTCTGGTTATTCTTTAAAAGCATGCGAGTTTGGCTTTAACCTAGCTCAGAATATAGATGCTGAAGCCGTGTTGTTGCATGTCTATTTTACTCCGATATATGCAACATCTCTACCTTACGGAGATATTTTTAACTATCAGCTAAGCGATGAAGAAAATGTGAGAAATATCTTGCAGAAAGTTCATGCCGATTTAAAAGCATTGTCTGCTAAAGTGAAAGAGAAAGTTATTTCCGGAGAATTTCCTGATATCAAGTACTCCTGCGTTTTACGTGAAGGCATTCCGGAGGAAGAAATATTACGATATGTTAAAGAATACAGACCACGTATTATCGTTATGGGTACTCGTGGCAAAAATCAGAAAGATTTTGATTTGATTGGCAGCGTGACGGCTGAAGTCATTGAACGTAGTCATATACCCGTCTTTGCCATTCCTGAAAATATTCCATTCAAACGATTTACTGAAGCTAAGCGAATTGCTTTTATTACTAATTTTGATCAACGAGATTTAATAGTTCTTGATTCCTTTATTAATTATTTGAAACCATTTAATGTTTCTATATCTTTGATTCATCTTTCGGAAGTGCAAGATGCTTGGACTGAAATTAAACTGGCAGGAATTAAGGAATATTTTCAAAAACAATATCCACAACAAGAATTTCACTATGACATTGTAACAAATGATGATTTACTTAGTCACTTAGAGCATTATATAAGGAACAATCATATTGATATTATCACATTGACTTCCTATAAAAGAAATATATTTTCTCGCTTATTTAATCCTGGTATTGCCAGAAAAATGATTTTTCATTCTGATACGCCATTATTGGTTGTATATGGCCAGATCTAAATACAAATTTGCTTCTTTTGTAATCAACGTTATGTTTAATATGTGGCAATGAAGAGACTATCCGACTTTTTGGACAGTCCCTTTTGTTGTATTATTCACTCTCTTTCTTTCCGTTGAAAACACGGTTTCGAGAGAACATTCCCACTTTCATCTTACAAATTATCAAGCAATAAAAGCAAATGCTTCGCTTAATTCAAGTAAGCAGAAAGTTCCGAAGCAGAGATGTTTTTGGCAATAATCACACCATTATCATCCAATAAATAGCTGGTAAATCCACGGCTTATACGATATTTTTTGAAAAGGCCGGAAGATTCGCCTTTAGTTTCCACGAGACAAGTGGGCGTAGCTATTTGATCCTTACGAATGGTTTCTTCAAAGATTGAACGATATTCGTCGAATGAGACAGAAACCATTTCTACATTATTTCGGGAAGCAGAGCGGAGCGCATTGCTTAAACTTACGTTTTGCATCCGGGATTGCGCATCATAGCTTGCCCAAAAACAGAGCAACACATACTTGCCTTTCAAGTCTGAAAGGTCGATTTGCGATTGCCCAGCCGACATGGATTGGATTTTAAAATCCGGGGCCATGTCACCCACATTCAAACCTCCGGTAGATTTGTCTTTTTCTACAAAAGAAGTCAAGGAACTTATCAGTAATACAACAAAAATCCATTTTACATATTTCATGTAACGCGGTTTTGGTTAGTACTATCCGGGCCTGCCCTTCAACAGCGATTTCTTCCCGGAACATAGTTTTCTTTGAACTTTCAATAATGAAAAATCATTGATATTCAAAGCCTTTTATTCAGAAATCAGGTGCAAAGGTAAGTAAATATTAAACAAACCTCCAAATAAACAACTAAAAAACTTGCTTTTAATATCCATCTTTTTATGAAGTGATTTAAACTAATTGATCAAATGATAAACAGCGTACTAATAGCTAAAATTGTTATATTATGGGTGAGCAAACTCATTCATAACAACATCCCCATGTACGCTTTGTTGGACAAAGATACAATAAAAAGTGAAATATTGCCTCATTTATGTGTGGGCAAACGTGGTTTCGTAACTCAAAGAAGTCTTGTTGAAATCGTAAATGCCATTCTTTATAAACTGAAAACAGGGTGTCAGTGGAAATATTTACCTGTAGATTCCCTGTTCAGTGACAAGGTTCTGACCTATGGTGCGGTATTCCATCATTATAACAAATGGAGTAAAAAAGGTGAATGGAAGTCTCTTTGGCTTCATCTTTTGAATAAGCACCGTACAAAGTTTGATATGTCAAGTGTAGACCTTGACGGAAGTCATACGGTAGCTATGCGTGGTGGAGAGGAGGTTGGTTATCAGGGTAGAAAAAAGCGCAAGACAACCAACGCTCTTTATATTACAGACCGGCAAGGCATACCGGTTATCATGTCTTCTCCTAAAAGCGGCGAACATCATGATACTCATGACATAAAAAACGTAATCCGCTCCATGATGCATGACCTTGGGATTGCAAAAGTCAGAACAGATGGTCTTTTCTTGAATGCGGATGCCGGATTTGACTGTAAAGCTCTTCGAAGTGTACTTGGCTGTCATGGAGTAGTCTCCAATATCTGCATCAATAAAAGAAACGGGACTCCCAATAATACCGTTGTGGACGAACTGTTGTATGCTGAACGTTATGCCATTGAGAGGACCAATGCATGGATGGACAGTTACAGAACTATTTTAAATCGATTTGAAACAACGGTTAGGAATTGCGAATCATGGAACTATATTGCATTTATGGTAATTCTGCTAAGGAAATATTTGAGAAAAAGAAAAGTTTAAATCACTTCAATGTTATTTAGCATAGATAGCAAAAAAAATACCTACTTTTGTAACCTATTAGATTATCAAAAAGATGTGGCCTATGCAACAATTGAACACTGAACTCATCCTGATTCGTATTACAGGGGAAGATCGTCCCGGTTTGACAGCCTCTGTCACAGAAATTCTGGCTAAATATGATGCTACTATTTTAGATATAGGACAAGCAGATATTCATAATACTCTTTCACTGGGAATCCTATGTAAGACAGAGGAGCAACACTCAGGTTTCATTATGAAAGAGTTGCTTTTTAAAGCTTCGTCTTTGGGAGTAACTGTTCGTTTCTATCCCATTACAGTAAAAGAGTATGAAAACTGGGTGAGCATGCAAGGTAAGAATCGTTATATTCTTACATTGTTGGGACGTAAGTTATCAGCTCGTCAAATCGCCACAGTGACTCGCATTCTGGCAGAGCAAGGCATGAATATTGATGCCATCAAGCGACTTACAGGGCGCATCCCTTTGAATGAATATGAGTCCCGTACACGGGCATGCATTGAATTCTCGGTACGAGGCACGCCGAAAGACCGCATTGCCATGCAGGAAGAACTGATGAAATTGGCGGCGGATTTAGAAATGGATTTCTCTTTTCAATTAGATAATATGTATCGCCGGATGCGGCGCTTGATATGTTTTGATATGGATTCTACTCTGATAGAGACCGAAGTTATTGACGAACTTGCCATACGTGCGGGAGTGGGCGAACAGGTAAAAGCCATTACCGAGCGTGCCATGCGCGGTGAAATTGACTTCATAGAAAGTTTCCGCGAGCGAGTGGCTCTGTTGAAAGGTTTAGATGTGTCTGTGATGCAAGATATTGCAGAAAGTCTACCTATCACAGAGGGAGTGGATCGTTTAATGTATGTGTTGAAAAAATATGGCTACAAGATAGCTATCCTTTCAGGAGGTTTCACTTACTTTGGACAATATCTTCAAAAGAAGTATGGAATAGATTATGTGTATGCCAATGAACTGGAAATAGAAAATGGAAAGTTGACCGGCCGCTATTTGGGAGATGTGGTAGATGGCAAACGAAAAGCCGAACTGTTGCGTCTGATAGCTCAAGTTGAGAAAGTAGATATTGCTCAAACCATTGCCGTGGGTGATGGAGCCAATGATTTACCAATGCTTGGCGTTGCAGGTCTGGGAATTGCTTTCCACGCAAAACCCAAAGTGGTGGCCAATGCCAAGCAGTCAATTAATACGATTGGCTTGGACGGAGTTCTTTATTTCTTAGGATTTAAGGATTCGTATATTGACCTTCCTCAATAACATAACCAAAATCTTTCGATACAGTTGAAATTAATAGAACTCCTTACAGAACTTATTTTACGTAAGATCCTATTTTAGAAGTCTTTTTTCTATCTTTGTCTCAAAAGCATAAATAAGCTCAAATTAAAAGATATACATGAATTTTGCCGAACTGAATTTAAATGACAATGTACTCGATGCGTTGGATGCCATGCGTTTTGAAGAGTGCACGCCTATACAAGAAACATCTATTCCGGTCATACTCGAAGGACGGGATTTGATAGCGGTAGCACAAACCGGAACCGGAAAAACCGCTGCGTATTTATTGCCTGTACTGAATAAACTTTCAGAAGGTGGCCATCCGGCAGATGCCATTAATTGTATTGTCATGGCTCCCACACGCGAATTAGCTCAACAAATAGATCAGCAGATGGAAGGCTTTTCTTATTTCATGCCGGTATCCAGCGTGGCCGTATATGGTGGTAACGACGGTATTTTGTTTGAGCAGCAGAAAAAAGGGCTGATTTTAGGTGCTGATGTTGTCATTGCTACTCCCGGTCGTCTGATCGCTCATCTCAGCTTGGGGTATGTTGACCTTTCCCGCGTCTCTTATTTTATTTTGGACGAAGCGGACCGTATGCTTGATATGGGATTCTATGATGATATCATGCAGATAGTCAAATATCTTCCCAAAGGGCGTCAAACAATAATGTTCTCTGCCACTATGCCGGCCAAGATTCAACAGCTGGCCAGCAATATACTCAATAATCCGGTGGAGGTTAAACTTGCTGTTTCAAAGCCGGCAGAGAAAATTGTGCAAGCTGCTTATGTTTGTTATGAAAATCAGAAGTTGGGGATTATCCGTAATTTGTTTGCCGAAGAAACGCCGGAGCGCGTCATCATTTTTGCTTCCTCCAAATTGAAAGTGAAAGAGGTGACTAAAGCTTTGAAGCAAATGAAACTGAATGTCGGTGAGATGCACTCTGATCTGGAGCAAGCACAGCGTGAGGCCGTGATGTATGAGTTCAAGGCCGGGCGCATCAATATCTTGGTGGCTACGGATATTGTGGCGAGAGGCATTGATATTGATGATATTCGTTTGGTGATAAACTATGATGTTCCTCATGACAGTGAAGATTATGTGCACCGCATCGGTCGTACAGCCCGTGCAAACAATGACGGTGTAGCCATCACTTTTGTATCTGAAAAAGAGCAAGGGAGTTTTAAGGCCATTGAGCGTTTTCTGGAAAAAGATATTTATAAGATACCGATTCCAGAGGAACTTGGAGAAGCTCCTGAATATAATCCAAAGTCGTTTGGTGGAAATAAACGGGGAAATGATGGTCGTAAACCGAGAAACAGGAACAACCGGAATAGGCAAAACAATAAGCCTAAACGTTCATAAAAGTAGAAAGAATAAGAGATAAGTATAAAAAGGCAGTATCCATAATTTTGTGTAAATAGAAACGGGATTCAGTTATAAGTTCTCTTATAGGTAGTGTAAGTTGAACTGTGTCAAGACCATTTCTCTTATTACATTAACCTCAGATGGGAGACACGATTTCCAATCGTGTTTTCCAGATGAGGGGCCTTTCCGCCTGCAAAGTTACATGATTTCATACCTGTCTCCAAATTTTATGGCCAATTGTTGTGAGATGAGTGCCCAGTTTGCCAGTGGCATAGTCCATTTCTCGGCACTATAAAATAAGCCAATGCCTCTTATCATCTATCATTGGCTTCCAATTTCCCCATTTTGTAGGTTCCTTTTCTCATCACTTTTCCATTCTTGTCAGTCTCAACAAAAGGGCCGTGTTTTTTCCCTTGCTTGAAAAAGCCTTCATAGCGATTTCCGTTTTTATCTTCTAAAACACCATTACCCTCTTCCATGCCGTTCACAAAACTGCCTTTATACTTTGTTCCATCGGTCTGTATCAAGATGCCTCGGCCATTGAATTTATTATCTTTCCATTCACCTTCGTACGAATCGCCCACATTCCATTTGTAGATACCATATCCGTTACGTTGGTTATCTTTCCATTCGCCTTCATACACGGCACCATTGTGCCACGTAAAAGTACCACGACCTTCTTGCTTACCGTCTTTGAAATTACCTACATACTTATCGCCATTGGCATGATAATAAATACCTTCACCAGTGCGCTCACCCTGAACATACGAACCTTCGTAACGGTCACCCGTATGGAAGAAATAGAGACCTTTACCATGCTGCATGTCATCCAGCCAGCCTCCCACGTATTTATCTCCATTGGCATACTCAAAAGTTCCTTTGCCATCGCGAACATCCTTTTTCCACAGACCTTCGTATTTGGAACCATCGTTCCAAGTCAGCGTTCCTTTACCGTCCTTCTTATCGTTTTTCCACAGACCGATATATTTAGAGCCGTTTTTCCATGTATATGTACCTACTCCTTCTCGTTTGTCATTCACCCAATCGCCTTCATAACGGTCGCCGTTATAATAATACATCACTCCCTTGCCATGTTGATAATCTTGATACCACATACCATCATAGCGATTGTTATTCATGAAGTAGTAGATACCTTTACCATGTTGTTGATCCTGAAACCATTGTCCTTCGTATTTTTCGCCGTCCGGAAAAATATAGATTCCATATCCTTCCCGTTTGCCTTTCACATATTCGCCTTCGTATATATCCCCGTTTTTAAAGACGGTCTTACCTTTTCCATTGGGTTTACGACCTTTCATTTCACCGGTATATATAGCTCCGTTTTCCTTAAAAGTATAAGTTCCTATGGTAATTTCGGATGAAAAAGTAGTTTTCACCTTATTCAAGAAAGTTCCTTTTTTTTCTTGAGCCACGATATTGGCTTGGCATAATAAAGTCAGAATGAGTATTGTATATAGATATTTCATGGATTAAAAACTAAGTATTATGCACAAAGATAAGGTTTATCTCTTTACATAAGGCGTAGCTTTCCGTTTTTTATGACATTTTTTTGCCGGATACCACTTCTTTTAATGTCTCTTTGCAAAAATAACATTCGGCAAGTTTACGGATTTCTTGGGGTGTGACGGTTTTTACCACATTCAGAATATCAGCAAAGTAGGTATCCTGCAAGCCGGATACTTGTACAAAAATCCATGCATCCGCCAAAGAAAAAGGTGACTCATAGCTACGGCAAATCTCTCCCAACATATAGTTCTTCACTATGCCGAGTTCTTCGTCGGATACCGGTTCATTCTGAAGCCGTTCCATCTCGTAATAGACTTCCCCGATAAGAGGCTCCACATATTCGTTGGCAGTTTCAGCGTTAATAACCAGTACTCCCTGCCCGGGATAGGACATGAGACCGGCCGAAATGTTGTAAGTATATCCCTTTTCCTCTCGGATATTGGACATCAGACGACTGCCGAAGTATCCTCCGAAAAGCGTCACCAGCACACGTGTTTTCAAATAATCGGGATGGCTATAATCCAAAGAGAGCATGCCCATGTGGACAGCACTTTGCAGGGCTTCGGGACGCTCTATGAAGACGCGCTTTTCGGACAGAGTGGCAGGAGAAAACTCTTTCTTATCAGGTTTGCGGAAATCCTTGCCGAAAGACTCATTGCCAAACACCTTCTCTATTCTGCATAGATTCTCGTCCGTCACTCTTCCCGAAAGATAAATGCTACAATTGCCGGAATGATAATGACGATTGTAAAACTCGCGCAAAACATCGGGGGTGATGTGCCGATAATCGACTTCCCGAACCAACCGTCCGCAGGGATGCTGCTCACCATACAAGGCGCTCATCAATCCACGATGCGCAAGAAAATCCACTTTGGACGAATTGACGAGGAATTGCTGGATATTGCTATCTACAATTACATTCAATTCTTTTTCCGGAAACGTCGGTTCTTTTATAATAGATTCCAGTACATCCAGTGTCTCAGCAAAATATTTGTTCAATGAATAGAGTGTGACATACGTATATTCCGAAGCACTGGAAAGTTCCAACCAAGCCCCATAGTAATCCAACTTTTCCGCTATCTCGGCAGTAGTGTAGCGTTTGGTTCCTTCACGTAGCATGCGGTTTGTGAACAACGATTGCAAAGGGCAGGTCTGCTGCCAGCGCCCTCCCCCCATTAATAAATCTACGCGCATCACGTCGTTGTCACCGACATTGAGTATATTCAAGGGAATGCCGTTAGGCAACAATACAAATTCCGGCTTTTGTACGGCCAGTTGTTCCGGCTCTATGACGGCAGGACGATTCGTTCGGTTCAGCATGCTATTCCGATAAGTTTATAAACTACAACTTTCAAGGAATCTCTCAGCGCGTTCCAAGTCCTGTGGAGTATCTATGCCTATGGTCTCCACTTCGGTGATGCCCGCCTTGATGCTGTATCCATTTTCCAGCCAGCGCAGTTGTTCCAACGATTCAGCCAATTCGAGCGAAGATTGGGGAAGTGACGTTATCTCCTTCAATACCTCTGCACGATAGGCGTACAGGCCGATGTGTTTATAATAAACATGATTCTTCAACCAATCTTTCTTGTCGGCATTGCGCTGATAAGGAATAATGGAGCGACTGAAATAGAGAGCCTTCATGTTCCGGTCGAGTACGACCTTCGGAGAGTTTACGTTTTCCAAAGCCTCGAAATCATTGTCGGCAGTGAAGGGTTTCACCAAGGTGGCTATCTGGGTGGAAGGAGTGTCGAAACAGGCTTTGATTACTTGCAATTGAGAAGCTTGAATGAAAGGTTCATCACCCTGAATGTTCACAATGACATCATAGTTTCCTCCTATCCGGGTATAGGCTTCATAACATCGGTCGGTACCGCTCTTGTGACGGACGGAAGTCATAACAACCTTTCCGCCAAAAGCCTTTACGGTATTCTCTATTCGCTCGTCGTCCGTAGCCACATAGGCATCGTCCAATATACCGGCCACTTGTTCATAAACTCGTTGTATCACAGTTTTTCCACCCAACATAGCCAAAGGCTTGGCCGGGAAACGCGTAGATGCGTAGCGGGCGGGAATAATTCCTAAAAACTTCATTTCAAATTTTATTTTTATCTTCGTCTGCTTCGGTTCGGTGGATGAAAAGCACGACGTTTATTCTTTAATAGCGGCCAGAGGATAGTTGTTCCAAACCGTGCACGATGTAATCTCGTTTCAAATCTTCCGGCTTATAGGCTGTGTCGTCGCAAGAAAGCAAATCAATATCCAGTCTGATAATCTCCAATTTCTTTTCTTCAGGTTTTCTGCCGGCTTCACGCTCTATGGCTTTCAGTCGCAAGAGGATTTCCGCAGGTTGCTGTTCCGAGGAAAAACGTGCCACCTGATTGGAAAACAGAGCAGGACGATGAAAAAGCAAGGGGGATGTCTCCTCCTCTTTTGAGAAACATATTCCCGGAAAAAGCTCGATCAGGCGTCGGCGCGCCAAAGCCATGTTCTCTTTCCGTTGCTCGTTACTGCCAATGCTGATTGTGTAAACCATCTGCTAATTAAATAATTCATCAAGCCCCTCTATCGGTTCTTCCGGATTGCCTCCTTCATGCAGGTTGCCATCGTCTTTACACGGGTCATAACCTTCGGGTAACTGAAATGTCTCCTTTTCATCGTAACCTAAGGATTTATCTCCCAAAACTTTCACCATGTATTTGCTCCAGATAGGCAATGCCATCGAAGCTCCCTGCCCGTGCAACATGGTGTCGAAGTGGATATCACGATCCTCACCGCCTACCCAGCAACCTGATACGAGCGAGGGGGTGAATCCCATGAACCAACCGTCGGCATTGTAATTGGTAGTTCCCGTTTTGCCTCCCATATCTGCTTTTATACCGAGGCGACGTACACGCCCTCCGGTGCCTTCGTTGATTACGGAGCGCAGCATGACCAGCATCTTGTATGCACTGGATGCACTAATGACCTCCTGCATTTCGGGAGTAAAAGTAGCCAGCACATTGCCTTCATTATCTTCAATGCGAGTAACAAACAAAGGGGCTACCCGAATACCTTTATTGGGAAATGCCGTATAGGCACTGACCATTTCGCCTACGGAGATTTCGCACGGGCCGAGACACAAGGAGACGGAAGGCACGATATCGCGATTGCGCACGCCGAAAGTATGTATCAGACGTTTCAGGTTGTATGGGTTCAACTTGCCCATCAGGTAGGCCGTAATCCAGTTGTCCGAGTTTGCCAACCCCCACTTCACCGTCACCATTTCGCCATACCGTTTTTTATTGGTATTGCGCGGTGTCCATGCCCTCCCGTTCTCGTCAAGCAGCGTGTATTCCACATGGCGCACTTCATCGCAAGGAGAAAACCCGTTTTCCATGGCCAGCGTATAGAGAAAAGGTTTGACGGTAGAGCCTACCTGACGACGCCCCACCATTGCCATATCATACTGAAAATAATGATAATTAGGGCCGCCTACGTATGCCTTCACATATCCGTTACGCGGATCCATAGACATAAAGCCGGCGCGAAGGAAGAATTTATAATAGCGTATGGAGTCCATCGGCGTCATGACGGTATCTTTCCCTCCCTGCCAACTGAACACCGTCATTTCTTCGGGCGTGTTGAAAGCCTTCTTTATTTCGGCTTCGGAAGCCCCGTTCTTCTTCATGATGCGATAGCGGTCGGACTGCCGCATGGCGCGTCCCAGCATTTCGTCTACTTGCTGTTGGGTGACCCGGAAAGTGTAGGGAGCTTTCTTAGCGCCTTTCTTCTCCTTGAAGAAATGACCTTGCAACTCTTTCAGGTGCTCCGTCACGGCTTCTTCGGCATATTGCTGCATACGCGAGTCGATGGTGGTGTAAATTTTCAGTCCGTCGGTATATAGGTTGTACTTCGAGCCGTCTTTCTTGGTGTTCTTCTCGCACCATCCATACAGAGGATTATTCTCCCAATCCAACGAGTCTTCGTAGAATTTCTGCATCTGCCATCCGCGATAGTCGCTCTTGTCCGGCTTCTTGGCAGTGAGCACTCCGCGCAGGTATTCGCGAAAGTAAGTGGCAAGTCCTTCCTTATGGTCTACCCGGTTATACTTCAACTTCAAGGGCAAAGTCTGCAAAGAATCGCATTCGGCCTGAGTAATATATCCGGCTTTACGCATCTGGTCGAGCACCACATTGCGCCGTCCGCGCGAACGTTCGTTGTAGCGAATGGGATTGTAAAGCGACGGATTCTTGCACATGCCCACCAAGGTGGCAGCTTCCTCCGGCCTCAGGTCTTTCGGCTCACACCCGAAATAGGTAAAGGCGGCCGTCTTGACACCTACCGCATTGTTCAGAAAATCGAATTTATTGAGATACATTGTCAGTATTTCCTCTTTGGTATAGTAGCGCTCCAACTTCACGGCAATCACCCACTCTATGGGTTTCTGAAACAGGCGTTCCATAATATTCCCCGCACTGGGCGAGTAGAGTTGTTTGGACAACTGCTGGGTGATGGTACTTCCTCCGCCGGCATTTTTCTGCATCAGTATTCCCCGCTTCACCAAAGCACGGACCAAAGCGATGGCATCGATGCCCGAATGGTCGGCAAAACGCACGTCTTCCGTGGCAATCAAGGCATTGATGATGTGCGGTGACAAATCGGCATACCCTACAAATACGCGGTTCTCCTTACTGTATGAATATGTACCCAGCACTTTCCCGTCATCCGATAGGACTTCTGTGGCAAACTTATAGTTAGGATTCTCCAAATCTTCAACCGGCGGCATATAGCCTATCCAACCTTTTGCTATGGAAAAGAATATCAATACGCATACAAGAGCTGTCAGTGCAATGAAAATCCATAGGATTTTGACTACTTTCTTTATCATGTTGAGTTCTTAAAATCAAAGTTAAATAATAGGGCAAAGGTAGGAAAATATATTGGATACACCCATGTTTTCGCTTATCTTTTTCGGATAAACAGGTTTCCGAACACTTGCAGAAGCATAGCATTACACTTGTCAAAATGAGAGGCTGTGTTTACAGAGGTTTAACACGGTCTTTTCCGAAGTGCGGGATTACCTTTTCCGAAGTGCGGGAATATCTCCCATAAAGTGTGGGCATACATCTGCTGAAGTGCGGGCATACGCCTGCTCAAGTGTGGGCATACATCCGCTCAAGTGTGGGCATATGCCCGCTGAGGTGTGGGCTTGGAAATTCCATTAAAAAACTTCCCTACATATTTCCACAGCACGCAGATTTTACTTAACTTTACACTCTCGAAAAATATAAATGAATATCAACGATATGGAAAACAGAAGTTTAGTCACCATTGCCGAACACAGTAAGGAAAAAATCCTCTACATGCTCGAAATGGCGAAAGAGTTTGAGGCCCATCCCAACCGGCGTCTACTGGAAGGGAAAGTAGTAGCCACCCTATTTTTCGAGCCTTCCACCCGCACCCGCCTGAGTTTTGAGACGGCGGCAAACCGTCTCGGAGCACGTGTTATCGGCTTTTCCGACCCCAAAGCCACCAGTTCATCCAAAGGCGAAACACTGAAAGACACCATCAAAATGGTGAGCAACTATGCCGACATCATTGTGATGCGCCACCATCTCGAAGGTGCCGCGCGCTATGCCAGCGAAGTCACTGCCGTGCCCATAGTCAATGCCGGAGACGGTGCCAATCAACATCCCTCGCAAACCATGCTCGACCTCTATTCCATCCACAAGACGCAAGGCACGCTGGAAAACCTGAACATCTTTCTGGTGGGGGATTTGAAATACGGCCGCACCGTTCACTCACTGTTAATGGCAATGCGCCACTTCAATCCCACGTTCCATCTCATTGCTCCCGAAGAGCTGAGAATGCCCGAAGAATACAAAATCTATTGTCGGGAACACAACATAAAATATGTGGAACACACCGATTTTACGGAAGAAACCATCGCCGACGCCGACATCCTGTACATGACACGCGTCCAACGCGAACGCTTCACCGACCTGATGGAATATGAACGTGTGAAGAATGTCTATATCCTGCGCAACAAAATGCTGGAGCACACCCGCCCAAACCTGCGCATCCTACACCCCCTGCCCCGTGTCAACGAAATAGCCTACGATGTGGACGACAACCCCAAAGCCTACTATTTTCAGCAGGCACAAAACGGACTGTATGCACGCGAAGCCATCCTGTGCGATGTACTGGGCATCACGTTGGAGCAAGTCAAGGATTTCGCCAAATAATAATTCGTAAATCGTCAAAACAGTAGATAGAAAGATGCTAAACGAAAAAAAACAAGAGTTGCAGGTTGCCGCTCTGGAAAACGGAACCGTTATCGACCATATTCCTTCCGAAAAGCTGTTCACCGTAGTCTCCTTGTTGGGACTGGAACACATGAGCAATAACATCACCATCGGTTTCAACCTCAAAAGCAAGAAACTGGGCACAAAGGGCATCATCAAAATTGCCGGCAAGTTTTTCTGCGACGAAGAGATAAACCGCATTGCCGTGGTGGCTCCGAATGTGAAACTGAACATCATCCGCGATTATGAGGTGGTAGAAAAGCGGGAAGTCAGTCTGCCCGACGAGCTGCGTGGCATAGTGAGATGCGCCAACCCCAAATGCGTCACGAACAACGAGCCGATGCCCACACGCTTTCATGTGGTAGACAAAGAGAATTGTATCATCCGATGTCATTACTGCGAAAAAGAACAAACGCGCGAAGACATCGAAATAATCTGAACAGCAAAGTGAAAGAAGACTGGAAACCCGGAACAATGATTTATCCGCTACCCGCCGTACTGGTGAGTTGCGGAAGCACTCCGGAAGAATATAATATATTGACCGTAGCATGGACGGGGACGATTTGCACGAATCCGCCCATGTGCTACATTTCCGTGCGTCCCGAACGATACTCCTACGACATCATCAAACGCAACATGGAATTTGTCATCAACCTGACCACGAAAGAGATGGCACATGCCACTGATTGGTGCGGTGTACGCTCAGGCAGAAACCATGACAAATTTAAAGAAATGGGTCTGACGCCGGGAAAGAGTACCGTGGTCAGCGCTCCCCTCATCGAAGAGTCTCCGCTCTGCATAGAGTGCAGGGTAAAGGAAATCATATCTCTCGGCTCGCATGACATGTTCATCGCCGAGGTAGTGAACGTCCGCGCCGAAACAAGCAACCTTAATCCACAAACCGGCAAGCTCGAATTGGCCGAAACCAATCCGTTGGTCTACGTGCATGGCGGATATTATGAGTTGGGCGAAAAGATAGGCAAATTCGGATGGTCGGTAGAAAAGAAAGGAAACAAGTAGCGAACGACCGATGAAATATTTAAGACAGGCATGAAATTGAAAAGAACCTTTATCTGTTTATACTCAGCGATTCTTTCCGCAGCAATGTGGGCACAGACCCCTATGGTGCCGGGTACAGTTGATGATGAACAACCCATCCAAAGAAAAGACCGTCTGGTAAATTTCGGCGTTAAAGGCGGATTTACTTCTTCTTTATTCCTCATCTCCAGCTTCAATGTCGACGGAGTGCCCGTTGAAGAAGTACAGAACAACTATAAAATAGGCTATTTCGGTTCTCTTTTCATGCGGATAAACTTCAATAGGCACTTCCTTCAGCCCGAAATTTCATACAATATCAATCGTTGCAACATTACTTTCGAACGTCCTTTGCCGGCCGTTGCCACTACAACGCCCCCGTCGGTGGAGGCCTCTATTACATCATCCATCCACAGCATAGACTTCCCTGTCATCTATGGCTATAACATTATCAAAGAAGGCCCTTACCGCCTTGCCGTCTTCGGAGGACCTAAAATACGATATATCTGGAATAAAAAAAGCGATATAACGTTTGACGGATTCAATCAGAAAAACATCCGTGAGCAACTACACCCTTTCAACATTAGCTTTACGACGGGCGTATCGGTCACCATCTCGCGTATATTTTTCGATTTCCGTTACGATATCGGGCTGCACAATATCTCCAAACGCGTCACTTACGACATACCGACCAATGAAAACAAAGCAACGGATGAAACCGCAAAAAACAGAATACGTTTCAAACGCCGGGACAACGTGCTCAGTTTTTCTTTCGGAGTACTTTTCTAAGCATAATTTTCTGTACCATCTTTCCGTTTATTCATTTATTTCCTTTAAATTTGTGCTCTACAAGAGAAAAGCACCGATTTATCAACTTATCTAATAAGCAGTAATGAAAAGAGACGATTTAATTTTCGACATCATCGAAAAAGAACATCAACGTCAGCTCAAAGGCATTGAACTGATTGCATCAGAGAATTTTGTCAGTGATCAAGTTATGCAGGCCATGGGATCCTGTCTGACCAACAAGTATGCCGAAGGTTATCCCGGCAAGCGTTACTACGGCGGTTGCGAAGTAGTAGACCAAAGCGAACAGATAGCCATCGACCGACTAAAACAAATCTTCGGAGCAGAATGGGCAAACGTACAGCCCCACTCCGGTGCACAAGCCAATGCTGCCGTATTCCTCACCGTACTGAATCCGGGCGATAAATTCATGGGATTAAACCTTGCCCACGGCGGACACCTCTCTCACGGTTCGTTGGTCAACACTTCCGGCATCATCTACACTCCCTGCGAATACAATCTGAATCAGGAGACCGGACGCGTGGACTATGACCAAATGGAAGAAATTGCCCTGCGCGAGAAACCGAAAATGATTATTGGCGGCGGATCTGCTTATTCACGCGAATGGGACTACAAGCGCATGCGCGAAATTGCCGACAAGGTTGGCGCCATCCTGCTGATTGACATGGCTCATCCTGCCGGACTGATTGCTGCCGGCGAACTGGATAATCCGGTGAAGTATGCCCACATCGTTACCTCCACCACCCACAAGACTTTGCGCGGTCCTCGAGGCGGTGTCATCATGATGGGTAAGGACTTCCCCAACCCATGGGGCAAAACAACTCCGAAAGGAGAAATCAAGATGATGTCGCAATTGCTTGATTCGGCCGTATTCCCGGGCATTCAGGGCGGTCCGTTGGAGCACGTCATCGCAGCAAAGGCTGTGGCTTTCGGCGAAATTCTGCAACCGGAATGGAAAGAGTATGCCAAGCAAGTGAAAAAGAATGCCGCCGCATTGGCACAGGCATTGATAGCCCGTGGCTTCACAATCGTTTCAGGCGGTACGGATAATCACTCCATGCTGGTAGACCTGCGCAGCAAATATCCCGACCTGACCGGTAAAGTTGCAGAAAAGGCCTTGGTATCTGCCGACATCACCGTAAATAAGAACATGGTTCCATTCGACAGCCGTTCGGCTTTCCAGACCTCCGGCATCCGTTTGGGCACTCCCGCCATCACAACCCGTGGCGCTAAGGAAGACCTGATGCTTGAAATTGCAGAAATGATTGAAACCGTTCTTTCCAACGTAGACAACGAACAAGTCATCGCAGACGTTCGCACACGTGTAAACAAGAAAATGAAAGAGTATCCACTGTTTGCATATTAATAGGAAACGGCTGCTTAGCTCAGCATACATCAAAATAATCAAAGGCTGCAATCATGCAGCCTTTGATTATTTTATACATGAAGATATGGCTACAATCTATCTACTTCCTCAAACTTGCTATTGTGCGAAACATCCTTCTTCTTTCCGAATCTGTAAGCTACATTCAGCTTTATCTGCCTTGATTCGCTCTTTCCCCAATTCCACAATTGAAAACCGGTGAATGAGCGGTAATTATCCCATCGGCTGGTTCGAAAAATGTCGCTCACAGCCAGACTGACCGTCCACCTTTTATCGTCAAAGCTTTTACTGAAACCGACATCGACACAGCCCGAAGATTCTATGTGTTCATTGGAAGTCCCCAAATGTCTGGTCGCATACGAGCCGTTCAGCTCCATTTGAATCAGCCACGGAAGGCGTATCGTATTCTGAATGGAGAAAATACCGGCAAAGTCGTCCAAATCGAATGTCCGGTAGCGGTCGAAAGCGATGTCGTTTTTAATGTAATACCCTATCAGGTTCAGGTTCATCTCCCACCATCGCGTCATATCAAGACCCTGAAACAAGGTCAGCGAGAGCCTCTGCTGCTTCCCGATGTTGCGCGACGTCATAATCATCTTGCTGACGGAAACTGTATCGGTGATTTGCGTCTTATAATCTTTCATGTACGAATAAGAGACAGTCAGTGCCGTCCGTTTGTGAGAGTAAGAGAGAGACAACTGATGCATTTTCTGTGGAATGAGGAAAGGATTTCCTTTCCATGAGGTCAATTCGTCGAGAAGATACTCAAAAGGATTCAAATCCTGATAAGCCGGACGGTCTATCCTGTTAGCATAGCTCAATGTCAGTACATGATTATCATTGAGCCGATAATTCAAATCAAAGGTCGGGAACAGGTTAAAATAGTTACGTCTGTTCTTCTCGTCGCTCCTCCCGTCTACGGAATGCAAGGTTCCGTCGGAGAAGGTATATTCGCCGCGCACCCCCGCCTCCAGTTTTAGTTTGCCGCCTATGGCGCGAGAATAAAGCATATAAGCAGCCAGTATTTGCTCTCTATACCCGAAGGCGTTGGACTGGGTACGGTCTATTATTTCCTTCTCGTTCACCACGTTATAGAACCAATAACCATTGTCTGCACGGACCGACGAATATTTCATCCCGGACTTCAGCTCACCGTTCCATAAAGGATGCTGCTGATCATAAGACAAGGCATAGATATGGATATTCCTGCTATTTACCGACTTGTAAAGATTATCCTCCAGTACTTTCCCGTCGGGTGCGAGGTATTTGTTAGGCTGCCGGTTGCCGGAACCGCCATCAAACCATGCGTAGTTGATGTCCAGCGTGTAGCTGACACCCTCTTCGGGCGTTGACATATAATAAAGGTTTCCTCCATATCGGTTTCCCTTCTGCATATAATAATCATTTTGGGCATAAAGAATCCGCTCCAGCTTCATGCTTTCCATATCCCTTATTTCCGTCACGGTATTAGTGATTCCCGGCCCGAACAGTGTATTGGCATCTATGCGTCCTCCGATGGTTTGCTTCCCGCTCAGCGCATACTCTATTTGCAGGTTTCCGGACACGGTCTTGCGTTTGTCCGTGTCCTGCGTAGGGCTGTAATAGTCTTTCCCGTTCTGACGACGATGCAGACCGTAGTCCATATCGAAATGTCCGAAAGCATGATTGTAGTTGCCCGACAGGCTGAATTTTCCTTTCGTATAGCTGAAAGAGAGTTCTGTATTTTCTCTCGGGTGATTCCAATAAGAAACCCCGTTGTTGAGCGAAAAGAAAAAGCCTTCCATCTTGCTTTTCTTCATATTGATGTTGATGATGCCGCCTGAGCCTTCCGCATCATATCGGGCCGAAGGATTGTGGATGACCTCTACCGAAGCCACCGAGGACGATGGAGTGGCCCTCAGCAGAGCAACCAGCTCGTCCTTCTGCATGTACGTCTGCTTTCCGTTGAGTATGACCAATACACTGTTCTTACCTCCGATGCTGATGTTGTTTTCTCCATCGACGAAGATGCCCGGTGTTTTCTTCAGTACTTCAAGGGCGGAACTTCCGGCCGTGATGCTGCTGTTTTTGGGCGTGAAAATCATTTTCCCGCTCTCTATCTTTATCGACGGAGATTGCTTCTCGCCGATGACTACCACATCATCCAGCAGAAAACTCTCTGAGCGCAACCGGATATCGGAGATTACAGTATCATTACCCACTTTGAACGGATCGCTCAAATATTGCTTATAGCCGAGGCAACTTACATAGATTTGTATATCCCCCGCCACATCCATGCTATACTTTCCATCGGAGAAAGTGATGCCCTGCCGAATGGAAACACCGGTTTCGGGATTCATCAGCACCACCACCGCCGCATCTATCGGAATGCCGATGGAATCGGTCACTATGCCTTGTATTCGGTATTGAGCCGATGCAACTATGCTTTGCAAAACAAAAATAAAAGTGAAGAGCATCCTTCCACTCCGTTTCATGGGCCTCATCATGTATTTTACGATTTTGATTAATGAGATGCAAAGGTACGAGATGCAAGAAAGAGGATCAGTAATCCATCCCCCCTTTTACCAATAATTAACGCCGATTCGGCGAGAATGCTTGAAACAAAGACGTACAGCTATCAGCTTTCCTGTTATACGGCCGGTTATTGACATACCGCTAAAAAAGTTTCCGATGTCTGCAGAAAAACTTTGCGATGTCTGCAGAAAAAGTTCTCTTTATCAGGAAAAAAAACTCTATCGCAAGCCCTGAGATACACATCGCAAGTGCTGAGATACATATCGCAGGCGCTGAGATACATATCGCAGGCGCTGAGATACACATCGCAAGTGCTGAGATATAGAATACTTCCCGTATTCGCAAAGTTTTTCTGCAGACATCGCAAAGTTTTTCTGCAGACATCGGAACTTTTTTAGCGGACAGACACAAGTGTTTGTCATGAGAGAGTCCAATGCCTGACAACAAGGAGAAAGCAAATCTTTGCAAGCACCTCACCGCATTCATATAAAGAAATAGAAATAATACAAAGTTTTTTCCCATTGCTTCCGAAAAGAATTATCTTTGTTCAATCTGTCGTTTATCGGGCTTTCATACTATGCTTACAAGCAGTTCGGACTGCATTTACATGTGTGTACAGACACTACCAACGTTGTCTCTTCAAACTGCATGTACGACAGATGGAAACTTAATAATGAACGAATCGATGAGACGAATATTCTTTTGCATCATTGTGTTGCTTGCCGGCATATCATCAGCCGGCGCACAGAACGAGACACCTACCGATACGATAAGGGAGCTTCCACCGAATATAAAAAACTACGATGGCTTCCTGCTTGACATGGGGCTGATGAATGTATCTCCTCCCACCCTGCCTAAGTTTACGCTGGAGATTCCGGATGCAAGCAAAGATTACAGCCGAATCTTTCGTCTGAATACCGACGTGACTTACTCGCAAGGGCTTTCAAACCTGTTCTCCCTCAGCAACTCCCGCTATTTCGGGCCAAACCCTTTCGGACTGACCGGTTTCGGTTCTCCTACCGATAATTTACAGATGGGAAGCTTCGTCTTGAAAAACGGCATGCGTATCAATACTTATGGAGAATACGATAAAGATGGCCGGAAAGTATATAATCCTTCCGCTCTTCCGTGGGAAAGAAACAACTTCAAAGGTGCGTTCGAGTTGAAATCGGCCAACGGAGCGTTTGGCATACGCATCGAAGTGCAACAAGGAAGAAAAATGCCATACCCCTGATAAGCATTATATATACCACTGATTTATGAAAAAGAAGATATTGGTTATAGGTGCGAACGGTTTTACCGGCAGACACATCCTCAATGATTTCTCGCGCCGCACATCCTATCAGATAACGGGCTGCTCCCTGCATGATGACATCTGCCCTCATTCGGGGAACTATCGCTATGTCCGTATCGACATACGAGACCCCGAAGCCGTGAAACAACTTTTTCAGGACCTACAACCCGAAATCGTCATCAATACCTCCGCCCTCTCCGTACCCGACTATTGTGAGACGCATCATGAAGAAGCCGACGCCATCAACATTACCGCCACAGAGCATCTGGCAAACTGCTGCGAGATACACGGCAGTCGTCTTATCCATCTCTCCACAGATTTCGTATTCAGTGGCCGAGCAGACCGTCCCTATACGGAAGAAGATGTCCCTGCTCCCGTAAACTACTACGGCCGCACCAAGTTGGAGGGCGAGAAACGCATAGCCGCCATTTGCCGGAATTATGCCATTGTGCGTGTGGTGGTGGTATATGGTTCTGCCTTGCCCGGACAACATGGAAATGTACTCCAATTAGTGGCCGACCGACTGAGAAGCAATGAAGAAATACGCGTCGTTTCCGACCAGTGGCGCACCCCGACTTATGTTGAAGATATTGTGCAGGGAGTAGAAAAACTGATACATCATCCGCACAACGGCATCTACCATATTTGTGGAAGTGAGTGCCTGACCATAGCCGATATAGCTTACCGAGTAGCCGATGTTTTGGGGTTGGACCGCTCGCTGATTCGTCCCGTCACCACTTCGGAAATGGGAGAAAAGACACCCCGCCCACACTTCAGCGGGCTGAGCATAGAAAAAGCCCGCAAAGAGCTGGACTATCGGCCACATACATTGGACGAAGGAATAAAGCTGATGTTCAGAATGTAAGAATCTATATTTCACACTTGTACAAGTATTACCTCAATAGTTGTACAAGTGCATTTTCACGTTTATGGAAATGAAATTCAGAAGTATCCAGACAATCAGCGGGATAATCTCTCCTCTTTCCTAAATCAATATAAATCAGAAGCTTGCATGTTTAGAAGCATAAGCTTACACCGAAGAAAAATTAAGCCCACACTTTAACAACTCTAACCTCACACTTCAGCAGTTCTATGCCCACACTTCAGCATTGCTATGCCCACACTTCAAAGGAGATATGCCCACACCTTAGGAGAGATAAACCCACACCTCAAGGTAGACAGAAGCTTACAATTCCGGTTCTATCAATCCTTTTTCTTTCTGATAAGTGCGCACCATCTGCAAAATAATATCTCCGTACTTCTCCACGCTTTTCTTACCGAAATACGGAATACGCATCAACATGGCCTTATCCGAAGGAAGCAAATTACTGACTCCCAATATCGCCTTCTGCTGAATGACTGTATATACCGGTAGCCCCAGTTGTGAAGCTTCGGCATTGCGCCACGCCACCAAGCGATTGTAAAGCACCGGATGCAACACATCGGCAGGGACTTCAAGAACCGCAGTCTCACGCTTCCGTTCCCGTTTTCTTTCTCCGCCATTCTCAAACTGATGTTCTCTGCTTTCTAACGACGCTTCTCCTCTCTTTGCAACTTCCTTTCCACGAAGTTTCTTCTTTTGTGAGGCCGAATCGTCAAGGGTAAGAAGTGCTTTCTGCTTCAGGTAGTCCGTAATTTTGAATCCGTGTGTCAGAATGTGTTGCAGCAAGTCGGACTTCAAATCATACATATCTTCCAATTCTTCCAACGCATTCCGGAGCTTTTTTTTCAATTCCTTATTGTCAGACACCACACCGTTCACCAGCAGCACATCCAAAGGTTGCAACTGTTCCAAAAAATAAACGGCAGCAGCGTGTATTCGTTCGTGCAGCACCTTGTCTGTGGCATAATCTTCCGCAGCAGCAATTAGACGGGTATATTGGAGGCCGAACCGTGCGGCCACCTTCGTCACCTTTTCGTGAAAACGCTCCACTTCCTCTTTGCAGGCGGCCAACTGTTTTGGGAAAAGCTTATACAAATGCTCGTCTATCAAACGCACATATCTGCGCAAGGCTTGTTCCAAAGACTGAAAATCGAATAATCCCGACAATAAGTTCTCAAAATAAGCCTGCCGCAAAGAGTTGAAGCGCTTCTCGTCCGGTTCGTTCAGGCGCGCTTCCGTTGTAAAGGCATTTACCGCATTGTCACTGATGATGGCTTTTGCCGAAAGCGGTGCACTGAGCACCACCCCTTCCAGAGTTTTACAACGGCTCAAAGCCACATACGTCTGCCCATGCGCAAACGATGCGCTGGCATCAATCAGCGCACGTTCAAATGTCAGTCCCTGACTCTTATGGATGGTAATTGCCCAAGCCAACTTCAACGGATATTGCCGGAAAGTACCTTCAATGGCTTCGGTAATTTCTTTGGTTTCCTCATCCAACACATATCTGGCATTTGTCCACTCCTCTTCCTGAAGAGCGAAAGGCACGTCGTTTTCCTTACTGCGCACCTCTATTCCACCTGCCGAAACAGCCGTCACCTCTCCAATCATGCCATTATAATAGCGGTGCTCGCCGGAAGTATCGTTCTTTACGAACATCACCTGCGCACCGCGTTTCAACTCCAGTACCTCGTCCGTGGGATACGAATAATCGGGAAACTTCCCCTCAATCTTGGCCCGAAAAGCATAAGAGCGTCCCGGAAGTTGCGCCAATTCATGGTCGTTGATTCGTTGAGCCTGATAGTTATGAGTGACTAAACGGATATATCCATCCTCCTTCTTAGGTTCGAATCCGGGCATATAGCGACGATTCAAGGCTTCCAGCACCTGACTGTCGCAACGGTTCTCGCGGATGCGGTTCAGCAGTTCAAGAAATGCTTCGTCATTCTGCCGATATACTTTCCGTAACTCAATGGCACAATATTCCGTCTGCTTCAGAGCTTGGCTGGAAAAGAAGTAAGGGGTATCGTAATATTTGCTCAGCATCTGCCACTCTTCTTCCTTTACAACGGGAGAAAGTTGCCGAAGGTCGCCAATCATCAACAGTTGCACTCCTCCGAAAGGTTTGCTCCTGTCGCGGAAGCGTCTCAACACCGCATCCACCGAGTCGAGTAAGTCGGCACGCACCATGCTGATTTCGTCAATCACCAGCAAATCGATGCTGCGGATTATGTTTATCTTCTCTTTACCGTAGCGAAAACGGTATGTGACTTTGCCATCCGCACTGAACGAACTCTCAGGAACATAAGGGGCGAAAGGTATCTGGAAGAAAGAATGAATCGTCATCCCGCCGGCATTGATTGCGGCAATCCCCGTTGGGGCCAATACAATCATCCGTTTCGGACTTTCGGACTTCAGTTTTCTCAGAAAAGTGGTTTTACCGGTACCGGCCTTACCGGTCAGGAAAAGGTGAGTACCGGTACTTTCTATTAATTGCCATGCAAGCGCCAATTCTGAATTTTGCTCCATTGAAATGCTCTTTTTTCAACAAATCCGCTCCTTCTCGTTATCGATATCGGCGGATTTCATCTATTGTTATGCTTTCACAATAGGGCAAAGATAAAGATTATTTCATTATCCTTGTCTTTCATTGCCGCTTTTGTTTCCGGGCGCCTCTCCGTAAAAGCCGATAATCCACTACTTCAAGCTGCCGCCAACAATGTCGAGTAGTTCATTGGTTATGGCTTGCTGACGGCTTTTGTTGTACTGTTTTGTTAAATCCTGAATCAAATCATTGGCATTATCCGTTGCTGCCTGCATGGCAAGCATACGGGCGGCATGCTCGGAGGTGTTGGAGTCGAGAAGCACCGTAAATAACTTCTGGCTCAACACTTTGGGTAGAAGCTCGGCAATCAGCCCGTCAACGGAAGGTTCTACGATATAGTCATTATTGAAGCTACGGATATTCTCGGCAGCAGTATCGAGCTTTGCTTCTTCCGCCACTCGGCTAAGATCGATGGGCAGATAATTCTCGCAAAGCAATTCTTGCGTTCCCATCGACTTGAAGTGGTGGTAAATCAGCTCCACATGATCGATGTTTCTTCTCACAAACTCCTGCATCAGCTTTCCCGCCAATTCATAAGCCTCTGTATACGAAGGCTTGTCGGCCATTGACCGGTAACTGCCTTGCGGCTCGTATCCCATCTTCTTGACAGCCTCTTCTATTTTTTTCCCTACGGGATATATCAGTATGTTTTCTCTTCCCAGCGACTGATAACTTTCCAACATCCGTTCCAGCATCTTCACCACATTCGAATTGAAAGAGCCGCACAAAGAAGTATTGGACGAGAACACGACAATTGCTACCCGTTCCACGGTCCTCTTCTCCGTATAAGGCGACTCAAACGAAGCGTCCGTACGCAGGAAGTTGGTTAGAATCTCATTCAGCTTCCGTTGATAAGGCAGCATATTCTCAATCCGTCCTTGCGCTTTGTGCAATTTGGCGGAAGCCACCATCTTCATCGCCGATGTTATCTGGCGTGTACTCTTGACGGAACTTATTCTGTTTTTTACCTCTTTCAGTGAAGCCATATCTGTCTTACGATTTCATTACATAAATTGCCTTGCAACCATCTCGGCCGTTTCTTCCATCTTCTGGCAGATATCATCGTTGATGGCACCGGTTTTCAAGACATCAAGCACCTCCGCACGATAGTTCATCTCAAGCGATTCGAGAAAAGCACGTTCAAAATCGCTAACTTTATCCAAAGGAACGTTCTTCAGCAAACCGTGTGTGCCACAATAAAGAACGGCCACCTGCTTCTCTACGGGCATGGGAGCATACTGAGGTTGCACCAGCAGACGCTTGTTCTTCTGCCCTTTGTCAATGGTCAATGCAGTCACAGGATCCATGTCACCGCTAAATTTGGTAAACGCTTCCAATTCACGGTATTGCGCCTGATCAATCTTCAGCGTACCGGCCACTTTCTTCATCGCCTTTATCTGCGCGTTACCTCCTACACGACTCACCGAAATGCCGACGTCGATGGCCGGACGGTTACCCTGATTAAAAAGATTCGAGTCGAGGAATATCTGTCCGTCGGTAATGGAAATCACATTTGTAGGAATATAGGCAGAAACATCTCCGGCCTGAGTCTCGATGATGGGTAATGCGGTCAGCGAGCCGCCGCCTTTTACCTTACCTCTCAGACTGTCGGGCAGGTCGTTCATTTCACGAGCCACTTCTTCCTGACTGATAATCTTTGCAGCACGTTCCAGCAAACGAGAGTGCAGATAGAAAATATCGCCCGGATAAGCCTCGCGCCCTGACGGACGGCGCAGAATCAGAGACACCTCGCGATAGGCGACGGCCTGTTTGGACAAGTCGTCGTATACCACCAACGCATGGCGTCCCGTATCACGAAAATATTCGCCTATGGCAGCACCCGCAAAAGGAGCATAATACTGTAACGCAGCCGGGTCGCCCGCCGTAGCAGCCACTACAATGGTATAGTCCATGGCACCGTATTGGCGCAATGTGTTTACAATAGAAGCCACCGTAGAACCTTTCTGACCAATGGCTACATAGATGCAATAAACCGGGTCGCCTGCCTCAAAATTGGCACGCTGATTGATGATGGTGTCGATGGCAATCGCCGTTTTACCGGTTTGACGGTCGCCAATAATCAACTCTCGCTGTCCGCGCCCTATGGGTATCATGGCGTCTACCGCCTTCAACCCCGTCTGCAACGGCCGATTTACCGGCTGACGGAAGATGACTCCCGGCGCTTTACGCTCCAACGGCATTTCACAGAGTTCTCCTCCTACTGCCCCCTTACCGTCGAGTGGTGCTCCCAATGGGTCTATCACACGCCCCAGCATACTCTCTCCTACCATGATGGAAGCAATGCGCTTGGTACGCTTCACGACGAAACCTTCTTTTATCTTGTCCGTAGGGCCAAGCAATACAGCGCCTACATTATCTTCCTCAAGGTTCATTACAATGGCTTTGACGCCGTTATCAAACTCAAGCAACTCGTTTGCTTCGGCATTGCGTAGGCCGTAGATACGCGCCACACCGTCACTGACTTGCAACACTGTGCCAATCTCGTCCAGTTGCACGCGGGTGTCGATACCTTCGAGCTGACGTCGAAGAATATCGGATACTTCGCTTGCTTTTATATTTTCAGAAACCATGTTTTCTGTCTTTAATTGATTAGCAATGAGTACTCACCAAACAGCATTACTATGCACTGACCACTCATCGCTAACCGTTATTATACTATTCTTCTGTTTTTGTCAATAAATTGCTGCTTCACCTTTTTGAGCTGGGTGGCAATGCAGGCATCGAGACGAAAATCGTTGATGTCGAAAATAAAACCGCCTTCAATGGAAGGATCCACTTCCGTATGCAACTCCATGCTGGCATGCAGCAAGGAAGAAGCACTGTCATGAATGCGTTCCCATACAGCCCGGCTAACCGGCACGGCTGTAATCAACCTTCCTACACCGATGTGCTTGTCTTTCCGATACAAGTTCAGAAAGCTAAGACAAATATACTGGAGGAAGTTTTCACGCCGGTTCTTCAGCACCAAAGTGATGAAACGCGTAAACTCTCTTTCTGCAGGAGCATCGCCCGAAGCAGCAATACAGATAAGCGCAAACTTTTCGCGTATTGTCAGCATAGGATTATCCAACGCCACACGTAGATCGGGGTGCTTTCTGAAACTACGGTCGAGCATGCGGAATCTCTCGTATAAGGTATCTTCCGTACCCGTGCCCTTGGCATATTCCATCAATGCTTTTGCATAGCGCATCGAAATGATTCCTATATCCATTTTTCAGCCACTTTAATTGTTCTTGCTTGCCGCCAGCACTTCGTTCAACATCCGGTCAATCAGCCCCATCTGCTCATCCCTTTCATTCAGGTTTTTCCGAAGAATTTTCTCAGCAATGTCTACTGACATAACGGCTACTTGACGGCGGATATCAAGAATAGCCTCTTCCTTCTCTTGGCGTATTTGCCTTTTCGCCTCGTCCAGCTCTTTTTGGGCAACAACTTCCGCCTGCTTGTGCGCCTCGACAATAATCTTATCGCGCTCATGCATGGCCTCCCGCAAGATGCGTCCCTGTTCTTTGTTGGCAGCGGCAACCAAGGCTTCGCTCTCCGCTTTCAGTTCGGCAAGCCGAACATTTGCCTCGCGGGCCATTTCCAAAGAGTGGTCTATGTAGGCTTTACGCTCTTCCACCATATTGGTAATGATGGGAAAACCGTATTTGGCAAGCACGACAAACACCACCCCGAACGAAAGGAACATCCAAAACAGCAAACCACTATCCGGTAATAACAATGACATAATCTTTTTTTATGCTTTAGACTATTGTCCGATTATACATTATAAGAAAAACACCAACAGACATACAACCACTGCCAACAAAGCGACACCTTCAATCAAAGCTGCGGCAATAATCATATTCATACGAATATCTTTGGAAGCTTCGGGCTGTCGGGCAATGGCCTCCATGGCAGAATGACCGATCTTGCCAATACCAAATCCGGCACCTATCACGGCAATACTGGCACCTAATGCCGCACCTACCTTACTAATTCCCACACCTGCCGCAGCAGCTTGCAATAATACTGATAGTAACATAACTTTCAATTTTTAAAATGTTTATTAATCCTATATACTTTTCTATTTCATTTCTACATCTACATGTTCGGGGAGTGACGTCTCCTTCTTCTCTTCATGTCCCTCCACTTGCGCCAAGCCGATGAACACCGCGGAAAGCATGGTGAACACATAAGCTTGGATAAAAGCAACCAGCAACTCCAGAGCATTCATGAAGATATTGAACAAAACTGAAGCCACCGTCAGCGAACCGTTCAGTACCGGCCCCATGCTTGCCGAAATAAAGATAAGAGATGTCAGCACCAGCATCGCCATGTGTCCGGCAAGCATGTTGGCAAACAGACGAATCATCAGGGCAAAAGGCTTGGTGAAGATACCGAACAACTCTATCATGGGCATCATCGGGAAAGGGACTTTCAACCACCAAGGCACATCGGGCCAGAATATATCTTTCCAGTAAGCCTTTGTTCCGAATACATTGACGACAAAGAAAGTGCAAAGAGCCAGAATCATAGTAACGGCAATGTTTCCCGTCACATTGGCTCCGCCGGGAAAGAAAGGCACCAGTCCCATCAGGTTGTTGATGAATATAAAGAAGAAAGCCGTCAGAAGATAAGGAGAGAACTTACGATAGTTGGGCCCTACGCACCCCTTGATGACATCGTCGTTCACCATCATAATGAACATCTCCATGAAACCGACAAAGCCTCCGGGAACGGCACTGCCTTGAGGATGCCTGCGATACCAACGAGCCACGCTCAGGATGATGACGAGCAGCAACACACTGTTGATTATCAAAGCAAATACAACCTTGGTTATGGAGAAATCCCACGGACGAACTTCATTTCCCGCCGTGTCATGCTCCACCAATTTGCCTTCGAATCGGCTTCCCTCCGAAGCAACCGACAATCCGTCGTAGCTACCTCCGTTCTCTTCCAACCGGGCGGATGAGAAGACGTGCCATCCCGACATCCGGCTGTATACGATGACAGGCAACGGAATGGTGATATGCCTCTTGCCCCAAGTCGTGATATGCCATTCATAAGCATCGCCGATATGTCCGAAGACAATCTTTTTCACGTCCATTCCGCTTTTCTTCTCTGCCGGAACCGTCCCGTCGCCTCCGCCCTGTATGGCGGCAGTAACCGGATGATGTACGGCGATGCTATCGGCATGCATGCCGACGGAGGTCAACAACCCCATCAGCACAAACAGGCCGATAAAAAACATAGTATGCTTTTGTTTCATCCTTTTCATTCCCTTTCTTCACTCTATACAGACAGTGACTCTGTTATTGTTCATTTCAACGAAACCGCCTTGAATCAGCGATTCATGCTCCTCGCCATTCACCACATAAGTCAGTTTTCCTGCTTTCAATGACGATACAATAGGGGCATGCTGCGGCAGTATCATGAACGAACCGCCCGAACCCGGCAACGTCACGCTTTCTACCTCGCCCCCGAAAAGCTCCTTTTCGGGCGACACAATAACCAAATGCAGTCTCTTCATCTTTTTTATTTACGGGTTTGTCAATTTATGCATGTCCGATATCGGAGGAAAGTTTCATCGAACAAAAAACTCACGTTTTATTTTACTTGCTCCAGCAACTTCTTTCCTTTTTCGATGGCTTCTTCAATTGTTCCCACATTCAAGAAAGCCGGCTCGGGCAGGTAGTCCACTTCTCCGTCGAGAATCATCTTGAACCCCTTGATGGTGTCCTCAATGGAAACCATCGTACCGGGAACGCCGGTAAACTGTTCGGCCACGGCGAATGGTTGCGACAGGAAACGCTGTACTCGGCGCGCGCGGTTCACCAATGTACGGTCAGCGTCCGAGAGTTCCTCCATGCCAAGAATGGAAATGATGTCCTGCAACTCTTTGTTTCGCTGCAAAATTTGTTTCACGCGCTGCGCCACCTCATAATGCTCTTCGCCCACAATGTGGGGGTCGAGGATGCGCGACGTAGATTCCAAAGGGTCTACGGCAGGATAAATGCCGAGCTCCGTAATCTTGCGGCTCAATACCGTGGTGGCATCGAGGTGTGTAAAGGTAGTGGCAGGTGCAGGGTCGGTCAAGTCATCGGCGGGCACATATACCGCTTGCACGGAAGTGATGGAACCCTTGCGGGTGGAGGTGATGCGCTCTTGCATCGCTCCCATTTCCGTGGCCAGCGTAGGCTGATAGCCCACTGCCGAGGGCATGCGTCCCAGCAAGGCCGAAACCTCGGAGCCTGCTTGCGTAAACCGGAATATGTTGTCGATGAAGAACAAGATATCGCGCGGGCCATCCGTATCAGCTCCCATGTCGCGGAATGATTCGGCCACTGTCAGTCCCGACAATGCCACTGACTGGCGGGCACCGGGAGGTTCGTTCATCTGGCCGAATATCAAGGATACTTGCGACTTAGCCACTTCATCATAATCTATCTTCGACAAGTCCCAATTGCCTTCCTCCATACTTTTCTTAAACTCTTCTCCATAGCGGATGACACCGGATTCAATCATTTCCCTCAGCAGGTCATTGCCTTCGCGAGTACGCTCTCCCACTCCGGCAAAAACGGAAAAGCCATGTTGCTTCTTTGCAATATTATTGATGAGTTCCTGTATGAGCACTGTTTTGCCTACACCGGCTCCACCGAATAAGCCGATTTTTCCTCCCTTACTGTATGGTTCCAACAGGTCGATGACCTTGATACCCGTAAAGAGTACTTCCTGCACGGTAGTCAGCTCTTCAAATTTAGGAGGCTCACGATGGATGGGATAGGCTCCATTACGATCCAACTCTCTCATTCCGTCGATGGAGTCGCCCACCACATTCATCAGACGCCCCTTTATCTGCTCGCCTATGGGCATGGTAATGGGACCTCCCAACGGATATACTTTCATTCCTCTTTGCAGGCCATCCGTACTATCCATGGCTACGGTTCTCACTGTGTTCTCGCCAATGTGCTGCTGCACTTCTACAATCAACCTTTTTTTGTCAGGTCTTTTAATCTCCAGCGCATCATGAATACTTGGCAATTTCAGTTCCGCCTCCGTTCCTTCAAAATAAACATCTACCACAGGACCTATAACCTGTGAAATATGTCCCGCAATCTGTGACATAAGCAATCTTTTTATTCTGTTTTTCTTTAATAATACCTAACTAATGCAATGTGGTCGATTTCGTATATACACGCAGATTACTTAATGTTTATCCGTACACAAACCACATTAATATTTTCACTTATAAACGTTTACTCTTAACCGTTTGTTCTCTTCAATAGTTAAATAAACAACTTTGCAAATATAGAAACAAATTGTATCTCGTTGTTCTATACCAATGCTTTTTTTTTTTAAAATCTATCATTTAGGTCTAAGTAATTGGCTATGAACAGCCTTATGAGTTATGAAATGCAGTAGGTAATGATTTAGCGACCTATCTTCAACAGTGATATACAACGCTTTGCATAACTCGAATAACCTATTGCAAAGATAAAGGTATATCGTGAGAAAAAAGAATTTTCTCCAAATTATTTTCATAGAGCCGTCCGTTGGGGCGGCTTTTTGTTTTCCGTGTATTCCGTTTTTATGATAAGATGCAGTCTCGAAAACTGCGTTTTTTGTTTTCGCCCCGCTTCTCCGTCTGCACATCCTCCACTTATGCCCGTGTATTATGTCGGGATCGGTTGTTCGTTGTCAGCGGCAAAGGTAGTTCCGGGCTTCCACGGACAAAAAAGGTCGGGGCGGCAAGCCGTTTAGACGACAATCTCCACACTTCCATTTCATTGCAGGTAGTATTCTCGCCATAAAACCTTGTTTGTCCTAAGCCCTACCTTTTTACGCCACTGAAACGAAAACGACCGACCCGACGGAAAGACGCATAAAAAAAATGTCGGATATGCGAGAAGCAGGGAAAAAGAAAACGGAAACTCAACTCCCTCACCTCTAAAATCCGCATAAAATCAAAAAATCAGACAAGATGAAACTGAGATACAAAATATCAATTTGGGTGGTACTTGCACTCGCAGGCTCTCTCCTTTGTGGCGGAAGTGTCTGGCTTTGGCTGGCATGGATATGTGTGGGAAAACTCCTCATTCGGCTACTCCTTACCATTGCTTTGGCAATCGCCGCATACATTTTGGCTTATGCCCTCATCATCGGGACAATACTTTGGATACTCATTTCTTAAACAGACAGATATATGAAAAGAAGAAGCAAGACAATCGCACAGCAATGCAGATACTACGAAGTGGACAACATCTTCGAGTATATGGTATCGGTTTACCTCAACGGAAACATATCCACCTTTGGGGAACTATACAAGGAACTCTATCGGAAGGACAGAAAGGAATTTATACTCTATCTCTTTTCAGAAGTTGAACCTATTCATATCCAAGAAATCATTTTAGAAACCATCTAACTATATAAGACAATGAAAGGAACAGAACATTTCAAGGACGTTATCCAAAACTATTTGGAAACGAGAGCATCATACGATGAACTCTTTGCAGAGAGTTTCCGCAAGGAGAATAAAAACATAGACGAGTGCATTACCTACATCTTGACGGAAGTCCAAAGAATGGGGTGTGCAGGTCTGTCCGATGAGGAGGTATATTCCCTTGCCGTTCACTACTACGATGAGGATAACATTGAGGTGGGCAAGTCCCTCAACTGCCAAGTCGTGGTAAACCATACTATCGAACTTACAGAGGAGGAAAAAGCAGAAGCACGGAAAAAGGCTATCGAGCGATACCAAGCAGAGGAATACCGCAAACTGACCGCCAAGAAACCAAAAGCGGAGAAGCAGGTGGAACAGCAGATAGCACAACCCTCATTATTCGAGTTTTAACCCTTGAACAACAAAAGAAAAATGGAAGCAAAGGATTTACCATTCAGTTCTATGTTATGAGCCGTGTGGATGATACGGTCAAGGATGGCATCGGCAATGGTCGGGTCTCCTATCATATCATACCAGTTGGACGGGGGATACTGCGAGGTGATGATGATGGATTTCCTTTCATGCCTGTCTTCAATGATTTCAAGCAGTATGGGACGTTCCTTTGCATCAAGGGGTACGAGGAACAGGTCATCGAGGATGAGCAACTGACAGCGTTCTATCTTTTTGAGTTCTGTTTCAAGCATCCCTTTAATCTTGGCGACTTTTAGTATACCAAGCATTTTGGGTGCATTGGCATAGAGTGTTCTGATTCCTCTTTTACACGCCTCGTGGCCTAAGGCGCAAGCCAGATAGCTTTTGCCCGTACCTGAAGAACCTGTAATGAAAAGATTCTGTCCTTTGTGTACAAAGTCAAGAGTAGCAAGACGTTCCATCTGATTACGGTCCAGCCCTCTGTTTACAGCATAATCAATCTGTTCGACATAGGCCTTGTATCGGAATGCTGCATTCTTGGTAAGCCTTGTGATGGCAGCCTGGGCACGATAGTCCCATTCGCGTGCAAGGAGCATGGAAAGGAATGTATCGGCTGTCATTGACTGTGTAGTGGTCCCGGCAAGGCTTTCCCGGAAGGCCTCTGCCATACCGTGTAATTTCATTCGGTTCATCAGCTCCAATGATATGGTATTCTGATCTTGTTGCCCCGTAATAGGAGCTGTTTTATTGTTTGTTTGCATATGATATCGTTTTTATTGTCCTGACTTTTCTTTTTGGTAGTATTCACTTCCACGTATATTCTTGTGTTTCAACGGAGTGATAGGAATTGCATGAGGCTGTATTGTTCCGTCCTCATCGGGAAGGAAGTCGGCATCTTCTCCCAATCCCAGCACCTCTCGTAAGGCTTGGTAACCGTATTGCAGCTTCTGGTCTGCGCATGCGCATGCTGCGATGAGACGGTCACGGCCGTATTTCTTTTCCAGAGCCAGAATGCCCCGACATGATCTGAACGCTTTTGGGGATATTGCATGGTTCGTTCCACTTCACGAAGATAATTCAAAACGATATTATCCATTTCTGAGGCTTGCCGGAAGAGTTCATCCAGATCCTTGTCATAAGGGCCGTAGTGCCCAGGCAAGTTGTGCTCCTTTTCCATGAATAGGTATAGGGAATATCACAGCGGCCGTGTGTGGCAACAAGATTCATACCACAATAGATTTCCACCGTGTCGGCATCGTAGAGCATCGTTACGCGTCTTCCTACATATTCTCTCGGAACGCTGTAATGGTGCTTGAACAACGAAACATAAGAGTTCTTGCCAACGGTCATTACTTTCCTCTCCTTCACTATGTAACGTTGCTGGGGAAGCGGACGGAGATAGTCTTTTTCGCCACGCAGGAACATTTCCCTGCGCGACATTTCCCGACCGGCCATCACCTTCCCATTGAACTTCTGCAAGGAAACACGGATGGCGGCATTGAGCTCATCCAGACTTGTAAATGTCATTCCTTCTATTTCAAAGTAAACGGATCGGTAGAGCAGCTTCACCGCATTTTCAACCAAGGCCTTGTCCTTGGGATGGCGCACACGGGCGGGATAGACAGCGCAACCGTAGTGTTCGGCGAAGGCGGCGAAATCCTCATTGATGACAGGCTCGTTACGGTCGCTTCTCGTTACGGCAGCCTTCAAGTTGTCGGGTACAATGGCCGCAGGAACACCTTCAAAATAATACATGGCATTCTCGCACCCCCTTATCAAATCTTCCTTGCGTTGAGACCATACGGCCTCGCAGTAGGTGTAATGGCTGAACGGAAGGATGGCAACGAATACCTCGGACTTCTTCGTCTCGCCCGTCATCTCATCGACAACTTCAAGTTTGTCGCCGGCAAAATCAACATACATCTGGTCTGCGGAATAATGCTCTACATGACCGACAACCTTGATGCGAAATCTGTATTCGCGGATAATCCGCTTGAAAGATGATAGCCCATAGCCGTCAGGATACGCAGCATGATACTTCTTGAATAATTTTCTCACACTCATCCCTTTACGTGATAATTGAGATACATAATCGGGAAGCAACGCTTCCAATTCAACCCTTTTGGAAGAAGGTTCACGATGACGGAGCGATGTATTACCGAATATCTCATCCAGCTGCCTATCGGAATAAGTAAGGAGCTCTTCGATACTTTTACCGCTTGAAAGAAAATGGCGGACATACTTACGAACCGTGTTACGGGAAATACAAAACGTACAAGCCATTTCTTTGATTCCCATACCTGAGGCATAGCATCTTAAAATGCTTTTAATTCTTTTATTCATATATGTAGATTTTATGGTTAACCCGTTACACCAGGACTCGGGTGTCACAAATCTACATAAAAATCAATGGCCACTGTTACCTAAGGGGGGTATTCTTATTTGAGCCAAAAGGGTCAATTTTATTGTGCCCAAAGGGGGCAAAAACGTTTGGCCAAAAGGGTCAAAGTTGATTGGCTTTTCCACCCAGTTCACCGGATCCTAACAATAAAATCTTCTTCATCTATTTATTGGGCTATTTACAATTAATACTCAAGCATAAAAACGACGATTTACCACCTACTTTATTGCCGGATCTCGGTCAAATAGTAAATAGTAAATCGTCGCCTTGTTAACGAATTTATTGATGTTGTTCCCTCAACAAATCATTCACCATCTTTACCGGATTGAATGTAGACAAAGACACTTCCACAAATATCGTGTTCCAGTCGCTCATGGCTCCGTTCCACAATCCGGGCAGCTCCAATGCTTTCAGGTCTTTGCCATTTTTCGACTTGTAGGAAATGAAGCCCGTAGCCTTGTCTACATACTTCACGAGATCGAATTTATGACCTTTATAGTCACGCACGGCACAAACCAAATCCACCGGGTTGAAATGAGTGCCTTTCTCAAACATTTCTTTCTTTGCCGGATCATCCATGTCAATCTGCGAGCTTTCCAGAATCTGCAAAGAAACAGTACCGTCGCTGTTGTAAGCAAGGAACGGACCGCCACCGGGTTCTCCAACATTTTTCACCATGCCGCAAACACGCATCGGACGGTTCAATTTTTCTTTCAGGTAAATCACCAGTTCGGCATCTTCCAGATCCTTTATTTCCGGATTCTTGCAATAAAGCTGTTTTTGCAGGAATTGCAAGACTTCAAGGATTTGTTCATGCGTATATCTACCGCTATCCAACAGTCGCAGATAAGCAAAAGCTCTCTGTTGAAGCGTTACCAGCACACCTGCAATCAGCTTCTTATACAATACGGTATCGCCTTTCAGCCTATCCGGCACCACATTGTCGATATTCTTTATGAAGATAACATCCGCATCGAGGTCGTTCAGATTCTCGATCAAGGCACCGTGTCCCCCCGGACGGAACAACAATTTGCCGGCATCGCGGAACGGATTGTTCTCCATATCGACGGCAATGGTGTCGGTGCTCGGCTTCTGCTCCGAGAAAGTGACGTTATAGTTCACGCCATACTTTTGGGCATATGCCATAGCCTTTGCGTCCACCAACGTCCGAAACAAAGTGCGATGTTCGGGAGAAACCGTGAAATGCACATTCACTTTCCCATTCTTGTTGGCGGCATACAACGCCCCTTCCACCAGATGTTCTTCCAAAGGCGTGCGGTTTCCATCTTCATATTTGTGGAATTTCAACAGGCCTTTGGGCAAAGCGCCGTAGTTCAATCCCGCAGCTTCGAGTAGAGCGGCAACAATCGCTTTATAGTTTCCGGAAGCAAGCAAAGCAGGCACATCCTCTCCTACCGTCTTCCGGCAAGCCATATTCAAATCATCGTAGAAAGCAAAGTCTTCTATTTTCTCGAAAAACATTTTCTCAAAACTTGTTTGAGGGACATTATAATCCGCTCCAAGAAATTCAAACAGGTTCTTGAACATACGACTTGCCGCTCCCGAAGCAGGCACAAACTTAACCACCACTTTGTCAGTTTGCGTATATCCCTCCCAAGCATCCAGATATTCCTTCTGCTCGTTCGTGTCCGGAGTCAATATTCCTTTCTCGACAGAAGCGGCAGCAGATAACTTCAAGTATGGAAAACCTTTTTTGAAACAAGCCAACTGTTCAGCTATCTGTTCTTCAGAGATGCCCTTACTTTTAAGCAACTCTTTGTCTTGCGGTGTTATCATATCGTTTAGCGGTTTATTAATTCATGCCCAAAAATACAAAAAAAAGCGGAACGACGGTAAAGGTAATAAAGAAAAAACTTACCTTTGAGACATAAAATACAGACGATTATGGAAATAGATGTTTTTTTCACGAATCAAGAGAAAGTTTTACTCTTCTCCCTCTACCGGAAGCTGTTGCAGCTTTCGGGAGAAACACTCCGGAAGGGTGACTTCAAGAAACTGAAAACCCATCTTGCCAACACTATACAGAACAATCATGTGCAACGGGATATATTCGGCCTGAATCCAGTCATCAAGGACATGCAGACGGCTGTCATCGTTGCAGAAGAAATCGGCATGAAGCGGGCCTCCATCTTGGGACTCATGCTGCACGATTCCGTGCGTTGCGGTACTTGCAGCTCTCAGGAAGTGGAACAAATCTACGGTGAAGATGTGGCAGGCATCATCCGCGGCCTGATACGCGTGAACGAGCTTTACGCCAAAAGTCCCACCATCGAGTCCGAGAATTTCCGCAACCTGCTGCTTTCATTCGCCGAAGACATGCGGGTCATTCTCATCATGATTGCCGACCGCGTAAATATTATGCGGCAGATAAAGGATGTCGAGAACGACGAAGCCCGCCGCCAGGTGGCCAACGAGGCAGCCTATCTTTATGCGCCCCTTGCCCATAAGCTGGGATTATACAAACTGAAGTCGGAATTGGAAGACCTCTCGCTGAAATACACGGAAAAAGAGATTTACTATCATATAAAAGATAAGCTGAACGAAACCAAAGCTTCGCGCGACAAGTATATTGCTGCTTTCATCGCACCTGTACAAAAGAAATTGGAAAAGGCCGGACTGAAGTTCCATATCAAGGGACGCACCAAGTCCATCCATTCCATCTACCAGAAAATGAAGAAGCAGAAATGCGCTTTCGAAAATGTGTATGACCTGTTTGCCATCCGCATCATTCTGAACTCGCAACTGGAAAAAGAAAAACTGGAATGCTGGCAGGCATACTCCATTGTGACGGATATGTACCAACCCAACCCGAAGCGTCTGCGCGACTGGCTATCCGTGCCTAAAAGCAACGGATACGAATCGCTGCACATCACCGTGATGGGCCCCGAAGGGAAATGGGTGGAAGTACAAATACGCACGGAGCGCATGGACGAGATAGCTGAACGGGGACTCGCCGCCCATTGGCGCTACAAAGGAATAAAAGGCGAATCCGGACTGGACGAATGGTTGACTTCCGTACGCGAGGCATTGGAGAACTCCGACAGTAGCGGATTGGAAGCGATGGACCAGTTTAAGTTGGATTTGTATGAAGATGAGGTTTTCGTATTCACTCCGAAAGGCGATTTGTTCAAATTGGGTAAAGGTTCCACCGTACTCGACTTCGCTTTCCACATTCACACCAAATTGGGATGCAAGTGTATTGGAGCCAAAGTGAACGGTAAAAACGTACAATTGAAACAGGTGTTGCAAAGCGGCGATCAGGTGGAAATCATGACGTCGAACACACAAACTCCGAAACAAGATTGGCTGAATATCGTAACCACTTCCAAAGCCCGTACCAAGATACGCCAGGCATTGAAAGAGATGGCGGCCCGTCAGCACGCCTTTGCCAAGGAGACGTTGGAACGCAAGTTCAAGAACCGAAAAATTGAATATGACGAGGCCATCATGATGCGTCTCATCAAGCGCCTCGGTTTCAAGGTGGTGACGGATTTCTATCAGGCCATTGCCGACGAAGTGCTGGATGTGAACAACATCATAGACAAGTATCTCGAACAGCAAAAGCGGGAAAGCGATACACGAGATGAAATCAGCTATCGCAGCGCTGAAAGCTACAACCTGCAACAAACCCTGCCTGAAGAGATAGGCAGCAAAGAAGACGTGCTCGTCATCGACCAGAACCTGAAAGGGTTGGACTTCAAACTGGCACGTTGCTGCAACCCTATCTACGGAGATGAGGTTTTTGGTTTCGTCAGTGTGACAGGGGGCATCAAGATACATCGCTGCGACTGCCCCAATGCCGGTGACTTGCGCTCACGTTTCGGCTACCGTATCGTGAAAGCGCGTTGGGCCGGAAAATCACAAGGAACACAATATCCCATTACCTTGCGTGTAGTGGGACACGATGATATAGGCATCGTAACCAATATAACCTCCATCATTGCCAAAGAGATGGGCATCAGCCTGCGAAGCATCGGAATAGACTCTCATGACGGGTTATTCTCCGGAACGTTGACTATTATGGTAAGCGATACGGGACATTTGGAAACGCTTATCAAGAAGTTGAGAACAGTGAAAGGAGTGAAGCAGGTTTCGAGAAGCTGAGTTATTTCCTAATTTGCCATGATGATTTCTATCCACCATTTTCTGAAAGTAAATCAATCATTCCATCATAAACAAATCAATGTAATGAAATACGATATTAAAAAGCAACTCTACGGTTTCGGTTATGCTTGGAAAGGAATCTGGTGCTGTATAGGAAAGGAGCAGAACCTGAGTTTTCATCTGATTGCCGCAATCATCGTGGTGATTGCCGGATTCATTTTAAGCATAACCAAGATAGAGTGGACGATTGTCATTCTCTGCATCGGTGTGGTGATAGCTGCCGAATTATTCAATACAGCCATTGAACGGCTGGTCGATCTGGTCTCTCCCCAACAGCATCCCATCGCAGGAAAAGTGAAAGACATAGCCGCCGGAGCAGTGCTGGTGTGCGCTGTAACGGCAGCTATTATAGGGTTGATAATTTTTGTTCCTTATCTTACTCGTTTTTTCTTGTAGTAAGGATAAGTTAGCAGCACAAAAAAGAACAGCGCAAGGATGGCGGCAACAGAGGCGGCATGATAGATTTGCGCCTCGTTCATCAGGCGGCAAGCCACGTAAACTCCGATTAAAAAACCCGCTTCCATCGACAGATGGCAGGTAGTATTGGCTGTTCCCCGCTGACAATGATACGACAGTTTGACAAACATCTTCATCGACGGAATCACAATAAATGCCAATACAGCCAATGTCGGCAGTGCCCAATAGTTGCCTGCAAACATCAAGGGCAACAGTACCCCCGGAATAAAAGCCACCAGCAGCATATTAGTGGCAAGTACCCACGCACGCGGCAACAAAAAACGGTCTATATTACACAATGTCATTCCTATGGGAGCACGAAAAGCCACATATACCCTTGATGCGAAAAGAAAGCTTACCATGCCTATTGCCACAGAAAGATAGACCACCATGCGGAAACCGTACACTCTGTACAGCCAGATTCCCACTCCCGCACCTATCAGCATGCCCAAGCGTGCAGCCCATGCGTAGACCATATTTCCGGCACTGCGACGTGTAGAAGTGGTAATATCGATAGCCACGGTGATACCTGCTGTCGTTGCCAATCCAAAGCATGCTCCCTGAACCAGCGCCAATAACATAAGCTTCTCATAGCTGTCTACAAAAGCATAGCCTACGGTTGCAGCCAACATAACGAGCGTAGAAAAAAGAAGCACATGTTTCCTTTTATACTCATCCACCAGATAAGCATGAAAAGGCCCTACAAAAAACATGGCGGCTGCAAAATACAAAAACATGCTACCCGCCTCTCCGACGGAAACATTCAATTGCTGCCCCATCACAAAAGGAAGCAAAGGGAAAAGCATGTAGACCGATGTAAACAGCAACAGGTTGGCCGTACATATCCGCCAAAAATTCAATGTCATAAGTTTGTTAGTACTGCTCTTTCTCATTCGGGAAATCTAAGTTCTTCACATCGGATACATATTTGCTGATGGCATCCGTCATCACCGTATGCAAGTCGGCATAGCGGCGTAGGAAACGGGGACGGAAACCGTTGTTCATACCCAGCATGTCCTGTATTACCAATACCTGACCGTCTACATCGCCACCGGCACCGATACCGATAACGGGAATGGTCAGTTCGCTTGCCACACGGGCAGCCAAAGCAGCAGGAATTTTTTCCAATACCAGTCCGAAACATCCGGCCTCTTCCAGTAAGTGGGCGTCTCTCACTAACTTCTCAGCTTCCGCCTCATCCTTGGCACGAACGGTATATGTCCCATATTTATTGATGGATTGCGGCATCAAACCAAGATGTCCCATAACAGGAATACCGGCACTGAGAATACGTTTCACCGTACCGATGACCTCCTCGCCCCCCTCCAATTTAAGGGCATCGGCATGACTTTCCTTCATGATGCGGATGGCAGAGGCCAGTCCTTCCAACTCATTGCCTTGATAAGAGCCGAAAGGCATGTCAACGATAACCATGGCACGCTTCACACCGCGAACTACGGATTTACCATGATAAATCATTTGGTCGAGGGTAATGGGAAGTGTAGTCACATTGCCTGCCATTACATTGGAAGCCGAATCACCCACCAGAATAACATCAATACCGGCACCATCCACAATCTGTGCCATGGTATAGTCATAAGATGTCAACATCGATATCTTTTCGCCTCTTTGTTTCATCTCAACAAGGCGGTGCGTAGTCACTTTACGAGAATCGTCTGATATATAACCCATGATATTTACTGTTTATCGATTTACTTTTTATTGCAAATCTGCCATCACAGCATGCGCGTTTTATGATGCAACTTCTCCACGCACATACATGGCAGTGACGCTTTCGCTAATCGGGCGCAAAGGTAATTCTTTTTCCGATTACTTGTGCAATCGGGTCAATTTATCGTAAGTGAATCCAATGAAATCATCCAAAATGTGATGGCATAGCGGAGCAATCGCTTCGCGCGAGTTGGTGGTTGTCAAACCGATAACAGTGGAGCCGGAAGCTATTCCGGCTTTCAGTCCGTTGAAAGAATCTTCGAATACATACGAGTCGGCCGGATCGGTACCGAATACTTCCATACCGAGCAGGAAGCAATCGGGCGCCGGTTTCGAGGCGGCAAACAGCTCGGCAGTGAGAATACGATCGAAAAGCGTCTTTATTTCCGGATGGACACGGTAGACGGATGCCATCTTTGCTTCGTTGGAACTGGTCACTACGGCCGTTTTCACGTTGTGGCGGCGCAAGTCCTCTATAAAGTCGAGCACTCCGGGAATAAAGTCATACGACATCTCCTGCTCAAACCGGTTCAGAGATTCGGTGATTTCAGCTTGTTCTTTCATCCTGCCGTTGAAGAAAGCATCGTAGATATATACTAAGGTTTGTCCTTTCACCTTACCTTCCATATCATCCATACCCAAATACTCTTCTCCTATCCGATGCCAGAACTTGCTGTACTGTGCTTCTGTATCCACTACCACCCCATCGAAATCGAAAAGAACAGCCTTTGTTTTCGTTGCATTCATAAGTTTCTTCGTTTACTTGTTTATGTTTATGGCTATCGTTTACGGATACAAAGGTCTAAATAATCCTTGAAGGAAACAAATTTTTAACGGCTTCTTACTCATTCCTGATACTCTTTACCGGATTCTCTTTTGCAATATACCACGATTTCAACAATACGCACCCCACAATAAATGCCAATAACAAACAACCTACAATGACATAACCGGCAACCGGTAACGGCACCATATCCTTGAACCTTCCAATCCAGATTTGTCCCGTCTTATAAGCGCCGAATACGCCGAGGAGTACGGAGGGAACTGCAAGCCAAAGCACTTCTTGCGACAACAATCGCAGGATATCCGATGTCTCTGCGCCGTTCACCTTGCGAATGGCTATTTCCTTGCTGCGCAGACGGATCTCATCATTCGCGTAACCCATCAGTCCCATCATGACAATAAGAAGAATAGTGACAGAAGCCCATAGTGTGACGTTGCGGAAAATACGGACAGAAGCGGCATAATCGCTTATTGTCTGCTCGATAGATAGGAATGTAAGCTCATCTTGCGGATAGAGGTGTTTCATCTCTTCGTTCAGCTTCTGCAAGTTTTCATTGAATGGGGCTTTCAAACGGACTTCCATACAAAATCCGATACCGGAAATCCACTCTATCATCACCGGAACATCGTCATTCGGAGTGCCGGGAAAAGCAAAACTATCCAACAATCCCACTACTCTGCCATAATCGTTCACCTGTTTGCCTATCGGACTGTCCGTCCAATGCATTTTCTCACAGAACTTGCTGTTGACCAACAACTGATGCTCTCCCGTTAAATTATGCCCTTCCTTCAATCGCAAACCGATGAATGGCAGGTAGTCGCTGTCGAACCACGAGTTCCGGGGATAAAACATCTCATTTCCTTGATTGTCGAGTATCGGACGATTAGCCCCGAAACCCAGCATTGAACGCTCAGCCGAGGCTACCGCTTCCACATAGGGCAAGTTGCGGAGTTGAGTACGGAGTTGTGTACCTTCCACCTTATGCTGATAGAGATAGGCCACCCTTTGAGGATTCCAGCCACGGTCGCGCCCCACCATATAGCGATATTGCGAAAAGACCAATAACAGCATGCCCAGGATGAAAGCAGCACCTGTGAACTGCACGAAGAGCAATACCCTCTTCCATCCTCTTCGGCCGGATGCGTAATGTACAAACACTTGTGTCACAGGAATACGGGCAAAGAGCACGGCAGGCAGACATCCGCCCAATACAAATAAGATTGCCAGCACTGCCAACGGTGCATAGAGATGCTGCGGGGCGAACAGTACATCGATAGGTACTGCCGCCAGCTCCTCCATCTGCTCATAGAAAAGATAAACCAGTACTCCTGCCACCAACAAGGATATGCTTACCACAACGGCCGTTTCCGTCAGAAACATACAAAAGATGCCGCCGCTCGACGCACCACTGCATTTATGCACCCCTATCGCCTTGGCGCGTTGCGTCAGTGAGGAGATGGAAATCAGCACATAGTTCAATGTGGTGGTAAAAAGCAGCACGATGCCCAGAAAGAACATAATCCAGATTGTTTTCCGTACTTGCGCGTCATCCAGATGCACGCTGCGAATGGGGGTAATGTGAACCGACAGTTCCAAACCGCTATCCGCCGACAAATGACGGGCAATGGCGGCCGAGAGTCGTTCGTTCAGCCATCCGGCATCCTGCGGGGTGCGCAAACGGACAAAACCGTCATAATTCCCTCCGCTTTGCCATCCTGTCCCCCACTTAGTGTATTTACCGATACCGGAAAAAGAGACGATTGCTTCGGGACGTTTGCCCAACGAAGTGTTTATCGGGACATCTTTGAAGATTCCTTTGACGAGCAGAGCCACATCATTTCCCCACAAATCATACATCAGCGTTTTCCCGATAGGGTCTTCACCGCCGAACGTCCTGCGGGCAGCCGTTTCCGAAAGGAAAAGTGCATCAGGGTTCGCCAAATCCTGCGGATTGCCTTTCACCACATCGAGCCCGAGAACGAAGAAGTACGATGTATCGGCAAGTACCGTCTGCATTTCGAGGCTACGGTTGCCAAAGCGGTAGAGGTCGCCAAAGAGCGAGCAACTGACCGTGGCCCCTTGCACCCGGTCGGGAAACTCTTCTGCAATCACTCCCGGAATGGGGATAAGGGTATAGAAATCTTCTTTTCCTTCCAACACCCCGTTCTTCAACCAGCCGGTTTTCACCAAGCAGAGATTGTCCGCCTCTTTATAGAAATTATCGAAATCCAATTCAAAGGCTATCCTTGCAAAAAGGAATATAGACATCAATAACCCCAATGCCAAAGAAAAAATCTTGACGGCATTTGAACCATGTCCGCGAAGCAGGGTTTGAAAAGTGTAGTACAAATATCGCATATACGTTAATTATTTACTTGTTTCTGATACTCCTTACAGGGTTTTCCGTCCGCTCCCCTCTCCTCTTATTAGAAGCCTTGTGTCGGCACACTTGCCACCACGCTGCCGTCGAACAGATGTACCGTGCGGTGCGCAAAGCCGGCATCGTGCTGCGAGTGTGTCACCATGATAACCGTGGTGCCTTCCTTGTTCAGTTCCGTCAGCAGGTTCATCACTTCGGTGCCGTTTTTGGAATCCAGGTTACCGGTAGGCTCATCGGCGAGTATCAGTTTGGGATTGGTCACCACCGCACGGGCAATGGCCACACGTTGTTGCTGACCGCCGGAGAGCTGCTGCGGAAAGTGTTTGGCGCGGTGGCTGATGTTCATGCGTTTCAAGATATCTTCCACCATGCGTTTACGCTCACTGCCCTTTATGCCGAGATAAGTGAGAGGAAGCTCCACGTTTTCATACACATTCAGCTCGTCTATCAGGTTGAAGCTCTGGAATACGAAGCCCAGCTTACCCTTGCGCACACGGGTGCGCTCCTTCTCTTTCAAGCCGGCTACTTCTTGACCAAGGAGTTTATAACTGCCTTCCGTGGGATTGTCCAATAAGCCGAGGATGTTCAACAGAGTGGACTTGCCGCAGCCCGAAGGCCCCATAACGGCTACGAATTCTCCCTCTTTCACTTCAAGGTTTACATGGTTCAATGCTACGGTTTCTACTTCCGAAGTACGAAACACCTTACTGATGTTATTAATCTCAATCATAATATTCTAAGTTTATAGTTTGTTATTTATACCAGTAGATTCAAAGGAAAATCGCTCCCTTTATTCGCTTTTAATACTGTTCACAGGGTTTTCGTTCGCTATCTTCCACGATTTCCAAAGAACACAACCCACGATGACCGCCAGATTGACAATCAGTACCAGTGCATATACCACCCATCCCAACGGGATGTGCTCTGAGAATTGCTCCATCCAGATGCCATTGACGTAGCAAGAAGCAATCGTTCCGATGAGTACGGCCGGACCTGCCACATAGAGCACGTCGCGCGAGAGCAACTCCAATATCATGCTTGCTTCCGCACCGTTCACCTTGCGGATGGCTATCTCCTTACTGCGGCGGCGCACCTCGTCGGCGGTGTACCCCATCAACCCCATCAGCATGACGAAAAACATGGTGACGGCAGCCAACAGCGTGGCGTTACGAAACACACGGACGGCGTTATATTCGTCTTTTATCATCCTGCCATAGTCTGTAAAGTCGATGGTCTGTCCGGGAAAAGCCTCGCTTACATCCTTGTTAAGCTTCCGGAGATTCTCGGCAAAAGGCTCTTTCAGACGAACGTGTATGTAACCATAGAAAGCTTTATTGCCTCGTGCGATGAAAGGCATTTTTTCCGAAGTGAAGCCTTGTATTTGAAACTCCTTCAGCAATCCCGTCACTTTGTAGAGCCCATTTTCCATGTTTACCGTGCGCCCCACTACCTCATTGCCCCAGTGCATCATTTCGGCAAAAGTCTCGTTCACCACTACTTCGTCTTTCTCGCGAGCCATGCGGCCGGCTTTGAACGTCATACCCATCAGTTCGGGGTAGTCTTCGCGCATATAGTAGCTGGAGCGGGCAGAGAAAAGAGCCTGCCCGGTGGCGTCCTGAATCATCGAGCCACTGTATCCCCATATCGGAGTACCATGAGCACTGGACAGCGCTTCCACATAAGGCAAATCCTTAAAGAATTGATAGGCGGCATCACGTGCATCTTTTTCGTCCCAATAGGCGGTGCCCATGGCCATTCGTTCGGGGTTATACCCCATGTCTTTGGTCATGACAAACCGGTATTGTGCCACCACCACGCACATCAGCCCGCAGATAAAGGCCACCCCGGCAAACTGTACGAAAAGTAACGGGCGCTTCCATCCCTTTTTGCCTTCGGTATAGCGGTGGAACACCTGCGACACGGGGATACGGGCAAAGAGCCGACCCGGCAACAAACCGCCTACGATGAAAAGCGCAAACACCACAGCCAAGGGTACCCAGATGCGGTCGGGAGCCAGCAACAGCAGCGACAGTTTGGCCGAAGCCGTGTCTTCAACAAACTCGCGGAAGTTGAGCAACAGCAAGGCCATCAGCAGCAGAGCCGCCAGAATGATGATGCCCGTCTCCAACAAGAACATGCCGAAAATCTTGCCTCCGCTTGCACCGTTGCACTTGTGCACCCCTACCGCTTTGGCCCGATAGCTCAATGAAGAGATGGAAATCAGTACATAGTTCAGTGCGGCTATGAAGAGGATGGCAAAGCCGAGTATGCTCATGATATTACTCATCCGCTTCACTTCCGTATATCCGGCGTATGTGTCGCGAATGGGTTGCACAAAGGCTGTGTAGCCAAACAGTTTTTTATCCTCTGCCGGACGATATTTGTCTATCATGGCATCAATGCGCGCATTCACTACCGACTTGTCCGCTCCGGGACGGAAACGTATATACTCCATCCAACTGTCTCCTCCTCTCCATGAGTAATTGCCCCAATTACGACTCCATAAGGTAGGCATGGATATAACGGCTTCAGGGTTCATAGTAGCATTTTCCGGCACTGCGGCATAAGTGCCTTTCACCGTCAGGTCAAGGTCATGTCCGCACTTCAACACCTTGCCTATCGGGTTCTCATCTCCGAAAATCTTTTTGGCAAAACGATCGCTCAGGAAAATGACGTCTTTCTGCATCAGATCTTTCTCCGGATTCCCGCTCAATACTTTGATGCCCATGGTACGGAAAAAGAGTGAATCGGCGGTTACTTTCTTTTCATCAAAACGCGCGGTTCCATTATAAAGAGGATTGCTGACAAAGCCGTATCCGATACTGGTAGCCGCCTCCACCTGTTCGGGAAAGTTCTCAAGAATGGCACCTGCCACCGGACCGCAGTTCTTTTCCTGAGGCGGATACTTCTCACCGTTCGCCGTGAATATAGACCACACCTGATAAAGGTTGTCATAGTCCTGATAGCATTTGTCGAAACTTTGCTCGTAGACCACACGCGAAAAGAGCAGAATGCTCATCGTCAGGCCTAATCCCAAGGAGACGATTTTGATGATATTCGACCCTCGTCCTCGCAGCAATGTCTGAATCACGTAATGAAGTTGTTTCATCTTATTTTTCGTTTTATATTATATTTTCTGTTTTCTGCAAAAACAGAAAGCATGCCAAACATTTAGTTTACTAATTATCAAATGTTTACAATGAAAATATCGAGGGTGGAGTGTCTAATTATTAGACACTGCCGTCTAATAATTAGACAAGATAAAAAAAGCGTGCTTGCACATCACATGGCACATACGACAAAAACAACGGACTTTGTAAACCACCTCAATTAAACGATTACTATCTATTTCTCTTTCCTGTTTTCCCGCTTCGCGGCAAACGGAAAGAAAAACATTTAAAATGGTACTGATATACATATCTACACTGGAAAATCTTAGAAAGGCTGGAGTCGGGAAATCCCCGAACCAGTCTTTTCTATTTATTTAACGTTTCTCTTTCCGTTATCGTCAAAACAAAAGCCGAAAACATACTTGTATCGGCTTTTGTAGGCTGTCATGTAATTGAAATGTTGTGCAGAAAGATTTCCATTGTATTAGCATGACAAGTAGAAGTGATTTAAACTTTTCTTTTTCTCAAATATTTCCTTAGCAGAATTACCATAAATGCAATATAGTTCCATGATTCCCAATTCCTAACCGTTGTTTCAAATCGATTTAAAATAGTCCTGTAACTGTCCATCCATGCATTGGTCCTCTCAATGGCATAACGTTCAGCATACAACAGTTCGTCCACAACGGTATTATTGGGAGTCCCGTTTCTTTTATTGATGCAGATATTGGCGACTACTCCATGACAGCCAAGTACACTTCGAAGAGCTTTACAGTCAAATCCGGCATCCGCATTCAAGAAAAGACCATCTGTTCTGACTTTTGCAATCCCAAGGTCATGCATCATGGAGCGGATTACGTTTTTTATGTCATGAGTATCATGATGTTCGCCGCTTTTAGGCGAAGACATGATAACCGGTATGCCTTGCCGGTCTGTAATATAAAGAGCGTTGGTTGTCTTGCGCTTTTTTCTACCCTGATAACCAACCTCCTCTCCACCACGCATAGCTACCGTATGATTTCCGTCAAGGTCTACACTTGACATATCAAACTTTGTACGGTGCTTATTCAAAAGATGAAGCCAAAGAGACTTCCATTCACCTTTTTTACTCCATTTGTTATAATGATGGAATACCGCACCATAGGTCAGAACCTTGTCACTGAACAGGGAATCTACAGGTAAATATTTCCACTGACACCCTGTTTTCAGTTTATAAAGAATGGCATTTACGATTTCAACAAGACTACTTTGAGTTACGAAACCACGTTTGCCCACACATAAATGAGGCAATATTTCACTTTTTATTGTATCTTTGTCCAACACAGCGTACATGAGGATGTTGTTATGAATGAGTTTGCTCACCCATAATATAACAATTTTAGCTATTAGTACGCTGTTTATCATTTGATCAATTAGTTTAAATCACTTCTTAGTAAAAATCAAGAGAGCTTTTAGTAACGACAAATCAAGAGAGATATCATGAAGTATTTTTTATATACAAGACTCCTTGTACGGATGCATGAATAGTTTTGCAACCGATTCCGGCAGAACACTTTTTCTTTGTCGGTATGTGACTTTCTTTTTAATATATCTTATCCCGAATTGCAGCTTTATATGTACCCGAAACCCGGGATATGTGCAGGATAAGATTCTATCTACATTTTCAGATAAAAGTCTTTTGTCAGAGCGATATATTCTGTTGTATATTCATTATACTCTGTTTCGATGCATAGGCTTTCTTGTACACACTCTTTTTCTTGAAAGCTAAAGGCTAACAGAATGCGTCGACATGGTTTTCCGGGTTTGGTGAAAACCAGCATCCGGCGCAATGGAAAAAGGCGACTGTCCCATGCCGCATCCATCACCATCTTTTCTGCTTCTGATGGAATGATGATGCTTATCATTCCTCCTTCTGTCAATAAACGTGCCGCCTTCCGGAAGAGTGAGATGTAGTTCAATCCGCTTGCATGTCTCGCCATACATCGTTGCTTGTCAGGGCATTTCATGGCATCTACAAAATAAGGAGGGTTAGATACTATGAGATCAAATTTATTCTCCGGATTGTATGTTTGAAAATCATGGCATATTACTTTTATTCTGTCGGCCCACGGAGAACGGAATACATTTTCTGTGGCTTGTGTTACAGCGGCAAAATCGATTTCGAGGGCTATAATTCTAGCCTGCTTATTACGTTGAGCTAATTGCAAGGCAATCAAGCCTGTACCGGTTCCTACGTCCAGTACACATTTAACATCGTTCATCGGTGCCCAGGCTCCTAAAAGCACACCGTCTGTACCGACTTTCATGGCACATTTATCTTGTAAAACAGTAAATTCTTTGAACTGAAAAGACGAATTCGACATATCTATCTTCTTAAAATCCGGCTCAAAAATAATCAAAGCCTATAAAACCGCCGCAAAAATGGTACGGTTTTTGTCTTTTTAAAGAACGAATAACTTCCTGTTATGAAGAAATAGATTAACTTTGCAGGCGCTTTATTGGCCTGTCAGTATGACATAAACTAAAAAGAAAGAAATGAAGAAAAGAGATTATCTGAGTGATATCGAAAATAGAAGTGAAAACGCTTTCTCTGTAATTGCCGATTTTGAAGGGAGCGAAGAGCAATTGATGGATATTGAGGTTAAGGAAATATTGCCGATATTGCCTCTCCGGAACATGGTATTGTTTCCGGGCGTGTTTATGCCGGTATCTGTGGGGAGAAAGTCGTCTCTCAAGTTGGTACGTGAAGCCGAAAAAAGAAACTCCTACATAGCCGTAGTATGCCAGAAGATAGCCGAGACAGAGGCTCCATTGTTTGAAGATTTGCATACCGTAGGCACTATTGCCAAGATAGTCCGTGTACTTGAAATGCCGGATCAGACCACTACCGTCATTCTTCAAGGCTCCAAACGCATGGAATTGAAAGAAATCACGGATACGGTTCCCTACTTGAAAGGACGCATAGATGCATTGAACGATGAGTTACCGGACAAAAAGGATAAAGAGTTTCAGGCGTTGGTAGAGGCGTGCAAAGATTTAACCGTACGCTACATCAAATCGTCCGAGATGTTTCCGCAAGACTCTGCATTTGCCATCAAGAATATCAACAATCCCATGTTCCTTGTCAACTTCATCTGCACGAATCTTCCGCTTAAGAAAGATGAAAAGATAGAACTGTTGCATATCGACTCATTGCGAGCACGTTCTTATCGCTTGCTCGAAATACTGAATCGTGAAGTTCAGTTGGCCGAGATAAAGGAATCGATACAAATGCGCGCACGGGAAGACATAGACCAGCAGCAACGCGAATATTTCTTGCAACAACAGATTAAAACCATCCAAGATGAGCTGGGAGGCAGTGGTCAGGAGCAGGAGATTGAAGAAATGCGCAAGAAAGCAGAGACCACAAAGTGGAGTAAAGAAGTGAAGGATGTTTTCCTGAAAGAAGTAGATAAACTGGAACGGACACATTCACAATCTCCGGATTACAGCGTGCAACTGAACTATTTGCAGACAATGCTTTCTCTGCCGTGGGGCGTATATACTGCGGATAATCTGAATCTTACCAATGCCGAAAAAACGCTGAACAAAGATCATTACGGTCTGGAAAAGGTGAAAGAGCGTATTCTGGAGCATCTTGCCGTACTGAAGTTGAAAGGTGATATGAAAGCCCCCATCATCTGTCTGTATGGACCTCCGGGCGTGGGAAAAACATCTTTAGGACGTTCTATAGCAGCAGCTTTGAAACGAAAATATATCCGCATGTCCTTAGGAGGAGTACACGATGAAGCCGAGATTCGAGGGCATCGCAAGACATATATCGGAGCAATGCCGGGACGAATCATCAAAAGCTTGATAAAAGCCGGTTCTTCCAATCCGGTATTTATTTTGGACGAGATAGACAAAGTGGGAGCCGACCGTCAAGGAGACCCCTCCTCTGCCCTGCTTGAAGTACTTGATCCGGAACAAAACACAACGTTTCATGACAACTTCTTGGATGTGGATTATGACCTGTCAAAGGTTATGTTCATTGCCACAGCCAATAACCTGAATACCATTCCCGCACCATTGCTCGACCGTATGGAGCTGATTGAGGTGAGCGGATACATCACTGAAGAGAAAATAGAGATCGCCCGCCGTCATTTGGTTCCGAAAGAGTTGGAAGCCAATGGCATGAAGAAGAACGACATCAAGATTCCGAAGAATACGCTGGAGAGCATCATAGAGAATTACACTCGTGAAAGCGGTGTGCGTGAATTGGAAAAGAAAATCGGAAAGATTCTTCGCAAGTCAGCACGTCAATATGCTACGGACGGTTACTTTACGAAGGCCGAAATAAAACCGGAAGACTTATATGAATTTCTTGGGTCACCGGAATACACTCGCGACAAATATCAAGGCAATGATTATGCCGGCGTGGTAACCGGCTTGGCATGGACAGCCGTGGGTGGCGAAATTCTCTTTGTGGAAACCAGCCTGAGCCGTGGCAAGGGCGGACGTCTGACACTAACCGGAAACTTGGGAGATGTGATGAAAGAGTCTGCCATGTTGGCGCTGGAATACATTAAAGCACATGCATCCCTATTGCATCTTGAAGAAGAAATATTTGATAACTGGAATATTCATGTACATGTGCCCGAAGGAGCCATTCCGAAAGACGGTCCGTCGGCAGGTATCACGATGGCGACTTCTCTGGCGTCTGCACTTACGCAAAGAAAAGTGAAAGCCAATCTTGCAATGACAGGAGAGATAACCTTACGAGGCAAAGTGCTTCCGGTGGGCGGCATCAAAGAGAAAATCTTAGCTGCCAAGCGCGCCGGCATCAAAGAAATAATCTTAAGCGATGAGAATCGCAAGAACATAGACGAAATACAAGACATATATCTGAAAGGACTTGTTTTCCATTATGTGAAAGACATAAAAGAGGTGTTTGCCATTGCCTTGACCGATGAAAAGGTAGCCGATGCCATTGACTTGTCCATAAAAAAAGAGAAGAAAGAAGAATGACGTTCGAATTACAATATACAGACAGCAAAACGAATGCTCGTGCCGGATTGATTACGACCGACCACGGACAGATTGAAACACCAATCTTTATGCCTGTGGGTACGGTGGGGAGTGTGAAAGGCGTACACATACCCGAATTGAAAGATGACATAAAGGCGCAAATCATATTAGGCAACACGTATCATCTTTACCTGCGTCCGGGACTGGAAGTGATTGAAAAAGCCGGCGGCCTGCATAAGTTTAATGGTTTTGACCGTCCTATGCTGACGGACAGCGGTGGCTTTCAGGTGTTTTCGCTATCCGGCATTCGTAAACTACGCGAAGAAGGTGCAGAGTTCCGTTCTCATATCGACGGTAGCAAACACATCTTTACACCGGAAAAAGTGATGGATATAGAACGAACTATCGGTGCGGATATCATGATGGCTTTTGACGAATGTCCTCCCGGAGATTCCGACTATGAATATGCCAAGAAATCTTTGGGCTTGACACATCGCTGGCTGGATCGTTGTATCAAACGTTTCAATGAGACCGAGCCGAAATATGGATACCGACAATCATTATTCCCCATTGTACAAGGTTGTGTCTATAAAGACCTTCGCACACAATCTGCCGAGTTCGTGGCCTCCAAAGATGCCGATGGAAATGCCATCGGCGGATTAGCGGTAGGCGAACCCGTAGATAAGATGTACGAAATGATAGAGTTGGTGAACGGGATTCTTCCCAAAGACAAACCGCGCTATCTGATGGGAGTAGGAACACCGGTGAATATACTGGAAGGTATCGAGCGCGGAGTCGATATGTTTGACTGTGTAATGCCTACCCGCAATGGACGTAACGGCATGTTGTTTACTAAAGACGGTATCATCAACATGCGCAACAAAAAATGGGAAACAGACTTCTCTCCTATCGAAACTGACGGTGCATCATACGTAGATACTTTATATAGTAAAGCTTATTTGCGCCACTTGTTTCATGCTCAAGAATTATTGGCCATGCAAATAGCATCTATTCATAATTTGGCATTCTACTTGTGGTTGGTGGGCGAAGCTCGTAAACACATCATTGCCGGCGACTTCGCTACATGGAAACCAATGATGGTAAAACGTGTATCGACAAGATTATGAAAAAGACGCATCGGAAAATCTGGGAAGATATAAAGCTGCCGAAAGGTAAATTCTTGAAGCGGCTGGATTGGTACATCATCAAGAAGTTTCTCGGTACATACGTATTTGCCATTGCATTGATTATTTCAATTGCGGTGGTATTTGACTTTAATGAGAAGATGGACCGTTTCATGTCTCACGAAGCTCCGTGGAGTGCCATTATCTTCGACTATTATTTAAATTTCATTCCCTATTTCGCCAACCTGTTCAGTCCGCTGTTCGTATTTATTGCCGTCATCTTCTTTACTTCCAAGTTGGCCGAAAATTCCGAAATCATTGCCATGTTCTCCACGGGTATGAGTTTCAAGCGTATGTTGCGTCCGTATATGGTGTCGGCGGCCATTATTGCGGTTGTGACATTCGGTTTAGGTTCTTATGTTATTCCTAAAGGCAGTGTGATACGTATCAATTTCGAAGATAAGTATTATAAATCCCGTAAAGCAAATACGGCACGAAACATTCAGTTAGAAGTGGATACGGGAGTTATAGCCTATATCGAACGTTTTGAAGATTATAGTAAAACCGGTTATCGCTTTTCTTTGGATAAGTTCAATGACAAGCAGTTGATTTCTCATCTTACGGCACGTTCCATCACGTATGACACAACTTCCGTACATAAATGGACTGTTAAAGATTACATGATTCGCCAAATGGATGGCATGAAGGAAAGTATCACAAAAGGTGATCAAATAGATACTGTTCTTTTTATGGAACCTGCCGATTTTCTTATCATGAAGAATCAGCAGGAGATGTTGACCAGTCCTCAACTGAGCGAATACATAGATCGCCAACGGCAACGAGGGTTTGCCAACATCAAAGAGTTTGAGATAGAATACCACAAACGAGTTGCCATGTCGTTTGCTTCTTTTATTTTAACTCTGATAGGTGTCTCTTTGTCTTCAAAGAAAACAAAAGGAGGAATGGGATTGCATTTAGGAATAGGCTTGGCTCTGAGTTTTTCTTATATCCTTTTCCAGACCATTGCTTCTACCTTCGCCGTGAATGGAAATGTGCCTCCAATTATTGCAGTTTGGATTCCTAATCTGCTGTACGCTTTCATTGCGTTTTATTTGTACAGAAAAGCTCCCAAATAAGAAAGAAAGTGTCTGAATGAACTGCACCCCAAAAGTTTTGTATCTAACTTTTGGGATGCAGTTAACTTTTTGGACAGCCCCTTACTTGTTGTAGGCCTGCGCTTGTACAAGCGTAAGCCTACAACAAGTAAGGGGTATAATCAGAAAGGGATATAATCAACCGACAACCTTTCAGAAGTGCCCCGCATTTTGAATTATCTCCGGCAAAACATCTTGTGTTATATATCATAACTAAAAAAACATAAAGATACTTTGATACATCTCAATGAAGTTGTCATATATCGCGAGGCATACTACACCGGCAATGCCGGAATTTTATACTTCAAGAATAGCTTCTGAAATAAAAATCGTGTCAATAGGAACGTGCGAAAATCACACGGCAGGCCGAAGGCTTGCCCGTTACCATGCACTTGCCCGGTTCTTTGTCGCCGGGAAGAAAGGATTCGAACGGTATGCAACGAATGGTGGCTTTCGTCTCTTCCTTGATTTTCTCCTCCGTCTCGGTGGTACCATCCCAATGAGCCAGTACAAAACCGCCTTCTTCAATCTTCTGTTTGAATTCGTCGTAGCTGTCTGCACTGCTGATACGGCTGTTGCGATAGTCAAGGGCTTTTTTGTAGATGTTAGCCTGAATCTCTTCAAGCAAATTCTTTACGTATTCCTCGATCCCTTCGCACGAACACGTCTCTTTCTCCAGTGTGTCGCGACGCATAACCTCCATCGTATTGTTCTCCAAGTCGCGGCCACCCATCACGAGACGCACGGGTACACCTTTCACCTCATAATCGGCGAACTTGAAGCCCGGACGCTTATTGTCGGCATTGTCATACTTCACCGAGATGCCCATCGCCTTCAACTTAGATACGATGCCTGCCACCTTCTCGTCAATCTTTGCCAGCATCTCGGCATTCTTATAGATGGGCACGATGACTACCTGTATGGGGGCGAGATGTGGAGGCAATACCAGTCCGTTGTCGTCGGAATGGGTCATGATAAGAGCACCCATCAGCCGGGTAGAAACACCCCAAGAGGTAGCCCACACATATTCCAGCTTGTTCTCCTTATTGACGAACTGCACGTCGAATGCCTTGGCAAAGTTCTGTCCGAGGAAGTGGGACGTACCGCTTTGCAAGGCTTTGCCGTCCTGCATCATCGCCTCGATGGTATAAGTGTCCAGCGCACCGGCAAAACGTTCGTTAGCCGATTTCACACCTTTTACCACGGGCACCGCCATATACTTCTCGGCAAAGTCGGCATATACGTTCAGCATCTTTACCGCTTCGGCCTCGGCTTCTTCACGGGTGGCGTGTGCCGTATGCCCTTCCTGCCACAAGAACTCGGCAGTGCGGAGGAACAGTCGGGTACGCATTTCCCAACGGAACACGTTGGCCCATTGGTTGCACAAGATAGGCAAATCCCTGTATGAATTGATCCAATTCTTATAAGTATTCCAGATAATGGTTTCGGACGTGGGACGGATAATGAGCTCTTCTTCCAGCTTCGCGGCAGGGTCTACTACCACTCCACCACCATTCGGGTCGTTCTTCAGGCGATAATGCGTCACTACGGCGCACTCTTTGGCAAAACCTTCCACATGTTCCGCCTCGCGGCTGAGGAATGATTTCGGAATAAGTAAGGGGAAATAAGCATTGACGTGTCCCGTTTCCTTGAACATATCGTCCAGTTGACGCTGCATTTTCTCCCAGATAGCGTATCCGTAAGGCTTAATCACCATACAGCCGCGCACAGCCGATTGCTCTGCCAAATCGGCCTTTACCACCAACTCGTTATACCACTGAGAATAGTTCTCACTACGCTTGGTCAGGTCTTTCAATTCTACTGCCATTCTATTTTGTTTTTAAAGTTTTCGTTGATTTATCTAAACGGTCGGCAAAAATACATATTTTAAACGTAGTCTTCAAATTTACAATAAAGTTTATGTACTTGAGAGTCTGTTTAAAATTTCCTCATGCTCCACCTTCCCTTTCATTTCTTTCCATTATCTTTGTCCTCCCTAAACAGAAAAATATGGAGAAACTTCATCCGATCATGTTTGCCGGAACAGGCAGTGACGTAGGAAAGAGTATCATTGCCGCCGCCTTTTGCCGCATCTTTAAGCAAGATGGCTACCGGCCGGCACCGTTCAAGGCACAGAACATGGCTCTGAATTCTTATGCCACCCCCGATGGACTGGAGATAGGACGTGCACAAGCCGTGCAAGCCGAGGCTGCCGGCGTGCCTTGTCACACGGATATGAATCCGCTGTTGCTGAAACCGCAATCGGACCATACATCGCAGGTGGTGCTTAACGGCCGTCCCATAGGTAACCGCAATGCTTACGACTATTTCCGCAAAGAAGGGCGCGAAGAGCTTCGCAGTGAAGTCTGCGCTGCTTACAACCGCCTTGCCGCCCGCTATAATCCGGTGGTACTGGAAGGTGCAGGCAGTATCTCCGAAATCAATCTTCGGGATACAGACCTTGTGAATCTCCCAATGGCATTGCATGCCGGAGCCGATGTGATTCTTGTGGGCGACATCGACCGGGGGGGCGTATTTGCCAGTGTCTACGGTTCGCTGATGCTGCTTCAGCCTCACGAACGTCGGTGCATCAAGGGCATCCTTATCAATAAGTTTCGCGGAGATATCCGCTTGTTCGAGTCGGGTGTCAAGATGCTGGAGGAGCTTTGCGGCATCCCCGTAATAGGTGTGATTCCCTATTACAAAGATATCTATATTGAAGAAGAAGATAGTGTGGCATTGGCCTCCAAGTCGGTACGTGCCGAACAAGGAAAGGTGAACGTAGCCGTAATCCTGCTCCGGCATCTCAGTAATTTTACCGATTTCAACGTGCTTGAACGCGACCCACGCATACATCTGTTTTATACCAATAATGTGGATGAATTGTCCAAAGCCGATATCATTCTTTTGCCGGGCAGCAAGAGTACGCTCGACGACCTCTATGAACTGCGTCGCAACGGTGTGGCTGCCGCCATTATCCGCGCCCATCGCGAAGGAGCCACCGTCATGGGTATATGCGGCGGCTATCAAATGATGGGCCAAGAGGTGCTCGACCCAGAACACGTGGAAGGCGACATAGAACGTCTGCCCGGCCTCGGACTGCTGCCCGTAAGCACACGCATGACAGCAGAGAAGGTGACGAGACAGATACGACTCAGGGTAGCCGGAAAATGGAAAACGGAAAACGGAAAACAGAGAAGGGAGGAGGGATTTCCGCTATCGGGATATGAGATTCACATGGGAGCTACAGTCCCTGTGAAAGGGGCCTTCGCCTCGCCTCTGAACCTGCTGGAAGACGGTACTGCCGACGGATACTCCGTTGACGACACCTGCATGGGTACATACGTTCACGGCATACTCGATAATCCGGAGTTCATCGACTTGCTGTTGCACCGCTTTGCCGGCAAACTGTCTGCAACCACCGAAGCATTCGATTACCGTAAATTTAAAGAAGAACAATACGATAAGCTGGCCGACTACGTGCGCCGTCATGTCGACATGACGCTTGTCTACAAAATACTGACAGAAAACCATGATTGAAGGACACGGAGACGATTCATATAAATACAACCGCCCGATAACAGCCAATTTCAGTTCAAACATATACGGCAAAGCAGACTTGTCTGCCTTGAAAGCCCATCTGTGCGATTGCATCCGTGGAAGCGGCATGCAGACGCCGGGTGATTGCCTTTCGTCTTATCCCGAACCGGAACCCTATACCCTCGAAGCACGCCTTACCGCCCGCCATGGCCTTCCTGCCGATGCCGTATGCGTGACAAACGGCGCCACCGAAGCCATCTATCTCATTGCCCAGACTTTCAGAGGGACGCATACCGCTATCTTGCAGCCCACTTTCAGCGAGTATGCCGATGCCTGCCGCATGCACGGGCATCGGGTCGTATCGCTTTATCGGATTCCTGACGAAAAAGAGGATTACCTCTTGCCAAAAGAGGTACGCATGCTGTGGCTGTGCAATCCAAACAATCCCACGGGGGAAGTCGTCGGGAAAGAGCATCTGGCGAAACTCATCGAACACAATGGGCAAGTGTGCTTCGTCATCGACCAATCTTACGAACACTTCACATTGAAGCCCCTCTTCTCTCCGGCAGAGACGATGGCTTGGCCCAACGTGTTGTTGCTTCACTCCATGACCAAGCGTTATGCCGTGCCCGGTTTGCGCTTGGGCTATGTCACCGGAGCCTCCAACCTGCTGCATCGCTTGCGCACCAATCGCATGCCCTGGTCGGTGAACCGGATAGCCATCGAAGCCGGACTGTATCTATTGGAGCACGATGCTCCCGATGCTCCGGACGTTTCCACTTATCTGCAAGAAACGCGCCGTTTGCACGCTGCACTCCAAACTCTTGGAGGGCTTGAAGTGTGGGACACGGCAACCCACTTCATGCTGATACGCCTTCGTTCGGGCAAAGCCTCTGCCTTGAAAGATTTCCTTGCCGAAGCGCATGGCATCTTGATTCGCGATGCTTCCAATTTTGACGGACTGGACGAACGCTTCTTCCGCATAGCTACGCAAACACCCGAAGAGAACGATCGACTGGTGAAAGCGATAGAGCAATGGTTTGCCGAAGAATGAATCGATCCTGAAAAAGAGAATATAATTGAAGAAGAACCTCAATGCGTGTAGAAAATGGAAGAGTTATTGATTTTTTTAGGTATTTCCTTTAATTTGAATTTGCCTTTGCTCACAGCTTGGTTGGTCGATCGACTGTTGGGCGATCCGCTTTGGCTTCCACATCCCATAGTAGCTTTCGGCAAAGCTATCTCTTTTCTTGAGCATCGGATGAATCATGGTTCACATTTACGTCTGAAAGGAATGCTCGTCACGCTGTTTCTTGTAGTGGGTGTCTACTTGTTTACGCTGTTCCTGCTTCGCTTCAGTGCCCTCTATTCTTCGGGACTACTCCTAAGCCTACAAATCCTTTTGATATTCTATTGTCTGGCAGGCACTACCTTGATTCGTGAAGTCCGCATGGTATTCCGGGCTATGGATAGCTCTTTGGAGGAAGGAAGAACGCAAGTAGCCCGTATTGTAGGACGCGACACTTCCCGGCTCTCGGCACAAGAGGTACGTACGGCTGCCCTCGAAACGCTGGCCGAGAATCTCAGTGACGGGGTGGTAGCTCCTCTTTTCTGGTATCTGCTGCTGGGTGTTCCCGGCATGCTCGCCTATAAGATGGTGAATACATTGGACTCCATGATAGGCTATCGGAATGAACGTTACCGCCGCTTCGGCTGTTTTGCCGCCCGTCTGGACGATGTAGCCAATTACATTCCTGCCCGTCTGACCGCTTTTCTGATGGTACTTGTTGCCGGACGACTTTCTTTGCTTGCTTTCGTAGCTCGATATGGCAAGCAGCACGCCAGTCCCAACTCCGGCTATCCGGAAGCCGCTCTTGCAGGTATCTTGAACTGCCGTTTCGGAGGTCCTCACGATTATTTTGGCGAAGAAGTGTGGAAACCTTACATCGGAATCACCCCCCGAATGTTAACAACAGAAGATATGCGGCCGGCCATCCGTATCAACCGTCGCACGGAGGTTTTGATGATTCTGCTGGTATTCCTCTTCTCCACGTTGTTTTATTGGATTCATTGATGACAGATTCCCCTAAAACATTTAATTCAAACCTCCCTATCCCAATGCCAGTATCAGCATTTGCGCCGTGAGCACCCGCAAAAACATGGTCAACGGATAAACCGTGGCATATCCTACGGCAGGAGCATCGCAAGAGGTCAGTTCCGAAGAGTAGGCCAGTGCGGGCGGATTGGTATTCGAGCCGGAAAGCACACCGATGAGCGTAAAATAATTCAGCTTCCAGAAATAACGTCCCACCATACCGGCAATGAGCAGGGGGACTACTGTAATGATGGCTCCATAGGCAATCCATACATAACCTCCTTCATGGATAATGGTATCTACAAAACCTTTCCCTGCTCCGAGTCCCACGCACGCCAGAAAGAGTGAAATGCCTATTTCGCGTATCATCAGATTTGCGCTCATCGTAGTATAGGTTATCAGTTTGTAGCGCGGGCCGAAACGACTGATAAGGATGGAGACGATAAGCGGCCCTCCTGCCAGTCCCAGTTTCACGGGTTGCGGAATGCCGGGAAACATGAAGGGGATGCTTCCCAATATACAACCCAGTGCAATGCCCAAAAAGATGGGAATCAGATTTGGGTGGTTCAGGCGCTTCAGCGAGTTGCCCAGCACCTTCTCGGCATGCCCCATTGCAAGCTCGCTGCCCACAACCGTCACCCGGTCGCCCATCTGTAATTGCAGGTTCGGAGCAGCCACCAAGTCGACGCCCGAACGGTTCACACGCGTGATGCTGGCTCCGAAATTCTTGCGTATCTTCAGTTGCGCCAGCGACTTCCCGTTCAGTTCGGGCTTCGTGATAAGAAAACGGCGGGATATCAGTTTCTTGTCCACCTTCTCCCACTCCACCGTGATTCTTTTGCCCAGAAAGGCAATAATGGCCTCCACATCCTTGGGGTCGGCAATGAAGAGAATCTCATCCCCTACATGCAACACGGTGTCGGCACTTGCCAGTTCCGCTTCTCCGTTGCCTCCGTGATGGCGTATGCGGGAGATGACAAACGCGCGGTTCAGCAACGGTTTTGCCTCTTTTATCTTCTTGCCGTCTATGGCTTCATTGCGTATCTCCACAGAGACGGGGCTGACCGTCAGCTCCTGCTGATGTCCCAACCCGCACTCCGCTTCCGCCTCTTCCCTGCCCGCATCTATGCGAAACAGATATTTCAGCGCCAGCAGTGACAGGATGCACCCTATGACACCCAACGGATAGGCCACGGCATAGCCCAAAGCTATTTCGGGCGCATCTACTCCGGTCAGGTCGCTGTTGGCTTGTTGGGCGGCGCCCAGACCGGGAGTATTCGTCACTGCTCCGGACAGGATGCCGACCATTGTGGTAATGGGTATATCCGTAAGAAAATGAAGCAGGACGGTAGTCAGCACGCTGACGAAAACAGCCAGCACCGCCAGCATGTTCAGCGTAAGCCCACCTTTCCTGAAGGCGGAGAAAAAACCGGGTCCCACTTGCAGGCCGATGGAATATACAAAGAGAATCAGCCCGAATTCTTTCAGAAAGTGTAGCAGATGTTCGTTCAAATTCAAATTGAAATGTCCGAAAACAATGCCTACAAACAATATCCAAGTGACACCCAACGAAATGCCCGCCACTTTCACCTTTCCCAATATAATGCCGAAAGCGATGACAAGCGACAAAACAAGAACGGAATGTGCCACTCCGCCTCCCCAAAGATTGGGATAACCTTCAAAAAGATTCCTTAATAATTCCATAGTTGCTACATTGGTTATATAAATGGTAAAACAATCAATAATCGGGCTTTGAGATCTTTTTAAAAGTATCCCCACAGAAATCACTTCTCCGGGGATACGCACTTTACACATTGAAACAGCTATTTATATGGGCATATTGCCGTGTTTTAGCTTAGTCCGATACAACTGCCGGCACATACATGCCCCGACAATGCACTGCGTCATAGGCATACCTTGTCACAAGCATACCTCTTCCAGATCCGAATGTCGACTATTTGTTTTTTACGCGCTGTCTTCCTAATCCCACGAGCAAAGGCAGCATTTAACGAATGGCAGGTCTTCTGACTGACTCCTAATCTTGAAGCCTTCCCGATACATACAGCGCACGTATCAGTGGCAAAGGTTCTTTTCAAGATTTCAACAGAGCTTCACAGCAGCGGGACTGTCCGGGATTTGCACCCGATTCCCTTTTAATCCGAATGACGGAAACGTTCATCCGAAACCAATTCAGGCACAAAGATAATGGAAATCGGAAGCAATACAAAAAAACGGCCGTTTTTTTTCGAAAGCGACCGGCTCGTCTCATCGACAAAGGTTCCTTCATGCGTGTTTTTATCTATTTTATTTTACAAAACAGACGGAAACCCCGATGGCTTTCCAACACAACTTATTTCAGTCACTGAGTGAATGTGATTCAGTCGGCGACTGAAACCATTTGAGTCAGGGACTGAAACCATTTCAGTCGCCGACTGATTCCACCCCCTCTCAGAAGTACTTCTGAGAGGGGTAAAAGAAGAAACAGGAAAGACATAAAGCATCGACACGTCATGATAAAAAAACATGACTCATAGAGCATCTGTCGTAAAGCTATACAGGGCTATCCTGAAATCATGCCAAGAGCACCGCAATCAGAAGAAAGCATTAGTGAATTAAAAAAGAAAGCATCCGATAGTGTTTTTTTTCTTATCTTTGCTGCCGATTTTGGTTCGCATCCTCCATTCCATAAGAGAGAAATGCGATGAAAAGGGAATCAGGTGCAAATCCTGAACAGACCCGCTGCTGTAAGTCCTTTCGATATCTTTGAGTATTCTGCAAGCCACTGTCTTCAAAAAAGGGATGGGAAGGCATTCAAAGAGGGACAAGTCAGAAGACCTGCCAAGACGATATGGTTTTTGTGCTTTCGGGGGAATAAAGCCGCAAAACATCGAGTCGAGGTATTCCTACCTATATCGATACAAGGAATCTTTCTCTTTGTTTTTCTTCTCTCCGTGAAAGCAAGTTTACGAATGCTTAAAGGAATCGGAATGAGAATTACCGCATATCTGTCATTGATACTCATCATGCTGCTGCCTGCATATATGGCGGCGCAGAATAAAGCCACCCTGTCCGGGAAAGTTGCAGACCGGAACGGAACCCCCATCGCTCAAGCCACCATTGCCATCGAGGGAACAACGTCCGGAACTTATACGGACGACCGCGGCAGGTATTCACTGCAAGTGCCTCCGGGGAGACATACATTTGTCGTCTCTTTTTTGGGCTACCGCACCGTGAAGCAGTCGCTCGACATCCGGCAGGACAAAAGGCTCAATTTCACATTGCAGGAAAGTGCCGTGGCGCTGAACACCGTAGAAGTCTATGGCAAAACCCAAACGCAAAAAATCAAGGAAGGGGCTTTCACCGTCAATGCGCTCGACGTGAAATCAACGGTAAATTCGTTGAATAACCTTAATAATCTGGTGAACCGTACAACAGGCATCAAGGTCAGAGAGGAAGGCGGGGTCGGTTCGGATTTCGACCTCTCCATCAACGGGATGTCCGGCAATTCCATTCGCTATTTCTTGGACGGAATGCCGTTGGATGCAAAAGGAAGCGGTGTTTCATTGGCAAATTTGCCGGTCAATATCATCGACAGAATCGAAATATACAAAGGAGTGGTTCCGGCAGTTTTAGGAACCGACGCGTTGGGTGGCGCCATCCATATCATCACGAAGCAGGAAAAGAAACATTTTCTGGACGCTTCTTACAGCATCGGCTCTTTCCATAGCCACCGAGCCGATCTGAACGCGCAAATTGTAGAACCGAAGACGGGGCTTATCATCAGGTCCACCGTGGGTGTGAACTATTCGAAGAACGATTATCGGATGAAAAACGTAGAGATGCGCGACGAAAGCGGAGAAAACTTCATCATCGGCAACCCCAAACGTTTTCACGACGCCTACTTCTCTCTGTGGGGACAGATAGAAGCCGGAGTAACCGGAAAAAAATGGGCTGACGAGTTCTTCGTTTCCGCCTCTTACTCCAAAACAGACAAGGAATTGCAAACCGGCTCCGTACAGAATAAGGTGTACGGAATGGCCGAAAGAAAATCGGATGCATGGAACATAGCGGCACGCTACCGCAAACAACACTTCATCCTGAGAAACATGCAGTTGAGCGCCTCCCTCTCTCGCACTTGGGATCATTCTCTGACCGTCGACACCGCCTACCGCAAGTATTACTGGGATGGCGGCTACATCGTGACCCAGCGCAACGAGATTATGGGCAAACAACCTTCCATGCGCCATTACAAAAGACCTCTGACCATTGTGCGTACCAACCTCGATTATCGGCTGAACGACCGCCATAACCTAAACCTCAACTATCACCTGATCCGAATCGGAAACGACCGGTACGACGAAACGGACGAAGAATTCAAACCTTCAAACGATGTCGTGACCAAACACATCATAGCCCTTTCTTACAACCAACTGCTGTTTGATGGAAAAATGAGCAATGTGTTCTTTGTAAAAGATTATATCAACCACCCGAACATCCGACAGACCGACCAGCCCAGTGTCACAGGTTCCGGAAAAGTGCAAGGCGCCACCACCCGGAACTATATAGGTTACGGAGCCGGAACAAGGTATACCGTGGCCGAACCTTTGTCCGTCAAAGCATCCTACGAACACAGCGTAAGGTTGCCGGTGGCCCGCGAACTGCTTGGAAACGGCACTACCATCTATGCCAACGTAGCTTTGAAACCCGAAAGCAGCGACAACCTCAATGTCGCACTTTTCGGCACATGGCATCCCTATGCCGGACATACGGTTTATTACGAAGCCGGCGCTTTTCTGCGAAACGTAAACAACTATATCCAAACCACCATAACCGAAAAAGAGGGAACGATGCAATACACCAACGTTCCGGCAGTACATATCAAAGGGCTGGAAGGAGAAGTGCGCTATGACTGGCAGTCCAAGCTCCGGCTCGCCGCCAATATCAGCTATCAGGACGCACGCGATCAGCAAAAGCTGAAGAGCGACGGGAAACCCTCGGCCACCTACAACAACCGTGTGCCCAACCGCCCGTGGCTGTTCGGCAGCGCCGAAGCCTCTTATACTTTCAGCAATCCCTTGTTGCCTCACGGCAAGCTGCGCCTGAACTGTACTTATCAGTGGGTGCATTGGTATTTCCTTACTTGGGAAGCCTACGGAAGTCACGAAAACAAAGCCCGTATCCCCACCCAGCATATTTGTAACGCCGACGTCACTTACTCATGGAATCGCGGACGCTACAACATAGCCTTGGAATGCAGCAACTTCCTGAACCAGACAGCCTACGACAATTACAAGCTGCAAAAACCGGGACGAGCCTTTATGGCCAAGTTCAGGCTCTTCATCGAGTGATGCGGACAAACCATACCGAGCAGATAAATCAATAAATCGTTTAAACCAATAAAACAGTAAACAGTATGAAAAAGATCAGATTCTCACTTCTTGCCTTTATGGCAGCCGTGACAGTATTCTCATTCACAGCTTGCTCTGACGACAAACCGGAAGCCACTCCCGATGTACCGACAATCGACGAAGGAAAATATCACTTCGACCTCTTCGTCACTGTCGATAAACATGGCGGCATGAGCAGCAAAAACACGACGATTGTCAACAGCACTGCTTCGCTGGCTGCCGACAAGGGTGTCATCACCATCAAAAGAGAGGGAGCCGAACTCAACGACTTCTCCATGGAGTCCATCTCCAAAGGAAAATACTATTACCAGATTCCTTCCACTGCCGACCGCTTCGTGAAGTATCAAATCAAGAACAACTCCGTTCAAACCGTCAAAGAGCGTCCGTTCAAGACCAATACCTACAAAGTACGCTCATATACGCACGCGTGGCTGAACGACAACACACTCGTCATCATGTCCGCCAACGGAAAAGCCGACAAAATCATCTGGACCAAACTGAATACCGACGACATGAGCATATCGGGCGAAGGCACGCTGAAGCTCTCTCTGCCCGCATCCATTTTGGAGGGGGAAGAAACCAAGAAGTTCACCACATCGGGCATTCTTACCTATAATGAAAAGGCAGGCAAACTCTACTATTTCTACTTCGGAAAAAACGGAGCTTCAGGGGCAAGCGGCAAAGCCACCACAAACTTCTATACCGCCGTTCTCAATCCCGAAACAATGGCCGTAGAAAGCAACAAGATGAACACCAAAGCACACGAAATGGCAGGAAGCGCCTACGGAGAGCTGATGCAGAACTGCGTGATGTATGATGAAAACGGCAACCTCTATCTGGCTGCATTCAATAACATCGGCAAAGTGGAAGAGGGTTGTTTGCTGCGTATCAAGAAAGGCGAAAGCGACATCGACCCTACATACAACGGCTATAAGAACACGGAAGGCAAACTGCTCACCGTTCAATATCTGGGAGGCAACAAAGCATTGGCGTATGTCCGCAACGACTCTCAAGGCACGAAAATCGACTCTTACAGCCATTATTACGTGATTGTGAACCTCTCCACCGGACAAAGCGAACGCCTGAAATACAACGGAAAAGAAATTGCATATAGCGGCGGCCGCTTCTCGCAGCGTTCCGTTATCTTCAACAACAAGGCCTACATCGGCGTGAACACGAAGGACGACGCCAACTCCATCATCTACATTTACGACATCAAGACCGGCAGTGTAGAAAAAGGTGCGGAAGTAGACGGAAGCTTCTTCTTCGATATGATACGTGTCATCGAGAACGATTGACTCTCTTTTAACATCACCCTGACAACAGTCTGTTCAATCCTATGAAACATAGTGTAATCACTCTATTTCTCAGTGCACTCTCCCTCCTCTGCCATGCGCACGAGGGAGACCACTACGAACACAGCGACATGCTGGCAAGCATGAAACCCGGCGAAAAGGCCGCCCTGCTCATGGTTCATTTCGGCACTACGCACGACGACACGCGCGCACTTACCATCGATGCCATCAACGCCCAAGCGCAAGCGGCGTTTCCCGAACCGGCATTCCGCGAAGCATATACATCGCGCATCATCATCCGCCGCCTCAAGGAACGCGGAATCGAAAAGAACACGCCTTTGGACGCGCTGTTGAAATTGCGTGCAGAAGGCTATACCCACGTCATCGTACAAAGCACCAACATCATCGACGGAGTTGAAATGGAATCGCTCCGCCGCGATGTGGAAACCGTGTTGCCATTCTTTAAGGAGATACGGGTAGGCACTCCCCTGCTCTATTCCGTAGAAGATGCCGAAAAGGTGGTGGAAATATTGGGACGCCGCCTCAAGGCAACGCTTCCCGAAAAGGAAGCCGCCAAAGAGCACTTCGTTCTTGTAGGCCACGGCACTTACACTCCCAGTACCGCCGCTTACAGCCAGATAGACTATATGCTGAAAGCCGGCGGACTGACAAATTTCCATGTGGGCACCATCGAAGGATACCCCACTTTCCGCACCGTGCTGGCACAACTGAAGGCGGCAAAAGCCAAACGCGTGACCCTCGTTCCCTTCATGTTCGTTGCAGGCGACCATGCCAAGAACGACATTGCCGGCGAGTGGAAAGAAATGCTCGAAAAAGAAGGCTTCACCGTCAATGTACGTCTCGAAGGCTTGGGACAAATGCCCGAGATACAAGAGACATTCATCGGGCACATCCGTTTCGGGCTGAAGCACCGCATGCCCGGCATCATGGAAAAGAAAGCGGCCTATGCTGCCGGAAAGGATGTGGAATAATACCTGGCATCAGGTATTCAAAGTTTCCGAATCATCTTGTACCTTTGCAAAAAATCCGGCCGAAATGAATATGATTACCCGACTGATGTACACCATTCACAGGCTGCTGGGCACTTTGCTCTGCATCCTGTTCCTTATATGGTTCGTCTCCGCCTTTGTGATGATGTACCACCGTTTTCCCCGTGTCAGTGCCAAAGAGAAATTGCTCAGGCTGGAGCAACTTTCGGCAACCGCCGATTCGTTGCCCGACATCGCGTCCGTCATGGCACGCCTCCCCCACGGAGAGAAAGTAAAGAAGCTCACGCTGGAACGCTCTTTGGGACAAACCGTTTTCCACATCCGCACCGATAAAGGCACCCGCCGTCTGCTGCCTGCTCCCTCCGACTCCTTGCAGCCAACGGACTACGGACACATTTGCCGTACAGCTTCCTTGTGGTGCGACGCCCCCATTGCCCGCATCGACACCTTGCAGTCGTTAGATCAGTGGATACCCTTCGGCGAATTGAAAAAAGAGATGCCCATCTATAAGATACACTTTGCCGATGATGGCCGCACACAGCTATATCTGAGTTCCCGAAACGGCGAAGTGCTGCAATTGTCCGACAAAAGCCAACGTTTCTGGGCATGGTTGGGAGCCATTCCCCATTGGGTGTACTTCACCCGGCTCAGACAAAACGCCGAACTATGGAGCAAGACGGTCATCTGGTTATCGGGACTGGGCTGCCTGATGCTCGTTGCCGGCATCTGGGGCACGGCAGACGTATGGCGCAAAACACGCCGCAACCGTCGTCGGCTCTTTTCCCCCTACCGCAAAAGGTGGTATCACTGGCATTACGTCAGCGGCATCTTTTTCGGCGTCTTCGTCCTTACGTTTACCTTTAGCGGCATGATGTCCGTGGCCGACATTCCCGAATGGATTCATAAGCCTGCCTTCAAAGGCAATCCCGTGCATGCGCTTCGTGCCCGTGCTCCTAAACCTGAGGCCTATCCGCTCGATTACCGGACGCTCATCGCCGTCCATCCCGAAACAAAGCAGATAGAATGGAGCAATTTTCGCGACCATCCTTATTATATTATAAGAAACGAAACCACGGAGCAATACATCGACGCAACCGACACGCTGCCGCACCCCCTTCTGCTTACCGAAAAAGAAATCCGAAACGGAGTGGAGAGCATATATGCCGCCGACAGCATTTTCCGGCATCACCCTGCGCAAATGCGCATGACACGGCTCGAGCGGTTCGAGACCTACTACCGCGACATGACCGGCATGTATCGCGAGCGTCCCCAACTGCCTGTATGGAAAGTGGCTGTAAACGATCCCGACCGGAGCGTCTACTACATCCACCCCGAAACCGGCATTGTCCGCTACGTCGACACCTCCTCGCGCTGGCGATACTGGTGCTATACCGCTTTGCACCGCATGCGTCTGCCGGGGCTGAACTCCAACGCCACCTTGCGCAAAACCGTGCTCTGGATATTGCTGCTCGGAGGCACGGCAGTTTCCGTCACGGGCATGGCACTGAGTGTGAATTATGTGCGAAGAAAATACCGTGCGTTCAGACGTTAAAAGCGGTGATTAGCGGTTAGCGCTGCCGTCGCCTCCACCAGCCTGTACCTGCGGCACACTTCCAGTATGATTCTCTGCGGGATGCCCGCCACCATCGGCCGTGTCGTTCCGTCTTCGCCGGTCACGTGCCGCAACGGCAGTTGAGGGTATATGGCGTGCAATATCAAGGCCGAGCGGTCGTATGCCGTGGGTGCCCCGCCCCTCATGTCGATGTTTATAAGGCAACTCTTGCGGAACTCCGCCGCTTCCTGCATTCTTTTGCTGATTCGATAAGATTTCATGGATAATGGTGTGGTTAGTGGGGAAGAGGTCAAGGGCACGGGCCACATGGTCGTCATGGGTTCTCCTATTAAACGCGTCGTATTTTATTTCCCATATGGTTTTCCGTGCCCCATATCCCGATTTGGGGTGTTATTCTTTTCCGGCGTCTGATCTCCGACGTCTAAAATCCAAAGATTAGCCTAACGGGTTCTCCCCTTGCCCGCCGGAGCCGCTGCCTCCACCCGAGCCGCTTCCCGAGCCGCTGCCACTGCCGCCCGGTGCAGGCGCCGACAGTCCTTTGGCCTTGCGGTAGTCGGCCATCGAAGCATAGTTGATTTTGTTTTCCAGCACGCCGCCGTCCTCGAAGCGGAGGTCGCGGATGATGCTGTCGCGAAGCTCTTTGGCGGGGACAAACATCACGCGGGGCGACTTGATCATCGTTCCCACATTGAAATCCTCTATTTTCTTCGTGCCCGCACTCTTAAAGGTGATGCGGAACGTGCCCAACCCCGGCACGTTCACCGTGTGCCCCTGCTGGAGCTGTTGCGGGATGAAAGCCGCCAGCAGCTCCATGGCCGACTCCAGTTCGATGGGCGCCGTGGTGGTGTTTGCTGTTGCGGCACGGGTCAGGGCTTTGGGCGACAAAGGCCTTGCACTGTTGGGAACGGCATACCACTTTGCCGGTTCGTCTTTCTTCATCGGGTGCTTCTTCTGCACCAATTTGTAACTGATACTCATACTGATAAAAGTTTTAATTAATAATTAATTGATAATAACTCACAATCGGCGTGTAAACGCCCTTTCTTCTTAATTCGTTCAAACGACCGCAAGGAAGGCGCTCGTCTCACCGCAGTCTCATCGCCCGCCTCACCGCAGTCTCATCGCCCGCCTCACCGCAGTCTCATCGCCCGTCTCACCGCAGTCTCATCGCTCGTCTCACCGCAGTCTCATCGCCCGCCTCACCGCAGTCTCATCGCCCGCCTCACCGCAGTCTCATCGCCCGCCTCACCGCAGTCTCATCGCCCGTCTCACCGCAGTCTCATCGCCCGCCTCACCGCAGTCTCATCGCCCGCCTCACCGCAGTCTCATCGCTCGTCTCACCGCAGTCTCATCGCCCGCCTCACCGCAGTCTCATCGCCCGCCTCACCGCAGTCTCGTCACCCGTCTCACCGCAGTCTCGTCACCGGCCCCGATAGCATCAAGTCCCGTTCCGCCCTTTCCTCCCGTGTCAGGCCCGGCATCCGGCGGTCGTCCGCCCGCACCGGTTTCCGTGTGCGGCCGAACCGTTTTTTCAGCACTATCTTCCGATAGTCGCCCTCGATGCGGAAGAACCTCTTCAGCGGCGACTTCCCGAAGAGCCTTTCCGCCAGCCTGTGCGCCCTGAACTGCCGCAGGTAGCCGCAATACGAGTTCGCTACCGACAGCATCCGCTCCAGCTCGTGGGGCGGCGGCGTCTTGGCGTCCTTGCAGCGACCCTCCACTTCGGCCAGCCGTTCGCGCATCAGGCGCACGGTGCGTTTCGACGGATAGCGGCGGTGGGGCTTCACGCAGGCACCCAGAAAGCGTATCCCCCTCGTGCAGGGTTGCAGCTCCGTCTTGTGCGGGTGCAGCTCCAGCCGCAGCTCGTTGCGCAGGAACGTGCGCAGCAACGGCACAAGGCCCAGCAAGCGGCTCCGGTGGCGGCCCACGATGTAGAAGTCGTCCACATACCGCCCGTAGTGCCGGCAGCCCAACCTACGCTTCACATACTCGTCCAGCCGTCCAAGGAAGATGTTGCTGAAGAGCTGCGAGGTCAGGTCGCCTATGGGCAGCCCCGTGCCCGGCGCCGAGCTGAACAGGCTTTTCGACGGCGGCAGGCCTTCGCGCTCTTCCGGCCGGCCGTGCATCAGGCAGTCCGCCGTGGGGTCTCTGAAGAGGATGCTCCGCAGCAGGAAGTCCGTCAGTCCGGGGTCGGGCATGCGTCGTTCGTCCCGTTTGCGGGCAAAGCGTTTCAGGTCGTCCGTGATGATGTCATACAGCAGCTTCTTGTCTATGCTCATGAAGTAGCCCTTCAGGTCCATCTTCAGGATGTAGGCCTTCCGGCGGTAGTTGTCCGTGCAGCTGCGTATATGGTGCTCTATCCGCTCTATTCCCATGCGTGTGCCCTTCTTCTTGCGGCACGAATAGCTGTCGTATATCATCCGCTTGTCGAACAACGGCGCCAGATAGCCCGCCAGCAGGTGGTGCACCACCCTGTCGCGGAACTGCGAGGCAAACACCTCCCGCTTCACCGGCCGGTGCACGATGAAGCAGATGCACGGCTTGGGCCGGTACGTCCTGTCGCGTATCTCCTCATACAGTTCTATCAGGTTGTGCTCCAAGTCCATCTCGAAAGCCAACTGTCCGCGCGTGTTCCGTTTGTTCTTCCGCGCCTCGAAGTAAGCCCTGAAAAGGTCTGTCAGCAGATGCCCCTCGTGCCTCTTCGCCTGTTTCTCTCCCGTCTTGTTTTTCCGGCGCGGATTGCGCGGATGCTTCATTTCTCCAGTCTCTCTCATCTCCTGTTCACTAATCGTTAACCGTTAATCGCCGACCACCGCCCTCTTCCTGCAAAGGTTGGTAAATTCTTGGGCCGCCCTCACCCCGAAGCCGTTGCTCCGATTGTTGTTGTTCAGCGGGTTCACGTTGCCCGGGTTGAAGTTCAGGTTCCTCCCGTTGTTCGTGTTGTTCGGCCCCGCCGTCCAATAGTAGGCGTTGCTCCCCACGTTGTAGGGCACTGCGGAATTGTTGTTCCGATAGCCCGAAGCGGGGAAAAAAGAGTGACCGCTCTCTAAATGCCGGGGGGAATCCGTGGCCCGGAAGCCCCTCGTCAGATTTGGTTTGTCATTACTGCCGGATGCACGGCGCGGAACCCGGCCTGCAGCCTTGCCCGCCGCGACTTTCTTACTCCGGCAGTGGGTCACTGAATTTACCGGACACACTCTGCGGAACCCCTTTGTATGGAGTAACCCGCCGACTCCGGTCCGTTCTTCTTTGTTGCATACCCGTGCCACGCCGCAAGCTGCTTCGACAGGTTTTCCGCCTGTTCGCTCATCCTTGCATACAGTCTCACGCTGATGTGGTGCAGGTCGTACAGCAGGCGCAGGCGCACCTTCGTGCTCACTGTCAGCTCGCGTGCCGCCTCTATGTGCCGGCATTTGTCCGTGGTGGCGTTGGCCTTGTATATCAGCACTATCATCTCCATCAGTTCGTTCTTCAAGGTCTCCACCAACGTGAACTTCACGTCGCGCGGCACGTGCCCCATCTCGCGGTATATGCATTGCAGCAAGTCGTAGGCCGCTTTATACACGGGCAGGTGGTCGTAGTTTGCCATAATCTTCCGCCTTTCGCCCTCAGCCTTCGGCCAGCCTTTTTTTCAGCTCGGCCACAAACAGCATGCACTCCATCGGCGTGCGTCCGGCCAAGTCGAAGAGGCGGAGGCGTTCGGCAACCACCCTCTCGGCCGGCATCACTGCCGTTGCCTCACCCTCTTTCCTTTCCCCGCCGTCGCTTCCCCCCTCCTTTGGGGCAGGAACCGGGGCGGGGGTTTTGGGGGCCGCCCGGGGCGGTTGCAGGGGCAGGGCCTTTTTCCATGCCTCGAAGCCCTGCGGGTCGATGCGCGCCGGCGCTTTCAGCACCAGCCTCTCTTCCGTCTCTTCCACCCGTTCCAGCCCGCCGATGAATTTTGCGTCTCCGCTCTGCGGGAAGCCCACCGACACCATCTCGCCGCCAACAACCTTCAGAAACCTTTTTGTCGTCTTCAGCGGGTGCACCTGCGTGCACAGCGCATAGGCCGAACATTCGTAGGCTTTGCGGAAAAGCCCCTCGCGATACAGGATGATGCGGCCGGTGTTGTCACGCTCCGCATCCATAAAGTCACGACTTGTATATCCCATAATAGTTACGTATGAAGTGAAAAACTAAAAATAATTTTCGACCGGCTTCGCCGGTATGTGTGCTCCTGCGGCTGCAAGCCGCAGGAGAATAAAACAAATGAAACAAATGAAACCGACACGGTCGCTTCGCTCCCTTTTTATTCTTGGGCCGCCCTCACCCCGAAGCCGTAGCTCCGACTGCGCTGTACAGCGGGTACACGAAGCCCGGGTTGAAGCTCAGGCCCTCCCGTTGCTCGCGTTGTACGGCCCCGCCGTCCAACAGAAGGCGTAGCTCCCCACGTAGAAGGGCACTGCGGAATTGTAGTCCCGACAGCCCGAAGCGGGGAAAAAGACGGTTTGGGTCTTACTTGGGTCGCAATAGAAGTTCCAACCCTTGTTCCAAGGTCCTTGCACATTGAATTGGCCGGGAGTACTTGTATTGCTTCCGGTTGTAGTGAAGCCGGTGTAGACATTACTCGGAGGCATTTTGTAACCTGCGGGGCAAGGGTCGTAGATAGTCTTTACAACAGGGTTGTCGTTGCCGGTGTAAACGGTGTTGTCCGCACTCCAAAGGTTGGCGTATTTATAATCCATGTAATAATTCGTACAGAACGTATTAGGGTTGATGATACCCGATTTGATGCAATCATTGTATGAGAAACCGCTTATCGGGGGAAGCTGGTTGGTCTTAACATTCCCATCGGCATCATACCAGGTCTTATTGATGCTGTACGAGCTTCCATTTATTCCTTCCAATGCCCCCACGAACGGGTCTTTGCGTCCAAACTGGTAATAGGTACTGTTGCCAATCTCTGTAATGGTATGCGCTTTCTGTTTCACTGTGATGGTTTGTGTCGCCGCCGGCGTGTATCCTGCCGTAGGCTTCTGCTTGAAGCGTACTTGTACGGTGCGTTCGGCGTAGGTCTCCTCCTCCTTTCCGTCGCACCAACCGAGGTTGACGGTCATAATCTTATAATGTTTACCCTGGTGGTTGGTTATTTCCTTGTCGGGTGTGGCTGTTCCCGTTGTTCCGGGCTTGTAGTCCGTCACCCAGATGTGCCAGCTCCACAGCACGGTGTTCGATGCGTTGCGCACCGCCACCACGGCGTTGCCTTGGTGAATGGTGGCCTGCCCCACAGTAAACTCGAGGTAGTGCCCGTCGGAAGAGAGGGCCACGTTCGTAACAAGGTTCGGCTCGTCCTGCCAGATGAGCGTGCAGTTATCGGGAGTGCAGTTTGCATTGTTGTAAATATACGGGGAGGTAATACCTGCTCCTCGGTGGTTGATAAACGGCTTCAGCACATTGCCTCCGCTTGCCGTAGATGTGTAAGCGGAAGTGTTGTTGCCCGTGCCGGGCACCTTGACGTAATCCACGGCATTTCCGTACACCAGCGGCAATTTATACCTCCCGGCGGCGTTCACTATGTAGCAGTTGGCCGTACGCATGGGGGCGATGTTTCCTTGCCCGTCGTGGGTGGAGAGGTCGTATATGTTGGTGTTTGTCCCGTCGTTCACCGGTGAGGCATTCTTCAGTGCTTCGGTGTGCGGGTTGGCCGAGGCGCTGTTCACCTGTGCCGCCACGGTGGCGGTGTATGTAGAGGGCGAGGTTCCGCCCGCGCCGCTTTCGGTGAATGTCGTGAGCCATGTGGGCTTGGTGCTGTTCCAGCTCACCCCGTCTTCGGAGTATTCCACTTCCCAGGCTATGGGCACGTTCGCCGTGCTCCCTCCGCCCGACACGGAGGCGTAGCTCTTCACGGTGTAGCTGCCGTTTCCCCCTTGGTAGGTGTAGTCAGCCGGCGGTGTCACCTCCAATGTGGATGTAATCACGATGCTGCTCGTGCTGATGCGGTAGGTCACCGTCTTTCCCATGGGCCAGGTCTTTCCGGCAATATTCGCCGTAAGGGTGCGCTGCGTGTTGGTCAGGCCGTCGGTGTACCTCACCTCTATCTTCGCCCCGGCAGGCAGCGTTTGCGGCAGCATCATAAAAGTGGCCGTTTCGGGCGTCAGAGGCGTATCCGGCGCTTGCGGGTCGGGCGCCACGGCCTCGGGCGAGAACGTCTGTGCGAAGTCCCTCGCCCCGCCCAAATCATACCATGCGGCCGAAGCCTGCAGGGGCAGCCTGCCCGTACTATGCACGCCTTTCAGCGTGATCTTCGATACCGTTCCGGCCAGCATGTCGTCGCCCGTGACGAAGCGCACGGCCGTCAGCGCATGCTTCATCGTCAGCGGCTCGGCGGCGTTCGTGTTCCCCGGTTTGTCGGTCGAGGCAGCCACCAAGAGGTCTTTCTGGTCGGCAACATCGGCAGGCACAGCATAGCTCAGGTAGGGCAGCGTGCTTCCCGAGCCGTCGGTCAGCCTTGTCAGCCCCGGGCTGTCGTAGGGCGCCACGGCGAAGAAGGAGATTCTGCGCGCAGCTCCCGGCCAGCGGTACTCGGTGCTCCAGGCATCGCTCTTCTTCACCCTGACGGTGCGCATGTAGCTTGTGGCGCTGCCGCCCGTAAAGGCCGCCGGCCAGCTCTGCACCACCGGATAGACGAAGGCCGTGACGCACATCTCGTCGTACATCGTGGCATTGTCCACGGGTGCGGCCTTGGTACGTGCACCGCCGGTTTGCGGGGTTGCGTCGTCCCCGATGCCGTCCGTAGTCACGGCGTGCAGGTAGAGCGGCTCCATCTGCCCGGAGCCGTCATCTTCCAGGGCGATGACGCTCACGGCGGGCAGCGTGTCCGGCTGCGTTGCACCGCCTTTTGTCTGTGCACCCTTTGTCAGTGCGGCCTGCGCCGCATCCCCATCTTTCCGGAGGTCGACCGCAAACCCTATCCTCCCTCCCGGGGAGGGAATCTCATCCCGCCCGTCCGTGCAGCCGGCAGGAAGCGTCGAGAACAGCAATGCCGCCGCACCCGCGGCAAGCATACCCATGAAATGTTTCTTTTCCATATTATTTGGCGTTAATGATTAGTGATTAGTGATTAACGGTTAGTGATTAGTGGTTAGTGATTAACGGTTAGCAGTTAGTGATTAGTTGTTCACGGTTGGCAGGGCGCAGCCCGCCGGCCACTCATCGCTGACCACTAACCGCTATATTACGTGGACGGAAAGGTATGGAGGGCTTGCGCGCATTCCCTGCGCCGCGCCCTCCCCGGAAAGACTCACAAAGGTCATCGGATAAGAAGAAGTCCGTTCCGGTCCCGACCTTTCCGCCCGGTTTCGTGATGCGGGTTACTCACGCGGCCTTTACATGTTCACGCTCTCCGACTGGTCTGTCCAGTTATCCACGGTAACGGTGAACTTGATGGGCTTGTCCAGGATGGGGTCGCCCGGCGTGCTCGGGTTGGGAGGCGTCGGAGGCGTAGGAGGAGTAATCGTCGGGTCGTTCGGGTTTTCCTGGTTGGGCGGAACGATACCGCCGCCGTCGCCGAAGGTCAGCGTATAGATGTACTTCTTGCCCGGCAGCCACTCGGTGTCGATGCCCACGGCAGTAAAGGCGTAGGCGTTGGCATTTCCGCCCGGATAAATCTGCGTGAGGTTGCCCTCGCCGTCGTCGCTGGAGATCTGGCAGAACACACCGATGTACGCCCCTCCGAGCTTGGTCTTGCTGAAGGCCTCCAGCTGCTGGGGAATCATCAGGAAGTTGTCCGAACCGAACATGATGCTTTGTGCAGCAGCAGTCAGCGTCAATCCGGTGCCGGCAGCGTCTTCGGCCAGATAGTCCTTTGGAGTGGACAAGTTCGACCAATTGGCGCGAGGTACGACGTAAGCTGCGGCTGTCTCCGTCTGCGGGAAAGCGAAGTCCGCCTTCGAGTTGACCGCTCCCAGCTTCACGCCCATCACCTTCACCTTGAGGTTGCCGTTGGTACATTTGGCCTTCACCTCTATCTGCGAGAGGGCATGCTTGAAGTTCATCGGCACGCCCGTGGCTCCGTAGGTGGTCTTGCCTCCGGCGTTGAAGGCCACCACGATGTCCTTCTGGTCGGCCACTTTCTGCACGGGCGAGTAGGCGGCTATCTTCTGCCCGTCTTTGTCGATGGTCACCAGCGTTTTGATGTCGACCGGTGCGTAGGCCGTGAAGTTCAGTGTCCCTGCGGGCCAGTAGTAGGTAGCAGCGGTGTTCCAGGTGGTTCCGTTGTCGGGCGAGGCCACCTCCAAGTTGGTGAAGTAGTTGGTCCCTCCGGTGGGGAAGGCCGTCACGTTGAACTTACCCATGTTGGCCTTGGTGGTCACGGCACGGGTGGCTTTTCCCAGCATGGTGCGGAAGCCGATGGCACCGCTTCGATCCGCCCGGGTGGTTTCGTCCTGCGAGCAGGCGGCCAGCGCCAGAAGCGCGAGGCCCGCGCAGAACAGTTGTCTCATTGTCTTTATAGTTTTCATACTTTCATTCATTTAGAGTTAGTTGATTGATTATTTATTTATTCACTTATTATCGGGCCGGAGGCCCGCATCACGATCTTGTTTATCTTTTACATCTTCAGCTCTTCGTTTTCCGTCTCCCACTCGTCCACGTCGGGATGGAACCCTCCTCCGTTGACGATGGGCTTGGGCAGCGTGAGGCCCTCGAGCAGGATGTGCACGTTGCGTTTGTCGGGCGCATTGTTCACCCGGTCGCTCACGTCGAAGCGGTAGTAGTGCTTGCTGCCGTCGGCCAGGATGAAGACGAGGGTGAGGGCGCGCGAGGTGTCCGTACCCGTGGATGCCCCGAAGACGAACGTACGGCCCGTGACCGTCTCCTTGCCGTCCGATGCCGCGGGAAAAGGAACCATGCTCCGCCCTTCGGCGGGCTTATCCCCGCCAAGGAAGAGCGAGCCGGCCGTTCCGGAGAAGGCGGCGCTCACGGCAGAGGCGTATTTCAGGTTCTTTATCCCCTTCAGCTCGAAGCTGTAAGTGCACACCCGCGGGTAGACGGGCAGCACCAGCGTGTAGGTCTCCGCCCCGGGCTGCAGGTCGATGTCTGTGCGGCTCCCTCCCCACACGGCTTCGGGAGCCAGTACCACGGGTTCGCCCGCCGGGTTGGCACCCTCGGGCAGCGTCCCCGGGAGGTTGAGCGGTTCGAGCAGCCTGCTCGGGCGTGTGTACAGCTCGAAGGTGGCGTACTTCTCCGTCCCCCGCATCAGGATGGTCTCTGTGTCGTTGTTGATGTAGAGCGCCCGGTAGCGTCCCCACGGAACGGTGACGGTTCCGCCCTGCGGGTTGTCGAAGTCGTAGGGGATGGGCTTCCCGCCCTCTTCGGGGAAGAGCCAGAGGGCCATTCCCGAGACTTGGGCTCCCGTAGCCCCGCTCCAGTCGAAGCGTACGCTCACCTGCGCCCCTTCTGCGGCGGGTATGCCCAGCTCCTTGTGCTCGCACGAGCAGAGCGTGCAGGCAACGAATGCGGCGACGAGCGCCGCGCAGGCCGTCAGTATGGCGGCGGCAGCCACGGCCTTCATTGTTTCCATCATTTCCTTCGTTTTCATCGTTTGCCTCCTTTCTTTTTGTTTACGTTATCGTGCCCCAGCAGCCACACCAATGACACCTCGGCCTTGGTGGGGCCGAACCAGCGCCTCTTCTTGGTGGCTTTCCACACGTAATGCCCCTCCTGCGGGACGTACTCGTAATACTCCCCGTCCAGATAGCCGATGCCGAGGGTGAAGTCGAGGTTGAGACGGCGTCCGACAGGCGCGGAGTAGCCGTAGGAGATGCCGCCTCCGTAGCTCCAGCGGTCGCCTAAGTAGCCCTTGCCGCCCCATTCGAGGTCGTAGGTCAGCAGCAGGCCGTAGACGCCCATGTGGTGCCCCGTCAGCGGCTTGCGGCCGTAGCTCAGCCAGCGGCGCACCTCGAGGTCGCCGCCGTAGACGCGGTGGTAGCGGTAGCGGTTGTCATCCTTGAGCCATGTGTACATCCAGTTGCCCGCTACGGACCAGCCGCGGCCTAAGTAGAACTCCAGCCCGAGGTTGGGAACCACGACGGCGTCGTAGAGCAGGTTCGTCTTCACGGCCATGTGGAAAGGCTTGCGCGGGGCGGGGAGCGGGCTGTCCTGCGCGGCGGGCGCCGTGCCGTAGAAGCTGTTGTTGACGGCCGTGTTCCCCCCGGCGGGCACGGGCACGTACACCGTGTCACGCTGCCTCTCCGGCTCGCGGGCAGGCAGGGAGATATAGAGCGTGTCGCGCGCCGCGGCCGGCTGTCTGTCCGACTCGTACCACACGTGCAGGGTGGAGGCGCGCAGTTCGGGGAAGAACCACCTGTCGAGGTATCTCCACACGGAGCCTCCGTTCATCAGCATCAGGCGGTGCTTGCGACCGTCCGTCACGACGCCTCCCTGCGTGATCCACTCGGGCGTGTGGCGGAGCATTTCCAGCACCTCGTAGCGGTAGGGGATGGAGTGGTCGGCATCCACCAGCCGTTCCAGCCCTTCCCAGTCGATGCCTTTGGGAACGGTGGCAAGCCAGCCCACCTCACGGGGGAAGTAGTCGTACACCAACCTTCGGATGGCTTCCGCCCTCTCCTCGGAGAGACGGCGGTTGATGACCGTGCTCCCTTCAGGGGAAGCCCCGGCCGTGACGCGCAGGCCGAGGATGCGACGCGAGGGGTCCTGAAGCAGGGTTCGGAAACGTTCGGTGAAGGCATGCAGTCGCGTACCGTTCTCCCGGAAAAGCGGGTCGAGGGTCGATTCGCCCTGACGGAAATAGACACGGACGGAGTCCGTACCCCGGCGAGTGCCGGGCTCCTGACCATGGGAATGCCCCAGGGTAAGCAGGAGAAGCAGAAGAATAAAGGGTCTTTTCATTGCCTGTGAATAAAGGGTTAATACATGTATTACAGAGACTTGCCTCTTGCTAAGAGGTGTGGCAGGAAGGGCCAAAGCGGGAGAAGGAAGGCCTTACAGACAGGCGGAACAAGCCGGAACGATGGTGGAGAAAGCGGTCGGGCCTCCAAGGAAAGAAGGTCGGATGCACAGGCGAAAGGAGGGGAATGGAAAAGGGTATGGGGATACTCGGATATGGGTACCCGTGTGAAAGAATATACAAGTTTCTGTCAAAAAGCTTGCTTGTATGGAATAAAAGACGTTAATTTGCAGGCGCTTACAAAGATTGGTACACCTCTTAGCAAGAGGTGGCATCGGAAAGCCTGTTCAGCAGTTCACGGTTGGCCTCCGCCAGCCGTTCGTCTTTTATCCCTTCGATATATATGAGCGTGGTCTTGGTATCGGTATGTCCCAGCGCCTTGGAGATGACGGGCAGGTCGACGCCTTGTTCGTAGGCGATGCTCGCCCACGAGTGGCGCGCCACGTAGGAGGTGAGGTTGACCGTAATCCCCGCCCGGCGAGCCAGCTGCTTCAACGAGCGGTTGTAGCGGTTCAGGGCGCAGGGATAGGAGACGGGGCATATCCGTCCGTCCTTCACCTTATATAATATGGGGAAGAGATAGTCAGTGCCCTCCGCCTTGTACTTCTCCAATATGTCGAGCATGCACTTTTCAAGTTTCACCCTCACCTGCCGTCCCGTCTTGCAGCGCCGGTAGGTAAGCACCCCGTCCTTTACCTGCCGCTTCCTCAAGTGCGCCAGGTCGGTGAAGGGCATGCCCATGGCGTAGAAGGAGAAGAGGAAGAGGTCGAGGGCCGACGCCCCCGGAGCCGGTGCGGCCTCTTTCCCGGAGCCTCCCCCGCAGGGAGGGGGAAAGGAGGAAAGGACCAGCCTGCGCATCTCCTCCGCCCCGATGCTACGCTTGACGGTGCGCTCGTTGCCCGTGAACACGCCCTTGAACGGCGCCCTGTCCTTCACGAGCCGCTTTGCCGCCGCCTTGTTGTAGATGGCGCGCAGGGAGCGCAGGTAGCACGAGGAGGTGTTGGGGCATACGCCACCTTCGCGAAGCCAACGCTCGTAGCGGCGCAGGGTGTCGGCATCGAGTGCGGATAGCGGCAGGTCCCTGCCGCCGTTGAAGCGGACGAACGAGCGCACCGCCGTGCGGTAGTTCTCGGCAGTGGAACGGCTCACGCCACGGGATGCCGCACCGGTGAAACCCGAAAGCGTGGGGACGGCGTTCCGCTCTTTACTTGCTCTTGACTTTTTTGTACTGCTCTCCTTTGCAATCTCTGCTCTCTTGAATTTGAATAGGAATCCTAACATCTGTATTATGATTTATGTGATTAGCATGCAAAAATACGGATTATGCATAAAGGCATCTCGGATTAAAACTTTATCTTTGTCTGCCATAACGGGGTAAGAACGTGAAGGCGAGGATTACACCGCCAACCTGCACGATACCTCAATTAATAGAATACACATAGATATGAAACAACCTAAAATAATAGTTGCCGGTATCGGTCCGGGCAGCGAGGCAGACATAACGCCTGCCGTGATTTCGGCCTTGCAGGAATCGGATGCCGTAGTAGGGTATAAATATTATTTCCGCTTCGTAACTCCCCACCTCCGCCCCGGAACAGAATGTATAGACACCGGCATGAAGCGCGAACGCACCCGTGCCGAGCAGGCTTTCGAACTGGCTGAGCAGGGCAAAACGGTTTGCGTCATCAGTTCCGGCGATGCCGGCATCTACGGCATGACGCCCCTGATTTACGAGATGAAGCGCAAACGGAACAGCCGGGTAGAAGTGGTTTCGTTGCCGGGCATCAGCGCTTTTCAGAAAGCGGCGTCGCTGCTGGGTGCTCCGGTGGGGCACGACTTCTGCGTAATCTCCCTGTCCGACCTGATGACGCCGTGGGAACGCATTGAAAAGCGCATCCTCGCGGCAGCCACAGCCGACTTTGTCACAGCCGTCTATAATCCCAAAAGCGAAGGCCGCTACTGGCAGCTCTACCGCCTGAAAGAGCTTTTTCTGAAGGAAGGCCGCTCGCCCGAAACGCCCGTAGGCTATGTACGTCAGGCAGGACGTCCGGAACAAGAGGTGCACATCACCACACTTCAAGATTTCAATCCCGAAGAGGCGGACATGTTCACCGTGATACTGATAGGCAACTCGCAATCGTACGAGTGGAACGGCTGCTTCATCACTCCGCGAGGATATTATCCGGAGGAAAACGGAAAGGAAAGAACAGGAAATGAAGAGCCTGCGAACAAGGGGCAGGATATCATGATCCGCAGTTTCCGCACCATCGAGAAGGAACTGAAGAATAAAGAGATTACGCCCGACCATAAATGGGCGTTGCTGCATGCCATACACACCACGGCCGATTTTGATATGGAGCATCTGCTGCACACGGACAAGGGTGCTGTGGCGTCGCTCTATCAAAGCATAGAGGCAGGCAAAGTAAAAACCATCGTGACCGATGTGACAATGGCCGCCAGCGGCATCCGCAAGGGAGCCTTGCAACGTCTGGGCATAGAAGTGAAATGTTATCTCGGCGATCCCCGCACGGCGGAGATGGCAACGGAAAAAGGCATCACCCGCACACAGGCAGGCATCCGTCTGGCCGTAGAAGAGCACCCCGACGCAATGTTCGTATTCGGCAATGCACCGACAGCACTCATGGAGCTTTGCGAACTGATACGGAAGGACAAGGCACATCCGGCCGGCATCATCGCCGCGCCTGTAGGATTCGTGCACGTGCAGGAATCCAAACACATGGTGAAGCCTTTCGTGCATATCCCCAAGATAATCGTAGAAGGACGCAAAGGCGGAAGCAACCTCGCGGCAACGCTGGTCAACGCCGTGTTGTGCTATAACGATGCGGAGCAGTTGTGGCCGGGACGAGATGTCTGAATCTCCGCATTCAAACAATCAAACTGTATGGAACGAAAATTCATAATCATAGGAACGGACGACAACCGGAAACCTTTTTTCCCGCCGGAAGCATTGGCATGGATAAGGCAGGGAAAAGTGTTTTCGGGCGGCATACGCCATAAGGAGATTGTCAATGACTTGCTGCCGGAGCAAGCCGAGTGGATTTCCATCACCGTCCCTATAAATAATGTATTCGCGCAATATGAAGAGGCCTTCGCCCGTTTGGAAAATATGTCTTCAGACCGATTCATTGTTGTATTCGCTTCGGGTGACCCACTCTTCTTCGGTTTTGCCAATACTGTCAGAAGAAAGATTCCCGAAGCAGAGATACGCCTTTATCCGGCATTCAACTCGTTACAGACGCTGGCGCATCGGCTCGTCATACCCTACGACGATATGCGTACGGTTTCGCTTACGGGGCGGCCGTGGCAGGAGTTCGACCGCGCACTGATGGAGCGTGCTCCCAAGATAGGCGTCCTTACCGACCGCGAGCATACCCCGTCGGCCATTGCCGCCCGCATGCTGGAGTACGGTTATTCGTATTATACCATGTACGTAGGCGAACACCTCGGTCATCCCGAAAAGGAACGTGTGCGCAAGTTCTCTCTCGAGGAAGCCGTGCAAGAGACGTTCCGGCATCCCAATAACCTGTTGCTGCACTCCACTGTGCCCGCCGGCTCTTCGATGATCAGTACGCCCCGTCCTCCCCGCCCCTTCGGAATTCCGGACGAAGCCTTCGCACACCTTGACGGGCGCGCCCGGATGATAACCAAAGCCCCCATCCGCCTGCTCACCTTGCAGGCGCTGGAGCTGAATCGCCGGCGCGTGTTCTGGGACATCGGTTTCTGTACGGGTTCTGTCTCCATCGAAGCCCGATTACAGTTTCCCCATCTCACGGTCGTCTCGTTCGAGATACGTCCCGAAGGCGAAGACCTGATGAAGACAAACAGCCGTCGTTTCGGCGCTCCGGGCATTACGGCAGTGACAGGCGACTTCCTGCAAACCGATACTGCCTCTCTGCCCCGTCCCGATGCCGCGTTCATCGGGGGACACGGCGGACATCTGGAAGAGATGGTGGGCAAGCTGAAGGAGGTGTTACTGCCCGGGGGATGCATCGTATTCAATTCTGTTTCCGCAGAAAGCAAGGAGGCATTCAGCCAAGCCGTAAAAAGGCATGGAATGTTGCTCCAACCTTCCATCCGCATCACGCTGAACGAATATAATCCCATAGAAATAATGAAAGCCACGCTTTCTTAGAATAAATATCATTGATTATGAAGACAGCCATTATCCTGATTTCCGAAGCCGGTCTGCATGTGGCCCGAACGCTGCTTGCCGAACTTCCCGCATCCGGGGTTTTCACCCTCAGGCACGAAGAAGGATGTACTCATATAGATTCTGCCGCCGACTTTACGGCCGAGAACTTCAGCCGCTACGACGCTTTTATCTTTATCGGCGCCATGGGCATCTGCATCCGTTCCATCGCCCCCTGCATCAAGGACAAATATACCGACCCCGCCGTATTGTGTGTGGACAGCACAGGACGGTATGTCGTATCCGTACTGTCGGGACACATCGGAGGTGCCAACGAACTGACTCTCGAAACGGCCGGCATCCTCGGAGCCGAGCCGGTGGTGACCACACAGAGCGACCGTACCGGATTATGGGCCCTCGACACCCTGCCTCAACGCTTCGGATGGACGCCCGTGGTCATTGCGCCCGTCTCTTCCTCTTCTGTTCCGTCATCCCCCCTCCCCTCCGGTGAAAAAGAAAGAGCATGTATGAATAGACACATAAGTTTGTTTGTGTCCGGCAAACCCACAGCCCTGTTGCTCACCGTGCGCAATGAAGGTACCGACTGGATGGAGGCTCACCTGCCGTCGCACGTAACGGTGTTTTATCGTCTGGAAGAAATCGAGCCTTCGCGCTTCGAACTGATTCTGTGCGTATCTCCTCAAGTGCCCCGCTTCACGGAAACGCCCATGATATGCTACGTGCCCCGTGCGGTACACCTCGGCATCGGCCTTGCCCGCCAGGCCGGCCCCACGGAGGAAGTGCAGGCTGCCATCGAAGAGACGCTGAGAGAACATGGCATTGTGCCGGCAGCCATTGCCTCCATCTCCACCATCGACGCCAAGAGCGAAGAACCGGTGGTAAAAGCCTTTCAACGGGAGTATGCGGTAAACTTCCATACAGCCGAAGAGCTGGCCTCGATAGAAGTCCCCCACCCCAGCCCGACCGTGATGAAGCACATGGGTACGGCCAGTGTCTGCGAAGCCGCCGCACTGCTGGCGGCGGCAACCTCCCGATTGTTGCTGACCAAAGTGAAAGGAGAAAACTATACCGTAGCGGCTGCTATCGATAGTGGTGTACTGCGTCAAGGGCATATCGAAATAGTAGGAGCCGGGCCGGGCGACCCCGAACTGATTTCCGTGCGCGGACACCGATTATTAGAGAAAGCCGACCTCATTCTATATGCCGGCAGCCTCGTGCCCCGCGAACTGACACACTGCGCCAAACCGGGCGCCACCGTGCTTAGTTCGGCTTCCATGGATTTGGAAGAACAATTCCGGGTGATGAAAAGCTGCTATGACAAAGGGGGCTTCATCGTGCGCCTGCATACGGGCGACCCTTGCATCTACGGCGCCATTCAGGAACAGATGAATTATTTCGACAAGTACGGGATGAGCTATCGCATCACTCCCGGCATATCTTCTTTCCAAGCCGCCGCCGCCGCTTTGCGGTCGCAGTTCACCATCCCCGAGAAGGTGCAAAGCATCATCCTGACCCGCGGCGAAGGGCGTACCCCCATGCCCGAACGAGAAAAGCTGCACCTCATGGCACGCTCGCAAAGCACCATGTGCATCTTCCTCAGTGCCGGCATAGCCGAACAGGTGCAGGAAGAGCTGCTTCAGGAATATCCTGAAAACACGCCCGTGGCCGTCTGCTACCACCTGACGTGGAAAGACGAGCGGATTTTCCGCGGCGAGCTGAAAGACCTTGCCCGGATAGTGAAAGAGAATAAGCTGACGCTGACCACGATGATTGTAGTGGGTGAAGCCATCGGCAACCGCGAAGGACTGTCACGCCTCTATGCGCACGAGTTCAAGCATTTGTTCCGACAATAAAAAACACTGCGCGTTATGATATTGATATTTGGCGGAACCACCGAAGGACGCATCTCCATCCAAACGCTCGAAGAGGCCGGAAAACCCTTCTACTACTCCACCAAAGGAGATGAGCAGGAAGTGTTTCTGCACAACGGCATCCGCCTGCATGGAGCCATGGATGCGGAACAAATCGTCGCGTTCTGCCACCTCCAAGACATCAAACTGATAGTAGATGCCGCACATCCTTTTGCCACCCAACTGCACCATACGCTGGAGCAAGTCTCATCGGAAACCCGCATTCCCGTTATCCGTTTTGAACGCATCTTTCCCGAACGTGATGAACGGCACATCACTTGGTGCAGGGATTACGACGATGCCATGCAACGGATAGAGGCGGCAGGTGTCTCTACCCTGCTCGTGCTTAGCGGCGTGCAAAGCATCGGTAAGCTGAAACCGCTTTGGCAGAAACAGGATGGAGTCTGCTTCCGCATCCTCGACCGCGACAGTTCGCGTCGGCTGGCACGTGAACAAGGTTTTCCTTCGGAACGCCTCTTCTACTACCGTCAGGGCGAAGACGAGCGCATCTTGCTGCAACAACTTCGCCCCGAAGCCATCCTCACCAAAGAGAGCGGAATGTCCGGCGGATTCAGTGAGAAAGTAGAAGCTGCCCGCCAAATGGGCGTACGTGTCTTTGCTCTCTGTCGCCCCGATACATCCTCCAACTTTATCTATGTGAACGGCGAGCACGGACTGCGCCGCATCATCGAGAAACTCCTGCCTGACTTCTTCCCGCTGCACAGCGGACTGACCACCGGCACGTGTGCTACCGCTGCGGCTGTGGCCGCTACATGGCGTCTCTTCAACAGCAATACAGAAAAACGCCCGGAAGAGTTTCCGGTGGTCTTGCCCAACGGGGAAACCATTTATGTGCCCGTGGAACCTCAAGAAAATACTCCTCGACCGATATTGCAGGATAATGGGGAAAGTTATTGCGGAATAAGTGCTACCGTCGTCAAAGATGCCGGCGACGACCCAGACATCACCAACGGGATGAAAATCAGGGCTCATGTGGCCGTACCTCTACGGATAATGGATGCCTTGCAAAAAAACAGGCCTCAAGGAAACGTCTTGCCCAAAGGCGCTTCTCGGAAAGAGTATCATGACATCATCATCCGCGGCGGAGAAGGCATAGGCACAGTCACCCTGCCGGGCTTGGGACTGGAACCGGGTGCACCTGCCATCAACAGCACGCCGTGCGAAATGATAAAGCAGAACGTCCGGCTCTGCCTTGAGCGTCTTCATATGGCCGAACCGCCTCTTCCGTTGGTCGTCACCATTTCCATTCCCGGAGGAGAAGAGATAGCCCGACGTACCTTCAATCCTCGCCTCGGCATAGAAGGAGGCATCTCCATCATCGGCACATCAGGCATCGTGAAACCATTCTCTTCGGAAGCCTTCATCCACTCCATCCGCAAATCCATGGAGGTGGCCAAAGCAACGAAGAGCCCTCGCATCGTCATCACCTCCGGAGCAAAGAGCGAGCGATACATCAAAGCCCTCTACCCCGACCTCCCTCCTCAAGCATTTGTCCATTACGGCAACTTCATCGGCGAGACACTGAAGATTGCGGACGAGGAAGAGGTGACGTGCGTCTCCCTCGGCGTGATGATAGGCAAGGCCGTGAAACTGGCGGAAGGAAATCTGGACACCCACAGCAAGAAAGTGACCATGAACAAAACGTTCATTCAGAACATAGCCCGTCAAGCCGGATGCCGAAGCGAAACACTTGCCGCCATCGGACAAATGACGCTGGCACGCGAACTGTGGGACATCATACCCGAAGAATCATTAAACAAGTTCGGAAAGATACTGGTAGCACATTGCCATCGGCATTGCGCTCCTCTGTTGCCAAACGGAGAACTGACCGTATTACTTATAACCGAAAACGGAGAAATTTACTTATGAAGAAGCTAATATCCATTCTTTGCATGGCAGTCATTGCTTTGAACAGTACGGCACAAAGCCCCCTATCCTTTCATGCCAAGGCAGGGATAGGAACGTCGCGCTTCCACGGGAAAGGCGCAAACAGCGAAACCAAGATAGCCTGCAAGGCGGGCATCGGCGCGGAATATACCCTGAACAGGACATGGGTGATGCAGTCGGCATTGGAGTTTGTTTCCATTGGCGGACAAGACGAGATAGGACATATACATGACGCCCGGATGAACGAGTTGTACCTGCAAGTGCCCGTCACTTTGGCAGCCCGCCTCCACTTGGACAAGAACTATCATGCCTCCTTGGCTGCGGGGCCATATGCAGCCATCGGCGTGGGCGGTAAAACATCGGGCGAAATATACAATCCCAGCAGCAGTCGTCCCGCCTCTCGTTTCAAGGCAGAGACTTTCGGCAAGATGATAGACGGCAAGATAGGTAATAATCGTTTCGATGCCGGCATTGCCGTGAGCTTCGCACTGGAATGCAGGCGGCTGGTGTTCGGTGCGGAAGCGCAGGTGGGGCTGGTGACGGTGAACAGGCAGATGAACCGGCTGCCGGAACTGTCGGGAGCAAGGGAATACCTGCCCAAGAACTTCGCTTCTTTCTTCACGTTAGGATACCGGTTTCGGTAAACGGTAAGCGGTGACCGGCGACGGTCATGCGTACCGACTGACGGCAATCAGCACCATCGACCGGCGACGGGCATGCGTACCGACTGACGGCAATCAGCACCACCGACCGGCGACGGGCACCGTTTAACTGCAGATGATAACTGCAAAACCAAAGAAAGAGTCGTACCAAGCGCTGTTTCGAGCAATGGTACGACTCTTTCTTTTGGGGCCTTTAAGGAGGTTCAGGTTTCAAACCGGGAAGCGGGCTGAAGCGAGTTTTCTCCGGCCACGCTGCCTGTAACGCTGTTCCCGCCGGAAAGGGAGAGGAGCGCGGGGAACTCCGACCGAGGCCGCACTGCAACTCCGACCGAAGCCGCACGGCAACTCCGGCGCGAGGGTGCCTTAGTCCGCCTCGGCTTCTCCGCCCTGGATGACTGTGCTGCCTGTCCAGTCGGCCACGGTCACTTCGCCCGGCTCGAGTTTCTCCTTGCCCACGGTGAGGTGGTAGGTGTAGCTCTTGCCCCGATCAGGCGTATAATCCCGCAGCTTGGCGGTCATCGTCTTGTCGCCTACGGTAAGGGAAACCGTATGGTCCGAAGCATTATCGGGAACAAGCACCGTGTAGGTGCTGCCCGCCTCGCCCCGGCCCTCGGCATAGGGTGTGTATGTTACCAGAGGGCCGCTTGAGCCTATCTTGTTAAGGAACCTGACGTTATCCACCTTGGTTCCGGCAGGAAATTCGGAGTTGAAGCCGGCTATCTTGACAATAAGGCGTGCCATCCAGCGTTGCATCGTAAAGTGCAACGGTTCTTTCGTCTTTGCTTGGTGATTAAGATCCCCTACCATTAGGTCTGCTTTAGCGATGTTTTCTTCAGTACTCTGGTCTGTTTGATAATCATATGGCGCCCCACTTATATGTACCGAGCCCCATTCGGCGGGATAAAAGGCTCTGAAATCCTCCTGGTCGCTTTTCCAAAGGAGGTACTCGCCGTCTCTGGGCTTCCAGGCAGTGCCATCGAAACGATAGGTGGCATGCTGGTCGCTGTTGGGAGCGTACACTAAGATTTCGTCTCCCGCCTTGAACTTGGCTTGCTCGTCCTCCGTGCCTGTCGGCATGGAGCGGGTGGCGGCAAACGGGTTGTGGATACTTGCCGTAATCCGCACGGCATTTTCGGGAACTCGGTCTGCCTGCGGCTCGCCAAGTTCGTTGTTGCAGGCGGCCAGCCCCCCGAGGAGGGCAGCCGCTGCAAGTGTTATTGTTACTTTAAGTCTCATTGCATCAAAAAGTTTATTCCGTTTCGATATTCTCCGTGCCGCCCTCGGTCCATGGGGTGGCTGAGAAGCCGCCGACGATTACTACGTCCTTGCCCACGGTGAGGGTGAGTTCGTACTGCTTGTCGGACGCAAGGTTGACTTCGGCCAGGGACTTCCATGTATACGTTTTGCCTGCTATGGCAATCTTCACCTGGAAGCCGTTGGCTCCGATGGTCTGCGGCACGAGGATGCATTCGTACTTCGCCACGGCACTCTTCGTTTCGCCCTGGCCGGGGGTGTAGATACCCGTCAGGGGTTTGACGGGGGTCGCACTGCCCTGTTCGGTCATGGCATCTTCAATGAGTTTCCATGTGGCCTCGGTCTTCGTGCCTTCCACGCTCACTGCGGTGATGGGGTTGGCGGCGGTGCCGGCGCCGTTCAGGTTGAACTGCGTGCCGAGCTGCACGGTGAGGTTGAGCTTGGCCAGGCGGTGCTTGAGTTCCACTTTCATCTTGCCTTGCGGGGTCAGGTCGTTGGCAGGGTCTACCTCGTGGTTCTTCATCGCGAGGAGGTCGCTTTTGTTCAGCCGGTCGGCATTGCTCTGGTCGGCTTCTACCTTGATGTTCACGGGTACGATGCTGCCGGTGGCCAGCCAATTCTCGTCGAGCAGCGTGATGTCGGAGGGGATGCATACGGCGGCTACGTTCACCTTCTGGGTCTTGTTCTGCCAGAGCATCTTCAGTTTATCGGTGCCGGCGTTATCGTAACTCACCCATTCGCCGTTTTCCAGCTTCATCAGGGCGTTGTAGCAATAGTTGGCGTTGGCGGTGTTCTCTACCCGCAGCCGGAACGCCTGAAGGTTGGCTGTTTCCATTCCCGCACGGGTTTGCGGGCGGGTTACGTCGGTAGCTACGCGGATGATGCCGTCGGCCGGGAAGTGGTCGGCGGGAGCAACGATGTTTTCGTCGTGGCTGCACGAAGCAGCGGTCAGTGCGGCAACGGCAAGCATTGCCAGATTCTTTATTGTCTTCATTTTCTTTGTTATTTTATTGTTATTGAATGATTACTGTTGATGAACGAAAAATGTTTTCCCTCCTTCGGGGTTTCAACCCAAGGGGTTTTCGGGCGTGGGCGAAGGTGTTTCGCCGGGCGTGGGCGTGGTGCCGGGTTGTTCGGGTACGCTCTCGCCGCTGCGCAGCACGATGCGCTGTATGCTCTTGGTCTGATTGCGCATCTCCATTTTGGGGAAGAACTGTATGCGGGGCGCTTTCAGCGTGTCGGCTGTGACTTCTTTCTCCGTCATCACGCGTTTGCCTATCGAAACGACTTTGAACGAGCCGAGGTCGGCGAGGTCTACCGCCCGTCCTGCAAACATCTCTTCGCGCACGATTTCGGCAAGGGCGGTGATGGCACTGCGCACGTCGGCGCGCGACAGCGCCGTGGCGTTGATGATGCGGTCTTCCACCTGGCGGGTGGTAATCTTGTCCTGTACAATGGGGGCCGCGTAGTAAACGGTCTTACCCTTGTTCTTGCCTATATAGGCAGTCTCTTTTTTAATTTGATGAATCAACATAATTTTTACTGTTTTTTGGTGATTAATATAGTTGTTTTTCTTTACTGTAAGTTCGACTGTTGCCGTACTGTAAGTTCGACTGTTGCCGTACTGTAAGTTCGACCGTTGCCGTACTGTAAGTTCGACTGTTGCCGTACTGTAAGTTCGACTGTTGCCGTACTGTAAGTTCGACTGTTGCCGTACTGTAAGTTCGACCGTTGCCGTACTGTAAGTTCGACTGTAGCCGTACTGTAAGTGCCGGCGCGAGGGTGCCTTAATCCGCCTTGGCTTCTCCGCCCGTGATGACTGCGCTGCCGCTCCAGTCGGCCACCGTCACTTCGCCCACCTCGAGTTTCTCCTTGCCCACGGTGAGGCGGTAGGTGTAGCTCTTGCCGACATCATACGAATATTGGTACAGCTTGGCGGTCATCGTCTTGCCGTTTACGGTAAGGGAAACCGTATGGTTCGCAGCATCACTGGGAACAAGCACCGTGTAGGTGCTGCCCGCCTTGCCCTCGCCCTCGGCATAGGGTGTGTATGTTACTTGAGGGGCGCTTGCGTTGCTCTTGTTATGAAACTCGACGTTCTCCACCTTGGCATCGGCAGGAAATTCGGAGTTGAAGCCGGCTATCTTGACAATAAGGCGTGCCGTGAAGCGCCACATCGTAAAGTGCAACACCTCTTTCGTTTTTGTTTGGTTAAGATTCGTTTGCATCAGGTCTGCTTTAGCGATTTTGTCTTTACTGCTCTGGTCTGTTGGAAAAACATATAGTGCCCCACCAACACTTGCCAAGGCCCATTCGGCGGGATAAAAGGCTACGAAAGTCTCCGTCTGGTAGTCGTCTTGCCAAAGGAGGTACTTGCCGTCTTTGGGCGTCCAGGCAGAGCCATCGAAACGATAGGTGGCACGCTGGCTGCTGAAAGTGTGCACAAAGATTTCGTCTCCCGCCTTAAACTTGGTTTGCTCTTCGGCCGTGCCTAACGGCATGGAGCGGGTGGCGGCAAACGGGTTGTAGATACTTGCCGTAATCCGCACGGCATTTTCGGGAACTCGGTCTGCCTGCGGCTCGCCAAGTTCGTTGTTGCAGGCGGTCAGCCCCCCGAGGAGGGCCGCCGCTGCAAGCATCGAGATGAAAAAGAGTTTCTTCATGTTCTTTTCTTTGAAATTGGTTTCTTAATCGGCGCTTATCCCATTCAATCTACCGCTTCTCCGCCCGTGATGTCCTCGGCAGCTCCCCAGTCGTTTATCACCACTTGGTCCAGCTCTATGCGGTTGCGCCCCACAATGAGCTTCACGGTCTGCTTCTTTCCCTTTACGAGGGCGAGCGGTGCGGGATGGGTGTAGACGTAGTTCTTGCCGTCGATGGCTATCGTGAACTTCTGCACCTCCTGCGGCATGATGACGGAGGCGTATACCTCGTTGGCCTTCTGCGCCTGCAGGCCGAAGGTTTCGGCAGTCCCGCCGAGCGTAATCACACCCTTGAGGTAGTCGATGGTGCCTTCGTTCTTTGCCTCCGTGCTTACCGAAGCCACGGCGGGTGTTCCGTCGAACTCGTTGCGGTAGGTCAGTTCCAGAACGAGCTTGGACATCATGTGGTCGAAGCGGAGCTGCACGGGGTTATCGGTGGCTTTCAGTCCGGCTTTGCTCTCGCCGGTATTGACGGCCACGAGCAGGTCGCTCTCCATCTGCTTCGCAGGGTCTACCGTTACGGGGTCGGCCTTGAAGTCGGCCACGTTGCGTGCAGGATAAACGGAGAGGAAGAAGTGAGGCGTGGCCATGTCCACCCACTTCATGAGGGGCGTAGGCAGCCATTTGCCGCCTTTCAGCTCGTTGACGGAATTGTTCACTACGAGGTTGGTGGCGGCCACCTCGTCGGCAGTGCCCGTCCAGGCATAGACGCTGATTTTGTCGCCTTCGTCGAAGCGGGAGGCGTTTCCCGTGGTGGAAACGCGGGTCAGGTTGTCGATGGAGGTGCTCACGGTGATGTACTCAGGCTTGGTCTGCGACTGCGCCTGTTCGTTGTCGTTGTTGCAGCTTGTCAGTGCAACGGCTGCCAGTGCGGCAGCGAAAAGAGTCTTTTTCTTCATGTTCGTTAATTTTATAGGGTTGAATAACTAAAGTTGTTTCTTTATTGGTTTCATTGGTCTCATTGGGTAATCCCGAACCGTAGTCGGTTCTTTCAGAACCTCCTGTGCATAGGCTTGGAGAATCGCTCCTCCGAGCAGCACCGCCGGCATGATTCTTTTATAATTCATATCTTGTTTTAATTTAGAATGTTTGCTTCTCATGTTTGCTTCTCATCATAACTTAATTTAGAATGTTTGCTTCTCATCATAATTAATTAAAAGTCTGTCGCGACATCGCTTTGTCTCCGCCTGATAGGTTCGTATAAATCTCCTGATTGTTTTTAATGAGAGAGCCTCAAGCAGATGTTTATGTGCCAAAGCATCGAATGGAATGGAAAAGGAACGGAGATAGGAAAAGTTTCCTCCTCGCGCGGAAAGTTCAAAGAACGTCTTGTTCATTTCAGCAGAAAAACCAATGGTTATTTTGCCTTCGTTATCTTCCGTTATATATACCCAATACATTATCTTCATTCTTCTTCTCCTCCTCCATTGATGACGATATAAATCTGAAAATATCTCCCCTCCAAAGTATCGCCCGATTTTATGGGCAATACTATTAAAGGAGAGAACCTAACACCAGTTTTTCTGTAAAATCCGATTTTACAATCAGAAGTTCATTGAAGTTTCATGAAAACTTATTTCACAGGGCACATTGCCCTTTTATCAAAAGATATTATCAATTCCGGCCTGTCAGCATAGACCCCGCCAACGAATAAGCGATTAAACCATCCTCTCTCTGGCGTTGAAGAGGTTTGTAGTCTGCACAAATCATAAAAAAAGAGGGAGATGCAACCTTAAGCTATTAACTCAAACAAAACAAAACGTTATAAGGCCATCTCCCCCCACAAAAAAATCCACCTTCTCAGGCTTTCTAAAAGCGAAATGATATGTACACATCTTGCATGACTTTTTAAAGTCAGTGCAAGATGATTTATCTGTTGTTTTTGTGCTTCAACCATCAGCGGACAGAATACCATCATCACTAAGGATGCTTTGACTCGCTTTTTCATTTTCATATTATTAGTTACATCAAAATATCCCGACATGTTATTTTTCAATTCTTGTCTCGTTTGATGATGACGCAAAATTAGAGAACTAATTTACAGGAGATGTATCATATTTGAAAATAATGTGTATCATATATGGAAAACGCTGCAAAACAAGAAGATATAAGAAGATATAAGAAGATATAATTGTTACTTTTCTACCTTTTTTTCTTTGGCGATGGCTTTGTATTCGGAGGGCGACATGCCGTAACAGGCCCGGAAGCATCGGTTGAAGGTGGCACGGGAGTTGAATCCCGACTGGAATTCCACCTCATTGATGTTCAGATTGAGATTGCCGGTCAGCAAGGAGGCTGCACGGCGCAGGCGGTAGCTATTGATAAACTCGTTGACGGTGGCGCCGTCGGCATATTTGCGCACGGCATCGGCAAGGTAAACGGAGTTCGTGCCGAGTCGTTCGGCCAAAACGTCGCGATTCAAGGCTGCATCCTTGAAAACCTCCTCAGTCCTCATCAATTCGCACAATTGACGATAAATCCTGCCTTCTCGGTCGAGTTGTTCTTCGGGGATAGCTCTTGCCGAACTCTCCACTTCGTCCTGCACACGCCGGTATTGCAGAATGGAGTCGTACAAAGCTCTGTTCTTACGGCGCAGCCTGCGCGTATATACAATGTATAGAATGACGGCAAGCAACAACAACGCTCCGATGGCGAGGGACAGGTAAAAACGTGTGGTGATGACTTCGTTGCGCAGCGTGAGCTTATCCACCTCGAAGATGGTATGCAGTTCGTCAAGCTGATTGGCAAGTTCCGTGGTGCGCAGCCTGTCCTTGTGTGGAAGTATCTCATTGTAGAGTTCGGCAGCCTCTTTATAGCGCCCGGCTTTCAGGAGAAATTCCGCCTGCTGGGTCTGCACGGTGAGCAGGCTCACGGAGTCGCCCGAGGCAGCGATGATTTCCATGTTCTTGCGGTTGCAGGCTATCGCCTTGTCATATTGTCTTGTCGCCGCATAGTAGCGCGCCTTCACTTGCAGGAGCTTGAACCGTGCGACAGCCTTGCGTCCCTCGGCGTATATCTCTGCTTGTTTCAGCAGTTTGTCGGCCTTTGAATAATTTGCCGTCTCTATCTCGGCAACGGCGGCAGCCAGTGTGCAGTAGAGGTAACGCCCGTTCAGCGGCGGGGTATCGCCCTTGCGCAGTGCCTCCTCCCGATATTTGTCGATGACGGATTTCCATTTCCCGGCTGTTGCCCGCAGTCTGTCATACTCGCCCAATCCGTCGAGGGTTTCGCCCAAGGCATTGTAGGCGGAGAGCAGCTGCGTGATGTTTTCTTCCTTAGACAGCGCGGCAATACTTTCCGTTAAGGATTTTTCGGCCTCGCGAAAGCGTCCCATCGTCTGGTAGATGCTGCCCATATCGTATGAGGAAACGCCCAGTCCGTAGTTGCTATTGGCAGTGTGCGCATCGGCATACATCTTCCGTGCCTCGAGCAAGGCGGTCTGCAGTTTTTCCTCGTAAATATACCTCTCCACCAAGACGCTCCACGCATTGTAGTAATAGTCCCACGTCTTGTTTTTCTTCAGAGACTTGAGCGACTCCGGCAGGTAGAAGAGGATGCTGTCCGGTTCGTCGTAGTTGTAGTAGCAATACAGCTGCCTGACACGTGCCATCCCTTCGGCTTCCGCGTCCTTTTGTTTCAGGGCCTCCGCAAGATATTCGCGGATGCAGCGCAACTCATACTGCATATCGTCTTGGATGGCCGCCAAGCGGCAAAGGTCGCTGTGCGCCTGCAAGAGTTCTTTTCCCCCGAGGCGTTTCATCTCCCGGCGTATGGAGTCGGCGGGACTATCGGCACATACACTTCCTGCCGAAAGTATAAGAATAAACAAGATGGATGCGATTCTTTTCATCAGTATATCTATTTAATGTCTACAGTCTGTATCACGAGTTCAAGCAATTCTTCGATGGAACGTGCGGTGGCCGGCTCCTTGTCCGGTCTGTGCAACACAAAGCTGCCGTCGTCTTTCAAGTCTCCGGTTTCGATGTACGTTGCCGACTCCACGTTACGGTTTGCCAGGATGCCGTTTCGTTGCAGCGCCTTGCGCACCATGGCGTACTTCTGTCCGTGCCCCGCCAGACGTATCTCATCGGTGTATTCGTTGTCCACCCTGAAGAGTCCCGTCTCCAAATCGAACACGATGCCCTTGCGGGCGAAGAAATGGCTCAGGCTGCCGTTCAGCGAGAGGTCTTCGGGCGTGCCGATAGTCACTCCGTTCACCTTGTCCATCAGCCAGATTTTATCGGCAATCTGCAAGGCAAGCTCCAAGTCGTGCGTGGAGAGGAAGATGGTCTTATGAGTCTGCCGGCTGAGCCGGTGCAGCAGTTGCATCATCTCCACCTTGCTGGGGAAATCGAGGAAAGCCGTCGGTTCGTCCAGGTAGATGACGGGCGTCTGCTGTGCAAGCGCTTTGGCTATCATCACCTTCTGCCGCTCGCCGTCGCTCAGGGTGTGCACCATGCGGTGTGCCAGATGAGAAATGCCCACCAGCGAGACGGAGTCGCCCACCACCGCCTTGTCTTCTTTCGAGAGCGTTCCCCAGAAACCGGTATAAGGGCTTCGCCCCAAGCCTATCAGCTCGGTGACAGTCATATTGCGTATGTCGCATTTCTCCGTCAGTACCACACTGATGACACGCGAGAGTTGCTTGTCGGTATAAGTGTCTATCTCTTTTCCTTGGATGAATATCTCCCCGCCCAGCTTCGGCTGGAAGGCGGACAGCGTGCGCAGCAAGGTAGACTTCCCCACCCCGTTTGCACCCAACAGGCAGGTCAGCTCTCCGCTGTTGATTCCGGCGCAGATGCCCTCCGCCACCACCTTGACATCCCCTTTGCCGGAATAGCCAATCGAAAGCCTCTCTATCTGTATCGTCTCATTCTTCATTCTCATTTCCTTTTTTCCACTTATCCTAATTCATTCTTATTTCCTTTTTCCACTTATCCTATTCATGCTCCTCCCCTTTCCTCTTCCTGAACAACACGGAAGCCACAACCGGCGCCCCCACCAGTGCCGTAACCGAGTTTACCGGCAAAGCGCCCTCGAATCCCGGCATACGGGCTATCAGGTTGCAGGCCAGCGCCAGGGCTGCACCCGTCAATAGGCTGGCAGGCATCAGTATCCGATGGTCGGAAGAGTGAAAAATGGCACGGCACAGATGCGGCACAGCCAGCCCGATGAACATTATCGGACCGCAATAGGCCGTCACAATGGCCACCAGCACACCGGAGCACGAGATGACCAGCAACCGCGCCCGCTTGATGTTCAACCCCAGATTGCGCGCATAGCCGTCGCCCAGCAGCAACAGGTTCATGGTCTTTATCAGCAAGAACGACAGCGGGAGCAATGCCGCCATGATACATACGAACAGTATCATCTGGTCGCCCGAGACACGGGCAAAGCTGCCCAAGCCCCAGATGACATACGCACGGATGTCTTCCTCCACGCTGAAATATTTCAGCACGCCGATGACCGCATTCGCCACATAGCCTATCATCACGCCGATAATCAACAGTGTGACGTTTCCCTTCACTTTCCGGGATACGTAGACGATGAGCGCCATGACGGCCAGCGCACCGACAATGGCGGCAACGGACAATGCCACCTCGCCCATATATCCCAACCGGCTCAATGCCGCACCGCCCATGGCACCGGACAACAATACCACGCAAGCCACTCCCAGGCTGGCTCCCGAACTGATGCCCAGCACCGAAGGCCCTGCCAACGGATTGCGAAACACGGTCTGCATCTGCAACCCGCTGACCGAGAGCCCCGCCCCTGCCACCAAGGCCGTCAGCGCCTGCGGCACGCGCGACTTCCAGATGATGTTCTGCCAAACCACAGATTCGTCCGTGCTTCCACACAAAATTCTCCATATCGAGCGGAACGGGATGTGTACGGAACCCAACAACAGATTCAGCAGGAAAAACAGGAGAATCGACGCGAATATCAGCAGCATCGACAGCAGTACAGGTCTTTTCATTCTTTCAGCAGTTCGTAGTAGGCAGGTTTGTAATCGGGCAGCAAATGGGGATGGAAAGCATGTATCAAATCTTCGAGCACCACTTCGGGCTGCATGGGCATGCTCTCGTAGAAAGGTTTATCGCTCATGTTGCAGTAGACGACTTTTTTTTCGCGGAAGGCCCGGAAATCGGCATAGCGCGGATCGAGCGACTTCAAGGCATCGTAAGAGAACTTACCGTCGTAGCTGTTCACTATGCGCCAGAAGTCGGCACTTTCCGCTTGGCTGTACACCGTTTCAAAGTCCAATGTCACACCGCCCGAACGGGGGTCGTCTTTCAGGAAATAGTCCGCACCGGCATCACGAAACAACTCTGCAAGGAAGCTCTTCCCTCCCACGGCATACCAGTTTCCTCCCCTTATCTCTCCGCTGAACACCACCGGGCGTCTCTTCACGCCGGCAGCCAGTTGTTTCAATTCGGTATATCGTTTCTCTATCGCGGCGAACACCTCGTTCGCTTCCGCCTCCCTCCCGATAAACATGCCGATAAATTTAATCCATTCGGCTTGTCCCAACGGAGTCATCTCCTTATATCCCAAATGTGGAACGAGCGGAATGCCGGTTTCGCGCATGGCGTCATACCCTCCCCGTTTGAAGGGAGAGATAAAGATAACGTCCGGATTCATGCTTATTATCACCTCATTGTCAAAATTCCCCTCGATGCCGATTTTAGCAGTCTTGCCCGTCTTCAGGCGTTCGTTCATCTCTTTGTTGAAAAGATGCCGGGTACTGGTGATGCCTGCCACGCAATCGCAGGCATTCAGGCGGATGAAGTTGGAGAGTTGCAACGAGGTCATGCAGATGACGTGCCGCACCGGTGTTTCGATGACCGTATAGTCATCGGGAATGCCGGCAGGCTTCGTCCCTTTGGGCACCAAAGCATAGTGAAAAGTATTGCTGCTCTCTTTCTGAGGGTCGTGTATATCGACCAAACGCACATTTCCCGGAAGATGTTTCACCACATACCCCTTTGCATAAACGGGAGTAACAATGACTGCCGTGTCTGTCGCAGCAACGAGATAATCTGTAGCGGCGGTATCTTGTCCGGAAGCATGTTTTGATTTTGATCCACAGGAAGTTATACATAAAATACTGCAAAAAGCAATGCCTATGGCCGATATTCGCATCATGATTATGAGAGCTTTATAAAATTCGAGTACAATATTCGTCATTTTTGAGGAAATACGCAAGTGCTTTCCTTATAAAAACGACTAATATTCGGCTTTCTCCAGCAAAAGCCATTCCCGATGGAATGCGGGAAAAACGGGTAAAGAGATACCTTGAACCCACTATAAGCAACATGGGAAACAACCTACTACCTGTGCCTGTTTCGTGCATCCGGCAATGAGTTTTTGTCAATAAGAGCAATAAAGATTATGCCAAAAGAAAGAGATGATTATCTTTTCGGGAAATCCTACGAAAGAATCAATATTTTTCCGTAGAACTAAAGGATGCGGGCAGGCGCTTTTACGCATGTGAAATAGCACTTGTACAAGCGTAAAGTTACACTTGTACAAGTGAGAGGATACGCCTGTATGAGTGAAGGCTTACGGTTGTACAAGTGAGAAGCAACACTTGTACAAGTGTAAAACCCTCATTTTCAATGCAACTTTTTAAGGGCATTATCGTCTTGGGTTATTTTCTTCATAGGAGAACTCCATGTGATTTATAACTATTTCGTCCGAAAAAATCATCGATTTTCTCCGAACTCTAATGACATCATATCAATTTTACGATGGAGAAGCTGGACAAATCAACTGTTCCGCTTCATCTTACCCAACACGCTTTTTGCATTATCAGACAAGGCAACGATGGCGCCGGCAAGTATGGCTGTATCTTTAATGACCAGACGCCCTGCCCCGGTCAGCAAAGGAAAACCGTGCTCCCCGCTTCCCAAATCGGGCACCCATACTTCGGGGGTCGTAATCAGGAAAGAGAGCGTGCCGATGGTCATGACAATGGCTAATATGGCTCCTACCAAACCTATTTTAGGAAAGAATATTCCCAAGAAAGTTAAAACGCCGATAGTCATGATAAGAATACCCAAGCCATAAGAAAAACCGTAAGTGTTGTTTTCCACATGCCAATGGTATTTTACTTCGTCAAACTCACCTTCTCGCAATTTATAATTCTTGTATTCCGGCGCATCCTGCGTATAAAAGAAATTCATAAAGGGACTGTTGGCTACGAAAGGCACAATACCTTCCGCCTCATAATTCCAGAATTTCAGTCCGCCAATCCACACAAAGATGACCAAAATGGCCACACGAATCAAGTTGATACCTGTTTTTTGTGCCGAAGCAGCCCAAGTCAACGCAGTTACAAACAAATTTTGCAATTTTTCTTTCATCTTTCTTTTACTTTTAGTGATACATCTTTTTTATTTCCCCATCAAACAGCAAGTTAGCATATTTTGTTCATGATAACCATGCCACATTTTGTTTTCTATGAATTATTTCACCACTTTTGTAGCCGTTTTTAAGATTTCGTTTCATTTAATTTTCAATCCATCAAGACAAAATGTATCCTGTTCTATTCGTATCTCTCGGCCCCGGCGATCCGGAACTGATTACCGTAAAAGGGCTGAAAGCCTTGCAAGCCGCCGACAGCATCTTCTGTCCGGAGACAATGAATAAAAACTCCGCAACATCCCCGGCCAGCTCGCGTGCGGCCGCCATCCTTCACCGACTGGAAATCGAGGCAAAGTGTATCATCCGCTTTGATATTCCGATGAGCAGGCAGCGTGACAAAGCCTTATCGGCTTACGACAGTCTTTATGCGGAAATACTGAAACAGCATGCCGATGGAAAGAAAATATGCGTAGCCGCCGAAGGCGATGCGGGCTTCTACGCTTCTATACATTACGTGTACGAGCGACTGCGAAAAAGAGGCATCCCGGTAGAGCATATTGCCGGCGTGCCTGCATTTATTGCAGCCGGAGCACGGGCAGGAATCCACCTCGTGAGCAGAACTGAAACGCTGACCGTACTTCCCGGCACAGCCACAGCCGGTGAAGTGACCCGCTGCATAGAACGAGAAGGCGCCGTCGTCATCATGAAACTCTCCAAGTGCGCGCAAAACATGCACGAACTCATCAGGCTGCATCCGGAATACGATTATCACTATTTCGAAAACGTGGGCACTGCTGACGATGTGTATCTCAAATGCCCCGACCAGATTCTTTCTCGTCCGTTCCCCTACTTCTCCATGCTCATTGTCCGTCGATCGGAAAACACCGATAAGGAACAAGCTATTAATACATTTTCGCAATAATAAAAAACATTTTTCGAGAAAAAGGTTTACCTTTGCCGCGTATAATCATTAAAAGGAATAAGAATATGAAGAAAATCGCTTTTTATATAATGTTGTTAGTGATGAGTATCGGCCATGCTCATGCACAAGGTCAGGCAGACATCAAATTTGAGAAGACTGAACATAATTTCGGTACATTCTCCGAAAACAACCCGGTGGTAAACTATACTTTTAAATTCACCAACATAGGTGATGCACCATTGGTCATCCATCAAGCAGTAGCTTCCTGCGGATGCACGGTTCCCGAATATTCGCAAGAACCGATATTGCCCGGAAAAACAGGAACTGTAAAAGTGACGTACAACGGAGCCGGAAGATTCCCCGGACACTTCAAAAAGTCCATCACTTTGCGCACCAATGCCAAAACTGAAATCATGCGACTGTTTATTGAAGGAGACATGACCGCGAAAGAATGAGAAATAATACACTTTGCGACATTGAATGAAGGAGATTTTTTTAAATCTCCTTTTTTTTTGCTTTCTTTGGAGGCTTAAAAGAAAAACATCAAACTACAAAACCTATGAAACAAGAACAAGAAGAACCGATTACCGGATTGCCGGAAAATGCGTTCCGTGAATTGAAGCCGGGAGAAGTGTACAATCCGTTGATGAGTCCCGAAAAGAAGTATGCAGAAGTCAATGTATGGTCGGTGACGTGGGGCATCCTGATGGCAGTCCTCTTCTCGGCCGCAGCCGCTTATCTGGGATTAAAAGTGGGACAAGTATTTGAAGCAGCCATCCCCATTGCCATTATCGCCGTAGGCGTATCAGGCGCGGCCAAGCGCAAGAATGCTTTGGGCGAGAATGTGATCATACAGTCTATCGGTGCAAGTTCGGGTGTCATCGTAGCAGGAGCCATCTTCACCCTTCCGGCACTTTATATTCTCCAAGAGACATATCCCCAAGAGATTACAGTGACTTTTGCTCAAGTATTCGTCAGTTCTTTGCTGGGAGGTATACTGGGCATACTTTTTCTCATTCCGTTCCGTAAGTATTTCGTTAGCGACATGCACGGCAAATATCCTTTTCCGGAGGCCACGGCCACCACACAGGTACTTGTATCCGGCGAAAAAGGCGGCAACCAGGCCAAGCCATTGTTGATGGCAGGTATCATCGGAGGCTTGTACGACTTCGTAGTGGCCACTTTCGGTTGGTGGAACGAGAATTTCACCACCCGCGTATGCGGTTTCGGCGAAATGATGGCCGAAAAAGCCAAGCTGGTATTCAAAGTCAATACTGGTGCTGCCGTACTGGGTCTGGGTTACATCGTCGGACTGAAATATGCTTCCATCATCTGCGCCGGTTCGCTGGCTGTCTGGTGGATCATCATCCCTGGTATGTCTCTGCTTTGGGGAGACTCAGTGCTGAACCAATGGAATCCTGAAATCACGACTACCGTAGCTTCAATGTCTCCCGAAGAGATATTCAAGTATTACGCCAAGAGCATCGGCATCGGCGGCATTGTCATGGCGGGTATCATCGGCATCATCAAGTCGTGGGGCATCATCAAGAGTGCCGTAGGGTTGGCCGCAAAGGAAATGGGCGGAAAAGCAGATGCGGAGGCCGGAGTAAAACGCACGCAGCGAGATATTTCCATGAAGATTATTGCCATCGGCTCCATCATCACCTTGCTGCTGGTTGTTCTGTTCTTTTATTTCGACGTGATGCAAGGCAATCTGACACATACCGTCGTTGCCATCCTGCTTGTGGCAGGCATTGCATTCCTGTTCACCACCGTGGCAGCCAACGCCATTGCCATTGTGGGTACTAACCCCGTTTCCGGCATGACGCTGATGACACTTATTCTGGCATCGGTAGTAATGGTTTCCGTCGGACTGAAAGGACCTGAAGGAATGGTGGCAGCCCTTGTAATGGGCGGTGTTGTCTGTACGGCCCTGTCTATGGCGGGAGGTTTCATCACCGACCTGAAGATTGGTTACTGGCTGGGCAGCACACCTGCCAAGCAGGAGACATGGAAATTCCTCGGTACTCTTGTTTCAGCTGCTACCGTAGGCGGTGTGATGATTATTCTGAACAAGACATACGGCTTTACCAGCGGACAGTTGGCTGCTCCTCAAGCTAACGCCATGGCTGCCGTTATCGAACCGTTGATGAACGGTGTGGGCGCTCCATGGCTACTCTACGCCATCGGAGCCGTACTTGCCGTTATTTTGAACTTCTTCAAGATTCCGGCACTGGCCTTTGCATTAGGCATGTTCATCCCTCTGGAACTAAACGTTCCGCTTGTTGTGGGCGGTGCTGTCAACTGGTACGTGACCGGTCGCAGCAAAGACACTGCTCTCAATGCTGAACGTGGAGAAAAAGGAACATTGCTTGCCTCCGGCTTCATTGCAGGCGGTGCTCTGATGGGCGTGGTAAGTGCAGCCATGCGCTTCGGAGGAATCAATCTGGTGAATGAGGCATGGGTGCAGAACACATGGTCGGAAGTGCTGGCATTGGGCGCATACGCCATCCTGATATGCTACTTTATAAAATCTTCCATGAAAACCAAATAATAGTTTTTCCATTAACTTAACAACATTATTTCTATGAGAATGCATCATTTACTATTTGGTTTCCTCGCAGTAATTCCGCTTGCCTTATCAGCACAGAGCAGCAATCGCTACGACGACATAACCAATCCTAATCTGACAAGCATCAACAGAGAGCCTGCACGAAGCACATTCACTTCTTACATTACAGAAGCCGATGCTGTCATCAATGACCGTAAGAACGGTACATTCCGTTTATCTCTTAACGGAAAATGGAAATTCAACTATGTGGAGAACTTTACTGACCGTCCTACGGATTTTATGGCAGAACGGGCAGATGTAGGTCGCTGGCTCGAGATCAATGTTCCCGGTAACTGGGAACTGCAAGGTTTCGGCACTCCCATTTATGTGAACCTGCCTTATGAGTTTTGCTCGGCAGGCTATGCTCCTTATTGGGATAAACCCAATCCTCCTTATGTCCCCAAGGAATGGAATCCTACCGGAACTTATCGTCGTGAATTCACGCTGCCGAACGATTGGGAGAACAAATCCATTTTCCTGAGTGCCGATGGCGTACGTGGAGCCGCTTTCTATTACCTCAACGGCAAGTTCGTAGGCATGAGCAAAGATGCCAAGACACCGGCACGCTTCAATGTCAGCACCATTGTTAAAAAGGGGAAAAACACCATAGCCATACAAGTACATCGTTTTTCCGATGCCAATTACTTGGAATGTCAGGATTTTTGGCGCATCAGTGGTATAGAACGGGACATCTATCTCTATGCCCAGCCTCAAGTTCATCTTACGAATTTCAAAGTGGAAACTCCTTTGGACGAACACTATAAAAATGGAGTCCTGAAGGTTAAGGCACAGTTTACCAACGAAAGCGGACAAAACTCTCCTTTGATCGTATCCTACCGGTTGCTGGACAACAAAGACCAACAGGTAGCACAGTCTTCCATACAGACGGGCATCGGACAAACCGAAGTGGAGTTTGCCACAAAGAGTATTAAAGAGCCTTTGCAATGGACTGCCGAGACTCCCAATCTATACACTTTCATCATAAGCCTGAAGCGTCCGAACGGTGACGTGATTGAAGCCACCAGCTGCAAAGTGGGATTCCGCACCGTGGAAATAAAAAACAGGCAATTGTTGATAAACGGGCAGCCCATTCTCGTGAAAGGAGTGAACTATCATGAGCACAACGAGTATACAGGACATTATGTCACGGAGGATTTGATGAAAAAGGACTTTGAGCTTTGGAAGAGATATAACATCAATACCATACGTACCTGCCACTATCCACAACAAGAGCGCTTCTACGAGCTTTGCGACGAATATGGCATGTACGTAATCGACGAAGCCAACATTGAAAGTCACGGCATGGGTTACGACCTTCGTCTTGGAGGAACTCTGGGAAATAACTCACTCTTCATGAATGCGCACATCGATCGTACACTGAACATGTACGAACGAGACAAGAATCATCCGTCAGTCATCATCTGGTCATTAGGAAACGAAGCCGGAAACGGATTGAATTTCTACGTTACCTACAATACTTTGAAATCGCTCGACAGCCGTCCTATTCAGTATGAACGTGCGCTGATGGAGTGGAACACGGATATCTATTGCCCTATGTATGCTTCGCCCGCAGCTTTGGAGGAGTATGCTCTGAACAAGGACATGACACGCCCCCTTATTCTTTGCGAATATGCTCACGCCATGGGTAACAGTCTCGGCAACTTCCAAGATTATTGGGACATCATAGAGAAATATCCCATCCTGCAAGGGGGATGTATTTGGGACTGGGTAGATCAGGGATTGGCTGCTAAGACCACAGACGGACGTAAATACTGGAAATATGGAGGAGACTATGGAGAATACGGTACGCCTTCCGATGGAAATTTCTGTATCAACGGAGTGGTGTATCCCGATCGCAGCATCAAGCCACAAACGGAGGAGATGGGAAAAGTTTATCAGAACATCAAATTCATGGATTTCGATAAGCAGACCTGCACCGTGAAAATCCGCAATGATTTTTCCTTTACCAATCTGGAAAAATATGATTTTTATTACATCATTCGCGATGCCGGAAAGGAAATTTATCGTGGCAAGATAGAGAACATCAAAGCTGCACCGGGCAAGGCTGTAACTTCCGGATTCCTGAATGGCATTCCTAAGGAAAAAAAGACTACTGGAGACGTACGCATAGAATTCTATGCAGCCATAAAGACAGCCGAACCTTTCCTGCCGGTTGGTACAGTTATTGCACGCGAACAGACTTATATCCATACTTTCTTCAAGAAAGAAGCGCAGCTGGAGAAACTTGCAGCATCCAAAGACGAAGATGGCAAAATAGAATTCTCGGGTACCGATTTCAAGGCTACTTTCGATAAGACAAGTGGTCTGCTCACATCTTATTTGTATAAAAAACAAGAGTATATCCTGGATGGTCAAGGTCTCCGACCTTTCTTCTGGCGTGCCCCGACAGATAATGATTACGGAGCACAATTACCCCTCCACCTCAAAGCATGGAAAGATGCAAGCTATCAGGAGCCGAAAGCCGAAAGCTTCCGCGTATTGCAGGGCAACGACTCTACCACAGTAAAGGTGACTTATCGTTTTGCGCAGACAGATGCTCGCTGGGACATTACCTACCGGATATATGCCAACGGAATAATCAAAGTGGACAATCGTTTCGTGACTGAGAATGAGAAAGCGCCAATGATTCCGCGTGTAGGCTTGCGGATGCAGCTGCAGAACTCTTTCAAAAACTTGACTTATTATGGCCGGGGACCGAAAGAGAATTATCGCGACCGTCGAACCTCACAGTTCATCGGAGAATATACTACTCCGCTGAAAACGATGTACGAACCCTATATACGTCCGCAAGAGAACAATCACCGGACGGACATTTATTGGTGTGCACTCACTGACAAAGCTTACCGGGGCTTGCTGTTCATTGCCGACAGCACTTTCGAGATGAATGCTTCCAACTATCCGCTGGAGAGTTTGGATAGCGGTGACTCTATTGACAATGGTGCTCCGCGTACAGCGAAGAGCAATCATCGTCATCTCACCGACCCGCAACCCAAAGAGATGGTGGACTTATTCATCGACTACCGCATGATGGGGCTTGGAGGAGATGATAGCTGGGGAGCGATACCTCACGAGGCTTACTTGATTCGTCCGGGCAGAGCCAACGCTATCGAATATGGTTTCTCGATTGTTCCGTTCGACAAAAAAGAGGATTATAAATCATTAATCCTGCAATATTAAGAGGTCTTTTGAATTTTACTCCCTCCTGATGAGGCATTTATAAAAAGGATGTAGTACATTTGCTGCATCCTTTTTCACCTTTTTGCAAAAGGAGGGAAAAAGAGTTGGCCATTCGTCATCAAACGCAATGGCTTTCAATAAAACAAAAAGAATAACTAATCAAAAGACTTAAGAGTATGAAAACAATGAGTAAACTTATGTTCTGCATCCTTTGTGCCACAGGCGTGCTGACCTCGGCTTCTGCACAAGTAGGGAAAGAGATGTTGAGTAACGGAATAAAGTATCTGGATATTCCTTATGTGGCTCACACACTCGAAGCGGAAGGTCCGGAAGAACTTATCATCAATTGTGATGAAGTAGATTGCACCACTTTCGTGGAATATGTGCTAGCTGAAACCCTAACTCCGAAAATGGAAGATGGAGACGTATCTGAAACGGCATTCGGCGAGAAGTTGCAAAATATCCGTTATCGCAACGGCAAGATTGACGGATATGCCTCCAGACTGCACTACAATACAGACTGGGTAGACAACGGGATACGCAAAGGATTCCTCGAAGATATCACGGCGAAGATGAGTTCCGATACCGAGAAACTATCCATTTTCTATATGTCATCCCGCCCCCAGCAATACATGCATCTGGCCAATTCGGCAGAAAATGTAGCTAAAATAAAAGAAACGGAGCGCGCATTGTCAGGCAAAATCATCCATTACCTGCCTAAACAGAAACTTCCGGCTGAAGGATTGCCTTGGATTAAAGACGGCGATATCATTGCCATCACAACGAATATTCCGGGATTGGATGTAGTCCACATGGGCATTGCTTTCTATGCCGACGGAAAACTTACTCTGCTGCATGCCTCTTCTACCGAGAAAAAAGTGGTAGTATCTAAAGTCACCTTGTCACAATTGCTGAAAGAAAATGACAAGTGGACCGGAATCCGGGTGATAAGGGCAAAGAAATAAAGACTGAAGGCTTACAGCTGATATCGTTTCATAATGAATGAACGGAGGCGCATAGACTACCATCAGTAATGGTAGCTTATGCGCCTCCGTTCATTGGATGTCAGTGCAGGGCTCTTTATCTCGAACCTGCATCAGTTTATATGTTGTGCAACAAACCGATTTCAGGGAAAGTGCTCCCTTGCATCAGATAACAGATGCCGAAACAGGCCGCACTCACAATCCATAGAATGACCAGCGTCCACTTCAGACCTGTATTCATAGGTTGCCACTTGAACATCTGGCTGAAAATACCCCACACAAGGCTGATCAAAGGAATACCCACCACCAAAATTCCGGCAATGTACATCACAATAGCCACTAACGGAGAATCGGGTAATACCACATCGGCCATCGGAAAGAGAGCAATCAGAGCGGCACCACCACCTATGGCCACCATGACTGCGGCAAACAACAGTGTCACAAACAGCACTCCGAATACAAACAATATCGGACTGCAAATGATAGCAAAAATAACCAGACAAATCTTCAAAAACCAACCTGCAACCATTACCAATGCATCACCGATCTTTTGAAATAGAGTACGGGGCTTGTCCGACTTCATATAATCGTTCACACCATTAGCCATCTTTTCGAAACCGTCCGTCACAGTCTTACCTATATTCTCTACCGTCACGGCTTCGCCACGCATGTTCAGTTTCTCAGCTGCCGTATGGGCTTCGGGTATAAGCAGCCAACATACGATATAAACCGGAATCAACGTCCCTACCCCACACACCAGAACGACAAGCAGCAACAGGCGAAGCAAAGTTACATCCCATCCCAAATAGGCTGCCAATCCACCGACAACACCTCCCAGCATTTTATCGTCCGGATTTCGGTAAAGACGACGACGAGCAGCACCGTATGCCGCATCGCCGCTCCAAGCACCGGAGCCATAGCTCTTGCCGGCATTCGCAGCACCCGAATCGAAACTGCTGCTTTCTTTCTCGGTCTCCATATCTTCCGGTTTCCCCATACGGGCAATCACTTCTTCCACATCGGCAATCGTAATTACTTGCAAACCGGTTGACAGTTTCTCTGCAAAAAGCTCGGAAATGCGACGTTCAATATCATCTACAATTTCATCGGCACCTGCTTCTTTGCTAAAGTGCATCTTGAGATTACTCAGATAATTATCCAAAAGGCGGTATGCATCATCGTCTATGTTGAAAACGGTTCCACCCAAATTTACTGTTAATGTCTTTTTCATAAAACCTAATTCTATTTATTGTTTAACTATTTACTATTTTATTTATACGCCAATTCAGGTTCACTCCTCCACACAAGGGCCATTTGTATATATAAAATACTTCATGAAAACCCTCAATTTTATGCTTACTAAAAACTCTCCGGATTTTTACTAATTTTCCAGCGAATTTTTACTAAAAATCCGGTGAGTTTTTAGTAAAAATCGCCGTGCTGATTCTCAGAATGATTTGGGACGTTTTTCTTGTCAAATATTATTATCACGAACCCACATCTTTTATATCAGTCTTGGCATTTGCGACCTCAGGAGTTACTGATGTGGTTGACTGTATCATTGAGTTCTTTCCAAGATACTTCCAATTCGCCGAGAAAGACTTCACCCTCCGCCGTCAACCGGTAATACTTGCGAGGAGGACCTTGCGTAGATTCAATCCACTCATAACTCAAAAGATCGTCGTTCTTCAGACGGGTGAGCAACGGATAAAGCGTTCCTTCCACTACTATCAATCTGGCTTCTTTCAGCTTCTGAATGATGTCCGAAGCGTAAGCCGGTTCCTTGTGAAGCAGCAGCATGATACAATATTCAAGCATGCCCTTGCGCATTTGCGACTTTACATTGTTTACATCCATGATGACATTTATTATTTGACTATTTATTATTCTATTTTCCTCATTGTTTTTATCTTCCTCAGGTCGTTTTCTCGATAAACTGTCATTATACCAACCTTCTTTGTTTGGTACAAATATATGCATTGCATCAATACCATGTATTACATAGTACTATCTATTATTAATTATTAACAGACTAAAGAAGCATAATTACATATCAATGTAAGCGCTCTTCCTTTTTTCTCTTTATTTTTGCTATTTTTAAATATTTTCATATCTTTGTTTCCGACCTAATCCATTACGTAATGAAAATACTGACTAATCATGATCTGGAAGCTATCAGGAAGAGGGCGGAAAATGCGCTTCGGCTACGCAAGCAAAGCAATGAGTTGCGAACGGAACAATGCTGCGGACTGGCATCGGGCACAAAGCATCTGCAAATCCTGATTTGTGGCGGTACAGGATGCAAAGCCTCTGCCAGCCATGTCATTGCCGAGAGACTGCGGCAGGCACTCGAAAAAAACAAAATTACCGACAAGGTAGACGTGATTACAACCGGCTGCTTCGGCTTTTGCGAGAAAGGGCCTATTGTCAAGATTATCCCCGACAATACGTTCTATACACAAGTCGCTCCGGAAGATGCCGATGAAATCATCGGCAAGCATATCATCGGCGGGCAAAAAGTAGAACGACTGCTCTACGTAGACCCTAAGACGGAAAAGGCTGTCAGCGACTCCAAGCACATGGACTTCTATCGGAAGCAAATGCGCATAGCTTTACGCAACTGTGGCTTCATCGACCCTGAAAACATAGAAGAATACATCGCCCTGAATGGTTACAGAGCATTGGCAGAGAGTTTGCTTACCAAGAAACCGGAAGAAGTGATGGAAGTAATAAAGTGTTCCGGACTGCGCGGACGCGGCGGAGGCGGTTTCCCCACCGGAAAGAAATGGGAATTTGCCGCCCATCAGCAAGCGGATATAAAATATGTAGTGTGCAATGCCGATGAAGGCGACCCCGGCGCATTCATGGACCGCTCCATCATGGAAGGCGACCCGCACTCTATTGTAGAGGCGATGGCCATCTGCGGCTACTCCATAGGTTCGTCGAAAGGATTGGTTTACATCCGTGCCGAATACCCGCTTGCCATCCAACGCTTGAAGACAGCCATTGCGCAAGCTCGCGAATACGGGCTATTGGGCAACAACATTTTCTGTACAGACTTCTGTTTCGACATCGAAATCCGTTATGGCGCAGGAGCGTTTGTCTGTGGCGAAGAGACGGCGCTTATTCACTCCATGGAAGGAAAACGCGGCGAACCTACCCTGAAACCACCCTTCCCGGCAGAAACCGGATACTTGGGAAAGCCCACCAACGTGAACAATGTGGAGACACTTGCCAACATACCGATTATACTTACAAAAGGAGCCGAATGGTTTTCGTCCATCGGAACGGAACATTCTAAAGGAACCAAAGTTTTCGCCCTTGCCGGAAAAATCAATAACGTAGGGTTGATAGAGGTTCCTATGGGTACGACACTTCGCGAAGTCATCTACGAAATCGGCGGCGGCATAAAGGGGGGCAAGAAGTTCAAAGCCGTGCAGACAGGCGGCCCCTCCGGAGGCTGCCTGACAGAGAAGCATCTGGACACCCCGATAGACTTCGACAACCTGCTTGCAGAAGGCTCCATGATGGGTTCGGGCGGCATGATTGTGATGGATGAAGACGACTGCATGGTGTCAGTAGCCCGTTTCTACCTCGAATTCACCGTAGAAGAGTCTTGTGGGAAATGTACTCCATGCCGCATCGGCAACAAGCGGTTGCTTGAGATTCTGAACAAGATAACCCAAGGTTGCGGAACGGAAAAGGACTTGAAAAAACTCTCCACGCTGGGGCAGGTGATAAAGGATACCGCCCTCTGCGGATTAGGACAGACCTCACCCAATCCGGTGCTCTCCACGCTCAACAACTTCTACGATGAATATCTGGAACACGTAAAGGACAGAGTGTGCCGGGCACGGCAATGTAAGTCGCTGCTCACCTACACCATCAATCCGGAATTATGTATCGGGTGCCACCTCTGCTTCAAACATTGCCCGGCAGATGCTATCTTGGGAGATGTGCGCAAACCGCATGTCATCAATCCGGACAAATGTATCAAATGCGGCATGTGCATGGCGCGCTGCAAATTCAAAGCAATATCTGTATGCTAAAAACCTAACCCGTCATGGAAGAGAAACAAATAACCTTGCAAATAGACCGCCACTATATCACCGTACCTCAAGGAACCACCATTCTGGAAGCGGCACGGAAAACAGGCATCGACATCCCTACCCTTTGCCACATAAACCTGAAGGGTACTTGCATCAAGAATAATCCGGCATCGTGCCGCATCTGTGTGGTGGAAGTAGAAGGACGACGCAACCTTGCTCCTGCCTGTGCCACGCGTTGCACGGAAGGAATGGTGGTGCGCACCAGCACGTTGCGTGTAATGAATGCCCGTAAAGTGGTGGCCGAGCTGATATTATCCGACCATCCCAATGATTGCCTCACCTGCCCCAAATGCGGTGATTGCGAATTGCAGACATTGGCACTGCGCTTCAATATTCGTGCCATGCCGTTCAACGGAGGCGAACTCTCTCCCCGCAAACGTGAAGTAACTTCATCCATCGTGCGAAACATGGATAAATGTATCTTCTGCCGTCGTTGCGAAAGTGTATGCAACGAAGTGCAGACCGTGGGCGCATTGGGTGCCATCCGCCGCGGATTCAACACGACCATTGCTCCGGCCTTCGACAAGATGATGACGGACAGCGAATGTACCTATTGCGGACAATGCGTTGCCGTCTGCCCCGTAGGAGCACTGACCGAACGCGACCACACCAATCGTCTGCTCGAAGATTTGGAGAACCCCGACAAAGTGGTCATCGTGCAAACAGCCCCTGCCGTACGTGCCGCTTTGGGCGAAGAATTCGGATTGCCTCCCGGCACACTGGTGACGGGGAAAATGGTATATGCCTTGCGCGAACTGGGATTCGACTATGTGTTCGACACAGATTTTGCAGCCGACCTCACCATCATGGAAGAAGGGGCCGAAATTCTGAAACGACTGACCGCTTATCTGAACGGCGACAAGTCTGTACGCCTGCCCATTCTCACCTCCTGCTGCCCGGCATGGGTCAACTTCTTCGAGCATCATTTCCCCGATCTGCTCGATATCCCCTCCACAGCACGTTCGCCACAGCAAATGTTCGGCTCCATCGCCAAAACATACTGGGCGGAGAAGATGGGCATTCCGCGCGAAAAACTGGTGGTGGTATCCATCATGCCCTGTCTGGCCAAAAAATACGAATGTGACCGGGAGGAGTTCAAGACGAACGGTAATCCCGACGTAGACTACTCCATTTCAACCCGCGAACTGGCCCGTCTCACCAAACGTGCCAACATAGGCTTCACACTGCTGACCGATAAAGAGTTCGATCTGCCTATGGGAGCATCGACGGGTGCCGGTGTCATCTTCGGAACCACCGGAGGCGTGATGGAAGCCGCCTTGCGCTCGGTCTGCGAAATCTACACCGGAAACACATTGGAGAACGTGAACTTCGAGCAAGTACGCGGATTGGCAGGTGTGCGGCGGGCAACCATTGATCTGAACGGCTTTGAACTGAAAGTGGGCATTGCCCACGGGTTGGGAAACGCACGCCGGCTGCTGGAGGATATCCGCAACGGTCGGAACGAGTATCATGCCATTGAAATCATGGCATGCCCCGGCGGTTGCATAGGCGGTGGCGGACAACCGTTGCACCACGGCCATTCGGATGTGCTTTATGCACGTGCCAATGCTCTCTATCGTGAGGATGCCGCCAAGCCGTTGCGCAAATCGCACGAAAACCCATACATCAAGACATTGTATGAAGAGTATCTGGGCAAGCCTCTGAGTGAAACGGCAGAACATCTGCTGCATACACGTTATTTCAACAAATCCATTGATTAAACCGCTAAAAAGAAGAGCTATGTCAGAGATGAAACTGCCCTGCGACGTTGCCGAACAAGTACGTGCCATTTGCGACAAGCATGGCAATCGGCCGGGCGAACTTATCAACATATTGCACGAGGCCCAACACTTGCATGGATATCTGCCCGAAGAGATGCAACGCATCATCGCCTCCAAACTGAATATTCCGGTATCCCGCGTGTATGGGGTCGTGACTTTTTACACGTTTTTCACCATGCAACCCAAAGGCAAGCATCCCATTTCGGTATGTATGGGAACAGCTTGTTATGTACGAGGCTCGGAAAAACTGCTCGAAGAGTTCAAACGCGTATTGGGCATCGATGTGGGCGAAACAACTCCTGACGGGAAATATTCCCTCGACTGCCTCCGATGCGTGGGGGCCTGCGGATTAGCCCCCGTAGTAATGGTAGGAGATAAAGTTTACGGAAGGTTGCAACCGATAGACGTGAAGAAAATATTGGAAGAAGAGGATGAAAAGGGGGATTAGCGGTTAGTGGCAAGCAATCCGGGTTCGATATAAGGCTTTGGATATGGGTTTCATCCGTGCAAGAAAAACTCTTCATCAGCGGATAAAACCTGTCTCTGCCTTGTCTGAAACAGGAAGAGATTAGGAGGAAAGTTCTATCTTAGCGCTTGCGTTATATATCGCAGGCGCTAAGATATATATCGCAAGGCGCAAGATATATAACGCAAGCGCTAAGATAGAGTTTTCTCCCCTTGACGGTGAATGTTTTCAAGTGCGTCTCATCATCTTTCGGACGGCATCTCGTCTACTTCTTCTCTTAATATCGAATTCGGGTTAAGCAACAAGTGGTCAGCGATTGTGTGAAATCACGGCACAGCATGCCTTCCGCTTATCATTGACCGCTAACCGCCAATCACAACTTCTTTTCCGTGAATCTTCATTCCGCTCAAATAGGCGATTGCCACTCCGTAGTTCGTCATCGGAACTTGTTGCGAACGGGCATTTGCAATGCGGCCGAGCACATACTTCCGGTTAAACATGCAGGCACCGCAATGGATAATCAAATCATATCCGGAAAGGGAATCGGGAAAGTCATCTCCTGAGACAATATCAATCTGTAGATTCGGACCGACATGCCGACGCAACAGGCGGGGGAGTTTCACCCTTCCTATGTCTTCCGTAAGCGGAGCATGCGTACAGGCTTCCGCTATCAACACGCGCGATTGTTCCGTCAAACGATCAATGGCGGCCGCCCCTTCGACAAAACAGTCGATATCGCCTTTATATGCGGCAAAAAGTACGGAGAAAGAGGTCAGCCGGCTTTCCGCCGGCTTTTGCCGGCAGACTATGGGAAGCACCTGTGAGTCGGTAATAATCAGTTTCGGAGGATGTGCAAGCGTCCGCAAAGTGCCTGCAAGTTTGTCCGTGGTACAACATGTCACTATACATTTCTTGTCCAACAATTCACGGAGTGTCTGCACCTGCGGAAGGATAAGGCGGCCTTTAGGAGCTTGTATATCCTGCGGCATCACCAGAAGAACCGTATCTCCCTCTCGAACCAAATCTCCCGTGATACTTTCTCCACCAAAATCCTCCGGGATTTTCTTCAGGATAGCCTGATAGATTTCAGTTACACCGATACCCTCTTTGGCACAGACAATCAAAGGACGTTGGCCGCAATTATTCTCGATTTGAGAGGCCAGTGCGCCGGCATCCGGACGAAGGTCGGACTTGTTCAGAATAAGCACTGTCGGAATGTGATGCGCCTGCAGGCACTCCACCCACTGCTTCTCCTCCGCTCCGCCGTCTTCGCAAAGCAGCAGGGCGATATCTGCTTTCTCCACCACTTTTAAGGTTCGCTCCACGCGCATATTTCCCAGTTCATTTTCATTGTCGTCGAAACCGGGAGTGTCAATGAACAGGCATGCGCCGAGAGGATGTACTTCCATGGCCTTTGCCACAGGGTCGGTCGTAGTACCCGGTACGGCCGACACAAGTGCAATGTCCTGTCCGGTCAAAGCATTGATAAGACTGGATTTTCCACTGTTCCGCCTTCCGAAGAGAGCGATGTGCAGGCGGGTCGAACGAGGAATCTGATTCATCTTTTATTCTTTGTTTCTAAAACCTGAAGTCTCTTTTCCCTTTTTCTATCTCTTGCAGATTATTTAAAGCTATCCCCTTTATTTTCGGATTAGGAATGCGGTTTATTTCTTCTTGAATCACGCGTATTCCTTTCTCTCTTGTATCGGGCGAAGCATAATCTTCCAGATACTCTTTCAGCGTCATCAAAGCATTTGGTTGGCAGCAATTCGCTATCTGTCCGTTCTTCAGAAGCGACATAAAGCGGTCGCCGGTACGCCCTTCGCGATAGCAAGCGGTGCAGAAGCTGGGAATATGCCCCAGTTCGAGCAGCCAGTTCACCACTTCGTCCAACGTACGCCTGTCGCTCACATCAAACTGCGAAGCGCCTTGTTCTTCTTTTTCGGGTATGGCATATCCCCCTACACTGGTGCGCGAACCTCCGCTGATTTGCGAAATACCCAACTCAAGCACCCTGCGGCGCACAGCTTCCGTCTCGCGGGTAGAGATAATCATGCCGGTATAGGGCACCGCAATACGCGTAACCGCCACTATGCGGCAAAACACCTCATCCGAGATGGCATTCGGAAAATCTTCCGTCGAAATATCATCCGCCGGACAAATGCGCGGAACGCTGACGGTATGCGGCCCTACTCCGAAAGCGGCCTCCAGATGCTCGGCATGCATCAGCAGTCCCACGAAATCGTAACGATAGGTATTCAGTCCGAAAAGTACTCCCATACCCACATCATCTATACCACCTTCCATGGCACGGTCCATCGCTTCGGTATGATAGGCATAGTTGCTCTTAGGTCCTGTAGGATGCAACGCCTCATAGTTTTCCTTGTGATAAGTCTCCTGAAAAAGGATATAAGTACCGATGCCCGCCTCTTTCAGACGACGGTAATTCTCTACCGTGGTAGCAGCTATATTCACGTTGACCCTGCGGATGGCTCCGTTTTTATGACGGATGCCGTAAATCGTACGGATGGATTCAAGGATATAGTCGATAGGATTACGTAGCGGATCTTCTCCCGCCTCCAATGCCAGACGCTTGTGTCCCATATCCTGTAAAGCAATCACCTCTTGCCGTATCTCTTCCTGCGACAGCTTCTTGCGCAAAATAGTGCGATTCTTGGCATGATAGGGACAATATACGCAACCGTTCACACAATAATTGGACAGATACAGTGGAGCAAACATCACGATGCGATTGCCGTAGAACTTCTGCTTGATTTCCTTTGCCAGACGAAAAACACGCTCAGTCAAGTCGGGCTCGTCACACTCCAATAACACGGCAGCCTCCCGATGCGAGAGCCCCCCGCACAAACCCGCCTTTTCAATCAAGCTTTCTATCAGCCGGCGATTGTTTCGATTGGCCTGCGCATATTCCAGTGTATCCAATATCTCTTGATGATGGATAAACTCCTCCGCCCGTTTTGAGTTCATATTATACTTCACCGTACATTCATCCCTCATTTCCCACTTTCCTTTTTCCATTTTCATAATCTCCCCTTTCTCCCGACACTTCATACCCTATCCTTTCCAACCGTTCTTTCAATTCCCGTAATCCCTCGGCCGCTTCCGCCCCCGCAAACGCCTTATTGTCGTAAAGCAAATAGTCTGCCCGCCGCTTCTGCGGAGAGAGATTGGGCATCACCACATTCGCACCTGCCAGTATACCCCGTTCCCTCTCGTCCGGAGCAAGCGTTGCCAACGCAGTGGTAGCGGGTATTAATGCTGCCGGCAGCATCAGCCTGAAGATAGAAATAAGTTTCAGGCACAATCCGGCATTGCCCGGTGCAAAAGCAGCAAAAGGTGTGTCATGATGAGGAATAAAAGGACCAAGACCTATCATCTCCGGGCGAAACCGTTCGATGAAAAGAATATCTTCCACCAAATGGTGGATATTCTGATACGGACTTCCTACCATGATGCCCGTCCCCACCTGATAGCCAATCTCCTTCAGCCAATCCAGACACTGCAACCGATAAGCAAGCGACATGTCAGCAGGATGCAACTTACGATAGTGTTGTATATTGCAAGTTTCATGTCGAAGCAGATAGCGGTTAGCTCCTGCCCGGAAAAAACGTTCGTACGTTCCGTAAGACTTTTCGCCCAACGACAATGTTATGGCACATTCCGGAAAACTCCGGCGGATGCAAGCAACAATATTCTCCATCCATTCATCTTTTATATCCGGCATCTCACCACCTTGCAATACAAAAGTGCGAAAGCCCAACCTATATCCTTCGCAGCAACACTCAAGAATCTCCTCTTGTGTCAACTCATAGCGGTTTATACGGCTGTTTGACTTTCGTATTCCGCAATAATAGCAATTATTGCGACATCTGTTTGTAATTTCTATCAGTCCACGAATGAAAATCTTATTACCGAAACGGGCAAACGTCTCTTCCCGTGCCTGTCTATGCAGATAATCCGTCACCTCGGCATCACGGCAAAGCAATAGTTGTTTATATTCTTCAACGGTCAGCGTACGTCTGCAGCGCAATCTGTCAACCAAATTCTTCATTACGATTTCTTTGGAGAGAGGAATATCGGCTCTTGTTTCATCCGCTTCTAAAATATAAATATCATCAATAAGTCTTCTCTTGTTTGGCCAACTTCTGCACCAACTGCCGTTTGCCGGCCACTACCTCGTTGTGCGCACACGGTCCGGTAATACACCCTCCTTCGCATGCCATTACCTCGACAAACTGTCCCGGAACCTTGCCGGTCTTGGCATAAGCCCGCAGTGTTCCGATGTTTTTCTTATCCAGATTAGCCACCTGAATAGCATTGATATCGGCCGCTTCTTCTTTCAAATAAGATATTACAGCTCCCATCACGCCGCCTGCCTGTGCAAAACCATGCGCTTCGCGCACGGAAGCGAATGTCATCGGATAAGGTTTGGCTTCTTTAATACGAATGTCGAGACCGGCCAAGACAGAAGCCATTTCCTCAAAGGTCAGGACAAAATCCACCGCTTCGTCCCATTGAGCCTCTTTGCGCTTGGCCAAACAAGGACCAATGAATACGACACTCGCATCAGGATGCTTCTTCTTCGCGATACGTGCGGCATAATACATCGGCGACCCGGTGCCCGATACATAAGGCTTCATTGCAGGAATATGCTTGTTCACCAGTTCGATGTACGACGGGCAACAAGAAGTCGTCATAAACTTCTGCCCCTCCTCCAGTTTCTCAACCAGTTCGTGCGCCTCGTTGCTCATGGTATCCATTGCTCCTTGAGCCACCTCGATAACATCGGCGAAACCCACTTCCTTCAGTGCACCGTACACTTGCTCGATGGTTGTATCGAACTGACCTAAGATAGAAGGTGCCACAATAGCCACCATTTGTTCGCCCTTGCGGATGCGATGTAGCACATCGAATACTTGGGATATTTCAAAAATGGCGCCGAACGGACAGGCATTGAGACATTTTCCGCAATAGATACATTTGCTCTCGTCAATGTGCTCTATCCCTTCTTCGTCTTTACTGATTGCCTTTACCGGACAAGCCTCTTCGCAAGGTACGGGAATATATACGATGGCGTGGTAGGGACAGCTTTTGTGGCAAATGCCGCAACTGATACACACATCGTGGTCGATGCGTGCCTGACTGTTTTCTTTCAGCGACACCGCATTCTTGGGACAATTAGTCAAACAACTTCGTGCTATACATCCGCGACAAAGGTTTGTTATTTCGTAGTTTATCTGCACACAAGCCGAACAGGCTTCATCTATCACGCACATGATGCGCTCTTTCGGCCTGCCGTTCTCCGCCCTGTTCAGCGCACGAGCCGCATATTCCGACAACGGAGTCAACTCATTCGTTTCATCCTCCATATCCAGCCCCAGCAACGGCAATGATTTGTATTTCCATACAGCCCGCTCTTTGTGTATGCAACAGCGTCCTGCATGTTTCGACTTTTTCGGGGTCAGCTCAATAGGTAGACGATCTATTTTCTCTACGAGTTCATTGTTTTTCCACAGACTTACCAGCTCTTTCAGCAATCTGTGACGCACGATCATAGTGTTGTTGGTAAATGCCATAATAATTGTAAGGTTCAGAATCAGTTAGTTTGTGACGTTTGCAAAGATAATATTTTTAGCATAATTAGCATGGTTTTACAAATAAGTTTACGTAAATAAATCCGAGCAAACTCATCACATGAATTCTATATGCCGTCCACCAAAACTATTCTCGGATATTCAGGATTCGCTCTGCTTTATGCTTTCTATTGAGCCATCATCTCCATCCTTCCTATCTTCCAACGAATTTATTTACACACTTCAACTTGCGAGACTCTCTTCACTTTTACTTTCGAATCTTTGTTCGCAGTGCGCGAATATCTGTTCGCACGGCGCGAACGTTTGTCCGCAGCGTGCGGATTTGTATTCGCACGGTGCGAACAGAGATTTATTCAGGCTGAAAACAAGTTTACTCTACACCACACACGATTTTATTCTATGGATACACGAAGTTTATTCCATAGATGCAATACATCCGTGTTATCAACTATTTCTGCTAATATTTTATCTTGCTTTTGTCACATGAAAATAACCGTCGCCAATTCAGTCTTTACAAAAAAACATATAACTTTGTATCAAATAATGTTTTAAAGCATTTTATCCCTTATGTTCAGCATCAGAAAAGCAACGACTGCCGACTGTGAATTGATACACCGATTGGCACAACAAGTTTTCCCTGTAACGTACAAAGACATCCTCACTCATGAACAAACAGAATACATGATGGAATGGATGTACTCGACAGAGAACCTGCGTAAACAAATGGAAGAGGAAGGACACGTCTATCTCCTTGCCTGCGAGGGAGAAGAAACCGCAGGATATGCCTCCGTGGAACAGCAAGGTGAGGCACTGTTCCATCTGCAGAAAATCTACGTGCTGCCTCGTTATCAGGGTGCACATTGCGGTAGCTTTCTGTTTCGTGAGGCCATTCGGTATATCAAAGCTATCCATCCCTCTCCTTGTATGCTGGAGTTAAATGTGAATCGCAACAACAAAGCTGTGCACTTTTACGAGCACATGGGAATGCGTAAACTGCGCGAAGGAGATTTCCCGATAGGAAACGGGTACTATATGAATGATTATATCATGGGAATGGAAATATAAAAAAAGACTGTGCATTCTCTTCGCAAGCATCCCTACTTGTTCAGACTGCACAGTCCTTATATTTTATTATAACCTCAAGCTTATTTTGTCACCCGTTCCAGCCACTTCACCATGGCCAGCATCACGCCCATGGACACAAGGCAAACCACAAAGAACACGGTCCAGCATTGCCAAATAGGAATTTTGTTGTACATCAACGGGCCAACCCAAAGGAAGAGGTTTCCTATCGCCGTCGCACCAAGCCACAATCCCTGACATAAGCCCTGAATATGTTTCGGGGCTACCTTTGAAACAAAAGAGAGGCCAAGCGGTGAAATAAAGAGTTCCGCAACTGTCAAAAAGAAATAGATAACAATCAGCACCCAAGGTCCTGCCTTCATTCCTGCCTTGGCGGAATCTGCCATAGCCTTGAAGTCGGTAGCCGAAGGATAATCTTGCATAGCCGAATATAGGGCAAGGAACAAGAAGGCAATACCTGCGATTCCCATACCGATAGCTATCTTCTTCGGAGTAGAAATCTCCTTGCCGCGACGAGTGAGAGCACCGAAGAAAAGCATGATGAGCGGAGTAAGTGCAATGACAAAGAAAGGATTCACGGCCTGCCAGATTTCGGGCGCAATGCTGTCCGTAACAACAAAGTCACGCGCAAAGAGCGAGAGCGATTGTCCGTTCTGGTGGAATGAGAACCAGAAGAAAATCACGATACCCAGCACTGCGAACAAGGCATACAAGCGTTGCTTGATTTCCTTGGCCATAGCCACTTTCTCTTCGGGTGTATAATCTACGGATTCCTGTTTTGTCTTTTTACCCGGCGTGGGGAATACTTTCCGGCATACTACGAAAACAAGCAGAGAAATCAGCATGGCACCCACAGAAGCAATAAATGAGTAGTGGATACCTGTATTGAATACATCGAGATACTGTGTACAGAATGAAGTCATATCCGGAGTAACGGTTCCGCCTACTTTTACAACCAATTCCGTAAGATTCTGCAAATGATCGGAAGCCATCTTTCCACCTTCCTTGATGTATTGATGACACAGTGCCGGCAAGTCGGCATTATATGCCAAACTGTGGGCTTTCAGCCACCACTCTCTAAGCAGAGGAGCCACAAACGGGGCAATCAGACCACCAATATTAATGAATACATAGAATATCTGGAAACCTGAATCACGACGGCTTTTTGCCAACTTAACGGCTTCCGGCCCTTGTTTTTCAGCTTCCTTTTCAAAGTTGTCGTACATTTGCCCCACAATGGCTTGCAGATTTCCCTTAAAAAGTCCGTTGCCGAATGCTATAAGAAACAGAGCCATACAGGTCAGAGGAAGCAGCCAGCCGATATTTCCGGCAGTAGACAGGATGGGGATGGAAAGAATAATATAACCCAATGACATCACTATCAATCCGGACATGATTGTTCCTTTATAGTTTTGTGTCCTATCGGCAATGATACCGCCTACCAAACTTAATACATAAATTCCGCAGTAGAAAACCGAATAAATAATGGAACTACTCTCGTCGCTCAAACCGAATTTAGAGCAAAGGAACAACACCAGTACCGCATTCATGATGTAGTAGCCGAACCGTTCGCCCATGTTAGAGATAGCAGCCGCCAACAAACCTTTAGGGTGATTCTTGAACATAAAAATTAGTTTTTAAAGTTAGTAATAGAATTCATATCTTGAATAATTCCTGCAAATATATAATTTCTTCCGAATATTTTCTTAAAACAGGTTCTTATTCATTAAAAAGAATGCAAACTTCCGCCCGGATTTCCTTTATCAAATCTTTCGGATTCAATTTGAGCTGCAACCCGCGTTGTCCGGCACTGATATAGATATAGGGAAAGCAAAGGCATGTTTCGTGGATATAGGTAGGGAAAGATTTCTTCATGCCGATGGGCGAACAACCGCCACGGATATATCCCGTCAGAGGAAGGAGTTCCTTCATGGGAATCAAGTCGCATTTCTTATTGCCGGACACCTTGGCCGCTAACTTCAAGTCCACTTCATGCTCACCGGGAATCACGCAGACAAAATATCCGTTCTTGTCTCCATGGAGAATCAATGTTTTAAATACACAGTTGATGTCTTCGCCCAAACCGGCAGCCACATGAACCGCACTCAAATCGTGCTCGTCCACTTCATAGGGAATGAGTTCATAAGCTATTTTTGCTTTATCGAGCAGCCTCGCTGCATTTGTCTTATTTATTTTCATCGTCAGACGATTTGTGGATGGAATAAGCGATTTTATATTATTTCTCGTAAGATTCTCGGTTAGCCAAGCTCTGCACGCAGGAACTTAGGTGTGTATCCTTTCTCACTCCTTGCCACTTCTTCGGGTGTACCGCAGGAAAGGAGTTCTCCCCCGCCCTTTCCGCCTTCAGGTCCCATATCGATGATATAATCGGCCATCTTAATGACGTCGAGATTATGTTCGATGACTATAACGGTATTTCCTTTGTCAACAAGCCTGTTCAGAACATTCATCAGAACACGGATGTCTTCGAAATGAAGCCCGGTGGTAGGTTCGTCGAGGATATAAAGAGTTTTGCCCGTATCGCGTTTCGACAGTTCGGTGGCCAACTTCACGCGTTGGCTTTCTCCTCCGGAAAGCGTAGTGGATGACTGCCCCAGCTTGATATACCCCAATCCTACCTCCTGAATCACCTTAATCTTGTTCAATATTTGAGGAATATTTTCAAAGAACTCCACCGCACGGTTGATGGTCATGTCAAGCACATCGGCAATAGACTTTCCTTTAAAGCGCACCTCCAGCGTCTCGCGGTTATAGCGTTTACCGTGACACACTTCGCAAGGCACATACACATCGGGCAGGAAGTTCATTTCAATGGTTTTATAGCCGTTTCCCTGACAAGCTTCGCAACGTCCGCCACTGACGTTGAATGAGAAACGTCCCGGTTTATACCCGCGTATCTTCGCTTCGGGTAATCCGACAAACAAGTTGCGTATATCGGAGAAAACTCCTGTGTAGGTGGCCGGATTGGAGCGCGGTGTACGGCCTAAAGGCGATTGGTCTACATTCACCACTTTGTCAATGTATTCCAGCCCTTCTATACTGCCGTATTCCAAAGGGTCTTGAAGGGAGTGATAAAATCTTTGTGAAAGTATGGGCTGCAGTGTTTCGTTGATGAGCGTTGATTTGCCGCTGCCCGAAACTCCGGTAACACAAATCAGCTTGCCGAGCGGAAATTCCACATTTACATTTTTCAGGTTATTACCTTTTGCGCCACGCAACCACAAACTATGTCCGTTTCCCTCACGGCGTTTGGCAGGCACTTCAATGCCCCGTTCGCCATTCAGGTATTGAGAGGTCAGCGTGTGTGTCTGCAACATCTCGCGGGGAGTGCCAGCAAAAACCACCTCTCCTCCCATACGTCCGGCTGTCGGCCCCATGTCAATCACATAGTCGGCGGCCAGCATCATATCCTTGTCATGCTCCACAACAATGACAGAGTTGCCTATATCGCGCAGCTCTTTTAAAGAATGAATCAAGCGTTGGTTGTCACGCTGATGCAAACCAATACTTGGTTCGTCCAGAATATACAGCACATTCACCAGTTGAGAGCCTATTTGCGTAGCCAGGCGGATGCGCTGGCTCTCACCTCCGGAAAGACTGACGGCTGTACGGTTCAACGAAAGATAATCCAATCCCACATCGAGCAGAAATTTAAGACGCGTGCGGATTTCTTTCAGTATCTCCCCGGCAATTTGCCGTTGCTTGCTGCTGAGGAATGAATCTACATTTGTCAGCCAAGCATACAGCTCGCTGATATCCATAGTGGACAGTTCGTATATATTCTTGTCGTGAATGCGAAACGAAAGAGCCTCCTTGTTAAGTTTTGCTCCATGACACTCCGGACAAACCGCAGTCTTGGCAAACTGGTCGGCCCATTTTTGTGCCGTGGCCGAGAGATCCTTCTCCTGCAACATTTGAATATATTTCACGACCCCTTCAAACGTCACAAAATAATCGGAAGTAGTACCTATCAACGAGCTTTTTATCTTGATGCGTTCGTCCGAACCATACAGTATCTCGTCGAGTGCATCGTCCGGCAGTTCCTTGACCGGTGTTTTAAGTGTTGCTTCATACTTTTCTAACAGGGCATCAATCTGCCAGAAAATCATGCTGTTCTTATATTTCCCCAACGGAGCTATTGCACCTCCCGCGATGGACAGCTCGCGATCGGGAATTACTTTGTCCATATCGATTTGGCTGACGATTCCCAATCCTTTGCATTTGGGACATGCTCCCTGCGGCGAGTTGAATGAAAAGTTGTGCGGTGCCGGTTCCCGATAAGACAGCCCGGTGACGGGACACATCAACTGCTTGCTGTAATGTCGCAGGTCGTCGGTTTGGACATCGAGTATCATCAACAACCCATCTCCCTGCCGCATGGCGGCTGCCACGCTGTTCTTCAGACGCGTATCATCCTTATCAGCAACCACCAGTTTGTCTACCACCACTTCCACATCGTGATTTTTGTAGCGATCCAGCTTCATGCCCGGCAATGCCTCACGCACCTCTCCATCCACACGCACATATAGATAGCCTTTCTTGCGCACCTGTTCGAAAAGTTCCTTATAGTGCCCCTTACGGCTGCGCACCAACGGAGCAAGAATATAGATTCGTTTCCCTTTATAATCTTTCAAGATGAGTTCGAGTATCTGTTCTTCGGTATACTTCACCATCTTTTCTCCGGACAGATAGGAATAGGCTTCGCCGGCACGGGCATAGAGCAAACGAAGGTAGTCGTAAACTTCGGTCGTAGTCCCCACCGTGGAACGGGGATTCTTGTTCGTCGTCTTCTGTTCGATGGAAATAACGGGACTCAACCCGGTTATCTTATCCACATCCGGACGCTCCAGATTGCCCAGAAAGTTACGGGCATAAGCCGAAAAAGTCTCGATATAGCGCCGTTGCCCTTCGGCAAAAATCGTATCGAATGCCAACGATGATTTGCCGCTTCCGCTCAAACCGGTAATCACCGTAAGGCTGTTACGGGGAATTTCAACGTCGATATTCTTGAGATTGTGCACACGTGCACCATATACATTGATATATTCTGTTTCCTCCTGCATAATCTTTGGTTCTGTTTTGGTCTCTCCTTTTTCTTATCAAAGCCGTATCAGAACCGTGTCTACTCCGTATGTTCTTCGTACCTATAGATACGGACTTAATGCGGAGATGATACGGAACAGATACGAATTTTATCTGCCGAAAAAACGTCTTGTGTTTTCGGCTCCATGCTTCATAAGGGGACAAAAATAAGTTTTTTCCTCCGAATATCAACCTAAAAATAGTTAGAAACTACCCTGATTTTTATTTTATAGGCTGCTCGGACGCCTGTTCTGATATTAGTCACTATTATTGGAAGAGTTCTTTGTGAGAGACGGCATTCATAAAAAGTGAAAGGGTAAATTCAAGAACAGCTTCCAAAGAAGCAATATTATTTCTTAACGCAATCCGTTGGCTAATATAAGCCAATATTCTTATCTTTGCAACTACTTTGGGAAATTGTAAATATAAACCAACGATTACTGAATGAAAACTATAAACTGCATTATCTGCTCACTGCTGCTTGCCGGTGCATACAGTTTAGGAGCAATGGCACAAGAAAATCAGTCATATTTTCTGCATACCATCGAGAAAGGACAAAGTCTTTATTCCATAGCCAGCATGTATGGTGTCAGCCAATCGGACATTATCAAGCTGAATCCCGGAAGCGATGAGAAGATATATATCGGACGTACGATACGTATCCCTCGCAGTGTTGCCAATGTTCAAAAAGAAACCTATCATACCATCGAAGCTGGAGAAACGCTCTATCGCCTGACCATAAAATACAGTGTGTCAGCCAAAGCCATTTGTGATGCCAATCCTGGATTAAGTGCAGAGAACTTCCGTACCGGACAAGTTATACGCATCCCTTCTGCTTCCGAAGCCACCGTCGGTCTCTCCGAAACCAAAGGTAATACAACGATAACCGGAGTCACTATTCCGGGTCCTGTAGAATCTCGCTGTCGCGAAATGCATAAGGTGAAACGAAAAGAAACTATCTTCAGCATCAGCCGCGAATATGGAATCAGCGAAGCCGAACTGATCGCCGCTAACCCCGAACTGAAAGGTGAAAAACATATCAAGAAAGGTTCATTTCTTTGCATCCCATACGCAAAAGCACAGGCTGTTCAAGCGATTTCAAGCAATATGACTCCCACCGACAACGAATTGTTCAATGAGAACAGAAAAAAAGTCCAACGGTTCAATACCATCAAAGCAGCTTTGGTTCTTCCTTTCTTGGATGGCGTTTCAAAAAGCGAATCGTCTCGCATGGTGGAATATTATGAAGGGTTGCTCATGGCTGTAGATAGCTTGAAGCGCACCGGTACTTCCATAGATTTATATACCTACAACTCCGGCCCGGAAGACGCTTCATTGAATGCAGTGCTTGATAAAAGCGAAATGAAGGAAATGGATATCATCTTCGGTCCTTTATATCAACAGCACATCATGCCTTTGGCTGAATTTGCCAAGAAGCATAACACCCGTCTGGTGATACCCTTCACTTCAAAAGACAATACCGTATTCAGAAACCCTGCCGTGTATCAGATCAATACTCCTCAATCATACTTGTATTCCGAAGTGTACGATCATTTTGTACGCCAGTTTCTCAATGCCAACGTTATTTTTATCGAGGCGAGCCAAGGAACTAAAGATAAGGCAGAATTCATCAAAGGCTTGAAAGATGAATTGCGCAATCGCGCCATCCCCATGAAAAGCTTGAAAGAAGATGCCACGATAGAAACTTTGAAAACCGTATTGCGCGCTGATCGCGAAAACATCTTCATCCCGACCTCCGGTAGCAACCTGACGCTTATTAAAATTCTTCCTCAACTGACATTGTTGGTGCGTGAGCAGCCGGAAAGCCGTATCCACTTGTTCGGCTATCCGGAATGGCAGACCTATACCAAGGATCATCTGGATGCTTTCTTTGAATTAAGCACCTATTTCTATTCATCTTTCTATACCAACAACTTGTTGCCTGCTGCCATCAATTTCACAAAGAACTACCGCAAATGGTACAGTAAAGATATGGACGAACGTTATCCCAAATTCGGAATGCTGGGATTCGACACTGGCTACTTCTTCTTGAAAGGTCTGGTACGCTATGGTTCGGCATTTGAGGATAATATGCAACGGATGGACTTGACTCCGATACAAACCGGTTTTAAGTTTCAACGGGTAAACAACTGGGGCGGTTTCATCAACAAGAAGGTATTTTTTGTACACTTCACAAAAAATTATGAGTTGATGAAATTGGATTTCGACTGATAAGAGAAGTTGTACGGTCATTAAAGCTTGAAAAAAATGAAAATAAAAGCACTAATAGGAGTCGCCTTGCTTGCAGGCGCATGTGTATTGCCGGCAAATGCACAAGTGGGTGAACAACGTCATAATCTTGCCATCGGCATCAATGGAGGGATCAATCTGAACAAAGCCAGCTTCTCTCCTACCGTAAAACAAAAGAATCTGATGGGTATCAATGGCGGCATTACAGCTCGGTATATATCAGAAAGATACTTCAAAATGATTTGCGGTGCACAGCTTGAAATAAATCTCTCGCAACACGGATGGGACGAATACTACGAAGATTACCCCGCATTGAGCTATACACGCAACATGAATTATGTGGAAATACCTTTTCTAGCACATTTGGCTTTTGGTAAAGACCGTGGCATGCAACTTTTCATACATGCCGGCCCACAAATAGGCTTTTTGCTCAACAACAGCGAGAAAATAGATGGAGACTGGACAACCGCAGCTTCCGAGTCGTACATAACAGTAGAACAACATGGTAAACCTATTGATAATAAATTTGATTATGGTCTTACCGGAGGACTTGGTATAGAAGTGCGTACCAAGGCCGGCCATTTTTTAGTAGAAGGGAGATACTATTATGCTTTATCCGATTTCTATAACAGTGCCAAAAAAGACTTCTTTGCTCGCTCTGCACACGAAGTCATTACCGCCAAGATAACCTACCTGTTCGATTTGAAAAAATAAGATCCTACCAATAAATCGGAAACCTATAAAAAGAAAAGACAGACCAAGCATCCATTAAACACGTAGTCTGTCTTTATCATAAATCAGAATGTTATTTGCTTATCTTCTTAATCGATCTGCTGCCTTGACCATCAACTCATCTTTATAAATGGCGCGAAAAGCCAAATAGTTCAGTATTATAGAAACAGCAGGCAAACAAAGTGCCCACCCCAATCGGAAAGAAGCGGTCTCTGCACCATCTTTCAGCATAAAAGCGAACACGGTAAAAGCAATATAAAAACCTATCAGCAAAACACTGCTGAAAACAGTCATGCGTACTTGCAGCATCCGGTTGCGGAATAGAAAAATAGTGCCAAACACAATAATTGCACTCAGCAATAAAATACCGAACAATCCCCACGTAGAACGGAAACTTCCGTCGGCCATATACAGCCCTAAAGATTTAAAGGTACTTACAGTTACTCCATCCGCTCCGATGAAGTGTCCCATAGGCATGCACATGGCAACTACCAGCAATACAGTCACCAACAACAAATAAACGGATTGAATGCGCTGTATCATTATATTACTGCAATTTTTCTTTTTCCTTAGCCGGATTGCGATAATAAACCTTACCCTCAATATATTCTTGAGTAGCGATCAGAGTCGGTTTCGGCAATTTCTCATAATAACGGGAGATCTCGATTTGTTCCCGGTTCTCAAATACTTCTTCCAGATTGTCATTATAAGAGGCAAACTCAGCAAGTTTCTTGGAGAGGTCATTCTTGATCTCTACACTGATCTGGTTGGCACGCTTTCCAATGATTGCCACAGATTCGTATACATTATTGGTATCCTCACACAACTCCATCATATCACGAGTTACCGTACTGGCAGGAGCATTCGTTTTTCTGTAATCCATAATTTTATCCGTCTAATTTAAATTCTATATTGATATCTTTTTCCGGTTTCTTTAATCCTTTAATATTTTCTGCGCTTCCTTGAAGATACGGTCGGCCTCTTTCAGATATTTACTTTCAGGAAACTCATTCTTGAAAGCATAGTATTCATCTACCGCTTCACGGTAACGTTCAAGCTTTTTATCTTCCACGCTGTATATGGCCAATTCATGTTTGGCACGCAGTACGAGGATAGACAAATCTTCGCGTAGGTTAGTATATGGATAATCTTTCAAGGCGTTTTGTGCCGTAATGACACAAGCCTGATAGTTGTTACCCATGTAATTCCCCATATTATAATAAAGTTTAGCTGAAAGATATTCTTTCATCACCAGCTTGTCTTGCAATGCAAAAATCATATTCTGCGCTTCTTCTTTTCTGGTACTTTGGGGAAAGTATTCCATAAACATCTGCAATTGCTGAATGGCACTGTATGTTCCGGACTGATCCAAACGGGACTCAGGAGTATCCAAGAACAAAGCTTTACCGGCATGAAAACGAGCCAATTCAGCGAACGTACCACGGGGATAAACGTTGTAGTATTGAATAAAAGTCTGCGCCGCAGTCTGATAATCCTTCTGATTATAATAACTCATCCCCAACATGTAGAGAGATTCTTCAGCTTTATCAGTACCTTTAAGAATGGCAATCAGTTCGTTGAGAAGGGTTGCTGTACGGCTATACTGACCTTTTGCGAAGTAATTTTTTGCCGCTTCATACTTATATTCATAATCCGTGCTTTTCAGCAATTTGTTGTATTCTCCACACGAGGAGAGCAGCAAGGCTGCAAGCAGAGTTATCAGGGTATTTTTCTTCATTACTTTTATTCAAATAATGTGCAAAGATAGAGGTTCGCATCGAATTAAACAACGATACGGAACTTAAATTTTCAAAAACGGGTAATTAGATATTAGCGGTTAACGGTTAGTCGATTAGCAGATTGTGCTGTCATGCTGCATGCTCGCTAATCGCTAATCGTTACCCTCTAACCACTAATCAGAGTTTATATAAGTCGCTTGCCGCAAGCAAATCGACTTTCTTTTCTGTCAACACGCGAATGCAGTTGTCCATGTCATTCGGACGAATGATGACATTGGCTGTCTCACCGTTGGCAAAGGAATACATGTATTCGATAAACACGCCCTCGTCAGAAAGGAAACGAAGTACTTTGGCTAACGAACCGGGAATGTTGGGGCAACTAATACCCACCACATCGGTTACATTAACGGCAAAATGATTGTCCTTTAAAGCCTTGTATGCTTTATCCGGTTCAGATACAATGCCACGAAGAATACCGAAGTCGGCATTCTCTGCAATACACAGGGCAGAAAGGTTGACACCTTCCTTGGCAAGCACTTCCGTCACCTCCGTCAGGCGACCGGATTTGTTCTCTAAGAAAATGGAAAGTTGTTTTGCTACCATAGTAATATATTTACGGGGTATACTAATTATAATTTTCTGTTGTCGATGACACGCTTGGCCTTACCGACACTTCGCTCGATACTGCGAGGCTCAACCAAACGTACATCTACACCCAATCCGAGTACACTTTGCAAACGGACGACAAGTTTTTTCTTCAAATCCAACATCTTGTTGATTTCATCGGAATAATATTCCGGACGGACTTCAACCCGAAGTTCCATCGTATCGGTATTGTTCTTTCTATCGACCAGCAACAGATAGTGAGGTTCGAACTCAGGCATCTCAAGAACGACAGACTCGATTTGTGTCGGGAATACGTTCACTCCGTGAATAATCAGCATATCGTCACTGCGTCCGAGAATGCGATCCATACGCACCAATGTACGGCCACAGGTACATTTATCATAATGAAGAGCTGTGAGATCTTTGGTACGATAGCGCAGCAACGGCATTCCCTCTTTGGTGAGATGCGTAAACACCAATTCACCCGTCTCGCCGGGAGCAACCGGCTCAAGGGTTTTCGGGTCGACGATTTCGGGGAAATAATGGTCTTCATTAAGATGCGTGCCGTTTTGGCATTCACACTCATAGCCGACACCGGGACCGGCAATTTCACTCAAACCGTATATGTCGTATGCTTTGATGCCCAGTTTGGTTTCGATGTCACGACGCATGTTCTCAGTCCACGGTTCGGCACCGAAAGCACCGGCTTTCAACTTGAAGTCTTCGCGGGGAAAGCCGGAATCCTTGATGGCATCTGCCAGATAGAGCGCATAAGAAGGTGTGCAGCAAAGCACGGTCGAACCGAAATCGTGCATCAGCGTGATTTGCTTTTCGGTGTTACCGCTGGACATCGGAATAACGGATGCCCCGATATTCTCGGCACCGGCATGAGCGCCCAGACCACCGGTAAAAAGTCCGTAACCGTAAGATATCTGAAATACATCCGAACGTCCTGCTCCATAGGCCGTAAAAGCACGTGCAAGGCATTCGGCCCAAGCCGAGAGGTCTTTACGGGTGTAGCCCACCACAGTAGGCTTGCCTGTTGTCCCCGACGAAGCGTGGATACGTACAATCTGGCTCATCGGCACGGCACACAGGCCGAAAGGATAGTTGTCACGCAAATCATACTTTGTGGTAAAGGGAAGTTTCACGATATCGTCTATGCTGTTTATGTCATCGGGAGTGATGCCTAATTCCTGCATCTTCTTACGATAGAAAGGAGTGTCGTGATACACACGCTCCACGGTCTTTTTGAGACGAATGCTCTGGATTTTGCGAAGACTTTCGCGATCCATGCACTCGATGCTTTCATTCCAAATCATGTTCTTCGTTGTACTGTTCTTAGTGATTATTATCAAATAGCTGCAAAGTAAACAAAATATTTTGTTTATTTCGAAGATTTTGCCGAATATTGCCACTCATTAAGAAAAGAAAAATGAGCAAATTCGAGCTGACATCTGCCTATCGTCCCACGGGAGACCAACCTGAGGCCATCGCACAACTGACCGAAGGCATACGCGAGGGGCTTCCCGCACAAACTCTTCTCGGTGTCACCGGTTCGGGAAAGACATTCACCATAGCCAATGTTATTGCCAACATCAATAAACCGACCTTGATATTGAGCCACAATAAAACGTTGGCCGCACAACTATACAGTGAGTTCAAGAGCTTCTTCCCCAACAATGCGGTGGAGTATTATGTATCGTATTACGATTATTACCAACCGGAAGCCTACCTGCCTTCTTCGGACACCTATATAGAGAAGGACCTTGCCATCAACGACGAGATAGACAAACTGCGGCTTGCCGCCACCTCTGCCCTGCTTTCCGGCAGGAAAGACGTGGTGGTGGTATCGTCTGTTTCGTGCATCTACGGTATGGGAAATCCTGCCGACTTCTACAACAATGTCATTGAAGTGCAGCAAGGCAGAAATTTCAGCCGGAACGTATTCTTGCGACGCTTGGTGGATAGTCTCTATGTGCGCAACGACATAGACCTGAACCGTGGCAACTTCCGTGTGAAAGGAGATACCGTGGACATCTATCTGGCATACGCCGACAATCTGTTGCGCATTGTTTTTTGGGGCGATGAGATAGACAGCATCGAAGAGGTAGACCCCATCAGCGGTGTGACAGTCGGTAAATTCGATGCCTATAAGATTTATCCCGCCAACCTCTTCATGACAACCAAAGAAGCTACTTTGCGCGCCATCCACGAGATAGAGGACGACTTGCACAAACAGGTGCAATGGTTTGAAAGTGAAGGGCGTACCTTTGAAGCCAAACGCTTGCAGGAACGGGTGACTTATGATATGGAGATGATACGGGAGCTGGGACATTGTTCGGGCATAGAGAATTATTCGCGCTACTTCGACGGGCGGGCCGCCGGTACTCGCCCCTACTGCCTGCTGGACTTCTTTCCCGAAGATTTCCTGATAGTTATTGACGAAAGCCACGTCAGCGTTCCGCAGATACGTGCCATGTATGGAGGCGACCGTGCCCGCAAGGAGAATCTGGTGGAATACGGCTTCCGGCTGCCTGCTGCTAAAGATAACCGTCCGTTGAAGTTCGACGAGTTCGAAGAGATGGCCAAACAAGTGATTTACGTCAGCGCCACACCTGCCGATTATGAGCTGATGAAGTCGGAAGGCATTGTGGTAGAGCAGGTCATTCGTCCCACAGGATTGCTCGACCCTATCATTGAGGTGCGTCCCAGCCACAACCAGATAGACGACTTGATGGAAGAGATACAACTACGCATCGAGAAGAACGAACGCACTCTCGTAACCACCCTCACCAAACGAATGGCGGAGGAGCTGACCGAATATTTGCTGAACAATCAGGTGAGATGTAACTATATACACAGCGATGTAGATACGCTGGAACGAGTGAAAATCATGAGCGACCTTCGCGAAGGATTGTATGACGTACTGATTGGCGTGAATCTGTTGCGCGAAGGACTTGATTTGCCGGAGGTTTCTCTTGTGGCCATCCTTGATGCCGACAAAGAGGGCTTTCTCCGCTCCCACCGTTCGCTGACGCAGACTGCCGGCCGTGCTGCCCGCAACGTGAACGGAATGGTCATCATGTATGCCGACAAAATAACGGAAAGCATGCAAATGACTATTGATGAAACCAACCGACGCCGCGAGAAACAGTTGAAATACAACGAAGAGAACGGTATCACACCCCAGCAGATAAAAAAAGCGAAGAATCTCAATGTTTTTGCCACCGGCGAACCTTCTGCCCCGCCTGCTTCCGAGAATGAAAACCGGACCGGCAGTACTCCTCGTCCCTATGTGGAACAAGAACCAACGTCTTCTGTTGCCGCCGACCCGATTGTCCGGTACATGAACCGCGCGCAACTGGAAAAGAGCATCGAACGTACCAGAAAACTCATGCAGGAAGCAGCCAAGAAGCTCGACTTCATCGAAGCTGCCCAATATCGCGACGAGGTGTTGAAAATGGAAGAGTTGCTGAAAGAAAAAGCGAAATAGATCTCTAAAAAGGCTATAATATCAGAAGGAAAATCATAACAAGTGTTATAAAACTACAGTTTATTCCTCTTGCCTCTTGCAAGTTTCAAGAAAGTCCGTATATTTGCACTGTGTTTTTCATAGTATTAGATTTAAGGTTAACAAAGGTTGGAGTACAGCGGTACTCCTTTTTTTATGTCTAAAAGTTCTAAAAGTGAGAAAGGGAAGCCCTGTCTTCAAGAACAATCCTGAAAATCCGCTGAAGAGAATTCTCCATATCTACAATTCAAAGCAAATCAGTATTTTACGATTAAGCAATCGTAAGCTTACATCGGGGAAAACGTATGCCCACACTTTAGCAGTCACAAGCCCACACCTTAATGAACACAAGCCCACACTTTAAGAGGCGTAAGCCCACACTTCAGGAAGCATAACCCCACACCATAGGGAAGATGAGTCCACACTTTAGGGAAGTTATTCCCACACTTCAAGACAAGGTAAGTTTTAAAGGAGTTATAAGAAAAGCAAACACAGAGACAAGGAAGCACAAGAATACGGGAAATCAAATCCGCCTGAAACCATATTCAAACTATGATTTTCAGGCGCAATGTCCCTTGCACTTCAATGTCTCTGCGCTTCGCCGAATTTAGCCGCAGTGGAAGTACCGCTCCACCAGTTTCAGCATTTCATCCTGATTATTCTGTATCTCGCTACGCAAAGTTTTGTCTCCGTATGAACGCAGCTTGGCGACAATTCCGTCAATCATTGCAGGACTGAATACCTGATGTTGCTCGAATATGGCACGCTGTTTTTCCAAACAATCGGCAGAAGCCGAGCAACTATCCGGCAATTGTGCCAACTCTTTCAGTTTATCCTCATTTTCTTTCTGATGAATGTTCACGTTCACATAAGTCTTTTCCGCAACAGCCAACGCATCTTCCATCTCAAAACCATGACGACATGCCACGGCCAGCCCCGCTATCAATTGATACAAGTCGGCCGACCCGTCCGGTGAACGCATCTCTACCGTCTGTTTCTGCGTGGTGTCATAATGGCTCGGAGTCTCCAATGGGTTGGCCAGCATACACATGTCTGTTTTGGCAGACCATCCCAACGGGACACGTACCAACACGGAACGGTTTCTATCGCCCCAGCATACATTGGTAGGTGCTTCCTGATGAGGTACAAGACGGAAATAAGACGTAGGATTCGTATTGCCGAAAGCCGTAATGGAAGGTGCCAAAACCATCATTCCTGCAATGGCTTTGCGAGCCGTTTCAGAGAGTACACCATCTTTCAGCATCTGATTTTTCCCGTCTTTCATGATGCGCATATGGATATGCAGTCCCGAACCGGCTTTCCCGGCTGTTATTTTAGGCGCGAAAGTAATGTTGTAACCATATTGTGAAGCCAGATTGCGAATCACCCATTTGGCTATCATCAACTGGTCGGCAGCCTGCTCGGCAGGCACGGGCAAGAATTCTATCTCGTTTTGTTCGTATATTTTATTGTCGAGCGTGAAGTTTCCCACCTCGGAATGACCGTATTTTATCTGTCCCCCTGCCTGTGCTATACATGACATGCACTCCGTGCGGAATTCATTGAATTTGGCATACGGGGCCGATTCATGGTAGCCGCGCTGGTCGGTGGCGGGAAACATGCCGTCGTTTTCCGAAATCACATAATACTCCAATTCGCCCATAGCCTGAAATTCCATTCCCGTTACATCCTTGAATGCCTGACAAGCCTTGCGTAAAGTATATTCAGGCGAACTCTCCAACGGTTCTCCATCTTTATTGAAATAAGAGCATAGCATAGAGAGTGTGGGTAACTCTGCAAAAGGGTCGATAAAAGCGGTTCGGAAGCGGGGCACTACATACAAATCGCTACTGCCGGCCTCTATAAACGGGAAGAGACTCGACCCATCCACACGCTCCCCGCAAGTAAGGATTGCATCCAGATAAGTAGCGTCTTTAATAACGAAATTCAGTGTTTTCAATCGTCCGTCTGCAGCCGGATACATGAAATTTATCATACGGATATCATTCTTTTTAATATAAGAAATGATGTCTGCTTTCGTAAATTCAGAAGCCGGTTTCTGAAGCTCAGCAACCAACGAATTGGAGCTCATTGACAATTCTTGATTCATAATACGCCAATCTTTTTTTAGTTTATTATATGGTTAACAAAAAGGAAAGTGTGCCGCACACAGAATTCTGTTATTATTCCATTATCAGTATCTCGACACACTTCACTAACACAAAGATAGTAAAAATTACATTACCACAACCATATCCCTTGTTTTATTAACAATAAAACAAGCAAGACTTCTTATTTTAATAGAAAAAAGTCAAACCCTCCCTAACAAGGATGTATCTAATGACGCTTACGACAACCTATTCGTCAACTCCTCGCAAAGGCGCTCTTTTACCTCTGTCATGGATACTTCGTTTCCCAACTCTTTTTGCAGGGAAGTGACTCCTTTATCTATAAATCCGCAAGGATGGATATAACTGAAATAGCGCAAATCGGTGTTTACATTCAGGGCCAATCCGTGCATGGTGACAAAATGACTGCTGCGTACCCCGATAGCGCAGATTTTACGGGCACGGGGAGTATCGCCTTCCAGCCATACGCCGGTAGCCTTTTCCAAACGTCCGGCCGTGATACCATACGAAGCACATACACCGATTACCGCCTCTTCCAACAAATGCACATACTCTTTCAACCCTAAAGAATAATCTTCAAGGTTCAATATGGGATAGCAAACCAATTGCCCCTGACCATGATAAGTGATGTCTCCGCCACGGTCTATATGATAGAGTGTAGCTCCTATCCTATGAAGCTGTTCATCGCTTAGCAGCATATTCCCGTCTTTCCCGCTACGGCCCAAAGTATAGACATGAGGATGTTCGCAGAGCACAATATGGTTTACATACCCTATCCCCGCCTGTTTGGCTTGCACAAGTGCATCAAACCATTCCGTCTGCCGCTTCCATGCCTCGGCATAAGGAATTACATTCCAATCTGATATTTTCGGTTTCATGAGGGCAAATATAGCACTTTTCCGATAATAGCCAAGCATCCGTCTCTATCAATAGCCTTTGTTCTGCACCAATCTTCCATTCATCTTCAGCACATTTCCCGGAATGGGAAATACAGTGGTATATCCGTTTGCTTCCTCAGGCAATTGAGGGCGGCTGTCATAGGCACGGGTAAACCTCCCGAAGCGTATAAGATCTTGGCGTCTCCATCCCTCCCAAGCAAGCTCCAATTGCCGTTCATCCAGCAAAGTCGCTAATGTGGCCGGACGGAAAGCAGCCCCTACACGACTGCGGACTTTCGCCAGCTCTTCGTCTCCGCTTTCTCCGTTACGCACCTTTGCCTCGCTCTTCATCAGCAACACATCCGCATATCGAAACAATACGATATCATTCTCCATCAGTTTACCATCTTTGGTGGCATTCACATCTATCTCATACTTCTTCATACGTGCCCCCGCCGTCTTTTCATAAGGCGTATCGGATATGTCCACCGACACTTTCCACGGATGATATTCCAAAATCGTGCCATTATCCAACCTGACAACATTCCCTTGCAAGTCATATACCACATCGGCATAATAACATTTATCAAAACGCGGATCTACCTCATCCGTATCATAGCCGAACACGTGCAATGCATCTACCGTCGCACTGGAACCATTTTCACCGCCCAATCCGTAAGCCTTGGCATGATTATAGTGCCGGGAGCGGAACAAATATTGCATCTGGTTGGTATATAAAGTTTTGTTCATGGGAATAGTGAATATATTCTCCACCGATGATTCGTTATATACGGCAAAGTTTGTTTCATACCGGGCTTCCAATTGATAACCCAATGCAGTGATACTATCACAATAGGCCATCGCAGTTTGCCAAGCGTTCAACAACCGCCCGTCTACCGTAAAATAAAGGTTCTTTCCGTCAGGACGTACACCGTCAGTCCAATCATTGTCGGCATAAACTTCGGCGTTTAGTGCCAATTTCGCAAGCAAAAAATAGGCGACCGGACGCGTGATGCGTCCATAATAATCTCCCGGCAGGTTACTATGCGCCCCGGGCAATAAAGGAGCTGCCTGCTGTAATTCTTTCACCACGAAATCAAAAATTTCCTTCCGGTCCTTTTGTACCACTTTTTCCATAGTAACAGAAGAAGAAAGTACCAAAGGCACACGCCCGAACAAATCCATCAGATAATAGTAATACATGGCACGCAACGCACGCACCTCTGCATCATACTCCGCTAATTCCGGTTCATCATGAGTGGCCTGAAACTTTTCAATTCTCTCTACCGACCTGTTGCTCAGCATCACCACTTTATAGAGATACTCCCATGTGGCTTGAATGGCATCATTATTCACTCCCCATCGATGTAGAAACAATCCTTGCCAGAAACCTCCATCATACCAATCGCCGCCGCGAGTAGGCAGAATGGCTTCATCGGTGGTAAACGTGTTCAAGTCATAGACACCGCGTCCCGTTCCTTGCAACCCCTGACTGTCGGCACATCCACCCACATAATTATAAAGCGACGCCACCGCGTTCAAATATAAATCGGGAAGTGTACGATAAGCTTCCTCTTTATCTATCTTGTCACGAGGTTCTTCCTTTAAAAAAGTATCACAAGCCGCCAACAGAAAGAAACAGCAAGATGCCGTCAGCCAATATTGAATCCGATAGTTCTTCATAGCCTTTTCTCTTTAGAAATTAATACTCACCCCCAATGTATAGGTTCTGGCAAGCGGATAATTACGTTTATCATCCAGACCTAACGTTTTGTTGACCGTAGAACTGTTTATCATAGGCGAAACTCCAGAATAACCGGTAATCGTCGCCAAATTATTCACTGTGAAAGTAAGTCGCAGATTCTGAATATACTTTTTCGTCCCCCGCAAAGGCACGTTCCATCCGGCCGTCACATAATCGAAGTTCACATAATCTCCCCGTTCCAGCCAATAATCGGTAGCCGTCTGGTCCTTGATATTAGCCTGCGGAGCCTCCTTCATTACGTTATAATCGGGAAATATCCCCATATTCATGTAAGTCAGCGAAGTTCCATTGTAAATTTTATGCCCGAAAGCCCCATTGATTTGTACCGCCAGATCGAAATCCTTATAACGAAAACTGATATTGGAACCGACAATGGTTTTCGGCATGGCTTGTCCGGCTATGTAACGGTCTTCCCCATCCTCCAAGCTTATGCCTCCACCGTTCAAATCAACAACTCCATATTTATAACCGCCATTCCCGTCAGCCACCAATCCGGCATTGCGCGGAAGATAGAATACCCCCAGCGGTTGCCCCACAATCTGATATACAATGTGATTGTATCCTCCATGAAAGCCGGCTCCATCTAAACCGGAAATACTGTTATACGCTGCCGCACTGAGATATTCGCCATCATACATGCCGCTTAAAGAGAGCAGCTTGTTTTGTTGGAAAGAAACGTTGGCATTAACGTTAAGTTCCATGTCTTCGGTTTTCAGAGGAGTTACTCCCACAGCTATTTCCAAACCGCTGTTACGCATCGAGCCGATATTTGCCACTAATGTGCTATAAGTGAATGGTGGAACACTGACATTATAAGTATAAAGCATGTCGTTTGTTTTGGAAAGATAATAGTTGGCAGAAAGCAATAGGCGATTACCGAATAAAGCCAAATCGACCCCGGCATTCAGATTATGTTTTACTTCCCATTTCAGATTTGGATTTGTATTGCGTAATTCGGTAAGAGAAACTACTTGTGAGCTGCCTACGGGCACTACTCCGTTGGGCTGTGCCAACCGAAGGGTAGTATAGGAATCAATTCCGCTTTGGTTTCCCGCCAATCCATATCCGATACGGATTTTCAGATTATTCACCTGAGAGAGTTGCTTCATAAAGTTCTCCTGAGACACATTCCAAGCTGCTGAAATGGAAGGAAAAAATCCCCATTTATGATTATTTCCGAATTTAGAAGAAGCATCCGCACGGGCATTCACGGTCAGGATATAACGATCGGCATACGTATAATTGATGCGTCCCATACAGGAGACCAGACGAGGGCGCTCGTAATATGAGTTCGTGCCTTCCCAAGGGCGTAGAGCGCCGGCTTGCAGATTATCGTATCCGAACAGGTCGGAACTGAAGTTGGTGACCGTTGTATAAAAACCGGTATAGCATTCCTGTTGAACTTCAGCCAATGCCAACGCATCGATAAAATGGCGCTTCATATGCTTGCGATATGTCAGTATAGCATTTCCAACCAATGCCTCCGATTTACGTACACCGCGATAAGCCTGCCCATGTGCCCACACGCAGGTAGGAAGATATTGGGCGTTTTCAATCATATTATAAGAATAAGAACCGAAAAGCTGCAAACTCAAATCCGGCATAAGATTAAACTTCAGTTTGGCATAGGTACTGATATGTGAGGTCGATTCTTTATCTTTCACCTCCATCCAAGCCAAAGGATGGGTGATTTGGCTTGCATTGGTCACTCCATCCCACGCCCCTTCCTTATTTTTATGATTAGGATAAGTGGGGTTGAATGCGGCAGCCGAATAAAAAGTCTTTTGCCCGTCTACTATATTACGATTCTTCTGTACAGAACCGAACATTCCCACATCACACTGCACAAATCCATCGAACAGCTTCTGAGTCATATTCATGTTCGATGTGAAGTTGGTCATTTTCTCATTGATTATAACTCCTTCCCTACGCATAAAACCAAGAGACACGCGATAGCTGGATTCATCCCTTCCTCCATAGAAGGCCACATGATGATCTTGCTGCAAACCGGCTTGTTGTATCTCTTTCAAGAACTCGGTGTCATTGCCTAAATCTACGATGGATATGCCTTCCCTTTGCGCCACTTTGCGATATTCGTCGGCCGACAACATTTTAAGACTCTTATAAACAGCCGGAACGCCGAAATTGCCGTTATAGCTTACCTGCGTTCTACCCTTCATTCCCTTTTTCGTTGTGATTTCAATAACACCGGATGCACCACGCGAACCATATTGGGCAGTTTCCGAAGCATCTTTCAGAATGGTAAAGCTTTCTATATCCGTAGGATAAATGGAGGTAAGCAAAGAGATGTCTCCGAACACTCCGTCAATGATAATCAGTGGGTCATTGCCACTGGTCAGTGAAGTCGTTCCGCGAAGACGAACCGCATCCAAAGCTGCCGTTCCATTCGCCGCACGATGTATCGTCAATCCCGGCACTTTACCGTAAATGGCTTCCAAAGGATTGGTAATCTGGTCGACCTTCAGTTGCTTTCCGGTGACTTTTTCAACAAGGGAAGATACGTTTTTCTCATGCCCTACGGTATATCCGATGGTTATCAAGGAGTCGGGCACTGTATGCGGCGTTTCTTGCGCACGCATACATAATCCCGCTCCAAAAACACAAAAACATCCGGTGACGATAATTTTATGAAACTGTTTCATCATTCTGTCTATTAGATAAGGTTAACTCTTCTTTTCTTAATAACAACCAAAAGTAAGAAATTCCTTCCACTTTTCCAAGAAAGATTGAATAACAGATTCCTTTTACAAAAGGAATAAAACAGTGAAAATTACTTCTTGTCCCCCTGTTTGGCTTCTTTGATAAACTCTGCTTCGTAATTAAACTTCTTAAAACCTTCTTTCAACTTATCGACACTGGTTTTCTCGGCATCATATGTGATGGTGACCGTCTTTGTTTTCAGGTCTGTATGGAAGTTCTTCAGCCCTTTCTCAAAGCGAATGTTATTGTTTATCTTCCTGACACAATTATCGCACTTCATCTGCGCCACTTTAAACACAGCTGTACGAATATCTTTCGCCACCACAAAGGTGAAACTGAACAGCATTGCTGCCACAATCATCAAACATCTTTTTGTTTTCATTCTTTCCTGATTTTAACCTGAATTCGGTATAAAACAAGATGTTATATGCCTGTTAAATACTTGTATATATCTTGCCGTTTTCCTCGCATATATGAGGTGCCGAACGTCGCATATACGAGACTGCGCACGTCGCATATACGAGACCGTGCACGTCGCATATACGAGACCGCGCACGTCGCATATACGAGACTTGGCACCACTGATTGACCCCTCCGGGAATGCCTCCGGGAGCGTTTTTTTGTATAGGCGGAGTCTCTTTTTACATCGAACTCAGGTTGATTTTATTTACATATTAAAGTTATTAAATGTCCTATGATTGAAATATAGAGATACGGAAATCCGGTACATCTTCTCACAGGAAATACCGGACTTGTCTGAACGACATTCCATGTCTTTTATAAATCTTCATACTCCCGGCAGATTAAAACGAATACCTATATAGGCTTTCGCTCCATGCATCGGCCCCCAGATCATTGTTGCGTCAAAGCGATTGCCCCACGGATTGGCAGCGTCAATAATGGGACTCTTTTGTTTGAAATTCGTCAGATTTTCGCCGCCAATGTATACAGACCAATAACGGAAATAGCGGGTCACTTGCGCACTCAACTGTTCAAAACTACCGTAGCGATTCTCCCACGCCCAATCGCCGTTTTCCAATTTATATGGTGCAGGCATTCGTCCGCCCCCATTCATCTGCAATGTCACATCAAATTGCCATAATGCCAAAGGCGTCTGGTAAGATGCTGTCAGCAGCCCTTTATACTTACCCGTAAGAGGCTTTTCCATCAATCGACCATTGTAATTTGTCTGGACATCCGTCCAGCGATAGGCAGCCGTGAAAGTAAAGCCCGGGAAAAACGGATAGGTGGCTTCTATCTGGAAGACCTGCGAATATGAACGTCCGTTCAGATTATAAAACAGAACGGCATGCGGATCGGTATCCATATCTACTACCACTTGCTTGCGAAAGTCTGTATAATAGAATTCGGCATTCAGATTCAGTGTTTTGCCAAATACCGGTATATAGGCAGAAGTACTTGCCCCGTAATTCCAAGCCTCGTCTTGCTCAAGGTTTCGGGCGATATCCATCCTTCGGCTGCTTGCCAGCAAGTAATTGTTTTCAGCCAAGACGTGATTGGAACGATAGCCCTTCCCGGCAGAAAGACGGAAATGGATATATTCATTCGGATTGTATTTTACGTGGAAGCGAGGTGTGATAAAATAACCGTATTCACTGCTGTGATCTCCTCGAAGTCCTCCCATTAGGATAAGCCTATCGTTCCAATTATAAGTGTACTGTACATAAGCCCCGGGAACAGCTTCTTTTACAAAATCATTTACAAGAGGATATTCCACATCATTATACAGCCGATAAGCTTGACCGTAAGAGTCATAATTGAAGCTCAATCCTGCAGAAAGACTATGGCGTTTGCTAAATTCCGTTTCAAACAACAAAGAAGCATACATATTATGCTGGTCTACGTCATACCTTTTTCGTCCGTACACCGCATCCTGCTGATGCAAAGAGCCCGAAAGAATCAGTGCCAGATTGGTATTTTTATCTTTGTCGAATATATAGGCGTTTTTGGTAAATGCCTCGTAACGGTCTGTTCCGATATTTATTTTGTACGGATCGGAAGAATGATTTATCCCATGACCTACCTGACCACTATACCGGTCTTCGGAAAGAGCCTTGATGCCGGCCTGAAAAACATAGCGGTCGCCCATATATGCCCAACGGTTCCACAGATTATACTGCTCCACTTGAGGTATATCGGCAAAACCGTCATTGTTGCTGTCATGGGCTTTGGTCTCATTCTCGTAATGAGCCAACAGTGATGTACTCCAGCGTTTGGAAAGCTTTATGGTGACATCTGCATTGGCCTCATACCGATTGGTGCTGCTCACGAAGAGATTAGCCGATAACCTGTCCGCTTCGGAAAGTTGAGGTTTCTTGAACTCCACATTAATTTGCCCCGTAATAGCTTCGTAACCGTTCTTTACAGATGAGCTACCTTTACTCACTTGAATGCTTTGCATCCACGGGCCGGGCACGTATCCCAATCCATAAGCGGCAGCCGCACCACGATAATTCGGAATATTTTCCGTCAGCATCTGTACATACGTGCCTGACAAACCCAATAGTTTGATTTGTTTGGCACCGGTAGCCGCATCGGAATAGCTGACATCGACCGAAGGATTCGTCACAAAACTCTCTCCAAGATTGCAACATGCTGCACGACTCAACTCGGCACTGCTTATCATGTCTTCGTTCATCACGCTATTGCGCAACTTCATGGTGCCCAACTTACGACCTACCACATTCACTTCTCTGAGTTCAATTCCCTCGCGAAGAACGATGTCCAGCCGTTCGTGCCGTCCTTCCACGTTTATCGTATCATTTTCAAAGCCAATAAAGCTGACCACGAGACTGTGATTATTCCGGAGTTTAGCCAAAGAAAAAGTTCCGTCGGCCTTAGTCGTAGTACCTTGCGCGGTGCCCTGCCAGAATAGATTGGCTCCGGCAATGGGAACACCTGCATTATCTTTCACTATTCCCTCTATCTGCGCATGCAATATCGCAAAAGGGAACAACATCATCCATATGGTTATTGGTAGTATTTTATTTCTCATTTTCTTTTTTATTTTCAGGTAAAGCATTTCATGATCCGGAGTACTCCCTGTTTTCTCCGCAGTTGCCCCGTAAGAGGTTCGTATCAACTCCGTATATTATGGAGGAAGTACAGCCCAGATACGGTTCAGGTATAACCCAAATACAAATGCAACAGTATGAAATGATTTGTGAATATTTAAATATAGCACAGACTTAAAGACATGGAACGAACCGTTTTTTGCATCGCGAACCCATCGCCCAGCATAACCGAACCGTTTGTCTTTGCCTCGACTACTAAATGAGAAGTACTGAATAGAGTGCCAAATATTGGCGTGAGCCACCCGAGTGTGGTGGCACTTCGAAAACAAAATCTGAAAAAGAATCGGCTACGGACATCAAGTATCCCGGTAAGAACAGTTGTTCGCAAAGAAGCATGATGGGGGGTATGGCCGGAGAAGAATCCTGCGCATGTTTTACCATATCTACTTTATAATGAACAACTGTACAACCCGTATCCTTACATGTATTTTCGGACGTCCGATGCTTTTGCTCACATTTGGAACAATCGGAAGAGCAGCAACTTTGCATTGTCTCGCATCCGGTACAGCAATAATGGATAATAGAAACCCCTACTCCACTCACAATGATGAAAGAGGAAAAAAGTACCGCGAATATGTAACGTAGTTCCTTCATAAGTAAGGGTAAAGATAGAAAGTTTTAACCGTTCGTCGGATTTAATTTTCCTTTTTTTATGCCTACAGTTCGTTAATAAGTTCTATATTTGTCGATAAAGTATTTTGGTTGAAATATTGAATTATAAATAAAATCGAATATGAAAAAGCAAACTGTCAGCCTACTTGTCTTTCTACTTGCGACAAGCAGTTATTTCTCTTCCTGCAATAACACCGTGAACAAAAATACCGGCGCATTAGAGTTTGACAGTATACGAGTAAATGAAACCTCTCACCTTTTCGGAGATACTGCCAAACCAGCCTGCAACCTTATTGTAAGATTCACCTATGCTGCTAAATCATCTGACATAAAATTAAGGGATAGCCTCAATAGTTTTCTTGTTTCCGCTTTCTTCGGAGACAAATACATAAACATGAAGCCTGAAGAAGCCATCAAGAAGTACACGGAGAAATATATCAACGATTATCGCAATGATCTGGAACCGATGTATAAGAAAGACGAACAGGAACAGGAAGAAGGCATGAACTTGGAAGGATGGTATTCTTTTTATAGAAGTGTAGAAGGCCGTGTAAAAAACTACTTCAAGCATCTGTTGGTCTATCGCATCGACTATAACGAATATACCGGCGGCGCACACGGCATTTACATGGCCACATTCCTCAACATGGACTTACATACATTAAGCCCCGTCCGTCTGGACGACTTGTTTGCCAATGACTACAAAGAAGCACTGACCGACTTACTGTGGAACCAGTTGATGGCTGATAATAAGGTAAAGACCCGTCAAGAGCTGGAAGATATAGGCTATGCCACCACCGGAGAACTGGCACCAACAGAGAATTTCTACCTCACTCCTCAAGGCATCATATTTTATTATAATGTCTACGACATAGCTCCTTACGTAATGGGACCGATAGAAATAACTCTTCCATACGAAATAATGCAGCACTTACTGAAAGACGATTGTATGGTGCTGAATGAAATAAGAAACTCATAATTAAAAACAACCCGTCATACATTGTAATTAATTCATAATTAAATGGAACTAATCCTGAAGTATTTTCCTGATCTGACAGAGAAGCAGAAAGAGCAGTTCGCTGCCCTCTACGACCTCTATTTGGATTGGAACTCCAAGATAAACGTCATCTCACGTAAAGATATCGAGAATCTCTACGAACACCATGTACTCCATTCCTTGGGTATAGCTAAAGTGGTCTGTTTTAAACCGGGAACTCAGATCATGGATCTCGGGACAGGAGGAGGTTTTCCTGGCATACCATTGGCTATTCTTTTTCCTGAAGTGGAGTTTCATCTGGTGGACAGTATTGGCAAGAAAGTACGTGTGGCCACTGAAATAGCCAATAGCATCGGATTGGAAAATGTCACGTCCCGCCATGCCCGTGCAGAAGAGGAAAAAAGAATCTTTGATTTCGTAGTGAGTCGTGCTGTGATGCCGCTGTCCAACTTACTCAAGATCATCCGCAAGAATATTTCTGCCAAACAACAAAATGCCTTGCCCAACGGGCTGATTTGTCTTAAAGGAGGTGAATTGGAACAAGAATCGATGCCTTTTAAGAATAAAACTACCATGTGGGATTTGAAAGACATCTTTGAAGAAGATTTTTTCAGTACGAAGAAGGTAGTGCACGTAGCTGTCTGAAAAACGTAACAAATAACTTTGTAGTCTCATACAAAATGAAAATAAAGAAATTTGAATTCAACATGTTCCCGGAAAACAGCTATGTGCTGTGGGATGAAACCAATGAAGCAGTTGTCATTGATCCGGGCTGTTTCTACGAAGAAGAGAAACAGACATTGAAAAACTTCATTATAAAAAATGGACTGAACGTAAAACACTTGCTGAATACGCACCTACATCTGGATCATATATTCGGCAACCCGTTCATGCTGAAAGAGTTCGGACTGAAAGCTGAAGCTAATCAGGCAGATGAGTTCTGGATTGACGAGGCTCCCAAGCAAAGTCGCATGTTCGGCTTTCAGCTGCAAGAAGCCCCCGTGCCTTTGGGCACATATCTGCACGATGGAGACATTATCAGCTTCGGCAACACGAAGCTGGAAGCCATTCACGTACCGGGACATTCACCGGGCAGTTTGGTGTATTATTGTGCGGCAGACCATTGCATGTTTTCGGGTGACGTATTGTTTCAAGGCAGCATCGGTCGCGCCGACCTTGCCGGTGGGAACTTCGATGAACTGATAGAGCATATCTGCAGTCGTCTGTTTGTTTTGCCAAATGAAACCGTTGTCTATCCGGGACATGGCGCTCCCACAACAATTGGAATTGAAAAAGCAGAAAATCCTTTCTTCAGAAAATAAACTTTAAAATCACTATAAATTATGAAAAACGACGTATTCTCCTGCCGTCACATCGGTATCAGTGAACAAGATGAGGAACAAATGCTCCGAAAAATCGGAGTGAAAAGTCTGGACGAACTGATTGACAAGACCATTCCTGCCAATATTCGCCTAAAAGAGCAGTTGGCACTCCCAAAAGCCATGACGGAATATGAGTTTGGACAACACATTGCCGAACTGGCTGCAAAAAACAAGCTTTACACCACTTACATTGGTATGGGATGGTACAATACCATCACTCCTGCCGTTATCCAACGTAATGTATTCGAGAACCCCGTTTGGTACACCTCTTATACTCCTTATCAGGCTGAAGTATCACAAGGACGATTGGAAGCCTTGATGAACTTCCAGACTGCTGTGTGCGACCTTACAGGGATGCCCCTTTCCAACTGTTCCTTGCTGGACGAGGCTACCGCAGCCGCCGAGGCCGTGACAATGATGTATGCCCTGCGACCACGCGACATGCAAAAATCCGGAGCGAACATTGTATTCGTAGATGAAAACATATTCCCGCAAACCTTGGCAGTCATGACCACCCGCGCCCTTCCGCAAGGCATCGAACTGCGTACAGGCAAATGGAATGAAATGGAATTTACCCCGGGCATCTTTGCCTGCATACTTCAATATCCTGACACCAATGGTAATGTGGAAGATTATCGGGATTTTGTGGAAAAAGCACATGCGGCAAACTGCAAAGTGGCTGTTGCTGCCGACATCTTAAGCCTTGCTTTGCTTACTCCTCCGGGAGAATGGGGAGCAGACATTGTTTTCGGTACGACACAACGGTTGGGCACACCGATGTTCTACGGTGGACCGTCGGCTGCTTACTTTGCCACACGCGATGAATATAAACGCAATATGCCGGGACGTATCATCGGCTGGTCGAAAGACAAATATGGTAAACTCTGTTACCGCATGGCCTTGCAAACCCGCGAACAACACATCAAGAGGGAAAAGGCCACTTCCAACATCTGTACCGCACAAGCGTTGTTGGCCACAATGGCCGGATTCTATGCCGTATATCACGGCCCGAAAGGCATCCATACCATAGCAGAGCGTATCCACAGCATTGCCGTATTTTTGGAAAAGAGCATCTGCAAGCTGGGATACAAGCAAGTGAACACACAGTATTTCGACACTTTGCGTTTCGCACTGCCCGATACCATATCAGCGCAACAAATCCGCACCATTGCACTTAGCAAAGAAGTGAACCTACGCTACTTCAAGAACGGTGATGTGGGTATGAGTATTGATGAGACCACAGATGTGCCGGCCGTCAACATACTACTATCCATCTTTGCCATTGCTGCCGGAAAAGATTGGGAGAAGATCTGCGAAATTCCGATGGGCAACAATATCAATAAAAGCCTGAAGCGCCAAAGTGCCTATCTGACTCATGAAGTGTTCAACAAGTATCATACGGAAACGGAAATGATGCGCTATATCAAGCGCCTTGACCGCAAGGATGTCTCTTTGGCACATTCCATGATCTCACTCGGTTCGTGCACCATGAAGCTGAATGCAGCCGCAGAGATGCTGCCGCTCAGCCGTCCCGAATTCATGAACATACACCCTCTGGTACCCGAAGATCAGGCAGAAGGTTACCGGAAGCTGATTGACAATCTTAGCGACGAACTGAAAACGATAACCGGATTTGCAGGTGTCAGCCTACAACCGAACTCCGGTGCCGCAGGTGAGTATGCCGGATTGCGCGTCATCCGTGCTTATCTGGAGCATATCGGACAGGGACACCGCAACAAAGTGCTGATACCGGCATCTGCACACGGAACCAATCCGGCATCGGCCATACAGGCGGGCTTTGCCACCGTGACATGTGCTTGCGATGCACATGGTAATGTAGACATGGAGGATCTTCGCGCCAAAGCGGAAGAAAACAAGAACGAACTTGCCGCCCTGATGATCACCTATCCATCAACACACGGTATCTTTGAAACGGAAATCGTAGAGATCTGTAACATTATCCATGCTTGTGGGGCACAAGTGTATATGGACGGTGCCAACATGAATGCGCAGGTAGGCTTGACCAACCCCGGCTTTATCGGTGCCGACGTATGCCACCTGAACCTGCACAAGACATTCGCTTCACCCCACGGTGGAGGCGGTCCCGGCGTAGGCCCTATTTGTGTGGCCGAACATCTGGTTCCGTTCCTGCCGGGACACGTTTCATTTGGCAATGCCTCCAATGAAGTATCTGCCGCTCCATTCGGCAGCGCCGGCATCCTGCCCATCACGTATGGTTACATCCGCATGATGGGAGCGGAAGGACTGACACGCGCCACCAAAACAGCCATCCTCAGCGCCAACTATCTGGCTGCTTGCCTACAAGACACATACAGCACTGTTTATCGAGGAGTGAACGGCTACGTGGGACACGAAATGATATTGGAATGCCGCAATGTTCACGAGGAAACGGGCATCAGCGAGAATGATATCGCCAAACGTCTGATGGACTATGGTTATCATGCCCCCACCCTGTCCTTCCCCGTGCACGGCACATTGATGATTGAGCCCACAGAAAGCGAAAGTCTGGCCGAACTTGACAATTTCATCCATGTGATGCTGAATATCTGGAATGAAATTCAGGAAGTAAAAGAGGGTAAAGCCGACAAAACAGACAATGTACTGGTCAATGCACCGCATCCCGAATATGAGATTGTGTCCGACAAATGGGAACACAGCTATACACGCGAGAAAGCGGCCTATCCGATAGAAAGCGTACGGGACAACAAGTTCTGGGTAAACGTGGCACGTGTAGACAACACATTGGGCGACCGTAACCTGTTGCCTACCTGCTACGGATGTTTCGACTGATGAAAAACAAACGTAGCGGACTGTTCTACAGCCAAAAAGAAGAAACCGTCAATTCAATCTCCCATGGCATAGGCTTTGCCATGGGAGTGATTGTCGGAATCGTTTTCCTGATAAAAAGCTATCAAAGCGGCAATCTGCCGGCTATCTTCGGAGTATGGCTTTATCTCTTCGGCATGGGTGGTTCCTACCTTGCCTCTACCCTTTATCATGCACTGAAGCACCACAATCCATGGAAGCGACGCCTGCGTCATTGGGATCATGCAGCCATCTATTGGCATATTGCGGGAAGCTATTCGCCCATTACGCTCGTTGCACTGAAAGACGAGTCCGGATGGGGACTATTTGGTTTCGTATGGCTGTGCGCCCTCATCGGCACCGTTGTCAGCTTCCGAAAAATGAAAGAACACAGCCATGTGGAAACAGCATGCTACATTCTGATGGGGTTATCCGTGCTGGCAGTATTCAAGCAACTCTTTGCCATTTCTCCTGCAGCCTGCTACTGGATTATTGCCGAAGGGATATGCTATATAACGGGAGCCGCTTTCTACTCACTACACAAAGCGCGATATATGCACTCTGTCTTTCATTTCTTCGTGTTAGGCGGTTCGGCTTGTCACATGACAGCAATATGGAAGATACTGAATCTTTTACTCTAAAAGGGAGGTTGCGTTAAATAGCCGGATAATCCCCCTATTTTTCCATCGGTTTCCCTACACGCTTCAACTTACAGGAATCGCTTCACTTTTGTGCAAACCTTTGTTCGCAGTGCGCGGATGTCTGTTCGCACAGCGCGACCGTTTATCCGCAGGTTGCGATTTTGTATTCGCACGGCGCGAACAGAGAAACAAGTTTACTGTTTGCAACAAACGATTTTATTCTATGGATTCAAGAGGTTTATTCTATGAGTGGTGTTTAAGTGCATCTCATCCTTGTGCAATCTCTTTCAGATGCTCCTCTATTTTTCCGAAGAAAACCGATAAATGCGAACCATCCACAAAAGCATGGTTTACATATATGGAGAGAGGAAAATACAGCTTTCCTTCACGAGTGATAACTTTGCCGGAAGTCATCAACGGGTAGTTACAGCCATTCCCGATTTCGGCAAGCGTATACGTGGTAGCCGTGAAATACATTTGTAAATGGAATACCACGAATTTGCAAAGCCGCGGAAAAATACATAATTATCCCGTCGCTCCCATTTTTCGATGTCGATAATATGTTTCATCTTAAAAGAAAGTCAGCTTAACGAGCGGGTTTATTACTCAATTAAGCTGACTCATGTTTATTTTTTCGTTTTGTAATTCTCTAAACCGGTCTGCAAGAACTCGATGTATTTGGGTATATCCTCATTATAAGAATATGACTTCTCGAGAGGTTTCCCCTCGTTGTCAATCAGCACATAGAAAGGCTGCGCATTGGCACCGAACTTCACACGTTGCAGATAGCTCCACTTATCGCCCACTGTACGCAGAGTGCGTTCCGTACCGTTTTCCACGATCTTCACAGGTGCAGGAAGCGGTGTTTTATTGTCCACATAAAGGGTGATAAGTACGTATCCGTTATTGATGATATCGCTCACCTTCGGGTTTGTCCATACGGAAAGCTCCATCTTACGACAGTTTACGCAGCCATAACCGGTAAAATCGAGCATCACCGGTTTGCCATGCTGACGCGCATACTCCATACCAAGGTCATAATCATCGAACTTGGCATGTACTTCATTATTATAGAGATTGAAATCCTGCGTCTGCATGGGTGGCGCAAAAGCACTGACCGCTTTCAACGGTGCTCCCCACAAACCGGGAACCATGTAAACGGCAAATGCCAATGATGCCAGAGCCATGAAAAAGCGTGGTACGCTGACTTTCGTATCGTCGTCATCGTGCGGGAACTTGATTTTACCCAACAAATAAAAGCCAAGCAAGGCAAACAGCACAATCCACAATGCGAGGAATGTTTCACGGTCAAGAATACGCCAGCCATAAGCCAAATCAGCCACTGAGAGGAACTTCAAGGCAAACGCCAATTCCAGAAAACCAAGAGTCACCTTGATTATATTCATCCACCCTCCTGACTTGGGCATGGACTTCAGCCAAGACGGGAACAGTGCAAACAATGTAAATGGCAATGCCAAAGCTACTGCAAAGCCAAGCATGCCGATGGCCGGAGCCACCACACTGCCCGTAGTAGAAACTTGTACCAAAAGGAAGCCGATAATAGGCCCTGTGCAGGAGAAAGAAACCAATGAGAGCGTAAACGCCATCAAGAAAATGCTGAGCAGGCCACTCGTTGCTTCCGCCTTGCTGTCTACAGCCGTGCTCCACTTGGAAGGCAGAGTAATCTCGAAAGCCCCGAAAAAAGAAGCGGCAAACACAACCAACATCAAGCAGAACAGGATATTGAACACGGCATTGGTGGAAAGCGCATTCAGTGCACTGGCGCCGAAAATAAGCGTAATGGCCAGACCGAGCGTAACATAAATAACGACGATTGATGCACCATACGTCCAAGCGTCACGAATACCTTTCTTCTTGTCTTTGCTTCGCTTCAGGAAAAAGCTGACCGTCATCGGGATAATAGGCCATACGCATGGGGTGAACAATGCCAGAAGTCCTCCGACAAATCCGGTAATGAAAATGTAAAACCATGACATATCCTCGTGAGAAGTAGACTCCCCCAAGGCTTTCAATTCGTCGATTACCGGTTTCCACAAGTCAGACTTATTCGGCACATCCCCTCCTGCGAGGACTCCCACTCCATCAACATTTGCAGCAGAAACCGTATCGGCTGCAACGGCTTCTTGCGGTGCCGATACATCAGCAACGTTTGTTTCCGACACAGAAGCGACATTTTCCCTGGCAACACCCTCCGCTTCTCCGGAAAACTTAAAGGGCACTTGGGTGGGAGGTAAGCAATTCTCGTCATTGCAGGCACCATATTCCAAATAACCTTCCACTTGATAGGTACTGCTTGTGAGCTTTAATTTCTGCACAAACCGGGCAGTATGCTCAAAGTACCGCACCTTCATCTCGAACAAGCGGTCGAATGCGGAAATCTCCTTACCTGCCGGTCTCAATTTACCCACAGTTTCCACTCCCGAAAGTCTCTCCACATTGAAAGTAGCCGAAATAGGACCGCCATCGCCCAAATCGGTAGAATAAACGTGCCAGCCTTTATCAATGGATGCAGTGAACACAACCTCTGCCTCATCGCCCGGTAAAGTCTTCCATTCCGACTTAAACTTAACGGGGTCTTGTATCTGTGCTTGCGCCATCATGGCGAAGAGCAACAGAAAAAAAGAGAGCGATATATTCTTCATGTTTCGTCTAAAGCTTTTAATTAATTGAAAAGAGATTTGTTTACAATTCATAATCCACACAGGCGCGACTTTCCTTCACTGTGGCAAGGAGTCTCCCGGCGGCCACATGGTCGGGATGGACAGCATAGAACTTCACATCATCCAATGTATCGAACTCACTGTAAAGAGCAATGTTCCAAGTCTCGCCCGGATTCATGTTCAATCCGACTTCTATCTTACGGATAACAGGTATCTTTGCCGGAAGCGCTTCAATAGCTGCTTTAAAATTATTCATTGCCGCTAACTTTTCGTCAGCTGAAACCTCATCTTTCAATTTAAATAATACAATGTGCTTTACCATAAATTGTTGTTTTAATGATTTATGTCTATATTTGTCAGCCGAAACGGCTGTTTTTCTCAAGAACAGCAAAATTTATAACGACAGAGAACAAAAGAATGTTCATCTTCTTTTGCCGAAACGTTTGGCGGAATAATGCCGGTTTTCGTGCTACAAAAATACAGGTTTTGTTTTAAATATATACTTAAACGGATGTTAATAATAGGAATTGCAGGAGGAACCGGTTCGGGAAAAACCACCGTAGTACGTAAGATTATTGAAAGCCTACCGGCCGGTGAAGTGGTATTACTGCCACAAGACTCTTATTATAAAGACAGCAGCCACGTGCCTGTGGAAGAAAGGCAGAACATCAACTTCGACCATCCGGACGCATTTGAATGGAGTCTGCTTTCCAAACACGTAGCCATGCTGCGCGAAGGGAAGAGCATTGAACAGCCCACTTATTCTTACCTGACGTGTACCCGGCAGCCCGAAACCATCCATATCGAACCTCGCGAAGTCATCATCATCGAAGGAATCTTAGCCTTGTGCGACAAGAAATTGCGCAACATGATGGACCTCAAAATATTTGTAGACGCCGATCCCGACGAACGCTTGATTCGCGTAATACAACGTGACGTGGTGGAACGAGGACGTACAGCCGAAGCGGTAATGGAACGTTACACCCGTATTCTGAAACCGATGCACCAGCAATTCATCGAACCCTGCAAACGATATGCCGACCTCATTGTGCCCGAAGGTGGAAATAACCGGATAGCCATTGACATATTGACCATGTATATCAAGAAGCATTTGAAGTGATACGAGAAGATTGAGGTTCCAAAAACAGATTGACGATCAACACAATAACATAGTATGATTGACATAGTTTGCTTCCGGAAACTTTGGTCATTAATGAGCAATCATTCATTATCGGTCATTCTTGCACTGTTGCTTTGTTGCATTTCGGGATGCCGTGGAAGCCACGGTAAAGAAGAAAGACAATACGACGGCTTGCAACAGATAAAAGACAGTGGTGAACTGGTGGCGTTGACCTTATACAGCTCCACGTCCTATTTCATCTATCGCGGTCAGGATATGGGATTCCAGTATGAGTTGAGCGAACAGTTTGCCAAAAGCCTGGGAGTAAAGCTGAGGATAGAAGTTGTCCGGAGCGTGCACGAACTTATCGAACAATTGCAAGCCGGCAAGGGAGACCTTATAGCCTATAACCTGCCCATCACCAAGGAATGGAAAGACAGCCTGATTTATTGCGGCGAGGAAATCATCACCCACCAAGTCATCGTGCAACGGAACGGTGGAGGCAGCAAGCCCCTGAAAGACGTTACGGAACTCATCGGAAAAGACATATATGTGAAACCGGGGAAATATTATGAACGTCTGGTCAATCTGGACGACGAACTTGGAGGAGGCATTCGCATCCATCAGGTCACCAACGATAGCATCAGCACCGAAGACCTGATTACGCAAGTAGCGCAAGGAAAAATTCCCTATACGGTGGCCGATAATGATGTAGCACAACTGAATGCCACCTATTATCCTAACCTAAACATCGGATTATCCATCAGCTTCGATCAGCGTGCTTCATGGGCTGTACGCAAAGATAGTCCGCAATTGGCTGCCATTGCCGACAAGTGGCACGCAGAGAACGTGACCTCGCCTGCCTACACGGCGAGTATGAAGCGTTACTTTGAAATCAGCAAAATCTTTCCGCACTCCCCTATTCTCTCGTTACGCGAAGGCAAAATATCTCATTACGATGATTTGTTTAAGAAATATGCGCCCGATATTAATTGGGACTGGCGCCTGCTGGCTTCCTTGGCCTACACGGAGTCGAACTTTGACACCACTGCCGTGTCATGGGCAGGAGCCAAAGGGTTGATGCAGCTAATGCCGTCCACGGCAAGAGCAATGGGAGTACCTGCAGGCAAGGAACAAAATCCGGAGGAAAGCATCAAAGCAGCCACAAAATATATAGCTGCTATGGATAAAAGCTTTACACTGGTTCCCCAAGAGGAGCGCATCAACTTCATATTAGCTGCTTACAACTCAGGAATCGGACACGTACAAGACGCCATGGCTCTGGCCGAAAAGTACGGCAAAAACAAGTATGTGTGGAAAGACCATGTAGAGACTTTCATTCTGCTAAAAAGTAATGAAGAATACTTCACCGATCCCGTTTGTAAGAATGGATATTTCCGGGGTATCGAGACATATAATTTTGTGAGGGATATTACTTCACGATTTGATCAATATAAGAATAAGATACAGGATACTTCGCGCCCTTCTGCAAGGAAGAAATAATCATCCCCTAATCTGTAAATTGAGTGGTTATACTTATAGATGTGAGAGGCTACACTTGTGCAATCGCAAGCCCACACTTTACGAGAAGTATGCCCGCACTTGCCGAAGCGTATGCCCACACCTTAAGCAACATTAGCCCACACTTTGAGGAAGGTCTGCCCACACTATAGGAGCGACCAAGTGTGGGCTGACAACCGGAGAGATAAAAACTGCTGTTTAAAACAAATTCAGCTTATTCTTTTGCGCTTCTTCCAACGAAACGGTCTCTACTTTTCTTTCCTGATTCTTTTTGCACAATTGCGCATACTGCTCGTTAAGTTCCTTCTTTAGTTCCTCTTTTGTTGCAGGATTCATTAGTTTCACTGCTACCGTGGCATTCTGCGAAGCATCTTTCAGATGGACAACCGGAGCATGATACACCGGAGCAATCTTCAATGCCGTATGAAGCTGCGAAGTCGTAGCTCCCCCTATCAGCAAAGGAATATTCAGGCCCGCCTTCTCCAACTCGATGGCCACATGCACCATCTCATCCAAGGAAGGAGTTATCAGGCCGCTCAGTCCTATCATGTCGACTTGTTCCTCTACGGCACGCTGCACGATGGTTTCGGCAGGCACCATTACGCCAAGGTCTATGATTTCATATCCGTTGCAGGCCATAACCACCGAAACGATATTCTTGCCGATATCATGTACATCTCCTTTCACCGTGGCAAGCAATACCTTGCCGGCAGATACCGCCCCTTTTTCCTTTTCGGATTCAATCACCGGCTGAAGTATGGCCACCGCTTTCTTCATGGTGCGCGCCGTTTTCACCACTTGCGGCAAAAACATCTTACCAGCTCCGAACAAATCGCCTACATGATTCATACCTGCCATCAAAGGGCCTTCAATGATAGACACTGCTGTGGGATAGAGCTTTAACGCCTCGGCAAGGTCTTCCTCCAGATAATCGCTGATACCTTTGGTCAAAGCATATTTCAAGCGGTCTTCCACAACGGTTCCCTCTCTCCATGCCAGTTGCGAATGGGGGGAAGCCGTACTCTTACCACCTGCCCCCTTAGCTTCCTCGGCTTCTGCTTTCAGGCGTTCGGCTGTTTCTATCAGCCGCTCGGCAGCGTCAGGGCGCCTGTTCAGCACCACATCTTCAATGCGTTCCAAAATGTCGGCAGGAATATCCGTATAAAGAACAGAAGTTGCCGAATTCACAATACCCATATCCATCCCTTCGCGAATAGCATGATAAAGAAACACGGCATGCATTGCTTCACGGATATAATTATTGCCACGGAATGAGAAAGAGAGATTACTTACTCCTCCGCTGACATGCGCACCCGGCAGATTGTTCCTAATCCAACCGGTGGCACGAATAAAGTCCACGGCATAGTTGTTATGCTCGTCCATCCCCGTAGCTACGGCAAGCACATTCGGGTCGAAAATAATATCATGAGGATTGAAGTTGATCTTATCGACCAAAAGGCGATATGCACGTTCGCAAACTTCAATTTTGCGTTCAAAAGTATCAGCTTGCCCCTTCTCGTCGAAAGCCATCACTACGACTGCCGCTCCATATTGCTTGATGATGCGTGCATGCTCCAGAAACTTCTCCTCACCTTCTTTCAAAGAAATGGAGTTGACTACAGATTTACCTTGCAGGCATTTCAACCCCGCAACAATCACTTCCCACTTGGAAGAGTCTATCATCACGGGAACGCGCGCGATCTCAGGCTCGGAAGCTATCAGATTCAAAAAAGTAGTCATTTCTGCACAAGCATCCAGCAAGCCGTCATCCATATTGATGTCGATGAGTTGGGCGCCATCTTCCACTTGCCGACGGGCAATGCCAAGCGCCTCATCGTATTTCTTCTCGTTGATCAAGCGCAGGAACATACGCGAGCCCGCCACATTGCAACGCTCACCCACATTTACAAAGTTGTTCTCCGGTTTCACCTCCAGAAGTTCAAGTCCCGAAAGCCACAAGTTGGCAGGTTTCGGGGCGGGACGACGAGGCGACACACCTTCTATTAAAGCAGCATAACGAGCAATGTATTCGTCCGTGGTTCCGCAACATCCTCCAATAATGTTCACCAGGCCTTCATGAATATATTCTTTTATTTCATGTGCCATGTCGTCAGGGCTTTGGTCATATTTCCCCAGACTATTGGGTAAACCGGCATTGGGGTAGGCACTGATATAATAAGGAGCACGGGCGGCAAGTTGTTCCAGAAAAGGTTTCAATTGCCGGGCTCCGAAAGAACAGTTCAGCCCCACGGAGAAGAGGTCGGCATGTTGCACGGAAGCTAAGAAAGCGTCCAGCGTCTGCCCCGAAAGCGTACGTCCGGCTATATCAGAAACCGTGACGGAAAGCATCAGAGGAACGCGTATGCCGACAGTCTCCATAGCTTGCTCTGCGGCAAAAATAGCAGCCTTTGCATTCAGCGTATCAAAGATGGTTTCTATTAATAAGGCATCTACTCCACCTTCAAGCAAAGCCTCCATCTGCTCTTGATAGGCAGCGGCCAGTTGGTCGTAGGCCAGAGCACGGAAAGCCGGATTGTTGACATCGGGACTCATGGAGCACGTTTTGTTTGTAGGCCCCACGGCACCTGCCACAAAACGAGGTTTATCAGGAGTAAGAGCGGTAAACTCGTCGGCCACCTCGCGAGCCAGCCTTACAGCCGCAAGATTCATTTCACGCACATATTCCTGCACATGATAATCGGCCATACTGACGCAAGTGGAACTGAACGTGTTTGTCTCAATGATGTCTGCCCCTGCTTCCAGATATTTGCGATGGATATCTTGTATCACATCTGGCCTTGTCAGACAGAGTAAATCATTGTTGCCTCTCATCTGTCCGGCAATGTGTGCAAAACGTTCGCCCCGGAAATCTTTCTCCGTTAAGTTGTATTGTTGTATCATGGTACCCATGGCACCATCCAGAATAAGGATGTGCTCACGCACCAACTCGTTCAGCTGTTTCATAATGTTTGTAGAAAAAAAGAGCCTTGTAATCTGTGGTTCGCTGTTTGATAATTATCATCGTTTGAACATCCGCGCCATATCGCGTTTGTCCTCTTTTTCTTTCAAAGACTGGCGTTTGTCGAATTCTTTTTTACCCTTGGCAAGGGCCACCACTACTTTGGCCAAGCCTTTCTCGTTGATGAACAAACGAACCGGGACAATGGTAAAGCCGGGAGTTTTCGTGTCGCGTGCCAACTTATCCAGTTCTTTCTTGTTTAGCAGAAGCTTACGTTCCCTGCGTGCCGAATGATTGTTGTACGACCCGTAAAAATATTCGGCAATATGCATATTCTTCACCCATAGTTCGCCGTTTGCAAAATAACAAAAAGTATCGACCAGACTTGCTTTTCCCAAGCGAATGGACTTAATCTCCGTACCCGTAAGCACGATACCGGCCGTATAGGTGTCTATCAGTTCGTAATCGAATGTGGCACGTTTGTTCTTTATATTTACAGGAGCTTGTTTCATGATTCTATTCACCCTTTCAAATAACTCTTTACCTTAAAAACTCTACACATTGAAAGCGCTCAGTTCAGCACTGTCGTCAATTGATTGAATATCCACTCCACCATTGCCGGACAGACAATCAGCAAAACTGAAGAAAGAATGGTGAAACGCAAACGTTCTTTCTCAGCTACCCGCATCACTTTGTCGCTTCCTTCCCACACCACATACACGATGTAAAACTGAAGCAGCAAAGCTATGACATAGAAATCGGGCAGTATGCCGATAACCATTTTCATCAGAAACACTACCACTAAGGCATAGCCTGCAAATTGTTGTGCCAACGGAATGTCGCTCTCCATTCCAAGCATGCGGGCACGCAACCCGTTGATGAGATAAGCCGCCAGAAAGTATCCTCCGAACAAAGAAACAGCCACAGCGCAACATCGCGTCATGGCATATTGAAAACTTTGCGGCTCGCCCCACCCCATTCTTATCAACGAACCAATGAAGACGGACAACCCGCATAAACCAATCATAGGATAGACAAAGGCCGTAAAGACCTTTCGTCTATCCTCTAAACTAATTTCCTCCCACGTACGAGCCGGAGAGGTAATCAGTCGCAGAGCTATGTGAAATAAATCTTTATAGTTCAAATTATTTCAGTTTATTAAGTGCGCTGCTGTCTATCTCAAAATCCGTATAAGTATCAGGCATCGTCCCGCCATCGGCAGCAACTTTGGCTTTGATTATAATTTTCTCAGGATATTTTTGGGTACTGCTCTTGATGGCACTCATGATGCTTTTGATATCATAAGCCTTATTCCGGTAAGCATTCGCTTCTGTTTTGGTATCCGTTCCCTTATTATGTTGCAAATAAAGCACCAGCTCCGATGCACTCTTCTGCATATCTTTTACATATATCAATTCGAATGAATGTTGTGCCAATGCTTCCGTTTTATTTTCCATCTTCCAGTTGATAGGCAAAACCACCATTTCAGGACCATAAATAAACGGCTTGTAGGTATCACCGTACTGAGCAGCAGGATTCAAGGTCACAATAGGTGCATCCCCAAGAGGCATATCGGCCTCGGTAGCTACGGTTCGAGTTTCATAAGAATCTATAGCCACGGCTCCCACAAGTTGAATAGTGCGATTGGTAGTTTTAGCCGTTTCTTTCCCTGCCTGCGTTTCTACGTTTTTGTATTGAAGCAAGACTAAATCGCTTTTTGTTATATCAAAGCCATTGTTAGCCTTTACCGTGGCAAGTGAACTTTCAGTGGGGAAATATTTATTTCCTCCCAAATCTTCAAACCAAGAACTTCCTAAATAGTGTTTTACACGCATATAGCCATAGCCGTCAAAAGAACTTTCATTATCACCACTATTCAGACAAGAGGTTAACGAAACACCCAACAAGAGGGTAAAGGCAATCATCAAAAAATTCAAATGTTTCATTTTCTTTAATATTAGGGTTTGCAAATTTAGATAAAAGAATCGAGTAACGAGATACCCCACTCTTTTTTTCATTGTTTTTAAGAGTAAACGGAAAACACGCCCGAATACTGCAAATGCTTCTGCTTTTTTAACACTTCGTCATCCCAACCGGCACAACCAGCCTGCCCGTTTCGTGCTTTTTGCGAACGGCATTATCTGTCGGTGGGAAAACGCCCCGGAATCATACAATCGTGGCAAACAAATCGATATGCTCATCCACATATCCGGCCACGGCAGCGGTATATTCTTCTTCCTTTTCCAGGAATTCGTCTTCCAAATCGTCGAAAGCTTCGTATTCTTCGTACATTGCCATAAACTCTTCGTCTGTACGCTCGCGCTCCAAGTCCCCACGATGAGCATCATATATCTTCTTGGCGGCGTAAATCAACTTGCTCAAATCGCCAATTCCCCACAGACGCATCACCTTGGCAAACGGATTATCAAAGATATATCCGCCATAGCCATTCTGAATCAATTGGCAAAACCCTCCTTCCATCACTTCATCGCGAAAAATCCGATAGGCCAGCAATGAATGTTGTTCAGCTGTGAGCATACTCATCGTATCGGCTGCCAAATTGCCATTGCTTTCTATCTCTTGTTCATAAGCCTCGGTAAATACATGGATAAAGGCATCCATCCCGTCGGCAGCCGCTTGACGCAAAGCAGCATCTGTCACTTTTATCATATTGAGTAGTTTTTTTAGAAGCTTGTTTGAATTTAGCACTCCACTCTTTCCAATCTTCTTGATTTACAGAAGAATTCTTTCTGCTTTTGCAAGAAGCATAGCGGAACATGCGACGGCAAAGTTAAGAGTTTGATTCAATAATTACGCCTGAAAAGACAAAATATCGACAAAAACCAGCCTTGAAACAATCTCAATGGAGAAAATATGAGGAGATACAGTGACCCCACAATCAAGCAGTTTGAGCGGATAGCAATCATGAATAGATGTGTTGTACTTATGGAATAAACCTCTTAAATCCATGGAATAAAATTGTTTGCTGTAAACAGTAAACTTGTTCGCAACTTGGATAAATCTCTGTTCGCACGGTGCGAATACAAAAACGCAACCTGCGGACAGATGTTCACAACGTGCGAACAGACATCCGCGCAGTGCGAACAAAGCTTTGAGCATAAAAAAACTGCAGCGAATTCCATAAGTTGGAGTGTGTAGGTAAATCAGTAAAGGCAGAGGATTGAGGTGATGGCGCATCAGCAAGAACAGCAGTATAATATAATAAGGAGAGATGTCGGTCAAAAATGAAGAGGCCGTAGTGCCGACGTATGTTCTATCTCCGATTGAGGCTAGGAGTCCTAATACTTAATTGGGGAAAACAAAGAGGAAAAAACGAAAAAGGAGATTAAAACAAACTCTTAGTAAAAAAGTCAAATTGAAGAGTTGGCAAAAACGAAGAAAAGAACTAACTTTGCGCCGACTAATAAAAGTGGATTACATTTTTCTTAATTATATCACTTAAAAAGAGCTAATTATGACTTATTCACACGAAGTGGAACACATGTGTGTTGTGAAGAAAGGTCCTAACCACGGGCCGGCTCCTATTCCCGAAGAAGGTAAATGGGTAAAAGCTAAAGAATTTGTTGACATCTCTGGTTTGACACACGGCATCGGCTGGTGTGCTCCTCAGCAAGGTGCGTGTAAATTAACCCTCAACGTAAAAGAAGGTGTTATTCAGGAAGCTTTGGTTGAGACTATCGGTTGCTCCGGTATGACTCACTCTGCTGCCATGGCATCAGAAATTCTCCCGGGAAAGACTATTCTCGAAGCATTGAACACCGACCTCGTTTGCGACGCTATCAACACAGCCATGCGCGAACTCTTCCTGCAAATCGTTTACGGCCGCACACAATCTGCTTTCTCTGAAGGCGGTTTGATGATCGGTGCCGGTCTGGAAGACTTGGGTAAAGGTCTGCGTAGCCAGGTAGGTACATTGTATGGTACTCTGGCCAAAGGTTCTCGTTATCTTGAAATGGCAGAGGGTTACATCAAGACCATCGCTTTGGACAAGAACGATGAAATCTGCGGATACGAATTCGTTCACCTTGGCAAGTTCATGGATGAGATCAAGAAAGGTACGGACGCCAACGAAGCTTTGAAGAAAGTAACCGGCACATACGGTCGCTTCACTGCCGAGCAAGGTGCAGTTAAACACATTGACCCACGTCACGAATAATATAAGGAGGAAAGACATTATGATTAGAGAAGTAAAATTTGAAAGCCAAGACCGTCGTATCAAACAGATTCTTGCTGCTTTGAACGCTAACGGTATCAAAGACATCGAAGAAGCTAACGCTATCTGCGAAGCTCATGGTCTCGATCCTTATAAGACTTGTGAAGAAACCCAGCCCATCTGTTTCGAAAATGCGAAATGGGCTTATGTGGTAGGTTGTGCCATCGCCATTAAGAAAGGTTGTAAAAATGCAGCCGAAGCAGCCGAAGCAATCGGTATCGGTCTGCAAGCATTCTGTATTCCGGGTTCCGTAGCCGACGACCGTAAGGTTGGTATCGGTCATGGCAATCTGGCTGCGATGTTGTTGCGCGAAGAAACCAAATGTTTCGCATTTTTGGCCGGCCACGAATCATTCGCTGCCGCCGAAGGTGCCATCAAGATTGCAGCCAAAGCCGACAAGGTGCGCAAAGAACCTCTGCGCTGCATCCTGAACGGTTTGGGCAAAGATGCCGCACAGATCATCTCTCGTATCAACGGTTTCACTTACGTACAGACTCAATTCGATTACTATACAGGCGAACTGAAAGTTGTTCGCGAAATAGCATACAGCGACGGTCCTCGCGCCAAAGTAAAATGCTACGGTGCCGATGATGTTCGTGAAGGTGTTGCCATCATGTGGAAAGAAGGCGTAGATGTTTCCATTACCGGTAACTCTACCAACCCGACCCGCTTCCAACACCCCGTTGCAGGAACTTACAAGAAAGAACGCGTACTTGCCGGCAAGCCTTATTTTTCTGTAGCATCGGGTGGCGGTACAGGCCGTACACTCCATCCGGACAACATGGCGGCCGGCCCTGCATCTTACGGTATGACGGACACGATGGGCCGCATGCACAGCGATGCCCAATTCGCCGGTTCTTCATCCGTTCCCGCTCACGTGGAAATGATGGGATTCCTCGGTATCGGTAACAACCCGATGGTAGGATGTACAGTGGCTTGCGCTGTAGACGTGGCTCAGGCTTTGGGTAAATAAATTAAAGTTTCCCACATAAAAAACTCCCGTAACCAGATAAAATTACGGGAGTTTTTCTTTATGGCAACTTTGAATAATACCACTAGTGGGCACTTTAAATTAAACATCGTTCTTTGAAATCTTTGATAATCGCATAGTTATGTATCTTTTTGTAGCGTGACGATTTGAATTGAAAAGTTGTTTTAGCTTTGTCCAAAAGCTCAAAACAATGAATCAAGGCAAATATATCTTCGCTCAACTTACAGATTTTCTTCCCCGTCGTGTCTTTGACCGTTTGGTAGAGAAGTATTCCGGGAATAAGAAAATCAGAACATTCACCTGTTGGAATCAGATGCTGTGCATGATCTTCGGACAACTGACCGCCCGAGACAGTATGCGTGACCTTATGCTCAGCCTTGAGGCACACAAGAACAAGTATTATCACTTGGGATTCGGTCCAACAGTTAGCCGTACCAATCTGGGGAAAGCAAACCGGAATAGAGATTATCGTATCTACGAAGAATTTGCTTATACCCTGATTGCGGAAGCCCGTAATAGCTACAACAAAAATGACTTCGAGGTGAAAGTTGACGGTAATGTTTATGCCTTTGATTCCTCCACCATAGACCTTTGTCTGAATGTTTTTTGGTGGGCGGAATTTAAGAAACACAAAGGAGGCATCAAACTTCATACCTTGTATGATGTAAAGACTTCCATACCGACAATCGTACTGGTAACCAATGCTAAAGTACATGACGTAAACATGCTGGATGAGTTGAGTTATGAAAAGGGAAGTTTCTATATCATGGATAAAGGATATGTTGACTTCACCCGTTTGCATAAGCTTCACACCAGTGGTGCTTACTTCGTTACACGTGCAAAAGATAATATGAGATTCCGTAGAATGTATTCCCGTGAAGTCGATAAAACAACCGGAATAAAATGTGATCAGATTGGAATGCTTGAAACGTATAAATCGCTCAAAGCATATCCGGACAAACTCCGGCGGGTTAAATACTACGATGAAGAACTGGACAGAGAATTTGTGTTCATCACCAACAACATGGAACTATCAGCAGAGGAAATTGCTTTGCTATACAAGAACCGTTGGCAGGTGGAACTATTTTTCAAATGGATAAAGCAACACCTGAAAGTAAAATCTTTTTGGGGCACCACGATGAATGCAGTCAAGATACAAGTGTACTGTGCCATCATAACATACTGTCTGGTTGCCATTGTCGCTTACAGATTGAAAGTTAACCGTCCAATCTACGAAATTCTACAAATTTTGAGCTTTTCTCTACTGGATAAAACGTCTGTAAGAGAGATACTTACCGATTGCGATTACAAAAATGTCAAAGAACTAAATTATAAACAATTGAAAATCAGATGGGATTAAGTGCCCAGCAGTGGAATAATACCTAAGATTCAATGATAGAAAAAGGGGAGGTGATCAAGATTTCTTCTTCAAGGTAAATCCTGTCATCATACCATCATAGCTGCTTGCCAAAGAGCTGACACTTTTGATAGCTGTATTATTACTTTTACTTCCAAAGAAAATCAGTAACTTCAGCAATTTATCCGAGTCGAACAACAAATCCATGCCGGCAGAAGAATAATCTATTTTTGCATTCATACCTATCAATCTGGCAAATTTGAGATTTACTTTTTGTGTAGTACTGTTGTAAGAATAGGTTCCACTCATTTTTTTACGTCCTATTTGGGCATTGAAAGTACTATCGGCATTGAAAGTAAAACTCATCTGTCCTTCCTTGATGCCGACTTTGGCCAATTGCTCATCCAACTTACTTTCAGCAGCAGACGCAGCAACGAGGCCTCCAGCTTTTTTCAGTAAATTGTCTGATTTAAAGTCCACAGCTGCTCCTGTATAACTCCACGTTCCTACCATATCTACTATGGCGGTATTTTTCCCGGTCACTGTTTCTACAGCTTTATTGAACAGATCTGAAAGAGCTTGTGCCCGACCGCAAGTGGGCATGAACATAGCGGCAATAAGTAATTGCCCAAGAATAATTTTTTTCATTGTTTTGTTTGAGTTTATATTATTTACTTATTCAAATCTTTGTTAATACTTTCCATGTAATCTAATAATTCCTTCTTTCCCAATCGGTTTTCGGAAGAGGTCACGAAATAAGGTGGTAATTCCTCCCATTGTTCCTGCAATTTTTGAAGATACTGACTGATATTGTTATTCAGTCTGCCTCCTTTCAACTTATCGGCTTTGGTAAACACAATGGCAAAAGGAATGGCATTCTCACCCAGCCACTCTATGAATTGAAGGTCGATGGCCTGAGGTGCCAGCCTACTGTCTATCAGGACAAACAGATTGGTCATCTGTTGACGTTGCAAGATATAGCTTTCGATGATATTTCTTATTTGCTCCTTGCCTTTCTGTCCCCGCTTGGCATATCCATAACCCGGAAGGTCTACAATGTACCAGCTCTTATTGATAAGAAAATGATTGATGAGCATCGTCTTCCCGGGAGTAGCAGAGGTCATAGCAAGGCCTTTCCGCCCGGTGAGCATATTGATCAGGCTGGATTTTCCTACATTAGAACGTCCGATAAAAGCATATTCGGGGAAAGACCCTTCCGGACATTTTTGCACATCTGTATTACTGATGGTAAATTCCGCACTTGTAATATCCATGATTGTTTCTGCTTTTTTATGTTACAAGCGACAAAGGTAGCACTTATTTCATAAGATTACACTATCTTTGCGTCCAATAGGAAGATTTTAAGTATGAATGGACAATTTCCCTCGACATTATTGGAAAAGGCGGTAAGCGAGTTTGCCAAGTTGCCCGGAGTGGGACGTAAAACGGCTATGAGGCTGGTTCTTCATTTACTACGGCAGGATACGGCTACAGTAGAAGCGTTCGGTAACGCAATCGTCACATTAAAACACGAGGTAAAGTATTGCAAGGTCTGTCATAACATCTCTGATACGGAAACGTGCCGCATCTGTTCCAATCCTCAGCGAGATGCTTCGGTGATTTGTGTAGTGGAGAATATCCGTGATGTGATGGCAGTGGAAGCTACACAGCAGTTTCGTGGGCTGTATCATGTATTAGGAGGTGTCATCTCACCGATGGACGGTATAGGCCCCGGAGATTTGCAGATAGAAAGCCTGGTGCAGCGAGTACTTGCCGGTGGCATTGACGAAGTTATCCTGGCACTGAGCACAACGATGGAAGGAGATACAACCAACTTTTATATTTATCGTAAACTGGAGAAACTCGGAGTGAAGCTTTCTATCATAGCCCGTGGCATTTCGGTGGGCGATGAATTGGAGTATGCCGATGAGGTAACTTTAGGGCGTAGTATTGTAAACCGTACTCCATTTTCAGGAACTGTATAAAACTCTTTGAGAATCTATAAATTATCACAATCATATATGGAAAAAGAAATAAAAAAGACTACAGCACACGTCAAAGTAGCTTTTGCCTGTTTTTGGATGATTTCCATTCTGCTTGTCATATCCGGAGAGATGGGAAGTAGCTGGGTGGGACTGTATGTAGGGAATATTTCTGCAACTTATATGGCCGAAACGATAACCATTTTACTGACCGCATCTTGTGTGCCAATCTCCTTGAAACTTTTCTCGTGGGTTCTGACCCGAAAAATAGATATCGCAGCTCTTCCCAAAGCTCTTCGCCTCTATGCTTTGTGGAGTGATATTCGGTTGGTCTTGCTAAGTTTACCGGTTTTAACCGGTTTTTTCACCTACTATATGATGTTGAGCACCACAGGGGTACTCTGCGGTATGATAGGCTTGACTGCCTCCCTTTTCTGTTTACCCGGTGAAGAGCGTTTGCGTAAAGAACTGCATATTGACAAGTAAGAATGTGACTGATTTAGCAATGAATAAATCTTATTTTCGTAGTGAACGAGTATGTCTCCGAGCCATGGAGCCGGAAGATCTGGAAGTAATGTATGAAATGGAAAACGACCCAGAAATGTGGGATGTGACCAATTTCACCGTGCCCTACTCAAAGTTTATATTAAAGCAATATATAGAGCACTCCGAATGCGACATGTTTGCCGACCGTCAGCTACGCATGATGATTGTACGTATGGAAGACAATGCTGTGATGGGCACCATAGACATCACCGAGTTTGTTCCCATGCATGCCCGCGCAGAAGTGGGCATTGCGATGCGAAGAGAGTATAAAGGGAACGGCTATGCCAAAGAAGCATTGGAATTACTGTGTAATTATGTCTTTAACTTCCTGCACCTGAAGCAGCTGATTGCTCATATCACCACTGACAACAAAGCAAGTATACACCTTTTTGAGTCATGTGGTTTCGTGTCATGCGGACTTCTGAAAGAATGGTGGCGTGTTGGCGGCGTATACAAGGACGTAGTATTGCTGCAATGTCTTCGAAGAACTAATTGAATATGGGGATTTGCGGAAAACGTGACCAAATTTCATACTTCCCTCCCAACTTGCAGAGTGCTTTTTTCCAAAGTTCGTCACTGGCTTCTTCATCCATCAGTGAAGCGATATTCTCTTTGCTCACCAACCATGTGTTCTCGTGAATCTCTTGGCACAATTGTTTATGCTCCCATCCGGAGTATCCCAAGAAAAATCTGATTTTACCTTTTATGGGATATCCCTGCATAATATATGCCTTAATAGCTTCAAAATCGCCATTCAGATAAAAATTTTTGTCTATAGGAAGCGCACCCTTAATGCCGTCGAGAGTATGTAGATAAAATAAAGTATCCATACTGATCGGGCCACCTTTGTAAATCGGAATGTTTTCCCTACAATGAAATCCTTCGAGAATATCATTCAAGCATACGGGAAGCGGCTTATTCATGACAAGCCCCATTGTGCCATCGTGTGTATGGTCTACCAATAAAATAACAGAGCGACCAAATACATGATCACACAAAAAAGGTTCGGAAATTAAAACCTTTCCTTGCGCTGGAACAACGTGGTTTGTCTCTATTTTGAAAATATCGATATTAGTATACATGCCACTAATATACAAAATACTTCACAACGAGCAACCAAAATCAGTTATTTTTTTTAACCAAGCACGCTTTTCTTAACAGATTATTATTTTAAGAGCCTATTTTATTTTTACTCAAGATTCCTTGTAAGTAAATCCTAAATAGGCTCTGATATGACGGAAATATTCCTTGTGTCCTCCACCTTATTCAATGGGATGATTTGCTGCAAAAACAGCCATTCGCTCATCCAATAGAGCATATTGGTGATCGTATATAAAAGAAGTACATGCACGCAGTCCTTCCTGATTACTTCCTGTAGTGACCAAAGAGATGGCACTAACTCCGTAATACATCAATTCTTTGGCAAGTTCGCCACTGCTCATTCCCGGATAACCAATGGTAAAGTAGAATCCATCGGCAATAGGGTCACCAAGGTCATTATCGTATACCAAATGGAAACCATGGCGCAAAAAAATCTGTTTGAGACGGTTCGCACGGTCACCATATACTTTCACCTCATCAAGGAAATTATATTTCCCCTCATTGGCAGCCTTCAACATTGCGGCCAAGGCATATTGTGCCGAATGGCTGGTTCCTGAGGAGAGCGCATACAATACCCGGTGGATGAACACCGTACCGAAAGTACCGCCGCCATATCGTTTAGTCAGTCCGGGGTAGGTACGATTATAAAGTTTATCAGAAATACAACTCACTCCGATACGCTGCCCCGCATAGCTGAATGCCTTGGAACCAGAGATAAGCAGCACATAATAATCGGTATAGTGTGCCACAGAAAGTTGATAAGGTGCCTGGAAAGGTTGGCTCAGGTCTTGACGGAAGTCCATGGCAAAATACGCAAGATCTTCTAAAACAATGGTATCATACAAGGTGGCAAGTTCGCCAATGATACGCAATTCTTCTTCTTTTAGGCAGATCCAGCTGGGATTATTCGGATTGGAGTAAATAATCGCTGCAATATTACCTTTGCGGAGATAACTTTCAAGTTTATACTTTAGTTTATCTCCACGATATTCATACACATCGAAAGTCTCAAATTTATATCCCATTACTACCAATTGCTGCTTTTGTACCGGAAAGCCGGGATCAATGAAGAGAATGGTATCTTTCTTTTCGTCACACTGACAAGAAGTGAGGAACGAAGCAAAAGTCCCCTGCATAGAGCCGGTCACGGGTACGCACCCTTCGGCAGCTACATCTACATTGATAAAAGCTTTGATGAAGCGTGAGGCTTCTTCTTTCAAGGAAGGTAATCCATTAATATCCGGATAAAGACTGGCAATACCATTCTTTAAGGCCTCGATTTCAGCTTTCACTCCAACGCTGGAAGGTGGCAGGCCTGGTACTCCCATCTCCATTTTAATAAATTCCACCCCCGATGTGGCTTCCACTTTAGCAGCAATGGCTTTCACTTCGCGTATGGTTGCTTTTGCAAAATCTGCAATATGAAAATCTTCGATAGCTTTATCTACTAACTGACGTTCGATAGGAGTATTTTTCATAATTTTCAATATTAATTTAGCTTCGCAAAGGTAATATAAATCTCACATAATCAATCGATATAAAAAATAAAGATATTTTTTTCTTTCAAGCTATTGCAGATTTCAAAGAAATATCTACCTTTGCAACCGCAATCGAGAGAGATACCGAAAAGCAATAAATGGTGCGTTAGTTCAGTTGGTTAGAATACATGCCTGTCACGCATGGGGTCACGGGTTCGAGTCCCGTACGCACCGCAATAAATATTGAAAATCAATAATTTATAAAACAATACCCAATTTTACACCCTATATGTAAAGTTGGGTATTGTTTTTTATAAGATTCAAATAGCAGAAAGCGGAAGTGTCAAAGAAAAATACTGCCAAGAGAGAAGCGGAAGAAGAGGAGGTGATGACGGATAGGATGAAGGTTGCCGAAGAGACACAACCGATGCCCGAAGAAACAGGGCCGCTTGCCGAAAAAGCAAGCTCGCTTGTAGAAGAAGACGGGGATTTTCAGGCGGCAGCTTCCCCTGCCACTACTACGGAAGTGTCCGAAGCTTGCGCGGCGACTCCGGACAAACTTGTAGCCGACTGCTTGCCGACTGCGAGCTGACTCGCAGTCGGCAAGCAGCCCGAAAAGAGGCAAAAAGCGAGATAACAAGCAGTTCCTTAGCGAGTTACCACACCTATCTCCCCTCGCGCGCGCGAGAGAAGAAAAGAATAGAGAAGAAGAGAATAGAAAATACCTCCTCCATATAATTCCTCCTCTTAAGGTGGAGGAGGTGGAGAAACGCCACACCGCATGAGCCATAACGTGAGGGCGCAACGGGTGCGAGGTGTGAGATTGCAGACGGTGAAGTGCGGGGCTACGGAAGCCGAAGTGCGGGCTTACGGGTGACAAAGTGCGGAGTTGCGGACGATGAAGTGTGGAGGGGATGAGGGACATGGATGAACTTATACGCCGGTTCGGGATAAGAACCTCTCCTTCTCTTGCACAGCATGACCTTGTCATATATCGGCATTGGTTTGTTCTTCATCTTTGCTTTCAATCCGTGTAGAAGATGTATCCCCCGTTGAAAGAGTTCCTCAAAAAGTTCCTGTTTGATATAGCCCCTGTCGACAAAAACCTTTCCGTACAGGACTTTTGTAAAAACAGGCCACACCCGTTTGTCCCTGTCATCCACGCTGGCCGGTGTGAGACAGAAAGTTATGAGCTCTCCCGTGTTATTGCAGAGAACATCAAACGAATCGGCTTACTCGGGCGACCATCGTTCTGACAAGACAAAGGGCTGAAAGCCGTATCGAATTTCTCCCAATCTATTTTGTCGGCCAATTTGTAGAGTGGGTACGATGGGGTCAGCATATCTGATTAACTGCTGAATAATGAAGGGGTATTATGGGACTTTTTTTATTATGAAAGAGGTTGTGTCAAAACGTTGGCACAACCTCACATTCTCAGACAGAGCGGCAAGCGAGACTCGAACTCGTGACCCTCAGCTTGGGAAGCTGATGCTCTACCAACTGAGCTACTGCCGCATTCTTTATATCTACTTAAGTGGCTGCAAAGGTAATAAAATCTTCCCGAAAGAAACAAGCATTTTCTTAAATATTTCGTGTTTCTAAATTATCTTCCCCATAAGTTCCTATGTTTGTAATTGAAAAACAGGAACTAATATCATACAAGATAAAAACGAGAGTATTCTCTATAAAACCTACTCCTATCTTTAAAAGGTTAATTCCATAATATCATGAGACATCCTTGCCTTTGCCATAGAAATCATATATATTTGCTCCATAAATCAAGCAGATGCAGCATTATGAAGCGAATCATACTAATCACCGGAGGGTCCCGTTCCGGTAAAAGCACGTATGCCGAGAAATTGGCACTCAGCCTTTCGCCCACCCCTGTGTATATTGCCACGGCACGCATTTGGGATGACGATTTTAGGAAAAGAGTGGAACAGCATCAGAAACGGCGGGGAGCGGAATGGATCAATATTGAAGAAGAGAAAGAACTCAGTCGCCACCGATTGGCTGAAAAGGTGGTTTTGATAGACTGCGTCACTCTATGGTGCACCAACTTCTTTTTTGATATGAATTCCGATACCGAGCAGGCACTTGCCGCAGCTAAAGAGGAGTTCAACCGTTTCACCGAGCAAGAGGCTACTTTCATTTTCGTAACCAATGAGATTGGTATGGGTGGGGTTTCCGAGAACAAACTACAACAGAAGTTCACGGATATGCAGGGATGGATGAATCAATATATTGCCTCCCGCGCCGATGAGGTGATATTGATGGTGGCAGGCATTCCGATGCAAGTAAAAAAATGACGAGATAACCAACTGCAAATAGTAATCAAATAATGAATAAACAAACCTTATTAGGGTTTTAAACAAGAAAATACTAATGAAAACATTCCATATCACTCATCCGGACGAATCTATCCGTGCCGCATTGACAGACAAAATCAACAACCTTACCAAACCCAAAGGTTCTCTGGGCATGTTGGAGGAATTGGCACTGCAAATCGGTCTTATACAGCAAACCTTATCCCCTACCCTGAGACATCCACAGAACATTATCTTTGCGGCCGACCATGGCATTGTAGAAGAAGGAGTGAGCTTGTCGCCCAAAGAAATCACTTGGCAACAAATCAGCAACTTCCTACACGGAGGGGCAGGTGTAAACTTTCTTTGCCGGCAACATGGATTCGTATTGAAAATAGTAGATGCCGGCGTGGACTACGACCTGCCGTATGAAAAGGGCATTATCAATATGAAAGTGCGCAAAAGTTCGCGAAATTATCTACACGAAGCCGCTATGACCGAAGAAGAAATGGAACAATGTATGGAACGAGGCGCCGAGGTGGTGCGCCTATGTCACAACGAAGGCAGCAACATCCTCAGTTTCGGTGAAATGGGTATAGGAAATACCTCTTCGTCTTCTTTATGGATGAGTTGCTTTACCGACATTCCGTTAGAGCAATGTGTAGGAGCAGGCAGCGGCCTCGACCATATGGGCATCCGTCACAAATACGAAGTATTAAAGCAATCAATGGATAATTATAAAGGAAACGGCTCCGTACGCGACATCATGCGTCACTTCGGCGGTTTGGAAATGGTGATGGCCGTAGGTGCCATGCTGCAAGCGGCAGAATTGAAAATGATTATATTGGTGGACGGATTCATCATGACCAATTGCCTCCTTGCCGCTTCCATGCTCCATCCGGAAGTGAAAGACTATGCCATCTTCGGGCATTGCGGAAACGAAACAGGACACAGGCTTGTACTCGATTCTTTGCACGCCAAACCGTTACTGAATCTGGACTTGCGTTTGGGAGAAGGTACGGGAGCAATATGTGCATATCCCATTGTAGACTCCGCCGTAAGGATGATTAATGAAATGGATAATTTTGCACATGCTTCTATTACGAAATATTTTTAATCCGACACATCCTGGACAAACAATTTTTAATAAAGAATAGATTACCATAGATTCTCAACGTAAACCATGAACAACATTCTGGCAGCATTCATATTACTCACCCGATTACCTTTCTGGAGAATAAAAGAAGTACCGACCGATAGTTTCAAACACATAGTCCCCTATTGGCCGCTCGTGGGTTGGTTGACGGGTGGCATAATGGTGACAACATTATGGTTGACAGCTCAGGTTTTGCCGCTGCCGACAGCATGGGGAATAGCTATTGTGAGCCGCCTGCTCGTCAGCGGATGTTTGCACGAAGATGGTCTGGCCGATTTCTTCGATGGTTTTGGCGGAGGAAAGACACGCGAGCATACACTTTCCATCATGAAAGATTCTCATATTGGCAGTTACGGAGTCATCGGACTGATTTGCTATTTCCTGCTTTTATGGCAATTGCATCATCTTCCGCTCCACAGCCTTTGTATCCTTGTATTCTGCGGAGACTGCTGGAGCAAATGTTGCGCTTCTCAGATTGTCAACTTCTTACCTTACGCCCGCAATGAAGGAGAAAGTAAAACCGGAGTTTTATACAATCGTATGACTATCGGCGAATTATTCGTTTGTCTCATTGTCGGCCTGCTACCACTTGCGGTACTATTGCCTGCAAAGATATGGGTTGCCGCTTTCTTCCCCATATTCACCTTTGCCTTGTTATGCCTACTGATGAAACGACGCTTGCAAGGATATACGGGTGACTGTTGCGGAGCCACTTTTCTGCTTTGCGAACTATCGTTCTATATAGGAAGTCTGATACTGATAAACCTTACATATATAAATGGTTGATTGGTATGATTTGTCATTCTACATAAGGTAAAGTTCCTTTTATCAGTGACACAGTAACAATTCAACAATAGAAGCTACCTATACAATGGAAATAATCTTGATTCGCCACACTTCGGTAGATGTGCCGCCGGGTGTATGTTACGGGCAGACAGATGTACCCTTAAAAGCAACGTTTAAAGAAGAAGCCTCCGTGACAGCGGAAAATCTGAAGGAGTATTTTCCCTTCGAACATGTCTACACAAGTCCGTTGACACGGTGTGTCCGCCTCGCCTCATTTTGCGGTTATCCCGATGCCGAACACGACAATCGCCTCATGGAGATAAACTTCGGCAGTTGGGAAATGAAGCCTTTTGACCATAATAACGACCCTCGCTTGAAGGAGTGGTATGCTGACTATCTGAACGTGGCTGCCACAGGCGGAGAGTCATTTGCCATGCAATATCAACGCGTCAGTGGTTTTCTGGACGAACTTAAACAGAAACCATACAAGAAAGTAGCCATCTTTGCACATGGAGGCGTACTGATTTGCGCACAAATTTATGCCGGAATCATCCATGTAGAAGAGGCTTTCAGGGCATTAACTCCCTATGGAGGCATCATACGTATCCATCTGAATAAGAAATGAAGAAAATAATTGTCCTCCCAAACTTACGCCATCGAACAAAAAAGCGGCACAGAATTCTATCTGTCACCGCTTTTACATTATTTACAGGGGCAATTATTCTTCGGAGTTTGCCGCTTTCTTTCTTGTTCTTGTCGGCTTTTCCTTTGCTGTCTCAGTTTTTTGTTCGGAAGTTATGCCCGCCAATTCAGGGTCAATCATAATGCGTCCGCAGTATTCGCAAACGATGATTTTCTTGCGCGAACGAATATCCAATTGTCTCTGAGGTGGAATCTTGTTGAAGCAACCGCCGCAGGCATCGCGCTGTACATATACAATGCCAAGTCCGTTACGTGAGTTTTTACGAATGCGCTTGAATGACTGAAGCAACCTCGGTTCTATTCTGGTTTCAAGATCTTTGGCTTTGTCTCTCAACTTTTCTTCTTCCTGCTTCGTCTCAGAAATGATTTCGTCCAATTCGCTTTTCTTCACCTCAAGGTCTTTTTGTCTTTCCTCCAAAGCGGCAGAACTATCGGCCACTTCCTTGGATTTTTCCACTTCCTGTTCGGCAAACTCTTTGATACGCTTTTCGCATAACTCTATTTCCAAAGTCTGGAACTCAATTTCTTTACTCAAGAAATCATACTCCCGATTATTACGTACATTATCTTGCTGGTCTTTATATTTTGCAACAGAAGCCTTTGCTGCTTCAATTTCGACTTTTTTCCCGGCGATGGATGATTTCAGTTCGGAAACTTCTGCTTTGATTCTGTCAATACGTGTACTGAGACCGGCAATCTCATCTTCCAAGTCTTGCACCTCCAGCGGAAGCTCACCTCTCAACGTCTTTATTTCATCAATCTTAGACAACATAGTCTGCAATTGGAACAAAGCTTTCAGCTTTTGTTCCACGGTCAATTCCTGAGGATCTTTCTTTGCTTCTTTAGCCATTTTACTTATAAGTATTTTATGGGATTTGTATTTACTTTGGTTATTTGAATATCAAAATAAGGAAACGCATCCCTGATTATCGTATAAAAAATTTCTTTCGTATATTGTTCACTTTCATAATGTCCTATCTCTGCCAGCAGTATATCAGAATCATGCCCGAAGTAATCGTGATACATTATTTCGCCCGTAATAAAGACATCTGCCCCGTTGCGTATGGCAAGCGGCATTAAAAAGGCGCCCGCACCTCCACATAACGCAACTGTCCTGATTTCTCTTCCGAACAGTTTGTTATACCTCAGACATTCTACTTCAAAGGTTTTCTTGATTCGTTTCAGAAACTCTAGTTCCGTTTCCGATGCTTCAAGTTCTCCTATGACACCGGCTCCGGCTTGCGTCCACGAATTTTGAAGAGGATATAGATCGAAAGCCGGTTCTTCATATGGATGCACTGCCATCAAAGCCTTGACAACTTCCGTTTTTTTATAGACCGGAAGTATCGTTTCAATGCGCATTTCTTTCTCCGTATGCAATTTCCCTATCTCCCCACAATAAGGATGCGTACCCTCTTGTGCACGGAACGTTCCCTCTCCTTCCAAATTATAACTGCAAGAATCATAGTTGCCGATATGTCCGCATCCGGCCTCGAACAAGGCTTTTCGCACCGTTTCCGCCTGCGCCTCTGGAACAAATGTAACCAACTTTATCAAAGCGTTTTCCTTTGCCTCCAAAATTCGTACATTCTTCAATCCTATCTTCTCGGCCATTTTGAAATTCACCCCTCCCGGCGAATTATCCAAGTTGGTATGGGCTGCATAGATAACAATATCATTCTTGATAGCTTTCAAGATGCATCGCTCTACATAATCTCTGCCCGTGATGGATTTATACCCTTTAAAGATGAGGGGATGATGGGCGATGACAAAGTTGTATCCCAATGAAATCGCTTCATCCAATACGGCTTCGGTAACGTCAAGACACAACAAAGCCCCTGTTGCTTCCGCATCTGTCAATCCGATTTGCACGCCGGCATTATCAAATCCGTCTTGCAATGGCAGAGGCGCGAACCGTTCAAGGGCGCTTACTATTTCTTTAATTTTCATTGTAACCAGAAAACTTGGCCGCAAATATAGGAAAAATCAACGGATTAAAAAAAGTTCCGGATAAAAAAGTCATACCTATAAATATTTATGCAGTTTGCAACTATTTATGTTCTTTCTTTTCCACCATCACCGACAGCAGTTTGCCATAGGCGTCGAAAGACTTTCGAGAGGCCAAAGAGATGGTAATCATCAGAGAAAGCATGGATGCGGTGAAGGTGATGACCATAATCATCATTTGATATTTGATGGCTACATTCGGACTGCTGCCTCCCAATATCTGTCCTATCATGGTTCCGGGAAAAGCAACCAATCCCATTACAGAGATGTTGGCAATCAGTGGGCTGAAGGCTTTGATGATGGCTTGACGAATGAAGGGGGCTTGCGCTTCTGCTCTTGTAGCTCCATTCCCAAGAAGATAACGGTAAAGTTGCTGTTCGCGTTTCAAGCCACTATAATAGGCATTGAGAGCAATTACGTTGCTGGACAACATATTGCCCATAAGAATACCGAAAATGGGAATAAAATATCTGGCGCTGAACACTTTTTCTATCTGCAAAACAATTCCGATAAAAAATAATCCCACGCACACTACACTGCATAGAAATCCTGCGGAGATAGGAAGAAGCAGTATTTTTCGTTTCAACTGTGTGCGTGCCAATGCCGTTTGCGACGCGACGAATATCATGACAATCACCCACAGAAAATTTATCCACGGATTGTCCCACAGAAAAAGATAATTCAAATATACTCCTATAAAGAACAATTGTACAATCATACGAACCGTACCTATCACGGTAGCATGCAATAGTCCTGTCTTGAACTTCCAAATGTAAAACAGCGGTATCAACAACAGCAATAATCCGATGCCTAAACTGAGATATGAGATGTCTATTGTTTCCAATTTTTTATATACGTGCTGTTTGATAACAGTAATAAATTACATTATGATAATGTGCCGGTCGCATCCATCGGCAAATCTTTTGTCGTGAGACACTGTCAATACGGCACTTCCTTTTTCCGCTTGCTTTCGGAAAAAAGAAATCACCTTCTCCGAAGAACCTGAATCAAGAGCAGAAGTCGGTTCGTCGACAATAATCAAAGGCTTGCCAATCATGGAGGCCACGGCTATCATCATGCGTTGACGCTGTCCGCCGGATATTTCATTAACCCGTTTATCGTACAACTCCCGTTCCAACCCCAAGTCTTCAAAACAAGCAAACAATCGAGATTCGGAAAAAGGAGTACTTCGATTTGCCTTCAAGCCGAAAGGTAGTTGTACCATGTCTCTCACCCACTCCAACGGTAATGCCAGCTCTTGAGGAATCCAAGCTATCTGTTTACGCACCTTGTCAACACTTTCTTTATTCAGCAAAATGCCATTCAATATGATACGCCCTTCTTTCAACGGGACAAATCCGAGGATGGCATTGAGCAGTGAAGTCTTTCCACATCCCGACGGACCGGATATACTGACTATCTCTCCCTTGTTCAATAACAGATTAAATCCTGAAAAAAGCACGTTGTTACCATAAGCGATACCGGCATTTTCTATTTGCAACATGGGCCTTCTTTTTATCTTTCTATATTGCAAAGATAGTGCAAAAAAATATTTGTGCTATCTTTGACGCACTAATTAATTCAGGAAGGAAAGATTATGATACAGAATGAACGTGATTGTCGGCACGAGCACGTGCTTGATGTGGCTCGTCAAATGATGACTGCCGCACGTACCGCACCTAAAGGAAAAGGTATCGATGTGCTTGAAGCAGCCTTGGTGACGGGTGAAGACCTTAAAAAACTTTCGGCAAAAATGGTCGAAATGGCAGAAGAGCTTGGCATGAAATTCTTTCTTCGGGATGCAGAAAACATTTTGCAGGCCGAATGTACCATAATAATAGGTACGAACGAGCAAGCTCAAGGACTAAACTGCGGACATTGCGGCTTCCCCACTTGCGGAGAACGTATAAAAGGAATTCCATGCGCATTGAACACGATAGATGTAGGTATTGCCATAGGTTCGGCTTGTGCTATGGCGGCCGATATGCGTGTCGATACTCGTGTAATGTTTTCGGCCGGACTTGCCGTCCAACGTTTGGACTGGCTGAAGGGATGCAAAACGGTATTCGCCATTCCGATAAGCGCATCTTCAAAGAATCCGTTCTTCGACCGAAAGCCTAATGAGAAACCCGCTAAATGACAATGATTTACACTTGTACAAGTGTGAGCCTACGCTTGTATAACTGTATAAAGAGATAGATTTTAAAGACTTCAACAGACAAATAAATGGGAATTACAGTAGGCCTTCCAAATGGAAGTGCATCAGAAAAAGATTATCAAGTACGGTTTGCCCAAAACGCTGTTGTGGAGACTTACGCTCCTCTATTACCTGCCGAATGGGCACTTCAAAGCGGGGTTCAATTGACCTGGCCACACGCCGGAACCGACTGGGCATACATGCTCGAAGAGGTGAGGAAATGCTTCATGGAGATAGCCCGTGAGGTAGCCCGACGAGAAAAACTGCTGATTGTTACCCCCGAACCAGAGATCGTTGAAAAGCAAATAGCAGCCACGGTCAATATGGAAAACGTCCGCTTTCTGAAGTGTGAAACAAATGATACGTGGGCGCGCGACCACGGAGCCGTAAGCATGTTGGATACTGACGGCGTTTCCCTGCTCGACTTCAAGTTCAATGGTTGGGGACTGAAGTTTGCGTCTGACAAGGATAACTTGATTACACGCCATGCCGTAAAAGCCGGTATGCTGAAAGGAAGGTATGTCAATCGCTTAGGATTCGTGCTCGAAGGTGGTTCCTTTGAAAGTGACGGCATGGGCACTTTGCTCACAACTTCCGAATGTCTTCTTTCTCCCAACCGCAACGGACAGATGAACCGGACGGAAATAGAAGAATATCTCCGTTCCGTTTTTCATTTGCAACGTGTGCTTTGGCTGAATTATGGTTATCTTGCAGGTGACGATACAGACAGCCATATCGACACTTTGGCCCGTTTCTGTTCACCGGACACCATAGCCTATGTGAAGTGCGACGATACCGAAGACGAACATTACGAAGCACTTTACAAAATGGAAGAAGAATTGAAAGCCTTTCGTACTCTGAAAGGCGAGCCATATCGTCTGCTGGCATTGCCCATGGCCGATAAGATTGAAGAAGGGGGTGAGCGTCTTCCTGCCACATACGCCAACTTCTTGATTATAAACGAAGCTGTACTTTATCCTACCTATCGCCAACCGGAAAACGATATACGTGCCGGAGAGATACTGCAAGAAGCCTTTCCTGATCGTGAAATCATAGGTATAGATTGTCGAGCTTTGATTAAACAGCACGGATCTCTGCACTGCGTCACCATGCAATATCCTGCAAGCGTGTTAAAATAAACATAGACAGACGTGTTAGAATAATAGAGCAAGTTGAGTAATCATCTAAAAAATAAATATATATGAGAAAGATTAAAGTGGGTGTCATTCAGCAAAATAATGTTGCAGACCTGCGAACAAATCTGATGAATCTGGCCAAGAATATTGAAGAGTGCGTTGCACACGGTGCTCAAATGGTGGTATTGCAAGAGCTACACAACTCTTTATACTTCTGCCAGACAGAGGATACGAAACTATTTGACTTGGCAGAACCTATTCCGGGACCTTCTACGGGATTCTATTCGGAATTGGCTACCGCCAACCATATTGTGTTGGTGACCTCTTTGTTTGAGAAACGCGCCCCCGGTTTATACCACAATACAGCCGTTGTTTTCGACACCGACGGAAGCATCGCCGGCAAGTATCGGAAAATGCATATCCCCGACGATCCGGCTTATTACGAAAAATTCTATTTTACGTCCGGAGATATCGGATTCGAGCCTATACAGACCTCTTTGGGTAAACTCGGCGTATTGGTCTGCTGGGATCAATGGTATCCGGAAGCTGCCCGCATCATGGCACTGAAAGGTGCGGAGATATTGATATATCCCACCGCCATTGGCTGGGATAGTAATGATACGAAAGAAGAACAAGACCGCCAACTTAATGCATGGATTATATCGCAACGCGGCCATGCCGTAGCCAATGGTTTGCCGGTTGTTTCCGTGAATCGTGTTGGGCACGAACCCGATCTTTCCGGCGCAACGGGAGGAATTTTGTTTTGGGGAAACAGTTTCGTTGTAGGACCGCAAGGCGAGTTTCTGGCACAAGCAGGAAACGAACGTTCAGAAAACATGATTGTTGAAGTCGATTTGGAGCGTTCGGAAAACGTGCGTCGCTGGTGGCCGTTTTTGCGCGATCGCAGGATTGATGCCTACGAAGGGTTAACAAAAAGATTTTTAGATTAAAAAAGCATCTGAGTCAGAAAATATTTAGGCACGAATTACGTGGATCATGCATGGATAAAAACATGAAATTCCACATAATTCGTACCTAAAAGAAACATAAAATGCCTGACTCACTTTTATTCTTTGATTTCGACAATCAGGTTCAGTTCGTTCAATTGTTTTTGATCAATGACGGACGGAGCATCCAGCATGACATCGCGTCCGCTGTTGTTCTTCGGGAATGCAATACAGTCACGAATACTGTCAAGTCCGGCGAAAATGCTAACCCAACGGTCCAGACCATAAGCCAAACCACCATGGGGAGGTGCGCCATATTTAAAGGCATTCATCAAGAAGCCGAACTGTTCCTGAGCCTTTTCGGGTGTGAATCCCAAAATTTCGAACATCTTCGCTTGCAGCTGCGCATCATGAATACGAATAGATCCACCGCCTAATTCGATACCGTTGCACACCATATCGTATGCATCGGCACGAACAACAGCCGGATTAGTATCCAACAAAGGTATATCCTCATCTTTAGGATGTGTAAATGGGTGATGCATGGCCATCAACCTGCCTTCTTCTTCACTCCACTCAAACATCGGGAAATCTACTACCCACAAAAGAGAGAATTTATTCTTATCACGTAATCCAAGCTGGTTACCCATCTCAAGGCGCAATTCGTTCAGCTGCTTGCGCGTCTTCATTACATCATCGCCGCTCAAAATCAACATCAAGTCACCCGGTTTGGCACCGAAAGCGGCCTTCATTTCTTGTAATATATCTTGAGAATAGAATTTATCTACACTCGATTTCACATTGCCATCTGCCTCTACACGGGCATATACCATGCCTTTTGCTCCGATTTGCGGTCTTTTCACGAATTCGGTCAAGGCATCCAATTGCTTGCGTGTATAGTGCGCAGCTCCCTCTGCACAAATACCACCGATATAGGCAGCATCATCAAACACAGAGAAGCCATGTCCTTTCAAGATGTCCATCAACTCCACGAATTTCATACCGAAACGCAGGTCAGGCTTATCGCTACCATAATACTTCATGGCATCTGCCCACGGCATACGTACGAAAGGTTCGGTTATTTCCACATCACGGATTTCCTTAAACAGATATTTTGCCATACCTTCGAAAAGGTTGATAATGTCATCTTGCTCCACGAAAGACATCTCACAGTCTATTTGCGTAAATTCCGGCTGACGGTCGGCACGCAAATCTTCATCACGGAAACATTTGGCAATCTGGAAATAACGATCAAAACCGGAAACCATCAACAACTGTTTCAATGTTTGCGGGCTTTGCGGCAAAGCATAGAATTGCCCCGGATTCATGCGTGAAGGAACAACAAAGTCACGGGCACCTTCAGGAGTAGATCCTACCAAAATCGGAGTTTCAACTTCAATAAATCCCTGATTATCCAAGTATTTGCGAACTTCAATCGTCATCTTATGACGGAGTTCCAGGTTACTACGCACGTTGGCACGGCGAAGATCCAGATAGCGATACTTCATCCGAATATCATCGCCTCCATCAGTGTTTTCTTCAATAGTGAAAGGAGGAGTCAGAGATGAGTTCAGAACATTCAGTTCCGACACGATGATTTCGATGTCACCGGTGGGGATATTGCTGTTTTTACTGAAGCGTTCGTTTACAGTTCCTCTCACCTGAATCACAAATTCACGCCCCAAACGGTTGGCACGTTCACAAAGTTCAGCATTCACTTCTTCATTGAACACCAATTGAGTGATTCCGTAACGGTCGCGAAGATCGACAAAAGTCATACCGCCCATCTTACGACTACGCTGTACCCATCCTGCCAATATCACTTGGTTATTAACATCGGAGATACGAAGTTCTCCGCAGGTGTGTGATCTATACATCTTTATATACTATTATAGTTTACCAATCTTATTTCTTTCCGCATACCGGATTAAAGACGTTGCAAAAATATCGTGCAAAAATACACAAAACATCTTTCAAATGACTTATCGCAGCAGAAAAGTTTCTGAAAAACACTTCCTACAAAATGATAATATAAGAAAAATTCACTTTTTTGTCAGTTTCTTGAATTGTTCCTTTCCCTTATCCAATATCATTTTATTTTTATGTGCAATGTCTTCCACAAAAGCATCATTGATTTGTTTCAATCCGTTGATATAGTCTTGTGCTCGCTGCAACACGTTTGTCGTCTCTTTCTCCACATCCCGAGGAACAATGACTTGCAAGCCTTTCTTTACTATTTTCACATCAATGTTTTCTCCGGCCATCATCGGATCGCCATCGAAATGAACAACTCCCGGCTTGGAGCGATGGATTTGCAACGTTTGGCAACGAAAAGTTTTGATACGACTATTCTGATTGATGGTCTTGTTGAATAACTGGAAAGACAATGAAGGAACATCAAGGACCGTAAAAGGTTCAAGTATAGTTACATCCAGCAGTCCGTCATTTAATGTGGCCTGAGGAGTGATGTATGCGTTATTTCCATATTGCGAAGCGTTTCCGCAGGCTATTAAGAACGCCTTATAGCGTAAAGTGCTGCCATCCATTTCCAGCTCATAAGTTTCCGGCCGATACTTCAGGCTCTCAAGCAAAGTCTTCTCCAAATAAGTGAGCGGCCCCCTCTTTCCCGCTTTGGAGAATTGCAGGCTTACAAAAGCATCAAACCCTACACCGCAGGTACAGAAAAAGGGCAATTCATTGATTTTTCCATAATCAATGAGTTCTATCACCCCCTCATTGATGATGTCGACTGCTTTTTTAGCTTCCATCGGAATTTGCAGATGACGGGCAAGCCCATTACCGGAACCGCAAGGAATTATGCCCAACGCCGTTTTAGTATGTACCAATGAACGGGCGATTTCGTTTATCGTACCGTCTCCCCCGATTGCAATGACCGCATGCACTCCTTCTTTCGCCTTTTGCGCAGCTATCTCTACTGCATGCCCTGCCCGCTCAGTATAAAGAACCTCTTGTACATACTTCTCCTTATCCAGCTTCTCGCCAATCCATTTCAGAATCGCTTCTTTGTTTTGGGTACCAGATATAGGGTTTATAATAAATACTATTTTCTCTTTGTTTTCGCTCATGCAAGAGTTGTGCTATGCAGATTTTCTAACCGGCAAATGTACTACAAATATCTGAGAAAATAATAATATGACATGTCTTAAAATGAATACAAATAGTTTTTTGAAACAAATAGCACAATATACCGACATATTTTGCTATCTTTGCCCCCTGTTTTTTAAGACTCGTATTTAATCGGATTAAATATTCATAATATAAAAGATATTTCATGGGTTTATTACAAGACAAATTTGCGAAATACGACTTGCCGCAACAGTTTATGGCAAAAGGTGTATATCCTTATTTCCGCACTATTAACAGCCATCAGGATACAGAAGTTATGATGGATGGTAAAAAAGTCCTGATGTTTGGTTCTAATGCGTATATGGGACTGACATACGACAAACGTATTATTGACGCTTCAATAGCCGCTACGGAAAAATATGGCACAGGCTGTGCCGGTTCCCGCTTTCTTAACGGCACCCTTGATATTCATGTGGAACTGGAAAAAGAGTTAGCCGAGTTCGTTGGAAAAGATGAGGCACTTTGTTTCTCTACCGGATTTACCGTAAACGAAGGTATCATTCCTGCAGTTGTGGGACGTGGAGATTATATCATCTGTGATGACCGTGATCATGCCTCTATCGTGGATGGACGTCGTCTGACATTTGCCACACAGTTAAAATACAAGCATAATGATATGGAAGCTCTTGAGAAAGAACTTCAAAAATGTGAGCCCGATGCTGTAAAATTAATCGTTGTCGATGGAGTCTTTTCTATGGAAGGAGACTTGGCCAATTTACCTGAAATTGTTCGTTTGAAGAAAAAATATAATGCCAGTATTTATGTAGACGAGGCTCATGGTTTGGGAGTATTCGGAAGACAAGGTCGTGGCGTTTGCGACCATTTCGGCGTTACAGACGATGTTGACTTGATAATGGGTACATTCAGTAAGTCATTGGCTTCCATCGGCGGTTTTATTGCCGGAGACAAAGATGTTATCAATTGGCTACGCCACAATGCCCGCTCCTATATATTCCAAGCAAGCAGCACTCCGGCGGCAACCGCTGCCGCCCGTGAGGCTCTTCACATTATAAAATCCGAACCGGAACGTATTCAACGTTTGTGGGATATAACCAATTATGCCTTAAAGAAATTCCGTGATGCAGGTTTTGAAATCGGCGAAACAGAGTCTCCTATCATTCCTCTTTATGTACGTGATACGGAAAAAACCTTTATTGTGACAAAGTTAGCCTTTGATGAAGGTATATTCATTAATCCGGTTATTCCACCCGCATGTGCTCCTCAAGACACATTGGTGCGCGTAGCATTAATGGCTACCCACACAGTAGAACAAGTGGATTATGCCGTAGAAAAATTGACTAAATGTTTTAAGGCATTGGAGATCATCAAATAAGAACGAGCATAAAAAGCTTAATAATTTTAAAGAACCATATCATTACTCTAATGTCGAGTATGATATGGTTCTTTGTATTTCCTCATATAAGAAGCTATTTATTGAATGTCCCTAAATGTTCACATAGTAATTATTTTAATTCATTTTTAAACAGCTTCGGAAATACTTAAGGTTATAAAAAGGAGGAACACCGTTCGCGGAATTTCGGGACTGCCCCCGTCAAAAACGGCGATAGTCTACAATTGATTTTCCAGATAATCCGTCAGATTGTCTTCCCTTTCCAGGCCAAACTTCTTGCGCAGACGGTAGCGAATGGTCTCCACACCGCGCACGGAGAGGTTCAGTAAAGGCGCTATCTCTTTGGTGGAAAGGTTCATCTTCAAATAAGCACACATCATGCGTTCGTTATTCGAGAGTTCGGGATGCTTTTCGTGAAGACGTTTCATAAAATTGTTGTGTATCAAGTCGAACTGTTCTTCAATACGTTTCAAGACTTCATCGCTTTGAATGTTCGAATCTATCTTGCTATTGATAAGGATGAGTTGCTGCTTGCTTTCACGGACTCCTTCCCCCTTGAGCATGGCAGCCACCTTGATGATTTCCGACTTGATTTCAGTAAGCATTTCATTCTTGCGGACAAAGTTTATCATCAGATTGGCCATTTCCTGGCTCTTATGCTTGAGGTCATACTCCAACCTTTCTTTTTCCAGCTGCATGATTTGCTTTTCTTGGCGAGCTTTCTCTGCTTCGTACTCCTTCTCCATTTCATGAAGCTCCTTGTCTTTTTCCACAACAGCCTGCTGTTTCTTACGCTTCACGCGGACATCGTCCCAGCGATACACATAGAGCAAGACGAACAACAACAGGATGAAGTAACAGATGTAAGCAGTAACGCTGCGATACCACGGAGGAAGTATGCGAAACTCAATCATGTCCATGGCCGTTGTTCCATCCGGGAAAATAGCTTTCACCTCGAACACATAATCACCCTCGGACAAATTGCTATATTCTTTGGTATGTACCGTAGTAAAGTCCGACCAACTCCCTTTGTTCAAACGATACTGGAAGCGAACGTCATCACCCATTGCCATAAAAGGAAGTGCATACTCAAAACGGACGGAATTCAACGAATAGGTAATGACAGGAACGGTCTTCTCTCCTAAAAAATTAGCTGTATACACCAACGAGTCCTTAGGATAGGACAAATACATATTCTTTATATGTAGGGAGTGGCTGTGATCTTGCCGTTCTCTTGCCGTCGGAATACTGAACAGGGCGAACCCCTCTTCGGAAGGAATCACCATCAACGAATCGGACAGGGGGATCACCGCTTCATAACCGGGAACAAGCTCCATCAACGATTGACGAATGGGATTGATGCTTGTATTCGCTCCCCGTTTATACGTCCCCAGATTGGCAATGCAGATTTCATGTGGACTGAGACTTATCAACCGGTCATTATGCTCCAACAGCCGCAAATAAGAAGATGATCCGTTCAGCAGATTGTTCATGTCGGGCCAAGACTCCATGATATCCTTATGAGGATTGTATTTGTAGATGCCCTGCGACGTGGCAAAACAAATGCGTCCTTCAATCTTCGACACATACATGTCATGCCCTGCCGGAAAGCCGTCTTTAAATCCATACTCTCTTATGCTTATTGATTTTTTCAGTTCATTGTCCAGCTCCACACGGGTCACATGATCTGTGTTATATATCCAAATCACCTTTTCGCTCTCTTGCTCAAAAAGGCGACATGAGCCATTCACTCCTTCAATTCTGCAAACCACCTGCCACTCACCATTCTTTCTGGCAACTAAATAAAGACCATTGTACACCCCGATATACATCATGTCCTGATGCCCCTCTACAAGTTGACAACACCATGCGCCGGCAATGTCCGTGATACGCCTCATCGATGTTCCCTCAATCAGGAATATGCCCCGGTCGTGCAAGCAGAAAAGTTCACCACCTATACGACAAAGATTCCACACTTGTCCGCTGGACTGAGGTATAGAGCGAATATCAGGCAAATTCCCATTCATCTTCACCGGATAACGGGTGTAATACAACCCGCGATTGGTTCCCAAATAAAGAAACTCCTTATCGACAGCTGCCGTATAACCCGTTCCATATGAGTACGGATAAGAATAAAGATTGGTAAAGGGAGAACTGAGACAAACGTAGTCTATACCGCTATCAAGGCCCGCCCAAAGATTTCCGATGGCATCGAAAGAAACGGAAAGCACCGTATTGTTCCGAAGACCATTATTTTCATTGAAAAACTCCAATTGTCCGGTGCTGCAGTCTATCAGCAACAAACCTTTATGAATAGTCCCCAAAGCAATCCTATCATCTTTCTTGGCCACACAAAACACCTCATTCTCGCGCATAAAGTCTTCGACTCCGGTGACGAGCTGCTCCATGCTACGTCCGTCGCAATAATACAAGCCGCTATATGCCGTCACCACCAAAACTCCTTTTTTATATGGAATTATACCACGTATACGTTTAGAAGCCAATTCATCAGCACCCTGCAAAGGGAAAAAAGTGTTTCCCACCAAAAGCCATACTCCCCTATCCGTGCCAATATACAAAATGCCATTCACCATATTGGAGCAGTCTATCTTGGCATTCATCTCAATAACCGTGTACTTCCCGTTCAGATACTTCACCACGCATTCATCCCCTTGAAAATACAAGATATTATCCACCTCGTGTATCCCCCATACGTTTCCTAGCAGACGGACAGAACTATCCAGTGTATCGGACATGCAGTGATACTTCAAAGAACCGTCGACACTCGGCTCATAATATCCAAACTCATTGATTCCCCCTGCATAAATGCGTTTTTGGGTAGCCGAAGCCAGTACGGAACGTACATCCGAAGCATTATTCATGGGAAATACATTCCATACGTTACCGTCAAATTGCAGCATACCGTTTTTATTGGCAAAATAAGTCCAGTTCTCATTATAAGGAGCTATCTGCCACGTCTGGGCACCTTTACCGTAGACGTTTTTATCGAAATTGATGATGAAATTGTTCCATCTGGCGGCAACTCCCGCTAAAGGCAGAAAAAGTAAGAGCAGAAAGATATGATATGATAATGCTGAGTTTTTCATGAGTATTTTGTTTTCAAGTTTATTTGTACAAAAATAGTGTTTATTTTCAAGCTATTTCCCATCACTCTTCATTTTTTCATAGGTTTTCCGCCGCTTCCTTTTATCATCTCCGTGTCCGAGGTATACTAACTCCGTAGCTACTCCGTACATATAACATTATACCAGAATTCGGGATAGACGGTTTCTTCTTCTAAAGATGAGGGGCTGCATCCTATCGGGCGGATATTTCTTGAATGCACCGGTTTACAATGGTCAGGCAGAAGAGAAGAAAGCCTTTTACGTCGAGCGCCCCCTGTTTGACAGCTGCAAGCCTTTGTCATGACAGACACAAGTGTCCAAGCCGACAGACACAAGTTCCTGACGTGACAGACACTGGTGTTTGAGCCGTCAGACACTTGTGTCTGACAGGGCAGGAGTAAACATCTGTTAACCAATGGGATTCTACTTTAAAATACAAGTATCCGTGTGAGGTTATCGTCCTGCTTCTTATCCCGAACCCGGATATATTATAGTTACGGAGATGACAAGAAAAAGATAAGAAGCAAATATGTTCTCGACCCTACCTCCCCAGGAAAGCCCTTTTCCGAAAAATAAATGCAAAAAACACTCGAAGCCTATTGCTCATTTCAAAAAAAAGCGTACCTTTGCAACCGCAAAACGGGTAAGTCCTATACGGCCAGCTCCCTTCGAATCCTCCAGGGCTTGATCGCAGCAAAGGTAGTTGGTTGTAGCGGCGCGATATAGTAAGCTTACCCACCCGCCTCTTTAGCTCAGTTGGCCAGAGCACGTGATTTGTAATCTCGGGGTCGTTGGTTCGAATCCGACAAGAGGCTCAAAAGAAAGCAGGTGATACGAAAGTGTCGGCTGCTTTCTTTTTTTTCGTCCCTACCCCAATCCTCTAATTTATTAAAAAACTACACATTCGCTTGCTTTCGAATCCAACTATATTTATACCTTTGCATATTATTTCTAAAAAGAATGACAGAGAATAAAGGACACATGCAGAGATATGCAATGCTATTCGGTACCTATATAGGAATGTATTGGATATTGAAATTCATACTCTTTCCCATAGGATTGACAGTTCCCTTTTTAGCCCTTCTCTTCATGGGGCTTACGTTCTGCGTCCCTTTCATGGGGTACTACTATGTACGGATGTATCGCAATGTGGCGTGTGGAGGGAGCATCAGTTTTCTACATGCATGGGTATTTACCGTTTTCATGTACATGTTCGCCGCCCTACTTACTGCCGTGGCGCATTATATCTATTTCCGTTTCATTGATCATGGTTATATCATCACTGCCTGCGAGACAGTGATTGACGCACTTGCACAAAGCAATGCGCCGGGAATGGACGAGTATATCGCTACATACCGGGAAGCATTAGAGGCTGCCCGACTACTTACGCCTATAGACATCACGATGCAGTTGGTGTCATGGAATGTCTTTATAGGATCGATATTGGCTCTTCCCATTTCTTTATTCGTGATGAGACGGAAGAGAGGAGACAAATAGAGAAGATGAGAGTGAAACCTAAGCAGTAATGCTGCCTCAACCGTAAATTGTTAATATCAAAATAAAGAAAAATGGATATTTCAGTTGTCGTACCTCTATACAATGAGGAGGAATCCCTTCCGGAATTGTTCGCATGGATTGAACGGGTGATGAAAGCCAACGGTTTTTCGTATGAGGTGATTTTTGTGAACGATGGAAGCACCGACCACTCGTGGCAAGTGATAGAACAATTACAGGCACAAGCACCGGACAGAGTAAGAGGCATTAAGTTCCGCCGTAACTACGGAAAGTCTCCGGCACTGTTTTGTGGCTTCGAACAAGCATTGGGCGATGTAGTAATAACGATGGATGCAGACTTGCAAGACAGTCCGGACGAAATACCCGAACTCTACCGGATGATCACGGAAGAAGGATATGACCTTGTATCCGGCTGGAAACAAAAGCGCTACGACCCGCTGTCGAAAACGCTACCTACCAAACTTTTCAACGCCACTGCCCGCAGCGTATCAGGCATCAAGAACCTGCACGACTTTAATTGTGGATTGAAAGCATACCGCAAGGATGTAGTAAAGAACATAGAAGTATATGGTGAAATGCATCGCTATATCCCCTATTTGGCCAAAAATGCTGGTTTCCGGAAAATCGGCGAGAAGGTGGTACACCATCAGGCAAGAAAATATGGAAAGACCAAATTCGGACTGAATCGTTTCATAAACGGATATCTGGATTTGCTTTCTCTTTGGTTCCTCTCTACGTTTGGAATAAAACCAATGCACTTCTTCGGCTTGCTAGGTTCGTTGATGTTTATCTTTGGATTCATTGCCGTCATCATTGTAGGTGCCAGTAAGCTGTATTATATGCACAACGGCATGCCCTACCGCCTAGTGACAGACTCTCCCTACTTCTTCCTGTCGCTGACATTGATGATTATCGGCACCCAACTTTTTGTAGCAGGATTTCTCGGAGAACTGATTTCACGCAATGCACCCGAACGCAACAAGTATCAAATAGAAAAAACAATTTAACGATGAAAAATCTAGTCAGATTTATAATACTCGGTGGTATCCTATGTCCTTTACTTGGCATAGTGCTTTCCTGCTCGGAAGAAGCCGATTGCTCCATGGCAGCACGCAGCATGGTGCAATGCTATCTATATAAGATAGACAAGGATACCCAAATAGCACAAAACGACACGCTTGATTCCCTTACAGTAACTGCTTATGGAACAGACTCTATCATCATCAATAATCAAAAGAAAGTACACGATATTTCGTTGCCATTAAGATATACGGTCGATTCCACCAAACTGATATTCAAATACAGCAAAACAAAAAGGGATACCGTGGTCATCCGCCATACCAATACCCCCTATTTCTTGTCAATGGATTGTGGTTACCAGATGAAACAAGCCATCACAAGCGTGCATTATACCCGTACTTCTCTCGACTCGATCTTTATAGCAAATAATGAAGCAGGCATATATGGAAAGGAAAATCTTAAATTATTCTATTAGCCTTGTACTCTGCCTGCTGACAGTCTTTCCGCTATGGGCGCAGAATGCACCGGCATCCTCTAAAGGTAAAGCGCCTCGGAAAGAGAAAAAGGATAAAAAAGAAGAAGCTGTATATCCACTCTACAACGGTGTATCTATGGGGGTTGAACTATGGGGGCTCGGCAGTGCTGCCCTTGGAGGCGACTTCCTGAGTTCCGAAGTATCAGTGGACATCAATCTGAAAAACCGCTTTTTCCCCATTCTCGAACTTGGGTATGGAAGCACCGATTCTTGGAGCGAGAAAGGGATACATTATAAAAGTTCTTCTCCCTACCTTCGCATAGGAATGGACTATAATGCACTGTACAAGAAAAAACATGGGCACATGCTGCTTGTAGGCTTGCGTTATGGTGCAAGTAGCTTCAAATACGACATAGCAGCAGCACAACTGGACGACCCTGTATATGGCGGCACAGTGGGTAACCCGAACTTGGAAGATAATATCTGGGGAGGTAGCCACCCTTATGTGCATAAAGACATGAAAAGCGCCATGCAATGGGCGGAATTATGCGTAGGTATCAAGGCTCATATATGGAAGGCCTTCTATATGGGATGGTCCTTACGCTTCAAATTCAAATTATCTACCACACCCGATGAACATGGTGATCCATGGTATGTGCCGGGTTTTGGGAAATACGGTTCCAGCACAATGGGAGTATCTTATACGATAACTTATAAATTGCCTCTTTAAGATTTATGACAGGATTAGATATCTGGCTACTGGCTATAGGACTTGCAATGGATTGCTTTGCCGTTTCTATAGCCAGTGGAATAATATTGAAACGCACCCGACCGAAGCCCATGCTGATCATGGCATTCTTCTTCGGCTTCTTTCAGGCACTTATGCCACTGCTCGGCTGGATGGGAACCGGTTTTTTCAGCCATCTGATAGAGAGTGTAGATCATTGGATTGCTTTCGGCATCTTGTTTTTTCTGGGAGGAAGAATGGTGATAGAATCTTTTAAGGATGAAGATTGCAGGCAAGAATATGACCCCACCCGCCTGAAAGTTGTGTTGACATTGGCCTTGGCAACAAGTATCGATGCTTTGGCGGTAGGCATCTCGTTCGCTCTGCTGGATATCAAAAGTTTCCAGACACTGCTACCATCCATCAGCATCATAGGTTTTGTATCGTTCATCCTGTCGATGGTGGGTTTGATGTTTGGCATCCGTTTTGGTTGCGGCATAGCCCGCAAGCTGCGCGCCGAGCTTTTCGGTGGTTTTATTCTTATCGCCATCGGTGCCAAGATTCTGATTGAGCATTTGTTTTTCACTTAAAGAGTTCTTTTCAAACAACTACGACAATGGACAAAAGAGTACAACGAAATTTCTTATGGATTGCCTTGCTCTTATTAGGCACCATCTGGATATTGGCACGCCACAACCGCCCAATCCCCTATCAGACCGACAGCGGACTGATATTCGGTACAATATATAAGGTGACCTATCAACATGACAGAAGCCTGAAAGAGGAGATAGAAGCAGAACTTAAACGCTTCGACGGTTCGCTTTCACCCTTCAACGATACGGCAATCATCACCCGTATCAACCGAAACGAAGACATCATTGCCGACAGTTTTTTTATCAACGTATTTCATCGCAGCATGGAAATATCCAAAGAGACCAACGGCGCTTTCGACATCACCATTGCCCCATTGGCCAATGCATGGGGATTTGGATTCAAGAAAGGAGCATTCCCCGACTCTGTCGTGATAGACAGTCTGCTGGAAATTACAGGATATAATAAAGTGCAAATATCCACAAAAGGAAAAGTGGTGAAGCAAGACCCACGTATCATGCTTTCGTGTAGTGCCGTGGCCAAAGGTTATGCCGTAGACGTCGTAGCACATCTATTAGAAAAAAAAGGAATCGGCAACTTCATGGTAGATATCGGAGGAGAAGTGGTTGTCCGTGGAAAGAATCCGCAGGACGGGCTTTGGCGCATCGGCATAAACAAACCCGTAGACGATTCGTTAGCAGTAAACCAAGAATTGCAAACCATCTTGAAAGTCACGAACTTGGGCATAGCCACTTCCGGAAACTACCGTAACTACTATTACAAAGACGGGAAAAAATATGCACATACCATCGACCCGCGTACCGGCTATCCCGTACAGCACAATATCTTGTCGGCAACGGTCATTGCCAAAGATTGCATGAGCGCAGATGCCTATGCCACAGCATTCATGGTGATGGGGCTGGAAGAAGCGGAGCGTTTTGCGGACATGCACCCTGACATTGACGCATGTTTTATCTATGCAGATAAAAAAGGCAAACTGCAAATGTTCCTGACCAAGGGCATGAAGAAGTATATGTGAGCAACCTCTTCGTTGCTTACCGGAGCTTCTACTTATTGCATACCGCTTCTCGCTGATGTAACATCGCCTCGGTACTCCCTCTCTTCCTGCTGATTTCCCCACATACGTCAACTTACGGGAATCACCCCACGTTTTATACTCGAACCTTTATTCGCAGTGCGCGGATATTCGTTCGCACATTGCGGATATTTGTCCGCAGTGTGCGTTTTTGTATCCGCACGGTGCGAACAGAGATTTATCCAAGCATCGAACAAGTTTACTGTTTACCTCAAACGTTTTTATTCTGTACAGCCAACAGATTTTTTATATAGATACACCTTTGTTACTGCAAGCGTTCTTTCCACTCTCACAAAAAGGCCGAGACAAGACGACGAGGGTAAAACACCACGGAATCACTTATAGAACACGAAATACACTGCCAAAACCAAACAGATAAAAGCTGCAAAATGATTCCAATGCAACGTTTCTCCCTTGAAAAGGACTGTGGTGAATACAGTAAAAATAATCAAAGTAATCACTTCCTGAATCACTTTCAACTGCATCAGAGAAAACGGTCCCCCATTTCCCATGAAACCGATACGGTTGGCCGGCACTTGACAGGAATACTCTGCCAAAGCAATCGCCCATGAAAACAGGACGACAGCATACAGTGGCCAACTGGAAATAACTTTTGTTTCCTGCAATTTCAAATGGCCATACCAGGCAAACGTCATAAAAATGTTGGATACGATCAACAATAGAATGGTATAAAATGCTTTCATAAACGGTTAGGGGTTAGTGATCAGTGGTTCGTTTTTGGGGGAGCAATTCTTCCTGCACGTTCGCCATACTGCCCCACAAACTATAGCGCGCCTCGGGGTTCATTGCTTCCAATTGCTTCAGAATGCCTTTCATCGTACTACGGCTGGACTGCGACTCGTAAGGACAATTCTTCACTTGTTTACGATAGCCTCTGGCCTTTGACAATTCTATCAAATCTGCTTCATGAACCAGACACATCGGACGGATGATTGTCATATCAAATTTCTTCATGACAAGCCGGGGAGGCATTGTGCTGAATGCTCCTTGATAGGTGGCATTCATCAACAACGTCTCCAAGATGTCATCCATGTGATGCCCCAATGCTATTTTATTGCATCCCTGCTCTTTGGCCACAGTAAACAGCGCTTTGCGCCGATTCCAGGAACAAAGGAAACAAGGAGACTTACGAGTATCGGTAGAAGCATCGAATTCCGTTTCGCAAAAGACGAAAGGTATGCCCCATGACTCGACATATTCTTTCAGATAGGCCACATCACTCTGATATGGGATATTCTTCATCACCACATGAGCAGCAACGACAGAGAACCTCGGCTTGAACACCCGAGCACGTTTGGCCAAAAGTTCGACCAATGCCAAAGAGTCCTTGCCGCCGGAAAGACCGATGAGTATCTTATCTCCTTCCTCGATCAGGCCATACTCCACCACCCCTTTACTGAACCGCTTCTCTATGCGACGCAGCAGCTTTTCTTCTTCGGAAAATTGCGCCATAAATACAATGATTGTTTTTGGGTTGTTGAATAAACGGCTGCAAAAGTAAGAGAAAAGAACGATTTAAAGAAGAATTAACATAATAGAATTAAGGAAACAGGCTTTATTCCCGATAAATTTGTATTTTTGAAATCCTGAACAAATTCAGCAGACTACAAGATGAAAAAGATATATATATTTTTCTTTCTATTCGGCTTTCTGGACATGACAGTTTCGGCACAGACTTTGGCTGAAGCAAAAGCTCTATATGAAAAGAAAGAATACGAAAAAGCCAGACCGGCATTTAAGAAACTTGTAAGGACACAACCGGCAAACGGCAACTATAATTTGTGGTACGGCGTGTGTTGCCTGGAAACCGGAGAAGCAACCGAAGCCTTGAAATATCTGGAAACAGCTGTGAAGAAACGCATTCCGAGCGGACAACTGTATTTAGCACGGGCATACAATGACTTATATCGTTTTGAAGATGCCGTCGAAACCTACGAAACCTATATCTCGGACTTAAACAAGAGGAAACGCCCCACGCAAGAAGCCGAAAAGTTATTGGAAAAGAGCAGAAGCAACCTACGCATGCTGAAAGGCGTGGAGGAGGTCTGCTTTGTGGACAGTTTCGTCGTGGACAAAGAAAACTTTCTGGAAGCATACAAGCTCAGTCATGAATCAGGCAAACTTTTCATGTACAACAGTTACTTCAAAGACTCCGACACACAAGGGGGAACCGTATATGAAACAGAGTTGGGCAACAAGCTATACTACAGCGAACTGCAACCGGACGGTACGCTCAGCATACTTTCACGCAACAAACTGCTGGATGCGTGGAGCAACGGCAATCTCCTGCCCGAAAGCATCAATGAAGGTATAAATGCGAGTTATCCATACGTACTCACAGACGGAATTACCATCTATTATGCATCGGACGGTTTTCATTCGATGGGGGGCTATGACATCTTTGTCACACGATACAATACAAATACGGATTCCTATCTGACACCGGAAAATGTAGGCATGCCTTTCAACTCCCCCTATAATGATTATATGTACGTAATAGATGAATTCAACAATCTGGGATGGTTTGCCTCCGACAGATACCAACCGGAAGATAAAGTCTGCATTTATGTGTTTATCCCTAATACCTCAAAACAGGTGTACAATTATGAGGCTATGCAACAGGATAAATTAGTTGCATTGGCACAAATCCACTCCATAAAAGACACATGGACAAATACTGACGCCGTTACGGCTGCTCGGGAAAGATTGCAGAAGTCGGTCGATGAGAAACCGAAAACGTCCCAACAACACGAGTTCCGATTCATCATTGACGATAACAACACGTATTACCGGTCAGACGATTTCCGGTCTCCGCAGGCCAAAGCCCTGCACAACCAATACGTCCTATTGGAAAAAAGCTACAAGCAGCAACAGGAAAAGCTGGCAAAGATGCGCTCGGAATATGCCAATGCCGGTAAAAACGAAAAAGACGGAATGTCTGCCGCTATTCTCGATTTGGAGAAAAGGGTTCAACAATTGTCGGCAGAATTGGAGCAAGCCATCGTCAAAGTGAGAAATACCGAAAAACAAGTCATCAAATAAATAAAGAATCATGGACATATTAATCATCGCAGTATTGGTCATTGCAGCTATCATTCTGTTTTTAGTGGAGCTATTCATTGTTCCGGGCATCAGTATTGCCGGTTTCTTGGCAGGAGGATGCATTGTCGTTGCCAATTATTATGCTTTTGTACAAATGGGAACAACAGCAGGCTTCATAACACTGGCCATATCTGCCGTGGCCTGCATCGGCTCATTAATCGGATTTATGCGTTCAAAAACATTGGACAGGCTTTCGCTTAAAAAAGATATCACTTCCAAAGTAGACCGCACAGCCGAAGAACGGGTAAAGGTGGGCGACGTAGGCGTCACTACCACTCGCCTGGCTCTTATCGGTTATGCCGAAATCAACGGTGACATTGTAGAAGTTAAATCCATCGACGGTTTTCTGGATGAAAAGACTTCCATCGTAGTGAACCGCATTACGAACGGGGTACTTATGGTTGAAAAGCTAAAAAACTAATATTCACTTAATACTTGATAACTTATGGATCCAAACACAATGTATCTGACCGCCTTTCTTATCATAGGAGGCATTATTTTTCTGGTACTGTTCTTCCACTACGTACCGTTCTTCTTGTGGCTTTCTGCCAAGGTGTCGGGAGTCAACATTTCGCTAGTGCAGCTTTTCCTGATGCGTATTCGTAATGTTCCTCCCTATATCATTGTTCCGGGAATGATCGAAGCACATAAAGCCGGCCTAAAAGATATCACCCGAGACGAATTGGAAGCGCACTACCTTGCCGGAGGACATGTGGAAAGAGTAGTACATGCATTGGTTTCTGCCTCCAAAGCCAACATTGAGTTGCCATTTCAAATGGCCACTGCCATTGACCTTGCCGGTCGTGATGTGTTTGAAGCTGTGCAAATGTCAGTAAATCCCAAAGTGATAGATACACCTCCTGTAACTGCCGTTGCCAAAGATGGCATCCAATTGATAGCCAAAGCCCGCGTCACTGTACGCGCCAATATCCGCCAATTGGTGGGTGGAGCCGGAGAAGACACCATCTTGGCCCGTGTAGGCGAAGGTATCGTATCGTCCATTGGCTCGTCCGAGAACCATAAAACCGTATTAGAGAACCCCGATTCTATTTCCAAATTGGTATTGCGCAAAGGTCTGGATGCCGGAACAGCTTTCGAAATTCTTTCTATTGATATAGCCGATATCGATATAGGCAAGAACATTGGTGCCGCCCTGCAAATAGATCAGGCAAATGCTGACAAGAACATAGCTCAAGCCAAAGCTGAAGAACGCCGTGCCATGGCAGTGGCCAGCGAACAGGAAATGAAAGCCAAAGCACAGGAAGCCCGCGCCAAAGTAATCGAGGCCGAAGCTGAAGTGCCTAAAGCTATGGCCGAAGCATTCCGCAGCGGCAATCTCGGCATCATGGATTATTATCGCATGAAGAACATCGAAGCCGACACTTCCATGCGTGAAAATATAGCCAAGCCCGCAACCGGCAACAACAATCAACCGTTAAGTAAATAACCTCTAAAAGAGATAAGTTCAAGCATCTACGAAAATGAAAAAATATTTTGCTTCTTCCGAACTGATAATCAATGAAGATGGTTCAGTCTTCCATCTGCACGTAAAGCCGGAATGGCTGGCAGACAAAGTAATCCTGGTAGGCGACCCCGGGCGGGTGGCATTAGTAGCTTCTCATTTCGAGCACAAAGAATGCGAAGTGGAAAGCCGTGAGTTCAGAACCGCGACCGGTACTTATAAAGGAAAACGCATTACCGTAGTTTCCACCGGCATCGGTTGTGACAACATCGACATAGTAATGAACGAATTGGATGCTCTTGCCAACATCGATTTCCATACGCGCGAAGAGAAGCCTCAACTGCGTCAGCTTGAAGTAGTGCGCATCGGCACCTGTGGCGGTCTGCAACCCGACACGCCGGTAGGTACATTCGTATGTTCCGAGAAGTCCATCGGCTTTGATGGCCTGCTGAACTTTTATGCTGGACGCAACTCTGTTTGCGACCTGCCCTTTGAGCGTGCCTTCCTGAACCATATGGGATGGTCGGGCAATATCTGCGCACCTGCTCCTTATGTCATTGACGCAGACACCGAATTGATAAATCGTATTGCGCAAGACGACATGGTGCGCGGTGTAACCATTGCCGCCGGAGGCTTCTTCGGCCCGCAAGGCCGGGAGCTTCGTATTCCATTGGCCGACCCGCACCAAAATGAGAAAATTGAAAAATTTGAATACGACGGATATCGCATTACCAACTTCGAAATGGAGAGTTCTGCACTGGCCGGACTAAGCCGCCTGATGGGACACAAGGCGATGACCGTATGCATGGTCATTGCCAACCGGTTGATAAAAGAAGCCAATACCGGATACAAGAATACAATCGATACGCTCATCAAAACCGTACTCGATCGTATCTAACAAGTACGGCATTGGTTCAGCTTCAACGCCTCTCTCCATTCAACCGATAGCCGTTATAGCACACCCCTCTAAAAGGTCATTTCAAACTCTACATCGGAGTATTGATATGACCTTTCTTTGTTAAGCCCCACACTTCAGTGAGCCTATGCCCACACTTAACGAGCCGTAACCCCACACTTTAGGAAACGTATGCCCACACTTCAAAGGAGTTCTCCCCACACTTCAGGAGACACAATCCCACACTTTGGAAAGTATAAGCCCACACCTTAGGAACGATAAGTCGGGAGAAAAAATAAAACAAGTAACGGACTTTTCAGACGAACCTTTTTTGCAAAGAAAACATTATATTTGCAAAAGGTAAAATATACAGAACAAAATGAATCAAGATACTATTTGTGCCATAGCCACCGCCCAAGGAGGTGCCATAGGTTGCATCCGTGTTTCCGGACCGAAAGCAATAGAAATAACCTCGCTCATCTTCACCCCTGCCTCCCCCGGCAAGATATTGGAAGAAAGTAAACCATACACACTCACCTTCGGTCGTATTCACGAAGAAGAAACAATCATCGACGAAGTGTTGATCAGTTTATTCCGTGCTCCACATTCATACACCGGAGAGAATAGCACCGAAATCACCTGCCATGGTTCCGGCTATATCATGCAAAAGATACTGCAACTACTCATTAAAAAAGGTTGTCGCATGGCACAACCCGGAGAATATACCCAACGCGCATTCCTCAATGGCAAAATGGATTTAAGTCAAGCAGAAGCTGTAGCCGACCTGATAGCTTCCTCCTCCGCCTCAACCCATCGTCTTGCCATGAACCAGATGAGAGGTGGTTTCAGTAAAGAACTTACCGCATTGCGTAATCAGCTATTACATTTCACCTCCCTTATAGAACTGGAATTGGACTTCAGCGACCACGAAGAGCTGGAGTTTGCCGACCGATCCGAGCTCTGCCAACTGGCCGACGGCATAGAAAAAGTTATTTCCCGCCTAGTACACTCTTTTAGTGTGGGGAATGCTATAAAGAACGGTATCCCCGTAGCCATAATAGGTGAAACAAATGCCGGCAAGTCCACCCTACTGAACACACTGTTGAATGAAGAAAAGGCGATTGTCAGCGATATCCACGGAACGACACGCGATGTAATAGAAGATACAGTCAACATTGGTGGTATCACTTTCCGTTTCATTGATACGGCAGGCATCCGCGAGACAAGTGATACTATTGAAAGTATTGGTATCGAACGTACTTTCCAAAAACTAGAACAAGCAGAAATTGTTCTATGGATGATTGATGCAACTGACACTGCATCTCAGATATCACAGCTATCCCTGCAAATACTCCCTCGTTGCGAAGGAAAACAACTTATTCTTGTATTCAACAAAGCCGATTTAGTAGAAAACCCTTCGGACATTTCCTCTACCCTCCCCTTTCCGGAAAAGATACAATCCATTGCGATTTCCGCCAAAAAACAAACCAATATCGATGCCTTGAAACAGATGTTAGTTTCTACCGCCAATCTGCCGATCGTAACTCAGAACGATGTCATTGTCACAAACCTCCGCCACTACGAGGCCCTAACCCATGCTCTCGAAGCCATCCAACGAGTTCAGCAAGGTCTGACCGATAATCTTTCCGGAGATTTCATTTCACAAGATATCCGAGAGTGCATCTTCCACTTGAGCGACATTGCAGGAGAAGTCACAAACGATATGGTACTTAAGAATATCTTTGAGAACTTTTGCATCGGCAAGTAAAGTGGTGATTACCAACGATTAGCATATCTCATCAACGATTATCAAGGCGTTCATTTTGAGTGCCTTTCTTTTTAGCCTTATAAGCGATGGTTATCGTTTATAGGGCTTTTTCAGCTCATTTTTGTACCGCATTTGTTGCTCGCTTGTTACTCTCCGATTTTAGGTCGGAAAGGTCGTGGACACACTGGTACGTCATGGTACGTGGTGGTACGCGATGAAACAGATTTGGCGAAATAAACGGATAATGCGAATCAGTAGTTGGTCTCTGATTCTTGTTTTAAAAAATTAGATAAATGAATGCGATGGCAATTTTTCCCATCGTATGTACTAAAAGTCCGGATGTTGATCTGACTTTCATCGCTCTTTGAATATTTGTTTTCTCATTCAGCCAGTTGAAAAACGACTCTATGGGTTGTCTGACCTTTGAAACAGCAGTAGAGAACAGGTCTCTTCCGGCTTTCTCTCTTTGAGTAATAACCGGAGCCTCCCCTTTTATTGCTTTTACGGGAGTTAGCATAGTTACTCCTTGTTCTTGCTGCTTATTCCTCCAGTAAGAGAAATCCGAGTATATCTTATCAGCGAAGATTTTTCTTTTTATAAGGATGTCAGCAGCTTCTCTTTTAAGAACCGTCAGATCATTCTCTTCTGCCGATGATAAGATAATCATTTCAGGAAATGGAATAGTTCCTTCCCTACGAAAGGCTAAAGCATGGATTTTTAGACCGAAATAATAAATGTTCTTTGTAGAACAGTATCCTTTGGTTGCAATTTCAGTAGCTACCTTTCCTGTTTTATTCTTTCCTGCACAGGTAATAATGGGCATAGAGTCAATAAGTGATGTCATAGAATCGCAATCCTCCGGTTTAAAGAATGTAATGAGATGCTTTACAAGTTCACCAATTGCCTCACTCATCAGGTTTAACCGATAGTTGAATGTCTGATAAGAAGGTAGGTTGGGGAACCATGAGAGCAAATATTCTTCAGTGAATGTATGTATCTCTTTGATTTGGAAGTATCGCTGATAGGCTCCGCAAAACAGATATACGGTAAGCAGTTCCTGGTCTGTAAAGATAGGATTTGCATTATTACTGAATCTCTGGCAGTAAAACTTCAGTGAAGACTGGTAAATATCGCAGATGTACATATATATTTTTATAAGTTTTAGCTCTTTCTCCTTGGGAATCATAATTAGAACAATGAGTGGTTTTATTCTTCTAATATACTGATTTCCAAGGAGATTAAGAAACAAACAGACAAGATAATTAATTGAATAATAACATTTTAACTAACTGAATCAAGTAGGGATTTCAACTACTGATTCGCATGGATAAATAATGAGTAGTAAAATCGACATTCAGCAAATGCGTCTGTTTCTTCACGCTTAGCTTCAAGTACCCCTACTGCTTTTCCATTAATGAAAAGGAAATAATCTGCTTCAAGATTTCCTTTCAATAAACCTTCTCTTATGGCTACAGCTGTACAAGTAGGTTCATAATCCTCCCTGTTGACTACTTTCCAACCAGCATCGGCAAACCACTGGTCTATCTTTATTCTTGCTTTTTCTTCAGGAGTCATGTTCTTGATATTGTATATTATCGGAAGTTCATAGGCACATCTGCAACAGGTTACAAAAGAAACCTGAACCTCCTAACCGTATTAAATACTATTGTAATCTTTCTTTTTTATCGGTTATCAAATCCTTCAAATCGACTTGTAATATCTCCGCAATCTGTTGCAAGGTTTCCAAATTTGGCTGAATCCGATTACAAGCATAGGCATTTACCATACTGAAACTCTTGTCTAGTTTTTTTGCCAACCATGTTTGAGAGATACCTTTTTCAGATAATACAGCCTTTATTCTATTCAGTTTCATTCTTTGATATGATTTTATAATGCAAATATAGCGAATTATATTCTATAATAGTGTATATTTGCATTAAGAAAAGTCAGTTCTTAAATGAGTTATACCTCAAAGTAATTGAATTTTGACATATTTATGGGAAAGACTGTAACAACATATTTAATTGACGGAGATCCTAAAGGAACTCAATACGCATTCATTAGCAACAAAATTTGCCAAATGTTTGTCGTACCACGTTCTAATCTCTCCTATTTGAATACACAAGAGAAGTTACAAAAACCTGCATTCTATATATTACTGGGGGAAGATGAATCAACAAAACCGCAGGCATATATAGGTGAAACGGAAAATTTCAAAGAACGTGTAAAAGACCACGACAGCAAAAAAGCGTTTTGGCAAAAAGCACTCATATTCGTATCGAAAGACGCCGATATGACTAAAGTTGATGTGCAATACCTAGAACATAAAGCGATAGCCGAAGCCAAGAAAGCAAACGCTTTTGTTTTAAGCGATAATAAACAAATTTCTAAAGCACCGAATCTACCAGAGCATCAACAGGACTCAATGGATGAATTTTTCGAAGATGTGAAGTTTCTGGCATCATTTATCGGTTGCAATATTTTTGATGTATCACAACCCAAAGAAGAACATCTATTCTACACCAAAGGTAGAGGATGCAATGCAAAAGGCTTCTATAGTTCCGATGGCTTTACAGTCCTAAAAGGAAGTACTGTTGCCAAAACAATGGTTCCGTCTTTCAACTGGAAAGAAAAACGAGAAAAGATGCTTCAAGATTACACTTCTACTGAGAACGGAATATTGGTATTGACATCAGATAAAACTTTTTCAAGTCCCAGTACTGCTGCAGATTTCTGTATTGGTAGCAGTAATAATGGCTGGTTGATATGGAAAGACAAAGATGGAAACACATTGGATTCAGTTTATAGAAAACAGCTGGATTAATAACATATCAATTGGAAGCATATATGGAAGAAAAAGGATTGTTTGGAAATTAGCAAGAATGTAAAATACACAATTAATTGAAAATCAATCTATGTCAAAAGCAAAGCTAAAAAAACACTTGTTTTCACTTACAAAAGAACAGATAACCGATATTGTTCTTGAACTATACGATGCACGTAAAGAGGCAAAAGATTATCTGGAGTTTTATCTTGCCCCAGATTGCAACGCTGAATTAGAAAAGAGCAAGAAAGCTATCAGAAACGAGTTCTTCCCAACTCGTGGATTTTCCGAAAAGCCGTCATTTGCCAAATGTCGAAAAGTCATTTCCGATTTTCAAAAACTAAAACCGGAGCCAACCACTGTTGCCGATTTAATGTTGTTCTATATCGAACAAGGATGCGAATACACACTTGAATTTGGCGATATGTGGGAACAGTTCTATACAACACTGGAGGGAAATTTCAACAAGGCTATGCGCTTTATCTTTCTCAACGGATTGTTAGCCTGTTATTACGAACGGATTGAAAAGCTTATTGATAGCGTATCGAATTGTGGCTGGGGATTTTATTACACATTACAAGATATTTATTCTGAATATCGGTAGTGGTTTTTAAGCTTTGATAGGCAGTATCCATAATTTTGTGTAAAATAAAAATAAGAAAGACGGAGTGATTTCCACCTTTCTTATTTTTATATTTCCATCGACTCCAATAATCATATTCTGTAACTTATTTGCCGATACAGTGATATGTAAAGCCCTGTTCTTCCAGTTCTTTTTTGTCATAAATATTACGGCCATCCAGTATTAGCAACTGCTTCATAGCCTTCTTGATGACTGCCCATGATGGTAAACGAAACTCGTTCCATTCGGTAATCAGCATCAATGCGTCTGCATCCAATGTGGCATCATACATATCTGTTGCATAATATACGCTATCACCGATGCGGCGACGGCATTCATTGATGGCAGCGGGATCGTATGCCCGTATGCTGCATCCGGCTTTCGATAGCTTGTCGATCAAGACCAAAGCCGGCGCTTCACGCATATCATCTGTTTCCGGTTTAAACGATAATCCCCAAAGAGCAATGGTTTTTCCTTTCAGGTTGTTATTGAAATGCTTCTGGAGTTTCTCAAACAAGATGTTTTTTTGGTTTTCGTTGACTTCCTCTACTGCTCGAAGTACCCTCATTTTATACCCATTCAGTTCGGCAGTCTTTATCAAAGCCTTTACGTCTTTTGGAAAACAAGAGCCACCATAGCCGATGCCCGGATATAGGAACTTACGTCCAATACGAGTATCAGAGCCTATACCACTACGTACCATATTGACATCTGCTCCTACCAATTCGCACAAATTGGCAATGTCATTCATGAAGCTGATACGAGTGGCCAACATGGAATTAGCGGCATATTTGGTCATCTCGGCAGAAGGTATATCCATAAAAATGACACGGAAATTATTTAGCAAGAAAGGTTTGTAAAGTTTACTCATTATCACCTTTGCACGTTCCGATTCCACTCCCACTACCACACGGTCAGGACTCATAAAATCATTGATGGCATTGCCTTCCTTCAAAAATTCCGGATTTGAAGCCACATCAAATTCAAGGTCTGCTCCTCTCTTGTCCAACTCAGTCTGAATGGCTGCACGCACTTTCTGAGCAGTACCTACAGGTACGGTACTTTTTGTGACCACCAATACATACTTCTGCATATTTCGTCCAATAGTGCGAGCAACTTCCAATACATAACTCAGGTCAGCACTACCATCCTCATCGGGAGGTGTTCCTACGGCACTAAATACAACGTCCACTTCGTTTAGACAACTCTCTAAAGAAGTTGTGAATTGCAGGCGACCTGCCTTCACATTACGGCTTACCATTTCCTCCAGTCCATTTTCGTAGATGGGGATAATGCCTTTTTCCAGTGCTTTTATTTTTTCACTGTTAGTGTCTACGCAAATCACATTGACACCAATTTCTGCAAAACAGGTGCCGGTCACTAAACCGACGTACCCTGTACCAACGATGGCTATTTTCATAGTTTATTTATAATAAACCGCATCTTTGAATGATACGGCATGTCTGTCTTTTTCTGATAATATGAGTAACTCTTCAGCAATGGGCCATTCAATGCCGATCGTTTCGTCATTATAGCGAATAGATGCTTCGGATTGAGGGGTATAGGCATTGTCTACTTTATAAGTAAAAACAGCTTCATCGCTCAGTACCAAAAAACCATGTGCAAAGCCCCTCGGGATGAAAAACTGTCGTTTGTTTTCTTCACTTAACTCCATGCTGACGTGTTTTCCGAATGTAGAAGATGATTTCCTTAAGTCGACAGCGACATCCAAAACCTTTCCACTCAGAACGCGTACCAGCTTGGCCTGACTATATTCTGCTTTTTGATAATGCAAACCACGCAATACTCCGAAAGACGATTTAGATTCATTGTCCTGAATAAAGTGAACATCTCCTATATGGATACGAAACTCTTCTTCTTTAAATGCCTCCATGAAATATCCGCGTGTATCATGAAAAACTTTTGGTTCAATCAGCCATACACCATCAATCTCTGTCTGTATGTAGTTCATTCTTTCAAAATGATTTATGTATTTTCTTTTTTATTCTATATTATAGCTTGGTCTGGTTCTGATTTATAGAACACTAAGCTTCTATCTTTCTACATTGGAAATGTATATAAAACATTGCAAATGTATAAAAAAAAACTGATTCTTTCTCGTCTGGCTTGAAAAAGCTTTTCCTATACTATAAGAGGGGGTATTGTTTATAAATTGTTGATAAGAAAAAACGCCGGGAACTGGTTTATATCCGATATTTCAGTTATTTTTGTTGCATGATTGAGTTGTCACAACATATAGAAGCGTTATTATTGGAAAATGATTGTGTCATTGTTCCTGGATTAGGCGGCTTTGTTGCTCACTATACCTCAGCGACACGAATTGAAGAAGAGAATCTCTTCCTACCCCCTACCCGCATCATCGGTTTCAATCCTCAACTGAAGATGAATGATGGAGTGTTGGTGCAATCTTATATGGCTGTTTATAACACCAGTTTTGCAGATGCTACCCGGATGATAGAAAGAAAAGTGGAGGGGATTTTTGCTACTCTTCATGAAGAAGGAAAAGTGGGTTTGTCTAATGTAGGAGAACTTCGTTATTCTATTCATGGCACTTATGAATTTATCCCTTACGATGATAAAATCACCAGCCCTTATTTGTATGGCTTGGATAGTTTTGAAATGAAAGAACTATCTGTTTTGACGCAATTTACCGGAGGGAAGATTATCCCAATGATTCCTACAATAGAGAAGAATAAGAAAAAGAACTTTGAAATCAAGGTTAACCGTTCATACTTGTCGAATGCTGTAGCTATGATAGCGGTCATTGTTCTATTCTTCCTGCTATCCACTCCGCTGGAAAACACGGAAGTGTTAGAAGGAAACTATGCGCAGCTACTTCCTGAGGAGCTTTTTGAGAAGATAGAAAAGCAATCTCTGGCTTTTACTCCGGTTGTCGTTTCGAAGATAGCAGAAAACAAAAAGAATCCGGCGGCTTCTGTTGCGCCCGTAAAGCCCAAAGTCGTAGCAAATGTTCCTCGTCCGACAATAGCCGCTACGATGAAAGTGGATGTTCCAGAGGGTGTCAATCCCGTTTCTCCTACCCTACCCTATCATATCATTGTTGCAAGTGTGGGAACAGAAAACGATGCACATCTGATGGCAGAGCGCCTGATACAAAAAGGCTTCTCTGGCGCAAAAGCCATTATTGGCGACGGAAAGATGCGTGTCTGCATTCAGTCGTGCAGTACTGAAACAGAAGCTTATCAGGCTTTAAATGAAATTCGTAAGCATGAAGCTTATCAGAATGCGTGGGTACTGAAGAAATAAGTATACCTCTCCATATCAATTATAATATTTTGATAATCAATGAAACGAATCCGTTGTCCTAAATGTGAGAGTTATTTAACGTTCGATGAAACAAAGTATAGCGAAGGCCAGTCATTGGTCTTTGTTTGCGAGCAATGTAAAAAGCAATTCAGCATTCGCTTAGGCAAGACAAAAATGCAAGCTCCTCAAAAAGAGGAGCTACCCAATGAAGAAGAATACAAAAATGCTTTCGGTAGCATTACGGTTATAGAAAATGTATTCGGATTCAAACAGGTACTACCTCTCAAGGAGGGGGATAATGTGATAGGGCGTCGTTGTGTGGGAACAGTAATTCATGCGCCTATAGAAAGCTCGGACATGAGCATGGATCGCAGGCATTGCATTATCAATGTAAAACGCGGCAAGCAAGGCGGACTGGTATATACACTGCGCGATGCTCCCAGCCTGACAGGGACTTTCCTGAACAATGAACTTTTAGGTGACAAAGATCGTGTCCGCATTAAGGATGGAGCAATTGTAACTATTGGCGCCACCACATTTATTCTGCGTACGGCAGAATAGAAATAGGTAACCCCAAGGGCCTCATGACTCTTGGGGCTACTTATTTTTAAAGGATACCTTTCACTGTTTCCAGCATTCCCTTAGATAGAATCGAGTCCAAGTTAGCTTTCACAGCTGTGCTAAGTCCGGGAATGGAATTCAGGTTTTCTCCCCAAATAAACGTTGCACCCAATACCCCTTCTGTTACTTTTTGGGTATCGCCGGTTGCCCATAAATCTTTCAGAAGTTCTATGATTTCCGGAGCATCGTTTGGAACGATTTCAGCACCGTCTTCGCGAACACCACCTTTGTAATATGTAATGATGGCTGCAAGGCCGAGCACCAATCCTTTGGGCAGTTCGCCTTTGCGTTGCAAATAGGTCTTCAATCCCGGAAGATCTCGAGTCTGGTATTTGGGAAATGAATTCAGCATGATACTGGTTACGACATGATCGACAAACGGATTATTGAAACGCTCCAATACGTCTTCGGCAAACTTCTTCAGCTCGTTTTTAGGCAAGTTTAATGTTTCCATTAATTCGTCGAACATCACTTTATTGATGTATTTACCGATTACCGGATGTTGGCAAGCGTCACGAACGATATTGATTCCGGATAGGTAGGATACCGGAGACAGAACAGTGTGAGGACCATTCAGCAGTGTTACCTTTCTTTCGTGGTAAGGTTCTTCGGATGGAACAAACAGCACGTTCAGTCCGGCCTTGTCTGCGGGGAACTCTTTTGCCACTTCTTGCGGCGCTTCAATTACCCACAAATGGAAAATCTCAGCCTGAACCACGAGGTTGTCGTCGTATTGCAGTTTTTCTTTAATGGCGGCAATATCTTTACGGGGAAATCCCGGTACAATGCGGTCGACCAATGTAGCATACACACCACAAGCCTCTTCGAACCAGGCTTTGAACTCGTTGCCCAACTGCCATAATTCGATGTATTGATAAATCGTCTCTTTCAGTTTGTGCCCGTTCAGGAATATCAGTTCGCAGGGGAAGATGATAAGTCCCTTGCTCTTGTCGCCATTGAATGTTTTGAAACGATGATACAGCAATTGTGTCAGCTTGCCCGGATAGGAAGCAGCGGGGGCATCGGTAAGTTTGCACGAGGGATCGAAGGCAATACCGGCTTCCGTAGTGTTGGAGATAACAAAGCGCATTTCCGGCTGCTCTGCCAATTTCAGGAACTCCTCGTTTTGTGTATAAGGATTCAATGCGCGGCTGATTACGTCAATCAAAGTCAGACTGTTGACTGTTTCGCCTTTGTCCAGGCCTTGCAGGTTGACATGATAAAGATTATCTTGCGCATTCAGCATATCCACCATACCTTTGTCGATGGGTTGCACTACTACTACGCTGCTATCAAAATCTGTCTTTTGATTCATGTTGTAGATAATCCAATCCACAAACGCACGCAGGAAGTTTCCTTCACCAAACTGGATGATGCGTTCCGGACGTTGTACTTTGGTAGCTGTTTCTCTGTTTAATGCTTTCATTTCAAAAAAATGGTTTAAATGATTGATATGGTTATTTATGTTACTTGTCATTGAAGAAAAGACTGGCATTACTCGAACTCAAAATAAAAATCAATGTTTTCTTTCATCATCACATCAATAGGCATGTATTTCACGGCTGTGACCGTTTTCTTGAAGACAATATGATTACACAAGGCTTTTACGCCGCAATAACCTTGCAGGCCGGGACGTTGGCCGATGAGATAGTTCACTTCGCCTGTTCTCAGGTATTCCACGTTCTTTTGCAGAAGGTCGTAACCTAACAGATTCTTCAACTTCTGCCCTTTCTGCTGCAAATAGTGCGCCACTTGATATACGCGGGAATTGAATACCACTCCTAAAACAGCCTTTGGGTGTTCATTAAAGAACGCGTCTAATATTTGCAGATTGGTATCTGCGTCTTCTTTGTGCAGAACGATGTCGTGAATGGGCAGGTTGTAATGTCTCTCGGCAAGATATTGCATGAATCCTTCCAAGCGGCGCTGCATCTGTATCTCGGCCGGATTGTTCTTCTGGTTGTTGAGGAAAAGCACAAGCTCCTGCCCTGCTTCGTAGCTGCTCATCAGGATTTTGGCAGCAATGTATCCGCTGGTTCTGGAATCTTGCCCGATATAGCATAAGGCATGTGTGTGCTCAATGTTGAAATCGACAAATACATATGGAATATCGTTCTTTTCCAGATAAGATGTAAGCTTCAATGTCTCTTCCTCGAAGTTCGGTGCAATCAATACCGCATCGGCCGATTCTTGTTGGAGAAGCCGGCACGCTTCTTCGTATGACTGCTTGTCGGCATGCGAATAGTATAAATAATCCACCCCTACATTAATAAGATGGAGTTCTTGCGCAGCACGCCCAACCCCTTGAGCTACGGCATGCCAATAATCGTGCTCTATATAATAAGGTATAATGCAAACAATGCGATAGCGCTTCTTGGCAGCCAGCCCAATGGCAAACACGTTAGGTTGATAGTCTATCTCATCGAGTACTTTCTGAACCTTCTCCATACTGGCATGGGATACGTCTCCGCGATTGTGCAATACGCGATCCACGGTTCCGGCAGAGACGCCTGCCATACGTGCGATGTCTTTAATGGTATAGATTTTATTTTCCATTTTTAAGGTGTATTCCTGAGTCGATAAAGGTGTGACGTTTAATACTTAAATATTATAAATATTTGCCGCAAAGATACGAATTATTTTGTTTCTCCAAGTAAAAATTCTACTTTTGTGTTCGATAACGGTTAATAAAAATAAAAAGGGTAATCAGTCTTATATGCCTTACAATCAATGCTATATGCGTATTATGTCAGTCAAGTAATATTTTTAGATATTTAAAACACAGAAAGATGAAGAACTTTATGGATGAGAACTTCTTGTTGCAAACAGAAACTGCGCAGAAGTTATATCATGAGCATGCGGCTAAAATGCCGATTATCGACTATCACTGCCACTTGATTCCTCAAATGGTGGCAGATGACTATCAGTTTAAGTCCTTGACGGAAATCTGGTTGGGTGGAGACCATTATAAATGGCGTGCCATGCGTACCAATGGCGTAGATGAACGTTTCTGTACGGGCAAAGACACCACCGATTGGGAGAAATTCGAGAAATGGGCGGAAACCGTACCCTACACTTTCCGCAACCCGTTGTACCATTGGACTCATCTTGAACTGAAAACAGCTTTTGGCATTGACAAGATTCTGAATCCTAAAACCGCCCGTGAAATCTATGAGGAGTGCAACGAGAAACTGAAGCAGCCGGAATATTCGGCACGCGGCATGATGCGGCGTTATCATGTGGAAGTAGTTTGCACGACCGATGATCCGGTTGATTCTTTGGAGTATCACATCAAGACCCGCAAAAGCGGTTTTGAGATCAAGATGTTGCCTACTTGGCGTCCCGACAAGGCTATGGCAGTGGAAAGTCCTGCCGACTTTCGCGCTTACGTAGAAAAGCTGGCAGAGGTGAGCGGTGTTACCATTTCGGGTTTTGACGACATGATTGCCGCTTTGCGTAAGCGTCATGACTTCTTTGCCGAACAAGGTTGCAAATTGTCCGATCATGGCATCGAGGAGTTCTATGCCGAAGATTATACAGATGCGGAAATCAAAGCGATATTCAATAAAGTATATGGCGGTAAGATGCTGACCATAGAAGAGGCCTTGAAATTCAAGTCGGCCATGTTGGTAGTGTTTGGAGAGATGGATTGGGAAAAGGGCTGGACGCAACAGTTCCATTATGGAGCCATCCGCAACAACAACAGCAAGATGTTTAAATTGTTGGGGCCTGATACAGGCTTTGATTCCATCGGCGAATTTACTACGGCGAAGGCAATGGCTAAGTTCCTCGACCGTCTGAACTCGGAAGGAAAGCTTACAAAGACCATCCTCTACAACCTGAATCCATGCGCAAATGAGGTGATTGCTACTATGTTGGGTAACTTTCAGGATGGAACGGTTGCCGGTAAGATACAGTTCGGCTCCGGTTGGTGGTTCCTCGACCAAAAAGACGGTATGGAGAAACAGATGAACGCGCTTTCCGTGTTGGGATTACTGAGCCGTTTTGTGGGTATGCTGACCGATTCCCGCTCTTTCCTCTCCTATCCTCGTCATGAATACTTCCGTCGCACATTGTGCAACCTTGTGGGACGTGACGTGGAAAACGGTGAAATTCCCGCATCCGAAATGGAACGTGTAAATCAGATGATTGAAGATATCAGCTATCATAACGCTAAGAACTTCTTCCGATTCTGACAGTGGGCCAATCATAACCGCCGGGCAAAGCACCCGTAAGCCCACACCATATCGTTCCTGAAGTGTGGGATTACAGCTTCTGAAGTGTGGGCGGACGCTTGCTGAAGTGTGGGGTTACGGTTGTACAACTGCAAGCTTTCACTTGTACAAGCGCAAGCTCACACTTGTATAAGTGTAAAACACCTATTTTCAGTAAGTTACCAAACGCTTCCTTTTCCGGTAACTTTTGCATCCAAGCCCCGCTCCTCTTCTGATTAATAGCCTTGCCATAAATAATCAATCGGTAAGAATAAGAGGGATTTGCTTCTTTTATTCTAAAAATGTATTTTTGCGTTTATTTTTTTATCAACCCAACAAAATATACATTAGGATGATGCAATCACCTCAAGCCACCTCCAAAGGCTTCAGTAAAGCCTTTTGGGTAAGTACCACAGTCGAGCTTTTTGAACGTATGGCATATTATGCCGTATTTATTGTTCTCACCATTTATCTTTCCAGCATTTTAGGTTTCAATGATTTTGAAGCGAGTATGATTTCTGGTTTGTTTTCGGGCGGCCTCTATTTATTACCAATCTTTTCCGGAGCATATGCCGATAAAATAGGTTTCAGAAAATCGATGCTTATAGCTTTTTCGTTGCTTTCCGTAGGATATTTGGGACTGGGCTTGCTCCCTACTCTGCTGGAAGCTGCCGGATTGGTGGAATATGGTGAGGTGACTCGTTTCTCCGGATTACCGGAGAGTAACGACAAGTGGATGATTGTTCCCATTTTGTTTGTTATCATGGTAGGAGGCTCATTTATCAAATCCATCATATCAGGGTCGGTAGCCAAAGAAACAACAGAAGCTACCCGGGCACGGGGATATTCCATTTTCTATATGATGGTCAACATAGGAGCCTTCACCGGAAAAACCGTTGTCGACCCATTGCGGAATCTCATTGGCGAGCAAGCCTATATCTATATCAATTATTTCTCGGCTGCAATGACAATTCTGGCTTTATTGTCCGTCATCTTATTGTATAAATCGGCACATACGGCCGGCGAAGGAAAGAGTATGCGCGAAATAGGCCGGGGATTTATGCGCATCATCACTAACTGGCGTTTGCTGATTCTTATTCTTATCGTCACGGGCTTCTGGATGGTACAGCAGCAATTGTATGCCACCATGCCCAAATACGTGATTCGCATGGCAGGCGAAACCGCCAAGCCGGGATGGATAGCCAATGTGAATCCGTTTGTCGTGGTCTGCTGCGTAAGCTTCATCACCCGGCTGATGGCAAAACGTTCGGCCATCTTATCCATGAATATAGGCATGTTTCTGATTCCCATCTCGGCATTGCTGATGGCATGTGGCAATCTATTGGGTAATGAGGTGATCGGTGGCATGAGCAACATCACGCTGATGATGGTACTCGGCATCGTGGTGCAGGCTCTGGCAGAATGCTTCATCTCCCCCCGCTATCTCGAATATTTCTCTTTGCAAGCTCCTAAGGGAGAGGAGGGCATGTATCTCGGCTTCAGCCATCTCCACTCGTTCTTGTCATCCATTTTCGGATTCGGTATAGCCGGTGTGCTTCTGACAAAATACTGTCCCGACCCGGTTTTATTTGAAACACGCGAAGCGTGGGAGGCCGCCAGCACTAATGCGCATTATATCTGGTATTACTTTGCCGGCATCGGACTGGTTGCCGCGGTTGCACTGTCTGTTTTTGCCAAAACCACAGAATTCATTGACAAAAAGAAGAATGCATAAATTCCATATCGCATAGTTTTCGTATATTTGTTCCCTCAAAGCAAAGATGAGTTCAGAGCGACTTTTCTGAGATAACTCTCTATTTTTGCAATTAAGGAGATAAAAATGAAAATAAAATTCATAAGCCTTGCCAGCGGAAGTAGCGGCAACTGCTATTATATAGGAACAGAAAAATACGGAATACTCATTGATGCAGGTATTGCAGTACGAACCATTAAGAAAGGGCTGAAAGAAGCCGGCATCAGTATGGATATGGTACGTGCCGTATTCGTCACACACGACCATGCCGATCATATTAAGGCGGTAGGCGGATTGGGCGAAAAATTGAATATACCCATTTATACTACTGCACGGATTCATGAAGGCATCAACCGGAGCTATTGCATGACGGAAAAACTACATTCGTCTGCCCGTAACTTGGAGAAACAGCAACCCATGCAATTAGAAGATTTTACCATCGAGTCTTTCGAAGTGCCCCATGACGGCACGGACAATGTGGGCTATTGCATCCAAATAGACGGTAAGGTGTTTTCATTCCTCACCGACCTTGGCGAAATCACTCCTACTGCGGCGGAATATATTAAAAAGGCCAATTATCTCATACTGGAAGCCAATTATGATGATGAGATGTTGCGCATGGGCAGTTATCCTCCCTATCTAAAGGAGCGTATAACCAGCCGTACCGGACACATGAGCAACATAGCTACCGCCGAATTTATTTCGGAAAACATGACGGGACATTTGCAATACATTTGGCTTTGTCATTTGAGTAAGGACAATAATCATCCGGAATTGGCATACAAAACAGTGGAGTGGAAGTTAAAAGAAAAAGGAATTGTTGTAGGAAAAGACGTACATCTTTGTGCATTGAAACGTACAACACCTTCCGATTTGTATGAATTTGAGTAAAAACCACCCTCCTTTCGCAAAAACATAAACATTTGTTTGGCTAAATAAATTCAAAAGACTACTTTTGCACCCGCAAAATTAGAAAAAACAGAATGCACTCTTAGCTCAGTTGGTAGAGCAACTGACTCTTAATCAGTGGGTCCAGGGTTCGAATCCCTGAGGGTGTACAACGATTGAGTAAATTCGCTTTTATCCTCTTTTCTTTCGTTTTAATTCCCACCGAATCATAGCTTCCTCCTTTTTTTGTGTACATTTATGAAGAACTATCAGTTATTCCATGAATTCATTCGCAGCACACATTTCCCGGAGGATTTTACTTATCGGATTGATAGGGGCTATGCTCATTATCTATCCCAACGTAATATGTCTGCCATGGGAATTTTACTCTCCTGCTGCACAAAGTCATCGGATCGTTTTCAGCTTGTTTTTTATCTTCCGCTATCTTTATATCGCCGGTTTATTCACTTTATTACTTCGTTTCAATTTACGCAAGGCCACGTTATATCAACTCAAACGTAGGTTTTTCTACAATTTCATGATTGCAGTGGCAGCCTATGTCATTTTTGTTCCTATCTCGTTGAATTTTAAATTTTGTGGGGCACGCGATGCGATAGGAAGCATACTCATCTTTCAATTCTTTGTGGTTTGTTGTATATCCACTTTGTTGGGACATATCATTATGCTATACAAAACCCAGCAGGAAAAGGAAATAGAGATAGAACGCTTGCGCACGGAGAATCTGCAAAGCCGTTGTGACGCTTTGACTAATCAGATCAATCCTCACTTCTTTTTCAATTCACTCAGTGGAATCTCATCATTGATCCGTAAAAAGGACGATAAAAAAACACTGGAATATGTAGACCAGCTGTCGGACATGTTCCGGTATATTTTGCAGAGCGACCGTAAAGGAGTGGTCTCTCTTCGCGAAGAACTGGAATTTATTGAAGCCTTTCAATTTGTCGCCGAAGTACGTTTTGCCAATAAACTCGTTTTTTTAATCGACATAGATAATGCTGCGAAAGATTCCTTGACCTTGCCGGTCCTTTCCTTGCTCCCACTGGTAGATAATGTAATAGTACATAATAAAATAGATGCGGATCATAAAATGGAAATCTCCATATTTATGAATGAGTGCGACGAATTGATTGTTTCTAACCCGATACATCCCAAACTGTCCGTTCCATTGACAAACGGCACCGGTTTGAAAAACCTGGAAAACAGATTCCTATTGTTGGCCAATCGAAAAATCAGGGTTGAAATGACAGAGAAAAGGTTTACTGTTTATCTACCTCTAAAATGAAGTGGCAATGAAAGTATTGATTGTTGAGGATGAGACATCATCGTATGAAAATCTGAGGGAAATTCTGCGTGAAATAGATCCGGATATTGAAGTTGTGGGCAATACGGAAAGTGTGGTGCAGACCATCAATTGGTTAAAAACCGGAATTGCTCCCGATTTAATATTTATGGATATACATCTTTCCGATGATTCAGCCTTTGCCATATTTGATAAAATGGAGGTGGAAACTCCCATTATATTTACTACGGCTTATGACCAGTATGCCATTGAGGCCTTTAAAGTGAATAGTATAGATTATTTGCTGAAGCCTATCAAAGTCTGCGAAGTGAAACACGCCATTGATAAGTTCAAGAGACTAAGCCACACTGATGTTAGCCATTATTTATCGCAGTTGCTGCAACTTGCTCCCTCTTCAATGCATAAAAGCAAGATGCTGATACCTTATAAAGATAAATTGATTCCGATAGGTTTCAGCGATATTGCATTCTTTTATACTGCCGATAAGAATTCTTTTATATATTTGAAAAACGGTACTCATTATCCTTATTCCAAAACATTGGATCAAATAATGACAACACTTGATTCCAATAACTTTTTTCGTGCCAACAAGCAATTTATAATCAGACGAGACAATGTGGTCAATATAACAATCTGGTTTGATAATCGCTTGCTTGTCACTCTTGATACAGAAGTGCCTGAACGAATTTATATCAGTAAAAATAAAGCAGCAGAATTTAAGACATGGCTCACCGCCGGTTATTGATACCCTTGTAGAAACCCTAAAATCAAAATATCATGTTACGGAAGATTAGACTAACTCTTGCATTGATTTTCTTTGCACTTATCACCTTATTGTTCCTCGACTTTACAGGGACATTGCACGGGTGGTTCGGATGGCTGGCCAAAATTCAGTTCCTCCCCGCCGTATTGGCGTTAAACGTGGGAGTGATACTGTTGCTCGTTATCCTCACATTGGTATGCGGACGTATTTATTGCTCCGTCATTTGTCCTTAGGGTGTCCTTCAGGACGTCATGGCATGGCTGGGACGAAGAATCCCGAAACGCAGAAAACTCCCCTACTCTTACTCGCCCGCCTTGTCATGGTTGCGCTACGGTGTACTGGGAGTGTTTGTAATTGCATTGATTGCCGGTGTTGGCTCGTTCGTTGCCTTACTTGCACCTTACAGTTCGTATGGACGCATAGCCAATAACCTGTTCCAACCGATATGGCAATGGGCTAATAACGGATTAGCTTACTTGGCCGAGCGTGCAGACAGCTATGCCTTTTATGAAACAGAGGTCTGGATAAAGAGTTTGCCTACATTGCTCATTGCCGTTGCAACTTTCGTTTTACTCATCATTTTGGCCGTGCGCAACGGGAGAACCTATTGTAATACAATCTGTCCTGTGGGCACCGTCTTGGGATTTATTTCACGATATTCTCTTTTTCGTATCACGATAGATCCGGAGAAATGTAACAAGTGTAGTCTATGTTCCCGTCGTTGCAAGGCTGCATGCATTGATTTTAAATCATATCGCATAGACAACAGCCGTTGCGTGACGTGTATGGATTGCATCGGAACATGCAATCACGGTGCTATCTCTTATAAGTATCACCCCATAGGCAGCTATCATGCAGCCGGGAGTCAAAAAGGAGAAAGCATTGTAACGGCAGCTTCTTCTGCCACGAATATATCTTCAGATAATAATATGGATAATACTCGTCGCAGCTTCTTCACGGCTACAGCTTTGGTTGCCGCCACCTCTCTCGTAAAAGCTCAGGAGAAGAAAGTTGATGGCGGACTGGCTACAATTGAAGATAAAGCAATTCCCCATCGCAATACGCCCATCACTCCTCCGGGGGCGTTGAGTGCACATAATATGGCGCAGCATTGTACGGCCTGCCAACTCTGCGTATCAGTCTGTCCCAATCAAGTTCTTCGTCCTTCTACTGACTTGATGAAGTTGATGCAGCCGGAGATGTCGTATGAACGTGGTTATTGTAGGCCGGAGTGCGTGAAGTGCTCTGAAGTTTGTCCGGCAGGGGCTATATTACCCATTAGCAGGGTTGATAAATCGTCTGTTCAGATAGGCCATGCCGTATGGGTGAAGAGAAACTGCATCCCGCTGACGGATGGTGTGGAGTGTGGCAATTGTGCCCGTCATTGCCCCGTGGGAGCTATACAAATGGTGCCGAATGTGGCGGAAGACAGAAATTCCACGAAAATACCGGCGATTAATGTCGAGCGCTGTATTGGTTGTGGCGCATGCGAGAATCTTTGTCCGGCCCGTCCGTTCACAGCCATCTATGTGGAAGGGCATGAAAGACATCGGATTGTATAATCTTTAGAACTTTTATCGTTATGGAAGAACAGAACAAAAATATGAATCGTCGTGATTTCCTGAAAATCGTAGGTATTACGACCGTTAGCTCTACCGCCGCTCTCTATGGTTGCAAATCTGAAGAAGGAAGTAATAAAAGCAACAAAGTATTGGGACCCATCCCTACGGATAAAATGACCTACCGAAGCTTCTCGGGCTTGGGAGATGACAAAGTTTCCATCTTGGGATATGGATGCATGCGTTGGCCCACCGTTCCGGCTTCGGACGGTAAGGGTGATATGATAGATCAGGATGCTGTTAATGAACTGGTGGATTATGCCATTGCCCATGGTGTGAATTATTTTGATACATCTCCGGTATATGTACAGGGATGGAGCGAAAAGTCTACGGGAATTGCATTGAAACGTCATCCGCGGGAGTCTTTCTATATAGCAACCAAACTCTCCAATTTTCATCCCGACACTTGGAGCCGCGAGAACTCTATTGCCATGTATCGCAAGTCGTTCAAAGAATTGCAGGTGGATTATATTGACTATTACTTGCTGCACATGATTGGCGGTGGTGGAATGGAACAATTCAAAAAACGCTATATTGACAACGGCATGATTGATTTTCTTGTCAAAGAGCGTGAAGCAGGACGCATCCGTCGTTTGGGGTGGTCGTTTCATGGAGATATCAAGGCGTATGACTATGCTTTGCAAATGCACGACCGTGGAGAGGTGCATTGGGATTTTGTGCAAATCCAGTTGAATTATATAGACTGGAAACATGCTTCGGGCAGCAATTTCAAGGCCGAATACCTTTATAACGAATTGGCTAAACGCAATATCCCGGCTGTCGTAATGGAACCTCTATTGGGAGGACGGCTTTCCAAAGTGCCCGATCACATTGTGGCACGGCTGAAGCAACGCGAACCGGACAACAGTGTGGCTTCTTGGGCGTTCCGTTATGCCGGTTCGCCTGAAGATGTGCTTACGGTGTTGAGCGGGATGACCTATATGGAGCATCTGCAAGATAATATACGCACCTACTCGCCATTGGTGTCGCTGACTGACGAAGAAACCCAATTTCTGTATGATACGGCAGACTTGATGATGGAATATCCAACCATAACCTGCAATGACTGCAAGTATTGTATGCCTTGTCCGTATGGCATCGACATTCCGGCAGTACTGCTTCATTATAACAAATGCGTCAACGAAGGAAATATACCCGAAAGCAGTCAGGACGAAAACTATCGGCAAGCACGCCGGGCATTTCTTGTGGGCTACGACCGTAGTGTACCCAAACTGAGGCAGGCCAACCATTGCATTGGTTGCAATCAGTGCACCCCTCATTGTCCGCAAACAATTGACATTCCCAAGGAGTTACATCGCATAGACAGGTTTGTAGAACATTTGAAACAAGAAACGCTGTAAGATGGAATGCACCATCGACATGCTTCATAAAGGAGGATACTCTTGTGTGATGAGAAATGATAAGGAAATTCGCACCTTTACCCGACGAGGGGTGATGGATTTATACGATTTGTATCAGGCAGACCCTGCATTTATGCGTGGGGCTGCCATTGCCGACAAGATAATAGGAAAAGGGGCGGCTGCTCTGATAGTATTGGGAGGAATCAAAAAAGTTTATGCCGATGTCATCAGTAGCCCGGCATTGGGGCTGTTGCGCAAAGCAGATATAGATGTGGCTTTTGCAGAAGAAGTGCCGCATATTATAAACCGAATGGGTACAGGGCAATGTCCTTTGGAGGCTGCTTGCAGCGGGTTAAAATCTGCAGAAGAGATGTTTCCTGTGATACGAAGCTTTATATCCGGAATTCGCTCTATTCCTAATACCTAAAATATAATCTCTCCTCCAGAGCCATTGCTCAAAGTTGAGAAATGTTACTGAAGGAGAGAACCCAACACCAGTTTTCATTAAAAATCTGATTTCACAATCAGGAGTATCTTGAAGTCTTATGACTGTTTACTCTTCAGAATAAAGATATGCTTTTCTTACGCGAAGAAAAAGCTGTTTTTTTGATTGAGAGCCTGTTTAATAGTTTCTTCTATTTAATCGGAGTTTCTTTATATTTCATCAAGAGAGAGTGCCGGACAATATTAAACAGGCTCCATTCAATCAATACCTTTGAGAACATTTGAATTGAAGAATCTACCACTGATGTTGCCGCAGCGGCAGACCTTCATTCACAGAGCTTATGCCCTTATCGAGAGAATTAGAATAAAAGAACTCTCTGTTAACGTTATACCGAATGTCTAGTCTAGCTCACCAAGTTATATTTCAATTTCACTTTCTACTTCCCTTACGAAAAAATAAAGAGGGAGATGGAGCCTTAGTATATAACTCAAACAAAACAAAACGTTATAAGGACATCTCCCTCAAGAAAAAATGTTCACCTTCACAGGCTTCCTAAAAAGCAAGATGTGCTATACATCATTGCGAATATCTAATACCTAAAATTATAGTTCGCTTTTTTATTTAATAGAGGTTCTTTTTAGCTTTCGCCTATAACCTATCTTATTGTTGAGAACGATTCCTGAAGAATATTTTCCAAAACTGTCGTAGGCATAGGCGCAACCTCCTGCTCCACTTTCTTCTCATATTCTTATGTTCAAGTTCCTCCGCTGCTTTTTCAACCCGTACTATACGCTCATCACATGCATCGTCTTCATCACATGAAATGCGCTCGTCAATTATATCTACCACTTGTTCGTATGTCAGTAATGGTTTTTTCTTTTTATCCATATTCTGAATAACGGTTGAGTAAAACATCGGTTTTTCTGTTGGCAAAGGTAGCCTATAGCCCCTATCAATGTTTGCATCTGATACGCAATAATTGGTATCTACTGCGCATTTTTCATTGAAAGCATTTGACTAATATGCGCAATAATACAAGATAATCGTTTGATTTACAGACGTTGTTTTAAACAAAAATAAAAATACAATAAAAGTACCATCTATCATTTTTAGATTGCAATAATCAAGATGTCGTATGATTGCTGTCAACTAAAACTATTCTTGGATAATCCGCTTCATTCTATTTTATGCTTTCCATACAGAGTGTTTTTAACGTGCTTTCAAGCAGCCCGCAAGACCATGACATTCATAAATCACACATTGGCACTATGACCTCTTCGTGTTGACCGGGGTTTTGTTCGTTCGCAGCCTGCGGATATACGTTCGCACGGCGCGAACAGAGATTTGTTCAGGCTTCGAACAAGTTTACTGTTTGCCACAAACGGTTTTATTCTATGAATCCGGCAGATTTATCCTATAAGTACAATACACAACTCAATGATTACTGTTCACTCAAACTGCTTGATTTAGTATGCACAGTATTTATGAACAGGCATTGCGGATGCATTCATGAGAAAGGAAAATGGACTTTTATCCTCGACTGAGATATTCTTTGTTACTTTTGCGATACTGCGAAGGTGTCATTTGGAATGTCTGCTTGAATATACGTGAAAAGTAAGATATTTCCGGAAATCCACATTTCAAGGCAATGTCCCCTATCGGTGTTTCGGTGGAGGCCAATAGACGTTTCGATTTGTCCAACCGCATTTGAAGGACATACCCCGAAGTACTGAAACCTGTGATGATCTTTACCTTACGGTTTAGTTGTGAAAGACTCATACACATACGGTCTGCCACGATGTCCGAACTCAAATCGTGATTACTTAGCATGGAGTAGATCACATCATTCAAGCGCATTAAAAAGTTCTTGTCGTTAAGGCTTAGTTCTACAGCTTGTTTCTCGCATTCGTTTGTTGCGCGTGAATACTTTTCGCGCAGCATGCGGCGTTGTTCCAGCAGATGCTGAACATGAATGTGCAGTTCGTCGGGGTTGAAAGGCTTTTGCAAATAAGCGTCCGCTCCGGCATCAAGCCCTTCGATACGGTCGCTGTCATTATTTTTGGCAGTAACGATAATGATGGGAATATGGTTTAGCAGTTCCGATTTGCGCACTTCCCGGCATAATTCATAACCGTCTTTTTGGGGCATCATTAGGTCTGTAATTATCAAGTCGGGAATAAACTCATTTGCCTTTTCCAACCCTTCTTCGCCGTCGCGGGCATACAGCAGGCGATATTTCTCCTTTAGCAACCTTCCAATGTAGTAAGAGATATCTTCATTATCTTCCACTATCAGGACAAGCGGCGATTCCGAAGTTTCGGATGTGGCCTGTATATCAGAAAAATTGTTTGTATCAAAACACTCTGCCATACAACCTTTTTCTTCTGACAGTTCTTCTGTAGTCCATGCTTTCCAAGCTGTGCTTCCATGCCTCAAAGGCAGAGAAACTGTAAATGTAGTCCCTTTTCCAGGCATACTTTCCACGTTGATATCGCCGCCCATACTTTCTACTATCTGCCGTACCAATGGAAGACCTATTCCGGTACTAAGGCCTTCTTTGCTGTTCACTCCTTGGTAGAAAGGGTTGAATATATTAGGAATATCTTCTTTGCTGATTCCCATACCGGAATCTGTAACACATAGCATAAGCCGTTCTTCCTTTTGCTTCATAGTTACAAGAATGCTTCCTCCTTTGGGAGTGTACTTGAAGGCATTAGAAAGCAGGTTACGAGTTATTTTACAAAAATATTCGGGAACGAAATCCATCATAATCACGGTTTCGGCAGGAATAAAACGCAACTCTATCTGTTTTTGTCGCGAATAAGCACGATAGTTCTCCATAACCATACGCATATATGCTACCGAATCACCATTGCGCCATTCCGGAGTGCCTAATTCTGATTTTATTTTAGAGATATCCAATAATTGGTTCACCAGTTCAAGCAGGCTTTTGCCTTGACGTACAATGGTGGCCAACCCCTGCTTTTGCTCTTCCTGTGTCAGCTTTCCCTTCTGTAATTGTTCCGATAGCCCCAATATCACCGTCAATGGTGTGCGAAACTCGTGGGTAATATTAGTAAAAAAACTGTTACGTACGTTTTCCATGTGCCGCATAACCCGTTGGCTACGCGATTTCATGCGAAAAGCATACCACAAAAAGCCAAGTGCCACCAGCATAATGAACAAGATAAAGAACGTGCTATTCAAAATAATGTTTTTTGTGCGCTGTTCCATTCGATAGTTTTCACGAACCGACAATAATTCCCTGTTATTCTTCTCTCGTTCATAATCAATACGCAAATTCTGTATATGATTTTGGTTCTTGGCATTTTTTATACTATCAGCATAAGTCCTATTCAGGATATAGCTGTCTAGGGCACGACGGCAATCTCCCGTTTCTTCATGATAAAGATAATTCAACAGATACACTTCGGACAAATGTTCCCAGGAATTCATTTCTTTTGCTGCTTTCTTAGCACGTTCTAAGTAAGACCGTGCGTCCGGCAGATTCTTTTTCGACAGATTTACTCGCGCCAATGCCAAACAAGCTTCCAGCCAATGATAGAGGTCACTTTTATCCACCATCAGATTGTAAGCATTGCGATATTCACGCAAAGCGTCGTCCCAACGCTTCTCTTTCTCATACAAGCGTCCGAAATGATTGTGGCAAAGAGAAATCCCCACAATGGATTTGGCCATGCGGTTATGCTCCATTGAATGCTGATAATAAACCAATGCGGAGTCCAGCATCCCTTTCTGCTCAAAAATATACCCCAGATTGGCATAATTCATGGCCAGTCCGAGATTACTATTCAGCTTTTTTTCTTCCATCAATGCTACCCGGAAAATGCTGTCTGCCGTATCTCGATTATCTAATGTCAGGTGTATATTCCCAATGCCACTCAATGTGATAACCCTATTCTTTCTGGCTTGAACACTGCTTTTGTCTTTAAATTGTTCACATAGCAGCAACGCGTGATAATGATAAGTGGATGCTTCGTCCAGAATACCTAAACGGCGAAAGTTTGTACCAATATTATTCAAAGCTCGCACAATTGCAAATGTATCCTTAAGATGCATTGCTATTTGCAATCCTTTGCGATGGCATTCGATGGCTTCATTGAAACGTGCATGCTCGCGATAGCGCACACCTTGTACCTCTAAACTATCTATATCCAAATGTTCCTGAGTAATAAGCCTGCTTTTATCAGTATCCCAGCACGAAAGTAACAATAAACCTGTTATAGCTAGAATTGCTAGTTTATATATAGTCTTTTTCCTCATAACACAATCGGATATGAAATCAAAAGTGATTATTATAAGAGAACGTTGCAAATATACATTTTTTTCAATAAATTACACTTCCTATAGCTGTTTATTTATATTTACTTTCTGCTAACTACAATGAAACAGACATATTCTTCCGTGACAAGGTTCATTCATGAATCCTCCTCACGGATGCTGCTGCTAAGAATGTGCACTATGTATTCTGTATTTGGACCGAACATAATAATTCAAATGTACGACATTAACAGGAGAATCTATACCTTGTGGTTACAAAGCGAAAGACAAATAAGTCAAGGAAAGAGCAATTGCTGAAAACAAAAGAATACCGATTCGATTCATCTTTCATTTATTGAAACAGGAATAAACTTTTCAGAATTATTTTTTGTTACACTCTCTCACTGCTGGGCACTTAATCCCATCTGATTTTCAATTGTTTATAATTTAGTTCTTTGACATTTTTGTAATCGCAATCGGTAAGTATCTCTCTTACAGACGTTTTATCCAGTAGAGAAAAGCTCAAAATTTGTAGAATTTCGTAGATTGGACGGTTAACTTTCAATCTGTAAGCGACAATGGCAACCAGACAGTATGTTATGATGGCACAGTACACTTGTATCTTGACTGCATTCATCGTGGTGCCCCAAAAAGATTTTACTTTCAGGTGTTGCTTTATCCATTTGAAAAATAGTTCCACCTGCCAACGGTTCTTGTATAGCAAAGCAATTTCCTCTGCTGATAGTTCCATGTTGTTGGTGATGAACACAAATTCTCTGTCCAGTTCTTCATCGTAGTATTTAACCCGCCGGAGTTTGTCCGGATATGCTTTGAGCGATTTATACGTTTCAAGCATTCCAATCTGATCACATTTTATTCCGGTTGTTTTATCGACTTCACGGGAATACATTCTACGGAATCTCATATTATCTTTTGCACGTGTAACGAAGTAAGCACCACTGGTGTGAAGCTTATGCAAACGGGTGAAGTCAACATATCCTTTATCCATGATATAGAAACTTCCCTTTTCATAACTCAACTCATCCAGCATGTTTACGTCATGTACTTTAGCATTGGTTACCAGTACGATTGTCGGTATGGAAGTCTTTACATCATACAAGGTATGAAGTTTGATGCCTCCTTTGTGTTTCTTAAATTCCGCCCACCAAAAAACATTCAGACAAAGGTCTATGGTGGAGGAATCAAAGGCATAAACATTACCGTCAACTTTCACCTCGAAGTCATTTTTGTTGTAGCTATTACGGGCTTCCGCAATCAGGGTATAAGCAAATTCTTCGTAGATACGATAATCTCTATTCCGGTTTGCTTTCCCCAGATTGGTACGGCTAACTGTTGGACCGAATCCCAAGTGATAATACTTGTTCTTGTGTGCCTCAAGGCTGAGCATAAGGTCACGCATACTGTCTCGGGCGGTCAGTTGTCCGAAGATCATGCACAGCATCTGATTCCAACAGGTGAATGTTCTGATTTTCTTATTCCCGGAATACTTCTCTACCAAACGGTCAAAGACACGACGGGGAAGAAAATCTGTAAGTTGAGCGAAGATATATTTGCCTTGATTCATTGTTTTGAGCTTTTGGACAAAGCTAAAACAACTTTTCAATTCAAATCGTCACGCTACAAAAAGATACATAACTATGCGATTATCAAAGATTTCAAAGAACGATGTTTAATTTAAAGTGCCCACTAGTGACACTCTCTATATAAACCAAAAAAGAGAAAATTATGTTTAGACAATTATTATTTCCTACTCAACCGGATGGAAAAATCGTATCTGTTATACTGCTAATGGCAAGAATAGTGTTTGGTATATTAATGATGACTCATGGTATCCGGAAATGGACAGATTTTCAAGAGTTATCCGCAGTTTTTCCCGATCCCTTAAGGGTAGGCTCTTCCCTTTCTTTAAGTTTAGCCATTTTTGGAGAATTGGCATGTTCCATTGCTTTTATTTTAGGTTTCTTATACCGTTTGTCAATGATCCCCATGATATTCACAATGATAGTCGCTTTCTTCATCATTCATGCTAACGACCCTTTTGCCGCCAAAGAACTTGCTTTTATCTATTTGGCAGTATTTATCCTGATGTATATTGTGGGTTCGGGGAAGTATGCAATAGACAGTTGGCTTGAGAAGTTTATATATCAAAAAAAGAGATAAATAGTTGTTATTTATTTTTAATAAACAGTTTTTTTTCAAGAGTTATATACTTTTTATTTGAAAAAGTATATATTTGCAGGTAATTAACAATGGCTCTCTCAAAGAGCTATCCATAATAAAATATCATTAAACTTTAAAAAAAGAATGATTATGAAAAAGCTTAATTTCAAGATGGCTGCCACTGTAATGGTTTGTGGTGCTTTCCTTTTGAGTTCCTGCATTGGCTCTTTTGCTTTGCATGGTAAATTGGTAAATTGGAATCAAAATGTCAGCAACAAGTTTGTGAACGAATTGATTTTCCTTGCATTCAACATTGTTCCGGTATATGGTGTATGTTATGTAGCCGATGCTTTGGTTATCAACTCCATCGAATTCTGGAGTGGTAACAATCCTATAGCCAGTGTAGGTGATGTAAAAAAAGTAAAAGGTGAAAACGGCAATTACTTAGTACAAACTCTTGAGAATGGTTACTCTATCACAAAAGAAGGTGAAAGTACTTCTATGGAGTTGATATACAACAAAGAATTAAATACTTGGAATATTGTGACCGAAGGTGTCAGCACCGAACTTTTGCAGATGAACAATGACGGTACTGCACAGATCACTCTCCCTAACGGTGAAGAAATGACGGTTACATTGGATGCTAATGGTGTGGCAGCAGCTCATCAGGCAACAATGATCAACACTTATTATGCAGCAAGATAATTCCCGATAGGAAAGAGAGTAAGAATAAAAACTCTCATTTTTTTAAGTACAGATTGCACAGAAAACGCATGCTTCTATATAATTTTAAGCATGTCAATTCTGTGAGATCTGTATTTTTTATAGCCATACTTACAGAGCCTATTTCTCATATAAAAAATGAGGGTGTGTCAAAATAGACACATCCTCTTTTTTTGCACAAAGCCCCGACTTTCTCAAGCCAGGGCTTTGCTATTTCCTAAAGTTTTTGTAACTTTAGGCATACAAAATTACGTTATGTCAAAGTTACACTTTCGCCCTTACACTTGCAACCAAACGGTGCTTTTTCCACAACGGCTTGATGAAAATATTGCGGAGAACGACCCTGTCCGCATGGTCAACGCCATTGTTGACGGTCTTAATTTGGATAATTTCCGCAAGCTCTACAAGGAAAGCGGTCGTAGTCCATACCACCCGAAGATGATGCTCAAGGTTATCCTCTATGCCTATATGAATAATATCTATTCTTGCCGCAAGATAGAGCAATTGCTCCTGCGTGACATACACTTCATTTGGCTTGCAGGATATGAGAAACCTGATTTTATTACTATCAACCGATTCCGTAATCGTGTCAAGGACGAACTCAACAATGTATTTACCCGGTTGGTTCTTCTGCTCGCGGAGCGTGGCTTTGTAACGCTCGATGTGGAATATATCGATGGTACGAAGATAGAGTCAAAAGCCAACAAATACACTTTTGTATGGCGCAGGACAATAGAAAAGAATCGCACTAAACTGATAGAGAAGATACGCATCCTCCTGCAGCAGGTCGATGATACCATTGCGCAAGAGAAATCCTCGGAGAAAGAGCATGTGGAGTTCACGCCCGCAACATTGAGCGAACTGTCTGCCGAACTTAGAGAAGCCCTTGCCACGCCCCCTGCCGCTACCACCAAAGAAGAGAAAGCACAGTGCAAGAAAAAGGAGAAACAGATAAAGGAACTGGATAAGTACCGTGAGAAACTGCAGGAGTATGACAGCCGTCTTGAACAGATTGGCAGTCGCAATTCCATGTCCAAGACAGACCCTGACGCCACGTTCATGCACATGAAAGAGGATGCCATGAACAACGGGCAGACCAAGCCCGGCTATAATCTCCAGATAGCGACGGAGAACCAGTTCATCACCGACTTTGCCCTGTTTCCCAATCCCACCGACACGCTCACGTTTATCCCCTTTATGGATTCTTTCTTCCGGCGCTATCACCGTCATCCTTCCACCGCCGTTGCCGACTCGGGGTACGGCTCGGAGGAGAACTACCGTTTCATGGAGGATGCCGGCGTGGAGGCATACGTCAAGTACAACCGTTTCCACATGGAACAGCGTCCACATTATACACCGGCCCCGTTCCATCAGGACAGCCTGTACTATAATAAGGAGGAGGATTATTACGTCTGTCCCATGGGGCAGCACATGGAGCGCGTCGGGACAACCCGTGGAAAGACCGCAGGCGGATACCTCACCGAAAGCGCACGCTACCGGGCGCAGAACTGCAAAGGATGCCCGCTCAGATGCAGATGCTACGGGGCAAGGACGGACAGACGCATCATGGAGGTCAACCACAGGCTGAACGAATACAAGGGAAAGGCACGGGAAAGGCTCACTTCCCGGGAAGGCATCAGGCACAGGGGACGGCGGTGCATTGAACCTGAAGCCGTCTTCGGACAGATGAAGTTCGATATGGCATACCGACGCTTCCGGCACTTTGGAAAAGACAAGGTTTTGATGGACTTTGCCTTCTTCGCCATGGCCTTCAACATCAAGAAAATGTGCGCAAAGATGCTCAAGGGGGGGATATCGGGGCTGTCAGACGCATTTACAGCCTTGATTTGTGTCCTGATACGCCTTTTCCGGCCCAATGGAGGCCGTCATGGAAGAAAAACAGAGTTGATTGCGGCATAAGGGAAATCGAGCAGGGAAGACGCGAAAAAACAAAAAAAGAGGATGTGTCTATTTTGACACACCCTCACTCACAACACAAACACAAAATAAAACACGACAAAACTACTATGCAATCGCACCTGTCTATGTCGGGGAGACATACGTACTACCTTATGGATATTCACATATACATCGATAGCTTCAGGCGGATTGTCTCTTTATAAACAAATGTAGAGAACATTTGTTCATAGTCAGTTTAAACTATATATACATTTATTGTATTCCTCTTTCACGAAGCTTTAACTGCCACTTCCATGCGGAAAGCAATGTATCTTCGATTCCGGTTTCCGCTTTCCATCCCAATTCATTGTTGGCCAATTCCGGATTTGCCCATACCTTCTCTATATCACCGGCACGACGACCCACAATTTGATAGTTCAACTTCACTCCGGTAGCTTTTTCAAAAGCGTTTATCAATTCCAAAACTGAAAGTCCACGTCCCGTACCGATATTAAACACTTCTACTTTTTCTTTCTGTTTGTTCTCCAATATGCGGCGGATGGCCACTACGTGCGCCTTTGCCAAATCTACCACATTGATGAAGTCGCGGATGCAAGAACCATCGGGAGTATTGTAATCATCACCAAATACACTCAATTTCTCGCGAATGCCGATGGCCGTCTGGGTTAGATATGGTATCAGGTTCTGCGGCACACCGTTAGGTAACTCACCCAATAATGCAGTGGGGTGTGCACCAATCGGATTGAAGTAACGCAACAAGACAGCCTTGACAGGAGCGCCCGAAGCAACTGTGTCACGAACAATTTCTTCGTTTATCTGCTTCGTGTTGCCATAAGGAGACTCTGCTTTCTTGATAGGTGCTTTTTCCGTTACCGGAAGTTCGTCCGGCTGGCCATAGACCGTACAAGATGAGGAGAACACGATACCTTCTACTCCATATTTCGGCATTAATTCCAGCAGGTTTATCAATGACACCAAGTTATTGCGATAATACATCAACGGCTTTTGAACAGATTCGCCCACAGCCTTGCTGGCTGCGAAATGAATGATGGCCTTGATTCCTTTGTGCTTTGCAAACAAAGCATCGAGACCTTCAAAGTTCAGACAGTCCAGTTTCTCGAACACAGGACGTATGCCGGACACTTTTTCTATATTATCTACGACGTCTGCGGAAGAGTTCGACAGGTTATCGATGATAACCACTTCGTAACCGGCGCTCTGAAGCTCTACCACAGTATGTGAACCGATGTATCCGGTTCCTCCCGTAACTAATATCTTTTCTTTCATATTCAAATTAAGCGATTTAGCCTTTAGAGTTATGAATTACGATGCAAATGTACGAAAATATTTTAATATAAAAGATAGAAGAGGAGATAAAATTTTGTTTATCTCCTCTTCTATCTTTTATAGTTTCTGTTTCTCAGATTTTTACGACCCCAGAGAAACCCATGAATGCCATTGCCAGCAGACCGGCAGTTATCAGGGCTATGGGAGTGCCTCGCATGCCTTTGGGGATATCCACCAAGCTCATCTGCTCGCGCAAGCCGGCAAACAGGGTCAACGCCAACCCAAAGCCGAGCGCGGTAGAGAAAGCATAAACCACACCCGTAAGCAGGTCATAGTCTTTCTGGATAACGAGGATAGCCACACCGAGAATACAACAGTTGGTGGTTATCAACGGGAGGAATACACCCAATGCCTGATACAATGATGGAGAAACTTTCTTCAGAATGATTTCCACCATCTGTACCAAAGCGGCAATCACCAGAATGAAAGTAATTGTCTGCAAATATCCCAATCCGAAGGCATCGAGTACATACTTCTGAATAAGAAATGTGACAATAGTAGCAATGGTTAGCACAAATGCCACTGCCGCCGACATGCCCAATGCCGTCTCTACTTTCTTGGAAACGCCCAGAAACGGGCAGATTCCCAAAAATTGCGACAATACGATGTTGTTTACAAAGATTGCCGAGATAAATATCAATATATATTCCATAATTCTAATTGTTTATTTCGTTCTTTCAATCCTTCACTTTAATTGCTCTTCTTCAGGCTGTTAATCAAGGCTATCAGATATCCCAGAGCAATAAATGCACCCGGGGCAAGGACAAAAACCAACATACCGTATTCTTCGGGCAGAATGGAGAAGTTGAAAATTTTTCCGGTACCGAGGAATTCGCGAACGGCTCCCAGCAACGTCAGTGCAAGCGTAAAACCAAGTCCCATACCCAAACCATCGAACATGGATGCCACAGGACCGTTCTTCGCTGCAAAAGCTTCGGCACGCCCCAGCACAATGCAGTTCACCACAATCAGCGGAATGAAAAGCCCCAGTGTGGCATACAGTGCCGGCACATAGGCCTGCATCACCATTTGAAGCAATGTCACGAAAGAGGCGATTACCACAATGAAAGAAGGGATACGCACCATGTCGGGAATCAGATTCTTGATGGCAGAAATCACTATATTGGAACAAATCAGTACGAACATGGTGGCAAGTCCCATGCCCATACCATTGATGGCCGAGGAGGTAGTACCAAGTGTAGGACACATGCCCAACAGGAGCACAAATGTGGGATTTTCTTTCACAATCCCGTTCATCATCACTTTAAAATTATTCATATCTCTACTCCTTTCTTATTTAGCACCGAGCGTATCCGCAGCTTGGGTAGCTACGGTGTCGGCGGGTTGTTCAACATTCTTTTGAGTAGCGCTCGTAGTGCCGTCGGCCGTGTTTTGTCCGGCATAAGCGGCATAGGCAGCATTCACGGCTTTAAGGAAAGCACGCGAGGTTATGGTAGAAGCCGTGATTGCATCTACCTTACCTCCGTCTTTGCTGACTGTCAGCGGCGTTTCACCCGGATTCATACCGGTGATATCGCCCTTATTGCCTTTCTTGAACCAATCGGAGGCCTTGGAACCCAATCCCGGTGTCTCTACATGCGACAACAAGGAATAGTCTATAACCTTTCCATCGGCATCGAAGCCTACCAGTACCTTCAGCTCACCACCGAAGCCCATGCTTGTAGCTTCGATGGCCGCACCGATATATTGGCCGGCTTTAGTGGCCGGATATACGGCATATTCCACTCCATCCACTTCCTGCATTTTCTTTTCGGCTATGGGGTCGTTGTCGAATCCCGGCACTACTGCACTGACCGCATCGCTCAGGGTTTTGGCGTTGGCCTTCGCAATGGGTTCTTTGGTGAGTTCGTTCACATAAGCCAGCAACGCTACGGAGATGACAGTGACACCCGTAAGCACCAGCAACATATTCTTCAAGGATGATTCTAACTTTTTCATTTCTTCTTCGCTACCTCCCCAAAGCGTTTAGGTTTGACATACGTATTAATTAACGGAGTAAACGCATTCATTATCAGAATGGCGAACGACATACCTTCTGGATAAGCTCCGAAAAGACGGATAACGACTGTCAGCAAGCCGATGCATACACCATAAATCAACATTCCTTTGTGGCTCATCGGAGAAGTGACATAGTCCGTTGCCATGAAGACGGCTCCCAGCATCAAACCACCTGAGAGCAGCTGTACAAACGGAGATACATAAAGACCGGGATTCACCAAATGCATGATGCCGGAAAAAACAAACACTGTTGCAAGAATAGACACGGGAATATGCCAAGAAATAATTCTTTTCCATAACATATAGACCAGTCCTAACAGTAAGGCCAATGCGCTGACTTCGCCGAGGCAACCGCCATTGTTACCAATCAGCAGGTCGAAAGCTCCCGGAAGGTCGCTCAACGACATGCCCGGAGCACCATTGATGACTCCTTTCATTATGGCCAGAGGAGTGGCGGCCGTGGTGGCATCGGTATATGCGGTTAGTTGACCAACTACCGGCCAAGTAGTCATCTGCACGGGAAATGAGAGCAAGAGGAACACACGCCCGGCCAATGCGGGGTTGAACGGATTGGCTCCCAAACCGCCGAAAGACATCTTACCTACACCGATAGCAAACAGTGCACCTAAGATGATAATCCAGACAGGAAGATTGGAAGGTAGGTTGAATGCCAGCAATACACCAGTGATAACGGCAGACCCGTCGGTGATAGTTGCGGTTTCTTTCTTTAAAAGATATTTGCCGATGGCCCATTCAAAAAACAGGCAGGCTGCTACGGAAGTGGCCGTAACAATCAGCGCACCCAGTCCGAAAAAGTAGAGCGACACGAGGAAGGCCGGCATCAATGCCACGAGTACGCCGTACATATTCTTCTTCACGCTGTCGCCTCCATGAACGTGGGGCGAAAGGGATACGATTAATTTATTCATAAGGATAAAATTCTACTTTCATTTTTTTACTTGACGCGCGCGAATCATAGCTCCTACTTTGCCCTTGCCCAAACGGATATAGTCCAGCAACGGACGGTTGGAAGGACATGTAAACTGGCACGAACCGCATTCTATGCACGACATGACGTCTTCTTTCTCTACTTTCTCGAAATCTCCGTGAGCCGACACAGTGGCAAGCAGGTAAGGTTCCAGTCCCATAGGGCAGGCCGATACACACTTGGCACAACGAATACAGGGCTGCACTTCGCTTCGCTTGGCCTCCTTGTCGTTCATGATAAGGATGCCCGAACTGCCTTTTGCGGTGGGCACGTCTGTATTCACCAACGCTTTGCCCATCATGGGGCCGCCGCCGATAATCTTTCCCGTATCTTCGGGCAGACCTCCGCAGGCATCAATCAATTGCTTCATGGGCGTGCCGATACGGGCAAGGAAATTGGAAGGCTTTGAGAGAGATTTACCGGTGACAGTGATGACACGCTCAAACAATGGCTTATTCTTTTGGACGGCCTGATATACGGCAAATGCCGTACCCACGTTCTGCACAACGGCTCCGGTGGAAATGGGCAACGCTCCGGCTGCCACCTGACGACTGATGACGGCATCAATCAGTTGTTTTTCGCCTCCTTGCGGATACTGCACTTTTAAAGGTACTACTTCGATACCTGCATAGGCAGATGCCACTTTGCCCATCAACTGAATGGCATCAGGCTTGTTGTTCTCAATACCAATAAAGGCTTTGTTCACTTTCACGGCTTTCATCAGGATGGACACTCCCACCATGATTTCTTCGGCATGCTCCAGCATCAGCTGGTGGTCGGCAGTAAGATAAGGTTCGCACTCCACGGCATTGATGATGACGCAGTCGGCCTTGAATGCGGGAGGAGGACACAGCTTCACTTGCGTGGGAAAACAGGCTCCGCCCAATCCCACGATACCGGCATCGGTTATCTTCTTCACAATCTCCTCCGCACCGAGGGCGCATTCCTTTACCAGCGTCTCGCTACGGTCGATGGATTCTTCCCATTCATCTCCTTCCACATCGATGAAGATGGCGGGTTTGGCATAACCACTGGCATCGATAATCGTATCAATCTTAGCCACTTTTCCACTGACCGACGAGTGGATGGCTGCCGATACAAAACCGCCTGGTTCGGCAATCTTCGTACCTACTTTCACTGCATCGCCTTTGGCTACTATGGGCTTGGCAGGAGCGCCGATGTGTTGTCCAAGCAAGATGACGGCCTTTGCCGGGACATCTGCCTTGACAATGGGCTGATGAGCTGAAAGTTTATTTTCGTGTGGATGAACTCCACCGATTGAAAATGTCTTCAACATACAATTCTGTATTTTTAGTCGTTTATTTACTCATTAATTCATGCCTCCGGTTTCGGGGCTTCTACAACTTCGGTCACTTTTGCCGTTTTCGGAGTTTCGGCTGTTTCAAGAGCGGCTTCGGCAGCCTTAGGGGAAGTTTCGGCAACCTTCTCAACAGGTGGAGCAACCGATTCTGTTTTGGGTTTACGTGGCGGGAAGTTCAGCGCGATAATGGTGTCTTGCGGACATGCCTCTTCGCACTTGCGGCAGAGCTTGCACTTGTAAGGGTCGATGTAGGCCAGATTGTTTTCCAACGTGATGGCATCGAAAGCACACGCCTTGACACACTTGCCGCAGCCGATACATGCCACGGTGCAAGCCTTGCGCGCCACGGCACCCTTGTCTTTGTTTACGCACTGCACATAGATGCGGCGCGATTTTTTGCCTTGGGGACGTAGTTCGATGATGGTTTTGGGACATGCCTTGACGCATGCGCCACAAGCTGTACATTTCTCTTCGTCCACCTCAGGAAGTCCGGTTTCCGGATTCATGTGGATGGCATCGAACCGGCAGGCAGCTACACAGTCGCCACATCCCAAGCATCCATAGCTACAACCTGTTTCACCACCGTAAAGTGAAGCGGCGATGGCACAACTCATGACACCGTCGTATTGGTTCAGGCGGGGACGGTTGGCACATGTCCCGTTACACCTCACCACCGCAACCAAAGGTTCGGAAGCAACGGCGTCCAACCCTAAAATACCGGCAATCTTGTCCATGACAGGCTGTCCGCCTACGGGGCAAAACTTACCTTCCAGCGAACCAGCCTTCACACAAGCATCTGCAAATCCGCTACAACCGGGGTAACCACATCCACCGCAATTAGCCTGCGGAAGCACTTCGCCTACCCGGGCACTTCGCGGATCTTCATACACGGCGAATTTCTTGGAAGCAACGTAAAGGATAGCGGCTGACACCAGCGCTATGGCTCCCAGCGAAATCACTGCAATCAGAATTACATTCATAAATTAGTCATTTATTAATTATTGTTTTGTTATTAGTCAGTTCATAGGTTGCACCGAAAACGAGAATTTCTTCCCTATGCGTGCCTTGTTCAGCCACAGTATATAATAATAAGGTATAAGAAGAGCCAACGAGCCGAGCGCGGCAAACAGTTCGTCATTTCGGACAGCCATAAGGACGAATAGCGAGACGATTAAAACGAGGAAAGGAAGGATAAAGGCCAATAATACGGCCATTGCCCCCATAGAGAGTCGACCTGCCACCCATACTCGGTCTCCGGGGCTGTAGGATGCGGCGTTCACATCATACACATCGACAAGTTTCTCTTTTGTTTCGGCAGCGGTGCAATGTCCTTTGGCGCTACACGAAGCGCATGCCGAGGTTTGAACAATTCTCACTTGAAGATGAGAATCACTTATGTTTTCCACAATACCTTGATGTCTTATGATAGTATTCGCCATTTTGCAAAGTGTGCATTACAAATCGCGGCAAATTTACATATAATTTATGAACTACAAGGGAGAAAGGGATTTTTTATGTGTGCGATAACGTTCTTTTTTCATTTTTGCACATTTTTTCTGTCATATTTCCACTCGAAGAAATGAAGGGACAGTCTTGATACGCGGGCGGCGGGATAAATTATATTTCAGAACAGCTCCATGAATCCGTCCTTCTATTTAAGTACGGAAAAGTCTCCGGCCTGCACAAACATCCATGATAAAATTGTGTGACAGAAAGGTTGATATGTAATAATATTTCCAAGTCATATTTTCCCTCAATCCGACCGTCGGGCTATAAGTCGTCACCTACGCCAGAATACCTTCTGGCAAGGGGGTGGATCAGTATACGACTGATTCCACATCAGTATACGACAGAGGGTACATCAGTCGTATACTGATCTACCCTCTGTATAGGAGTGAGAAAAGACAACTCTGTTTTTGATCCCAAATGAAAAGGAATAAAGGCGTAGTTTGTAAAATTATTCTCCTGTATTCCATCCGCACATTGATTGCTATCCGCATATAAGACACCAACTTTTCGCTTCTACCACTTATAATTTATACCGAAGCTGAGTAATTCCTTTACTTGAAAGTAACTGTTGCCCGATTTCGGTTTGGAACTGTCGTCGTAGCGGGCATGCACATAGAGCTTGGTGGAGAGATAGCGGTTCAGCACGAAATTCACGGTGTTTTCCCATTCCACACGCGTCCACTCATAGCTAGTTTGGAAGTCCATGCGGGAATCCAATACGATGGATGGAATGATAATCCACGAGAGTGTGGGTTGCACCTGCGAACCGAAGTTATGCTTCAACCTCCGGCCCTTGTCCAAACCGAAACTTACCTCGTCCACCTTGTCGTTACCCACATAGCGCAGCATGTAGGTCAGCGGACCGATGAATACGGAAAGATTGAACCGTTTCTTTTTCAACTTATAGTCCATACCGATACTGGTAGTCCAGTCGAGCGGCGCAAGGAAAGACGTCACCAAATCATTGGTGTTTTTCTTGTAACTGCGGAAGAGCTGTGTCCGCATATCCGTAGACACCGTGTAATACCAATTGTGTGCGGCCTGGATACCCAGCTTACTGTAAAGACGAATCTGGTCGGTGCTCACCATATATTTATGGCAAGTGTCCGAAGGAGCCGAACTGAATCCCAGCTTCACGTCCAGCAGATTCTCCCACTGCAGCATCTCTTTGTCATTGTAGTTGGCAAAGAGCTGTAAATTGGCAAACAATGCGTTCGTGCTCTCGCCTCCTTTATACCAGTTATCGGAAATATAGTTCTGAGTGAATTGCAACGAGCCGTTTCCACCGAACAACCACCAATTGGGTTTATGTATAATCACGTCGGCCTCTTCCCTCACCCCTACCGCGTCTTCTTGAGCAAAGAGCTTCAGTACCGAAGGTTTCGAGGAGACTTCTTTTTCTATGTTATCTCGGAAAATCCGTCCTTTCATGACTTCGCGCTCGGTATTGACTACGAGTTCCGGACGATTCACATAGGTATTCAACAACGTATGGTCTACCAATCGGTTGACACGCTCCTTGGAAGTGAAACTCAAGGTATCGAACGGCAACAAAGCAGAAGCTTCCTCCCGTCCCGTATCGTCTGCTGAAAACTTCCAATCCACCTCGGAAAGCCGCCCCATAGGTGCGTAATAATAAGTAAGAGGAACGAATAGCCGGTAATAATCCGGATTAAAAGCTATATACCGTTCGGGCGTGGAAGGATCGTTCAAATAGTCCAGCACTCCGATGTACTTCTCGTATAAAATGGAAACCGTATCCATTTTATAACGTCCTTCCTCCGGTTTCAGCTTCAATATCATGTAATCCTTCATGATTCCCGTCAGCGTATCAATCGGAGCGGCTATCTCTTGCCGCATGTTTTTAGGAGCAACATCCCATGTGTTATGTGCCGCTATCGGCATTGAAAACAAGGCGGCAATCACCCCAACAGTGATATGTCTATTCTTCATAAGTCTCTAAAATCTCTGATTTGTGCGCAAAATTAGCCCAAAAACTCCAGAATACATAAAAAACACGCAAGAAAAAGCAATGTCCGGTTCTTCGATGAAATCGCATTTTTTTAGATTTGTTTCACCGAAACTTTCTCTACTTCTTCTTTTTTTCTTAATTTTGCGCTTTTTAAGGGGCGGCTCAAACAAAAAAGCACCATTTCTTTCGATGGTGTTTTTCCGGCAAACCGGTGTGCTCTCCGCGCATTTATAAAGAGAATGGACGTTTTACACATCTTTCTGAATGACTGAAAGTTGACAGTATAAAAACATTTTAATCACATACTTAACGATTAATAAAACAATATAGTTGTGGGAGAAACAAAGTATATTTTCGTCACCGGTGGCGTTGCCTCTTCATTAGGCAAGGGCATTATATCATCCTCCATCGGCAAATTGCTGCAAGCAAGAGGTTACAAAGTAACCATCCAGAAATTCGATCCGTATATCAACATCGACCCGGGCACGCTGAACCCTTATGAGCATGGCGAGTGCTACGTCACGGTAGACGGTCACGAGGCCGACCTCGATTTAGGACACTACGAGCGCTTTTTGGGTATTCAGACCACCAAAGCAAACAACATCACGACCGGACGCATATACAAAAGTGTCATCGACAAGGAACGCCGGGGCGACTATTTGGGAAAAACCATTCAGGTGATTCCTCACATCACGGATGAAATCAAGCGTAACGTGAAACTGTTGGGCAACAAACATAAGTTCGATTTCGTCATCACCGAAATAGGCGGTACGGTAGGAGACATCGAGTCGCTGCCTTATCTTGAAAGCATTCGTCAGCTCAAATGGGAGTTGGGCAAAGACGCCTTGTGCGTACACCTTACTTATGTGCCCTACCTTGCCGCAGCCGGCGAACTTAAAACCAAACCTACCCAGCATTCGGTGAAAGAGTTGCAGAGCGCCGGTATACAGCCCGACATTCTTGTGCTGCGCACCGAACACGAACTTGGTTCGGGATTGCGCAAGAAAGTGGCTCTTTTTTGTAATGTCGACGAAAACGCCGTGGTGCAAAGCATCGATGCGCCCACCATATACGAAGTACCCATTCTGATGCAGGCGCAAGGCCTTGATGTCACTATCCTGAAAAAGATGGGACTGCCCGTAGGCGAACTTCCGGCACTGGGGCCGTGGCACACTTTCCTCGAACGTCGGCACAAAGCTGAAAAGACAGCACCCTTGCACATCGCCCTCGTGGGAAAATACGATCTGCAAGATGCCTACAAATCCATCCGTGAAGCCCTTTCGCAGGCCGGAACCTACAACGACCGCAAGGTGTCGGTAGACTTCGTGAACAGCGAGAAACTGACCGAAGAGAATGTGGCCGAAGCCTTGAAAGGCATGTCGGGCGTACTCATCGGACCGGGATTCGGCGAAAGAGGCATCCCCGGAAAGTTTATCGCCATCAAATATGCCCGCACGCACGATATTCCTACTTTCGGCATCTGTCTGGGCATGCAATGCATCGCCATCGAGTTCGCGCGCAACGTGCTGAGCTATGCCGACGCCAACAGCCGCGAGATGGACGAGAAGACACCTCACAACGTTATCGACATCATGGAAGAGCAGAAATCTATCACCAACATGGGCGGAACCATGCGCCTGGGCGCTTACGAGTGTGTATTGCAGAAAGGCAGTAAAGCCTACGAGGCATACGGCACCGAGCACATTCAGGAACGACACCGGCATCGCTACGAGTTCAACAATGCCTATAAGGAACAATACGAAGCTGCCGGCATGAAATGTACAGGTATCAATCCCGAATCGGACTTGGTGGAAATCGTCGAGATACCGAAACTGAAATGGTTTGTCGGCACGCAGTTCCATCCCGAATACAGCAGCACGGTGCTCAATCCTCATCCGTTGTTCGTATCTTTCGTGAAGGCCGCCATCGAGAATGAGAAAAACGACAAAACGTCTGAATAGTAAACCGTAATCGAAACAGTTAAATCATAAATAGCCAAACAGTAAAAACTCTTATGGATAAAAATACCATCACAGGGCTCGTTCTGATAGCGATATTGTTAGTGGGATTCAGTTTCCTGAGCCGTCCCAGCCAAGAACAACTGGAGGCACAGCAGCGTTACTACGATTCCATCGCTCAAGTGCAGCAACGCCAAGAGGCGCTTAAAGCAAAGTCGGAAGCCGCACTGGCCAACGAGAAGGAAGCCGAAGCAAGCGTCGACTCCGCCGCCATCTTCTTCAATGCCCGCCAAGGCACCGACTCGCAAGTCATCATCAGCAACAATCTGGCGGAGATTGCCATTGACGCCAAGGGCGGACGCATTGCCTCGGCCACGCTGAAAGAGTATATGGGGCAAGACAAAACCACCCCCGTCACCCTCTTCAGCGGCAACGACGCCTCCATGAATTTCTTGTTTTATAATAAGAAAGAGACCATTCAGACGAAGGATTATTACTTCACGGCGGTTGAGCGCACGGATAGCAGCGTCACCATGCGTCTGTTGGCCGACAGCGCCGGATACATCGACTTCACCTACACCATGCGTCGCGACTCTTATCTGGTGGATTTTACCATTCAAGCCGTCGGCATGGGCGACAAGCTGGCATCTGCCAACAACTCGGTGGATATAGAGTGGTGGCAGCGTGCCCGTCAGATAGAAAAGGGATATACGTATGAAAATCGTCTGTCCGAGCTGACCTATAAAATCAGCGGCGATGGAGCCGACCACCTTTCAGCCAATAAAGACGACAGTAAGGATGTGCCCGAACGACTGGAATGGATAGCCTTCAAGAACCAGTTCTTCTCGTCCGTGTTCCTTGCCGATGCCGACTTTGAAAAGACGAAGCTGGTATCCAAGATGGATGCTCAAGGAAGCGGCTACATAAAAGACTATTCGGCCGAGATGAGCACCAAGTTCGACCCGAGCGGACAAGAACCCACCAAACTCTATTTCTACTTCGGCCCCAACCACTACAAGACACTCAGTGCCGCAGGCAACGAGCTTGACAAGGAATGGGAACTGAACCGGCTGGTTTATCTGGGTTGGCCTCTCATCCGCTGGATAAACAAGTGGTTCACCATCAACATTTTCGACTGGCTGTCGGGCTGGGGTTTGAGCATGGGCATCGTACTGCTGCTGATGACGCTGATTGTAAAAATCGTGGTATTCCCGGCAACGTGGAAGACCTATATTTCATCCGCCAGGATGCGAGTGCTGAAGCCTAAAATCGACGAGATAAACAAGAAATATCCCAAGCAGGAAGATGCCATGAAGAAGCAACAGGAGGTCATGGGGCTGTATAGCCAATACGGTGTCAGTCCGATGGGCGGCTGTTTGCCCATGCTGATACAGTTCCCTATCCTGATGGCGTTGTTCATGTTCGTACCGAGCGCCATCGAACTCCGTCAGCAGAGTTTCTTGTGGGCCGACGACCTCTCCACCTACGATGCCATAATAAACTTCCCGTTCCATATTCCGTTCATGGGAAGCCATCTCAGCTTGTTTTGCCTGCTGATGACGGTTACCAACATTCTGAACACGAAGTACATGATGCAGCAGCAAGACACGGGAGCCAATCCGCAAATGGCAGCCATGAAGTGGATGTCCTACCTGATGCCTGTCATGTTCCTGTTTATCTTGAACGACTATCCATCGGGGCTGAACTATTATTACTTCCTCTCTACGCTGATTAGCGTGGCAACCACGCTGGTTATGCGCAAGATGACCGATGAAGAAGCGCTTCTTGCCCAATTGGAAGCCAATAAGAAAGACCCGAAGAAAATGAAGAAGACAGGATTTGCCGCCCGTCTGGAAGCCATGCAGAAGCAACAGGAGCAGATGATGAAGGAACGGCAGAACAGGAAATAACAGTAAAGGACCGATAAATGAAGGGCTGCGCCATGAAGGAACAACAAAGCGCGGCCCTTCGTCGCCTCTATTATCATTGAAACATGCCGTCAACACCCCGCCGTATGCAAACCCAATACAGTTATAAGCAAATCTGGCTCATCGCCTACCCCATCCTAATCAGCCTGCTCATGGAGCAGATGATAGGAATGACGGACACCGCTTTTTTAGGACGTGTGGGAGAAGTGGAGTTGGGGGCATCCGCCATTGCCGGAATCTTCTATCTGGTCATTTTCATGTTGGCTTTCGGCTTCAGCATCGGCACTCAGATACTTATGGCCCGCCGCAACGGTGAAGGACAATACAAGGAGATAGGGAACTTGTTCTATCAGGGCATCTACTTTCAGGTGGGACTGGCGGCGGTTATTTTTCTACTGTCATATTGCTGTTCGCCTCTTATCCTGAAACGCATTGTGGCTTCCGAGCAGATTTACGAAGCCGCGGCCGACTATTTGCATTGGCGGGTGTTCGGCGCACTGTTCTCTTTCAGTGCGGTGATATTCCGCGCTTTCTTCTTGGGAACCACACAGACAAGAACGCTTACGCTGAACTCGGTTGTGATGGTGCTGGGCAATGTGGTGTTCAACTATATTCTCATCTTCGGCAAGTTGGGATTGCCTGCACTCGGCATCGCCGGAGCCGCCATAGGGTCGTCGCTGGCCGAAGCGGTTTCGCTGCTGTTCTTCGTTCTTTACACACGCAGTCGCATCGACTGCCGCAAGTACGGGCTGGACAGCATACCCCGGATAGACTTCGGGGTGCTGAAACGTATGTTGAACATCTCGCTTTGGACCATGATACAGAACTTTGTCTCACACTCCACTTGGTTTTTGTTCTTCCTTTATGTGGAACATTTGGGCGAACGTCCGCTGGCCGTCACCAACCTTGTGCGCAATGTATCCGGCATTTTGTTTATGGTGCTCATAGCTTTTGCCTCCACCTGCGGCTCGCTGGTAAGCAACCAGATTGGCGCAGGCCATTCCGACAGCGTCATACCCACTGTCCGCCGGCACATATACATAGCCTATCTCTTCGTCCTCCCTTTGGCTCTGTTTTTCGCCCTTTTCCCCCGGCTCATTCTGAGCATCTATACCGACATGCCCGACTTGCAGCAGGCTGCCGTGCATTCGTTGTGGGTGTTGTGTGCCTCCTATCTGGTGATGGTGCCTGCCAACGTCTATTTCCAAGCGGTATCCGGAACGGGAAATACGCGCACCGCCTTGGGTTTGGAAATGGCGGTACTGGTCATCTACGTGGGATACATCACCTACATTGTTCTCTATCTGCAACTCGATGTAGCCGTCTGCTGGACCGGGGAGATTCTCTACGCCTCTCTCATGTTGTTGTTTTCGCGGATATACATGAGGAGAGGAAACTGGAGAGAAAGAAAGATATAGCACTTCGGGCCGCCTTTGGCGGAATGTTGCCGCAAAGGAGGCTATAGTCTCACTGCGGTGTCATCACATGCTTCACTGCGGTGTCATCGCATGCCTCACTGCGGTGTCATCACACGCCTCACTGCGGTGTCATCACATGCTTCACTGCGGTGTCATCACATGCCTCACTGCGGTGTCATCACATGCCTCACTGCGGTGTCATCGCATGCCTCACTATGATGTCGTTGCGTGCCTCACTATGATGTCGTTGCGTGCCTCACTATGATGTCGTTGCCTGCCTCGTATATGCGACACCGCCTGCTTCGTATATGCGACACCACCTGCTTCGTATATGCGACACCACCAGCCTCGTATATGCGACACCGCCTGCCTCGTATATGCGACGCATGCCCCTCATCCGAAGATAACAAAGCCCCCCTCAACTTGTTTCAAACATTTCTTTATTATATCTTTGCGGTAAATAACCCTGAAACCAAAACTCAGTATGAAACAAGTAAATCTTTTGCTTATGTCAGCAGCAATGACATTGGCCTCCTGCGGAGGAACAAAGAATGCCGGAGGGCAAGACGCATCGACGCTTATCCGTCGCTCCGACATCAAGATTGAAGGCAGGCGCATGACGCCCGAAGCCCTGTGGGCAATGGGAAGAATCGGCAGTGTGGCCGTTTCGACCGATGAAAAGCAGATAGCCTACACGGTGTCTTATTACAGCGTGCCCCAGAACAAAAGCAACAGCGAAGTCTTCGTGATGGACGCCGACGGTAGCGCAAACACCCAAATCACCCAAAGCACATGGAAAGAAGCACAGCCCGTATGGTTCAAGGACGGCAAGAAACTGGCATTCCTGAGTAGCGAAAGCGGCAGCAACCAAGTATGGGAGATGAACCCAAATGGGACAGAGCGTAAGCAACTGACTCAATATGACGGCGACATCGAGGGATTCTCTTTCTCGCCCGACGGGAAGAAACTGCTTTTCATCGCTCAAGTGAAAACCGTGAAGAGCACCGCCGACAAACATCCCGACCTGCCTAAAGCAACCGGTATCATCGTCAACGACCTGATGTATAAACATTGGGATGAATGGGTGACCACCGCTCCCCACCCCTTTGTGGCCGACTTCGACGGAAACGGCATCAGCAATGTAACCGATATTCTCGAAGGCGAACCCTACGAAAGCCCGATGAAGCCTTGGGGCGGCATTGAGCAGTTGGCATGGAGTCCCGCTTCGGACAAAGTGGCCTATACCTGCCGCAAAAAAACAGGTCTGGCATACGCCATTTCTACCAACTCGGATATCTACATCTACGACCTCGCCACAAAGAAAACAATCAACATCACCGAAGAGAACAAGGGCTACGACACCAATCCCCAATACTCTCCCGACGGCAAATACATCGCTTGGCAAAGCATGGAGCGCGACGGTTACGAAGCCGACCTCAACCGTCTCTTCATCATGAACCTCGAAACCGGCGAGAAACGTTTTGTCAGCAAAGCCTTCGAATCCAACGTCGATGCCTTCTTGTGGAACAAGGATTCGCAAAGCATCTTCTTCATCGGCGTGTGGCACGGCGAGACACATATATATCGGCTTTCTCTGACCGATGGCGACAAGCTGACCCGGCTTACCGACGGTGTGTACGACTACGCCTCGCTTGCCCTCTGCGGCGACAAGCTCATAGCCAAACGCCACTCCATGAGCATGGCTGATGAAATATATGCAGTGAATACCAGTCGCAACGGTGCTGATTTTTCTGATGTCCGTCAACTGACTTTCGAGAACAAACACATCTACGACCAATTAGATATGGGTAAGGTGGAACCCCGTTGGATGACGACCACCGACGGAAAACAGATGCTGACGTGGGTCATTTATCCGCCCCGGTTCGACCCGAACAAGAAATACCCCACCCTGCTCTTCTGCGAAGGCGGCCCGCAAAGTCCCGTCAGCCAGTTCTGGAGCTATCGCTGGAACTTCCAGATTATGGCCGCCAACGATTACATCATCGTAGCTCCCAACCGTCGCGGATTGCCCGGCTTCGGTGTAGAGTGGAACGAAGCCATCAGCGGCGATTACGGCGGACAATGCATGAAAGACTACTTCACCGCCATCGACGAAATATCGAAAGAGCCTTTCGTAAACAAAGACCATCTTGGCTGTGTGGGTGCCAGCTTCGGAGGCTTCTCCGTCTATTGGCTTGCCGGACACCACGACAAACGTTTCAAAGCATTCATCGCCCACGACGGCATCTTCAATATGGAAATGCAGTATCTGGAAACAGAAGAGAAATGGTTTGCCAACTGGGACATGGGTGGCGCTTATTGGGAAAAAAACAATGCCACGGCACAACGGACTTTTGCCAATTCACCGCATCTCTTCGTCGATAAATGGGATACCCCCATCCTCTGTATCCACGGAGAAAAGGATTTCCGCATCCTTGCCAATCAGGCTATGGCCGCTTTCGATGCTGCCGTGATGCGCGGTGTACCTGCCGAACTGCTTATCTATCCCGATGAAAACCATTGGGTGCTGAAACCCCAAAACGGCGTGCTTTGGCAACGCACGTTCTTTGAATGGCTGGATAAATGGTTGAAAACGGACAAATAATGTGTTCTCTGTTCTCTTATAAAACAGGGAATAAGCCTAAAAAGATGTAAGCATAAAACAGCACTTTGAGCATCATACGGGGATGGTAGCTGCTGGTGCCTCCTCCTTTATATGCCCAGAGCAGACAACTAAACGGTAAGATACTACTTTCAACCGAAATAAACAATAGAAAAAGGGGCTGTCACACTTTTGGAACAGCCCCTTTGGTTTTGTATACGGATTTATATTATTGCATCAATTTCTCAATTTCTTCAAATTCAGAACCGAGTTGTAAGTTATAGTACACTCTGTATAAACCATTCAACCATAATTCTCTTTGGTCGGGTTTTAGTTCTCTTGCCTTCTCATAGTTGGGTCTTGCTTTTTCGTAGAAAGCCCTCAAAGTAACTTGATCAGCCTTATATTTGGAGTCGTTTACATCAGTTGTTGCTGTTTCGGAAAAATCTTGAGCTTGCAGACAATATATTAAACCAAGATTAGAATATGCTTCTGCATAATTGGGGTCTACTTCTATTGTCTTTGTATAGAACTCAATTGCTTTATCATAGTCCTTCATGTTATGATAAAGATAGCCTTTTACGTATAGATAGAATGTGTTATTGGGATTTTTAGCCAACATATCATCAGCAAATTGCATTGCTTCATCATATTTGTTGTTATTGCTATAATAATCAATCAAATGTCCAAAGAAGAAAGAATGATCAGGATATTTTTGAATACCCTCTTTTAAAGATGCAATCCAATTAATCGTGTCACCTTGAGCCTTCAATGCAGTGGAAATAAACTCCATGGCATATTTCCCAACTTCCTTGTCATTTTTTGCATACGGGGCGTATTTCAAGACATTAGGATAATCCTCCATCTTTGCTGCAGTTAAGCTTGCATAATAAGCTATTTGAGGCAATACAGTATCTGTTTGGAGTAAGTTTTCCTTCTCAAACATCTGATTTGTTGCTATATTGATGTATGTTGCAAAGAATTCCAGTGCCTTCTTATTATCTTCTGTGGCAGCAGCACCTTCTTTTTGTGAGGCCGAATTGAAATATTGAATACCGCCGTTGATTAAATTTCCACGTTCGGCCAAAATAGATGCGGCATTTGCCTTTCTATATTTATTTTTTATTTTACCTTTTTCGTTTGGAATTTGTGCCAATTCGTCACATTTGAAGTAATATTTGCACATGTTCAATGCGCTGTTGTAAACTTGAAGCGTGTCGTAAGGTTTTCTTAAATAAGCATTTTCCATTTCCTTTTCACTTCTGCGTCTCTGTATAAATCCCGCTACATCCCATGCATCGGCATTGTCTTTTGTTTCAGGATTAGTTAAGGCCTGATTAATCAATGACTCTGCTTTAGCAAAGTCCGGCTTTACTTCGTTAGCGATACTCTTGGCTTCCTTTATATTTTTTTCTTGAGCAAAAATAAAGCTTGCGGCAAGTAGTAAAACCATTGAAAATAGTACTCTTTTCATGATTGTTGAAAATTTAAATTAATATTATGTCTATTCTTCTATCTCGTTATTTATCTCATCATTGGTAGGATTATCAAGAAGATTCTCTTCTTCAATGAATTCTTCTTCATTTTCTGAGGTGACTTTACATACGGAACCTATTTCATCATTACGTTTTTCAAGGTTGATAAGGCGTACACCTTGTGTAGCACGTCCCATGATACGTACATCGGCAACTTTCAGACGGATGGTGATGCCGGACTTATTGATAATCATCAAATCGTTCTCGTCGGTCACAGATTTGATAGTTACTAATTTTCCGGTTTTATCAGTGATATTCATTGTCTTTACCCCCTTACCTCCACGATTGGTCTTGCGATAATCTTCAATATCAGAACGCTTACCGTATCCTTGTTCGGAAACTACCATAATTGTTTCTGTTTCGGGATCTGTTATGCATATCATACCAACGACTTCGTCTTGACCGTCTTCATCCAATGTCATACCACGTACACCGGTAGCAGTACGCCCCATAACACGCACTGCACTCTCATGGAAGCGAATGGCACGTCCATTACGATTGGCAATGATTATTTCATTGTCTCCGTTTGTCATACGTACTTCGATAACGCGGTCATCTTCTCGAATCGTAATGGCATTTACACCATTTTGACGGGGACGTGAGTATTGTTCGAGCAATGTCTTCTTGATAACGCCATTTTTGGTACAGAAAAGCACGTAATGACTGTTGATGAAGTCTTGGTCATTCAGATTTTTTACACGTAAATAAGCATTCACTGCGTCGTCAGAGTCGATATTCAGAAGATTCTGGATAGCGCGTCCTTTGGAGTTCTTTGTACCTTCAGGTATTTCGTATACTTTCAGCCAATAGCATTTACCTTTTTGTGTGAAGAACATCATGGTGTTATGCATAGTGGCGGGATAAATATGTTCTACGAAATCTTCATCACGGGTTTCTGTGCCTTTGGAGCCTACCCCACCCCGGTTTTGTGCACGGAACTCACTTAACGGAGTACGTTTGATATAGCCCAAATGAGAAATCGTGATGATCATTTCATCGTCTGCATAGAAGTCTTCAGGATTGAATTCTTCTGAAGAATAGACGATTTCCGAACGGCGTTCATCTCCATATTTATCTTTAACTTCGATCAATTCGTCTTTGATGACTTTGCGGCAAAGATCATCATTAACCAGAATTTCTTCCAAATACGCAATTTGCTTTTGGATTTCTTCGTATTCGGCATGAAGCTGATCTTGCATCAGTCCGGTGAGTTGACGTAAACGCATTTCAACAATGGCACGTGATTGTATTTCACTTAATTGGAAACGTTCCATCAAGTTTGCTATGGCATCGTTGGGTGTTTTCGCAGCACGAATAATCCTTATTACTTCGTCGATGTTATCAGATGCGATAATCAATCCTTCCAATATGTGCGCACGTTCTTTGGCTTTACGCAAATCATATTGTGTACGACGAATTACTACATCATGCCTATGCTCGATAAAGTACTTTATGAGTTCTTTTAAATTTAAAATACGAGGGCGTCCGTGCACCAATGCTACATTGTTGACACCAAATGATGTTTGCAGCATAGTCATCTTATAAAGCTTGTTAAGCACAATGCTTGCGTTGGCGTCACGCTTCACATCAATGACGATGCGCATGCCTTCACGGTCGGATTCATCGTTGGCATTAGAAATGCCTTCTATTCTTTTTTCATTGGCCAAATCTGCGATATTCTTTATCAGTTCGGCTTTATTAACCCCATATGGAATCTCTGTTACGACTATTTTATCGTGTGTTGCTCCAGATTCAATTTCCGCTCGGGCACGCATCACTACACGTCCGCGCCCCGTGAGATAGGCTTCACGAACCCCGCTCATACCATATATATATCCTCCGGTTGGGAAGTCGGGAGCTTTGACGTAGGTCATTAACTCTTCTATGTCGATGTCGTTGTTTTCGATGTATGCAATACAAGCATCAATTACCTCGGACAAGTTGTGAGTCGGCATATTGGTTGCCATACCTACCGCAATTCCTGATGCTCCGTTTACCAAAAGATTCGGAATACGGGTTGGCATGACTGTGGGCTCTTGCAAGGAGTCGTCGAAATTGTTCTGCATATCAACGGTTTCCTTATCAAGGTCTGTCATCATGTCTTCGCCAATTTTACGCAGGCGGCATTCCGTATAACGCATAGCAGCTGCACTGTCGCCATCGACGGAACCGTAGTTACCTTGTCCGTCTACCAACATGTAACGCATTGCCCAAGGCTGAGCCATGCGGACTAAGGCGCCATAAACAGATGAGTCGCCATGTGGGTGGTATTTTCCCAACACTTCACCTACAACTCTGGCTGATTTCTTATAGGGTTTATCTGAAGTATTTCCTAACCCCATCATTCCGAAAAGAATTCTTCGGTGAACGGGTTTAAAACCATCTCTAACATCCGGAAGGGCACGCGAAACAATGACTGACATAGAGTAGTCAATGTACGATGACTTCATTTCCTCCTCGATGTTAATCTTTATAATTCTGTCTTGTTCAAGCATTTAAAAAGATTATTAATTACACATTTTCGAGTTCGTGAAAAACCATGCTAAAGTACAGCTTTTTTATAACATACGAAAGTTTATGAACAAAAACTTTTGAGAACGCTTACTAAACTGACTTGTTTCGTGGATTCAGAATTAGTATAAAGAGTCCGTAGGCCATTTGTTTTCTCATGCCGATTTGCCTCCCCAAACTGTGGGCTAATGTCCCCTGAGGTGTGGGCTTATCCCTTACAAAGTGTGGAGTTACTTCCCTTCAAGTGTGGGGTTACTGCTCATTAAGTGTGGGCATGGGTTTGCTAAAGTGTGGACATACTTTGTGTTCTCTTCCTCTGTGTCTTTTATAAAAGGACTTTTGATGTGGAGATTATAGGAAAATAGGTGGCCACTTAATGTCATTGCAGGTTTGCCTTAATAATTAATGTGTAAACGGCATGGCTCATCGGATAAATCGTGGCACGAGATTTGTATATTGTTAAATCAGGTAACTGAATGATACGTTGAAAGATAATAATTACGTATATTTGTAGTGAATAACCTTATTTATAGAGGAGAATTATAGAATATGAACAGTCAATTTTCACAAAGAGTTTCTGATATTATTGCTTATAGTAAGGAGGAAGCTAATCGTTTGAGAAATAGATATATTGGTCCGGAGCACATTCTGCTCGGCATGTTGCGAGACGGAGGAGGAAAGGCTATTGAGATTTTAATCAGATTGGATATAGACTTGCAAAGGATAAAGAACCGTTTGGAGGGATTGCTGAAAGATGTCGAAGACGAAACTCTCTTACCGGACGGAGACATTCCCTTGTCTCCTATAGCTGCTAAAATCCTGAAAATGTGTATGCTGGAAGCGCGTCTACTAAAAAGCGCAACGGCGGATACAGAGCATGTCCTGTTGGCTATCCTAAAGGATGGAGATAATTTGGCTGCCACTATATTGGAAGAGAATCAGGTGGATTATCAAATTGTATTTGAGCAGATTTCGATGAAATCTCCTAACCCGAATGCAGGAATGGGGCTTCCTCAAGATGATGAAGAAGAGGAAGATGATATGAGTTTCTCTCGTGAATCTCATGGTGCCAAAAGCGCATCTTCGTCGACAACCCAGACTACTTCCAGAAAATCATCCAATAGCACCCCTGTATTGGATAACTTTGGTATGGATATGACTATGGCGGCCGAGGAAGGCAAGCTGGATCCGGTTGTGGGGCGTGAACGTGAGATTGAGCGCCTGGCTCAGATTTTGAGCCGCCGCAAAAAGAATAATCCGGTACTGATCGGTGAACCGGGTGTGGGAAAATCTGCCATTGTGGAAGGTCTGGCCTTACGCATTGTTCAGAAGAAAGTGTCGCGCATCTTGTTTGAGAAACGTGTTGTGATGCTTGATATGGCTTCGGTGGTGGCCGGAACGAAATATCGCGGTCAGTTCGAAGAGCGCCTTCGCTCTATTATCAATGAATTGCAGAAGAATCCGGATATCATTCTATTCATTGATGAAATCCATACCATTGTGGGAGCCGGTGCTGCTGCCGGTTCCATGGATGCGGCTAATATGTTGAAGCCGGCTTTGGCACGTGGCGAGATTCAATGCATCGGAGCCACTACGCTTGATGAGTATAGGAAGAACATTGAAAAGGACGGTGCTTTGGAACGTCGTTTCCAGAAGGTGGTGGTTGAGCCTACAACAGCAGAAGAGACACTGCAAATATTGAAAAATATCAAGGACAAATACGAAGATCATCATAACGTGACTTATACGGAAGAAGCGTTGGAAGCTTGTGTCAAGTTGTCGGGACGCTATATTACGGATCGTAATTTCCCTGATAAGGCCATTGATGCCATGGATGAAGCCGGTTCGCGTATGCATTTGACGAATATCAGCGTTCCCAAAGAAGTGGAGGAACAAGAGGAACTGATTGAGAAAGCGCGTAATCTGAAAGCCGAAGCGGTGAAATCGCAAAATTTTGAGTTGGCAGCAAGTTATCGTGACCGTGAGAAAGAACTTTCTGTCCGCTTGGATGAGATGAAAGCTGAGTGGGAAGCACGTTTGAAGGACGACCGACAGATGGTGGGAGAAGAGGAAATAGCGAATGTCATTTCCATGATGTCCGGTGTGCCCGTACAGCGTATGGCACAGGCCGAAGGACTTAAATTGGCGAATATGAAGGAGGAATTGCAGTCGAAAGTAATAGCTCAAGATGAAGCTATCGAGAAGCTGACCAAGGCCATTTTGCGTAGCCGCGTGGGTTTGAAAGATCCTAACCGTCCTATCGGAACATTCATGTTCCTTGGCCCTACAGGGGTTGGAAAAACGCACTTAGCCAAACAATTGGCCAAGTATATGTTCGGTTCCACCGATGCTTTGATACGTATCGACATGAGTGAATATATGGAGAAATACACCGTATCTCGTATGATTGGTGCGGCTCCGGGCTACGTTGGATATGAAGAAGGAGGACAATTGACAGAGAAAGTGCGCCGTAAACCATATTCTATAGTTTTGTTGGACGAGATTGAAAAAGCGCATTCGGATGTGTTCAATATCTTGTTGCAAGTATTGGATGAAGGACGCTTGACTGACAATTATGGCAGAACCGTTGATTTTAAGAATACCGTAATCATCATGACTTCTAATATCGGTACCCGCCAATTGAAGGAGTTCGGGCGTGGTGTTGGTTTCACTACCCAAAGCCGCATGAGCGACAACGAGCATTCTCGCAGTGTGATACAGAAAGCTTTAAATAAAACCTTTGCTCCGGAATTTCTGAATCGTTTGGACGAAATCATCACTTTTGACCAACTTTCATTGGAAGCCATAACCAAGATAGTGGATATTGAGCTGAAAAGCTTATATGAAAGGATTGAAGCAATAGAATATAAGTTGATGGTAGATGAGGATGCGAAGAAGTTTCTTGCTTCGAAAGGTTATGATGTTCAATTCGGAGCACGTCCGTTGAAGCGTGCCATCCAAAGTTATCTGGAAGATGGATTGTCCGAGTTGATCGTTTCTGCCGGTTTACAACCCGGAGATACGGTGAATGTTTCTGTAGATGCGGAAAAAGACGCATTGAGTATTAAAAAAGTATAGGTTGCTATTGAACGGCAACCGCCAAAATGTCAGTCTTCAAAGGCTGGCATTTTTTTTGTCCGCTCTCTGCCGAAACGATAAAAAATATAAAACCTCAAAATATAATTTATTAGTATGAAGAAAGGAAATATAGGGGTAACTACCGAGAATATCTTCCCCGTCATTAAAAAGTTTTTGTACAGTGATCATGAAATTTTTCTTCGTGAGTTGGTCTCTAATGCAGTTGATGCCACACAAAAGTTGAAGACTCTTTCCTCTATTGGGGAGTACAAAGGTGAAGTCGGCGATTTGACAGTGCACGTTTCATTGGGAAAAGATACAATTACCGTATCCGACCGTGGCATTGGACTTACGGCCGAAGAAATAGATAAATACATCAACCAAATAGCCTTTTCCGGTGCCAATGACTTTTTGGAGAAATACAAGAATGACGCAAATGCGATTATAGGTCATTTCGGACTTGGATTTTATTCGGCTTTCATGGTGGCCAAGAAAGTTGAGATTGTTACTAAATCCTATCAAGAAGGTGCTCAGGCGGTGAAGTGGACATGCGATGGCAGCCCTGAGTTCGTGATTGAAGAGGTGGATAAGCCAGAGCGCGGTACGGATATCATCCTCTATATCGACAATGATTGTAAAGAATTTCTTGAAGAAACGCGAATCTCTTCTTTGCTGAATAAATATTGCAGTTTCCTCCCTATTCCAGTTGCATTCGGCAAGAAAAAGGAGTGGAAAGACGGCAAGCAAGTTGAGACATCCGAAGACAACGTCGTTAATAATACAAATCCGCTGTGGACACTTAAACCCAGTGAACTGAAAGATGAAGACTATAAGAACTTCTATCGCAATCTATATCCGATGTCTGACGAGCCATTATTCTGGATTCATCTGAATGTAGATTACCCGTTCCATCTTACCGGTATCTTATACTTTCCCAAAGTGAAGAGCAATATTGAACTCAATAAGAATAAGATTCAACTCTATTGCAACCAAGTGTATGTGACGGATTCTGTGGAGGGTATTGTTCCCGACTTCTTGACCCTGCTACACGGTGTGCTCGATTCGCCTGATATCCCCTTAAATGTGTCTCGCTCCTATTTGCAAAGCGATGCTAATGTGAAAAAGATATCCACATATATCACTAAAAAAGTCTCTGATCGTTTGCAATCCATATTCAAGAATGACCGCAAACAGTTTGAAGAAAAGTGGAATGACTTGAAAATCTTCATCAATTATGGGATGCTTACGCAAGAAGATTTCTATGACAGAGCAAAAGAGTTCTCTCTTTTCAGCGACACCGACGGTAAGTACTATACCTTCGAAGAGTATAAAACTTTGGTCAAAGACAATCAGACGGATAAAGACGGCAACCTGATTTATCTGTATGCCAACAATAAAGACGAGCAATACAGCTACATCGAATCTGCCAAAAACAAGGGGTATAATGTATTGTTGATGGATGGGCAACTGGATATTGCTGTGGTAAGTATGCTGGAGCAGAAGCTGGAAAAGACGCGCTTTACTCGTGTGGATAGTGACGTGATTGATAATTTGATTCTTAAAGAAGACAAGAAACATGAAGCATTGGAAGCCGATAAGCAAGAGGCTCTTTCTGTTATCTTCAAAAGCCAGTTACCTAAACTTGAAAAAACCGAATTCAATATTATGACTCAGGCTTTGGGAGAACGTGCTTTCCCGGTGATGATTGTTCAAAGCGAGTATATGCGCCGCATGAAAGAAATGACCACTATCCAAGCAGGAATGAGTTTTTATGGTGAAATGCCGGATATGTATAGTTTGGTGCTGAATTCCGACCATGAATTGGTGAAAGAGATTGTGGCCGATGAAGACAAGGAATGCAATTCGCTTGTAACCCCGATTCAAAAAGAAATAGATGAGATCGGCAAGCAACGTAATGAATTGAAAAAGCAACAAGAAAGCAAGAAAGACGAGGATACTACAACGGCTGAAAAGGATAAAATAGCCGGGCTGGATAAGAAATGGAATGAACTGAAAACACAGAAAGAAGACGTTTATACCACCTATGCAGCCAAAAACAAGGTAGTTCGTCAGTTGATAGATCTGGCACTGCTTCAGAATGGAATGCTGAAAGGCGAAGCTTTGAATAATTTTGTCAAAAGAAGTATTGAGTTGATAAAATAACCCCTTTTCATTACTTATGTATGGTAGGGCATTACGATTTGAAAAAGAGTCGTGATGCCCTTATTTTGTTTTTATGGGTTTAGGGATGTTTTTTTCGTTGAATACGGCATTTTTGGAAACTATTTTTTATATTTGGAGCACGAATATTTGTCTTACCCGGAATGGCATAGCTATGAAAAGATTTTTATTATTTTGGTCGTTTCTTTTATGTATCCTTATGGCACAAGCTCAGAAAGTGGGACTTGTATTGAGTGGCGGTGGAGCAAAAGGTATGACTCATATAGGCGTCATCCGCGCTTTGGAAGAGAACAATATCCCCATTGACTATATAACAGGAACATCTATGGGAGCCATTATCGGCTCTTTGTATGCTATGGGCTATTCTCCTGACGATATGGAGGTCTTGCTGCGCTCGCCCGATTTCAAGCGTTGGTATTCGGGTAAGGTAGAATCCAAATATGAGTATTATTTTAAGAAGAACCGTCCTTCACCGGAGTTCTTCAATATTCGTTTTTCGTTTAGGGATTCTCTGAATATAAAGCCGCAGATACTTCCAGCGAGTATGGTTAATCCGATACAGATGAATCTGGTTTTTGTAGAATTGTTTGCACGTGCTACAGCTACTTGCAACGGCAATTTTAATAAACTGTTCGTCCCATTTCGTTGTATAGCTTCCGATGTATACAATAAAAAGCCGTTGGTGCTAAGTAAAGGGGACTTAGGAGATGCTGTGCGTGCTTCTATGAGTTTCCCTTTTGTCTTCAAGCCGATAGAGATAGACAGTGTACTTGCTTATGACGGTGGTATCTATAATAATTTTCCTACTGACGTGATGCGTGAGAATTTTCATCCAGATGTTATTATCGGTAGTGTGGTGGCCGGAAATCCCGGAAAGCCGAAGGAAAATGATTTGATGAGCCAGTTGGAAAATATGATAATGCAAAAGACCGACTATTCCATTCCCGATTCATTGGGCATTGTGATGACTTTCAAATATAATGATGTTAATCTATTGGATTTTGACCGTTTGCAGGAATTGCATGACATTGGCTATAACCGGACATTGAATATGATGGATTCCATCAAAAGTCGCATTCGCCGCAGGGTAAATGCGGATAACGTACGTTTGCGACGTTTGGTATTCAGGAGCAACCTACCTCAGTTCCGCTTTCGAGATATATTCATAGAAGGGGCTAACGAACGACAGCAATCCTATATAAAGAAAGAGTTTCATGATGAAAACTATGAGATTTTTACCTATGAAGACTTGAAGCGGGGCTATTTTCGCTTGCTGACAGATAATATGATATCAGAAATTGTTCCTCATGCGGTTTATAATCCTGACGCAGGACTGTATGAACTGCATTTGAGAGTGAAGATGGAGGATAATCTCTCTGCAAAATTAGGTGGAAGCGTGTCTACCACCAGTTCGAACCAGATCTATTTTGGAGTGGGATATCAAAATCTGAATTACTACTCCAAAGAAATAACTTTTGACGGTCAGCTGGGAAAAATTTATAATAATGCCCAATTGATGGCTAAGATAGACCTGCCCACCCGTATTCCTACCTCTTATCGCTTTATAGCTTCGGTGAGCACGTTTGATTACTACAAAAAGGATAAGTTGTTTTCGAAGAATGATAAGCCATCGTTTAACTCAAAAGAAGAGCGTTTTGCAAAGCTCATGGTTGCTGTGCCTTTTTTAGCGAATAAGCGTGCGGAATTTAGTTTCGGGTACGGCAAATTGGAGGATAATTATTTTCAGTCCAGCCTCATAGACTTTGATAAGGATCGTTCCGACAAGAGTACATATAAGCTTTGGGGAGGTTCCATCGGCTTTTATGGAAGCACTTTGAATACACGCCAATATGCAACAAAAGGATATTGGGAGAAATTGATAGCTCAGATTTTTACGGGTAGAGAAACCTTTCTGTCAGGCAATACACCGGAAAAAAATACTATAAAGGAACGTCAATCGTGGCTGCAAATCTCTTATATGAAAGAGGCTTATCACACAATGACGTCCAAGTTCACGTTAGGATGGATGGTGGAAGCGCTGTATTCATCGAAGAACTTTTCCGAAAATTATGCGGCAACAATGATGCAGGCCGGAGAATTTGCACCTACTCCACACAGCCAATTGATGTACAACGAGGCTTTCCGTGCCAATCAGTACATGGCAGCCGGCATCAAGCCTATTTATATTCTAAACGATATGTTTCAGTTTCGTGCCGAGTTTTATGGATTTTCTCCGATTTTCCCGATAAGGAAGAATGCCTTAAACAAGGCTTTTTATGGAAAAACGCTTTCTCGTTTTGAGTACATGGGAGAGATTTCTGTTATATGTCATTTACCTTTCGGTGCCATATCTGCCTATTTAAATCATTATAGCTCACCGAAAAGGGAGTGGAATGTGGGGATGACCATAGGTTGGCAACTGTTTAATTATCGTTTTGTCGAATAAAAATTCTTCAAAAAACTCCTTTATCGTTTGCTAATTCAGAAAAAGTGCGTATCTTTGCACCCGTTAAAACCAAAGGCCGCGTAGCTCAACTGAATAGAGTAGCTGACTACGGATCAGCCGGTTACAGGTTTGAATCCTGTCGCGGTCACAGTTTATACATTACAACAAAGGGTCGCGTAGCTCAACTGAATAGAGTAGCTGACTACGGATCAGCCGGTTACAGGTTTGAATCCTGTCGCGATCACAAAGAACCTCTGCAATTGCAGAGGTTCTTTTGTTTCTTCCCTTCTTTTCCGGAGCATCCCAGAGAAAATTTCAGGGAGTTTTCGAAACATTCTGAGAATGTGTAGACGGAATCTTTTTATAACATGTGGAATTTCAGGCTTTTACACTTGTACAAGTATCACCTCACACTTGTACAAGCGCAAGCTTACACATGTACAAGTAGATAAAACCAACTGACTGTCTGGTTTTGTTTTCTATCCATGCCTCTTGAAGATAACTCTTGTTCGTTATACGTTTTTAGCATTTGATGTTTAACTCATTAAGAATCTTACGCATGGCCTCAAAGGTTGTGATTCGGGTTGGGACTAATGGGAGTCGGAGCTTGTTCTCAATCATGCCCATGGCATTGAGCATTGCTTTTACGCCAGCCGGATTTCCATCGACAAACAAAAGTTTGAATAGTTCTGCAAATCTGTGATGAATGGTCAACGCATTTGCATAATCCCCTTGTAGTGCCAAACGTACCATACGACTGAATTCACGGGGAAATGCGTTTCCAATAACAGAAATGATGCCGACAGCCCCTAAGGTGATGAGGGGGAAAGTTATACCGTCGTCACCGGAGATGACATCAAAATTAGCGGGTTTATCCTTGATGATATCATCCATCTGCGTGATGTCTCCTGAGGCTTCTTTAATAGCTATTACATTTTTGAAGTCACGGGCAATGCGCAGAGTCGTTTCTGCTTTCATATTTACTCCGGTACGACCGGGGACATTATAGAGCACGATAGGCAGTTCCGTAGCTTCTGAGATGGCTTTGTAATGTTGGTAAATACCTTCTTGCGAGGGCTTGTTATAGTATGGCACAACAGAAAGGATGGCGTCTACCCCGGTGAAATCGTCTGTTTTCAGCGTTTCTACAATGGAACGGGTGTTATTCCCACCTACACCAAGCAGAATGGGTATCCTTCCGTTTACACGCTCGATGACCATTTTCTTGATTTTTTTCTTCTCCTCCTCTGTTAAAGTCGGGGTTTCTGCTGTGGTGCCAAGCACGCATAGGAAATCTGTATTGTTTTGAAGTTGATAGTCTACCAAACGCATTAATGCATCGTAATCAACGCTCTCATCCTCTTTAAACGGAGTAATCAGTGCTACCCCCATTCCTTTCAATTTGGCCTGTATCATGAGTATTATAAAGTAATCTCTAATTAAATGATACGCAAAAGTACGTTTTTTTTTCATTTAGCCTATAAATATAAGCTATAAAAAAACATTTTGTGGAAAATAGTTAGGAAATCAGCGTCAAAAACTCATCTTCGCTCACTATCCTTACTCCTAATTTCTGTGCTTTTTCTAATTTAGCAGGTCCCATATTGTCACCGGCCAATATGAAACTGGTCTTGGATGAGATGCTACCAACATTTTTCCCTCCATTTTTCTCAATCAGCTCTTTGTACTCGTCTCTTGAATGGTGAGTGAATACACCGCTGATTACAATGGATTGCCCGGACAGTTTATCAGTATGTTCGCTCATATCCTCTTCTTTTCGGCAGAACTGTAAGCCACTTTCTCTCAGGTGTTCTACCAGCTCTCTGTTTGATGGGCTGGAGAAGTAAGCAACAATGCTTCGGGCTATTTTTTCACCGATTTCATCGATGTTTTTCAGTTTTTCAAGATCGGCATTCTCCAATTCTTCAATGTCTGCAAACGATTTGGCTATTTTCTTGGCTACTGTTTCGCCCACAAACCGTATACCCAATGCAAAGAGTACTCTTTCAAAAGGAACTTCTTTGCTTGCCGCGATGCCATTGATGATGTTCTCTGCTGATTTCTCGCCCATCCGTTCGAGGTTCTTTATGTCGTCAATCCGAAGGCTGTATAGGTCGGCAGTATCTTTTATCAATCCCAATCGATAGAACGCATCTACGGTTTCCGGCCCTAACCCGTCTATATCCATGGCTTTACGACTGATAAAATGCTCTATTTTCCCTTTAATCTGTGGTAGGCAAGCTGTTTCATTAGGGCAATAGTGGGCAGCTTCGCCTTCATAGCGTATCAATTTGCTGCCACATTCGGGGCAATGGGTGATAAATTTCACTTTTTCACCGATAAGCATGCTGCGGGCATCTTTATCAACTCCGGTTATTTTGGGAATAATTTCACCGCCTTTTTCCACGTACACCATATCACCTATGTGTAAATCCAATCCATCAATAATGTCTGCATTATGTAGAGAAGCCCTTTTTACAATGGTGCCTGATAGCAGTACCGGGTCAAGATTGGCTACCGGAGTCACAGCACCGGTACGCCCCACCTGATAGCTGACTTTATTCAAGCGTGTCAGGGCGCGTTCTGCCTGGAATTTATAGGCTATGGCCCAACGGGGAGATTTTGCCGTGAAACCAAGATTTCTTTGTTGTCTCAAACTGTTGACCTTTAGCACAATACCATCCGTAGCTACAGGGAGGTTTTTACGTTCGGTGTTCCAATAATCGATGTATTCAAAGATTTCATTCAAGCTACGCACCTTTTTCGTGTGTTCAGACGTTTTAAATCCCCACTCAGATGCAGCTTGCAGATTTTCATAATGACCGTCGGAAGGCAGATCTTCTCCTAAGAGATAGTAAAGGTAGGCGTCCAGCTTACGAGAAGCCACAATGGTAGAGTTTTGTAGCTTCAGAGTGCCCGAAGCCGCATTGCGCGGATTGGCGAAAAGAGGTTCTTCGCGAGCTTCTTTCTCACGGTTTAATTCTTCAAAAACCATCCATGGCATTAGAATTTCCCCTCTGATTTCGAATGTTCTCGGATAATTGCCATGAAGAACCAACGGAATGGTGCGGATTGTTTTTACATTATCTGTCACATCATCGCCTTTTTCTCCGTCACCTCGGGTGACGGCACGTATCAACTTGCCATCTTCGTAGGTCAGCGAGATGGAAGTGCCGTCGTATTTCAATTCACAGCATATTTCGAAATCTTCGTTCAGCAACTTTTTCACTCTTTCGTAAAAATCGGTTACTTCACCTTTGGAGTATGTATTGCCTAATGAAAGCATAGGATATTTATGCACCACCTGCAAGAAGTTCTTGTTTAAGTCGCTCCCTACACGCATTGTAGGTGAGTTATCGTCTTGATATTCAGGATATCTTTGCTCCATATCTTGTAGCTCGCGCATCATATCATCAAACTCTTTATCTGAAATTTCCGGAGCATTGAGTACATAATAATTATAGTTATGCCGATGCAGTTCGGCACGAAGGCTGTCTATTTTTTCTTTTGCAGTCATAAGTGTACAATTCGTATTGTTTGAATGCAAAATTACGGGTTTCTCCTCGAATATTTGTGTTTTATTATTCAAAATCGGACTGTATTCCGGTAAAAACAACATTATTTTTGTTTTTACTTTCAACTTGCACTATTTTTGCATTCAAAATGATATATCGGTTTGAGCAATTGATTTGTCTTATCTACTTTTCGAGCTAAATTAATAGAAAAACAGTATATGCGTATCGACATTATTACAGTCTTGCCGGAGATGATTGAGGGATTTTTTAATTGCTCTATCATGAAACGTGCTCAAAATAAAGGTCTTGCCGAGATATATATCCACAATCTTCGCGATTATACGGATGATAAATACCGGCGTGTGGACGATTATCCGTTTGGAGGTTTTGCCGGAATGGTTATGAAAATAGAGCCTATTGAGCGTTGCATTAATGCGTTGAAGGCCGAACGGGATTATGATGAAGTAATCTTCACCACCCCTGATGGAGAGCAGTTTGATCAACCGATGGCCAATACATTGTCTCTTGCCCAAAATCTCATCATTCTTTGCGGGCATTTTAAGGGGATTGATTTCCGGATTCGCGAGCATCTGATAACGAAAGAAGTCAGTATCGGAGATTATGTATTGACCGGTGGAGAATTAGCGGCTGCTGTGATGGCAGACGCCATTGTGCGTATTATACCGGGGGTGATTTCCGATGAGCAGTCTGCACTTTCCGATTCTTTTCAGGACAATCTGCTGGCGGCGCCGGTGTATACACGTCCTGCTGATTACAAAGGATGGAAGGTTCCGGATATTTTACTATCAGGACACGAGGCCAAGATTAAGGAGTGGGAACTGCAACAGTCATTGGAAAGAACTCGCAGGTTACGTCCTGATTTATTGGAAGAATAATTTGTCAAGTGTAAATAAAAAGAAAAAGGGCATTCGGATGGAATGTCCTTTTTTATGAATAAGAAATGCGAATGGGCGCTATTTGTTATTATTCACACCTCAAGTGCGCCTATTATGTCTTTTACAGATGTATAATTATGCCTATTTAGATAATCATCGATACCCTCTGCAACCTTCACGGTTACTGTGGGATCTATGAAATTTGCCGTACCTATTTGAATAGCAGTGGCACCTGCAAGCATAAACTCCACCGCATCTTTCCAATTCATAATCCCCCCCATACCTATGACGGGTATTTTTACTGCTTTAGATACTTGCCATACCATGCGTAGAGCAATAGGTTTTACAGCAGCTCCGGACAATCCACCGGTCACGGTGGATAGTATAGGGCGCCTGTGTTCCGCATCAATAGCCATTCCTAGGAGGGTATTGATAAGAGAAACACTGTCTGCACCTCCATTTTCAACGGCACGGGCGATTTCTGTAATATCAGTGACATTGGGCGAAAGTTTCACAATAAGCGTCTTTTTATAAACTGAACGGACGGCCTTTACCACTTCTTCAGCTCCTTTGGCAGTGACACCAAATGCCATTCCTCCCTGCTTTACATTTGGGCAGGAAATGTTCAATTCTATGGCAGAAATTTTGTCAAGTTCATTAATGATTGCAGCAGTTTCAACATAATCTTCGATGGCAGATCCCGAAACATTCACAATCATATTGGTTTGTATGTCTTTAATAGATGGATAAATGTGCTCAACAAAGTGATGAACGCCCTTATTTTGCAGTCCTACAGCATTTAACATGCCCGAAGGAGTCTCTGCCATACGAGGATATGGATTACCTTCACGTTTGTGAAGGGTAGTACCCTTTACAATTATACCGCCTATTCGCGCTAATTCAATAAAATCGGCAAATTCCAAACCATAGCCAAATGTTCCGGATGCCGTCATGACCGGATTCTTCATTTGTAGTTCACCAATATTTACATTTAAATCTGCCATAATAGTTTGTTTATATTAAAAATAGGACCTTCTTTACATACGCATAAATGCCCCTCGGTGGTATTTTCCACGCAACATAAGCAGGCGCCTATGCCGCATGCCATCATATTTTCCAAAGACACTTCGCAATTGATTCCTTTACTCTTGGCATATTTTGCCACAGCTATCATCATGGGTTTTGGGCCACAAGTGTATATTTGTTCAAAATCCACCTTATTTAATATGGAGTGCTGGGTCACGTAGCCTCTTTCTCCATGGCTACCATCTTCTGTGGTAGTGTATACATCGCCGTACGTGGTAAACTGTTCTAATTGAAGCAGGTCTTTATCGCTTCTGGCACCTAACAAAAAGGTCGGTTTATGGCCTTTTGCCGCTAGCTGTTGGCCTAAATATAGCATCGGCGCTGTTCCTACGCCTCCGCCTACCAATAGAAGCTTATTTGAAGTCTTCTGAGGCATTGTGAAGCTATTTCCTAACGGCAGTATGACATTGATCTTATCGCCAATTTTAGCTTCTCCTAAATGCTTGGTTCCCTCGCCAACGAGTTGAATTAAGAACCAGACTTCATTACGCTCTTTGGCTATATAGTTGATAGAGATGGGGCGGCGTAAGAAAGTGGCTGGTGAGCCGTCCACGCGAATCTCGGCAAATTGTCCCGGCAGCATTTCCGGAAGTAAGGAAGAAGAAGTAAGCTTCAGCAATACATAATTGGCATGTAAGCGAAGGTTCTCTGTCACTGTCAGATCTAAAATGTATTTTTTCATATCTATAAAAGAGGAGTATTTCTTTCGAATGCAAAGATAGCACAAAACAAAATTATCCTTTTAAAAGGTCAGAAGAAACTTCGAGCTGTTTTGCTTACTTAATTTCAGGTTTGAAAGTCTCATATGTATTGTCATCGAAGAAAATTCTTATTTCGGTAATTTTTCTAGGAGGCCTTTCTTTATAGATAACTTCTTGTTTTACAGTTTCTTTATTTACTTTTTGAGGCATTCCTACTGGTGTTTCCTTGTGATTTTCGGATTCAATCGGCCTATCGGACGGATTTTCTCGATTCTCAGCAAATAATGGATAGTCAAATTGGTTGTCTGCTGATGCATTGGATTCATTGCTCATGCTGCCTTTTCCGGTAAGCAACCAATCCAGACTGATGTCACTATATCGTTCATGTAATCGGAGAATTATATCCATGCTTGGATATTTGTTCCGTGGACCTAAGATGTGAGAAATGGTAGATTGAGCTACACCTATACTTTCGGCAAAGGCAACTGCCGTTAGTTTCTCCCGATCCATAACCATCTTGAATCTGTCTTTTATGCTCATGACATAGCTGTTATTACAATTGTGCTTATTTTTTATCTGATTACAAAGGTAAACGAAATGGATCACAAAAGCAAATTTTCGACTCACATTGTGAAAGTTCACGAATGAAATGCGAAGCCTCGTGCGTATGACGAATGTAAATACCGGCGTGTCAGATTCGTAAATTTACACAGATGTTTTTGTTTAACAAATATCGTTATATATCTTATTTTCATATAATTATCATCTATATTATCGGCTTTGTGCTGTAGTATTACATTTGTTTGGATGATACTGTACCCCAATTATAACTCATAACTTTATTAGAATTAATTATTTATTTGATTAGCACTGTTTTATTTGGTTTAATTTTGCTGTTTAACTTATGGTAGAACACTTTTGTAAATATAAGGTTTACATTATTGAAGCTGTATATCTACAATTGTATTGGCAAATTTATATGTATTATTGCGATATTAATATTATGCGTTGATTACAATTGTGTACCCCTCTTATTTCAAAATTGTTATTATATAATTGCAATTTACAACTATATAGTTTAATTGAAAAGCGAGTAACTCCTCTTTGTTTGGGAGTACGGACGGACAGAGAGTATACGGGGAATTTTTATATAAAAGACTTGAGTTCGGTATAAAATATTAAAGGTAGATCATTCTGCTAAGCTCAGTTAGTTATTCTTCTATTTTGAAAAATATTATCATTTTTATCTTTTAAGGAACCGATAAAAAAGGTAAGTTATGTTCGTCTTCGTATTGAGGGTGCATTAGTCGTATACTGATGTAGGATCAGTCGTATACTGATGTAGGATCAGTCGTATACTGATGTAGGATCAGTCGTATACTGAAGGTACATCAGTCGTATACTGATCTTACCCCTCTCAGAAGTACTTCCTGCAGGGGTATATCTGCCTTCGAACTCGTTACTGAAAGTGAATTCTAAAAAGTAAGCGATTATTACATCCTTGTGTTTTTGCAATCAATATTCAATACATTTGCCTCTTTAAAAGACAAATGAGAAAAAGAGTTTATTATATAGAAACCGGTGCATAGTAGGAATTTTACTCTTTGTGAAAAGCTTATGAATTGCAGAATCCTTGCTATATTTATGTATAAGGGCACAGTTTGGTCTGAATAAAAGATTCTCAGAGATTTAAATTTATCATATATATTTGAATTACAGGCTATTATTGCTATTTTTTAGATATGTAAAAAGGATGCTAATAGAGAAAATGGAAAGGATATGGAGAAGATGGAATAATAGAAGCTGTTTCTGTATTTTTATGATTTTGAGCAAGCTTGGATTAATGTAGGATCTTAAAAACTAATTCCCGAAGAATATCTCCGTCGCTTAGAGAAGCATTTTTTACGCCTTTGGATTTCGCATCGGCATATCGAATCTCCCCGATTATTTGCATGGTCTTTACTCCACTGTAACGACGCATTGCTGTTAGATATTCACGAGATTGCCAGGGAGTTTTCAATCCGATGAAGCCGGCTATTCCTTGCTCTGACTTTTCCGGAGCATAATAGGCCAACATGAGGTTGGAGAAGAAACCAAAAAGTAAAGATAAAGTCATTTGAATCGGATTGGTCTTGGGATTTTCTTCAAAATATTTTACTGTTCTATTGGCCTTTAGTATGTCTTTCTCTACTATGGCACTGCGAAGTTCGAAATTATTATAATCTTTACTGATTCCGATATTACGCTCTATCTGTTCAGGAGTGACCCGTGTCTGATTTTTGGGAAGAGTTATTATTAGTTTTTCCAGTTCTCCGGTAAGGCGGCTAAGGTCGGTTCCAACAAAATCGGCAAGCATGGAGGTAGCTTTAGGTTCGAGATCTACTCCTTTGCTTTTCATATATGAGGTGATAAATGCAGGTAGTTGAGCCTCTTTGACCTTTTTTGATTCAAATAAAATGCCAACTTTTTCTATTTCGGCAGTCAGTTTCTTCCTTCTATCCAGTGCACCATGTTTATGGCACATGACCAGAATAGTAGAGTTTAATGGCTTCTGCAAGTAGTATGAAAGCTCCTCCATGTTACGGATGGCCTGTGCCTCTTTTACAACTACAACCTGCCGTTCGGACATCATTGGATACCGCTTAGCCGCATTGATGACCGTGGCAATATCTACGTCTGCTCCATAAACAATGCTCAGATTAAATTCTTTTTCGGTTTCTGTGAGAACATTGTCTATGATATAATCAGAGATAAGGTCTATATAATATGCTTCCTCACCCATTAGATAATAGATGGGGCGATATTGTCCGGCTCTTAATTCTTTTAAAATATCATCACAGGTTGTTTCTTGCTTTGCCATATATAGGGGGGGGATACTCCACCAAGAGAGGTGATTATTTTTTGGGGGTTACCAATCAAATTTCAGGTGCTTCACTGTTTTCTTTTCATCAAGAATCATACGCAGGGAGGCAATACCTATTTCAACGTGCTCGGTAACATAATTTTGAGTTACCATGCTGTCGCTTTTATCGGTTTTCACTCCTTCGGGAATCATGGGCTGATCGGATACCAATAAAAGGGCTCCGGTAGGAATGTGATTGGCAAAACCACAGCTGAACAAGGTTGCTGTCTCCATATCAACGGCCATGGCACGGGTTTTCTTGAGGTATTTTTTAAAGTCCTCGTCATGCTCCCATATTCTGCGGTTGGTCGTGTAGACAGTGCCCGTCCAATAGTCGCGGGCATAATCGCGAATAGCCGAAGAAACGGCACGCTGTAGCATAAATGCCGGCAATGAGGGAACCTCGGGGGGGAAATAGTCATTCGAAGTTCCTTCGCCCCGGATGGCAGCGATGGGAAGGATCAAGTCCCCTATTCTATTTTTCTTATCTATACCTCCGCATTTACCAAGAAACAGACATGCTTTGGGATGAATGGCGCTTAATAAATCCATGATAATGGCTGCATTAGGGCTGCCCATTCCAAAGTTGATGATCGTCATTCCTTCGGCACTGGCAGATATCATATTGGCATCTTTGCCTAGAATAGGAACATTGAATTTCTCTGCAAAGATCTCCACGTATTTATTGAAATTGGTCAACAAGATGTACTCTCCAAAATCCTCTAACGCACGTTTGGTATAGCGAGGGAGCCAGTTAGCTACTATTTCTTGCTTTGTTTTCATAAGATTTTATTAAATTTGTTCCCAAACAATGAGGAACGGGTTGTTTAACCCACAAAAATACAATAAAAAAGTAGATTAGAAAATTAAAATTAGATGAAACAACAATTACCGGTGTTCTCTTTTTAAATATGATGGTACTGAACTTGCCTCCTTTTGATATAAAAATAGCCGTTAAAGATGGAAAGAATACGGTTTTTGATGTGATACGCCGTCGGTATGTCGCTCTAACTCCCGAAGAATGGGTGCGCCAGCATTTTGTCCATTTTTTGTTGGAGCATAAGGGGTATCCGCAGGCGCTTATGGCAAACGAGGTACAGGTGCAACTGAATGGAACTAAAAAACGCTGTGACACCGTGCTTTACAGAAGAGACCTCACGGCCCGTATGATCGTGGAATATAAAGCTCCCGATATTGCCATTACGCAGAAAGTGTTCGATCAGATTACACGGTATAATATAGTATTGAAAGTTGATTACCTGATAGTGACGAATGGGCTTCAGCACTATTGTTGTCGTATGGATTATGAACGTGGTAGTTATAACTTCCTGCAAGATATCCCCGATTATCAATCACTATGAATCAAAAAGCAAAGAGTTCATGAGAAACGCCGGTGCTACTCCATAACGTTAATAAGTCAGGCGGATTCCTGCGTGTAGTGTAAAGTTACAAGGATTTTCTTTTCTTATGGTTTGTATCATAGAACCATCATCGAAGAAATAAGATATTCCCGGTTCCACATACAAACCAATTCTTCTGTTTACATTGTATTGCGCTCCCACGGCACCCGTCACAGATAGCTGTAAAGGCTCTACCGTTTCATTTTCACTTCCAATCTTGCCATAAACACACTTTTCTACACTGCCACCGGCTGAAATATATGCAGTGAAGTGCTTACTATTGACAAAGCTCCAGTTGGCTCGTATCGGGATGCCGATATAATGTAGCTTCTGCTTCAATTTATCCAAGCTTCCCTCGAAGGTTACGTCGGAAGAAAGATATGTATAAGTCACACCGCTTTCTACCGAAAAACCTTTGTAAAGTTCTTTCCTGACCGAAATGCCCAAACTAAGCGGTTGTTTGTGGTCAATGGATACTATGTTTCTTGCATTGTGCTGCAAGTAAGGCATTCCGTCCTTAAATATCAGACTTTGTCCTTTGGGAATAGCGAGCACATTAGTGGCAGTGAATGATAAGGCCATTCTGTCTGCATTAATGACATTGTGTGGATGAACCTGCATATAGTCTCTGCTATTTACCGAATTGTTTAGGGAGAGCCCTCCGGTATATAATCCTACTGCCCATCCTTTATTGCTTCTGCGCGATGCGGACTTTTTATCGGGCTGAATATGCATCTTATCTTTGCCTGACGGATGATAGCGTTCCGCTTTTTCTTCTTTTATCCTCGATTCGGGCATTTGCCCGTCGCTTATAGGGGTGTTATTTCTTTCAAAGGATACAGTTTCTTCTCTTTCTTTGCTATCGATTGAGTTTTTTATTTGTTGTGCCGATATGGCCGATTGCTCTGTTTGCTTCATCGTCATCAGGTTTTTAGCCATCCGATAAGCGGGTGTTGATGAACCGGTTTGAGTTGCAGGTTTTGTTTGTTTGGGCAAGAAATCAGGCCTGAAGGCTAAAGTCGGTGTCGATGTCTGCCGTATCTCCTCTCCCACAGAACTTCTCAACAGCCATAAACTGATAGAAGAAACCGTCAACAGTAATGCTGCCGCGGCTACCATAATCCAACGATGAACAAGAAACATCTTCTTCATTGGCGAACCGCTGTAGGCAGACAATTCTTTTTCCAACCGTTCCCACCCGGAAGCAGGCAGAGGCTCGGAATAATCATCCAGCCTGTCTTTTATCTTTTTTATCCATAAATCATCTTCCATATCTTTTTCCTTTATTTATTCGTTTTTATCCATTCGCGTACCTTGGTTGCCAAAGATGCTTTTGCACGGGCCAACTGCGAAGCAGAAGACTTTTCGTTAATACCCAAAAGCCGGGCTATCTCCTTATGAGACATTTCTTCAAAAATATATAGATTAAATACGGTGCGATAACCTGCAGGCAGCTCACTGATAAATTGCATCAATACTTTCTGAGGAATGGTATCTATTGATGAACTCTCCGGCTCTTCGTAAACCTCCGGAATATTTTCTAAGGCCGATGCCTGATTCATCACATCGTTTTTCCTTAGATATTGTAATACCGTATTTATCATAATACGCTCCATCCATGCTCTCAGAGAACCTTGTCCCCTATAGGAAAACTTGTCAAAAGAGTTGAATATTTTCAGAAAGCCGTCATGCATCAAATCTCTGGCTGTCTCTCGGTTGCCTGTATAACGAAGGCATATACCGAGCATACGTCCCGCAAACAACTCATATAGCTCTTTGCGGGCAGCGTTCTCTCCCAGCCTACACCGTTCTGCCAGTTCTTTTTCTTCCATTACATTTTCTTCAACACGTGTTTGTTCAGTAAATGATGTTGGTACAAAAATACTGCATATAGTAGAGAGAAAAACGCGTATTTCATTTCTTTTAACAGAACCTTGTGCAGTATTCTACTTTAGAGAGTGTTTCTTATAAAGAATAAAAATAAACTTATTTATGAAGAAAAAGCACAAAAAAATAATGGCGGCATGGATGCTCTTGTTTCTTTTCATCCCTGCCTTACAGTCTTGCATGAATGATTCGGATATGACTGACCGGCATCATTTGGGCAACGATGGAGGTGCTTCTTTATTGGCCATCGGTACAGTGAAAGTGATTGGGGGAAAAGAATACTATTTTGCGTTGGACGAAGGAAGCAAACTCTATCCGGGAGATACAACCTATATCCATAACTACGTTGTTGTGGATGGACAACGAGTTTTTGTGAACTTCAGCAAGTTGAATGAAACCATAAAAGGATATCATTACAACGGAAAGATTCATCGCATTGAGAATATCCTGACCAAGGATATTTATTTCATGCCTGCTGCGAAAGCTGACAGTATTGGCGACGATCGTATCAATATTACAGATTTATGGATTGCGGGGAATTATCTGAATATCAAATATCAGTTTTATCGTAGTAACCACGCGAATAAGCACATGCTGAGTTTGATTGTCAACGAAGTTTCTACCGATGAAAAAGAAAAGTCGGATTACGTTAATGTTGAATTTCGCCATAATGCGTACAAGGATAATCAACAGATTTTGGCCAGCGGATTAGTTTCTTTCAAGTTAGACAAAATATCCGGTTTACTAAAAGGCAAGAAAGGACTGAATATCCGAATAAACAGTCTGTATGATGGCGAGCGTTTCAGGACTATAAACTATTAGTTCAATGTCTTTCCTTGTTCAGTCTTTGAGTTGGACTGTGTGTGAGTTCATCCACAAAAAAGGGAATGAACTCATTTCTTTATGCTAAAAGCGGAATCAGATATTTTGCTTGCAGATATCCTCCAACCACTAACCAAATATAAAGCAAGAAGGCCAGAACGAATGGCTTTGCGCCGGCTTGCCTGAATTTATCGATACTGGTGTCAGTACCCAATGCAGTCATCGCCATTGTAAGCATAAAAGTATCAATATATTCAATGGCACCATTCAAAGGAATATCCTTTACGGTTTCCGCTCCGCAGAGATACTGTAAGAGTGAATTAAGACAAATTATTCCGATAAAGCCAAAGGCAAACCAAGGAATCATTATTTTACTCTTTACAATGCGCCCACCGGCTTCGGCTTTTTTACGCCCGGCCAACGCAAAACTCATGATAATCAATGCCGGAGCCAGCATCATCACACGAATCATTTTAGTTATAGTGGCCGGTCCGGCAATGCCAAGAGCATCCATGGGGTCCATTGCATTTCCCGCACCTGCCACATGCGCCACTTCATGTAAAGTGCTTCCTGTATAAATGGCAACTTCCATATTGCTCAGACCATTCAATAATCCCGCGTGATACATTATCGGGTAAAGAAACATGGATATTGTACCGAAGATGACAACAGTAGATACGGCAATGGCCGTCTTGTGTCCTTCGAATCTGATTACCGGCTCTGCAGCCAATACGGCAGCCGCTCCACAAATGGCACTGCCGGTAGATGTTATCAGTGCAGTATCTTTGTCTGTTTTCAGAAGTTTTCCCAAGCCAATGCCAATGAGAATGGTTCCGGCTACAATAATCGTATCGATGACCACTGCCGGTAATCCTACTTCTGCAACCTGTGTCAAAGTCAAACGGAAACCATACAGCACAATACCTGCGCGCAAAACCTGCTTGGAGCAGAATTTAATGCCGGGTACCCAAGTTTTCGGCAAACGGTTTCGCAAACTGTTGGCATAGCCCATACCCAAAATGATGCCCACAATGAGAGGGCTGAAAGAAAGGCTTTTCACAAAGGGAATTTCAGCAATATAAAAAGCTGAAAAAGAGAATAAAGCAATCAGCAAAATGCCATGCATCGTATTGCTTCTGTTTTCACGACTGAACATAGATTCTAATTTTGTTGTTTATACCTTCGCTTAAAAAACGTGGCAAAGGTACATTCTTCAAATGTTTCGTCCTATTTAATTTTTCTTATGCGTAATAACGAAAAGTAATAAGTCTTGTTATAGCCGATTGTTATGGTGCATGGCAAACTGCATAAATACTTGGGCCAATCCACTTTCCTGTCCTTGCGGCAAGACAAAACTGAAATCGCGGGTCATCGGCATTCCGTTTATATCCACAACACGTAATTGTCCGGAACTTAGTTCACGGATAACGGAGCGTATGGAAACAATGCCGAGACAATCCGTGTGTTCCAAAAACAGTTTGATGCTTTCCGTACTGCCCAAATACATCAGTACACGAAGTGACGATAGTTTTATATCATGTCGTTGCAGGGATTTCTCAAAAACATCCAATGTGCCGGAACCTCTCTCACGAAGTACCAAAGGATAATTCAACAATTCTTCCGGAGTAAGTTCATCTCCTATGGGTAGCTTGCTACCGGTACGGACTACGGCTACAAGTTCGTCCTCAAGCAAGGTAGTGTATCTCATGTTCGGAAGACGAGCTACACCTTCTACCAATCCTAAATCTATGCGATGTTCCTGCAAAGCTGCCTCTATTTCTCGGGAATTACCATTCATCAAGGATAGACTGACTTGTGGAAACTTCCCAATGAAGCTTCCCAACAGTGGAGGAAGTACATACTGGGCTATTGTGGTGCTGGCTCCAAGCTTCAGTTCACCGGTATATTCATTATGAAGCAGGTGCATCTCATATTCCAATCGCTTATAATCTTCCAGAATGCGCTCGCAATGTTCCAAAAGAATTTTTCCCGATTCTGTCAGACATATTCTATTCCCTTGACGACGGTCAAACAACCTTGTTTGATAGGTCGTTTCCAATTCTTGCACATGCTTGGTTATGGCAGGCTGGCTGATAAACAATTCTTGCGAGGCCTTTGTAAAACTCAGGTTCTTTGCTACCGACCGGAATACTTTTAGACGGAAGTCGCTCATGTTATTATAGGTCGTCAGAGTTAATGCCGAAAGCATGTGCCAAAGAATAAAATACCCGTTCGCACTGGCAACAGACGGATTTCAGAGGTTCCTCCATCGTGAAATATACGGCCTTTTTACGTTCTTCCTCATTTTTGCCTTTAAAAAAATCATATAACGTATCCTCCACCTTTTCACTATATGCCGGGTGAAAAGGCAATAGCATTAGGCATTTCACGTCAGCAGAGTCAAGTGCCAGATTCATTAAGTCAAGAAATAGATTTTCTGTGGAAACGAGCCCGGAAGAAGAAACGGAAGAGAATAAAAACTCACCAAGCGACGTACGGCAAGCCATGTTGTCCAAACTCTTCAAGTCAGACGGCTCACAGCTATTTAATATCTGCGAAATTGGTTCATGCACCAATATTACTTCCACTTCATTGTTTTTCCCTCTTAGTCCGGAATCCAATGCCAGATAGCTTAACCATGCCGGCAAATCAAGATGAGGTAATTTACGGTTCAGCTTCATTTCCAAAGCATTTTTTATACTATAAACGATTTCATTCAGAAATGTAACATCTACCAATATCACATTCTCTGAGAACTTTATGTTGTCTCCCATTGCTTATTAGTTTACAATTTAAATTGTAAAGGTAAGAAAAAGTTTTGTTCAGAGTCTTGATATACCACTCTTTTTTAACCTAAGCAAAAAGCCTTGTAGATAATAGGGTAAAGAAAATTAAACATATCATGCACATACACTCCAGATATAAATGGATGATATACCAATATATATTAAATCATAATTGGCAGATTATCAGACAATTTGTCAATCCTTTTATCAGATAACTGAAAAAATGTCCGGAATATGCCATTGGCAATTCTTTTGCATCTCCCCTTGTGTTATAAAACTGATAATAGAAAGGAGAACAATATATGAATTTCAACAATTTTACCATTAAAGCACAAGAAGCAGTACAAGAAGCTGTGAATCTGGTACAGAACCGTAGACAGCAATCCATTGAACCGGTACATTTGCTTCAGAGTGTGATGAAAGTTGGCGAAAACGTAACCAATTTCATTTTTCAGAAACTTAGTTTGAATGGGCAACAGATTGCACTCGTGGTCGACAAACAGATCGATTCTTTGCCCAAAGTATCAGGTGGAGAGCCATATTTGAGCCGTGAAGCTAACGAAGTATTACAAAAAGCTACACAATACTCAAAGGAAATGGGAGATGAATTCGTTTCTCTGGAACCGGTATTACTGGCATTGCTCAACGTAAAAAGTACCGCTTCTTCCATTTTGAAAGATGCCGGAATGACGGAAAAAGAATTGCGTGCAGCCATTAATGAGCTGAGGAAAGGAGAAAAAGTAACTTCACCATCTAGTGATGAGAACTATCAGTCGTTGGAAAAGTATGCTCTTAATCTGAATGAGGCTGCGCGTAGCGGCAAACTGGATCCTGTGATTGGCCGCGATGAAGAAATTCGTCGTGTATTGCAAATTCTGAGTCGACGTACTAAGAACAACCCTATTCTTATCGGAGAACCGGGTACAGGTAAAACGGCTATCGTAGAAGGGCTTGCCCACCGTATTCTCCGTGGTGACGTACCCGAAAACTTGAAAGACAAACAAGTCTATTCATTGGATATGGGGGCATTGGTTGCCGGTGCCAAGTATAAGGGAGAGTTTGAGGAACGTCTGAAAGCCGTCGTCAACGAAGTGAAAAAGTCAGAAGGGAATATTATCCTCTTTATTGATGAAATCCATACGTTGGTAGGAGCCGGAAAGAGTGAAGGAGCCATGGATGCCGCCAATATATTGAAGCCGGCTTTAGCTCGTGGTGAACTAAGAAGCATCGGAGCCACTACCCTTGATGAGTATCAAAAATATTTTGAAAAAGACAAAGCGTTGGAACGGCGTTTCCAAATAGTTATGGTGAACGAGCCGGACACACTCAGCACTATTTCCATTCTGCGTGGACTGAAAGAGCGTTACGAGAATCATCACCACGTACGAATTAAGGATGATGCCATCATTGCGGCTGTAGAACTAAGCAATCGTTATATTACCGACCGTTTTCTGCCGGATAAGGCCATCGACCTGATGGATGAAGCTGCCGCCAAGTTACGTATGGAGGTTGATTCCGTTCCGGAAGAATTGGATGAGATTACACGTAAAATCAAACAGTTGGAAATTGAGCGTGAAGCCATTAAGCGCGAGAACGACAAACCTAAACTGGAACAAATAGGTAAGGAACTTGCGGAACTGAAAGAACAGGAAAACTCTTACAAAGCTAAATGGCAGAGTGAAAAAACATTGGTCAACAAGATTCAGCAAAATAAAGTGGAAATTGAAAACTTGAAGTTTGAAGCTGACAAGGCAGAACGGGAAGGTGATTATGGAAAAGTTGCTGAAATTCGTTATGGCAAACTGCAGGCATTGAACAAAGAAATTGAGGAAACGCAACGGAAGCTGCACGAAATGCAAGGAGATAAGGCCATGATTAAAGAGGAAGTGGATGCAGAGGATATTGCTGACGTGGTATCGCGCTGGACAGGTATCCCGGTGAGCAAGATGCTGCAAAGCGAAAAAAACAAACTGTTGCATTTGGAGGCAGAATTGCATAAACGGGTCATCGGACAAGATGAAGGCATTGAAGCCGTGGCCGATGCTGTGCGTCGCAGTCGTGCAGGATTGCAAGACCCCAAACGCCCTATCGGTTCGTTCCTTTTCTTAGGTACCACAGGAGTCGGTAAGACCGAATTGGCAAAGGCTTTGGCTGAATTTCTGTTCGATGACGAAACGATGATGACACGCATTGACATGAGCGAGTATCAAGAAAAGCATAGTGTTTCTCGTCTGGTTGGAGCACCTCCGGGATATGTAGGTTACGATGAAGGCGGACAGTTGACTGAAGCTGTAAGACATAAGCCATATTCCGTGGTGCTGTTCGACGAAATAGAAAAAGCGCATCCGGACGTATTCAACATATTGTTGCAAGTGCTTGATGACGGTCGTCTGACAGATAATAAGGGGCGTACAGTGAATTTCAAGAATACGATTATCATCATGACTTCCAATATGGGTAGTGCTTACATTCAAAGTCAGATGGAAAGGCTTAACAGCACTAATAAGGAGGAAGTGATTGAGGAAACGAAGAAAGAAGTGATGAACATGCTGAAGAAGACCATTCGTCCTGAATTCCTGAATCGTATTGACGAAACAATCATGTTTATGCCTTTGACGGAGAAGGAAATTAAACAGATTGTCACTCTTCAAATCAAAAGCGTACAGAAGATGCTTTCCGATAATGGCGTCGGATTGATATTGACAGATGCCGGTATTGATTTTCTTGCTAACGTTGGGTATGATCCTGAATTTGGCGCTCGTCCGGTGAAACGTGCTATCCAGCATTACTTGCTGAACGATTTGTCGAAGAAGCTGTTGGCTCAGGAAGTGGATCGTAGCAAACCGATTATGGTAGATGTCAATCAGATGAGAACCGGCCTGGAATTCAGAAACTGATATCTGCCGGTTCCATAAAAAAAGACATACTTCTAAGCTAAAGCATATTTTTTAGAGATATTCTTTTGAACATATAACTCATGAAAGTTGGGGCAATAGCTCTTTCTTTCATGAGTTATTTTGGTTCAATCCTGAAAGTTCTATAATTTCCCCAAAGCCACTTTTCCTTAAAGTGAGGGCTCATCTTTCCTAAAGTGTGGGGGCAGCTTCCCTAAGGTGCGGGCATACGTCTCTTAAAGTGCGGACATACGCCTTCTAAGGTGTGGGCATACGCTCGTTGAAGTGTGGGCATACGCCTCCCCCAATGTGGGCTTATGATTGTACAAGCGTAAATGCCGGATTATTTTGAATTACAGACATGGAAGAATTCTTCCGTCGTATTTTCGGATTGTTCAGTTATGTCAGTAATTGCGGATACGAGCAATGTGTCAATTATACTGGTCGTTTGATAATCCTCCATCAGCTCCTCTTTTGTCATGGATATCTTTCCGTCGGTTGTGACGACTAACCGGGTGGGTACATACAAGTCTGATTGCGGATAACAGATGCTGGCCGCATATATCATTCCCTCCGGGGTGGTTTTGTCATAGACCAGTCCTTCGAGAATAGAGTTTTTCATAAACTCGGCATCTATCAATGATGCAAAACTTTCCTTTGTGAATGCTTTGTCTACCAATTGCTTACCTTCACAACTGATGCGTAACGTTATACGATTGTCCACAAACTTCTCTCCTTGCTCATTCTTCACAATAGGCAGTGTTTCGTCAGGGATACGAAGTACAGAAGATTGGTACTCTTTTCCTTTATATGTGAAAGTTGTTTTTATATCAGACACTTGCATACGTTGCGGTGCAGACACCTCTGTGCTGTCTTGTTGCAGTGTTTGCAAGTCTTCTTTCTTGTTCTTATCTTGCGACGAACATGCAGCGAGTGAGATTATTGATGCGCATGCCAGTGTATAAACTATCTTCTTCATCATTACTTTTTCCATTTAAAATCCAAACAAAGTTGGATAATTCATTAATAATTAACTTTAGTTTCATATCTTTTTGTCAGGATGTTAAGAGGAAGTAGGCTCTGCTGAGGAGCAACCTACCAGCAATAAGCATCCTAACGGTACGCAGTAATGCTACTTTGGGAGGCGGTTACACGCCTCTCTTTTTGTATTACTGATATCGTCTGATATGGCTAAGAAAACCTAACCATAATCCTATGGTAAAACAAACTTTCCACAGCAGACACCACACAAGGGGCTGCAAGTTCCTTTATCAGTCAAACCATTAATGAGGATTACAAACTTTTTTAAGCGGACTTCAAAGCCGCAAAGTAATGATAGTATTTTCCTCAAAAGAAAGTTGTTTTACCTTATAGGATTCTGTATCATTTGACAACACACGGTATATATTCCTTTTCATGTTTGAGTACATAATATATTCTGTTTACAAGCCGTCTGGCAATCTTTATGATTGACTTCTGGGGATTCATACGTTTACGGTATTCCGTATAGGCTACAGTCATTGCAGGATCCTTACGGATTGCAATCCATGCAGCTTCCACCAACAGGCAGCGGAGCATGAAATGGCGACGTACCGTTATATCCCCTGTGCCGTTACTCTCACCGCTCGAATGGCACATGGGTACCAGACCGATGAAAGAAGCCAGATGGTCCTCATTCCTGAAACGGACTATACCGTCAAGTTCAACCATCAGGGTAGCAGCTGTAGTAACGCCTATTCCGGGAACAGAAGTCAGAAGACGTATCGGCCTCTCAAAAGGTGCGTTACGTGATATCTCACGGATGGCACGTGTTTCCTGAAGAAGCATCTTACGCAAACGCACGAACTGCTCCAAGTGCAGTTCCAAAGTCTTCTTGCCATACTCTGTTGAGAGTTCGAGAGAATGAAGCCAAGTCAGGAAACGTTTTGACCAACATCCTATCGAGCATCGGGTAAACTCTTCGGGTATATCCACTCCATGAAAACGAAGCAATGACTTGATGCGGTTCTTCGCACGGGTGCTGTCTTTTACAATCAGGTTTCTCATCCTTATCAAAGAGCGCATTTCCAGGACATCCGCCTTGGGAACGTATATTCCTACCAGCGAACCGGAACGTAATTCACGAGCCAGCTTGTTACAATCCACGGCATCCGTCTTACGAAGTTTTTCCTTACTCATGGTCGGAACGTCGGCTGGATTGACCACGATGTTGGTTATTCCTAAATCCATCAGTTTCTCGTGTATCCAAAAGCCGCAGAATCCGGCTTCATACACAGAGAAGTAATTGGCGCCCGGATAATTGCTGACAAGATACTTGTGCAATGCTTCCGGTTCCGGAATTTGGCTGAATCGATTCAGAACACTATGCTCTGATAAAATTGCAACCGACCAACTCTTCAGGTGGACATCAATTCCTACATAAATATTTTGACCACTGAAATCTAATGTGTTACTTTGTACACGTTTCATAAGCTATATCGTTATGAGTTAATATTGTTGTTATCACTTACAAAGTTAACTATAATGGTATAGCTTTTTTAGGGCTATATTATGTTATCCGTCACTTCCGATTTTAAACATAGGAACTTTTTTAGATTGACGGAGCAAAAATAGCGTAAATTGTACGTAATATAAAATTTATTCTCTCTTTTGATAGTGGTTACCTCTAATTCAATTGATTAAGACAAGCATTGTTCATGCTTTCCTGCTATTCTGTCCACTATCACCGAAATGGCTCCGTCGCCCGTTACGTTGCAGGCTGTGCCAAAGCTGTCCATGGCTATGTAGAGCGCAATCATTAATGCCTGCAACTGTTCGTTGAAACCCAAAATACTGCTCAATAATCCCAAGGCAGCCATGATACTGCCACCGGGCACACCGGGAGCAGCCACCATCGTAATGCCCAACATGAAGATAAACCGGCTGATCGTCCCGAATTCAACAGGCATATTGCCCATATACATGATAGCCAACGCACAAGCTGTGATTTTCATGGTGCTTCCGGCCATATGAATCGTAGCACAAAGAGGCACGGTAAAACCGGCGATGTTTTCCTGCACTCCGTTTTTGATGGTTTGTTTCAGTGTCACGGGAATGGTGGCAGCCGAAGACGAAGTACCCAATGCCGTGGCATAAGCGGGCAACATGGTGCGCAAAAGCTTCAACGGATTCTTGCGCCCTATCACACCGGCTATCGTGAACTGAAGGAGAAGAAGCAAGATGTGAAGCGTGAATATTACGACAATCACCTTAGAAAATTGTGCCAATACAGCAAATGCCTCTCCATTTCGGATCATATTCAAGAAAATGCCGAAAATATAGAATGGAAGCAGTGGAATAATAACGTTTTCAATAACAATTGAGACTATGTCTCTGAAGTCATCGAATGTATTCTGCAAATACTTTGTTTTCAGTAAAGCCATGCCCAGCCCAAATGTGAAAGCAAGTACCAGGGCAGTCATCACCTGAAAGGCAGGGGGCATCTGCACCACAAAAAAAGGTTGCAGCCCCGTTACGGTTTCTTTGCCTATACCGTCCGGTATCGCTTCGCGGGAAATGATGTCTGGAAAAAGTTCCATACAAGAGAAATAGGTGAAATAGCCTGAGAATACAGTGGAGGCGTAGGCTATGGCAGCTGTAAGTACCAACAGTTTGCCTGCACCTCGTCCTAAATGAGCTATGGCAGGAGCCACAAGTCCCAAGATAATCAGCGGTATGGAGAAAGAAAGGAATTCTCCGAACAAAGAATTGAATGTGATGAACACGCGACCCACCGATTCGGGTAACAGTCGCCCCAGAATAAGCCCCAATATAATGGCTACAACCACTCGTAGAAGCAATGGAAATCTCTGAATCCGATAATTCTTATTCAATAGGAGTTTATGGTGGCTTTTCATAAAACATGGTTTAACAAATCGAGACAAACTTAGGCAAATCTTACGTCATATACAAAAAACAAAAAGAAAAAAAGGTGGGTGAAAAAAATAATGGCTACATTTGGGGCTTTGAATTATTAATCATAAAACCACTATGAGCAACAAAACAAAAAGATTTATCCTGCCTGAAGAGGAAATTCCACATTATTGGTATAACATACAGGCCGATATGGTGAATAAGCCCTTGCCTCCTCTTAACCCCCGGACGAAACAACCACTAAAAGCTGAAGACATGTATCCTATCTTTGCCGAGGAACTCTGTCGGCAGGAACTTAACCAGACGGACGCATGGATTGAGATTCCTGAAGAGGTGCGCGAGATGTACAAATACTACCGGAGTACTCCGTTGGTACGTGCCTACGGACTGGAGAAAGCGCTTGGCACACCGGCCCATATTTATTTTAAGAACGAAAGTGTCAGTCCGATGGGGTCGCATAAGCTGAATTCGGCCATTCCGCAAGCATACTATTGCAAGAAAGAAGGGGTCACCAATGTCACCACTGAGACCGGTGCGGGACAATGGGGAGCTTCCTTGGCCTATGCAGCACGTCTTTTCGGTTTGGAAGCCGCTGTTTATCAAGTGAAAATCAGCTATGAGCAGAAACCATATCGACGCAGCATCATGCAGACATTCGGCGCACAAGTCACGCCGTCACCGTCTATGTCAACTCGTGCCGGAAAAGACATCCTGACGGCTCATCCCAATCATCAAGGCTCATTGGGGACTGCTATCTCCGAAGCTATCGAATTGGCACAAACCACTCCCAACTGCAAATATACGCTTGGTTCTGTGTTGAGCCACGTAACGTTGCATCAGACCGTCATCGGTCAGGAAGCCGAAAAGCAGATGGCTATGGCGGGCGAGTATCCGGATGTGGTGATAGCCTGTTTCGGTGGAGGTTCCAATTTCGGTGGCATCACTTTCCCGTTTCTGCGGCACAATATCCTTGAAGGAAAGAAGACCCGTTTCGTCGCTGCCGAGCCGGCTTCTTGCCCGAAGCTTACACGCGGTAAATTTCAATACGATTTCGGTGATGAAGCCGGATATACCCCTTTGCTACCCATGTTCACGTTGGGGCATAATTTTACTCCTGCCAATATCCATGCCGGAGGGTTGCGTTATCACGGTGCAGGTGTCATTGTCTCGCAACTGTTGAAGGACGGTTATATAGAAGCTGTTGACATCAAGCAACTCGAATCATTTGATGCCGGTTGTCTTTTTGCGCAGGCAGAAGGTATTATCCCAGCTCCCGAATCGTGTCATGCCATTGCCGCCACCATTCGCGAGGCCAACATGTGCAAGGAAACGGGTGAGGAAAAGGTGATTCTGTTCAATCTTTCCGGACACGGACTGATTGACATGGCTTCTTATGATAAGTACTTATCCGGAGATTTGGTGAACTACGAACTTACAGATGCTGACATTCAAAAGAATCTGGGTGAATCAAAGTAATCCGGCTTAATAAAACAAAAAACTCCCGTTGAATTGTGCTTTACGGCAACAAACAACGGGAGTTGTTATTACTTATACAATGACATTATTTACCAAAATCTGTTCTTTACAGGGTTATATTCAAATCCCACCAACTTCAGTTTTCTAACAATGTCCTCTTTCTCTACATTCATATCCTCACAAAGAGCATCCAATGAAGGATAGAAATCACGCAGTTTTGTGTTGATGAAGCTATACAGCATCACCGGATCTTCAGGTAATTTCATTGTCACAATCTTTTTAATTAAAACTAATATCGTGGCAAAATTACAATAAAAAGCACGAAAACGATATATTCTCCTGCTAAAATATGCACTTTCTACCTGCAAACGATTGAGGATTAAAAGCCGGAACCATCGGTCCGTTCTATTTTTAAAGAAACTTTCTCAATAATCTTTTCAAGTTCCTCTTCCAATGGAATCACGTTGAAATCACCCCAGAAATCTGTATCATATTGAAAGTTCGTTTCTGCAAACACTGTGTGCATAGGTAGTCTTTCGGCACGTGGAAAGCGTGTCACATTCTCGTTATCAATCCGGCAGGTTGCCATCTCAAACCAAGTGTGCAGCATGGGGTTGCTGAATGATATGCGCTTGCGCTTCATCTTGAAATAGAGATCGCCACGGATATGATGAATATGATAGATGCCGTTCCAAGGTTTATATGAGACGGTATAAACGATCTTTTCCGTTGTCAGCCGTACTTCCTGCGCCTGACGCATTACATAAGCAGCTGTAGCCTCTTTGACGTATCGGGGCTGAATTTCGAAACGGGCGCGTAACAAAGCTTTGTTCTCCGGGTCTATGTAGAGTTCGCCACAGAATAAAGGGCCTTTTACTCCTCTCCTTTGCTCAAAGCTGACTACATTGGCCGTGCGGTCGCCTACAGAAACGATGTCACCGGAAGTATACGTATAAAGCTTGTCACTCGTTTCGGGAGAAAGGAAGTCGGGAATGTGTTTCATGATGTCCAGCCGCAAGCAAGCCTCTACCCCCGACCTGATTTTGGCTATCACGCTGTCCGTTTGCTCCCTGTTGTCTATCTTGCTCATCTTAAGCAACTTCACCTGATCATTGAAAACCGGTTCCAGCATCGATGCCTTATAGACTTTAAAGACAGCTTCCGTGAAGCTTTGAAACTTGTTTTTCAGATATACTCCTTCTCTGTAAAAGGTAGTCAGGTAAACCGGATTCGAGGAATGATTCTTGCTTCGGCATTCCATCATTTCGCGAAGAAGTTTTTTAGGTTCCGTCAAACGGATAAGCACCTCCTGCAAAGGAATGATTTTAGGTTCGAGACTCAGGACATTGTTGCGGCCTTCCAAGGCAACCACCGCTACCGTTTGCCCCACATAGCCCAGATGAGAGAAAGAGAGTGTGCCGTGCCTTAAGGAATCAGGCAGTTGGAGTCTGAATTCTCCGTTCTGATTGGTGATGTTGCCCAACGAAGTGCCCTGAACATGGACGGATGCGCTGACCACCGGTTCTCCGGTTTCTTTATCCTGTAGTCGGCCGGTGATGGCGGAATGGAATGATAAAGGTGTTTCCTTTATTGCAAGCTTCTTTTCTGCCTGTGTTATCAATATATGACGTCCCAATACCTTTAATTCAAGATTCCGGTTGCCGGTTATCTCGTAGACGGCTTGCCGTACAGAGCATTCTTTCTTTCTGAACTTAACAATAGAATCATTGTTGATAACCTTGCTGTCGTAAATAAACAGATAGCCGGACTGTTCTGATATTTTTCCTAATAAAGAATAGACGGTTCCTTTTGCTTTGGGCATGCGGATGATACGCTCCAGGACATCATCTCCTGTTGCCTTTACATTGCCCGTAATGAAAAGCATCCATGAGAAAACGATTATGAAGCGAACTGTATTCATGTATTCCTCATTCAAAACAATACCAATTTATTTTCTTTGCGCTCACACTGCAAGTTGAATGTCAGACAAATGAGTTCGGCCACAAATTCCGGTGAGTTGTTGGAAAATTCCACCGTCAGCCGTTTCTTACCTAATGCGGGAGAGGCCGTTTCAATTTGCCAGTAGGAAGATGTTTTATTGATGACCCGCAACACATCTTCTAAACACTCGTCCTTGAAGCGGATGTTCTTGACATACCGATCGAAGGCATTCGGATGTGCCGTTTCACTCAGAAGCAGTCTGTCCGATTGCAGAGTCACGGTTTCACCGGCTCTTACCAAAGCGGTTTCACCGTTTTCTTTCAGCAGAACCTTCACACTACCTCTCTGTACCGATAAGCTGAAAGGCGCCGTTGCATTGCTCCGTATATCAAAAGCCGTTCCCAGCACTTCCACACGCGCTTTGTCGGTTTCAATCATAAACGTTTTTCCGGGTTTCCGGGCCACGTCGAAGAAGGCCTCGCCTTGCAAATTTACCGTTCGTTTGTCATCTGCAAAATGCTTGGGATACTGTAACTGGCTTTCTTGGGCAAGATATACTATCGAACCGTCTTCCAATGTTTTCACCAAAGTTGCTTGCTCCTTATTCTCCTGCGTCAGGAGGATAAGGTTTTTTTCGTTTCCTCCCGGCCATCCCCACCATGCCATGCAAAAAATAATTCCGGCAATCAGGGCTGCTGCCGGTATTCCCCATTTCAGATAGCGTGACGGGCGTTTAGCCACATGCCTCCCTTCTTTTTCGCCGTTCAGCAAACCCTCGCCTTCCAGACGTGCATACAAGCGTTTCCACGCTTCATCGGTCTTTCTATTCTTGTTGTTTATTTCCATTATCTTGTTCGGGTGTAATTATCAATTTCTTTTCTCAATGTTCGGAGCGCCTTAGTCATTTCCGCCTCTACTGTCTTGACGGATAACGAGAGGACTGTGGCAATATCCGTGTACTTCATTCCCTGCATGCGGTGCATCCTGAATATCTGCTGTCGGCGCGAAGGCATTTGGCCGAGCGTTTTCCGAATCAGACTTTGAAGTTCCTTGTATTCCATTTCCTGTTGAGGGTCTGCCAGACTGCCCCACCCGCTCTTTCTGTCTGCGGTGGAGGCATACCGCTCTCTCACTTCACGATGCTCACAGTATTGCAGTGCTTCGTTTCTGACCGCACGATAAAGATAACTCTTGATGGAATGGGATATTTCCAGTTTCTCTCTATCCTTCCACAGCACATAGAAGAGTTCTTCTACAATTTCCTCGCCTGCCCGCGCGCAATCCGTAATACTTGCGGCATACCAGCAAAGAGGCATATAGTATTGGCGGAACAGCGCTTCGAACGTCTTGATGTCCCCTTCTCTCACTTTGCTCCATATCGTCGGTTCATTCGGCATAATCTATGGCTTTAATCACTTGATTTCTCCAAATATAAGTAAAAACACGGAAAACAAAGCCTGAGGGTATCAATAAAACTTATTCAAGTGCTTGGCTAATTGTCAGTTGGACTGTTTTCTCAATTTATTGACGGCATTCTCCAGCGATTCCGTCGGTTCTATGATATTATAGTTCTTCCAAAAATCCTCGTTCCAATACTCGTCCACCAAGTCGTAGAACACTTGCTTCTGTTTGAAAGCGTTCCGTCCGGAGATACCCGTCTGCGGATTATCGTCCCGGTCGGTGATCACCATTTCGGAAAAAGCGGTGTAGGTGGAAGAGAACAGCCGTTTCTGCCAATCGCATTTAAAGCGGATGATATTTCGTATATAGTTCAGATAAGTACGGTCGCCCTGCTGCTTATAAGTCACCAAATAACTGACTTCCTGCGGGCGGAATCTCAACCCGACAGGTTTTTTGTGAAGAATGGCCTCTACTGCTTTCACTTTGTTGGCCATGTCCAGTTCAAATTCGGCACGGGTAAAGGAGAGGCGTTCATAGTCGATGTAGAGCTTCCCGATGAAGAGTGCGTACATCAGGCTGACCCGCGGGCGGAAACTGACGACATACTGCATCCGGTTGTCCAGATTCACCGGTTCCTCCATCCGAAAATCATAGTAATTCAGATTGTCCGGGCTGAGCAAGGCGTCGCCGTTCTTCACCACGTCCAGATAGAGAGAAAGATTGGGGCCTCCCACTACTTTAACAGCCAGCGTGTCGCTTAGTTTCTGGCTCATCAAGCGGCGTCCTTTGAGGAGTTGTACCCTATCACGATTGACGTCACGCTCGTCATATGCCGTTTTGTAGACATTCATCACGGCTTCGGAGACACCGATATAACGGCGACGCTTTTGCACGGTTTCCCGGTAGAAAGCAGTCAGCATATTGTCTGTGGCCGCATAGTTGACGGGGATTTTCCTGATGGCTTCCTCCACAATGATGCGAGGATTGTTTCCGTAGACCACAATCTCGCTCAGCAGGTTGGGAGCCGGTATCATCCAGATGGTCAGTTCGTCCGGCTTTTCCAATTCTTCAAGAGACAGGTGCGTATTGAGATAGCCGATGTGGGAGAATTCCACTCCACGAAAGCCTTCGGTGGTGCTTACTTTGAGAGAAAAAGTGCCGTCTTGGTTGGTCACTGTACCTATGTTGGTGCCGATGACCGATATATTCACATTTTCCAACCGCTTCCGGTTTTCCTTGTTCCTTACTACACCGGTTATGGTAAGGTCGTTTACGGCGGCATCTTGTGCTGCCAGCGGGGTGAAGCTTCCAAACATGCAGAGCAGCAAACACCCGATTGTAAATCCGGCAAAGTTTTTCATAAGGCAAGAGCTTTTAAAGGGTTTCTACCAATAAGAGCGCTCCGGAAAGAAAAACCCTACACTTTTTTGCCCCGAATCAGATTTTGTTTTGATTTTATTTCCACTTTCTTCTGCGCATTGTTTCAGGGATATCTTTATCTGTTTTCAGGAAGAGTATGGCGGGCTGTCGGTTTAATGGAAAAAACCTTTCGAGTCCTTATGAAAAGATTGTTCGTAGCAAGCAGTAAACTTTGTCCGAAGCCGGGATGAATCTCTGTTCGCGCACTGCGGACACAAAAACGCAACCTGCGGACACATATCCGCACCGTGCGAACACATATCCGCGCACTGCGAACAAAGATCCGAGTATAAGGAAAGCAAAACTTGTCCTGTAAGTTGAAGTGTGTTGCGAAAGGAGCTGCTTGGAAGTTCCGACTGCTTACAGGGGATTTTCGGCTGAATCGTGGTTCATATACAACCACTCTTCCGCTTTCTTCAGCGTCTCTATTTTCCCCACATCAAACCATTGTTCTCCTTGCGGCACGTATCCCTGCACACATGCTTCGCGGCAAACGGAGAGGTAAAAAGGTATGATGGAAAACTTTCCCGTCCACCGCTCATCGTCCATGAAGCGGAAAAGAGAGGGAGAAATGACGTGAATACCGCCGAAAGCCAGTTCGCGAAACTCCTTTTCCCCGTAGTCGAAGCCCTCCGGCTTCACCTCTCCGGTAGACTTGTTGACCCACCCCTTCAACCGGAGGTTGTCGTCGAAGAGCAGATAGCGCGAGGTTTCCCGCTCGCTGACAAGCAAAGTAGCCTCTGCCCCGCTCTTCACATGATGGCGATAGAAAGCGGCAAGGTCTGTTTCTGAAAGGATGTCGGCATTGTGGACAAGAAAAGGTTCGCTGCCATCGAGAAACGGACGTGCTTTGCCGATACCTCCACCGGTATCGAGCAGCATATCACGCTCGTCACTGATGTGGATGTTCGTCCCGAAATTGTCATGAGCACGGAGGTAGTCGATGATTTGCCCGCCGAAGTGATGGATATTGACCGTTATATCGTTGAATCCTGCATCTTTCAGCCGCAGTATCACCCGTTCCAACATAGGTTTTCCCGCTACGGGAACAAGCGCTTTGGGTGTATGGTCGGTCAGCGGACGCAGGCGTGTGCCCAAACCGGCAGCAAATATCATTGCTTTCATAAGCACTAATTCTTTGCTTTGAATGTTTGTTCGATATTCTGTTCGCGATGCATCAGGTTCACCTGTACGCCGAATTTCTCATTCAGATGTTCGGCCAGATGCTGTGCCGAATATACGGAACGGTGCTGTCCGCCCGTGCAGCCGAAGCAGACTGACAGGCTGGTGAATCCGCGTTCCATGTACCGTTTTACAGAGGCGTCGACCAAAGCGTATGCGTGTTCCAGAAAGTCAGTTATCTCCCCATCGTCTTCGAGAAAACGAATGACAGGTTCATCCAATCCCGTAAAAGGCTTGTAACGGTCGTATTTACCCGGGTTGTTCACCGCACGACAGTCGAATACAAATCCCCCTCCGTTGCCCGAAGGGTCTTCGGGAATACCTTTCTTATAAGCAAAGCTGGTGACTTTTACTACCAGCCGGCGTTTTTGCAGGTCGTCCGTAAACTGTTTCAATTCGGTAAGTTCACGCAATATCCGGCAGAGATAGGGATATTCGGGATATGGCTCTTGCAACAATTGGCGCAGATTCTCGATGGCAAAGGGAACACTCTGGATAAAATGCGGCTTCTTCTCGAAATATCCCCGGAAACCATAGGCTCCCAGCACCTGCATGGTACGAAACAGTACGAAATGACGAAGTTGGGCGTAAAAATAAGCCTCATCTACGGGCCGGTATTTGCACAGTGCATCAAGATACTCTTTCAGAAGTTCCTTGCGAAGGCTGTCCGGATAGTTGGCTTTGGCCTGCCACAAGAACGAAGCCACATCATAATAGACCGGACCTTTCCGCCCGCCCTGAAAGTCGATGAGCCACGGCTCTCCATTCTTTATCATAACATTGCGGCTCTGGAAATCGCGATACATGAAGGTGGCCGAGCTGCTACGCAGCAGTACGTCCGCCATCTTCTGGAAATCATCCTCCAAACGGTCTTCCTGAAACTCCATTCCCGTGGCCTTGAGAAAACAATATTTAAAATAGTTCAAATCCCACAGGATGGAACGGCTGTTGAACTCTGCTTGCGGATGGCAGTATGAGAAGTCCATCCCGTCGGCGCCGGCAAATTGTATGGCCGGTAGCAGTCGGATGGTTTTACGCAACAGTTGCTTTTCGTCCTCACCGAAGACACTGGTCTTGCGTCCTTTTTCGATGGCATTGAACAGCAAGGTGTCTCCCAAATCCTCTTGCAGATAATATATCTCGTCTTCGGAGTGAATAACGACTTGCGGCACCGGCAATCCTTTTTGGCGGAAATGCCCGGCCATGTATAGGAAAGCGCGGTTCTCTTCCACCGATTCGCCGCTCACGCCAATCAATGTGAGGTTTCCCGTAAGACGGAAGTAACGGCGGTTGGAGCCGGAAGAAGGAAGTTCGTCAATGTGTTCCGGCTCGTATCCGGTATGCGTGATGTAGAGTTTTCTCAGTTCTTCGGTTATCATAGCGTATGTTTATTTTGGCAGCTAAGATAAGGTTTTTGTCGGAGATATGTTTACCTTTGTGGAAGGAAAAAAGAAAATGCAGGATGTCGTGCCTGCCGAAGCGGTTAGAAAGGATGAGAAGCATACCCCAATTTTTAATAGCTGCACCTGCATCGGGCAGCGGAAAGACCACCGTCAGTCGCGGACTTATGGCGTTGCTGGTGAGGAAAGGCTTTAAGGTGCAGCCTTTCAAGTGCGGTCCGGACTACATAGATACCAAATATCACACCGCCATGTGTCACCGTCCCTCCATCAATCTGGACACTTTCATGGCATCCGAAGAACACGTGCAAGAACTGTATGCCCGTTATTCGGCAGATGCCGACGTAGTGGTTGCGGAAGGAATGATGGGTATGTTCGATGGCTACGACCGCAGTCGGGGATCCTCTGCCGAGATAGCGGAACTGCTTCATCTTCCCGTGGTGCTGGTCGTCGATGCCAAGTCTGCCGCTTATTCCATGGCTCCTTTACTATCCGGTTTTATTCATTTCCGTCCGGAAGTAAAGATAGCAGGCATACTGTTCAATCGGGTGGGTTCGCCCAGACATTATGAGATGTTGCAAGAAGTCTGTTCCGACCTTAATGTGACCTGCCTCGGCTATCTGCCCAAACAAAAACTTTTGGAACAAGATACGCGCTATCTGGGGCTCGACTTCAGCCACTTGAAAGATATGGAGGTGAACACTCTTGCCGACCTTCTGGAACAATACGTAGACTGGCAATTGCTGCTGAATGCAACCATGCGTCCCTTGCCGGAGAGGAAGAATGAAAAAACGGAAACGGACAACAGAAAACTACACATTACCGTAGCTTGTAACGAAGAATCTTTTTCTTTTCTATATGCCGAGCATTTGGATATACTGCAACGTATGGGCACTGTCACTCTTTTCAATCCGGAAGAGAACCTCCCCTTGCCTCAAGATACCGACTTGCTTTATTTACCCGGAGGATATCCCGAAAAGCATGCGGATAGACTGTCGGCAGCTCGTTGTACCTTAAAATCCATCCGAGAATACATAGAAGCCGGAGGCAAAGCTTTGGCCGAGTGTGGCGGAATGATGTATCTGTCTCAAGCCATCTCCTGCGACGCGGAAAGCATGCAATCTGCCGACAGACGCATGGTACACCGAATGGTTGGCGTCTTTCCTTTTTACATTTCGGCCGAAACCCATGACAAAAAACTGTCGTTGGGCTATCGGCAATTTCAATACAACGGAAAGCAACTGCGAGGGCATGAGTTCCACTATACCCAATTCGGTAAGAAAGGACTGGCCTACACCGAGTGTTTCAAGGACTACGAAGGCGACTGTCTGCCGGAAGATGAAGGAAACTGCATGCTGAATTTGCCTGATTCTGTCGCACAAGTGTACAACGCCAAAGGACAGCCGGTAACCACTCTTGTTTTCCGATACAAGAACGTCATTGCCAGCTATACACACCTCTATTGGGGAGAGACCGACCCATTGTCTCTGTTCTGAAAAAACAAATAACTGATAACATAAATTTTTAATCCTTTTTTATGAAAAGAATTTATACCAGAACCGGCGATAAAGGCACCACAGGCATTCATGGCGGTGCCCGTGTTCCCAAAGACGATATACGCATCGAAGCCAACGGATGTCTTGATGAGTTGAACGCCATTATTGGCATTGTACGCTCTATGCTTCCTTCGGGAGATGAGCGATATAACCTGCTGCATGCCATTCAATGCGAATTGATGACGGTGATGAGCCATGTAGCCACTCCTTCGGGTACGGTAAATCCCAATCCGCTTTCAGTTGCCGAGCTCACTTTGCGTTGCGAGCAAGAAATGGATGCCATGACCGTCTTGCTACATGATAACGGCTATTTCCTTTTACCCGGTGGCACTCCCCTATCTGCCCATCTGCAATATGCCCGCACCATCGCTCGTCGTGCCGAACGCCGCTTATGGACACTCCATCGACAAGATTCCGTGAACAAGGATATACTATGTTTCGTCAATCGTCTATCCGACCTCTTCTTCGTGATGGCACGCATGGAGATGCAACGGCAAAACTGGCCGGAGGAGAAATGGAAAGAGTTTGCGTATAAGAGGAAAAGAGAGACGGAAAAATAGAGAAGGGATTAATGCTCATTCAACCTCAAGTCATACAAGCATGCTCTGACTTCCGCCTCACTACCGATATGTTTTCCCGCATCATCCGACAACTTTACGCATTCGCGCCATTCCTGATTGGTATTCATCTTGCATCGGGTCAGTTTCATTACAATGTTTGAAGGCTTGAATCCGGTGTCGTTCGTCAGATTGGTACCGATGCCGAAGGCACAACGGATTCTGCCTTTGCAGTATTCTTGAATGTCGAGTGCTTTGCCAAAGTCCAGCGCATTGCTGAATACGATGGTTTTGGTAGTAGAGTCAATACCCAATTCGTTGTAGCGTGCCACTAACTTATCGGTGAAAAGAAATTCATTGCCCGAATCACAGCGTACACCGTCAAACAGTTTGGCTTGTTTACGGCTCAGATTGTTCAAAAAGATATCCGATGTATAAGTGTCGGACAAAGCAATGCCTAAATCTCCGTCATACACATTCACCCAGTTTTCCAACGCCATATAGTTGGCATGTTTGTAGCCGAACTGGGCACCGTGGAACATAAACCATTCGTGCGGATGTGTCCCCATCGGCTTCATGCCGTGTTTCATGGCAAAATAGCAGTTGGATGTTCCTGTACAATACAACGAAGCCTCTTTCAGATAGCCGATGACTCTATCCTGTACATCGAACGAAAAGCGCCGACGCGTACCGAACTCCGAAAAACTGATACGATGTTCATTGGACAAGATCACCTTTTCGGACAGCTTGCAGAGGATATCTTTCATATCAGGTACATTACCCAATGTACGATTCTTCAACTCCGAAACAAGAGCAAGCAGAGGAACCTCATAAAGGGTGGCCTTGTACAGATAGTCCGTGATTTCAATGTTCAAATGCTGTTCCTCGTCCAAATGTATTTTGACTTTCTCTGGGTGGAATCGGAAAGAAGAAAGCCATTCCCAATAAACTCTCGGTAAGAAACGGCAGTGATGCACCATATACTCCAATTCTTCATCGGACAAAGCAATCAATGCCATGTCGTTCACAGCTTGACGCAATTTCGCGAGGAACTCAGTTGTATAGACTGTTTCGTCCCTGTCTCTGAAACTGAAAGTTCCCACAGCATAAGGAAACAACTTGATGTAGGCATACGAAGTTGTGAATTTGTAAAGATCTGTATCGAGTATGGTATGAATCATTACGGGATTTTTTTATAATCTTTGAGTTTTCAGTACTTTAGAAGCTGAAATAAATGCAAACAAGCTCCTATTTATATTCATAAAAACATTTTCTCTATTCAGGGCATGAAGATAGTGATTTTTTTTGTTTTTCGGGCACAAAACTGTTAATAACGGGATATTCTTATTAAACCGTGTTATAAATTAAGCCATTACACTCCGTTCTTTTGGAGATATGCAGAAAGTACGTATATTTGCAATGTGTTTTTCATAGTATTAGATTTAAGGTTAACAAAAGATTGGCTGTCTGGGATAGATAGCCTTTTTTTATGCCCTCTCCGTTCTCAGAACGGATACCCTACTGCAAAATGAAAAGCAAAATCACGGCTGAATCTCGGATGTATAATCGGATAATGCTCTTTTTTATTTGTATATGCCGGGTTCACAGCTTTCATACCTCCGTCAAAGCGCAATACAAAGAAGTCTAAATCGAGACGCAATCCCAAGCCGTAGGCTACGGCAATCTGCTTGTGGAATTTATCTATTTCGAATTTACCTCCCGGCTGATCTTTGTAATTTCGTATGGTCCATATATTTCCGGCATCTACGAAAAGCGCTCCTCTGAGTTTCCAGAACAAACGTGTACGATACTCAATACTTGCATCCAATTTAATGTCTCCGGTTTTATTCAAAAAGTTTTTGCCATCCCCACTGTAAGTCCCCGGACCCAGATCGCGTACCGACCAACCGCGCACACTGTTTGCACCACCGGAAAAGTAACGTTTTTCAAAAGGAACGATAGATGCATTTCCGTAAGGCATAGCAATGCCGGCACCTAAATGAAATGTCAGAGAGTTACGGTAATCAATCGTCCAGTTTTTGGCAAAATCGAAATCACCTTTAAGATATTGTGCAAAAGGAATATTCAGTAAAGTATATTCTCCCTCGTCGTTTTTCTTCATCCCTCCTACCTTCGCCAAAGCATAGAGCAGATTTCCCGCCGATTCAAGGTTCAGACGAACGGCATAAGAGTTACCGGTCAGGGAATTATTGATAAATCCCCTTCCGGCACTGTGATAAGTATAGCTGTATCCGGTTCGTACAATGAAACGGTCTTCATAATTATACCTTAGGATGTAGTTTTCATCTTGTTCCAGATATGTTTCTCTGAATTCCTCATCTATCCAAGGCATGTACAGATAATTAATATCCAGCAAGTCAATGCGATGTTGCGAGCGTTGTTGCTGTACCCCCCATTTGTAACTCCAACCGGCAGAGGCCACGATACGAGTGAACTCAGGTCGCATTTGGTAGTTGTACTGTAAGCCGAACTCCGTAGTGGCTCTTATTCTCCGCTTGAAATCGTTGGAGATGAACGGGAACATGAAACGCGGAAAATTGATGGTAGCCTCTGCGCCCAGCTCAATGTAATTCTGATTCAAATCGTTTTGCAAGCCCGATACGGCTTCGTATGCTCCACGCAATTTGAGCATAAACGCTTCCGAACCCCTGAAGACATTACGGTTCTGAAATGACACGGATGCCGCCGCACCCAAATCACCGGCAGAATTAGTTCCTTCTACTTCGAATGAGACAGCCTGATGCTTGCTTTTTGTCAGCATTACGTATGCATCCAGCGTAGGATGATTATTCTGTTGTGTCTCGAAAAAACGGATATTCGTATATTTCAATACTTGCAGACGTCCGAAATTGGAATAAGTGCGTTGCACATCCCGCTCTTTATATAAATCTCCGGGAGTGATGTACAAATTGTTGGTCAGTACCTTGGGACGTAGATACAATTTATCTTTATAGTAAATAGGAAAGCCTTTGTAGTGCAATGAGTCATTCACTTCGATACTGTTTAGAGCGGGCGATTGCAACATGTTATAATCCGTAATGAAACTGACCTTATTTACGGTATATTGCCGATGAGGTTGCGGTTTATCTTCGCTGTGTTGTCTATATGGAATCAAGGATAAGGTCAGGTCAACATAATAGCTGTTCCGCACAGTATCGGCGGTGTACGAGATGTATTCCTTATTGAATTTATAATATCCGTTTTGCAACAAGATGTCCGTAATGCGCTGGCGTTCCGCATCCAATACATTGACATCAAAGCGCATGCCTTCAGATAAAAGGGTCAATACAGAGTCTTGCCGGACGTACTGTTTTATTTTATCGTCTTGAATATCATATTTTATAGAACGCACGATATAAGGCTTTCCGGTAATAACCTGATAAGTCAACTTCATTTTCTTCTTCTTAGTTTGGCGCACAGGAATTACCGTGGCTCTCATATAACCCATGTTCTGCACCGCTTTAGTGATTTCCTCTCCGGTACGGCTGGTTTCTTCTTCGCTATAAATGACAGGGGCGTCTCCTAATCTTCGCAAAGTGCGGTTGATGCTGCGCGTAGAGTCGCGTCCCGACCAATTGTATATGTACAGTTGAGTTTTTATTAAGCTGAACCACTTGGAGTTAGGGGTCTGACGAAGGTATATGGACAGATTGGAAGGTTTCACTTCTTTGTTGTCGGTGTGTATGCGCACTTCGTCCAATAAATACGAACCGTCCGGCACATATTTGGTAGATGAACAAGAAGCCAATAGGAGTAAAACAGTGGCAAGTATCGTGTAGCAGAAGCCTTTATCCATATCAATTGATTGATTGCACATAAACAAATGCAAATATACTTGTATTTTTTCTCACCTGAGTCAAGTGTCCGCTTAAATTCTCTCTTTTCTTTCTCTTTCATTTCCACACAGTTTGTTATGTTCCACGAAAAAGAGTATTTTTGTCCGAATAATAACATTGATTTCATGGCACTGAGTAAGAACCGCATAAAATATATCCACTCTTTGGAGTTGAAGAAGAACCGCAAATCCGATAAGGTTTTTCTGGCCGAAGGGCCTAAACTTGTCGGCGATTTGTTGGGGCATTTTCCCTGCCTTTTTCTCTTGGCAACTGCCGAATGGCTTTCTCAAAACAGACCTCTCTCGGTAGCAGATGTCACCGTGGTTTCTGAAGAAGAGTTGTCGCGCGCCAGTTTGTTGAAAGCCCCCCAGCAAGTATTGGCGGTGTTTCGGCAACCGGATGACGAATGGGATGCTTCCGTCATCAACCATTCGCTTTGTCTGGCTTTGGACGATGTGCAAGATCCCGGTAATTTGGGTACTATTATCCGTCTTGCCGATTGGTTTGGGATAGAGCATATTTTCTGTTCACCCAATACGGTGGATGCTTATAATCCTAAGACGGTACAGGCAACGATGGGAGGAATTGCACGTGTAAAATTGCATTACACTTCTCTGCCCGAGCTGATCGGTTCGCTGAAAGACGTACCCGTTTACGGTACTTTTTTGGATGGTGAAAACATGTATTCTCTTCCTCTCTCCTCTTGCGGATTGATCGTGATGGGCAACGAAGGAAACGGGATAGGAAAAGAAGTGGAGAAACTTATCAACCGAAAACTATACATTCCGAATTATCCGGCAGAGCGCGAGACTTCCGACTCACTGAATGTAGCCATTGCTACCGCAGTGGTTTGCGCTGAGTTTCGGCGCAGGGACGCATCGTTGTAAAATCAAAAGGAGAGAAAAGAAATGCTGTCAGAGAGGGAAGCTTTTCTGTTATATCAGCAGGAACTGTTGTAAGCTTGTTTCCGCATTTGTCAAAATCCGACAGATCGGAATCTTTGTCGGAAAGCAATGCGATGACACCCGGCAGCCATTCGGTATTTTCTATTTCTTCAGTCAATGGGAAGATACGTACCACGTGTCCCTCACACATTTCTACGACATGCCGGCTCAAACAGCCATAGCCGGGGAAAAACAGAAAATGAGAGGCATACCGTTTCATCTTTCTTTTTATTCAGAGGAGATACTTCCCTTTAAGGGGAAACTCTTTCAACTTCTTTTAGTGTGGGACGGGGACGTACGTTTCTGCGTCCTGCATTCTCATTAACACCTGTTTCTTCATTTCCCGGAGTTTTCAAGTCAGCAGGTTGCTGCTCGATGCTGTCCTTGTGCGTAGAGTCGGGAACTTGTTGGAGACTGTCTGTTGGGGCAATTGTCAAGCTGTCCTTGGCATGATAGCGCATCAAAGAAATACGGTCTGCCAATAATGAGCGTCCATTTTTCTGGACCGGATAATAGATGAATCCACGTATTTCTTTTATTTTGCCCAGCTTATCTGCGTACAGGCTGATTGTGTTGACGCCTTCTTTTATTATTCTCCGGCCAAAGCCAATCACACTATCATTTTTCTCATACGATACCTGCATTGCCATAAAAGGAGCATACGTACTGTCTTGTATTTCATTAGGCACACCTTTATGAAAACAGAAACGGACACTCCAACGCAATGTATCTCTGTCGCGGAAGTTAGTGTCCGACGGCAAAACAAATACCACCTTGTTGTCCAAAGGCATTCCTGTCAGCCGGTAGACTTGCCGCCAAGCCCATACATCGATGCTGTCGCCGGGAAGAGATTCCTTCGGTTTGTGGTCGCGCATGGCAATCAAATGATTGATACCGTCTCTTTCAACTTTCAACCGCAGGTTTACCTTTTCATATATCTTTGCGAGAACTTCCGGATTGCGGGCAAACCAAACCATGGAAGAGTCGAAGTCGGCTTGTGTGATACCATGTTTTTTAAAAACCGATTCAATGTACAGCACCCGTTTATATTTCTCATTATACGGTACTTCCTCACCCATAGCTTTTGCTATGTGGTAGTCATAAAGCACCTCCTCCATCCGGTCATCCTGCAATACATAGTCAGGCCTTTTTACCTGACAAGCCGTCAAGCAGCACGTCAAAAGGAGTACGCCATACCATTGAATTCGATTTTTTCTTTTCATGATTTCTTTATAGCAGCATGATATGCATCATTGAAGTCCTTGCCATAAAACAGCAACAAAGCAATGATGCCACAGCTGATTGCCGCATCCGCAAAGTTAAATATCGGACTAAAGAATATGAAGTGTTGTCCACCGACAAACGGCATCCATTCCGGCCAATTGGTATCAATGATAGGAAAATAGAACATGTCTACTACTTTGCCATAGAGCCATGGAGCGTACCCGCCCCCTTCGGGCATGAAAGAGGCTATCTGTGAATGAGTGCTCTCATTGAATAGTACCCCATAAAACACACTATCGATTATATTTCCTAATGCTCCGGTAAAGACTAAAGAGACACAGATGATGAATCCGGTTTTCAGTCCCAGTTTAACAAACCTGTGCAGAAACCAACCAATCGCCGTAACAGCAGCGATACGGAATAGCGTTAAAAACAGCTTTGCAAATATTTCCATGCCGAATGCCATACCGCTATTTTCTGTGAAATAGATATAAAACCAATCGGTGATACGGATGCTTTCATGCCAATACATGTGGGTCTTGATCCAAATCTTGATTATTTGGTCTATAATCAGTACCGAGAAAATAATAAGTAGGGCTATCCGGCCTTTTGTGAAAAATTTGCTCATCTTTATTTCTTACCGTTGTTTTTGGCTTCGATGCTTAATGTAGCATGAGGCACAGCACGTAAACGCTCTGCCGGGATCAATTTACCGGTCTCGCGGCAAATACCGTACGTTTTGTTTTCAATGCGCACCAAAGCCGCTTGTAATCCTTGGATAAACTTCAATTGGCGTTGTGCCAGGCGCGTAGTTTCTTCCTTAGACAAAGTATTGGCTCCTTCTTCCAGCACTTTGTAGGTTGGAGACGTATCATCCGTATCATTTCCATCCTGTCCATTCAAGCTGGATCTCAACAAATCGTAATCACGTTGCGCCAATTCCAACTTCTCCATAATAATGGTGCGGAATTCTTCTAACTCAGCATCCGAGTATCTCGTCTTCTCTGTCATAATATGTGTTTTTTAGTGATTAGTTGCCGGCAGGAGGCAGAAAACCACCGTGCTGCCGACTTGTTAAACAATTATTTTTTTACGATGCTTGCATACAACGAAAAATCGTCAAAATTAAGTTCCGTTCCGTTTTCCACTTCGTCTATAAGCATCAGTGAAGTTCCTAAAACCTGGTTGCAAATATAGTCTTTATATTCATTTACCGCATCATCCGTTTGGGGATTTTTTGATAACGTAATATTTATTTTATCCGTTATCTCAAAGCCACTCGACTTGCGGATGTTTTGAATGCGATTCACCAACTCGCGCGCAATACCTTCGCGACGCAACTCCTCGGTTACGATCACTTCAAGAGCTACTGTCAGTTTGCCTTCGTTGGCTACCAACCAGCCGGGGATGTCTTCACTGAATATTTCCACATCGGTGGTTTCAATCACAGCTTCCTCTCCGTTCAAATTCAGCGTATAAGAACCGTTGTTCTCCAACTGCGCGATGGCTTCTTGTGACAATTCAGCCACGGCAGCAGCCACAGCCTTCATCTGCTTTCCGAATTTAGGTCCCAGTTTCTTGAAGTCGCACTTCACTTTCTTCACCAATATACCGGCGGTACCGTCAACGAACTTAATCTCTTTTACATTGACCTCGTTCATAACAAGTGCTTTTACTGCCTCGATGTGTGCATGTTGCTTGTCGTCTGTCACCGGTATCATGATGCACTGCAAGGGTTGGCGCACTTTAATGTTTACCTTGCGACGGAGTGCCAATACCATGGATGTCACGTCTTGTGCCATCTGCATGCGATCTTCCAATTCCTTGTCTATCAGTTCTTCTTTGCATTCGGGAAACTTGGATAAATGAACCGAAACTACTTTATCGCGTCCGGTCGCTGCAATCAAATCCATATACAGTTTGTCCGCATAGAACGGAGCGATGGGGGCCATCAGCTTAGCTACGGTTTCCAAACACGTATAGAGGGTTTGGAATGCTGACAGCTTATCTTGTGTCATACCGCCACCCCAGAAGCGTTTGCGATTCAGGCGGACATACCAGTTTGACAGGTTGTCGTTTACGAATTCCGAAATCAAACGACCGGCTTTGGTAGGTTCGTATTCATTGTAGCAAGTGTCTACATTTCTCACCAGCGTGTTCAGTACGGACAGAATCCAGCGGTCTATTTCCGGACGTTCGTCCTGCACGTCGGCTTCTTTGTATTCAAAACCGTCCACGTTGGCATAAAGAGCGAAGAATGAATAAGTATTATACAGCGTTCCGAAGAATTTGCGGCGAACCTCTTCTATTCCCTCCACATCGAACTTCAGGTTGTCCCATGGAGAAGAGTTGGTAATCATGTACCATCTTAATGGGTCGGAACCGTATTTTTCGATGGTAGAGAATGGATCGATGGCGTTTCCCAAACGTTTGGACATCTTGTTCCCGTTCTTATCCAACACCAGTCCGTTGGAAATAACGGCTTTGTATGAAACACTGTCGAACACCATAGTGGCAATGGCGTGTAGCGTGAAAAACCATCCGCGAGTCTGATCCACACCTTCGGCGATGAAGTCGGCGGGATATACTTGGTGGCTGTCCAGCAATTCCTTGTTTTCGAACGGGTAATGTATCTGTGCATACGGCATGGCACCTGAGTCGAACCATACGTCAATCAAGTCGCTTTCACGCTTCATCGGCAATCCGTCTTTAGATACAAGTACGATATCGTCTACGTAGGGACGATGCAAGTCTATCTTATCGTAATTCTCCTCCGTATAAAGTTCGGGTTTGAAATTCATCTCCTTATAAGGATTGGACGTCATCAAGCCGGCGGCCACAGATTTCTCTATTTCGTTATAAAGTTCTTCTACCGATTCGATGCACTTCTCATCGCTGCCGTCTTCCGTGCGCCAGATGGGCAGTGGAGTGCCCCAATATCGAGAACGGCTCAAGTTCCAGTCGTTCAAGTTTTCCAGCCACTTGCCGAAACGTCCTGTACCGGTGCTTTCCGGCTTCCAGTTGATGGTCTTATTCAGTTCCATCATGCGCTCCTTGCAGGCTGTGCTTCGGATGAACCAGCTGTCCAACGGATAATACAATACCGGTTTGTCCGTACGCCAGCAGTGCGGGTAATTGTGCACGTGCTTCTCTATCTTGAACGCTTGGTTGGCAGCCTTCATCATCATGCAGATATAGATGTCGAGCGACTCGGCAGTTCCGGCTGCTTTTTCATCATATTTACCATCAATGGTGAATTGCGGGTCGTATGCGTTTTTCACCCAACGGCCTTCGTATTCTTTATATAAATCGATATTGACACATTCGGCAATAAATCTTTCGTCCAATTCGTCAAGCAGGTAGAATTTACCTGTAAGATCCACCATCGGACGGGTTTCCCCTTTTTTATTGATCATAAACAACGAAGGAATACCTGCGGCACGTGCTACGAAAGCATCATCGGCACCGAAAGTAGGTGCAATGTGCACAATACCGGTACCGTCTTCTGTGGTGACATAATCGCCGGGGATGACACGGAAACCGTTCGCACTGGCTTTCCAGTTGCCGTCATTGTCCACGTCCACCGGTTTTACCCACGGAATGAGTTGTTCGTATTCCATACCTACCAAGTCCGTACCCTTATACTCGCCTACCACTTTGAAAGGAATGAGCTTGTCTCCGGGTTTATAGTCCTCTAATGCAATATCTTCTGCCTTTTTATTGAAGTGAGTGTAGAGTAAAGGTTTGGCCAATACTACGGTTATTTTCTCACCTGTATATCCATTATATGTTTGTACGGATACATACTCTATTTTCGGACCTACGCAAAGGGCCGTGTTAGAAGGCAACGTCCACGGAGTAGTGGTCCATGCCAAAAAGTAGGGAGTTCCCCACTCTGCCATTTCCGGTTTAGGCTGTTTAATCTTGAACTGTCCTACCACGGTGGTATCTTTTACATCACGATAGCATCCGGGTTGGTTCAACTCGTGCGAGCTAAGTCCCGTACCGGCAGCGGGCGAATAAGGCTGTATGGTATATCCTTTGTAGAGCAACCCTTTCTTATAGAGTTGTTTCAGCAGCCACCACAAAGTTTCTATGTAGCGGTTGTCATAAGTGATATAAGGGTCTTTCATATCCACCCAATATCCCATTTTGTGCGTCAGGTCTTCCCATTCTTTGGTGAATTTCATGACATCCTTGCGGCAAGCCTTGTTGTATTCGGCAACAGAGATACTTTTGCTGATATCTTCTTTTGTGATACCCAATGCTTTTTCCACACCCAGTTCCACCGGCAGGCCATGCGTATCCCATCCTGCTTTGCGTTTCACCAAGAATCCTTTCATGGTTTTGTAGCGGCAGAATATATCTTTGATGGAGCGAGCCATTACGTGATGAATTCCCGGCATACCGTTTGCCGAGGGAGGCCCTTCGTAGAAAACGAAAGAAGGGCAACCTTCACGTTCTGTCATACTTTTGGCGAAAACTCCGTTTTCGTCCCATTTTTTCAACACTTCCTTGTTTACCTCAGAGAGGTCGAATTGCGAATATTCGGCAAACTTTTTAGCCATTTTTACTTACTTGATTTTACGATTTTAAGGAGTAATCTTCCTTACATCAAAGAAACCTTTTTTATTTTGAAGGTGCAAAGTTACAAAAAACTTAGAGCCTGCTTAAATTTTCCTCAAAAAGTTTTTTTATTCAGCTTCTTTTGCGCTTCTTTTCAGCCTGTTTTTACTCTTCTGACTCGTTATAGCACGCTATCTTTTTCTTAAAACGGGAATGTCCCCAAAAAAAGAATGTTATCTGAATTCTAAGACCTCAGGTAGAATGTTCATAAGAATGCTGGTATGAACTTTACATACTCTTGAGAAGATAGAGTTTGGAGAGAAATAAAGAAAGGTGGGGTCAATCTTTATCAACCCCACCTTTCTTTATCAATTACACCGGATGAGTAATTACTGTTTCCGGCTTTTCCACAATTGGGTCATATCTTCCAGCGTTTTACCTTTTGTCTCAGGCACCAACTTCCAGACGAAGATGGCTGCCACCACACAGATGACGCCATAGAGCGCATAGGCAAACATGTGTCCGAATTTGTCGCCCATCTCTCCTAACCGCATGTTATACATAGGTACAAATGTGGATGAGACTATGAAATTGAAAATCCATTGAAATGCCACGGCAATGGCCACTGCCGCACCACGAATGGTGTTCGGGAAGATCTCTGCAATCAGCACCCAGCAAATGGGACCCCAGCTGAACATGAATGAAGCACTGTACACCATGATGCTGATGACCGGCAAAATGGACGGAAGTCCTGTGACAAGGTTGCAAAGAGCTACACCGCATGCTCCTATTGCCATACCGATGGAACCGGATATCAGCAAAGGCTTGCGTCCCCATTTTTCTACCGTGAAGACAGCCAGCAGTGTGAACAGAATATTGATGACGCCCATAATCACAGTCTGTATCATCGGGTTACCCATACCCATTGTATGGAAAATGCGCGGGGCGAAATAGAGCACGGCATTGATGCCGACGGCTTGTTGGAATACGCTGAGCATGATACCGATGAAAATAACCATCCATCCGTACGTGAAGAGCTTTTCGGTTTTTTCTTCGGCTGTTGCTTTGATTTCGAACAAGATGATTTTGGCCTGAGCAAGTCCGTTGATGCGGCTCAGTACATGCAACGCCTTCTCGTCCTTGCCGCACAGGGCAAGATAGCGGGGCGTTTCAGGTACAAACAACACCAACAAGGCAAAAAGTCCTGCGGGAACAGCCTCGCTGACAAACATCAGGCGCCATCCGGTTTCAATGGTCCATGCAGCTGCATCCGGGTTCATGATTTGGTTCACACCGTTTACTAAATCTATGACGGGATTGGCATGGCTGCCCAGAATCAAGAAATTCACGAAATAAACCACCAGCTGACCGAAGATGATGGCAAACTGGTTCCAGGAAACCAATGTTCCGCGAATATTGCTCGGAGCAATTTCCGCAATATACATGGGGCAAATAGCAGAAGCTAAACCGACACCGATACCACCTAAGACGCGATAAAGATTAAATGCAATCAGCAACGAGTAAGAAGGCACTCCCCGTTCGAAGAACAAGAACTCCGGATAATAAGAACCGAGCGCGGACAATAAGAACAGGAAACCTGCTACGAATAGGGAGCGTTTGCGACCAAGGCTGGAAGCAAGGAAACCTGAAATTGCGCTACCCAGAATGCAGCCTATCAGTGCACTGGAGGAAGTTATGCCGTGCATCGTGTCGGTATATTCAAAATCAGCTCCCATGAAGAAAGCCTGAAGTCCTTTTTCTGCACCGGAAATAACTGCCGTGTCGTATCCGAACAGTAGTCCGCCAATGACGGCAACAAGTACAATGGAAAAAAGGTAAACTTTGCTACCGTTTTCTGTATTGTTCATAATAAAAGGGATTAGGGATTAACTATAAACGACTAAACTACGAATAGCCGGATGTTCAAGGCAATGACGTAAGAGTCCGCGCAGATTATACGGGAAATCACGGATTTAGTGCCAAAAATGCGTAAACCCGTGAAGTCCGTATCCGAATATTGCATTACAACGCAAATAAGCTTTGTTTTCTTGACATCGCTTCAGCCATCATGTAATCTGCTATTCGTAATATGAATGAAGCTTAGCAATACATGTTTACGATTGCTTCATACAATTCTTGCTTGCCGCTGGTTTGTTTGGGTTCGCCGTTGGCCTTGGCATATGCCACAACTTCTTCCAGTGTCAGCTTGCCTTCCTCAAATTCTTTACCTTTGCCGGCATCGAAAGAAGCATAGCGGTCGGCCAGCATCTTCTTGTAAGGAGATTCCTCAAGTAGTTTGGCTGCACTTTCAAGAGCTCGTGCCATGGCATCCATACCTGCAATGTGTGCAATGAAGATGTCTTCCAAATCGGTAGAGTTACGACGGGTCTTGGCATCGAAATTCGTTCCACCATTGCCCAAACCGCCGTTACGGATGATTTGCATCATGGCTTGTATCAAATCGTAGTTATCGATGGGGAATTGGTCGGTATCCCAGCCGTTCTGATAGTCACCGCGGTTGGCATCGATAGAGCCCAACATGCCGTTGTCAACGGCTACGGCCAATTCGTGCTCGAAAGTGTGGCCTGCCAGTGTGGCGTGGTTCACCTCGATGTTCACTTTGAAATCCTTATCCAGATTGTGAGCCTTCAGGAAGCCGATAACAGTTTCGGTATCCACGTCATATTGATGCTTGGAGGGTTCCATCGGTTTAGGTTCAATCAGGAAAGTGCCGGTGAAGCCTTTGCTGCAGGCATAGTCGCGTGCCAGCTTCAACATCTGTGCAAGGTGTTCCTTTTCACGTTTCTGGTCGGTATTCAGCAATGACATATAGCCTTCGCGTCCGCCCCAGAATACATAGTTCGTACCGCCCAACTCGATAGTTGCATCGATGGCGTTCTTGATTTGAACGGCAGCACGTGCCACCACGTCGAAATCCGGATTGGTCGCGGCACCGTTCATGTAGCGTGCATGGCTGAATACGTTGGCAGTACCCCACAGCAGTTTGATGCCTGTTTCGGTTTGTTTCTGCTTGGCGTATGCCACAATAGCTTTCAGGTTGGCTTCGTATTCCTCGATGCTATCGGCTTCGTCGCAGAGGTCTATGTCGTGGAAACAATAATATTCGATACCCATTTTCTGCATGAATTCAAAACCGGCATCCATTTTGTTTTTGGCAGCCTGTACCTTGTCGGCCTCACCGTTCCAAGGAAACTTCTTCGTGCCACCGCCAAATTGGTCGGAACCTTCTGCGCAGAGGGTGTGCCACCATGCCATGGCAAACTTCAACCAGTCTTTCATCTTCTTTCCCATGACCATTTTCTCGGCATCGTAATAGCGGAATGCCATCGGGTTCATACTCTCTTTACCTTCGAATTTGATTTTTCCTATTCCGGGAAAATACTCTTTTGTTGTCATAATCTTAATTTGTTTTTAGGGTTTATTTTTATATTCTGTTTGTTTTATGAAAGAACGTTGAGCAAGCACTGTTTCCAGCGTCCGTATGCTTCTGCATACGCTTTACGGTCGGCCGGTTTCGGCTCAATGACCTCCAGCTTCTCTAATGTGGCAAAAGCCTCGTTATTGTCTTTGTAGATGCCGGCACCAATCCCCGCCCCTTTGGCTGCTCCTACGGAACCGTCGGTGTCGTACAACTCGATTACTGCGCCTGTTACCCCTGCCAGTGTTTCGCGGAATAGCGGGCTGAGGAACATATTAGCTTTTCCCGCATGGATTTTCTGTACGGGGATACCCATTTGTTCCATAATGTCGATGCCGTATTTAAAAGAGAAGACGATACCCTCTTGCGCCGCACGGACGATGTGTGATTTTCCATGCAGGTTGAAGTTGATTCCTTGTACAGAACAACCGGTTTCTTTGTTTTCGAGCATACGCTCCGCTCCGTTGCCAAAGGGCAGAATGCTCAAACCTGCGCTACCTATGGGAGCTTGCGCGGCCAATACATTCATGTCGTTGTACGAAATACCTTCGGGAGCGACGGTGCGCTTTACCCACGAATTGAGAATGCCTGTTCCGTTGATGCACAACAAGACGCCCAAGCGGGTTTGTTCGGCACTATGGTTGACGTGTGCAAATGTGTTGACACGCGATTTGGGGTCGTAGTTTACTTCTCCGTTCACACCATATACCACACCGGATGTACCTGCGGTAGAAGCTATTTCTCCGGGGTTGAATACATTTAGTGAAAGGGCGTTGTTGGGCTGGTCTCCGGCACGGTAAGCGATGGGGGTTCCCTCCTTTAAGCCCAATTCGCAGGCAGCGGCAGCATTGACGCGTCCTTGTTCGGAGAAAGTGGGCCTGATATCGGCTATCAGTGAAGAGTCAAAGCCATAATGCTCCATCAGGAAATCGGCAATCCGATCATTCTTGAAGTCCCAGAACATGCCTTCGGACAAGCCGGAAACGGTGGTGCAGATAGTACCAGTCAGCTTCATTGCAATGTAGTCGCCCGGAAGCATGATTTTATGAATTCGTTCGTATACGGCCGGTTCGTTTCTCTTAATCCACGCCAGCTTGGATGCGGTGAAGTTTCCCGGAGAATTCAGCAGGTGCGAAAGGCACCTCTCCTCTCCCAATGCTTCAAATGCTTTTTGGCCGTATGGAACGGCTCTTGAATCGCACCAGATGATGGCGTGACGCAGCACTTGCCCGTTCTTGTCCACACACACCAAGCCGTGCATCTGATATGAGATGCCGATAGCTTTGATGTCTCCGGCACTCACTCCGGACTCTGCCAATACGGCTTGTGTGGCCAGCTTCAGGTTTTCCCACCAAGATTCGGGATTTTGTTCTGCCCATCCCGGTTTCACGGCAATGATTTCCGCCTCTGTCTTGGGAAAGAATGCGGATGAAACGCATTTGCCGCTTTCCGCGTTTACCAAACTTGCTTTTACTGACGAGCTGCCAATGTCATAACCTAATAAATACATACTCTATTTTTATTTTTTTTGATTACTCATTCTTTATGCCTGCTAAAATCGGTTATCGTCTTGTTTTATTATATATTTTCTTATCGAACCGGTAGTAGCGTGCCGCCCGGTGGGCCACCCCCTGTTGCTTCTCTTCCAGCGGGACAACGTATTCCATCATCGCTATTTTCTTGTGGAAGTTGCGGACATCTAACTGTTTCCCATACACCAGCTCATACAAAGTGCGCAGTTGTGATGCTGTAAATTTTCGTGGCAACAGGTCGAATAAAGAAGAAGGGTTGAACTCTACATATTGGCGGATGTAGATTAAAGCTTCCTTGATGATCAGGTTGTGGTCGAAAGCCAGCGTCTTTACGTCTTGCATAGCGACCCAGTCGGCCTGATAATTGTCCAAATCCCGATTCAGCGCCCGATCTATCTTCACCAGCGACAGATATGCTATGGTGACGATGCGTTCCACCTTCAATTGCATGGCCCGTTCCAGCCAATGAACGTCTTTGGGGTCTTTCGTACGATTCTTCGAGCCGAATGCTTTGAACTGCATCAGGTTGACATTTTTCAATCCCGTAAGCTCTTTCAGCACTCGTTTAGCTGCCTCGTCCAAATCCTCGTCCATATAAATCAGGCTTCCCGGAAGTTTCATATCATGGAAAACTTCGCCTTTTTCTTCACCGACACGCTTTATCAGCAACACTTTCAGTTGCTCACCGTCGAACCCGATAACCACACAATCTACGGAGATGTGATTGTTTGCCAAGGGTATTTCATGTATCGTATTTTGCATATTTTTTATTTTGAACGCTGCAAATATAGAGAAGTTTTTATAAAAACAAATAAAAAATAATCGTTTTTATTTCATGTTATAAAGCACTATTTTTCAATAAGATACATATCATATATTTTACAATAACAAATCATATTGTTATCGTACTGCATACAATATTATGTAATTGTATCAATGACAATAAGAGGTAAATGCCTTGATTTAAAGTTTTTCCCTTGTTGGTTTCTTAGGATAGAAGGGGGATGCTTATTGTATGGAAACAATTGTTCCTTGCATCCGGATTTTTGCATAATCCCATTCGCCCCCTCAAATTAAAAAACAAGAAGTCGAGACTTGATACGGCAATTTCGAGTTTCCTTCTTCGTAAATCTCACCTCATCCATCGCTCCCGAAGAGGCTGGAAGAACAACTAATCTACTATCGGCCGACTCCAAGCCAACTCCAAACCAACTCCGAGCCGGCAAGCAATTCAAAAATGCCCAAAAACGCCCTTAATATACACTGAAACAATTAGTTAATTGTGGAACTCAGTATCGCGCGCGAGAGAAGATAAGATTAAGAATAAACCTCCCTATAAATACTCCCTCCTTCGGTGGAGGAGGCGGAGATGAAAATCAAAAGAATCGGAGAAAGTCCGATAGCGTCACATGTCGGCAATACAATGGCCGCACTTTGTCGGGGCAAAGCCCACGGCATAGCAGTTGCATTGCCACACCTTATGTCTCTTAAAGTGCGGGCATAAGGGCGGTAAAGTGCGGCATCACCCCTTCTGAAGTGCGGCAATGCGAACTTTCCGTTGCTTTCGTATGGTTTATGTGAAGAAAAAGCATACCTTTGCAGCAGTTTTTTCATTAAACACTAAAACAAGTAAAATTATGAAAGCATTTGTATTTCCGGGTCAAGGCGCTCAATTCGTGGGCATGGGAAAAGACCTGTACGAAAACTCGGCTTTGGCCAAAGAACTTTTTGAAAAAGCAAATGATATCCTCGGATATCGCATCACCGATATCATGTTCAACGGTACGGACGAAGATCTCCGCCAAACCAAGGTTACTCAACCTGCCGTATTCCTTCACTCCGTTATATCCGCCCTCTGCATGGGCGATGGCTTCAAACCCGAAATGACCGCCGGCCATTCGCTGGGCGAATTTTCGGCATTGGTTGCCGCCGGCGCTTTGAGCTTTGAAGACGGCCTGAAACTGGTTTACGCCCGCGCCATGGCCATGCAAAAAGCCTGTGAGGCACAACCTTCTACCATGGCAGCCATCATTGCCCTGCCCGATGAGAAAGTAGAGGAAATCTGCGCTCAGGTAAGCGCCGAAGGCGAAGTATGTGTGGCTGCCAACTACAACAGTCCGGGACAAATCGTTATTTCCGGCTCTATGGCGGGTATCGACAAAGCATGCGAACTGATGAAGGCCGCCGGTGCCAAGCGTGCATTGCCCCTGAAAGTGGGCGGCGCATTCCACTCTCCGCTGATGAACCCTGCCAAAGTAGAACTGGAAGCGGCCATCAACGCCACAGCCATTCATACCCCGAAATGTCCGGTATATCAGAATGTGGACGCATTGCCCCACACCGATCCGGAAGAAATCAAAAAGAATCTGGTGGCTCAGCTGACGGCTTCGGTACGCTGGACGCAAACCGTGAAAAACATGGTTGCCGATGGCGCTACGGACTTTACGGAATGTGGCCCCGGTACGGTTTTGCAAGGATTAATCAAGAAAATCGCTCCCGAAGCATCCGCTCACGGAATCGAATAATATTCAGTCTGATTTAGAGCCTGTTTAAATTTTACGCTGCATTGTCTTTGCAAGTGAAGTTTAAACAGGCTTTTATTCCTGACTTCTTTGTTATGTTCTTTTGTTCTTTTGCCTGAAATCCATACTTTTCAGGCAAAAGAATAAAAGAACTTTTTTTATCTCCCCTATTACTTGCTTTTGCCTCCTCTTTGTTGTATCTTTGCCAACGTAAAGACAAAGGGGTGCCCCTCGACGGGCTGAGATCATACCCTCGAACCTGATGCAGTTAGTACTGCCGTAGGAATTGGATATTTCTTTTCTTCTAAAAGCATCTGCCGTAACGGCGCGCTTCTTTGTGTTTACTTCCATTATTTTTTTAGAAACAGAAAAAATGAAAGTATCAGTCAACAGCAAAGAAGTGGAAACCGATGCCACCACCCTTGCGCAACTTATTGAAGAACTCTCCTTGCCGGCACAAGGCATTGCCGTTGCCGTAGACAACCGCATGGTGCCCCGTGCGGAATGGCCGGCGCATGTCCTGCATGAATCCCTGTCCGTCGTCATCATTAAAGCCGCCTGCGGAGGGTAACTGTCATGGCACAAATTCAGTTTATCACCCATCATACGGAACGGTATTCCCATCCGGATGCCGCACGCATGGCTCTTGAGGGCGGTTGCCGCTGGGTGCAACTGCGCATGAAAGACACACCGGTGGAAGAGATAGAGCCTGTGGCCCTGAAAGTACAAGCCCTTTGCCGACAATATGAAGCCACTTTCATCATTGACGACCATGTGGAGCTGGCTGGGAAACTGCATGCCGACGGTGTGCATCTTGGAAAAAACGATATGCCCATAGCCGAGGCACGCCGTATTTTGGGCGGAAATTTCATCATAGGCGGCACGGCCAATACGTTTGAGGATATACGGATGCACCATGCGGCAGGTGCCGACTACATAGGTTGCGGTCCTTTTCGCTACACCGCCACCAAGAAAAACTTGAGTCCGATATTGGGAATAGAGGGCTATATGGACATTCTCGGCCAAATGCGGAAAGCGGACATATACTTGCCGGTAGTGGCCATCGGAGGAATTACGGCGGAAGACATTCCGGCTGTCATGCAGACAGGCGTTGGCGGGATTGCCCTTTCGGGCGCGGTGCTGAGCGCCCATCAGCCGGTGGAAGAAATGAAAAAAATCATTAGGCTCGTGCAAGGAAGTCGTCAATAAACATGGAAATAGCCAACAACAAAACAACAAATACACCAATATGGAAAAATTAGTGATTGCGGGATGTGAATTCAATTCCCGCTTGTTTTTGGGAACGGGAAAGTTTTATTCCAACGATGTCATGGAACAGTCCGTTCTGGCATCCGGCGCAGAAATGGTGACGGTGGCCATGAAGCGTATCGACCTGAACGACAAAGAGGATGATATGCTGAAACACATCTGTCATCCTCACATCCGGTTGCTGCCCAATACCTCGGGAGTACGCAACGCCGAGGAGGCCGTTTTTGCCGCACAAATGGCACGTGAGGCTTTCGGTACAAATTGGCTGAAACTGGAGATACATCCCGACCCTCGTTATCTGCTGCCCGACTCCGTAGAGACCCTGAAGGCTACGGAAGAGTTGGTGAAGCTGGGATTTGTGGTGCTTCCTTACTGTCAGGCAGACCCGACTTTGTGCAAACGCCTCGAAGAAGCCGGCGCCGCCACCGTCATGCCGTTAGGTGCACCCATCGGAACGAATAAAGGACTGCAAACCCGCGACTTCTTGCGAATCATCATCGAACAGGCCAACATCCCCGTCGTGGTAGACGCCGGCATAGGTGCTCCGAGTCATGCTGCCGAAGCAATGGAGATGGGCGCTGCGGCTTGCCTCGTCAATACCGCCATCGCCGTAGCCGGCAATCCGGTAGCCATGGCAAGAGCATTCAAACAAGCCGTGGAAGCGGGCCGCATGGCTTATGAGGCAAAGCCGGGTGTGCAGGCCGATAATTTTGTGGCGGAGGCAAGTTCACCGTTGACGGCGTTCTTAGAAAACTCTTCTTCCGAGAAAAATGACATTTCTATGACTTTTTGACGTAAATTCTTTTGATTCATTCAATCCAATCATCATGAAAATAACATATCCCCGTTCCGAAAAAGTATATCTGCCGGGTAAGCTGTTTCCCGAATTGCGCGTAGCCATGCGCAAGGTAGAACAAGTGCCCGGCACTCATTTTGCAGATGGCAAGAAGGTAATCACCCCCAACCCCGATGTATATGTTTACGACACCAGCGGCCCGTTCAGCGACCCCGACATGGAAATCGACCTGAAAAAAGGACTTCCCCGGCTGCGCGAACCGTGGATATTGAGTCGAGGCGATGTGGAACAATTGCCCAGTATGACATCGGAATACGGACGCTTGCGCCGTGCCGACCGTGCGCTCGACCACCTTCGATTTGAGCATATCACACTGCCCTATCGTGCCAAAAGCGGAAAAAGCATCACCCAGATGGCTTATGCCAAACAGGGCATCATCACTCCCGAAATGGAGTATGTGGCTATCCGCGAGAACATGAATTGTGCCGAGTTGGGGATAGAGACCTACATCACTCCGGAGTTTGTGCGTCAGGAAATCGCCGCAGGACGTGCTTTGCTGCCCGCCAACATCAACCATCCGGAAGCGGAACCGATGATTATCGGCTGCAATTTCCTCGTGAAAATAAATACCAACATAGGCAATTCCGCTACGACATCGAGCATCGACGAAGAGGTGGAAAAAGCCGTTTGGAGCTGCAAATGGGGAGGAGATACGCTGATGGACCTTTCTACGGGCGAGAACATACACGAAACACGCGAATGGATTATACGCAACTGTCCCGTTCCCGTAGGTACAGTGCCCATTTATCAGGCTTTGGAGAAAGTGGGAGGAAAGGCGGAAAACCTCAGTTGGGAGATTTATCGCGACACCTTGATAGAACAGTGCGAGCAAGGGGTGGATTACTTCACCATTCACGCCGGCATCCGTCGCCACAATGTGCATTTGGCCGACAAACGCCTGTGCGGTATCGTGAGCCGTGGCGGCAGCATCATGAGCAAATGGTGCCTTGTGCACAACCGTGAGAGCTTCTTGTACGAACATTTTGACGATATCTGCAACATACTGGCGCAATACGATGTGGCAGTATCTTTGGGCGACGGACTGCGCCCCGGTTCCACATACGATGCCAACGACGAAGCCCAGTTTGCCGAGCTTGATACGATGGGCGAACTCGTGCTCCGGGCTTGGGAAAAGAATGTGCAGGCCTTTATTGAGGGGCCGGGCCATGTGCCCATGCACAAAATCAAGGAAAACATGGAACGCCAGATAGAAAAATGCCACAATGCCCCCTTCTATACCCTCGGCCCTATCGTGACGGATATAGCACCGGGATACGACCATATCACCTCCGCCATCGGTGCGGCACAGATAGGCTGGCAGGGTACGGCGATGCTGTGCTACGTCACTCCCAAAGAGCATCTGGCGCTGCCCGACAAGGAAGATGTACGCGTAGGGGTAATCACCTATAAGATAGCGGCGCATGCGGCCGATTTGGCCAAAGGGCATCCGGGAGCGCAAGTGCGCGACAATGCCCTGAGCAAAGCCCGGTATGAGTTCCGCTGGAAAGACCAGTTCGACCTCTCGCTCGACCCGGAACGTGCTTTCGGTTATTTCCATGCCGGCCGGCATACCGATGGAGAATATTGCACGATGTGCGGGCCGAACTTCTGCGCCATGCGCCTGTCCAGAGAGCTGAAAGGGCACAAAAATAAAATCGAAACAGTTTCTTAATCTTTTTTCTATCGGATAAATGTTTTCAGACGAATTAGCAAATATATCATGGGAAGAAACCACGAAGCGCATCCATGCCAAGACAGAGGCCGACGTGCGCCGTGCCCTTGCCAAGGAGCATTGTGATGTAAACGATTTCATGGCACTTGTTTCTCCTGCCGCCACTCCCTATCTGGAGACAATGGCACGCCTCAGTAAGAAGTACACCGAAGAACGTTTCGGAAAAACCATCTCCATGTTCATCCCTCTATACATCACCAATTCCTGCACCAACTCCTGCGTGTATTGCGGCTTTCATATCGGCAACCCGATGCCGCGCACCATCCTGACGGAAGAAGAGATTGTGAATGAATACAAAGCCATCAAGAGGCTGGCTCCCTTCGATAATCTGCTGTTGGTGACGGGAGAGAATCCCGCCCAAGCCGGCGTGCCCTACATAGCCCGTGCCCTCGACCTCGCAAAGCCCTATTTCAGCAACCTGAAAATAGAAGTGATGCCTCTGAAAGCCGAAGAGTATGCCGAACTGAAAGAGCATGGATTGAACGGCGTTATCTGTTTTCAGGAAACCTATAACAAGGCGCATTATCACATCTACCATCCACGCGGCATGAAATCGAAATTCGAGTGGCGGGTCAACGGATTCGATCGCATGGGACAGGCCGGCGTGCATTCCATAGGCATGGGGGTACTTATCGGGTTGGAGAAGGAATGGCGGACGGACATCACCCTGATGGCCTACCACCTGCGCTATCTTCAGAAGCACTATTGGAAGACGAAGTACAGTGTCAACTTTCCGCGCATGCGCCCTTCGGAGAATGGCGGTTTCCGCCCGAACGTCATCATGAGTGACCGAGAGCTGGCGCAAGTCACCTTTGCCATGCGCATCTTCGACCATGACGTAGATATCTCCTACTCCACCCGCGAACCTGCCGCCATACGCGACCACATGGCAACACTCGGCGTGACGACCATGAGCGCCGAGAGCAAAACCGAGCCGGGAGGATATTACAGTTATCCGCAAACGCTGGAGCAGTTTCATGTGAGCGACGAGCGCAAAGCTGTGGAAGTGGACAGGGCATTGAAGCGTTTGGGACGCGAACCGGTGTGGAAAGACTGGGATGCTTGTTTCGATTTGAACACCCCCTCCCGTAAAATCCATGCCTAAAAACAGAGGACGGACAATGAACAGATACGGCAGACAACTTGCTCTCCCCGAACTGGGAGAAACCGGACAGAAGAAACTGCGCAACGCCAAAGTGCTGATAGTGGGTGTAGGAGGATTGGGTTCGCCCATCGCCCTCTATCTGGCAGGTGCAGGGGTCGGCACACTGGGACTTGTGGATGATGATGCGGTAAACATCAGCAACCTGCAACGCCAGGTGCTCTACTCCGAAATCGAAGTGGGACAATCGAAGGTGGCCTGTGCCGCCCGAAGATTACACGCCCTGAACAGCGAAGTGGAGGTACGCCCCTTTCCTTTTCGCATCCATAGCGGAAATGCGGCAGATCTGATAGAAGGTTATGATTTAGTAGTGGATGGTTGCGACAATTTTGCCACACGCTACTTGATGAACGACACCTGCATTGCCTTGGGCAAACCTTACGTGTATGGAGCCATTCAGGGGTTTGAAGGACAAGTATCCGTATTCGGTTGCGGCAAACGTCCCAAAACCTACCGTGACCTTTATCCAGATGAGGAGAAAATGCGGCTTATGCCTCCCCCCGACAAATCGGTCATCGGTGTCACCCCCGCCGTTGTGGGCAGTGTGGAGGCGAGTGAAGCCTTGAAACTGATTTGCGGCTACGGCGAACCGTTAACCGGCAGGCTTTGGACCATTGATTTAAGAACCATGCAATCGTATATCCTTTCATTATAAGAAAACCATGAAACTGATTGTTATCACCCGCCCGCGCTTCTTTGAAGGAGAAGCCGCCATCATCACCGCTCTGTTTGAGAACGGTCTGGAAATTCTTCATCTGCGTAAGCCGGAAGCCTCTGCCGGGGAGCTGGACTGCTTTCTTCAGCAACTACCGGATGAATATATGTCGAGGATTGTGACGCATGAGCACTTTCAGATGGTATCTGTTTTCAACCTGAAGGGCATCCACCTGAACGGGCGCAACAAGCATGCACCGACGGGTTATTCGGGACATATCAGTTGCTCTTGCCATTCGTTCGACGAAGTCTCGCAACGCAAGCGTCTTTGCGATTATGTTTTTCTCAGTCCCGTTTACGACAGCATATCCAAAGAAGGATACACCTCAGCCTACCCTTATGACAGTTTGCTGAAAGCGTGTCAGGCAGGCATCATCAACGAAAAAGTCATCGCATTGGGAGGAGTCGGCATACAGCACTTGCCCGAAATCCATTCTTTAGGATTCGGAGGTGTTGCCGTGTTGGGCGATGTCTGGAAAAGAAAAGAGGAAGATATCCTTCCCCATTTCATCCGCTTACAAGCCTCCTGTGCACCTGTATAACTTCCCCATTAGTATGCTCAATTTTTAAAATATCGACTTTCTCTATGCCTTCCATCATTCTCTCTATTGCCGGTTCCGACTCCTCAGGCGGTGCAGGCATTCAAGCCGACATAAAGACGATTTCGGCTTTGGGTGGTTATGCCGCCTCTGTCATCACGGCTGTCACGGCACAGAATACGATCGGAGTACAGGCTGTGTATCCGATGCCTGCCGATGTGGTGCGAGCGCAAATCGTGTCCGTAATGGATGACCTCCGGCCGAATAGTGTCAAAATAGGTATGATACACGATGCCGAAACGGTATATTCCATTGTGAAGTGCCTTCAAAAATACCATCCCGCATTTGTGGTGTATGACCCCGTCATGGTATCAACCGGCGGACAACCCTTGATGACTGAAGGAACCATTCGAGCCATCAAGGAAGAGCTTTTCCCTTTATGCACCCTTATCACCCCGAATCTGCACGAAGCAGGCTTGCTGTGCGAACAGCCGATTTTTGATACGGACGAGATGAAACAGGCGGTCCGAGAATTATCATATAGGTTTCGTACCTCGGTACTGATCAAGGGCGGTCATCTGCAAGGTGCTGACATGTGCGATGTTCTTTACGAAAGACGCTCTTCCGACTATGCCGACACTGTTCCGCTCTCCGAATGGACAATCTACTCCCATACCAAAATAGAAAGCCGGAACCTGCACGGCACCGGCTGTACGCTTTCTTCCGCCATCGCCACAATTTTGGCCGACGGACACCGGCTCGATGAAGCCGTCTGCCGGAGCAAGGAGTACATCAGTCAAGCCATTGCCCGGGCAAAAGAGATGAAAATAGGACAAGGCAACGGACCTTTATGGCATTATTTCCCGTTATCGGAATGATTAACGGCGTATGCCCAGAATCTTCTTGGCGTCATCCCTCTTGAACAATGAATCGATGGCATCCAGAATCTCATCGTAGTTTTCAATGTCTTCAATGCCCGAAGCAAACATCTTTAGCACTTTTATCTTGTCGTCATCAAAAGGAAAGAGCGACATCAGTCTGGCGCATTGTTTACAACTAAGGTTATTATTGCGGGAAGCCACATGCAGCATCTCAGTCTGGTCGTCTTTGAAAGGACGGGATTTTACTTTTTCATACAGACGCTGGAACTCTCCGGGGTGCATTCCTTTGAAATAAAAGCCGACGGGAGGATTTATGACCATACCGTCGGGAGGTGTCGGCACTGAATAAGCATCTCTCCTGAAAGAATCCATGGCAACCACCTTACCCTCTTCAAAGCTTATCACGATCTGGGTTGTCGTGGCGATAGCGTCTTCGTTATAGAGTTTTCTTGTAAACTCCCACTCTTCGGTTTCCCTGTCGAAACGGCGAAATTCAGGAGAACCCAATATGTTGATTACCTCTTGCTTGCTCATTCCTTTTTGAATGCTGCTCAATACATTTGTACTGGAGTTGGAAGGGATAAGTGAAGCGCAACCGGAAAATGCCATGACGATTGTCGCCCCTGCAATAATTTGTCTGAAAGTTTTCATCTTGTCAAGTTTTTAGTTACCGCAAAGATAAACAGAATAACGGATATAGCTCAGGTTTTCTTCCTATTTGTGGAAAGGGATTTCCCTACGGATTTATCCGAATATCCATAAAAAACAGTAAGCTCCTGCAACATACGAACTTTTTTCGGCCGGAACCCTTTCTTCCTGCAATAAAATCACTAATTTCGTGCCGAACATTGCAATTTATTCTTTTTAGTATGGAGGCAGCAGCAAATAATTGGTTCACTCAAAAACATCCGGTAGGCTTTGCGTTAAGTGGTGGTTTCATCAAAGGTTTTGCCCATTTGGGGGTAATGCAATCTTTATTGGAACATGATATAAAGCCTGATATACTCTCCGGTGTGAGTGCAGGTGCTTTAGCTGGAGTATTTTACGCCGACGGTAATGAACCGCATAAAGTACTCGACTATTTCTCAGGACATAAATTTCAGGACTTGACAAAATTGGTGATACCTAAAGTCGGCCTGTTTGAGTTGGGAGAATTCGTTGATTTCCTAAAGAGTAACCTGAAGGCTAAAAAGCTGGAAGAACTGCAAATTCCTATGATTGTGACTGCTACCGACCTGGATCATGGGCGTTTGGTACATTTTCATAAAGGAGACATTGCCGAACGTGTGGCCGCGTCGTGCTGCATGCCGGTATTGTTTGCTCCGGTACAGATTGACGGAACTTATTATGTAGACGGTGGTGTACTGATGAATCTGCCTGTCACTACATTACGACGTATATGCGACAAGGTGGTGGCAGTAAATGTTAGTCCGCTGATGGCGACGGAATATAAGAAAAACATTGTCAGCATTGCGATGCGCTCATACAATTTCATGTTTCGTTCCAATACTTTTCCGGAGCGGGAAAAAGCAGACTTGTTGGTAGAACCTTATAATTTGGCAGGATACAGCAATACGGAGTTGGAGAAAGCTGAAGAAATATTCATGCAAGGATATAACACCGCCAACGATGTGCTGCAAGGCTTGCTTGCAGACAAAGGAAGTGTTTGGAAAGCGTGAAGTAAAAGATTATGATATGGAGTGCGAAAGATATGAAGGAAGAGAATAAATTGATTATTTACCAAGTATTTACCCGGCTATTTGGGAACAACAATAACCATTGTGTGAATAATGGTGGCATAGACGAGAACGGATGCGGCAAAATGGCAGATTTCTCAGCCAAGGCATTGGGAGAAATTAAGAAATTGGGGGCTACGCACATTTGGTACACAGGCATCATCGAGCATGCTACCCAGACAGATTACCGACGTTATAACATCCGTCCCGACCATCCGGCTATTGTGAAAGGGAAAGCGGGATCTCCGTATGCCATCAAAGACTATTATGATGTAGATCCGGATCTTGCTAAAAATGTTCCGGAACGTATGAAAGAGTTCGAGAATCTGGTGCAACGCACACATCGCAGTGGCTTGAAGGTTATCATCGACTTTGTGCCCAACCATGTAGCCCGTCAATATCATTCGGATGCTCAACCGGACGGAACCTCGCAATTGGGAACAAACGATGACGTGAATCATGCCTTTAGTCCGTACAATAATTTCTATTATATTCCGCAATCCGAATTGCGCGGCCGATTTGACATAAAAGGACCGGCATCTGAATCTTATAGGGAGTATCCGGCAAAAGCTACCGGGAATAATCGTTTTGATTCCTATCCCGATGCCACCGATTGGTATGAAACGGTAAAATTGAATTATGGAGTGGATTATCAGAACGGTGGGACTTGTCATTTTGACCCCATTCCCGACACTTGGCATAAGATGTTGGATATTCTGCTGTTCTGGGCAGGAAAAAACATTGATGGCTTTCGTTGCGATATGGCGGAAATGGTTCCCGTGGAGTTCTGGGAATGGGTCATCCCTCAAGTCAAGGCTGCCTATCCTTCCATTTTATTTATAGCCGAAGTCTACAATCCGGGAGAATACAAGAACTACTTGTTTAGAGGCAAATTTGATTATTTATATGATAAAGTGGGGCTTTATGATACCTTACGGGCTGTGACTTGTGGACAAGGCTCGGCAACGGATATCACACGCTCATGGCAGAGTCTGGGGGGAATAGAGACTCGTATGTTGAACTTTTTAGAGAACCATGACGAGCAGCGCATTGCTTCTGATTTCTTTGCAGGCAATTCGCGCAAGGCGATCCCGGCACTCATTGTATCCGCATGTATGAATACCAACCCGATGATGATTTATTTCGGACAGGAATTCGGCGAACCGGGCATGGATAGTGAGGGCTTCAGCGGAAGAGACGGGCGTACTACCATTTTTGATTATTGGAGCGTTGATACAATCCGCCGTTGGCGCAATGGAGGTAAGTTCGATGGCAAAATGCTTACAGAAAAACAGAAGTATATATATGACACTTACCAACGGATACTGACACTCTGCAACGAAGAAAAAGCCATCTCGCAAGGTGCTTTTTTCGATTTGATGTATGCTAATATCGGAGGATGGCGCTTCAACGAACATAGGCAATATACTTTTTTGCGCAAGTATGAAAGTGAGTTATTGCTGTTTGTCGTAAATTTCGATCACCTGTCAGTCGATCTTGCTATCAATATTCCCGCTCATGCTTTCAGCTTTCTGCAAATGCCACAAATCAATCAGTATGAAGCCACCGATTTGCTCAGTGGAAGAAAAGAGAGTATCAGCTTGCTTCCTTACAAGGCAACCAATGTTGCTGTTGAAGGATACGGAGGAAGAATTCTGAAGATTAGGTTATAAGGTTGGACAGATGACAAGATAAAGGTCCGGCGAAAAAAATGGAGGAAGCGTTTAAATGCTTTCCTCCATTTTTGCTTTCAAGCGAATCAAATGTGTGATGGCCGGATTGTAGAATGGGTCAGGATAGTGTGCCTCTATATCGCTTAAATTTGCTTTGACATAGCGCTTCACGTCCACAATGTTTTCGGCCTCACTCAATCTGATTTGTTGAGGAAAAGAGGCTGTTCTGGCCCATGCTATCAAATCATTGACTTCTGCTTCACTGTAATTCTTGTATTCAATCATCTTCCGTTCTTTTTTGCAAAGATAAAACAAATACCTCACAATCTCTTTGCCTGCTTTAAACAAAATATGGAGTTGCGATGTTGCCCAATGCTTTTTTTATCCTTCTTTGTGTTATGTTAGAAATATTATCTGTAAATTTGGCAGGTTAAAGGAATGAATATGATATGAATATACCCGCTATATTTCAATTTTTGAAGGAACTGTCTGCTAATAATAATCGTGAATGGTTCAATGCTCATCGGGAACTGTATGAATTGGTTCGTAACGAGTTTGAAGAATTGCTTACTGTTATCATTTCCCGTATTTCTTTGTTTGATGAAAGCATTCGTGGCATAGAGGCAAAAGATTGTACTTACCGTATTTATCGTGACATACGTTTTTCCGAAGACAAGACACCTTATAAAACTCATTTGGGAGGATACATCAACGCCAAAGGGAAGAAGTCCGACCATTGCGGCTATTATATCCATTTGGAACCTGGTAATTGTATGTTGGCAGGAGGAAGCTATTGCCCCCCTCCTCCCCTCTTGAAAGCTTTGCGACAGGCTGTTTATGATAATATCGATGAATTTCGTGGCATAGTAGAAGATCCGTCTTTCAAGCAATACTTTCCCGTTATAGGAGAAAATTTCCTGAAAACAGCTCCTAAGGGCTTCCCAAAAGATTACCCTTACCTGAAATATCTTCAATGTAAGGAATATACGGTTGCTTGCCAATTACCGGACAGTTTCTTCTTGCCCCCTGATTTTCTGGAGCGTACGGATGACATTCTTAAGCAGATGAAACGTTTTTCTGACTTTGTAAATTATACGATAGATGATTTTGAATAGTTTACCCATATAATAAACTTGCTAAAACATTAAATATTATGATTATAGACAAACTTGAAAATATAGAAAAATATGTTTCGTTGAATCCTCTGTTTGCACAAGCCTTTGACTTTTTGAAATCTCACGACTTGAATACCCTCGAAATCGGTAAGATTGAACTGAAAGGAAAAGACTTGATGGCCAATGTGACACAAACAAAATCTAAAACCAAGCAAGAGGCCAAGTTGGAAACTCACAGAGAATATATTGACATTCAAATACCGCTTTCGGGGACGGAAACAATGGGATATACCACTTCCAAAGATTGTGTTCCCGCCGATTCTGTCTACAATGCAGAGAAGGATATCACTTTCTATGAAGGATTGGCCGAAAGTTATATCGAAGTGAAACCAGGCATGTTTGCCATTTTCTTTCCTCAAGACGGACACGCTCCGGGCATCACTGCTGAAGGCGTGAAGAAAGTAATAATAAAAGTAAAAGCATAAATTTATCAAATATCCCCAAAACAATCCTTTATGGAGACACTGAATTTGATTAAAAACGACCCTTGGCTGGAGCCTTATGCCGAGGCCATCAACGGACGTCATCAGTATGCCGTCGACAAAGAAGCCGAATTGACCGACGAAGGAAAGCAGAGCTTATCTGATTTTGCAGACGGCTACATGTATTTTGGCCTGCATCGCACAGATGATGGTTGGGTGTTTCGTGAGTGGGCACCGAATGCAACCGAAATCTTTCTGGTAGGCACATTCAACGACTGGAAAGAAGATAAGAAATACAGTCTGAAGCGAAAAACGAATGGTAATTGGGAGATAAAACTTCCGGCCGATGCCATGAAACATGGTGACTTATATAAACTGATGGTACATTGGGACGGCGGTTACGGCGAACGTATTCCGGCATGGGCTACCCGTGTGGTGCAGGACGAACAGACCAAAATATTCAGTGCACAAGTCTGGACGCCGGAGAAAGCGTATAAGATGAAGAAACGTTCCTTTAAACCGACCACCGATCCTTTGCTGATATATGAATGCCATATCGGTATGGCTCAACAGGAAGAGAAGGTGGGAAGCTATCGGGAATTTCAGGAAAAAGTTCTTCCGCGCATAGCCAGGCAGGGTTATAACTGCATACAGATAATGGCCATTCAAGAGCACCCCTATTACGGTAGTTTCGGATATCATGTTTCCAGTTTCTTTGCGCCATCCTCCCGTTTCGGTACCCCGGAAGAACTGAAAGAATTGATTGATACGGCCCATAGTATGAATATTGCCGTCATCATGGATATTGTTCATTCTCATGCAGTGAAAAATGAAGTGGAGGGTTTGGGGAATTTTGCCGGTGATCCTAACCAATACTTCTATCCCGACGGGCGGCGTGAACATCCGGCTTGGGATTCTCTATGTTTTGATTATGGAAAAAATGAAGTTATACACTTCTTGTTATCCAACTGTAAGTACTGGCTGGAAGAATTTCATTTTGACGGCTTCCGTTTTGATGGTGTAACATCTATGTTGTATTACAGCCACGGTTTGGGCGAAGCGTTCTGTAACTATGAAGAGTACTTTAACGGTCATCAGGATGATAATGCCATTTGTTATCTGACCCTTGCCAACAGGCTTATCCACCAAGTAACCCCCAAAGCCATAACGATTGCCGAAGAAGTTTCGGGAATGCCCGGATTGGCAGCCAAGTACGAAGATGGCGGTTATGGATTTGACTATCGCATGGCAATGAACATTCCCGACTATTGGATTAAGACAATCAAAGAAAAAATAGATGAAGACTGGAAACCGTCAAGTATGTTTTGGGAAGTCACCAATCGTAGAAAAGATGAAAAGACAATCTCTTATACGGAGAGTCATGACCAGGCATTGGTGGGCGACAAAACCATCATTTTCCGTCTGGTGGATGCCGATATGTACTGGCACATGCAGAAGGGAGATGAGAATTATACGGTGAATCGCGGTATAGCTCTTCATAAAATGATACGTTTGTTGACAGCAACGACTATCAATGGCGGCTATCTGAACTTTATGGGCAATGAGTTCGGCCATCCTGAATGGATTGATTTTCCTCGTGAAGGTAACAGTTGGTCGTGCAAATATGCTCGCCGTCAATGGAATTTGGTGGACAATCCTCAATTGGCATATCATTACATGGGCGATTTTGATACGGCAATGCTCGAAGTGGTGAAAAGCGTGAAGAACTTCCAGGCTTCACCGGTTCAGGAAATATGGCATAATGACGGCGATCAGGTATTGGCTTATATGCGCAAGAATTTGGTTTTTGTGTTTAACTTCAACCCTAAACAGTCTTTCACAGACTATGGCTTCCTTGTTCCGGCAGGAACATACGAGGTCATTCTGAACACGGATAATCCTGCATTTGGCGGCAATGGTTTTGCAGATGATACAGTGAAACATTTCACCAATCACGATCCATTGTACAAAAAGGAAAAGAAAGAATGGCTGAAGCTCTATGTACCGGCACGTACAGCTGTCGTGTTGAGAAAAATCGAGTAATAAATATCAGACACGGAATCTCACATATTTACATGATGTTCGTATGTCTATCCGTAAATCTGGAAATTCCGTGTCTGAACCTGAAACCTTTTAATTCAATTGGGTATTAATGAAGTTTATCATTGTTTTTGCATTATCCAGCATTTTCTTTTGACCCGGATTGCCGGCAGAGAGTAATGGAATAAGCTTATCCAAATATTCTTTAGCTTCTTTAAACTCTACTTTAGCTTTTTCCTTATCTGTCTTCAAAGCAACGGCTCCCTTACTGTAATATAAAGTTCCCAGACCGTTAAGGGCATTTACATTATCTTCTTGAATCGTTATTGCTTGCTTATAGGCATCTACCGCAGCATCGGTCTTTTGGGCTTTCTGTGCCATGATTCCCTGATTTACATAATAAGTGGCATATAATCTCGTTAATGTTTGGTTATCCGGATTTGCTTCCAGTCCTTCTTTTAAAGTTGCTACATATTCGTCATTCTTCTTCAAATTTTTCAATGCCCCGGCTTTTCCTATATAAGCATTTGCCAAATTATATTTCTTTTGGATGGCGATATCGAAATATTTCAGAGCTTCGGCCGGTTTCTTTATCTTATCGGCACAAACGCCGCAGTTGTATGCGATTACAGAGTCTTGATTATTTGTTTGTGTCAAATAAGTGCTGAAATTCGTATAAGCTACCTGATAGTTTTTAGCCTCAAGAGCAGCTTTACCATCATTTACCAATTGTGCAGGATCAGCATTTTGTGCAAAGAAATTTGCGGCTACACAACATAGTGTAATAGATAAGATTAATTTTTTCATACGTTTTATATTAATTAAAAGTTGATTTTCAAAAATAGTCAGCTAAGATATAGTAGCAAAACCTTTTTAACTTTTTTGAGCTTTTTAGAAAGGCTGTAACAAGTGTTATTTTACGTGAACGCATATGAGGTTAATGCTTCCAATTCCAAATTGATTGACCCAATATAGTTTCTTTATCCATTTACAACAAACTGAGAAAAGCGTATCTATAAAAAACGGATTGGCAGACAAGCAGCACTATAACCCTAATGGTAAATCGCTGATGTACCATAGTATGAGCAAAACCGTCCAAAAGAATAAAATGGTAAGTGAATATTTCCATGTATATTTCAGAAGCGAGCCATAGGTTGCTTTTTTATCATATTGCTGCATATAAGTCAGAACGAGTGGCATGTAAAAGATAAAGGGGGTAATGGCATTGGTGGCACTGTCGCCAATGCGATAAGCACATTGGGTCATGTCCGGCGAAATGCCCATACCCGCCAATACCGGAACAAAGATGAATGACATGAAAGTCCATTTGGCGGTGGCCGATACCATAATCGTGTTGACCAAGGCAGTGAACAGAATGAACAATATCAGAATCCATATACTGCTTAAACGTACAGAAGAAAGCAAATTTGCTCCCATGATGGCTATGCATCTGTCCAGATGAGAATACTCGAAACATGCAAACATTTGTGCGGCAAAGAAAGTTATCACAAAGTACACACTTAGCAATTTCATGGGTTGCGTCAGTCCTTCTATCACATCACCGTCCGTGCGATAACGTCCCGAAGCAAAACCGTACACCATCCCTGTTAATCCTATGCCAAGAGATAACAAAAAGAGAATGCCCACGATGAAAGGAGAACGAATCAGTCCACCATTGACGCTCCGTAGTATGCCCCATGGAGAGAAAGTTGCCCATATGATAATACCGGTGTACAGCAAAGCCACCATAACGGCTCCTATCATAGCCCTTCGTTCTTTTCGGGATAATTGTTTGTATCCGCTGAAACGAATGTTGCCTCCGTACTCGCCTAAACCGGGTAACAAGCTCTTACGGGTTATATAATAAATGACAAATGTGAGCAGGAAAGTAGAAGCAAAGAAAAAATAATAATTGCACAGAGGTCCCGTTTGCCCGGAAGCAATGTTCGACATATCAGCTGCTTCTTGAGTAGAAGCGGCAAGCATCGGATCCAAAGTAGTCAAAAAGATATTAGCGCTATATCCGCAAGAGACAGAAACGTATGCTGTGATTATTCCCCCTATGGGATGCAAGCCAACGGATTGGAATAAAGTGGCTGCTATGGGGAGCAAAATGATATATCCTGCATCTCCCACCACATTGGAGAGCAAGCCTAAGATTATCACCCAAACAAGCGTACGCCAAGGAGCGAGTTTGCTCCGTACTCCTCTGCGGATACATGCATCAATGAATCCCGAATGTTGAGCCACACCGATTCCAAACATAGCTACAATCACCAAACCCAGAGGAGCAAATCCCGTAAAGTTGGTGATTACATGGCGCAATAGCCAGCGTATGCCTTCCGGACTCAGTAAGCTTTGCACGCGTATCTCCTCGCCCGTCTGCGGATGCAGCACGCTCAAACCATAGATGTCAAATATCCATGATAGGAGGATGACTGCCAGCGTCAACAGGAAGAACATCGTGGCGGGGTGTGGCATGCGCTGTCTACTCATCGTCGGCTTCCAGATTATCAATGTTCAAGATGCGGAGTTCTAATGCGCGTACTGCCAGTCGGGTGGCATTCACCCCCACTCGTTCGTCGGGAGAAAAAAGACGTCCCACCAAATCGTTCTGACGCTTCTCCAACGACTTCACTCCAAACGGCATACCTTTCAGGTTGGCTATCATCTCCTTGGTATATCCCAATGCCAGATGGCGAAGGAACCGCTCGTCGTACTCATCGATGTCGTAGCTGATAATAGCTTCCTGACGTTTAGCGTCATTCAATACCGATTTTTTAAATCGCTCTACAATCTTCTCTAAGATAGGATGATTGAAGACCATTTTTTTTCCATCCATCACGGCTTGCACATCGGTTTTGGTAAGCAGTTCTCCGGTTTTCAGAATAATACCGTCTGCTCCGGCCTCAAGTACATCTACCCATAACTTCTCGTTCAGGATTTCTCCGGTGAATATCAGGACATGCACGTCGGGGTAACGTTTGATAATGTTGCGGCAGATATCGACTCCGATGGTGGTAGAGCCTCCCAAACCTAAGTCCAGCAAGACGAGGTCAGGCACACCGTTTTCCATCAAAGTCCAAAACTCTTGTTCGGTCATAGCAGTGCCAATGACCTCTGCATTGGGTATTTCATGGCGGAAGATTTCTTCCGTGCCTTTCAGTTCGAGTTTGACATCTTCAACGATGATTACTTTGAAATTTTTGTTCATATCTTTATTTTTTCGGTAGCGTAAAATATACAGTAAAACCTCCATCTTTCTCCGGCTCGGCGTTGATTCTACATCCGCGACGTCCGGCAAACTCGTCATGATCGCGAATTATCTGTTTGCAAATCAGATATTCCGTTCCGTGGAGCTCTCCTCTTTCACTTGCTGTCATACGAGCCAGCTCCGGATAAAATAAATGATTCAACTCCTCTTGGCTTTTCTCCCTACGCATATCTGTAAACCGGAAACGTACGAAGTCGCCGTCTTCTTCAGCCGTCAGATGGATATTTCCGGTTGAAGAATGGGAAAATGCTTCATCAATCAAATTTTCAAGTAAGAAAAGCAGCAGATTCCAATCACCGATTATCCACTCTTCCAATGTCTCTATCTTGAAGTTGAGATGTGATTTACCAGCTTTGTTCTTTTTAAGGAAATACTTCTCGGCAGCATTCATTAATTTGGCTACGGCGATGGTGGAACGACGAAAAGTGACTTCTTCCAATTGCCGGGAGGCACAGGAACTGAGTATCGTGAAGATTCCTTTGTAATATTCTATCAATTCACGGATAGCAATAACGGTTTCTCTTTCCTCATCCTCTGCCATCTGTCCCGAGCGCAATTTTCCGATCAATTGTTTTATCTTATTGGGATAATAGATGGTTTCATGCTTAATTGTAGAAAGGCAGTTGTCTAAAACCATGTTCTGTACGTGCAACAGACAGTCTTCCCGCGATGCTCGTCGGGCTTCATCTTGCGCCGTCTCAATATCTCGGAATTTGACGATCAGTTTTACCACTGCATTAAAAAGTACGATGGCTATGTATTTGGCAATGAGTTCTAACAGCAGGTGATCTGTTTCTTGCTCTGTCCCTACCCTGCGTTCCAAGCACAGCACGCCAATACACAGTCCCGCACTTCCGGTATCTACCATAAGCGGCAAAGCATACGTGTTTCCTTCAGAGATGTAGGCATGTCGATCAAAACTTTGCTGCATTATATTTTTCCACAGCACTTCTTGTTCTGTTCCTATTTCTTCGGCAGGGTTGGAAGTGAACTCCAGTTGCCGGGTTGTTTCGTTATAAATGGCAAGAATCAATCTGTCAATACTTAACAACTCATTTACTGCATCGAAAGCAGAATTTACAATTTGCAGTGGTATTGCCTTCCAGATATTTTCTTCCTGCCGGAGCATCTCTTCACTCTTTGAAATAGATAATAAAGAGGAGGCAAACACTTTTTCGTTTATTTCCAACACTTGCTCCAGGTTCCAGCGGTTGACTAAACGTTTGCGGATATAAAGGACATAGTAACCCAACAACAAAGCAAATAATAAAATCAGGGTTAACAAGATGCCAACCATTCTGTTGGTAGTGGAACGTTCCAGCTGTCGGCAGTATTCTTCGAGAGACTGATCCTCACCCAATAGCTTATATAAAGCGGTGTAGGCCGCATTGTTATAATTATAATCATCCCAATGCTTCAATGCAAGAAATGAAACAGCAGCTTCGTTCCTGATATCCAAAATGACATGAAAATCGGAATTAAACATTCTGTTCCACCAATCCAATTCTGCCGGCGTACCGTTACCGGTCAAAGTCATGTAGCGGTGCGGATGCGGTGCATATCGTTTGTAATGTTCATTCAGGCAATACATGGCAGAATCTATATATAGCAGAGCCGCCTCATATTTTTCTTCCACATTGCAGTAGTAAGCCTCATTGGCATAATCCGAAGCTGCGTCGAGTAGTCTTTCGTACTCATTTCGGGCATTTAATGCCAATGAGTCGTTCCTTGTGTCTACAGATACTTCATCCCTTTCATAGCGGTGGCAGGAAGATATCCCTAAGGATAAAAACAGTAATAAAACAGATGTCGTTTTACGAGTGATTCCGGGCAGCCTAAAATAGAAACGGCTGCCTTGTCCCAAGGTGCTTTCCACATTGAATATACAGACCTTGAATAAATCATTGGTCTTGCGATATTTTTCAATAATGCCTTTGCAGTTCATCAGTCCGAAACCATTTCCTTTGTTCTTTTGTAATTCCTCCTTATCAAGGGTTTCGTTCATTCCGATGGCTTTCGAGTCGTAAACTTTTTCACCGACGATGCGTGCCACGTCTTCCGACGACAGTCCACAGCCGTTATCTTCTACTGAAATCTCCACGTAATCCGCTTCTTGCTTCGTATAAATTCTTACTGTTCCTCCCCGTGGAGTATATTTACGTGCATTTTCGGCCAATGTGTTAATCATGAACAAGGTCAATGCTTTATCGGCCTTCACCCAAGAATCCGTAGGTAGTACGTCCAACGTGAGTTGCTTCATTTCGAAAGCTCGGTTTCCTTTACGCACCAAGTCAAACAATTCATTCAATTCAAAGGTTTCCACATTCAGACTAAGTTTTCCTTGTTTCATCTTGATCCATAAAGCAAGAATATCGTTATACTCGTTGATTGTAGTCACCAGTTCATTCATGTATAGATACCTATCAGCCTTTATACTTTCATCTTCCACGGATTCTTTTCGGGTAAGCTTGTGTACTTCGTTGATGATACGGTCGATATATGGATGGATACCGTTCACAATAGCCATGCATGCCTTCTTTATCAGATTCTGCCGCTTGTTTCCTGCTATGTGTTGTTCGTGGATATAACGTTGTTTTTCCAGCCTTCGGCGCTCGTCACCCAAAGAAAGGGTGGTCATACCATTATCCAATGCCCATTGAATATAAGGAGATATCACTTTTACCATTGCCTGTTCGTCTTTTCCGATATGACATGGAAAGGTTAATTTACCATCTTTAATTCGGATATCTTTTACTCCAAAGAGTAACTCTAATTCCGGACAGACTGATTTTTGAATGGCTTCGACTATTTCTTCTTCGCTATGTGCATCGGCTGGAATGGATACTGTAATTTTTTGGCAAATATCCAACATCAGTTGCAGGCGATGAAGATGAAGGTTGCTTTTGGCTTTGGAACGTTTATTGAAAAGCCAGAAGAGGAAAAATAACAGCACGAAACCGATAAGCACCACTGAAAGTACGACATTCAATTGTTTCGATTCCTTCTCCAGTTCCTGATACCGGCTTTCCAATTCCTTGTCTTGGCGGGTATCCTCCAATATGTCCAAATAGATATTGCGGTTATAATTTAATTTCTCTTTCATTCCGAGGCCGGCATATGATACGGTCAGCTGTTCGCGAATACGTGAAATCCATTCGGGTACGGTCTTTAGTTTGTGATCTATCCATACTCTTTCCGTGCTGATTGTATCTCTGTGGTCAAACGCTTTCAGGTAATCCTCATTGTTATGGCTATCATAGAAACGACGGTGATGATTGTTTACGCATTCCAATGCTTGCTTCAGGGTGTCCAGCGCTTCGGCATATCTGCCATGTCCATTCAAGTACCTGCCAATAGATACATAGGCTCCTGCAATCTGATATAAGTCATTGTATTGGCGAAATTTAGTTAATGCCAACTGTCCAAGTTGCATAGGCAATAAAGAGTCCACAGGTATACCCAGTTGCATTAAATCATGCGATCGCCTGTTCTGAAAGAACTTATAACTATCAGGTGAAACCATTAAGTTGGCAAGGCCTTGCACACTGTTTCCTTCAAAATAGAGGTATCCCTTTCTCGAAGCTATCTGCCAGGTGGTATAAAGCTCGTCAAATTCTTGAAGCATACGTTCTTCCAGAGTTTCGCCTTCGCACAAAGCGGCAGAGCCTTTGATGTAATGATGATACAATAATTGGTTGGTGTCGGTTGCCAGTTCTTCGTTCGCAACTACCATGTTTATGGAAGTTATGGATTCGGGACGCTGTTGCAAATAATAATAGTATACGGCAGATACTATATGAAATTCCGAACGGGCGTAATTCAACCGCATACGTTCGTGTTTATCCACAAAAAGGTCATGGTCTTCCGCTATCCGCTTCATGCGGCGCAAAGCACTGTTTCTATAATCATAAAATTCCTTATTCAAAGCCGTCCGCTGATAAATCTTCATCAAACCGATGTCGGCGATCAGGAGTTCCAATTCGTTTTTAGTTATATTGTAGACATCCATGAACAGCTTCTCTGCTTGTTCAAAATCCATGCGCATAAAGGCACAGAACCCCAGGTTGTTAGAAGCCTCTGCCCGACCCTGTTTATACAGATTCACCTCTTGATAAGCTCGTAGGGCAGCATGATAGGAAGAGTCCAGGTTTTTATATCGATATAAATACGCTACTTGGTTCAAAGAGTCAATATGGCGCACTTCTTTGATGGGAGCTGCTCCCCCACACGAAACCATTACTGCGCATAAGTAAAGTAATCCGGCAAACCATATTGAAGAAAGTCGTTTCATAGAGCAAAACTACAAATAAATCCCTGAAAGAAAAATATTTTTTATACAATAACTCTTGTTTTATGTAATGGGAAATTCATACCTTTGCATACAAATTAACAAATAATGCGAATCAGTAGTTGGTCTCTGATTCTTGTTTTAAAAAATTAGATAAATGAATGCGATGGCAATTTTTCCCATCGTATGTACTAAAAGTCCGGATGTTGATCTGACTTTCATCGCTCTTTGAATATTTGTTTTCTCATTCAGCCAGTTGAAAAACGACTCTATGGGTTGTCTGACCTTTGAAACAGCAGTAGAGAACAGGTCTCTTCCGGCTTTCTCTCTTTGAGTAATAACCGGAGCCTCCCCTTTTATTGCTTTTACGGGAGTTAGCATAGTTACTCCTTGTTCTTGCTGCTTATTCCTCCAGTAAGAGAAATCCGAGTATATCTTATCAGCGAAGATTTTTCTTTTTATAAGGATGTCAGCAGCTTCTCTTTTAAGAACCGTCAGATCATTCTCTTCTGCCGATGATAAGATAATCATTTCAGGAAATGGAATAGTTCCTTCCCTACGAAAGGCTAAAGCATGGATTTTTAGACCGAAATAATAAATGTTCTTTGTAGAACAGTATCCTTTGGTTGCAATTTCAGTAGCTACCTTTCCTGTTTTATTCTTTCCTGCACAGGTAATAATGGGCATAGAGTCAATAAGTGATGTCATAGAATCGCAATCCTCCGGTTTAAAGAATGTAATGAGATGCTTTACAAGTTCACCAATTGCCTCACTCATCAGGTTTAACCGATAGTTGAATGTCTGATAAGAAGGTAGGTTGGGGAACCATGAGAGCAAATATTCTTCAGTGAATGTATGTATCTCTTTGATTTGGAAGTATCGCTGATAGGCTCCGCAAAACAGATATACGGTAAGCAGTTCCTGGTCTGTAAAGATAGGATTTGCATTATTACTGAATCTCTGGCAGTAAAACTTCAGTGAAGACTGGTAAATATCGCAGATGTACATATATATTTTTATAAGTTTTAGCTCTTTCTCCTTGGGAATCATAATTAGAACAATGAGTGGTTTTATTCTTCTAATATACTGATTTCCAAGGAGATTAAGAAACAAACAGACAAGATAATTAATTGAATAATAACATTTTAACTAACTGAATCAAGTAGGGATTTCAACTACTGATTCGCATAAATAGGTAATAGCTATTACACAAATGAGCGAAAAAAACCCCTTTATGGTATTCTCCGGAACAAATTCGAGATACCTTGCAGAAAAAATTTGCGCCAGTCTTAATTGTCCTTTGGGAAAGATGAACATTACCCACTTTGCAGACGGTGAGTTTGCCGTTTCTTATGAGGAGTCTATTCGTGGCGCGCACGTCTTTTTGGTTCAATCAACCTTTCCTAACTCTGACAATCTGATGGAACTTTTGCTGATGATCGATGCAGCTAAAAGAGCATCGGCCAAGAGTATTGTGGCAGTCATTCCCTACTTTGGCTGGGCACGGCAGGATAGAAAAGACAAGCCGCGTGTATCTATCGGTGCGAAACTTGTTGCCGACCTGCTTTCTGTTGCGGGGATTGATCGTCTGATAACGATGGACTTGCATGCCGATCAAATTCAAGGTTTTTTTGATATTCCGGTAGATCACCTGTATGCGTCAGCCGTATTCCTTCCCTACATCGAATCGTTGAAGCTGGAAAATTTAGTAATTGCCACTCCGGACGTAGGTGGTTCCAAACGTGCCAGCACGTTCTCCAAATATCTGGGTGTTCCTTTGGTATTGTGCAATAAAACACGTGAAAAAGCGAATGTAGTTGCCACTATGCAAATAATCGGCGATGTGCAAGACAAGAATGTTGTATTGGTAGATGATATTGTAGATACAGCCGGTACTATTACTAAGGCTGCCAACATCATGATAGATGCAGGAGCTAAGTCTGTTCGTGCCATTGCCAGCCATTGTGTAATGTCTGATCCTGCCTCTTTTAGAATCCAAGAATCATCTTTGACTGAGATGGTGTTTACTGACAGTATTCCCTACTCCAAGAAGTGCGCTAAAGTAAAACAATTAAGCATTGCCGATATGTTTGCCGAAACCATCAAGAGGGTAATGAACAATGAATCTATCAGTTCGCAATATATTATCTAAGAAATATTCGATTGATGAATAACGAAAAAGGGACTATCCGACTTTTTGGACAGCTCCTTTTTCATTATAATGTTTTCTCTTATTTACCTAGTTTTCAAAGGGATTGTTTCGGGAAGTCTGAAAGGTGTTTGATGAAAATACTCTGTGAGTGAAATATGGGGCAGTTCAGAAACTTGTTGACTTTCTATTGCTCGTTCAAAAGATTATTAAAAGAAAAGATAACCGGAGCAGTCAGGAAAATCAGTTGATAAGCCTCCCTTTTTAACTATAAGGATATCAGGATTTTACGCTTGTACAAGTATTGCCTCACACTTGTACAAGTGTAAACTTACATTCCATTTAGGGATAGCATCACCATTTCTACTGTCTTTTCTTTGTATTGCTATTTTTACAATTATGTAATAAAAAATCCTCATAAGCATTCGCTTACAAGGATTCTCTTTATTTTTCAATGCTTTTTAGCGGAGAGAGAGGGATTCGAACCCCGGGTGCCTTGCAGCACAACGGTTTTCAAGACCGCCGCAATCGACCACTCTGCCACCTCTCCAAAATTAAAAAAGAAGCACTTTTCTCTTAAAGCGTTGCAAAGGTACAACTCTTTTTTTATTTCGCAAATGTTATTAGGCAAAAAACAAATTTGTTATCTATGATTTTATATTAATCCAGCTACTAAAAAGGAGCTCATCAAGAGTAGACTATCATTTTACTACATTATTTCCCACTTTATTTTTTTTATGAAATAAAAAACCTTATTTTTACCACATTATTTATAGAAGTGATTTAAACTAATTGATCAAATGATAAACAGCGTACTAATAGCTAAAATTGTTATATTATGGGTGAGCAAACTCATTCATAACAACATCCTCATGTACGCTTTGTTGGACAAAGATACAATAAAAAGTGAAATATTGCCTCATTTATGTGTGGGCAAACGTGGTTTCGTAACTCAAAGTAGTCTTGTTGAAATCGTAAATGCCATTCTTTATAAACTGAAAACAGGGTGTCAGTGGAAATATTTACCTGTAGATTCCCTGTTCAGTGACAAGGTTCTGACCTATGGTGCGGTATTCCATCATTATAACAAATGGAGTAAAAAAGGTGAATGGAAGTCTCTTTGGCTTCATCTTTTGAATAAGCACCGTACAAAGTTTGATATGTCAAGTGTAGACCTTGACGGAAATCATACGGTAGCTATGCGTGGTGGAGAGGAGGTTGGTTATCAGGGTAGAAAAAAGCGCAAGACAACCAACGCTCTTTATATTACAGACCGGCAAGGCATACCGGTTATCATGTCTTCTCCTAAAAGCGGCGAACATCATGATACTCATGACATAAAAAACGTAATCCGCTCCATGATGCATGACCTTGGGATTGCAAAAGTCAGAACAGATGGTCTTTTCTTGAATGCGGATGCCGGATTTGACTGTAAAGCTCTTCGAAGTGTACTTGGCTGTCATGGAGTAGTCTCCAATATCTGCATCAATAAAAGAAACGGGACTCCCAATAATACCGTTGTGGACGAACTGTTGTATGCTGAACGTTATGCCATTGAGAGGACCAATGCATGGATGGACAGTTACAGGACTATTTTAAATCGATTTGAAACAACGGTTAGGAATTGCGAATCATGGAACTATATTGCATTTATGGTAATTCTGCTAAGGAAATATTTGAGAAAAAGAAAAGTTTAAATCACTTCATAATCATAACCTTTGTATGAAAACGAAAGATATCTTTTTTCTCTGTTTTTTAATGGTAATATTTCTACCTTTTTGGTTAAGTTCTTCTCTTTATGATTGGTATAAGTCATTCAATGCCGAACATGGCATGGTGATGAGTTTTCTCAAATTTGCAATACTATCTACCACAGGAGAAGTGCTAGGACTCCGAATTACAGTAGGCGCCTATAATAGGAAGAACTTTGGAGTGCTTCCCCGCATGGTGATCTGGGGATTTTTAGGTATGACCATCAATGCCGCAATGATTATTTTTTCAAGAGGAGTGCCTTATTTTATGGAGTACATGGGAATGGAAAACGCTTCTTTGATCATCAATGGAACATTCAGTTTGAACAAGGTTATAGTCGCTTTCTCTATCTCTGTAGCCATGAATATGATATTTGCTCCAGTCTTTATGACATTTCATAAAATTACAGACAAACACATCCTTGATTGTGGCGGCTCGATCCGCACCCTTATAACTCCTATTCCAATGACACATATTATTACTAATCTCAATTGGAAAACTCAATGGAACTTCGTTTTCAAAAAAACGATTCCTTTCTTTTGGTTTCCTGCCCATACCATCACTTTTCTTCTGCCAGGAGAAATACGGGTACTTTTTGCTGCTCTTTTAGGTGTAGTATTAGGGGTATTGTTGGCTGTAGCAGCTCGGATGAAATAGAGATGATTCCTACTGATATTGGCTATCAGCATTTTACTTTCTTATCGTACATACATCGTATATAAAGTGAAAAAAAGTTTGGTTTATATCAACAAAGTTTCTTATCTTTGCACTCGCTTAAAAAAATGAAGCACTCGGGGTGTAGCGCAGTCCGGTTAGCGCACCTGCTTTGGGAGCAGGGGGTCGTGGGTTCGAATCCCGCTACCCCGACTTCTTTTAGAATAAGTTGCTGTTTTTCCAGCAACTTTTTTGTTTATACGAGTTCCTCATTATATACCAAACTCATTACAGAACCTGAGACCGTAATCCTAACATCCAATGCTTTTCCTTTTAGATAGGTTACACTAAAATTTTACGCTTGCATAAAATACGGGATATCTTATACAAGCGCAAAACATAATTCTCATTTGAAAGAATATAATAAATCAACGAGCTTCAGCCTATCTTCCCGTCACTCTTTCTTCAGCGGGATAGAAAAGCTAAATGTAGAACCCTCTTTTTCTTTGGAAGTAAACCACAGTTTTCCACCATTCTTCATAACAAAATCCTTGCATAGCAGAAGTCCCAAACCAGACCCTTCTTCATTGTTCGTGCCAAACGTGCTGAAATGGGTATCGGTATGCAACAACTTCTTCTGCCCTTCTTCGCTGATTCCACAGCCATAGTCTTGAACGCTGACAACAGCCATGTCGTCCTCCTCTTTGATTGTCACCAAAACTTCGGAGTTCTCTTTGCTAAACTTGATGGCATTGCTCAATAAATTACGAACTACTGTCTTCAGCATATCGATGTCGGCATTCACCATTATCTTATCCGACTTCGTTTCTTTGATCGTTATCTTCTTCAGTTTAGCCACCATATTGAAGATATCAATCACGCTATCTGTCAATTCCACAAGATTCACATCCTGATAAACCACATTCAACTTACCTATCTGACTCTTAGTCCACTTCAGCAAGTTGTCCAGCAGTGAAAACACGTCTTCTGTGGTCTGATTGGCCATAATCAATAATTCGTACATCTCTTCGCCGATCTTCTCTGCCGGCAGATTCAGTATCAGCATGTTCAACACCATTTTGATGGATCCCATCGGAGATCTCAAATCGTGGGCAATGACTGAATATAGTTTATCCCGTCCGGCAATGGTACGTTGCAACTCTTCGGTCTTACTCAGGATAAGACGTTTAGCTGCCACCAACGATATCTGGTGTGTGACACGAATAATCAATTCTTCCTTATTGAAAGGTTTAGAAATAAAATCACTTCCTCCCACCTGAAATCCCTTCACAATATCTGCCGTACCATTCAATGCAGTCAGAAAGATTATTGGAATTTCAGCCGTATCGGGGTTTGCTTTCAATTGCTGGGCTACCTCGAAGCCACTTAAATCCGGCATCATCACATCCAGCAAGATTAAGTCAGGGCTTTCTTTTTTTACCTGCTCCAATGCCTGCCGCCCATTATTGGCCGTGGCAATTGTAAATTTCTCGTTTGTCAAGAGCACCCTCAACAATAACACGTTTGACATCACATCGTCAACGATTAGAATCTTGTACTCAGAAGGATTAATTTCCATATTCATCTTTCTATATAGTTTTCCCGTTATACAAATTACTGATTACCGGGTGTGATTTCTTTAAAATATTCTATCATATGCTGCAAACCTTCATCCAATTCAATGATTGGTTTCCAGTTTAACTTTTCCTTTGCTAAAGTGATATCCGGCTGACGCTGTTTAGGGTCATCGTGCGGCAAAGGTTCAAATATCAATTTTGATTTAGAACCGGACAGTTTAATGATTTTCTCCGCCAACTCCAAAATAGAAAATTCATTGGGGTTTCCCAAGTTCACCGGACCGATAAAATCATCTTCCGTATTCATCATGCGTACCATTCCCTCTATCAAATCGTCTATGTACTGAAAGCTACGAGTTTGATTACCAGAACCATATATCGTAATATCATGATTCTGCAAAGCCTGTACCACAAAGTTAGACACTACCCGACCGTCGTTTGGAAGCATTCGCGGTCCATACGTGTTGAAGATACGTATGATCTTAATCCGTATTCCATTTTGCCGATGATAATCCATAAACAGTGTTTCGGCGCATCGCTTACCTTCATCATAGCAGGAACGAATACCTATAGGATTTACATTTCCCCAATAGCTTTCCACTTGGGGATGGATTACCGGATCACCATATACTTCGCTGGTAGATGCCTGTAAAATCTTTGCTTTTGTTCTTTTGGCCAACCCCAACATATTAATGGCTCCCATCACCGAGGTCTTAATCGTCTTGATTGCATCATATTGGTAATGGATAGGAGAAGCAGGACAGGCCAAATTATATATTTCGTCTACCTCTGTTTCATACGGATTTTCCACATCATGCAACACAAATTCAAAACGAGGATTCCCCTTTAAATGGGCAATATTCTTTTCTGAACCGGTGAAAAGATTATCCAGGCATTGTACTTGATGCCCTTCATTTATCAGACGCGTACAAAGATGAGAGCCTATAAATCCGGCACCTCCACTAACAAGAATCTTCTTCATCCCACTTTATTTTATAATGCTTTGAACAAATCTTTTCTCTATTTATCTTTTGTTGATGACAAATGTAACTGATTTGGGCAAATTGTGCAAGTTTGGTATGAAATATTTCATTTACCTGTGCGAATCAACAATTAACACAATAATATATATGTGAAAAACGGCTTTTCCCGACATTCTTTTATCAAGAGGGCACCTGCTAAGTTGCCTTTGCCACAGATACTATCTTACGAGCATATGCCCATACCACACAATAAGCCACCAACGGCACAATGAATGCCATCACCATGGAGGTATGGTCAGCAACTACCCCCATTAGGAATGGCCCCACCACACCTCCCACCGGTGACATCATCAGGAAAGATGAAGCCTGCTTGGTGTGGCTGCCCAATCCTCTCAAGGAAAGGGCGAATATCGTAGGAAACATGATGGCTTCGAAAGCATAACCGAATAGAAGAGCAACAGGCGAAACTATGCCCACATCAAGCAGAACCAACGCAGTGGTAATCACGGTTCCTGTGGCACAAGCCAACAACATCTTTTCGGCACATACGCGACCCATTATCCAACTGCCGGCAAAACGTCCTAACATGAACAAACCCAATCCGCCGAAAGAGAGCACCACAGAGGCTTCACGGGCATTCATCCAGTTTTGCTCCACCACATAGTTGATAAAAAAACTGTTGACAGAAATCTCTCCGACCTCATAGGCAAACAGTGCCACCAATCCAAAAATGAAAAGTTTATACGACCACAAACTCACTTTATTACCCTCTTTATCCACTTCTACGCTATGTTCTATTTCGGGAAGTCTGACTTTGGAAAAAAGCAACGCCACCAACAACACCACAATGCCCATGCAGACATAAGGCAACGCTACGCTCCCCTCTCCGGCTTGTCCATCTTTTGAGAACAAAAGCAAGCCGGCCAATACAGGTGCACAGATACATCCCAATCCATTGAAAGACTGAGCAAAATTCAGACGACTGGCAGCTGTTTCTTTTGCTCCCAGTTCCGTGGCATAGGGATTGGCTGCTGTTTCAAGAAACGTCAACCCGCATCCTATCACAAATAGGGCAAACAAGAAAAGATTGAATGACAAATAATACTGTCCGGGGATAAACAGCAGCGAACCGACACCGTAAAGCAATAATCCGAATACCACACCCCTGCGATATCCGAAACGGCTGATGAACAATCCTGCAGGAACAGCCATGACAAAATAGCCCATATACATGGTCATCTGGATAAAGGCTGAATGGGTTTTCGTAATGTCTAATATTTCCTGAAAATGTTTATTCAGAACATTCAGAATGGCATGGGCAAATCCCCACAAGAAAAAGAGAGAAGTAATCAGGATAAAGGGAACAAGATATTGTTCTCCCACCAATGGTATCCGTTTCTGTTTCATCATATACTAATGTCAAAAAGCCATCTTAAAGTTGTTCAAATTGCAGCTGCAAAGATAAACAAAACTCTAAAGAAAAAGCCTATTGGTTATCTGATGTTTCCTCCTGCCTTGTCAGACACTTGCCTCTGACGGCTCAGACACTTGTGTCTGTCACGTCAAACACAAGTGTCTGTCGGCTTGAACACCTGCCTCTGTCACGACAAAGGATTGCAGCTGTCAAAACAGGACGAAGGCGGCCGGCCTGAAAGGCTCTCTTCTCTTCTGCCTGACCATTGTAAAACCGATGTATTCAAGAAATATCCGCCCGATAGGATGCAGCCCCTCATCTTTAGAAGAAGGAACCGCCTATCCCGAACTCTGATTAAATAATTATGAACAGCATCAATGGAACCATAAAAAAGTTTATCTTACCGAACGGCAACACTGCCCATTGAGAAACAGATTCCGGACATTACGAATATCCATCCATTATCGGATATGGCTTTGAAACAGGATTTTTTCTATCTGGATTTTGCAAGTGTCACAAAAAAAGATTAATTTTAAACTTTCAAATAAGTAAGCCTTTCGTCGCAACAAGGCACAAGCCTGATGCATAAGAAGGTTTCAACACTTATATAGACAGTCTGATGGACAGAACTTTTATTGAGGTTGATGCACATCAGAGGGAAAGGTCGATCTTGGTTACTCTTCGGCAGGGTTGTGAAAAAAAGGGAAGTACTCTCGGACTTGTCTTTTGCCAATGCACCAACCGTTTAAGGAGACTAAGCATTCATCCGGTAATTATTTGAGACATAATAGAACTAACTCTAAAATAATCATTATGAAAAACCTGTTTATCTTATTCATCCTCTCCTTCCTCGCAGGATGTGGAGCAAAAGACCAAATCACAGTTCCTCTCTACGTATGGCAGTCGTGGGAAGAAAGCACAACGGAAAATAGTCTGCGAAGCGACTTCGAACGTTGGAAAACATACGGTACGGTAGGTGTATGCTTCAACGCCCACCTTGATTCTGCCAAGATAGCTACCGCAGCGCGTATCGCCAAAGAATTGGGGTTGGAATACCACGCATGGATTCCTACCATGTTGCAAGAAGGACTCGATTCTACTTGTTATACGGTGAACCGCCTCGGTGAATCGGCCTACGACAAACAAGCCTACGTGCCTTACTACAAGACGCTTGACCCGCTTAATCCCCAAGTCCGACGCTTTCTGAAAGAACAATTCGAACGTATCGCCTCTATCAAGGAAGTGGATTATATCCAGCTGGATTATATCCGTTATGCAGATGTCATTCTGGCCCGCGGCCTGTGGGACAAGTATGGGCTGACGATGAACGAAGAGTATCCCAAGGCCGACTACTGTTATTGCGACAGTTGCGTAGCTGCTTTCCAACGAACCAGCGGCATCGACATAAGGCAAGTGACAAATCCTTCGACCAACCAAGAGTGGGCGCAATTCCGTTGTGATGCTATCACAAGCCTGGTGAACGAGTTAGTTGACGCCATTCATGCCAAAGGGAAAAAAATCAGTGCCGACGTCTTCCCCGGACCGCAGAGCTATGCCGTATGGATGGTGCGCCAAGAATGGAACAAATGGAACGTGGATGCCTACTTCCCGATGAACTACAATGACTTCTACAAGGAACCGGCCGAGTGGATAGGTAAAGTGACGGCTGAAGAAGTAAAAAGCGTAGCCGACAAGAAGACACCCGTTTACAGCGGACTTTTCATCTGCCGCGACTGGCAAAACAAAGCTAACCTGATCGACCCTGAGCACTCCGGTCTGCTGCCCTCCGAAATAGAAAAAGCCGTGGCCGGTTCAATGAAGGCCGGAGCCACCGGTGTATGCTTGTTTACGCCCAACGATATGACGCCCGAACATTGGGAAGCCTTGAGGAAAGCCATCAGAAAGACGTACTGATAACTATTGGCTGAACAAGCCATCCCAAGAGCCGCCTATCAAGCTGTTCTATAAGATCTGCCAAACACTTGTGCCCGACATGATCGGCACAAGTGTTTTTCATTTTAACACACAAGCAAGAACAAATTCGAGGAACGGAGCTATCCGAGAAGCATAGCAAACACAAGCCCACACTTTAGTGAACCTATGCCCACACTTAACGAACCGCAACCCCACACTTTAGAAGCCATATGCCCACACTTCAGAGGAGCTCTCCCCACACCTTAGGAGAGGTTAGACCACACTTTAGAGAAGACAAACTGAAAGGAAAGATAGATCATCGACTAACAATTCAGACTACGCCGGAAGCCAATTCCCCCTTCCTCATACGGTCAGAAGTGTTGAAACATCAGAACATCCGGCTGACACGTTCGATACCGGCTACCAACGCATCAATCTCCTCGCGCGTATTATATAGCCCGAACGAGGCACGCACGATACCTTCTATACCAAGGCGTTGCATCAATGGCTGGGCACAATGATGCCCGGTGCGCACGGCAATACCTAAACGGTCGAGCAGCGTCCCCATGTCAAAATGATGGATATCGCCCACCAAGAACGAAATGACACTCCCCTTCTCTTCCGCCTCCCCGAAAATGCGCATACCGGGAACTTCTTTCAGCCGTTGCATGCCGTAGAAGGTAAGTTCATGCTCGTAGGCAGCAATCTTATCCATGCCGATAAGCGAAACATAATCCAGCGCTTTGGCAAGTCCCGTCGTACCGATGTAATCGGGCGTTCCGGCTTCGAACTTGAAAGGCAGCTCGTTGAACGTGGTCTTCTCGAACGACACGCTTCGTATCATCTCGCCGCCACCCTGATAGGGAGGCAGCCTGTCCAGCCACTCCTCCTTGCCGTAGAGCACGCCTACACCGGTGGGGCCGTAGACCTTATGGCCGGAGAAGACAAAGAAGTCGACATCCAGCTCCTGCACATCTACGGGCATGTGTGGAACGGACTGCGCGCCGTCTATCAGCACGGGCACTCCCTGCTTGTGTGCAAAGGCAATCATCTCCTTTACGGGATTTATCGTGCCGAGCACATTGGATACATGCGCAAGGCTGACAATCTTCGTGCGTTCGGAAAACAGGTTCTTATACTCCTCCTGCAGCAGTTCGCCTTTGTCATTCATGGGGACTACCTTGATGGCAATTCCCTTCTTGGCTGCCAGCAGTTGCCAGGGAACGATGTTGCTATGATGCTCCATCACGGAGATAATCACCTCATCGCCCTCCTGCATAAACTCTTCGCCGAAACAAGAGACAAGCAGGTTGATACTTTCCGTCGTGCCACGCGTAAAGACAATTTCGTTCGTACTGCGCGCATTGACGAATTTACGCACCGTTTCGCGCGAAGCCTCATGCAGTTCCGTGGCCTGCTGCGAAAGGAAATGTACGCCTCGGTGCACGTTGGCGTTGACGGAGTAATACTCCTCGGAAATGGCATCTACCACCATGCGGGGCTTTTGAGTGGTGGCTCCATTGTCGAGATACACCAACGGCTTGCCATAAACCTCACGCGAGAGTATCGGGAAATCGGTTCTTATCTTCTGAATATCATACATAAACTATCTGATTTAATCAAGGCATGGATGGCACGGACTTCATGGATTCAGTCCATAAAAACCGTGTCAATCCATACAATCCGTGCCTTCTGAATTTCTTATTTGCAAATCGCGCATCCCTGACACTTGTTCAGTTCGCCTCGGAAACGCTTCTCCACCAACAGATGCAAGCGGTCTTTCAAAGCATCCAGACGGATGGTATCAATCACCTCGTTGACAAAAGCGAACATCAACAATAGGCGTGCCTCACGCATCGGAATGCCTCGCTGCCGCATATAGAACAAAGCACTCTCATCAAGCTGCCCTACCGTGGCGCCATGACTGCACTTCACATCGTCCGCATAGATTTCCAGCTGCGGCTGGGTGTACATACGTGCCTCACGAGTAGCGCAAAGGTTTCGGTTGGTCTGCTTTGAATTGGTGTGTTGCGCATCCGGACGCACCAGCACCAAACCTGCAAAAGCCCCTACGGACTGTTCATCAAGCACATACTTGTAAAGTTCGTTGCTGGTACAGTTTGGCACGGCATGGTCTATCTTGGTATGATTATCTACATGCTGGTTCTTATCGGCAATGGCCATACCGCAAAGATTCAAGTCGGCACCTTCGCCTGCAAGCGTCACCTGAGTGGTATTGCGGGTAGTTCCGTTGTGCAAGGTCATGCCGTTCAGCAAAACATTGCTGTGAGCTTTCTGTTCCACATACATGTTGCTGATGCGAACCGTACCCGTATGCGTTTCTTCCAACTCATAAAAGTCGAAAGAGGCATTTTCACCGACAAAGGCTTCCACCACTTGCGTCGTCAAGAAGTTTACATTGTCCATTGCATGGTCGCACACCAGAAAACGGGCTTGCGCACCCTCTTCCAAAACAATCAGCATACGTCGGTTCACCATGAAACTGACATCTCCACGCAGAATATTCACCAACTGAATGGGCTTCTCCACTACTACGTTCTTGGGCACATAAAGCAATACGCCGTCTTGCGCAAAAGCCGTATTGAAAGCTGTCACACCATCCTCGGCCGTATTGGCCAGCTTGCCATAATGCTTCCTCACCAGTTCGGGATGCTGTTCGGCCATCTCCTTCAGACTACCAAAGAGAACGCCTTCGGGCAGAAGAGACTTCGGCAAGTTCTTGCCGTAGAAAGAATCGTTCACCACGAAATAAAGGGCAGTGCTCATATTGGGAACGTCGCACTTAAACACCTCATAAGGGTTCACCGGAATATCCAGACGGTTCAAATTCAAGCCATAATCCGGCTCAAAGAACTTGCCGACATCGGTATATTTGTACTTCTCCTGCTTACGGGTGGGAAAGCCCAGCCGCTCAAAGTCGGCAAAAGCTGCTGCACGTGGCGCATTCATCACCTCGGCACTATGCCGGCATATCATCGCCTCCGTTTGGGAGAAAAGGTCTATATATTGTTGTTCAGGTTTCATAACTTCCTTTATTTTTTAAGCAAGAATTCAGGGATTTATCAATGATTGAAAGGCCTTTCAACTCAAGAAGTTCCACACAATCCGCGCCTAATTCTAAAAATCTCCCGCCTCTTTTTTTATCCAGTCGAAGCCGCGCAGCTCAATCTCCTTTGCCAGTTCAGGACCTCCGCTCTTCACGATACGTCCGCCAAGCAAAACGTGTACCTTATCGGGTTTGATATAGTCCAACAAGCGCTGATAGTGAGTAATCACTATTGCACTGGTTTCCGCCGTCTTCAGCTTGTTAAAGCCATCTGCCACGATGCGCAGGGCATCCACATCCAGACCGGAGTCCGTCTCGTCCAAAATGGCAAAAGCCGGCTCCAGCATGGCCATCTGAAAGATTTCATTACGCTTCTTCTCACCACCGCTGAACCCCTCGTTCACGCTACGGTTGGCAAGTTTATTATCCAACTCCACGATGGCGCGCTTCTCGCGCATCAGCTTCAGGAACTCGCCGGCCGACAAAGCCGGCAGATGCCGATACTTGCGCTGCTCGTTCACGGCAGCACGCATGAAGTTCACCATCGAGACTCCCGGAATCTCTACCGGCAACTGAAAAGAAAGGAAAATTCCCTCATGAGCACGGTCTTCGGCACTCATCTCAAGCAAATCCTTTCCGTTGAAAGTAATCGAGCCGCGCGTCACCTCATAAGCGGGATGGCCCACCAATACATTGCTCAATGTACTTTTACCGGCACCGTTCTGTCCCATCAAGGCGTGCACTTCACCGTCCCGTATGGTCAAATCGATGCCTTTTAATATCTCTTTGCCATTGATGCTGGCATGCAGGTCTTTTATCTCTAACATCTTTATCTTATTTATCTTAACTACTTTGACTTATTTACAAATTTCTGCCTTACTGTTCCAGTTGGTCATCCCACGCTTCCTTCCAGCGAGATGGCCAGCAGTTTCTGCGCCTCTACGGCAAACTCCATCGGAAGCTTGTTCAGCACCTCCTTGGCATAGCCGTTCACAATCAGGCCCACCGCATCCTCCGTAGAGATGCCGCGCTGGTTGCAATAGAAAATCTGGTCTTCGCTGATTTTGCTGGTTGTGGCTTCATGCTCCACAATGGCTGTTTCGTTGTGGATGTCCATGTAGGGGAAAGTATGCGCTCCGCATTTGTCGCCAAGCAGCAAAGAGTCGCACTGGCTATAGTTGCGGGCATTGTCCGCTTTGGCAGCGACACGCACCAGTCCGCGGTAAGAGTTCTCACTCTTTCCGGCAGAGATGCCTTTGCTGACAATGGTGCTGCGGGTGTTCTTGCCCAGATGTATCATCTTGGTTCCCGTGTCTGCCTGCTGATGGTTGTTGGTCACTGCCACGCTGTAGAACTCTGCCGTAGAATTATCGCCGGAGAGGATGCACGAGGGGTACTTCCAGGTAATGGCGGAGCCGGTCTCCACCTGTGTCCACGACAGTTTGCTGTCCGCGCCCTTGCAATGGCCGCGCTTGGTCACGAAGTTGTAAACGCCGCCCTTGCCGTCGGCATCACCCGGATACCAGTTTTGCACCGTGCTGTACTTCACCTCCGCACGGTCGTGCACCACAATCTCCACGATGGCGGCATGCAACTGGTTCTCATCGCGCATCGGGGCCGTGCAGCCTTCGAGATAGGATACATACGAATCATCGTCGGCCACAATGAGCGTCCTTTCAAACTGGCCTGTATTGCGGGCATTGATGCGGAAGTAGGTGGACAGCTCCATGGGGCAGCGCACTCCCTTGGGGATGTAGACGAAAGAGCCGTCGGAAAACACGGCCGAGTTGAGTGCGGCAAAGAAGTTGTCGCGATAAGGCACAACAGAGCCCAGATACTTCTGCACCAGGTCGGGATGTTCGCGCACGGCTTCGCTGAAAGAGCAGAATATGATGCCTTTTTCCATCAACGTCTCCTTGAAAGTGGTCTTTACGGACACCGAGTCCATCACGGCATCTACCGCCATACCGCTCAATGCCATTTGTTCTTCCAGGGGAATGCCCAATTTATTGAAGGTCTTCACCAGCTCCGGATCCACCTCGTCCATGCTTTTCGGTCCTTCCTTTTTCTTGGTAGGATCGGCATAGTAAGAGATGGATTGGTAGTCTATTTCCGGAATACGTAGATGCGCCCATGTGGGCATTTCCAACGTCAGCCAGTGCCGATACGCCTCCAGGCGGAACTTCAGCAGCCATTCCGGTTCATTTTTCTTTGCAGAGATAAGCTTCACTATCTCTTCGTTCAGGCCGCACTCGATGATGTCCGTGTGCACATCGGTGGTGAAGCCGTACTTGTATTTTTCTTCCGCAATCTTCCGGACGTACTCGTTCGAGGGTTTCTTCTCAGCATCCTTTCTCGCCTCGTCCGCAGCGGCTGTCTTATTCTTGTTGTTCAGATTCATCTGTCGCATGATTGTTCAATATATATTGTTCGGTGACATGCTTCGCCATGGGAAAAAATATCCCGCCGAAAGACTTTACCGGATAATATAACACTGATTCTTCCTTTTTTGTTTTGCTTATCAACCGGTTATCTTCATCCACAAACTCAATCACTCCAACCAGCAGGCTGACGAGCAAAAGGTATTTGAGTGCCCCCAATCCGCTTCCCAGCAAGCGGTTCAGCCATCCCAGCGATATGGCCTCCAGCGCCTTGGTAAGCAAAGAGGCTACCAAAGTAAAGCCCAATGGCACGGCTATCCAGATGATGAGAAAAGCCAGTATCTGTGCAACTGTCATGGAATCTGTCACTGCGGGACAAAGTCTCCCGGCCAGCCCCGCATACAAGGCCTTTGCCGCCAACAGGCCGACAATCAGCCCCAGGATAGAGGCCAGCTGCCTGATAAACCCTTTCATGAAGCCGATGACGGTACCCGCTCCGAAGGCTGCGATTATGAGAATATCTATCATTGTCATCTTTATTCAAGCTGAATTTTCTATATATCTATATATAATAAGGTGTAAAACGAGATACGTATGTCATCACCCATGAGATACGTATGTCATCACCTGCGAGATACGCATGTCGTCACCTGCGAGATACGCATGTCGTCACCTGCGAGATACGCATGTCGTCACCTGTGAGATACGCATGTCGTCACCTGTGAGATACGCATGTCGTCACCTGTGAGATACGCATGTCGTCACCTGTGAGATACGCATGTCGTCTCTATAGAGAGACAGGCAGCACCTCTATAGAGAGGCAAGCAACGTCTCTATAGAGAGACGACCGCCCCCTCTATAGGGGCGCTTCAAGGCATACGAAAATGTGCCAACCGGCCGCGTATAACGTTCCGCGGGGCAGTTGGCACATCGTCCTTATCGATTATTATAGGGTCTGCTTTACTTCCACTTCTTCGTAAGACTCGATGACGTCGTCCACCTTGATGTCGTTGCAGCCCGTCAGGCTGATGCCGCATTCAAAGTTTGTGCCCACTTCCTTCACGTCGTCCTTGAAACGCTTCAACGCGTTGATGGAACCGGTGAAGATGACGATGCCGTCGCGAATCAAACGGGCCTTGTCGGTGCGTTTCACCTTTCCGCTCTTCACCATGGCACCGGCCACGAGCCCCACCTTCGTGATGTTGAACACTTCGCGAACTTCGATAGTGGCAGTCACCTGCTCTTTCAGAGTCGGTGCCAACATGCCTTCCATGGCAGACTTCACTTCCTCGATGGCGTCGTAGATGACCGAGTACTTGCGGATGTCGACGCCTTCCTGCTCTGCCAGTTTTGCAGCAACACCCGAAGGACGTACCTGGAAACCGACGATGATAGCATCCGAAGCAGCAGCCAAAGAGACATCCGATTCGGAAATCTGTCCCACTCCCTTATGGATAACGTTGACTTGCACCTGATCAGTGGAAAGTTTGATCAACGAATCACTCAATGCTTCTACTGAACCGTCCACATCACCTTTGACAATCACGTTCAGTTCGTGGAAATCACCCAATGCCAGACGGCGACCGACTTCGTCGAGCGTCAACATCTTCTGTGTACGCAAGCCCTGTTCGCGCTGCAATTGTTCGCGCTTATTGGCAATTTCACGAGCTTCTTGCTCCGTTTCTATTACGTGGAATGTATCACCGGCAGCAGGCGCGCCATTCAGGCCCAGTATCAATGCAGGCTCGGAAGGACCTGCCTGCTTGATGCGCTGGTTGCGTTCGTTGAACATTGCCTTTACCTTACCGTAACTGGTACCGGCCAATACAATATCTCCCATCTTCAACGTGCCGTTAGAGACCAATACCGTAGCCACATAACCACGGCCTTTGTCCAACGAAGATTCTATGATGGAACCGGTGGCGCGACGGTCGGGATTGGCCTTCAGCTCAAGCAGTTCGGCCTCGAGCAAAACTTTTTCCATCAGTTCGGCCACGCCCAATCCTTTCTTGGCAGAGATGTCCTGCGACTGATATTTGCCGCCCCACTCTTCCACCAGGAAGTTCATGTTTGCCAGCTCTTCCTTAATCTTGTCGGGATTGGCAGTCGGCTTGTCAATCTTGTTGATTGCAAAAACGATGGGCACACCGGCAGCCGTGGCATGGTTGATGGCTTCCTTGGTCTGAGGCATCACGCTGTCGTCCGCGGCCACAATGATGATGGCGATGTCCGTCACCTTGGCTCCGCGAGCACGCATGGCGGTAAAGGCTTCGTGCCCCGGTGTGTCGAGGAACGTAATCTTACGCCCATCTTCCAACGATACGTGATAAGCACCGATGTGCTGCGTAATGCCACCGGCCTCACCGGCAATAACGTTCGCCTTACGTATGTAGTCGAGCAACGAAGTCTTGCCGTGGTCTACGTGCCCCATCACCGTTACGATCGGGGCACGAGGCCGAAGGTCTTCTTCCCTGTCTTCTTCTTCCACAATAGCCTGAGCCACCTCTGCGCTGACATATTCGGTCTTGAAGCCAAACTCCTCTGCCACCAGATTGATGGTTTCGGCATCCAAACGCTGATTGATAGACACCATTATACCGATGCTCATACAAGTGGCAATGACTTGCGTAACGGAAACATCCATCATGTTCGCCAACTCGTTGGCCGTCACAAATTCCGTAAGTTTCAGCACTTTGCTTTCTGCCATTTCCATGTCTTCCAGCTCTTGCATACGGTTGGACAACATGTCACGTTTTTCCTTGCGATATTTGGCCCCCTTGTTCTTGCCTTTGGAAGTCAGACGAGCCAAAGTTTCTTTTACCTGCTTAGCTACATCTTCTTCATTCACTTCTTGTTTTACAAGAGGCTTCTTGAAGCGGTCTTTATTGCGATTGCGGTTACCGCCGGCTTGTTGGTTTCCGCCGGGAGCGCCACCATAGGCATTTTTGGAACGATCGTTACCACCACGTTGGAAATTGGAAGCATTATTAATGTCCACCTTCTCTTTATTGATGCGGACGCGTTTCTTCTTGCCATTGACATCAACACCGGAGTCGCCCAACTTGCTATCCTCTCGTCGGATTTCCTTGATAATAGCTTCTTTGATCTGCTTTTTCTGGTCCTGACGGGTCTTTTCCTTTTCTTCCCGCTCCTTACGCTTCTCTTCCTTCGACTTCTTTTTCGGACGTGTAGATTGGTTCAGAGCGGCCAAGTCTATTTGTCCTATGACATTTATCTTCGAAACAAACTCTGGCTGGTGTATCTTAAAGATTTTATCTTCTGCCGGTTCTTCTTTTGCTTCCGGCTCTTCAGTGGCCGATACAGAAGAAGTTTCTACTCTTTTTTCCTCTTTAGACTCCAATTCCACCTGCGCAGCAATTTCCGGTTCTTTCTCTACAATCGGCGCCGCTTGTATTTCGGACGTAGCATTCGCTTCGGACTGAGATATAGGTTCCGGCTCGGGCTTTGCCTCCTCGCGCTCTTCCAAAACCGGACGGAAAGTTTCTACAGCTACCGGAGCAGTCTCTTCCACCTTCTTTTCCTCTATCACCTTTTCAGTTTCTTCCCTTTCTTTCTCCTTTTCCGGAGCAGTAACAGACCACTGACCCGGTTTGTCCAAATCTATCTTGCCAACAGGTTTAAACTTCGGGCGTACGTCTTCGGGGATAACGGTTTTTATCTCTTCAGGCTTTGCCTTCTCCTGCGCATTCTCCTCATAGCCATCAATGGCCACAGATGCCTTGTTCCGATCCTTGCTTTGACGCTCCTGACTGAAACGCTCCGATTTTATTTTAAGATCCTTATCCGTACTGAACTCCTTCTTAAGCAAATCAAACTGCTCGTCGGTAATTTTCGTGTTGGGGTTCGCCTCAACGGTAAATCCCTTCTTTTGCAGGAACTCGACAGCTGTCGTAATTCCTACATTCAAATCTCTTGTTACTTTGTTTAACCTTATCGTCATACTTAATTTTTCATGAATAATGGAGAAAGAAGAAGTTATCGCTAACCACTAATCGCTAATCGCTTACACTACTCACCCTTCTTCAAACTCCTGTTTCAAAATGCGCAATACCTCGTCCACCGTTTCTTCTTCGAGATCCGTCTTTTCAATCAACATCTCGCGGGGAGCATTCAACACAGCCTTTGCCGTATCAATACCGATAGCCTTGATGGAATCGATTACCCAACCATCTATCTCATCACGGAATTCATCCAGATAGATATCCTCATCTTCTACCGTTTCATCCAACTCGCGGAACACATCGATGGTGTACTCAGTCAACATACTGGCCAGTTTGATGTTCAAACCACCTTTACCGATAGCCAGCGACACCTCCTCCGGTTTCAAGAACACTTCTGCCTTATGTTCTTCTTCGTTCAAACGGATAGAAGAAATTTTGGCAGGGCTGAGAGCACGCTGTATAAACAACTGAATATTCGACGTATAGTTGATAACGTCAATATTCTCATTGCGAAGTTCGCGGACAATGCCATGAATACGGCTACCTTTCACACCCACACAGGCACCTACCGGGTCAATGCGATCATCGTAACTCTCAACGGCAATTTTGGCACGCTCACCGGGTATGCGGGCTATTTTCTTGATGGTAATCAGTCCGTCATTGATTTCGGGCACTTCCATCTCGAACAGACGTTGCAGGAACACAGGTGATGTACGGCTCAGAATAATCTTCGGATTATTATTCTTATTATCCACACGTGCCACTACGGCGCGCGCCGTCTCGCCCTTACGATAGAAATCGCTCGGAATCTGTTCGGTCTTGGGCAGCAACAACTCATTTCCTTCGTCGTCAAGCAGCAGCATCTCTTTCTTCCATATCTGATAAACTTCCGCATTGACAATGGTGCCCACCTTATCTATATATTTATTATAGAGGCTGTCCTTCTCCAATTCCAGAATCTTGGATGCCAATGTCTGACGCAGATTCAAGATGGCACGACGGCCAAAATTGGCAAAAATCACCTCGTCTGTCACTTCCTCGCCCACTTCATAGGAAGCATCGATTTTCTGTGCCTCGCTCAAGGATATTTGCAGGTTCGGATCTTCTACATCACCGTCTGCAACAACTTCACGATTACGCCATATCTCAAAATCCCCCTTGTCAGGGTTCACGATTACGTCGTAATTCTCATCGGTGCCAAACATCTTCGCAATCACACTGCGGAACGACTCTTCAAGCACACTCACCATTGTAGTGCGGTCAATGTTCTTCAGTTCCTTAAATTCCGAAAACGTATCTATCAAGCTGACAGTTTCTTCTTTTTTGGCCATAGTCTTATTTAAAACTGATTAAGTATTTAGTATATTTTATCTCCTCATACGTAAAATTCAGATCCTCGTCCACCATCTTAGGACGTTTAGCTCCTTCTTCTTTCACTTTCTTGCTGATGGTTACTACAAAGTGTTGTTCGTCCGCTTCCTTCAGCACACCACTGAGCTTACGGCCGTCCTTTGTCAACACTTCCACTTCGCAGCCCACATGATTGATGTATTGCTGCAATACCTTAAAAGGCTGCCCGATACCGGCCGAACCTACTTCCAGTTCATAGTCTTCCTCTTCGCGATTCAACCGAGACTCGATGTAGCGGCTCAGCTCCACACAATCCTCAATCCACACACCTTCCTTGTGGTCTATTTCCACCAGAATCTTGCCATCCGGGCCGATGGTTGCTTCCACCAGAAAATACTCTTTCCCTTCCAGCCACTCGTCTACAATCTGACAAATCGTTTTCTTTTCTATCATAAATTAACCTATAAGAACGAAAAAGAGGAGCTTGACTGCCCCTCCACCTTTCATCCGTTTCCGTTTGCAAAGATACAAATAATCTCTTCGACTACAAAATATTAGAAAAAAAAAGAATGATTTAACAAAAAAAGTGGACGAACAACCATATCACACCATAAAGAAGAGCCATCGTTCAGTATAAATATTCCGCACACACCTCATTTGTAACCGATAGAAATTCAAAGTTTTACACAGGTACAAGCATCGCCTTATATCTATAACAAGCGTAGGTTTATGCACATAAAAGCATAAATCGAGGAGATACCTAAACAACCAAACGTAACCTTAGGGCTTACCTTGACTTACCCAACCGCCTCATAATAAAGTGAATTATTCCGAATAGAACCACATTATACTACACAAAAAAATCCCGGTAACCTATTAGATTACCGAGATTTACCTTTTCTTATTTAAGAGATAATTACTTCACTTCTCATTAGTGTCCCGTTAAAATGGGACGAGTTAAACAATTAATCAAATAGCCCCGGAATCAGGGGTTCATTTAGATCTTTGACATCATTGAAATTAGTCTTGTCGAACAGGTCACGCAAGTGGGTTTTGTCAGTCAATGATATGCTGAGAATCTGCAAAACTTCATAGGTTGAGCGTTTCAACTTCATATCATGTTGGACAATAGCCACAAGACAGTATGTGATAATAGCCACACTGATTTGTATGCGAACAGCGTTCTCTGTTGTGCCCCAGAATTTCTTTATCTTGAGATGCTGCTTGAGCCATTTGAAGAACAGCTCGATCAACCATCTTTTCTTATAAAGATTGGCGACATCCAGTGCAGAAAGTTGTTTCGCATTCGTCAAAAAAGTGAACTCACGGTCATCTTCTTCATCGTGATATCGGACGAGTCTGAATGACTCAGGATATTTCTTCTCGGAGAGATATCCGGTCAGTTTCACTTCCGCATTTGTCATTATGTGCTTTGGTATTCTTCGCTTCCATTTGACTGTCTTATACTTTAAGTTCGTCTTGGCTCTGACAACAAAGAAAGAGTCTGTAAGATGTATCCTATAGAGTTCTTTAAAGGAGTCATAAGCCCTGTCGAATATATAATAAGCATTTGGCTCATAATGGATTGAAGACATTGCTGTAGAATCGTGCTTTGATGCAGTGGTTACAGTATAGAAGGCAGGAACTTGTGCTTCAATGTCGTATAAGACATGAGCTTTCACTCCTCCTTTCTTGCTTCGGAACTTTGCCCATGGGAATGTTGCAAGACATAACGGAATCGTTGTTGAATCAAACGCATATTTCTTTCCGGAAATGTCAAGGATGTTGGTCGTCCGCTTCTCGCAGGCTTCTTTCATCATATAGAATGCAAATTCTTCAAAAATTCTGTAATCACGGTTCTGGTTGGCTGTCGCAAGAGTTGTCTTGGCTATCGGTTCACGACCTAACCCAAGATGATATTGCTTGGCCCTATGCGCCTCGAAAGAAACGATTAAGTCTCGCAGGCTCTCACGGTTACTCAGTTGTCCAAACATCATCGCGAGCATCTGATTCCAGCAAGTGAAATGTTTCACATATCGGTTGCCATCATACTTGCGAACATAGTTGTTGAACTGAGTCCTGTTCAGAAAAGCGGTTAATTGAGAGAATACGTATTTGTCTTGGAACATAGCAGCCATTTGTATTAGACTGCAAAGTTGCAAAATCAAGTCCGTTTCATTTCAAAAAACGTGTAATTGACTATATTTCAATAATTTCAAAGAACTATTTATCCACTTTTACGGGACAGTAGTGATTCAGTAATTTTAATGATTGATACTGAATATGTAACGTGATTGAAAGAAAATGGAATACAAGTCAAAATATGGCACGGTTTTTGTTGATATATAAATAACGGAAGTTTCTGAACTTTTGTTTCAAATTTGGCTCATCTACTACGCCAACAAGTCCGTGAGGATATGTAGACAGGCTTTTATAGACTTCTTCCCCTGTAACCTGAAGATAAGAGATATTTTTCTTTATAGTAAACCAAAAGAGCAATTATGACATCTTTAGATTTAAGAAACATTGCTTCTGCTGGCGGAAACCTTGTTGTTAATGCGGATAAGTTCACTGCGTTGGATTTAAAAAACATTGCTTCAAGTGGAGTTGGCACTAAGTGCAAACTCACCATTAAAAAAGCAGGAAAACTTACTGGATTAGACTGTAGAAATATTGCATCTGCTAATCCGGGAAATGTGACATTTGATTTTAGTGAATAAATCCCAAACCTATTGGGAATGGGATGTATTCAAGTGTATAACGGCAACTTGAAACATGTTGCCACTAAAGACAGAAAGGAGGATATTATGGCGAAAAAAGTCACTTCAGCTAAAGTTGCCAGTCAAGCATCAAAAGCCTTGCAAGATGGACGTTCAAGTACCAGAACAAAAAGCCTTGCAGGTAGTGCTTTGTCTCAGCGTGAAAAGAAGAAATAATAATGTTTCTTTGTAGAGCAAGCCCTGACAGAGTTGCCGCTTTGTCAGGGTTAAATTTATGCCATAATGTCATTCCTTTCTGTAAAACAGCGCAAATATAATAACTTCTATTATACAAACAAAGCATATCATGGTTGGTTCGGGGATTTCCCGACTCCAGCCTTTCTAAGATTTTCCAGTGTAGATATGTATATCAGTACCTTTAAAATATATCTTTAAATTCTCCGAAGGACCCTCCGGAGGATTAAATATTATTAATATATATTATATATACCATCATGCAAATTGCCTGGCAAATTGCATGGTGTTTTTTTTGACAAATCGTCCGGTTCATCCGCCGGAGTCGTTTGGGGATTGTTCGTTTGCATCCATTTTCCGCTTGTACAAGCAGAAGGCAACACTTGTACAAGTGAAGGTCGACGCTTGTACAACTGAGAGGCAACGCTTGTACAAGTGTAAATCACTCATACTCAATAGGAGATACAATGAAACAGAAAAGCGATGAAGAGTTTGCATAAATTTAGAGGGTTAAGGCATCGTTCAACTCCGTGCCCCGTTTCCATTAGCGGGCACGAAGTCCGGCAAACCGGAGCACCATTGTCGGGCCACCGAAAAAGAGCAATCCGAATCACCGAGATATGAAAACAATTCACTATCTTTGTGGGAGTAAATGGCATCGCCTTATGAAAGGTGACAGACGTAGGATAAACGGATAACTTGCCGATAAAAACGAAGCCATGAACAGAAGAGATTATACTTATGATGAAAAAAAACGGAAATATTCTGATTGTCGACGATAACCAGGGCGTGCTTGCCGCCTTGCAACTTTTGCTGAAACCCTATTTTGAAGAGATTACCGCTCTTGCTTCGCCCGTCACCCTGCCGGGCGCGCTGCGCGAAAAGAAGTGGCAGGTCGTACTGCTTGACATGAACTTTGCTTCGGGCATCAATAGCGGCAATGAAGGTCTGTACTGGCTGCACGAGATAAAAAAACTGTACCCTTCCCTGCCGGTGGTTCTCTTCACGGCTTATGCCGACATCGATCTTGCCGTGAGAGGCATCAAGGAAGGTGCGGCCGACTTCATCGTGAAACCTTGGGATAACCGGAAGCTGATAGAGACATTGTTAAAAGCCGCTTCTGCTGCGGAACAGAAATCTTCCTCTTCATCAAACGGGAAACGCACGAAGGAAAGCAACGGATTTACATCGGCAGACGACCGTAGCATGTATTGGGGCAACAGCAGCGCCATGCAGCATCTGCGCCTTTTGGTGGAAAAAGTGGCTTCCACCGACGCCAACATCCTAATCACGGGCGAAAACGGCACGGGCAAGGAAATGCTGGCCCGCGAAATACATTCTCTTTCCGCACGCAACCGGCAAGAGATGGTAAGCGTGGATATGGGTGCAATCACCGAGAGCCTTTTTGAAAGTGAATTGTTCGGCCACGTGAAAGGTTCTTTCACCGATGCGCATGCCGACCGCCCCGGCAAGTTCGAGGCAGCCGGGCATAGTACTCTTTTCCTCGATGAGATAGGCAACCTGCCCTACCATCTGCAAGCCAAACTGCTTACTGCCATCCAGCGCCGCAGCATCGTCCGAGTGGGCAGCAACACCCCCATTCCCATAGATATCCGCCTTATATGCGCCACCAACCGCAATCTGCCCGACATGGTGGCAAAAGGAGAGTTTCGTGAAGATTTGCTATACCGCATCAATACGATACACCTCGAAATACCGTCGTTGCGCAAACGTCCCGAAGACATCATTCCGCTTGCCGAGCTCTTTATCCTCCGTTTTTGCAAGCAATATGACAAGCCACCCGTCGAACTGACGGACAGCGCTTGCGAAAAGCTGAAGCTCCACCCTTGGTACGGCAACATCCGCGAGTTGGAACACGTCATCGAGAAAGCCGTTATCATCTGCGACAATGCGTATCTTCCGGCCGAACTGTTCCAATTGACCCGATGGGTCGAGAAACCGGATGCCGCAGCGTCCACGCTCGAAGAAATGGAAATGCAGATGATACGAAAGACCCTCGACAAATGCAACGGAAACCTCTCGGCCGTGGCAACGCAACTGGGCATTACACGTCAGACGCTTTACAACAAAATGAAAAAGCACGGACTTTGAGTTAGAAATGATTTGCCACGCATGTATGAAATATAGAGATCCAAGACAATATTATTCGTTCCGCGTTGCCGTCAGCATATCAACGGCGCTCCTTGCAGGCATAATGTGGGCGTTTGTCTTCATTGACGCTCCGCCTCCGAAAGGATTGCACACCGCCTTGTTGTGGGCTGTGCTGTTCAGCGCGCTTCTTCCCGTAGCCATCTATTGGCAACGCAAGCTATATCGTCGTCATGTGCGGAAAGTGCTTTTCATGCTTGATGCCATCGAAAACAACGATAATGCCATTCATTTCTCCGAAAAAGAGGCATTGGCAGACACGCAGCTCATAAACCACGCCTTGAACCGGGTGGCACGCATGCTCTATAACGTAAAAAGCGAAACTGTTCAACAGGAAAAATACTATGAGCTGATTCTTGACTGTGTAAATACCGGTATTCTGGTTTTAAACGACAATGGCGCCGTATACCAAAAGAACAATGAAGCCCTGCGCTTGTTGGGTCTCAGCATATTTACCCATATCAGCCAACTGAACCGCATAGACCCGCGACTGTGCTCCATCCTGACGAACAGCCGTCCGGGAGAAAAATTACAGGTGGCTTTTACTAATGAACGGGGCACTGTGAACATATCCATCCGCGTCAGCGATATCACCGTGCGCAACGAACACCTGCGCATCCTTGCCCTCAACGACATCAACAACGAGCTGGACGAAAAGGAAATAGACTCATGGAGCAGACTCACCCGTGTGTTGACGCACGAAATAATGAATGCCGTCACCCCGATAACCTCATTGAGCGACACCCTGCTGGAACTGGCCGAAGAGCAAGCCTCGCACGAAGAAATCAGGAACGGCCTGCAAACCATCAGCAGTACGGGAAAAGGATTGTTGTCCTTTGTGGAGTCATACCGGAAATTCACGCGCATTCCTACTCCCGAACCCTCTTTGTTCTACCTCAAGAGCTTCATCGAGCGCATGGTTGGGCTTTCCCGCCACCAGCACCCTGACGCCCGGGTGAGTTTTCGTACGCACATTGCGCCGGACGACCTCATTCTGTATGCCGACGAAAATCTTATATCGCAAGTGGTCATCAACTTGCTGAAAAACGCCATACAAGCCATCGGGTCGGACACCGATACCGACAAAGAGGGACGCATCGATATCCGTGCCTACTGTAACGAGGCGGAGGAGATACTGATAGAAATATCCAACAATGGCCCTGCCATTCCCGAAGCCATTGCCGAACATGTTTTCATTCCGTTTTTCACGACCAAAGAGGGAGGAAACGGCATAGGCTTGAGCATTTCCCGGCAAATCATGCGGCTATCGGGAGGCAACCTGTCATTGCTGCCCGGCAAAGAGACCACTTTTGTGCTAAAGTTCAACTGAACCATTTTCAGAAGATATGTGTTTGGCACATTGCACGTTCCTTTGTTTTATGTATTGAATTTATCATAACTTTAAACCATGTAATAGCTCAATTATGTTGTTCACAGCAGGAAACATTCTACTTGTAGGCTCTATTTTACTTTTTGTCAGCATCATCGTCGGCAAAACCGGCTATCGTTTCGGCGTTCCCGCATTATTGCTTTTTCTCATTGTGGGCATGCTGTTTGGCAGTGACGGATTAGGTTTGCAATTTCACAATGCCGAAGAAGCACAATTCATAGGTATGGTTGCCCTCAGCATCATCCTGTTTTCCGGCGGCATGGATACTAAATTCTCCGATATAAAACCGATACTCACTCCCGGCATCGCCTTGTCCACCGTGGGAGTATTGCTTACGGCCTTATTCACCGGACTTTTCATCTGGTGGCTGTCGGGCATGGACTGGAGCAACATTCAATTTCCGCTTATCACCTCCCTTTTGCTTGCATCCACAATGTCATCTACCGATTCGGCTTCCGTATTTGCCATTCTGCGTTCGCAGAAGATGAATCTGAAACATAATCTGCGTCCGATGCTGGAGTTGGAAAGCGGCAGCAACGACCCGATGGCTTATATGCTTACCATTGTCCTGATTCAGCTTACCACCTCCTCCGAAATCGGTGTTTCCCAGGTTTTAGGCTCGTTTGCCATACAATTCATTGTCGGTGCTGCCACCGGCTACTTCCTCGGAAAACTGGCCATCTTAATGCTGAACCGGCTGAACATCGACAATCAGGCACTCTATCCTATCTTGTTGCTTTCTTTCGTATTCTTTATATTCTCCATTACCGACCTGTTGAAAGGAAACGGCTATTTGGCTGTTTATATAGCCGGAATGATGGTAGGTAACAACAAAATCATGTACCGGAAAGAAATCTATACGGTAATGGATGGGTTGACATGGCTTGTACAAATCATCATGTTCCTTTGCCTCGGTTTGCTTGTCAATCCCCATGAGATGTTGGAGGTTGCTGCCGTTGCATTGCTCATCGGCATATTCATGATTTTTATCGGGCGCCCGTTGAGTGTTTTCTTGTGCCTGTTGCCTTTCGGCAAGAAAATAACTTTCAAATCACGCCTGTTTGTTTCGTGGGTAGGACTGCGCGGTGCGGTTCCCATCATCTTTGCCACCTACCCCGTGGTGGCCGAAGTGCCCGGCGCAGATATCATCTTTAACATCGTATTCTTCATAACAATAGTTTCTTTGGTCATTCAAGGCACCACAGTTTCCCGCGCGGCCCGCATATTGGGACTCTCTACTCCATTGGAAAAAACCGGAAATGAGTTCGGAATAGAATTGCCAGAGGAGATAGGCTCCAGCTTGCACGACATGACGATTACACAAGAAATTCTTGACAAAGCCGACACGCTGAAAGACATGAATTTGCCTAAAGGAACATTGGTGATGATTGTAAAACGCGACAATGAGTACCTCATCCCTAACGGCACCCTGAAACTGCACCTCGGCGACAAGCTGCTGCTGATTTCGGAAAATGCGGAGAGAGAGGCTCTCATTTGATTTATCCAGCTAAAATGCCCACTAAAAAAAGCTTATAGAGCTTGCGTGGCATTACTATAAGTTCTATCTTTGCGCAGTTTTAACTAAAGTGTGCAGATTACGAATGAAACAAGAATACGGGTTCGTTGATTATATAGAACAAAGTATCATTAAAAACTGGGATAATAATGCCCTGACAGACTATAAAGGAATCACGCTGCAATACAAAGACGTAGCAAGAAAAATAGCAAAATTTCATATCGTACTGGAAAGTGCCGGCATACGGCCGGGAGACAAGATTGCCGTTTGCGGGCGTAATAGCGCACATTGGGCGGTGACTTTTCTGGCCACAGTAACCTACGGCGCCATCATTGTTCCCATCTTGCACGAATTCAAAGCCGACAACATTCATAATATCGTCAACCACTCCGAAGCCAAATTACTGTTTGTCGGCGATCAGGTATGGGAGAATCTCAATGAAGATGCAATGCCCCTGCTTATCGGCATCGCATTATTGACGGATTTCAATCTCGTGGTCTGCCGCAATAAACAGTTGCTGGATGCTTTTGAACACCGAAACGCCATATACGGCACATACTATCCCAGGAATTTCAGACCCGAACATGTGAACTACCGCAAAGAGCAATCACCCGAAGAATTGGCTGTAATCAACTACACTTCGGGCACTACGGGATATTCCAAAGGAGTGATGCTTCCTTGCCGCAGCCTTTGGTCCAATCTGGCCTATTGCCATGAGATGCTTCCGGTACGCCCCGGCGATCGCATCGTGTCCATGTTACCTTTAGGACATGTGTTCGGCATGGTGTACGACTTTCTATACGGTTTCTCGGCCGGCGCGCATCTGTTTTTTCTTACGCGCATGCCGTCACCCAAGATCATAGCCCAGTCGTTTTCGGAAATCAAACCACGTGTCATATCGTGTGTGCCGCTCATCGTAGAAAAGATTATCAAAAAGAACATTCTGCCGCGTGTGGACAACAAGATAGGCAAACTACTGTTGCGTGTGCCCATCATCAATGATAAAATAAAAGCAGCCGCCCGTAAAGAGGCTATGGAAATATTCGGAGGTAATTTTGACGAGATCATTGTAGGCGGCGCTCCATTCAATGCCGATGTAGAACGCTTCCTAAAACAAATAGGATTCCCCTACACCGTTGCATACGGCATGACGGAATGCGGTCCCATCATCAGCTCAAGCCGCTGGGACACGCTAAAGCTTGCCTCGTGCGGAAAAGCCGCCAGCCGCATGGAAGTCAGGATAGACTCCCCTGACCCTGAAAACATTGCCGGTGAAATTATTTGCAAAGGCACCAACCTGATGCTGGGTTACTACAAAAACGACGAAGCAACTTCCCAAATCATCGACAGCAACGGCTGGTTGCACACAGGCGACCTTGCAACAATGGATGCCGAAGGATACATCACCGTGCGAGGCCGCAGTAAAAACATGCTCCTCACCTCCAGCGGGCAGAATATCTACCCCGAAGAGATTGAAAGCAAGCTGAACAACATGCCCTATGTCTCCGAATCGCTCATCGTGCTTCAGAAAGAGAAACTGGTGGCGCTTATCTATCCGGACTTTGACGACGCATTTGCCCACAACATGAAACAGGAGGACATTGAAAAAGTGATGGAGGACAACCGCAAGGAACTGAACCTCCAATTACCGGCTTACAGCCAGATTGCCAAAGTCAAGATACACTTTGAGGAGTTTGAAAAGACAGCCAAGAAAAGCATCAAGCGCTTCATGTATCAGGAAGCGGCGAAACCGGTCCAACAACAGTAACAGGAATATCTTCCCTCGGTACGCATGGAGAGGGAAAGATTTTTATCTACATAGGTTTTTGCTCCTCCGCTCAATTTTCTACCTTTGTAATCTAAATCAAAATAAGGCAGTCATGAAGCATAAACCAGCGGTACGTACCACCGAAATCTCACTTGAGCAATGGAACGAGCAGGCAAGCCACGCATTAATGGGCAATCTGGGCATTCAATATACCTATGCCGATGAAACCCGCATAGAGGCCACAATGCCCGTAGACCACCGCACACGTCAGCCATTCGGGATGCTTCATGGGGGCGCTACCCTTGCGTTAGCCGAGACGATCGCCGGTCTGGGTTCCACAATCCTTTGCCAGCCTGATGAGGTTGCCGTAGGGATGCAGGTCAGTGGAAATCATATCTCATCTGCACAAGAAGGAGACACGGTACGTGCCGTAGGAACGATCATGCATAAGGGACGTTCGTCTCACGTGTGGAATGTGGACGTCTTTACCTCAACCGGCAAGTTGGTATCTTCCGTACGGGTGGTGAACAGTGTTATGAAAAAGAGATGACAGACAAAGATACAAGTAAATTGAAAACGATTGATGCACTTATTGAGCGTGAAGAGCCGTTCGCTGTTTTCCGCCTCCCGGAAGAGAAAGTTCCCCGTCTGTTGACGCTGGAGGGAGGCACGGTGCATCTGATATACGATTTGAAAGACCTGAATGGAGAGAAAGGGTTTGTCATCGCTCCGTTCCGGGTCAGTGAGACATGTCCGGTTGTGTTGATCCAACCCGGCCGGCAAGAGCCGTTACCTGACGAAAAAACGAGAGAAGACAAAGATAGGGCGCTGCAAATGCAAGAAAGGTTTCAGTCTTCGCCCACAGAAGAATATACCACCTGCTTTCAGTCCTTCATCCATGCTTTGTGCAATAGAACGTTTGACAAGTTAGTGCTTTCAAGGCGCTTCACCATCGACAGGACGCCGGAATTCTCTCCTTCATCGGCCTTTCAGGCTGCATGCAGACAATATATCCATTCGTATATCTACTTGTGCTATACTCCGCAGACCGGTATGTGGTTGGGAAGCACCCCTGAGATTATTTTATCGGGCAAGAGCGACCAATGGAGCACGGTTGCCCTGGCCGGAACGCAACCTTTGCGAAATGGCAAACTGCCACAGACATGGGACGAAAAAAACAAGAAGGAGCAGGAGTATGTCACCTCTTACATTCGTCAGCAGCTCCGTTCATTGGATATCCGGTCTACGGAAAACGGTCCTTATCCGGCCTATGCCGGCGCTTTGTCGCACCTGAAAACGGATTTCGGATTTTCTTTAAAAGACAACAAGGAGTTGGGCAACCTGCTGAAAGTGTTGCACCCCACCCCTGCCGTATGCGGATTGCCGAAAGAAGAGGCCTACCGGTTCATTTTGGAAAACGAAGGGTATGACCGGCGCTATTATTCCGGTTTCATCGGATGGCTGGATCCTGACGGCAAGACTGATCTATACGTGAATCTACGCTGCATGCATATCGAGGACAAGCAACTGACCCTGTATGCAGGCGGCGGACTGCTGGCTTCTTCGGAGTTGAACGACGAATGGCTGGAGACGGAAAAGAAGATGCAAACCATGAAACGGCTCACGGCAATGCCTCTTAATTCATAAACGACTAATCATTATCATCATGTACACAGACAAAAAGAACATACTTCAACTGGCGGCGTTGCTCAAAGCGCACGGAATAACAAAGGTTGTGCTGTGTCCGGGCAGTCGCAATGCTCCCATCGTGCATACGTTGTCCAATCATCCGCATTTCACCTGCTATGCAATGACGGATGAGCGCAGCGCGGGTTATTTTGCCATCGGCCTTGCCTTAAATGGAGGCAATCCCGTTGCTATTTGCTGTACTTCGGGAACCGCATTATTGAATCTTCATTCGGCTGTGGCTGAAGCCTTTTATCAGCATGTTCCCTTAGTGGTTATCTCCGCCGACCGCCCGGCGGCCTGGATCGGACAGATGGACGGACAGACCGTTCCGCAACCGGAGGCGTTCCGGACATTGGTCAAGAAATCGGTCAACCTTCCGGAGATTCATACGGACGAGGATGAATGGTATTGCAACCGCCTGATAAATGAGGCGTTGTTGGAGACGAATCATCATGGGAAAGGCCCCGTGCATATCAACATCCCGATATCCGAACCGCTGTTCCGGTTCACGACCGATGCCTTGCCTGAGGTACGCGTCATCACCCGTTATCACGGCTTGAACATCTACGACCGCGATTATAACGACCTGATTGACCGGATGAACAAGTATAGGAAACGGATGGTCATCGTGGGGCAAATGAACCTGATTTATCTGTTTGAAAAGAGATATACCAAGTTACTATACAAGCATTTTGTCTGGCTTACGGAGCATATCGGCAACCGGACAACGCCGGGGATTCCGGTAAAGAACTTCGACACGGCACTCCATGCCATGCCTGAAGAAAAGGCAGGCCAAATGGCGCCTGAATTGCTGATTACCTATGGCGGGCACATCGTTTCCAAACGGTTGAAACAGTTTCTCCGCCGGAATCCGCCCAAGGAGCATTGGCACATATCGCCCGACGGTGAGGTTGTCGACCTCTACGGCTCATTAACTACCGTGATTGAAATGGATCCGTTTGAATTCTTGGAAAAGATAGCCGGGCTGCTGGACAATCTGACTCCCGAGTATCCCCGTGTATGGGAGAATTATTGCAAAATGATTCCCGAACCGGTATTTGCCTATTCGGAAATGGCGGCTGTCGGTGCATTGATAAAGGCTTTGCCGGAATCTTGCTCATTGCATTTGGCAAACAGTTCGGTGATTCGTTATGCCCAACTCTATTCCATTCCTTCCACGATTGAGGTTTGTTGCAACCGTGGTACAAGCGGCATAGACGGTTCGCTTTCCACGGCTGTGGGCTATGCGGCGGCTTCGGACAAACTGAACTTCGTGGCCATCGGAGACTTGAGCTTTTTCTATGACATGAATGCATTGTGGAATGTCAATGTCCGTCCAAACCTGCGCATCCTATTGCTGAATAACGGCGGAGGGGAGATTTTCCGGACATTGCCTGGATTGGAACTGTCGGACACCTCACATGGGTATATTACGGGCGTTCATAAAACATCTGCCAAAGGTTGGGCGGAAGAGCGCGGTTTTCTTTATCTGCGTGTGGACAACGAAGCACAGCTACCGGAAGCGATGAAGACCCTTGCACAGCCGGAATCCGTGGAACAGTCCATCTTGCTGGAAGTATTTACCGACAAGGACGAAGATGTGCGAATATTGAAGGATTATTATCACCAATTAAAATAAAAACTATGTCAACAAAAAGAGAATGGACAACCATCAGAGAATATGAGGATATCCTGTTCGATTACTATAACGGGATTGCCCGCATCACAATTAACCGCGAACGGTATCGGAATGCGTTTACCCCGACCACTACCGCCGAAATGAGCGATGCCTTGCGCATTTGCCGTGAAGAAGCGGACATCGACGTGATTGTCATCACCGGAGCCGGAGATAAGGCTTTCTGTTCGGGTGGCGACCAGAATGTGAAAGGGCGTGGCGGTTATATCGGCAAAGACGGTGTGCCCCGCTTGAGCGTACTGGATGTGCAAAAGCAGATTCGCAGCATCCCGAAACCGGTGATTGCTGCCGTAAACGGTTATGCCATCGGTGGCGGACACGTGCTCCATGTGGTATGCGACTTGTCTATCGCTTCCACCAATGCCATTTTCGGTCAGACCGGACCTCGGGTAGGTAGTTTCGATGCCGGATTCGGCGCATCTTATCTGGCACGCGTGGTAGGCCAGAAGAAAGCACGCGAAATCTGGTTCCTTTGCCGCAAATACAATGCACAGGAGGCATTGGAGATGGGATTGGTGAACAAAGTAGTGGCACCGGAACAATTGGAGGATGAGTATGTGCAATGGGCGGAAGAAATGATGCAACTCAGTCCCTTGGCCCTGCGCATGATCAAGGCCGGGCTGAACGCCGAACTGGATGGGCAGGCCGGCATTCAGGAGCTGGCAGGAGACGCTACGCTGCTCTATTATCTGACAGACGAAGCGCAAGAAGGCAAGAATGCCTTTCTGGAGAAACGCAAGCCGAACTTCAAGCAGTATCCGAAGTTTCCTTAGAGGCTGTTCTGAATTTGCTTCAGCAGCTCAGAGGCTGCCGGTGTTCTGTCCGACAGTATTCAGGTGTTTCTTTTCAAGGCTGTTGTTCTGTTTCATCATTTACAAGTCATGGATTGCAGGATTAAAATAATCCCCCGGTTGCTTCATTTCAAAGAACCGGCCGGGACTTCGCGAGGTATCTATTCCACCCGGAAAGTCCGGTATCTTCATTTCACCTCTCCGGAGTTTCCGGGCCGGGTGGGAATGGGAGAATGCGCCCCACTGCCCCAACTCAGTTGCGACGATGTGCCGAACTACGAGGATGTGCTGCAAGCCGCCTGCCGCCAAGTGGAAGCACAAGGCGGCATCCTTGATGTTGATGCTTTGCGCAATTATCCATCCATTCTTTTCGGATTGGAGACGGCCATCCGCCACTATCATGCAGGCGATTGGGCTTTGTGGGACACCGCTTTCTCCCGTGGAGAAGCTGGAATACCGATTAACGGGCTTATCTGGATGGGAGATTATAATGAGATGCTCGTCCGGATAGAAGCAAAAATGAAGGCGGGCTTCCGATGTATCAAACTGAAAATAGGCGCCATAAACTTTGAAGAAGAGCTGGCTTTGCTTCGCCATATCCGCACTCATTTCTCATCCAAAGAGATGGAACTGCGTGTAGATGCCAATGGGGCTTTCTCTCCTGCCGATGCCATGGAGAAATTAAAACGCCTTTCGGAGTTGGATTTACATTCCATCGAACAGCCTATCCGGGCAGGACAATGGGAAGAGATGGCCCGCCTGACTTCCGAATCTCCTTTGCCGATAGCACTGGATGAAGAGTTGATTGGCTGCAACACCCTGGCAGAAAAACGGAAACTTCTTGCTGCCATTCAACCTCAATACATCATTCTCAAACCTTCCCTTCATGGTGGAATGAACGGTGGAAACGAATGGATTGAGGAGGCCGGAAGACAACAAATCGGTTGGTGGATTACGTCGGCTTTAGAATCTAATATCGGACTGAATGCTATTGCCCAATGGTGCGCGACTCACGATAATCCACTGCCGCAGGGATTAGGAACGGGATTACTTTTCACCGATAATGTGGAGGTGCCTCTTGAGATAAAAAAAGATAGTCTGTGGTTCTGCAAATAACCGGAAACTTTAAAACAATTCGATGATATACGACCGGAACAAACAGCATCTACTGATCGAAGGAACAGCATATACTCCTGAAGACATAAGCAAGTGTGTGGCAGAAGGGGCTGAGAAGTATCCTCCCGCTATATGGGACTTATTTCTTTTCCTGAGTGAATGGTTCAACGATTCTCCCGTCATCACCGTTCACACCTCCGGCTCTACGGGTATTCCCAAAGAATTGACCGTGCGCAAAGACCGGATGATGCAAAGCGCACGCCTGACTTGCGAATGCCTGAACCTGCAACACGGCGACACGGCATTGCTGTGCATGAACCTCCGCTACATAGGAGCCATGATGGTGGTGGTGCGCTCGTTGGCGGCCGGCTTGAATCTGATTGTGCGCCCGGCTTCCGGACACCCGTTGGCCACAGACGTAAAAGGTTCTTTGAGGTTTGCCGCCATGGTTCCCATGCAAGTCTACAATACGCTTCAGGTTGCCGAAGAAAAAGCACGATTGGAAAAGACCGATATTTTGATTATAGGAGGCGGTGCAGTCGACGAGGCGTTGGAAGCAGAACTCAAATTGCTCCCGACCGCAGTCTATTCCACTTATGGCATGACTGAAACATTATCACACATTGCCCTGCGCCGCCTGAACGGAGACACCGCTTCCGAACATTACCATCCTTTCCCATCGGTGAGACTCTCTCTCTCCACCGAAGGCACACTGGTGATTGAAGCTCCCTTGATTTGTGATGACATCTTGCAAACCAATGATATTGCCCATATCTATCCCGACGGAAGTTTCAGCATTCTGGGACGGAAAGACAATGTGATTAATAGCGGCGGAATCAAGATTCAGGCAGAGGAAATAGAAAAGAAGCTTCGCCCCATAATTTCTGCTCCATTTGCAGTTACTTCAATTCCCGACCGGCGTTTAGGACAAGCTTTGGTTTTATTGATTGCCGGCCGGCCGGACGTACAAGATATAAAGAATAAATTGCCGGCCATACTCGAACCTTATTACCGTCCTAAACATATCTTTGCAACAACCTCTATTCCGCAAACCGAAAATGGGAAAACAAACCGAACCGAATGTCGCGCTTTGGCACTACAATTGTTCAAGGTGACGGAAAATAAATAATACCTATGTGGGAATGAGACGAATTATCCGGATTACAGACATAAGAACAAAGGATTAAAGGATTGATTAAAGTGAACATGTGATGTCTAAAAATAATAAAAACTTGTCTATTATGGAAATGAACCAAGCCGCCCCCAAATTTCAGGATGCATCAATCGCCCCCATGCACACAACCGAACATATCATCAATCAAACCATGATAAGACAATTCGGTTGCGGACGTTCCGTATCGGCGCATATAGAACGAAGAAAAAGCAAACTGGATTATCACCTTGCCTCCTGCCCCACCGAAGAAGAAATAAAGAGGCTGGAAAAGGCAGTTAACGAGGTAATAGCCCGACATTTGCCTGTGACGACGGAATTTATTGCGCAAGAAGAAGCAGAAGGACGTTTCGACATGCAACGGTTGCCCGACGATGCCTCGGAAACAGTACGCGTTGTAAAGGTGGGTGATTACGACGAATGCCTTTGCATAGGTGTGCATGTGGCAAATACATCAGAAATCGGCACTTTTAAAATCATCAGCCACGATTGGGACGAAGAAGCCAAACGTTGGCGAATGCGTTTCAAATTAGTATAAACGGCATTGCGCCATCAGAAAGCAGCCTGAAGGCCTGTTGGATATTTTCATTTTCATCCCTGCGGTCGGCCTTCGTCAAGGTGTGGGATTGCCTTTCTTGAAGTGCGGGCATATCTCCTCTCAAGTGCGGGCAGAGCGAGTGTAAAGTGTGGGCTTACAGGCGGTGAAGTGCGGGCGGAGAAGAGCTTAGGTGTGGGTGTAAGCCTCCTAAAGTGTGGAGGCAGACTTGGTAAAGCCTCAACGAGATAAGAAGCACAAAGAGTATGCCCTCAAAAAGAACATTTTGTAGTCAAAAACATTCTTTTATCAACATTTTGTCTTGAAGAGAACTTCTTCCCACATTTTTAGCAAACAAATAAGGAGAAAAACCTCTTTGTGTCAACATGTTTTTATATCTTTGCAGCATAACAGACTTTTGCCACCTGCCGCATTGCTTTCGGCAGAGACATGGACGTGGAGCAACCAAGTAATCTTGCAACTTCGGCTACAATGGAATCATATAGTAAATAGAAAAAATAGTAGATAAACAAATGGAACAACTGAAGCACGAATGCGGCGTTGCCATGATACGCCTGCTGAAACCGTTGGAGTATTATGAAAAGAAGTACGGTACATGGATGTACGGACTGAACAAGCTCTATCTTCTGATGGAAAAGCAGCACAACCGAGGGCAAGAAGGCGCAGGGCTGGCCTGCGTCAAGCTGGAAGCCAATCCGGGCGAGGAATACATGTTTCGTGAGCGTGCTCTCGGTTCGAGTGCCATCACCGAAATATTCGGTACGGTGCAGAACAATTTCAAAGACTTGACAAAGGAACAGCTGCACGATGCGGAATATGCCAAGCGTATACTGCCTTTTGCCGGAGAGGTTTATATGGGGCACTTACGCTATTCCACTACCGGCAAGTCGGGCATCTCGTACGTGCATCCGTTCCTCAGAAGGAACAATTGGCGTGCCAAAAATCTGGCCTTATGCGGCAACTTCAACCTGACGAACGTCGACGAGATTTTTGCACGCATCACAGCCATCGGGCAACATCCGCGCAAGTATGCCGACACTTACATCATGCTGGAGCAAGTGGGACATCGGCTCGACCGCGAAGTGGAACGCCTTTTCAATCTTGCCGAAGCCGAAGGGCTGACGGGTATGGACGTGACCCACTATATTGAGAATCATATAGACCTTGCCAATGTGTTGCGCACTTCGAGCAAGGAATGGGACGGAGGATACGTCATGTGCGGACTGACCGGAAGCGGAGAAACATTTGCCGTGCGCGACCCTTGGGGCATCCGTCCCGCATTCTGGTATCAGGATGAGGAGATAGCCGTACTTGCCAGCGAACGCCCGGTGATACAAACCGCACTCAATGTTTCCGTCGAATCCATCAAGGAGTTGCAACCCGGACAAGCCTTGCTCATCAACAAGGCCGGCACAATCCGCACGGTGCAAATCAACAAGCCGCGCAAAATGCGCCCCTGTTCTTTCGAGCGTATCTACTTCAGCCGGGGCAGTGATGTCGATATTTATAAAGAACGCAAACTGCTGGGCGAGAAGCTCGTTCCCAACATCCTGAAAGCCGTGGACAACGACATAGACCATACGGTATTCTCCTTCATACCCAACACGGCGGAAGTAGCTTTCTATGGCATGTTGCAGGGATTGGACAAATATCTCAATGAAGAAAAAGTGCAGCAGATTGCCGCCCTCGGCCACAATCCCGGCTTGGAAGAACTGGAACACATCCTGTCTCGCCGAATCCGCAGTGAGAAAGTCGCCATCAAGGATATCAAGCTGCGCACTTTCATTGCCGAAGGCAACAGCCGCAACGACCTCGCCGCCCATGTGTACGACATCACCTATGGCAGTTTGGTTCCAAACGTCGACAACCTCGTCATCATCGACGACAGCATCGTGCGCGGCACAACCCTGAAGCAAAGCATCATCGGCATTCTCGACCGCCTCCATCCGAAAAAGATAGTGATTGTGAGCTCTTCCCCGCAGGTGCGCTATCCCGACTATTACGGCATCGATATGGCCAAAATGAGCGAATTCATCGCTTTCAAGGCAGCCATTGAACTGCTGAAAGAGCGGAACATGGAGGATGTGATTGCTTCCGCATACCACAAGTCGAAAAAACAGACGAACCTGCCCAAGGAGGAGATGGTGAACTATGTAAAAGAGATTTACGCTCCTTTCAGCGACGAAGAAATCTCTGCCAAGATGGTAGAGCTGCTCACTCCGAAAGGAACGAAAGCCGAGGTACAGATTGTCTACCAGCCCCTCGAAGGATTGCACGAGGCCTGTCCCAACCATCCGGGCGACTGGTATTTCAGTGGCGACTATCCCACGCCGGGCGGGGTGAAGCAACTGAACAAGGCTTTTGTGGAGTATATCGAGGAGAAAGAAGAAAAGAATAACTGAATCATAAGAAGAATACTATTTTATACATGAGCAACGAAAAGAATATCTCAAAAGAAGCTCCTTCCTCCCCTCTCTTTGAGCAAGTGAGCACAAGCAAGAGCGGAATGACCGGAGGCGTTTCGCTTCTTCTCGACGATGGAACATGCTTTCGCGGCAAGTCGTTCGGTTATGAAAAGCCGGTGGCGGGAGAAGTGGTCTTCAACACAGCCATGTCGGGCTATCCCGAAAGTCTGACCGACCCTTCGTATGCCGGACAACTGATGACGCTCACCTATCCGTTGGTGGGCAACTATGGCGTACCGCCGTTCACCATCGAGCCTGACGGCCTGCCCACTTTCATGGAGAGCGAACGCATCCACGCCGAAGCCATCATCGTAAGCGACTATTCCGAAAACTACAGCCACTGGAATGCCACCGAGAGCCTTGCCGACTGGCTGAAGCGCGAACAAGTGCCGGGCATTACGGGCATTGACACCCGCGAACTGACCAAAGTGCTGCGCGAACATGGCGTAATGATGGGTCGGATTATTTTCGACAACGAACCGGACAACGTGCCCGAAGCCGCCTATGCCGGTGTGAACTATGTGGACAAGGTGAGTTGCAAAGAGATAATCCGATATAATCAAGGAGCAGGCAAGAAGAGGGTTGTTCTCGTGGATTGCGGCGTAAAGGCCAATATCATCCGCTGCCTGTTGAAGCGTGACGTAGAAGTGATTCGTGTGCCGTGGAACTACGATTACAACGGACTGGAATTTGACGGCCTGTTCATATCCAACGGGCCGGGCGACCCGGACACCTGCGATGCCGCCGTACAAAACATCCGTAAGGCCATGCAGAATGAAAAGTTGCCTATCTTCGGCATCTGCATGGGCAACCAGTTGCTTTCAAAAGCCGGAGGAGCCCGGATTTACAAATTGAAGTACGGACACCGCAGCCATAACCAACCGGTGCGCATGGTGGGTACGGAACGTTGCTTCATCACTTCTCAGAATCACGGTTATGCAGTCGACAGCCATACGCTGGGCGACGATTGGGAACCGCTCTTCATCAATATGAACGACGGCTCCAACGAGGGTATCAGACACAAGCGCAACCCTTGGTTCTCGGCACAGTTTCATCCGGAAGCGGCCAGCGGCCCCACAGACACGGAATTTCTGTTCGACGAGTTCGTGAAACTGCTATAAGACCGATATCCGGCAAAGATTCATCATCGTAACCATTAACCCCAAAGACCCAATGAAAGAAAACAACATAAAGAAAGTGCTGCTGCTCGGCTCCGGCGCATTGAAAATCGGTGAAGCGGGAGAATTCGACTACTCCGGTTCGCAGGCACTGAAAGCGCTGAAGGAAGAAGGCATCCATACCGTCCTCATCAACCCCAATATTGCTACGGTGCAAACCTCCGAGGGAGTTGCCGACCAAATTTATTTCCTGCCCGTGACGCCCTATTTTGTAGAAAAGGTCATTCAGAAAGAGCGTCCTGACGGCATCATGCTTGCTTTTGGCGGACAAACGGCCTTGAACTGCGGAGTGTCTCTCTACAAAGAAGGTATTTTCGAGAAATACGGCGTAAAGGTGCTGGGTACCCCCGTACAGGCCATCATCGACACCGAAGACCGCGAAATTTTTGTGCGCAAGCTGAACGAGATCGACGTAAAGACCATCAAGAGCGAAGCTGTGGAGAATGCGGCCGATGCCCGCCGGGCCGCTGCCGAACTGGGCTATCCGGTAATCATACGTGCGGCCTATGCGCTGGGCGGTTTAGGCTCCGGCTTCTGCGACAATGAAGAAGAACTGAATGTATTGGTTGAAAAAGCTTTTGCCTTCTCTCCGCAAGTGCTGGTGGAAAAATCGTTGAGAGGCTGGAAAGAAGTGGAGTATGAAGTGGTGCGCGACCGCTTCGACAACTGCATCACGGTGTGCAACATGGAGAACTTCGACCCGTTGGGCATCCATACGGGCGAGTCGATCGTTATTGCTCCTTCGCAAACACTGAGCAACACGGATTATCATAAGCTGCGCGAACTGGCTATCCGCATCATCCGCCACATCGGCATTGTAGGAGAGTGTAACGTGCAGTATGCCTACGACCCCAATAGCGAGGATTATCGCGTAATCGAGGTAAACGCACGCTTGAGCCGTTCGTCTGCATTGGCCTCTAAAGCAACCGGTTATCCGCTTGCATTTGTGGCTGCGAAACTTGGTTTGGGTTATGGCTTGTTCGACCTGAAGAACTCCGTCACCAAAACCACCAGCGCATTCTTCGAACCGGCTCTGGATTATGTGGTGTGCAAGATTCCACGGTGGGATTTGGGCAAATTCCACGGTGTGGACAAGGAGCTTGGTTCTTCCATGAAGTCGGTAGGTGAGGTAATGGCCATCGGACGCACTTTCGAGGAAGCCATTCAGAAAGGCCTGAGAATGATAGGTCAAGGCATGCACGGGTTCGTGGAAAACAAAGAACTTGTCATCCCCGACATCGACAAGGCATTGCGCGAACCGACCGACAAGCGCATCTTCGTCATCTCGAAGGCTTTCCGTGCCGGATATACCGTAGACCAAGTGCACGAACTGACCAAAATAGATAAATGGTTTCTGGAGAAGTTAATGAATATCATGAACACTTCAAAGGAGTTGCAGCAACTTGGAAATAAGCATGCCCAAGCTTTTTCGTCCGACAAAAGCCTTCGCTCCGTCGAGAGCGACGCATCGGGACGGGAACTTCTGCGCAAAGCGAAAATACAAGGCTTCTCTGATTTCCAGATATCCCGCGCTCTTGGCTTGGAGCAGTATATGGAAAGTGAAAAAGGCAGTCTTGCCGTGCGCGCTTTCCGCAAGAATACAGGCCTTTTACCCGTTGTGAAGCAAATAGACACCCTTGCCGCCGAATATCCTGCGCAAACCAATTACTTGTATCTGACGTACAACGGCACGGCCAACGATGTCCACTATCTGGGCGACCGCAAGTCCATCGTCGTTCTCGGTTCCGGCGCTTACCGCATCGGCTCCTCGGTAGAGTTCGACTGGTGCGGCGTACAAGCGCTGAACACCATCCGCAAGGAGGGCTACCGCAGTGTGATGATTAACTATAACCCCGAAACCGTCTCCACGGACTATGACATGTGCGACCGTCTTTACTTTGACGAGCTGACCTTTGAACGGGTAATGGATATCATCGAACTGGAGAATCCGCACGGTGTGATAGTCTCTACCGGCGGACAAATACCGAATAACCTTGCCATACGCCTCGACGAACAACGAGTACCTATCCTCGGCACAAGCGCCAAAAGCATCGACAATGCCGAAGACCGCGACAAGTTCTCTGCCATGTTGGACCGCATCGGTGTGGATCAGCCCGAATGGAGTGCGCTGACCTCGATGGAGGATATCAACGCTTTCGTCGCCAAAGTGGGTTTTCCGGTGCTTGTGCGCCCCTCGTACGTGCTTAGCGGAGCAGCAATGAACGTCTGTTCCAACAAGGAAGAGCTGGAACGTTTCCTGCAACTGGCTGCCAATGTGTCGAAGAAACATCCGGTGGTGGTGAGCCAATTCATCGAACACGCCAAGGAAGTGGAAATGGATGCCGTGGCACGAAACGGCGAAATCATAGCGTATGCCATCAGTGAGCATATCGAGTTTGCCGGAGTACATTCGGGCGATGCCACTATCCAGTTCCCGCCGCAAAAGCTGTATGTGGAAACGGTGCGCCGCATCAAGCGCATCAGCCGCGAGATAGCCCGTGAACTGAATATCTCCGGGCCGTTCAACATCCAATATCTGGCACGTGAGAACGACATCAAGGTAATCGAGTGCAACCTGCGTGCATCGCGTTCGTTCCCGTTCGTCAGCAAGGTGCTGAAAATAAACTTTATCGAACTGGCCACGAAGGTAATGCTCGGCATTCCCGTAGAGAAGCCCGACAAGAATCTGTTCGATTTGGATTATGTGGGAATCAAAGCCAGCCAATTCTCCTTCAACCGCCTGCAAAAAGCAGATCCGGTGCTGGGTGTGGACATGGCTTCTACCGGCGAAGTGGGTTGCATAGGCAGCGACACTTCCTGTGCCATCCTGAAAGCCATGCTCTCCGTGGGCTATCGCATTCCGCAGAAGAACATCCTTCTCTCCACCGGTACGCCGAAACAGAAGGTGGAAATGCTTTCCGCCGCCCGCCTCTTGCAGCAGAAGGGCTACAAACTATTCGCTACGGGCGGCAGCAGCAACTTCCTTACGGAAAACGGCGTGGAGAACACACGCGTCTATTGGCCCAGCGAAGAAAACCAACAGCCGCAAGCTCTTGACATGCTCCGCAACAAGGATATAGACATGGTGGTGAACATCCCGAAAAACCTCACGGCAGGCGAGTTGAGCAATGGCTATAAGATACGTCGCGCAGCCATCGACCTCAACATTCCGCTGATAACGAATGCCCGTCTGGCAAGTGCGTTTATCAATGCCTTCTGCACGATGAGCGTAGACGACATTGCCATCAAGTCATGGGAAGAGTATAAGTAAGGCTATCGGGAAAAGATATTTATAATTCAAAGGCAATCAGCGTTTTACACTTGTACAAGTATCGCCCTGCGCTTGTACAAGTGTAAACGTTCGGTTGTACAAGCGCAGGCTTACGCACTTAGAAGTGTGAATCGGGGAAATCAGTCGATAATCTCGGCGTCCTCGATATCGGTCAGTTTCTTTACAGGACTCTCCGGTTCTTTGGGACGGCGGCGCATGAATTTGAACCAGTTCAGGAGTTCCGAGGCGGCATACACCAAACAGCCGATACCAATGATGACAAATGCCGTGGAACGCACTCCCGTGGGATTGAACAGCGCAATCAGTCCGGCAAGCAAAATCAATACGGGCACCACATAGAACCCTCCCGGCACCGGCATCCAGCGACGGGCGGCAGAAAGCGAGGCTATTTGCTGCACCCCGCCCATCACGAGGATGAATCCCAGCACAAAGGTCAGCAGATCTGCAAAGAAATCGGGCATGATGATGAGCCATGCACCAAACAACAGGCTGCCCACTCCCTCAATCGGAAAACGAAGACGCGCCTCGGCAGGCTGCACAAAATAACCTATGATACTGATTAGCGAAGGCACCAAAAAAACAACACCTATCGTAATCACAAGATAATCGCCGGCCTTATCGGGAAACATCACCAATATCAGGCCTATCACCAACGCGCATATAGAACGCAAAAAAGAATAACTTAATCCTCTCATGAGCCTCTGTTTTTTTGCGAAGATACATTTTATCCGAATAACCCGGAACGAAAACCGTGAAAATATATCGCCGTTTCTTCCGGATACCCTCTTATCATAGAACAGTGAATCAAGAAAAATGTTCTCCCGAAGAAAAAAAGTAAGTTTTATTTTGGAGGTAAAAACAAAGTGCTTATATTTGCCCCCGTAAAAACAAAAAAAAGACAATGAGAACAATATCGGTAAATACATATTGGTGGTGGCGTCCGTTACAACTCCGACAGTCGTAAGGGAGCAGCGCTCGTATGTATATATCCGATGTATATATAAGGAACAACAGAAAACAGAAAGAGTCCTGTCGCACCAAGCGACGGGGCTTTTTTCGTTTTACCGCCAAGATGATTTTAAACACAGCGAATATGAGTTTTTTAGTTGACAAAGATGGTTATTACGGAGATTTCGGCGGGGCATACATCCCCGAAATCCTCCACAAGTGTGTGGAAGAGTTGCAAAACACCTACCTCGACGTGCTTCAAAGCGAAGACTTCAAACGCGAATACGACCAGTTGCTGCGCGACTACGTAGGCCGCCCCTCCCCACTCTATCGGGCACACCGCCTATCGCGGAAGTACGGCTGCAAGATTTACCTCAAACGCGAGGACCTGAACCACACCGGCGCCCACAAAATAAACAACACCATCGGGCAGATTTTGCTGGCCCGCCGCATGGGCAAACGGCGCATCATTGCCGAAACCGGCGCCGGACAACACGGTGTGGCCACTGCCACCGTCTGCGCCCTGATGGATATGGAATGCGTCATCTATATGGGCAAGACCGATGTGGAACGCCAACACATCAACGTGGAGAAGATAAAGATGCTGGGGGCAACCGTGGTTCCCGTCACCGGAGGAAACATGACGCTGAAGGACGCCACCAACGAGGCCATCCGTGACTGGTGTTGCCATCCGTCGGACACTTTCTACATCATCGGCTCCACCGTAGGACCGCATCCATATCCCGATATGGTGTCGCGGTTGCAGTCAGTCATCAGCGAAGAGATAAAGAAACAACTTGCCGAACAGGAGGGACGCCACTGTCCCGACTACCTTATCGCCTGCGTAGGCGGAGGAAGCAACGCCGCCGGAACCATCTATCACTACATCAACGACAACCGCGTGAAGATTGTGCTGGCCGAGGCGGGCGGCAAAGGAACGGACACGGGCATGACGGCCGCCACCATCGCTTTGGGCAAACAGGGCATCATACACGGGGCACGCACCTACGTCATCCAGAACGAAGACGGACAGATTGAAGAACCCTACTCCATCTCGGCCGGGCTGGATTATCCGGGCATCGGCCCCATGCACGCCAACCTTGCCGCGCAGAAGCGGGCCATCGTCCTCTCCGTCAACGACGACGAGGCCGTCCGCGCCGCCTACGAGCTGACGCGTCTCGAAGGCATCATCCCTGCCCTTGAAAGCGCCCATGCACTCGGTGCGCTGGGAAAAATAAGCTTCAAGCCCGACGATGTGGTGGTGCTCACCGTTTCGGGGCGGGGAGACAAAGACATAGAAACGTATCTCGATTTTGAAAAATAACTTTCCGAAGAAAAACGAATGACAACAATGAAACAATATCGCTACACCACCCTCAGCCGCACACTGCTCGGCGACCTCCACACACCGGTGAGCACTTATCTGAAAGTGCGCGACATTTTTCCGCAGAGCGCGCTCATGGAGAGCTCGGACTATCACGGAAGCGAAAACAACCGCTCCTTCATCGGCCTGTGTCCGGTGGCAAGTTTCAGCATCAACCACGGCACGGCTGTGTTCCGCCTGCCCGATGCCGACCGCGAAGAGCATCCCGTAGACGACGGTTACCGCGCGGAGGATGCGCTGAAAGATTTTCTGAGCCGATTTCACGTAGAAGGCGAATATGGCAACTACTGCGGCCTGTATGGCTACACCTCGTTCAATGCCGTGCGCTATTTTGAGAACATCCCCGTGAAAGACAGCCGCGAAGCCACGAACGACGCACCCGATATGCTATACATATTATATAAGTATCTCATCGTCTTCAACGATTTCAAAAACGAGATGATGCTGCTCGAAATGCTGGCGCCCGGCGAAGAATCAAGGCTGGACGAGGTGCAGAAGGCCATCCGCAACCGCAACTATACGACGTATGATTTCCGGGCTGTGGGCGAAACCACCTCGCCGCTCACCGACGACGAGCACAAAGCCAACATCCGGCGGGGCATTGCCCACTGCATGCGCGGCGATGTGTTTCAGATTGTGCTTTCGCGCCGCTTCGAGCAACGGTTCACGGGCGACGACTTCAAACTCTACCGTGCCCTGCGCAGCATCAACCCCTCGCCCTACCTCTTCTATTTCGACTTCGGAGGTTTCCGTATCTTCGGCTCATCGCCCGAAACCCATTGCCGCATCGAGGGAAAACAGGTCTACATCGACCCCATTGCCGGAACCACGAAGCGCACCGGCAACGCCGAACAGGATGCCGCCGGTGCACGCTATCTGCGCGACGACCCGAAGGAGAACGCCGAACACGTCATGCTGGTGGACCTTGCCCGCAACGACCTCTCCCGCAACTGCCGCGACGTAAAGGTGGACTTCTACAAAGAGACGCAGTATTACAGCCACGTCATCCACCTCGTGAGCCGTGTCAGCGGAAGGCTGAACGACGACTCCGACCCCATCAAGACGTTTGTAGATACTTTTCCGGCCGGCACGCTGAGCGGCGCGCCGAAAGTACGGGCCATGCAGCTCATCAGCGAACTGGAACCGCATAATCGCGGCGCATACGGCGGTTGCATCGGTTTCATCGGGCTGAACGGCTCGCTGAATCAGGCCATCACCATACGCACCTTCGTCAGCCGCAACGGAACGCTCTGGTTTCAGGCGGGTGGCGGCATCGTGGCCCGGAGCAACGAGGAGTACGAGCTGCAAGAGGTGAACAACAAGCTCGGCGCACTGAAGAAAGCCATCGTCATGGCAGAGAAAATGTAAACAGAAAAAACGATAAACAACGAACAACATGAAAATAGCAATCATTGACAATTATGACTCTTTCACCTACAATCTGGCTCATTTGGTGAAAGAGCTCGGCGCAGAAACGGATGTGCTGCGCAACGACCGGTTCCGCCTCGAAGAATTGCAACCGTATGACAAAATCATACTCTCGCCCGGCCCCGGCATTCCCCGTGAAGCCAGACTGCTGCTTGACGTCATCCGCACATACGCCGGACAAAAACCGATACTCGGCGTCTGCTTGGGCGAGCAAGCCATCGGAGAAGCGTTCGGCGCAAAACTCATCAATCTGAGCGACGTCTTTCACGGCATACAGACCGAAATAACGGTCAGAGGAGAAGATGCCCCCGAAAAAGAAACAGCATTCGTCGCCCATCGTTCACCGCTGACTCCTCACCTCCCGCCGCTCTCTCCCGATTACCTCTTCAACGGCCTGCCCGCCACCATCTCCGTGGGACGTTACCATTCTTGGGTGGTCGACACCGAAGACTTTCCGGAAGAACTGGCCGTCACCGCCATCAGTCCCGAAGGGCAAATCATGGCGTTGAAGCACCGGAAACACGACGTCCGAGGCATCCAGTTCCATCCGGAATCCGTGCTGACCCCCGACGGGAAAAAAATCATGGAAAACTGGTTGAAAGCCTAAACGAAATGAGAGGTATAAGCACAATGTAAGTAAATAAAAGAAATATGAAAGCCATATTATCCCGCCTCTTCAATCACGAAGAGCTCAGCTCGGAGGAGACCAAACAAATCCTCCTCAACATCACCAAGGAGATGTATCCCGAAGCACAGATAGCTGCGCTGCTGACAGCCTTCCAAATGCGCGGTATCACGGTAGACGAACTTATCGGCTTCCGCGAAGCACTGATGCAGACGCGCATTCCGATAGACTTCGCACCCTATCGCCCCATCGACATCGTAGGTACGGGCGGCGACGGGAAGAATACGTTCAACATCTCCACCTGTGCCTGCTTCGTCGTTGCCGGAGCCGGCTACAAAGTGGCCAAGCACGGCAACTACGGAGCCACCTCCGTGAGCGGAGCCAGCAATGTCATCGAGCAGCACGGAGTGCGCTTCAGCAACGACCCCGACAGACTGAAACGCAGCATGGAGGAGTGCAACATCGCCTACCTGCATGCACAGCTTTTCAACCCCGCCATGAAGTCGGTAGGCCCCGTGCGCAAGGCATTGGGCATACGCACGCTGTTCAACCTGCTCGGACCGTTGGTGAATCCCTGCCGGCCGGCCTACCAGTTGCTCGGTGTTGCCGACCTTGCGCAAATGCGCCTCTACACCAACGTGTTCTATAAACTGGGCATCGACTTTGCCGTGGTCAACAGCCTCGACAGCTACGACGAGATTTCCCTGACCGACGAGTTCAAAGTGATGACCCGCAACTACGAGCGCATCTATCGTCCGCAAGCCCTCGGATTCAATGCCGCCCGTCCCGAAGAACTGTTCGGAGGCGCATGCAAGGAAGATGCCGCCCGCATCTTCGACAATATCCTCAAAGGAGAGGCCACCGCCGCCCAAACGCAATGCGTCGTCGTCAACGCCGCCTTTGCCATCCAGATTATGGAACCGCAGAAGGAGATAGAAGAGTGCATCGACATCGCGCGCCGCTCGTTGGAGAGCGGAAGTGCGTTGAGGACGCTGAAGAAGTTCATAGAAATTAATTGAAGTATGGCTTTAATTTTCAGGCGCAATAAAATCTTCTACAAACAACATTCAAAACCAATACTCCGTAACAAATAAAATGACAAACAAGAAAAAGTATGACATCCTATCGGCCATCATCGCCCACAAGAAGATGGAGATAGAGCAGCAAAAGCAGGCCATCTCGCCGGAACATCTGCGCGCGCAGGTAGAGTTTCTGATGCAAGAAGAGCCGACTCCCCGCCGCAGCATGAAGCACGCGTTGTCGGCATCGCCCACAGGCATCATCTCCGAGTTCAAACGGCGTTCTCCCTCCAAAGGTTGGATAAACGAAACTGCCCGGGCAGAGGTCGTCCCTGCGGCCTACGAAGCCGCCGGAGCCGCCGCACTCTCCATTCTGACGGATGAGAAATTCTTCGGCGGCTCCCTGCGCGACATCCGCACAGCCCGTCCGCTCGTAGACATCCCCATCCTGCGCAAGGACTTCATCATCGACGAGTACCAGCTTTTGCAAGCCCGCATCGTCGGAGCCGATGCCGTGCTGCTCATTGCAGCCTGCCTCACTCCGGAGCAAAGCAGCACACTCACCGCCCAAGCGCACACACTCGGTTTGGAGGTGCTGTTCGAGATTCACAGCCCCGCAGAAACAGCCCTCATAAACAAGGATGTGGACATGATCGGGATAAACAACCGCCACCTCGGCACTTTCGTCACCGACGTGCAAAACTCTTTCCGGATAGCAGAACAGCTCCGGCAAGCCGCAGAAGGTACGGGCACGCCCCTGCTTGTTTCCGAAAGCGGCATTTCGCATCCCGAAACCATCGCCCGCCTGCGTGCAACGGGTTTCCGGGGCTTTCTCATCGGCGAGACCTTCATGAAGACCGATGCTCCGGGCGACACACTGAAAGATATGATTGAAACCCTCTCCGCCCTATGAAGAAAATCGTGAAAGTATGCGGAATGACGGAAGCCCGCAACATCCGCAAAGTAGAACAACTGGGCGTGGACATGATGGGCTTTATCTTCTATCCCAAGTCTCCCCGTTGCTTGTGCCAGATGCCCGAATACCTGCCCGTAGCGGCCCGACGCGTGGGGATATTCGTGGATGAAAGCAAAGAGAACATCCTCATGTATGCCGACCGTTTCGGGTTGAACTACATTCAGCTGCACGGCAAGGAATCGCCCGCATACTGCCGTTCGCTGCGTCGCTGCGGACTGCACCTTATCAAGGCCTTCCCCGTTGCCCAACCTAAAGACCTGCGGGACGTTTCAGCCTACGACGGCCTGTGCGACTACTATCTGTTCGACACCAAGAGTCCGCAACACGGCGGTTCGGGCAACCTGTTCGACTGGAATCTCCTGCTGTGCTACAACGGTTCTACCGATTTCCTGCTCGGCGGGGGCATCAATCCATACAGTGCGGAGGCCATCAGGAAGTTCCGCCATCCGCGCTTTGCAGGCATCGACATCAACAGCCGTTTCGAGACCTCACCCGGCATCAAGGACACGGAGCGCATCAAGCGGTTTCTGAAGAAGCTGTTTTAGAAACCGGCTTCGCATGCTTCCGATGAAACGGCAAAGGCAAATCCCGGAACCGGAAGCCGAAAGTGAAAGGATAAATAGATCTATTGTAAAACGTCAAATATCAAGGCATTATGTTGAATCGAATCAATCAAACCTTTAAGGAGAATCCCAAGAACCTGCTCTCCATCTATTTCTGTGCCGGCTGCCCCACGCTCGACGGCACTGCCGACGTCATCCGCACCCTCGAGAAAAACAGAGTGGACATGATTGAAATCGGCATCCCTTTCAGCGACCCCATGGCCGACAGCATTGTCATTCAAGACGCAGCCGCCCGTGCCTTGCGCAACGGCATGTCTCTGCGCCTCCTCTTCGAGCAATTGCAAGGCATCCGCCGTGACGTGCGCATCCCCCTCATCCTCATGGGCTACCTCAACCCCATCATGCAATTCGGCTTCGAGGCTTTCTGCCGGAAATGCGCGGAATGCGGCATCGATGGCGTCATCATCCCCGACCTCCCTTTCCGCGATTACGAAAAAGACTACAAAGCCACCGCCCTGAAACACGGCATCCGCATCATCATGCTCATCACCCCCGAAACCGACGAAAACCGCATCAGGGAAATCGACAATCACACCGACGGCTTCATCTACATGGTGTCCGGCGCCTCCGTCACCGGCGCACAGCGAGATTTCGACGCCCGAAAGCAGGCCTATTTCAAGAAGATAGAAGACATGCATCTGCGCAATCCGCGTATGGTGGGCTTCGGCATCAGCAACAGGCAGACCTTCGACTCTGCTTGCACCAACGCTTCGGGCGCCATCATAGGCAGCCGTTTCGTCAGCCTGCTCAACGAAGCCGAAGGCGACGCGGAAAAGGCGATAACGCAACTGAAAGAAGATTTGAAAAGATGATGCGGGCCAGGCCTGCAACTCCCTCAGGCATGAGAAATCGCCAAGCAATAACCCCGGAAAGAGAGAACGCCGCAGACATATTTTACAACTTTCACATCATAGCGTGCATGCTTTTCACGCTCTACAAGGCCGAGGCACGCAAGGCTGCGCGAAAAGTCCGTGGAAAACCTATGCCCGCACTTTAAGAAGCGCATGCCCACACTTCAAGCCAGATATGCCCACACCTTACAGGGTATATGCTTGCATTTCAGGACAGATGCGCCCACACTTTAGGAAAGATATCCCCACACTTCGGAAAGAACAAAACGGCAAAGAAAACGCAAAACTCCCCGAAAGAGTTTTCTGAAAGAATCTTTCATAGAAATAGCATAAAAAACAAAATATACAACTACTAATTGAATATTTTATCCTACCTTTGCCCCGCAAAAAGTAAAATAGCTCCTAAACCGAAGAAGATTATAGATTAAAATAAACAACTTTTTAAATAAGAAGAGACATGAAAGAAATCCGGTATAATTGTCCATACCTGCAACAAACTTGATTTATCCACTCAAACAGAACGATTAAAAAAGGTTAACAAGAAAGCATTTGTGACCTATTGATAAGAATATTAACTTTATTAAATGTATTTTTGTTCGTAACAAGAAATAGCACAGCAACCCATGGAAAAGAAAAAGAAATACACATATACATTTTCAATCTTACTCGCTGTGGTAGGATTCCTTTTTCAAGGCTGTAAAGAAGATGTTTTCAATCCGGAAAAAGTAAAAGCTACTTATCAAGACCGGTTTCCGGTAAAAGACATCGACCCTGAAATGGATTGGAAAATGACACGCTCCATCCAAATCAATGTAACCGTCAATATGGATGCCGGAACAGATTACTCCCTCCGCATTTACGATGACAATCCTTTGACGGAAAACTCCAAAGCCCAACTGCTTGCCGAAGGAACAGCCAACAATAAGATGGCCTTCCTTTCAACGATGGACTGCCCCATCGACGTGACGGCGGTATATGTCTGCCTCACCGATGCTGCCAACCGCAGTGTAGTGAAATTCTGCTCCATCGAGAACGGAAGCTTGCAGGCATCATTCGGCGTATCTCCGTCCACCCGTGCCGCAACCCGCGCCACCAACAACGGCATTGCCACTTACTCCCCCGACCGCACGGAAGCCGAAATCAATACACTTCTTACAACGGCCAAAGAGCTGAAAGAAAATACCGTCATCGTAAAAAACGACGTTTATAAGATTCCTAAAGGCACCACTTATCAAGGAAAGATAACCACTTACGGAATCAACGACGGAACGGCCACCGTGATTGTCGGCGGCACTTGGAACCCCGGGAACAATATCGCCAAAATAGAATCCGGCATCGACCTGATTGTGACCGGTAGCGGCAAGATTATTCTTCCGAAGGACGGAAACCGAGATAAATCCTTATATCTTGTCGGCAGCAGCCGCTTCATCGTCTTTCCGGGAGGCTCTATCGCGGGTGAAACCGGCGGAACGGGCTACATCTACCTATCCAATGCTTCCGGCGGTCGGTTGAATTATAATGCGGGTTCCATTCAAGTCCATACCATTGAGATAAGCGGAGTCGGCCTCTTCTATAATAGTGGAAAAACAGAACTAAACACGCTGCAACTTTCCAATGCCGGCAGCAAGCTGGTGAACCAAGGTGAAGTCAATCTGGTGACGGTTTCCCACTCCAACAGCCTCATCGAGAATGGTTGCCGCCTCACCGTTTCCCAAGACTTTTACGGGAGTCTGACCATGGGCAGCAACTGCTCTGCAACCATAGGCAACTACGCCCCGAACGGGAGCTGGGGAAAAACAATCAGCATGGGCAGCAACTCCATGCTCACCATCAACGGCACGGTCAATTGGGGCGGTATCACCGCGAACGGCCCGCAAAACGGCAGCGCCCTGATAAAGATAGGCACACTGACCGACGTGAATGGTTTCGCACACAAGAGCGGGCATATTTACTATGAAGTCCAAAAAGACGAAATAACCGATGTATGGAAGCGTAACACTTTTCTGCGCTACCTTCTCAACACAAACGGCACACTGTCCAAATGGGGAGAAGCCCCCATCCATATTCCCGCCGGCGAATGCACCGGCAATGGAAACACTCCGGCTTCGGGCAGCGGGACTTCCGCAACAGACGAAGCCATCACCTACACCTATGCCTTTGAAGATAACTTCCCCATGGTGGGCGACTACGACTTCAACGACATCGTGCTCGACGTGAAGACCTCTTATAAACGCGAAAAGCAAACCAATGCGATAAAAGCCATACAAATCGACGTAACTCTGGCAGCCGCAGGCGCCAGCCATACCGTAGGTGCGGGGTTGCGTATTGTCAACATCCCCAAATCCGCCATCCGAAGCATCCGGACCGGTGGAGACGACCGCCGTTTCCAAGAAACACTGACCTCTCCACGCACGGGCAAACGTTTTTTCTCTTATAATTCCTCCACCCAAATGGAAGACGGAGACAACGACATCGTCATTCCCCTGTTCAACGACGAGCATCAAGTGTTCGGGGTAGAACAAGGCACCCATGTCAATACAGCCAGCACAGCCGGCCTGCATGCCGAAGGGAGAAAGAGCTATACTTACGAAATCATCATCGAGTTGGCCGACCAAACCAAGCAGACTCCGCTCTTCTCCAAAGACAACTTGGACTTCTTCATCTGCTATCAATACCAGTATATGCAGAAACGCGTGGAAGTGCATCTCTATGAATTCTGGAAGTACAAAGCCACCGCCGCCGGCATGACCATGGAAACCAACCTCGATTTGGCAGGGAACAACACTTGGGCTATCTGCGTACCCAATTTCCGTTATCCGAAAGAATTAGTCAATATTTCCATTACTTCCAACCCGTCGGCCGGGGCCTATCCGTTGTTCCTCGATTGGGCAAGAAACCGTAATGTCAATACAAACTGGTATCTGTCCCCCAACGAAAACAATGTATATAGATAAGAAAGAAAATGTAATCAATGTTTAACCTATCGCACGATTAAGAAAGAGTATGAAAAAGATATTGTTAGTAGACGATAAAGCCACCATCGGAAAGATACTTTCGACATATTTAGAGAAAGAGTACGACTTTACTTATGTTGAAGACCCTTTGAAAGCCATCGAGTGGCTGCACGAAGGCAACGAACCTGCTTTGATCATTTCGGACATCCGCATGCCCCACATGACCGGGGACGAATTTCTACACTACCTCAAAAGCAACGAATTGTTCAAACAGATACCTGTCATCATGCTTTCCAGTGAAGACAGCAGCAGCAACCGCATCAAACTGCTCGAAGACGGAGCGGCAGATTATATCCTGAAACCTTTCAACCCGATGGAGCTGAAAGTAAGAATCAAGAAGTTCATTTAAGATAGTCATTACATAAAGGAATGTTCTACTACATCTATATAGGTCAGAATCGCACTACCATCGATCATTTGCAACAAATGACCAATGGCATGTTCATCGTTGTATCCGAGGCTGCCAAAGCTCCAAAAATTCTCGATGGCATCCGCGAACGATACAGCACGACTATCCTTTATGAGAAAACTTCGGCAGAAGCAGACGCTCCCGCCATCACCCGTCTTCACCAACGCTTTCCAAGAGTATACATCACATTGGTTACCGACAAGATAACCCCCAAAGAACGCCCGCTTTACATCAAAGCCGGGGTGCAAAACAGTCTTCCACCTGAAACGTCCGAAGAAAGTATCCGGCAGATGTGCGACTACCTCAAGAAACGCGAGGCCAATAAACTGCAAGAATTCAAAGAGAGCCGAAGCCGGGACGACATCTTTCACCTTCCGTTATGGAAGCGACTTTTCGACCTGTTTTTTGCAGGTTTAGCCCTTATTGTGCTCTCCCCCCTGCTGATTATCACAGCCCTTGCCATCCGTCTGGAGAGTAAAGGAAACGTCATCTACAAGTCAAAGCGCGTAGGCACCAACTACAACATCTTCGACTTTCTGAAATTCCGCTCCATGTACACCGATGCCGACAAGCGCTTGAGGGAGTTGAGCAGTCTCAACCAATACCAAACCGAAGAGCCGGAACAACCGGCAACGGAAGAGACGAAAGACCTCATCGGCGACGATACCGACATATCCATTTCTGATAACTTAATCATCTCCGATGACTTCGTTCTGGCAGAACAGGACTTCCTCAAACAGAAAGAGAAGAAAAAAAAGAACGCCTTTGTCAAGATAGAAAACGATCCGCGCGTCACACGTGTAGGTCGCATCATCCGTAAATACAGCATTGACGAACTTCCACAGCTCATCAATGTGCTGAAGGGAGACATGAGCATCATAGGCAACCGCCCCCTCCCCCTCTACGAAGCCGAACTGCTGACCAGTGACGACGCCATCGACCGCTTCATGGGTCCCTCCGGGCTGACGGGACTTTGGCAGGTAGAAAAACGCGGTGATTCCGGTCGCATGTCTGCCGACGAGCGCAAACAACTGGACATCAAATATGCAAAAGAATTCTCCTTTACATTGGATATGAAGATACTTTTAAAAACTTTTACGGCATTTATTCAAAAAGAAAACGTATAATTAAGATAACAATAACTTAACATTGGATATGATAAAAACATACATTAAGTCCATCGTTTATTGCGCCATCCTGTTAGGGGCATTCGGGTTGCCCCTATCAGTCCTTGCACAACAGGAGATGTCGCGGGAAGAACGCATCAAGATATTGCAGAAATTAAACATGGAAGACCGGAAGCTGGAGGCAATAACAACCGAATTGGCTACCCAAAACATTCCTGAGAATCTTGACGAACTTCAGATTCCCCCACTTTCTGTATTCTTGGATGCCGTGGTTGAAAATGCGACCGTAAAAAAAGCCCGCTCACGAGTGGAACAATCAAAAAATGAATATCTGCTACAAAAACGTGATTGGATGAACTACTTCAGAATCAATGGGGCGTATGGTTACGGACGCTATAACATCATCGGTAATGCAAGTAACGAGTTCACTCCTATGTATCAAACATCCATGTCGAGCGCACAACATACTTTCAATATAGGTGCAAGCGTCAACATACCCATAGGAGACATCATAAACCGTCCACAAAAGTTGAAAAAATACAAGTACGACATAGAGCAGTTGCAATATGCGCAAGAAGAAGTAATGGAGGAACGCCGTCTCAGGATATTGGAAGCCTATAATGCCGTCACCGAACAGCTGGCCACCATTAAAGCCAAAGCCGAAACGGCAGCCTTATACAATGCGCAGATGAAAATATCCGAGAACAACTTCATTCAAGGAAAAATTGATATCATCACTCTCTCTTTGGAGCGTGGACGCCGTTCGGGAGCAGTTACCAATTATGAACAAAGTCGTGTAGCTTTGCATAATTCCATCATACTATTAGAGATGTTGACCAACGTAAAAATTATAAAGGATAAATAAAATACAAAAATGAATATAGCTCAGTTCATCACTCAATTTATCTATCGCATCCGATATTGGTTATTATGGGGTAGTCTGTTTGTTACGGGTTTGGTTGTCTACTTTACCCAATTCTTACCTTTCAACTACACAGTAGAAGGGAGTCTTTACGCAGGAATCACTAATGAGACGTCAATAGATGGAACTTATGTAAATAGTTTAACGATTAATAGCACATTCGATAACCTTATCAATCTTGCAAAATCGCGTGGTACTTTACAGAAAGTTTCAGTGAGACTACTTGCCAATGCCTTGACCTATGGTGAAGAGTGGAACGACAATCACTATATCCAGGCCAGACATTATCGCCAACTACTGCAATATACTCCCAAAGAGGTATTGGCTTTAGTGGACAGACAAGACGTAAACAAGACCACAGAAGCCCTCTACAACTATCGTAAAGAAGATGGTAGGAACTTTGTATACGCCATGTTTAACCGACCGGTACCATTCTACAGTGCCAAGGCTTTGGAAGAGATTATTGTGAAGCGCGCCGGTGCCAGCGACATTCTTAACCTGATTTACACCTCGGCCGACCCCGGAATAACCCAGCAAACGCTCATCATTATCATCGATGAATTGATGAAGGCTTACGAAATATTACGCTTTAAAGCGACCAAAGACGTAATAGCCTATTTTGAAGAGCAAGTGCGTTTGGCCAAAGAGCTGTTGAATGAGGAAGAAGATGATTTAATGCAATATTGTATAAAAGAACGGGTTATTAATTATGGCGAAGAAACCGAAGCATTAGCCAATACCCGCTACGGCGTTGACGACCGCAAAGAAAAAGCCTTACGTGAGTATGAGTCAGCTGTGGCACTGCGTAAAATGCTCGACAATAAAATGGATATCCGTGCGCAGATTATCCGTAACAACACAAACTTGTTGCAGGAGTTGAACAAAGTCAGCACCCTCAATCAGAACATCATGGAGCAGGAAATTTTCACATCCGATAAAGCCCAAGCCTCCCATGAGCAGTTGATAAAAGACAGAGAGGCACTTCGGAAGGCGGAAGCAAACATCAGTCACATCTCCGATAATTTAAATGAATTCAATTTCACAAAAGAAGGAGTAGGCATACAGGAAATGGTAAGCGAATGGCTTACCGCATTGGTAAATGAGGCCAAGGCAGGTGCCGAATTGAAAGTGTTGCAAGATCGCCAACAAGATATTTTCGACCAGTACAGCCAAATGTCTCCCGTGGGCACCCAAGTGACACGCAAACAACGCGCCATCGGCATTGCTGAAGACAATTACCGCAACCAGATCAGAGGGTTGGCCGAAGCAAATCTTCGCCTGAAGAACATTGAGATGAACACCAATAACCTGCAAGACGTTGCTCCTCCGGAATACCCTTTAACGGACAATGGGCGCAAACGTTCACTCTATATTCTCGTGGCATTCGTGGGAAGCCTCCTGTTTATTATCACATTCCACCTACTCATAGAGTTGCTTGACCATACATTGAGAGATCCGATACGCAGCAAGCGCCTGACGGGACTTCCTGTTATTGCGGCATTCAACGGTACGAACAACCTTAAATTCCGTGGTTTCCTCAAAGCTTGCAACCGTATAGCAGCGGCTTATAGTTGCCGACGGCTGAATAAGTATATACAGCCCGACCGACCAACCGTGATCAGCTTGTTGAGTATGGAAACGGGAGAAGGCAAAAGCTACCTCGGCAATTTCTTTGCAAGCTACTGGGAGACCGAAGGATTGAACATACGCATTGTGAAGGCAGAAGTAGATTTCGATCCCTCCTCAGCCGCTTACGTCAATGCACAGCAACTTTCTGATTTTTGGCAACCCAATCAAGCAGAACCCGTGCCTAACATTATTCTGGTAGAGTATCCGGCCATCAACACGGCTTCTATTCCTCTGCCGGTTCTGCATAAAGCGGACGTAAATGTTTTGGTGGCCAATGCTTGTCGTCTGTGGCGTAATAGTGACAATACAACATTGCAATATATAAAAACCGTGATCGACGATGCTCCGTTGTATTTATATCTGAACAATGCTGACCGTGAAGTAGTAGAGTCGTTCACCGGAGAATTGCCTCCTCAGACCCCGACGCATTCTCTCTTCAGTCGATTGGCGCAATTAGGATTGACGGCCAAACAAGCTGCCATCAAATAATTAACGATTAAAACAACGCGTGAATAATGGCATTTGCACTTAAAGACAACAATTTCAGACTGACAGCCTCCGGAATAAACTATTTGTTATTCTTTCTGGGATTGTTGGCCATGGCATATAGTCTCATCACGCAACATTGGTTCATCTTCGCGGCAGTCACGCTACTTCCATTGGTGGCAATAATCCTTATATATGCCATAGAAAAGCCTATGTTGAGCTATGTGCTATTTGCAACCGCCACATGCTATTTTTCTGCCATTTACCGTTATAGCGGAATAGAAGGATTAAGCGGGATATTGGATATCGCTTTGGCATTCTGCCTCTTCTCCATATCCATCAATATTATCAGTAACAGAGAAAGTTATTCTTGGACAAGAGGGTTCAATACGCTGACCATCACCTATCTCATCTGGTTGACTTATTGTTTCCTCATCCTTCTTACGCCGTATGCCAGAATAGCCGATTTGGTAAGTAACCGCAGTGTTTTCTTAACGCTTCCCCTCACCTACTTTATTTCAGGAGTCCTTTTATGCAGTACAAAACAATTACGTACCACTCTGTTCCTATTAGGATTGTTCATTATTACGGCAGTTTTTAAGGCCTATTGGCAAAAAAGAAGAGGGTTTGACGATACAGAAATGGAATGGTTGTTGGGAGGAGCATGGCACACTCATATCCTTCAAAGCGGTATACGCTATTTCTCCTTCTATACTGATGCAGGAAACTACGGTTCCTCCATGGGTATGTTTACCGTCACCTTTGGAATCATTGGTATAATAGCCCGTAAGAAGATGGCCCGTTATTTCTGCTTAGGCATTGCAATATTGGCATGGATTGGTATGATGATGTCCGGAACACGAGGAGCAATGGCCGTTCCCTTTGGCGGCATCGCCCTTTACTGCCTCATAAGCAAGAGCGTCAAAATGATGGTCACCAGTCTTCTTTTAGGCATATTTACATTCTCTTTTTTCTATTTCACCGACATTGGAAACGACAATGTCTTCATCAGGCGTATGCGTACCGCTTTCCGTCCCACAGAAGATGCCTCTTTCAATGTCAGAGTTGAGAATCAGAAACGTTTTGCCTATTATTTGGCCGACAAACCCTTTGGCGTGGGAGTAGGAGGAAAGATTGTAGACGTCAAAGGACTTATGGAATTAAACGAAGATTTTATCCCTACCGACTCCTATTATGTAGGGATTTGGGTAGAAGGCGGAGTGGTAGGCCTTGGGCTTTATCTCATTCTGCAAGCCATTGTCCTATTAAGGAGTTGCTACTTATTAATGTTCAGGATAAAGAACAAACAGCTCAGGCTGATACTTACTGCCCTGCTATGCAGTATCTTCGGAATATGGCTGAACGGTTATGCCGGACGAGGGATGGGATTTTTGCCCAGCAATTTTATCATTGCGATATTTTTCTCGTTCATCTTGAACGGCCCATATATGGACAAGCAACTCAAAAAAGATGAAATAATAATTTAGAAACAAAAGATACCAACAGATATGAACGATTTTTTTTCCATATTCAATCCCGAATGGTGGATGAATGAAAACAACAATGCGTTGCAAATGGCAGATGCTATTTTCTTTTTGCTGTTAGCTATCCCCGTGGCATATTTATTCGTATATGCCCTCGCTTCTTTACAGAAATACAGGAATCGCTACCCTGCTTCTAAAAAGCAGCACCGTTTTCTGGTCTTGTTCGTTGCGTTGAAGAACGGCGAGGAGGTTATTGAATCCATCAACCACTTTTTCGATACCCAGAATTATCCGCGCGACAAATACGACGTTGCCGTTGCAGCTACCCAACTACCCGAAGAAGATCTCAGTATACTGCTTCAAATGCCTGTCAACATTGTGGTGCCGGATAAAGAATACTGTACCAAGATCTATGCTATACAGCAGGTTATGGAGCGTTACTCCCACAACGAGTACGATGCCATTACGATTTTCAATTCGGACAATAAGATTGTACCCAAAGCTTTGGAGTACTTCAACAATGCCTATTATTCGGGTTGCGATGCCATCCAGGCACACCGCATGACAGAGAACCTGAATACCAACATAGCCATTTTGAGTGCCACCAGCGAAGAGATCAACAACCATCTCTTCCGTAAGGCGCATACAGCACTCGGATTTTCGTCGGCCCTCATAGGTTCGGGCATGATGTTCGATTTTGAGATGTTCCAGCGTCTTATGCCCAGATTGAAGGGCAGTGACTTTACCAAAGCCATGGAAATAGAGTTGCTGAAGGAAAACATATACACCGAGTATATGGAAGAGGTAGTTTGCTATTGCAAAAAGAAAGAAGAAACTTCCGAATACAGCAAAGAACGTCAACGTTGGCTGTCAGCAGAATATCAAAGCAAGGCTACCGCCATGATGCAATTTCCTTTGGCCTTCCTGCAAGGAAAATGGGATCTTTGCGAAAAGCTGTTTCAGTGGCTGATGCCATCCAGACTGTTGCTCATAGCCTATATTGTATTGGGTGCCGTTATCATGACATTGGCAAACTGGCCTCTCAGCATCAAGTGGTATGTATTATTAGGGATTTTGCTGTTTTCTTACCTCATGGCCTTGCCCGAAGGAGAAGTGAGCCGTCGTTTCCGTAAAGCTTTCTGGCCTTTACCTATTTTGATAGTAGCCTCGGCATTCAGTCATGTAGCACGACTTTTCAGAAAGAAAAAAGAAACAAAAAGCTAAAAGAATGAGGATAGGCATTGAAACCCAACGGATATTCCGTGCAGATAAACATGGCATGGATTTCGTCATCCTTGAAGTGTTGCACCGGTTACAGCAAGAGGATGACGGCAATGAGTACCTCGTATTCGTTGCCCCTGGGCCGGACCGCTGCCTGCAAAGTGGCAGGAACATGCAAGTGGTGGAGCTGAAATGCCCTGTATATCCGCTGTGGGAACAATGGGTTCTTCCGCGAGCCGTGCGCCGCATGCACATCGACATATTGCATTGCACATCGAACACGGCCCCACTATACAGCCCCGCTCCATTGCTGTTGACTTTGCACGACATTATTTTCCTGAATACACCCAAGAGCAAGAAGATGTCGCGCTACCAGCAATTAGGATGGTACTATCGGCGCTGGAACGTACCCCGCATCGTTGCACGTTGCCGACACATCATCACTGTGTCTGAAACAGAACAGGCCAATATCCTCGCCTATTTTCCACAATTAAAAGGGAAGCTCAGCGTAGTGCACAACGGTTACAGCGATTGCTACCGCCCCTTGACGGACGAGGAGACGAAACCCGTTACCCGTAAATACCTGGCAGACGAGAAATACCTGCTTTTCTTGGGCAACACCGATCCGAGAAAAAACACGGAAGGCGTGTTGCGTGCATATCATGCATACTTGCAACGGTCGAAACGAGCCCTGAAACTGGTTGTCACCGGTCTGAAGCGCGAATACGTGGAAGAGTTGCTGGGCAAGATGGGGATTGCATATTGCACTCCCGACATTGTCTATACGGGTTATGTGCCCGGCGAAGACCTGCCTGCGCTATACAACGGCGCCTTCGCTTTCTTGTATCCCTCTTTGCAAGAAGGGTTCGGCATACCGGTGCTGGAAAGCATGGCATGCGGCACACCCGTCATCACCAGCAATTGCTCTTCGTTGCCCGAAGTGGCCGGCGAAGGAGGGGTACTGGTAAATCCTTCTGATTTCAACGAAATAGCAAAAGCACTGCTAAGGCTGGAGAATGACACGGAATACTATCAGGCTCAATCGGCCTACGGATTGGCTCGCGTAAAACGATTCTCTTGGCAACAAACGACCGAGGATTACAGAAAAATATACAACGAAATCACTACACGCCTCTCTCGCACGGAGCAGTCAAGAATAAAAAGCTAACAAGTATGGCAGATTTCATCATTACCACTCTTCAGTCATGGGATATCGAAATAGGCAGTACTATCAAGAATACAGCCATAGAGATTTCGAGACAGAACAGAGTATTCTATATCAATACTCCTCCCGGTATTTTGCAATGGATGCGGAAAGGTGAGCGACCGAATAAGCCTGACGCTGTTTCAGTCAATGACAATCTTCACATTATTTATTGCCGCATTCCCGCATTACCCGCAGGCAACATGCCATTCAGGTGGTTGTTCAATTTGATGAATTATTGCAACAACTACACTATAGCCCGTACCATCAAGAAGACGATAAAAAAATATAAGATTCAGAACTATACCCATATCATTGATACGGATATTTTCCGAAGCCGCTACCTCAAGCAGTTGCTCCGTCCCAACATTTCTATATACTATCGCCGCGATTACGTTATCGGGGTGGATTATTGGAAAAAATACGGTGTGAGCTGCGAGCAGGCCATCGTGGCCCAATCTGATATCGTATTGACCAATTCGGACTATTTCACGGAAGAGCTGAAACCCCTGAATGGCAATATACATACAACCAACACCGGCGTTGACCTGGAACTTTACGATGCTCGCATCGAACACGAACGGCCTGCCGATATGGCAGGTATCTCCTCTCCTGTCATCGGCTATACGGGTGCCATCATCCAAAGCAGGATAGACGGAGAACTGCTGTATGCGGTGATACAACAGCTTGCCGAATACAACTTCGTTTTTGTGGGACCCGAAGACGAACATTTCAAGGGCCATGCGTTGCATCAACTCAAAAACGCTTTCTTCGTGGGGCGCAAGGATGTGGATATGCTTCCGCATTACATCCGGTATTTCGACGTCTGCATCAACCCTCAATACGTGAACCCTATTACAGAAGGAAACTATCCGTTGAAGATAGACGAGTACCTAGCCATGGGCAAACCGGTTGTTGCCACCGGCACGCACACCATGCGCGACGTGTTTGGCCGGCACACGCACTTGGCCAACGACACAGAATCGTGGATAAAAGCACTCAGGGTTGCCGTGGGCGAGACACATGACACGGCATTGTCGCAAGAGCGCATCCGTTTTGCCCACACCCACAGCTGGGAGAACAGCGTGAAAAAGATATACCAAGCCATTGAAGAATTTAAACGCAGATGAAGCCATGAAACAGATAGCAAAGCTGAAGAACAGCATCAAGCAATCGCCTGTATGGAAAAAACGCATCCATCGGCTGATGTTTTCCAATGCACGCCCGCGTTTATGGGTGAAATGGCTGGTGAATCCATTGGTGTTCCACCACGGCAAAGGGGCGGTGATCCGCCGTAATACGGTCATCAACGTTTCGCCGCTCAACCGATTCCGGTTGGGTGCGGACAGCACCATCGAAGAATATTGCGTAGTGGATAACGGGGTGGGCGATGTCATCATCGGCGACCATACGCGCATCGGACTGCGTTCCACCCTTATAGGCCCCGTGCAGATAGGGCATCATGTGATTCTGGCACAAAACACGGTGCTGTCGGGGTTGAACCACAACTACGAGAATCCCGGTTTGCCCATACACCGACAAGGCGTAAGTACCCGTGGCATCCGGATAGGCGATGGCTCGTGGATTGGCGCCAATGCCATCATCACGGCAGGCGTCGAGATAGGCGAGCACGTCATTGTAGGCGCGGGAAGCGTTGTAACCAAAGACATTCCGGCTTACAGCGTGGCTGTGGGCAATCCGGCCCGAATCATAAAAAAACTGGATGCCGCATCCGGACGGTGGGTGAAGACGGAATAACCTCCTCCTGCCCTGCACGGGTTCAGAGTTGATAGTTACGGTCGGCCAGAATCTTGCTTATCTTATCCACTCTGTCAAGCCATGACGCATTTTCCAAGGCCGTGGCATAGTTACGGTCCACCAATCCCTGGTAAGTGTGTATGTTTTTCAGCAGCTCTTCCATTTGCTCCCCGGGTTTTTCCCAATCGATATTCACCACCGGGTCATAGCCTATCAAATCAATCAGTTCCTTCGGAGCCCTGCCCACAATGAGGCACCGGCTCAACATCGCTTCCCAATAGCGTTGGGTCAACGTTTCAAGGTTTCCCGACTTTTGCGGGTCGGTGTCTGTGAGCGGGAAAGAGACAAGCACCTTTGTGTCCGACAGAACCTCCAGCAACTCCTCCGCCGTAGGGAAAGCCAGTTGCAAGAGTCTTCCATCCTCTGCATATCTGTTTCTGTAATAATGCGTTATGATGCCTGCCGCATGAAGTTTTTCCAATATGGCATGATATTCTTTTTTTTGCCGTCCAAGCTCGTACACCTCCACATGCCTTTCCGACAAGTCGTTTCCTTTGTCATAGTCGCCCAAGTCTATTCCTTCGGGAATCCAATGAGCCTCGATTCCCAGTTCTTCAGAAATTTTCCGGGCCATGTCTCTTGCCGTAACAAACACCATCTTGCATTCGAACAACTTCAGATCGCTAAACAAACTTTCCCACGTAGAAGGCCACACATCCCACAGCACCGGTATGATTTCATACCGATAGAAAAATGGAAACGCATTTCTGAAAAAAGTGGCTCCGGTGGTTGTCACGATAATGGCCTTTTTCTTTTCGGTCTTGTTGAGCCACGGATACAGCCGCATGCCTATTTTCCTCAAGGAATTTCCGCCGCTGGCCGGAACCACGGCACTGGTTGCTTTTGCAGCTCCTGCCGGCATTTTTTTCTTAAAGATGAAAGAACGCAATGAGGAAAGAGCCGACAGAACTTTTTTAAGACTGAAGGTCACGTCAAACAGCACATCTGCGCGAGGCGTAATTTTACGGGCAATAGCCGCCTCTACAAACTGATGCATATAAAACTGGAATTGTCCGGCTTTTCTTTTTCTATTCTTGATATATACTTTCATAGATTGCACATTACACGATTATTTACAGATTCATTCCTCGCCCTTTCAGATAAGAGGGAGCTCACGCATACACACCTCCTCCAGTCCCGTGTCAGCCCGACACCGAACGTTTCAGGAATCCGGCAAACGTGCCCCTCCATATGGCAGAGAGCAGGTCGAGCCGCTTTTCGACGGCGAACATCAGCATTTTCTTGGGCAGAACCACCAGCAGCAGATAGGCACAGGCCAACGGTTTGCGCCATCCACTGCAATTGCGGCGGGCGTATATCATCCGTGCGCGCGACAAGTAGTATTCCCTGAAAGGGGTGGACTTGGGAATGCTCATGCTCTCTTTGTGGTAGACCTCCGCTCCGGGTTCGTAATACAAGGTGTATCCAGCCTTGCGCATGCGGTGACTCCAATCGAACTCTTCGTAGAACAAGAAATATACCTCTGTCATCCGGCCAACGGCCTCCATCACATCACGGCGTACCATCATTGCGCCACCATGCAGCACCTCGGTCTCTTTGGGTTGCATGAAATCGGCCGCCCGCAAGGGGTCGAAAGGTTCGGTGGTATGCTTCAGCGTCAACGGTGTCATGTCGCGGTAGCCGTAATACTGCAACTCTTCGGGTTTGTAGAGGTAGTGGATGCAGGGCGACACCCCGCCTATTTTCAAGTCGGACAGCCGCGCCACCATGGGTTCCAGCATGGGATGCTTTACCACCATGTCGTTGTTCAGGAAAAACAAGTATTCGCCGCGCGCATACCTGTATCCCAGATTATTGCCTCCGGCAAAACCGAGGTTGTGCTCGCTGCGCACCACAACCGCATCGGGGTGTGCGGCACTGATACGCTCTGCGTCGTCACCTTTCGAGGCATTGTCCACCACGATCACTTCGTGAGGATAGGTCTCAAACTTTTTCAGCGAAGACAGCAGTTCGCATGTGTCTTGCCAACCATTATAATTTACAGTGATGATGGACACCATAGGCTTCTATCGTCTTAATGTTTAAAATGCACCCACCTGCTTATCCGCTTTTTCACTTGCAATGTCCTGCCTAAACCGACCATGCCGCACTTCAGTGTCATGGGCAGGGAGAAGAAAGCGCGGAGAAGCAGGTATTTGGCCGTTCGCTTTCCTCCGTGGTCGCGGGCGGGGGCGGTAAAATATACCGACAGGATCTGCCGCATCAGCTCTTTCCTCAAGGCGGCAGGCAGCAGACGTGAGTCGGCGATGCGATAGGCATGGTAGAGGCTCATCTGCATGATGTCCGCCAACAGCTTGCGATAGAATGTCTCGGCAGTGAGGGGGCGGATGTAGTTGCTCTTCAACTGCTGTATCTCAACGTATTGGCGCGCTATGTTCTCCGTATATCCTCGCGAGGCGGAGAGGCCTGAGACGGATTCGGGGTTGCAGGTGTAGTGCAGCGTACAATGGGGAATGAGGTGGCAGGAACGGGCGTTCAGGATGACTTGGTAGGTGAACCAAGGGTCTTCGTTGTAGTGTCCGGGGCGGCAGCGTATGTTATGTTTTTTCAGGAAGTCGAGCCGGTACAGCTTATTCCACGAGGCCACAAACAGCTCTTTGCCTTCGCCGTAGCGGTAGCGCGCCACGGGATAGGTGCCGCCTTCTACGAGGGTATCTTCGTAGCGGCAGCCTTTGTAGGTATTTCCGTTCATGTCCATGCGCACAAACGAGGCGGCCACGAAGTCCACGGGATGGCTCCGCATTTGGTTGTAAAGAATTTCTATGCAGTCGGGCACAATCACGTCGTCGCAGTCCATCGTGAAGAGATACTCACCTTGCGCATGGTCCAGAATGGCGTTGCGGGCCACGGCTATCCCTTGATTGCGCTGCTGGTCGATGATGCGTACGGCATGGCCGCGCGGATGCCCGTTCACCACACGGCGCACGATGTCCATGCTGTTGCCCTTGTCGTCCACAAAAAGGTATTCGATGTTCGGATAGGTTTGGTTCAGGGCAGACAGCAGGGTGCGCTCTATCAGGTCGGCGGCATTGTACACGGGTATTCCGAAGGATATCAAAGGGTGGTTGTTCTGCTCCATTTTTAGGGTGGTTACGTTTCTTGCTTATTATAATGATGGCGTTTTTTTTGAGGGAAAGAGATTATTTTTGTTGCATGAAGAGCCAATCTCTCACGGACTTCAGTTTATAGGCATAGTCGAAAGAGTACATGTGTCCGCCGCCCTTCCATGACCTTTTGTTTTCAGGCACCACTGTCTGCGGGGTGAATCGCACGAAGTTTATGGCAAAGCCTTCAGCTATGAGTTGCCGCACTTTTTCTTCCTGTTGTGCCTGCGGAAGTTGAGCCGAAAATTCCGTTTCGCCGTAAACCGCTCCGTTTTCGGAAAGCATTTGTCCCGGTTCTTTCATCCCTTTGTTCATTGTCTTGTTTTTTCCTTTATGTAATTGTTTCGACAGCATGGATTTTCACGGTTTCGTAAGAATCTTGCGTGCCGTAAAGTTACGGCATTTCATACCTGTATCCAAATTTTATGGCCGGTTTTTGTGGTAAAATCAGCGTTTCCGGCGAGGGAAAAACGCTTTTCCTCCTTTTGCACTCTTGCGCATCTGCAATCGGCTGTTTTCTTTTATACAAGAAAAGGGAATTTTGCTATCTTTGCGCCATTTTACTTAAAATTATGAATAAAAAGTAGACATCCGAATCGCATTCGACGAAAGAGAGATTTTTAATTATTCGTTCGAAACAGTTCACAGAGCGGAAACGCTCGCCGTGTTGGAAACCTTGAAGGAGACGCTGAACGCCTACATGGAGCAGCAGCCCGAAATCACCAAAGGTATGGCGGCCGCAATGGCGTCTATGAGGAAAGTGACCCGGAAGTACAAGCACACCCGCAAGCACTGAAAGAACGATGAGTGACAACAACGCACGCACGGCACATCCGCGCATCAGGCTGCCCTGCCCCCGCTTTATCCTTTCCGTTTTCTTGATAATTTATAGAGAGATTATTTTCTTTTTTCTTGACGGTTCAGGAGGGAATGGGTGTTCTTGACTTTTCAGACGCTGATTACGCAGATTTATTTTTTGAGGGAAGAGAAAATCTGTGTTATCCTGCGTCGTCAGCATCCTAAATCATAAAAAGAAAACCGGCTCCAATAAGGAGAATAAGTACGATAGATTCTATTGCAGGAAACCTCGATTTATGTGTAAAAAGCATAGCATTGTTAATCGAAATAACGTGTAAAGATCTTGCCGGCGCATCCGTCACCTCCTCCCCACCTCCGGCGAAGCGCTTCCATAACCCACTGACTAACAAGACATTTATAAAAACCATCAGAAAAAATATCAATATATCGATAATTTTATGAAAAACCGGGTTCGCGGCATTTTATCGGCCTCAGAACATGCTGTGAGGGCTATAAAATGCCGCGAACCCGGTTTTTGGTGCATTTGCATTTTGTCTTCGCAGGCCTTAACTTTGCAGCCACAACAGCATAACTCAGATACAAAACAAAAAATGGAAAGCTATAGTTGGTTTAAACATCGCTTCAACATGAGCCAAGACAGCAGGCTCTTCAAACTCATCGACGAAGAAGGAGCGCGCGGATATGGCAGCTACCTCTTCATCATCGAACAACTTTACAGCCAGAGTTCCGCCCGCCTTTTCCTCGGGCAACTGAAACTCATGCAGCAGAAAGGTTTCCCACAAGCCTATCTCGAAAAAATAGTCAGGAACTACGGCCTGTTCGTCATCGAAGGAGACATGTTTTCGTCGGCCATCGACTTCTACGAGCCGTGGCGGAAGGAGCAATCCGTGTCAAAGAAAAATACCACCGAAAAACGGAAAAGAACCGGGAGCCACGCCACGGAAACAAAAACGGAAAAGGCACAAACCATGCCCCGTGCCCGAAAAGCAACCTCCACCGCCACGGAAACAAAAACGGCAGCCAAAAAAACAACCGTCCCGGCGATGAACCGTGAAAAGTCGAAACCGACAGGCAACGGAATCCCCGAAAACAGAAACAAGGCGACAGCCGAACCGGTAAACGGAGAAGCAACAGCCATCGTTTCTTCTTCGGGCGAAGCACCCGCCAACCCCGTGCCGACCCGGAGCCAACTCCAAGCCGGCTCCGAGTCGGCAAGCAGTCGGGCGACGTCCGAAAACACAGATAAACCGCAGTGCGACAGCAACTTAACGCACAGCAAAAGCCTCGCGCGCGTAAGAGAAGAAAAGAACAGAGAAGAGAAGAATAGAGAATATCTCCCCCATATATCCCCCTCATCGGTGGTGGAGGTGGAGGTGGAGGTAGAAAACAAAGCCATCCTGCCCTGGAAGCATTACCTCGACGAAATGCAAAACGACAGTTCGTGGCTCGAAGTGGTCTTCATGAAAAGCGGCTACGGCGACCTGCTGAGCCGCCACCTGAAGGAGGCCGTAAAGGTGTTCGAGCAGCACATCATCTACCTTGGGAAAGGCGGTGAACTGCTGAAACTCAGCGACGTGAAGCGCTACTTCGCCTACTTCACCATGGCAGGACGAAACACCTCGCAGGTCTTGCGGCAAACCCTGCTCAGGCTGGAAGCCACGCCCGGCGTAGCGACCGCCATCCCTCCCGACCCCTACCGCTACGAGCAGTGCATCGACGGGAAACGCACCTATCTGGGCTGCCTCATACCGGCGAACGCTCCACCGCGCCCCTCGGCCACGGCCTATTGGGACGAGACCACGGCGACATGGAACACCTGACCGCACCTCATGTGCCCCGCAAACTGAGGGCGCAACAACCATGAAGTGCCGTCTTGCAGGCCTCAAAGTGGCGTCCTGCAAGCAGTAAGGTGCAGCCTTGCAGAGAACAAAATGCGGGCTTGCGGACAACCAAGTGCGGGCATGCAGGCCGCCAAATGCGGGCTTGCAGACGACACCCCTCCCCCGGAGTCCGCCCCGCACACCTACGAACCAAATCTTTTTTTTGTAAAAATAAAACGAAATTATTATGAGAAACTATCACAAGTATGGAATCGACACCCGCGGCCGCAACAGCGGCAAAGTGAAAACCGTCTGCCCGCAATGCAACGACACGCGCAGGCACAAAGGAGACAAATCGCTCTCCGTGAACTTAGACCTCGGACTGTGCAAATGCCACCACTGCGGCTGGAGCTTCTACGTGCCCGACGAAGCCGAAGAGCGCGCCCGCCGCGAGCACAGCCTCCGGTTGCAGCAACGCACGCAAGCCGTCCGCCCGCCGCAACACTTCCGCCGCCCCGTGTTCGACCCCTCGAAGATGCAGCTCAGCGAACGGCTGGAACGCTACTGGACCGAGACACGCTGCCTGCCCCAGAGCCTGCTGGCCGAACTGCGCATCACCGAAGAGCGCCGGCGCATGCCGGCCGACAACCGCGAGGAGAACTGCATCTGCTTCAACTACTTCGAGAACGGCACGCTGGTCAACACCAAGTACCGCAGCGCGCAGAAGCACTTCATGATGGTGAGCGGCGCCGAGCTTATCCCCTACAACATCGACGGCATACTGGGCACCCCGCAGTGCATCATCACCGAGGGCGAGTTCGACGCCGCCTCGTGCATGGCCGCCGGACGCAGGGACGTCATCTCCGTGCCATCGGGCGCCAACGCCAACCTGACGTGGCTCGACCGCTTCATCGACACCCACTTCGAGGACAAGCAGAGCATCTGCATCGCCGTGGACGAAGACGCCGCCGGAATGCTGCTGCGCCAAGAACTCATCCGCCGGCTCGGTGCCGAACGCTGCCGCACGGTGCACTTCGGCCCCGGCTGCAAGGATGCCAACGAACACCTCGTGAAGTACGGCGCCGAGAGCCTGCGCATCTGCCTCGAACAAGCCGAAGAAGTGCCTCTGGAGGGCATCTTCACCGCGCAAGAGTGCCACGACGACCTCCGCACCCTCTACGAAAACGGCCTGCAGCAAGGCGCCGACACGGGCTGGGACAACCTCGACCGCAACTGCACCTTCGAGCCGGGACGCCTCATGATCGTCACCGGACGCCCCGGCGACGGCAAGTCGGAGTTCATCGACGAACTGGCCCTGCGCCTCTGCCTGCGCCACGAGTGGAAAGTGGCCTACTTCAGCCCCGAAAACATGCCCATCGTCTACCACCAGTCCAAACTGATAGAAAAACTCACGGGCAAGCGCTTCCACATCGACGGAGGCCTCACCGAAGCCCTCTTCGACCACGCCGAACGCTGGCTGACGGACAACATCGTGCACATCCTGCCCGGCGACGAAAGCTACACCATCGACCACGTGCTGGAAAAAGCCCGTCAGGTGGTGCGCCGCAGGGGTGTGCGCATCGTCGTCATCGACCCCATGAACCGCCTCGAAACACCTCCCGCCTCCACGGGCGACTCCGAGCTGCTCAACATCCGCTCCACGCTGCGCAAGATAGGGCGGTTTGCCACGCAAAACAAATGCCTCGTCATCCTCGTGGTGCACCCCCGCAAGGTGAACCGCACCGACAACGGCCAACTGCGCCGCGTGGAGATGAACGACATCAACGGCTCGGCCGACTTCGGCAACATGGCCGACTACTGCCTGGCCGTAGACCGCAACGACGACAAGCAGATGGTCACCGTCTACGTCGACAAGGTGCGCTTCAAGCATCTGGGCAGGGCACACACCTCGGCCTCCTTCGTCTACAACCTGCTGAACGGCCGCTACTGGCCCTGCGAGGAAGACATCGTCCGCACCCCCGACGGCGACCGTCCGGGCCCCGTGAACACACGCTTCGACAACGAAAATTGGCTGAAAAATATTGCCGAAAACGGTAGGTTATTCAATGAATAATCACTACATTTGTATCAATAATAAATACAAAATAAAACAACAGACATGCAAACCGGAAAAACCGCAGAACTACTGTCCGAGTCCCCCTTCCCGATACACAGCTACGGGAAGGGCGAACTCGCCTCGCTCTACCTCCCCAACGTGTGCCAGCAGACGGCCGTCAACCGCTTCAACAAGTGGATACACACCTCTCCCGGACTGGAACAACGCCTCATGGCCACCGGCTTGCGCCCCACAAGCAGGCACTACACCCCGGCACAAGTGAAGCTCATCGTCGACGCGCTGGGCGAACCGTGAAGAGATGCAAGGAGACCCTAAAGTTTACCACAGAGCTCCCAAATGCCGATAGAAACAGCGATATTCCGAACACTAAAAGAACTTACTCTTCCTTTTCTGTTCAAATATCAGCCACCCACATGATATGTGTAGTGGTTAGATGCAACCATATCCTCCCTTATCCTCTCCGAACCTCCGCCAACCTCTCCGAACCTCCTTCCCTCCCCAAGCGGCTTCCTATCTTTGCACCAACGAAACGAAGCGGACAGATTCGCTGCAGAGACATCTCCCCCGCCCCGCCGTTTCGCACAGAGAAACCATTTATAACAAAACATTTAAGAAAACACTCAATTATCATGTCAACAGCATTAGTAGTACGCAGCATGCGTCGCAAAAAAATCGGAGATGCCCGGTCGCCCATGGTCTACACCCTGAAGCGCAAGCCCAAAGATGCTAAAATCTTCAACCTCAGCCGTCTGGCACAAGACATCGAAGCCCTCGGCGGCATGTCGGCCGAAGACGTGGAGCACGTGGGCAAAGCCATCATCCGCCAAATGCGCCAAACCCTGACCGACGGCAACAGTGTCCAGCTGGACGGCTTCGGCATCTTCCACACCACCTTCAGATGCCGTACCAGCGAAGCGGCCAAAGATTGCACGGTGAAAAACATCGAGCGCGTCAACATCCGCTTCCGCGTGGCCAACGCTTTCCGCCTGGTAAACGACAGCAATGCCACCACCAAAGGCGCACCCAACAACATCGTCTTCGAACTCGTGTCCGAAGAGCCCTCCAAACCCTCCGGCAACAACCCGTCCGCCGGCAGCGGAACCTCCGGTAATTCCGGCGAAACTTCCGGCGGCTCCGTTTCGGAAGGAGGCCAGAACGAAAACCCGTTAGGATGATGAAGAGCGATGAACGATTGGCGGTCAGTGCCCGGCAAGCCACTGACCGCCAATCACTAACCACTAACCACTAACCACAAACTAATTCTCTAAAAACCATGAAACAAAAATCTACTACTTGGGACAATGTGTTGAAACTGATCATTGCTTTGGCCTCCGCCTTGCTGGGTGCCTTCAGCACACACGCCATGACAGGCTCAAATTTGTAACGGCGATGAGACGCATTGATTTGATCGTGATACATTGCAGCGCCACGTGCGAGGACCGTCCCTTTACCGAGCAAGCTCTGGAGGCGGCACATCGTCGACGCGGATTTGACGGCACAGGCTATCACTTCTACATCCGTCGCGACGGCCGCATCCTTACCACACGCCCGGTCGAGAGGGTCGGCATCCACGCCCGTGGGCACAATGCCCACTCCATCGGCGTGTGCTATGAAGGCGGTCTGGACCACTACGGCAACCCCAAAGACACGCGAACCGAATGGCAACGCCACTCGCTACGCGTCCTCGTCAGGGTGCTGCTGTCCGACTATCCGGGTGCAAAAGTCGTAGGACACCGCGACCTCAGTCCCGACCTGAACCACAACGGCGAAATCGAACCGATGGAATGGACCAAGCAATGCCCTTGCTTCGAGGTGAAGAAAGAAAGATGGTGAAACACAAAACAAAAAAAACGCAGACCACGTCAGCTCTTTTACGCACTGGCGTCGGTCTGCGTCCTGCATTTCACAGAGTGCTGTTTCCTACCCTTTCTTTTGTTTATCTACCAAGTTATGCTCCATGTCTTCATACTTCTTGGCTGCAAAGAAAAAACCCTTGCCCTTGCTTAAGATTTGTTTTACCCGCAACCAGAAACGCTTCCACAACATTCCCTCTCCAATAGTGCCGTAACCTGTGACGGCACGTGCTTTGCTGCCATACAAAAAGGCTATCTTGCCGTATTTGCGCAGGCCGAAAGCCAGCGTCCCGTCTTCACCACGAATAATATCCACCCGGATGCCTACCTTACGGGCTTCCTCGGTCCGATAGGAGAAAACCAACCCGCGGACACTTAATTCCGGACGCTTGATAGCTTGCAAACGGAGGTATAAATTACGGAGCGCCTCATACAGCACCATGTCCAACCTCGAATAGTGCTCGCTGGGGATGTAACCCCAATTGGCACTCACCGCCACAACCTTTGGCGAGCGCTCCATCAAATCAATCACCGTATCAACATAACAGGGAGGGTAAAGCGTGTCTGCGTCTATATTTATATGATACTTGCCCTTGGCATGAGACATGCCGCACAAACGTGCATGGCCGCAACTGTGCTGAAACTCGGTATAGAAGGGAATGCCCGAAGCCTTGAATATCTCAGCCGTTCTGTCTTTCGAGTCATTGTTCACTCCTATAATTTCTATCGGATATTTGGTCTTCAGGTCGCTCAAAGCCCATAGGCATGCCAATAAGTGTTTCTCTTCATTATAAGCTATAACGGAAACCGTGACCAAAGGAGCCTCGCTCTGCAACTTCTGCAGGTTGCCTCTAACCTCGGAAACGATTCCTCTGAAAGCCTCTTCATCGTAGCTTTTTTCATAGACTTGCATGTATTTCTCATACCACCTCATAGCCGTTTTCTCCTTTCTTCCAATAATGATTCGAACAAATCAATCCACTGTTTCCCTATACTGTCTATATCATATTTTTCTGCTTTCACACGGGCGTTTTTACCCATTTCCATCCGAAGCCCCTCATCTTCTATCAACCTGCTCATCGCTTCTGCCAGCCCGTCGATATCGCCCTCGGGCACCAACAATCCGTCCACCTCCTCGGATATCACATCGCGCGGGCCGCAATGACAAGCATATGCCACCACCGGCAAGCCGCATGCCATTGCTTCCATCATCACAAGGGATACTCCCTCGAACCGGGAACTCAACACGAAAATAGAACTTTCCTGATATTTCGTAATGATATCAGATACCGGTTTTTCCAGTATGCAATGCTCGGACAACCCCAACTTCTCTATCTGATGTTGCAACTGGTTTCGCAGGCGACCGTCCCCATAAATCTTCAGCACCCAGTCAGGATGCTTGTCTATCACCTGTCGCCAAGCCGGAATAAGCCGGTCGAAACCTTTTTGCTCAACATATCGCCCTACGGCTATCACTTGCTTGTTACGGCAATCCGACACCCGGTCGGGGAAAAACGAAGCCGGATTTGGTATCACCATCACATTGTCCAGCTCCGTCCAATACGCGAGATCCTCATAGGTCAACACGACGAATTTAGAAAGTTTACGCAATTCGCGTACCAGATTGCCCATCCAACGCCGCTGTATATAAGAGTTTAGCACCGAAGGCAGCCACCGTGCATTGAAATACCTGTAATGCAAACGGTCGAAATGGATCTCACCTATTTTGATGCTGCCGTCTTTCATCCTATCAATAATATTTATGTCGCGGCGCAACAAGGAGATGGTGATGTCCGGTTGGATATGAGACAAACAAACACTCAGCCTTTCTTTCAGTTTATACATTCTCTGCCGGTAAAGCCATAAGCGGCAAAGAAGAAAATGCTTGTAAGGCTCCTCAAAATCAATGTTGAGCTGGTGCACTCTCACTGATTCGTCCAACGGGAAATATGGTTTCTTATCTCCCCCGTCGGTGATGATGATATGTATCTCATGTCCCTGACGAGCCAAATAATTAGCCTTCATGGTAAGCACCCGCTCCATCCCGCTGGGATAATAAAGCGCAGGTATACAATATGCTATCTTCATCTTCATAATCCTCTTTTTTTAGGTGGGACTATCAGTTTCTTTCATTACGATCTCCTTTCAGAAAGGATATCAGAAGCTTAAATTCTTGGAGTTTCAACAAATGAGCGGAAAGAAGATAAAAACCTAATCCGGCTCCTGCACCGACAAGCAACTTGCATGCGGCGGAATCTATAATGAATGTGACTCCATACACAAACCCTCCCATCACGAAGGACAAAATGAGCGAAGGGGCCAATATCCTGAACTGTTCCTTATAGCCCACTGAAGTCAGCCTACGCGAATAAGCTATAATAACCGACAAGTCGACGAAGGAATAAACCAGCATACCCCAACAAACAATTTCAATGCTGAATTGCAAAGTAAACAATAATATGAGTACTGCCAAGATTTTTTTTATAATTTCTGCTTGCAGATGATGATCGCTCCGCCCCTTGGCATCCAACACCGAGACATTGGCCTGCATCATCGGAAGCCACATCATCGACAGGCAGATAATCCGGAATAACGGCGCCGCAGGCAGCCACTTCTCCTTTAAGAGCAGCAGTATCATCGGTTCTGCCAAAACGGCAAAACCAACCATCAACGGGAATAACACAAATCCGGATATCCGCAAATAACTGACAAACAGCTGATTGAACTTCTCACGCTCATCCTGATAGCGGCACTGGATGGGATAAAGCACCTTATGCACAATGTTGCCAAAGTTCTGCACAGGAAACTGTCCCAACGTGTACGATCGGTTAAAATAGCCAAGCGTAGAGGCGTCGAACGCCTTACCCACTACCAACGAATACATGTGGGTATACAGCGAATGAAGCAGGCTTGAGAAAAGCAGCTTGGAGCCGAATGAAAAAAGCTCACGGAACGATGCCCATGAAAAACTCCTCTTAGGCACCCAACGGGTAAACAGCCACAAGGCCATGCCCCAAAACAGATTGCCCGATAGCAACTGAAAGACCAAGGTCCAAGCACCATAGCCATGATAGGCCATCCAAATGCCCAAAGAACCGCCAACAACAACGCCTATCAATGACGCAATAGCCAGCTTTTTAAAATCAAGCGCAATAGTGAGACGGGTCATTTGAACCACCCCCAACGAATTGGTAATCAATACAAGAGCCAAGATGCGAACAAGGTTTATCAATTCCGGCCGGTTATAAAATCCGGCAATCCACGGAGCGGAAGCAAAAAGCAAGCCGTACATTAATATCGAAACTACGATATTGAAATAGAACATTGTGCTGTAATCCGCTTCCGTCCGGTTTCTTTTCTGAATCAAGGCATTGCTGAATCCGCTATCGACAATGGTTTGTGTAATTGCCATAAAAATGCCCAGCATGGCCACAAGCCCATAATCGTCAGGCGACAATATACGGGCTATGATGATGGTAAGAATGAATTGAATGCCCTGAGATGAGAATCGTTCAATTGCATTCCAGATCAAACCTTTGGCAGCCAAGTTTTTTACGGACATCTGTTTCCTCTAAAGATTAATCTATTGACATCAATCAAATTTCACCTCTTTCTTTTCTATAAACTCTTCCCACCACGTGACAAGCGTCAGCAGATTGAAATATTGCAATGCCTTGTTTTGACGATGCCAGAACCAACTGTTTTCCTGTCCGGCCTCGCGGTCGTAGCCTGTAAGGAACTTCTCCACGGTGTCTTGACGAAGGTATTCGCAGTATATGCCGGAAGATAGGATGAACTCCTTGAAACGGGCACGCAGCGCATCGTTGCGGAAGAACAAAGGCATGGGAGCAAAACCACCTTGCTTCTTGCGCGAAGTGATGGCTTCGGGCAACAAGGGTTTGTAGTGATGCTTCAGCAGAAACTTAGACGTGCAACGCCCTCGCGCAATATCCAACACACTGTCGCCCTTACACTTCAACCCTACCGGCAACTCTTGCAAGAAACGGTAAAGTTCCAAGTCCATAAAAGGAAACGTCAGGTTATTATTGAACATACGGGCCATGCGGGAAGCCTTGAAGAGGATGATGCGGTTGATGACAATCTCCAAATCGGAGATTCTGGCATGTTGTGTGTACAGATGCTCGAAACTGCGGATATCCGACCGGGGAGGTACTGCCGGATGGAAATCTGTGGGACATTGCATAAAAGCACGCAATGCCGAATCGGAGAAGCCGAAACGCTCGCCCTCCAACACATGCAGTATCTTGTCCATGTGGAAACGAATGCGCGAAAGCTTGTCTCCCGTATCGAAAGAGTCACGGTCGAGCAAACGTCCCATTCCTTTCATCAATGGAAGCATACCTGTACGTGCGGCAAGATAGTGCAATGCCACTTCGCGACCCGAAGTGCCGAAATATTGGTCGCTGCCGTCGCCACCCAGAACGACGTCGGGCTTGTCATCGCCTATCATGCGCATGGCGCAATAGTTCACCATCAGCCCGCCTTCAACAAAAGGCTCGCCCAAGAAACGGACAATATCGGGCAAGGCAGTGATTTCCGTGCCGTCAATCTCGTACTCGTGGTGCCGGGTGCCAAAGGTTTCGGACATCAGGCGAGCCATGGGCAACTCCGTCCACGTGTCGCCTTTGAAGCCTACCGAATAGGAGTCGATCTGCCCATCATAAAAACTGCGCAGGGCGGCAAGGTTGGCCCCCGAATCGTAGCCTCCGCTTAAAAGGATGCCCACCCGGCGGCTGTCTCCGATGCGACGTTTGATGGCCTCTACATGCAATTCGCCATAGCGTCTGGAGAGGGATTCCAAATCCGGATTCCTATCCGTAACAACCCGGTAACCACCAGGAGAGACAGACTTCGCCATCAGCTTGCCGACCTTTTCTTTCGTTTCTTCATACACAGAAGGGAAGCTTTTCTTCAGCATCTCCAAAGTGGGAAGAGAAGAGTTTATGCCCTGGTCGTGTTTAGCCGGTACTATAAAAGATCTTATAACTCCGGCCTCTGTCATCATGCAGACTTTCTCGCCGGCAACCAAAGAGTATATCCCATGCCAACAACTTTCTCCATGCCCCAAAATGCCCCGCTGAAGAAAACCAATCAAAGCGGATTCATTATAGCATAAGTATTCCCCGGTTTTCATTCTCCAACGCTTTTTCAATTCCTGCCAGGAAGAGGAAAAGTCTCCATCAGCCATACAATATATAGGATAATGTGTGCCATGACGGTCGCGCACCACTCCGCATTCGTTTTCGGAGTAGTAGACGATGGTAAACGAACCGTCTAAAAGAGAAAAGCCCAATGCCGGATCGCGCAAATAAACATCGGCGGCAAGCTTGGCATTGGTGTCGTCGGGAGTTGCCTGAAGCATATCCCGATTATGCAGCGTGCCATAAAAGTAAACTTTCAGATTATAACTCTCAAAGGAAGATTCCGGCTCTTCGCCCTCTACGAGGGCTGTACGCCAATTCTCTAAAGTAATTTTTCCGTATATCATGATTCTCAATATACAAATTCGGTCTCTATTTCCCCGTCATGCCATGCTTGGTATGGATAAAATTTTTGTTGGCCCCACGTAGTTTGAAGAGATTGCCCGCCATCAACCAAAAGGTGTGGGGTAGTTTCTGAAGAGCCATGGCCAAACGACTGGTACACAGCCTGCGGGGAACGGCCAGCATCAATGCCACAAACAGCAACGTCAACAGCAGCCACCACTTCATCCCCCATTGCCAGCAGAAAAAGGTGACAAGTAGGGACAAAAGAAATGTGAAGCCCAACAACAATAAGCGGGGGATGGAAAGCTGTTGGAAGAATTTATCGCAAAAGTCCCAGTTACGGTCGATGATGGCCCTGCCCAGATGACCGGAAAATTTCCGACAATAATACCATTGGGCCGAAAGCCAACGGCGACGCTGGCGGGAAAAGTCGTCAACGTTCTGAATCTTTTCGTCGAACACAAACGTATCGGGCAAATAGTGAAAACGCTTGCCACCATAGAGCAAAGTCAGCTCCAGTTCACGGTCAAAGCCACCCACCGCCTTAATTCGGGTCATGGTGTCGCAAAATAAGTCGTAACGGAAAGCCATGCCCGACCCTATCAGAGCAGCAGAGAGCCCCAAATTGACGTGTCCGAGACGGAAGATGGAGTTATTTATCTCTTCACTGATAGCATCCAAAAAAGCCATGTCGCTATTCAAGTTCTTGGCGACACGGTGGGTCTGCACCACTTCCACACCCGGTTGGGCGAAAAAGTCGTTGATGTCGCTCAAATAGTTGTAAGGGATTACATTGTCGGCATCGAGCACAAGGGCAATGTCATATTCATTGCCAATGGCAGCCATACCGGCATTCAAGGCCTTGGACTTGGTGCTATGCTCGAAATTGACTTCAACCAAACGAATGGGCATCGAAGCGAGAGAGGCATTGGTTTCGGGCTGCATGCGGTCGGAAATAACCACGATATCGTAACTCTCAAGGGGATAGTCTTGCTCCAGACAGGAATGAACACAATCGTGTATCACAGCGTCTTCGCGATAAGCGGGAATGAGGATGGCAAAACGTTTCCGTAACGATGCTTTGGAAGATAAAGGAAGGGGGCGACGGCAAGAAGCCACGCTGTAGACTAATAAATACAATATGTTTATTCCAAAAACTATGTATAGAAGCCAATCTATTGTATGCAGAATGTGAGCCAATTTATATACTTGTTAAACTTTTTAGAGGAGATTAAGGCTCCTTGCCCATATATCAAGAAACAAATATAGGGAAAAGAACGTAAATACTACTCAAACAATAAAAAAAAACTTCATCTATATAATAAAAAAACGAGAAAATTCTCACGAACCCCTCGCCACTGTAAGAAAAGCCTTAAAGGCTTTTCTTTTTTAATTGCATCAAAAAAAATTGTTACCTAAAATCAATCTTTCTTTCTACCTAAAAAACAAACTAATCAACCTATTAAAAAAACAAAAGTCACTATCTTTTTACCTTAACTAATCAACCTATTACAAAACCGAAAATCGTTTGTCACAAACTTAAAAGCATTCCTTATGAAAGGAAAATATCTACAAATCTTTTTACCTATTACAAAAACTTATCTTATTCTAAAAAGCCTATCCATTTTTTCTTATCAGCACCCCTCTTTGGAGCATTGAATGCCGAATGAAACCTCAACAGGCTTTTTCTTCAAATCCAAATACAGTTTCTCAACTGCACTGCAAAGGTAAGATTATTTTTCGTGCGTAAAAACAACAAGTGTATTTTTCGCCCTTTTTATAACATTGTTTCACGCATGAGGAGTACAGTTTACACTTATAAACATTTTCAGCTTAAATAATACTTCCCCCCCCAAAAAAAAAGACGAACCATCGAAACGCCGAAGCACCTCGATGGTTGTCTCCTTTAAACACCTTTAAACAAAATGATTTCTCATCTAATCCCGAAGATTTCGCATCTCCGGATTATTTTCTTGCTTCCGCAATATATCCCAACGCTTCCTTGCATTTGTCTGTGACGTAGGCCCAGTCTTCGGCAGCCACCTTATCGTTCGGGAAGAGTTTAGAGCCCATACCTACACAGAACACGCCGGCCTTCACCCATGAAGTGAGGTTTTCCTGTGTGGGCTCTACACCGCCGGTCACCATCAGTTTGCTCCACGGCATCGGGGCCAGCAGACCTTTCACCAGTTTGGCGCCGAGCACATCGCCGGGAAAGACCTTGCAAAGGTCGCAGCCCGCTTCTTGAGCAAAACCCACTTCGGATACGCTGCCACATCCCGGAGTGTAGGCCACCAGACGACGGTTGCAAACCTTGGCTATCTCCGGATTGAACAACGGGCCTACAACGAAGCATGCTCCTAACTGCAAATACAAGGCTGCCGTTGCCGGATCGACAATGGATCCTACCCCCATGGCCATTTCGGGACACTCTTTTGCCGCGAACTTCACAACTTCTGCAAAGACTTCGTGAGCAAAATCGCCGCGATTGGTGAACTCGAAAGCACGAACGCCGCCATCGTAGCAAGCCTTCACCACTTTCTTTGCAACTTCCGCGTCTTTATGATAGAAAACGGGTACCATTCCGGTAGAGCCGATTTTATTCAACACTGCTATTTTATCAAATTTTGCCATCTTACTTTATTTACTATTTGACGAATTTACAACTTTCTATATTTTAAATGTTCGGGGTATGCGTTCTTCAAACTTTTTACTGTGTGCTTGATTTCCGAGTGACGATTTTCCCGGCAATCAAACAGCAAACTGTCTGACTGCCGGCATTTTATCTCTGCACGCGCCCGCTTGCATCGCCACCGGCCAACGCCTCTACCTCCTCTACGGAAACAAGGTTGAAGTCTCCGTTGATGGTATGCTTCAAGGCCGAAGCGGCCACAGCAAATTCGAGGGCCTCACCCTGATTGGACTTCGTCAGCAGCCCGTGGATGATTCCGCCGGAGAAAGAGTCGCCGCCGCCCACACGGTCGATAATGGGGTCGATATCATACCGTTTCGATTCATAAAATTCTTCGCCATTATATATCATTGCTTTCCAACCGTTGTGTGTGGCCGAGAACGACTCACGCAAGGTGGAGATGACATACTTGAAACCAAACTCCTTGGCCATCGCCTTGAAGATGCCTTTATAGCCTTCGGCGTCCGTCTTTCCACCCTCCACATCGGCATCGGGCTTGAAACCGAGGCAGAGTTCGGCATCTTCTTCATTGCCGATGCAAACGTCTACATATCGCATCAGGGGTCTCATGATGGATTGCGCCTTTTCTTTCGTCCAGAGTTTTTTGCGGAAATTGAGGTCGACAGAAACCGTGACACCGTGGCGCTTGGCGGCTTCGCAAGCCAAACGGGTCAGTTCGGCTGCTTTGTCGGAAATGGCGGGTGTGATGCCCGACCAGTGAAACCAGTCGGCGCCTTCCATGATGGCGTCGAAATCAAAATCCGTCGCCTCGGCTTCGGCAATGGCAGAGTGGGCACGGTCGTATATTACCTTGCTGGGACGCATGGAAGCTCCGGTTTCAAGATAATAGATGCCCACACGGTCGCCGCCGCGTGCAATGAAGTCCGTCTTTACGCCATACTTGCGCAACGCATTCACGGCCGACTGACCGATTTCATGTTTCGGCAACTTGGTTACAAAATAAGCGTCATGTCCGTAGTTGGCACAACTGACAGCCACGTTGGCCTCACCTCCGCCATATACCACATCAAAAGAATCGGACTGCACGAAACGGGTGTTGCCCGGAGTAGACAGTCTCAACATGATTTCACCCAATGTAACTACTTTCTTTCCCATAATCTTTTTATGTTTTTATTTTAATATGAATTTATTTCATTTCCTTTCAAATTATCATTCCAAAGCCATATAATGCCTTAAACTACTGTAAACATGAAGAATAAACCAAGAGTAAGACTTGCCGCACACGCCTTTCGTGTGCGAGCACAAAGATACAACAATTTTTGAAATACAAAAAATTATCATATATTTGTCTCCAAAATATCAAAATTATTATTGTGCGCGGACACAAATACCAAACCATCAAACAGAAAACGAGGAAACAGATGGAAAGAATCAGAATAAAAGATATAGCCAAACTGGCGGACGTATCGGTGGGAACCGTAGACCGTGTGATTCACGGGCGTAGCGGCGTTTCCGAAGCCAGCCGCAAACGGGTGGAGGAAATATTGAAGCAGCTGGATTATCAGCCCAACATGTATGCCAGCGCATTGGCCTCGAACAAGAAGTATGCCTTCGCCTGCCTGCTGCCACAGCACGAAAAAGGAGAGTACTGGACGGATGTGGAAACCGGAATATACAATGCGGTGGAGACTTATTCGGACTTCAACGTTGCCGTGCAGATATCCTACTACGACCCGTATGACTATCATTCGTTTGCGGAAGCATCGGGACGAATCATGGAACAGAAACCGGACGGTGTGATGTTTGCCCCCACCATTCCGCAATATACAAAGTCCTTCACCGAGGATTTGAACCTGCAAGGTATACCTTATATATATATAGACTCCAATATCAAGGAAGAACCAGCCCTCTCTTTCTTCGGGCAAGACTCGCACCAAAGCGGCTATTTCGCAGCCCGCATGCTGATGCTATTGGCCGGCGAAGATGCGGGGGAGGTGGTCATTTTCCGCAAGATCAACGAAGGTATCGTGGGGTCTAACCAACAGGAACGCCGCGAGATAGGATTCAGAGAGTACATGCAGAAACATCATCCCGCCTGCCGCATCCGGGAGCTGGACCTGCACGCCAAACGCGACAGCGAGGATACGCAGATGCTGGACGAGTTTTTCGTGAAGCATCCCACCGTGAAGAACGGAATCACTTTCAACTCCAAAGCCTACATCATCGGCGAATATCTGCTGAAGAAACACAAGCAGGACTTCAACCTCATGGGTTATGACTTGCTGCAACGCAATGTAGACTGCCTGAAGCAGGGAAGCATCTTCTTCCTCATTGCACAGCAGCCCACGCTGCAAGGGTTCGACGGCATCAGGGCGCTGTGCGAGCATCTCATCCTGAAAAAAGAAATTGCAAGAGAGCACTTCATGCCCATCGACCTGCTGACCAAAGAGAATATCGAATTTTACTATAACAAATAAACCGAATTTACAAACCGACAACGTACGATTCGGCCGCACGAATAAAAAACGGATGCACAGCACACAGACAAACGGCACGTTGTAAGTGGTGAAACGCAAAAAAAAGAAAATGACTGACATGTTGGAAACAAAGTACTTGAAAATCAACCCGGCCGACAATGTGGCGGTAGCCATCTCTGCCCTGTCGTCAGGCGAAGCAATCACCGTGGACGGTATGACAATCACACTGAACGAAGACATTCCTGCCGGACACAAATTTGCATTGAAAGATTTTGCAGCAGGCGAAGACATCATCAAATACGGTTATCCCATAGGACATGCGACGAAAGCGCAAAGAAAGGGCGACTGGATGAACGAGCACAACATCAAGACCAATCTCGCCGGACTGCTGGAATATACCTACCGACCCGTAAATGCGGATTTGGACATCCCGAAGAAGCACCTGACTTTCAAAGGCTACCGACGCAAGAACGGCGATGTGGGCGTGCGAAACGAGCTATGGATTATCCCCACGGTGGGTTGCGTAAACGGCATCATCAACCGACTTGCCGAAGACTTGCGCCGCGAAACGGGTGGCAAAGGAGTGGACGCAATCATGGCCTATCCGCACAACTACGGCTGTTCGCAGTTGGGCGAAGACCACGAAAACACCAAGAAAATCCTGCGCGACATGGTGTTGCACCCCAATGCGGGAGCCGTGCTCGTGGTGGGGTTAGGATGCGAGAACAACCAGCCGGACGTGTTCCGCGAGTTTTTGGGAGATTTTGACCCGGAGCGCGTAAAATTCATGGTGACCCAAAAAGTGGGCGACGAGTACGAGGAAGGCATGAAGCTGCTGCGCGAACTCTATGCCAAAGCCTGTCGGGACCAACGCGAAGACATCCCGTTGAGCGAGCTGCGGGTGGGTTTGAAGTGCGGCGGGTCGGACGGGTTCTCCGGCATCACGGCCAATCCGCTACTGGGCATGTTCTCCGATTTTCTGGTGGCTCAAGGTGGTACAAGCGTGCTGACGGAAGTACCCGAAATGTTCGGCGCGGAAACCATACTGATGAATCGCTGCCGCACCAAAGAATTATTTGAAGAGACCGTGAAGCTTATCAACGACTTCAAGGAATATTTCCTATCGCACGGCGAACCGGTAGGCGAAAACCCTTCGCCGGGCAATAAGGCGGGAGGCATCTCCACGCTGGAGGACAAAGCGCTGGGATGCACGCAGAAATGCGGAAAAAGCTACGTGGAAGGAGTGCTTCCGTACGGCGAACGCTTAAAGGTCAGAGGGTTGAACCTGCTGTCCGCTCCGGGCAACGATTTGGTGGCCGCCACCGCCCTCGCCTCGTGCGGTTGCCACATGGTGCTGTTCACCACCGGACGAGGCACACCGTTCGGAACCTACGTGCCCACCATGAAGATTTCCACCAACTCCACACTGGCAAAGAACAAGCCGGGATGGATTGATTTCAACGCCGGAGTAATCGTCGAAAACGAGCCGATGGAGAAAACCTGCGAACACTTCATCGACTACATCATCCGGGTGGCAAGCGGCGAATTCGTGAACAACGAAAAGAACGGGTACAAGGAAATAGCCATTTTCAAGACGGGTGTGACGTTGTAAAAATACTCCGGAAAACAGTCCGAAGAAAAAAAACGGAGGCATACCTTTGCAAATCAAAAGAAAAAGCGTACCTTTGCGCCGCTATTACGAGATAGTAGCATAATTCAAATCATTAACCAAAACATTATTAATTAAATGGCAACAAAAATCAGATTGCAAAGACATGGACGCAAAAGCTACGCTTTCTACTCCATCGTGATTGCAGATGTAAGAGCACCACGTGATGGTAAATTTATTGAAAAGATTGGTACTTATAATCCTAACACCAATCCTGCCACAGTAGATTTGAAATTCGACCGCGCACTCGACTGGGTGCTGAAAGGTGCACAACCCACCGACACCGTTCGCAACATCCTGTCCCGTGAAGGCGTCTACATGAAGAAACACCTCCTTGGCGGTGTGGCTAAAGGTGCATTCGGCGAAGCCGAAGCCGAAGCTAAATTCGAAGCTTGGAAGAACAACAAACAAAGCGGTCTGGCTGCCCTGAAAGCAAAAGAAGACGAAGCCAAGAAAGCTGATGCAAAAGCCCGTCTGGCAGCCGAGAAGAAAATAAACGAAGAAAAAGCCAAAGCATTGGCCGAAAAGAAAGCTGCCGAAGAAGCTGCCAAAGCCGCAGCCGAAGCACCCGCAGAAGAGGCTCCCGCAGCCGAAGAAGCCCCTGCTGAAGAAACTGCTGCTGAATAATAAGCAAAAGTTTATTCTAAAATAGGATTAAAACGATAAAATCCTCTCCGGTTCATGTCGGAGAGGATTTTTATTTATTATCTTTGTCGCTATATTATTTTTCAAAAAAAGAATAGCATGAAAAAGTTTACTTATCTACTGGCTGCTGCCGCTGTGTTTGCAGCTTGTAACGGCGAAAACAAAGGTTACACCGTAACCGGAACCGTAGATGGTGCAGCCGACGGCGACACCGTGTATCTGGGAAGTGTGGAAGGACGCCAATTCGTGAAACTGGACTCTACCACCATCAAAGGCGGAACGTTTACCTTCAAAGGTAAGCAAGACACTGCCGTAAACCGCTACATCTCTTATAAGGCAGAAGGCAAAGAAGGAGCAACCATCGACTTCTTCCTCGAAAACGGCAAAATCAACATCAAGCTGTCCGAAGGAAACAACTCGGCCACGGGTACGGTAAACAACGACACCTATCAGGAAATCAGGACGCAAGTCAACGGGCTGAGCAAACAGATGATGACCATCTACGAATCCATGTCGGACACCACCCTGACCGATGAACAGCGCGAAGCCAACAACAAGGAGATGGAAAGCTTGGAGGAGAAGATGATAGAAGCCATCAAAGCCGGAATCAACAAGAATATCGCCAACCCCGTAGGCGTGCAGATGCTCAAGCAGAACTATTACTACATGAGCGTGGAAGAGCTTGACCCGCTTATGCCGCAGATTCCCGCCGCTTTCGACAACGACGAAACCATCGTCAAAATCAAGAATAACGTAAAGAAAATGAAAGCCACGGCCGTAGGCCAGAAGTTTACGGACTTCGAAATGCAGACTCCGGAAGGCAAAACCGTGAAGCTGTCCGACTACGTGGGCAAAGGCAAAGTAGTGCTCGTTGATTTCTGGGCAAGCTGGTGCGGACCATGCCGTCGCGAAATGCCGAATCTGGTAGACGCTTATGCCAAATACAAGAAGAAGAACTTCGAAATCGTGGGTGTGTCTTTGGACCAAAGCGCCGATGCATGGAAAGACGCCATCAAGAAGCTGAACATCACTTGGCCGCAAATGTCCGACCTGAAATACTGGAACTGCGAAGGCGCTCAACTCTATGCCGTAAGCAGCATCCCCCACACCGTACTGATTGACGGTGAAGGAACCATCCTTGCACGCGGACTGCATGGCGACGAAATTCAGAAAAAACTGGCCGAGGTATTGAAATAAAAGCCCCTCCCACTCCGCTGTCCGAGAATAAGGACTGCGGAGTGGACAGATATTTTCAGGCGCGGATTGCGCGGATTTCACGGATTTTTCAATTCATAAAAACCGTGTCGATTCGCGCAATCCGCGCCTGTTGTACATCATGACGCAACGCGACGGATGAAATGTGCGGGATTGCAAGCCGTAAAGTGCGGGGTTACAGCCAACAAAGTGCGGGATTGAAGTCCGTAAAGTGTGGGATTGCGACCGACGAAGTGAGGGTTTACGACCGATGAAGTGAGGTATTGCGACCGATGAAGTGAGGAGGAAGGAGTTCACCATGCCCCACCCTCCGTCTTGCCTCCGGTTTCAAGAAAAAATACGTTCTACCATTATCATCCCAAGCCGCACGGTTTCCCACTGCTTCTCTTCATCGGCAAGCGACGGGGAAAGAAGCGCATTGGCGTCCGGCAGACACAATGTGAAACGTTTCAGGGGAATATAATTCAACACGCTTTCCGTCTTGGCCTGCAATTCGTCCAATTCGTCTTCATGCGGATAATGAGAGAGGACAAAACCGAAGACGGCCTCTTTCTCGTGTATGAACCAAAGCAGGCGGTTGCGGTCGCAGGCTCCGCAGTCGTAGTTCAAAAAATAAGCATCGGCGCCATGCAACTGCACCAGCATGTCGGTGGGTGCATGAAAAGCAACATACATTCCGGCAGGCCGTTCGCGCAACACACGGTTGTTCAGCCGGACGGTCTCCTCCATGATGACGGAATGCACGCCGTCGAACTGAATATAGCGGCAACCGGCATCATAAAGCAGGGTGAGCAGACTTTTGTAGCAAGAAGCAATGTCGTCCGTCAGCAGCCGGATGTCGGGATATACCATTTCCAATTGAGACCGCTCCACCCGTTGAAGAATCTGTGTCATGACTTCGGCCGGCGAAGGAACGTGCTGCTTCTTCATCACATCCTCTCCCGCTACGGACGCCAAAAAGGCAAATTCCTCCAGAACGGGATGCCGAAGCAGGCCGAGCCTTCCTGTAATCTCCAAAAGAGAGCCTTCGGAGAAAAGACGATTGTCCTTTGAGCGGATGCCTTCCCAACTTTCCAAAAAATCGCGGGTGCGAAAACCGCCATCAGACACCACTTTCATGCCTCCCTGCTTCAGACGCTCCACGAGACGACGCACTTCCGCGTCCTCAACCGCCTGCAAAGTTTGCCGGCCCATTTTTCCTTCGTAATACTGTTTGCGCGCATCCTTCAGCACAGAGGGCACACAGAACGCCCCGGCTATATCAATCTTGAGTGGAAGAGACACATTGGCCATATTCATCCTTTTTTTGATTATTGTAAAAAACGAACGGCGCTTTGCCCGGATTTCACAGGAAGCAAAGCCACACATCCGTGAAAGAGAACTCTCAAAAAAAACCGATTAGCCGCAAATATAACCAAAGAATTTGAAAATACACCATCTCATCAAAATATTTATCTTCATTTGACATTTCGAAATTCATCAGCCGTCAAAAAAGAGTCCAGTACACAATAATAAATATTTTAGAAAACCTTATTCCACCGAAAGTTTCCACATTTATAAACTAAAACGACTAATAATCAACTAATTAACACTTTTTAAAGTGATAAAAGTTTCCCAAAAACATAAACTTACAAATAAGAATGATAACTTTGTTTCCACAATTACTCTAAATAACCAATCCCGTTTTAAGCATAAAAAGTTATGATACAAACAGTACTAAAGCGTGATGGACGCATCGTCGGCTTCAACGAAGAAAAGATAGCCACGGCCATCCGTAAGGCCATGCTGCACACCGATAAGGGTGAAGATTTACAGCTGATACACCAGATTACAGACCACATCTCCTTCAAAGGAGACTCTCAGATGACAGTGGAAGCCATTCAGGACATGGTGGAACTGGAACTGATGAAGAGCAGCCGCAAAGACGTGGCCCAAAAGTACATAGCATACCGCAACCAGCGAAGCATCGCCCGCAAAGCAAAGACGCGCGACATGTTTCTGGAAATCATCAATATCAAATCCAACGACATCACGCGCGAGAACGCCAACATGAATGCCGACACCCCGGCCGGCATGATGATGAAGTTTGCCAGCGAAACCACCAAACCGTTTGTCGACGACTATTTGCTGAGCGAAGAAGCGCTGGAAGCCGTCAGCCACAACTACCTGCACATCCACGACAAGGATTACTACCCCACCAAGAGCCTGACCTGCGTGCAGCATCCGCTGGACCATATTCTGAAATACGGTTTCTCTGCCGGACACGGAGAATCGCGCCCGGCCAAACGCATCGAAACCGCCAGCATCCTTGGCTGCATTTCGCTGGAAACGGCCCAAAACGAGATGCACGGCGGACAAGCCATTCCTGCATTCGACTTCTATCTGGCGCCCTACGTCCGAAACAGCTACATCGAGGAAATCAAGAATCTGGAAGAGCTTAACTGCAAGGATTATTCACACCTCTACCAAAAGGAACTGACCGATTATTTGCAGCAGCCTCTGGACGGGCTGACTGACGAGAAACGCATCGTGCAGCATGCCGTCAACAACACGGTGGCACGCGTGCATCAGGCCATGGAAGCATTTATACACAACATGAACACCATCCACTCGCGCGGCGGTAATCAGGTGGTGTTCAGCTCCATCAACTACGGCACGGACACTTCGGCAGAGGGGCGCTGCATCATCCGCGAACTGCTGAAAAGCACCTATCAGGGCGTGGGAAACGGCGAAACCGCCATCTTCCCCATACAGATATGGAAGAAAAAACGGGGCGTCAGCTACCTGCCGGAAGACCGCAACCACGACCTCTACCAGTTGGCCTGCAAAGTCACGGCACGCCGTTTCTTCCCCAACTTCCTGAATTTGGACGCCACCTTCAACCAAAGCGAAGAGTGGAAAGCCAACGACCCGAAGCGCTATCAGCACGAGGTTGCCACAATGGGATGCCGCACCCGTGTCTTCGAGAACCGTTTCGGCCCGAAGACGTCCATCGGACGAGGAAACCTCTCCTTCTCCACCATCAACATTGTCCGTCTGGGCATCGAGTGCATAGAGATAGAAAATAAAGAACAACGCATCGCCCGTTTCTTTTCCCGGCTGGACTACATGCTCGAAGTCACCGCACGCCAACTGCACGAGCGCATGGAATTTCAAAAGACAGCTTTCGCCAAGCAATTCCCGTTGCTGATGTCCGCCTTGTGGATAGGCAGCGACAAACTGAAGCCCAATGACACCATTGCCCCCGTCATCAATCAGGGAACGCTGGGCATCGGCTTCATCGGATTGGCCGAGTGTCTCGTGGCTCTCCTCGGAAAGCACCACGGCGAATCGGAGGAAGCACAGGAACTCGGACTGAAAATCGTGACCTACATGCGCGACCGGGCCAATCAGTTCTCCGACCAATATCAGCACAATTACAGCATTCTGGGCACCCCGGCCGAAGGATTGTCGGGCAAGTTCACCCGCATAGACCGCAAAAAGTTCGGAGTGTTGCCGGGCATCACCGACCGCGAATATTACACCAACTCCAATCACGTGCCCGTGTATTACAAATGCAGCGCCCGCCACAAGGCCGAAGTCGAAGCCCCCTATCACGACCTCACCCGGGGCGGCCACATCTTCTATGTGGAGATCGACGGCGACGCCACCCACAATCCGGAAGTTATCATGCGCGTGGTGGACATGATGGACTGCTACAACATCGGGTACGGCTCGGTGAACCACAACCGCAACCGTTGTCTGGATTGCGGTTACGAAAACTCCGTTCCGAATCTGGAAGTATGTCCCAAATGCGGCAGCAAGCACATAGACAAGCTGCAGCGCATCACCGGCTATCTGGTAGGCACTACCGACCGGTGGAACAATGCTAAGCTGGCCGAACTGAACGATAGAACGATACACGAGTAAATACAGCCATGCTTTCCATTCTTGATATATTAGAAGATACCACAGTGGACGGTCCGGGATTCCGGACCGCCATTTATGCCGCCGGATGCCCCAACCGATGCCCCGGCTGCCACAACCCCGGTTCGTGGGACATCAACCGAGGACGCCGGATGAGCATCGACGAGATTCTGGAAAAGGTGTTTGCCGATAATTTTGCAGACGTCACCTTCAGTGGCGGCGACCCCATGTTCCAGCCCGAAGGCTTCGCCCAACTGGCATGCGCCATCAAAAAACAGAGCCGGAAAAACATCTGGTGCTATACGGGATATACTTTTGAGAAGCTGCTGAACAATCCGCGCCAAGCCAAGCTGCTGGAATACATCGACGTGTTGGTGGACGGAAAATTCAAAGAAGAGCTGCGGGATGAAGAGCTCTACTTCCGGGGAAGCCGCAACCAGCGTCTGATAGACGTGCAGGCTTCGCTGAAAAGGAACGAAACCGTGACCTACAACTACAATCCCAAGATTTAGAAGCTGTCTTGAAATTACCTTAGTTCCTGTTTAAATTCTCACAGAAAAGTTTTTTACCCGGCTTGCTTTAAGTCTATTTTCGGTCTATTTTCTGTTTTCAGGAAGGACAGAGCGGAACAATCCATACCTCTTCAACACTTGCACCTACCGACAACGCACACTTGTACAAGTGATAGCTTACACTCCTACAAGTGAAAGGCTACACTTGTACAAATAAAAAGCGATGCTTGTACAAGTGTGGCCTCTCACTTGTACAAGCGTAAGTCGCTTGTTATCAGCAATAATTATTTCCATCAGCCTGCGTCCTCCTCATTGCGCTCCGTCACCCGAAAATGTGTAAAGGGCATACAGCATCCCCATTAATAGGTAGGCCGAGAAACATCGCTACACAAAACAAGCTAACCAAAAATAGGGAGCTTCACACCGTGAAAAGCCCCACAAGTAGGTATTTCACATTCTCCGGCAAAGGCTTTACTTTGCAGCAGACAAATTAATTATTTTATTCACGATGAAGAAAACAGGTGTTTTTTATGGTTCCAGCACCGGAACCTGCGAAGAGTTGGCTACTCAGATAGCCGGGAAATTAGGCGTTTCCTCCGCCGACGTACACAGTGTGGACAAGATGACCGCCGAACTGGTTCAGGAATACGAGGTATTGGTATTGGGCACTTCGACTTGGGGCGACGGCGAATTGCAAGACGACTGGTACGACGGCATGAAAGTGCTGAAAAACTCAGACCTTTCCATGAAGTTTGTCGCTCTGTTCGGGTGTGGAGATTCAGAATCCTACTGCGACACATTCTGCGACGGTATCGGAATACTTTATGAAGACCTGAAAGACTCCGGATGCACGTTCTTGGGCAATAAAGTCAGTCCGGACGATTATTCTTTCTCTTCATCCATCGCTGTGGTGAACGGCGTTTTCGTAGGGCTTGCCCTCGACGAAGTGAACGAAAGCCACAAAACCGCCGGGCGTATCGATGCTTGGACGACCGAACTGAAGAGCAAGCTTTAAGGCTTGTTCAAAATATCCTTTTGATTTTTTCTTTGCATGTGTTTATTATATGACGATATCATCCGCCGACATTCTGCCCGCAGACCTGAAAGTTTTTCTGAACCACGTCTATGAGTTCAAGAAGGGAGTTCGCCAGATGGTGCTCTATACTGTCAACCGCAAATACGAAGAATTTGCCACAGCCCGTCTGAGAAATCAGAAGATAGAGTACCTTATCCAGCCGGTAGACAAAAATAAAATTAATCTATTCTTCGGAAGACCGGAGTGTATACACGCTATCCGTTGCATGGTGACCCGCCCGCTGAATCAACTGACACCCGAAGAAGACTTTATTCTCGGAGCCATGTTGGGTTATGATATCTGTGCCCAGTGCGAACGTTATTGTGCACGCAAAAACAAGAGTATGACAAGTGCATAATTTCCCCGAACGTTTCGGCACAAAAAATGAAGCCGCAAGGATGTCGTAAAGACATTTTTGTGGCTTTGTTTGAGGGCATCGCATCAAAACCGTGTAATCAGCACTTTTGTCATACCGTTCGAAGAGTACGTTCAGAAAAACGGTTTCTCTTTTGAATCACACAGGTGAATGATGTTTTTCGGGTTAACTTTACAGAAGCGAAAGAAGGCTGTCCCGTTTCTCTCCGAGGACAGCCTTCTTCTTTCAGCATCGCGTGCTCAAACTCAAATGAACCAGCGAACGTAGCAGAAATCCTGACGGTGAGGCAGGTCGGCATTCTTCGGGAACATACGGTAGGATACCTTGAAGCTGCCGGCATTCTCCAGCTTGTGCTTCACCCTGAACGTATATAGGTTGCCCTCCTTCTTCACCACCTCGAACGGCTCTACGGAGTAGACGTGCTGCTGACCGTCGTGAGCCATATAAGTAGTTACCAGTTCCAGACCGACAGCATCGTTCAATCCCTTCTCGTCGATGACGTAAGTAATGGTATATTCCTTACCGCTCTCGATGGAACCCTTCATCAAATCTTCCGTCATTTCGGAAGACACCACTTCGATGCTGTCCCACTTCCCGGCCACTTCTTCCTTCCAAGCTGCAATCTCTTTGGCTTTGGCATAACCATCGGCGGCCAGCGTCTTGAAACGTTCGGCCTGCTTGTTGTAGAACTTGCTGAAGTAATCGTCCAACTGGCGCTTCATGGTGTAATGAGGAGCAATCCGGGCGATGGAGTTCTTGATGGTTTTCACCCATCCTTCGGAATAACCTTTCTTGTTGCGCGCATAATACAGAGGCAGGATTTCCTGTTCGAGGATGCTGTAAATGGTGGCGGCATCCAGTTGGTCCTGATGCTCCTGATTTTGATAAGTACGCTTTTCGGTCAACGCCCAGCCTGCACCTTCGCGGTAGCCTTCCAGCCACCAGCCATCGAGTACGGAGAAGTTCAGCACACCGTTCATCAGCGCTTTCTCGCCGGAAGTTCCAGATGCTTCGAGCGGACGGGTCGGCGTGTTCAGCCAGATATCCACACCCGAAACCAGACGGCGAGCCAACTGCATATCGTAGTTCTCCAAGAAGATAATCTTGCCGAGGAATTCGGGACGACGGGAGATTTCAATGATGCGCTTAATCAATCCCTGACCTGCGCCATCGTGGGGATGAGCCTTGCCGGTGAACAGGAATTGTACCGGATAATCGGGGTTGTTCACAATCTTGGACAGACGCTCCAAGTCGGTAAACAGCAGGTGTGCACGCTTATAGGTGGCGAAACGACGGCCGAAACCTATCATCAACGCGTTCGGATTAATCTTGTCCAGCAAAGAAACGATGCGCGAAGGATCTCCCTGATTCTTCAGCCAGCTTTCACGGTATTGCTTGCGCACGTAGTCAATCAGTTTATTCTTCATCACCATGCGCGTCTTCCAGATTTCTTCGTCGGAAACATTGTAAATAGCTTCCCAAATCTTGGGATTGGACTGGTCGTACCAGAAGTTCTCATCGAAATGCGAAGCGTAGAGATGCTTCCACTCCGTTGCGCTCCATGTGGGGAAGTGAACGCCGTTGGTGACATAGCCCACGTGACTCTCTTCGGGGAAATAGCCCTTCCAGATGGAGGCGAACATCTCCTGCGAAACCTTTCCGTGCAGCCAGCTCACGCCGTTCACCTCCTGCGAAGTGTTGCATGCAAACACCGACATGCAGAAACGTTCGTTCTTGTCGCCCGGATTATTACGTCCGAGGTCCATCAAGTCGTCCCAACTGATGCCCATCTTAGAAGGATAGCCTCCCATGTACTTCCCGAACAGGCCTTCGTCAAAGTAATCGTGACCTGCAGGCACCGGTGTGTGTACCGTGTAAAGCGAAGAGGCGCGCACCAGCTCGATGGCCTGATCGTAGGTCAATCCTTCAGCCACATAGTCGCAAATACGCTGCACGTTTATCAAGGCGGCATGCCCTTCGTTGCAATGATAAATATCTTTCTTGATGCCCAGCTTCTTCAAGGTCAGCATACCTCCGATACCAAGCAGAATCTCTTGCTTCAGACGGTTCTCCCAGTCGCCGCCATAAAGCTGATGCGTGATGGGACGGTCGAACTCGCTGTTCATCTCGTTGTCCGTATCGAGCAGATAGAGGGCGATGCGTCCTACGTTCACTCTCCACACATAGGCATGCACGTAGTAGTCCATATAAGGCACATCCACCACCACTTGCTGGCCGTTTTCGTCCAACACACGGTCGATGGGTAACTGGCCGAAGTTCTGCGCTTCGTAATTGGCCACTTGCTGCCCGTCCATAGACAATGTTTGAGTGAAATAGCCGTAACGATACAGGAAACCGACCGCACACATATCGACGTTGCTGTCGGATGCTTCTTTCAGGTAGTCGCCGGCAAGCACACCCAAGCCGCCGGAGTATATTTTGAGTACATGGTTCAATCCATATTCCATACTGAAATATGCCACGGAAGGACGCTTGCTGTCGGGGGCCACATTCATATAAGTGTGGAACTTGGAATAAACATCTTCCATTCTGCGCAAAATGACTTTATCTTTGGCAAGTGCTTCGAGTTTAGCATAACTCATACGTTCCAACAGAAGTACCGGATTCTGTCCCACTTCTTTCCAAAGAGCAGGGTCAAGGTCACTGAACAGTTCGGTGGCCTCATAATTCCATGCCCACCAAATGTTGCGTGCAAGTTCCGACAGTTTCTCCAATTCGGCAGGAATGTGCGACTTGACATTCACGTCTTTCCAGTTCGGAGTGTTTACATTACTAACTTTAATCTTCATTGTATGATTACTAATTGATTAATATATCTTTCAAATTAACTGGCGCTTCATTGCATTGCGCAATGCAATGTCATACGCCTCATAATAATATTGTATGAAATGTTTCCACAAAGCCTGCTCGGCCACTCGAGCGGCACGCTTGCGTATTTCTTTGACTTCAGTTTCTGTTTTGGCAGAGAACAAGGAAATGGTGTCTTTGATGCCGTCGGCCACTTCAGAATCGTTGTAGTCCGAGCGATGCAACACCTCTACGCCATCGTCTATGCCGTGCCGGTTTTTCAGGCTGTTCACCCAAAGCCCGAAGCCGGCAAGGTCCGTAGTGATGGTAGGCACACGGAAGGCCACGCTTTCCAACGGAGTATATCCCCACGGCTCATAATAGGACGGATAGACGCTGAGGTCTTGGCCTAAAATGATGTCGTAGTAGTGTTTGTTGAATATGCCGTCCTTGCCATCGAGGTAGCAGGGCACGAAAACCACCTTCACCTTATCTTCGCGCGTGTTGCCCATGCCCAGATATTTCAGCATGTCGAGTACTTGGTCGTGCGTCATGTTGTGCAACCAATGGGTGATGAAAGGACATTCCAAGGCAGCGGAAAATTTGTCTTTACTCTTGAGGCGCTGCCGCAAATCTTCGCGGGGCTCCCCCACCCAGCCGGGCACATTGACGAAAGCCAGCACTTTCTTCTTCAGGTTTCTGTCGCGGTTCAGCCGGTTCAATGCTTCGAGGAAAAGATTGATGCCTTTGTTCTTGAACTCATATCGCCCGCTGGTGCCGACAATCAGCGTGTCGTCATCCAAATCCTCGCCCAGCAGACAGTTTGCCACCCGCAACATGGCGGAACGGGCACGCTTGCGCTTGCCTGTAAAAGTAGCGCCCTTCGGCACGAAATCGTCCTCAAATCCGTTCATCAGCACCACGTCGGCCGACTTGTCGAGCAGCTCCTTGCACTCATTGTTCGTAATTTCGCTCACGGTGGTGAAGCAATCCGCATAATGGGCGGTCTGTTTCTCGATAGAGTGCTTCGACTCCATGTTCAGTTCCTGAGCCATCTGGTCGCCGTTGTATGCAAAAAGATAGTCGTACAAAGGCTTGCCGTTACCTGCAATGGAACGGCCTATTGAGGTGGCGTGGGTAGTGAAGATGGTTGCTATTTCCGGCACTGCGGTCTGAAGATAGAGCGCGGCCATACCGGTCATCCACTCATGCGCCTGAAACACAACGCTGTCCGTCTCCAGCAGATTATAACGATAGAAGCTCTCAGTCACCCTTCCGGCGGCATAAGCAAACATGGACGCTTCGTCATAATCGCCGTAAGCATGCAGCGAATCCACTTGATAGCGGTTCCACATATCGGTATAGATTTCGTTTTTCTGCGCAAAAAACGAATTGAAATCAACCAAAATAACGATAGGCTCGCCCGGAATATTCCATCGCCCGACACGGACAGAAAGGTTTTCTTTCTCGGCAGCATGCTTCCTCCATGGTGTCCAAAGAGTATCGGACTCGATAAACAAAGGGTTTTCTTTTCCTTGCCAGACATCCGGCCCGATATAAAACAGCTTGTCGCGAAACTTTGTCTGCAAAGTACTCGCTTTGGTGGACAAAACTGTATAGATACCGCCTACTTTATTACATACTTCCCAACTTGCTTCGAAGATATAGTCGGGGGTAAGTAGTTCTTTAATCATATTTACGTTACAATCTCTTTTCTAAAAATAATATAGGGCAAAATTACGCATTATTCTTTGAAAAATAGCCTTTTAATCGATAAAACTAATGAAAGATGAATAAACAAACGTTTGCATGAACCGGAAGAAAGAGAGGAAGTATGGATACCGTTCACTCCTTTATGCCCGCCAAAGCAAGCAGCGACGGTTATCTCCCACCCCGTTTGTTTTGAATTCGATGCCACACTTTAACACTTCCAATACCACACTTCAGCACTCCCGATGCCGCACTTCAGCACTCCCAATGCCGCACTTGAAGCCTGACGAAATGAGGGAAGAAAGAGGGCGAAGTGGCTGTATAAGGAGGACGAAGTGTGGGGAAACAAGAAAGGCAGCAGATCATGAAAACAGCATCAGGCGCAGATTTCACTGACAAGCACGGTTTCGGAGAATCGAGACCCGTGAGGGTAAGCGTAATCTGCGCCTGAAAAAATGTGATAAAGGCAGCATGCGTTTCTTGACGCCCTTATGCCCTACTTAAAATCAAGGTTTATACCATCAATGCGGCAACCAATGCCAAGATGGCGTAAAACTCAGGAAGAGCAGCATAAATCATGGTGTTGGTCTGCACATCATGTCCTTGAGACATACCCACGATACCGTTTGCACAAACTTGCGCCTGACGGATGGACGAAATAAGACACACGAAGCCTACGGCAGCACCTACACCCAGCATAAGAGGACCTTCCGTAGCAAAATCCTTGCCCAACCACATGAGGAAAGCAACAAATCCGTACAATCCCTGTGTAGCGGGAAGAGCCGCCAAAATCATGTAGCCCGACGACTTAGAGGGGTCTTTCTTCAGAGCCCCTTCGGCTGCATTTCCTGCGATAGTCGTTCCGTAGCAACTTCCAATTCCGGCAAGAGCCAACATCAAGCCCAAACCGATGTAACCTAATAATTCATTCATAGTGTTCTTGTTTTTTATTTGTTATTTAATAATTGATTATTTATTGTTTACTTTTTTACAAAACCAAACGGTTTATAGGCCTCGCCGCGCCCCTCATAGCCGGAGTTCTTGAAATACTCGACGAAAGTCAGACGCAGCGGATGCACGAATGCACTCAAGCAAGACATGCCTATGTTCAAGGTATGACCGAAGACGAGAATCAACAGGCAGAAAAACCAGCCCAGAACCGGCCCGGCCGCGTCGTTCACCATAAAGGCAAGCTGGTTGAAGACGCCTCCCAGCATGCCACCTGCCAGACCAAGGGCATAGAGACGGATGTAGGAAAGAATGTCGCCCATAAGTCCCGTAGCCATGTTATACGTGTCCCACAATCCTGCACCAATGTTGACAAAAACATTGCGCCGCAAGTTGTTGAGCAAGTATATGCCCACGGCAGAAACGCCGCCGATGAGCAGGAATGCCCACGTAGACACGTGCTGTGGAATGAGCTGCAACGAAGTCAGCGCACCGGTGGCAATGAAGCCCACTACCAACAGCAGCCATGCCCATGCACTGAGCGAATCCTTGAAGCCGAAACGTACGGTTGACACGATAGCTTTCACCGTCATACCCACGATGACGTGCACCACGCCGATAATCAATGCCAGCAGCATGGTTTTGTCGTAGTTCGTGGCTCCTACCTTACCTGTAATCATGAATTGTTTCAGTTCTTCGGGCAGATTCATGTCGAATAGATTCGCGCCGAAGAATGTTCCGAACACCGCTCCGAGCAACATGGTGGCCACACCGAGGGTAATGACAAGGTTCATCATTCCCCGCATCGAGGCAGACAGTTTGCGTTTCAGGTAGAAGCCCAGCAGAATGAGGATGATGCCGTAACCCGCATCGCCCATGCAGTAAGCAAAGAACAGGGTGAAAAACGGGGCAATCATCGGCGTGGGGTCGAATTCGGCATATTCGGGCATGCCATACATGCGCGTCAGCACTTCGTACATACGGGTGAACGCATTGTTCTTCAACTTGATGGGAGCCGGATCGGCTTTCGAAGCCGACTTCAGCTCGTAGTACACACCCGAAGCATCCAACTCGTTGCGCACTTCGGCTTCGCTATCGACAGGAATCCACCCCTCAAGCAGCACGGCAGCACCTTCGAGAATGCGCTCACCGTTGAGCTTCACGGTCATCAAGTCGATGTCGTCCTGCAAAGCGTCGCAATGTGCTTCCATCGCTTCGCAATGGGTACGACAGAATGCCGACAATTCATACTTGGCTTGTGCCAGCCGGCTTTCGGCCTCGACTTTCCGAGCCTTCAACTCCGACAAGCGAACGGAAGGCAGGCGAACAGCCTCGGCAAAAAGTTCGACAGCACCCTGCGCCACTACCACGAAATAAACATAACCGCCTCGCTCTGCTACTTTGACTATGTCGTACTGTTCTTCCCATTCGGGAACATAATCCTTGTTCTGGCAAGTGTAGAACAGCATATTCCAACCGGCTTCCTGCAAACGATGCACCGCCTGCCAATCGAAATCGCCCCACACTTCCAGCTGGGCGGCATCGCGCTCGAGCGACTGCACACGCTGCGCACTCTTCTGTATGTTATCCTGCAACCGTTCGTAGCAGGAACGCAGCGTTTCCGCATCGGCTGCCGGCTGCATGGCCCCGAACATGTGTTGCACTGCCGATGAAGCTTGCACCGCTTGCTCCTTGCCGGCAGACACACCACTCTCGGGAGAGGGGTACATATCGGCAAGTTTACGCATATCGGCAAGCAGGTTGCGATAAACAGTGCGCTTTGCCAAAGAGGCATGCAACGCCTCGTCGGGTTCGCCCCGTTGCTTCTCCACGATGTGTACCACACCGAGTTCGCGCAAGCGATCCAAGAACGGTTCGTACTCCTTATGGTAAACCAAGAAAGTGAGTTTTTTCATCTTCGTAATCATAACTCTTCCTCCTTTCTGTTGTCTTGATGGGACTTCATGATTTTCTGCGACGACTTGGAGAGGTTTTCTTCGTCCTCCATGAATCGTTTGATTTTGCGCAGCGCATCCTGATAGCCCGGAATCTGTACTTTTTCAAAAAGATTCACCTTCTGGGTGGTCTTTTTACGCGCATGTTCCAGCAAGTTCAGCTTGGCAACGGTAAATTCGCGCTCGATGGCCGTATGCGCCAGCAACTTGAGCAAGTGCAACCCGTCTGCATACCATTTGGGAGCACTGAACAAGCTGTACGGGCGTACCTCGAAATCCACGTTTTCGAGCAACGGCACTCTCACGCCGGCAATCTTCTTCACGCCGAGATGAACATTGCTGACCTTTATCAATGAGGTATCGAACTCATTCCAAAGGGCGAACATGGCTTCGTAAGCTTGGATTTCCTTTTCCAACCTCGCATCCAGCGCGGCAGCATCGGTTTTGCAGCGCTTCACTTCCATGCGCAGGGCACTCTCCTTGTTCTTAATGATGGGGAGTGTACGCACGCGCACCTTCAGTTGCTTTTCCAACTGCTGGAGGGAGGTCTTGTTATATTGAAACTTGATAGCCACTTCTTTTAGTGATTAGTTGATTAGCGATTAGTTATTTGTTTCCGGCCAGAATTCGTCTACCAGTTCTTTCTTGATATTCACCTCTTCCGGACGGAAATACTTGCCGAATAAACTCCATGCCACATCGAGCATCTCTGTGGTATCGAGGTTGACGTCGATGGCCAACAGTTGGTTGGAGTAGTCTTTCGCAAAAGCAAGCGTACGTTCGTCGTAGTTCGTCAGGTCGAAACCGTTTTCAAGCTTGGTCTTGGCGTTGGCGGCATCGGCATACAGACGCACGGCGGCATTCATCACCTGCGGATGGTCTTTACGCGTCTTCTTGCCCGTAACCAACTGCTTCAGACGCGACAAGGAACGGAACGGGTCTACAATCACCTTACCGATGTCGCTGTCGCGGCGGAGGAACAACTGTCCTTCCGTGATATACCCCGTATTGTCGGGCACGGCGTGCGTGATATCGCCACCCGACAGGGTAGTCACCGCAATAATCGTTATGGAACCGCCGCTTGGGAACTGCACCGCCTTCTCGTATATCTTTGCCAAATCCGAATAGAGGGAGCCGGGCATGGAGTCCTTGGAAGGAATCTGATCCATACGGTTGGACACAATGGCCAAGGCATCGGCATAAGAGGTCATGTCCGTCAGCAGCACCAGCACCTTCTCGTTGTTGTTCACTGCGAAATATTCGGCAGCCGTCAGGGCCATGTCCGGAATCAGCAGACGTTCCACCGGAGGATTTTCGGTGGTGTTCATGAAGCTGACGATACGGTCGAGCGCACCCGCATTAGAGAACACATTCTTGAAATAGAGGTAGTCGTCATTTGTCATCCCCATGCCGCCCAGAATAATCTTGTCTGTCTCGGCACGCAGCGCCACATTGGCCATCACCTGATTGAAAGGTTGATCGGGGTCGGCAAAAAACGGAATCTTCTGTCCGGACACCAGCGTGTTGTTCAAGTCGATGCCGGCAATACCGGTTGCAATCAGCTCCGAAGGCTGTTTACGGCGCACCGGATTCACGGACGGACCGCCGATTTCCACCTCTTCGCCTTCAATGGCGGGACCGCCGTCGATGGGGTCGCCAAATGCGTTGAAGAAGCGTCCGGCAAGCTGCTCGCTCACCTTGATTGTAGGAGCCTTGCCCAAGAATACTACCTCTGCATTGGTAGGAATGCCTTCCGTACCCTCAAACACCTGCAAAGTCACTTCGTCGCCGGCAATCTTTACCACTTGGGCCAATTTGCCGTTCACGGTCGCCAACTCGTCATACCCCACTCCGGTTGCCTTGAGCGAACACGTGGCTTTCGTAATCTGAGTTATCTTGGTATATATTTTTTGAAATGCTTTTGTTGCCATCTATTTATTTTCTATTTGACAATTTACTATTTACCATTTTAAATCTCTCGTCGTTCTTCTCGCTATTTCCCCGTCCACTTCTTCTGCCGCAAAACCTGCATCGGCAAAGCCCGAACAGAAAGTCATAAACGTCAAAACAGCATTTTTTTTCAGGCTCTACGCTCTTCTATCAGTTCCGACAACTGTTTGTAAAAGCCATCGTATGCTTCAGACTTGAACTTCGAGTAGTTCATCTGCTTGCAGATGTTAATCATCCTCTTGAAGTATTCCATCACCTCATTGAAGTTATCAAACTTAAACTCAGTATGACAGATGTTTATCACCATATTCAGAATTTCTTCCTGACGATCCATCGGAGTCACGGCATCAATCTCGTCGAAAGCATCTTGCTGCAAGATAACGAAGTCTATCAGCTCTGATTTCCAGAACGTCACGTGATACTCTACGGGCACACCGTCATCACCCAGAATGTTGATTTGCTCTGCGATCTCCTTACCGCGTTGCAAACGGGTTTTGACTTCATTTACCTTTCCAATCCACTCGCCGTTGATGCGCTTGCCAATGTAGTCGGCAAATTCGGGATATTCGATGTATTTGGAATAAGAATCAATCGGATTAACGGCCGGATAGCGTTTTTTGTCGGCACGGTCTTGCTCAAGGGCATAGAAACAACGGGCCACTTTCTTCGTGTTTTCGGTTACCGGCTCTTTCAAGTTACCACCGGCGGGAGATACCGTACCGATGAATGTGATGGAGCCCGTCTCACCGTTATTCAGCTTCACATAGCCGGCACGACCATAGAAGTTGGATATGATGGATGACAAGTCCATCGGGAAGGCATCCGGTCCGGGAAGCTCTTCCATACGGTTGGACATCTCGCGCAATGCCTGTGCCCAACGCGATGTGGAGTCGGCCATCAGCAACACCTTCAAACCCATGCTGCGATAATATTCGGCAATCGTCATAGCCGTGTAGACCGACGCTTCACGCGCGGCAACCGGCATGTTCGAAGTATTGGCAATGATAATAGTACGTTCCATCAGCTTACGTCCGGTATGCGGGTCTACCAATTCGGGAAACTCCGTAAAGATTTCCACCACCTCGTTGGCACGCTCACCGCAAGCTGCAATGATTACGATATCTGCTTCCGCCTGCTTGGAAATGGCATGCTGAAGTACCGTCTTGCCTGTACCGAACGGACCGGGAATAAATCCCGTGCCCCCTTCTACAATCGGATTGACCGTATCGATGACACGTACCCCGGTTTCCAGCAATTTGAAAGGACGGGGCTTTTCCTTATAGTTCGTCATGGCACGCTTCACAGGCCATTTCTGTATCATGTTCACATGGATGTCGTTACCTTCTTCATCAGTCAGCACTGCAATGGTATCTTCAATGGTGTAGTCGCCTTCTGCTGCAATGGATTTCACGGTACATACACCTTTTTGTTCAAAAGGCACCATGATTTTCAACGGCTGGAAATTCTCATCCACTTGTCCCAGCCAAGCAGCGGCTTCTACTTTGTCGCCCACCTTCGCCAAAGGAGCAAAATGCCATTTGCTTCCCTTATCCAACGGATAGGTATATTGTCCGCGTTTCAGGAAAACGCCATCCATCTTATCGAGGTCGTTTTGCAGACCATCGTAGTTTTTTGAAAGCATACCCGGTCCCAGCGTCACTTCGAGCATGTGTCCGGTAAACTCGGCTTCGGCTCCCACCTTCAGTCCGCGGGTGCTCTCAAACACCTGTACATAGACCCGGGTGCCTACCACCTTAATCACCTCCGCCATCAACTTGTCGCCACCGGTCGAGATATAACAAATCTCGTTTTGCGCCACCGGTCCGTCAACGACGAGGGTCACCATGTTGGCTATTACGCCACTTACAGTTCCTTTTGTTGCCATATAATTATGTTATTTGTTTTATCTGAATTCTACGGGTATCTGCACCTCGTCTTTCAAGGCAGCGATCATGCTGCGAAACATCTGGCTACCCCTTTCTTTATCCAATGAAATCCATCGCTCAATCATCTCCAATTGTTGCAGGAATACAAACAGACGTTCTACCGTGAAATAGTCAAAGAACGTAGCTTCTTCCATCCAGTCCCAACGAAGTTGATCAATCTTCCTCTCCCGATCCAGCAACTCACTCGTTTCACTGATTTTCACCAGCTGCTCCAAATATTCCACCTCACTGCCCAAGCCGAAATCACGCGCATTGGAAGTTCTCAAAATCTCGCACACCTCCGTATCACCCACAATAAGCGGGGCAACCTCCATCTTGAACTTTCGCGCCGTAAGCGCTGCCAATATATTGTTCACGGTAAGATTGAAAGAAAACCATGAAGACACAAAACGATTCTTGCACTTCATTGCATAAGCATAATAAAGTGCTGTCAAACGGTTCTCATATAAGACATCATCGCCGGCAGACGTACTGAAATATTCAGAGATAAAAGCAGACAAATAAGAAGGGAATACGCTTTCAGACACCTCATCTCCCTCTTTCATCCGGGAAATATAGCCCATCAATTCCTCTGCCGAAAAATTTCCACGCAAATCAATGGAGGCATCCTTATCCTTCAACAGCTTCAAGACATTGGCATTGTCGAATTTCAGATAAAACAAATCCATCAGTTTTTTATCCTCACCCGACAAATAGGGATAGAATTCCGTCCTGAAATCTGCTACTGTATAGCTCAGCTTGCTATCTTCCAAAGAAAGTTCGGGCAAACCGGCTACCAAGTAATAGTATTTACTCATAATTCAGGGGTTAAAAGAGCATTTCCACTAACTGCGGACGCAGGAATTCCTTGAAGTAGTTCATAAATTCTTCTTCGCCGAAGTTCACTTTGTACGAACCGTCGGCAGGCGATACGGAGAACAAAGACTTGATACCGTTCACTTGTTCAATCTTCACTCCATTATCCAGCAAGGTTTTGGCTTTCGCCACAAAATACTTCGTCAAACCTTCTGCATCAGCAGTAGAGATGACAATCGCCTCATTTGCAGACCATTTAGAGGCCAATGCAACGATGAAAGAATGAAGGAATTCTTTATTCTCGGCAAATGCTTTTACATCGGCATTCACAATCTTATCCGTCACTAAAGTAGCAATTTCGGATTTCAGTGCATTAACAGCCTGACCGGCAAACAATTTTAATTCTGATTTTGTATTCTCTGCCAATTCGTCGGCAGACTTATGGGCGGTAGTCACAATAGAGTCGGCTTCCTTACGAGCATCCTCTACTATTTTTTTTGCTTCTTCCTGAGCCTTCGCGATAAGCCTCTGAGCTTCTTCGTTTCCTTTTTCTACCCCTTCACGGTAGATTTTATCGGTCAGCTCTTGAATCTTGTTTTCCATATTTATAGGAGTATTATTTGATTTATATTACAATATTAAATACGTATATTTTCCTTTTTATCAGATTGCTGCCAAAAATACGAAAATCAATTCAATATTAGATGGTAAGAAAGGAAGAAAAGTTTGTCGTTTTAAAAAAAAACAGCAAAAAGTCCAGAAACCCAAAGGCACAAAAACAGAAAGCCCCCCATCCGTTCCCGGATGGAGGGGCCACTTCAAAAAAAGACGGCGGCTACCTACTCTCCCACTGTTACGCAGTACCATCGGCGTGACCGGGCTTAACTTCTCTGTTCGGAATGGGAAGAGGTGGAACCCCGGTGCAATAGCCACCTGAATAAGGATGACATGACGGAAGAAAAAAGAAAAGAAAAAACAAACGGGGACAGGCTTCGCAACCAACCCCCTGAACTGAAGGTATATACCGCCCAAGCGCGGAAGACAAAAAAGCGGACGGGCAATTAGTAATGCTCGGCTGTGACATCCCTGCCTGTACACCTGCATCCTATCAACGTCATCGTCTGTGACGGCCCTGAAAAGAAATCTAATCTTGTGGCTGGCTTCGTACTTAGATGCTTTCAGCACTTATCCAATCCCGACTTAGATACCCGGCGATGCACCTGGCGGCACAACCGGTAAACCAGAGGTCAGTCCAACACGGTCCTCTCGTACTAGTGTCAGAGCCACGCAAATTTCATGCGCCCACGATAGATAGAGACCGAACTGTCTCACGACGTTCTGAACCCAGCTCGCGTGCCACTTTAATGGGCGAACAGCCCAACCCTTGGGACCTTCTCCAGCCCCAGGATGTGACGAGCCGACATCGAGGTGCCAAACCCCTCCGTCGATATGAGCTCTTGGGAGGGATCAGCCTGTTATCCCCGGAGTACCTTTTATCCTTTGAGCGATGTCCTTTCCATACAGAAACACCGGATCACTATGCTCTAGTTTCCTACCTGATCGACTTGTAAGTCTCCCAGTCAAGCGCCCTTATGCCATTACACTCTCCCGACGGTTACCAATCGTCGTGAGGGCACCTTTAGAAGCCTCCGTTACGCTTTTGGAGGCGACCACCCCAGTCAAACTACCCACCAAACAGTGTCCCCGAAAATCAACGGGTTAGAACTCAAATAACCAAAGGGCCGTATTTCAACAGCGGCTCCAACGGGACTGGCGTCCCGAATTCAATGCCTCCGGCCTATCCTACACATCAATTACCCAAATTCAATGTTAAGCTATAGTAAAGGTTCACGGGGTCTTTTCGTCCCATCGCGGGTAATCGGCATCTTCACCGATACTACAATTTCACTGAGCTCACGGTTGAGACAGCGTCCAGATCATTACACCATTCGTGCAGGTCGGAACTTACCCGACAAGGAATTTCGCTACCTTAGGACCGTTATAGTTACGGCCGCCGTTTACCGGGGCTTCAATTCAAGGCTTCTCTCATCGATGACCTCTCCTCTTAACCTTCCGGCACCGGGCAGGTGTCAGGCTGTATACTTCATCTTTCGATTTAGCACAGCCCTGTGTTTTTGTTAAACAGTTGCCTGGACCGATTCTCTGCGCCTCCGTCGCCGGAGGACCCTTTATCCCGAAGTTACAGGGTCAGTTTGCCTAGTTCCTTAACCGTGAATCACTCAAGCGCCTTAGTATATTCAACCCGACTACGTGTGTCCGTTTGCGGTACGGGTACCCACAGGATTAAGTTTAGCGGATTTTCTAGGGAGTATGATTACATGCGCTATTGGCTTGTCCAAAGGACGCGCCATACTGTCAGGTTCGGCTCGGGGAACGGATTTGCCTGAACCCCTCGGCACCTACACCATTCAACCGGCTATTCCGTCAGCCGGCGGCATTGTCACTGCTCCGTCACCACGTCACTCCTGAAGGTAGTACCGGAATATTAACCGGTTCTGCCATCGGCATCGCCATTCGGCTGAGCCTTAGGACCCGACTAACCCTGATCCGATTAGCGTTGATCAGGAAACCTTAGTCTTGCGGCGAGGGGGTTTCCCACCCCCTTTATCGTTACTTATACCTACATTTGCGTTTCCACACGCTCCAGGAAAGCTCGCGCTTACCCTTCGACGCAGAGTGGAATGCTCCCCTACCGATGATATGAATCATCCCAGAGCTTCGGTAGAATACTTATGCCCGATTATTATCCACGCCAAACTCCTCGACTAGTGAGCTGTTACGCACTCTTTAAATGAATGGCTGCTTCCAAGCCAACATCCTAGCTGTCTTAGCAATCTGACTTCGTTAGTTCAACTAAGTATTCATTTGGGGACCTTAGCTGCTGGTCCGGATTGTTCTCCTTTAGGACATGGACCTTAGCACCCATGCCCTCACTCCTGACATAGAACCGGCAAGCATTCGGAGTTTGTCAAGACTTGATAGGCGGCGAAGCCCTCGCATCTTATCAGTCGCTCTACCTCATGCCGGTATAAGTCAAGGCTGCACCTAAATGCATTTCGGGGAGTACGAGCTATCTCCAAGTTTGATTAGCCTTTCACCCCCACCCTCAGGTCATCCGGAAGCTTTTCAACGCTTATCGGTTCGGTCCTCCAGATGGTGTTACCCATCCTTCAACCTGCCCAAGGGTAGATCACTTGGTTTCGCGTCTACTCCTTCCGACTCGAACGCCCTATTAAGACTCGCTTTCGCTTCGGCTCCGGGGCTAAAGACCCTTAACCTCGCCGGAAAAAGTAACTCGTAGGTTCATTATGCAAAAGGCACGCCGTCACCGTGGAAACACGGCTCCGACCGCTTGTAGGCACATGGTTTCAGGAACTATTTCACTCTTCTGTTCGAAGTGCTTTTCACCTTTCCCTCACGGTACTGGTCCACTATCGGTCTCTCGGGAGTATTTAGCCTTACCGGATGGTCCCGGCAGATTCACGCAGGATTCCTCGTGCCCCGCGCTACTCAGGATACCACTAGGCTGGAAACGGCTTCGTGTACGGGGTTATCACCCTCTATGACCTGCCTTTCCAGGCAGTTCCACTCACCGTCACGCGTGCCACGACGTGGTCCTACAACCCCATGGATGCCGTAACACCCATGGTTTGGGCTATTCCCCGGTCGCTCGCCACTACTGGGGGAATCATTGTTTATTTTCTTTTCCTGCAGGTACTAAGATGTTTCAGTTCCCTGCGTTAGCCTCTGCCATAGGCAGATGCCACCCCTTCAAGGTGGCGGGTTGTCCCATTCGGAAATCCGCGGATCAAAGGTCATTTGCACCTACCCGCGGCTTATCGCAGCTTATCACGTCCTTCATCGCCTCCGAGAGCCAAGGCATCCGCCATGTGCCCTTAATTGCTTTTTTATCTTACCGACACATTTGAAAGGTCGATATATACTTTCAGCTTTAACTTTACTTTTTTCTTGTTCGCATCATGTCAAAGATCGTAATACCCGAAAACACGGGAATATGTGGAGAATAACGGATTCGAACCGTTGACCCCCTGCTTGCAAAGCAGGTGCTCTAGCCAGCTGAGCTAATCCCCCCCAAAAAAAGGGTAGTCCCAGGCAGAGTTGAACTGCCGACCTCTACATTATCAGTGTAGCGCTCTAACCAACTGAGCTATAGGACTGTCAGTCAAACCCCGGCCATGGAAAAAGGCCCGGCTTCTACTTTCTCTTTATTAGGATAAACAAAACAAGCAGCACAAAACAAAAGAACCGGACTCCTATAAATAAATTAAGGACATCACTCCAGAAAGGAGGTGTTCCAGCCGCACCTTCCGGTACGGCTACCTTGTTACGACTTAGCCCCAATCACCGGTTTTACCCTAGGGCGCTCCTGGACGGTTACGCACTTCAGGTACCCCCGGCTTTCATGGCTTGACGGGCGGTGTGTACAAGGCCCGGGAACGTATTCACCGCGCCGTGGCTGATGCGCGATTACTAGCGAATCCAGCTTCGTGGAGTCGGGTTGCAGACTCCAGTCCGAACTGAGAGGGGATTTAGGGATTGGCCGGGCGTCGCCGCCGAGCTGCCTGCTGTACCCCCCATTGTAACACGTGTGTAGCCCCGGACGTAAGGGCCGTGCTGATTTGACGTCATCCCCCCCTTCCTCGCATCTTACGACGGCAGTCTCCACAGAGTCCCCAGCATCACCTGATGGTAACTGTGGATAAGGGTTGCGCTCGTTATGGCACTTAAGCCGACACCTCACGGCACGAGCTGACGACAACCATGCAGCACCTTCACAACCGCCTTGCGGCTTACCCGTTTCCGGATAATTCGGTTGCAATTCAAGCCCGGGTAAGGTTCCTCGCGTATCATCGAATTAAACCACATGTTCCTCCGCTTGTGCGGGCCCCCGTCAATTCCTTTGAGTTTCACCGTTGCCGGCGTACTCCCCAGGTGGAATACTTAACGCTTTCGCTTGGCCGCTTGCCCTATATCGCAAACAGCGAGTATTCATCGTTTACTGTGTGGACTACCAGGGTATCTAATCCTGTTTGATACCCACACTTTCGAGCATCAGCGTCAGTTACACTCCAGCAAGCTGCCTTCGCAATAGGAGTTCTTCGTGATATCTAAGCATTTCACCGCTACACCACGAATTCCGCCTGCCTATACTGCACTCAAGGCACCCAGTATCAACTGCAATTTTAAGGTTGAGCCCCAAACTTTCACAGCTGACTTAAGCGCCCGCCTACGCTCCCTTTAAACCCAATAAATCCGGATAACGCTCGGATCCTCCGTATTACCGCGGCTGCTGGCACGGAGTTAGCCGATCCTTATTCATAAGGTACATGCAAATGGGTACGCGTACCCACAATTATTCCCTTATAAAAGAAGTTTACAACCCATAGGGCAGTCATCCTTCACGCTACTTGGCTGGTTCAGGCTTCCGCCCATTGACCAATATTCCTCACTGCTGCCTCCCGTAGGAGTTTGGACCGTGTCTCAGTTCCAATGTGGGGGACCTTCCTCTCAGAACCCCTATCCATCGTAGGTTTGGTGGGCCGTTACCCCGCCAACTGCCTAATGGAACGCATCCCCATCGGTAACCGGAATCCTTTAATGGAGAAACCATGCGGAATCACCATACTATCCGGGATTAATCTTTCTTTCGAAAGGCTATACCGGAGTTACCGGAAGGTTGGATACGTGTTACTCACCCGTGCGCCGGTCGCCATCGGGCTTAGCAAGCTAAGCCCATGCTGCCCCTCGACTTGCATGTGTTAAGCCTGTAGCTAGCGTTCATCCTGAGCCAGGATCAAACTCTTCATTGTAAAAGTATCGATTGGGATTCACATGACCCGACCCCTTGGTCAGGGGAAGGAAGGAATCCCGTTTGCTCTGTTCAGGACATCCGAAAATTTAAAGAAGTTACCAATGCGGACCCCATACGTATAAAATACATAAGGGACATTGACGGTTCTTCTGTTTTACCCAAGACCGATCCCCGCATTTTACGGGAAACAAGCCTTGCTCTTGTACTACTTGTATTGTTTATGTAAATCTATTCAAAGATCGATGGTGCCGACCCTAACGGGAAAGCGGATGCAAAGGTAAGGACTTTTATCGATATCTTCCAAATTATTGCGGAAGTTTTTTTCTTTTTTATTTCCCGCCGACGCTCTCTGTGCGAAAGGGGAGGAAAATAAAGGGAAACGAAAGCCGCTTGCGGCATCCTGCAAACCATCATGTCAAAGCACCCGTGCCCCCGTTGCCGAAAGCGGATGCAAAAGTAGAACTTAAGGGAAACATCGCAAAATATACAAGGAACTTTTTTTAAAAGAAAATACGGGGAACGGCTTAAAAGGCTGAATGACAAAGGAATCCAAGAGAAGAAAAAGAAAGGGGAGCAAAGGAAGGAAGGGGAAGGGACACATTATAATATATACGTGCGCGAGAAGGAAAGGGGGGAAGGGACGGCTTAAGGACGCTCCCCATGCAGGAGAAGGAAGGAACACGGAGAGGCGACGGGGATGATACAGGCTTAAATACGAAGGAAGAATGGAGACAATTAGAAATGGAGGATACCGGAAGGGACAGAAAAACATTTACCTCTTTAGAGAACTATCCTCCCCGCCACAGCCCACCATATAGATGCCCTCGGCTGAAAGTCTAGATACAGCACGGTGGAGATATATCCCCATCAAGGTCAGCCTGCAGGTATCCCTCGCAAGAAATATCTATAAACAAGTATCCGGCATTAATTATCAACAACAAAATGTTATGACGAAACGGAACATAGAAAAAATGAACGGTATTTTTAATTAAAGACGCCGGAAAAGAATGAAGATCAAAAACAAGAAAAAACCAAAGGTTAATAACACCAATAAATATACTAAAGCATGTTATAAATCAGACTACTATTACCTCAAAATTTGGAAATTAGAAAAAAGGACGTACCTTTGTAACGTGTTTTTCATAGTATTAGATTTAAGGTTAACAAAAGATTGGCTGTCTGTGATAGATAGCCTTTTTTTATGCCCCCCTCCCAGCCTACTCTTGAATATTTTTTTCTACATTTGCAACCTCAAAAAGAGAACCAATCATACAGAACGAATATGTTCTCTGCATATTTAAATGAAGAGTAGAACACCTATTATATCCACTATCCGCTTCCGCCGCTGGAGCAGAAAAAGTTATGCAGCGTTTGCCTGTATAAGGCGTTGTGTGACCATTGGTTGCCTGCGAAAAGATGTGGCAGACTGTTCATTGGCCAAGCAGAAAGTCACAGGAGCTGCCACTTATACAGGATGCAGCATGGAAAGCGTATGGAAAGGAGTTACTAAAAGAAAAGAAGATGATTACAGCACCTCACCGCAGATTGAGGCTTTTCTTTTCTTCGGAATGCCGGAAAATATAATACTCCTGAATATTCTTTCCGGCATACAAGGTGTCAACTTTATAAAAACGGGAAAGAAATATTCTTTTCCTCAAAGAAGCAATTCCACCGGCACGGTTTATCGGAATCTGTACGACCTATGCAGGTCATCAATCCTGATAAACCGTGCTTTTTATTAAATAGCCGGAAAAGGCACAACCAGATTAAAAAAAGATGACTGTACAAGAACTAAAAGCCCAAGTGCTGCAGGGCAATCCTATAAAAAAAGAAAAGGCCGAATGGCTGGCTGCACAACCTGATAAAGAAGCGTTGTATGATGCAGCACACGAAATAACCCAAGCTTTGGCTTCGGAAGAGTTCGACATGTGCTCCATAATCAACGCCAAGTCGGGAAAATGTCCGGAAAATTGCAAATGGTGTGCACAGTCGGCACACTATAAGACGCAAGCAGATGTATATGACTTGGTAGATAAAGAAGAATGCCTACGCCATGCCAAGTATAATGAAAGCCAAGGTGTGGCACGTTTCTCATTAGTGACCAGTGGGCGGAAGCCTTCGGGCAAACAAATGAAGAAACTGTGCGAGGCAGCTCGACACATGCGTCGTAATTCCTCGATACAACTATGCGCCTCGTTGGGATTGTTGAATGAAAACGAAATGCAAGCACTGCACGATGCAGGCGTCACGCGCTATCACTGTAATTTGGAAACAGCTCCCTCATACTTTCCGCAACTTTGCAGCACGCATACGCAAGAAGAAAAATTGCGCACCTTGCAAGCAGCCCGCAACGCCGGTATGGACATTTGTAGCGGCGGCATCATCGGCATGGGCGAAAGCATCGAACAACGCATAGAGTTTGCCTTCACGCTGAAAGAGCTGGAGGTGCAATCCATCCCCATCAATCTGCTGAGCCCTATTCCGGGAACTCCTTTGGAGCATCAGGCTTCGCTGACCGAAGAAGAGGTGTTGACTACCATCGCCTTGTTCCGTTTCATCAACCCGACGGCATTCCTGCGTTTTGCCGGAGGACGCTCCCAACTAAGTCAGGGGACCGTAAAAAAAGCACTCCACATCGGAATCAACTCGGCCATTGTGGGCGATTTGCTAACCACACTGGGCTCGAAGGTTTCGGAAGATAAGGTACTGATTGAAGATGCAGGATACCGTTTCAGCGATTCGCAATTCGACCGGGAGCATCTTTGGCATCCTTATACCTCTACCACTAGTCCCTTGCCTGTATATAAAGTTAAACGGGCAGATGGCGCTACCATTACGCTGGAAAACGGAGAAACATTGATAGAAGGCATGTCGTCGTGGTGGTGCGCTGTGCATGGATACAATCATCCGGCATTGAACCGGGCCGCCGAGGAGCAACTTAGCAAGATGTCGCACGTCATGTTCGGAGGTTTGACACACGCCCCCGCCATTGAGCTGGGACAACTATTGTTGCCGCTTGTTCCCCCATCCATGCAAAAGATTTTTTACGCCGATTCCGGTTCGGTGGCAGTAGAAGTTGCCATGAAAATGGCTGTACAATATTGGCATGGAAAATGGAAAAAGGAAAAAAGTAATTTTGTGACCATACATTCCGGTTATCACGGAGACACATGGAATGCCATGTCCGTCTGCGATCCGGTGACGGGAATGCACTCCCTGTTCGGTTCCGCGCTGCCAGTACGCTATTTCTGCCCCAAGCCTCATTCGCGCTACGATGGGGAATGGAATGCCCAAGATACCGAATATTTGCAGGAGATGGTGAAAAAGCACCACGAAGAACTGGCTGCGCTCATTCTTGAACCGATTGTTCAAGGAGCAGGCGGCATGTGGTTTTACCATCCGCAATATCTGCGCGAGGCTGCGCGAATATGCAAAGAATATAACCTTCTACTGATATTCGACGAAATAGCAACGGGATTCGGACGAACGGGCAAACTTTTTGCTTGGGAACATGCCGGCGTAGAGCCGGACATCATGTGCATAGGCAAGGCACTGACGGGCGGATATATGACGCTCTCTGCCGTATTGGCTACCAACGAAGTGGCCGATACCATCTCGAACCACTCGCCGGGAGTATTCATGCATGGGCCTACGTTCATGGGAAATCCGTTGGCTTGTGCCGTGGCATGCGCATCGGTCAAACTGCTGACCTCTCCGGAATATGACTGGCAAGGAAAAGTAAGGCGCATAGAAAACCAACTGAAAAAAGAATTGGAGCCTGCACGGAACTTACCGCTCGTACGGGATGTGCGTATATTGGGAGCCATCGGGGTCATTGAGCTGACCGTCGATGTGAATATGGCATGGATGCAGAAACGATTTGTGGAAGAGGGCATCTGGGTACGCCCGTTCGGGAAATTAGTCTATCTGATGCCGCCGTTTATCATCGAGCCCGAACAATTGACGAGACTGACAAGCGGATTGATAAAAATCATCGGAGAGATGAAATAACTTTTCATGAACCGAGTATATTAATAGTATGAACGCAACTAAATATATGCAGCAACACCTGCAAGATTTGAAAGAACAGAGCAACCTGCGTCGTCTGCCACGGATGATACACGACGGACGGCACGTTACGATAGACAACAGACGGATGCTGAACCTTTCGTCCAACGATTATTTGGGTTTGGCGACAGACCGAGGATTAAGAGAGGAGTTTCTTCGGACACTGACCGCAGAAACGTTTTTGCCCACCTCCTCTTCTTCCCGCCTGCTGACAGGAAACTTCAACATCTACGAAGAACTGGAGACAGAACTTGCCGGACTGTTCGACACGGAAGCCGCCTTGGTATTCAACAGCGGGTATCATGCCAATACCGGTATTCTGCCCGCCGTGAGCGATACGCAGACGCTTATCTTGGCCGACAAGCTGGTGCATGCCAGCATCATCGACGGCATCAGGCTGTCGACTGCACGATGCATACGCTATCGCCACAACGACACCAACCAACTGGAACGTTTGCTGAAAGAGAATCACGAAGCATACCGGCAAATCATCATCGCAACAGAAAGCATTTTCAGCATGGATGGCGATATGGCCGACCTGACGAAACTGGTAGAGTTGAAGCGTGCCTACAACAACGTAATGCTCTATGTAGACGAGGCACACGCTTTCGGAGTACGGGGTAAGTACGGCCTGGGATGCGCGGAAGAATCCGGATGCATCCGGGATATAGATTTTCTCGTAGGTACTTTCGGCAAAGCCGCCGCATCGGCAGGCGCATACATCGTTTGCAACCGTGTGACGCGCGAATACCTCGTCAACCGAATGCGTACACTGATTTTTACCACAGCCCTGCCCCCGATAAACATCGCATGGACATTGTTCATCGTACGAAAACTTCCCGCCATGCAGGAACGGCGGCAACATCTGGCCCGCATCAGCCGATTGCTGCGCGAGGCTTTGCAAACCAAAGGATACGACCATCCGAGCGTAAGCCACATTGTGCCCTTGATTATCGGTGCAAGTGCAGATGCCGTACGGTGTGCCGAAGAACTGCAACGCCATGGGTTTTATGCACTGCCTGTCCGTCCGCCCACGGTTCCCGAAGGAACATCGCGCATCCGTTTTTCGCTGACTGCGGAAATTAAGGAAGAAAAGATAAAAGAGTTGGCCCATCTCATAAGCCAATCTCATATTTGAAAGCACTAAAAGAAAATCTTATGCACCAAATCCATATCATACACGAACATCATCCCCGCCTGCTCCTGTTCTTTGCCGGTTGGGGGGCAGATGAGACTCCTTTCAAGGCGTACCGTCCTGCCGGAAGCGACTTGATGATTTGCTACGATTATCGTACGCTCGACTTTGACCAATCCGGCCTGAACGAATACCAAGAAATCAATGTAATCGGCTGGTCTATGGGAGTGTGGGTAGCTTCGCAAGTACTTCCACATCTCGCATTGCCCATAGCAAGCAGCACTGCCATCAACGGCACCCCCTACCCGATTGATGAATATCGGGGCATTCCGCCGGCTATTTTCCGCGGCACGCTGGATGGACTGACGGGAACTTCTTTGCACAAGTTCCTGCGACGGATGTGTGCTGATGGAGCGGCATTCAAAGCCTTTCTGCAAGTAACTCCCCGCCGTCCGTTGGAAGAGCTGTGTGAAGAACTTGCAAAGATAGAAGAGATGTATCAAGCGCTCCCTCCCTCCACATTTCATTGGCAGCAAGCCGTGATAGGAAGAAACGACCGAATCATTCCGCCCGCCAATCAGCTACAAGCGTGGAAAGAAACGAATACTGCCATCCGACAGACAGAAGACGCACACTACGAAGAAGAATTGTTCCGCCATTATCTGCAAGAGCTATGGACAAACAACTGATAGCCGAACGTTTTGCCCGGGCAAGAAACACCTATGCCCGCGAAGCCCGCGTGCAGCAACAGGTTGCCCTGAAGATGATGCGGATGCTTACGGAGTCTCTGCTCGCAGAAGACTGTCAACCCGACGAACTCTCTGCGCGTTTCCGCCATATCCTTGAGTTCGGCTGCGGTACAGGGAGCTATTCCCGCATTCTGCTACGGACACTGCAACCGGAAACGCTACTGCTGAACGACCTCTGCCGGGAAATGGAGGAATGTATCAAAGAACTGTGCTTGTTTCCCGGTGTCAGTTTCCTGCCCGGAGATGCCGAAGAACTGGACTTTCCAAAGAATATGGACCTGATAACCTCCTGCTCCACACTGCAATGGTTCAACGACCCGGCCGCATTCTTTACCCGTTGCCACCGTGCGCTGACAACAAACGGGGTTCTTGCCTTCAGTACCTTCGGCTCAAGAAACATGCACCAAATCCGCCAACTGACCGGACACGGGTTGAGCTATCTGCCTATTGAGGAGTTACAAGCATTGCTACGTCCGGCTTTCGACATCATTCATGCGGAGGAAGAGGTTGTATCGCTCTCTTTCGATACTCCTCTGCACGTTCTGAAGCATTTGAAAGAGACCGGAGTGACAGGTACGGAAAAGAAAATATGGACACGCAGCCGCCTGAAAAGTTTCTGTGAAGAATACACCCGACTATTCCACGAAGCAGATGACAAAGTGACCCTGACCTATCATCCGATTTACATCATAGCGAAAAAAAGAAACCAATCAAACGAATAAAGTTCAAACTGCAAAGAAGAATGGAATCAGAGATTTATTTTATCAGCGGCATCGATACGGATGCCGGAAAAAGTTACTGTACTGCCTGGTATGCTTGCCAACTGAATGGAAGCAAGCGGCGCGTCATCACTCAGAAATTCATCCAAACCGGCAATACCGGACATTCTGAAGACATCGACCTGCACCGCCGCATCATGGGCACCGGCTACCTGCCCGAAGACCATGAAGGACTCACCATGCCCGAAATATTCTCATATCCTTGCTCCCCTCATCTTGCCGCCCGCATAGACAAGCGTGCCATCGACTTCGACAAGATAGAACGCGCCACTAAAGAACTTGCCCGCCGCTACGATGTTGTCCTCGTTGAAGGTGCAGGCGGTCTCATGGTGCCACTGACAGACGATTTTCTGACCATAGATTATGTGGCGGAAAAGAAATACCCTCTGATTTTCGTCACCTCAGGCAAGCTGGGAAGTATCAACCACACCTTGCTGAGCTTGGAAGCAATAAGAAGCCGAAGCATTGCCCTGCACACCGTATTATATAATCTCTACCCTACCGTAGAAGATAAAACCATTCAGGACGATACGATGCAGTACATCCGTAATTATCTGGCCAAACACTTTCCCGAAACGAAATTCGAGATTGTTCCGGAGATCAAAGATGCATTTTAAGCGATGCTTAAATCCACTTCGCAAAGAAACAAACAGTTGTCCGGCACTATGTGGCACTCCATTGATTGTAAAGCCACACCGCATCAGGGATAAAGTGCCAGTATACGCATGGTAAAGTGCGGGCATACGGACGATAAAGTGTGGGCATACGGACGATGAAGTGCGGGCATACGGACGACGAAGTGCGGACATACGGACGACGAAGTAACACCTCTTTGTTGATAAAGCAATGCGGTGCAAACAAAAAATCAGAAAATTACACTACCTTTGTGATATGTCCGATATTATCTTGAGCGTTCTTCATGGAAGATGTTTTTCTGTTTTAGCAGAAGCATGGCAAGCTGTGCGGCAGACAACAAGAAGGGAAAACCGCTCGAAAAGATATTCACATAGAAGCTGAATAAAAAACTTTTTAAGGGAAAAATAAAAAACGGCTCTTACACTTGCAGCCCAAACAAATATGGAAATACAGAAGGTTAAACGATATATCGACCGCCATGAGCTCTTCTCTTCGAGCGACAAGATTCTTGTGGCATTGAGTGGTGGTGCCGACTCTGTGGCATTATTGCGCTTACTGCAGGCTATGGGATATACGTGCGACGCAGCGCATTGCAATTTTCATCTTCGGGACAAGGAATCTGAACGTGACGAGAATTTTGTCCGCCAACTGTGTAAAGAATTACAAGTCCAATTGCATATCACCCATTTCGAAACAGTAAAAGAAGCCAAGTCAAGGCATCTTTCCATCGAAATGGCTGCTAGGGAGTTGCGTTACAAATGGTTTGAAGAAATACGGAAAACATGCGGCGCCACGGTTATTGCCGTAGCCCACCACCAAGACGACAGCGTAGAGACACTGCTTCTTAATCTGATTCGTGGAACCGGTATCAACGGACTACGCGGTATACGCCCCCAAAACGGAAAGATAGTACGTCCTCTACTCTGCCTGAACAGAAAAGAAATCCTTGACTATTTATCAGACATCGGACAGGAATATGTGACAGACAGCACCAATCTGCAAGACGAGTACACCCGTAACAAAATACGGTTGAACCTACTTCCGCTCATGCAGGAAATAAATCCTTCGGTCAAAGAGAGCATTCTCAAAACAGCCGAACATCTGAATGATGCCGCCTCTGTATATAATATAGGTATAGAAGCTGCCAAACAGAGAATAATGACACCGGAAGGTGTACACATAAATGCCCTAAAGCAAGAACCCGCACCGGAAACCATCTTATTTGAAATACTCTATCCATTAGGATTCAATGCCGCCCAAGTAAAAGGCATATACCGCACATTGGACGGACAGCCGGGCAAGTCGTTTGCCAATGCCGACTGGCGCATTGTAAAAGATAGAGAACTTCTACTGATAGAGCCCCTGCATGGAACAAAGCGACCTGTTCTGGAAATGAAAAAGTATGCTTATACGCCTGACTTTATTATTCCAGGCGATAAGCACATCGGTTGCTTTGATGCCGACAAACTCCAACACCCTTTGTCGTTACGACTCTGGAAACATGGCGACGCATTTGTTCCTTTCGGCATGAAAGGATGGAAAAAAGTAAGCGATTATTTAACCGACCGTAAATTTTCCATTGTGCGCAAAGAGCAGCAATGGCTGCTTTGCTGCGGCGAAGATATAATTTGGCTGGTAGGAGAACGGACTGACAACCGTTTCCGAATAGATGAAAAAACCAAAAACATATTGATCATAACCTCCTCATTTCCGAAATAAATGTGTATATGACACAAAAAATAGAGGATTTATTCATAAAACCAAAAAAAAATATTACCTTTGCCCCGTTGAAACATCCGCAACTGCCTGCTGAAGCAAAAGTTGTTAATCGGATTTCCAATTCAACAACAACATCCCATACAAATAATATATACAAATAGATAGGCGAAATTGCACTGAAAGAGCAACTGCAATTGAGCAATACGCCCTTTTCGATAAGAATAAAACATTAAACCATTCACACATATACTGTATGTATAACATCATCCAACTCAACGACAAAAACTTGTCGGAATTGCAAACTATTGCCCAAGAACTGGGTATAAAAAAAACAGAATCATTAAAAAAAGAAGAGCTTGTTTACAAGATACTTGACGAACAAGCCATTGCCGGCGCTACTAAAAAGGTAGCAGCCGACAAACTGAAAGAAGAGCGCAAAGGAGATAAACGCTCTCGCGTAACTGTAAAAACAGTAAAAAAGGAAAGTGTAAACAAAGTATTTTCTGCTAATAAAAACGGAGAACTCACCAAATCAAAAAACGAAGGAACTCCGATTATCAAAGAACAAGCGAAAGTAGCCGAAGCAGCACCAACGACCAAACCAGCCAATACTGCTGCGACCGAAGCCTCCAAACCGGCCAATACCGTAGTCGCCACCTCTCCTAAGAATACGGAATCCTCGTCCAAGCGTAAACCCGGACGCCCCCGTAAAACACAGGAAGAAGCCGATGCAGCCTCCAAAGCCACAGAGAATGCAAAAGTAACCGAACCGGAACTGAACTTCGAGCCAAAGGCCACAAAAACAGAGCCGAATAAAGTGGCAAAGAATATAGTAGTAGACGAAAGTCCTATCTTGTCCGAAGCAGAAGATGATTTTATCCCTATTGAAGACCTCCCGACAGAGAAAACAGAACTTCCTTCCGAACTCATCGGCAAATTCGAAGCCACCAAAACAGAAGTTCCCGCAACTCCTGCTCCCATGCCTACAGAGCAACAACGCCCACACCTTCGCTCCAGAGACAATAACAATAATAATCGCGCCGGAGCTTACAACCAGCAGCGCCCGATGCAACAACGTCCCGCACAACAACATGGCGGCAATGAGAATAATCCGGCAGCAGCAGACAACAAACCCGCGGTAGAACGCGAAAAAGCCTACGAATTCGACGACATCCTCACCGGAACCGGTGTTTTGGAAATCATGCAGGATGGCTATGGCTTCTTGCGCTCTTCCGACTACAACTATCTCTCTTCACCGGATGACATCTACGTATCGCAATCGCAAATCAAGTTATTCGGTTTGAAAACCGGCGATGTGGTGGAAGGCGTAATTCGTCCTCCCAAAGAAGGTGAAAAATATTTCCCTCTGGTCAAAGTGTCCAAAATAAACGGACGCGACCCGGCTTTCGTGCGCGACCGCGTTCCGTTTGAACACCTCACTCCGCTTTTCCCGGACGAGAAATTCAAACTTTGCAAAGGCGGATATTCCGATTCCTTGTCTGCCCGTGTAGTCGACCTCTTTGCCCCGATAGGTAAAGGTCAGCGTGCCTTGATTGTGGCACAGCCCAAAACCGGTAAGACCATCTTGATGAAAGACATCGCCAACGCCATAGCAGCCAATCATCCTGAAGTCTATATGATAATGCTGCTCATTGACGAACGTCCGGAAGAAGTGACCGACATGGCACGTACGGTCAATGCGGAAGTGATTGCCTCTACCTTCGACGAACCGGCGGAACGCCACGTAAAGATAGCCGGAATTGTTCTTGAAAAGGCAAAACGCATGGTAGAATGCGGACACGACGTTGTCATCTTCCTCGACTCCATCACCCGTCTGGCCCGTGCATACAACACCGTGTCTCCGGCCTCCGGAAAAGTGCTGTCGGGTGGTGTAGATGCCAATGCACTGCACAAACCCAAACGTTTCTTCGGTGCGGCACGTAACATTGAAGGGGGCGGTTCGTTGACGATACTGGCCACCGCCCTGATTGATACCGGCTCCAAGATGGACGAAGTAATCTTCGAAGAATTCAAGGGTACGGGTAATATGGAATTACAACTCGACCGCAATTTGTCCAACAAACGTATTTTCCCGGCTGTCAACATTGTTGCCTCCAGCACCCGTCGCGACGACTTGCTGCAAGACAAACAAACGCTGGATCGCATGTGGATTCTTCGCAAATACCTTGCCGATATGAATCCTATGGAAGCGATGGATTTCGTGAAAGACCGTCTGGAGAAAACCAAAGACAACGACGAATTTCTGATGAGCATGAACAGCTAAAACGCGGTATCACATGCATGGATATATTTGTAATTTTAGTAATTGTAATTAAATACTATGTTCGATAATTTAAGCGAAAGACTCGAGAGATCATTTAAAATCTTGAAGGGTGAAGGCAAAATCACTGAAATCAATGTTGCAGAAACTCTGAAAGATGTACGTAAAGCTCTTTTAGATGCCGACGTAAACTATAAAGTAGCCAAGAACTTCACGGATACCGTCAAAGAAAAAGCTCTGGGACAGAATGTGCTGACAGCTGTCAAACCCAGTCAGTTGATGGTGAAGATTGTACACGATGAGCTGACCCAGCTCATGGGTGGCGAAACGGCCGAGGTTAATCTTGACTCCAAGCCTGCCATTATTCTGATGTCGGGTTTGCAGGGGTCGGGTAAAACAACCTTCTCAGGAAAGCTGGCACGTATGCTGAAGAGCAAAAAGAACAAGAAGCCCCTGCTCGTGGCTTGCGACGTATATCGCCCTGCCGCCATTGAGCAGTTACGTGTATTGGCAGAGCAGATTGGCGTTCCGATGTACTCCGAACCGGACAGCAAGAACCCCGTAGCCATCGCTCAAAATGCCATCCAGGAGGCCAAAGCCAAAGGCTACGACTTAGTAATTGTCGATACAGCCGGCCGTCTGGCAGTGGACGAGGAGATGATGAATGAAATTGCCGCCATCAAACAGGCCATCAACCCGAACGAAATCCTGTTCGTTGTGGACTCGATGACCGGTCAGGATGCTGTAAATACTGCCAAAGAGTTCAACGAACGTCTTGATTTCAACGGTGTGGTATTGACAAAGTTAGACGGTGACACGCGTGGCGGTGCAGCCCTCTCTATCCGTTCGGTAGTCAACAAGCCCATCAAGTTCGTAGGTACGGGCGAGAAGCTGGACGCCATCGACCAGTTCCACCCATCCCGTATGGCCGACCGCATACTTGGCATGGGAGATATCGTGTCATTGGTAGAGCGTGCGCAGGAACAATACGATGAGGAAGAAGCCAAACGCCTGCAAAAGAAGATTGCCAAGAATCAGTTCGATTTCAACGATTTCTTGGGACAGATTGCGCAAATCAAAAAAATGGGTAACTTGAAAGAGCTGGCATCCATGATACCGGGTGTAGGCAAGGCCATTAAAGATATCGACATCGACGACAATGCTTTCAAGAGCATAGAAGCCATTATTTACTCCATGACTCCGGAAGAGCGCAGTAATCCTGCCATTCTGAACGGTTCGCGCCGCCAACGCATAGCCAAAGGCAGCGGCACGAATATTCAGGAGGTAAACCGTCTGCTGAAACAGTTTGACCAGACCCGCAAAATGATGAAAATGGTCACCGGCAGCAAAATGGGAAAAATGATGCCCAAACTGAAAAGATAGAATAACCGCAAAGACATAAAATCCCGCTAATTTCATATCGTGAATGAAGTCAGCGGGATTATTGTTTTATTCGGTTATTTACTCTACATTTGCGAATCATGCAGAAAAATAATTATCCAAACAATAGATTGAATATGACACTGATTGATGGAAAAGCAATTTCAGAACAAGTAAAGCAGGAAATTGCAGCAGAAGTAGCCGAAATAGTGGCACGCGGAGGAAAGCGTCCCCATCTGGCGGCCATCCTCGTAGGACACGACGGAGGCAGCGAAACGTATGTAGCCGCCAAAGTAAAAGCTTGCGAAGCATGCGGATTCAAATCCACGCTGATCCGCTATGAGGCCGATGTAACGGAAGAGGAACTCCTCGCCAAAGTACGCGAGCTGAATGAGGATGCCGACGTGGATGGGTTCATCGTGCAGCTTCCATTGCCCAAACACATCTCCGAACAAAAAGTGATTGAAACCATTGATTATCGCAAAGACGTGGATGGCTTTCACCCAATCAATGTGGGGCGCATGTCCATCGGACTGCCTTGCTATATTTCCGCCACTCCTAACGGCATACTCGAATTGCTGAAACGCTATCACATAGAGACTTCGGGCAAGAAATGCGTCGTACTGGGACGTAGCAACATTGTGGGCAAGCCAATGGCGGCATTAATGATGCAAAAGGCTTATCCCGGCGACGCCACCGTAACTGTCTGCCACAGCCGGAGCAAGGATTTGGTAAAAGAGTGCCAAGAAGCTGATATCATCATCGCCGCTTTGGGGCAGCCCAACTTCGTAAAAGCAGAAATGGTAAAAGAAGGAGCTGTTGTCATTGATGTAGGTACAACCCGTGTGCCTGATGCTACCAAGAAATCGGGCTTCAAACTGACAGGAGACGTTCAATTCGACAAAGTGGCTCCCAAATGCTCATTCATCACTCCCGTACCCGGTGGTGTGGGGCCGATGACCATTGTTTCATTAATGAAGAATACGTTGCTGGCCGGTAAAAAAGCCATCCACCAATAAAAGCAAACAATGAGAGCAACCCTCTTTTGCATCACTTTATTATATAGCGTACTTCTCTCCGGACAGGAAAGGATTACGCTATTATTTGTAGGCGACCTGATGCAACACCAACCACAAATAGACGCTGCTTGTACTCCTGAAGGCAAGTATGATTATTCTCCTTGTTTCCGCCTCGTCCGAGAGCAAATTTCCCAAGCCGACCTTGCTATCGGGAATTTGGAAGCTACATTAGGCGGCAAGCCATATCGGGGATATCCGGCCTTCAGTGCCCCCGACGAATTTCTTCAAGCCATCAAAGATGCGGGATTCGATGTATTGCTGACCGCCAATAACCACTGTCTGGATCGGGGGAAAAAGGGTTTGGAACGCACACTGCTTATGCTCGATTCCTTACATATTCCTCATTTAGGAACTTACAAAGACATCAACCAGCGTAAAGAACATTATCCTCTATTTATTCGCAAGAAAGGCTTTCGCATTGCTTTGCTCAATTATACCTATGGCACCAACGGTATCAAAGTCACTCCGCCCAATATCGTAAACTACATTGACAAAGAGAGTATGGCGAAGGACATCAAGAGCGCCAAAGCACGTCAGCCTGATGCCATTATCGCCTGCATGCATTGGGGTGAGGAATACCGTTCCCTGCCCAATCGCGAACAACGTGAGCTGGCCGATTGGCTGATTCAGCAAGGTGTCACACACGTCATAGGGTCACATCCGCACGTCATCCAGCCCATGGAATTGCTCACCAAAGGAAGCAAGCAACATGTTGTGGTCTATTCTTTAGGAAATTTCATTTCTAATATGAGTGCGATAAATACCGATGGTGGGCTCATTTTTACCTTGCAATTAGAAAAATGGGATCTGCCCCAGCCCATCCGTCCCATATTTTTCAGTGAGAAGCACACAATCCAGCCAGATACGCTCGTTCCATTTCCCGATTGTCGTGTCTCTTCTTGTGGTTACAGTCTTGTATGGACTGCCCGCCCTACACTGTCGCAAGAGAAAAACTATATTCTTTATCCTATTCATTTTCCAACGAACAGTCTATCCCCCAAGATTCGTAAACGTCTGGAAATCTTCGCTAAAAACTCTCGCAGTCTTCTCCAGCAATATAATGTAGGAATCTGTGAAACAAAAAAATAGCACATCGAAAGAAAAAAAGTGTCTTATTCTTTGCAATATTAAAGATTATCCCTATCTTTGCACCGCATTTAAGAAATGCAATAACATGGTGGCTGTAGTTCAGTTGGTTAGAGCGTCAGATTGTGGTTCTGGATGTCGTGGGTTCGAGTCCCATCTGCCACCCGTAAAAAAAGAGGAAATTCAATACGAATATTCCTCTTTTTTATTATACCTGAGGGCATATACGAGGCTCTCGCGAGAATGATAGGTGCAGCAGAAAGCAGTGGGAGGCTATGCGTAAATGAAGATAATCTGAAAAGAGAGAACTTTATATCCACGGCCATTAATTAGGGAGAATTCTAAAACCCAATATGAACCGAAACCGAATAAGCATAAGGCAAGAATTTATTTACATAATTTCAAACCAAACGCCAAAAAATATTACAGATTTGGGGAATGAGAAGAGAGCGGAAAACGAGACTCGAACTCGCGACCCCAACCTTGGCAAGGTTGTGCTCTACCAACTGAGCTATTTCCGCATTTGATGACCCTCTTTTCACAAAGAGCAAGTGCCCAGAACAGGACTCGAACCTGCATGCCTCTCGACACACGCACCTGAAACGTGCGCGTCTACCAATTCCGCCACCTGGGCATTATAGTCATCCTAATAAAAAATACTATGAAAACAGAGCGGAAAACGAGACTCGAACTCGCGACCCCAACCTTGGCAAGGTTGTGCTCTACCAACTGAGCTATTTCCGCAAATATTAGGAAAGTGAAGAGAAGGAGACTCGAACTCCCACGACATGATGTCACTACCCCCTCAAAGTAGCGCGTCTACCAATTCCGCCATCTCTCCATCTTACTTCCAAAAAACAAAGAACCGCTTGTTTTACCTCTGTGCCCAGAACAGGACTCGAACCTGCATGCCTCTCGACACACGCACCTGAAACGTGCGCGTCTACCAATTCCGCCACCTGGGCATTTGGTAATCACAATCATGTTGAGCGGAAAACGAGACTCGAACTCGCGACCCCAACCTTGGCAAGGTTGTGCTCTACCAACTGAGCTATTTCCGCGTTTGCGGTTGCAAAGGTAGATATTTTCCTTAAACCTGCAAATATTCCACGTGTTTTTTCACACATAAAAATATGCTTCTCCGCCGAACATGCAAACAGTCTTTTGATAATCAACACATTCGATTGCGAAAGTCTTCATATGTGAAATGTTTGAATATTTCTGCTTTTTCCTCTTTCGTCCACATTGCAATGGCCGGATGATGAATCCCATTGAACATATTCGTCTTTACCATAGTGTAATGAATCATATCTTCAAAGATTATCCGCTCTCCTATCCGCAATTCATGATCGAAGCTCCACATACCCATATAATCGCCACTCAAACAAGAATTACCACCAAGACGATATACGTAAGGGCCACCATCTCCTTTTCTTGAGCCACGCACAGCAGGCTGATAGGGCATCTCCAAGCAATCGGGCATGTGACAGGTAAAACTCACGTTAAGAATAGCAGTGCGAATGCCACGGTTCTCTACAATATCTACAATTTCAGAAGTAAGTACACCGGTTTGCCATGTGAAAGCTGAACCAGGTTCGAGAATGACATGCAGGTGCGGATAACGCATTTTCAGCCCTTGCAACAAACGAATAAGATGCTCCACATCATAATCTTTGCGCGTCATCAAGTGTCCTCCACCTAAATTCAACCATTTGATTTGTGAGAACCAACGAGAGAATTTGGATTCTAATTGTGCCAAAGAGCGCTCCAATTCATACGAGGATGATTCACAATGGCAATGACAGTGAAATCCGTCCATACCTTCAGGAAGTATTTCCGGAAGCAAGTCTGCCACCACTCCAAAACGAGTACCAGGCGCACAAGGATTATAAAGTTCAGTCTCTACTTCGGAATATTCAGGGTTAATGCGAATGCCACAAGAAATTCCACTCTGCCCTGCCCTCACCTTCGGATAAAAGCGTTGAAACTGTTCCAATGAATTGAAAGTGATATGATTACTACAACGCATGATTTCAGGAAAATCGGCCTCGGTATATGCCGGAGAATAGGTATGTGCTTTACTACCGAACTCTTCAAATGCCAAACGGGCTTCATATACGGAACTTGCCGTAGAGTTGTATATGTATTCTCTAAAGATAGGAAAGGAACGCCACATGGCAAAAGCCTTAAAAGCAAGAATAATCTCCACTTCTGCACGTTCGGCAACACTTTTTATCAGCGTAAGGTTCTTCCTCAGAAGTTCTTCTTCCATGATGTAACACGGAGAAGGGAAACGGTCAAAATTTATCATATCATTTATAGTTTTACATCCAATCAGATTGACGCCTCTTTATCCGGATACGTCTTACGGTCACTATTCTATCCTATCACCTTGAAACGCGCAAAGTGCAACAAAAGTTGTTTATCTCCCGCATTTTTAAAGCGAATAGTGGCTTTAGCATTATCTCCCTCACCTTCCATTTTCAACACTTCTCCTATGCCGAAGCGTTCATGTTCAATCAGTTGTCCTTCCATAACTCCACTGATAGAAACACCGGATTGAGACGTTGTTCCTGCCGAATCAGAGGCAGGCATCACTCGTTTCAAATTACGAGGAACGGCCGGAGATATAACCTGTTGCTTCGGACGCATCATCCCTTCCTCTCTCTTTTTATAAGAGAAATCGTTATGCACATCTTCCCCCATTCTAAAGGAGAGATTTGTATTAGGCAAATGCAAAAATCGTACGTCTATATCTTTCAGGAAGCGACTGGGACTTCCAAATTCCATTTTACCAAACCTGAAACGAGTCTTTGCATAAGATAAAAAACAATGTTCCTCCGCACGTGTAATAGCCACATAGAACAGTCTGCGCTCTTCTTCCAATGCGCGGACAGATTCTCCAATCATTGCACTAGGGAAAAGATTCTCTTCCATTCCCACCACAAAAACATTCTTGAACTCCAGTCCCTTGGCAGAATGAACCGTCATTAAAGTTATCTTCTCATCATCGTTCTTATCCGAATCCTGATCTGTCAATAATGAAACTTCCGACAAGAAATCAGCCAAAAAGATATCCGGATTTCCTTCCTCTTGCCGCCGAGCACAAAAATCACTCATGCCATTCACCAATTCCTCTATGTTCTCCCTACGGCTCAAATTTTCCGGCGAGTTATCCTGACAGACATCATTGATGATACCCGACCGGCGAATAATATCGGAACCAATCTCGTAAGCATTCTTATCAGCCGCACATGCCATGAAGCCAGATATCAATTCGTGAAAGCCTTGCAACTTCCCTGTCGTACCTTTCGTGAAAGTCAGTCCATAGGTCAATGGTTCGCAAAGTATCGTCCATAAGCTGACATTGTGCGTCGTAGCAGCTGCAATGATTTTACCTACTGTAGTATCACCGATGCCACGTGCCGGATAATTGATAATACGCTTGAATGCCTCCTCATCATTAGGGTTTATGATCAATCGGAAATAGGAAATCACATCCTTGATTTCTTTACGCTGATAAAACGACAAGCCACCATATATACGATATGGCATTCCTCGCTTACGCATAGCTTCTTCAAAAATGCGACTCTGTGCATTAGTACGGTAAAGTATCGCAAAATCAGAATAAGCATACTGTTTTTCTCGACGCAATTCAGCAATTTTATTTACCACAATATCTCCTTCTTCCACATCACTGTAGGCTTGATAAACGCCAAGTGCCTCCCCCTTCTCTTTTTCAGAAAAGACCTCTTTGCGTATCTGCCGTTGATTCTTCTCTATCAAGCTATTGGCCGCACAAACAATGGTTTGAGTAGAACGATAATTCTGTTCTAATTTAAATACTTTGGCACTGGGATATATCTTGGTGAAAAACAAGATATTGTCGATATCGGCCCCACGAAAAGAGTAAATACTCTGCGCATCATCGCCTACTACACATACATGCTGATGGTTCTTGCCCAACTGTAGTACAATGCTATGTTGTGCGAAATTAGTGTCTTGATATTCATCTACCAAAATATAACGGAATTGTTCCTGATAACGGGCAAGTACTTCCGGATGATCTTGAAACAGTAAAAAGGTGTAGAAAAGTAAATCGTCAAAGTCCATGGCATCTGCCTGCTTGCAACGTGCCCAGTATCTTTGATATATGTCGCGAAGGGCAGGTACTTTTGCAGCACGATCTGCCTCATAGGCTTCTTTACTGTTTGCATACCCCGCAGGGGAAACCAAATGATTCTTGGCATTTGATATACGTGCTTGAACCAATCCGGGTTTGTATATCTTTTCATCCAATCCCATCTCTTTTATGATAGAACGTATCAAACTCTTACCATCTGCCGTGTCATATATGGTAAATTGCGAAGTAAAACCAAGATGAACAGCCTCAACATGCAAGATACGCAAAAATATGGAGTGAAAGGTTCCCATCCATAAATAACGCGCGCGGTCTGTGCCCACTTGACACGCTATGCGCTCTTTCATCTCACGTGCCGCTTTATTGGTAAAGGTCAATGCAAGAATATCCCAAGGCTGGTAACCATTCTCCAGCAGATAGGCTATTTTATATGTCAGTACACGCGTCTTTCCAGAACCGGCACCGGCTATCACCAATGACGGACCATCATTGTAAAGCACCGCTGCGCGCTGTCCTTCATTCAGTTCCTGTATATAATCGGGCATATTCCGTACAATCTTAAAATAGAGTAATTTTGCAGCAAAGATAAATAAAGCTTCTGAGACCTGCGAACATTTTTCATCTTATCGTGTTTAATACAATAAAGTTCCAAAATTTAATAATTGAACTTATGAATACATTATTAATGACTTTAATGCTAACAATTATGACGTATGAAATGCCAAAACTTCCTTATGCAAACAATGCATTGGAACCTGTAATCAGTCAGCAAACTATAGATTTCCACTATGGCAAGCATTTGCAAGCCTATGTCAATAACCTCAATAACCTTGTTCCAGGAACAGAATATGAAGGTAAAGATTTAGTGACCATTGTTTCCACAGCGCCGGATGGTGCCATCTTTAACAATGCAGGGCAAGTGCTGAACCACACTTTATATTTCTTGCAATTTTCTCCAAATCCGGAACAAAAAGAACCTACCGGCAAGTTGGCTGAAGCTATCCAACGCGATTTCGGCAGCTTTGAGAACTTCAAGAAAGAATTCAACGCAGCAGCTGTAGGTCTATTCGGTTCGGGATGGGCATGGCTTTCAGTGGACAAGAACGGTAAACTCCATATCACTAAAGAAGTGAATGGAAGCAATCCTGTACGTTCCGGTCTGACTCCGTTATTAGGATTCGACGTATGGGAGCATTCCTACTATCTTGATTATCAAAATCGCCGTGCAGACCATGTGAACGAGTTATGGAAGATTATCGACTGGAAAGTAGTAGGTGACAGATTGAAATAAATCATTTTAGAATTTATCAACTCTTGTTTAAAACGCATCTCTGAATATAATTTTGAGGTGCGTTTTTCTACCTAAAGCCTCTAACTAACATCTTTTAAAGAAAATCCTTAGTCCCGACGATAAGTAATCATTAATTTTGCTACACTAATTCGTTTAACAAACAAGATGAAGCTTATTGTAGTTACGGCCCCCACATTCTTTGTGGAAGAAGACAAGATTATCACTGCGCTTTTTGAAGAAGGATTGGATATCCTGCATCTAAGAAAGCCGGAAACCTCTGCCATGTATTCAGAACGTCTTCTGACACTGATACCCAAACAATACCATAAACGCATTGTCACCCATGAGCATTTTTACCTTCAGGAAGAATTTAATTTGATGGGAATTCATTTGAATGCCCGTAACCCGAAAGAACCGCACGATTTTTCCGGTCACATCAGTTGTACTTGCCATTCGCTGGACGAAGTAAAAAGCAAAAAGCATTTTTATGATTATTTATTTCTAAGTCCGATATTCGACTGTATCACCAAAGACGGGATATCTTCCGGTTTTGAAGCCGAAGAACTCAGACAGGCTGGAAAAGAAAAAATAATAGATCATAAAGTCATGGCTTTAGGAGGTATAACCCCTAACAATATATTAGAAATTAAGGATTATGGCTTTGGCGGTGCAGTTGTGGTGGGTGATTTATGGAATAAATTCAATGCTTGTACCGATTGTAACTATCTAGAGATTATCCGACATTTCAAAAAGCTTAAGGAAATGGCTGATTGAGTGAATAGCACTCAATCAGAATTTACCATATTCTTTGTACTCCATGCTGCCCGGTAAGGTAAAATAGAATGTTGATCCTTCTCCTTTTTTAGATTCTACACCAATACCCCCACCATAATGTTCTATAATAGACTTGGTGATGGAAAGCCCCAATCCGGTTCCCTTTATATTATAGTTCATTTTTACAAAACGTTCAAAAATGGCATGTCGTCCTTCGTCATCAATACCACATCCCGTATCTGCCACATAAAAATAGTAATTACCGTTACTCAGTCTTCTGCTTCCCACCGTCACGCTACCTTTCTCAGTGAATTTCAGAGCATTCTCCAATAGGTTCTCCATAACCTGAGCAAAACGTTTGCGGTCTGTCTTCAGCCTGCATTGCGACAACCTTTCCTGATATTCAACTTTTATTCCACTAGGATGCGAGCGTCTATTCTCTGCTGCACACACCTCATCAATAAGAGCATTTATATCTACCTCTTCATCATTATAGTCAAAAGTATTTGCTTCTATCTTAGAATAGTCCAACAAATCATTAACGATTCTCAGCAAAGATTCTTTATTGTCATTTATTTCTTTTAAGAAAGACATACGTGTCTCTTTATCTAATCCATCCATCTCGGCAAGCATAGTGGTGAATCCTACGATGGCATTTAAGGGAGTACGTATTTCGTGTGTCATATTAGCAATGAATGCCGTTTTCAACCGGTTAGCTTCTTCCGCGATATCATTTATTTTCTGAAGAGCCTTTACCTGCTTATTCTTACTGACATAAAACACAACCATAACTGTAAGCATCAGAAGAATAATCAAAGTAAAAGAAATCCATAAAGCTTCTTCCTTATGGATAGGCCCTATTCCCCAAGCAAAAATGGCAAGCATGTGTATCATAATTACGTCGTTCTCTCGTTATTTCTTTCAAGGAAGCAAAGATATAATTAAAACATTAAAGAATAAAAAAAGGGAAGTACAGTTTTTACACAAAATACGTTAACAGTAAGGCTTTAAAATCAATAAATCTTGCACTTTCAAAACTGCAATTTGATTGATAGCGTTCGAGAAAGATTTAGTATTCCTTTCCAGGGAACAAACATATCATGATTTTTATATACATTTGCAGATAAACTTGTTGCAAATTTACATGGAACTATTAGTATATAAAGCTTCCGCAGGATCAGGAAAGACCTTTACGCTGGCTGTGGAATACATCAAGCATCTGATAATCAATCCTCGCGCCTACCGCCAAATACTTGCCGTGACTTTCACCAACAAAGCTACGGCAGAAATGAAAGAACGAATCTTGCAACAACTCTACGGCATCTGGAAAAGTGTTCCGGAATCCGATGCTTATCTGAAACGTATCAAAGATGACATGGCAGCAACTCATTATTTGCAAGCTGCCACACCGGATAGAGAGATCGAAGAATTGCGACAACGTGCGGGGATGGCATTGCAATATATACTTCATGATTACAGCCGCTTCCGTGTAGAGACTATTGACTCTTTTTTCCAGTCTGTTATGCGCAACCTGGCCCGCGAGCTGGAACTAAGTCCTAATCTGAACATAGAACTAAGTATAAACGAAGTGCTGAGTGAAGCCGTAGACAGCCTTATCGAGAAACTTACTCCCACCTCACCTGTGCTGGCCTGGTTACTGGACTACATAGACGAACGCATCCGCAATGACAAACGCTGGAATGTATCAAACGAAATCAAAAGTTTCGGGTTCAATATATTCAATGAAAGCTATATCGAACGAGGTGAAGATGTGAGGGCATGCCTGCGCATACCTGACACGTTGAAACTCTATCGAAATGTGTTGCACGAAATGGAAACAGAAGCTTTGGAGCAGATGAAAGGTTTCTACGAACAGTTTGAAGGCAAATTGGAAGGACACGCACTCGTGCCGGAGGATTTGAAAGGAGGTTCTCGAGGTATAGGCAGTTACTTCCGAAAACTTCGCGACGGCAGACTGACAGACAAAGATGTGCTGACCGCCACGCTGCAAAACTGCCTGGCCGATGCCCGAAACTGGGCCGCAAAGACTTCTCCTCGGAGAGACGATATCATCCGGCTGGCAGAAAACAGCCTGCTACCGCTATTACAAGATGCCGAACGATTACGACCACAAAAAAACCGCACCATCAACAGTTGTCGCCTTTCATTACAACATCTCAACGAGTTACAACTGCTCAATCATATTGATGAAGAGGTGCGTACGCTGAACCACGAGCATAATCGTTTCTTACTGTCTGACACCAACGCTTTGTTGCACAAGTTGGTGCGCGAAGGAGACTCTTCTTTCGTTTTCGAGAAAATCGGCGCCAACATACGCAACGTAATGATTGACGAGTTTCAAGATACAAGCCGTATGCAATGGGACAACTTTCGCTTACTGCTACTCGAAGGCCTCTCGCAAGGAGCCGACAGCCTGATTGTTGGAGATGTGAAGCAATCCATCTATCGCTGGCGCAACGGAGACTGGAGCATTCTGAACGGTTTAGGACATACTAAATTAAACAATTTTCCCGTCCGTGTAGAGACTCTGAAGACAAACCGACGGAGCGAGACAAACATCATCCGTTTCAACAATCTGTTCTTCACCACCGCAGTGGAGTATCTCAACACCCTACATCTGAACGAACTGAATGAAGAGTGCTACCCTTTGAAACAGGCATATGCCGATGTGATGCAAGAATCCCCAAAAGCAGAAGCACACGGCTACGTAAAGGTCTCTTTTCTTGAACCGGACGAAGAACATGATTACACGGAACAGTCTCTTCTTGCTATGGGAACAGAAGTGCAAAGATTGCTTGAAGAAGGCATACAACCCAACGACATCACCATTCTTGTACGCAAAAACAAGAACATTCCTCTTATAGCCGATTATTTCGATAAGGAACTTCAGCTACCCGTTGTTTCAGACGAAGCTTTCCGACTGGATGCCTCTCTCGCCATCTGCATGCTGATAGACGCCTTGCGCTATCTGTCCAATCCGGAAGATAGAGTTTCAAGCGCTTCACTCATCGCTAATTACAAACTACAAATCCTTAAGGAAGAGAATAATCCTTCTTTCCATCTTGACACCCTATTGACAGAGCAACCCGAATTACAGCTTCCCAAGACCTTCATTTCTCGTCTAGAGACCTTGCGTCTGATGCCTCTGTACGAACTGCAGGAAGAATTATTCAGCATATTCGACATGGGACGTATCGAACAACAAGATGCTTATCTCTTCTTCTTTTTTGATGCTGTGACGGAGTATCTTCAAAGCAATTCGTCCGATTTGGACAGTTTCATCCGCTATTGGGAAGAGACGCTTTGCAGCAAGACCATCCCCGGCGGTGAGATGGACGGAATACGCATCCTTTCCATCCACAAATCAAAAGGGCTGGAGTTCCATACCGTACTCATCCCGTTCTGCGATTGGAAACTGGAGAACGAAACCAATAATCAGTTAGTATGGTGCACTCCTCCCGAAGCACCTTATAATGCCATCAGCCTTGTTCCGGTGAACTATTCAAGTACAATGGCAGAGTCCGTCTATCGGCAAGACTATCTGCACGAACGTCTGCAACTATGGGTAGACAACCTCAACCTTTTGTATGTAGCCTTTACCCGTGCGGGAAAGAATCTTATCCTTTGGAGCAAGAATGGGCAAAAAGGGACTGTATCCGAACTGCTTGCCAATACTTTGCCACATATTGCCAATAACGACGAAGGGAGTTGGGATGAAGAGACGGCTGTTTATGAAAACGGACGGATTTCTCCATCTACCCTCACAAAAGCAGATTCTCTTCATAATGTTCAGGACAGAAGTGTCATCAATAAATTCTCTCAAAAAGCCGTCAAACTCCCCATTCACATGGAAAGCATGCTTCATGACATCGAATTCAGGCAATCCAACCGCTCGGCCGACTTCATTGCAGGAATAGACGAAGCCGAATCCGACCGTCGTTTCATCAACCGCGGACGACTACTGCACACTCTGTTTTCTGCCATCGAAACAGAGAAAGATATCGACAATGCCATCAGCAGACTTGTGTTCGAAGGGATCATTGGCCAAACTGAAACAGAAAAGGAAATACGTGCATTGACCGCACGCGCTTTCTCCTTGCCTCAAATCAAGGACTGGTATTCGGGCACATGGCAACTCTTCAACGAGTGCGACATCATTTGGCAAGAGAACGGAACACTCCGAACCCGGCGTCCGGACCGCGTAATGATGCGCAATGAAGAAATTATCGTAGTGGATTTCAAATTTGGAAAGCCTAACAAAAAATACAACAAGCAGGTGAAAGATTATATGCAACTTCTTGCCCGCATGGGATATGCTTCTAACAAAATCGAAGGCTATCTGTGGTATGTGGAAGAAGAAATCATTGAGAAAGTATAACGCACTCCCCAATCAGCCAAATATTCAAAGAGCAATATAGAGAACATGAAACCATTCCTTCAATTAGTCGCCAAAGACCTCTATTCCAAAATAGGAAACGATTTGTCGCACACAGCCATCGTTTTTCCCAACAAACGTGCCGGCTTGTTTTTTAACGAATATCTGGCAGCAGAGACCGACCATCCTTTGTGGTCGCCTGCATACGTCAGCATCAGTGAACTCTTCCATCAACTATCATCCCTGAAGTTGGGCGACCCTATACGGCTGGTGTGCGAACTGTACAAAGTATTTCGGGAAGAAACACGCAGCGAAGAAACGCTTGATGATTTCTATTTTTGGGGCGAATTACTCATCAGCGACTTTGATGATGTAGACAAAAATCTTGTGGATGCAAGCAAGCTCTTCACCAATCTGCAAGAGTTGAAGAATATAATGGACGGATATGACTTCCTTGATAAAGAGCAAGAAGAAGCAATCCGGCAATTCTTTCTAAACTTTTCCATAGAAAAGCGTACAGAACTGAAAGCCAAGTTTATCTCACTTTGGGATAAATTAGGCGATATATACCGGCACTACCGTACCAACCTCTCTAAACTTGGCATTGCCTACGAAGGCATGATGTATCACAACGTCATGGAACAACTGGATACCAACCACCTGCGCTACGACCGCTATGTATTTGTTGGATTCAATGTGCTGAATAAAGTGGAAACCCAATTCTTCAAACTCCTACAAGATGCCGGGAAAGCGTTGTTCTATTGGGATTATGATGTATGCTATACCACCCTTCCCCGCTTACAAACGCCTCCCTACACCCACGAAGCCGGCGAATTCATTTTACGTAACCTGAGCAGCTTCCCCAACCAACTGCCGGAAACCGCTTTCGACGTGATGAGAAAACCTAAAAACATACGTTACATCTCTTCTCCCACAGAAAATGCACAGGCACGTTATCTGCCACAGTGGATTGAAGAAGTCACCCGCCATTACCCTACTGAAGAGAGCCAAAGCGAACAAGAAACGAAAGAAAAAGAAAATGCCGTTGTTCTCTGCAATGAAGCATTGTTGCTTCCTATTCTTCATTCCATTCCGCCCGAAGTAAAAAACGTAAACGTCACCATGGGATTTCCATTGGCGCAGACACCCGTGTACAGTTTTATCAACGCATTAACAGAACTGCAGACCACCGGTTATCAGGCAAAATCCGGACACTACACCTACAATGCCGTGCTTGCAGTCTTGAAGCATCCTTATGTTCGTCTTCTCTCTTCGTCAGCAGAGGGTTTGGAAAAGCAACTAATTAAAAACAATCGCTTCTACCCTCTGCCATCCGAACTGAAGCAGGACGTTTTTCTGGAGCAGGTTTTCACTCCGCAAAACGGCATTGCCGCTCTATGCGGTTATCTCACCGAGCTGCTTCGCGAAGTGGCCGTAGTCTATCGTCAGGAAAAAGAAACGGAAGATATCTTCAACCAACTCTATCGCGAATCTTTGTTCAAGAGTTACACCCTTGTCAATCGTCTGCTTAACCTGATTGAAACCGGCGAGTTGAGTGGCCTGAAACCGGATACATTGAAGCGCCTGCTGAATCGCCTGCTTACTTCCGCCAATATTCCTTTTCATGGCGAACCGGCCATTGGCATGCAGGTAATGGGGGTGCTGGAAACGCGTAACCTTGATTTTCGCAACCTCATCATACTCTCTCTCAACGAGAGACAGTTGCCCAAAACCGGTGGAGAATCCTCTTTTATTCCCTACAATCTGAGGAAAGCTTTCGGCATGACCACTATCGAACATAAAAATGCGGTTTATGCCTACTACTTCTACCGCCTCATCCAAAGAGCTGAAAATGTCACCTTATTATATAATTCTTCTTCCGACGGGCTGAATCGTGGAGAGATGTCCCGCTTCATGCTCCAGCTTTTGGCGGAATCACCCTATAATATTTCACAAGAATACCTTGAAGCCGGACAATCCCCTCAACAAAGCCGTCCCATCGATATTGCCAAAACTCCGGAAATGCTGCAACGGATGTACGATGCCTATGATGTCCGGCGTCATCCCAACAACTTCTTCTCTCCATCAGCTCTCAATGCCTATTTAGATTGTCGTTTGAAGTTTTATTACCGCTACGTGGCCGGCCTGAGAGTTCCCGATGAAGTGAGTGCGGAAATAGATTCCGCTCTGTTTGGAACCATCTTCCATCATGCTGCCGAATCCATCTATAAAGATTTGATTTCCCACAGTAAAGATATAAGAAAAGAGGATTTGGAATTATTGCTGAGAAATGAAGTCAAACTCCAAACATACGTGGACAATGCTTTCAAAGAAAAGTTTTTCCACGTGCCCCAAACAGAGCAACCGGAATACAACGGCACGCAACTGATCCATTCCAAGGTTATCGCCTCCTACCTGCGCCAACTTCTGCGCAACGACTTGCAATATGCCCCTTTCCGCATGGAAGGAATGGAAGAAGAAGTAAAGGAGATCGTAGAAATTGATACTCCGCAGGGAAAGCTTTCTTTGCAGATTGGAGGAACCATAGACCGGATGGACAGCAAGGAAGGAACATTACGCATCGTTGATTACAAGACAGGAGGGATGCCCAAAACTCCCGAAAACATTGAGCAACTGTTCACTCCTGCCGAGAATCGTCCCACTTATATTTTCCAGACGTTCATGTATGCAGCCATCATGTGTCGCCGACAATCCTTGAAAGTAGCCCCCTCACTACTCTATATACACCGTGCAGCCTCTGAAAGCTACTCACCGGTCATAGAGATGGGAGCACCTCGACAGCCTAAAATCCCGGTAAACAACTTTGCTTTCTTTGAAGAAGAATTCCGCGAACGCCTGCTCAACCTGCTGCAAGAGATATATGACCCGAAAGAAACTTTCAGTCAAACGAAAGACAACAAGAAATGTGAGTACTGCGATTTCCGAAGACTCTGTAAAAAATAATTAGCAACAATCTATGCTCAAAACACTGATATACATTTTTCTTGGTGGCGGCACGGGCAGCGTGCTGCGATATTCGATACAACTGGCACTGCACGAACGGATAGTGCCCTACTCTTTCCCGTGGGCTACTTTTGCAGTCAACGTCCTCGGCAGCTTCCTCATAGGTTTGTTCTACACGCTGTCGTCCCGTTTCAACCTCTCTGCCGAAACACGTATATTGCTCACAACCGGACTATGCGGAGGATTCACCACCTTTTCTACCTTCGGCCATGACGGACTTGTGCTGATAAGACAAGGATTCTACGTAATGTTTTTGCTATATACCTTATTGAGTATAACTTTGGGAATCTGTGCCGTATGGGGCGGTGGAGCTTTCGGATGTTGGCTCTGATTCAGGGAGATGCCATTCCCATTTCTCGTAAACACATCCGTAATGCCTATCTTTGTAAACGCTCTGAATACTAAATCAAGCCATTGGCGGATATCAATCATTAAGTTGTGTATTGCACTAATAGAATAAACTTCATGTATTCATAGAATAAAACCGTTTGTGACAAACAGTAAACTTGTTCGCAGCCTGAATAAATCTCTGTTCGCGCAGTGCGAACAGAAATCCGCAACCTGCGGACAGACGTTCGCAACGTGCGAACAGATATTCGCGCAGTGCGAACAAAGGTTCGAGAATAAAAGTGAAGGGAGACTCGTAAGTTGAACAGACTCTTATGGTATGCCTGGAGGCATTGAAACGCAGTCAGTGTGGACAACATAAAGTAGGACAACTACCGAATAGAAAAGTTTTAGCGGATAATAATCAGAAAGAGAGAAGTCTTAGAATTCAGGTAAGTTTTAGAATCAACTCGAATTCGGCCAACCCAAAGAAACATTATCTTGAACATTTTCGATTTTAGCTTGTTATTTAGAATGATTACATTTAAATACTTACTGAATATGAGAATAGAAAAAATTATCGGACGCGAAATCCTCGACTCAAGAGGAAACCCCACTGTGGAAGTAGACGTAACGCTGGAATCAGGCTTCATCAGCCGTGCTTCCGTTCCTTCGGGCGCATCCACAGGCGAGCATGAAGCTTTGGAGTTGCGTGACGGAGACAAAAAACGCTACTTAGGCAAAGGTGTGCTGAAGGCTGTAAACAACATCAATGAAATCATTGCTCCCAAACTGATAGGCATGTCCGCCCTCGACCAAGTGGCCATTGACCACGCCATGCTGGCACTAGATGGCACCAACACCAAATCCAATCTGGGTGCAAACGCTATTCTCGGCGTATCGCTGGCCGTGGCCAAAGCCGCTGCTGCCTATTTGGATGTACCTCTTTATCGTTATATCGGTGGAACGAACACGTATGTGATGCCCGTTCCGATGATGAACATCATCAATGGCGGTTCGCATAGCGATGCTCCCATTGCTTTTCAGGAATTCATGATCCGCCCCGTAGGCGCAAGTTCTTTCCGCGAAGGTTTGCGTATGGGTGCCGAAGTATTCCACGCCTTGAAGAAGGTATTGAAAGATCGCGGCCTCAGCACGGCTGTAGGCGATGAAGGCGGTTTTGCTCCCAACTTGGACGGTACGGAAGATGCGCTGAACTCTATCATTGCCGCCATCAAGGCTGCCGGCTACGAACCGGGCAAGGATGTGAAGATTGCCATGGACTGCGCTTCGTCGGAGTTCTACCACGACGGCATCTATGACTACACCAAGTTTGAAGGTGAAAAAGGCAAGAAACGCACCGCTGACGAACAAATTGACTATCTGGAGCAGCTGATCAATACATATCCCATCGACTCCATCGAAGATGGTATGAGCGAAAACGATTGGGAAGGCTGGAAAAAACTGACCGAACGCATCGGCAACCGTTGCCAGTTAGTGGGCGACGACTTGTTCGTGACCAATGTGGATTTCCTTGCCAAAGGCATCGAAAAAGGATGCGGCAACTCCATCCTTATCAAAGTCAACCAAATCGGCTCGCTGACCGAAACGCTGAATGCCATCGAAATGGCACATCGTCACGGATATACCACCGTCACTTCCCACCGTTCGGGCGAGACGGAAGACACTACCATTGCCGATATTGCCGTAGCCACCAACAGCGGGCAAATCAAAACCGGTTCGTTAAGCCGTTCGGACCGTATGGCCAAGTACAACCAGTTATTGCGCATTGAAGAAGAGCTGGGCGACAGAGCCGTGTACGGATACAGAAAGATTAAATGACAGATAATTAAGAGGAGTGTTTGGAAAGAGGTACTGAAAGAATTTTGAAAACCGCTTCTGAACAGTATCCGATTGTATCATAAAAAAGAGGGGACAAACCGGTATGGTCTGCCCTCTCTCTTCGATTAATCACTGAAAACAATCATCAGTCCACTACCTTAAATGCAACCTCTTCTCCACGCCGGCTGTCTGGAGCTACCCAAAGAGCAAAATCTCCCGGTTCCACCGTCTTCACCATGTCTATGTTCCAGAAAGCAAGTTCGCTTATCGGAAGTTCCAACGTCAGGTTTTTCCTCTCTCCCGGTTTCAGATTTACACGCATAAAGCGCTTCAACTCTTTCACCGGACGGGTAACAGAACCTACTTTGTCCTGCACGTAAAGCTGTACGATTTCAGTACCCTCATACTTTCCCGTATTCTCCAAATCGAAAGTAACCTTCAGCACATCATCCTTTTTCAAATTGGCAGATGCCAGCTTCACATTCTCATATTTGAAAGTGGTATAAGACAGTCCGTACCCGAAAGGATACAACGCATCAAACCCTGCATCCATATAGAAAGAAGTACAGCCCAGCGAGGTCTGTCCGGCTTCCAACGGAATATCATTCAGCAACACTTCATTCCTCGTAGCCGGACGCCCCGTATTGTTATGGGCATAGTAAAGTGGAATTTGTCCCACCATCTTCGGGAAAGTAACGGGAGTCTTTCCACTGGGCACAGCCTTTCCCCACAGCAAGTCGGCCAATGCCGGACCACCCATTGTTCCCGGATGGAACGAATAAAGCACAGCAGAAGATGCCTCCACTTCTTTGCCGATGGTCAACGGACGACCGGCCATCACTACCATGACCACCGGTTTACCGGTTTTGGCAAGGGCGGCAATCAGTTCGTTTTGTGCTCCCTGAAGATTCAGGTCGGCAAGGCAATGTGCTTCACCCGAAAGGATGGATTCCTCGCCCACAAAAGCAAGAATCACGTCTGCCCGTGCGGCAGAGGCAGCAGCTTTAGCCACACCGTCCATGTTCTTATCGCGACTATACGCCAATCCGGGTTCGTATATCACTTGCACTTTATCGCCCACCAACTCCTTGATGGCAGTCAGGGGTGTCACGGTACGCGTCTTTTCACCATCAAACACCCAAGTGCCCAATTGCTCATAAGGTGCATTAGCCATCGGACCAACCACGGCCACCGTTTTCACCGACGCTTGCAACGGCAACACTTCCTGGTCGTTCTTCAACAAGATAGCCGACTCTACCGCCGCTTGTTTGGCCGCTTCCAAATGGGCAGGAGCATACATCACCTCTTGCCTCTTTTCATCAACGTAAGGATTATCAAACAATCCCAGGCGATATTTTACTCGCAGAATGTTGCGCACAGCCTCGTCCACAACAGCCTCTTTCACCTTCCCTTCCTTTATCAGCCCTGGCAGTTCCTTAACAAATGTATAGCTGACCATCTCCATGTCCACTCCGGCATTCACCGCCTTCATGGCAGCCTCTTTTGAATCGGCAGCAAAACCATGGGCTACCATTTCAGCAGCCGAAGCCCAATCGGATATAACCAATCCGTCAAATCCCCATTCATCGCGAAGCACATCTTTCAGAATAAAAGTATTTCCAGTAGAAGGAACTCCGTCGTTGTCGTTGAACGAAGTCATGAACGTAGCGGCACCGGCTTTGGCGGCAGCCTCAAACGGAGGCAGGTAAACATTGCGCAGACGACGTTCAGGAATAAAAGTCGAGTTATAGTCACGACCACCCTCGGCAGCTCCATAGCCAACGAAATGCTTGGGGCATGCTGCAATGGATGTCGACTTATTCAATGAATCTCCCTGAAATCCCCTCACCATGGCGGCACCCATCACCGCAGTCAGGTAGGTATCCTCACCACATCCTTCGGCCATACGTCCCCAACGAGGGTCGCGCGCCACATCAATCATTGGTGCAAATGTCCAGCGGATGCCTGCGGCAGAAGCCTCTATAGCCGCTATCCGTGCACCGTCTTCCACCAACTGCGGATTGAAAGAAGCCGCCTGTCCCAATGGTATGGGAAAGATGGTTTTAAAGCCATGAATCACATCGCGTGCCACCAGCAAAGGAATGCCCAATCGGGACTCTTCCACAGCCACACGCTGCAATGCATTGACACGCACCGGATCTATCTCGTTTAAAATAGATCCCACTTCACCTTTCTTTATCAACCCGCTCATGTCTTCCATGTTACCATACGAAGAAATCTGGTTCATCTGACCAAGTTTCTCCTCCAAAATCATCCGGGACAATAAATTTTCAACTTTACGCTCCACATCGTCATCTTTCGTTTCTGTCTTGTGCATGCAGGACGCAAAGAAAAGCAACGACAACCCCATGGAGTAATAAACCCAACGTCTCATAATACTTATCTCAATTAATTATTTTTTCTGAAACACTCGTACATAGTCAATCTCGTAAGTCGCAGGAAGAGCAGCTTCGTCCACTCCTTCAGCACCTCCCCAATCGCCACCCCATGCCAGGTTAAGCTTCAAATAAAAAGGGACATTGAAAGGCCATGTCTTTTTATTTCCTGTTTTATCATTGTTGAATGTAAAATGACACTTACCATTTACAAACCCCTTTATATAATCTTCTGTCCACTCCACAGCATAAACATGGAAATCCGATTCGGCGGTAGGTATATACTGTTCACCGGTTTTCTGCGTACCAATGGAATGATAATAAGCCTTACAATGAATAGACGAAGATACCCAGTTAGGCCGATATCCCACTTCCTCCATAATATCTATCTCACCGTCATCGGGCCACGCAGAAGAATTCTTAGGCATCATCCAAAATGCTGGCCATGTGCCTTTTCCTTTAGGAAGTTTCAAACGCGCCTCAAAGTAACCATATTTCCATGCTTTCAGCGTGTTGATACGGGCAGAAACAACCTCACCTCCTTTTTTCCGAGCTATAATTTTCAATGTGCCATCCGAAATCATGGCACAAGTATCTTGGCCCAAGACTCCATCGGCAACATATCGTTGCAACTCATTATTCACCCAGCCCGGGGCTGCGACTTCATACCACCATTCCGTAGTATTAGGCAGCGCCGGTTTTCCACCGGATAATCTCGGCTCTTCAAATTCATCTTGCCAAACCAAAGAATACCCTTCGGGAACATAGTTTTCAGGTTCGCCCTTCATTTGCTTGAACCGATATTCCTTTTTAGCACCTTTGCCGGAAGTGAAAGAGAGCAATGCAGCACGTTCTATATCCAAGTTATTTCTTCCGGCAGATATCTTCACGGCAGTCTCACCCGTATATCCGGATGCAACAGACAAAGAATACCAAGTTTGTCCATCGGTTGTCACTTTCCACGGTGAGCCTGATTTTATTATCAATGTTTTCTCTTCACCGGCGGCCATAAATTCTAAATCTGCAGGAGAGACTTCTATCACGCCATCATTCGCCGATGGCACATCGACAGGTTGTTTATCATTACCACAGCCCACCAATAACATCCATGGCACTATCCATAAACCAATCATATTTTTCATCATAAAGCATAAAGAGGCAGTTACCTCTTGTAGATAACCGCCTCGTTCTTTTTATTTATTCACCAAAAGAAAAATCATCAAAGAAGAAAATACCAGGCGCAGCATGTCCTTCAGCACCAAATTGAATGACTATCTTATCATAATCTGTGCGGTCTTTCACTGCACTGAAGTCAAATTCAAGTTCCACCCACTTGTCTGTAGGAATATCTTTCTTCACAACCTCGGTCTGAGTTTCCCAGGCATTACCACCTGCCTCACTGTTCTGTAGCTTCACGGCCACCTGCTTTTGCAACTGATTAACAGGAATCCAATTCCCGGCTACGTTTGCCACCGTAGTGTAATCGTTGTATGAGGGGATATAAACCTTCATACGCACTTTATTCATAACAGACAAATCGAATTTATAATCAGTAACCGTATACGAGATATTAGAATAGAATTCCGTGCTCTTCTCGTATAAATAAACTTTTCTGGACAAATTTACCGGAACCGGTGCCGGATTCGAATAAATATAATCCAACTGTCCCATTGACTCACGAGTAAAGTTGATGGCCAATTTCTCTTTTTCAAAATCCTCATTTAACTTAACAGCCTTCAAAGGCACCACGGGTTTCACGTTCTTCTCTTTCGGCACAAAACGATACCACCAACCATTTCCACTCTCCACTCCACTGGCTGCTTCCAGATAAAGTTCATTTTCAGTCAGCGATATAATCGTGTAAGTAGACGTACCTGCATAATGCCCGAAGAACGCGCCGTCACTCAAAGTCAAGGTCTTGTTTGCCTCGTCCAATGTATAAGTATAGCTTTCTTTCGGAATATAGGTCACATCAAAATCACCGGCACCCGGTACTGTGGCAGTCCCACCCAGAGCATCCTTACCGGCCGCATTTGTATAAACATGTCCATTGTTCTTCCACACCATCTTTACACCTACTTGTATAAACGTAAATTCGTTGGTATAAAGGCTGGATTCCAATTTCCCGTTAGCCGGACAAGACCACCATTGGGGAGTTCCATTATATCCATCAGTTCCCTTTGCAGGTCCTACGCCGAAATGTCCCGTATGATATTGGTCGAATACCCACGTCTTACCGGCCAGATTGGCAGCACCACCTGTCAAAGCATTATACATAGGAGTATCGAGCAAGGACATGTCATCTTGCGCAATAGAAATAACCTTTGTAATTGTGGTAGAGCCACCGGTTGTATACAGGGTCATGGCTACCGTATAATCTCCTTTGAAAGGATACTCAGCTTTCGCGCTTTCTCCCTTTGCACGGTTTCCATTTCCCAAATCCCAAGTGACAACTCCTTTAATGGATGATTCATTCTTCAATTCTATCACATTCGCTTTCTCTGCTGTGGGATTAGCAGAAAATGCCAGTTGGCTTTCTTGAGGTTTGACACCCAAAGCGTGGTCGTCACTCTCTTGCGGATTGCAAGAAGTCATTGCAAAAACAACGATTAATGCAAACAGACCTAATTTAAATATATTATTCATATTCGATTTTTTTTTAAACGATTATACCTGATTAGTAACCGGGATTCTGTTTCAATTCAAATTCCGTACCTTTTGTCTTTTCCATTTCGCTCAGAGGAATAGGAATCAACTTCTTGTTGTCATCATATGTGCGAACTGAATTGTGCTCCACATCATTCTCCGTCAAAACAGTTACCGCATCTCCCCAACGCACCAGATCATAGAAACGCATTCCTTCGCCCAAGAACTCTTTACGACGCTCGGCCTTGATGTTCACCTCGACCGCAGCAAGCGGTTTGTCTGCACCAAAGGCACGCTTACGAATCAAGTTGAAAGATTCTTGTGCGTCTACTCCTTGTTGCTCGGCCACACCATGCATCTTCACCAGTTCCACATAGTTCAGCAAAGTCTCCGCATAACGGAAAATACGCAAGTTGTTGCAATAATTCAAATCAGTATCTCCGGGAGGAGGGTTATAGCCTATACGAGCCGCATATTTACGCTGAAACAGCCCGGTGTCTTGGAAACGCTTGCCATAGCTTGCTCCTCTCCAGTCGTTGATAGAAGCGTCACGGCGCAAGTCGCCTTCTTCATACATATCATAAGCCGCCTGGCGTACAGGTCCGAAGCCCCAACCTCCTTTGAAGACTCCATTCGGGTCATTCAACTCATTCGGAGAAATAAATGCAGGGAGATTGGTACCATACCCTTGCCAGCCACTTGACCACGTTTTACCTTCAGGCATTTGATTACTTTCAAAAATAGATTCGCTGCAAAACTCATTTTCATCGAGCCATATTGCATCAAAGCTATCCATCAAACTGAACTTGCCGCTCTTGATGATAGTGGCCATATCATTGGCAACCTCAGCATACCTGGCTTCTTCTTTCTGATACATGATGACGCGTGCCTTCAGCATCAAAGCAGCAGCACGGCAAGCACGTCCCCGATCTGCTCCCGAATTATTACTCATAGCCATAGCACCTTCTTCACAAGCCACTTCCAAATCGGCCATGATTTTGGCATATACTTCATCAGCAGAGAGTTGCTTTGTCATATAGGGGTCTTGCAAAGGTGTGTCAAAATAAGGAATGTTTCCGAAGAATTTCCACAACAGATGCACATAATACGCACGCAAGAAGTGGGCTTCAGCATTATACTGTTTTAGTTTATCAGCTTTCACCCCTTCCGCATTGGCGCAAGAGATGATCGCGTTGTTACAACGAGCCAGCCCTGTGAAATAAATACTCCACAAGCCACCCAAACTCTCGGAAGCACTCATTCTGAACTGAGATAAGGAGTACAAAGCAGCCTGGTCACCAGCGTCACCTCCTCCTTTATACAAGTCGTCCGAACGAAGGTCAGACATAAACAATATGCCATTATAGTTATTATTGGCATAACTGTCGAACAAAAGTATCTGATAGGCCGAACCAAGGTTGGAAAGGATGGTACTCTCAGTGGCAGCAGCTCCGGCCATTTGTTTCTCCGTAGAACTTGCTGTCAAAAAATCATCACCGCAGGAAGTCATCGCCATGCCCGATGTCAGAAGAGCTGCGACAGTCAATATCTTATATTTTTTCATATCGTACTATTTTTAAGAAGTTTAGAAAGTTATATTCGCACCTATAGAGATGGTTCTTGATTGTGGATAAATGCCCTTATCAACACCCAGAGTCGTATAACCGCCGGATGCAAGTTCCGGATCGAATCCATCATAACCGGTTATGGTAATCAGGTTCTCGGCAGAAACATAGACTCTCAATCTTTGAACAGAGAATTTCTTTGTCAACGAAGCAGGTAAGGTATATCCCAATTGAGCTGTCTTCAGACGCATATAAGAGCCATCTTTCACATACAGGTCAGAAGAACGCCAGTTCTTGTTAGGATTGGCAGAAGTCATGCGAGGAATAAAATCAGATGAGCCTTCGCCTACCCAACGATCAAGTATCCAAGTGGGACGGTTCATTGCAGGAATATCACCACGTTGCGCAAAGTCGAAAATATCATTGCCAAGAGTGCCTTGGAAGAACAAGTTCAGGTCAAAGCCTTTCCATTCAGCACCAAGAGTAAGACCGAATGTCCAATCAGGCATACCTTTACCGATTTTCGTTCTATCATCATCATTAACTCTACCATCTTTATTGACGTCGACAAACCGAACATCACCCGGCTGAGCGTCCGGCTGCATCTTTTCACCTTTATCATTTACATAAGCATCTACCTCTGCTTGATTTTGGAACAGCCCATTCGTGCGCATACCATAGAAGTAAGGCCAAACCTCGCCATTCTTAGCATGTACATAATCGCCTACACCCGAAGCACCGGCATTCTCATAATTGGTCTCACCGGAGGCATTTCCCAAATTGATCAGCTTATTCTTCAAATAGGAAGCATTGGCCGAAATACGATAGCTGAAATCATTGATAGTGTGTTTCCATCCAGCTTCTAATTCGATACCCCAGTTCTCCATCTTACCCAAGTTGGACATCGGTGCACTCTGACCTACATAGCTCGGGATAGGTTTGTCCATCAACATGCCATTGGTTTTCTTCTTGAAATAGTCGAAACCAAAATTCAAGCGTGCATCAAAGAAACGAGCGTCAAAACCAAAGTCTATCTGCTCGGATTCTTCCCATTTGATATTGGCATTGGCAAGCGCTGCAGGAGAAGAACCATACTGCATAACTCCTCCCTTACTTGCATCTTTTACGCTGTAGCCGCCACCAAAATAATAGTTTTGTCCACCATCCATCAAAGCAGCATAACGGAAATTACCTATGTTTTCGTTACCATTCTTACCCCAGCTGAAACGCACCTTGAAGGAATCGAACCATGACGGCTTTAAATCCCTCAAATAAGGTTCATTCCAAAGGTTCCAACCTACAGATACAGCCGGGAATGTAGCCCATTTATGATTAGGACCGAAGTGCGAAGAACCGTCACGACGCATCGTCAGCTGCAACATATAGCGTTCATCAAAGTTGTAGTCGATACGGCCGAAGTAAGATGCCAAAGCAGCAAAGTTATAACCGCCTGTCCCTCCCCAAGTACGTTCTTCGTCGCGGTCGCCAATAGCAGAATTGATATTTGCCTTAGCGGGATCCGTGTCCAGGAGCTTGTAATCGGAACCACCCAGATTGCGTACAGAATACTTCTGTGCCGATTGTCCCAAAACAACTGTCAGATTATGCTTATCAGCAAAAGTTTTATTGTAGGTCAGCACGTTCTCAACCTGCCACTTGAAACCACGATTCATCTCGCTTTGTACCCAGCTTTTTTCGTTCTTCTTCATTGACCCCATATAATATTCGAAGCCATAGCCATCTGAACCCCAGAAAGCCAAATCCGCGCCATAGCTGCTCTTGAACTTTAATCCGGGAAGAAGATCCAATTCGGCCCAGAAAGAACCCACGAACTTATCTTCATTTCCCTTGGTCACAGTAGGAGAATACAATTGAGCTACCGGATTGGCCAATTCCTGATAACCGGTAGGAGGCATAGAGAAGACATTACCGTCCTTGTCTGTCACAGCCGTAGGATACTGCTTCAAGATGGCTTCTCCTTCTTCTTTAGAAGCATACACCGGCACCAGTGGAGAGAACGAAATAGCGCTACCCAGAATAGAGCCGTATTCTGAGTTGGTCTCAATGCCGGTAGAAGTACCTCTTGAATAACCGATATTCACACCTACTTTCAATTTGTTCAAGAAATTGCGGGAAGTTTCTTCAAATACCGTATAAGTAGAGTTAGAACGCAAACTCCAACGCTCGTAGTTTGACTTACCATGATTACCACCTACGATACCTTCTTGATTGAAATAGCCCAACGAAAGGAAATATTGAATCTTATCACTACCGCCACTGATACTTACTTGATGTTGCTGGATAGGAGCGTCATAATTGAAAGTTTCATCCTGCCAATCGGTCCCTTTTCCGGCTTTCAGGATTTGTTCCTGTGAATAGCGGGGAGCATTGCCATCATTCACATCCATTTCATTCATGATGGTCATATACTCCGTGGCATCCAAAACGGATTTCTTTTTCCACGGATTCTGCCAGCCATAACTGAAATCATAGTTAATGGAAGTCTTACCGGTTTTTCCTCCTTTCGTAGTGACCAATACAACGCCATTGGCAGCACGGGCACCATAAATAGCGGCGGAAGCAGCGTCCTTCAAGATTTCCACTGACTCGATATCAACCGGATTCAAGTAGTTGATTCCTCCATCTACCGGCATCCCGTCAACGATATATAGCGGGTCGGAGTTATTAACCGTACCAATACCGCGGATACGCACTTTAGAGTCCGAACCCGGCTGGCCAGAGCTTTGAGTGATCTGAACGCCTGACACTTTACCTTTCAGCGCATCTTCTACACGCGAAGGCTTTGCAGCATTCAGTTCATCGGCACTGACTCTACTGATAGCAGCTGTCACCACGCTCTTCTTCTGAACGCCATAACCCACTACCACTACTTCGTCCAGCGCTTCTGAATCTTCTTGGAGTACGATATTGAGGCTTTTCTGTCCTTTCACCGCAACATCCTGCGATTTAAATCCTATATAAGAAATAGAAAGAACTGCATTGACGGGAACCGACAATACAAAATCACCGTCCAATCCGGTAATGGTCCCCATGGCAGTGTTTCCTTTCACCACCACATTTACTCCGGCTAATGGTTCATTATCCGAACCACTTACCACCGTACCTTTTACCTGTATATTTTGGGCATACACAGAAGCCAAGGTAAAGCTTAATAGAAATAAAACTGACAACAACTTTTTCATAAGTTTTACTAAATTAAGATTAACGATTCTCATTTGTTTGCAAGCATTTTCCACTTACAAACGATGCAAACATAAAGAAAAGCAAAATAAGTAAACTAAAAAGACTGATTCTTTAATACGTCAAACCAGATTTTAAAATACGCCATAAATACGTCATAACAAATTAAATAAATGATAATCAATAAATATATAATACTTTTATGTAATACGCCATATATAAATCATAAAGTAAACCGTATGATTTTCTTCCCCGCATTTCTATATTAAACAATATTTAAGAATCAGAAGAGTATCTGTTTTCTCTACTTCTCAGAAAAAAGATATTCCTCCCGATGCTATCCAGGAAGAACAAATATACATGCAAAGAAAGAGTTTTTTTCGGGACAAATCTTATCTGTGTAAATTCATACCCCAGCAATTTGATTATTCAAACAAGTCGTGCTGACGCTTTTCAATAAAACTCGTTCCAAAATAGCAACAGCATGACTCAGAAGTTCCACTTCGGTTTCAGTTTGAAGGTGTGTGAAACGTACAATGAGTAAAAAATCATGTATGGGTACGACAAATCGTTCGCCTTTTCGGGAGAGTTTATGCTTTTATGCGTATACTTTTTTGTTATGCAGCTATCGTGCTTAGAAACTTTGTTATCTCCGCTCGATATCTATGGTGAGGCGCAAAACAGACTTTTATTGCACACTTTTGCTCTGTAATCAGTACTGCGCTAAGCATGATTTTCTTGAGAAAAGAGTCCATTGTAAAGGATGCAATTTCAGTTCCCTCAAATGCTTTATACTTCAACTGATATAGCATGACATAAGCTGCAGCATAGAGAAACAATCGGAACGGATTCGCTTTAAATTTCCCACACGACATTCTATCCCCGTGTAAGCATTTCAAATCCTTTATCCACAACTCCATTCACCACAACCTGTATAAATGGTTTCGGGCTTGTTGTTACGATTGGAAGTCACGATAAACGTGCATGCTCTCCCAATGCATTTATCTCATTTTTTGCGATTATACGCTGTGAATGTTGCCAAGTTCCGGCTCGGTATTCGAAAGAATAGTACATTCGCACATCAGAATGATCCTTTTTATATCGATTCCTGCAACGTCTGAGATGCTTGTCGATATGTCCGTAAAGCACCGAGTTTGCGGTTATTCCTGTGACTAATTCAACAAAACAGCATTCGTCCTCAATCCAATCCATAAACTCGTGGCTACAGAAATTGCTGTCACCTCTTAATTCAATGACACACCGAGGCCAAACTTTATGTATTCTCTCTATAATGCGCTTGAGAATATCATGTACACTTAAGGGCTTGTTCCTTTGTCCCGGACGAAGGATTGGGAGTATCATCTTACCGCTTTTGCCTTCGTACACCAACAAAGGCATGTAGCTTGGAAACCTGAGAATAATGAGCTAATTTTGTCCATGAGAAGGAATGTTAGATAATTGAATTTTAGCACTTTGAAATTACTAACAATTCCGATATGGCAAAATTCCTTCTCTTTTTTTTGCTTTTATTTCAAGAGATATGAATTATACAGGATAGATAGAAAATACTGACAGACAATGAATTATTTACCAAATAGGTGTACCTGGTATTGAAGGTAATCAGGTATAAGTACACCGAAAGAATGCTTTGATATGCTTATTTTGCTATGCACCAATAACAAAAAATCCCCGTAAGGTATTAATTTACAGGGACTTTTTTATTTTGCAATTCTTTCCAGCGGAGAGACAGGGATTCGAACCCCGGGTGCCTTGCAGCACAACGGTTTTCAAGACCGCCGCAATCGACCACTCTGCCACCTCTCCAAAATTAAAAAAGAAGCACTTTTCTCTTAAAGCGATGCAAAGGTACAAATCATTTTTTAATCTGCAAATATACACTCTGTTTTTTCATGAATAAATTGTACTTTTGTGCCATGATATATCCGCAGAACTTTGAACAGAAAATAGGTTTCGACCAAATACGCCAAATACTGAAAGAAAAATGTCTCAGTACACTTGGTGAAGAACGGGTGACAGATATGACATTCTCTGACCGCTTTGGCATGGTAGAAGAGCGGCTGGATCAGGTCACTGAATTTGTACGTATCCTTAAAGAAGAAAACAATTTCCCGGCACAATATTTTTTTGATGTACGCCCTTCGTTAAAACGCATACGGGTAGAAGGTTTGTATTTGGATGAACAAGAACTTTTTGACTTGCGCCGCTCATTGGAGACTATACGTGACATTGTACATTTTCTGCAAAAGAGTAAAGATGAGAAAGAAGATACTTCATCCTACCCTTGTTTGCAACGATTGGCCGAAGATATTATGGTATTTCCACAGCTCATCAACAGAATAAATGCCATTCTTTCTCCATACGGCAAAATCAAAGATAATGCTTCTGCGGAATTGGCACGTATCCGTCGTGAATTGGCAAATACTATCGGAAATATCTCACGTTCGCTGAATGGTATTTTACGGAGTGCTCAAACCGAAGGAGTTGTAGATAAAGACGTCACACCTACTATGCGCGACGGTCGTCTGGTTATTCCTGTGGCACCGGCTCTGAAGCGAAAGATACGCGGTATTGTGCACGATGAATCGGCCAGTGGGAAAACTGTATTTATTGAACCTGCCGAAGTAGTAGAAGCTAACAACCGTATTCGGGAACTGGAGGCAGAAGAACGTAAGGAGATTATTCGTATTCTGGCTGATTTCTCCAATCAATTACGCCCCGCTATTCCGGAGGTATTGTTGTCTTACGATTTTTTAGCGGAAATAGACTTTATACGTGCCAAAGCTTTATTTGCCGAACAAATATCCGCATTGAAACCTGTATTGAAGAATAAGAGGTTATTGGATTGGAGGATGGCTGTACATCCGCTCCTTCAGCTATCTTTAGCCAAACATGGCAAGAAAGTAGTACCTCTTGACATCGAACTGAATGAGAAGCAACGTATCTTAGTCATCTCAGGCCCCAATGCCGGTGGTAAGTCGGTTTGCCTGAAGACTGTAGGATTGTTGCAGTATATGTTGCAATGTGGGTTGCTTATCCCGATGCACGAACGCAGTGAAGTGGGAATATTCAGTGATATCTTTATTGATATAGGTGATGAACAGTCCATTGAAGACGACTTGAGTACTTATTCGTCTCATCTTACAAATATGAAAATCATGATAAAGCACTGTAACGAACACAGTCTTATCTTGATTGATGAATTTGGTGGCGGAACGGAACCACAAATTGGTGGTGCCATTGCCGAAGCTGTGTTGAAACGCTTCAATCAGCGACAAACGTTTGGAATTATTACAACGCACTACCAGAACCTGAAGCACTTTGCCGAAGACCACGAAGGTGTGGTGAATGGTGCCATGCTTTACGACCGCCATTTGATGCAAGCCTTATTTCAATTACAGATAGGCAATCCCGGCAGTTCATTTGCCGTAGAAATAGCTCGAAAAATAGGCTTGCCCGAAGATGTGATAGCCGATGCTTCGGAAATTGTGGGTAGCGAATACATCAATGCTGACAAATATTTGCAGGATATCGTTCGCGATAAACGCTATTGGGAAGGTAAGCGCCAAACGATTCGTCAGCGTGAAAAGCACATGGAAGAAACTATCAGTCGTTATCAGGCCGAAATCGAAGAGTTGCAAAAATCCCGTAAAGAAATTCTACGTAAAGCCAAAGAAGAGGTGGGACAGCTGATGCAAGAAGCGAATGCACGCATTGAGAACACTATACGTTCCATCAAAGAGGCGCAAGCAGAAAAGAGTAAAACGCGTCAGGCTCGACAAGAGCTGAATGAATTTCGTGAATCGATAGAGGTACTTGCCAACAAAGAGCAAGAGGAAAAAATAGCGCGGAAAATGGAGAAGTTGAGAGAAAAACAGAAACGGAAAAAGGAGAAAAAAAACGGTCAGGGATCAACCACTTCTCTATCCGCTCAAGCCATAGCTGAACAACAGGCAAGGAAAGAAGCCGAACAGTTATCCTCCATTGTGCCCGGTTGCAATGTTAAAATTAAAGGACAGACTGTAGTGGGTCAGGTAATGGAAGTGAATGGAAAGAATGCAGTTGTTGCATTCGGAGACCTTAAAACCATTGTTAAGCTATACAGATTGGAACGTAGTAACGCGCAGCCCAAACAAGCAGACGTGACGACCAAGACAACCTATATTAGCGGTCAAACGCAGGAAAGTATGTATGAAAAGAAGTTGAACTTTAAACAAGATATTGATGTTCGAGGCATGCGTGGTGATGAAGCGATGCAAGCCGTCACTTATTTTATTGACGATGCTATTCTTGTCGGAATGTCACGTGTACGCATTCTTCATGGAACGGGCACAGGCATTTTGCGTACGCTTATTCGTCAATATTTGGAAACTGTCCCTGGAGTGTCTCGATTTGCCGATGAACATATACAGTTTGGCGGAGCAGGCATTACTGTTGTTGACCTCAATTAAATCAATGAACCAATCTAAAAGATCTATTATGAAATCAATCAAGGAGTTATATCGCATCGGTACCGGTCCTTCCAGTAGTCATACTATGGGACCTCGTAAGGCTGCTGAGATTTTTCTGAGTAAACATCCGGAAGCTGCCTCATTTAAAGTAACATTATATGGTAGTCTTGCTGCTACAGGTAAAGGACACATGACAAATGTTGCCATTACCGAAACATTTCAACCGGCAGCACCGGTTGAAATTATTTGGGAACCCAAAATCTTCCTTCCCTTCCACCCCAATGGTATGAAGTTCGTTTCTTTGGATAATGAAGGGAAAGAAACAGGTCAATGGACTGTCTTCAGTGTTGGTGGCGGTGCTTTGGCAGAGGAGAGTGATGGAGCTTCTTCCATAAATACTCCGGATGTATATGAGATGACTAAAATGACTGAGATTCTGCAGTGGTGCGGACGCACCGGAAAGAACTATTGGGAATATGTCAAGGAGTGCGAAGAAAGTGATATTTGGGATTATCTGCAAGAAGTGTGGAAAACCATGCAGGCAGCTGTGAAACGTGGATTAGAACAAGAAGGGGTCTTACCTGGCCCGTTGAACTTGCGCCGAAAAGCCTCTACCTATTATATACGTGCCAGTGGATACAAACAGTCGCTGCAGTCACGTGGACTGGTTTTCTCTTATGCACTGGCTGTGAGTGAGGAAAATGCATCAGGAGGTGTCATTGTCACTGCACCGACTTGTGGTTCATGTGGTGTAGTTCCGGCCGTACTTTATCATCTGGCAAAAAGCCGTGACTTCAGCGACATACGCATATTGCGCGCTCTTGCCACAGCCGGATTGGTTGGGAATATCGTGAAGACCAATGCTTCTATATCGGGAGCTGAAGCCGGATGCCAGGCGGAAGTGGGTGTGGCATGCTCCATGGCTTCGGCTGCTGCCAATCAATTGTTTGGAGGAAGTCCGTCACAAATAGAGTATGCAGCGGAAATGGGGTTGGAACATCATTTAGGAATGACGTGCGACCCCGTATGCGGTCTGGTACAGATTCCGTGTATCGAACGTAATGCCTACGCTGCTGCACGTGCCTTGGATGCTAACCTTTACTCTTCTTTCACCGATGGCATGCATCGTGTGTCGTTCGATAAAGTAGTGGCTGTTATGAAAGAAACCGGTAATGATCTGCCCTCACCATACAAGGAGACTAGCGAAGGAGGTTTGGCAAAGGATTATAATCCAATGTGAGAAAAGAAACATCTACTAAAATATCTTTCAAAAAAAGAGCTCATGAAATGAGGTTTGCCTCAAAATTCATGAGCTATTTTATATATCAAGAAATTCCTCCTCTTGCTTCTATCGGCTTTATTTTGGAAGATACAAGCTTATTTCAAGCTTTAATAATTCTACAACTTGCCCAATATTTTGTCCATCACCCAATTGGTAAGTGTAGCACTTTCTCCATCACTATTGCAGACTGATTTTCCAAGCAGATGATCTACTACAGCCTGAATAAGTGGCTGCTGAACATAGGTGGGATTATCTATCATAATCTCTTCACATCCCCTTTCCGTATGTAGTGCAATAGGATCATAGGTGAACATGGAGAAACAAATCCTCCCTTTATTACCAATAACCTCCACACGGTCTTCACGGGCAGAGTCATGAGCCACAAAACACCAGGAACCGCTACCAACTAATCCATTATCAAATTGAAAGCATGCACTAATGGTATCTTCAGCAAGATACAAACCGCCACGATTACTTTTATAACCACTGGCTTCAAGTATACAGCCGAACATTTCTTGCAATAAATCTATCTGGTGGGGAGCAAGGTCGTAAAAATAACCTCCTCCGGCAATATCGGGTTGTACGCGCCAAGGCAGATTCTCTTTATTATAGTCCAAATCACGAGGAGGCTGAGCAAAACGGATTTGTATATTAATAATGTTACCAATAACTCCTTCATCCATCAATGATTTTACTTTTTGAAAGTAAGGAAGATAGCGGCGATAATAGGCAACAAAACATGGTACTCCCATCTCTTTAGAAATGCGATTGATGCGACAGCATTCCTCATAAGTAACAGCCATCGGTTTCTCTATATATACAGGCTTCCCCGCCTTCATGGACATGATGGCATATGTGGCATGCGAAGAAGGAGGAGTAGCAATATATATCGCATTTATCTCTTCGTCGTTGATCAACTCTTGAGCATCATCATACCATTTAGGAATCCCCCTCTCTCTAGCATAAGCCTTAGCTTTTTCTCCATTTCGGCTCATGACGGCTACGACTTCGGAATTCTCTATTTTTTGGAATGCGGGACCGCTTTTATATTTGGTCACTTCTCCGCAACCTATAAATCCCCATTTAATAACTTTATCATTCATAAAAAAATCAACATACCATTACGACTTTATTCTCCAAAGTCAAAATCAAAGTCAAAATCATCGATAAATTCCAGCGTGGTAAACTCCTCCAAATTACGACGGTCTTTCTTAGTAGGTCGTCCGGTTCCTTTAGCTCGATTGACAAAACCACTGACCCGACTCAACTCCAGCAATTCATACTGCTCAGGGGAGGTTACGTTTTCCATAGCTTCGGCAACGAGTTTGGCTCCCACGCGCTTCTCGATAGCCTGCACCACCTTGAAAGAATAAGTGACGGGAGGCTTTCGTACTTGAATAACATCTCCCGGCTTCACCATGCGGGATGCTTTGGCTAAAGCACCATTTATGCTGATACGCCCTTTCTTACAAGCTTCGGCTGCAATGGTGCGTGTCTTGAAAATGCGCACCGCCCACATCCATTTATCAATCCTGGCTTCACTCATTTCTTATTATATTGATTCATGGTGATATTGATACCTGCCAGACAGAAACTTTTAACAATTTCTCCAGCTGTTTTCAACCTTTCGTCCATTACCTTCCAATCTTCATCTGAGAAATTTCCCAATACATAATCCACTTGTCCACCACGTGGAAAATCATTGCCGATACCAAAACGTAGACGAGCATAGTTTTCAGTTCCCAATGTTGTCGCAATATGCTTCAAACCATTATGTCCTGCATCGCTTCCTTTTCCTTTCAGACGCAATGTTCCAAAAGGCAAAGCAAGGTCATCTACTACTATTAATACATTTTCCAAAGGTATGTTTTCCTTTTGCATCCAGTAGCGCACGGCATTACCGCTGAGATTCATATAGGTAGAAGGTTTCAGCAATAGCAGTTGTCGTCCTTTAACTGACATAGAAGCCGTGAAACCATAACGTCCATCAATGAAATTAACGTTCGAGGATTTGGCTAAAGCATCTACTACCATGAATCCTATGTTGTGCCTAGTCTCGCAATACTCGGGACCGATATTACCTAATCCTGCAATTAAATATTTCATTTATTGGTTATTTATGAAGTGATTTAAACTAATTGATCAAATGATAAACAGCGTACTAATAGCTAAAATTGTTATATTATGGGTGAGCAAACTCATTCATAACAACATCCCCATGTACGCTTTGTTGGACAAAGATACAATAAAAAGTGAAATATTGCCTCATTTATGTGTGGGCAAACGTGGTTTCGTAACTCAAAGTAGTCTTGTTGAAATCGTAAATGCCATTCTTTATAAACTGAAAACAGGGTGTCAGTGGAAATATTTACCTGTAGATTCCCTGTTCAGTGACAAGGTTCTGACCTATGGTGGGGTATTCCATCATTATAACAAATGGAGTAAAAAAGGTGAATGGAAGTCTCTTTGGCTTCATCTTTTGAATAAGCACCGTACAAAGTTTGATATGTCAAGTGTAGACCTTGACGGAAGTCATACGGTAGCTATGCGTGGTGGAGAGGAGGTTGGTGATCAGGGTAGAAAAAAGCGCAAGACAACCAACGCTCTTTATATTACAGACCGGCAAGGCATACCGGTTATCATGTCTTCGCCTAAAAGCGGCGAACATCATGATACTCATGACATAAAAAACGTAATCCGCTCCATGATGCATGATCTTGGGATTGCAAAAGTCAGAACAGATGGTCTTTTCTTGAATGCGGATGCCGGATTTGACTGTAAAGCTCTTCGAAGTGTACTTGGCTGTCATGGAGTAGTCGCCAATATCTGCATCAATAAAAGAAACGGGACTCCCAATAATACCGTTGTGGACGAACTGTTGTATGCTGAACGTTATGCCATTGAGAGGACCAATGCATGGATGGACAGTTACAGGACTATTTTAAATCGATTTGAAACAACGGTTAGGAATTGCGAATCATGGAACTATATTGCATTTATGGTAATTCTGCTAAGGAAATATTTGAGAAAAAGAAAAGTTTAAATCACTTCAATGTAAAAAAAGGAACGTAGATTATCACAGTTATCCGCGGATTGTCAATGAATCTGCGTTATTACTGCGTTAATCCGCGTTCCCAATAATATTCTTCAGAAGAGGAATTAATTGCCTGCGGCAGCAGCGGCACCCCTTGCTGCACGAGTCAGCTTAACGGCACATACCACAGCTTCTTTTGCAGTCAGCAATTCCAAACCTTCGTATTTCAATTCGCCAACTTTAACTGTCTTACCCAATCCCAAATGAGAAACATTGATAATCAATTTTTCGGGAATTGCGTTATAGAGAGCTTTAACTTTCAGCTTACGCATCTGAAGTACCAATTTACCACCGGCCTTAACACCTTCTGCCAAGCCTTCCATCTGTACCGGAACCTCCATAACGATAGGTTTAGTCTCATCAATCTGATAGAAGTCAACATGCAGTATAGTATCCTTTACCGGATGGAATTGAATATCTTTCATAATGGCATTTACTTTCTTGCCATCAATAATTAAATCTACTACGTAGATATGAGGAGTATATACCAAATTACGCAGACCTTCTGCCGGTACTGTGAAGTGAACATTTTCACCGCCACCATAAAGTACGCAAGGTACACCGTTGTTTTTACGAATAGCTTTCAAAGCTCTAGCTTGGTCAGAAGAGCGTTCTGCAATAGTTCTTGCAGTTCCTTTTACTTCAATTGATCTCATTTTTTAATTTTTTTGTGTTACTCTAAATTAAGTAGTTCTTTATTTTGCTTAATTCACCATTACACGATGTGTCTTAGCACACAATGCCGCAAAAAAGCGGTGCAAAAATACAGTTTTTTTTGCGAATTATCAAAAAGTTATGGTCTAAAAATCAATATCTATTTTTATTTCCTCCTCCAAAGAAGAAGTTGTTTCCGAAGCGATGTCCGTTTTAGAACCATACTCTTCAGGACTCTCATCAGTCTCAGGCCTTGTATAACAACCTTGTTGCTCTTGAATGAAATCAATGGATTGTTGAAGTCCGTTCAAGAACTTCTCAAAGTCTTCTTTATATAAAAAGATTTTGTGTTTTTCAAAGCTTACTTGTGAATCATCCCCTTCTCCCATTACTACTTTCTTGCTCTCTGTAATGGCAAGAAACATTTCGTCTTTTCTGTTCTTCTTAACGTCTAAATAATAGATACGTTTACCTGCCTTAATGGATTGAGAGAATACAATCTCCTTTTCGTTCACGTCCGATGCGTTTTTCTTCTTAATGTCTTCCATATTTAAAAGTCTCTATTTGGATGTGTTCCTTTAATCATCGGTCTTATGAATAATGAGTAACAAGACCGTTCGGAATTTTATCTAATGTTTTTATCGGCTTCAAAATTGACGTTTTTTTTTTAATCATCAAAAGAAAAATATAGGATTATCAACTTCTGCATTAAAAAATGTGATTTGTTTGTGTAAACTCATTTAAAATTTCTACTTTTGCACTTCAATTAAAAGAATTTACTATATAATTATGATCAACAGAGTTCTTATTCGTCTTAAGATTATACAAATTGTATATGCTTATTATCAGAACGGCAGTAAAAATTTAGACTCAGCGGAGAAAGAGTTGTTTTTTAGTCTTTCAAAGGCATACGACTTATATAATTACCTGCTGATGCTGATGATAGCTCTGACGAACTACGCACAAAAACGTATTGATGCAGCTAAAGCCAAATTAGCCCCTACAACCGAAGAGTTACATCCTAACATGAAATTTGTAGAAAACAAGTTCATCGCACAATTGGAAGTAAACAAACAATTAACGGACTTTATCACTAATCAAAAACGCACTTGGAGCAACGATGAAGATTTCATCAAAGGATTGCACGAAAAAATTCTAGAATCTAATATCTATAAAGAGTACATGGCTTCTTCTGATGATTCTTATGAAAATGATCGGGAGTTGTGGAGAAAGCTTTATAAAGCATTTATCTTTAATAATAACGATTTAGATGTGCTCCTCGAAGATCAAAGCCTTTATTGGAATGATGACAAGGAAATTGTAGATACTTTCGTTTTGAAAACCATCAAGCGTTTTGATGAGAAAAACGGAGCCAATCAGGCGTTGCTTCCCGAATTCAAAGATGATGAAGATCAAGAATTTGCGCGGCGTTTGTTTCGTCGCGCTATCTTGAACTGCGATTACTATCGTCATTTAATTAGTGAAAACACGCGTAATTGGGATTTGGATCGCGTGGCTTTTATGGATGTCGTCATCATGCAATGTGCATTAGCTGAAATTCTAAGTTTTCCCAATATTCCGATAAGTGTTTCATTAAATGAATATGTAGACATAGCAAAAGTATATAGTACGGCCAAGAGCGGTAGTTTTGTTAATGGAACATTAGATGGAATAGTTAATCAATTAAAAAAAGAAGGTAAGTTGACAAAAAACTAATACCTTTGTTTTAGTAATAAAAATCAAAATTGAGTATTTATGAATATTATGACTGTATTCTTTCTGCAAGCTCCTGCTCCAGCTCCGGGTGGCGGAAGTTTAATGTGGATTATGCTGATAGCCATGTTCGTTATCATGTATTTCTTTATGATTCGTCCTCAAAACAAGAAACAAAAGGAGATAGTTAATTTCCGTAGATCGCTTCAAGTGAACCAAAAGGTAATCACCGCCGGCGGTATTCATGGAGTTATCAAAGAAATCAACGATAATGATGTGACGCTTGAAATAGCTTCTAACGTAAAGGTTCGTATAGACAAGAATTCTATTTTTGCCGCAGCTGCCGATGCAAACAGCAATCAGGCTTCTAAATAAATAGGAATGTAAACCTATGTTCGAACGCAGAAATATAGGACATATATATCTGAAGACAACGAGACAAATGAAGAATTTTCTGCTTAGTGATAGAAGCAGAGAGTTCTTCATTTTTTTATTTTTCTTTTTTGTAGCAGGTGGATTTTGGTTATTACAAACCTTGAACAATGATTATGAAACTACTTTCTCTATTCCAGTACGCTTGAAAGGAGTTCCCAATAATGTTGTAATAACCTCTGAACCGGTTTCCGAACTTCACATCAAGGTAAAGGACAAGGGAACAGTGCTTCTCAATTATATGTTAGGAAAGAGTTTTTATCCTATCACTCTTGATTATGCCGATTATAAAGGGGTAGACAATCAAGTAAGAATATCGGTCACGCAGTTTGAAAAGAAAGTGCTGAACCAACTGAGCGCATCTACCCGCCTGCTTTCACTGAAACCGGATACTTTGGAATATATTTATTCGATGGGAGCATCTAAACTGGTGCCGGTAAGATTGCATGGTACGGTAAGTGCCGGACGCGAATACTATCTCTCGGATACCATATTCTATCCCGATTCTGTATTGGTATATGCCCCTGAAGCCGTATTAGATACAATTACCACTGCATATACACAGCACCTAAAACTGGAAGATATATCAGATACCCTAAAAAGTCTGGTATCTTTGAGCGTTCAGAAAGGAGTGAAGTTTGTCCCGGCTTCTGTTGAAATGAAGCTTCCGGTTGATATTTATACGGAAAAAACAGTGGAGGTACCGCTACGTGGCGTCAATTTTCCGGCGGATAAAGTACTACGCACCTTTCCCTCGAAAGTACAAGTTACTTTTCATATTGGCTTGAGTCGTTTCAGACAAATTACAGCCGAAGATTTTCATATTTATATCTCATACGAAGAGCTATTACATTTAGGTTCTGATAAGTATACGGTGAGAATAAAGAATCTGCCAAAAGGTGTTAGCCAGATACGTTGTAATCCGGCACAAGTAGATTTTCTTATAGAGCAAGTTTCTTCCGCATATGGCAATTAAAATAGGTATCACCGGCGGCATTGGTAGTGGAAAGAGCATTGTCTCCCATTTACTACAAGTAATGGGTATTCCGGTATATATATCAGATGCGGAAGCAAAGCGGCTTATATGTTCTGATCCTTTCATTCGCAAGGGGTTACAAGCTTTGCTTGGCAAGGATATCTACAGTGGAAATACACTGAACAAACAGTTGCTTGCATCCTATTTATTTGCCAGTCCGGAGCATGCCCAAATTATCAATGGCATCATCCATCCCCGCGTAAAAGAAAATTTCAGACAGTGGGTACATCATCAGATCAACACCTGGGTAGTAGGCATTGAATCGGCCATTTTAGTCGAAGCGGGCTTTACCGATGAAGTAGACGTGGTAGTAATGATTTATGCTCCCGAAGAATTGCGTATTTCGCGTGCGATCCGACGAGATACTTCTTCGCGCGAATTAATAGAGAAACGCATTCAAAGTCAGATGAATGATGAGAAAAAACGTGAATATGCCGACTTTGTGATTATAAATGATGATAAGACCCCTTTAATTCCGCAGATTTTGAATTTAATGAAGTCGTTGCGCGGAACATAGACTGCATTTCCGGAAAATAGCTATTATCCTTAGTCATAAAAATAAGCAAGCTTATTTTGTATTCTCTTCGGCTTACACTATCTTTGCTCCCCGAAAAACGCTACTAATAATAAAAATTGAACATATTATGTTGAAGACTATTTTGTCTATATCCGGTAAACCCGGATTGTATAAGCTCATTTCTCAAGGGAAAAATATGTTGATCGTAGAATCACTTATTGATAAGAAACGTTTTCCTGCTTACGGCAACGAGAAGATAATTTCTTTAGGTGATATCGCCATGTATACAGATGCAGAAGATATTCCTTTGAAAGAAGTGCTACTTTCCATGAAGAAAAAAGAAAATGGTGCTGCTGTGGCAATGGATTTGAAAAAAGCCTCTGCTGATGAGTTGCGTAGCTATTTGGCCGAAGTATTGCCAGATTTTGATCGCGACCGGGTATATCTTTCGGATATCAAAAAATTGATTTCCTGGTATAATCTGTTGGTAGCAAGCGGAATGACAGATTTTGAAGAAACTGCCGAAGAAGTAGAATAATAATTTCTTCTACAATTCTTTGGATATTTCTATCATAGACTTTTTCCAAATTCTTTTTATGCCTGTTCCGTTCGTAATTAAAGCATGATGGGTGTTTCCCTCCATTCGCCCGCATGCAATTCCATCACAGCTTTATAACCGGCCCGCTTTAAAGATGCCAAGGCTTCGGCCCGACCGTAGTTTATCCGCTCCGGATAATGCGAATCGCTGTTCACCTGCACGCGTATTCCCAAATCATGCAGGAAGGAGAAATAACGTTCGTCGGGATAGAAAGTTCCTGAATCGCAGTAAGCCTTGGTATTGATTTCAACCTGATATCCACGATGGGCAATCTCCGTAAAATATCCCCGGACAAGTTCGTCATACCAAGCCTCATCCGGCAACCCCGGTCGATAGCAGGCGGCATTGCAGTGTATCTTGTCGGCATGCCCTACAATATCGAAACCGCCCGATTCCAACATTCGCATCGAGCGTTTGTAATAGAGCCGCACCACACGCTCCAAGTCGCCACCGAAGCGCTCATCGACAATCTGCTTGAAAGCAGCGGCAGGCACATCCACATCGACCACCTCTCCTTTGTCATCATACAGCAGATGCACGGAGCCGATACGATAGTCCAATGGCAATTCTCTGAAACGGACAATGGACGGATTACTCGCTTCATTCAGATAATCTATCTCCAGACCGACATAAAGCTCTATACGCCCGTCGTACTTGGTCTTCAAACGATGGTATTCGGACAGATAGTCGTCCATACAATCCCACTCCATGGTCCAAAACGTGTGAAAAGGCAGTGGGGCATGCGACGAAAAGCCATAAGAGGTGAATCCCTCGCTTATGGCAAAACGTACAAAATCTTCCATTCCGGCACGTCCGTCACAGAATAGGCTATGGCTATGATAATTCGTCAGGTTCTTTCTGTTCTTCATCGTTTTTTTCGTTTCCTGCTCCTCAATCCGTTTCTATTTCGCTTAATTCAAGCCAACGCAGGGTCTTTTCATCAATCAGGCCGGACAATACGGGCAGCCTTTTCGACTTCTCCGTCAGCTCCTCCACCGACAGAGCGCCACTGCACAAGGCTTCTTCAATGGCTGTTTTTTCTGTTTCCAAATCGGCAATCTCTCGTTCCAGTTGCTCGAACTCACGCCTTTCCTTAAAAGACATGCGCCGCTTCTCATTCAAACGTATTTTCGCTGTTTTCTCTCCCTGCACCTTGACCGCTTCTTTTCCTTTCTCCTTTTCCGAATGAGCCTTTGCCTCCTTCCAGTCGCGATACTGCGTATAGTTGCCGGGGAAGTCGCGGATATCGCCCTGTCCGTTGAACACCAGCAGATGGTCTACCACCTTATCCATAAAGTAGCGGTCGTGGCTCACCACGATGACGCATCCCTTGAAACTCCGCAGATACTCCTCCAACACGTTCAGCGTCATGATGTCGAAGTCGTTGGTAGGCTCGTCCAACACAAGGAAATTAGGATTACGCATCAACACCGTGCACAGATAAAGCCGGCGACGTTCACCTCCACTCAATTTATATACATAGTTGTGTTGCGTTTCGGGAGTAAAGAGGAAATGCTGCAAAAACTGCGAAGCCGTCAGCTTCTTGCCGTTGTCCAGTTCTATCACCTCGGCAATATTTCTCACTACGTCAATCACCTTCATCTGCTCGTCAAACTGTAAGCCTTCTTGCGAGTAGTAACCAAAGCGAACCGTCTCGCCGATATCCAGCGTACCACTGTCAGCCTGCGTCAACCCCATCAGTATTTTGATGAATGATGACTTTCCCGTACCGTTATTCCCAACGATACCCATTTTCTCGTAACGCGAAAATATATAGGAAAAATCATCCAGAATCTTCAAGTCACCGAAAGTCTTGAACAGATGTTCTGCCTCGAATATTTTACTTCCGATATAAGAGGCTTTGACATCCAGCTTGACGTTATCATTGCCGAAACGCTGCTTGGCCACCTTCTCCAACTCGTAAAAAGCCTCTTCTCGATAACGGGCTTTATGTCCGCGTGCCTGAGGCATCCGGCGCATCCACTCCAATTCGGTACGATATAGGTTATTGGCACGTTCTATCTCCACCGTTTTAGCCTCAATACGTTCTTCACGCTTCTCCAGATAATAACTGTAACTACCTTTATATTGATATATCTGCCGGTTGTCTATCTCCATTATTTCAGAACAGACACGGTCAAGGAAATAACGGTCGTGCGTCACCATCAGCAGTGTGAGGCTAGTGCGGCGGAGATATTCTTCCAGCCACTCCGTCATGTCAAGGTCAAGATGATTGGTAGGCTCATCCAATATCAGCAAATCGGGTTCGGTGATAAGGGCATTGGCAAGCGCCACACGCTTCAACTGTCCGCCTGATAATTGTTTCACCTGCCGGTTGAAATCACGAATCTTAAGTTGAGAGAGAATCTGCTTGGCTTTTTGTTCATATTCCCATGCTTTTTCGTGATCCATGCGCACCAAAATCTCATCCAGTCCGGGATGCCCTTCCGTCTCCATACAGCGCTCATACTCTTTGATCAGTTCAACAGTAGAGTTGCCATGATGAAAACATACTTCGAGCACAGTCAGTTCTTCAGGATATTTCGGATCCTGTTCCAAATAACCCACACGTATATCCCGACGGAAAGAGATGACACCGGAATCATATCCCTCTTTACCATAAAGAATGTTGAGCAACGTAGTCTTGCCGCTACCGTTTTTGGCTATCAGCCCCACACGCTGCCCCTCGGACAAACCAAAAAATATATTCTCGAATAATACCAAATCGCCGAACGACTTGGTCAGGTTCTCCACTTGAAGAATTGAATTTACCGCAGCCAATTTTCAATTGATATTTGATAGTTTCTTAAAACAAAGCATCGTAAGTCTCCACCAGTTCGACTTTTGCCCCCGCTTTCACTTTACTCCAGACCAATTTCATGGGGTCTATCCATCCGCCGGTGGTGGTATTCAGCAATACGGGCGCTTCCCGGTTTCCATCTATCAGGGTGTGCCATTCCATACCGTCCACTTCATTGGCCAGAATAACACATAGCACAATTCCAAAGGCCAACCACGCATCTTTCTTTTTCGGGCCGATGTCCCCCTTGTCTATTACCTGCTGCATCTTGGCGATGTCTTCCTCCATTCCTTGAAAATCTTTCTTCAGCAGCTCCTTCACGGTGGCATCCACCCATTCGTATGCTTCATTAATTTGATATATCTCCGAAAGGCGCACCGGAATAATTTCTGCCGGGTATTTCGCTCCTTCTTTACGCACTTCCAGCGACGCGATAATCTTCTCGGCCTCTGCCGTAGCATCTCCTTTCTTCACCGTAAAAGAACATTCAAGAACCATATTCCCTTCCCCCGTTATCCAAAGATGGGAGGTGTAATAGTTCCCCTCTTCCTCGAACATTTCCTTACTGTAAGCACACTCCCGGCTTCCTAATCTGACAAGAGTAGCCGACTGATTCTCTTTCAGTTCTTGCCGGACAGCATCTTTGCCGTACGTCGCATCTCCTTTATAAGCCGAAATACGGAAATTCCCCGTCCATTCCGACGGATTATAGAAAAGGAAAGAACCTTCCCCATCTTCAAACTCATTCCAGTCCGCCGGATATTCCATGGAGAACCACGCTCCCGGAGAAATAAATTTCTTGCTTTGTTCCATATATATCATGCTAATCTTCGCATTTACAAATTCCTCACACCAATAAATCAAATCCGTTTTTATTATTTCCCGCAAAAGTAACATTACCTCGGTTGATATGCAAACAAACAAAACAAAAACAGTCGATTCTCACGAACCGACTGTTACAATCATCATCTATGCATGAAGACCTTTAAAGGCTTCAATATCTTTACCTAATCAACCTTTTTTATTCCTGATCAGAATCCCACCAGACATTGATGGTGAAAGCGTCATCCTCCGTATTCCACATGGCAGATGACATGTTTGCACCCGGCACTTGACTACCAATGGCCTGCAAGTTTTTGGAGTTATAGTTGAACTCGTGAGAGCACTGCATCCAACGACGATAGTATTTACCCTCAGGAATTCGCTTCAAGCCATCGGCACTAATCTTATGATATGCCGGCACACCCCATCCAAAGAAAATCTCAGGATTAAAGTCATAGCGACGCATATCATTCCAGATTTCCACGGAGAAGTGCAAGGCAATACGCTTTTGAGTCATTATCTTACCCAAAGTCAAGTCACCGGCCGTACCAATGCCGTTAGCTAAGAAATTATCAATATCCGCCTGTTCCATTGGAGTGAAAGACGGACACGATTTCAGTGACGCATCATCCGCACACCATTTATTCAATTTCTCATTCATACAATCAATGCTTGCCTTGATGCCGTCCCTATATGCCGTAAATGCTCCACTCTTATCATTCTGTTTGAATAGCACTTCAGCTTTGATAAAGCAGGCTTCGGCATAAGTTCCTACATACGTCGGCGAAGATACGCGCGTATAGAAAGAACCCGATTCTTTTGATGCATCCGTATCTTTGAGTCTTCTATACAATAAGTCCACGTTCTCATTATAGCCTTTGCTGCTACTCGTAGCTTCTACATAGATTGTATCACCCTTACGGATATCGGCCTGGGTATTGATCCACCAACCACCTTTACTCAAATCAAAATCAGCTCTTAATGGGCCGCCTGTCAAATTCGGCGCAGCATTTGATACCATATCTACCCCCAAAGAGCGTCTCCATCCATTTTTGAATTTTATATTTGCAGGTGAAGCGGCTGATTGTTGCGACCAAGCCCATGGTATGACTTTATCTGCACGCGGATCTTCTACACCTAATCCGGCAAAGTTCGTCAGGTTATCATAAAGCATCTTTGTCACCATGTAGCCGCCATTCATTCCGCATACAGAGAAAAGAGGAGAGTAATCAACCGGTTCATCCCAACCCAGTACATCATGAGTAGGGCCATTATCATCTGTGTGATTGATAATCGTATTATCGGCATTGCTCTGCTGGGCTTTGGCCAAGCAAGCCAAAATCTCTTCCACATCATATTTGCCTTCCTTATAACTTCCTGTTGCCTTTTTAGAGAGTTTATTGCAATAACGGGCTTTCAACAAATAGGCCAACTTCAGCCATTTGTTAACATTCCCGCTATTCCAAAAGTCCCCTTCGGCCAAAGTGGGAAGCGCAACATCCTGTTGTTTCTGCAAATGTTCAATACCTTCATCCAGTTCGTTCAGACATCCTAAATAAATAGTCTTTCCATTATCGTACGCTGGAGTGGCACTTTGACCCAATGCTTCGGTATAAGGCATTTCTCCATATAAATCAGTCATCAGCATAAAGCCATAGGCTCGAATCACCTTCGCAACTCCCGCATAGTGCCAGGCACCGGCCGACACGGCTTTTTTATACATATCTTCGATGTTTGAACCCGCACCGACAAACCACCACTGATAAGGAGTGGTAGAAGGCCCATACTTGGTAGCCCAAATGGGGTTCCAACAAGACATTTGCCAATAAGTACCTCCATTGAAGTTTCTCGTCCAATCGCCCATAGACATACTGGAACGCCAAGCGGCAAACTGATTGGCACTGTTCGTATAAAATTCGATATGGGCCAAACGTGTTTGATAGTTAGTGCTCTCTGAAGACGGATGTTCGGGGTCGATATTGACATTCAACCAGTCACTACAAGAGCTCAGAGAAAACGTCAGCAAACTCACGCTACATAATAATGTCTTTATAGATTTCATATATTTTCTTCTTTTTATTGTTCTACAATCAGAATGTCAAGTTCAAGCCAAAGGACATGCCCGAAGTGGCAGGAACTCCACAATAGTCAAAACCTACTGAAGATGAGCCACCCACACCGGCACCGGCAGCAGCCACTTCGGGGTCGCCATCATAGTTGGTAAACAGCAACAAGTTTGTAGCCGACGCAGATACGGAAGCACGCTTGACAAACCCTATTTTCTGAAGCCACTTTTTAGGCATCTCATAAGAAAGAGAGACCGAACGAAGTCTCAACAAGTTAACTTTCGTAATATAATTCCTCGTTTCCTTGGTATAAAAGTTCTGGTAGTAATCTTTAATAATATTATACCCGCTTTTTTCTACTCCATTAAATACATAGGACTTATCTGCTTCCCATGTATTGCTAACAGCATTGCCGTCAGCATCTACACCGGTCACCGTTAATGGTTTATTACGAATGTCTGCCGAGAACTGGCTCACACCCGATAAATCCATCGAATATTTTGTACCATTGATAACATCACCACCTACGCGATACTCCCACAGCATATTGAAAGACAAACCTTTCCATGTAAGCGTATTGTTCAAGCCACCGGTAAACTTAGATTCACGATTGCCCACCTCGGTAAGCCCGGAAGTATAGGTCGGCATGCCGTTGGCATCCAATATCACATTACCCGCTTCGTCTCTTTGCCACTTCGTTCCGGCAATCGCCATGAAGTTACCGCCGTTGAATGAAGCAGCCTGTGCACCGGCATATTGAACATCCGTGACATACATCACATCCATGCCTTCGGGCAGTCCATCCAACGTACCGCGGTTACCGGCCATATTGAAGCCTATGTCCCATGTGAAATCTTTGGTCTGAATAGGAGTACCTGAAATAGACAACTCCATACCTTTATTATATACATTACCGGCATTGATAGAACAGAAAATATAACCGGTAGACTGAGGACCGCGGGGAGAGAGAATCTGATTATAAGAATCGTTGGTATAGTATGCATAGTCGATGTGCAAACGGTTTTTGAAGAAGCTCAGTTCAACACCTATTTCCGTAGATTTGGTCATCTCCGGTTTCAAATAAGGATTGCCACGTGTCCAACTGTTACCTACACTGACAAGATTATTCAAAAAAGTGCCTACCGGCCAAAGGGATGTCGCAGTTTCATACACACCTGTATCTTTACCTACCTTTGCCCATGATGCTCGAATCTTACCAAAGTTCAGTATATCATCCGACATCCACCCTAACTTCTGAAGCATTTCCGTGAATACGAACGAACCGCTTACCGAAGGATAAAAATAGGAACGGTGCTCAATAGGCAGTGTAGAAGTCCAGTCGTTACGTCCGGAAACCGTCAAGTAAAGCATGTTCTTCCAAGAGGCACGGAATTCACCGAACAAGCCTACTAATCTTTTTTTAGTAGGTTCATTCATGAAGCTTTTATTTGAATTAGTGGCATTGGCATACGAGAAGAAATCAGGCACAGAAAAATTATAGCCTAACTTGAAAGTGCTATGAGTCTTTACCTCGTCGATAGTAGAACCTAATAACAGATTAAAATCGAAATCACCGAAGGTCTTCGACATATTAGACATGAAATCATGCGACATATAGCGGAATTCCTTACTATTGTCACTCAACATTCCTTTTTGCCATACCTGCTTGAGCACGCCATTGGCTGCCAATCTGTTGGAAGCCGTTTGGGTATATTGGTCCAAACCTACTTTATAAGATAAAAACCACCACTTGGCAATATCCGCTTTGACACTGATTGCCCCGGTAAAACGATGCGTATTATCATAGATGTGATTTTTGTTAACAATCCAATATGGATTATCTTCCTCGTCCCAGGGGTCAAGGCGATCGCCAAACATACGATAACGTGAACCATCCTCATTCAGATAATGTCTCATATCATCAAACGAAGACCAATTGTAGACACGATATAAAGCTCCGTTACCGGACGAACCATACAGGCCTGCTCCCGTCAAAGTCCTGTCTGTATGAGCATCAGAATATGCCGCATTCGCATTGAAGGTAAAGATGCCGACGTTCTGTTCGCCATTAAAGCGGAAAGCATATTTGCGATAGCCTGTTTCAGGAACGACACCTGCCTGGTCATACAATGAACCGGACAGATAGTACTTGCTCTTTTGTGTACCACCCGACACACTGGCACTCTCATCGAAAATATTACCGGCTTGGAAGAAGTTTCCTATATTATCATACGTTTGAGCTTTTGACTTTTCACCCCAGGAACTATAAGAGAAGTCGTTAAATACTGTACCTATGTATTTCTTGTCTTTATCATACTGATCTTCCATATAGCCTCTGGCATACTCTGTCTGGTATTTAGGCAAATTTTTCACCCAAGAACTCGTAAACTTCGAGCTGACACTCACCTCTACAAGCCCCTCTTTTCCTTTCTTGGTCGTAATCAGAATCACGCCGTTGGCAGCACGCGAACCGTAAAGCGCTGCAGCTGCAGGCCCTTTCAGCACAGACATATTTTCAATATCTTCCGGGTTAATATCCATCACGCGGTTAGAGGAAGTAGAAGCAGAACGCATAGAACCATCAAAGGCAGAGTTGCCAATCACGGAAGAGGAGTTGTCATAAATCACTCCGTCAACCACAAACAAGGGTTGGTTATCCTTACCCTCCGAACCGGATGTTCCACCGCGAAGAATAATCTGCGCACCGGCACCGGCAGCACCTGAAGACTGGGTGATGTTGACACCGGCTACTTTACCAGAAAGTGAAGAAATGGGGTTCGCCGTCTTAATCTTCATCAATTCTTCAGACTTCACTTCTTGCATAGCATATCCCAATGCTTTCTTTTCTTTCTTGATACCCATAGCCGTCACCACCACCTCGTCCAACGCCTGCGAGTCATCCTGCAAAGTTACTGCATAAGAAGAAGCGCTCGTGACTTTCACCGTTGCGGCTTTGTAACCGATAAAAGAAATCTCCAATATACTACCCACCGACGCATTCACCGTGAAATTTCCGTCGATATCCGTCACGGTTCCCGTACTGGAACCTTTCACCAACACACTGGCGCCAATGATTGGTTCGCCTGACACATCTACAACTTTACCCGTGATTTTCCTTGCCTGCTGAGTAGTGTAAGAACTTGGCACACTTTCGGCAAACACATCGGCCGCAAAAGGTGTAGCCAACCCAAACAATGCAAGCATCATTAATGATAAGCAATAATCTCTTTTCATAAGCATTATTCATTTTAGATTTGTTTGTAAATATATAAATTATTTCAATAATCAGATAATCAAAAATATTAAAAAACATAAAACAAAAACTAAACATCCTCTTCTATGCCCCAATGAATCTTAAAAGTATCATTAACAGACGGCATACTTGAGTTCGGGATAAAACTTTTAATAGCGAATATTTCACTAAACTCCGGAAATTATCTTTTTTTGAAAAATATAACCAAATATTCTTCTTAAAGAGTCGAGAAAAAAAGACGAAACATATTCTGTCCTATATCGAGGGTATCTAAGTCGTATACTTAGGGGGGCTAAGTAGTATACTTAGGGTACCTCAGTCGTATACTTAGATACCCCCTCGCCAGAAGGTGTTCTGAAGGGGGTAATACCAACCTTCGGATTCTTTGCCAAGAGTAGATTTTAAAAGGTAAACCATTATTACATCTACAAATTATTTCCGATTGTTTCATGATATTTGTTTTAAGGACAGAGACAAAGCATTCTACCATTTTATTGCGAATACACCGGATTGTTTATCTCAAACCGGCGTCATCATGTTTTTAAGAGCATTCTCATTGGACAAATAAATTAATTATCCTAAAAATATAGCTAAAATTCCATTTCCTTTATTTGGCTATTTATATGAAGTATGTTCTGGGAAAAAACATAGTTTAAAGGAGTCTATCAGCCATATATGAGAGAATTCATAAAACAAATCACATATTATATATAATGCGAATCAGTAGTTGAAATCCCTACTTGATTCAGTTAGTTAAAATGTTATTATTCAATTAATTATCTTGTCTGTTTGTTTCTTAATCTCCTTGGAAATCAGTATATTAGAAGAATAAAACCACTCATTGTTCTAATTATGATTCCCAAGGAGAAAGAGCTAAAACTTATAAAAATATATATGTACATCTGCGATATTTACCAGTCTTCACTGAAGTTTTACTGCCAGAGATTCAGTAATAATGCAAATCCTATCTTTACAGACCAGGAACTGCTTACCGTATATCTGTTTTGCGGAGCCTATCAGCGATACTTCCAAATCAAAGAGATACATACATTCACTGAAGAATATTTGCTCTCATGGTTCCCCAACCTACCTTCTTATCAGACATTCAACTATCGGTTAAACCTGATGAGTGAGGCAATTGGTGAACTTGTAAAGCATCTCATTACATTCTTTAAACCGGAGGATTGCGATTCTATGACATCACTTATTGACTCTATGCCCATTATTACCTGTGCAGGAAAGAATAAAACAGGAAAGGTAGCTACTGAAATTGCAACCAAAGGATACTGTTCTACAAAGAACATTTATTATTTCGGTCTAAAAATCCATGCTTTAGCCTTTCGTAGGGAAGGAACTATTCCATTTCCTGAAATGATTATCTTATCATCGGCAGAAGAGAATGATCTGACGGTTCTTAAAAGAGAAGCTGCTGACATCCTTATAAAAAGAAAAATCTTCGCTGATAAGATATACTCGGATTTCTCTTACTGGAGGAATAAGCAGCAAGAACAAGGAGTAACTATGCTAACTCCCGTAAAAGCAATAAAAGGGGAGGCTCCGGTTATTACTCAAAGAGAGAAAGCCGGAAGAGACCTGTTCTCTACTGCTGTTTCAAAGGTCAGACAACCCATAGAGTCGTTTTTCAACTGGCTGAATGAGAAAACAAATATTCAAAGAGCGATGAAAGTCAGATCAACATCCGGACTTTTAGTACATACGATGGGAAAAATTGCCATCGCATTCATTTATCTAATTTTTTAAAACAAGAATCAGAGACCAACTACTGATTCGCATATATAATTAAAAAACAGAAGATTACCAGTATAAGCGATGAACAGATAAATCATATAACTCTTCAAAATCTATCTAAACGTGCAAATCCGATTTTAATATTTATTTTCTATTTTTCAACATATTTGATTAGCTTTTTTCTAAAATAAGTCATAATTTCGCAAATAAACCAAAATGAATAATGCTTATGAAAAGAAATTATTGCTTATCATTAATGATGCTTGCATTGTTTGGAACAACTACGCCCATTTCTGCTATCGCAGTCACAGAAGGTGTAGAGAGTTCCTATAGCACTCAGCAAGCAAAGAAAATCACAGGTAAGGTTGTGGACAATACCGGAGAACCGGTGGTCGGTGCCAATGTTGTAGTGAAAGGAACAAGTAATGGTACAATTACGGATGTAAACGGTAACTTCACTTTATCTGTTCCACCTAAAAGCTGTTTGAACATATCTTTCATAGGATATAAAACAAGAACTGTGACAGTAGGGAATCAAAGCCAACTAACCATTGTATTGGAAGAAGATGCCAATATGCTGGGAGAAGTGGAAATTACTGCCGAATTCGGAATGAAGCGTGTAGCACGCGCAGTGGGTTCGTCTGTACAGAACGTCAAAGCAGCGGATATTATCGAATCCGGGCGCGATAACTTTATTTCAGCCTTACAAGGACGTGTATCAGGCATGAATGTATCGTCCAGTGGAGGTGCGCCGGGTTCTTCCACAACAGTAATATTGCGAAGCATAACTTCTATTTCGGGTAATAACCAACCACTATATGTAGTGGACGGCATACCGATGAACAACTCCACTTTCGACCCTACGACCTTTGCTGATGCCGGAGCAAACTTTTCGAGCCGTAACTTGGATTTTGCATCAAGAGGTAATGACTTCAATCCCGAAGACATTGAATCCATGACCATACTGAAAGGCGCAGCGGCAGCAGCCCTTTATGGATCGGACGCATCAAATGGAGCCATCATTATCACTACTAAAAAAGGAAATTCAGGAAAAGGACGTGTAAGCTACAGTAACAGTTTCCGCTGGGACAAAGCTTATGGGTATCCCGAAATGCAAACCAAATATGCACAAGGGGCTTACGGAACAACCAACTATTACTATACAAGCCGTTACGGCGGACTGTATCCGGAAGGAACAACCTTATATGATAATATCGACGCTGTGATGCAAACCGGATTCACCAGCAGACACAACGTTTCCGTCGAAGCCGGAAGCGACAAAACAACTATTCGCGCCGCAGCCTCTTTCCTCAACCAGACCGGCGTCGTAAAAACAACGGACTATGGACGCACCAACCTGACTCTTTCAGGAAAAGCCGATATCACTAAATGGATGAAGTTTGAGGCGTCCATGCAATACACCTCGACCACCAATTCAAAAGCACTGCGCGGCACAGCAGGTCCGCTGTATCTCGCCATGCGCTGGCCGATGGTGGACAATATGGCAAACTATCTCGACAAGGATGGTTCACACATGCGCATGCCCGACTATTATACAGATACAGACCGGCTGAATCCACTGTTCGGGTTGTACAGAAACAAATATTATGATGAATCGGATCGCTTTCTCTCCAATGCGGCAATCACCATCAAGCCGATAAAGGAAATCTTCCTACGTGCCCAAATAGGATGGGATGTCGGCACACAGGCTTTCGAGACCTCAAACCATCCTTACTACGCGAACAACAATGCCGGATCGGGATACTACAACTTGGCAAAGTCCAACTTCTCCGACCCCACTCTGAATATTCTGGCCGGATATAACAATGAGTTTTTCAACAAGAAGCTGACATTTAACGTACAAGTGGGCTATCACCAGATAGAAAACGGTGTAACACGCCTATCTACTTATGGTGCTAAGTTCGCCGTCCCCGATTTCCAGTCAATCAATAACTGCGACCCCACCACCATTGCAAGTAAAAAACGCACCACCAAACGACGTGTGCAAGCTATTTCGGCACAAGCCGAATTCGGCTACGACAACATGGCATTCCTCACCCTGCGTGCCCGTAACGACTGGTCGTCTACATTGCCGAAAAAGAACAACTCATATTTCTATCCGGCAGCCGAATTAGCATTCATCGCCACAGAACTACCTTTCTTGTGGAAAAATAAGTATATAAGCTACCTGAAACTGCGCAGCTCCGTGGCTCAAGTAGGAAAAGACGCCGGTCCGCTGGAGATTGATCCGGAATTGGAACCCACCGGACTTTGGGGAGGAGGCTACGGTTATGGTTACACAGGTCCGAACAAGAACTTACGACCGGAAATGACCACTTCGTGGGAAGCCGGATTTGAAGGACGCTTCTTCAACGACCGTATCGTTGCAGACTTTACTTACTTCCGCACCCATTGTTCCGACCAAATCGTGAAGGGTTTCCGACTGAGCTATGCTACCGGCTTCGTTCTGAATAACATGAACGTTGGTACATTCGACACATGGGGATGGGAGATGCATATCGACGGAGATATCATCAATCAAAACGGACTGCGCTGGAATGTAGGCGTGAACTTATCACAAACCGGCTCGGAGGTAGTGTATCTGCCAGACAACGTGAGCGAATACTACAATGCTGCCACATGGAACTCCGGAAATATCCGTAACGGTATCATGAAAGGACATCCCGTCACCACCCTGACGGGACGTGCATACAGCCGCAACGAAAAAGGAGATATTTTGATCAGTCCTACTACGGGACTTCCCCTCGTCGACGAAAAATGGAGTATTATCGGAGATCGTGAACCCAAATTACGTTATGGCCTCACAACCGCTTTGACGTGGAAAGGCCTTCGTTTTTCCGCTATGTTTGCCGGTCGTCATAAGGCAACCGTCGTAAACGGTACTAAACGTACGATGATGACCACTGGTACAAGTTGGGAATCGGTGACGTTGCGTGAAAGCGGTCCGGTAATTTTTAAAGGCGTATTGAAAGACGGAAACGAGAATTCCGCTAATCCGACCCCAAATACAATCGCAGTGGATTACAAGGCATACGGCGCTTCCATTTATGGTGGAGGAGACGAAGATTGGCTTGAAAAAGGCGTCAACTACCTGCGTCTGCAAGAGTTGAGGCTATCATATACAGTTGCAAGCAAATTCTTAAAGAAAACGTTCGGCGGATTAATCAGCAACGCCAACATCTACTTATGCGGCAACGACCTTTGCACTTGGACCAACTACTCGGGTATCGACGCTGTCGGGAATACCGTATCGGCGGCAGCCGGCGGTACCGGAGGCGAAGGCTATGACGTATGGTCGCTTCCCAATCCGCGCAGTATCTCATTTGGTATCAGCTTGACCTTCAATTAGAATTGAAATAACAAAAAGACATGATTATGAAAAGAATATCAATTATAACAATCTTAGCGGCTATGTTGTCATTCAATAGTAGCTGCGACGACTATCTGGATGTAAACAACAACATCGATGCGCCCGATTATGTGGAAGGATACCTGTATCTGTCGGGAATCATCCAGAACTACCAGAACGTCTATTATGACATGCGCGCCGTAGGACCGCTCACACAAATGATGGGAACCAGTTCTTACACCAACTTTGCAACTCATTACTATAGTACAGGTTCGGATGCCGGAGGTGATGTATGGAGAATGGTGTATTGGTTGCAAGGCATGAATCTGGAAAACCTTATCAACCAATCTATTGCCAACGAAGAGTGGACAATGGCAGGTATCGGATTGGCTATCAAAGCTTTCGGATGGGACAAGCTGACCAAATATCACGGTGAGCTCCCTATGAAAGAAGCATTTGTCCCGAATTTACTGTCACACAAGTACGACAGTCAGGAAGAAATCTACGCACAGGTAAGAGAATGGGCATATAAAGCCATCGAATACTTGAACATGGAAGACGCCCATAAATATGGAAGCAAAATCAGCAGTAACGACTGGATTTATAAAGGCGACAAGGATAAATGGATAAAGTTTGCCCATTCTGTTATAGTGCGCAACCTGGCTTCGCTCTCCAATAAGAACGATTTTACCAGTAAATATGCACCCGAACTGATAGAATGTGCAGGGAAAGCTTTCCAAAGTAGCGATGATGACGCAACCGTAACCTTGGAAGGGAAAGGCGAAAGCTCGGCAGAAAAAGCTTATAATAATTATTGGGGAACTTACAGAGGTAGTCTTTCACGTTTTTACTTCCAACACGAATATGCAGTTCAGGTGCTGACCGGAAGCGTTCCTAAATATGATGAACAGACAGGAGAAAAGTATCGTGTGGAAAATAATGACTATCATCCATACGAACTGATGGAGAAGCAGATTATTTGTGATACAATAATAGATATAGCCGGGCATTATGATCCCCGTATGGCCGTGAAACTGGCTACGACAGATGACCCTACTTACCAAAACATCAACAACGCAGACAGTGTCAAGGCTCATCGATATTATGGCGGCTCCTTCACCGGATACAGTGGTCCGATAGGGACAGCACCCTCTTTCTACGGACGCAACGCCAGCTCGCAATATAAAGGAGGCATTCATGATGGAAAAGGTCGCTGGTTGTATCGCGACGATGCTCCATACATATTGATGACGTGTGCCGAAATTAAATTCTGCACTGCCGAAGCATATTACAAAATGGGTAATAAAGATGCGGCATTGCAAGCTTTTAAAGAAGGAGTTAAAGCCGATTTGGACTTCTGCGCCAAGTATATATATCCCGGAACTCCCGGACAAGCGGCAGGAGGTGACAAAATCACGAAAGAAGTATTCAATACGCTGGCCACTGAATATGCCCAAGGGCCTTATGTGGAAGGTATAACAAGCAATGATTTAACCCTATCGCACATCATGATGCAAAAATGGGTGGCACTCTATCCTTGGGGAGCGCACGAAGCATGGGTAGATATGCGTAAGTATCACTACGACATAATGTATAGTGGTGAATATCCCAAATTGGGAAATGGTTGGTCCGAAACCATGATAGACCAAAAATGGGATACAGATGAAACAAAAGTATATAAAGGATTCTATCTTGCTCCGGCACAAGTACAGAGTCGCAAAGGGCATTATAATACCCGTAATCAAGGTTCGCCTTGCTACAGAGTACGCCCGCGCTACAACTCGGAGTACATGTGGAATGCACCTTCGCTCGATGCCCTGCGTCCCATTAGTGGAAGAGCGGACAACTACCACTGTTCCATTCCTTGGTTTGCATATCCGGGCGAGATGCCGGCAAGTCTATAAATACAGCATTATTAATCATAAAACAAGAACATCAGTATGAAAAGCTTTAAATATATATTTCTATTTTTAGCCATAGCACTGGGGATGGCTTCATGTGAAAAACATGAAATAGAATACAAGAGTACCCCGATAGGAGAAGGGATGGCTGAAGTACAGTTGCACTATTTTGTCCCTGTCACCGCTGTAGCCGGCAATAACATTTATAAAGTGGAACTCGGAGGACAAGAATATGTGAATAACGGTGCAGCAGTAATCAGTGCTTACAACGCAACCCCTTCGGGAAGCGTAGGCCGCTTCTACTCCGTGAAAGCAGGAGAAACCAACATCAAATTGTACAAAGGTTCCAAGCTAGATCTTGTGTATGACAAGGCCACAACACTGGGCGTCGGCAAACAGAACGTCTTTGTTTATGACTTCGACAAAGAGCCGATTGTTTTCGACAATGGATATCCTTATGAAACTAATACGACAATGGATACAGACAGCACCTGCTGGGTGAAGTTCTATCATTTCATGTATGAGAAAGAAGGAGAATACTGCCCGTTGAAGCTGCAATACCAATATCAGTACACCATATCCAAAGAGGTTAAAAGCGAATGGATAAACATTGGCGAGCCGATAGGTTTTGGAGAAACAACGGGATGGCAACCTATCAAAATAAAGAAAAGCATTTTCAATTCTGAAGGCTATGCCCGAATTGATTACAAAATCAAAGTACAAGATGCCAACGGTAAGTACACTGAAGATTTACAATTATGGAACTCGAACAGTAAATACGTATCTTATGCCGACTATTGGAACGGCTATATAGGAAGACGTTACCATCATATCCTAAAAGGTATGCGCTCGGCGAAACCTCTTGCTTCAGTAAGTCAATTCATAGCTTTATAACATAATGAAGTTTTAAAAAAACAGCCGCTTCTCACGATCCGGCTGTTTTTTTATCATCAGAAATCCTCTCCTACTTCCCTATCGGCTGTATTTTCCTCCTCACCTCTTTTGATATCTCAAGAAACATGTAGTTCAGCTTGCCGGAATGAATTCCCTCTTTATGCTGCGCATATTTCTTGTTGGCATATTCCTTGGACTTATCGAATGTAATGCGCGACATCTGGTTTTGTGACTTGCCCAACATCGTTGAGTCCAATTGCTCGTCAGGGAAGAAATCATCCAAATCGACATCGCCAATCATGGTTGTCTCAAGAAAGTTCATATCTTTATGACCCGAATCCGTGTAGTAACCCACAAACATGTGCCCGGGAATGCGCACCAATATTGGTTCGATATTGATGGCACGAAGCAAAGAAGCGAACAAGACGCTGCCGTCCACACAATTGATTTGTGAAGACTGAAGCGCATCATCGAATGTGCGGACGCGCTGCGAGAAAACCACGTTACTGGAAAGGCTGGTATTGGACACCGAGCTATAACGGAAGCTACGCTTCTGCAACACATTCCATAAGGCATATACCTGTTTGTCCACAGCCTCGGGCTTACCGGCCTGATAGCCTAAAAAACGATTCACAATACGGGTATTCAACGCCTCACGCAACAGTTGGTCTATCATTGGGTTTTCCTCGTTGACATAAGCAGCGAAGAAGATACCGGTATCGTGAAACCTGGTACCGCCGGTGACGTAGCCCAGCAAGCACTCGTTCAGGCTACGAACGGAAAAGGTACGCACGCTCTGCCCCAAATCCTTGCCGTTTATCTCAACCGTTACAGCCACACTGATAGGTTCGGCTTGATTATTTCTTTTCAAAGCTTCGTAATTCCAGATAAGATCGGGATAAATAGTGTATTCGGTCCTCGACTTTTCCAATACAAATTCAGATACAGAACGAGAGAAGAACGGTGTCTCGGCCACTTCTATCCGGACACGGCTGTAAGCCTTGCCCGAACGCATGCGAATAGCGATGCACGACTTGGGATTACCCACATACATGGAATCGGCAGGGATAATAACTTGTGCATCAGTAGTTGCCACCGAAAGAATGCCGGAAGGGAATATGTTACCTCCCAAATCATCGACAATCTCAAAACCGGAACGGAAAGGAGATGCATTCAGCCAAATAGTTCCAGCCACGGCAAATAGTGCCACGATCAACAGCAAGTAGTGCTTTTTACAATAATCTCTACATATATGTATAAGTCTTTTCATTTCATCTTGTTTGGTGATGCAAACTTAGATAAAAATCTGCGATTTTTATGCCTGTAGAATAAAAAAGAAGACCGTCTCCCTCACTTGAGAGGAAGTTGTTTTGTTTTCTAAGAAAAAATCTTTATCTTTGCAATGCATTGGTTTGCCACTCCTATCCAAGGATGGCAATTAAAAGGGAATCAGGTGCAAATCCTGAACAGTCCCGCTGCTGTAAGTTTCATAAAATGCCGCAGACAATTTACCCTATGCCACTGGAAGTTTCTGCTTCCGGGAAGGCGTCTGAAGCAGAAACAAGTCAGAAGACCTGCCATGCACACCTTTATCATAGCTTTCGAGGAAAAAGCGTTGAGTTTAATGAGCCGGACAAATCGTCCTATCATTTCATTCACCAAACTTGATTCAAAGAAAGTAAATAAACTCTGCCAAGTTTATTTGATGGTGTCCGGTCGAAGTGATTTCGCCCGGACATTTACATTATAAAAAAGTGGAACAAATGCGAAAACACGATGAAGGAGTTCCTCCATGTTTGTAATTCAAGGCAATTCGATATTTTATGCCTACACAATCCTAAGCCCACACTTGAAGAAGCATATGCCCACACTTGAAGAAGCATATGCCCACACTTGAAGAGGTGTAAGCCCACACTTTAGCAGGCGTAAGCCCACACTTCAAGAGGCGTAAGCCCGCACTTTAGGAGAGCCAAGCCCACACCTTAGGAGAGCTAAGCCCACATCTTAAGGTAAAGTAGCTTTTGAGATATGATGAACTGTCAACGGATTTGTCGGGGAGTGAGCCGAGTTAACATTCGCACATGCACCTCGGATTAATCCCAAAAAGTCACTATTAGTTGCTCTTTACATATTTTTCCGCTATATTTGACAAGTCAAAAACCTAAATAAAGGCCCATATACTAACTTATTGTCAAACCCTAAATAAACAATCTATGGAATTACCATTTGTCGAAGCATGGAAAATTAAGATGGTGGAGCCAATACGGAAAAGTACCCGCCAAGAACGTGAACAATGGTTGAAAGAAGCCCATTACAACGTTTTTCAACTTAAATCGGAGCAAGTGTACATTGACCTCATCACCGACTCGGGCACCGGAGCTATGAGCGACCGCCAATGGGCAGGTATGATGCTGGGAGACGAAAGTTACGCCGGAGCAAGTTCGTTTTTTAATTTAAAAAATGTCATTACTCGCCTGACAGGATTCGAGTATGTCATCCCCACCCATCAAGGACGTGCAGCCGAAAACGTACTATTCTCCTATTTAGTGCATGAAGGCGATATCATTCCGGGAAACTCACATTTTGATACCACCAAAGGGCATATCGAAGGACGAAAAGCTATCGCATTGGACTGCACCGTAGACGAAGCAAAACAAACACAACTGGAAATTCCCTTTAAAGGGAATGTAGATCCCGACAAACTGGAAAAGGCATTACAAGAACATTGCGAGCGCATACCTTTCATCATTGTCACCATTACCAACAACACAGCAGGCGGGCAACCCGTATCCATGCAAAACCTACGCACAATACGAGCTATTGCCAACAAATACGGGAAAAATGTTCTTTTTGACTCCGCCCGTTTTGCCGAAAACGCATACTTCATCAAAATGAGAGAAGAGGGTTATCGTGACAAAAGCATCAAGGAAATTTCGCGAGAGATGTTTGCCCTTGCCGATGGTATGACCATGAGTGCGAAAAAGGATGGCATAGTAAATATGGGAGGATTCATAGCTACTCGCTTGAAGGATTGGTATGAAGGGGCAAAAGGATTCTGTGTGCAATTCGAAGGGTATCTTACCTACGGAGGTATGAATGGACGAGATATGAATGCACTCGCCATCGGACTGGATGAGAATACGGAATTCGACAATCTGGAGACACGCATCCGCCAAGTCATGTATTTAGCTCAAAAATTAGATGAATACGGCATTCCATACCAACGCCCGGCCGGTGGGCATGCCATCTTTATAGATGCCCCCAAAGTATTGACGCATATTCCCAAAGAAGAGTTTCCGGCACAGACATTGACCATTGAATTATATCTGGAAGCTGGCATACGCGGTTGTGAAATAGGCTATTTGCTGGCCGACAGAGATCCTATAACCCATGAAAACCGTTTCAATGGTTTGGATTTACTCCGTCTTGCCATCCCCCGGCGTGTATATACCGACAACCACATGAATGTGGTGGCAGCCGCCTTGAAGAATGTATATGACAGACGGGAAAGTATCACCCGCGGAGTGTCCATCACTTGGGAGGCCCCACTGATGCGCCATTTCACGGTACAATTAAGCAGACTATAGTCAACGAGCTACAAACTTAACGTTAACACAAAATCTGCGAATATGAAATAACGGATAGTAAAGCGGCGCTTCTCCGGCGTACGATATTCTTCGGCGGAGAATGCGCCCTCTTTATCGATAGCGAAAGGCATTATACGCATGTGATTGCGAAAATCCACCTCCGAAGCATTCAGGCACTTAAATATGGTCTCTTTTGCCGACCAATGAAGCAACAACGACCAGGTGTCGGTTCCCAGAAAAACAGCCGTTTCTTCATCTTCACGCATATACTTATGAACCACCTTCCTGACTCGCTCTGAATATTGTTCCACATCCACTCCAACCTCTTTTCCCCATGGCCCCAGAACCACCGCAACATAACCCTTGGTATGAGAAATGCTGAGAGAAGCAGAAGCATCTGCCAAATAGGGCTTCCCACCGGAGTAATAGGCTATTGTTTTATCTTCACCCAATAACGTGTACAGCAACACACGCACTGCCATCCACTCCACACGACGATGTTCCGACTTAAAGCTTTGCACAGCCTCCTGATACCTCTCTGCATGAGGTAGCATGGCCAATAGCTCTTCCGGGGTTTCATCTGTTTTCCAAACTCCCCATTGACAAGCAGAAGTTTTATCTTTCAAAAAAAGAGGCACTTGATATCAGATATTAAAAGTAAAAAACGAATGGATTGCTTATCAGGAATGCTCTGTTTGTTCTGTTGCAGGGGAGTTTATCGTAAACTTCACCTTCAAGATACGACGGTTGTTCATCTCCAATACTTCGAACTCATAGCAGTCGTAAGTGACTTTCTCATGCAGTGTCGGAAATTCACCTTTCAGTTCAAGTAAAAGTCCGGCAAGCGTATCTGCATCTCCCGCCACTTCATCGAAAGTCTCTTCGTTCAGTTTGGTTATCTTATAGAAATCAGTCAATTGCGTTTTGGCTTCAAATATCCATGTATGATCATTCAAAACAGAGAATGTATGCTCCTCGTCATCATATTCATCATGTATTTCGCCTACTATTTCTTCTATAATGTCCTCCATGGTCACAATGCCCGATGTACCGCCAAACTCATCAACAACAATGGCTATATGAATCTTATTAGCTTGAAAATCACGCAACAGATCATCGATCATCTTGGTTTCGGGAACAAAATAAGCCGGACGGATAAGCGACTGCCAACGGAAATTATCGCCTTTATTCAAATGCGGAAGCAAATCCTTGATATATAATATTCCCTTGATATTATCACGGGTATTCGCATAAATAGGAATGCGGGAGTAAGCATTTTCCACAATACACTTCAGCACTTCTTTGAAAGGGGTACGAATATCCAAATCAACTACATCCAAACGAGATGTCATAACCTCCTTGGCCGTTTCCCCCCCAAAACGGATAATGCCCTCCAAAATATTGTTCTCTTCGGACAGCTCAGCCTTATCCGTCAATTCCAAGGCATGAGAAAGCTCATCGACCGATATGTTATGATTTCTACAAACAACATGTTTATTCAAGAAAGAAGTGGAACGCACCAGCATAGATGCCAACGGATAAAAGAAAGAACGACACAACATGATTCCGGGAGCAGCAATACGACAAAAAGCCAATGTTTTCTGTGCCGAATATATTTTAGGCATGATTTCACCAAAAAGCAATAGCAGAAACGTAAGAACAACCGTCAAGATGATAAACTCTGCAATAGGAGAATGGAATAGAAACACATCCATAAAAAAGAAATTGCAAAGCATGATTATCGTTACATTCACAAAATTGTTCGTAATCAAAATCGTAGCCAACAAACGCTCACTACCCTCCAACAGATTGCTGATTTTCTCATCCGATGGATGTTTTTTCTCTGCTATAGCACTTAAATCTGATGGAGAAAGGGAGAAAAAAGCTATTTCGGAAGCTGATGCAAAACCGGAAACAAGCAAAAGCAAGCCAGCCAACACTATGGCTATAATGGCCGAAACAGAAGGAACTTGTACGGATATACCATTAAATACATCTGCCAACTGGTATAAATAAGCATCTGGGTCCAAAGATTCTGGTTTTAGTTAAACAAATTAGAAAGGCAAGTCGTCCGTCGGATCTTGCACAGGAGTGACTTGTGCCTGCACCGGTTGTTGCGGTTCGGAAGCTCCTCCACCCTGAGAAACATTAGAAGCAGAACCCGCACTTGAAGCTTTTGCGGTCAGCATTTCCATGTTATCAACAAAGATCTCTGTCACATAGCGCTTTACACCTGCCTGATCATCGTATGACCGAGTACGTATTTTACCTTCCACATAAAGTTTATCGCCTTTATGCACATATTTCTCCACAGTTTCTGCCAGTCCGCGCCAAAAAACAAGATTGTGCCACTCAGTGCGTTCGGGAACTTGTGTTCCATTAGCCAAAGTATATGCCCGATCTGAAGTGGCTAAAGGCAAAGTAGCCACAGCAATGCCACTATCAAGATATCTGACCTCCGGTTCTTTACCTACATTACCTATTAATATCACTTTATTTACCGACATAAGCTTCCCTATATTTAATTATCTGCTGCCAAAATTAACGAGAATATTCACATCATGCAAGAATAAGACAAACTTTTATATATATTTCTCCAAGAAGGCATGAATCAATCGCGACACCGCATAATCACCCAGTTCTTCTGTTTTAATCCGAAGATAACCAGAAAAAGATTGAGAACCCGCAGACAGAATCACTTCATAGAAGTTTGCATATATCACCCGATGCGACAATATATGCTTTACATTCCGCAAGATCGGACGAATCACAGGATTCTCTCCTTCTACAAAAAAAGCGTGTAATTGCGAACATGCCAGCAACTCTTCTTCCGACAAATCTTTATCCACCTCAACCAACGGTAGCTCAAATAAATTTTTCCAGATATCATTTTCCGTACGCTTACGTATCAAAGTGTATTCCCCCATGCGTACATATATATAATTAAAATAACGGTTAACGGTCTTCGTCTTATGCCGTTTCACCGGCAAACGCATCACTTGCCTTTCTGCCAATGCCCGACAACTGACAGCCAACGGACATTCCCTGCAATTTGGGGATTGCGGTATGCACTGCAACGCCCCAAAGTCCATAATAGCCTGATTGTAATCAGCCGGCCGCGTTTTATCCAGTAATTCTTCTGCCAAGGTTTTAAAAGCCTTTTTTCCTTCAGTAGAATCAATGGGCGTATCTATACCCCAATAACGAGCAAGTACCCGATATACATTCCCGTCAACCACCGCATAAGGCATTCCATAAGCAAATGAGCAGATTGCCGCTGCCGTATACTCACCCACCCCTTTCAAAGAAAGTACATTTTCGTATGTTTTTGGAAATACCCCATTCATACTTTTGGCTGCCGCATGCAAATTTCTCGCACGGGAATAGTAGCCCAGCCCCTGCCAATACTTCATCACCTCATCCTCCGAAGCCGAGGCTAACGCCACTACATCGGGAAAACGATTCACAAAACGAAGAAAATAGTCATACCCTTGCCCCACCCTTGTCTGTTGCAATATGATTTCAGAGATCCATATCACATAAGGATCTGACGTACTCCTCCATGGGAGATGCCGCTTGTTCTCCGCATACCAATTCAATAATATCTCACTAAAAAAAATCATGCAGCAAAATTACTTCATTTTCAACCTAACAAAGCTTAACCCCAAGACTTTTTTAGAAAAATGTCCGAAATATATTTTTTAGAGCCGCTAAAAAGCTATATATTTGCAGTCCAAAAAATTAGGAAAACTATAGTAATAATATTTTTTTTAAAGAAAAATGACTAAAGCTGATATTGTAAACGAAATTACAAAGAACACCGGAATTGATAAGGCCACTGTACTTACAACCGTTGAAGCATTCATGGACGCAGTAAAAGCATCCCTATCTAAAGACGAGAATGTTTATCTCCGCGGGTTTGGTAGTTTTGTAGTGAAGAAGAGAGCGCAGAAAACAGCTCGTAACATCTCTAAAAACACTACCATTATTATTCCGGAACATAATATTCCGGCATTTAAACCTGCAAAAACATTCACTTTATCAGTGAAAAAATAACAAACAATAGTATTAACCCATAAAAATTGAAGCTATGCCAAGCGGAAAGAAGAAAAAAAGACATAAAATGTCTACGCATAAGCGTAAAAAAAGACTAAGAAAGAACAGACATAAAAGCAAAAAGTAATTTTTAGTCTGAAAGACAAAATAAAGAACAAACTTGTGAAGCAAAATGTCTCGCGGGTTTGTTCTTTGTTTAAGTAGTAAATTGAATAATTATAAAAAACAACTATTGTGATAAGCGAACTCGTTGTAGACGTACAGCCCAAAGAAGTATCCATCGCTCTGCTTGAAGACAAACAGTTAGTGGAACTGCAAATCGAAGGCAGAAGCCTCTCCTTTGCTGTGGGCAACATGTATTTAGGCCGCGTCAAGAAGTTGATGCCCGGACTGAATGCTTGCTTTGTGGATGTAGGCTACGAGAAAGACGCTTTTCTTCATTACCAGGACTTAGGTCCTCAATTTAACTCCATTGCAAAGTACGTAAAGCAAACTTTAAGCAACAAAAAGAAACTAAACCCGATTGCGAAAGCATCCATACTTCCCGATCTTGAAAAGGATGGAACAGTATCCAACACCCTCAACGTAGGACAGGAAGTTGTGGTGCAAATCGTCAAAGAACCTATCTCGACCAAAGGCCCACGTCTAACTTCCGAATTGTCTTTTGCCGGAAGATATCTTGTGCTGATTCCTTTCAACGATAAGGTTTCCGTATCACAAAAAATTAAATCGAGCGAAGAACGTGCCCGCCTCAAGCAACTGCTGATGAGCATCAAACCGAAAAATTTCGGAGTCATCGTCCGCACTGTAGCTGAAGGAAAACGCGTTGCCGAACTTGATGGAGAGCTTAAAGTATTACTTAGACATTGGGAGGAAGCCATCGGCAAGGTACAAAAAGCAACCAAGTACCCTACCCTGATTTACGAAGAAACCAGCCGTGCCGTAGGACTGCTGCGCGACTTGTTTAATCCTTCATTCGAAAACATCTACATCAATGATGAAGCCGTGTTCCATGAAATAAAGGACTACGTAGTTCTCATCGCCCCTGAACGGGCCGGAATCGTAAAACAATATAAAGGGCAACTCCCTATTTACGACAATTTCGGTATCACCAAACAAATCAAGGCATCATTCGGCAAGACTGTTTCGTACAAGAGTGGCGCTTACCTGATTATTGAACATACCGAGGCACTCCATGTAGTAGATGTTAACAGCGGAAACCGCACCAAGAACGCCAACGGACAAGAAGGAAATGCATTAGAGGTAAATCTGGGTGCAGCCGACGAATTGGCCCGCCAGTTAAGGCTGAGAGATATGGGGGGAATCATTGTAGTAGATTTCATTGACATGAATGAAGCCGAAAACCGCCAGAAGCTCTATGAGCGCATGTGTGCCAATATGCAAAAAGACAGAGCACGCCATAACATCTTGCCACTAAGCAAATTCGGGCTGATGCAGATTACACGCCAGCGCGTACGTCCGGCTATGGATGTAAATACGATGGAAACATGCCCTACCTGCTTTGGAAAAGGTTCTATCAAATCATCCATCCTCTTTACAGACACTCTGGAGAATAAAATTGATTATCTGGTCAACAAACTGAAGATTAAGAAGTTCTCGTTACACATCCATCCGTACATTGCCGCCTACGTCAATCAGGGAATCGTTTCCTTGAAGCGAAAATGGCAAATGAAGTACGGATTCGGCATCAAGATTATTCCAAACCAAAAACTTGCGTTTCTGCAATATGTCTTCTATGACCCGCAAGGGGAAGAAATTGACATGAAGGAAGAAATTGAAATCAAATAAAAAAGAACGGCGGAAAGCATTAAAATCTCCGCTGTTCTTTTTTATTTGATATCAATTCAAAATATATGGAGAAACCAGCGCTCCTCCATATATCAGAGTGTTACTCTACGGAAACAGCTCCCTCACCGCTTACTTTTGGCCATCCCGGGTTTTGATAAACCACCGATGTATTCAAATCGGTTTTATCTCCACCGGCCGTTTGGCGGAATGTGCTTTGCGGCAATGGGCTAAGGTAGTGTGCGGGTGTAAAGTTATAACCATTGAATACTGAATTGTTCACCTTACTGTTTTGATACGGACGCATATAAACACCGCTTATACTCTCAGAGGAAATGTTACCTTTACCTCCTTCCACATCAACCAAAACTAAGTCTCTTCCTTCCTGATCAGTCAGTTTTCCCTGGTAAATACTTCCCCAGTAGCGCATACCCTCAATGTGGTAGTTTTTCACTTGATCGCATGCTCTCCAACGTTTCAGGTCGGCCCAGCGCATACCTTCACCGATAAACTCGTTGCGGCGTTCACGACGGATGTTATAGAGCGTGGCATCTATTAGCTGTCCGTGCGAATAAGCCCCGAAGTCACCTTTAGCTTCTTCGTTCATATCAGTGGCCGCAATAGTGGCTTGATAATCTCCACTCACCTTTGCACGACGGCGAAGAGCTTTCCAATACTTGTCGGCAGTGGCATCCACGTTCTTGTTCTTTTCATAACAAGCCTCCATGTAGTTCAACAGAGCTTCCGTACCACGGAAGATGATGCTTCCGGTAGTACCTTTGTGGTGCAATGTCTGCATGTAGTCATTGTAATGCTTGCCTTTCTTGAGGGCGAAACCTGTCACCATACGGGTCTCGTTGTTGCCTTTCACAATCCATGTGAAATCAACCTTGTTCTCTGTTCCATCGGCATTGTAGTTGTCGATGTCGCCGTCTTTCTTTGTGAAGAGGCGAATACGCGAATCACGGTTTTGCAGTGTTTTAGCTACGCCTTGCTTTTCCCATTCCACATCGTAACCCGATCCGGCTGCATATATGGGCAATCCGTTTTTCATCAGGAACGAATTGACCAGTCCGCGTGTCCATCCTGAACCACCTCCGTTGTTTTGCAACTGCATCTGAATGTTATGAGTCACCTGTTGGGATTCATTATAAGCGCGCCACATCAATACTTCGCTATACCCGTTCATATCTACGTCACAGAACATGGTATAATAAGGATTCAGACTGTTGAATTTTTCATCCATACCTTCGGGGGCATCGGTATTTTCAACCAAATTGTCTACCAGTTTGTCACCGATAATCTTGGCCGAAGTCATCGCCTCCGTTAAGAAATAACTTATTTCACTATCGATGTCGAATCCTTGCAAATCGGCACTATTGCCCGGCCAGCCTTTACCTCCCGGAACAAAAGCCGTTCCTTTGTGATGCTTCAACCATGTGCCTTCGTAGAGTGCCACACGCGAACGGAACAATTGGGCAGCAGCTTTAGTGATTCGGTTTTTACCTCCGGGACCCGTTTCAGACAGAAATTCAATTGCCTTGTCCAAATCAGACAGAATGAAACGCGCCACTTTGTGACGAGGTTGACGCGCAGACGCCTTTACCAGCGTCTCCTCCACGTCTTCCAAAGCAGTTTCTATGATCGGGCAATCGCCAATGGCCTGTAACTTATCGAAGTAAGCGTATGCACGCAACATGTACATTTCACCAATATAATGACGAATATTCGCTTCGGAACCGGATATTTTTTTGGCCTCGTATCTGGGCAGTACCTGATCGAAGAAATAGTTACAATCGCGTATCTGGAAGAAGTTCCAAGGTTGTTCCTTTTTCTTGGGGTCGGTAGTAGAAGGCACTTTCCACTCGCCCGGTACCCAGCGGGTAGAGTAATCTACGGATGCTTGGTTGTCCGTAGCATTGTCATTGCCGAAGACACTGATGCCGTAACTTCCGGGTTCGATACTCGTGAAATTATACAGATTGATGGCATAAGCCGCAAGATCAGCCTCTGCGGTGAAATAAGCATTGGGCGTGACCGAACTTTCGGGCATTTTGTCCAGAAAATCATTGCATGCGGTGAGTGAAGCACCCAGCAAAAGTATAGATAGATATTTTATTTTCATAATTTTATGATTTTGCTAATTAATAACGGGTTAATAAGTGAGTTCCTGTTTTTCCGTTTAGAAAGTGACGCTCAAACCTAACGACACGGTCTTAGCCAACGGATAAGTCTTACCGAACCCCCAGCCGGAGGCATCAATCAATTCCGGATCAGCCAGTTTCGTAAAATCGGTAATGGTCAGCAGGTTCTCACCCGATACAAACACGCGGAGATTTTCCACATAGAACTTCTTGGTAACCTCTTTAGGCAGTGTATATCCCAAAGTAACGTTCTTCAGACGTCCGTATGCGGCATTCTGCAGATACCTGGTCTGTACATGCTGGTTTTTGCTACTGCCCCATGCCACACGAGGATAATAGCTGTCGATATTCTGTCCCAACGGGTCGTTGGCATCCGGACGGAAATAATCCAAATGTTCTTTGAATCCCAAAGCCTGCCATTTGTTTACGCTTCCTCCCCAGAATACAGCATCGTTTTGTCCGATTGCGTAATCGCGCTTCAATGTGCCTTGGAAGAAAAGTTTCAAGTCAAATCCTTTGTAAGCTGCATCTATATTCAAACCGAAATTATATCGCGGATTGGAGTTACCGATGATACGATAGTCACCGGACTTATCTGCTCTATCTTCTCCTTTGTTCACTTTGCCATCTCCATCCAGGTCGGCATACATGATGTCGCCGGCTCCCCAATTACTGCCCAAAGAGCTTTGGTCTACCTTGGCCAAATGAGCATTCATCTCTTCGTCTGTTTTAGCAATACCTACAGTGGTATATCCCCAAATATCGCCTAAGTGTGCACCTTTGTAATATTTCAAGTTCAGGGCTTTCGAATCATTGGGATATTTATCTATCACTACTTCATTGTCGCTTAATGACAGAGTGACACCATAGCTCAAATCGTTAATCCGATCTCTCCAGCTTATCTGCAAGTCCCATCCTTTGGATGTCATATCCAAATTGTTCACCTTAGGGGCGTTAGCTCCAAGTACATCGGGCAATTCGGGTGCAGGACCTACCATGTCGTAAGTTTTACGCTGGAAGTAGCCGAACGAACCGGTCAGGCGGTTATTGAAAGCTCCCCAGTCCAGACCGATTTCCCATGTACGGCTCTTCTCCCATGTAAGCAGAGTAGATACAAGGGCAGGTTGCCAAGATTTATTAGGCTTAACACCGTTCACTAACCAGTTGCTATCTTTTGCCTTGTAACCGATGGTGGGATAGAACGGATACCAGTTTTCCGTATTTTGATTGCCCAATTGTCCCCACGAAGCACGTAACTTCAGCATATTTACAGTTCCTGACAGGTTTTCCCAGAATTTTTCTTGTGCAATGTTCCATCCGAGAGAGAAAGAGGGGAACCAATTCCAGCGATTGGCGCGTAGGAAACGTGACGAACCATCGTAGCGCAAATTGGCTTCAAACAAATAGCGTCCTTTGTAGTCGTAATTCAAGCGTCCGAAAAATCCGGCTGTAGCCCAGCTTTGGTATTCTCCTTTCACGCGGGCATTATCGCTGGTAGTATCCAGTGTGGGCAATCCGGAAAGGATACCGTCTTGTTGAGCCGTCACAGAGCGTTGGCGCAACCATTCGCTTTGGAAGCCGACCATGATTTTAGCATTGTGGTCGCCAAAAGAACGACTGTATTCGGTGAAGATGTTCGGGTTGAAATAATTGCTCTTATAAGTATACTCTTTCACACTCGACACGCCATTAAAGGCCACGTAAGGATTCTTATCCACATCATAAGCATTAACGGTGAGCCAGTCTGTATGCTGATTCTCGTTAATGATACGGTAATTCAGTTCGGCATTGACAATCCAACCTTTCATGGGAGTAAGTTGCAAACTGAGCTGTTGTGCCAAGACATCGTACTGCCTGTTGTATTTACCTCCGTCTTTCAGCAGCCCGACGAATGACTCGGGAACATAGTATCCATTAGGATCGGTCACCGGAACGATGGGCCAATAGCGACAGACATTATGATAAAACAAACCTCCATCGGTGCCGATGTTCGAAGGATTTTCAAAGTCCGTGCGGGTAAAGCGGATGCTGTATCCCATCTTCAGCCAATCGGCAAGGCCGGCATTGATTTTACCCGTCACGCCATAGCGTTGTTTATTTTCGTCTCCATGACGCAGGATGCCCTCTTGAGCCAGATAATTGGCAGAGAAATAGTATTGCATGTTCTCGCTGCCACCGTTGACACTCAAGGTGTGTTCTTGTGAAAAGCTGTTGCCGAAATGTTCTTTCAACCAGTCGGTATTGGCCACCGGAAGCAAATCCATCGCGTCCCACACTTCCCAACGGTTGTTTTTATTGGCATACATCTTAGGAATGCTTGGATCGCTTTGCGCTTTCTTCATGAGTGCAAGTTTATTATCCGAGAACCAGATACCGTTTCCGGAATTTACGCTCGCCGCATTCATATAATTGGCCCAAGTATAGGAATCCATCATCTCAGGCATATTCAACGGAGAGTTGAAGCGGAAACTGTTGTTGTAATTGATGGAAGTTTTACCGGCACGTCCACTCTTGGTTGTCACCAGAATTACGCCTCCCGCTGCACGCGAACCGTAGATAGACGAGGCTGAAGCGTCTTTCAAGACGGAAATGTTTTCGATATCTTGTGGATTCAACATGTTCAAGTCTCCCTCCATACCGTCAATCAAAACCAAAGGAGAAACTGAAGAACCTTCGCCGATAGTACCTGTACCACGAATATTGAATTGTTTGTCCGAGTTCAAGGCACCGCCTTGTTTCCCTACGGAAAAATTCATACCCGGAACCGCACCCTGCAAAGCGTCGACAACCGAATTGACCGGACGTGAAGCAAGCGTTTTGGAATCCACCGTAGATACGGATCCTGTAAGGTTCACCTTTTTCTGTGTACCGAAGCCCACTACCACCACTTCTTCCAGCATTTTGCTGTCATCTTTCAAGATAATGTTCAATGGTGTTCCCGTCCATCTGACTTCCTGTGTCTGATAACCGACGAATGAGATTTGAATAATACTTCCTTGAGGAACATTTCTGAGTGAAAAATCGCCGTCGATACCGGTAATCGTTCCGTTGGAAGTTCCTTTGACTAAGACAGAAGCACCAATAATGGTTTCGCCTGTGCTGTCTTTTACAATACCGGTACATGTGCCGTTTTGTTGAACGACTTCATAACCTGCCGCATTTGCAGCAAACGAGGGTTGAACTCCCCCACACCAAAGAGAGAGAATCACCCCCCCCAATTTTAGATTTCTTAACATAACTGATTGGTTTTTGATTATCTTATCAAGGTTAACTCGACTTAAAGCAATCCGCAAAGAGTCTGAAACAAGAAACATGGCCTTTACAAAACCTCAATAAAAAATAAAATTAACGACACAAAGATAGAGTTTTTTTAAGCAAGCACAAACAGCAGGGGGTATTATTAATCATTTTGTCATAAATAAAGCCATTTCCCACAATTTTCCAGGAAAATCTTCCATTACATCCGGATTGAAATAATAAGAACTTTTAATATAATTATTCATTCAAGCCCGACAATCATCCGACATTGGAAAATCCTGCCAAAACCATCGTTTAAAAAGACTTCGATAAGCCGAAAAAAAAGACAAAGTCAGGTCGCTCTCATATCGAGGATGTCTCAGTCCTATACTTAGGGAGTCTCAGTAGTATACTATCTGAATTCGGGGCAGGTAGTTCCTTTTGCTAAAAATGAGGGGCTGCATTCTGTTATCGGACGGATATTTCCTGAATGCACCGGTTTACGGCGATTAGGCAGAAGAGGGCCTTTTACGCCGACCATCCTCCCCCTGTCTGACAGCTGCAATCCTTTGTCGTGACAGAGGCAAGTGTCCAAGCCGACAGACACTTGTGTTTGACGTGACAGACACAAGTGTTTGAGCCGTCAGAGGCAAGTGTCTGATAGGTCAAGGATAAACGATTGATAATCAAAGGTAATTTACTTTAAAACACAGGCCGCCGGGTGAGGTTATCGACCTGCTTCTTATCCCGAACCCGGGTAGTATACTTAAGTACCCCCTCGTCAGAAGGTCTTCTGAAGGGGGGGGGAGGACTCTACTTCCGTCCTCTTCACCGAAGATTGCCTTGCGATAATAAATCATTATTACATTATCAGCATCCACCGCCAAGTCACGGATTCAAGTTTATAAAGGTTGCTCAAGCGAACGAGCGGAGTTATGAAAAGAAAATCTTTTGGAAATCGACACGTAAACTATCTGCCGATATAACGGGCATATCTCTCAAAGAAGCGTCTGAAAACCTCCCATCTCATCAACCCTTTTTCAAAGAGCAGAATGCCCAACATGGCACAGAGAATGCCCAGCAACACATCAATCAGGTAATGATGGCCTGAATAGACTGCCGTCCACCAGATACCGACCATGATGACGGCAAATAAAGCTATCAACCATTTTCTGCAATGATTGATAATAGAATAGACCAGAGTCACCACCATATAGGCTGCATGAAGCGAAGGCACTGCCGCAAAAACATTCGCATTCCGTCCATAGATGGAATCGAAGACAGCACACCCCAATAATTCGTCAAAGCGTCTCAAGCCGGCTACATTGCCCGGAGTGTCGAGCACAGGCTCAAAGCCATAATTCATAACATACCAAGGAGGAGCTGCCGGATGGATGTAGTACCCTGCAAAACCAATCAGATTGACCAACAGGAATGCCAATGCAAAACGCAGATACACGCTGCGGTATCCCTTTAAATACAACCATAGTCCGAAAGCTATGGGAACAGGTACCCAGCACAGATAGAATATTCCGGCAAAAAAGTCTGCCGCCGGACAATGGTTCAAAGCAAAATATTCGCAAGGAATAAGAGTAACACCGCCAAAGGATAAACCGAATAGGGATTTTTCGGCTTCATACAAACCTTTTATATCAATCGGACTGACCATATAGTTGGGATACACGCGCATCCAATCATACGAAATGCCGAATATAAAGAAAGGCAATAAGGCCACAACCAACTTACGAGAAGCCTTTCCTGCAAGGAACAGGACAAAAAACACGACTGTCATCAGGAGATGCTCCGGACGGAGTCCGATACAGAGCGCCGTCAGTATCAAGAAAAGCATTGTTACGACAACAGCCGGAACACTCTCTCTCATCAAAGAGAGGCATTTATTACCCATCACTTTCCTTGCAGCAGTTTGTAACAATGTGCCAAACGGGCAAATGCCGTAACATTTGCCAACAATGCAATCACCGCCATCGGCACAATCAATATCAGCATCGGGTCGAACGATGTACAATCGTCAAAAATGCCGCAGAAGATGGCTCCGAATGCAGTCAATACTACACGCTCAGGACGTTGCATAAAGCCGACCTTGCATTCCAGTCCCAGTCCTTCGGCACGGGCACGCACATAACTCACCATCAGCGAGCCGACCAAAGCAACAAACGTAATGATGGAGCCCCACAAATAGCCTTGCAGTACCAAATAGTAGAAGATACCGAATAGCGTCACAAGTTCGCTGTATCGGTCGAGCACCGAATCATATAATGCCCCAAAAGTAGAACTCATATTGCCTACGCGCGCCACACGCCCGTCCATCATATCAAACAACCCGGCAAAAAGCACAATGCCTCCTCCCCAGCCCACATAGGCAAGTTCACCGCCCTCATACACCCCTGCATATACAAACAAGGCCGCCGCCATGATGTTCAGCACCAATCCGGCAGTTGTAATGAAATTAGGCGTAATCCCTACCCTAATCATGCCACGCACTATCGGATTAATGATTTTGTAAATCAACTGTTGTAAATAGTCTCTATAATTCATATTCGTCTTTTTTATTCTCCAATCGATGTTTCAAGAAATCCCTAAGGCTATAATTCCGGTAAACAAAAACTCGTTGCAAATGATAATTCCAGAAGAAAGACACCAGTACTGCAACTATTATCTTTGACAAGATAAACACATTATCAACATAATAGCCAAGCAATCCGTTTACCCATGTCATGCCGGTGAGCCATTCTGTCAGAGCAAATGTTCCCCACGTATTGAGTACGATGCTACCTCCCCAAACAAAGAGGTATTTCAGGGCGACATGCGATTTCTTCACATTTCTCGCATGGAACACCCAGCTATAATTGACAGCACAATTCACAACGCCTCCTACCACCGAGCCTGTAAAAGTGGCATAAAGATAAAAAAGGCCAAATGCTTTTACTAAAAGAATGGCTATCAGAAAATCCAAGAAACTTGCAAGCTGCGCCGACAACTGAGCCTTAAAGAAAACCCAGACAACACGACGCCATACAACTCTTTTGTTTCTTTCTTTCATCCTATTACCCATCTCGCTGCAATCAGAACGATAAACCCATAAACGCCGGCCAAAATATCATCCATCATTACCCCCACTCCACCGGAAAGCTTTTCCATACGTCTGATTCCTAACGGCTTAAAAATATCGAATAAACGAAACAGTATAAACGCTCCCAATGCATACCACACATGTCCGGCAGGTGCGGCAAGCAGGGTAATCCACACGCCTACCATCTCATCGACCACCACACGCGAAGGATCTTCTCCCCAATATGCCTCCAAAGAGTCGGCAGCCCATATACCGGCAAGTGTAAACACTAAAATTAGAATTACTGTCAGCCATAACAAGCAAGCACTCGAAACCAAATATGACAAACCGAACCAGACAAGAGTAGCCAACAAAGCCCCCATAGTGCCCGGCGCTACAGGAGAAAAGCCGAAACCGAATCCCGAACCTACGATAACAGAAAGAAAGGAAGGTTTTTTCATACCATCATAATATATCAGAGCAACAAAAAATAAGATGGCAGAATGGTAAGATAAATCCGAAAGTCCTACCATTCCACCACTCTTATCATCCGTTCTTAATCCAAATAACTCGGCGCGGTTTCACCCACCATGTTTCGGAGTGTTTCTTTCACCATACGCCATTGCCGGAATAAATCATGTACAGGCTGATGTTCGAAGTCGTGCATCGGACTCTTACAGAAGAATGACAGCCAAGTCTGAATGCCGTACATACCTGCACGCATGGCCAAATCACTGAAGATAACCAAATCCAGTGCAATAGGAGCTGCCAGAATGGAATCCCGACACAGGAAGTTTACTTTGATTTCCATCGGATACCCCATCCAGCCGAAAATGTCGATATTATCCCAAGCCTCTTTGTTATCCTTGCGGGGAGGATAATAGTTGATACGCACCTTATGATATATATCGCCGTACAAATCAGGAAACTTCTCCGGTTCAAAGATGTTGTCGATAACCGACAGTTTGCTGACTTCTTTTGTCTTGAAGTTTTCCGGTTGGTCAAGTACCTCGCCGTCGCGATTACCCAATATATTGGTAGAAAACCAACCGCTCACACCCAACATACGCGTTTTGAACATCGGAGCAAGCACCGTCTTCATCAAAGTCTGCCCGCTTTTGAAGTCCTTACCGGCAATAGGCACATTCATCTTCTTGGCGAACTCCCACATAGCCGGAATATCCACACACAGGTTAGGAGCTCCCATAATGAATGGGGTACCTTCGGCAATAGCGGCATAGGCATAGCACATGCTGGGAGCAATAACTTCAACATGATTCTCTTTCATAGCTTTCTCCAAAGCCGCCAAAGAGTTATGCTCGTCTGTCATAGGAACATAAATCTCCGTACTTGCAGCCCATAACACAACTATGCGTTCACAATTATTGGCCACTTTGAAGTTGCGGATGTCTTCACGCAACTGCTCCACCATGTCCCAGCGAGTATCAGCCTTTTTAATATATGTACCGTTCAGGCGTTTCGCGAAATTATGGTCGAAAGCGGCAGGCATCGGCTTGATGTTTTGCAACTCGTCTCTCACCAAATTCAAGTCTTTCTCCTTCAGAACCTCTGCATACATGGCAGCTTTGTAAACGTTGTCAGGAAAAATATCCCAACCGCCGAAAACGATGTCATTTAAATCAGCCAAAGGCACTATGTCTTTAATCAGTTTCTCACTACCGTCTTGCATGCGCATAGTAGCCATTTGTGTAATTGCACCTATGGGCTTAGCCAATCCCTTCCGAGCAGCTAAAGTTCCGGTAATCATGGTGGTTGAAACCGCACCGCCTACCCCGACCACCAACACGCCAAGACGTCCGGTTGCCGGTTTAATGTTCTCTTTCATTGCCATTGTATTATTTAGAGTTAAAAAAACGTTCAAAAATAGAGCTTTTCACCCAATTAATATTGTTTACTTTATCCGATTTTATGTCCCATTAGTAATATTCAATCAGGATATAATACGACAATTTGAATTTTAATCCGGTTTTATCAATATTCGGTGACTTCCGACAATTCAAATACCATACATAAGTTTAACGCGCCTTCTCCCGAAAATGTTCTCAATAGGGACTTCTGTTTTTTCCTATTTAATGTGAATTCTAAAACAAGGTTTATCCGGAATATGAATCGCCGATAGTTTTTTAGGGATCAGCCATAATAATGACAACAGGGATTGACAATAAAAGGAAAAGGAACGGTAATTTTAGTCAATTGCCGTTCCTTTTTTATAGAAAGCCGCACCGATGATGTGATGAAACTCCGTATGACATGATTTGAGCGTTCGTCCTCTTTGTAATCCACCGACTCAAAGGTTACCCCGAAGGGCGTGGCCCGCCATCAAGAAACGAAACTTGTCTCGGTATTTCATAAAACTTGATGAGTTTCCCGATCCAATCAATGCGGCTATTTTTTTTCATAACAAAGGTAGGAAGTTTCTATTAAAGAAACAAGCAAAAATAAAACTTTGTTTCAAAGCCTTGTCTCTTTCGCCTTTTCAAAATCTGCCGAGAAAGAAAAAGTGCCAACTACCGGATGGTAGTCAGCACCTTGAGTTTATCAGCATAACCGGCTTATGCAGCTTTTACTTTGGCTACAATAGCCTTGAAAGCTTCCGGATGGTTCATCGCTAAATCAGCCAACACCTTGCGGTTGATTTCGATTCCTGCTTTGTGCAAAGCACCCATCAACTTAGAATAAGACATACCTTCCAAACGAGCGGCTGCGTTGATACGTTGAATCCACAAAGCGCGGAAGTTTCTTTTCTTGTTTTTACGGTCACGGAACGCATAAGTCAAACCTTTTTCCCAAGTATTCTTGGCTACGGTCCAAACGTTCTTTCTTGCACCAAAGTAACCTCTGGTTAATTTCAAAATTTTCTTTCTTCTTGCTCTAGAAGCAACATGATTTACTGATCTTGGCATAGTTTTACTTGTTTTTGAATGTCAGCGCCGTTACTTCACGTAACAGTCTTAAAGCTAAAGCATTCGGTTAATAACTTTAATTTCTTTAGTACGCTTTAGTTACTTCATCGCTAAGAGCTCTTTCACTTGATTTACATCTGTCGGACTGACAAGTGTAGAATAGCACAAGTTTCTTTTTTGCTTCTTAGTTTTCTTAGTCAGGATATGACTATGAAAAGCGTGCTTTCTTTTGATTTTACCTGTTCCGGTAAGAGTGAATCTTTTTTTAGCACCGGAGTTAGTCTTGATCTTTGGCATCTTCTTTTAAAACTTTTAAATTATTAAATTATGGCAACGCACTATACCTATGGCGTTACTCATTTCTTCATTACTCTTCTGTTTCTACCGGAGCGGCTGTATCCTCCAGCTTCGAAACCGTCTTCTTCGGTGCAGCAGCCTTTTTCGGTGAAAGCTGAATGGTCATTCGTTTTCCCTCTAAAATAGGCATCTGATCCACCTTTGCATATTCCTCCAAGTCATTAGCAAATCGCAGAAGCAATACTTCTCCTTGCTCTTTAAACAAAATAGAACGTCCTTTAAAGAATACATATGCTTTTACTTTGTCTCCGTCTTCCAGAAAACCCTTGGCATGCTTCAACTTAAAGTTATAATCATGATCATCTGTCTGAGGACCAAATCGGATTTCCTTTACATTGACCTTAACCTGCTTGGCCTTTTGCTCCTTTTGACGTTTTTTTAATTGATACAGAAATTTGGAATAATCGATAATACGACAGACAGGAGGAATTGCATTCGGAGATATTTCCACGAGGTCTGCTTCATGTTCTTCGGCAAGTTTTAAAGCTTGTGCTATCGGGTAGACCTTTGGTTCTATTTCATCGCCCACGATGCGTACTTCTTTGGCGCGGATCTGTTCGTTAATCCGATGTTGCCCTTTTAAGCTGTCATTTTTCATTAAATAACGTTTACTTCCAGTTTGTTTCTTGTTTATTATTCCCAAATTTATGTTTTGTTATTAAGCAAAAGCCACCTTTAAAACATCTATTACATGCTATGCTTTTACAATTGGCGACAAAGTTACCACTTATTTATCATATTTTGAACCTCTTCATTCACTTTTTTTGCAAAATCCTCTATTTTTAGGGTTCCTTTATCCCCTTCTCCTTGCTTACGCACTGCAACTACTCTATTTTCAGCTTCTTTTTCGCCCACAACCAGCATATAAGGAATACGCTTCATCTCATTGTCGCGAATCTTACGACCGATTTTCTCATTACGTTCGTCTACAATAGCACGAATATCATATTTTTTCAGATATTGCTTTATCTCATAAGCGTAATCATTGAATTTCTCACTGATGGGCAAGATAGCCACTTGATCAGGAGTCAACCACAGCGGAAACTTGCCTGCCGTATGTTCAATCAGAACAGCAACAAAACGCTCCATCGAACCAAACGGAGCACGATGCACCATGACGGGACGATGCTTTTGATTGTCTGCACCGGTATATTCCAACTGAAATCGTTCCGGCAAATTGTAGTCCACCTGAATAGTGCCCAATTGCCAGCGACGCCCGATAGCATCCTTCACCATGAAGTCCAGCTTAGGCCCATAGAAAGCCGCTTCACCATATTCAACTCTCGCCTTCAGCCCTTTCTCTTCGCATGCTTCGATGATGGCCTGCTCCGCTTTCTCCCAATTCTCGTCGCTACCGATATACTTTTCGCGATTCACCTTGTCGCGCAAGGAAATCTGCGCTTCAAAATTCTCAAAGTTCATTGACTGGAATACAATGGAAATGATATCCATCACACGAAGGAACTCATCCTTCACCTGATCGGGACGGCAAAAGATATGTGCATCATCCTGCGTAAAACTGCGAACACGTGTCAACCCGTGCAGCTCACCGCTCTGTTCATAACGGCAAACCGTACCAAACTCTGCCAGACGCAAAGGAAGATCCTTATAGGAACGAGGTGTATTCTTATAAATCATACAGTGGTGAGGACAGTTCATCGGCTTCAGGAAATACTCTTCTCCCTCCTCCGGCGTATGGATAGGTTGAAATGAATCCTTGCCATATTTTGCATAATGTCCGGAGGTGATATAAAGTAACTTGTTACCGATGGGTGGACACATAACTTCCTGATAATCATATCGAGCTTGGATACGCCGCAGGAAATCTTGCAAACGGATACGCAGAGCAGTACCTTTTGGCAACCACATCGGCAACCCCTTACCCACCGTATCAGAGAACATGAATAAGTCCATCTCCTTGCCGATTTTACGGTGGTCGCGTTTCTTAGCTTCCTCCAACATAACCAAATATTCATCTAGCATCTTCTTCTTCGGGAATGTGATGCCATAGATGCGAGTCATCATTTTGCGATCTTCACGACCACGCCAATAAGCACCAGCCACGGAAGTCAGTTTTATGGCTTTGATAGGCGCGGTAGTCATCAAGTGAGGGCCACGGCACAAATCGGTAAATGCACCTTGTGTATAAGTCGTGATGTGCCCGTCTTCCAGTTCCGAAATCAGCTCGCATTTATAAGTCTCTCCACGGTCACCAAACATCTTCAAGGCATCGTTCTTCGCAATACTCTTTCTGACAACCGCCTCTTTCTTCGCAACCAATTCCGCCATTTTCTTCTCAATAGCCGGAAGGTCGGCCTCCTTAATGGCTGTTTCTCCCGGATCCACATCATAATAGAAACCATTCTCAATGGCAGGGCCTATGCCGAACTGAATTCCGGGATACAATTCCTGCAAAGCTTCGGCTAACAAGTGAGCACTGGTATGCCAAAAAGCATGTTTTCCTTGCTCATCCTCCCATTTATAAAGTACAACTTCAGCGTCTTGCATGATAGGACGCCCCAAATCATAAGTTTCCCCGTTCACACCACATGCCAGTACATCCTGAGCCAACCGTGAACTGATGCTTTCTGCAATTTGCAGCCCCGTTACACCTTCGTTATATTCACAAACAGAGCCGTCTGGAAATGTTATCTTTATCATAATTCTTATGTATATTTCTTTTTTTAGAACGCAAAAATAGCTAATTCTTTTTGATATTCTGGTTTTTAGCAAAAAAATGTTATTCTCTCACATCCGTAAACCTTTTTATGATATTATAGGCCGATACAATACCTAACTCTCCGGCTTTACTCAAATCGGAAATGCCTTGTTTGTTATTGCCTAAGAAGATATGTGTCAATCCACGGTTAAAATACGCTTCGGCAAAATCCGGATTTAGTTCAATCACTTTATCATAATCCACCAAAGCTGCGCGATAATCTTTCAATAAAGAGGAAACATTACCCCTATTATAATAGGCATAAGCAAAGTCGGGAGCCAAACGGATGACATTATCTAAATCGCTCTTCACAATTTCATAATCTACTGCTGTAACTTCTGCCTTCTTCACGTCGGATGTACCGGAAGTGGCCCCTTCGCTCATTGCTGCTTCCGCTTTTCTATATTCCAGTTGCTTGCAACGCACCAAAGCACGCATGAAGTATGCAGGGAAAAAAGTATCGTCCAGCAAAATACTTTTTGTAAAGTCATCAATAGAACTTGTGAAGTCCTGAACAAGATAAAAGTCCAGACCGCGCATAAACCGTTTTTGGGCATTTGTATCATCAGCCACCACATCAGACGTATGGGTATCTATCAAAGCAAAATGATAATTCACCTGTTCTTGCGTCAACGGAGCCTCCATATTAGTGATGCGCAACGGTTTCGGGAAAAGCTTTTCATGATTCAGACCCTCTATGTATTTATGATAATGCACGATGCGTTTTACGTCACTCAGCTTCTCATAATAAGTCAGAGCATACATTGATTCAAGCTTGATTGTTACATTCCTATCTTGCACGCGCCCGCGGTAATCGCTCTTGTAGCGTTGCTCAGCTTCCGAATCATCCGCAATCACTATCTTACGATAGTTCTCCATGTTCCTGTCCGATTTCTTTCGGGTTTTCCCTTTATCCTCATCCGAATCATCAGAAGTATTGTCTGCCGTATCTTTGGCGTCATTGCCCCCCTTCTTGGAAATGATGTTGTTGCGCCTGTCTATCTGCATCTTCATAATCTTGAACTCATCCTGTTCAGCCCCTTTCATATCACCAATCTTTTTGCGGGCTTCCGCACGCTGATAGTAACCTGCCACAAAATTCGGATGTTCCTTTATCACTCTGGAATAGTCACTGACAGCTCCCCGATAATCACCGACCTGCGCACGCAGCACACCTCGGTTGAAAGTTGCCATCATATTATCCGGTTCAATCTTCAACACAAAGTCAAAGTCTTCTATTGCCCGGTTGTCATCGCCCACCTTGGCACGCAGCAAACCACGGTTATAGTGACCGAGGAAATTGTTCGGATCGATGTCCAACGCCAAATCATAATCACTCATGGCTCCCCGCAGGTTATTCTGATGAAAACGCGTCAAAGCACGATTGATGTAATTACCGGCATTTTTTGCACTCAAGCGTATTGCCTGATCCAAATCGGCCTCCGCATCTTTATACTTGGCCTGCTGAATGCGCACGATGGCCCTTGCTCCCCATCCATCCGGGTCGTAACGATCCATCTCGATGGCTCTGTCAAAATCACGTAAGGCTTGTATCGTGTCATTCTGCTTCAAAAAGGCTTCCCCTCTCATCAGATAGGCACGGGTATATTTCGGGGCAATTGTCAAAAGTTTGTCCAAATCCTCTTTAGCCGCCTCGTACTCCTTCTTCTGAATGCGGCAAAGAGAAAGGTTATGCCAAAGCACCACATTCTCCGGGTCATACTTGATAGCCGTCTTATAATCTTCGATAGCCTCATCAAACTTATTCTGCCTGATGCGCGCCAATCCCCTGATTTGGTAAGCGCCTACCACAAAGGGATTTCTCTGAATCGCAGCATCACAATCAGCTTCTGCACCCTGATAATCATCCAGATTTATTTTAGCCAGCCCTCGAAAGAAGTAGGGTTCATACAAATAAGGCTTGGCGTTGATTACCTGATTGAAATATTGAATGGAAAGCACATAATCCTCAAAATACAAAGCATTCCGAGCGATAGTCATTACCCTTTCCGTATTGATCTGCGCATACATCAATGTGGGTAGCAGCAAAATAACCGACAGTATTTTTTTTATCATCTTATTTCATAAATGCTTGTAACGAAGCAAAAATAATATTTTCCGTTTATTTGCTATATATACACCTCTATTTCTTTACAGTTTTCACCTTGTAGGTACAATGTGCCTTACCTTTCAGCATGGCATTCAGCTTTCCTTTAATCATCTGTTTGCGAAGCGGAGACAGATGATCAATAAACATTTTTCCGTCCAAATGATCAAACTCATGCTGCATGACCCGAGCCAAATATCCTTCTATCACTTCATCGTGTTCTACCAGATTCTCATCCAGATACTTCACACGTATCCGATTACCACGCTTCACTGATTCATGGATTCCCGGAAGACTCAAACAGCCCTCATCCATAGAAACCTCTTCGCCCGACACTTCCAAAATATGAGCATTGATATATGCCTTACGAAATCCCTTGTATTCAGGAAAATCATCCGACAACACATCCAAATCAATGGTAACTACCCGAATAGGAAGACCGATTTGCGGTGCTGCAAGCCCCACACCTTCGGCATTATCCATTGTTTCAAACATATTATCTATCAACTCCTTCAAATTAGGATAGTCCGGAGTTATATCTTCAGCCACCTTTCTTAAAACAGGATGGCCATACACATAAACAGGTAAAATCATTCTTTTAAATTAGTTACAATATTTTTTATTAGAAATTCTTTTTCATCATAACAGAGAGAAGCGCCTGTTCTCTAAGTAAGTCTGCAAGATAATAGTTGCACTGATCTCGTCAACCAATGCCTTGTTCTGACGATCTTTCTTTTTCAGCCCTCCTTCGAGCATCGTTCGATGTGCCAATACAGACGTAAAACGTTCGTCTACATATTCTATTGGTATATCCGGCAGCTTCTTCCTTAAGGAACGCACAAAAGGTTCAATATGTTTCATATTTTCCGAAACCTCATTATTCATTTGTTTGGGAAGGCCTACTAAAATACGCTCCACCGGTTCTTTGGCCACATAATCAAGCAAAAAGGAGAGCAACTGGTGCGTAGGCACCGTTGTCAATCCGTTGGCAATCATCTGTAGTGTATCACTCACGGCAATACCTGTACGTTTTCGACCGTAATCTATCGCTATTATTCTACTCATAATGGACTACAAAATTACGATTAAATTTGGATTATGCCTTCAATATTATATTTATATAGGCAAAATGGGAAATCTTTAGGAATTAAAAAACATGCGGATTATGCCACCCTGCATAACCCGCACGTTATTAAAAAGATAATCTTCCCGATTATTTCAAATGAATCTTATAAGCTAATCCACCGCTAAAATAGCGCATTTTCTGCATCTCCACTTGTATATGCAGATGGTTAAATAACAGATAAGAGGCTCCCAAAGCAAAATCTTTGGAATCATATTCTGCTACCAATCGCAACTGAGGATGGAAAGAGGGATTATAAGTGACTCCTAATGCCAACCCGTTCAGTTTATACTCTTTGCGTTCATTATAAAGATAGGAAAGATGCACACCAATTTCTTCTTTACCAACTACCGGAATATGTTTGGAGGCAGCAATATAGAACCTACTATAGTAGCCATTTCCTTGGGGAGAAGCTACTTCTCCTCCTCCAGAAGAAGTGAAAGGGTCTGACGTACCCAGTACTACCGAGGGCATATACTTCCAGAACTTCCCCTCCTTCAAAGCTTGCAACCGGATGGAGAAATAACGATCCTGGTTAGTAAATCCACTATATCCATAAGGTGCAAGTCCTAAAGCCTCTGCTTTGAAAAGTGTACAAGTATAAGCCACTTCCAAAAAAGGCAATATGGTTACATTCAAGAAATAATTATAAGTATGATAATACCAAGTGGGAGGAGTCAATTCTTTGTTCAAGAAATTTCCACCGAACATAAAAGTCTTATCTCGCTGCATTTCAGCAGAAGGAGCATGCAAGAGTCCGGTCACCCCATACGTCAATTGTGCAGAAGCAGAACTTACCAGAGAGCAGAAAAGGATAAAAAAGAACAGTTTAAACTTTATCATCACATAAAGATTCAGTCACTATAACAATAAATAATGCACGTGCCGGATTATTCATCAAAAAAAGGCGTCTGACTTCCAGACGCCTTCTATTTTTAGAGTCTCCTAAATCACAAGTATATTATTCCAGAATAACTACACGATTCAAGAAGTTCTTACCGAACATATTTTCAGTACCGCCGAAGCCTACGAGTTCGAGCTGATCTTTATCAACACCTTGAGCAATCAAAGCATCATAAACAGCCTGAGCACGTTTCTCGGACAACTTCTGGTTGAAAGGTGCACTACCGGTAGCCTTATCACAATAACCGGCAACTTTATACTTCTTATCAGGGTTAGCTTTCAGCGTCTTGGCAGCCAACTCAATGTTAACCTTACCATAGTCATCAATCTTAGCGCTACCGATTCTGAAGAAGATTGCACGCGGACCTGCCACTTCAATTTCCTTGGAAACTTCTCTCACTTCCGGTCTCACGTTAGCCAATGCGTTCTTGCAATTAGCCAAGTCGGCCTGTGCTTCTGCCAATTCTCTTCTATATCTGTTGATTTCAGCATTGATGGCATCCTCATCGACGTTAGAAGCAGGAACAAACTTCTTGCCACCGAAAGTATAAGCAAAGCCTAAGTTTACGCGAGCAGTTGCTTCCGCCTTGCGGCAGTCGCTTGCATCACCGAAGATAGAAGGAGTCACCCCCAAACGACCTTCAAGATTGATTGCCCACTTTTTATTGATGTTATATGCCAGTCCCAAACCTACTGTTGCACCAAAACGAGCCTTCAGTCCGTCTTCGCTATATGCATAAGTTTGTTTGCCTGTACCTTGTTGAATTGAGATTTGCGTATCTACAGCCCTGCCCAAATTCATTGTAGGACCACCAAACAAGTAGAGGTCGAACACACGGTTGGGGTTATAGCCGCCGAAGAGATTGATCAAGTTGAGCATAGCGTCCAGATTCACTTCACCGAACTTTTTCTTGTCTTTTTGGTAGCCACTATCCTGCTTGTCAAGGCTCTGCCAAATACCACCCAATTGGCCACGTACCCCCCAAACCGGAGTAATGTACTTACCAAGTGAGATATTAAAGTTCACCGTCGGAGTATTAAAGCCGTCATTGATAACGCTCATTCCTCCAACACCTACTCCTAAGAAAATATTATCCGAAGCCTTCTCGGTATAATATTTAGGTTTTTCTTGCGCACTCACCGTAGCACAAGCGCCTGCTAACAATAAAGAGGCTATTATTAATTTACTTTTCATTTTTCTCTTTAGTTTTAAGATAAATAACTACAACCAACAATTAGTCAGCGATTACAATACCACCACCTGCGTTAGGATCAGTACCATGACCGTGTCCATGGCCGGCAGGTGCATGATTGTGACCCGGAATTTGCTGGCTGGGGGTAATTGTAACTGTAGAGGTTGCATAATTTTCAACCTTTGCCGTAGCAATAACAGTCTCACCATCTGCTTTTGTCACAGTAGTGGTTTTCTTAATAATCTTATATTCCGTAGTTACAACAGTATATGTCACGCTTGTCTTTGTAAGTGAGTGTGCGTAAACCGGTACATTTTTCTGTTCAACCCATGCCTCTTTATAAGTATCTTGAAGAGCGTTAAAGAAAGTACCAACAGCAGCCACTTCATTCACATCCTTTGTATCAATCTTCTTCTCCAAAATCTTGTTACCGGATTTTTCAAGATACTTCACGGTCGTTGAATACCAATAATCTGTTGTATTGGTCAAATCCTTTCCTTTTTCAGGTTTCGATTCCACTGGTTCTCCTATAACTTGAGAGATCTCAACCTTGGTCTCAGGCGTCTTCTTCTGCAAGATAATAGTCGGAGTCAACGTAGCAAACTGACCGGCCTGCAATGCAGGAACAGCAACTTTTACTTCGGCACTTATCCCGTCATAAGAAACAGAAACAGTGGCAGTAGTAGCAGCCAGAGCCGGATTACCGGTAAAAGTAGCAGACGGAGTACAGTTTACTGTAGCAGTCGTTGTCACATCTGTAGTAACACCATCCGCAACATAAAGCACAATCGGGCTGATAGTAGCCTGTGCATTGATAGGATCAACTTTTACGTTGAATTCTTCTTTCTCACAAGAAGTAAAAGTTGTAGCCAAAGCTACTACGGCTAACGCAAACATTGCATTTATACCGTTTAAGAATTTAATCTTCTTCATCTCAACAAATAAATTAAAAATTTAACAATTCTGATTTAATAAAATATGGATTAAAACTATTCTGTTCCATTATATTGTCACTTGCCTCCGCTTTATACTGTTTATAATACAAACGTTCATTGCCCGAATTATAAACAAGCCCCATATTAGCAGAAACATTCATACGTGGTATATATCCTCTTCTTCTATACTTGTAGGGAGGTAAAGCCACCTGAAATCGAAAGCCTCCGTTTGCTCTTGCATTCCGGGCTTTCATTACATAAAAGCCAATTGAACAATAACGGAAATGTCTGATCATTTCAAATCTGACGCCTTTTTCTTTCATTAAATACTGTTCGGCTTTCAATGTAAACCGGGTATTAAACTGCTGCCAATAAAACCCACCTCCCAAAGACCATGTAGAAGTCCATGTAGAAGGGTCGTAATGCAATTTAAATCCATCCCAATAACCGATTCCCGTATAGCCTATCCTACCCAGCAAAAAAAAGCGTTCATCACTCAAAGGATGAAAGAATTCGGCATCCATTCCGTATTGATCAGCATTGAAAAAGCCTACCGCCACCTTACCAAACACATTGTACGGTAATCTGAAACTCTGTGAAACGGTGATATGCCCGGGATGAATTTTATCTTCATATTTTCCATACCCATCATTATATATAGGCAATTTTACTTGTGCAGTAAGCTTCATACCTTTCCACATCGAAACTTCAATGGCAGGGCTCAAATTGAACAAGACGTGATAAATCTGCGTAATCACCAAATTCTTGAAAGCCAACTGAGGATATACCAATACATCAATTTTAAACAAAGAACGATTTCTCAACTTCACATTCTTAGCTTCCTTCCATGTGTTACCTAATTCATAGCTGACATTCCAGTCATTACGTTCTACCCGCGACAAAGTATCACCTATAAGAGGATGATAGCTAAGAGATATTTGAGGTATATTATTATTCAGAACAACAATCCTACATTTTTTATTTTCCGGCAAGCCCATATCTTGAATAACATCCACAGCCTTACTTATGCCGACTCCCTGCAAACGATAAGTCGTATTTTGCAGGATATATACACGTTCATCATCATCTTCCGCCCATCCCACATTTTCAAAACCCATTCTAACCAAAGCATTCACAGTTTCCTGTCCCGTCTGGCCATACCCTATCATTGGAAACAAACAGAATAAAAAGAACGTTACATATTGTGCTACTACTTCCGCTTCTAAGCACTTTGCCATACCAGAGTTTATATACCTCATTACTTCAACCTTTTTACATCTGTCACGATGTAAAATACGGTACAAAAATAGGTACATTTTTAATAATACCAAAGCTTTTTATATGAAAAAACAACATTAATGTTGTTTTTTTGAAAAAAAGACAAGATGAAAGAACGGGCAATAATCCACTTTTCCAATAGAAAGACAAAAGGCGGTAGCTTCCCAGCTACCGCCTATCAGGAAAGAGCATTTTCTCTTTCTTTATAAATTACCAAAAAGAATTCCACTTAATTAGTCGAGGCGATACAGCAACCAAGATGCTTGAAAATCCTGACGGTTGGAGTATCTGGCCTTAAACGCATCACGGGCATCAGCAGCAGAAGCTCTATCCGCAAAAGTTGAAACAATGACACGATACATAGCAGCTTCAGCATTGAATACTATAATCGCATTATATCCTTCTTTATCCAAGAAAGATTTCAGGCTTTCAGCATTTGCCTTTACTCCAAAGCTACCGCACACCACGCTATAATTTTTCAAACCATTGGTTCCGGATACTACGGTGACCTTTTCCTGACGAACACCAACCGGAGCACTTTCCACTACTTTTCTGGATACAGGAGCTTCTACTACCGGAGCTACATCCTCTGCAGCAACAGCAGTCTGCGGTTCAGCCAATTCTTGTTGTTTGGCTTTTTCATATGCTTTTTTGTAAGCACTTTCGCTCGATTTACAAGAAGAGAATGCCAGAGCAATGCATGCCCCCATTCCTAATAAGGCTAATTTTTTCATCTTTTCTTATCGTTTTTTTGTTAATAATATTTTCGTCTATTCTTATCCGAATGTCAGTCAAAATTTTCAAGTAATAAAGCAAGAAGGACCTCGATTTCTATCAAGAAACAGTTTGTTTTTCCGACTATAGCTTATTTTGGGAAACAAAGGTACGCCATAACGCGCAATTATTCTTCCGCTTCGTTAGTTAAATATAATTAAACCACGCAATAAAGAGGGATTTACCTAAAGAGTTAACGTATCTTTGTCGTAAATAAACAGAGCGCGAGGCTCATTTAATCAATTACATGACATTTGAAAATTTAAATTTGATACAGCCTATACTGAAGGCTCTTCAAGAAGAGGGGTACTCCGCCCCTACTCCCATCCAGGAGAAATCAATCCCCATATTATTACAAGGAAAAGACCTATTAGGATGTGCTCAAACCGGAACAGGAAAAACTGCTGCTTTTTCTATTCCAATTCTGCAAAAGCTATATAAAACGGATAACCGTAAAAGAATCAAAGCTTTGATTCTGACGCCTACCCGCGAATTGGCCATACAAATCGGCGAAAGTTTCAGCGCATACGGCAAGTACACCGGTTTAAGACATGCCGTCATTTTTGGTGGCGTGGGACAAAAGCCACAGACTGACGAATTGAAACGCGGAGTACAAATACTGATCGCAACCCCCGGACGCCTGCAAGACCTCGTGAATCAAGGATTCATCAACCTCAAGACACTTGATTTTTTTGTTTTGGATGAGGCAGACCGCATGCTTGACATGGGATTCATACATGATATTCGGCGCATCCTGAAACTTCTACCTGCCCAACGGCAAACTCTTTTTTTCTCGGCAACGATGCCACCTGAAATTGAGGCTTTGGCAAATTCCATGCTGACACAACCGGAAAAGGTAGAAGTCACTCCTGTATCGTCTACCGCAGATAAGATATCACAATCAGTCTATTTTGTTGAGAAGAAAGAGAAAAAAGACCTATTGCTCCATTTGTTGAGAAGCACAGAGATAGAATCTGTACTCATTTTTACCAGAACCAAATATGGAGCGGACAAACTCGCACGTATCCTCAACAAATCTGGAATAAAGGCAGAAGCTATTCATGGCAACAAATCCCAGAATGCCCGTCAACGTGCCTTGACGGGTTTCAAGAGCCATAGCCTGCGTGTATTGATCGCCACTGACATCGCGTCGCGCGGAATTGACGTAGAGCAATTGTCACACGTCATCAATTACGAACTACCCAACATTCCGGAAACGTACGTACATCGCATTGGGCGAACCGGAAGAGCCGGACGTAACGGCGTTGCCGTCTCATTCTGTGAATCGGAAGAACTCCCCTATCTGAGAGACATCCAGAAACTGATCGGAAAGAAAATCCATGTAATAGAAGATCATCCTTTCATCACGACCCATGAAGTGAAAACACAAGATGTGCCAACACAAAAAGCCGAAATCAAAGAGAAGAAGGGTAAGGTACAATTAGAAAGGCACTCCAATAACATTTCCCGAAGAAGACAAAGGAAGCCGCAAAACCCGTAGCAAACCAAAGCCGTATCTGTTCCGTACCATCTCCGTATTATCTCTGTAGGTATTATATACGGACTTGATACGGAAATGGTACAGAAGAATCGATTAAACAAGTCCCTCACTCTCAAAGTAAAATAACCTGAGTCGGGATAAGAAGCTGGTCGATAACCTCACCCGGCGGCTTGTGTTTTAAAGTCAAAGTATATTGGTTATCAGACGTTTGCCCCTGACCTGTCAGACACTTGTGTCCGACGGCTCAAACACTTGTGTCTGTCACGTCAAACACAAGTGCCTGTCGGCTTGAACACTTGCCTCTGCCACGACAAAGGATTGCAGCTGTCAAACAGGGAGAGGAAAGGTCGGCGTAAAAGGCTCTCTTCTGCCTGACCGCTGTAAACCAATACATTCAAGAAATATCTGCCCGATAGGATGTAGCCCCTAATCTTTAGCAAAAGGAACCGCCTGTTCCAAACTCAGGCTAAAATAAAAAAGAGAATCAGCTCTTTTTCAAAAAATAATACTAACTTTGTAACTGAGAACCTCTTAAAAAGAAAGGATAGAATCATGAAAGGACTGAATGTTTTAGCAGCTTTCTTGGGTGGTGCCGCAGTAGGCGCGGCCCTTGGAATTTTATTTGCTCCTGAAAAAGGAGAGGACACGCGTAATAAAATAGCAGAAATTCTCCGCAAAAAAGGTATCCGGCTTAGTCGGAATGACATGGAGAATCTGGTAGATGAAATTGCAGCAGAAATCAAAGGTGAATCTGCTGAATAAAACGAACAAAACAGAGCCACTATGTTTGCCGACGATCAAAGTTTTGAGAAAATTCAGCAATTATTCGTTGAGTTCAGAAAGTATCTTGAGCTACAAAAAGAATATACCCTACTGGAAATCACGGAAAAACTATCAAAGTTGCTCTCTATGCTTTTATTGGTCATACTTGTCATTATCCTCTGCGTAGTGGTTCTGTTCTATCTGTCATTCACCTTGGTCTATGCAATAGCCCCCTTAGTTGGTGGACTTACAATAAGCTATGCTATTGTTGCCGGATTTCATATCCTGCTCATCCTCTTAGTTGTTCTCTTTCGTAGAAAACTAATTATCAACCCCACGGTAAAGTTCATCGCCGGATTGTTTTTAGAAAAATCCAATAAATAAGAGACAGCATGAACCACGATTCGAATTCCTTCCCTCATACATTGGAAAGCATAGCTCAGCGAAAAACGGCTGTATTACAGCAAATTCGTACGCAAAAAGGAGTCATGACCGATCTTACAAGAGACATATTGGCTCCTATCGCCCCTGCCACCAATAAAGCCAATGCAATCATGAGAGCTTTCAATACCGGCATGGCTGTTTTCGACGGTGTAAGATTGGGGCTTAAGGTTATGAGAAAATTCAGGAATTACTTTGGAAGGACACACTAATTATTGTAATCCTAAGAAAGATAAACACAGAAGAAGGCCGTAGCGAAAGTCATCTTTTCATCAATCCGATCTTCACATTCAGCTTGAAGTACCAGACTCCGTTTTCACGCTCAAGAAAACCATATTTGTCCTTATCCACGGAACCTTTCTCCAGGCGGGTATTCCGATAGAGGAAATTTGCAAAGACGGCACGCTCCGACTTATGATAGCATAATACTTCGCCATCGACTGTGACCAGAAGCATGCCTTCCACCGCAGAATCTGTGCCGTTATATATTTTAGCCGGACGCATTCCAAGAGCAAGTGCCAGCAAAAACTGCTTCATCTTAAACTCATAGAAGCCATGTTTATTTATCAGTTCATCTTTTATTTTCAGCGGATTCATAGCCTTGATGTGTTCTGTCAGTTCACTGACACGGACAATGCCATCCAGATGCATTGCGCGAACCATCTCTGCCAACATACGGGGAAAGTGGAGGTCAATCATCTGTAGATTGCAACGGAACACACGGTCGGCCACATCAGCGTACTTCAAGATACCTCCCAGACGTTCAATAAGCAACATCCGTTCGGCAACTTCAGTAGGAGACTCAGGTAAGGCGTTCACCTTGTTTACTGTGGGAACGGCAAACTTCACACCACTTTGTTCCAGCTTCAAGTTGGCAGTGCGCCCTCCGTCAAGCAACGGATTCATCGGGGCAAGACGGCAACGCACCGTAAACCCCGTCAATGGTGCATCGGGATGATGGAAAGCCACGTAAAAGTCTGTGCGATCGTCTGTTTTCGCCTCCAAATCGTAGATGCCGACAGCATCCAGAAAAGCTTCCAGTCCCTCGGTCACCTCTATTTCATCCCCGGAAGCCGTCTTCAGCAAATGGAGAATAAACTCTGCCGCATCCTTGAAATCTTCGCGAGGAAAGCATTGTTCTTCTTTGCCACCGGGAGTGAAAGCGCCATCCTTACCTACTGTTCCACCAACCAGCCGTACCTTTTCTTCCTCTATGTAATAACGACGCGTACCATCGTGCTCTTCTCTCTGCACCAAGGCAACAGGCCAAGACTTTGCCATATTCTTCCGCACATCCGGTGTGCCTAATGCCACGGTCCCGTCGGCCAGCAGACGAAAAAAAGCGTACAGTTCGCCCAGCTCTCTTTTGGTTGCACTAAATCCCATCTTTTCTTATTTTCTTGTTAACGTGATTATTTCGGATAAATGTTTAAAGACGTTGCTTTAAACTCCCCGACTCTTTACTCAAACCTCAGAGTCTCTACTTTTTCGAGCCGTACTCGCAGCTTCTGCATCATGGACTGACGGATACGAAGGGTCATGCGGCAGTCCATGTCATACGATTGTTCCAATATCTCCGGTTCTTCTTCTTTCACAATGCGCATCACGTCATTCATGAAAGGATATTCAAACAAGAAGGTCACTGTTTCGTCCACGGTTTTCTCTATAATGGTTGCGGCAGCAATGGCTTCGGCGGCAGCGGCTTTATATGCCACGATCAACCCGCTTGTCCCCAACTTGATACCTCCGAAATAACGAACCACAACAACAAGAATATCCGTCAGCTCATTAGAGTTGATTTGTCCTAAGATAGGCTTACCTGCCGTACCGGAAGGCTCACCGTTATCATTGGAACGAAAATCCTTGCGCTCATGTCCCAGCATATAGGCATAGCACACGTGACGGGCATCATAGTATTTTTTCTGATAAATATCCAGATACGACTTCACTTCTTCCAATGTACGCACCGGCAAGGCAATAGCGATAAATTTGCTACGCTTCTCTGTGTAAATGCCCTCGGAAGGGGCTGAAATCGTTTTATACCTATCTTCGCTCATGTTGCAAAGATACAATTCTTTTAATTTTCATCATCAACAATATTACCAACAATTAACAAAATCAGTCAAAATACACTATCTTTGGCTCAGGCAACGAGACCGATATCCTAACCTCTAACCAGTCATTATTCATCTCTATGTCAGAATTATAGATTATAGTTTTATTAATTGACAGACAAATACACAACCGCCAATGAAAATAATCATCGCCCTCGATTCATTCAAAGAATGCCTTACCTCCAAAGAAGCAGGAGAAGCCGCCGCTAAAGGAGTACGCAAGATCTTTCCATCATGCGATGTCGTTCAGTTCCCTGTTGCCGATGGAGGAGAAGGAATGCTGGATGCCCTAATCGTCGCCACCGGAGGAAAGCGCATCTTTCTGCGAGCCCACAACCCGATGATGGAAATACACGATACCTGCTACGGCATCTCGGGCGACCGACAAACGGCCTTTATCGAAATGGCTGCCATCAGCGGTTTGCCACTCATACCTAAAGAGAAGCGCAATCCAATGCTGACCACCTCTTACGGAACCGGTGAACTGATATGTCACGCTTTGGATTTGGGATGTAGGAACTTTATAATCGGATTAGGTGGCAGTGCAACGAACGATGCCGGCCTGGGAATGTTGCAGGCATTGGGCTTCCGTTTTCTCGATGAAACGGGAGCAGACATCATCCATACAATCGCTCCCAATGTTCCGAAGCGTGGTATGTGTGGGGAATTGTTGGCCGAAGTAGCCTCAATCGACTCCTCTGCTGCCCATCCGGCACTCAAAGACACACATTTTGTCGCTGCATGCGATGTTAAGAACCCTTTCATCGGTCCGAAAGGCGCATCATTCGTCTTTGCTCCGCAAAAAGGAGCTGACTGGGAAATGGCAACAAAATTAGACGCCAATATGAAGAAACTGGCCGGCGTCATCTACCAATACACCGGAAAAGACATATCCAATATCCCCGGTTCCGGTGCTGCCGGCGGCATGGGTGGCGGCTTACAGGCTTTCCTGAATGCAGAACTGAAATCCGGCATACAACTACTACTTGACTTCCTTCACTTTGCAGAAAGAATCAAAGGTGCTGATCTCATCATCACCGGAGAAGGGAAGGCCGACCGACAGACCATTATGGGGAAAGTGCCTTCGGGCATCCTGCAAGAAGCCCAAAAACAACAAATTCCCGTCATCCTGTTGGCAGGAAAGATAGAAGATAAAGAGATTTTGGACAAAGCCGGTTTCAAAGAAGTACTTTCCATCAATCCTCCTTCCATTTCGCCGAAAAAAGCCATGGAACCCGCATTTGCAAAAGCCAATATCCAACGAATAGTGGAAGAGATTTGCCGGAGGAATATATAACAATCACTTCGGAAAACCCGATTGTCCATTTGACGGTAATGATCATCCACGCTCTTTCCGATTGGTTAGCTTACACATTTCAACTTACGGGATTCGCTTCACTGTTATTCTCGAAGGTTTGTTCACCGTGCGCGGATGTTTGTTCGCACGGTGCGAACGTATATCCGCAGGTTGCGAATTTGTATTCGCAAGGCGCGAACAGAGATTTATTCAGGCTGAAGACAAGTTTACTCTTTGCTGCATACAATTTTATTCCATGATTTCTCCATGTCTTTTCAGATTGTTCCCTTTTTCAGATGCAGACGATGCAAAATGACGCAGACAATACAGTTCTTGAATAAAGAAACCTGCACTGCCTGCGTCAAAAGATTAAAAGCATGAAACTATCGGACTCTATTTTTATCCTCCGAAGAAAAGATGCTTTTTGATGTCAAATCCTGTTTCTGTTTTTTTAGTCCAGTTTATGGATGATCAAGCCCGAACGCAACTTAGGCTCAAACCAAGTTGTTTTGGGCGGCATAATGTTACCTGTATCGGCAATGTCCATCAACTGCTTCATGCTGACAGGATAAAGAGCCAATGCAACTTTCATCTCTCCGCTGTCCACCCGTTTCTTCAGTTCGCCCAAGCCACGGATGCCACCTACAAAGTCAATACGTTTGTCGGAACGCAGATCCTTAATGCCCAACACTTCATCTAATATCAGATTGGAAGAGATGGTGACATCCAACACGCCGATGGGGTCGTTGTCGTTGTAAGTACCCGGCTTGGCAGTTAGACTATACCATTTACCGGCCAGATAAAGAGAGAAGTTATGTAAACCGGAAGGTTTGTAGATTTCAGCACCTCGTTCTTCCACCGTGAAATTCTTGCCCACAGCGGCCAAGAACTCTTCCACTGTCAGACCGTTCAGGTCTTTTACCACACGGTTGTAGTCGATAATGGTCAGTTGGTTGGCAGGAAAACAAACAGCCATGAAGTAGTTATACTCCTCATCTCCACGATGATTGGGATTTTGCTTGGCTTTCTCTGCACCTACCAAAGCTGCGGCGGCACTGCGGTGATGACCGTCGGCAATATAGAGGGCAGGCATCTTGGCAAATGCACCGGTGATGGCATCTATGTCCTGCTGCTTATCGATAATCCAGAAAGTATGACCGAAACCATCATCCGGAGCAACAAAGTCATATACCGGTTTTTCAGCCGTATAGCGTGCAATGATACTATCCAGCAAGGCATTGTCGGGATAAGCAAAAAATACCGGTTCGATGTTGGCATTGTTCACGCGAACATGCTTCATGCGGTCTTCTTCTTTATCGCGGCGAGTCAACTCATGTTTCTTAATGACACCGTTCATATAATCAGGCACGTAAGCACCCACCACAAGACCGTATTGAGTCTTGCCATTCATGGTCTGAGCATACACGTAATAATTCTCCTTGTCGTCCTGCACCAACCATCCCTTGTCTTGAAACATCCGGAAATTCTCGGCTGCTTTCTGATAAACACGTTCGTCATGTTCATCGGTACCTACCGGGAAGTCTATTTCGGGCTTAATGATATGGTATAAGGATTTCTCATTCCCAGCCGCTTCTTCGCGTGCTTCGGCGGAGTTCAACACATCGTAAGGACGGGAAGCCACTTGTTCTACCAATCCTTGTGAAGGACGAATACCTTTAAAAGGTTTAATGATTGCCATAGGATATTATTTTTTTTGAATGCCATTATTTGTTTACACGGAATTTCTCGCAACCGTCTTTCAGGAAACCGACAATCTGGCAGGCGGCCGCAATGCCGGCATTGATGTTGGCCTCTGCAGTCTGTGCACCCATCTTCTTCGGTGTGGAGAAATAACGTCCTACGAATCGAGAAGCAAAGGTTTCGTTTGCAGCAGGCATAATATCGGTCACATACTTCAAATCTCCACGCTCTTCCAACAGTTGAATCAGTTCGGCTTCGTTGATCACTTCCTTACGGGCAGTGTTTACCAACAGACCACCTTTAGGCATCCGGTTCACCAAAGCATGATTAATGGAGTTTTTTGTTTCAGCGGTTGCCGGAATGTGCAGTGAAATGACATCGCAAATGGAGTACAATTCTTCGGCGGAAGCCACAGCTTTCACACCATCCTTCTCAATCACTTCTTTAGGGCAGAAGGCATCGAATGCATAGATGTCCATACCGAAACCTTTGGCTATGCGGGCCACGTTGCGCCCCACGTTGCCATAAGCATGGATACCCAACTTCTTGCCCATCAATTCGGTTCCTGAAGTTCCATTGTACATATTGCGAACAGCCATGACCATGAGACCGAATGCCAGTTCGGCTACAGCGTTGGAGTTCTGCCCCGGAGTATTCATCACGCAAACGTTATGAGAGGTAGCGGCTTCCAAATCCACGTTGTCATAACCGGCACCTGCACGCACTACGATTTTCAGTTTTTGAGCAGCATCCAGCACTTCGGCATCTATGATGTCACTACGAATGATAATGGCTTCGACATCCTTCACAGCTTCCAGCAGTTTGGCTTTCTCACCATATTTTTCCAGCAGTACGAGTTCATAACCGGCTGCTTCAATCTCTTTGCGAATACCGTCTACAGCTACTTTAGCAAACGGCTTGTCTGTTGCGACTAATACTTTCATGATTCTACTATGATTAGAAAAGAAATCGCCACAGATTGCATAGGGCACACTCTTTTTTTTCAGAAAAACGACTTGTGCAAACCCGTGCAGTCTGTGGCGAAGATATTATTAATGAAGTTTTTCAAACTCTTGCATGCAATCAATCAAAGCCTGCACGCTTTCTTTCGGCATAGCATTGTAGCAGGATGCACGGAATCCACCTACCGAGCGGTGTCCCTTGATGCCCACCATACCTCTTTCGGTAGCGAACTTCTGGAAATCGGCCTCCAATTCTTTATATTCGGGACTCATTACGAAACAGATATTCATGCGAGAACGATCTTCCTTAGCTGCCGTACCCACGAACATCTTGTTGCGGTCTATTTCAGCATACAGCATATCAGCCTTCTCAATGGCACGACGCTCCATTTCTTTTACACCGCCTTGTGCTTTGATCCAACGCAGAGTGAGCATTGCGGAATAGATAGGAAGAACAGGAGGTGTATTGAACATGGAACCTCCATCGATATGTGTCTGATAATTCAACATGGTAGGGATGTAGCGAGAAACTTTACCCAGTGCGTCGTTTTTCACAATAACAAACGTTACACCGGCAGGAGCCAGATTTTTCTGTGCACCACCGTAAATGCAGATGTATTTGGATACATCAATGGGGCGTGAGAATATATCGGAAGACATATCGGCAATCATCGGAACGTTTACATTCAAATCTTCTTTCAGTTCCGTACCGTAAATCGTATTGTTGGTCGTTATGTGGAAATAATCCGCATCGGCCGGTATGGTATAATCTTTGGGAATGTACGTATAAGTAGACTCAGCAGAAGAAGCCACTTCAACCACTTCGCCGAATCCTTTGGCCTCTTTCATGGCTTTCTTTGCCCATACACCCGTGTTCAAGTAAGCAGCTTTCTTTTCCAGGAAGTTGAAAGGAATCATACAGAATTCCAGGCTGGCACCACCTCCCAAGAACAGAACCGAATATCCTTCGGGGATATTAAGTAATTCTTTGAATAATGCCACAGCTTCGTCCACAACAGGTTGGAAGTCTTTAGCACGGTGGCTGATTTCCATCAGTGAGAGGCCTGAACCATTGAAATCAAGAACAGCTTTTGCTGTATCTTCAATCACCTCACGAGGAAGAATAGAAGGTCCTGCATTGAAATTATGCTTTTTCATTTGAAGTTTGTTTTGGTTATACAATTCGTTAATTGATGTCTTTCGACATGGCGAAATTACGGATTTATTTCTGCATTGCAAATCTTTCTTTATGAAATTCCGGTTTTTCTCCGCATTTACCTTACTTTTTATTGGTATATACAAGAATTATACGCCAATTTGTTATATAAAAATATCAATCCCTGCAGCCAACAACGAATCTGAAAGAACAATTCAACAAGAAACGTTTATTTGTTATAAAAAGTGAAATAAAAGCTATAAACTATCAAAACGTCAGAATATAGTTCCTATTTTGCTTCTTCAACGATAGTTTTCATACCTTTTATCTTTTCCCCTTTAATTAAAGTAAGCAACTGCTGCAGCTTGGAACGGCGCACGGCCACAAAAGCATAATGTTCTTTCACGTCCACTTGTCCCACATCCTCACGCGTCAGTCCACCTTTTTTATATAAAAAGCCCACAATATCTATCTTATTGAGCTTATCTTTCTTGCCTTTACCTATATAGAGCGTAGCCCAACGAGGCTTTATGGGCTTTGTTGCCTGCGATGAAAGTTCAAAAACAGGAATTTCCGTGAATATGTAATCGGGCAGCCGCTCTTCGGCATGAAGTATTAAAAAAGAAGAGCCGTTTGCCTGCCAGCGCGCGGTGCGTCCGTTGCGATGGGTAAAAGCCTCTTCGTTGACCGGCAAATGATAATGCACCACATTGTCCATGCCCGGAATATCCAGCCCACGGGCGGCCAAGTCAGTAGATATAAGGACGGGGCACGTTCCGTTTCGGAATTTATAAAGTGCCCGTTCACGGTCTTGTTGCTCCATACCACCGTGGAAGATGTCGCAAGGAAACTTCTTTGCCGATAGATAGCCTGCCACTCGCTCCACGCTCTCCCGATAGTTGACAAAAACCAGCGTAGAGGCGTCACCCAAAGTACAAAGCAACCGATAAAGCGTTTCCAGTTTGTCTTTCTCAGGCGAGACCACCTGCAACAAGTTCAGGCGTCCCGACAAAGAATCATCTTCGGAAAGGAAATTCAGTTTGATATAGGCTATCCCCTCTCTCACCCCCACAAATTGCGGAATCTCTTCGGCATCCGTGGCCGAAAGAAGGACACGTTTCTTCACCCGGGGCAGTTGCCCGATGACTTCTGCCATTTCGTCCTGAAAACCAAATTCCAAGGATTTGTCAAACTCATCGATTACCAGCGTATGAACGGTATCGACATCGAAGTTTCCTTTTCTCAAATGGTCATTCATCCGTCCTGGCGTACCAATGATAACAGCAGGACTTACCCCTTTCATGGTGCGATGTTCCTCCATTGCCGGACGACCGCCGTAGCAACTGATGGCTTTAAATGGAGTGTTCATCTGCTTAAAAACGTTTTCCGTCTGCAATGCCAACTCGCGCGAAGGAACCAGTACCACAGCCTGTACACCTTTTATTTCATTCTTTAACTTTTGCACCAACGGCAAGAGAAAAGCCAATGTCTTTCCACTCCCGGTGGGCGAAAGCAGTACCATGTCTTTGGGTTCTTCATAAGCTCGGCAGGCTGCCTGCTGCATGGGGTTGAGTTCCTCTATTTTCAGGTTACGGAGTATTTCCTCTCTATTCACCATATTATTGTTTATTAAAGAAGTGTGAGTATTCAAAAGTGATTTTAAATTTATAAGACGGACGATTCCGCCTGAACTTTCAGTAATAATATTAAACAATAAAACAACCACAAATCAGTCTGAAAATCAACGCTATCCGGTTTTACTAAAAACACACCGAATTTTTAGTAAAAATCCCGGGAAAATTTAGTAAAAATCCGGTGAACTTTTAGTAAAAATCCAGCCGACGTTTTTCTGAAAAATTTTTCTGCATAAAAAAATCATACAAAGGCGTGAGTAGAATCACCGGTGATTCCAGAAGAGCAGTTCCTCTTTTTTGTAGCTTTGTTACTTCCTTTTTTAATATATACCTTATTCCGAATTCACGTATCACTCTGCAAATATAAGAAAAAGGTTTATCCCGACAATGCACCGTCTGTTTTGAAGTTGTCCCATTTGCATAATCCACTGAAAACACCTATCTTCGTTATTCATAAGAACTTATTGACAGTTTCCCGCTTGTTAATGACAACATTCCATTTTCAATACAAATTTTACTAACATGAAAGATTTCAATTATTACGCTCCCACCGAAGTTGTGTTTGGACGAGACTCAGAAAGCAAAGTAGGAGAACTGGTACGAAAATATCAAGGAACCAAAGTGCTGGTACATTATGGAGGACAGAGTGCTGAACGTTCCGGACTTCTCGACACCGTTTTCCACTCGCTCGAAAGTAATGGTATTGACTACGTCAAGTTAGGCGGTGTGGTTCCCAACCCGCGTGTAGCAAAAGTACGCGAAGGGATAGCATTATGCCGGAAAGAACATGTGGACTTCATCCTCGCAGTAGGAGGAGGCAGTGTCATCGACTCTGCCAAAGCCATTGCCATCGGTGTGCCTTATGAAGGCGACGTATGGGATTTTTATCTTCGCAAAGCCGTGGCTACCACCTGCCTGCCCGTTGCCACCGTTCTCACCATTCCTGCGGCAGGCAGTGAGATGAGTAACGGCAGCGTTATCACCAACGACGAAGGCAAGTTGAAGAAAGATTATGGTACAGACATGTTCCGCTGCAAGTTTGCCCTCATGAATCCCGAACTGACTTTCACCCTGCCCCCTTATCAGACTGCATGTGGTGTAGTGGATATCATGATGCACACCATGGAACGCTACTTCTCGCACGAGGACGACATGGAAGTGACGGATGGTATTGCGGAAAGTATCTTGCGTACAATGAAAGAAATGGCATTCAAGGTACTGCATACACCGAATGATTATGTCAGCCGTGCACAAATCATGTGGGCAGGCAGTCTGGCACACAACGACCTGACCGGATGCGGAACTGTGGGCGATTGGTCAACTCACCGTTTGGAGCACGAGCTTAGCGGTATGTTCGATGTGGCTCATGGTGCAGGATTAGCCTCTATCTGGGGAAGTTGGGCACGTGCTGTCTACAAGATGCGCCCCACCCGCTTTGCACGTTTTGCCGTAAATGTCATGGGAGTATCGAACAACTTCAACTCTCCCGAACAAACCGCTTTGGCCGGTATCGAAGCTATGGAACGCTTTTACCACGCCATCGGCATGCCTATTTCTATTCCAGAACTGATAGGTCGTCCGGCAACGAAAGAGGAGATACTGACCATGGCACGCATTTGCAGTGAAAACGACTCGTATTCAATCGGAGCCTTTAAAGCACTCAACATGCAGAATATGGTAGAGATTTATCGGAATGCCAATAAATAATCATCGAGTAGGTATCATTGATACCGGATGGATTGCTAAAAAAATGGCTCTTACATTAGGATAAATGAAAGCCTATGATGACATGAAGCAAGGTTTGTTGGAATCACCCTACATGCCTCATTGCGAGACCCTGCGCATGATGCATATCATACCAGAATTCGGGATAGGCGGTTGCTTTTTCTAAAGATGAGGGGCTGCATCCTGTCAGGCGGATATTTCCTGAATGCACCGGTTCACGGCGGTCAGGCAGAAGAGAAGAAAGCCTTTCAGACCGGGCGCCCTTCCCCTGTTTTGACAGCTGCAATCCTTTGTCGTGACAGACGCAAGTATTCAAGCCGACAGACACAAGTGTTTGACATGTCAGACACTTGTGTTTGAGCCGTCAGATGCAAGCGTCTGACAAACCAATATTAAACATCTGATAATAAATGATTTTTGATTTTAAAACACAAACCGTCGGGTGAGGTTATCTACCTGCTTCTTATCCTGAACTCAGATATATCATGGATGAATTAAGGAGGGAATGGAATGTAGTCTATCCTAACGACTGAAAACTTACACACAGACAAGTGTACAATAATAAAAAGAGGCGCGGATTACATGGAATCAGCACGGTTTCGATATGTTAAATCCGTGAATTCCGCGTAATCCGCGTCTTTTAAAGATTATATCTTCTTTCTCTATTGGGATTAACCTCCAAAGTTATCGAACAAGATGGATTGTTCTTCTACTCCGAGGTCGGTAAGCATGGCAACCACAGCTTTCGACATCGGGCCAGGACCACACATGTAGTATTCGATGTCTTCGGGAGCCTCGTGGTCTTTCAAGTAGGTATTCAGCATCACCTGATGAACAAAACCGGCGGTGTACTTCACGCCCGCTGCATCGGCTGCAGGATCCGGACGGTCGAGTGCCAGATGGAAGTGGAAATTGGGGAACTCTTTCTCGATACCGAGGAAGTCGTCCAGATAAAACACTTCGTTCAATGCACGAGCACCATAGAAATAGTGCATCTCGCGGTCGGTAGTGTGCAGTGTCTTGGTCATGTGCATAATCTGGGCACGGAGCGGAGCCATACCGGCACCACCGCCTACCCAAATCATTTCACGCTTGGAGTCGAAGTGCGGATGGAAGTCACCGTAAGGTCCACTCATCATTACCTTGTCGCCCGGTTTCAGCGTAAAGATATAAGAAGAAGCGATGCCCGGATTGACATCCATAAAACCACTACGGTCTGCCTTGAAAGGCGGAGTGGCAATACGCACAGTCAGCATGAACACGTCTCCCTCGGCGGGATAGTTGGCCATGGAGTAAGCGCGAACTGTAGGCTCGTCATTGACACACTTCAGCGAGAAGAGGCCGTTTTTCTCCCACGCCGGCAGGTATTCTTCGCCAATCAGGCTCTTATCAATGTCCTTGCCATAATCCATGGAGAATGCAGGGATCTTGATCTGGGCATAAGAACCCGGGATAAAATCCATATGGGCACCGGCAGGCAACTGAACCTTGAACTCCTTGATAAAGGTAGCCACGTTCTTGTTGCTGATAACCGTACATTCGTATTCCTTGACGCCCATCACCGATTCGGGAACCTTGATACCCAAATCGCCTTTTACTTTACATTGGCAAGCCAGACGCCAATTGTCTTTTATCTGTTTGCGGGTGAAATGTCCCTTTTCGGAGTCAAGAATTTCACCTCCGCCTTCGGGCACTTGACATTTGCACTGTCCGCAAGAACCCTTACCACCGCAAGCCGAAGAAAGATAAATGCCTTGTTCCGACAGTGTCCCCAGCAGGGTTCCGCCCTGCGGCACCGTAAGCACATCCTTGTCATTGATGGTGATGTTCACATTTCCCGAAGGTATCAAGAATTTCTTGGCAACCAACAGGATGACTACAAGCAGCAAAATAACCACGAGGAATACTCCAATGCTTGCTAATATCATATTCATATCCATTGTCTTATTCCTTTCTTTTTAGATTTTCAAACCGGAGAAACACATAAATGCCATAGCCATCAAGCCTACGGTAATGAACGTGATGCCCAACCCCCGCAACGGTGCAGGCACGTCGGAGTAAGCCATCTTCTCGCGAATGGCAGCCAGACCGACAATGGCCAGCAACCAGCCGATGCCCGAACCCAATGCATAGGAAACGGCGTCGGCAATATCGCCGATGTACTTGGGATCGCTCTCGCCCACCGTGATGCGTTGCTGCATAAAGAGCGAAGCTCCCATGATGGCACAATTTACAGCAATCAGCGGCAAAAAGATACCCAGCGAAGCGTAGAGCGAAGGACTGAAACGTTCAACCACCATTTCCACCAACTGCACAATACCGGCAATAACGGCTATGAAAAGGATAAAACTCAGGAAACTGAGATCGACACCTTCGATAATGGCATCGGGTCCCAGCACTTTGGTCTGCAACAGATAATTGACCGGAAGCGTCACCACCAGCACAAAAGTAACGGCGACACCCAATCCCAAGGCTGTCTTCACGTTCTTCGATACGGCCAAATAGGAGCACATACCGAGGAAAAACGCGAATATCATGTTGTCCACAAAGATGGAGCGGACAAATAAACTTAATAAATGTTCCATGTTTTTTAATTAAAAATGAAAATGAAAAATTCTTTATTTTTAATTATTCATTTAATTACTGTTTTTCTTGCAATTCCTTATTACGGGCACGCTGATACCAGATGATACAAGCCACGATGATGAGCGCCATGGGAGGCATCAACATCAAACCGTTGTTCACATAACCGAGGTTTGTCAGGCAATCGTGGTTCAGGATATTGAAACCGAGCAGAGTTCCCGATCCCAGCAACTCACGGAAGAAAGCCACGATGACCAGAATCTTGGCGTAGCCCAAACCGTTTCCGATGCCGTCGAGACAAGATTCCCAGGGACCGTTCTGCATAGCAAATGCTTCCAGACGTCCCATCAGGATACAGTTGGTAATAATTAACCCCACATAAACGGAAAGCTGCACGCTCACGTCGTAAGCAAACGCTTTCAGTACCTCGCTCACGATAGTCACCAAAGCGGCAACAACCACCAGCTGCACGATGATGCGGATGCGGTTAGGGATGGTCTTGCGCAGTAACGAAATCACTACATTGGAGAAGGCCGTGATTATCGTCACCGAAAGTCCCATCACGATGGCAGGCTCCAGCTTGGCAGTAACAGCCAAAGCCGAACAGATACCCAGCACCTGCACGGTGACAGGATTATTCATTCCCAGCGGAGTAGTGAATACTTCTTTATTCTTCTTTGAAAACAATGATGCCATATTCTTATTCCTCCTCCTTATTATTACTGGTTAAAAAAATCTTGTAGTTGCTCAAGCAATTTTTCAGCATGTCATTCACACCTACCGAGGTGATAGTACCGCCCGAAATGCCGTCCACCTGATATTCAGGTTTCTCTACCTTACCGTTCTTCACAACGCCGAGAGCAATCTCACCGTTCTCCAGCGTTTTCTTGCCGGTAAACTCGCCTTGGAAGTGAGGCGTGGCAATTTCGGCACCCAGCCCCGGTGTTTCGCTGGCGTGAGAGAAATAGACACCAAACACCGTGTCCTTGTCACCATTCAATGCAACATACCCCCAAATAGCGCCCCAAAGACCTGCACCGTAAACGGGGAACACATACTTGGTCTCACCGTTCACTTCGGCCACAAACACATGCAGACGATTTTTCTCTTTCGCCTCTTTCTCGTAAGCGGTGGCGAATGCACCGGTATTCTCTGTCAGCGTACCATTGGCATTCATCAACATGTCACTCTTTATATATTTATTATATTCCGCATCGGCATCTTTCACGTCTTTCACACCCAAAGCGGCCAGAATCTGCTTCTTCGTGTCCAGCTCCACGTTCTTGTTCTGCGTCTCGCGCAAAGACGAACTTACGAATGCCAGCAAGAATGCTACGATAACAACCATTACCGAAGCATAAACGATAGTATAACTGTTACTATTGGTATTCATTTCTTTTCCGGTATTTAATTGTTAGACTTCATTGCACGTTTTTCGCGACGATTGATATTGCTTTGTACCACGAAATAGTCAATCAGCGGAGCGAAGATGTTCATCAACAGGATGGCGAGCATCATGCCTTCGGGATAACCAGGGTTCAGCACACGGATAACGATGGCCATGACACCAATCAGAAAACCGAAGATATACTTACCAGTCTCCGTACGGGCCGAAGTCACAGGGTCGGTAGCCATGAACACGGCACCGAAACAGAAACCACCCAGCACAAGGTGTTCGTACCAAGGCATCTGAGCCATCGCCGTATCAGGGCCGATTGCGTTGAATACACAAGCCATAAAAGCACCGCCCACGAATACCGAGAACATCGTCTTCCAGCTGGCAATACCTGTCCAAAGCAGCAAAGCAGCACCCAATGCAATGGCAATGACGCTCGTCTCGCCGATGGAACCCGGAATAAGGCCGTAAATCATATCCATGGAGAAGTCAGGCGCAGCACCCGTAGTGGCTGCCACCCCCAACGGAGTAGCCACCGTCAGGCCGTCTACCTGCTGTCCCAAGCCGAAGATGGAATTGCCGGATACCCAAACGGCATCACCCGACATCTTCGTAGGATAGGCAAAGAACAAGAATACACGCGTAACCAAAGCAACATTGAATACATTCATACCTGTACCTCCGAAGACTTCCTTCGCGAAAATTACGGAAAAAGCAGTGGCAACCGCCAACATCCACAACGGGCAGTCTACGGGGACAATCATCGGAATCAGGATACCGGAAACAAGAAAACCTTCATGTATTTCTTCATTCTTCCATTGAGCCACCACGAACTCAATGCCGAGCCCCACTACATAAGATACAATGATTTTAGGCAATACAGCCAGAAAACCGTAGGCAAACATTTCGATGAAGCTTCCGGAAGCACCGGTAGCGTGGAAATGCTGGTAACCAACGTTGTACATACCGAACAGCAAGGCCGGCACCAACGCAATGACCACCATCGACATGATGCGTTTGCTATCGATGGTGTCGTGAATATGCGTTCCCGATTTCGCTGTGGTGTTCGGCACGAACAAGAATGTTCCGAGTCCATCGAACACCGAACGGAATGCGTGGAGTTTGCCGCCCTCTTCAAAGTTCGGCTTTATCTTATCGAGATAATTTTTTAACGCTTTCATTAATTATTTTGATTTTTGAAATTTAAACCATAACCCTATTTACGCCATTTCAGCACGAAGCATGTCCAATCCGGCACGCACAATACGCTGAACCTCCATTTTGCTGGAATCTACAAACTCGCAAAGAGAGAAATCCTCAGGAGCAACCTCGTAGATGCCCAAAGCCTCCATACGGTCAATGTCGCCGGCAATGATTGCCTTCACCAGATATTCGGGGAAAATGTCCATAGGGAACACTTTGTCGTATTCACCGGACATAATCATATGGCGTTCCCCCCCCTTGATTCGGGCATCGAACACGTATGCTTTCTTGCCCATCAGCCAACTGAAATATGAACGATTGACACTGAACTGATTGAAGCGAGGTGCAATCCAGCCAAGCATTTCATGGGTTTCGTCTCCTTCGGGAATTACGGTCAGCTGCGTGTCGAAAGCACCCAGAAAACCGTTCGGAGAGACTTTTTTTCCGGTCAGCACATTGCCGCTGATGTAGCGAAGCGTCTTGCCTGTCGTCACATTGTCTTCGAACACATTTGTCAGCAACGCACCCACACGCAATTTGCAGTAAGCCGGCTTCAATACTTCACTGCCTGTCACGGTCACCGTACGGGTCATGTCTACACGTCCCGTATTCATCAACCGCCCGATGAAGAGAACGGTTTCGGGAGCAATGGTCCACACCGTTTCACCCTTCACTATGGGAGCTATGTGATTGATTTGCACACCCACGTTACCTGCCGGATGGGGACCGTCGAAAGCCGTAACGATAACATTCTTGGCTTGTAGCAAAGCGGCAGCTTTTTGTTTTACACTCACACTCAGATAGGTCTTTGCCATCTTTGACAAAGCGTCGAGTCCTGTCTGGAAATTCGTTTCCTCTCCTTTCAAAGCAACTTCAAAATCGGGAGCCAACGGATTGCTGTCGAAAGCGGAAATGAAGATGGCTCTCGGAGTCACCGTAGGGTCAGCGATTACGTCATACGGACGTTGGCGGATGAAAGCGAACATACCGGCTTGCAGAAGCGCTTCCTTCACCTGCTGCCCGCTCATCTCAGAGGGATCCATCTTGCCGAATTCTTCATAATCTTGTTCGGCAGCAGCTTCTACAACAATGTTCATCACCTTCCGGCGTGCACCGCGCTCCACGCTTGTCACTACACCACTGACGGGCGAAACAAATTTCAATTCGGGATGATTCTTGTCGATAAACAAGGTTCCCCCAGCCATCACATATTCCTGTTCTTTGACCACCACTTTCGGAATAACGCCCGTAAAATCATCAGGAACCAACGAATAAAATCCCGGTTCTTTGACGGACATAATCTCTGCGGAAGCCTTGCCCTTCAGGTTGATATCGAGGCCTTTACGTAACTTTATTACATTTGCCATGCGTTTATTAAAATAATGGTTTCATTAATTTGCCGCAAAAGTAGCAAAAAAGAATGTGAATAAAGCGCAAAAGAGAAAAGAATTAAGGATAAATTTCCGTAATTCATCACGTTAACAAACGAGCTATTATCAAAATCCGATAAACTGCAGTAAACAAGCACTCTTTTGCAAACCTAAACAAAAGCCCGAGAAATATAAAGGAACGCTGCAATCATTGCTTTTACCTGTTTTTATCTTTTTTTCTTGTATCAATAAAAGTTTATTTCTATTTTTGGCAAGTAAACTTCTTTCACAGAAGAAAGAAACAAAATAAACAGAGAAGACAATCTGATACAATGAAATTCTTGGAGATATTTTTTTGGATAAGTTTAGGTCTGGTATTCTATACCTATATAGGTTATGGGATAGTGCTGTATTTCCTTGTCAGAATAAAAGAACTTTTCAAACGAAAAGCCGACTACGTTGCCACCGACGATGGCACTTTACCGGAATTGACTTTATTCATTGCCGCTTATAATGAAGAAGAAGTGGTGGATGAAAAGATGCGTAACTGCCTTGAGCTGGACTACCCTACCGACAAACTACATATTCTTTGGGTAACCGACGGCAGTAACGACCGCACCAACGAACGGCTTTCGCACTGGCCGCAAGCCACCGTGCTTCATCGTCCTGAGCGTTTGGGGAAAACCTCTGCTCTGAACCGAGGTATACACTTTGTAGAAACTCCTCTTGTAATATTCACAGATGCCAATACCAATCTCAACCGCGAAGCACTACGCAAAATAGCATACGCTTTCAACAACCCCAAAGTGGGTTGTGTGGCAGGCGAAAAACGTATAACTACTCAAGACAAGAATAATGCTGCTTCCGGTGGAGAAGGCTTGTATTGGAGGTATGAATCGACTCTCAAAGCTCTTGATTCGCGACTCTATTCGGCAGTAGGTGCTGCGGGCGAGTTATTTGCCATTCGCCGCGAACTTTTCGAAGAAATGGAACCCGACACTTTACTCGATGACTTTATCCTATCTCTGCGCATCGTCATGCGAGGTCACATCATAGCCTATTGCGCCGATGCCTATGCTGTTGAAAATGGGTCAGCCGACATGAACGAAGAACAAAAACGCAAAATACGCATTGCAGCCGGTGGGTTACAATCTATCTGGCGGATGCGTCCGTTACTGAATCCTTTTCGTTACGGAGTTTTCAGCTTTCAGTATGTCTCTCACCGCGTACTGCGATGGTCGCTCACTCCTATTTTATTGTTTCTGCTGTTACCCCTCAATGCCATTTTGCTCTTTACAGACAATCAACCTGTTCTATATAGTTTCATCGGGGTGCTGCAAATATTGTTCTACCTCATGGGAGGATGGGGCTATTATCTATCGACCAAGCATATAAAAAACAAACTACTCTTCATCCCTTACTATTTTCTCTTCATGAACATCAATGTCATAAGAGGGTTCAGATATTTGCTGAAGCGCAAGAACAGAACAAACGGCACATGGGAAAAGGCACGAAGAGCATGACCTAAATACTACAAAAATGAAAGACATTCTACGAAGACCAGACAATGCCGAAAGGTTGCTGAAGATGACATCGGACACCATGCTTATCCTGGATAAAAAGGGCACTTGCGTTGACATGGCTGTATACAACATCGATCTCTGGTTTATAAAAGAGGATGTGTTGTTGGGGAAAAACTTATTCAAACTGATCCCGGCATCCACCCGTGACCAAATCTATCCGGATTTTAAGAAAGTACTGAGGTATAAGGTGTGTTCCAATAGCAATTATGCAATCACATTGAAAGGCCTTACCTACTATTTTAAGTGCATCATGTATCCGTTTGATGGCATGGTGCTCTGTCAATACCGGGATATCACCGAGCGCAGCCAACGAAAACTGGAACTTGAAAAAAGAAATCATGAACTGAATGAAATCCAAAAAGCCGCCCTCATCGGAAGCTGGCAATACGATTCGGACACCTCCTTGTTTTATTATAACGGACATACCGGTGTCATGTGCTCGGAAGAATTGCAATATATCCACCAAGAACATTATCTGGAACTGATTATACCCGAAGATCGAGAAAGCTTCAAGCATTGGCTGAGGGACAACCTGAAAGGCAAGATGGAGAATAGTGTGGACTATCGCATCCTCTTTAAAAAGAGCATCTACTATATACGCCTCAAGGCTTTTGCACGCGAACGCCATAAAGATGGGAACATCACATTAGAAGGTTATATACAAAACATTACCGACATACAGAAACGACGCAACGACATCAATCTATTGACGCATGCCATCAATAATTCTACAGAGGATATTTATTCTGCTCATGAAGATGGGACACTAATATTCTGTAACCGTTGTTTTAAAGAACGGCATCACATCGATGAAAGCCAAGATATATCGACCCTGAAAATATACGATTTACCCACATACAAAAGGGATGAAAAATCATGGAAAGCATTTGCTGCCAGCGTGAAACGTGGAGAAGTGGCACATGGATATATCGTACATAATCCGATACCTCAACATCCAGAAATACTTGCTATGGAGGGAAATGCTTATTGGGTGACCAGTGACAAGGGAGAAGGAACAGTATGGACTTTCGGAAGAGACGTGAGTACACGCATCCGTCAAGAGCAACAAATCAAGCAGTTTAACTTGATTCTGGATAAAATCATTGAGAACCTGCCGGCAGGAATCGTTGTAAAGGATATCAATAACGATTTCAAGTACATCTATCGTAACAGAGAGTCGTATAACCGCGTCATCACGGCACAAGATGCATCAGGAAAAGACGATTTTGACTTCTATCCGCAGGTAGTGGCGCAAAAAAAGAGAGAAGAAGACATCGAAATAGCTCAAACCGGTAAAGAAAAACATTGGATTACCGAGATACAAGATGCAAAAGGCTCTGCCATTTATCTGGATAAACGGAAAATAAAAGTCGAAAGCAAAGACTTCTCTCCGCTTTTGTTGGACATCGAATGGGATATCACTGAAATGGAACAGATGAAACGGGAACTGATGGTGGCTAAGGAAAAAGCCGAAACCTCCGATCAGCTTAAATCAGCTTTCCTTGCCAACATGAGCCACGAAATACGTACACCGCTCAATGCTATCATAGGTTTCTCGCGCATCATTGCCGAAAGTTCCAACGCCGAAGAGCGACACGATTATTACAAAATAGTAGAAGCGAACAATGAGCGTCTGCTCCAACTCATCAACGAAATCCTTGACTTGTCAAAGGTAGAATCGGGCTTTGTTGAGTTTACCATTGCCCCCATACACCTTCATAATCTTTGTAAGGAGTTACACGAAGCACTCACATTCCGCTGCCCACCGGAGGTACAACTCATTTTCGAGGAATCGGATGCAAGCATTGTGATAGATGGAGATAAGAATCGACTCTTCCAAGTGATATCCAACCTCATAAGCAATGCCTTTAAGTTCACGACCAATGGAAGTATTACTTACGGCTACCGCAGAGAAGGCGATGAGGTCAGATTCTACGTCACCGACACAGGCCTGGGCATTGCACCGGACAAGGTGGATCAGGTATTCGATCGTTTTGTGAAAGCAAATAATTTTGCCCAAGGCACAGGGTTGGGACTCTCTATATGCAAAACTATTATTGAGCGGTTAGGTGGACGTATTTCCGTATCTTCCGTGCTTGGCAAGGGAACAACTTTCACGTTCTTCCTCCCCATAGAATCGGCCGACAAAACAAGAACGGGAGAAGAAGCAGTTTCCGATTGCAGCATAGTTGAGCACATAATTCCTACGGAAGAGGTCACTGCACAAGCACCTCTCCCCCTTTCCCAAAAGGATATGCCCACAACAAAAGTGCAAAACAACAAATACCCCCCTTCCATTATTCTAGTGGCCGAAGATACAGAAAGCAACTACATCTTAATTAAAGCCATATTAGAGCATACCTATCAACTGGAACATGCCAAAGATGGAATGGAAGCTGTCACCATGTTCGAGAATGTACATCCCGATCTCATTCTGATGGATATCAAAATGCCCAACCTCGATGGATTGGATGCCACCCGCATCATTCGTGAAATATCACCGGATATACCCATCATTGCACTTACATCGTATGCCTACGAAAACGAACGCCAAGCCGCTTTTGATGCAGGTTGTAGCGATTTCCTCACAAAACCTTTCAAGATAGAAGCGCTAAAGGAACTTATCAAGAAATGGCTGAAGTAAGTGCCGGGAAAAGAGAGCAATATCCTCTACCGGAGTCTGGAATAGGAGTTTGAAAGCAGGCTATTCCAGAGTTCTGGCAGTCTTTTTTCTATTTTGAAAAATATCACCATTTCTATCTCTTAAAGAATCGAAAAAGAAAAGGTGGAATATTCAGTTCCGTACGGAGGGTACATCAGTCCTATACTGATCCTGCATCAGTCGTATACAGAAGGTACATCAGTCGTATACTGATCCCACCCCCTCTCAGAAGTACTTCCTGAGGGGATATATTAATCTCTGAACTTGTAGCAAAAGACGGACGGCAAAGAGTAACTTATTATTACACATACAATATTCTGGCTATCAATTTATATAAATGCTCCTTCAAAGACAGATGAGGAAAGGAGTGATTGGCCCGAATCCGTGTGTTCTTCCCTAATTCATTTTATTCAAAGCGTAAGCTACAATTCTTGAAATAAGAGTGCAGCCCCCCTGTGGTCAAGCAAGCAAGGTAATCTAAAAAAAAAGTATAACTGTTTTATTTCCTTTCGATTATGCGCATATATAAAAATTACGCTTGCACAAGCATAAATTCCTACTTGTACAAGCGTAATTATTTACTGTGGCACATGCAAACTGGCTCAAACGCAGGTTTACATTTACACAATTGCAAAAGGGGACACGTTGAATGATCCGAGAGACCGACTTCTTAAGAGTCCTATGTCCTCCAACTCATCAACACAAAAACAACACAGCATCTAATAAACTCAGACATACGTCTCAAGCATCTTCACTGTACCTTCAGGAATAATTGTTACTTCTTGCGTAGTAGCCGGAAGCAAAACCGTTTCACCGGCCTGCATGAAAAGTTCATTCTTTTCATCGTCCACAATGCGGCAAGCACCTTCCACGCATATGAATATGACAAATGAGTCTAATTCAGAATAATCACAAGTAATTTCTTCTGTCATATCATATACAGAGGTCGTGAAGTATGGGCTTGCCACTATTTCTACCGGTTCATTCTGCCCCAATTCGTATTCCGTACGAAAATCGTCTTGCACATCTGCAAAATTGATGGCATCCATAGCCTGTCCGGTGTGCAACTCCCTTAAATTACCGTCTTTATCCTTGCGATTATAATCAAAAATACGATAAGTTATATCAGACGTCTGCTGAATTTCAGCCACAAAAGCTCCCGCTCCTATTCCATGCACACGGCCAGCCGGAACATAAAAAACATCCCCGGGTTTAATAGCACAAGTCTGCAGCACCTCGGCAAATGTACCGTTATACACTCTCTCCTTATATTCTTTCGGGGTGATTTGTTCGGAGAAACCTGAAATCAATTTCGCATCCTTGTCCGCGGAAATGACATACCACATTTCATTTTTACCAAAGCTATTGTGACGTTTCTTTGCCAATTCATCACCCGGATGTACCTGAATTGACAAGTCCAGCTTAGCATCAATAAACTTTATCAATAAAGGAAATTTAGAACCAAAACGAGCATAGTTGGCTTCACCAACCAATTCTTCCTTATACTTTCTGACCATTTCAGATAGTGTCAGCCCCTTGTCGGCGCCATTAGCCACTATTGACTCACTACCTTCTACCGCCGAAACTTCCCAACTCTCACCTACATTAGCGAGGTTATCATTCAAATGTTTGAATGGAATAATCTTGTCGCCCCCCCAAAGTGTTTGCTTCAGAATAGGCTCAAATTTAAGAGGATACATTTGTTGTTATAATTAAAACATTCTGTTAATGATGTGTTTTTTAGATTACGGGGACAAATTTACAAAAAAATACCGAATTGCATTCTATTAACAAAACGCTAAACTTTCCTAAAATGCTTTCTATATTTCCTCTCAATTACTTGGGAGAACAAAAGAATTTCTTTTTATTTGCAAGAAATTTAAATCAGCCATGAATATGATGAACACTCCAACAGAAAATAATCTGTCCGGTCTGGACAGAAATAAATTTCAAAAAAACATCAATAGCAAAAAAACCGATTTGTTCATCCTGAAAAATGCGCAGGGCATGGAAGTAGCAGTAACCAATTACGGCTGTGCAATACTTTCCATTATGGTTCCCGACAAAGCAGGGAAATATGCCAACGTAGTTTTAGGACACGATAGCATCGAGCACGTAGTCAATAGTCCGGAACCTTTTTTGAACACTACCATCGGCCGCTACGGCAATCGCATAGCTAAAGGTAAGTTTACATTGTATGGTGAGGAACACCAATTGACAATCAACAACGGTCCCAACTCATTGCATGGTGGACCAACCGGTTTCCATACTCGTGTATGGGATGCCGTACAACCCGATCAGTCTACTGTTATCTTTAATTACACCTCTGTGGACGGAGAAGAAGGTTTTCCCGGCAATTTGAAAGTAGAAATGACATATTGTCTCGAAGACGAAACCAATGCTTTGGTAATAGAATACCGAGCCACCACGGACAAAGCCACCATCGTGAATCTGACCAATCATGCTTTCTTCAATCTTGCCGGCATAGCCACTCCCTCTCCTACCGTTCTGAATCATATCATCACCATCAACGCCGATTTTTATGTTCCTATCGACGAAGTATCTATTCCTACGGGAGAGATATTAAAGGTCGAAGATACGCCTATGGATTTCCGCACTCCTCATGCCATTGGAGAAAGGATTGATGGAAAATTCGGGCAATTGGTAAATGGCAGCGGCTACGACCATTGCTATGTTCTGAATAAAACAGAAAGCGGAGAATTGAGTTTGGCAGCCACTTGTACCGACCCCGATAGCGGACGAACGATGGAAGTATATACAACGGAAAACGGTGTCCAACTCTATACCGGCAACTGGCTTAATGGGTTCGAAGGCGCCCACAGAGCTACATTCCCTGCCAGAAGTGCCGTTTGCTTTGAAGCTCAATGCTTCCCCGACACACCCAACAAGGCCCATTTCCCATCAGCCATCTTGCTGCCGGGCGATGAATACCAACAGGTAACCATCTACAAATTCGGCGTACAAGAATGAAATAACTAACCTAATTTATAAACTTATAATTTTAAAGAAACCATGACACAACAAAAACAGAATGGTAAACTCATCGCAATTATCACGATGATCTTCCTTTTTGGTATGATCTCATTTGTTACCAACCTTGCCGCCCCTATGGGGATTGTACTGAAAAATCAGTTTTCAGTATCCAACGCATTAGGAATGTTGGGTAACTTCGGTAACTTCATCGCATATGCAGTGATGGGAATACCAAGCGGCATTTTATTACAACGAGTAGGATATAAGAAAACAGCATTGATAGCAGTAGCTGTCGGCTTTATCGGTGTAGGTGTTCAATATTTGTCCGGCCATGCCAGCCCTGAGGCAGCGTTCGCAGTATATCTGATCGGTGCATTCATTGCCGGTTTCTCCATGTGCTTGCTCAATACGGTGGTCAACCCAATGTTGAACAAACTCGGCGGTGAAGGCAAAAAAGGAAACCAGCTTATCCAAGTTGGTGGATCTTTCAACTCTGTAATGGCCACTATCACTCCTATGTTTGTAGGTATCCTGATCGCCGGTTCCATCGAAAAAGCCACAATCTCTCAGATATTCCCTGTAATGTATACTGCAATGGCTGTATTTGCTTTTGCATTCTTTGTTCTCTTGTTCGTACCCATACCGGAACCCAATGCTGCAACAACCACTGAACCTATCGGCAAACTAATGGCCGGAGCGTTGAAGTTCCGCCATTTCGTATTGGGCGCTATCGCAATCTTTGTATATGTAGGTGTTGAGGTAGGCGTACCGGGTACGTTGAACCTGTTCCTGACCGACCCTATTGAAAAAGGAGGAGCCGGTATTCCTTCCACTATCTCCGGTTTTGTTGTAGGAACATATTGGTTTCTTATGTTGATCGGTCGCTTGGCAGGTGTTTCATTGGGTGCAAAAGTATCCAGTAGAGCCATGCTCATTTTCACATCTGCATTAGGTCTGATTTTAGTATTTCTTGCCATCTTCTCATCAATAGGTTCGTTTGTCAATCTGCCGGTACTTCAACAAAGTGAAACCGGAGGTTTGTCTTTCGGACTTGCAGAAGTACCCATCAACGCCATGTATTTAGTATTAGTGGGTCTTTGCACTTCTATCATGTGGGGCGGAATCTTCAATCTTGCAGTAGAAGGGTTAGGTAAATATCTGGCCGCTGCTTCCGGTCTGTTCATGGTATTGGTATGTGGTGGAGGTATCTTGCCTGTCATTCAGAATTGGGTGGCCGATATAGCAGGTTTCATGCCTAGCTATTGGGTTATCATTGCCGCTCTGGCATATCTACTGTTCTACGGTTTGATAGGTTGCAAGAATGTCAATAAAGACATTCCGGTGGAATAAGTGAAAAGAAAAAATATTCACCTTATAAAATATAAATATCATGGATATAGAATACGTAAGAAGTCGTTTCATCAAGCATTTTGACGGAACAACAGGAGCTGTCTATGCATCTCCGGGTCGCATCAACCTTATCGGTGAGCACACAGATTATAACGGTGGGTTTGTATTCCCCGGAGCTATTGACAAGGGAATGATTGCAGAATTAAAGCCCAATGGCACCAATACGGTGAAGGCTTACTCCATCGACTTGAAAGATTATGTAGAGTTTGGTCTGAACGAAGAGGATATACCTCGTGCAAGTTGGGCAAGATATATTTTCGGTGTATGTCGGGAAATGATAAAGAGAGGTGTAGACGTTAAAGGTTTCAATACAGCCTTTGCCGGTGATGTACCTTTGGGTGCAGGAATGTCCTCTTCTGCTGCTTTGGAAAGCACATACGCTTTTGCATTGAACGATTTATTCGGTGAAAACAAAATCGATAAATTCGAATTGGCAAAAGTGGGACAAGCCACCGAGCACAACTACTGTGGCGTGAATTGCGGCATCATGGATCAATTTGCTTCTGTATTCGGAAAAAAAGGCAGCCTCATCCGTTTAGATTGCCGTTCATTGGAATATCAATATTTCCCATTTGACCCACAAGGCTACCGTCTGGTACTTGTCGATTCTGTGGTGAAACACGAATTGGCATCTTCTGCCTACAATAAACGTCGCCAAAGTTGCGAAGCAGCCGTTGCAGTAGTCCAAAAAAAACATCCGCACGTAGAGTTCCTGCGTGACGTAACGATGGAAATGCTCCAAGAGTCGAAAGAAGACATCAGTGCAGAAGATTACATGCGCGCAGAATATGTCATAGAAGAGATTCAACGTGTACTTGATGTATGCGATGCTTTGGAAAAAGGTGATTACGAAACCGTAGGCCAGAAGATGTATGAAACCCACCAAGGCATGAGTAAATTGTATGAAGTGAGCTGCGAAGAACTCGATTTCTTGAACAACCTTGCCTTTGACTGCGGTGTCACCGGTTCACGCGTAATGGGTGGCGGATTCGGCGGTTGCACCATCAACTTGGTGAAAAATGAATTGTACACCACATTCATCGAGAAAGCCAAAGAAGAATTCAAGAAGAAATTCGGCAGAAGTCCGAAGATCTATGATGTGGTCATCAGCGATGGTGCTCGCAGATTGGAATAAAAGATTTATTTAATCTTCGATAATAAAGGTGCGTCAAAAACGCCTTATCACTTCTTTTCAGGTGCAGATTACGCCGGATTCACGGAGCTTATTTAGAGAAAGCGTGATAATCGGTGGAATCTGCACCTGAATATTATAATCTCCTCTCCCTTTCACTTTCGACATATCCTGTTATTTTCAATATTCTATCTGCTCCGGAGGAAAGAAGTTACGAAAAACAGAACAACCTTTCCAATACTTTCTCTACCTTTGCATCATCAAACAACAAAGACAAATGATATGAAGAAACAAATCTCTTTAATAATCGTTTCTCTGCTCATGTTGGCAGGATGCGGTTCTGTCCCTGTGACCGGGCGGAAGCAGGTACTTTTGGTATCGGATCAGGAAGTGTTGACTTCCAGCCTGACCCAATATAAGGATTATATGAAAACCGCCCCGAAGTCGGCATCGGTCCAACAAGCGGCAATGGTGACACGCGTGGGAAAAAGAATTGCAGCAGCTACCGAGCAATACTTGAGACAGAACGGATTGGCTGCAGAAGTGAAAAATTTTGCATGGGAATTTAATCTGGTAAGGGACGGACAGATAAACGCTTTCTGCATGCCAGGCGGAAAGATTGTGGTATATGAGGGATTGATGAAAATAGTTTCCTCCGATGACGAACTGGCCGTGGTTATCGGCCATGAGGTGGCCCACGCCGTGGCAAAACACAGCAATGAACGCATGAGTCAACAGATATTGGCACAATATGGCTCACAAATACTTAGCCTGTCACTCTCGCAAAAGAGTGCCGCCATACAAACAATTGCCAATCAGGTGTACGGTGTAGGTGCACAATATGGAGTCATGTTGCCTTTCTCCCGTAAACACGAATTGGAAGCAGACTATATGGGACTGATTTTTATGCGAATGGCCGGCTACAATCCGGATGTTGCCGTCAAGTTTTGGCAGAAAATGTCCTCAGGCAGCACTGCCAAAGTGCCAGAACTGATGAGTACCCACCCCAGTGACGCCCGCCGAATCAGCGATATACAGAAAGCATTGCCAGAAATCAAGGCAAAATACAAATAAGCGTCTATCTTCATGGAAGAATGCGGCTTTGAAACACGTTCTTCTTAATTATAACAAAACAGGAAGAGATATCTATATGAACAAGTTTTTTATAGGAGTACTGGCATTAATCGTGATGTGTAGCGGATGCGAAACAAGCCGGACGGCAACCGGCAACCCTAATGCCGTATTGACCGGAGCTGCCATTGGAGGAAATGTAGGTGGTGCCATCGGCGGACTAATAGGTGAAAGCAGCGGAGGATGGAGGGGCAGTTATCGAGGTTCGGCCATTGGAACCATTATCGGAACCATTGCCGGAGCTGCCATTGCCAATGCCGCCACTACCCCCCAAAGACAAGAGGAATATGCATATAGGATAGAAAGGACGCAACCGGACTCTCCTCAATCTGAAATATACCGGAAACCCATAGCCGACAAGTATCTGAAGATACGAAACATACGCTTCATTGATGACAGCCGTGACCACATCATCCATTCGGGCGAGAGCAGTAAAGTGATTTTTGAAATCATGAACGAAGGTACTGAAACCGCCTACAATGTGGTTCCGCTGGTGACTGAAGTATCCGGAATGAAACGCATCTACATTTCCCCTTCCGTCATGATAGAGCAAATTACACCTCGTAACGGAGTGAAGTACACGGCGACCATCCGTGCCGGAGAGCGTATAAAGACAGGAAATATTATCCTGCACATTGCCGTGGCCAATGAATATGGAGAAGAGTATGACTGGCAGGAATTTTCATTACCCACGCAACGATAAGGGTGTGACAAAAACAAAAGTATCCTGTGTTATGATATAATATCAGACACGGTTCCTTGGATTAATGCGGTTTTCATTGACAAAACCCGCAAGAGACAGATAATTCGTGTCTAAAAGAATATCATGAAGAATGTTGACACACCCTTTGCTGTTTCAACTGTAAACTTAAAAAAATCAAGAAGTCTTATGGCAGACAATTACCTCGAAAAGCAGATGGAGCAATATCAGGCCCGAAAATCCGCATGGGAAAAGGAACGCAAATACGGAAAAAAGAAAGCACGTATCCTATCTGCCCTAAAACCACGGCAACAAGAGATTTCCTCTACTAAAAAGAAACAAGAATAGAAAAATCATTCCCTGCACAGAGGCAGTCTTTTTATATATCGTTATGCTCCATTCTTTCTCCACCCCCATCGCCAACATTCCGCTTCCGGAAAGGTTTACCTATCCTTTCTGCTACACACCGCACCCTTTATGCATACTGGCCGCGCAAGAAGTACAGAGTTATCTCAACGGACAGTCTGAATGGCAGGAAGAGTTGAGCAAAGGTAAAATGTTCGGTGTGCTTGTCGTGCAAACCAAGGAAAACGAGATCGGCTTTTTAGCAGCCTTTTCGGGCATATTGGCCGGACGGAACCAACACTCCTACTTCGTGCCGCCTATATATGATTTTCTGCAACCGCAAGGATTATTCAGAATAGAAGAAGAAAACATCTCTGCCATTAATCGAAACATCAAGTTGCTGGAAGAGGATGAAAGCTACACCCGGTTGCTGGCTGAGCTGAACCAGAACATTCAAGCCGGGCAAAAGGCATTGACTCAGGCAAAGGCAGAACTAAAAGAAGCCAAAGTAAAAAGAGAGCATCGCAGGAAATCAGGCATGACGGACGCACAGGAAGAAGCCTCACTGATACGTGAAAGTCAATTCCAAAAAGCTGAATACAAACGGTTGGAACGTGCTTGGAAAGAAAGAACAGCCATTTTGCAAACACAGGCCGAAAGTCAATTAAAACAGATACGGAATTTAAAAGCGGAACGTAAAAGGCGTTCCGCCATATTGCAGCAAGAGCTATTCGCACAATTCAAGATATTGAACCGGCGTGGAGAGTATAAGAACCTCTGCGAGATATTCGAAGAAACCGTACATAAGACTCCTCCGGCCGGTGCGGGCGAATGCGCTGCCCCCAAATTATTGCAGCAAGCCTATCTGCATGGATGGAAGCCGCTCGCTATGGCTGAATTCTGGTGGGGAGATTCCCCGAAGACAGAAATACGCCATCATGGTCAATACTACCCTGCATGCAAAGGGAAATGCGAACCCATTCTGAACCACATGTTGCAAGGATTACAGGTTGAGGAGAACCCCATGTTGAAAGAGATGCAGGCACAAGATAAAAATCCGGAGATTGTTTACGAGGACCAGTGGCTACTGGTAGTAGACAAACCGGCAGGCATGTTGTCCGTACCGGGTAAGGAAGACGTTTCCTCCATATTCAGCCTGATACGCAAACAATATCCGGATGCCGACGGTCCCTTGCTGGTTCACCGACTCGACATGGCTACCTCAGGCTTGTTGTTAATTGCCAAAACCAAACATATACATCGGGATTTGCAGGCTCAATTCAAGAACCGCCTCATCAACAAGCGTTATATCGCTTTGCTTGACGGGACAGTGCGAACAGACCGCGGAACCATTGAGCTTCCTCTTTGTTTGAACCCTTTTGACCGCCCCCGGCAAATGGTACATGCACAACACGGCAAGCCTGCCATTACAGACTTCGAGGTCTTGGAGCGCACCGACAAACAAACCCGTATTGCCTTCTATCCACGTACCGGCCGTACTCACCAACTCCGTGTACATGCCGCTCATCCGCTTGGCCTGAATTGTCCCATCATCGGAGACGAACTGTATGGGAAAAAGGCCAAACGATTGTATCTGCACGCCGAAACCTTAGAGTTTACACATCCCGCAACCGGGGAAACAATGAAAATAAGCCAAAAAGCGACATTTTAAAGAATAGACTCGTGAAGCGGACAAAAGAATTCTCGGACGAAAGCACAAAAATTCTATCAAAGAATATATCACGGAAGAAGTACAGGCCATAAGTGAGTAACCTTGCCGGCGTCTTGCTCCTTATCAAAAAATCATTGAAAATCAAACGACTGCATCTATTCTGTCAGACACTTGTGTTTGACGCGACAGACACTTGTGTCTGACAGCTTGAACACTTGTGTCTGGTACAACAAAGGATTATACCTGTCAAACGAAGGATTGGGCGGTTGGTGTGAAAGGCGGCAAAGTGGAAATTTAAATCAAGTGGAAGTGGAACAATAAACAATGTTCAGATTAATATCTACCCCTAATCTGCGAGAAAAGTATTATATTTGCCACGAGCCAAGGTATTTGGTCTCCGTCACTAAGGTAGTGGTTTCAATCTCCTTAATATTGGTGTCTTTCTTATTTTGAGCAAAGCTTATTCAAGACAAAATCATTTTTTGTATGAAACAGGATAACGAAGAAATAAACAAATGGATAGAATCTTACTCCGGCCTATTATTGAACCGCGCGTTATCAATGGTGACGGACAAGAATGATGCCATGGATTTGGTGCAAGAAGTATTTATATCCGCTTCATTATCCTATCATGCCTTTCAAAGAAAGAGTACGCCGCTAACTTGGCTACAAAATATCTTGAAAAACAAAATTGCCGACTTCTACCGGGATCGGTATCGCAAGCCCGAAACAGTCAGCATACCGGATTTTTTCGATTCATCGGGTTCATGGACGGATGACTCCGTGCTGCATGAATGGCCTCGTATTTCCAATGAACCGGAAGGAGAAAATACGATTCTGGATGTTTTGGACAAGTGTATCGAACGCCTTCCATCTCAATGGCAGATTACCGTAAAGAGATACTACATTGATCAGAAAAAAGCCGATGAAGTATGTCATGAACTGGACATTGCCGCGACCAATTTATGGAAGATTCTTCAACGCAGTCGTATGCAGCTGAGAAAATGTATCGAATTAAACTGGTTTGACAAATTATGAAAGCATTATTCAATAAATTGATTCATTTCTTTATTATGCCGTGCAGCCGGGTACCATCGCTGATCGAGCGAAAGAATGCCGGAGAACTCCCTCTCATTTTAAGGATACGTCTCCGTGCACACTTATCGATATGTAAATGGTGTGCGGCCTATGCTAAAAAGGTGGAGTGGATAGATTGGCTGCTCACAAAAAAATATGAGAAAAAAGAATCTTTCAATAACACTGAAATACAATCATTTAAAGATAACATAAAGAAAAAAATGAGCTTATAATCTCCCTCTCCTTGTCAGGATTGCATGATTTTACCGACTATAAAATCGGGAAAGCCTTTTGTAGGATTCCGAAAAATGAATAGACAAATTCAAGGTAATTAAAAAAAGAATTGACAAGATGAGTATGAGAAAACAATCTTTTCCTTATGAGGGAATATTCCAAACCGGATATTATATTACCCTCCTCGGCACTGCCGCTATCCTTCTGTGGATCGGAATATTCAAATTTACCCCAACGGAGGCAGCCGCCATCAAACCTTTGGTAGCACATCACCCTCTTTTCGGAAGAGTGTATAATCTGTTCGATCTGCAAACCGTTTCCAATGTGATAGGTTTGGTAGAGATATCGACAGCCTTTCTATTGCTTCTGTCGATTAAATTCCATTCTCTAAGACGATATGCCGGAGCAGGAATAATAGTGATATTCCTCGTCACACTCAGCTTTTTATTCTTCACTCCCGGTATGTGGAAAATCAAGGACGGTGTAGTCGTAACCGATTTTTTCATACTTAAAGACATCGCATTTCTCGGATTCGGAATGATGTTGTTCGGCTTCCGGAGAAAAGACAGAAAACAATAAACAAATATAATCAGATAAACAATGAAAACATTAAGTATTGCAATTCTCTTGCTTGGGGCTTTCTCTCTTGTTTTTGCAAGCCCCCAAACCTTACAAAAGAAAAAAGATATGACGAAAGAAGTTAAAAACGTGAAAAAGGAAATCTATCTGGCCGGAGGATGTTTCTGGGGTACGGAGCATTACCTGAAACAAATCCGCGGCGTGATTAAGACAGAAGTCGGCTATGCCAACGGCAAGGGCAGCCATCCCGACTACCAAACCGTATCGACGGGAAAAACAGGATTTGTTGAAACCGTGAAAGTGGAATATGACCCCAAGCAGCTCACCCCGGAAATGTTGCTGGAGCTGTTTTTCGAAACAATCGACCCCATCAGTGTCAATAAGCAAGGAAATGATGCGGGCACGCAGTACCGCACGGGTATTTATTATACCGATAAAGCGGACGAGCCTCTCATAAAGGCCTCGATAAACCGGCTTGCCGCGAAACATACCAAACCGATTGCTGTGGAGTACAAGCCCTTGGAAAATTATTTCCCGGCCGAAGAGTATCATCAGGATTACTTAAACAAACATCCCGACGGATATTGCCATATCCCGAAAAGATTATTCCAAGCAGCCAAAGAGGCAAACCCTGCCCCTTCCCCAAAGAAGAGATATACCCGTATGGATGACGCTTCTCTAAAGAAAAAACTCACCCCAATGCAATATAACGTGACGCGCAACAATGCTACCGAAACACCTTTCAACAACGAATATTGGAATGAGTCGAGAGACGGTATTTATGTGGATATCACCACGGGGGAACCGCTGTTTGTTTCCACCGACAAATTCGATTCAGGTTGCGGTTGGCCGAGTTTTTCCAAACCCATAGACAAATCTCTCATAACGGAAAAAGCAGATCACTCACACGGCATGATTCGTACGGAAGTACGCAGCAAAACAGGCGATACTCATTTGGGACATCTATTCAACGACGGCCCCAAAGAAAAGGGTGGAATGAGATATTGCATCAACAGCGCGGCCTTACTGTTTATTCCCAAGGAAAAAATGAAAGAAAAAGGATATGAAGAATATATTCCACTATTAAACAAGTAACTATTTATTACTAAAAAAATAAAGAGAAACTTTAGTAAAAGCAGTAAAACCGTTTAATAAACGTCTGCAGGAGATACTTAAAGTACGAGAAATCACTGCAAAGCAATATACACTTTTACTCTCCAATGCCAAAAGCGCAGAAGACGCTGTTATTCCCTTAAAAGGAACACTTGCATCTTCTGCGCTTAAAATATTCTATATACTCCCATCATTTGTTTTTAAGGCAAAAGGCAGGCCGAAAATGAGAGACTTACATCTTTCCGCTCTTACTCAAAACTCCTCAGCATCCTGATTTCTTCTGCCCAAAGCGATTCATCGGGCGTTTCCAGAACAACCGGCATATCGTTAAAACGGGTATCCGTCATGAAACGTTTGAAGAAATCAAGTCCGATCAATCCTTTGCCTATGCTGTCATGCCGGTCTACCCGGCTTCCCAAAGGCTTCTTGGAGCCGTTCAGGTGAACGGCACGAAGATAATGAAAGCCTACTGCTGTTTCAAATTCATCAAACACTTTGTCGTATTCATTCACAATGTCATAACCGGCAGTATAAGTGTGGCAGGTGTCCAGACAAACACCTACACGCGACTTGTCGTCCACACGGTCGATGATATACTTCAGATGCCAGAACTCATTCCCTATATTGCTCCCCTGACCGGCCGTGTTTTCGATGACGGCGGTCACGCCCCGTGTCTTCTCCAAAGCAATGTTGATGGACACTGCTATTCTGTCCAGACATGTTTCTACGGAAATCTTATTCAAATGACTGCCGAGGTGGAAGTTCAGCATGCGCAATCCCAGTTGCTCGCAACGCTGCATTTCGTCCAAGAAAGCAGCACGGCTCTTCTCCAGCCCCTCTGCTTCCGGATGTCCCAGATTTATCAGATAGCTGTCGTGGGGCAGAATGTGGCAGGCATCCAAGCCATACTTCACGCAATTCTCCTTAAACAGTTCGATACTCTCGTCTGTCAGGGGCTTTGCCACCCACTGACGCTGATTCTTACTAAACAGGGCAAAAGCATTTGCCCCTATCTCATGGGCATTGACGGGAGTCCATTCAACTCCGCCGCTTGCCGATACATGTGCACCTATAAATTTCATTTTTCCATTCTATTTATTCTTTCATAAATTCCCACTGCGCCTGTTTCATGTCTACACATCCATTCTTTTTAAATCTCACACCCTCGGCTTCAAGCAATTCTCTTTGTTCCATCCAGTAAGGTGCCGGTCGTCCTTGACTGTTCACCACCCGATGACAAGGCAAATGCAACTCCGAAGGAGCATTGTGCATGGCATGCCCCACCATACGGGAATATTGAGGTTTGCCTATCAGGTAAGCTATTTGCCCGTACGTCAACACACAGCCCGGAGGAATGGCGGCAACTATGTCGTAAACTTCTTGCCTGAAAATGTCTTTGTCCATAAATGACGGTTTGAGGAAACGAATATAAAACAAAATCAAGACAATTCCTCATTCTCCGCAATCAAAATAAAGTTCTATATTTGCTCTATCATTTAAATCACTACCGATAGTATCTCGTATGTTATCTCGCATCGAAGAGGAAAAAAAGACCATAGAGCAGATGGTACGGCTGTATTGCAGGCAGAAAGAGGGAAACCGTAGGCTATGTCAGCAATGCCGGAAGACATTGGAATATGCACATGCCCGTCTTTCCCGTTGCCCTTTCGAAGAAAAGAAACCGACTTGCAGGCTCTGCACCGTGCATTGCTATAAACCGGAAATGAAAGAGCGGATGCGGGCAATTATGCGATATTCCGGTCCGCGGATGCTGCTATATCATCCCATAGCAGCCATCCGCCACCTATGGAGAGAAAGTTTTAGTTGAAGTAGTATAAAAAAACGGCTATGCCTTCGAGTGCTTTTTTCTTCTCTCCCTCAATCTCAATAGCAAACTTAATTTCTGCCTTTGCCACCCCACGCAAATTGGATAAGGAGTGCAAATCAGCCACCAAACGAATGCGCTGCCCCGACAACACGGCCTGACCGAATTTCATCTTATCCATGCCATAGTTTATCATCATCTTCAGATTATTCACCTCAATAATCTGACTCCACAGGTAGGACAACATCGACAAAGTGAGATATCCATGTGCAATGGTGCTCTTGAAAGGACTCTCTACCTTGGCACGTTCTGCATCTACATGAATCCATTGATGGTCCAATGTTGCATCGGCAAAAAGATTGATGCGTTCCTGAGGAAGATCTACATAATCCGAAACACCGATTTGCCGGCCTACCAGCTTTTCAAATTCCTCATACGAGTTGATAATCACTTTCTTCATAAATACACTGTTTTTATTATATAGTTACACGTTCCATTTGCACGCTATCATCTGCCTGTCTTAGTGTAAAGAATTGAACAAATACATTCCCCCGCCCTACATGTATCTGCAAGAAACACGAATGAACGATATTCGAAACTTCGTAAAACAGATGGAAAAAACTGCACAAATATATTCTTTTATTCCTGCACGTACAAAAAAGTAGATATTAAAAGTGGTAGGATAAGAGACAAGACACTCATTTTATCCATAAGACACTTTAGGTAAACTCGGAATAGAAACGATATAGCCGTAATGCTTCGTCATAAACAAAAAAACAAGGTTGATGACGGATTTCTTTTCAAAGAGAAAAGCAGCAATGGCACTCGACATATTTATTTACCATTTCAAATCCATTCCCGACAAAAAAAGCAGAGGAAAGAATACCCACGCCAGAGCATCTTCTGAGAGGGGGGTAGAATGAGTATACGACTGATGCAGGATGAGTATACGACTGATGTAGGATCAGTATACGACTGATCATACATCAGTATAGGACTAAGACAATCATATCTTTTTTCTTTGCTTTTTAAGAGGAATATTTGATTATATTTTTCAAAAGAATTTGCTTTTAGAATGAACTATATTCTTTGGAGAAAACAAGAAATTATAGATAGAATAACTCATATAGAAGAAAACACTCTAAATGATATAAGTTCTTCACTATACAATAAGGAGGTTCAGCTTCAAAAGATATTTTTAATATCTATGAATCATACCCATAATACAGATGGGCTTGAGAAGAAAACTCTGCCGGTTCTATCGGATTACAACAGATAAATAGTGTTATAATTAGGATAGCAGATATGCATACATCAATAAAAATGAATTAGTTACTATTGCTGTTTCTCCGTCAGATACTTCCAATAACGCACGGGCATATCTTGCCTGTGTTTTTTGGGATTAAGGCGTTCTTTGATACAAATGGCCTTGAAATAGGCCTTCCAAAGAGATTGAAAAAGTTTTTCGTCCTTATCCATCAAACTCTCATCAAGCATACCGGTGACAAGATGTACCTCGCAACTGTCTTCATCGAAAGTCACTCTACGCACTTGCCTTAAATCGTAATAATAACCGTAGGCGCGCCTGATGTCGTATATCAGCCAAGGTTGGTCGGCGAACCGGTCACGGAAATGGTCGATTACAAGAGGTAAAGCATTCTTTTCCGGCTCTACGGCAGCAAAGAATGTTCCGTCCGCCGCTTTCTGAAAGCGGATAAATTGCAGCAAACGTACACGCTCCCAGTCCACACGCTTCCACATGCGCGAAAATTCCAACACATCAGGATCGGCAAAATTGGTCTCGATAGAACGAGGTGCATCTATTGCCTTGCGAATATAACGAAACAGCAGTATCGGAGTTTCCGGCTCTTCTGCCAACCAGCACTGTGCCAAACAGCCAAGAGCAGAAGCCGAAAGTTTCTTTTCCAGTCCTTTCCACACACGGGCAGCCTTCTCTGCATCGGTAATCACCGTAAATGTTTCGTCGTAAAACAAAGGCAAGGGTTCTCCTTCTCCAAGCAGTATATCAGGAAAAACGCGACGCACATAGGCATCGAAAACAGCGGTCAGCAGCCCCTCGAAAGTCCGGTCGAAGAAAAAGATGTTCATTTCAATTCTTAGTCTTTATAGAAATGTTTTTGAGTTTATTCGGATTTTCAGCAACGAGCTGTGTCAAAATAATAAAGAAAACATCCCTTACTTGAAATCCAGCAGCAATTGTCCGTCCTCCCCTTTCGTCTTTCGAGACTTGGGCAGCAACAAGCTGCGCACACCTTGAGGCGTCAATTCGTTCACTGTACGCATCGGCAGTTCGCAGCAAGTAATAAAATATTGTGCTTTTTTCATTACCACCCCCATCTTCTTTAGTTGATAAAACCCTATTCTGGAGAAGCGGCGGGAAGCTACAATCAGTTGTGCCGACTTCACTCCGATGCCCGGCACACGGAGCAACATTTCATAATCCGCTTTATTCACGTCAACAGGAAATTGTTCAGGATGCCGTAAGGCCCAAGAAAGTTTAGGGTCAATCTCCAAATCCAAATCGGGATAAGCGTCATCCACAATTTCTTCTACCTTGAATTGATAAAAACGCATCAGCCAATCGGCCTGATAGAGGCGGTTCTCACGTACCAAAGGCGGTTGCTTCAATGCCGGCAGACGCTTGTCATACGTATTCACAGAGACGTAGCCCGAATAGTAGACACGACGCATGGAAGGTTTCTTATACAATGCCGACGAAAGATGCAATATATCCTTATCCGTCTCGGCAGTAGCCCCCACTATCATCTGAGTGCTTTGTCCTGCAGGAGCAAAACGGGGAGCATGACGGTGTTTCTTACGTTCCTCCGAACTTTCTAAAACTCCCTGTTGAATGTATCGCATCGGCGCATAAACACTTTCATGATTTTTCTCGGGAGCCAGCATCTTCAGATTCTCTTCTTTCGGTATTTCTACGTTGACACTGAGACGGTCGGCATACAATCCGGCTTCATTCACCAACTCACGGCTGGCACCGGGAATACTCTTCAGATGAATATAGCCGTTAAAACGATGAACCACACGCAAGTCTTTGGCCACACGCACCAGCCGTTCCATCGTGTAGTCCGGATTGCGCACCACACCACTGCTCAAAAACAATCCTTCGATATAGTTTCGGCGATAAAACTCCATCGTAAGCTCCACAAGTTCGGTTACCGAAAGCGTGGCACGCGGCAGGTCGTTGCTACGGCGGTTGATACAGTAAGCACAATCGTAGATGCAATAATTAGTGAGCATCACTTTGAGCAATGAGATGCAACGCCCGTCTTCGGCAAAGCTATGACAGATTCCCCAACCGCCCACAGTATTACCCAGTGTGCCCGCCTTATTGGAGCGCACTGTACCGCTGGAGGAGCAAGAGACGTCATACTTTGCCGACTCAGCCAGTATCTTCAATTTTCCAAGTACACGTTCATCCATCTTTCTATCGTGCCAAATGTAGTAATAAAACCTCTCAAAACAAAAAAGACCGCCGATTATTATGGCAGTCTTTCACAGCATTTTCTTGCTTTTTCTTCGCTTACTTCGCAGCTTCCAGAGATGCTTTACGGAAAGCCTTCATTGCTTTCTCAATTTCCAAGGAGGCCTTGCGCGCACGTGTTCCGGCAGCTTTGTTACCATTTTCCAACTGTGCTTTTGCATCTTTTTCAAATGCAGCATACAATTCTGCTACTTTCTCAACTAATTCTTTCATAATACTTTTAATTACTTCGTTAATAATGTCTGGCAAAAATACATTCTTTCTCGAAATAAATACAGAAAAACGATATTTTTTTTGAAATAATCGGTAAAAACAGTGCTATAAGGGGCTTTTACACGTTTTTTCCATACTTTTGCAGACATGAAAACGCTTACCGATACTGAATATATACGTGCCCTGATAGCCGAAGGGGAGCATCAGCAACAGGACTTCAAGTTCGAAATCTCCGATGCCCGAAAGATTGCCAAAACGTTATCCGCCTTTGCCAATACGGAAGGAGGACGACTGCTTATCGGAGTGAAAGACAATGGAAAAATTGCCGGTGTACGTTCTGATGAAGAACAATATATGATAGAAGCAGCCGCAAAATTGTATTGCCACCCTGAGGTGAACTTCCACACACAGACCTATCATCCGGAAGGACGAACCATTCTGGTTGTGAAGATAGACGAAAGCGAACAAAAGCCTATATATGCCAAAAATGAAGCGGGAAAACACCTTGCTTATCTTCGCATCAAAGACGAAAACATTCTGGCCACTCCCATTCATTTGCGTGTCTGGAAGCAAAAAGGAAATTCAAAAGGAGAACTGATAGAATATACAGAACGAGAACAACTGTTGCTCGACCTTCTGAAAGAAAACGGCCGATTATCTTTAAACCGATACTGCCGACTGTCACATCTCTCCCGACATGCTGCCGAACATTTGCTGGCCCAATTTATACGGTATGACATAGTAGAGCCGGTATTCGAAGGACATAAGTTTCTTTTCAAACTGAAATAAAGGAAGACACGGCAATTCTTGCAGCTCTATTTCGAGAAAGGCCTTTCTGTTTCACAGTTCTGTTTTCACAAATAATCACCTTAAAAAAAGAGAGATAAAAAATCTCGGAGTGCTGGTGAGAATCAACTTATTTCGTACTTTTGCAATCGCAATTGCTGCGGCAATTATAAATTACAAATCATAAATCATACGTAATATGGGTATATTTACCAAACTATTCAACAAAAATGCCGGAGAGACATCTTCCAAAAACGTGGAAGACTTCGTTTCGCTGACACGCGTCTATTTCCAGTCTGTGATAGCCGCCAATTTGGGCATCACCAACATACGTTTCATTCCTGATGTGGCCAATTTCAAGCGTCTGTTCAAAATCCCGACACAAGGAGGACGTTTGGGACAAGCAGAAAAGGCAGCCTCGCGCAAAATGCTGATGCAGGACTACAGCATCAGCGAGAACTTTTTCAAAGAAATAGATGCTTCCGTGAAGAAACACTGCCGCACACAAAATGACGTACAAAGCTACCTTTTCATGTATCAAGGCTTTTCCAACGACCTGATGATGCTTATGGGCAACCTGATGCAATGGAAGTTCCGCCTGCCTTCTTTCTTCAAAGGGGCATTGCGCAGCATGACCGAAAAGACCGTGCACGACGTCTGCACCAAAAATATATGGAAAAAAGACGATGTACACAAAACAGCCATGTCTGTACGCCAATATAAAGAACGTTTGGGATATTCGGAAGAATGGATGTCTGAATATGTATATAACATAGTGATGCTTGCCAAGAAAGAACCGAAACCTAAAAATACGGAGCAGAAATAAGAAAGTCTCCTTCCTGAGGGTTCTTTGTTAGCAAAAGAAAAAGAACTCTAATTTTTTTCATAAGCATGCAGGCGAGAAGTTTCTTTCTCGCCTTTTTTAGTACTTTTAGCAAAGTATTTTATTCCCTTTCATGGAATGCAGGGGCTTCGGCTTGTATACAAGTCATCCTATCTCATCAGCCCCACATAATTATTAACTTCAAAAAACAACTGCTTATGAAACAAAAGAAAATGCTTGCACTCACTCTCTCACAACTGGAACAACTTTATCGGCATGAATTGCCCGAACTGGTCGATATCGCTGTACGAAGCGAGCATGCTACAACTTTCAAGACCAGGTTATCGGAATACATAGCCGCTCATCCGGAAGTAGAAAGTGAGGCCGGCAAGCAAATTCGACTCTTGATTGAATTTGACGGACAAGAGGTTCACGAACTATCTACCGGAACACAACTGACGATATCAACCTTGTCTCTGCTGCACGCCTTTCTTACAAGGCAGTGGGAAGAAGAGATGGAGACGGATGTGTTCATCGACTTGTTCCAACAATTCAGACGTCTTCAGCACCCCTCAATACCTCTGCCTTCCGCTCAAAAAATAAAGTCACTGACAGAACGATGGCCTACGGGATTGGACGAAGACGTACAACAGATTCGCACCAAGAACAAAGAGCGCATTCTGCATGCACTGGTACAAAAAATTGAACACCGGAAGCATCCGACCTCACGTTTTCATTTTGCAGACGGTATCAGTTATGATGAGAAGTTCCGTCTCGTCAACGAATGGTGGAATGACTTTCGTTTTCATCTTGCCATGGCAGTGAAAACTCCTACGGAATTGAACCGCTTTCTTGGTAATTCCTTGTCTGTCGAAACCATGTATCTGCTTTCTAAAGCACGCAAAAAAGGGATGCCTTTTTTTGCAACACCCTATTACCTGTCACTGCTGAATTGCACAAACGGAGGGTATGATGATGAAGCCCTGCGCAGTTATATCCTATACTCACCCCAGCTGGTAGAGACCTACGGTCATATCCGCGCTTGGGAACGCGAAGATATGGTAGAAACCGGAAAACCCAATGCTGCCGGCTGGTTGCTTCCTGATGGTCATAATATTCATCGCCGCTATCCGGAGGTAGCCATTCTCATTCCCGACACAATGGGACGTGCCTGTGGTGGATTATGCGCATCTTGCCAGCGCATGTACGACTTTCAAAGCCAGCGTCTAAACTTTGAATTTGATGCACTGCATCCAAAAGAAAGCTGGGAAAAGAAGCTACGGCGACTGATGAATTATTTCGAAGAGGACACACAACTACGCGATATTCTCATCACCGGCGGAGATGCCCTGATGAGTCAGAACAAAACACTGCACCACATTTTAGAAGCGGTATATCGTATGGCTGTCCGTAAACGGAAAGCGAATCAGCAACGCACTGAAGGAGAAAAGTATGCGGAATTACAACGCATCCGCCTCGGTTCACGCCTCCCTGCCTATCTACCTATGCGCATTAACGACGAACTGGTAGAAATTTTACGAGAATTCAAAGAGAAAGCCTCTGCCATAGGCATTCGGCAATTCATCATCCAAACCCATTTCCAGACACCATTGGAAGTGACTCCCGAAGCTGCGGAAGGAATACGGAAGTTATTGACGGCAGGATGGCTCATCGACAATCAGTTGGTATATAACGTAGCAGCTTCCCGACGAGGACATACCACCCGTTTGCGCCAAGTGCTGAACCAACTGTGAGTGGTGTCCTATTACACTTTCTCCGTAAAAGGATTTGAGGAAAACAATGCCGTATTTGCTCCGAACAGCCGTTCCGTACAGGAGCAACTGGAAGAGAAACGTTTCGGGAAACTATCCAAAGAGGATGCCTATAACTTATCGACAACGCTCGAAAACATTCATGACCCGGCTGCCTACATCCGACGCTTTCTGAAAACGCACCATTTGCCTTTCCTTGCTACCGACAGGAATGTACTTAACCTGCCCGCTATCGGGAAAAGCATGACTTTCCGGATGGTCGGCATCACCACCGAAGGTAAGCGTATTCTGTGTTTCGACCATGACAGCACACGACGCCATAGTCCGATTATAGACCGATTGGGACAAGTATATATTGTGGAGAACAAATCCATCGCTTCTTACTTGCGCCAACTACAAACCATAGGAGAAGACATAGAAGAATATGCTACCATTTGGAACTATACACAAGGCGAAACCGAATCACGATTCCATCTATATGAGTATCCCGACTTTCCTTTCCGAATCACCGACAAGATGACTAATCTGGAGATTAACGAATAGCACATTATCCGAAATAATCTGTATTTTTGCAGACGAAACAACCAAATGTGCAATGATGGAAATAGAGCAACATCCTTTTGAACCTTTCCTCCCCGGCAATGCACGCCTGCTGATGCTGGGGAGTTTTCCACCGCAAAAGAAACGGTGGTCGATGGACTTCTACTACCCCAATTGGGGAAATGACATGTGGCGCATTACCGGCCTCGTGTTTTTCAATGACAAGGATTATTTCGTGGACAAAGCTCGAAAAACCTTCTATAAAGAGCGCCTTACCGACTTCCTGCAAGAGAAAGGCATTGCCCTATTCGATACAGCAACGGCTGTGCGCCGTTTGCAAGACAATGCTTCCGATAAGTTTCTGGAAGTGGTGCAGCCCACAGATATCCCCAACTTGCTACATCGGTTGCCGGGATGCAAGGCTATCGTCACTACCGGCGAAAAAGCCACTGAAGTCCTTTGTCTTCAGTTCTCCATTGAAAAGCCTAAAGTGGGCGACTTCACAGAGTTTCTCTTTGAGAATCGTCCGATGCGTCTCTACCGGATGCCTTCTTCTTCAAGAGCCTATCCGCTTGCATTAGAAAAAAAAGCGACACCTTATCATATTATGTATCAAGACCTACAGATGTTATAAGCAACTTCCTCCAGAAAATAACCGGATAGGTTGTTTGTGTATTTGAAAGTTTCAATTACCTTTGCAGCCACAAACACGGGAGTAGCTCAGTTGGTAGAGCACCGGTCTCCAAAACCGGGTGTCGGGAGTTCGAGCCTCTCCTCCCGTGCAAAGATTAAGAAAGTGTATTCCAAAAACACTTTCTTTTTTTATGTCAAAACAACCAGTACATCCCTTGCCCCGTGCGCCCCCATCACCAATGCCTGTTCAATATCTGCGGTTTTGGATGGCCCGGAGATAAATACGCCGAATTTATACTGATCGTTCTTCAGTTGCCCGTAAGCCTCGTGCATGTTGTTGACAATCCGATTCCGGTCGAGTACAATCACCAACTTCTCTGCAATGAAATATAGGGCTTTATGCTTCACCGACTGAGAAATCCATACTGCACCGTTCTCGGCAACTCCCAGTTCACCCTTCACTACGGCTACTTCGATGCCATTCAATTCAACGGCATTCTCCAAAACATCCGGGTTCAAAGTAGCACATGTAATCTCATCCATGTTTGAAACAATGCTTTTGGCCGTGGGATATTTTTCACAAATCACATCATTAATATCCTGCCTCTCCTCCAGAAGTATAGCTTCTCCACCAACTAAATCACTTACTTCAAGGAACTTGGTTGTCTTATCCGGATAGACTGTTGTATGGATACTATACACCGGATAATCGTATCGTCTTTTCGTATTTTTACGGATATCGGCTAAAATTTCTTCTTTACTGCTCATCTCTTTTCCCCTTTCCCTGAACTTTGTTTTTCTTCCACATCTCATTGAACGACTCACTCGCAAATTTCGGGAGTTCACGCCCTTTTCCCCAGTCGTTCAAATCATTATACACCATGAAACGCGGCAAATGATTCACCGCCGGGGCCGCCCACAAAGCCGCATTGAACAAAGCAGGGCGCTCCATCAATATTTTCATACCGCTGGATATCAGCTTCTTTGTCGGATTGGCCTTGCCTATATCCGGCAACACCTGCCTCCATTTATAAATCTGCTCGCCCAAATCCACTTTGGCCGGACATACATTGGAACAGGACAGGCACAAGGAACAAGCGGAAAGATTATCGTAATATTTCTCCGGCTCGTGAGCCATGCCCAAATTGATGCCGATAGGACCGGGGATAAAGTAAGTATAGGAATATCCCCCACTGCGACGATAGACCGGGCAAGTATTCATGCAAGCACCACAGCGTATGCAGTTCAATGTCTTTATATGATCGGGATGAGCCAGAATGGAACTCCGGCCATTATCCACAATGATGATGTGGTATTCACCTCCCTCACGCGGATAACGATAGTGGGAAGTATAGGTGGTTATCGGCTGTCCCGTACCCGAACGGGCAAGCAAACGGGTAAATACACCCAATGCATCCATGTCCGGCACAATCTTCTCCAAACCGAAAGCCGCTATATTCAGTTTGGGACAAGAAGTACCCATATCGGCATTTCCTTCGTTGGTGCAAACCACAATGTCACCGGTTGATGCCACCGCAAAATTGGCTCCCGTCATGGCTGCCTCTGCATTCAGAAAGATATCACGCAGGTTCTTACGGGCAACATGTGTCAGGTACGTCGGGTCGTAATTTCCTTTTTCCGCTCCCATCTCTTTTTCAAACAATTCGCCAACTTGCTCGCGCTTGATATGGATGGCAGGCATCACAATATGGCTGGGAGGAAGATGCATCAATTGCAAAATACGCTCGCCCAAATCTGTTTCCACTACATCGATACCTTTCTCCAATAGGAAAGGATTTAGTTCGCACTCTTCAGAAAGCATGGACTTGCTTTTCACAAGATGCTTTACATTATGACTGAGGAGTATCCCATAAATAATCTCACGGTATTCGGCAGCATCTTTTGTCCAATGAACGATAGCGCCATTGGCTGTTGCATTCTTTTCAAACTCCAACAGCAGTTCTTCCAAATGACTATTGGAGTAGAGTTTCAGCCGACAAGCCTGCTCACGCAAGTCTTCCCATTCAGGGATTTCCTTACTCATTCTGTCTCTTTTGGCACGAACCATCCATAAAGTTTCGTTGTGCCACGCCGCCATTGCAGTATTCTTCTGAAAGTTCTCGGCAGCCTTTGAATGTTTGGTACTCATAACTCTGACGCTAATATTTCTACAAAATGAATAGTATTGACCGGCAATTTCTCACGTTCTATAACACCCTGCATGTGCATCAGACAGGAACTGTCGGCACCCGTTATAAACTCTGCACCGGTCTCCATGTGATGCTTTATCTTATCTTTGGCCATGCACACAGACACTACCTGCTCCTCAACAGCAAACATTCCTCCAAACCCGCAGCACTCATCCACATGCTCCGGTTCAAAAATCTCGATGTCCTGAACCATCCGGAGTAAATCGCGCAACTTATTATAATAAGGAATATTGCGCTCGCTCGGAGAAGAAAGAGAAAGTTCGCGTACACCGTGGCAACTGTTATGGATACTGACCTTATGGGGAAAATGGGCATTCAGTGTTGCAGGTTTTATAATGTCGTGCACAAACTCGCAAAGGTCGTATATTTTGCCGGCACTCTCACAGCGATGTCCTTCTTTTGCCAGAATGTCGGGATGGTTCAGCTTGACAAACGCCACACAGCTGGCCGAAGGACCGACTATGTAATCATACTCTTTAAATAAATCGTTGAAACGACGGGCAAGTCCGGAAGCTTCTTCCTCAAAACCGGCATTCGCCATAGGTTGTCCGCAGCACGTCTGGTCTAACGGGTAATCTACGTCCACCCCCAAGCTCTTCAACAACTTATACGCTGCTACCCCTACACCGGGATAGATAGCATTGATATAACAAGGAATAAATAAACCTACTTTCATAATTACGATTGAATTAGTCTACATCTTTACAATTAAATGTGCATAATCAGTTTCTACCAGATTATAAGTCAACTTTTCTTTTTTATCTGTTTTCCTATGGCTTCCTTTTTCGGCTATCGAAATATTGTTCGCTTTCTTCCCATAACTTATTCGTACACACAAAGAGAATTTGCCACCTTGCGTTCGACCTTGCCCGAAGGCGTATTCGCAATGCCTTCATCTGGCAAGGAAGCACTCCAAAGAGTGGAAGAACCTCCCCCATCCAGATTCAACGCATCTTTCCCGCCCAACACGCGAACCATGTGGGTTAGTTCGGGAATACTGACCCCCTCTGCTTTTCCCTTCCTGCGTCCGTCGACAACGATCAACAAGATCTTCTTGTTTCCGGTCAGAACCACGGCACTGCGAGGATACTTAGTCTTTACAAAGTTCGAATTGCATGCAGAAAGATCACAGTTTTTTCCATCCAGCAACATCAATGGACCGGAAGCGAGCACAGTGCCCCGCTTCAGCTTGCAAGTCTTTTCTTTTTGTTTGTTCCAAGACATCAACCGCAATTTCCCTTTTCGTATAAGCAGCGCACCATTCGACACTGTCGATAGAGCACCGGTGGCGGTTGTATCTACCACAACCCCATCATGGCGTAAATAACAAACGGAATTGCCCACCTTCATATCGAAAAAAGAACCATTGATGGCAGCTACAGCCCCCGAACGACGGGCGGCAATACTCGTCTCTTCTTTAGGATTATGGATAAGTACATCCATACGATAATGTTTCGGCGATATTTCAAAAATGGAAATTTCTTGCGGCACTCCATACAAGGAAGAAAATGCCGCTTTACGATAAAGAATTCCTTTTTGCAAAGAAACAGCCTGCCAGTCTGCCTCAACAAGTGCCAGCGAATCGGCGGCAGTCTGTGCCATTACAGCCAACAAATTGCAGTACAGAAGCAATAGCAAACAGATTTGCTTCTTCATATCAGTTCTCTCTTTCATATCACATACTCTTTTTTCAATCAATTAATTCGTAGCTGGATATCTGAATTGGCATGTCAAGATTATGCAATACCTTTTCAAGCTGGATGCCCTCGCGGTTATCGTATTCATATCCGAAAGTGGCGCGAATGCCCTGCATAATGAACTGCGTGGCACGGTCCAAAGCAATGGGCAGACTGTCGCCCTGCAACAATGCACCGGTAATGACACTGGTAAAGGTATCGCCCGTACCGGGATAATGGGCGGGCAAATAAGGGCAAGTCACTTTCCAATATCGGTTTCCGTTTCGGTTATAAGCATATACGGAAGTCTTATGCTTATCACCCAATACCGGCACACTGGTAATAATCACCACTTCAGGACCGCAACCGGAAAGTTTCCGGAGATATGACTTCAATTCTTCATCCGTATTCTGCTCCTGATAAGGAACATCCAACAAGTAGAAAAGTTCCGTCAGATTAGGAGTAATAACGTCTGCTTTCGTGATAAGATGTCTCATCTCATTCACCATAGAGGTATCAAAATTCGCGTAAAGCCGTCCATTATCTCCCAACACCGGATCTACCACCACCAAACTTTCCGACTGACGAAATTCATTGATGAAATCAGAAACAATGCGTATTTGGCGTGGAGAGCCTAAATATCCCGTGTAGAAAGCATCGAATTGCATTCCCAATTTCTTCCATTCAGAGATTATCTTCGGCATTTCGTCCGTCAAGTCGAGAAAAGAGAAATGAGAATATTGAGTATGGCTGGACAACACTGCCGTAGGCAACGGACATACCTGAAAACCCATTGTGGAAAGTATGGGGATAACCACTGTCAGGGAAACCCGCCCAACTCCCGAAAGGTCGTGAACGGCAACCACCTTCTTTACTTTATTCGCATACATATTATCTATATTATTTTTCCTACATTTGCCGCATGAAAACGGCTTATATCATTTTAGGAACGATTTCCTTAGTACTGGGGTTCATCGGCATATTCCTGCCTTTGCTGCCTACAACTCCTTTTTTGCTGCTCACCGCCGCCCTCTATTTCAGAGGATCGCCTCGTCTATACCAATGGTTGCTGAATCATAAATACCTCGGCACTTATATCCGCAATTTCCGCGAGAACAAGGCCATTCCGCTACGAGCGAAAATCTACTCCCTGCTATTGATGTGGGGAAGCGTTCTCTATTGTATCTTTTTCTTAATCCCTTTGATGGGGGTAAAAATACTGATGTTTCTTATCGCAATGGGCGTCACCCGGCATATCTTGTCATTCAGAACGCTGAAATAGAAACCCGTCACGTCTCCTCCCCACATAGGAGGGGAGGCATTAAATTCGCTTCTCTCTATTGCCAAACCAATAGAGTCCGTACCTGTCCTCCTCCCTACGGGGAAAGAGTTAGAGGAGAACGGTCCTCAAAGAACTCTCCCAGTTTTTTCCGTGCATCGGCCAATTTTTCCTCCCAATGTCTCACGGAATTTTGTCCTATGATATCCGTTACGTATTTCACCGATATAAACGGTATGTTTTTGGCACGACATACCATTGCCTGTGCATAGGCTTCCATATCCACAACATCACCTTCCACATCCGATAATTCTGTCAAGAAAGTATCTCCCGTGTTACAAACGCCCTCATTCTGCCAATGCAGGCAATAACCTTTCTGTGCCAGCAATCCGGAAGAATCGATTTCATACTCCACGCCAAAGTCCGTCAACTTCCGCATATCGCGGTCAATGAAACGGCGGCATACAAAAACCGCCCCCACCCAATGGTGAATAGTTCCTGCCGTACCTACATTTATCACCAAGTCGGGCAATCCGTGATTAATCGCTTCCGCAAGGTAAAAAGCGGACTTCACCTTCCCTATTCCGGTACGGAGGTAACCTATCTGCACTTCTTCCTTTCCTATCAGGCCGGGAAACTTCAGTTCCGTAAACTCACCTTGCACGGCATAAGTAACCAGAATTCTCATATCAGGCTGTCTTTTACTACTCTCAATATTAATCTCCTCAAACGAATCTTTCTCAAAAGACAAAGGTAGAAACCTTTCCGAAAGATTCCTACCTTTGACCCATTAAATATAAGAGTCTGTTTAAATTTTGCCCGACATCATTTTCAGGAAAATCAAAAAAAACAGACTCTAAAGTGTTTCAGGTTGAATTTCACTGTATATCCAGTTTTTTCTTATATTCTCGAATGAAATAGCAGTCCGGATTTTCCTTTTCGAGCGCCGACAAGCACTCTTTGGATTCTTCCTTCTTTCCGTTCTGAATATAATAGCGAATTAAAAGTTCGTAAGCATTTTCTTTGCCCCATGTGGGACGATAAGCGTCCTCACTTTTAGAAGCAAACGAGATTGCCTTCCTCAGATAATATTCAACTTTACTCTCTCGTGCCAAACCGGCCGGTGTATAGTAATCGTGGCTACCCAAGATATACCATCCTCTCACATTTGTAGAATCCATTTCCACCGCCTTTTCGGCATTTCTTTTGACCATCAAAGCGAGCTTTCCCGCTTCTACTCCTGAAACAAACTGAATGGAAAAGCTCTGCATAAGTGCCAGCAAAGCATAGTCTTCAGAAGTCTTGTCCGCCACACTGTCCAATGTGAGCGATGCTTCCTTGATGAGTTTTGCACTTTCAGCTCTATTACCGACTTTCATGTAAAAAACACTTTTGTAATAATTTATATACCCCTTCCAATACTGCACAATATTATTCCGAAGTCCTCCTCTATTAAGACGCTCGGACAAACTATCAAGCGGAGAGACAGAATTCAGCACGAAGCAATTGTTCATTGCCGATTCTATTTTGCCTTGAATAGCTCCGAAAACAGTATCAGATGTTCTCTTCGGCACTTCATAACAGTCTGCATCAGCCGTATACAGACTTGTCATTGCCGATGCTAACAAGATTAAAAATAGAATTACATTCTTCATAACTTTCCTTTTAGATTATTCTGGCAATCACAGTTTTCCTGCCAGATAAGATTTCAACGATTCTACATATTCTTCAAAAGCATCTACTCCCTGCGGAGTAATCTTGCAAATGGTGCAAGGCATCTTTCCCTTAAACGTCTTTATCACCTCCACATAGCCTGCCTTGCCGAGTTTGTCTATCTGCACACTGAGGTTTCCGGCCGTTGCTCCCGTCTGCTGACGGATGTAGACAAAATCTGCCTCCTCTACACTGATAAGCAACGACATCACAGCAAGCCGCAGTTCACTATGGAGCAAAGGGTTCAGTTCTTTAAACATATCATTTATTTTGATTCGATTCTCTATTTACACGATGTCCGGGGACAACCAACATGGTAACAAAACACACGGAGAACAATATATAATAAAGATTCCACCGGGCTTCGCCCACAATGCAAATAACAGATGCCGCCAATGCCAGTCCGAACGAAAAATAAGCTGCATTTACCATGAATTTGCTTTCTATCAGATAGCCTGTGACAGCTACTCCCAAAGCCATGACCAGAATGACTCCCGGCATCATCAGCCCCATATTATCCACATTCAGGCACAACCAAAAAACACCGAGCATCCCCATCGTTCCGATGGTGCGCCACACAGCCATCAGAGCCTTGTCCGTATAAGTAATCACCGGCTTGTCCTCTTTCTTTTGCATGATATACTGCATAGGCCATCCTACAAGCGGTATCAGGAACCATAACCAATTCCAAGCATAATTTTTCGTCAGCAGAACGAAAACAAATATAACCAAAGGAACAACTGCTCCCAGATAACCCCACAATAAAAAGATATTCCCACTGCCCACCTCAAGATTTCTCTTGCTGTTCTGTATCATTCGGGTAATAAGTTCCAAGCTCTCTTGCTCATTCAATTTCTTGTCTTCCATAAATCTTAAATTAATGACATTCGTTACTCAATTAACACACACGTTCAGTTGCAACTACACTGCAAAGATAAATGATTTACTTTATAAACCAAATTATTTAATAAATTATTTCATCGTGTCTAATGCAACAAGTCTTATTATTCCGTTCAACAAGAGCATTGGTAAAGGCCGACACTCACTTAGCAGCATCCCATTCTCATTGTGAAGAAACCTGTATGAAGTATGGAATAAACCACCTGAGCTCGGGATAAGAAGCAGGTCGATAACCTCATCCGGCGGCTTGTATTTTAAAATCAAATCCTATTGTTTATCAAGCGTTTATCCCCTTTCCTGTCAGATACTTGTGTCTGTCACGTCAAACACAAGTGTCTGTCAGCTTGAACACTTGCGTCTGTCGCGACAAAAGATTGCAGCTGTCAAACAGGGGGATGGCACCCGGCGTAAAAGGCTCTCTTCTCTTCTGCCTGACCACTGTAAACGGTGCATTCAGGAAATATCCGTCCGATAGGATGCACCCCCTCATTTTTTAAAAAAGGAACAGCCTATCCCGAATTCAGATAATAAACTTTATCTTAACGTCAGTTCGAGATAAGAAAAGTGTACTAAAAGTTGGTAATCTCACTTATTTATAGTTGAATACCAATAACTGTGTAAAAAAAATCCTTTATCCCTGTCATTTGTAAAGATATTCTGTAAGGATTATAATGCCATCATCTTCGTTTTACCATCTTCGTATCATCTTCGTATCAAGTTCGTATCATGTTCGTATCATGTTCGTGTGGAGTTGCTCGCTATAGACACGAAGAAAAGACGAAGATGATAAGAGTGAGTATCAACTTTTTTCAAAGGAAGGAGAGGCCTTTATCGGGTGATGTCTTTTTCCGGAAATAAAAAGAAAAAGTTTCCTCTTGTCAGGGCTGACAGCTTATAACCTGCTACCAAAGAAGCCGTCTATGAATATTGACATTATTGACAAAAGCAGATTTATTGCATAAGATTTATATCGAGTTCGCGTTATCTTAGTCTATATATCTTCTTATATGCTGCGATATATATCTTAGTGCTTAAGACATGTATCGCAGCATGCAAGATAAAGTTTAATACATGATTCATACAAGTTTCCCCAACAATGTTTCCCATTTCATCCCATACTTTTTCCGGACTTTTCCTTAATGTTTGAGGAAAAAAAAGCCATTCTTCCAAAAACAAACACCCCTTCTTAACCATACAGGCAAACAAGCATGCTTTCTACGGAAAACAAGAAAAAACGAACGATAAAAAGCAATAATCAAGGCTGAAAGGCACATTTTCCCCGAAAAGTTTTTGTAATCTATAAGTAAATCGTATTTTTGTGTAGAATTTTGGTGTAGTAATGACAGACGAAGAAAAGAAGCTATTAAGTACCTTTGAAGCCAGACTGCGACATTTAATCTATCTGCACGATGAATTAAAACGCGGAAACGCTGAGCTGAAACAACTTCTCGAAGCTAAAAAAGAAGAATACGAGAAATTACAAGCTGAATACAAGGAACTGGAACTTAACTACACGAACCTAAAAACAGCTACGACAATCAGCCTTAACGGCAGCGACGTAAAAGAGACGAAGCTGCGATTGTCCAAATTAGTGCGTGAAGTCGATAAATGCATCGCCTTGCTGAATGAATAAAGAGAAGAGGATGTATGAACGATAAGATAAAGATAAATCTGCAAATGGCAGGAGCCTCCTACCCCCTCACCATCAACCGTGAGGACGAAGAAATGGTAAGAGAAGCCGCCAAGCAGGTGGATATCCGGCTCAATGCGTATCGGGAACATTATCAAAATGTATCTCCGGAGAAGATTATAGCCATGGTGGCCTATCAATTCTCTTTGGAAAACCTTCAAATGAAAGACCGTAATGATACCGAACCGTACACTGCCAAGATAAAGGAACTGACAGAAGTGCTGGAAACCTATTTCAAGGAATCATAAACAACAACGCTCCTCCGTCGGGTTCGGCTTAATAAAAAGAAAGATTCACGCACTGTACAAAAGTTTGCTCTGAAACGTGAGTAAACTTTTATGCAGTGCTTTTTTATTTATATACTAAAACAATTCAATAAAATGACAGTAGTTACAATAGTAGTATCCATTGCCTGCTTCATTGTCGGAGGATTCGCCTCGTACTTGTTCTTCAAGCACGGGCTGAAAAAGAAATACGACGGCATCCTGAAAGAAGCGGAAGCCGAAGCGGAAGTAATTAAAAAGAATAAGTTGCTGGAAGTGAAGGAAAAATTCCTGAACAAGAAAGCCGATTTGGAAAAAGAGGTAGCCATCCGCAACCAGAAAATACAGCAGGCAGAGAACAAACTGAAGCAACGTGAACTGGTATTGAACCAGCGCCAAGAAGAGATTCAACGCAAAAAAATGGAAGCCGAGGCCGTAAAAGAGAATCTGGAGGCCCAATTAGCCATTGTAGACAAAAAGAAAGAAGAGTTGGAACACATGCAACGGCAAGAGATAGAGAAACTGGAAGCCATATCCGGACTCTCTGCCGAAGAAGCCAAAGAGCGCATGGTGGAATCGCTGAAAGAAGAAGCCAAAACGCAAGCCCAATCATACATCAACGACATTATGGATGATGCCAAACTGACGGCAAGCAAAGAGGCCAAACGCATCGTCATACAATCCATCCAACGCGTGGCAACAGAAACAGCCATCGAAAATTCCGTAACCGTATTCCACATCGAGTCAGACGAAATCAAAGGTCGCATCATCGGTCGCGAAGGCCGCAACATCCGTGCATTAGAAGCTGCTACCGGTGTAGAAATCGTTGTAGACGATACGCCAGAAGCCATCGTATTGTCTGCCTTCGACCCTGTTCGCCGTGAGATAGCTCGTTTAGCTCTTCACCAACTGGTCACAGACGGGCGCATTCATCCTGCACGTATCGAAGAAGTAGTAGCCAAAGTGCGCAAGCAAGTTGAAGAAGAAATCATAGAAACCGGCAAGCGCACCACCATCGACTTGGGCATCCACGGTCTGCACCCCGAACTCATTCGTATCATCGGTAAGATGAAATATCGTTCTTCCTACGGCCAGAACCTTTTGCAGCATGCCCGCGAAACGGCCAACCTTTGCGCCGTGATGGCATCGGAACTGGGGCTGAACCCCAAGAAGGCCAAACGTGCCGGATTGCTGCACGACATAGGCAAAGTGCCCGATGAAGAGCCGGAATTGCCGCACGCTCTCTACGGCATGAAGCTGGCCGAGAAGTTTAAGGAAAAACCGGACATCTGCAATGCCATCGGAGCCCACCACGACGAAGTGGAGATGACCAGCCTGCTTGCCCCCATCGTGCAAGTGTGCGACGCCATATCGGGGGCACGCCCGGGAGCACGCCGCGAAATCGTAGAAGCATACATCAAGCGACTGAACGACCTTGAACAACTGGCCATGTCCTATCCGGGCGTAACGAAGACATACGCCATCCAAGCCGGCCGCGAACTGCGTGTCATTGTCGGTGCCGACAAGATTGACGACAAGGCAACGGAAAATCTCTCAGGCGAAATAGCCAAGAAGATTCAGGATGAGATGACCTATCCCGGCCAGGTGAAGATTACCGTCATCCGCGAAACGCGCGCCGTGAGCTACGCTAAGTAAGGACGGAGACATTTCCTCTTGTCTTTTTACCTCCGGGCTTGTCAGAAAACAGGCGAAAGAGAGTCAAAGAGACGTTTTTCAAGACGCAGATGAAGCGGATGTGGCAGTTTTTTAATGAAAATCTGTGTCATCCGCTTCATCTGCTTCTAAAATATCCGAGAAGGCTTGAAGTACACCATTTCCAAGCGCTTCTTTTCTTTTTTACCACAGACCATACGTTTATCAAATGGAAAATTATCAGTTTGAAGTTTGTGCCAACTCCGTAGAGAGTTGCCTTGCCGCCCAAGCCGGAGGAGCCCACCGGGTGGAGCTGTGCGCCGGCATTCCCGAAGGAGGCACCACCCCATCTTATGGCGACATCCTCATAGCCCGCGAGCATCTACGAGAAACCAAACTACATGTCATCATCCGTCCACGTGGAGGCGATTTTCTATATTCCTCCATCGAGCAACGCATCATGCTGAAAGATATTGAGAATACCCGCCGTTTGGGAGCAGACGGCGTAGTCTTCGGCTGCTTGACGGCAGAAGGAGATGTAGACGTCTCTCTGATGAAGCTGCTAATGGAAGCTGCCCGGGGCATGTCCGTCACCTTCCATCGTGCATTCGACGTTTGCCGTAATCCGCACGAAGCACTTGAAGACATCATCCGACTGGGCTGCAACCGCATCCTGACTTCGGGGCAACAAGCCACGGCAGAACAAGGCATCCCCTTATTGAAAGAACTCGGACAACAGGCCGCAAACCGGATTATCCTGCTGGCAGGCTGCGGAGTGAACGAATCAAACATAGCCCGCATTGCCCAAGAAACCGGAATCCGCGAATTTCACTTCTCTGCCAGAGAGAACCGGACAAGCGACATGCTGTATCACAACCAATCCGTCTCCATGGGCGGAACAGTCCACATAGACGAATACACACGCAGTGTCACCACCTCCGAGCGGGTGAAACAGACTATTGAGGCGCTGCATTCGGGCAAGCAATAAAAGGATACGGACCAAGACGTACAAGGGAGCAAGCCCGACCAACATGCGGGAATGTTAATCGGCTCGGCCCGAAAAACCTGTCGGCAGTTCAATGATTCCTCAAAAGACACCTTGCCCTAAAGCGTGAGGCCACCTTTCCTAAGGTGTGGGAGTAGCTTCCGTAAGATGCGGGCTTATGCCTTCTAAAGTGTGGGCTTAGGACTCCTAAAGTGTGAGGTTGCACCTCTTAAAGTGTGGGGGTATGTTCATTAAAGTGTGGGCATATGCCTCCTCAAATGTGGGCATAGGATTGTACAAGCGTAAAATGCCAAATTATGTTGAATTACAAACATGGAGGAATTCACCCACAGTTTTGTCGGACTGACCCCATACAAGCCGTATCAAGCAATCGCTTCCAGATACAAAAAAACACAGATGACATGGATTCTTCTTCAAATCCATGCCATCTGCGTTTTCTAAACATTTGAGAAATGTGCCCTATATTATTTTAATGCACTCTTTCCTTATTTATAATCTTATAATGCCCGCATTCGGCCGAATATTTGTCACGAAAATCAAGGCTTCGCGTTATTTCTTTGCAGGAGAAGAGTATCTTGCATTCAAGCCTTCCAGAATCTCCTTGGTGATGTTGTACACACTGTCTGCATACAACAGGTTGTCGAATCCCGTATTGCTTATAATCATGCTGTAACCTTTTGTTTTATTATACTCTTTCAGGAAAGCATTGATGGAGTCGCGCAATTGCAGACTGTTTTTTTCGTTTTCGCTCATCAATTCCGATTGCAGCTTGTTGCTCAAAGTCTGCAAGTCTTGTTCCAGTTTAGCGATGCGGTTATATTCCTGCTGCGCCCTCTCCTGAGAAAGATAGGCGTTATTCTGATACTTCGTCTGGAATTCTTGTTTTTGTTTCTCCAATTCACCGGCTTTCTGATTCAGGGTCAGACGTACATTCTCACTCTTCTTCACCATGGCCTCGTTTAAGTCAACACAGAAATTATATTTTGCGAGAAGCGTATCTATCTCGACATAGGCAATCTTCATTTCGGATAATCCGCCGGCATGCACAGGGTCGTTTGTTGTCTGTTTATCAGCATTACCGGTACATTGAGCAAATAAAACGATCAGAGCAAAAGCTGCCAAACCGTTCACGAGGTAGTTTAATCTCTTCATAATAGATAAATATTGTTTTTAAAATTAGTTCATACTATCGTTTAAGGCTTTTTCCAATTCATCAATGGAGAAACGGGATTTACGCTGTGCTTCCCTGTCCTGCGACTGCACGCAGCCGATGCCTCTGTCGCGCATGGCCTTGTTGCCACTGACATGCCCGTTAGGGAACTTACCGCCTTTTACGAAAAAGACCTTTATTCCCAATAAAACAATGCAAATAGCAACTATTAACAGAGTTATCAATATTGTATTGAGCATTTCCTCTAATTTTGTTATATGAAAAACAGTGTTTTTACTATTTTTGTGGTGCAAATATAGGGCTTTGGTTGGACTAACCTACTTTTTTTGCTCTAAAAAAAGAGAAAGGGGAATAAAATAGGCTTCTTTTTAACCGACTTTAGCAATAAAGATTAACAGTCATGCTCCAAGCACAAGTTGCACATGCCATATATCTGCCCTATACCACCTTCGTGTCTGCTCCGCACCCATAGATACGGAGAAGGCACAGATTTGATACGGAGGCTGCATGGAAGTTGCATGGAGATTGTACAAAGAAACCATTATTAAAAACATACGATATGGAGAAAAAAGAATTGAAACCGGCAAACGTATTTCGTTATTTCGAAGAAATCTGCCAAGTGCCGCGCCCTTCCAAGAAGGAAGAGAAAATGATTGCTTATTTAAAAGCGTTCGGAGAAAAGCATAAGTTGGAAACAAAAGTAGACGAAGCCGGAAACGTCTTGATAAAGAAGCCGGCCACTCCGGGCATGGAGAACAGAAAGACGGTTGTCCTGCAATCGCATATCGACATGGTGTGTGAAAAGAACAATGACGTGAAGCACGACTTCCTCACCGACCCCATCGAAACCGAAATAGACGGTGAATGGTTGAAAGCCAAAGGAACCACCTTAGGTGCCGACAACGGCATAGGAGTGGCAACCGAACTGGCTATCCTCACCGACAACAGCATTGAACACGGTCCCATAGAATGCCTGTTCACTGTAGATGAAGAGACGGGACTGACGGGCGCTTTTGCCTTGAAAGAGGGCTTCATGAGCGGAGACATCCTGCTCAACCTTGATTCGGAAGACGAAGGCGAACTCTTCATCGGTTGTGCGGGTGGCATAGACTCGGTCGCAGAGTTTACATACAAGGAGGTGGATGTGCCGGCAGGATATTTCTTCTGCAAAGTGCAGGTAAAAGGACTGAAAGGCGGACATTCCGGAGGCGACATACACTTGGGAAGGGGCAATGCCAACAAGCTGCTGAACCGTTTTCTGAGTGCGGCATTCGGCAAATATGACTTATATCTTTGTGAAATAGACGGCGGCAACCTGCGCAACGCCATTGCCCGCGAAGCACATGCGGTGATTGCCTTGCCCGATGCCGACAAGCATGCTTTGCGTGCAGACCTGAATGTTTTTGCGGCAGAGGCACAAGCCGAATCAGCCGTCGTAGAACCCGATTTGCAGTTTATACTCGAATCGGATCATCCTCACCCCAAAGCCATCGACAAAGATACGACCAAACGACTGTTGCAAACCATCTATGCCGTGCCTCACGGAGTATTTGCCATGAGTCAGGACATTCCGGGACTGGTAGAGACCTCCACCAATCTGGCTTCCGTGAAAATGAAGCCTAACCACATCATCCGCATCGAGACGAGCCAGCGCAGTTCTACCGCATCTTCCAAACAAGACATAGCCAATATAGTGCGCACCGTATTCGAGATGGGCGGGGCCTCCGTATCGTTCGGCGACGGTTATCCCGGTTGGAAACCGAACCCGCATTCGGAAATTCTGGAGGTGGCGGCAGATTCTTACAAGCGGCTGTTCGGCGTAGACGCCAAAGTAAAAGCCATCCATGCGGGTTTGGAGTGTGGTCTGTTCCTCGACAAGTATCCGACGCTGGACATGGTTTCCTTCGGTCCTACCCTGCAAGGCGTACACTCTCCCGACGAACGGATGCTCATTCCTACCGTCGATAAATTCTGGAGGCATCTGCTGGATATCTTAAAGCATGTGCCTGTAAAAAAGTGACGAGTGGCACAGGATAGCTTGTGATGCCGATTAATAAGACGATATGGATGGCTGTCCTTTTTCTCTGCCTGCACATTGTCGTGTACGGGCAAGAGAAAAAGGACAGTCTCGTTTTCCGCGTGATGAGCTACAACGTGGAAAACCTCTTCGACCTCCGGCACGACACGCTGAAAAACGACCATGAGTTCCTGCCCGATGCCCTGCGCCGCTGGAACTATGCCAAGTATAAGAAAAAGCTGGACAACATAGCCCGCGTCATCATCGCCGTCGGCGGTTGGACGCCTCCCGCACTCGTAGCCTTGTGTGAAGTGGAAAACGACAGTGTGATGCGCGACCTCACCCGCTACTCCGCACTGCGGGAAGTCGGGTACCGATACATAATGACGCAATCGGCCGACGAACGCGGCATCGACGTCGCCTTACTCTATCGGCGCAGTCATTTCAAACCGCTTTCCTGCCAAAGCCTTTCGGTAAGCAGGTTTAGGAGAGATGCCCACCCCACACGCGATATACTCCACGTAAGCGGACTGTTGTTGAACAAAGACACGCTGGATGTATTCGTGGCCCACTTTCCATCCCGTTCGGGAGGTGCCAAAGAGTCCGAACCTTACCGCCTGCATGCCGCCCGAAGAGTGAGGACGGCCATAGACAGTCTGTTCCGCCTACGCCGGCATCCGCAAATCCTTCTTATGGGAGACTTCAACGACTATCCCCACAACAAAAGCATAAGGCGGGTGCTGAAGGCCGGAGCGCCTCCCCTCTCGCCGGATTCACTGCATGCACACGGCCTCTACCATCTGCTGGCCGGGAAAACGACCGTCAGCAAGCACTTCGGAAGCTATAAATATCAAGGAGAATGGGGCTTGCTGGACCATATCATCGTGTCGGGCAGTCTTCTTCAAAAAGATTCATCCCTCCATACAGACGAAACGAAAGCCGATGTGTTTGCTCCTCCCTTTCTTTTGGAAGAAGACAAGAAATATGGAGGAAAACAACCCTTCCGCACCTATCGCGGCATGAAATATCGGGCCGGATACAGCGACCATCTGCCTGTATGGGCGGAATTCCGACTATTGTATTAAAGTCGATACGGCGCTCCAAAAGCGTGTTTCTCGCTTTCAGCCGATAACCTTCAACGATGTCTCAGTATCGCTGAAATGACATACGTATCTCATGGGTGATGACATACGTATCTCATGGGTGATGACATACGCATCTCATGGGCAACGACATCAGCATCTCATGGGCAACGACATCAGCATCTCATGGGCAACGACATCAGCATCTCATGGGCAACGACATCAGCATCTCATGGGCAACGACATCAGCATCTCATGGGCAACGACATCAGCATCTCATGGGCAACGACATCAGCATCTCATGGGCAACGACATCAGCATCTCATGGGCAACGACATCAGCATCTCATGGGCAACGACATCAGCATCTCATGGGCAACGACATCAGCATCTCATGGGCAACGACATCAGCATCTCATGGGCAACGACATCAGCATCTCATGGGCAACGACATCAGCATCTCATGGGCAACGACATCAGCATCTCATGGGCAATAGAAATATCTGCTTCATGGTTTCCCGTCACACTCCCATAACGACAAATACATACCCTTTCTTCATCAGCGACTCAATCTTTACAGTCGGGTCGTTTTTCAAGGCCTTTCGCAGATAGGAAATCTGAACATTCAGAGCAAGGGAATTGGCATAAGAACTGTTGCCCCACACAAGTTCCAGCAGTCTGTCGCGACTGACGGAAGTGTTACGATTCAAGACAAGCAGGCGGAGGATGTCTGCCTGGCGGGAAGTGACCAGCACCTTGTTGTTTCCGGTGCGTATCTCGTTGGTGCTGTAATTAAATACGGAATTGCCGAAGGAGTAGGTCTCGTCTTCCACAACACCGGAAAGTTGCACGGCGAAGCGCTCGCGGATGCGTGCCATCAACTCTTCGGGATAGAAAGGCTTGGCCAGATAATCGTTTGCCTTCAGTTGAAAACCTTGCAGACGGTCCGCCTTGTCGCTACGGTCGGAGAGAAAGAAAATAAGGACGTGCTTATCCGTTTCCCGAATTCGTTCGGCCACTTCAAAACCGTTAAGGCCGGGCATATTGATATCGAGCAGCACCAAATCGGGCTTGACACGGACAAACTGCTCAAGGGCGATGTTGCCGTTACCGGCATAAGTCACCTCGTAACCTTCTTTTTCGAGGAAACGTTTCAGCAGCATGGAGTACTTCAAATCATCGTCGGCAAAAAGTATCTTCAGGGATTTCATATTCAGTACTTGAGATTAGCTTATTGAGGTATGGATATTTCTATCGTCGTGCCCTTGTCCACCCGACTTGTCAGAGAGACAGTGCCCCGATGGGCTTCCACCAAGAGCTTGACGTAACTCAATCCCAAACCGATGCCGGGAAGGGCCTTGTCGGGAAGGTTACTGCTGCGATAGAACTTATCGAACACACGCAGTTGCTCGGACGCGGGGATGCCGATGCCATCGTCGGTGACTTTTATCGTAAGCCTATGGTCGTGCAACGCACAGTCGACAAGAATATGAACCGAAGCTCCCGAATACTTCACGGCATTTTCTATCAGGTTACTGACGATGTTGGAGATGTGCACCGGGTCGGCAGTGACGAGCAGACGGTCCGTAAAGCCGGTTGTAAATGTCACTTGCTTGCCCTCGGGAGCATGCTGCAAGCGTATCAGCTTTTCCACAACCGGTTTCAAATCGAAAGTACTTACCGACAAGTGCGTTTGTTCATCATCGGCACGCGTCATGTCGCGAAGCTTTTGGAGATAGGCCGAAAGATTGTCCAGTTCGGACATGGAATCGCGCACCACCTCGTCCATGCCCTGCTCGTCCGTACGCATGTTCTTGTCGCTGAGAAAAGCCACACACATTTTCAAAGCCTGCACCGGGCGCTTCAGTTCGTGTATCATCGTATTTACAAAGCTTTTACGCAACTCGTCGATGCGGCGTTGTTTCAGAATCGTTTTTATCTGCAACAACAGGCAGACGGCCAGCAAGAATATAAGGAACAGACTTCCGAGTAACTGCCGGCCCATACGAAGCAAAAGGGTATGAGGCAATATCCGCACGTCTATCTGCACCAACTCGCGTTTCAACGGATTATAAGGATAGACTATGCGGAGAACCGGACGCAAACCATTGCCCAACCTTTCTACTGTTTCCGCCCATTGATAAAGGGTATCCGGCCTCATCGTCAACTTCGTCTCAAAAGTCATATCGCCCAGTTTCGCTGCCAGCACCGAATCGAAACGCTGCAAGGTGAAAGGCACATCCACTTGCAACTGATAGGCGTTTATCGCCTCAGTGAAGCTCATATCGAACAAGGCTTTATCATCTCCGTATATCACTATTTTCTCTTTATGGACAACACTATCTATCGATATGTTAAGGTTGAAGTCGGCTTCAGCGGTCTTGGCAATCTTCTTTATCGTCCGCAAAGAGTCGGCAAACGTGGAACCGATGATAAAGGTACGCGTATAGCACTCCTTCGCTTTTCCGGTCGCAGAGTCCCTGTCCGCACGCATATCCAGATTGGTATTGTAGAAAGAGACATTGGGCTTGATAAACACTTTCTTGGGCTGCATGCGGCGGACGGAATCGTTTGCCGCCACGGCATCCATTACACACCGACGAATTTCTTCCTCATACTCTCCGTTCTTGTACTGATATTGATTCCATAACCAATACCCCTGCCCTGCCACAATCAGTATCATGGACGCGAACGACAATGCCCATATAATCTTTATTCTCCGTTCCATCTTTGCGATATTCCTTTTCTCCACAGTGGCAAAGGTAATCTTTTCAGGGAATCGGATGTACGTACGAGGCTCTCTTTTTTCTTTCGGAGTAATATCTCAGTAATAACTTTCCTGCTCCGGTACAATCTTTTCGTGTAGATTTGCGACAAACAGAAACATCAATCAGTGTCCGACATCACCTCTAAAAACTATAAGACATGAAAAAGAAAGCTTCACTCATCGCAATGCTGACCATAATAGCATTGGCTGCGCATGCACAATTCAGTATCAACATAGGCATGGGCAAGACCTTCCGAAAGGATACCATAGACCAAGCCGTGTTCATCGTTCAATACGAAGTAGACGGCTGTATAGACACGTTGAAAAAAGAACGCTTCAAAGAGACCATGATGCTGGAAGTAGGAAAGAAATCTTCCAGATTTTATAGCTATACGAAGTATGTAAGCGATTCCGTGCTTGCCGCCGATATTGCCAATAACGTCTCCAAAGAAGTCATGATGGAGCATGCCAAACAATTCGGGAAAAGCAGACTTAATGAACAAACATACAAACGGTATCCGGTAGGAAAAGTCACCACGCTGAACGAAATAGCGGGAGACATCAGCAGGCTCCGTTGCGAAGAAACAGAAGAACGTCCGCAATGGACTCTTTCAGCAGACACGGCCACCATTCTCGGCTATGTATGCAACAAGGCGGAATGCTTCTTCAAGGGAAGAAGATGGACGGCTTGGTATAGCCCGGAAATCTCTTCCGGTGAAGGACCATGGAAACTGTTCGGCCTTCCGGGATTGATATTGAAAGCCGAAGACGGCGATAAGCATTACACCTTCACTTGCACAGGCATAGAGCAATGTCGTTCTTATCGCCCCCTCCTCTTCAACGGGAAAGATTACGAACCCATAAACCGTAAAGCATACGATAAAATCCACGAAAGATACCATGCAGACCCGGTAGACTTCATCACCGGCAGTATGCCCAACGTCAGTGTCACCGTACAAGACCAGCAAGGCAATAAAACGAGAAATCCGATGAATATACCCTACAATCCACTCGAACGAAGATAAACATGAAAACGACAATGAGGAAGTACTTACCGGTATATCTTGCCTTGTTTTCAGTAGCCGCACAAGCCCAAACCCTCAACGGTACAGTGACAGATGCCGAAACCGGTCAACCGTTGGAAGCTGTTGTAGTCAGCGTCATGCGCGACAACACGACGGTAGACTATGCCCTGACCGATGCCCAAGGCCGATATGCTTTGCCGTGGAGGCACAAAGATACATTGCAAGTCTGTGCTTCCTTATTGGGATATAGGAGAGAAGTCCGCCGAATAGCGGCAGCCGGAATACTGAACCTTTCCCTGCAATCCGAAGCCATTGTCCTGAAAGAAGTGCAAATACGCCCCGGACGAATCCATAGCCGTAAAGATACGGTACGCTATGACCTCTCGCAGTTTGCATCTTCCAAAGACGTGCACATTAAAGATGTATTGAAGCGGCTGCCCGGAGTGGACGTGGAAGAAAACGGGCAAGTAAAGTACAAAGGCAAAGCCATCGACCACTTTCTGGTAGAAGGCATGGATGTGACGGGCGGACGCTACAACCAAGTGAACAATAACCTGAACGCCAAAGCCGTAAAGACTGCGGAAATCATGGAGAACTACCAGTCCTTAAAAACATTAAAGGGCAAAATAAGTTCCGATGAAGTGGCTCTGAACCTGAAGCTCGACCCGAAAGCCCGCGACCAGTGGATAATGAATGGCATGTTGGGAATGGGGCTGAGCAATGCCGTCGAAAAGGAAGAGGCTTCCAATGAAAATAAAGGCATTCTTTGGAAAGGCGCCCTCAATGCTTTGCAGTTAGGCAAGGGCAGGCAAAGCCTGTACAACTATAAGACAAACAACAATGGCACAGACCTAAGCAAAGAGCAAACGCTGTTTATAAACAATAACAGTGCAAATTTCGACCAATCCTCTTTCCTCTCGCAACCCGGCATCAGTGCACCGCTCGATAAGAAACGCCTGCTCTTCAACCACACGCACACTGTCAACGGCAATCGCATGTACAAATGGAACGACGAGAAAAGTCTCCGCTTGCAAGCAGGATATACGCACGACCAAATCGAACAGGAACGGAGCAACACACTGTCCTACTACCGGCCCGGCGACACCATCCGCATAGACGAGACGTATCACCATCGCCTGCTGAGTGATAATGCTTATGCAGAACTTCATTATGAAGACAACAGCCCCAAGCACTATCTGAGCAACCGGTTCAGGGCAGAGGGAACAACAGAACGGAGCACTCTGCAAGAATTACACCAGAGAATACAGACCTCGCAACTGAAAGCCGACAACAGTTTCCACTTACTCCGCAACAAAGGAATGAATACGTGGGAGGTCAATTCCGCAGTGCAATATACTCTTCTTCCCTCATCTCTGCAAGTGGCAGACGAGAAAGAAACGTATCGCCGGCAAAGCCTCCATACAGACAACAGCATAAGCTATCTGCGCAAACATAACGACTTCACACAGCAATATCGGGCAGGGGTGCAAGGGGAATGGGGCAGTCTCTCACAAGCCTCCGGTTGCCCGACCGACATCTCCAACCTTTCCGTCTATTTCACTCCCTTTTTCCAATTGGAACGAGGCAAATGGCAAGGTAACCTCACGCTTCCTTTTCATGGAAAAAGATTCTTCAGCCAAAAGGAAAACTATCTTCTGTATGCCCCTTCCATCTATCTCCGTTGCCAGATAGACTATCATTGGAAGCTGACTTTCTTCAGCAGCCTGATTCGTTCTGTCGGGAATGGAATCGACCAGTATCGCTCCATTTACCGGACTGATTACCGGACTTGGCGCAACAACGGAACAACTCCCGTCAGCCTCAGCCAAAACTACCGGCTATACGGAGAATACAAAAATACCGCACAAGAATTTTTCATAACCGCTTCCCTCTATTATCAGCACGCGTGGAAGAATGCGCTCTACGGACAAAGCATTTCGCAAGACTCCATTATCCACACACTTCATGATTTGCCCAACAGAACGGAATACTGGTCATTTACAGGCACACTCTCCAAAGGATTTTATGACTGGCACCTGAAAACGTCGTTGAACTTCTCGCTGAACCGCAACACGGGGAAGCAACTCACCAACAAGCTGCTGCAAACATACCGGTACGACTATCTGAGAATAGAACCGAAAATAATCTGGCAACCTACCCCTAATCTGGAAGCCGAATATCATGCTACCGTCGGCTACGGCGGCAGCAAGATAGGCAATGGCACCCACCTCACTCCACTACTGAACTTCGTGCAACGCTTGTATCTCACCATGAACTTCGGCAAGTTCGAACTCCGCCTTTCGGGAGAACACTATCGGAATGACTTAAACAGCAACACACATCTCAGCACAGTGTTTGCAGACGCGTCGCTCGTCTATAAAACTGCAAAATGGAGACTGGAAGCCAACTTTAACAATCTCTTAAACAAGAAAGGATATGCCTATACACTCTATTCGGCCACGCAAAGCAGCACTTCACGTCTGAATATCCGTCCGAGGGAGGTCATGATAACGGCAAGTCATCAGTTCTGAGCGTGCTTATCAGTGCATAAATAAATATTCCCACAATGGTTATTCCTCCTATCAATACAGGAGCATAAATGTGGACAACCTGCTGGGCATGTTTGTGACCGCTGACCTTCATAAACAAACGATACATGACATAGGCACCGGCCAGACCGACCAATGTGCCTGCCAGCAAATCACCGGGATAGTGCACACCGAGATAAACCCTTGAATAACAGGTGAGCAAAGCCCATAGAGCCATGAAAAGGGTAAGCCATCGCCTACGAAACAAAAAGAAGATGAAGAAAGCCAGACCGAAAGTGTTGGCTGCATGGCACGAAGGAAAGCCATAGCGTCCCCCACGGCGATTATTCACAAGATGCACCATCTCCGAAATAGGGTTTTCAAGATTGGAAGGACGCAAACGCTCTACATAGGGGCGTATCAATGTGGCACACACTTGATCGGCCAAAACAATTGTCAAAGCCAATCCCAGCACACAACATAAAGTGACCTTCCAATGAAAGCTGCGCAACATCACATACCAGATGGCCGCATACATAGGTACCCACACCCATTTGCCGCTATAAGCACTCATAAAATAGTCGAAAAACTCACTATGCATCCGGTTGAAGAAAAAGAAAACGTTTGTGTCCGCTTCCACCGCCTGCTGAAGAATATTCATGAATAATACCATACTTATCTTTGGGCTATATCGTCATACAATTTTTGCAGATAAGCCTGCCCAAGCGACAGGTTTTTACCTTTTGACTCCCCTTCGTCTACCACCACCTTGCCAGCCTGACAATCGTATATCACCTGATTCTCCTCCGTCACCATGCCGAAAGCATCGGGCACTGTGAAGAAAGCAAAATGAGGAACAGAAGGGTTCAACATATCTTTACTGAAAATAAATTCATTATGAGGCAAGCCTAACTGAGACAACAACGTAGCGGCAATATCATGTTGCGAACCATACACGTCAACGCGTTGCGGCTCGCGAACTGCACCGCCCACCATCAACAACGGTATTCGGTAACGTTCCAAAGAAAGATTGTCAACATGTTCGGGATAAGCCCCCAAATGATCGGGCACAAAAACTATCACCGTATTTTTCCATGCCGGCAACTTACGGAAGCGATTTACAAAGTCGCCTACACAACTATCCGTATAAGCAAATGCATTCAAACGATTGTTCTCCAGCCTACGATAAGGAACGTCAAAGGGTTCGTGACTGCTGGAAGTCTGCAATACATAGAAGAACGACCTTTGTTCCTCATTCGACACGAATCGTCCTTCGCTCCTTTCCGAACGTCGGGTCAGATCCTCCAGCAGACGATTGAATACCACATGGTCGTGTGCTCCCCACTTGCTCAAGCGTTCCGCTATAGGGAAGTCTTTGTCTGAAACTATATTTTCAAAACCTGACGACATGAGATAAGAACGCATATTCGTAAAATCGGCATCACCGCCATAATAGTATTTGGTTTCATAGCCCGCTTTCTTCAAGCAGCCTGCAATGGCCGGAATAGACTGCGTCTTACGCGGATATTTCATAATACTTGTAGTGGGTTGGGCAGGATAACCGCTCAAGATGGACACCAAGCCACGGTCTGTACGGAAACTATTGGCATAGAAGTTTGTAAAAAGTACCCCCTCCTTGCTCAGGCTATCCAGATATATGGCAATATCCGGTTCACCGCCCAGCGCTGTCATCAACTTGGAGGAGAAACTCTCCAGAATAACAAAAAGTACATTCGGACGTCGAGTAGTAAACAATGTATGCAATGAATCTTCAGGCTGCCGTAAGGAAACGGTTGCTTCGGCATTGTCCTCAAGCACAGACGGGTCGAGCAGGCTCCTGAAGATAGCATCGGCTTCTTCGGCCTTCATAAAGCGGTATTGCTTGCCGAAGTCTTTCTGCTTGGCGAGCGACTCCATCAGGCCGAATGCCGGATTGATGGCAGCATGATTCAGACGTTGATTAGCACTGTAATAGACCTTCCCCACGTTCATCGTAGAGACCGTAAAACCTCCGCGAATAGGTATAAACAACAATCCGGTCATCAGCAGCAATACACAGGATGTCCTCAAACGGTAGTAGGGTAATTTTATCTGCTGCCATTGCTTCTTTTGTAACAAAACGGCATAGAATAGACCATATATACATGCCGCATAAACAGCTATAGCAACTATTCCTCCCAACACCACCCAGACACTGACACTGGCTATTGCATCCTTAGGTGAAGAGAAAAAATAGAAAAGCGGCGTGGCATCCAATCGGAATCCCCAATATTCGTATAATCCTAAATCTACAATGAAGATAATGGAAAGCAGGATGGAAATGAAAAGGAAATAGCCACATCGAAGGCGATGAAGAAAATCGGACAGTGTCCAAGCGGAAGCAACAAAAAGAAGGCTGGGAATAGCGGTCAGATAACCGGCCAAAGAAAAATCAAGCGGTAATCCATGCCAAACAACACTCCACCAATCACTCCGTGAAACCTCGGAATACAACGATTGGTAGAATAGCATGAACAAAGGTTTTTGCAGTACAAAAATAAAGACGAACAAACAGTAAGTCTTTATAAATCCTATAAGCCTTTCTTTCATCTGTGTCTTATTCCATCTCTTAAACATGAGAGACAAAAGTAAATCTTTTTATTCTAATCCACACAGATATTGGTCTTTTTTTACGATAATAGAAAAGCTTATAGGATATTTTAAGAGCCAAGCCGATTAGTTGTTCACCCGCTTGTAGTCTTCAAGAAACTTCTTCAAGCCTGCATCCGTCAGGGGATGATTGAGTAATCCCTTGATGGCCGAAAGCGGACAAGTTGCCACATCAGCACCTACTTCAAGACACTGAATGATATGTGCCGTATGACGGATAGAAGCAGCAAGCACCTGAGTGGCATAACCATAGTAGCGATATATCTCAACGATTTTGCCCACCAATGCAATGCCATCTTCACTGATATCATCGAGCCGACCCACAAATGGAGACACATACGTGGCACCGGCTTTGGCAGCCAACAGTGCCTGTCCCACAGAGAAAATCAATGTACAGTTCGTGCGAATGCCTTTTTCCGAGAAATATTTGATGGCTTTGATGCCGTCGGCAATACAAGGTACTTTCACCACAATGTGGGGGTTCAAAGCTGCCAGCTCTTCTCCCTCCCGAATGATACCTTCGTAATCGGTGGCAATCACTTCGGCGCTCACATCTCCCTGCACAATATTGCAGATATCCACATAATGCTTACGCTGATTATCTACTCCTTTGATTCCTTCTTTGGCCATAAGCGAAGGGTTGGTTGTAACGCCATCGAGCACACCTAAATCATAGGCTTCCCGAATCTGTTCCAGATTGGCCGTATCAATAAAAAATTTCATGATATAATGGTTAAGATGGTTAACGTCACAAATATAACGATTTATATCATACAATCTTCGAGTGAATCCCTATTATTTCAATACCCAACCAAACGTACCTACGCTTTTTGCACCAAACTGCCTGAATGGGGAACAAGGCGAAATATTCGTCATATCACTTCCACAAGATCATTGCCGACTGTGCGGAGATGCCTATCTCGCCACCATACAATGTGCCTAATCCCTGCCGGTCGATGAAACCATCCTTGCATACCACGGTATATTTTCCTTCGGGCAAGGAAATGAGGGCACGTTCCTTGCGGGCATTGAGCACCACGATAATTTCTTCCCATCCGTCTCCGTTAGCATGGTCTTTCAGCCGGAAAGCAATCAGATTATTACCTTCTACCGGAAGAAATTCCAAATGCCTGCGTACCATATCGGCATCGCCCATACGGAAAGCCGGATGCGACTTACGCAGTTGTATCAAACCTTTGTAGTAGGCAAATACATCGGCATGCTGTGTCTTGCGACGCCAATCTATCGCATTTACGGAGTCAGGACTTTCAAAACTGTTATGTACTCCTTTCTTATCGCGCATTACTTCCTCACCGGCATAAATAAACGGAACTCCTTGCGAAGTAAACACTGCCGTTTGTGCCAATTTATCCAACTTCACCAATTCTTCGGGAGTTATGCCGGGAACACTCGCCTTAAGCCTGTCCACCAAACACATGTCGTCATGGCAAGACACATAGCCGATCATCTGCGTTGGTTGTTCTGCCCACGGAGCTTTACTGTAGTTCACGGAATCGTAATCGACTTGCGGATGCTTCACCGCACCTGCAATGCCAAATTTAATACTTTCTTCTCCTCCCGGCAGACCGGCCAGAAAGGCGCCTTGATGATTATCATTGAACGGGCCACGCAATGCATCACGCATCTCATCGGAGAAAGCGGCAATGCCCGGCATCTTATATGTGTTGGCTTTCATGGCCAAAGAATCTGCCGCCATCTGCGGAGCCGATGCAGCCCAACCTTCACCATATATAAAAACGGTGGGGTCGACAGCCGTTGCAGCCTTACGTATCTCGTTCATGGTTTCAATATCGTGAATGCCCATCAGGTCGAAACGGAAACCGTCGATGTGATACTCGTTCATCCAATACAGTACGGATTCTATCATATATTTGCGCATCATGGGACGATTGCTGGCCGTCTCATTTCCGCAAGCCGAACCGTCGGCATACGTTCCATCGGGTCGCTGACGATAGAAATAGCCGGGTGCCGTACGCTCGAAATTACTGTCGGACGTATTGTAGGTATGATTATAAACCACATCCAATACCACCCGGATGCCGGCTCTATGCAATGCCTGCACCATCTGCTTGAACTCACGGATACGTACTTCGGGCGTATAAGGGTCCGTGGAATAAGAACCGTCGGGCACATTGTAGTTTTGCGGGTCGTATCCCCAATTGTATTTGTTCTCACTCAACTTGGTTTCATCAACCGAAGCATAATCATAGGAAGGAAGGATGTGTACATGCGTGATGCCCAGTTCCTTGAGGTGGTCGATTCCGGTCGGCAAGTTGTCAGGGTTCACTGTGCCCGTCTCGGTAAGCGCCAAGAACTTACCTTTATGCCGAATGCCGGATAAAGAGTCTATTGAGAAATCCCGGTGGTGCATCTCATAGATAATCACATCTGCCGGAGAAACCAACGCGGGACGTTTGTCGTCTGCCCAACCTTCAGGGTCGGTAGTCCTCATGTCAATGATTGCCGCACGTTTGCCGTTTACGCCTACGGCACGAGCATTGATGCCCGGAGTATCACCCAACCATTTACCGTTGATTTTCACGTTGAAAGTATAAAATTTCCCTTTCATATCTCGCTCAACATCTGCCTTCCACGTCCCTTCTTCAGAAAGCTGCATTGAGATAGTCTCATAAGCATGTCCACCGTCTCCGGTTTCAAACAACATCAGACGAACTTCGTCGGCCGTAGGTGCCCATAGAGAAAAACGAGTCACGGTCGGGCTGTATTCCATCTCTGTGAGACTACCCGAACGTACCGGATATAATTCGTAAGAAGCATATTCCTTTTTGGCAGAAGCACAACCTGCAACAGTCGCTGCAGTTACTCCTATAATGGCTAAATCTTTCAGGTTCATAATCTTATTTTCAGTTCTTCGTAATAACGATGATGTCTCATGCTATTACACATTATTATATATGCTATTTAAATATCTTTTTCCGGATTTTCTGTTTCATTTCTTCACCTTGTCCGGATTCTTGGCTATAAAGTCTTTCCATCCGTGATAGTTTTTCTCTACTGCCGGACGCCCCATCTGCAGAAAATGGCAATAAGCAGCGGCAAGTCCGTCCGTTGCATCCATAAATATCGGCATATCTTCTTTTGAGATATGCAACATTCGCTGCAACATATCTGCCACTTGCTCTTTGGATGCCTGCCCGTTTCCGGTTATCGCCATCTTTATCTTCAGAGGCGCATACTCCGTGATCGGAATATCACGGCTCAGGGCAACTGCCATTGCCACACCTTGTGCCCGGCCCAGTTTCAACATAGACTGTACATTTTTTCCGAAAAACGGTGCCTCAATGGCCAACTCATCCGGCAGGTAGCCTTCAATAATCCCCAACACACGCTCATGAATATGCCGCAGTTTCAGATAGTGGTTGCTAAACTTGCGAAGGTCGATAATCCCCATAGCCACCATTTCAGGCTTCACTCCTTTCACGCACAATACGCCATATCCCATAATAGTCGTACCGGGGTCAATGCCCAGAATAATCTTCTCTTTGACCGGTTGTATCACTCCATAACCTCCATTAAAGTAGGAAAGCCGATAACTTTATCCTTAAATGTCCTTTGCAGTTCGCCATTCAGTTCTGCTCCTTGTTCCCGATGCCAACGGTGCAAAAGAGCAGAATCCCCCACCTCGAATTGAACAGAGAAGCAAACACTGCCCTTCTCTATATGGCTCAATATACGTAATATCCGGGGAGCATGCAACATTCCTTTTTTTTCTACTTCAGGAAGATAATATTCCTGCATCCAAATCAAGAAGTTCTTCTCATCCCCTTCTTCAACATGATACGTTGTATTATATATCAGCATGATACGTTTTTTTTCAATTTATTCCGCAAACATAGCAATTATTTCAGAATAATGCATTATCTTTGCGCCATCAAAAAAGCAGAGCAACTCTGCAATCCCTAAAAAAGGGGCGTTAGCTCATCTGGCTAGAGCGTAACACTGGCAGTGTTAAGGTGATCGGTTCGAGTCCGATACGCTCCACAATCCGCTTCCAAAAGCGGATTTTTTGTATTCCCCCTTAATTGACGCAGTTGCTAACTCGCATTAGAGCAATCTTAAGCCCACACTTTAAGAACCGTAACCCCACACTTCAGAAAAGGTATGCCCACACTTTAGGAAACACCAGCCCACACTTTAGGAGAAACAAATCAAGAGAGAGGTATAGAGCACTAATATTTACTGAGTTCGGGATTAGAAGCAGGGCGATAACCTCGCACGGCGGCTTGTGTTTTAAAGCCAAACTGCATTGGTTATCAGGTGTTTTCCTCTGCCTTGTCAGACACTTGCGTCTGACGGCTCAAACACTTGTGTCTGTCACGTCAGAGACTTGTGTCTGTCGGCTTGGACACTTGCCTCTGTCACGACAAAGGATTGCAGCTGTCAAAACAGGACGAGGGCAGCCGGCCTGAAAGGCTCTCTTCTCTTCTGCCTGACTGCCGTAAACCGGTGCATTCAGGAAATATCCGCCCGACAGGATGCAGCCCCTCATCTTCAGCAAAAGGAACAGCCTATCCCGAACTCAAGTAATATTTCTTCCCGAAGTGTTCCGCAAAAATTATTTCTGTCTTAATATAATGAAAGATACACCACGCACTTCCAATCCCGAAACTTTTCAGGAAAAGAAAAACATTTACCTCTTGGACAGCTCTCCTCCTCGCCTCGGCTCGCTATATAGATGCCCTCGGCTGGAAATATAGATGCAGCACGCTCGGCATATACATGCAGCGCGGTGGAGATATATCTCCATCAAAGCCATCATACAGGTATCTCTCGCAAGGGATGCCTCTCAGCAAACACTTAGTACTAATTCTCAACAAAAAAAGCATCGTGATTGAACAGAACACTGAAAAACAAACCGGCATAAAAAAAGCATTCAAAAAAAGAAATAAAATCTTCTTTGAATGCCTAAACTTTATATCGTATTTCTGCGGAGAGACAGGCTCTTTCTCTTGAACTATCATAAACTATCAAATCTCATCAATTTATTGTAATATAGCAGTTTGCGAAAATCATTAATAAAATGAGATTTCACGGAAAATCTTTGGTAGAATCAATTTTTGGGTGTAAATTTGGGTGCAGAAATCAAAACACCCAAAAGTATGAACATCAAGCGGAATATTATTTTCACGTTGGAAAGCAGGAAAAAGGACGGAGTTCTCATAGTAGAGAATGTGCCTATTCGTATGCGTGTCAATTTTGCTTCCAAACGAATTGAATTCACAACAGGTTATCGTATTGATGCAGCGAAATGGGATACTGATAAGCAGCGAGTAAGAAACGGTTGCACAAACAAACTGAAACAATCAGCTTCTGAAATCAATGCTTCACTTTTGGGCTATTATACAGAGGTGCAGGAAATCTTCAAGAAATTTGAAGTTGAAGAAATAATGCCAACCCCTGAACAAATAAAAGAAGCATTCAATGAGCTGCACAAACCTATAGAAGATGTAAACCCAAGAAAATCAACACCTAATGCTTTCTACAAGGTATTTGATGAGTTTGTGAGAGATTGTGGAAGACAGAATGATTGGACAGATTCTACTTACGAGAAGTTTGCTGCTGTGAAAAATCATTTGATAAACTTTCGTAATGAACTTACATTTGATTTCTTTGATGAGAAAGGTCTAAATGATTATGTTACCTATCTTCGTGATGTAAAGGAAATGCGCAATTCTACTATTGGCAAGCAACTCAGTTTCTTAAAATGGTTTTTACGTTGGGCTTTTAGGAAAGGTGTACATCAAAACAATGCTTACGATAGCTATAAACCTAAACTCAAAAGTACACAGAAGAAAATCATCTTCCTCACATGGGAGGAACTGAACAAACTCCGAGAGTTCGAAATACCTGCTGCCAAGCAAGCTCTTGATCGGGTGCGTGATGTATTTCTCTTCCAATGCTTCACGGGCTTGCGCTACTCCGATGTGTTTAATCTTCGTAGAAGTGATATAAAGGGCGACCACATTGAGGTTACAACGGTTAAGACTTCTGATAGCCTGATTATCGAGTTGAACAACCATAGCAAAGCGATTCTTGACAAGTACAAGGATGTGGCGTTTGAAGATGACAAGGTGCTGCCTGTTATTACCAATCAGAAAATGAATGACTACCTCAAAGAATTGGCAGAAATGGCTGGAATTGACGAGCCTATTCGCCAAACGTATTACAAAGGTAATGAGCGTATTGACGAAGTTACACCTAAATATGCCCTGCTTGGCACACATGCAGGTCGCCGCACTTTTATCTGCAATGCGCTTGCATTGGGTATTCCTCCGCAGGTGGTGATGAAATGGACAGGACATAGCGACTATAAGGCAATGAAGCCGTATATTGACATTGCAGACGACATTAAGGCGAATGCTATGAGCAAGTTCAATCAATTATAACACTGAAACGATATGAGGCAAGATAAAATACAGAAAGCAGATAATCAAGATTTATCTCCCGTCGTACGAGCTATTGGTACTGACCTCGAGCATACACAAGTGCGTGTGATTGCTTCGGCTAATGCCGATATGCTTTTCCACTATTGGAAAGTGGGGCATTTTATCCTCTACCTCCAAAAAAAACAAGGTTGGGGAAGCAAAGTCATAGATAAGCTTTCCAAGGCGATACGTTCTAAATATCCAGATAAGAAAGGCTATTCTCGTAGAAATATCTTCTATATGTGCCAGTTTGCCAGTGCTTATCCGTTGGAAGTGCTGAAAGAAATGGATAGGATAGATAGCTTACTCACGACTCCTACAGTAGAAAATGTTTTGAGCTTGACTAATGAACTCAATCAAATTGTGCAACAACCTGTTGCACTAATTCAATCCACAGATAATCAATCAAACACAATTACGCAACAGCCTGTTGCACAATTAGAAGAAGTTACTGAAATATTGTCAACAATCTATCACTGCGACATCAGTCAGATAGAGGAAATCTTCAAGCATTCCGCCATTGTTCGCACTAACTGGGCGAGCCATGTTATTCTGCTTAATAGTAAACTCCCTTTGGGCGAGTGCTATTGGTACATTACGCAAGCAGTTGCTAATGGGTGGAGTCGCAATGTTCTGCAAATGCAGATTGAGACCAATCTTTTCGCTCGACAGATTGCGGTAAAGAAAGTGAGCAACTTTTCTGTACGATTACCCAAACCGCAAAGCGACCTTGCCAACTATCTGATGAAAGACCCTTACATCTTTGATATGATGGGACAGACAGATAAAATGGCAGAACGAGACGTTGAAAAGCAATTGGTTTCTCATATCACCAAATATCTTTTGGAAATGGGCAGTGGCTTTGCTTTTGTTGCACAACAGAAGCATTTTGAAGTGGGCGATTCTGATTTCTATGCCGACCTTATTCTCTATAACATTCAACTGCATGCATACGTTGTTGTCGAACTCAAAGCCACAGCTTTTAAGCCTGAATATATGGGACAACTCAATTTCTACATCAATGTAGTGGACGATACCCTCCGTGGCGAACACGACAACAATACCATCGGCTTGCTCCTCTGTAATGGAGGTGATAAGGTGGTAGCGCAATATGCACTCTCTGGCTACGATCAGCCAATTGGTGTGAGTGATTATCAACTGTCAAAGGCTATTCCCGATAATCTAAAATCAGCTCTGCCTACGGTGGAGGAAGTTGAGGAAGAATTAAGTAAGATTGTAGATAAAAACATATAAAAGGATATTTCAATTGTTATACTGACCTTTTAAAATGGTTTGGATTACGATGTGTAAACTCATATAACTAATACTCATATTATGAATAGTTTAACATTATCAATAACTACTATAGGTGATTTGCTACTTCGCAAAACCATAACGAATTGCGAGGAGCCTATCAAGGATGTAGAGCTATGTGTGCCTCTCTATCAGCGTCCGTACAAATGGACAGCTCGGAATGTCATACAATTGCTCGATGATATTATTGATGCCAAGAATAGTAATAAGGAAAGATACAGGGTTGGTACGCTTATCCTTCACAAAACAAAGGAAAAGGGACAATATGATATTGTTGATGGACAGCAACGTATCATTACTTTCTCTCTTCTTTTGACGGCATTAGGAGAAAATAGTATCGGGTTTTTGAAACAAAAGATATATGACAATACGTACAATGACCATAATATCGCCAACAACTATAATGCACTTTTCCGTAGGGTTGGATTAAAGTCGGAAGACAATGATTCGGCAGTTGAACATCAACGGGAGATGGAGCATCTTAAGGATTATATTGAGAACAGGTGTGAGTTGATTGTTGTGATAACCACCGATGTGTCTGAAGCTTTTCAGTTCTTTGACTCTCAAAATGCACGGGGTAAGGCTCTTTATCCTCATGATTTGTTGAAAGCATACCATCTACGCGAGATGAATAACATCAGCGAGGGTGAAACAGAAAGAATAGTAAAGGATTGGGAACAGGTTTCACAAAGAGATTTAGCTGATTTCTTTGGTAATTACCTATATCGTATCAAAGAATGGGTAGCAGGCAACAAAGCTAATATCTTGAATGAGCATAACATCCATATGTTCAAAGGTGTTACTCGTTCAGCAAGAACGCCTTATGCCCAATTCTACAAGAGTGCCTATTGCTATGCAGATATGGTCAATTCTTCTGCAATGCCTTTTGTCTCAGGTACTCGGAATGTAAATGCGTTCCAATTAGACACACCGATAATTGCCGGTAAGCCGTTCTTTGAATATACAAAGCACTATTATAATATACTAAAAGATATTCAGAATAACAATAAGTATGAGGGATTCTATATCAATGACAATATAATAGTTAAAACATTAGACCGGCACTTCAAAAAAGGAATAGGTAACGGTATAACACGTCTGATGTTTGACACCTCTGTTCTGCTTTACGTTGACAGATTCTGCCCAGAGACATATCCGACAAAAGAAGATATTGACTTGTTTGAACAATTTGTCATATATGCGTTCATTTGGGCTTATTCTTTGAGAGCACAATATACTAATCTTGGTTGGCTTTCTGCACAAAACTACATTATGGGATGGAGTGAAAAGATTAACACATTTAATATGTATAAACTGATAGCTAAGCAAGATACACCGACTTCATTACTGAGTGCTTTGGCTGACAAGCTTAACCCACTTTCAAATAATGACATTAAAGATGGTTGGGCGCAGGAATGCTATGAGTATAGTGGTGATGGTAAAGCACTGAAGGAACTAAAGGATAAGAACGATGGTGTGTATAAAAACTATCTGTTTTTTTTTCAAATAAATGGTTTTTATAAAAATTGACGACAATGAAAGATTTGAATAATATTCTTGAAGAGTGTTCTATTAATGACATCTATTTTTCAAACAGAGGGGCGTCTATATTATACAAGATACCTATTTATCAGCGTAATTATGCTTGGGGACGTGATGAAATATGTGCCTTAATAAAGGATGTATATGATTCTCTGGAGAAGCCTGTCTATTATATTGGTACTCTTGTCACATACAAGCGAGATGATAATATTTATGAAGTTATTGATGGACAACAGCGATTGACAACAATCTACATTATTTTAAAGGCTTTAGGAATAGAGAATATTTCAAATACTCTTACTTATTCTGCAAGAAGAATTTCAGCGGCAACAATAAAAAAGATGCCTATTTTCGATGATGACAACGATATGGGTATTCTTAATGGCTTCCATTACGCAAAGGAAGCACTCAAAGAGATTGTAGGTGACAAGAAGACTGATATCGAATCTTTTAAGTCTTTTTTCTTGGACAAGGTGCATATCATCCATTATCGTGTGCCGAAAGATGTAGATTTGAATCACTATTTTGAGGTTATGAACTCTCGCGGTGAGCAGTTAGAAAAGTACGAAATAGTAAAAGCTAAACTCTGCGAACAATTAATTGGCGATGATGAGGCTATGGAGAAGTTTAGTCGTATATGGGAGGCTTGTAGTGATATGAGTTTCTATATTCAGCAGAAGCTCCCTGGGATGACAAATGTCTTTGGTAAAACAATGGAAGATTTTGAAATGGAATCTTTCGACGACTTCCCAGATTCTAATGTGGAGTCTTCTTTATCATTAGGAATGAAAACTATTTCAGATTTTTTAAATACACCTATAAAAAAAATAGAAAAGAGGGAAGAAGATGATATAAACGATTGTTTCCAGCCTATAATAGACTTTCCGAATTTTCTGTTAATTGTACTGAAAATTACGAGATTGTTGAACGAGGATGATTTTAATCCTTTGAGTTTCACGCTTGATGATAAAGAACTAATTAAGGAGTTTGATAAAGTAAATCTTACTCCCAAGTTTGTTAAGGACTTCGCATACAATCTCCTTTTGGCAAAATACTTTCTTGATAACTTTGTAATACATCATACAAATGGCGAAGATAGAGCCATTGAGAATCCATGGAAGTTGCAATATTTTTACAAGAAAGGTAGTAAGGCCGCTTATCTAAAGGATTTGTATGAGGACAATAAGGCACAACAGAATGAGGTTATTCAATTATTGTCTATGTTTGAAGTCGCTTTCACACCTAAGCAAAGAAAAAACTATCTGTTCTATTGTTTATACCACTTGTTTGAGGATTGTGACCTTAATAGTTATGTGGAATTCTTAAGAAAACTGGCTGATAAGTATTTCTTTGATGTATATCTCGATGCAAGTAAACTCAACGACATAAATCAGCCGAAGCCAAATAGTTTTGATGAGACTATTTTTAATAATGGTGAATTGAATGTTGAATTAGAAGAAGTGAATCGGGACTTCAATCGTATCTACCCCATCGGTTCATGCAATATACCTTTATATGTATTTAATTATACAGATTATAAGCTTTGGAAGAAATATGTTGTTGAATTGCGAGGTAACAAAGCAAAAAAGAATTCTCGTAATCGAATAGATTTTTTCAACTCATTGGGTTGTAGTGATTTTGAGTTGGATTCTTTCAATAACTTCTATTTCTCTCGAACAAGAAAAAGTCTGGAGCATTATTATCCACAAGCTAAGGCTGGAGACAATATGCCAATTAGTACGCAAGATATAAACTGCTATGGTAATTTTGCCATGATAGGTTCCGATGCAAACAGTTCTGGCTCAAACTGGAATCCAATTGATAAAAAGAATCGCTATCTTGATACAAAGTCCAATCAGGTGAGTGTTGCTTCCTTAAAGTTCAGAATTATGTTACAGATATGCCAAGACAATTACAATAACGGTATTAAAGACAAAGAAAAAGAACGTCCATTTGGCTTAGAATGGGACGTAGAAGATATAGTTAGACACCAGAACAAGATGTTAGAGATGATTATGAATAAAACTGATTGAAAGTCAAAATAGCACCATTATACCATACCTATAACATAGCCATTAGCATATTTGCACATTGTATTGACTACCTATCGTCATGATATCAGTCAGATTGAGGAAATCTTCAAGCAGTCAGTTATAGTTAGCATCAACTGGGCGAGCCATATAATTCTGAGTTCTATACGGATTACTTCTTCTATAAACTCCGAATCCATATATATGTAATCATTGAGTCCAAAGCCACGCTATTCAAACCCGAATATACGGTACAATTAACAATATATACAAATGTTATGGATAAAACTCTCTACGATGAATACGATGGAAAAATCATTGGTTTACTTCTTTGCAATGATAGCTATAAGGTTGTGTTTCAGCATGCACTCTTTGACTATGACCAACCAATTGGTGTGAGTGATTACCAATATTCGAAGACTATTCCTGAAAATCTAAAATCAGCTCTGCCTACGGTGGAGGAAGTAGAGGAAGAACTAAGTCGAATAATGAATATATAATAAATTAAAATTATGGATTATCAGATTAAACAAATGATTGGCGATGAGGAAACCCATCGTTATGTATTAGCAAGTAGATGTACAAAGCCCTTAGTGGTAATTGGAGTCAATCCAAGTACAGCAAATGAAAAACACCCTGATCCTACAGTGAGAAAAGTTATGGGATTTGCAGAACTTAATAGTTACGATGTTGTTAGGTAATGTCTGAAAAAGTGTGTAAGATTCTCCTCGTCCTTTCCCTCATGCTTGGGTTCCCCCAAGCATGAGGGAAATTTGTGATGTTGATATTTCTTTGCCATTTTACCTGATTTTCCACTCCCCAAAATACGGCAGCCGTCTTGCATACGTCCCTTCTGTTTTCTCCTTGGCAACAGATCCCAATAGATAAACCACAGAGGCGGGAGAAGGCATCGCCCCACGCATGAGCAAGGTGCGCTTATAACTTCTATTCAGTCGTTCCACCCAGTTAGTAGAGTAAATCATTCGGCGCACACTTTCAGAGAACCTCAAATAGGTAAAATAGGCCGCGTTGCGCTCATTGCCCAAACGGGCAAGGCTCGGGTACTTTTTGCCCCAACGCTGCGCAAAGATACGCAAATTCTCATAGGCCACAAGAGGCGTCATTTCGGTATGCTCCAAGGGAAAGAGTACTTTGAGTTCCTCGCTGACCTCGGTTTTGTCTTTCGAGGAAACGGTGTTCAACACTTTCCGTTTGAAATGCACGATGCAAAGTTGGTGCAGTGCCGTGGGAAAAGCCGAACATACCGCATTTTCGATGCCGCTCAAAGCATCGGACACAATCAAGTCGATTTGTTTCACACCGCGTTCCTTGAGGGCTTGTAGCTCCATTTCCCAAGCAATCGCGCCTTCTGTGGGGTAATTTACTACCGTGAGTACCTCGCGACTGCCGTCGGGCAGTAGTCCCAACATCGTGTAGTAAGCCTCCTTCGAGACACTCCCCTCGCGACGCGTGGAACAGAACGTAGCATCGATGTAGACGGCCAAATAGTGAGGAGAAAGTCGGCGGGAAAGCCACTCTTGGATCTCCTCATAACAAGCCCCGGCCAGATGACTCACCTGCTGTTTGCTGTAAAGGTGACCGTATATGCGACGCCCCACCTCGGCGATGTCTTCACAGGAAAGTCCACGGGAATACAACTCATAAAAAAGCTGCGTGCGCTCACGCTCCTGAGAGGACAAAATACCAAGAATGATTGGTTGAAAAGCATTGGAGCGCGTGCGAGGGATGCGAAGTTGGAAACTCCAACCATGGCCCCGCCAACGACGGGGACGGAAACCATTGGCTTGTTCACCCGTATGTTCCGCGAGAAAGAGGGAGCGCTCCTGCTTGGAAAAACTATCCAAAAGCACGCGAACCAACTCATTAAAACCAGCCTCACTTGAGGCCATTTCGGAAATTAATTCCGATCTTTGTTCTCTTGTAAGCTTCATTGTTCTTTGTTTGATTTTTTAATTCACTACAAATATAAGAACTTTGGAGCTTACACACTTTTATAGGACAGTATCTATTCTGGCTCTATAACGAATCGTGTGGGTAAATATTTTTTTCTTGCCAGCGTTCCTATGTTTAAAGGCTTTATGACTGAACAGAAGAAGACGGATTAATCTACAAATATAAAGGAGTTTGAGCTAAACAAGCTTCTACACACCTCCTGTTTATTCTTAGTATTACAACGTTTTGCTCACAATTCATCCCCTGTCATTCATATATCATAGTAAATTTAACCCTCCGCACCATATGTGCTAACCCTCCGCATCACATGTGCAGAGTATCCGCACCACAGCAAATGATGGTAAACATTCACAAACATAGTATGAATTAAGACCTTAAAAACATCTTATTTCGTTGGCTAAAGAGTAAAACTAAACTGAACAAATAACTTCTTTCTATGAATACAGTAGATATTATTCTAATTGGGTCAAACAACCCACACGAAACGTTATAGAGCCTTTATTCTCCTGCCAGCCTGAACTGCAATTCGTAATTTTTGACAAAGTCCGTTTCTTTCTGGGTCAAGCCGTATAGTGGGCAAATGTAGTCATCTATCTCATCAATGATGCCCTTGGAGCGTACAATCTTGTATTCCTTGAATGAATCAACATTGTAAGTGGACTCTCCAGATGTTGTTCTGACATTTGCCTTAGACTCTATGTCCGTTAGATACCGAGAATATAGTTTGTCAAGATACTCAATGTTTTCAGTTGTAAGCTGTGGAATGGTGAAGTTCTCAATCTCGTATGTCTTCCAATCAAGGTTGTTGGAATAGATTTGGTAAAACCAAAAAGCCAAAGAACTGCTAAGAATGCAACCAATAGCATTCGATAGTCGTTTTTGAAAATATAATGGTTTTTCTTTAGTTGAACCAGTCGGATAATTGGTTACAACCTTAAAGTACCTACCGCCAGTTGTCCTATAATAGATAGGATCACCCTTGTCGTCATAAAGAGTCCTAATCGGAGTATTGTTGAAGATTTTTATAAGAATGTCTTTTTCCATTTCACAACCAATCTTCGGAATGCGACCTATCATAGTATAACCATACACATTAGAAAAATTAAGATTGTCAATAAGCTTTTGTAAATCAAGCTCATTTCCTCTTCTGTGCATCTTTGTGGAATAAAGATGTTGACAAGGTGTTTCCGTTTTTTGGAATAGCAATATAGAAGTATTCACGACGGCATTCTCAAATACAGGCTTGGGGCGAACTGAATATGATGAAATATGAATGGTGTCACAGTTATTCATCAATAAACGGTGTACTCCTGTGAGGGAATCACTTGAAGTCAAGGATATTGGAACGATATAGGCAAAGCTGCCATTCCGTCTGAGTAGGTTATAGCCCAATTCAATGAACAGTGTATATGTGTCGAGTGACCCTTTCTGCAAGCCACGAATGCTATTTGCGGTTACATAAGTATTCTTGTAATACCTCTTTGTTTGGTTATCATATTTAGCCCCATACGGTGGATTCCCAATAACAATATCGAAGCCCTCTTTTGAGGGTCACAGATTCTGTCCACTTCTATTCAGCAGAAAATCAAAAATGTTCAGGATGAGTATGCCGTCATCGTTGCGGAAAGTGGGTTGCATGCCTCCTACAATAACAACTTTCTGAAAACTATCTTTAATCTGTTTGAGAGATCGTAGTTCTTGTTCTGTTTTTTCTTCAGATGGCAAAGCGTAAGCCGACTGGATGTAAATTCTGTCCTGTCCTCTGTTGCATACGAAGTCCACTTCTAACTGCTTGCGTTCACTTATTCCATTTTCGTTTTTCGTATTTTGCGTAACCTGCCCTACATCCACAGAATAGCCACGCATCCGTAACTCATTGTATATAAGATTCTCCATCAAGTGTGTGTGTTCTGTCTGGCGGAAATTCAATCGGACATTGCGTAATCCCAAGTCTTCAAAATAGTATTTTGCCGGAGTATCAATGTATTTTCGACCCTTGATATCGTAGCGTACGGCACGGTCCATCAGGAAAGCGTCCTGCATATAGTCCAGATAAGTCTTGATGGTGTCTCTAGTGATGGTGCTCCGCTTTGCAGAACGAAAGGTATTCGCTATTTTCTGTGGGTTGGTAAGGCTTCCTATGCTGCTTGCCATAACGTCAATTAGTTCTTCCAGATCATCATCGTTTCGTATGCTATATCTTTCTTTGATGTCGATAAGGTAGGTATTGGAGAAAAGCTGTTGCAGATAGCCCTTCTTCTGTTGTTCTGTGGCCATCGTTACCGTTTGGGGCAATCCTCCCAAAAGCATATATTCATTAAGGTGTGTTTCCAAGAAAGGCGCATCTGGCTTCACCGACATATATTCGCTGAAGCTCAATGGGTGGATACGTAACTCATCGCCCCTACCACGGAAAGTCGTCACAACATCTTTTGACAGGAAGCGTGCATTACTGCCTGTGACATACACATCTAATTGTGGATTCTTCAGCAGCGTGTTCAGCACCTCCTCAAAACGGTCAAGCAATTGTATCTCGTCTATGAGTATAAAGTATTCCCTCGTATCTGTTACCCTTTGGCTAATGTAATCTAACAAGGGTAAAGGCTTTCGATAACGTTCATTATAAATGTTCTCCAAATCCAACTTAATGATTTGGGTATCATCTATCCCTTGTTCTTTAAGATACTGGCAGAAAAGTGTAAAGAGCAGATACGATTTGCCACTCCGACGCAATCCAGTAATGATTTTTATCATTCCATTGTGGCGTCGGTCAATTAACCTTTGCAGATATATGGGTCGTTCTATATTCATTCCTATTAGTTATTTATGCGTAAAAACGCAGTCTTTGCGACTACAAAGATATGGATATTTTCTCACAACATCAAGATTTTATTCGTTTTTTTTGCGTAAATACGCGTTAATCAGGAAATAGGAAAAATGCATTATATGTATAGTGTGGAAACTATCTGATTGACTTTCTGTTGCTCCGTTTCACAGTCTTGCCCGCCATGTATCTTTCCATAATGATTCTGACGAGCTGAGCTATCTCCTCTTGCTGCTTGGAAGTCGCAATAGGGATAGGAAGATTGCGTATATGTTCGGGGTAGATGTGATAATCTCCGCCTCGTTGGTCAGCTAATAACTGACCAGCCATTGAGGAATTGAGGACACCTAATAAATAAAGCAAGTCTACTTCGCTTGACAACGCTTCCATCTCTGCACGAGTGTGCTTGCAGAATTTCTTGATACTTGAAGATATGCTCTTGTTGTTAACTCCCTTCAAATCCTTCCATAGAACAGCAGAAAACATGGAGTCGCTATGCAAGAAATGTGTATCCATATCAAGATGTACTTTAAGAAAACCTAAACGATTTATTAATAGTTTTGGACGATTATACAATTCACGAAAGGTAGGGCGCCGCAACTTATCAGGGCATCGTTCTGTATTCCATTCAAGATAACGTACACGTTTTACCTGATACTTGTCTATGTCTTTAGCCTCAATGTATTTGCGACTATGAATTTCGTCGTAAGTTTCACTTATAAGGTCATCTTTCCTAAATTCTCCTTTTGCTTTCTTTTCATCTGCATTAACAACCATTCCTACACTGATATAGCAGAAGTCACCCAACACATTCATGTTGGCAAAACGATTTCCAAACCTTCTTTCTTCTGTTAAGTTCCAGACATATTTATTTTCATCCTGTTTTAATGTTTCTGGAGACTTATACAATACTTTACGGAATGTCTTGTCCGCATATATTTGAGTTATACGAAGTTCACCTTTTGGTGATGAGTTCTGAATGAACGGTATACAATTGCTCACTGTTGCATTCTCAAAAATCTTTGTACCGTTCAGATCTGCAATTTCCAATAGGCGATATTCTTCTATTATCATCTTACGGAGTTTCTTGCCATATTTCTGATTTGTCAAAGGATATGGAACAATCATAGAGAATACTCCATTGGGGCAGAGGAGTTGTAAGCCAAGTTCGATGAATGGAACAAACAAATCCCATTTCTCATAGAGTGATTTGTATTTCTTGCACTCGATAATACGTTGGCGTTGCTCATTTAGTTCTGGGGATGCAATCTGCGTTGGCGCACTAATGTATGGAGGGTTGCCAATAGTAATGTCGAAGCCACCCTCTTTTAAGGGTCGTCTCAGACATACGCAGAAATCAATGATAGATGCCATAATCTTTCCATCCTTCCTGCAGGCAATTTGTAGGTGTATGAAGCCCCGTATAGACAAGATATCGGTAGAGGGTGGTTTTTGATACTTTCAACTTTTTGGCAACAACTGTTTTCTCCGTTCCTTTATTAAGCTCCTTGATAATCCATTCATGCTTGTTGGCACATTTGGGGTTAAGCCTACAGCGAAATCCTTTGGTATGCCCAAGTTTTGCGCCTTCTGCTTTTTTTCGTGCCAATGCTTCCTTGGTTCGTTGGCTGATAAGATTACGTTCAATCTCTGCTGAAAGTCCGAAAGCGAAGGCGAGGACTTTACTCTGAATATCATCCCCAAGCCGATAGTTATCCTTGATAGTCCACACGCGACATTCTTTTGTCATGCAGATATTCAGTATCTCCATGATCATAAATAAGTTACGCCCAAGCCGGGACAATTCACTGCAAATGATAATATCATCTTTATTCACTTTTTTAAGTAATTTACCCAGTTGACGTTTACTATAGTTTTTTGTACCACTGATAGTTTCCTCTATCCAGTCGTCAATTGAAAGATTCTGAAGTTTACAAAAGTTGCTAATCTCGAAGCGTTGATTTTCCACTGTTTGCTTATCGCTGCTAACTCTGATATATCCGTAAATCATATTTGTGTGTAATAGTTATTACTTTCACGAATACAAACGAATATTGTAATAAAAAAAGTGCGATAAGTTTCTAAGACAATGAATTTTTGGGTGTAATAAAGGGTATAAATCACGTAATTCGTTGATTTACACCCTTGTTTGCGGAGAGACGGGGATTCGAACCCCGGATACCCTTTTGGGGTATACACGCTTTCCAGGCGTGCCTCTTCAACCACTCGAGCACCTCTCCTCTTCGGGGCGCAAAAGTAGAGCATTTTTTCGAACCTGCCAAATGTTTATGAAAATAAATAAAGTCCTTTAAAGACAAAAAACAAAGAACGACAAATTTAAGTACCTCTCATGGGAACGATGTCTTAAAGAAAATTGTATCTTTGCATCGTTTTCAACTTTGGATTAAAAAAGACAACGACAATATGATAGCGAAAATCAATCAGTTACTACAAGAAGTAGAAACTCTGAAGGCAACCAATGCCGAAGAACTGGAATTACTGCGCCTTAAATATCTCAGCAAGAAGGGTGCTATCAATGAGTTGATGACAGACTTCCGCAACGTAGCTGCCGAACAGAAGAAAGAGGTGGGTATGCGGCTGAATGAGCTCAAGAACAAAGCACAAGAAAAGATTGCTGCATTGAAAGAACTATTTGAAAATCAAGACACCGGCTGCGACGATCTCGATCTGACCCGTTCCGCCTATCCCGTAAAACTGGGTACGCGTCATCCACTGACAATCGTAAAGAACGAAATCATCGACATATTTGCCCGGATGGGTTTCAACATTGCCGACGGTCCGGAGATAGAAGACGACTGGCACGTATTTTCTTCCATGAATTTTGCTGAAGATCATCCCGCACGCGACATGCAGGACACGTTCTTCATTGCAAACAATACCGAAAATGTGTCAAACAATATCATCCTGCGCACACATACCTCCAGCGTGCAAAGCCGTGTAATGGACATTACCAAACCGCCCATCCGCGTACTGTGTCCGGGACGCGTTTACCGTAACGAAGCCATCAGTTATCGTGCACATGCTTTCTTTCATCAGGTAGAAGCATTGTATGTAGACAAAAACGTCTCTTTCACCGACTTGCGACAGGTGCTGTTGCTTTTTGCGCGAGAGATGTTCGGCAATGACACCAAGATTCGACTGCGCCCCTCCTACTTTCCGTTCACCGAACCCAGTGCAGAGATGGATATCAGTTGCAATATTTGCGGTGGCAAAGGCTGTCCTTTCTGCAAAGGAACAGGCTGGGTAGAGATATTGGGTTGCGGAATGGTAGACCCGAATGTATTGGAACTGAACGGCATAGACAGTAAGGTGTATAGCGGATATGCCTTAGGAATGGGTATCGAGCGCATTACTAACCTGAAGTATCGTGTCAACGACCTGCGTCTCTTCTCCGAGAACGACACCCGTTTCTTGAGAGAATTTGAATCGGCTTATTAGGCCATACAACTGTCAATATAAGGCATCCGCAGTTATAGAGCAGGTTGCCATCCACATAATTAGGCATGGATTACATGGAAAACACGGATTACTCAAAGTGCAAAACCGTGAGATTTGTGCAATCCATGCCTAAAAATTTAAGCATTATGAAAGACAGACTCGTCACATCCGACTATTGCTTCATTCTCGCTGCCAATTTCTTGCTGTTTTTCGGTTTTTGGCTGCTGATGCCGGTATTGCCTTTTTATCTGTCGGAAGTGTTTCGGGCAAACAAGACGACCATCGGCATCGTGCTTTCCTGCTATACTATCGCGGCATTATGCATCCGTCCTTTTTCGGGCTATTTGCTCGACTCTTTTGCCCGTAAGCCCCTCTATCTGTTGGCCTATTTCATCTTTACGGCCATGTTCGGAGGATACATCATTGCCGGAACACTGACGTTTTTTATTCTGTTCCGCATCGTTCACGGCGTATCATTCGGTATGGTAACGGTGGGCGGAAACACGATCGTCATCGACATCATGCCCTCATCGCGACGCGGAGAAGGATTGGGTTATTACGGACTTGCCAATAACATCGCCATGTCCATAGGCCCCATGACGGGATTGTTTCTGCACGATGCAGAAGTCTCCTACCCTGTTATCTTTTGTTGCTCTTTAGGCTCGTGCCTTGCAGGATTGCTGTGCGCCTCCGCCGTAAAGACCGCCTACAAGCCGCCCGTGAAGCGAGAAGCAATTTCTCTTGACCGCTTCATTCTGCTGAAAGGACTTCCGGCCGGATTCAACCTGCTGCTACTCTCCATCCCTTATGGCATGACCACCAACTACGTGGCTATGTACGCCAAACAAATAAACATCCAAGCCTCTACCGGCTTCTTCTTTACTTTTATGGCATTGGGCATGGCCGTCTCGCGACTTTTTTCCGGCCGGCAGGTCGATAAGGGAAAAATCACTCAGGTCATCTCTACCGGTTTATACCTTGTCGTACTCAGTTTCTTTCTGCTTTCGGCCTGCGCCCATATCATTCAATGGAACAGCATACTCTGCACAGTGACATTTTTCGTTATCGCCTTGCTGTTGGGAACAGGTTTCGGCATCATGTTTCCGGCATACAACACTCTGTTCGTCAATCTGGCCCCCAACAGCCAGCGCGGTACGGCCACCTCCACCTACCTCACGTCTTGGGACGTGGGCATCGGTATCGGCATGCTGGCCGGCGGCTATATCGCCGAAATCAGTACTTTCGACAGAGCCTATTTATTCGGTGCTTGCCTGACGGTTGTTTCTACCCTCTACTTCAACCTGAAAGTTGCACCGCATTATCATAAAAACAAATTGAGATGAGAAAGAAAGAACGTTACGAGAGAATCATTGCATGGTTCAAAGAAAATCGTCCCATAGCCGAAACCGAGCTACATTATGACAATCCGTTCGAGTTGCTGATAGCTGTCATTCTATCAGCGCAATGCACCGACAAACGAGTAAACATGGTTACTCCTGCCATCTACCTTGATTTTCCCACTCCCGAAGCACTGGCTGCCACAACTCCCGAAGTAGTGTTTGAATATATCCGCAGCGTGTCTTATCCCAACAATAAAGCCAAACACCTTGTAGGAATGGCTCGTATGTTGGTGAAAGACTTCCATGGCCAAGTGCCCGACACGCTGGAAGAGCTCATCAAGCTTCCCGGTGTGGGACGCAAGACAGCCAACGTTGTCCAATCGGTTGCCTTCAACAAAGCTGCTATGGCCGTAGACACACACGTGTTCCGCGTCAGCCATCGTCTGGGGCTGGTGTCGGATAAATGCACAACCCCGTTCAGCGTAGAAAAAGAATTAGTGAAACATATCCCCGAAGCCGACATCGCAAAGGCTCATCACTGGCTCATTCTGCACGGCAGATATGTATGTCAGGCACGTACTCCCCAATGTGACAACTGCGGCTTACAACTGATGTGTAAGTATTACTGCCGGAAATATAAAGTAAGCCATGAGGGTAGCGAAGACAAAGAATAAATAACGATTTAATAGCAAAAAAAAGAAATAAACATTATCTTTGCACTCACGAAACAAAACCCGTAACACATTTAATAAAATATAGAATATTATGACAATTGACCAATTTAACTTTGCCGGAAAAAAGGCATTTGTTCGCGTGGACTTCAATGTTCCTTTGGACGAAAACTTCAACATTACAGATGATACCCGTATGCGTGCCGCTCTTCCTACGTTGAAGAAAATTTTGGCTGATGGTGGCAGTGTAATAATCGGTTCTCACCTCGGTCGTCCGAAAGGCCCGGCCGATAAATTCTCTTTGAAGCATATCTTGAAACACCTTGAAGAATTGTTGGGCGTTGAGGTACAGTTTGCCAACGATTGCATGGGTGAAGAGGCGGCCGTTAAAGCCGCAGCTCTGCAACCGGGTGAAGTACTGCTGCTCGAGAACCTCCGCTTCTACGCAGAAGAAGAAGGCAAACCTCGCGGCTTGGCTGAAGACGCCACGGACGAAGAGAAGAAAGTGGCCAAAGCAGCCGTCAAAGAAAGTCAAAAAGAATTTACCAAAAAATTGGCATCCTATGCCGATTGCTATGTAAACGATGCTTTCGGTACAGCTCACCGTGCACATGCTTCTACGGCATTGATTGCTAAATACTTCGACAAGAACAATAAAATGTTCGGTTACCTGATGGAAAAAGAAGTAAAAGCTGTAGACAAAATTTTGAATGATATTCACCGTCCTTTTACAGCCATCATGGGTGGTTCCAAAGTTTCTTCCAAGATTGAAATCATCGAGAACCTGTTGAACAAGGTAGATAACCTGATTATTGCCGGCGGTATGACATATACCTTCACAAAAGCCTTGGGCGGCAAGATTGGAATTTCTATCTGCGAAGACGACAAGCTGGATCTTGCTCTCGACCTGATAAAGAAGGCAAAAGAGAAAGGCGTTAATCTTGTATTGGCCGTTGACGCCAAGATTGCCGACTCGTTCTCCAACGAAGCCAACACCAAGTTCTGTCCGGTGAACGAAATCCCCGATGGATGGGAAGGTCTGGACATCGGTCCGAAGACCGAAGAAATATTTGCCAACGTAATCAAAAACTCCAAGACCATCCTTTGGAATGGTCCGACAGGAGTATTTGAATTCGAAAACTTTACTCATGGCTCACGTGCAGTAGGCGAAGCCATTGTAGAAGCTACCAAAAACGGAGCTTTCTCACTTGTAGGCGGCGGTGATTCTGTTGCTTGCGTCAACAAATTCGGTTTGGCAAGCGGTGTTTCTTATGTATCTACCGGTGGCGGTGCATTGCTCGAAGCCATTGAAGGAAAAATTCTTCCGGGCATTGCCGCTATCAACGAATAAGAAATGAGTAGATAAAACGACAAAAGTATTTCTAAACACTTTTGTCGTTTCTCACAAGCACGGATGGTATGGTATTCACGGATTCAAAACCGTGTAATTTCCATAGAATCCGTGCTTAATATTATATTTATGATACCAATCCTTTGCATCCTGCAATAAATTATTTCTCTTAATCAGATGTTTACATGCATTAGACGATACCTACTATCATTCAGTATTATTTTTTCCACCCTATTTGCTACTGCACAGGAGGTCAACGTAAACAAAACGGTAAATACCCTTAAAGAACGCATTACCCTTTCGGGATATATCCAAGTGGGGTACAATTATGGCAATAAGAACGAAAGAACGGAACATTCTTTCGACCTTAAAAGAGCTATTCTGTTCGCAAACGGCAAAATAACCGATAAGTGGTCGGCTTTCTTCATGTATAGCTTCGGAAACACAGGAAAGATACTGGAAGCCTACACCGAGTATCATTTTCTACCCCAGTTCAATGTGCGCCTCGGCCAGTTCAAGACACCTTATTCCATTGAGAATCCCCTATCTCCCTGCATCGTAGAACTGATAAACTGCAATGCACAGGCCGTGGCTTATTTGGCAGGTATCAACGGTAGCGACCCGTTGTTCGGTGTCACTACCGGACGTGACATGGGGCTGCTTATCTATGGTGACCTTTTTGATAAGTTCGTCAACTACAACCTTGCCGTCATGAACGGGCAAGGCATCAACCTGAAAGATAAAAATAATCAAAAAGACATTGTCGGAAGTCTGATGCTGCATCCTTTGAACTGGCTGTCTATAGGAGGTTCGTTTATCAAAGGAAAGGGTTGTGCCGTAGCTGCTTCTCCCGATGTTCCGGACATCAAGGTCAGTGAAAGCTATATCCGTAACCGTTGGGCAATCGGTGCAGTAGTCAATGCCAAGCCGATAAGTTTACGCACCGAATACCTTGCCGGAAAAGACGGAAAAGTGAAAAGTGACGGATATTATGCAACGGCATCTATCCATATGCTCCCTCAATTTGACATCGTTGTGTCCTACGATTATTTTAACAAGAACAAGATGCTTGATAGTAAACAGACAAACTACATGACAGGCATTCAATGGTGGTTCTACCCGAAATGCCGGCTGCAAGTTCAATACACATACTGTAATCCACACAAAGGAGAAAACTATAATCTGCTGCAAACACAAGTGCAAGTAAGATTCTGAACATTCAGTATAAACAGATACTTTCTGATGATACTGAAAAAGAATAAACTAAACACAATATTTTGGTATTCTTTTTGTAGCTTTGTCAACGTATATATTTCTAAAGATATCCGTATATGAACGAGCAATCTATACAAGAACAATATCAAAACATCATAGTCCTGTTAGAACAGAAAAGATTGAAAGAAGCACAATCCCAATTGGAAGCTTTTCTATGGGATATCGACGATCGCTCCCCTCGTAACCGCTTGGAGCAAGCGCAAACATCCTACCAATATATGCTTCGATACATGCGTCAAGGAGTAAACGACCCTGAACGCTCCCAGCTATACCGCCGCTTGTTGTCCGAAACATGGGAGATTGCCGATCAAGCACGTTTATTCTTGTTGGACAAAGTATCAAACCATTATTATCATTCGCTGCGTAACAACCGAAACAGGCTTCCGAACGAATATGACATTGCCACCCTTACAAAAGTGTTGGAATCTTTTCCTGACGAGTTGGCCGTTTGCCTGTTAATGCCGGATAACCAAGGATTGGACGCCATATTGAAACGATATGAAGAAACAAATCAAACACTTTTTCTTTCCACATGGAGTAACAGCCACTGGTCGGTAGAAGAAGAACAACAAGCCCAAAGAATATTGACCTCGGAGCTACTGCCGGTCAATGCCCTATGCTTGTTTATCAGTGCTGTAACGCTTAGCTTGATGGAATGCTTCGATGCGCGAAAATTTTCATGGCTGCTGGATGTCGTGACGCATGTTGATGCGCAAGTAAGCCAACGTGCATTGGTAGGAATAGCTATCACGCTTCATTGCCACCCCACCCGTCTGTCTCTCTACCCCGAATTGACAACCCGCCTGTCTCTTCTGAACGAAGACGGCAGCTTCGGCAAACAGATGAATCGCGTTTATATCGAACTGCTCCGCAGTCAGGAAACGGAAAAGATCGACAAGAAGATGCGCGAAGAGATTATCCCGGAGATGATAAAGAATGTAAATATCATGCGTAACATGAAGTTCGGTTTTGAAGATAATCCGGATGAGAATGACTTTAATCCGGATTGGGAAAAGGCTCTTGAAAACTCCGGTTTAGAAAACAAGATCCGTGAGATGAACGAACTGCAATTAGAAGGAGCTGATGTATATATGAGTACGTTTGCACAACTCAAAAATTATCCGTTCTTCAAACAGCCGCACAATTGGTTTTATCCATTCGACATGCACCATTCCAGCATCGTGAAAGAGTTCGGCCTTAAGCCTACGGGAGACAATGCCATTCTTTCTCTTATCCTGCAATCGGGATTTTTTTGCAATAGCGACAAGTATTCCCTCTGCTTCACCATGGCGCACGTCCCTCAATCGCAACGCAATGCCATGCTCAGCCAAATGACTTCACAAGAGCTGAATGAGCTGATGGACGAAAGCAAATCCTCTACCTTGCAGCAATATGCCCGGCGTCCGGATGTAATCAGTAACCAATATATCCACGATTTATACCGTTTCTTTAAACTCAATCAACGCCGGAATGAGTTTCGGGACATCTTTAAAGAAGAAATAGCCTTGCACCGTATCCCTGTGCTGCAAGCCATCTTACACAAACCCGAATTGCTGGCTACCGTTGCCGACTTTCATTTTCTCAAAGAGCATCCTGCAAAGGCACTGGAACTTTATCAGGACTTGATAACCATGAATCGGGCGGATGCCGACATTTTCCAGAAAACAGGCTATTGTCTGCAAAAAGAGAAACGATATAAGGAAGCGATAGACGCTTACCTGAAAGCGGATATTCTGAAACCTGACCATATATGGACAATCCGGCATCTGGCAGCCTGCTACCGGCAAATGAAAGACTTTGCTACCGCACTGGAGTATTATAAAAAAGCTGAAAGCATACAACCGGAGAATCGCAACATACTCTTCTATGCCGGCAGTTGTCTTGCCGAACTGGAAAGATACGAAGAAGCACTGCAATACTTTTTCAAACTGGATTTTATTGAAAATGAAAACATCAAAACGTGGCGTGCCATCGGGTGGTGTTCATTTATATGCGATAAAAACGAGCAAGCCATAAAGTATTACGATAAAATTCTATCTTCCCGACCGGTTGCCATTGACTATCTCAATGCAGGACATGTAGCATGGAAGCAAGGCAATACGGAGAAAGCCGCAGAACTTTACAGTAAAGCAGCTTTGGAAAGTAACAGCCGGGAGTCTTTCTTTGAACTATTCAACAGAGACCGAAATATCCTCCTCAAGAAAGGTATTACTGAAGAAGATATTCCGTTGATGCTGGATATGATTTGAGCAAACAGTTCGATTGACTATTAGTTCTATCCCGTGTTCCTTTAAGTCAATAAATCATCGAAAGAAAAACCTATAGACTTTAAATCTTCAACAACTCCCTGTACAACTTTTGTACGGGGAGTCCCATTATATTATAATAGCTTCCTGAAATATACTCCACCCCGATAAAGCCAATCCACTCTTGCACACCATAGGCTCCGGCCTTATCCATCGGTTGATACTTGTCTACATAATAAGCAATCTCTTCTTCGCTCAAGTGGGAGAAACGCACTTCGGTTGCCGCAGTGAAACTACGCTGCCATTCTGTCGTTGTCAGGCATACACCGGTAAAAACTTCATGAGTACGCCCCGACATAGCCATTAGCATCTGTATAGCTTCTTCCTTGTTCCGAGGTTTTCCAAGTACTTTCTCATCCAACCATACGATGGTATCCGCTGTAATCATCAACTCATCCGGCTGCATCATGGCACGATAGGCATCTGCTTTTTCTTCGGATATGTAAAGAGGAATAGCCGCCCCTTTCAATGTTTCAGGATAAGATTCGTCCACATCGGGCAAGGTTCTTACTTCATATTCCACCCCCAAGCCCGACAGCAATTCTTTTCGCCGAGGCGAGTTGGAGGCTAAAATTATTTTATATCTCTTCAGATTATCAAACAGCATCTTATTTACTATTTAATGATTTACGACAATTTACCAGCCAAAAGCCTGCTCATCGGCCAGCCAAAGACCTTTTACTTTCAAAACCTGTTCCACAATATCGCGCCCACAGCCGTAGCCGCCTTCCGCATGCGAAATATAACGGGATACCGCCTTTACTTCGGGAGCCGCATCTTTAGGGCAACAAGGCAAGCCGCACTCACGCATCACTTCCAAATCGGGGATGTCATCGCCTACGTAAAGTATTTCTTCATCCAGTAAACCATGGCGCTTGCGAAAATCCCGATAATCATGAATTTTAACGGAAGAACCCATGTAGATATTCTCTTCTGCAAATCCCAAAGCCATGAAACGCTTACGCACAGCTTCTGTTCGGCCACCGGTTATGATGCCCAGCAATATCCCCTGCTTGGCAGCCATGTGCAGTGAATAACCGTCTTTTATGTTCACAGTACGCAACGGTTCTCCTTCTGCGCTCATCGGAATCACGTTGGCACTCAACACACCATCCACATCAAAAACAAGGGCTTTTATTTTTCTCAAATCATAATTTATGGTACTCATGCTCTTTTTTTTAGTTCTAATCACTGCAAACATTTTTAAGCGCCAGCCGGTGAATGCTCTCACTCAACAAGCTATACAACACCTGTATCTCAGGTTCATCGGCAAGCATGCGCACATGTTCGTCAATCACGTTCTTATCATATCTCACAGCCGGCCCGGTTTGCGCCACAATAGGTTCCAACTCATGCACCTTGCGGGCTGTTTCATCTATCAGAGGCAGCAAGACATCGAACGGAAGTTGATATTTCTTCAACAGTTCGGCTGCCAAGGCATACATGTGATTGGTAAAATTACAAGTAAACACTGCCGCCAGATGCAGACTTTTACGCTGCTCGGAACTGACTTCATAAACCTTCTCTGACAAGACAGAAGCAATGCCTTTCAAAAAAAGCATGTCTTCTTCCGAATTACTCTCTATACAAACAGGTATCTCTTTGAAACTCACATTGCGTTGCTTGCTGAAAGTCTGCAACGGATAAAAGACCCCGTATCGCAGGGCATGCCCTTCCCAAATGCCCATAGGAATGCTGCCGGCCGTATGCACCCATAAGGCTTTCTCCTTATTCCGCACCATTCGGGGCAATAGTTCAACGAAAGCCGCATCTTTCAACGAAACGATGTAGAGCTGCGCATCTGTTACTATGCAGGAAAGCTCGGTTGTGTAACCGGCTCCTACCGTCTGCGCCAGAAGTTTGGCCGACTCAGCCGTACGGCTATATACCTGCACGATACGAAACCGATTCCGATATAGTGCTTTTGCCAGATTGGTGGCCAGATTGCCCGCACCGATAAAAACAATGGACGTTTCCTCCATATCTCTTCCTGCCATACCCCTCTATCTTGTCGCCAACCAATACATAAGAATCCCCACTACCAACAGTGCCAATGGCAGCAGATAGGCAGACATCGTACCAAGTAAAGCTGTTATTAATCCGAAATTCAGTATCAGCCACAAACCGGTCAATACCAATCCTACCGATTTATCATGCTTGAACAATAGAAAAATCACTGCCGTATAAAGCAGGAAATTATCCCTATTCATCACCCATGGCAAGCCGATGGCAGAAAAATGTATCAGCTTGTCGACCAAATAAAGGATGCCGAATGCTATCAATGTGATGGCAGTTGCCTTGTATGTATCCCGATTGTTGTTAGCCTTTGTCGCGCTCACTGTTATTCCCCTCCATATTTATTGAGATGTATTTTTTCCCACTGCAAGTGGTCTTCATCAAAAGGTTTGCGTTCCATACCCTTATGCCCGATTGCTATAACGCTAAGCACCTGCAATTGCAAAGGAATGTCGAGCACATCATGCACGTATTCATTGGAAGGCACACCGGCTGCCGTAAACCGCTCGCGCACTTGCACCCAGCAACTGCCCAATCCCATATCTTCCGCTTGCAACTGCAAATAGATGGAGGCAATGGCCGCATCTTCTATCCAGACATCGCTTGCCAGCGGATCGGCCGTAACCACCACTGCCAATGCCGCATCGGCAATGAATTGCGAAGCCTGCTCCTTGCAGTATGACAGTTCTTTCAGCTTCTCTTTATCATCCACCACAATGAATTGCCATGGGTTGCTACGCTTTGAGGCAGGTGCCATCAAGGCTGCCTTCATCAAGGCAACCACCTGCTCCTGCGTCAGCTCTTCTTCCGTAAATTTTCGCATGCTGCGACGTGTCTTTATCAAATCACTGAAACTTTCCATGTTCTATTTTCTTATTATAATTCATTTTAAGGCTAATACGTGCAAAGATAATGCAAAATTCCGATTAAAGCCCGGTATCTTTTCGTCTCTCTGCCTAAATCACAAATAATATCGCTTTTGACACATCCTCACAAGATTATTTTTCTAAATTTGCAAGCGATGCCTTTGAAACTGACAACATATTACCGTGGAAGCAAAATACCCGAACTGCCGGGGAACAACACCTTTCATTCTACCGGATTGTTCCGAATCTACGAAGCAACTCCGGGATATACTCCTGTGCTCATCGTAGCTTCCGAAAACGACAAACCCATTGCCAAACTGCTGGCCGTGATACGAAAAAGCGTCCGTATGTTCCCTCCCGGCATCATTAAAAGATGCGAAGTGTATGGCACAGGAGAGTATTTCGACGACAATGCGGACAAAGAAGTTATCTTTAACGACATGTTGCAACGGCTCACCGACGAGGCGTTGCGCGAGGCTTTTCTCATTGAGTTCCGCAATCTGGAGAATGCATTGTTCGGATACAAATCTTTCCGTGAAAATAGCTATTTTGCCGTCAATTGGTTGCGGGTACGCAATTCGTTGCACAGCATCGAAAAGGTAGAAGAGCGATTCAGTCCGTCACGCATCCGACAGGTAAAAAAAGGATTGAAAAACGGGGCTCAAGTGCGAGAGACGCAAACCATGGAGGAAACACTCCACTTTGCCCACATGTTGCGCCACATCTATTCTTCCAAGATACGCCGACACTTTCCCAGCATCCGGTTCTTCGAACACCTCGAAAGCGGATTGGCTGAAAGACGAAGCAAAATCTTCATCGTCACCTATAAGAACAAGATTATCGGGGGCAGTGCCTGCATCTACTCCGGTGATAATGCCTACCTCTGGTTCTCTGGCGGAATGCGCAAGACCTATGCCCTGCAATATCCGGGCGTTCTGGCCGTATGGAAAGCACTGGACGATGCCAAGCAACACGAATATCGCCATCTGGAATTTATGGACGTCGGGTTGCCGTTTCGCAGACACGGATACCGCGACTTTGTTCTTCGATTCGGAGGGAAACAAAGCAGCACCCGGCGCTGGTTCCGTTTTCGTTGGAACTGGCTGAACCGGATGCTGATAAAAATTTACGAATGACAATGCACTATCTTATTGCGCTATTCTGAATACGACGGAGCTATATGCACCCATCTTGACCTGTGTGCTGTTGTCTGCCGTTTTTTGCTGTACATCACCATTTAAGCCGACCGCTTTTTCTATCTTGTCGGATAACGCAATCTCCACAGCACTCGAGCCAAAGTTATGTACAACCAACATCTTCTCACTACCTTTCGTCATATACCATGCGGCAATGTTCTTGCCGACAGTTGAGTTGTTCTCGTTGTAAACCGCATGCTTCGACATGGTGCCTTCCGCCAAAGCCGGATAAGTGTTGCGCAGCTTGGCAAAACGAACATATACATTGAGCAGGGACTTTTCGTCTTTCTGCTGTTCGGCAACCGATTGAATGTTGGAGGCCACGTTCTTGTCTATCTTGTCCGTATATGAAGTCACTGTATTGTCTCCCCACAACATCGGACCACGCACATATTCATCCCCATTCGTTTTCATACCGTAAAGTCCCAACTCCTCACCATAGTAAATGTATGGTTCGCCGGGACCAGTGAGCAGGACGGCAGCCGCAAGTTTTTCTTTGTCGACAGACCTCCCCAGCTTGGAAGCCGTGCGGTCTTCGTCGTGGTTGGAAAGTTTGGTGGCTTCAATATAGTTTGAACGATTTTTTTTATAAAGCTCCTGATAACCCATAATATCTTTGGCAAAGTAACAGCCTGTAGCATTGTTGATGGCCCATTCCAGACGATACCAAAAGTCGAACTCGAACAAGGCCGGAAGGCCCTTGTAATAAAGAGCTACCTCAGCAGCACCGGAAAGCACCTCGCCCACCATATACAGCTCGTCCGCATTGCCTTTCTGTTTATAATAGTTGTTCAGTTGGTCGTAGAATGTTTTAAGGAAATCAGGATTTTCCGTACCCTTGGCATTGTGATAGATATGTTTCACCGCATCCAATCGGAAACCTTCTACCCCACGGTCTACCCAACCCTTAGCTGCCACAACCACCTCCTTGAAAGCCGGTGAATTCTTCAAGTTGGCGACTTTTCCATAATTGAGGTCGGCAAACGAACCGGTATAGAAATGAGAATGATAATACCACAGGTTCATTGATTCCAATAAGATATCCTTAGCATCATTACCCTGCTTTAAAGCGAGGGCTTCGCCGAATTTCACCTTAGTGCTGGCAGACGATGCTCCATATTTGTGATTTCCCCACTCCGTAGTGCTGGTACGAATCAAAAATCCCCAAGCAGATGCAAAGTCTACCGTCAACTCATAGATGCCATTGCCTTTATCATAAAACTTCTTAGTCACCCTCTCGCCAAAATAAAGATATTTGGCTCCCGTTGTGCTTTGGTCGGGATTATCTTTATCGGCCGTTTCGGCTTTAGTAACCGTGACTGTCGGTTTGGAAGCATTCGACCAATCCAATCTAAACTTATAGCATGCCTTGACTGCATCCGATGAAGTGGTTGTCGAGAACCATTCGCCCGCATTATACCCTCCTGCACCCTCGCTGGCAATCATGTCGATCTTTCCTGCCTTGATATCGGCTACCGGGTCTTGCGAGAAAGTATAATAGTCGCGATAAGCATTGTCTGTGGAGGTTTTTGCCGCCTGAAACCAAGGATGTTCCACGCTGGTATGATTCAGCACATAGTCCAGATAAATTTTGATGCCACGGTTGCGCGCTTCAGCCACCAAACGGTCAAAGTCGGCTTCAGTACCAAACTTCGGATTGACTTTGGTATAATCCGTCACATCATACCCATGATAAGAAGGCGAGGGATGGATGGGAGAAAGCCAGATGGCTTTCACGCCTAAAGAGTTGATATAATCCAACTTGGAAATCACACCGTTGATGTCACCATATTTATCCCCGTTACTGTCGGCAAACGAGTAGAGCAATAGCTGATAAGATATGTCGGCACGCTTTTGATTATCCCAACTATCGGGAGAAGCCACAACAGCACTCCATCCTACAACCGGGGCATCCGTTTTCTTTTGGACGATGGGTATCTCCTTCTTTGCCGTATTTCCCGTTTCACCGGCAATTATTGTAATAACCGTATTGCGGTCGCCCGCTTCGGTATTTTCCGTAACTTGAATATTTACGTTGGCATTCCCGGCTTTTCCGCTTGTTGCCGACAACTTACACCAGTCGGCACCACTTTGAATGGTCCAGTCCCGGCTTGCATAAAAGCTCAAAGATTGTGTCCCCGCAGCAGCAGTAAAAGTATACTCACTGCCAAGCACCACACCGGAAGATGTACTGTTACCGATGACCGTCGGTATATCTTCGGTCTTGTCGTCACTGCACGACTGCAACGAGAATGACAAGCCGCAACAGAGTATCACCAACAAGAGAGACGAAAAAAAATAGTCCTTTAGAATCCTCATGACATTAGATTTACAAATTATTATTCCGTTCAAAGGTAAGAAAGCAAAAAGTAATGGAGAAATAACAGAGAATTATTTTTAGACGATGGAGGACGAAAACGTTTGCAAAAGAAAGGAATAAAAGGAGCAAAAACAAGCGTAAAGAACACCGCTAATAGTCTATTTATGTGAATTAGTCAAGACTTTATCTGACAGAAAGTTTCCCCCTCCTCCTTCCGAATGAAACCTTACTTCCCATGATGAAAACTAACGCATGTATTGAAATCGCCCTGACTCCATAGAAACAACTGATTCTCATTTCGGATTGCAGTTAATCTGAATTCGGGATAGACGGTTGCTTTCGCTAAAGATGAGGGGCTGCATCCTGTCGGGCAGATATTTCTTGCATGCACCGGTTTACAGCGATTAGGCAGAAGAGAAGAGCGCCTTTCGCGCCAACTGCCTTCCCCCTGTTTGACAACTGCAAGCCTTTGTCTTGACAGACGCAAGTGTCTGACAGACAAGAGGTAAACAATTGATAATCAATAAGGTTTAATTTTAAGAAACAAGCCGTTGGGTGAGGTTATCGACCTGTTTCTTATCCCGAACCTAGGTAGTTAAATAATACGACAAGATACTTTGTCGAAAAGGCTATTTGTAGGAGGCAACATATCGGATAAACCGATTGTTTTTCCTATTTTTGCCCTCTGTTAGAATAAAAAAGATACAGAAATGTCACAAAATTATCATCGCATGATAGCCGCCGCACTCGGCATATCAGAAAGACAAACAGAGCGAACTTTGGAGTTGCTGAATGACGGGGCAACGATTCCGTTCATCAGCCGCTACCGCAAAGAGGTGACGGGAGGTTTGGACGAAGTACAGATTGAGGCCATCCGGACACAATATGAAAAGCTGAACGAAACAGCCAAACGCAAGGAAACCATCCTCAACACCATTCAGGAACAAGGGAAACTGACTCCGGAACTCAGAGCACGCATTGAAGAGACTTGGGACAACACCGCTCTGGAAGATATCTACCTTCCCTATAAGCCCAAACGGAAGACACGTGCCGAAGCTGGCCGCCAAAGAGGACTGGAACCGCTCGCCACTTTACTGATGCTGCAACGCGAACCTCATCCTGAAAAACAGGCCGCCCGGTATGTAAAGGAAGATGTCAAGGATGTGGACGACGCATTGAAAGGGGCAAGAGATATTATAGCCGAGCATGTGAGTGAAGACGAACAGGCAAGAAACAACGTGCGCAACTCTTTCGCCCGTCATGGCATACTGACCGCCAAGGTGGTGAAAGGCAAAGAAGAGGAAGCAGCCAAATATCGGGATTACTTCGACTGCTCCGAACCCCTGAAACGATGCAGTTCGCACCGCTTGCTCGCCATACGCCGCGCCGAAGCGGAAGGCCTGCTGAAAGTAAGCATCAGTCCGGACGACGAAGAATGCCTGGAACACCTGAAACGCCGGTTCGTACGAAGCAATAATGCCTGCGGACAACAAGTGATGGAAGCCGTACAAGATGCCTACAAACGTCTGCTGAAACCTTCCATTGAAACAGAGTTTGCCACGCAAAGCAAAGAGCGTGCCGACGAAGAAGCTATTGATGTGTTTGCAGCAAACCTCCGACAACTGTTGCTGGCTTCTCCGTTGGGGCAAAAACGCGTGATGGGCATAGACCCCGGATTCCGCACCGGTTGCAAAGTAGTATGTCTGGATGCACAGGGAAACCTGCTTCACAACGAGAACATCTATCCGCACCCGCCCGTAAACAAACCGAAAGAGGCATTTGCCAAAATACAACAGATGCTGGAGTCGTATAAGATAGATGCCGTGGCCATCGGAAACGGAACCGCCAGCCGGGAAACAGAGGATTTCCTGAAAAGACAGACGTTCAATCGGGAAGTAAGGATTTTCATCGTCAGCGAACAGGGGGCATCCATCTACTCGGCTTCCAAGATTGCCCGGGAGGAGTTTCCCGAATACGACGTCACGGTGCGCGGTGCCGTGTCCATAGGAAGACGCTTGATGGACCCGTTGGCCGAACTGGTAAAGATTGACCCTAAGTCCATCGGTGTAGGACAATATCAACACGATGTAGACCAAACCAAACTGAAAAAGTCGCTGGACCAAACCGTGGAGAACTGCGTAAATCTGGTGGGTGTCAACCTGAATACGGCAAGCAGTCACCTGCTGACTTACATATCGGGATTAGGGCCGCAACTGGCGCAAAACATCGTAAACTATCGTGCAGAGCATGGTGTATTCACCTCGCGCAAAGAGTTGATGAAAGTTCCGAGAATGGGTGCCAAAGCTTTCGAACAGTGTGCCGGCTTCATGCGTATTCCGGAAGCAAAGAATCCATTGGATAACACAGCCGTACATCCCGAAAGTTATTGCATCGTAGAGCAGATGGCCAAAGACCTGGGATGCAACGTGGCCGAACTGATAGCCGACAAGGAGTTGCGCATGAAAATCAATCCGGAACGATATATCTCTCCTACCGTCGGCATGCTTACATTGAAAGACATCCTGCAAGAACTGGAAAAACCCGGACGCGACCCGCGCAAGCCGATAGAAATCTTCGAATTCGACAAGCACGTGCATACCATCAACGATTTACGGGAAGGCATGGAGCTGCCCGGCATCGTAAACAATATCACAAACTTCGGCGCATTCGTCGATATAGGCATCAAGGAAAACGGGCTGATACATCTGTCGCAGCTTGCCGAAAGATTCATATCAGACCCCAATGAAGTGGTCTCCATCCATCAGACCCTGCGTGTAAAAGTTCTTAGCATAGATATGGACCGGAAACGGATACAACTGACATTGAAAGGAGTGCAACAGCAATAAGCCCTTCACTTTCGGCTATAATATCTGAAAATAATCGCTGAACCTGCTATCAGCAGGATGGTGCAAAAGAGGGAGCCTTCAAATCCGAAGCTTCCTCCGTTTATAAGGTTCGGCCCGGAAAGGCTGAGCGTAAGAAAGCTGTCTTGAAACCGATTGCCACTGACCTCATAACCCAATACCGGTCCTTGTATCCAATTCCAAAACCAATGCAAAGCAATAGGGAAACAGAGATTGCGCGTATATATATAAGAAGCTCCCAAAAGAATTCCCGCCAACAGGATATTAAGGAACGGAAGAAACTCGAAATTAGGATTGAACAAATGCAACAACGAGAACAGCACGGAAGAGACAAACAGGGCCGTAAACTTATTCACCCCGCCATCCAGCATGCGCCCCAGCACAAAGCCGCGCATCATCAATTCTTCCGTGACACCCACCAGAAGGAAAAACAAAAGGCTTATCAATAAAGAAGGAAAATGAAATGATGCTCCGCTGACTGCCACTGCACCCAAACTAAGCGAAGCCCCGAAACCCACTATATACAATCCGATGGCAAAGAGCATGCCGGCAAGCCAATCTTTCCAACGCCCTCTCAAAGACAAGCCTAATACGGAAAGAGGCATCCTGTTATATCGCAGCACAAGCCATGATGACAGAAACACACTGCCCAGCATCAGTGTTTCTTCTGTAATAAGCAGAAGGGTGCTATTCATTGCTATCTGCGGAATCAGTCTGTTCAGAAAGGATGAAAGCAAGAAGACAACAGAGCCTATAAAAACCAATAATACAAAAAAACAGACGATATCGATTACCACCCTCCGGATACGCTTGTCCTTCGTTACAGGTATTTCAACCTTTTCTTCTATTTCCATAAAGTGCTCATAATTGATTAATATCCGACAAAAATAGTCATAAAAAGAAAAACAGCATCCATTCTTTACCCTTTCTTCTTATATTTGGAAACTCGAATCATCTGAAATCATTAAGAAATGAAACTGAAAGGAATATTGTTCATGATTGCCGGACTGACGCTTATGTCCAATGCTTCGGCACAAAAAGCCGAGAAATACTACGTTGCCAAACCGGGCATACTGGTAGAACTGATGACCGAAGCTGAAGCCAACGAAATCACCCAACTGACCTTGCAAGGCAAACTGAATGCCATTGACTTCCGACACCTGAGAGATGAATTCAAAAACCTCCGGTATTTGGACATATCCAACGCTTCCATCAGTATGTATGCAGGTAAAAACGGCACTTATCCCGACCGTTTTTATATCTATCCCGCCAATTGCATCCCGGCCTATGCCTTCTGCAAAAAAATCAACGACAGCACTTTCGTCGGCAAGGAGTCTCTGACAAGAATCATCCTCTCGGACAAAATCAAAAACATTGAAGATGCAGCTTTCAAAGGCTGCAACAACCTCAAGATATGCCAAATAAAAAGGAAAACAGCACCCAACCTGCTGCCCGAAGCGTTGGCCGACAGTGTGACCGCCGTATTTGTTCCATTGGGATGCAACGACGCCTACCGGACTAAAAAGAAATGGGAGACATTTGCCTTCATCGAAGGCGAACCGACAACGGCATATGTGCAAATAGGCCAGATGGGAAGCCTTGCAGGCGAACTGGTAAGCTCCGGCATACAACCCAAAGACGTGAACTTCCTGACTATCGAAGGCAAGCTGGATGAGGCCGACTTTATCCTGATACGCAACTATATGCCCAATCTGGTTTCCATCGACCTCACCCGAAGCAATGCCACCGTCATTCCCGACTATACATTCACCCAAAAGAAGTACCTCTTGAGCATCTTGCTTCCTCATGCACTGAAAAGTATCGGGCAGCGTGCATTCAGTGGTTGCGGGCGTCTATGCGGAACAATCGAGTTGCCCCCCACCGTGACCGCCATTGAATATGGTGCCTTTATGGGGTGCAACAACCTACGCTATGTATTGGCCACAGGAAACAAAATATCCACACTGGGCGATAACCTCTTCGGAGAAGGAAAAAGTAAATTGATTTACAAATGACTTTTCTTACTCTCCATACATCCGCCGTCTCAACTCCTTGATATGATCCGAAGTGATGTACTCGTCATATTCCATCATTTTATCTATGATGCCATTCGGCGTCAACTCAATGATACGGTTGGCCACGGTTTGAATAAATTCGTGGTCATGAGAAGAGAATAGGATATTGCCTTTATATACTTTCAGGTTGTTATTGAAGGCCTGAATGGATTCCAAGTCAAGGTGATTGGTGGGTGTATCCAAAATAAGACAATTGGCATTGCGAAGCTGCATGCGCGCAATCATACAACGCATTTTCTCACCTCCCGACAATACACTTGCCTTCTTCAGCACCTCTTCACCTGAGAAAAGCATACGGCCGAGGAAGCTCTTCATATAAACCTCATTGCCTTCACCAAATTGGCTCAACCAATCCACCAGATTCAAATCCGTATTGAAGAAAGCGGTATTGTCCAATGGCAAGTAGGCAGTGGTAATCGTAACACCCCAATTGAATGTTCCTGAATCCGGCTTCATATTACCGTTAATAATCTCGAACAAGGCAGTCATGGCACGCGGGTCGCGCGAAAGGAATACGACCTTATCCCCTTTTTCTACATTGAAGTTGACATCGCGAAACAGTATCGTACCGTCTTCCAACGATTTCGTCAGACCTGCAACTTCCAATATTTGATTACCCGGCTCGCGCTCCGGTGTAAAGATAATGCCGGGATATTTACGGGACGAAGGTTTGATTTCCTCCACATTCAGTTTCTCCAGCATCTTCTTGCGGCTGGTAGTTTGCTTACTCTTTGCCACATTCGCGCTGAAACGACGAATAAACTCTTCAAGCTCTTTCTTCTTTTCCTCGGCCTTAGCCTTCTGATTCTGCTGCTGACGAAGAGCCAACTGGCTTGATTCATACCAGAAGCTGTAGTTACCGGCAAACAGATTAATCTTTCCATAATCGATATCCACCGTGTGCGTACATACGGAGTCGAGGAAGTGCCGATCGTGACTCACTACCAAAACTGTATGCTCGAAGTTCGAAAGATATTCTTCCAACCAAGTCACGGTTTCCATATCCAAGTCATTGGTAGGCTCGTCCAGCAACAAGTTGTCCGGATTGCCGTAGAGGGCCTGTGCCAACATGACACGCACTTTTTCCTTATTGTTCAATTCGCCCATCAACAGATAATGCTTATCTTCCTTAATGCCCAATCCGCTCAATAGGGCGGCAGCATCACTTTCGGCATTCCATCCGTCTAATTCGGCAAATTTCTCTTCTAATTCAGAAACCCTCAATCCGTCTTCATCCGTAAACTCTTCTTTGGCATACAGCACCTCGCGTTGCTTCATTATATCCCACAACACGGTGTGCCCCATCATTACGGTATCCATTACCGTAAAAGCATCCCACTTAAAGTGGTCCTGACTTAAAACAGAAAGGCGTTCACCCGGAGCTAACATGATAGAACCTGTCGTCGGGTCCAATTCTCCGGAGATAGCTCTCAAGAAAGTTGACTTTCCGGCACCGTTAGCGCCAATAATACCATAACAGTTACCACTTGTAAATTTCAGGTTTACATCATTAAACAACACTCTTTTACCAAACTGCACCGAAACATTAGAAACTGTAATCATCTTTATATTTACGATTTTATGTGTATTTACAAATTACCATTTAATACCTATTAATCTGCGATTTGCGAGTGCAAAGATAGACATTTTTCAAGAATAAGAGATAGGAATACGCTGTCAATCTGGCATAAAAGTGTTACCTTTGCAACGTTTTTTGAAAAAAACTCTCCTTTGGCAAGGTTTTTGCAAAAGACACATTATTAACACTTGGTTTCATTACAACCATCAGAACTAAGTATTTAATTAGAAAAATAATAAACATAACAATATGGATCCGAAAAAAAAAGAAAACAACTTTGAAGAAGAACTGAAGACTCAAACAGCCCCGGACGAATGTACTGAAGAGGTCGCTGAAAAAGAGGAAACACAAGAAGAGGAAGTTACCCCTTTGACAGAAGAAGAAAGACTGGCACAAGAGTTAAAAAAGGCTAATGAACTGATAGAAGAGCAAAAAGACAAGTTTCTGCGCTTATCTGCCGAGTTTGACAATTATCGTAAACGCACCATGAAGGAAAAAGCGGAGCTTATCCTGAACGGAAGCGAAAAAAGCATCAGTAGCATTCTTCCGGTCGTAGATGATTTTGAACGTGCTCTCAAAAACATGGAGACTGCCACTGACCTAGCGGCTGTGAGAGAAGGGGTAGAACTCATCTACAACAAGTTCATGTCTGTATTGGAAAAGAATGGAGTAAAAGTAATCGAAACGAAAGAACAACCACTCGATACAGACTATCACGAAGCTATTGCCGTTATTCCTGCACCAGAGGAAGTCCTGAAAGGCAAAATTCTGGATTGTGTGCAAACCGGATATATATTGAATGACAAAGTAATTCGTCATGCAAAAGTAGTTGTTGGAGAATAATGTAGAATAGTATGGAAAAGAGAGATTACTACGAAATACTGGAAGTGGGAAAGACCGCTACGGCAGACGAAATAAAAAAAGCTTATCGCAAAAAAGCAATCCAATACCATCCGGACAAAAATCCGGGTGACAAGACGGCCGAAGAAAAGTTCAAAGAAGCAGCAGAGGCTTACGATGTTTTGAGCAATCCGGACAAACGTGCCCGCTATGATCAATTCGGCCATGCCGGGTTAGGTGGTGCTGCCGGTAACGGAGGACCGTTTGGAGGCTTCGGCGAAAGCATGTCCATGGATGATATCTTCTCTATGTTTGGCGATATTTTCGGTGGACATGGAGGTTTTGGTGGAGGCTTCAGCGGTTTTGGAGGTTTTGGAAATGGTGATGCACACCAAAGTCGTTATCGTGGTTCGGATTTGCGTGTCAAAGTAAAACTCAACTTAAAAGAGATTTCCACCGGTGTAGAGAAAAAGTTCAAGTTAAAGAAATATGTTCCATGTGCACATTGTCATGGTACAGGAGCAGAAGGCAATGATGGCACAGAAACTTGCCACACATGTAAAGGTAGCGGTACGGTTATCCGCAACCAAAAAACCATCCTCGGCACCATGCAAACGAGAACGACATGTCCTACATGTAATGGTGAAGGAGTGATTATCAAAAACAAATGTAAAGAATGTGCCGGTGAAGGAATCGTATATGGTGAAGAGGTAGTGACCGTGAAGATTCCCAAAGGCGTGGCCGAAGGCATGCAGCTCTCTATGAGTGGTAAAGGCAATGCCGGAAAACGCAACGGCGTAGCTGGAGACCTTCTGATTCTTGTAGAAGAAGAACAAGACCCCAACCTGATACGTGATGAGAATGATTTGATTTACAACCTGCTCCTTAGCTTCCCCACAGCTGCTTTGGGTGGTACTGTCGAAATCCCCACCATAGACAACAAAGTAAAAGTTAAGATTGAATCGGGCACACAACCCGGCAAGGTACTCCGCCTGCGCGGCAAAGGATTACCAAGTGTCAATGGGTATGGCACGGGCGATTTACTGGTGAACATCAGTGTATATGTGCCTGAAACTCTCAGCAAGGATGAAAAGAAAGCATTGGAAGAAATGGAAACCTCTGATAACTTCAACCCCAACAGTTCGATAAAAGAAAAAATATTCAAGAAATTTAAAAGCTTATTCGACTAAAGACTGTATTATGAGGATGTGTCAAAACTCAATTCTAGTCCAGATGAGCTTTTGATTTGAAAGTTGAACATCCTTAAAGGCAAAAAGAAGAGTCGCATCATTACTCAAAACAGAGCTTGATACGACTCTTTTTAGGTCTTGTAGTTACATTCTGTAACTTTTCGGAGAGGTCATTTTAGTTTTGACACACCCTCATTTTCTAATCAGAATTTTTCTTTCATGCCGGCAATAAAGTCTCGACCAAACAATATCCAACCTATGCAGCCGGCTGCGGTAAGAAATACAACTCCCAGCAACACCATCAGCTTATTGGGTTTTGCAGCTTTTATCGGAATAGTAGCCGGCTCCACCACTGTATAGACCGGTGTAATCTCCTGCACCTTAGCCTCCGCCATTTGCAACTGCTGGGCAACACTGGTATAAACCTGATAAGCAAGATTCATCTCATTTTCCAAACGAACTTGCTCGGCACGATAACTTTGAAGGATAATATTTTTATTGGTATCCGAAAACTTCGCATAGTTTTCCTGAGCTTCTTCGTATTCTTTCTTCTTGCGATTAAACAGCTGTTGCTGAAACTCAAAATCTTTACGGGCTTTCGTTGTGCGATATTCAGTAACATATTCTTGAAGACGACGAAGCACCGTATCAGTCATACAAGCAGCAATACGGGGATCTTGCATCGTGACAGAAAGTGAAGTGACTCCCGTTTTCTTATCAACAGAAACTCCAATACGGTTGCTTAACGACGTGGCTAGCTCAGCTTCATCTGTTGTCAGTTGAAAAGGATTGAGCCGGCTCTCTCCTGCTTTTTCTTTATCTTTAAATAAGGAAACAGTCCAACCTATAAACTTGAAAGGGGCGGTTGTTATCATACTCCACCAAGGAGCACGTTGATGCTCATCCAAGTAACAATAAAGCGTAGTGTCAACTTTTCCATCCAAATTTTTCACCGGAACATCGAAAAGAGCTGTGATAAAAGGAGTTGACCTTACTATATCCGGATATAAATCCGGATAAATGGCATCGGCTGTGGACGTCGCAAAGTTAATACCTGCCATTGCAGCCAGAGAAGAGAGCCCTCCTCCCGCTTTCTTATCAGACATTTCAGGGGCGATAGTAGCGGTAACCGTATATTCCTTTGGAATACTGAAAGCAATTATCAAACCTACAATGACAGCAAATCCACAACATTTCAGTACCCATTTACGTTCTGTCCAGACTTTAAGAGCCAGCTCTATCAAGTCAATCTCCTCTTCCTGAGGCTGGACAGATTTATTAAGTTGTTCTTCATCCATTGTTCCGATTCTTTATTATTTTTTTAAGGTATTAACCACAGTAGCAACCATTGCCGCAATGCTCGCAGTCATGGAACCCATACCTAGAATTTCAGCGGTCTTCAGTCCCTGACGTTCCTTCTTTGTGGGCACTACGATTTCGCATCCCGGCTGTATCAAATCCGTACTATATTTTTTAGCACGGAAAACCGTACCGTTCAGATTAATAATATATACTTTCTTTTTCTTGGCATTCTCACCATAGCCACCGGCCATATTGATATAATACTTCAGCTTTGCTCCTTTCGTCCAAGTAACCGTGTTAGGATACATCACAGAACCACTGATCTTCACGGTATTGATAAACTCCGGAATATAAACCACATCGCCTTCGCGCAGAACGACATCATAATCACTACCCGGATTAGCCAACGCCTTCTCCATATCCATACCTACCGTATAGTTCTCTGAAATCGCCAGTTTTTTTACAGCAATACTGTCTTTACCCTCAGCACTACGAGCCATACGAAGCGCATCCATCTCGCGACGACGCTCCTCATCATTCCGTTTACGAATAAGACGAGCACCCTTGACATAGGCTTCCGGAGTAATGCCACCGGCTCTTCCTACAAGTTCACTTAAGCGTTCGTTTTTCTTCAAGAGCGTATAGCTACCACCGAAAAGAACCTCTCCCACAAGGCTGACTGTACGCTGTTCCTGATAGACAGGACTCCGACGTATCTGGACAACATCGTAAGGCTCAAGATTAAAGTTCTCCGTCCCCACTACCAAACCATTTTTAATATCAAACATAAAGGTCTCGGCCAATTTAGTACTGTAAGAAGTACTTCCGGGAGATTTAATTCTTCTACTGACGCTTACCCGTGTACTGGCCGCCGCTTCTTTCAATCCTCCTGCCCGAATGATCAAATCCTCAATCGTCATATTATCTGCATGAAGAAAAGTGCCCGGATTCAGAACTTCACCATAAATAGAGACTGTCTCTTCTTCTTTCAATTCATGAATACTCGGAATATAAAGGTGGTCATTCTTACGAAGGGGAATATCCGCTTCAGTTCCATTCAGGAGTTTGTTTAAATCGATAGCGATCATCTCATGTGTATAATCTTCACGCTCACGATTCAACAAAACACGATTTAAGAAAGCATCCCCACGAAGGCCTTCCGATTTCTTAATCAACTGCTTCACAGTATTAACCTCCCCATTCAGCTGATAAATTCCCGGACGATAGACAGCACCACTCACTTCTACCTTATTTTCAAAGCGATCGAGCACGGCATCAATGGTGATCATGTCTCCGTCATCCAAACGGAATACAGAATAATCCATTTCATCAACATTAAAGACCTGATGTTCGCGACCACTCTTACGAATGATACGTACAGCTTTTTTATAGGCGTCACCGGTAAACCCTCCGGAATAATCCAACAAATTAGCAACAGTCTCGGTAGACTTCATCTCATAATACATGGGACGTTTTACTTTACCTACCACCTCAACCAAAGAATGATAGGGGCTTACGATAATCACATCACCTTCCTGAAGACGGATATCATCGTTCATCTTTCCTTTCATGATGAGCCCATATACATCAAGGGTTTCTATCGTTTTTCCGTTACGTACCAACCGAATGGCACGCAAACTACCGATATTGTTCACACCACCCGCACGATACAGTGCATGAAAAATCGTGGAAAAAGCAGAAAGAGTATAAGTACCGGGCACAGAGACTTCACCCATCACGTTAATTTGGATAGTACGTACATCACCCAAAGTCAATCGTATTTGGGAATTAGGCTCATTACCTCCTATTCCTGCATATATCTTGGAAAATTCCCGTTGCAAATATTGATTAGCTTCCTTGACTGTCATTCCATTCAGATGAACAGGTCCTAAATCTTTTACCTGAATACTTCCTTCAGGACTGATTACTTGGCGAATGGTATTTTCAGAAGCCCCCCAAACATCAATGATCACCTCATCACCCGGGCCGAGACGATAATTCAGAGGAGTAGCAAGATTGGCACTCGGTTCGAATGACAGATTCCTGCTATTGAATAAATTATGGCCAAAAATCTGACGATTGGATGTCACTTCCGGCAAAGAGCTGCTCTCCCGCTTCTCATCAATAACAACCTTTTGGTCTTTCAATTCGGCAGCCTCATAAGATTCTCCTATGGCAGGGCCACCTTTGCGTATCCTACTTAGCTGATCATTCGTACTTTTCGATATTCCGGTGGTAGATTCATACCGATTTTTTATACGCAAGACTTGTTCCTGAGTAACACCACGGCGTAACAATTCGGTTGTCATCTGTTTTTGAGATTTTCCAGATGCCTGTGCTTGCTTCACATACTCCACAACCTGTTCATCGGACATACGTTGAGCGTAAACAGTGCTACAGAAAAGAAAGAAACAGAAAAACGAGATTAAAAATGAGCGCATGAGTTTTGATATATTAAAAATACAATACATTAATGGACGCAAAGATAAAGAGGTTTTTTAAAACAGCCAAGACGTTTAATGAAAGATTTCCAATAACATGGGAAAAGAAAAAGTGTACAACATTTAGATGTATGATTTTTGAGAAATATCAATCCGGAACGATTGTATAAACAGCTTGTCTCTTTTTGCAAACTTCTGCACATATTTCTTCATTTCAGCCATCAGAACAGAAGCCTCATCCGTATAACTATGCTTTATCAAATCAGCCACACGTTTCCGCACGAGTTCATGTTCAAAAACGAATGGTGTATCTTGCATTGAAACTTCATCATTGATTTTATCTAACAAATATATTTCTCCGGACTCCCCTCTGGCCCCTACTTCTAAAATGCGCTTACAAGCTTCGGACAAAGTCATCAGGTTGCAGTCTCTCTTTGGGTAAACATCGCCAAAACGAATAATCAGCAAACAAGTATCGTTCTTCCTTTCACGCCACAGACTCCGGCTATACGACTGTATATATATTTCTGCCAGCCGCTTGCTATACTCCATGCAGTTTTCCGGATGATGTGCTCCATCCGTAGAAACCATAACCATACGATTTACATTATACTTCACCGACAAGTCAGTTATATTGACCGTACCCAACACGTTTGTTTGAATGGCCTCCGATACATAGTCATCCATCAACTGCATATGCTTATAAGCCGCAGCATGAAAGACCAATTGTGGGCGTATTTCCCTAAAGATGGCTTCCATACGAGTATAATTAGCAACATCGGCCACCAATACACGAACAGCCAGATTCTTCCAACGGTCAGCAAGTTCCAATTGCACATCATACAAAGGGGACTCTGCCTGATCTACCAGAATTAACTGGGAAGGATTCAAAACAGCCAATTGGCGAACAACTTCTCTCCCCACGATTCCGGCAGCTCCCGTTACCATGATTCTACAACCTTCCATACAAACCAGCCCCATCTTCTTATCAATGCGCCTCTGTGTCTTCTTGTGTATCTCTTCATTTTGCTTTTCCTTTATCAACCCCTCATCTACACAATCGCTCAAGGGTGGAACTGTCAGCACATGAATATGATGGGCATGGAATTTATCCAATATTCCGGAACGTTCCAATTCGGAGATTTTATTTGGAGAGACGACAATGATATGCACATTCTTATCTCTCAACCGTTTAAATAAGAATTTATCATTGAGATATACCTGATATCCCATAACACGTTTACCTATCATATCCGCTTCATCCGAGATAAACCCGCATAAGCGATAAGAATCACTACGGTTGATTCTCAAAAACTCTGCGACTCCCACTCCCGTCCCTTGAATTCCATAAATAAAGACATTTTCACACCGATGTGCATCGAAAATGACAGATTCATAAAGTATCTTTACTACAATACGCATACATACCATAAGGAAAGATGTGAAAATATATGCCATGAAAAGAAAACTATTTGGCAGAATCTGCCGACCTCCCATGACAACCCAACAAAGGTTGCACAAAATCAGAAAGCCATAGCCCAATGTAAGGCTCAAGACCACACGACGAATATCAATAAAAGAAGAGAATCGAATAACCCCTATATAAGTGTGGAAAAGTTGAAAAGAACAAACATTGCATAATATAGCAAACAGTATCAACCATATGCACAAAGGATCCTTATTCATAAATGATAAGCCATATTGCAAAACACATGCAAAAAGCATAGCAACGATCACAACACCTACATCCACCAGCAGCACTGTCCATTTAGAAGCAATACGAGAAAAGAAACATTTGCAGAATCTTTTTAATTCCATAATCAGTCAAGGTTAAAGTTTAAGTTTAAGTCTACAGTATCTCCCCTTTCATGTCTTTGCCAAGAAAAAGGAATAAATACATTTTTCGTTTTTGTATCAAAGTTTGATTACAAAGATGAGATTTTTTATTATATTTTCCAATTTTTATCAAAGAAAAATACTCTATAATTACACAAAAATATAGTCCCTCTAATATCTTTCTAAAAAAAGAGGCAAATCTTTTTGTTTATTCAAATAAAAACGTACCTTTGCGACCCGTAAGCGATAACCTATTGCCGCTATAGCTCAGTTGGTAGAGCAACGCATTCGTAACGCGTAGGTCGCCAGTTCAAGTCTGGCTAGCGGCTCTTCTGTAAGATTGATATTCGGCAAGCCGAGTATCAATCTTTTTTTTCTCCCCCTCAGCCCTTCCACCGGACATAATAAAATATCAGACACAAAGCCATTAAGTATATTCCTATTTTACTAACTTTGCCCCAATCAAAGTCGCAAGGAACATGAAAAAAAGAAAAATACTCATCAGTGTGTCCATAGCACTGCTCCTCTGCTGTATCAGTTGTGCAGGAATCATCTATTACTACTTGTTTTCCCCACAGTTCCACCCTAAAAAGACAACTTACATCTATGTAGATCGAGACGATACCATAGACTCTATATATAATAAGGTAAAAGAACAAGGAAAGCCCAAAAAACTCACGGGCTTCCATTGGATGATCCAATACCGCAAATATACTCAAAACATACACACCGGGCGTTATGCCATACGCCCCAAAGAAAGTGTATATAAAGTATTCAGCCGCCTTTACCGAAATCATCAGGAACCTATGAACCTCACCATAGGGAGTGTACGTACAATGGACAGACTGGCACGTAGCATAGGGAAACAACTCATGATTGATTCCGCCGAAATTGCAAAAGCCATTAATTCACCCGTCCTCCAACAAAAATTAGGATACAATAAAGAAACTATTCCCTGTCTGTTTATTCCTGATACTTATCAGGTATATTGGGATATAAGCGTAGAAAATTTCATTGAACGAATGCAAAAAGAACACCAAAAGTTCTGGAATCAAGAACGACTGGAAAAAGCCACCCAAATGGGAATGACACCTATAGAAGTTTGCACCCTCGCCTCCATTATAGAAGAAGAGACCAACAATAATCTGGAAAAACCGATGGTGGCCGGACTATACATCAACCGCTTGCACCTTGACATGCCTCTGCAAGCCGACCCTACCATTAAATTTGCCTTACAAGACTTTGGCTTGCGAAGGATAGCCAATATTCATCTTAACATCGACTCTCCGTACAATACCTACCGCAATACCGGTCTGCCGCCCGGACCGATACGCATACCGACACCTATCGGATTGGATGCCGTGTTGAATTATGCAAAGCATGACTATATCTACATGTGTGCCAAAGAAGATTTCTCAGGCACTCACAACTTTGCATCCAACTATGCCGACCACATGAAAAATGCAAGGAAATATTGGAATGCATTAAACGAAAGAAAGATTTTCAACTAATCTGATAATAAAATAAAAGCAAAATCCTATATTTGCGCCTATCATTTAATTTATGACTAACACTTAACCGATCAAATATGAGCAAGCAACTCTTACTTGGCGACGAAGCCATTGCACAAGCAGCATTGGATGCCGGACTTTCGGGTGTATATGCCTACCCCGGTACTCCCTCTACAGAAATCACCGAATATATTCAAACAGCTCCGATCACTGCTGAAAAGAACATCCACAACCGTTGGTGTTCCAATGAGAAAACAGCCATGGAAGCAGCTTTGGGAATGTCATTTGCCGGTAAACGTTCATTGGTCTGCATGAAACATGTGGGTATGAATGTAGCTGCCGACTGTTTCATCAACTCCGCCATCACCGGAGTGAAAGGCGGTATGATTGTCATTGCAGCCGATGACCCCAGTATGCACTCTTCGCAAAACGAACAAGACAGCCGCTTCTATGGCGACTTTTCACTTATACCGATGTATGAGCCAAGCAACCAGCAGGAAGCCTATGATATGGTCTACAACGGATTCCGTTTCTCGGAGCAAACCGGTGAGCCTCTGCTGATGCGCATCGTTACCCGTTTGGCACACTCACGTTCCGGAGTAGAGCGCAAAGAGCAACAACCTCAAAACGAACTGTCATTCAGTGAAGATCCGAGCCAATTCATTCTGTTGCCCGGAATCGCGCGCAAACGTTACAAAGCTTTACTGCAACGCCAGGATGAATTCATCAAAGCCTCTGAAAGTTCCGTATATAATCAATACACAGATGGCCCCAACAAGAAATTAGGTATCGTGGCATGCGGCATCGGCTACAACTATCTGATGGAAAACTATCCCGATGGCTGCGAATATCCGGTACTGAAAATCGGTCAATATCCGCTTCCCAAGAAACAATTGACGCAGTTGATAGAAGTATGCGATGAGATTCTGGTATTGGAAGACGGACAGCCGTTCGTTGAAAAGCAACTGAAAGGCTATTTAGGTATCGGAGTAAAAGTGAAAGGGCGTTTGGACGGCACGCTATCGCAAGACGGTGAATTAAACCCGGACAACGTTGCTCAAGCCTTGGGTAAACAGAATAAGTCCGAGTTCGGCATACCGTCACTGGTCGAGATGAGACCACCGGCTCTGTGCGAAGGATGCGGTCACCGAGACATGTACACGGTACTCACGCAAGTCTTGCGAGAAGAATATCCCAACCATAAAATCTTCAGCGACATCGGTTGCTATACTTTGGGGGCCGGCGCTCCGTTCAACGCCATCGACTCCTGTGTAGACATGGGTGCTTCCATAACGATGGCCAAAGGTGCTTCAGATGCAGGCCTGCACCCGGCAGTGGCGGTTATCGGTGACTCCACTTTCACGCACTCAGGCATGACGGGACTGCTGGACTGCGTCAACGAGAACGCCAACGTGACCATCGTTATTTCCGACAATGAAACCACTGCCATGACCGGAGGACAAGACTCTGCCGGTACAGGACGTTTGGAAGCCATCTGTACAGGTCTCGGAGTAGCTCCGGAACACATACGCATTGTGATCCCCTTGAAGAAAAACTACGAAGAGATGAAACAAGTCATCCGGGAAGAAATCGAATACCGCGGAGTATCCGTCATTATTCCCCGCAGAGAATGTATCCAAACATTAGCACGTAAAAAACGAAACAAGTAATACCATGAAAAAAGACATCATACTATCCGGCGTGGGAGGACAAGGCATTCTATCCATCGCCACCGTAATAGGCGAAGCCGTCCTTAAAGAAGGGTTATATATGAAGCAGGCAGAAGTTCACGGGATGAGCCAAAGAGGCGGCGATGTGCAATCCAATCTGCGCATCAGCGACCGTCCCATAGCCTCCGATTTAATACCCACAGGCAAATGCGACCTTATCATTTCATTGGAGCCGATGGAGGCTTTACGCTACCTCCCTTATCTTAGTCCCGACGGTTGGTTGGTCACTAACGAAGTGCCTTTTATCAATATCCCCAACTATCCGGATGAAAAAGCGATAAAGGCGGAACTTGACAAACTGCCGCACAAAATTGTACTGAATGTAAATGAAGTGGCAAAAGAACTCGGTTCCACACGAGTAGCCAATATTGTTCTGCTGGGTGCAACCATTCCTTTCCTCGGCATTGATTACGGGAAAGTGCAAGACAGCATTCGCGGAATCTTCCTGCGCAAAGGAGAAGCCATTGTCGAAATGAACCTCAAAGCATTGGCAGCCGGCAAAGAGATTGCAGAGAAATTGATATAAACCATTTATGAACCACATACTCCGACTATTCTAATAAAAAAGACCATGAATAACAAATACTGGGAAGAGGAGATTGAAACGATGTCCCGTGAAAAACTACGGGAGTTACAACTTCAACGACTTAAAAAGACTATCACCATAGCTGCCAACTCTCCTTTTTATAAAACCGTTTTTCAACAACACAACATCACTGCCGACAGCTTTCAGTCCGTAGAAGATATACGCAAAATCCCCTTTACCACTAAGGCCGATATGCGTGCCCATTATCCTTTCGGACTGGTAGCCGGCAATATGCACGAAGACGGTGTGCGCATTCACTCTTCCAGCGGTACGACAGGAACTCCTACCGTCATTGTACATTCGCAACACGACTTGGACTCTTGGGCAAACTTGGTGGCTCGTTGCCTCTACATGGTGGGACTCCGAAAAACCGATGTTTTCCAGAACAGTTCCGGTTATGGAATGTTCACCGGAGGATTAGGTTTTCAATATGGTGCCGAACGTCTGGGCGCATTGACCGTACCGGCAGCAGCCGGCAACAGCAAACGTCAGATCAAATTCATCACCGATTTCAAGACTACGGCCCTTCACGCCATCCCCAGCTATGCGATACGTTTGGCCGAAGTCTTTCAGGAAGAGGGGATAGACCCTGCCGCCACAAGTTTAAAAACTCTTCTGATCGGTGCCGAACCTCATACCGACGAACAACGGAAGAAGATAGAGCACATGCTCGGCGTTAAGGCCTACAATAGCTTTGGCATGACAGAAATGAATGGTCCGGGAGTAGCTTTCGAGTGTACCGAACAAAATGGAATGCACTTTTGGGAAGATTGCTATCTTGTTGAAATCATCAATCCCGAAACGGGAGAACCTGTGCCGGAAGGTGAAATCGGCGAGTTGGTGCTGACAACGCTGGATCGTGAAATGATGCCGCTTATACGTTATCGCACGCGCGACCTTACACGTATTCTGCCCGGTCGGTGTCCTTGCGGGCGTACCCATCTCCGCATCGATCGCATCAAAGGCCGCAGCGATGACATGTTCATCATCAAAGGGGTCAATATTTTCCCCATGCAGGTGGAAAAAGTGTTGGTGCAGTTCCCCGAATTAGGCAGTAATTACCTCATCACACTCGAAACGGTGAATAACCAGGACGAGATGATTGTGGAGGTGGAGATCAGCGATCTTTCTACCGACAATTACATTGAATTGGAAAAAGTCCGTAAAGAGATTACCCGCCAATTGAAAGATGAAGTCTTAGTCACTCCCAAACTACGGCTTGTCAAGAAAGGGTCTCTGCCTCAAAGCGAAGGAAAAGCTGTCAGAGTAAGAGACTTGCGAGACAACAGATAAACATAAAAGCCTCCGCAACTATAACAAGATTACGAAACACCAAGATAATTCCCCTTGTTCCAAGCTCCGCATACAATCTATGCAAGAAAGGGATGAGGGGACAATCGCATGTACACAACCTCAAATTCATATACTGAGAATGAGCGATTTACACTTATACAAGTGTAAGCCCTCACTTGTACAACTGTAAGGCTTCGCTTGTACAAGTATAGGGTTACGCTTGTACAACCGTAGCCTCACACTTGTACAAGCGTAAAAACACATCACGGAAATGATATACGGAAGCGGGTCAATCCGTCGCTGTAAGTATGCAGAGAAAAAGTACATCCATGTCGGCTCAAAACCTCCCGGATAAACACTAACCCGATTCCCTGCCCGTGCGGTTTAGTAGAGAAGAAGGGACTGAAGAGTTTTGCCTCCACTTCCTTGCTTATGCCGGGTCCATTGTCAATGACCTCAACGGAAACGGGAGTTGCGGTCCTCACGATTATTTCTCCCGGTTTCTGCATATTATCAGAATTGCTTTCTATACTTTCGACAGCATTCTTGATAATGTTCACCAAGACCTGTTCAAAAAGAGATACGTCAAGGCGAACCATGCCAACCTCCGGATTACACTCCAACCGCAAAGAGATATTGCGGTCATTGCACATACCCTCCATAAAGCGCTTGCACATAGATACCAGCTCATTCAGCCGGACAGGAGACAATGTAGGTTCGGGAATCTTTACCACGTCGGCAAAGCGAGTGATGAAACGGCTCATGGAGAAGCAACGGTCGGTGCAGACACGCATCACGTCGCAAATATCTTCCATCCCGCTCTCTTCGGAAAGCGCCTGCTCCACTGTATCGAGCGTAGAGGTGATGCCGGCAGTGGTATTGTTCACTTCGTGCGCAATCATTCGAATTACTTTCTCATACGCACGTTTCTCGGCACGCATCACCTCCTCCGTCATGCGCTCTATCAAGAAAAACGGGTGCTTGAACCCTCTGTCAACAAATGAAGAATGGGTACACTTGTAAATATTGGCATCATTGAGACGCACCACCGAAGTCATCTCTTTAGGGATTGCAGCCAACTCTGCCGCCAAAGGAGAATCTATTTGCCCCAACTGTTTGTTCATGGCTTCCTCTGGCCGCACTCCCAGCATTTTCACCGCCATCGGGCTCAATTGCGACACATCACCGTCGAGTGTGGTAATAATTACTCCCATCGGCGAGGCCTGAATCAACAAATCCAGAAAGTGATTCTGCTCACGCAGCCGCAAACGCTCATTTTTGAGCTGTTCCATCATACGGTTAAAGATATTCACAATGCGGTCTGCCTCATATTGCCCCACCCGGCTAAGCCGACTGCTGAAGTCTTGTTCGCGCAACAACTCCATGCCACTTCCGATTGTGTTCATCGGTTTCACTATTTTATTATAGAACACTATCAGATAGACCAGAATAAAAACAATGAGTCCCTCCAGCAAATAAAGATGCAAGGATTGTTTTCCGTCCAGTATATAAGCCAGCACTCCGCTCAGAGCCAATAAAAAAAGGACAAGGATGAAAAAGAAAAATTTAATACGCACGGTTCGTGATGATTATAAGTACAAATGACGCATGGCGTTTCATCCGTCATTCATAATTTATATTATATTTTTCCAGCCTCCGATATAGTGCAGCACGACTGATGCCCAACGCTACAGCTACTTGGCTGAGATTACCCTTATGCTGTTCCAACGCCTGCAAAATCGTCTGCCGCTCTATCTCGTCCAGTGTCATACCTGCAAACGCTGTTCTTTCAGAGGCTTTTGCCGGCTCGTCACGCCTCTGGCATTGGGAATCAAAGTCGGAGGCATCAAGCATAGTTTTTCCACAAATCAGGATGGTGCGCTCCACCAGATTCTTCAGTTCGCGTATATTGCCCGGATAAGGCAGGTGTGACAGGAAGTTCAAGGCATCCGCCGAAAAATCGGTATGCGACAAGCCGTTGATTTCCGCCTGACGATCGGCAAAGTGACGTGCCAACAAAGGTATGTCTTCGCGCCGTTCCCTTAAGGAAGGAAGTTTTACGGTAATCAGGTTTATACGATAGAAGAGGTCTTCGCGGAACGTGCGTTCGGAAACCATCTTGGACAAATCGGCATTAGTGGCCGAAACCACACGCACGTCAGCCCTACGCGGACGACTGTCGCCCAACACTTCGAACGTCTGGTCCTGCAACACACGCAGCAGCTTTACCTGACAGGATAAATCAAGATCGCCTATCTCATCCAGAAAGATGGTACCTTTATTGGCCAGTTCAAAACGCCCTATACGGTCGGTACTCGCATCGGTAAACGCCCCTTTCTTATGCCCGAACATTTCGCTTTCGAACAAGCTCTGAGAGATACCGCCAAGATTGACTTTGACAAAAGGTTGCTTCGCACGCCGACTGTTGATATGTATGGCTTCGGCAATCAACTCTTTTCCTGTCCCGCTTTCGCCCGTAATCAGCACGGAAGCATTGGTAGGGGCAATGCGTGCCACGGTATCCAGCACCTCCATCAGCCCTTTTGACTTACCGATGATATGGCTGCGGTTCAGCGACATTCCCTGCGCCCCACACCCTCCTTCGGATGGAGAAGAAAGTGCAAGAGCCGTCTCGATGCGTTGCAAAAGGGCTGCATTATTCCAAGGCTTGGTGATGAAGTCGAATGCCCCCGCCTGCATTCCCTGCACAGCCAGCTGAATGCTTCCCCACGCCGTCATCAGCATAACAGGCACATCAGGATGGAACACTTTTACCTGTTTCAACAGTGTAAGCCCCTCTTCACCCGTGGTGGAAAGAGTGAAATTCATATCCATCAAAATCAATGCAGGGGTCTCGCTCCTCACTATTTCCATAGCCTCACGAGGATTCGGAGCTGTTGTCACCTCATAACCGGCACGCTTCAGCATAAAACTGAGAGAAGAGCGCACGGCACTGTCGTCATCTATTATCAATATCATAAAGTCTACGGTTTGTTCCCTACAAAATTATGCTTTTTTTATGATTATCACCATAAAGCAGGAGTAAGTTTCACAAAAAAAGAATACAGACAAGTCTGCCTATTTTCTTATGATATCTTCAAAATCGGCTTCCAATTCCGTGTCTCGTTCAAAATCCCACAGTGTCAAGCTACGGAGTTGATACAAATAATACCAATAATCATATAGTTCGGAAATATGTTTTTGACGGGCTTCATCTTTGGAATTTTGCGCATCGTTCAAGTCGAGCGTACTGATTTTACCAATCATGAAAGTTTCCACACTTGTCCTATAACGCTTCTCGGCAATGACATCCGCTTCCTCGGCAATACTTAATTGCTCTGCCTGATTATTGAACTTGGCCACCAACAAGAAAATATCTTGATTGAAATCCATCTGTTCCTGCCGAATCCTTGATAGGACAACTTCCCGATTGCTCTTTGCCACCTGCACTTTGCCGCGTCGCTTACCCCAATCGAGAATCGGTATTTTAACCCCCACCTGTACTATTTGATTATCAAGCAAATCCCGATAGGCAGCCGACAGTCTCTGGTTCTGCCCGGTATATCCCACACTGGCGAACAAATCAACACTCCTCAGATTTCCCCGCGCTGCGGCCACCGCGTAATCGGCCTCCAACTGCCGGCGACGTATGTTCTGCGCAAACGAATTGCGTTCCAAGGCCTTATTCAGCACACGGTCGTACTCCATATTAATATCGGGAACGGAAGCCGGAAGCACAGGATTTAAATTTTCCTGTTCAGACACCCCGAGGAAAGAGCGAAGCCGGAACATCTTAGCATTCAGATTGCTTTCCGCCTCTGTCACATCGGCCTTGCCTTGCAGTGCATTCAGCCGGAGCTGGAGCAAATCATTTTCCGAAATCTGCCCCATCTTTCGCTTGGCTATGGCCACTTCGTAAAGGCGGTCGGCATTTGCTTTGTTCTGCCTTGCCGTAGCAAGTGATTCTTTGGCCAGAAGTAACTGGAAGAAGTAGGTGATGGCTTTCATTGTCACTTCCTCCGTGGCGGTAACAAAAGCGGCCTTGGCCTCTGCATAACGCACCGGCTCGATACGGCGGTTCCATTTCAAATTGTTTACCCCGAAAATGGGCTGTTTCAGTTCAAGGTTCACAGGCACAGACATAAATTGCTTGGTGCCTCCGGAGCCTAATTGCCTGATAAAATTAAGAGATGAAGTCAGCGACAACCGCCCTCCCGTAACCCAGATATTCTGATCGATAGAAAATTTTCCCGACAGGCCCAGTGTATTGTTACGCACAAAACCATAAGAACCATCAGAATTTTGATAAGTACTGTACGACTTATTATAATTAGGTAATGTTCCTATAAAATTTACTTCCGGTAGTAAATCGGCCCGAAAGGTACGATATTCCCAATAAGCCGTTTTCAGTTCATTCAACGCAACGGCGGCATCCACAGACTGCAAACGCGCCAAAGCAATGGCTTCCGTCAAAGTCATGTTGCGGTCATATCCCGCCGTATCGTTCTGTGCCATGATTGCCAACGGCATCCAGAGGCAAATTGCAAGTAAAGTCTTTCTTTTCATGTCAGGTCTTTAAAATAATCATTGACAAAAAAGGCAAAGACCATGCCAAGCAAGCCGGAGCGCACACAAACGGCATGGGTGTTCGTTTTCGGACACTCCGATTGTTCGTTTACGGACGGCCTTTGCAGCTTTTTCTCCCATTTTTCAGAAAATGAAAATCATTAATACACATCTTTTACAAGTAGGTATCCTCCGTATCAAGCCTGCGTTTTCTTCGTATAAGGACACCTTTACACGGCTTTGAAACGATGCAACTCCTTCTTCCCTATCATAATTATCTGAATTCGGGATAAGAAGCGGGTCGACAACCTCACCCGGCGGCTTGTATTTTAGAGTCAAACTCCATTGGTTATCAGACATTCACCCCTTCCTTGTCAGACACTTGTGTCTGTCGGCTTGAACACTTGCCTCTGTCACGACAAAGGATTGCAGCTGTCAGACAGGGGAAGGGCGGTCGGTCTGAAAGGCTCTCTTCTCCCCAATCACCGTAAACCGGTGCATTCAGGAAATATCCGCCCGACAGGATCCACCCCCTCATCTTTAGCAAAAGCAACCACTTATCCCGAACTCAGATATAATTCTGCAAAGAATTGAATGAGCACCATTCTTCACGAATTATTTGGCGAAAAATTTCTTTATTAAGGAAGATTTTTCTTTCTTTGTGCTGTTTTACACCTTAAGAAACACTATAAGTAACATTAAATAATACAGTTATGAAGATTTCACACATTGAACATTTGGGCATCGCCGTTAAAAGTATCGAGGAAGCCCTTCCGTATTATGAAAACGTTCTTGGTCTGAAATGCTACAACATTGAAACAGTAGAAGACCAGAAAGTTAGAACAGCCTTTCTGAAAGTAGGCGACGTAAAGATTGAGTTACTGGAACCTACTTCTCCTGAGAGCACCATTGCCAAATTCATTGAGAAGAACAACGGAAACGGCGGTATGCACCATCTGGCATTTGCTGTGGAAGACGGCGTGGCCAACGTTCTTGCAGAATCTGAGGAGAAAGGCATCCGTCTCATCGACAAGGCTCCACGCAAAGGTGCAGAAAGCATGAACATAGCATTCCTGCATCCGAAATCAACGCTCGGCGTACTGACTGAACTCTGCGAGAAAGGATAGATTTATAAAGACGTCGCCGTCATAAATCATGCATCAGTATATCATAGTTTATAAATCATAAATCATTAATAAGAATATGAGTAATCAACTTGAAAAGATTAAAGAGCTTATAGACCGCCGTGCCGCCGCACGTATGGGTGGTGGTGAAAAAGCGATTGCAAAGCAACACGAGAAGGGTAAATATACGGCCCGCGAGCGTATATCCATGCTTCTCGATGAAGGAAGTTTCGAAGAAATGGATATGTTCGTAGAACACCGATGCACCAACTTCGACATGGAGAAGAAACATTATCCCGGCGATGGTGTAGTAACCGGCTGCGGAACAATCGAAGGTCGTTTGGTTTATATCTTTGCACAAGATTTTACAGTTTCTGCCGGTTCATTGTCCGAAACCATGTCTTTGAAAATCTGCAAGATTATGGATCAGGCCATGAAGATGGGCGCACCTTGTATCGGTATCAACGATTCAGGTGGCGCACGTATCCAGGAAGGCATCAACGCATTAGCTGGTTACGCTGAAATCTTCCAACGCAACATCCTTGCTTCCGGAGTCATTCCTCAAATCTCCGGAATCTTCGGCCCTTGTGCCGGTGGTGCGGTTTACTCCCCCGCCCTTACAGACTTCACGCTAATGATGGAAGGTACCTCTTACATGTTCCTCACAGGACCGAAGGTTGTTAAGACAGTGACAGGCGAAGACGTGAGCCAGGAAAATCTGGGCGGAGCCAGCGTTCACTCTACCAAATCGGGTGTGACACACTTCACCGCCAAGACAGAAGAAGAAGCTTTGGCTTTGATCCGCAAGCTGTTAAGCTATATCCCACAGAACAACTTGGAAGAAGCCCCCTATGCAGATTGCACTGACCCGATCGATCGTCTGGAAGATTCCCTGAACGACATCATCCCCGACAATCCGAACAAGCCTTACGATATGTACGAAGTAATCGGTGCCATCGTAGATAACGGCGAGTTCCTCGAAATCCAGAAAGACTATTCCAAGAATATTATCATCGGCTTTGCACGATTCAACGGACAATCAGTAGGTATTGTAGCCAACCAGCCCAAGTATCTGGCAGGTGTGCTCGACAGCAACGCTTCTCGCAAAGGCGCCCGTTTTGTCCGCTTCTGCGATGCTTTCAATATCCCCATTGTTTCGTTGGTAGACGTGCCGGGCTTCCTTCCCGGAACAGGACAAGAATACAACGGTGTCATTTTGCACGGCGCCAAGTTGCTGTATGCTTACGGTGAAGCCACTGTGCCCAAAGTAACCATCACTCTTCGCAAATCGTACGGCGGTTCGCACATTGTGATGAGCTGTAAGCAGCTCCGCGGTGACATGAACTATGCTTGGCCTACTGCTGAAATCGCCGTAATGGGTGGCGCAGGTGCCGTAGAGGTGTTGTATGCCCGCGAAGCCAAAGATCAAGAAAATCCGGCACAGTTCCTGGCAGAGAAAGAAGCCGAGTATACCAAGCTGTTTGCCAATCCTTACAATGCAGCCAAGTACGGCTACATCGACGATGTCATCGAACCGCGCAACACGCGTTTCCGCATTATCCGCGCCTTGCAGCAGCTGCAAACAAAAAAATTGTCCAACCCGGCCAAAAAACATGGTAATATTCCTTTGTAATCAGGCTTTTTACACTAAAACAAGAACGATTATGAACAAAACAAAAATCGGAATATTTCTTTCATTGTTACTGGTGGCCTGCCTTTGCTCTTCCTGCGGAGAACAGAAATCCAACAAAAAGCTATTGCTGAACGAAGTGCTGGTTAACAACGAAAGTAACTACCAAGACGACTATGGCGTACACAGTGCATGGGTTGAAATATTCAATAAATCATATGGCAGTGCCGACTTGGCCGGCTGCTACCTGAAACATTGGAGTCCGGGTAATGATACCGTTACTTATTTCATCCCCAAAGGTGATGTCCTGACACTGGTAAAACCACGCCAACATGCACTCTTCTGGGCTGACGGAGAACCGAGACGCGGAACATTCCATACCAACTTCAAGCTGGACACGTTGAATGTCAACTGGATTGGACTATACGACTCCGGCAAGAGTTTGCTGGATCAGATTATTGTACCGGGCAACACCCTTAAAGCCAATCAATCGTACGCACGCGTCAGTGACGCTTCATCCGAATGGGAAGTAAAAGGCGAAAGTGCAGACAAGTATGTGACGCCAAGCACCAACAACAAAACCATCGACAGCAATGCCAAGATGGAGAAGTTTGAGGAACATGACAACACAGGTATCGGTATGTCCATTTCGGCCATGAGTGTGGTATTCTTTGGTTTGATATTGCTTTACATTTCATTCAAAATCGTAGGTAAGATTTCCGTGAACCTCAGCGCACGCAATGCTATGACAGCAAAAGGTATCACCGACAAACAGGAAGCCAAAGAGAAACAACTCGGACAAGCTCCGGGCGAGGTGTTTGCCGCCATTGCCATGGCTATGCACGAAATGCAAAGCGACGTACACGACGTGGAAGACACCGTGCTTACCATTACGCGTGTAAAACGCAGCTATTCGCCATGGAGTTCCAAAATCTACACATTGCGTGAAACCCCTCACAAAAAGTAAAGTCACTTCGAAAAAAAATAAAACGATGAAAGAATATAAGTATAAAATTAACGGTAATGTGTACAACGTTACCATTGAAGATATTGAAGAGAACATCGCTCACGTGGAAGTGAACGGTACTCCTTACAACGTTGAAATGGAGCAAAAAGTAAAGTCTGCTCCCATTAAGCCCATAGTTCGTCCGGCTGCAACAACTGCACCGGCAGCAGCACCGGTTGCCCCGGTAAGTAAGCCGGCCGCAGTTTCTGCCGGTAAATCAGGAGTAAAATCTCCGCTTCCGGGTGTCATCCTCGACATCAAAGTAAACGTAGGCGATACGGTGAAGAAAGGACAGCTCATCATCATCCTGGAAGCCATGAAAATGGAAAACAGCATCAACGCCGACCGCGATGGAAAGATTACCGCTATCAATGTTAGTAAAGGAGACTCTGTTCTCGAAGGAACTGATCTCGTAATCATCGAATAATATGGGAGAATTTATCACATTCATAGGAAACAACCTTGCCGACTTCTGGACATACACGGGGTTTGCCAACGCAACGGGTGGACACGTGGCAATGCTCTTGATAGGTTTGTTCTTCATATACCTGGCTGTGGCCAAGGAATTCGAACCAATGCTACTGATACCTATCGGTTTCGGTATATTGGTAGGCAATATTCCCTTCAACATGGAAGCCGGATTGAAGGTCGGCATCTATGAGGAAGGCTCGGTACTTAACATTCTGTATCAGGGAGTAACTTCCGGCTGGTATCCACCCCTCATTTTCTTGGGAATCGGTGCCATGACGGACTTTTCCGCACTGATATCGAATCCTAAATTGATGCTGGTCGGTGCTGCTGCCCAGTTCGGTATCTTCGGTGCATACATGATTGCCCTTGCAATAGGGTTCGACCCCATGCAGGCCGGTGCAATCGGCATTATCGGTGGTGCAGACGGCCCGACGGCCATCTTTCTCTCCTCCAAGCTGGCTCCGAATTTGATGGGTGCCATTGCAGTGTCGGCTTATTCGTACATGGCATTGGTGCCGGTGATACAACCGCCCATCATGCGTCTGTTGACCAACAAGCACGAACGTCTGATCCGCATGAAACCTCCTCGCGTGGTTTCTCACACAGAGAAAGTGATGTTCCCGATTATCGGTTTGTTGCTCACCACATTCCTTGTTCCATCCGGTTTGCCTTTGTTGGGTATGCTGTTCTTTGGTAACTTGCTGAAAGAAAGTGGTGTTACCCGTCGCTTGGCCAACACAGCCAGCGGACCGCTGATTGATACCATTACGATTTTGTTGGGACTTACCGTAGGTGCTTCCACACAAGCATCCGAGTTCCTGACATTCGACTCAATCAAGATTTTCGGTCTGGGTGCTTTATCGTTTGTCATCGCGACTGCTTCGGGAGTAATCTTTGTGAAAATTTTCAATCTATTCTTGAAGAAAGACAATAAGATTAATCCGTTGATTGGCAATGCCGGCGTTTCTGCCGTGCCCGACTCTGCGCGCATTTCACAAGTAGTAGGTTTAGAATATGATTCTACCAATTATCTGCTGATGCACGCCATGGGGCCGAACGTTGCCGGCGTAATCGGTTCTGCTGTGGCAGCCGGTATCTTGCTGGGCTTCTTGATGTAATAAAAGATTTCCCACTTTATATTTTATCCATAATAAGGCTATCTCGACCTAAAAAGCGAGGTAGCCTTATTCTTTTGTTAATCTATCTCAAATAAATTACGAAAATTCCGTAGCAAATCTTCCTTTTATTAACTTGCAGGCAATTACATAATACCATAAAACCAAAAGACATGCGAAAACAACTTCTCTGCTTCTGCTTCTTCGCCTGCTGTGCCCTGCTATCGGCACAAAACATCAATTCCATTCAGGAGGCAATGGCCAATTATGACTATGAAACTGCTCTGATGCTTATCAATAAAGAAGAGGCAACCGTCCCGTTGCTCTATCAAAAAGGAAAGGCCCTGAAAGGATTGGGAGATAAGGACAAGGCTTTGGTCGTCTTTAGGGAAGTAGTGCTACAAGATTCACTCAATCCGCGAGCATACATCGAAACAGCCGAGTGCTGCAAATCTCTGGCCCGCTACGGCGAAGCGCTGGGATACTATCAAAGCGCACTAAAGCTGAATCCGGAAAACAAATACGTGCACCTTCAATATATCAGTCTGTTAATGAACATAAAGAGGTACCACGAATCTTTCCAAGAGAGCAATCTGCTGGCAATGAAAGACAGCTCCGCCTTTGTTCTTCATCTCAGAGCCGAAAGCATGGAGCAAATCTGCGACAACTCCAATGTAGACCGGGTAATAGATGCTTATCAGGACATACAGAGACGATACCCAGAGGACTATCTGTCGGCTGCCAAGCTGGGGAATATCTACATTGCCGGCCGGCAATTTGAAGACGCAATAAACATTACAGAGAAATACCGTACGATAGACTCTACCAATGTGCTTGTCAACAGGGTCAATGCGCAGGCTTACTGTCTAAACAAAGACTATCCGAAAGCGATACAAAGATACGAACAACTGCTGCAAGAAAAAGACAGCAGCTTCCAGACCTGCTTTTATGCCGGAATCAGCTACTACGCCATCGACAACTTCTATCCGGCACACGACCTGCTGGAGCGGGCACTCAAAGAAGACCGCACAAACGTAAACGTGCTTTATTACTTGGGGCGTGCCTGCTCCAAAACTTCGTGGAAGAAGGAAGGTGTGGCCTATCTGGAACAAGCCATTGCACTCAGCCTCCCCAGCGATAGCACCATGATACGCCTCTACGTGGGTATGGCAGATTGTTATAAAATGGCTGCTCAATATAAGGAACAAGCCAACACCCTTATAGAGCAATACAAAAAATATGATACAAACAACCACAAGCTGCTGTACAATGCGGCCCACATCTATTATTATTGGTTGAAGGATGCAGTAAGAGCCGAGCAGTATCTGGAAGCTTATCTGAGAACCCGCCCTAAGAACAAAAAAGAGATGCCGCAAGAGGTGGACAGCAACGGAACAGTCATTATCGGAGAAGACAATCGGTATAATGCCGCCGAAAAATGGCTGAAAAACATCAGAGAAGGCCGTAAAAAAGAGGATTTCTTCAAAGGAAAGGTAGACACGGCAAGGTTTATTCCTGTCAGATAGCCATATGTAGAAAACGTTTGCGTAATATTAAAAAGTATAATGACGGAGAAGACAAATGCTTTCTCCGTCATTTATTTTAAATTAGCACGAAATTAACCGTAAAGTTACTATCATGAAAACAGTATTCTCTATCCTTGGAGCACTATTGCTCACTCTTTCTACGTATGCAGCTATGAACGTAAACAAAATCGACCCTCCGTTCTGGTATGCCGGAATGCAGAATCCGGAGCTCCAGCTGATGGTATATGGCGAAGACATCGGAAATGCGTCGGTATTCGTCGACTATCCCGGCGTTTCACTGAGCAGCACCGTGAAGTTGGAAAGCAACAATTATCTGCTGGTTTATTTGAAACTGGACAAAGACGTGAAACCGGGCAAGATGACGCTCACCTTCAAGCAAGGAAAAAAGAAAATCTTGAAAGATTATGAGCTGAAGGCTCGCAACAAGAAAGGTCGTGAGCACAAAGGCTTCGATGCTTCCGATGCCCTGTATCTGCTGATGCCCGACCGCTTTGCCAACGGAAATCCCGACAACGACCAACTGCCGGGAATGGCCGAATACAAAGTAGACCGCAACGACCCTAACGCCCGTCATGGCGGCGACCTTGCCGGCATAGAGCAGCACCTCGACTACTTCTCCGACCTTGGCGTGACGGCCTTGTGGTTTACCCCCGTATTGGAAAACAACATGACCGGAGGTTCGTACCACGGCTATGCCACCACCGACTATTACAAAGTAGACCCGCGCTTCGGCACCAACGAAGAATACAAACAGCTGATTGAGAAGTCTCATGCACGAGGCATCAAGATTGTGATGGATATGATTTTCAACCATTGCGGCGTGGAACACGCATGGATTAAGGACATGCCGTCAAAAGACTGGTTCAACAACCCCGACCACGAAAAGAACTTCGTGCAGACCTCTTTCAAACTGACTCCCCATATCGACCCCTACGCTTCCAAATTCGACACGCACCAGATGAACGACGGATGGTTTGTGCCCACCATGCCCGACCTCAACCAAAAGAACCCGCACGTCTACCGCTATCTGGTGCAGAACAGTTTCTGGTGGATTGAATATGCCGACATCGACGGCATACGCATGGATACCTACCCGTATGCCGACTATGACGCCATGAGCCATTGGATGAAGGAGTTGAACGAAGAATATCCCAACTACAACACCGTAGGAGAAACATGGGTCACCGAACCGGCCTACACGGCATGGTGGCAGAAGGATTCCAAGCTTTCCGCACCGAAGAACAGCAACCTGAAAACCGTCATGGACTTCAGTTTCTTCGACAAAATAAACATAGCCAAAACCGAACAGACGGAGACTTGGTTCAAAGGACTGGACCGTGTGTACAACAGCTTTGTCTACGACTTCCTCTACCCCAACCCTGCCTCCGTGCTCGCATTCATCGAAAACCACGACACCGACCGTTTTCTCGGTGAGGGCGACAACCTGCCGATGCTGAAACAAGCCTCCACACTGTTGCTCACCACCCGCCGCATCCCGCAACTTTATTATGGAACGGAGATTATGATGACCGGTGTGAAGCACAAAAGCGACGGCTACGTGCGTAAGGACTTCCCCGGCGGATGGGCTGATGACAAAGCAACGGCATTTACCGCCAACGGACGCAGCAAGCTGCAAAACGAGTGCTATAACTTCTACAAAACCATCCTGAACTGGCGCAAAGGCAACGAGGTGATAGCCAAAGGCAGCATGGTACAATTCATGGTGCAGAACGGCGTATATGCCTACGCCCGCCAACACGAAGGGAAAACCGTATTCGTGATGCTCAACGGTACGGACGCTGAAACAAGCGTACCATTGAAGTTCTATAAGGAAATCTTGAAAGAGAATAAACAAGGGAAAGACATCCTCAGCGGCAGAACCATCACTTTCAGTGAAGAGTTGAAGATGGCAGCCAGAGAATCATTGGTCATCGAGCTATAAGATAAAGTCATCCGCTCGGTTTAACAATCCTTTTTCTTTACAAAGGAAAGTAGCGAAAAACTCCTCTCAAAGTTCCTCACCGAGGAACAAGCTACTCGACACCGAGGAAGAGGGTGTTCCTCACCGAGGAACGATGTCTTCCTCGGTGTCGGAGAAAATCTCGGTTATCAGGGAGGCTCAGGCCGGAGGAAGATATGGTATAAATTACATACAAACAAATAAGAGGCAAACATCCACCGGACTGCAACATGCCTATAAAGCAAGAAAATAAGTATGAACTAAGAGAGTGAATCAAAACCAAGTTTTTTGATTCACTCTCTTAGCATATAAAAAAAGAGCATGCCACTGCCGGCATGCCCCTTTCATTCTCTATGACGAATAGCTAACTTACAGCTGCGCCAATTTGTTGTCCGAGCCAAGCACGTTAACGATTTTATGCTTGTAGAGCTTCTCCATATTGTCGCGAGCCGGACCCAGATACTTACGCGGGTCGAACTCTGCGGGCTTCTCGGCAAATACCTTGCGAACGGCAGCAGTCATTGCCAAACGAGAGTCTGAGTCGATGTTGATCTTGCAAACGGCAGACTTGGCAGCCTTACGCAATTCTTCTTCTGGAATACCGATGGCAGCTTCCAGCTTACCGCCAAACTTGTTGATGGTATCAACTTCTTCCTGAGGAACTGAAGAAGAACCGTGAAGAACGATGGGGAATCCCGGAAGTTTCTCCATTACGGCATCCAATACGGCAAACTCCAGAGGAGGAGGAACCAGACGACCGGTAGCAGGATCTACATGGCATTGTTCGGGTTTGAACTTGTAAGCACCGTGAGAAGTACCAATCGAGATAGCCAATGAATCGCAACCTGTGCGAGTAGCAAAGTCAATCACTTCTTCAGGGTTAGTATATGTGTGGTGTTCGGCAGAAACCTCGTCTTCAACACCGGCCAATACGCCAAGCTCGCCTTCTACCGTTACATCGAACTGGTGGGCATACTCAACCACCTTCTTGGTCAATGCCACATTCTCTTCGTAGGGCAAGTGAGAACCGTCGATCATCACTGAGGAGAAACCTGAATCGATACAAGACTTGCAAGTCTCGAACGTATCGCCGTGGTCAAGGTGAAGAACGATTTCCGGATGTGCACAACCCAATTCTTTGGCATATTCCACAGCACCCTGAGCCATGTAGCGCAACAACGTTGCGTTGGCATACTGACGGGCACCCTTGGATACCTGAAGAATCACAGGAGATTTAGTTTCAACAGCAGCCTTGATGATAGCCTGCATCTGTTCCATATTGTTGAAGTTGAATGCCGGAATAGCATATCCACCTTTGATAGCCTTAGCAAACATTTCCTTTGTGTTTACTAATCCTAAATCTTTGTAATTTACCATTTTGTTTAAAGTTTATTGTTAGTGAATAAAAATTCTATGCAAAAGTAAGCATTATCCTTTAAAGTAAACCACCCGACCGGAATAAAAGTTCGGGCTCTCGCGACCAATTACATTCTATTTCAAAGCTATTGGCTTCGTTTAACAGAATATTGCAATCTCCATGTTACAAAAAAATGGCATTTTTCTGCTTATCACCCACCTTTTACTTACACGGTTCTATCAATAAATTTATCTTCAGCGACTGCTTTTTCCGAGTTTCTTTTCAGTCCCTAAAAAAAACTCGCCACCAAGCTTCCACTGTGGCGTTTTTTCGTACCTTTGTGCATCATAAAACGTTTCATGCCCAATATGGAAGCATTTGCATTAGAGAACTCTGAAAAAATACTGCTTGCCGCAACGAGCACGTTGTTCATCATACAGACCCTTTATTACTTTTGTCTGTACAATCGTATCCACCTCCGCAACCGTGCCGTGAAACGGGGAGACACGCATTTCACGCAAGAGTTTCCGCCCGTGTCGGTCATTATTTGCGCCCACGATGAAGCAGAGAATCTGCGCAACAACCTGATATCCGTATTGGAGCAAGACTATCCCTTATACGAGGTCATCGTCATCAATGACGGAAACACCGATGAAAGCAAAGACTACCTGACTTTGCTCGAAGAGAAATATCCGCATCTGTACCATAGTTTCATTCCCGAATCTTCCCGCTATATCAGCCGTAAGAAGCTGGCTGCAACACTCGGTATCAAAGCCAGCAAGTATGATTGGGTAGTATTCACCGACGCCGACTGCCGGCCACAAAGCAACCAATGGTTGCGACTGCTGGCACGCAACTTTACATCGCGTACTCAAGTGGTTTTAGGCTACAGCGGATATGAGCGGGGCAAAGGCTGGCTACATAAGCAGGTGTCTTTCGACAACCTGTTCATCTCCATGCGCTATTTGGGATTTGCCTTGGCTGGAAGCCCATACATGGGCATAGGGCGCAACCTTGCTTATAGGAAAGAGCTGTTTTATCAGCAAAAAGGATTTTCCGCCCACCTCAACCTGCAAAGAGGAGACGACGACCTATTTATCAACCGCATAGCCACAGCCAACAATACACGAGTGGAGACGGACGCAGACGCCACCGTACGCATGCAACCCGTCTGGCGGGCCAAGGACTGGAGAGAGGAGAAGATAGGATATACTTCTACGTCCTACCTGTATCACGGAATACAACGTTGGCTGGCAGGAGGAGAGACCTTTACACGTATGGCTTTCTATGTGGTATGGATAACCCTGCTCATCACCGGCGTGCTGCATTTTAACTGGTCGGTGGCAGGAATTGCATTCACATTTTTCCTGCTACGCTTCATCGTGCAGGCCATCGTCATCAATCAAACGGCAAAAGAGTTGAACGAGAAACGCAGATACTACTTCACGCTCCCCTTGTTCGATTTGTTGCAACCAATGCAATCCATGCGTTGGAAATTATACTGCCTGTTCCGCAAAAGAAGCAACTTCCTCAGAAAGTGAAACCTCTTACTCGTAACGGATGGAGGTGGCGGGATGGATGCGCGTAATCAGGAAAGAAGGTCCCAGCAACATCAGCACGGCGGCCAATAAAGTGCCGACATTCAGCAGTAAAAACAGCCAGATATTGAAAGATACCGGAACCGTAGCCATATAGTACGTTTCCGGATTGAGTTTGAATAAACCGAACCAGCGCTGCACGAAATAAAAGACAAGTCCGATGGCATTTCCCCACAACATCCCCTTGCCGATAAGGAAGACCGAGAACCAAAGAAACACCTTACGGATAGTAAAATTATCAGCCCCAAGAGACTTCAGCACACCTATCATGGAGGTACGCTCTATAATGATAATCAGCAGACCGGACACCATCGTGAAACCAGCCACTCCAATCATAAGGATGAGGATAACCCAGATGTTCACATCCAATATGTCCAACCAAGCAAAGATCGGAAGATTGAGTTGCTCCACATTACGGACGCAATATTCGGCGCCATAACGGTCGGGATGCTCATCCGTATCGGCAGCTATCTCGTAGGTGGTTTCTTCCAGCTTGCCATAGTCGCGGATTTCCAACTCCACCCCGCTCACCTGATCGGGTTGCCAACCGTTCAGGCGGTTTACCAAACAAAGATCGGTAAGGAGAAAAAGATTATCGTATTCGGAAAAATTCGTCTGATAGATGCCCACAATCTTCAGGCGGCGGGCACGCACGTCATCCTGAATAAAATACGTATCGATCTTGTCGCCAAGCTTCAACTTCATTTTATCGGCAAGTATCTTTGAAATGACCACACGATTGGAAGATGCCGAATCACTGAACTGCGGGAACTCGCCTTCAATGATATGCCGACGGAAGAATGTCCTGTCGTACTCAGGGCCTACACCTTTCAAAACCATCCCTTGAAAAGCGTCGGAGGTCTTTATCATGCCCGGCTTTGTGGAATAACGTTGCACATGTTTCACCTCCGGATAATCGGTAAGAGCGGCAATCATACTGTCGCCCACTGCAATGGGGCGTGTTTCGTAGGAACGTGCGGCATCGAGATTACTTATCTGTATGTGCGAACCGAAGCCTACAATTTTATCGCGCACTTCGCTCTTGAAACCTATGATTACGGACACGGCAATAATCATTACCGCCAGACCTATGGCAATGCCAATCATGGCGATAAGTACGGCGGGACGGGAAACTTGCTTTCCCGGTTGTGCATTACGATAAATGCGAAGCGCTATGAAACGAGATAAATCCATACCCTGTGCCCGACAGCCATTTATTCAGTACGCCCCGGATAAGCCTCCAATGCCTTCTGCAAGACAAATAGCGCCCGTGTCAGATCTTCTTTTTTCAACACATAAGCAATACGCACCTCGTTACGCCCGGCACCCGGCGTAGTATAGAAACCTGATGCCGGAGCCATAAAGACCGTCTGCCCTTCGTACTCGAAATCGGAAAGACACCAAGCGCAGAACTTGTCGGAATCATCTACCGGCAATTTAGCCACGGTGTAGAATGCTCCCATCGGAATGGGAGAATAGACACCGGGAATGCGATTCAGCCCATCAATCAAGCATTTACGGCGTTCCACATATTCATCATACGTGTCGCGCAGATAATCCTCACTCGCATCGAGCGAAGCCTCGGCCGCAATCTGACCAATCAGGGGAGGACTGAGGCGGGCTTGGCAAAACTTCATGACTGCATCGCGTATCTCCTTATTCTTCGTTATCAAAGCCCCGATACGGATGCCGCACTCGGAGTAACGCTTGGATACGGAATCAATCAGTACCACATTGTTTTCGATACCTTCCAGATGGCAGGCCGAAATATAGGGGGAACCCGTATAAATAAATTCCCGGTACACCTCGTCCGAGAAAAGGAATAAATCGTATTTCTTCACTAAGTCGCGAATCTGGTTCATCTCGCGCCGTGTATAAAGATAGCCTGTCGGATTATTCGGGTTGCAAATCAGTATGGCGCGCGTACGTTCATTTATCAGTTCCTCGAACTTCTCTACCTTGGGCAGCGAAAAGCCCTCTTCTATGGTAGTGGCAATGGTTCGTATCTTGGCTCCGGCAGAGATGGCAAACGCCATGTAATTGGCATAGGCCGGTTCGGGCACGATGATTTCGTCGCCCGGGTTGAGGCAGGCCAGAAAAGAGAACAATACGGCTTCCGAACCGCCGGAAGTGATGATGATGTCGTCTGCCGTGAGATGGATGTTGTATTTCTCGTAGTAGCCCACCAACTTCTCGCGATAACTGCGATAGCCCGCACTGGGGCTATATTCCAGAATCTTCCGGTCGATATTTCTTATCGCCTCAATAGCAACTTGCGGTGTAGGGAGGTCGGGCTGCCCGATATTCAGATGGAATACATGTATGCCCCTTTGTTTGGCGGCATCTGCCAGAGGAGCCAGCTTTCTGATGGGAGATGCGGGCATCTCCGTTCCACGAATAGATATTGTTGGCATTGAAGTCTTTTTTATTATTGAGCTGCAAATGTAGCGAATTATTTGAAACCCAAAGGAAGCATAAACATAAAAACTTTAAAAACCTTATCTATCGTAAAAACGTTATGTCATATAGAAAGAAACCTGTACTTTTGAATCAGCAAACGAGAAAAGAGCTTTAGTCACAAAAGCAAACAGTAAAAACTTAAACAATATCATGGTCATCAACCTAATAGCTTTTGCTTCTATCCTGCATAAACAGGCTACTGTCCGTAACTCTCACGAAGTGATACTTACAGAATTGGAAAAATATTTCACCGTCAATATCATCGATTATCAGCATATCGACAAACTCTCGTCCGATGATTTCAGCATCATATTCATTGCCACCGGAGGTGTGGAGCGGTTGGTCATCCAACACTTCGAATCCCTGCCCCGTCCTGCCATCCTTTTGGCAGACGGCATGCAGAATTCACTGGCCGCAGCACTCGAAATATCGTCATGGCTACGCGGGCGAGGAATGAGAAGCGAAATCCTTCATGGAGAACTGTCGGAGATCATCAAACGCATCTTCGTCCTTCACAGCAACTTCATGGCGCAACGCACTCTTTTCGGAACACGTATCGGCGTGATAGGCACTCCGTCGAGTTGGTTGATAGCCAGCAATGTGGATTACCTGCTTGCCAAACGCCGGTGGGGTATTGAATACACCGATATCCCATTGGAGCGTGTTTACGAATATTACGAACAAACTACTGACGAAGAAGTAGGCCAAGCATGTGCCGATCTGGCAGGAAAAGCATTGGCCTGCCGTGAGGCAACGCCCGAAGACATGATAAAAGCCATGCGCCTTTACCGCGCCATCAAAAAAATAGTGACGGAAGAAGGGTTGAGTGCCATAACCCTGAGCTGCTTCCGGTTGATAGAGCAAACAGGAACTACCGGTTGTCTTGCACTTGCTTTGCTGAACGACGAAGGAATCGTGGCCGGATGCGAAGGGGATTTACAGTCGGTTTTCAGCATGCTGGCCGTCAAGGCATTGACCGGGAAGGCCTCCTTCATGGCCAATCCTTCCATGATTAACGCCCGCACCAACGAAATCATACTGGCCCATTGCACCATCGGCATCACCCAGACAGAAAAATTCATTATCCGCAATCATTTTGAAACGGAAAGCGGCATAGGCATTCAGGGACTCTTGCCCACAGTAGACGTAACCATCGTAAAATGCGGAAGCGAGAGTTTGGACGAATACTACTTAACCACCGGTACGCTCACCGAAAACACAAACTACATCAATATGTGCCGCACGCAAGTAAGGATAAAACTGAATTCTTCCGCCGACTATTTCCTCAAAACGCCGTTAGGCAACCATCACATCATGCTGCACGGCAATTATGAGAACACACTAAACGAGTTTCTGCAAGCAAACGGATGTAAACGGATCGAATAATCCGCTTACATCCGTTTCATTTTATCTTATCAGGCAACCTCACCTCGAAGCGCGTTCCTTTTCCCACTTCAGAAGAAACGAAGATTGTTCCATTGAGACGGGCTACTATGGTCTGGCAAATACTCAATCCCAAACCGGCGCCTTGAGTAAAGTTATCCCCCTTATAAAAACGATTGAAGATATGCTTGAGTTCCTTCTCCGAAATGCCCTTACCGGTGTCTTCCACAAAGAGGGTGATGTATCCCGGCTCGTCGGCTGTATATCCTAACGTAATGCTGCCCTGTAGGGTAAATTTCTTGGCGTTATTTATCAAATTATTCACAACCTGCTTCAAGCGGACGACATCCGTCTGTATAGACTGTTCTCCATCCACAGGACATTTAATGCAGAGTTTCACTCCCTGGGGCATCCCAATGCGTTGGCTGCTGTATATCTCTTGCATGATGGAAGTAAGATTGTAATCGGAGATTTTAAAATCCATCGTACCCGCCTCTATACGCGACAAATCGAGAATATCATTGAACAGAGCCAACAACAAATTACAGTTGACCCCGATCAGTTCTACGAAGTCCCGCACTTCTTCTGTAGTGAAAGAGTTCAAGTCTTTCAGCAAATCCGAAAATCCTACAATCGCATTCAGCGGAGTACGTATCTCATGACTCATATTCGCCAAGAAAGCAGACTTAAGTTTATCGGCCTGCAAAGCATGGTCTCTGGCAGCAATCAGAGCGGTCTCCGTGTCTTTGTATCGCTGGATGCTCTGCCCTACGCCCAGCACCATATAAGGAACATCAATGGCCAAGCCCTTATAGATGGTACAACGAAACTCCCACCATCCATAACCCCCTTCGGGTTTCTTCACCCGGAAACTCATACGCACATTGGCACATTTTCCATGCAAGAGATCCAAAAAGCTATTATGAGTCGATTCCCGGTCATCGGGATGTATCAAGCTTTGCATCTCTTCGGGAGTCATAAGTCCGCGGTTTGCCGAATAACCCAAATGAGACAGCAAGCCTTCGGAGATGTTGAAGCGTTGCGTGTGTGTGTCGAACTGCCACGGGTATATGGAACTCTCATCCATAGCCATACGAAAAAGACGTTTCTGTCTTTCTTCTTCAGAAATGTTACGACATATCAATACGACACCATTTATTCCGCCTCCGGCAAAAACAGGCACAACCTCGCCGGATACGGGAAAGTAAAGTCCTTTCCGATTTTCGCGCATGAAAGCATTGGAGGGAATCGGTACAATCTTCTGTTGCACAAGAGCCTGCTTCAACAAGTCATTCAAGACACTCTTTCCTTCGATATATATATGAAAAACAGATCCTGCCACCTGTCCCTCGTAAGAACAAGCCGAATGCACCTTAAACGGGAGTCCGAGCATCTGCCTCAACGAGCGGTTGATAAAATGAATGCGCAAATCGGTATCATAAGATATAATACCGTCGCGGATAGAGTAAAATATATCATCGAACTCTTTTCGCTGTTCCACCAACCGCGATTGAATCAAGAGGCGGGTCTGGGCTTGAATGCGACGGCGGGCTTCCTTTCTGTTGGTTCGTATCAATCGGATTACCAGTACGACCAGCAATGCCACAACAAACAAATAAAAGGTAATGATCCATGCCGTATAACGCTCGCTAAAAGGAATGTTCATGACTACGCCATGCTTGTTTGCAACATTGCCGTTCACATGAAAAAAAGCCAGTTGCTTGTAGTCATACAGAAACGTCCCTTCGAGATTGACAATCCCATGAGTTGAAGGAGTGGTTTTTCCCAATAATATCCGTGCTGCCAGTTTTCCGCTCACCAAAGCACTTTCCAAAGGTTCCACGTCATAAGCACAGAACACTCCGTTTGTCAGTGCCAGATTTTGCCCGGTAAAGACAGGCGCCTTGGAATTTTTACCTATGAAAGAGAGAAAAGGACTCCACTTGGGAGCAACCACAATACGATTATAAGCATTATAGCTGTAGCAAACGGAAGAGATGACTGTTATAGGGGATTGCTTCTGTACATTACTGCCGAGAAGGGTATATTCCGGATTCTCCTTCTGGAACTCGTACCATACATTTTCAAAAGCTTTCACTCCTCTACGGCTGAGCAGAGAACTGTCGGAAAGGCAAACAACCTCTTTACGATGCGGAAATATGCGCTTCATCTCATCGAGCAGCTTTCTGAAATCTATTTCGGCCGTAAAGCCTGAAACATTGGGCAAGTTTCTCATCAACTCTTCATTCGGGTATTTAACAGCCATAACGACAACCGGCAACTGATATCCCAATGAATCTCCACACTTCATCAAACCATAAAATGCTTCGTCACCTGCCGTCACTATCAAATCCGTCCGGCGTTGCCGCGCCCGTTCGCAAATGCGGCGCATAATCGCACATTCCGAAACATAACGCCAATAATCGGCATTGAGATATTCCACAGTGACATCTGCTTTGACATTTTCTTTGTTCAAACCTTTTTCCAACCCTTCGATAAGCAAATCGTGGTGAGGGGTATTATTGGTATACGACTGTATAAACAGTATATTGTATGCACGGTCTGCACCCGAGATCGTTCCGAATAGCACACCTGTCATTCCCAAGAGCAGAGATAGAAAGAGTTTTTTCATAGTATACGCTGTTTGCCCATTAAATCGGTCATTACATTCGCAAAGATAATGGTTTTGTCATTTCAACGGCTTTTTTTAATGAGAAAACATCTTATGGCTACAATGGCATTCACCTCTCTATAGAGATGCGGCCAATCTCTCTATAGAGACAACACATGCGTCTCTATAGAGAGAGCATCAACGTCTCTATAGAGAGAGTGTCAACGCCTCTATAGAGAGAGTACCCGCATCTCTATAGAGGCATCATCCGCATCTTAATGCACGAATACCGAAAAAGGATAAAAAAGTCTATTCATCGTGCAACGCCTCGGCAGGTTGTATCCGCATCGCCTTGCGGGCAGGGAAACAGATGCCGAGCATGATTATTACGGCCAACAGCAACACCGCAACAGCGAAACATAAGAAGAAACGCCCCGGAGTGACATCCATCAATGTGTGTACCGTGAGGTCGGCCGCCTGCATGTTTACACAGACAATCAAGGCCGGAAACGCCGCCAAAGCCAACAACAGCATTCCTTCCATCGCATAATAACCGAAAACGCCGGAGCGGGAACTGCCCAATGCCATGCGCAAGGCTATCTCGCTTCTCCGTTTGCGGGTACGGAACCAGAAAGTGCCCAACACTCCCAGAAAGACATTGAATGCAAAGAAAAGTATCACCGCATAAGTGGTGTTCAGATAATTCACCGTACCCTTTTCGATATCAAAGGCCTCCTTCATGTCGGCATACGAACGGATGTCGTACAGATGGTAGGGGCCGATGGCCAGACGGCCTTGCATGTCGGCCGTAAAACGTTCGGCAAAGCCGGCCGCAGAACCGGGCGACACACGGACGGCAATGACGGCCCAATGTCCCGGCAGGGAAGCGGTGGCCGGGAGGTAGATGAAAGGTTGGTAGCGCTCGTATTCATCCGTCTTATGGGCGGGAAGCACCGCCATCACTTTATAGTTCGTTTCAGGCCGGGCACTTTGCATATAATAAGGATTGAAACACGTCTCTCCCACCCCGCTACGCCCACTGAAAAGCGAATCGCTCAACGCAACGCTCATCATGACGGGCATGGGATATTCGTCCTTCAGCCAATGGTCTGCATCGAAAGTGCCGCGCAAAGGTTTCAGGCGGAACACGTCGAAATAGTCGGGACTGACGTAACGAATGTTGCAGTGCACCACATGGGTAGAGTCGATATGAGGGGCATATCCCTCGAACATAACCTGCTCGGTATAGGGAACAGTTCCCCAATAGTAGCAAGCCGACTCCACACCGGGATAGCGGCTGATGAGACCGTATATCTGCTCCAGATATTCGGCAGAACGGCTCATCATGGCAGAATCGCGCGAAAGCATGGGCTCGATGGTGAGCTGCACATGAAACACATTCTCCGTATCATAGCCTTTGGGCCGGCGGGCAGCCGCCTCGTAATTGTATATCAGGTCGATGCCGTACCACAACAGCACAAGCACCACCAACAATTCCGCACCTATCCATGCATTGGAACGGCGCCGATTCCATATCTGACAGAACAAGCTCTTTATCATTTTTCTTCTCCTTTCAAAGTGGATGCTATGTTGCGTCGAGAAGCCATATAGGCCGGCAACAGCACCGATAGCAGATTAAACAACAGGCAAACGACAAACACAAGCCCGAACAGCACGGGCCGAAGCAGCAGACCTCCGCCCACACTGATGCCCGACAATTCTACATCGCCTGTGCCGAACAACCATGTCCGCCCCAACCATACCAGCAGGCAAGAGAGTAAATAACCCAGCGCACCGCCGACAAAAACCGCAAGCAGGTTCTCCGTGAACAAGCGGTAAATGATGGAAGCGTTCGAGGCTCCGTAGGCCTTGCGCACGGCTATCTCGGTGACGCGTTCCTGCATCTGCGCATGTGTCATGCCGGAAATATTGATGGCGGGAACGATGAGCAACACCATCGCCAGCAACCCATAAACCAACGAGGCACTGACGCTTTTGTCGCGGAAGAACGTATACCCGACATGGGTATAAAGAGACGTCAACTCAAAAGCATATTCGGCCGCGGAACTGTTCAGACGGTCTTGCCGATGTTGCACTTCCGCACGGATGTCGGCAGGCCGGGCATCGGCCGAGAGTTTCAGCACACAGCGGCGAATGCCTCGCAAGCCTCCCGTGCGGTTGGAGTAACCATCTTCATTCTCCAAGGAGAAAGGAGTAAAGATATCGGCATAGGTTGTCTGGAAAATGGCATTGACATCCTTCACCACACCTACCACATGCGCCGGAAAGAAACTTATCCGGAGTTCCTCGCCCACCACATCCGTCGTACCGAAAAGCTGTAAAGCGGCATGTTCGGTAAGGACACATACCCAACGAGAGGCATCGTATTCCTCGGCGGTAAAGGGGCGTCCGGCAACAAACTCATAGCGGAAGAAATCAAACCAATTGCCTGCAACCGGACGGGCAAAATAGTTGTAGGTCGATTTGGAAGCCGGCAGCCCGCAGATGGATTTGGATACACCGCGATACCAAGTCACATCTTCCACACCGTCCAAATCATTGAAAAGTGCTTCGAATGCCATACGGCCTATTCCACCGTTATTGACATCGCTATGATTGCTGCGGCGATAGGTCGTGGCATCGCCCACATACATCAGCCGGGAACGGTCTGCTTCCGGAGCCATATCAGCCGTACGAAAATCATAAATCATCGCCACCGCCATTACGAAAGCGATGGTAACAGCCGTTCCCGTCACACTGATGACAGCATGAAAAGGATGCTGTCGCATCAGCCGGACGGCTTGAGAGACAATCTGTTTCATTCCTTTATATTTAAGTTCCAATTCATTACCTATTCGTCGTGCAGCGCCTCGGCAGGCTGTATGTTCATCGCCTTGCGGGCGGGGATGCCGATGCCGACGGCAATCATCAGTGCCATCAACAGGAAGCTGATGACGGCACACAACAGCAGACGCCCCCACTCCAGTGTGGTTCCGTTGCGCCAAGAGTTCAGTTCCAAATCGGCCAGATGATAATCGACGAGCAATGCCAACGGGGTGACCAACAACAAGAGCAGCCAGCCTTCGCACAGCAAACGCCTGAATACGCCGCCGTCCGTTGCACCATGCGCTTTATGCAAAGCAATCTCCGACTTGCGTTGCTGCGTACGAAACCAGAACGTGCCCAGCAAACCGAGAAAGATATTGAGCAGCAGGAAGCCCATGCCCACCACGTAGTTGCGCAACTGCGACATCCAGCTCCGCTGGAAGTTTTCGCGCACATCGGCAAACGAGCGCACCTCGGCAATGAAAAGATTGCCCACGCGATAGAGTTTCTCGCTATCGGCCTTCAGGCGGTCGATGAAGTCACGGTCTTGGTCGGCACGCACCCGCACGCACCATTCATTGCTGTAATACATCATGTTATCCGGCAACCTGTAGACCATCCGGTAGGAACTGCGGGCCTGCTGATAGTCGCTATATCTCACATTCTGCAAGGCTGCGCCCAGCTTAATCGCATTGACGGTGTCGCCGAACAGGAAGAAAGGCTTCCCCACCAACGAAGTCATCGTAAGGTCGTACTTTCTGTAAAGATTATCCGAGGCAAGGAACTGCCTCGGATCCTTCAGGATTTCGGCCAACTGTTCCGGTGTTTCGCCACGCGTGCCCCGGTAGCGGAACACCCGTACAAAATCGGGCGTCACAAGGCTGCGTATCGTCCATTGATGCGATTCCAAAGTATCATACCGCACCATCGTCGTACTGTTGCTTCCGTTATAAGGAAAGGAGTTCTGCGAAAGGCTTACGGCTTCCACGTCCGGACGGTGTTGCAGCCTGTTCAGCATCTCCTGCACGTCGTTATAGCGGTCTTCTGCGGTCTGATTGGGGATATAATCGGGACTTTTGTCCGTCAGCATCCCCATATTGATAAGGTAGCAATGCTCGATGTCGAAGCCTCTCGGCTCCAAGTAAGTGGCCGCACTTGTATAGATGTAGTCCACAATGTACCACATCACCACGCTGACCACCAACAGCTCCAGAGCCAGCCAGACATTGCTTTGCCACTCGTTCTTTATCTGTGTCAATAATTTCTTAGTCATTGATGTATAGTTTGAGATTTTAGAAATAGCATCTTAATGCAGACGTCCTCCCAATGCGTTCACCACTCCCACTCTCGAAGCGCGCCATGCCGGGAAACCACTGCTCAGCACATTCAGTACGAAGCAGAAAAGCAGTGTCCAACCGAAGGTGGAGGCATGTATCAGAATAGAGGCGTCGACCACCGGCACGTTTACCGTCTTTCGGAATCCTTCGGCAAAAAGCATCATGTCGGCCGCATAGGCAAACGCCACACTCAGCAGCAGCCCCAGCACGCCGGCCAGAAGCGTCACCACCATGTTCTCCGCCACAATCTGCCCCATGATTTCCATGCGCGTACTTCCGAAAGCCCGCCGCACACCTATCTCGCTGACACGCTGGCGCAAGCGGCTCTGCGTCATGCTGCTCAGGTTTATGGCAGGCACAATCAGGAGGATGGCGAAAACAATCAGCCGTTGACGCCGCGCGGCATTCACATCGGGTTCTATGTTGGCCCCTATCACAAGCGCATTCTTCTCTTGGTCGTAAGGGCGGTTGCGGTAAATCAGCGTGTAGCCTTCCTCGCCGATGACCTTGTTATACTCCTGCCTGCGTCGCTCCACCTCTTCGCGTATGGCGGGGAAGTCGCTGCGATGACGGGCCAGTATCGTACAGCTGGCCATTCCCATGTGGTCATCGGTCCAAGTGTCTTGCTCGAAGTCGGTAGAAGTGAACGGTATCCATACCTGCCCGTAGGCTGTGGAAGCAAGCGTAGAGACATCTCTCACCACCGCGCATACCCGGTAGGGGGCATGATTCAGCAGAAACTCCTTCCCGATGACGTCCGTCGTGCCGAAGAGATGGCGTACCACACTTTCCGTGACCACCGCCACCGGCCTCCCGGCATCGAACGTGGCCTTGTCGTAGGGCTTTCCGCCGATGAAAGAGAAATCGAACACCTGCCAAAACACGTCGTCCGTCTGCAGCAGGTCTATGCCCGTGGCAGGCTGCCCCGGCAGGGAGACGGGTGTGGAAACCGTCATGCAGGCATAAATGGTGACAGCCTCCGGTGTCTTCAACGACTGGAAACATTCGCGGGCTGTGCGCACGCTCATCGGCCCGTTGCTGGTGCTCCCCTCTCCCCAGTCCTTATGGTTGATGCTCATCCACTTGACGTGCAGAAAGCGGTCGCGATTGCTCTCGGGAGCGAAGGACACCACCTGCACCTGCTGAATCATCACCACCAGCATGATGAGGAAAATGGCGAGCGCCGTGCCCGCTATGCCTACGGCACTGATGACGGGCTGCTGGCGAAGCTGCGCCAATGCTTGTGTGATATATTGTTTAATCATAACTCAACGTCCTATCCTTTAAAGCGCGTGTATTCACACGGCCTATGCCACCCCGTACGTAGAGGCGACATCTGTCATACTTGTTCTTATCTTGTCTCGCTCTTTCAATCTGTGTTCTTCTTGCCGCCCGGCTTATTCCACTTGCCGTCCGTCGAAGAAGCGGACAGTTCTTGAAGTCTGCTTGGCCTGATCTTCGTTGTGCGTCACCATCACGATGGTGCGCCCGTCTTCTTTGTTGAGCCGGTGCAACAGTTCCATGACTTCGGCACCCATCTTGGAGTCCAGATTACCCGTAGGCTCGTCGGCAAGGATTATCTCCGGATTGCCGATAATGGCACGGGCAATGGCTACACGCTGGCACTGACCGCCGGACAACTGCGTAGGCATGTGACGCATGCGGTGGCTCAGCCCCACCTTCTGCAATACCTCTTCCGCCAGCCGGCGACGCTCTTTGGCCGACACCTTTCTGTATAGCAGGGGCAACTCTACATTGTCCAGTACGTTCAATGAGTTTATCAGGTGGAAAGACTGGAACACGAAGCCCAGATTCCGGTTACGGAATGCGGCCAGTTCCTTATCTTTCATGCCTTCTACTTCGGTGCCCGCAATTTCGATGGTGCCGCTGGTAGGAGCATCGAGCAAGCCCATAATGTTCAGCAAGGTAGACTTGCCGCAACCCGACGGCCCCATGACGCTGAGGAACTCGCCTTTGTTCACTTCGAGGTTTACATTCTCCAATGCTACGGTCTCAATCTCGTTCGTACGATAAATCTTGTTGATGCCTGTTAACTTAATCATAATGGTAAAGTATTAAATTGTTATTATTTGGTTTATTATATCTCATGGGCGACGTCCTATATATCTCATTGATCATGTCCTATATATCTCATTAAACATGTCCTATATATCTCATGAGTGACGACATACGTATCTCATGGGCGATGACATCAGCATCTCATGGGCGATGACATCAGCATCTCATGGGCAATGACATCAGCATCTCATGAGCAATGACATCAGCATCTCATGGGCGATGACATCAGTATCTCATGGGCGATGACATCAGTATCTCATGGGCAATGACATCAGCATCTCATGAGCAATGACATCAGTATCTCATGGGCAACGACATCAGCATCTCATGAGCAACGACATCAGCATCTCATGAGCAATGACATCAGCATCTCATAGGTAACGACATACGCATGTCATAATCAATGACATAATTAACTCATAGAACACGTTGCACAACACTCGCCCCCTACTCGTCACGCAAAGCTTCCGTGGGCGAAATGCGGCTGATGTTGCGCGCCGGAAAGAAGATGCCCGCCATCACCACTGCAAGCAGCAGGATGAAGATGATGAGCGATACTCCGATGAAATGCTGCGTGAAGTCGCTCACCCAATAAGAGTCGGCCGCCCCCTCCATCCATGACAGCCCCTTGTGAAGCCCCTCCTTCAAGGCATATTGCAGGTAAATGAAGAAACCCACAAGCGAAGCCGTCAGCGTGAGAACCGTCCCCTCGCCCATCAGCATGCGTATGATGCGACCGGGCGTCCCTCCGAACGAAAGCATCACGCCCACCTCTTCGCGGCGTGTACGCGTCTGCAACCAGAAGGTGCCGATGACGCCCAGGCAGAGATTGACGAGGAAGAAAGCCGCCATCGCCAGATTGCGGCGGTAGATAGGTCCCGCATTTGTCGCCTCGCGCTCTGCAATGATGGCATCGTAGGAGCGCACCTGCCGGGCGAAGAGGTTGCCTGCCCTGAGCTCTTTCACCATCCACGGACGGAAGTCGTGCAGAAAACGCTTCATGCTGACGCCCTCCTTGAGCCTGACCAATATCTGTGCGTTCTCCGGGATGTCGGTCACGTCCACCGACAGCACGGGGCGGAAAGCAACCATGACGGGCTTCCATTCACTATATGCCTTGAACGTCCCCAGCACACCGACCACCGGATAGTAAGTTGTATCGTTGGCGTATGCATTATAGCAACGTTTGCCGGACACGTCGCTCCGTCCGAAAAGCGCTTGGGCGGTATTCTCCGAGAGCACAACATCGTTTTGCGCATAGTCGCAGTCGGACAGCTGTTCGGGCGTTCTTCCCGCCGCCGGACGGAAGCCGTAGGTCTCGAAGAACTGCGTATGGGGCAGAAACTGCATCCGCAACATTTGATAACGCAGCGTGTCGTTTTCGGCCATCACGACGTTGCTGCTGTTTCCTTGCGAGCAGGGATAGCAAAAGCCCAATACCGGCGTTGTACGCTCCACGCCTTCGAAGTCGCGGGCGCGACGCACCAAATTCATGTAACTGCTCATCAGCGTGGCCGAGTCCAGCTTCTCCGAATCATAGTCCGGAGCGCCCGGCTGCAAAGCGGCCAGCGAAACCAAGCAAAGACGGTCGGCGTCATAGCCGAGGGGAATACTGCGGTCGTGCGTCACCACAATAACGGGGTCCAATATCACCCAGGCGAGGATGCTTACCAGCAACAACTCGGCCAGCAGCCATCCGTTACGGCGACGGCGTGCCCAAAGGTTCTTCAATATAAGTCTGAACATAACTATATCTCCATTTTATCACCTCTCATCGGGAACGAGAGGGTTAACGTTTTTCATTCAATGAGTTCACAATAGGCCGGCGCAACGAATGCCAGGCGGGAAGTAAGGCCGACAGCAGATTCAGCAGCACGCATACCACCAATGCCGCCAAGAAGACCAACGGGGCAAACAGCATCTCACCCGAAACGCGCACCTCCACTCCTTCGGGCATGATTCCCGGCCAACCGTCGAATACCGTGAACACCCACTCGCGGGTGACATAGAGAGTCAGCCATGCCAGCAGCAACCCCAACGCACCGCCCATCAGCGTCAGCAGCAGATTCTCCCACATCACCTGCGAGAGCAGCGTCCGCCTCCCGGCGCCGAACGACTTGCGCACACCCATCTCGGCCAACCGCCCGTCCATGCGGCTCGAAATCATGCCGCTCAAATTCAGCGAAGGAACCAGCAGCAATACAATCAGTATCAGCGCAAAGTAGCGCACCGTGCGCCATGCATCAAACTCTTGGCTTACATATTCTTGAAACACGCTGCGCAAATGGGTGGTGGGCTGCTCCCAGAAATTCACTATCCAGTCATCGGGGTGCATCGAGTTCTCCTTACGGACAATCTCTTCCAGTTCCGCCCGCAAAGCCTCGCCCTGCCGGCTGTCCCCTACAAGGAAAGTCACGTCGAACGCCCCCAGATAGTCGAAGCCGTACTCCGCCTTCCGATAGTCCGGCGATACGCTGTAAGGAAGATAGACCTGCGCATACGACTTGCGCATCAGGTAGCTGGCGGAACGAGCCACACCGCATACACGGTAGTCCACATAGTTCAGACTGAACGTACGTCCTTCCACTCCCTCGGCCGTGCCGAAAAGGCGGTGGGCCAGCTCGTCCGTTATCACGGCCGTATGGATGCCTCCGTCCAAATCGGCCTCCGTAAACGCCTTCCCCTCCATGAAACGGAAGGCATAGATACGGAAAAAGGCAGGGTCGGTCAGCTTGACGGATACGGAGAAATCGCCGCTTCCATCCACAGGCTGCACATAACTGTTCTCCTGCATGTCGTTACTCAAGGAAGCCGAAACGACCAACGCATTCTTCATCGGATAGAACCACTCCTGCAAAGCTTTGTAAGACACACCCCACTGATAGGTGTGCCGGCGGTCGGTGCCGGGATTCTTATCAAAGCGGGCATTGGTGAGATAGAGCGTGTTCGCCCTGTTCACCTCCGGATAGACGGGGGCCAGCTTGACGTAATAGACCACGGCGATAATCATGGTCATGGCAATGGCCAGTCCCGTGCCCACGATGTAGAGCGCACTGAAGAGCTTGTTTTGCCTCATCAATGCCCAAGCTTGTTTGAAATAGAGTTTTATCATAATATGTTGAGAGATTATATTAATCGGGATTATTCTTTCTGTTCCGGTTTACTTCTTTCAGCTTCCGTTTAATCTTTCAGCTTCTGTTTGTTCTTCCAGCTTCTGTTTACTCTTTCAGCTTCAGCCTGTTCTTGTTCTTATACTGACTCATGTCGCTCACCACCACTTCGTCGCCCGGCTGCAGGCCGCCGATGACTTCCACGAACTCGAAATTGCTGTCGCCCAGTTGCACTTTGCGTTTCACGATCTCCCGGTCGGAGTTGCGCACAAAAAGCTCGTACTCTCCGCGCCCCACGTAATAGCTTGCATTTGCCACACGCATCACGTCTTCTTTCACGGCATTCATCACATAGACATCCGTCTTCAACCCCGAACGCAGGCGGCGGTTGTTGTCTTCGTTCAGTTGCACGGTGAAAGATATCACGCCGTTCTTCGAAAGCGGTGTCACACTGCTGATGTTCCCTTCCAGCTTCTCGCTGCCAATCTTCACGATGGCCCGTCCGCCCGCCGCCACACGGTCTCCGTAGGTGTCGGCAATCTCGCCCTCTACCTTGAAGTGGCTCAAGTCAGAGATAACGGCTATCCGGCTGCCTTCGGGCACTTGCGCCCCAATCTGATTGTTGATGTATGTAAGGATGGCCTTGCGGGGCGAACGCACCTGCGCATCGTCCAGCGTGCGCTTGGTTTCGGCCAAAGTCTTCCGAAACATGCTGAACTCCAGCTCACGCACCTGATATTCGGCAGCCAGCACCTCCTTCTCGTTGGCATATTGCTGCTGCAGTTGTTCGTACTCCAATTGCGCCACGTTATAGCTGAGTTCCGCCTGACGCACCTTGTCGGTAGTGCCCGAACCAAGGCTGTCGAGGTATTGCTCGTTGCGCAGCTCCACCTTCATGCGGTCCAGCTTCATGGCGGAGACTTTGATTTTCATCTGCAAATCGGTCAGCTTGGTCTGATTGTCAAGCTTCAGTTGCTTCAGCTTGTAACTGCGCATCTGCTCTTCGTCCAGCATCTTCTTGTAGTCCGTCTCGGCACTCTGCAAGTCCAGCTTCATGATGGGAGTACCTGCATCCACACTGTCGCCCCCCTTCTTATATACTTCCAGAATGCGTGTGTTGATGGGAGAATTTATGATCTCCTCGAATGCCGGAACCACCTTTCCCGATGCACTGACACTGACCTCAATCGTGCCTTTCTCTACTTTAGAGAATACAAGGTCGCTAACCTTCACTCCCGTACGCATCAATGAAATCAGCACGCAGACCACAATAACGCCTGCCGCGCCGATGACACCGTAACGGATGATTTTCTTATTGCGCTCTTTATTACGCACCTCTTTCGGAATTTCTCTATCCATATCTTCTGTTTTTACTGTTTACGAACATAACACTGAATTAATACCAATACCATGCCAAAATCATAAATCACTGAAAGTAAGAGCAAAGGACAAAAAACAAGGTGTCCGTTTTCGGACACCTTGTACATTTTCGGATAGGAAAGAACAAAATGGGGCAGAAGCGCTACTATGACGTGCAAGGAAATATAAGACCGCACCTAAGCAATCGTAACCCCACACCTGAGCGAACGTCAGCCCACACTTTAAGGATGGTAAACCCGCACTTTAGAGGAGCTCTCCCCACAGCATAGGAAAGGTAAGCCCACAGCATACAGGTCATTATCTCAGCCTCAACCTGTCGCCCACCTCCGGAACGTAATCCGAATCCTTGCGATTCATCTTATAGAGATTCTTCAAACGGATGCCGTATTTCTGCGAAATGGAATGCATGGAATCACCATCTTTCACAATATAAACGGTATATGCTTTAGAGGCCTTTTTCTTTTTCCCTTTCAGATAAATGATGTCTCCATCCTCCAATGTATAGTCTTTATGAAGGTCGTTGTATCTCACCAACTTCTTCCAACTGATGTCAAACTCCTTACCCAGCAGGCGGAAAGAGTCTCCGTCGTGCGCCACCACGTAAGCTATGTCATTGGCAATATACACCTGATGCGGATGGGCAAGCCATGGTTTCTTCTTCAGCTCCTTCTCCCAGTTGCGGGTTTCGCCCCTGCTCATACCGCGACTGTCGTACTGATAGAGTTCATAGTCCTCAATAATCGTAATCAATCGGTTGGCATACGAAGGGTCGGTGGCATAGCCGGCTTTTTTCAACCCACGCGCCCAGCCTTTATAATCCGTTATCTTCAGGCTGAAAAGAAATGCATAGCGGGCTCCCTGCCTTAGAAAAAGAGAATGGTCTTCATAGGAATCTTTCGGGTGGGAATAGGCACGAAAGCACTCGTCGCGTGCGTCGTCATCATGATAAACCTTACTTCCGGTCCAAGTGCGATGACACTTTATCCCGAAATGGTTGTTGCTCTTGCGTGCCAACTGACTATGTCCGGCACCGCTTTCGAGCAAGCCCTGCGCCAAAGTGATACTGGCAGGTATCTTATGCTTCCGCATCTGGTCTACGGCAAGCGGAGCGTATTGCTTGATATATTCATTGAAGCGGGGATTTCTGCGCTGTGCATGTATCGAAGCGACGGAAGTGAATATGAGGGCTATGACCACGGTCAGTCTGAAAATACATTTCATGTTTCAATAGTTGAGTTCGATACAAAAGTCCGCAAAAGAATTGAAAAAACCAATCTCTTTTCTACCTTTGTAACATTAATTACAATATAAACCTCTTCTATATGAAAGAACTGAATATCCGAATCGCACTTAAAATATACGAATACGAAGAACTGAATGCCACCGACCGCGAACTGATGGACGCCGCGTGCGAGGCTACCAAACGCAGCTATGCCCCCTACTCGCACTTCTCGGTAGGCGCTGCGGCAAGGCTGGCAAACGGCATCATCATAACAGGCTCTAATCAGGAAAATGCCGCCTATCCTTCGGGCATTTGTGCCGAACGCACCACACTGTTCTACGCCAACTCTCAATGTCCCGACCAAGCTGTGGACACTTTAGCCATCGCAGCACGCAATGAACGCGGTGAGTTTCTGGAAGCTCCCATTCCACCCTGCGGAGCCTGCCGGCAAGTTATGCTCGAAACGGAAAAACGCTTCAAACATCCCATGCGTGTATTACTGTATGGAACAAAAGGAATCTATGAATTGAACAATATAGGAGAACTACTTCCCTTGTCATTCGATGCTTCGGTCATGAGATGACTCCTGTTGTGCACATTATCGCAAGATAATTCGTCTTAAACAACCGTTCATGCCACTTCCCATTATTAAAATCCGGTTATGGAAGAAATCAGTGACTAAGAACAGCAGCTTCATGCAAACGTTTTCCGGTGAATCATCCCCTTTTCAATCTGATGATATCGGGAAGTCGCTCGTTCTTATATATATTTGCACTACAAACTTTATTAAAAAATTGTAGCATGAGAAACATGAAAGCAATCTGCACAAAAATGGCTTGCTTCCTGCTCGTTTTGATGATGAGTAGTGCAGCAATGGCAGAGAGTATCACCTCTCCCAACGGACAATTCAAACTGAACTTTTCGGTAAATGCGCAAGGCGAACCGGTTTACGAGCTTTTTTATAAAGGAAAAAATGTAATTAACCCTTCAAAATTAGGATTGGAACTGAAGAACGATTCCGGACTGATGAACGGTTTTACACTGGCCAACGCAAGCACATCTACATTTGATGAAACGTGGCAACCTGTTTGGGGTGAAGTGAAGTACATCCGTAACCACTACAACGAATTGGTTGTGACGCTTAACCAGAAAGTGCAAGACAGGAATATGATTATCCGCTTCCGGTTGTTTAACGATGGTCTTGGTTTTCGCTATGAATTTCCCTTGCAGAAGAATCTGAATTATTTTATTGTAAAAGAAGAGCGTACACAGTTTGCCATGACCGGTGACCATACGGCATTTTGGATTCCGGGCGACTATGATACACAGGAATACGATTACACCGAATCCAAACTCTCCGAGATTCGTGGATTGATGGATGAAGCCATTACCGAGAACTCTTCACAAACGCAGTTTTCTCCGACCGGCGTTCAGACTTCCTTGCAGATGAAAACTGCCGAAGGCTTGTATATCAATCTCCATGAGGCAGCTTTGGTAGATTACTCTTGCATGCATCTGAATCTGGACGACAAGAACTTTGTGTTTGAATCTTGGTTGACACCTGATGCTGTAGGAAACAAAGGCTATTTACAGGCACCTTGTACTTCGCCGTGGCGCACGGTGATTGTCAGCGATGATGCCCGCGATATTCTTGCGTCTAAAATTACATTGAACCTGAACGAGCCTTGCGCTTATGAAGACGTTTCATGGATTAAACCGGTGAAGTACGTGGGCGTATGGTGGGAAATGATAGCCGGCAAAAGTTCTTGGGCATACACAGATGACTTGCCTTCTATAAAATTGGGCGAAACGGATTATACGAAAACCAAGCCCAATGGACGCCATGGAGCCAACAATGAAAATGTTAAGAAGTACATTGATTTTGCAGCCAGGCATGGCTTCGACCAAGTATTGGTAGAAGGCTGGAATGAAGGTTGGGAAGACTGGTTCGGTAAATCGAAAGACTATGTATTTGACTTTGTGACTCCCTATCCTGATTTTGACATCAAGATGCTGAATGCTTATGCCAAGAGCAAAGGCGTAAGACTGATGATGCACCACGAAACTTCCGGTTCCATACGCAACTACGAGCGACACATGGACAAAGCTTATCAATTCATGGTGGACAATGGCTACAATGCCGTGAAGAGTGGATACGTGGGAAATATGATTCCCCGTGGAGAACATCATTACGGACAGTGGCTTAACAACCACTATCTCTATGCAGTGAAGAAAGCAGCCGATTATAAAATCTGTGTCAACGCCCACGAGGCTGTGCGGCCTACCGGTTTGTGCCGTACATATCCCAACCTGATTGCTAATGAGTCAGCGCGCGGTACTGAATACGAAGCATTCGGTGGCAGTAAGCCGTTCCATACCACGCTGTTGCCGTTCAATCGTCTTATTGGTGGCCCGATGGACTACACACCGGGCATATTCGACACGAAACTTGACTTTATGGGTACTCTGCCTCACGGACAAGTTCAGACCACCCTTGCCAAACAGTTGGCTCTTTACGTCACCCTTTACAGTCCGTTGCAAATGGCTGCCGACTTGGTGGAGAACTACGAAAAGCACATGGATGCTTTTCAATTCATCAAAGACGTTGCGGTAGATTGGGATGACAGCAAGTATATAGAGGCAGAACCGGGTGACTACATCACCGTAGCCCGTAAAGCAAAAGGCACAAACAATTGGTTTGTAGGCGGCATCACGGATGAGAATGCGCGTACCGCCACTTTTACGCTTGATTTCTTGGAGCCGGGTAAGCAGTATGCGGCTACCCTCTATGCGGACGGTAAAGATGCAGACTACCAAGCAAATCCCACCTCTTATCAAATCAAAAAAGGCATTGTGACCCATAAGACCAAGATATCTGTGAAAGAAGCACGCAGCGGCGGTTTCGCCCTGAGTTTGTTTGAAGCCACTTCCACAGATAAAAAGTCACTGAAAAAATGGAAATGAATCAAAGTTTGTCCATTAATTAGGTAAAGAGAGTTTTTAGAGGTATTAATTGCGCCCTGCAAAGAGTTTTTCGTTTTGCAGGGTGTTTTTTTATCCGGTTATCTACTCAACATTCGATTTCTGACGATACATCACGAACGTCCAATCCCGAAAGCCTTTCAGGAAAAGAAAAACATTTACTTTCTGGAGTGTTATCTTTCCCGTCACGGCTCGCTATATAGATGTCTTCGGCTGGAAGTATAGATGTCCTCGGCTGGAAGTATAGATGCAGCACGATGGATATATATATCTACCAAAACCAGCTTACAGGTATCTCTTGCAAGGGATGCCTCTCGATAAACACTTAGTATCAATTCTCAACAAGACAACACTGCCTGAATTCGGGATAAGAAGCAGGTCGATAACCTCATACGGAGACTTGTATTTTAAAACTAAACCACATTGGTTATCAAGCGTTTACTCCTGCCTTGTCAGACACTTGTGTCTGTCGGCTTGAACACTTGCCTCTGTCACGACAAAGGATTGCAGCTGTCAAAACAGGGCGAGGGCGGCCGGCCTGAAAGGCTCTCTTCTCTTCTGCCCAATCACTGTAAACCGGTGCATTCAGGAAATATCCGCCCGACAGGATGCCCCCATCTTCAGCAAAAAAAGCAGCCTATACCGAGTTCAGGTAACACTGCGATTAAACAGAATACAGAAAAATCGAACACCATAAGAGAAGCCGGCCATTGAGGTAGACAGCATAAATAGCAGGCAACTGATGATATTCTTACTTTATATCGAATTCCGGTTAAATAGGCTCTAAGTTTTTTTTAGATATGTATCGACAGAAAATAACGTGAAAAAAAAACTTCTTTGTACCTTTGCCTCCGTTAATTTTAGTAACCAACAATAAAAAAGATTTATGGGAGGCTTTTTCGGCACAGTTGCCAAAGCTAATTGCGTGGCTGATGTGTTCTATGGTACAGATTATAATTCCCATTTGGGAACGAAACGTGGCGGTCTGGCCACATATAATACAGAAAAAAGAGAATTTATCCGTTCTATCCACAACCTGGAAAGCACCTATTTCCGCACGAAGTTTGAAGACGAACTGGATACGTTCAAAGGGAATTCCGGAATAGGAATCATCAGTGATACAGATCCGCAACCATTGATACTGAACTCTCACCTTGGCCGTTTTGCCATTACAACGGTTGCCAAAATCGTAAATCTACAAGAAATTGAAACAGAACTGCTGGCCCAAAACATGCACTTCGCCGAGCTCAGCATGGGCAAAACCAATCAAACAGAACTTATCGCTCTCCTTATAATACAAGGCAAAAACTTTGTGGAAGGAATTGAAAATGTGTATAAGCACATCAAAGGCTCTTGTTCCATGCTACTGCTTACGGAAGATGGAATTATTGCCGCACGCGATCATTGGGGCCGCACACCTGTGGTCATCGGCAAGAAAGAAGGTGCTTATGCGGTCACAAGCGAATCGAGCAGTTTCCCTAATCTGGGTTATGAGATAGAACGCTATCTCGGTCCCGGTGAGATTGTCCGTTTGCGAGCCGATGGCGTGGAACAGATGCGCAAGCCTAATGAGCAAATGCAAATCTGTTCGTTCCTATGGGTATATTATGGTTTTCCCACTTCTTGCTACGAAGGCAGAAACGTAGAAGAGGTACGGTTCGCTTCCGGTTTCAAAATGGGACAAAAAGATAATTCGGTAGTAGATTGTGCTTGCGGTATTCCAGACTCCGGTGTAGGCATGGCTTTGGGATATGCCGAAGGTAAAGGAGTTCCTTATCATCGTGCCATCTCCAAATACACTCCTACTTGGCCTCGTAGCTTTACACCCAGCAAACAAGAAATGCGTTCTTTAGTGGCAAAGATGAAACTGATACCCAACCGGGCAATGCTCGAAGGGAAACGTCTGTTATTCTGCGATGACTCCATTGTTCGTGGCACACAGCTACGTGACAACGTGAAAGTTCTTTATGAATACGGAGCCAAAGAAGTACATATCCGTATTGCGTGCCCCCCGTTGATTTACGGCTGTCCTTTCATTGGCTTTACGGCCTCTAAAAGCGATTTGGAACTTATCACGCGGCGTATCATCAAAGAATTGGAAGGAGATGATGCGAAAAACCTGGATAAGTATGCCACCACCGGCTCACCGGAATATGAGAAAATGGTAGAGGTGATTCGAGAGCGGTTCGGACTTTCTTCTTTGAAATTCAATACGCTGGAAACCCTGGTAGAAGCTATCGGTCTGCCTAAATGCAAAGTTTGCACGCATTGTTTTGATGGCAGCAGCCACTTCTAATTGACAAAATGCCATATGAAAAAATGAAAAAGGGAAGTGAATTGCTTGGCTATTCACTTCCCTTTTTCTACCTTTACGGCAATCAATAAACACCTTTTTCAAGCGTAAATAATTAAAGCCTTATGGATATGACATTAGTAGAACGTTTTCTGAAGTATGTAAGTTTTGATACTCAAGCGAATGAAGACAGTGGAGTTACCCCAAGTACTCCGGGGCAAATGGTGTTTGCCAAGTATCTGAAAGAAGAACTGGAAGCTTTAGGGCTGGAAGAAATAACTTTGGACGAAAATGGTTATTTATTCGCCACTCTTCCTGCCAATACGGATAAACCGTTGCCTGTCATCGGATTTATTGCCCACATGGACACAAGCCCTGATATGAGTGGTAAGGATGTCTCCCCCCGTATCGTGGAAAATTACGATGGCAAAGATATTCTACTTTGTGCAGAGCAAAATATAGTCCTCTCGCCTTCGCAATTCCCCGAATTGCTCGACCATAAGGGCGAAGACCTGATTGTGACCAACGGAAAGACCTTGCTGGGGGCTGATGATAAAGCCGGTATTGCCGAGATAGTGTCGGCAATGGTTTATCTGAAGGAACATCCAGAAATCAAGCACGGCAAAATCCGCATAGGTTTCAATCCTGATGAAGAGATCGGATTGGGTGCTCATAAGTTCGATGTAGAAAAATTCGGTTGCGATTGGGCTTACACCATGGATGGCGGTGAAGTGGGTGAACTTGAATTCGAAAATTTCAATGCAGCGGCCGCCAAGATTGTTTTCAAGGGACGCAATGTGCATCCCGGCTATGCCAAGAACAAAATGATTAATTCTATTCGTGTGGCCAACCGTTTTATAACTATGCTTCCCACTCATGAAGCTCCGGAACATACCGAAGGTTATGAGGGCTTTTATCACTTGATCGGCATCAATGGCGAAGTGGAACAGACAACGGTTTCTTATATTATTCGCGACCATAACCGCACTCGTTTTGAAGCTCGCAAGAAGGAGATGGAGCATCTTGTGAGAAAAATAAATGATGAATATGGCTTGGGTACTGCCACCCTTGAACTTCGTGATCAATATTACAATATGCGCGAGCAGATAGAACCGGTGATGCATATCATCGACATAGCCTTCGCTGCGATGAAGGCAGCAGGTGTTGAACCTCGCGTGAAAGCCATTCGCGGAGGCACGGATGGAGCACAGCTTTCTTTCAAAGGATTGCCGTGTCCCAATATCTTTGCCGGAGGCCTGAACTTCCACGGTCGTTATGAGTTTGTTCCGGTTCAGAGCATGGAAAAGGCTATGAACGTCATCGTGAAGATTGCCGCCCTTGTTGCCGACAGATAATTTATAAACAATATACCATAACTTAATCTTTGTTATCATGAAAACTACTCCGTTTACAGAGAAACACATCTCGCTGGGTGCTAAGATGCACGAGTTTGCGGGATACAATATGCCTATCGAATATTCCGGGATTATTGATGAACACCTCACCGTTTGTCAGGGAGTGGGAGTATTCGATGTTTCCCACATGGGAGAATTCTGGGTAAAAGGCCCTCATGCACTGACTTTCTTGCAGAAAGTTACTTCAAACAATGTGGCAGCTCTTACTCCGGGTAAAGTGCAATATACTTGTTTCCCCAATGATAAAGGAGGCATTGTAGACGACCTTTTGGTTTATCAATACGAGCCGGAAAAATATTTATTGGTTGTAAATGCTTCCAATATAGAGAAAGATTGGAACTGGTGTGTTTCGCATAATACGGAAGGAGCCGAATTGGAAAATGCTTCAGACCGTATGGCACAACTTGCCGTACAAGGTCCGAAAGCTATTTTGGCTTTGCAGAAACTGACGTCTATCAACCTTTCCGAACTTCCTTATTATACTTTTACGCATGGTGAATTTGCCGGAGAAAAGGATGTCATTATTTCCAATACAGGCTATACGGGTGCCGGAGGTTTTGAACTCTACTTCTATCCTGATGCTGCCATGAAGATTTGGGATGCACTATTCGAGGCCGGCGCAGAGTTTGGCATCAAACCCATTGGTTTGGGAGCACGTGACACATTGCGTCTGGAAATGGGATTCTGTCTGTATGGAAACGATTTGGATGATACGACTTCGCCTATTGAAGCCGGTTTGGGCTGGATTACAAAATTTGTGGATGGAAAAAATTTCATCAATCGTCCGATGCTTGAGAAGCAGAAAGCTGAAGGTACTGTCCGTAAATTAGTAGGATTCGAGTTGATTGATCGCGGTATTCCTCGTCATGGTTGCGAATTGTTCAGCGCGGATGGTGTTGCAATCGGTGTAGTGACCTCAGGCACTATGTCTCCTGTCCGTAAGATAGGTATAGGTATGGGCTATGTAAAACCTGAATACAGTAAAGTAAATACGGAGATTTATATTGACGTGCGTGGGCGTAAGCTGAAAGCACAAGTAGTGAAACCACCGTTCCGTAAATAGCGGACAGCGGGCAACTATTAGTGGTTAACTGTTACCTGTTAGTGGTTAGTGACCATGCGGCGTAGGATTGACTTGTTCTCTATTTACCGCTGATCGCTAACCACTAATCGCTAACCTCTAAATTCTACTTATCTTATCCAATAATTCTCCTGCCCAGTTCATCTCTTTGGCAGTCCATTCTTCTTCCTCCCCTTTTATGCCTTGGGCTTGATATTTTGCAAGCAAACTGAGATACTCTTTTAAAGAATTGGCGGCTTTAGATTGTTTATTCATGCGCATTAACAGCAGTATTCTTTGTTTGTAAATATCCAGATTGGGACTGTTTCCTGCCAGTTTCTGAGCTTTGTCGAGCAAGGAGAGGCATTCGTTGTTGATATCTTCTGTGTTGTAGAGAGCCATTTTCGCTTTGACAAGAATAACGTAGTCGTGGGTAGAGGCAAAATTGTTGTCTATGTTTTTTTGAATGAGCCGGACCGCATCCATGTAACGTTGGTTGGCCATATTCATGGCTGCATTGAAAGTCACTATGTCACTGGTTTTCTTCAGATAAGGATAGCTGGTCTGACTTTCGGCTTTACCAGCTTTCTCAATGCGTTTTAGCAGCAATTGGGTACTTTCGTAGCGGGTGATTTTTTCGGTGCGATGCCGAATGTTGTAATAGTCGATGATTTTTCCTAAGGCCGAAGATAATCCGTTGGGGTTGTATCCTTTGAGGCTGAGCAAATCGCGAGCAATGCGGTCGGATGCTATCTCCTGATTAGTCTTGTATCTCATTCCCAGTCGGTTAATGGCAGGAATGCTTAAGAGCGATGCCACTTCACCCAACGAAGCTATGGTACTTACGGTAAGTGCATTGCTGTCATTATTCCAATAAGCTATATCGAAAGCGGCTTCCGCAGTTGCGGAAAATACGTTTCCCCAAAAAACGGCGTTTTTTAAACGACGTTCGGCACGATATATGTTTTCTACCTGATGGTCAAGTACAAAGTGGGCTATTTCGGTAGCTATCATGGCAGCCAACTCATCCTCCGAATCAAGCGTACAGAGAAGCCCTGTACTGATGAGCATGGAGCCGTTAGGCAGCATGTAGGCATCCGGTTCGGTAGATTGGATGACACGTACATTCAATTGTTCGTTGCGATTCGGGTCGATGCCGGCAGGAGCAAGTTTGGCAAATACGCCTTGCACATAGGAGGTGATGTAATCGTCCTGATAGGCTATTTCATGTAGCCTGTCCAGATATTCGCTGCATTCCTCGTCTATTTCCCGGCGCAACTCATGTCTGTAACCTCGTTCGCTGAAATGCTTGTAAAGCTGGTTTTTAAAGTATGCTTGTTGCCAGAATTCCCGGTCGGTCTGTGGAGTGGAAAGAGTGATTATGTACATTTCCTCCTCAGGTATAGTTTCCTGTATTCCATTGATTTCTATGGCGTAAAGAAGAGAGAACGTTTTGGGATTCTGGATTATACGGCGAATGATGACGGGAGTACCGGCCGGAGTGTTTCGATAGTTTTTTTTCAGTTCGCCATTGATGGCAATACTTCCACTGATATCTTTAACTTTCGGTTTCGCAACCCCCGTGGCCGCAAAGAGACATGCCATGAAGAATAGAATGGTAAATCGTTTCATGGTTGTTTATGTTTTTCGTTTGGTCTTACAAAAATAGAAAAAGGTTTCTCCTATTTCCTGTTTTTTTCCCTATTTCCCGATAGGTGATTCCCTATTCGAGTTCAAGAACTGTCTGCGAAACTATGCTGTCTGTTGCGATGGAGTCGGTGTCGCGGCGCAGGATTACGGAACGGCAGCCATATTCCTTCTTAATTTTTTCTTTGGCTTGCGGGAATCGGGCCTGATACCCTTTCAGACTGTTGTCTTTCAGCACTTGCTCCATGAAGTAGGCAAATATGGGCAAAGCCGTACGGCTGCCTTGTCCAAGTTCTCCGGTGCGGAAGTGGATGCTGCGGTGTTCTCCGCCCACCCAAGCACCTCCTATCAGCTTGGGTGTGACGCCTACGAACCATGCATCCGAATGATTGGATGAAGTGCCGGTTTTTCCGCCGAGCTCAGTGTTGTAGCGGTGCAGGTCGTATCCCCATAGGGCTTGCGAAGTGCCCATCGGCTCGGTCATTCCGGCTTTCAGCATTTCGGTCATCAGGAAAGCGGTTTCGTAGGGGAGCACTTGTTTCTGTGAGGTCTCGTCTTTGTAGATTACTTTTCCGTTGGCATCTTCGATGTGGGTAATGAGTACTGCATCGTGCATTTTTCCTTCATTGATGACGGTGCTATAAGCATTGACCAACTCCAACAGAGAAACATCCGAAGCCCCCAAGCTGAGGGCGGGCGTTTCTTCCAGCGGTGTTTTGATGCCCATGGCGTATGCCGTCTCAGCTACTTTGTGTACACCCACTTCTTGTCCTACTTGTACGGCAATGGTATTTATCGAGCGGGCAAAGGCTGCTTTCAGAGAAAGCGTGTCTCCGGTGTATTCGCCATTGGCGTTGCGCGGAATCCATTGGGTAGGTTTGCCGTTTTCGATGACGTTCCATACGTCTTGCTTGTCGATGCGGTAGTCGCAGGGAGACATGCCCTCGTTGAATCCGGCGGTATAAACAAACAATTTGAAGGTGGAACCGGGTTGACGTTTGGAGAGCACTTTGTCGTATTTCCATGAGCCGAAGTCGATGTCGCCTACCCATGCCTTTACGTGTCCGGTTTGCGGTTCCATGGCAACAAAGCTGCAATGCATGAAGCGTTCCATGTATCGGATGGAGTCCATGGTGCTGATGGTGGTGTCGCGAGTGCCGGTGTCGTAATCGAACACTCTCAGCCGATGAGGAAGGTTGAGGTAGTAGTCTACGGAGTCCGGACGGTCGGGATATTTACCGGCCAGTATCTTGTAGGCTGGGGTACGTTTGGACAAGTCTTCTATAAAATGGGGTATTTCCTGATGATTGCGGTCGCGCCACGGAGCCTGATTGCCCCAATGGTTGTTGAAGTTGCGTTGCACTATGCGCATCTGGCGGTTTGCAGCAACTTCGGCGTATCGTTGCATGCGGCTGTCGAGGGTAGTATATATTTTCAAACCGTCGGTGTAGAGGTCTATTTGGTTTTCTTTGCACCAAGGAGCCAGATAATCGGCGATGGCTTCGCGGAAATAAAGGGCTTTCCCGTCATGGTTGGTCTCGATATTATAATTCAGATTGATGGGCAGCTTCTTCAGAGAGTCGCATTCGGCCCGTGTGATGCCGTGGTTTCTGCACAGGTTTTCCAGCACCACATTGCGGCGCTTCATGCTGTTTTCCGGGTTCAGGCGGGGATTATAGGTTGTGGTGGCTTTCAGCAACCCCACTAAGGTAGCCGCTTGTTCGCAGGTTATTTCACGGGGAGTGGTGTGGAAGTAGGTTTTGCAGGCTGTTTTTATGCCGTAGGCATTGCTGCCGAAATCTACCGTGTTGAGATACATTGTCAGGATTTCCTGTTTGGAGTAGAACATTTCAATTTTGACTGCCGTAATCCACTCTTTGGATTTCATGATGAGCAATTTCAGGCCGGGAATTTTTCCCAGCAATCCTGTGGAATATTGGGAGCGTACCTTGAACATATTCTTCACTAATTGCTGGGTGATGGTACTGGCTCCTCGCGCATCGCCTTTGGCCATGTCTTTGACGGCGGCAAACACCCCTTGAAAGTCGATGCCGAAATGCTGGTAGAACCGCTCGTCTTCGGTGCTGATGAGTGTTTTTATGAGTATGGGGGAAATTTCTTCGTAACTTACCGGACTGCGGTTTTCGCGGAAATATTTGCCTATCAGCTTTCCGTCTGCACTATAAAGTTCCGACGCAATGGGCTGTTCGGGGTTATGAATACTGGACAGACCGGGAGATTTGCCGAACAGCCAAAGGAAATTGATGTCTACCATGATAAGGTAGATGAGGAAAAGAACAACGAAAGAGACGGTGGACGCCAATACTCTCTTATACCAAGGCTTGTTCCGGTAGAGGCTTTTGTACCATTTGCCGGACCTCTGGCAGGATTCAACGAGAAAATGAAGAACGTTACTCATAGCCAAATATTCCTGTATAACAAAAAAGGGAATCCTTTAACGAAAAAGATTCCCTTTTTTCAGCTTTAAGTAAAACTGATTATTTCTTGCGGTTACCATAACGGCTCATAAACTTATCAACACGACCGGCTGTGTCGACCAGCTTGGACTTACCGGTGTAGAACGGGTGAGAAGTGCTGGAGATTTCGAGCTTTACCAACGGATAAGTTTCACCTTCGAATTCGATTGTCTCTTTTGTGTTGCAAGTAGAGCGAGATAAGAACATGTCGCCGTTTGACATATCTTTAAATACTACCGGACGGTAATTTTCAGGATGAATACCTTTTTTCATTTTGATATTTGTTTTATAATTATTATTCTGTTACTATTTTGGTAATGAATAGTGTAATGGTCTTCTTTTTCAGAGCGCAAAGATAGTGCAAGTCCGAGACACTGCAAAATAAAATGCGATTTATTTTGTTGCGAGAGAGGTAACTCGCCCGGTTTGAGCCGATGCGTTGGCCTTGAAACAGAAAAAAGTGGCGGGGAAAGTAGGTTTATCGCATTTTATTTCTGACTTTTGCAGAAAACAATTTTAATAATTATATGAAGAAATTACTTGTTTTACTCTTTGTTTGGCTTTATGCTGCAACATCGGGAGCGCAGAATACAGAGCAAAAGGTATATAGTGTGGCGTTTTATAATCTGGAAAATTTGTTTGATACGATTCACGATGCGGGAAAAGACGATTATGAGTTTTTGCCTGACGGCAGTTATAAATGGACTGCCGAGAAATATGCATCGAAGCTGCGGAATCTCTCCAAAGTGCTGGGCGAACTTTCGCGGGATGTAGTGCCCGAAGGCCCGGCTTTCATCGGTGTGGCGGAAGTGGAAAACAGCAGGGTACTGGACGATTTGGTTAAACAACCGGCTATATCCGGCTATCGATACGTACATTATGAAGGACCCGACCAACGCGGAGTAGACTGTGCTTTGCTGTACGACCCGAAGCAATTCAGCGTCACCGCTTCCGAATTGGTTCTTTCCACTCCTTTCAAGGGAGATACGACGCATTTGACACGCGGTTTTCTGATAGTGGACGGACAGCTGGCCGGCGAACGGGTTTGCGTCATCGTCAATCATTGGCCGTCTCGCGGAGCAGATTCGCCGGTGCGTGCGCATGCGGCGCGGCAGGTGAAAGCCCTGAAAGACTCGCTGATGCGTGAAGACAAAAGACTTAAGCTCATCATAATGGGCGACTTGAACGATGACCCTATGGACGAAAGCCTGCGGGAACTCGGCACACGCAAATATCCCAAACAGGTGAAGAAAGGCGGGCTTTATAACCCATCGTGGGAGACATTGGAAGACAAGGGGGTGGGAACGTTGCTTTATCGAGGCAAATGGAATCTGTTCGACCAGATTCTCATTTCCAAACCTCTGTTGAAAGCCCGGAAAGGGTTGAAATACGACCATAACGAAGTGTTTATCCGCGATTACATGATTCGGCAGGAAGGGAAATACAAAGGCGCTTTGCTGCGTACACATGGCGGAAGGACTTGGCTCAACGGTTACAGCGACCACTTGCCCACCATCGTTTATCTGCGGAAATGACTCAAGGGTTTAGCTGAATGCTCTTAGGGGGACAGCGCATGACATGACGTTTTCTTAATGTGGTGTGTTTTTTTACTTTTGGCAAGAAAGAAATCATAAACAAAAAAAACGCTTCTAACGTTATGCAAATCAGGTCGGTAGAAATTTACTAAAAACTCACCGGATTTTTACTAAAAATTCCCCGAAGATTTACTAAAAATCCGGTGAGTTTTTAGTAAAAATGGACAAGGATTTTAGAACGCATCCGAAAATCTTTACAAACGACCCATTTTTTGTAAAGAATAAAAAAACGTATTCCCTCCGGTAAAAGCCTGCTTGTATTCTACCCGGCATTATCTTGAAGAAAATTTAAACAGACCCTAAAGAAAACAAAACCGAGAACCTAACCGTATTCCCGGTTGTTTATTATTTAAATACATTCTAAATTGCTTGCGGTATGTGTGCATAAACACTATCTTTGCATCATTAAACAGAAAGAGGGAAGAGAGTATGCGTTTGTCCGAGTTGAAAACCGGTGAGAAAGGGGTAATCGTGAAAGTGCTGGGGCACGGCGGTTTCCGCAAACGGATTGTAGAGATGGGGTTCATAAAAGGAAAAACAGTGGAAGTGCTGCTGAACGCTCCGTTGAAAGACCCCATTAAATACAAGGTGATGGGCTATGAGATTTCCTTGCGGCGCCAAGAAGCCGCAATGATAGAAATCATCAGTGAGCAGGAAGCCAAAGCACAGGCCGTGGAGCCGGATTACCACAAAGGATTGAGCGAAGAAGTGCGCTTGGGCGAAGCCGACCTCAAACGGCTTGCGCTCGGAAAGCGCCGCACCATCAACGTTGCTTTGGTGGGAAACCCCAATTGCGGCAAGACCTCCCTTTTCAACATTGCTTCCGGAGCACACGAGCATGTGGGCAATTACAGTGGAGTCACCGTAGATGCCAAAGAAGGATATTTCGATTTTCAAGGTTATCACTTCCGTATCGTCGACCTTCCCGGCACGTACTCCCTCTCGGCCTATTCTCCCGAAGAAATCTATGTCCGCCGCCATATCATCAATGAAACGCCCGATATCATTATCAACGTAGTGGATGCTTCCAATCTGGAGCGTAACCTCTATCTCACCACGCAGTTGATTGATATGAATGTACGCATGGTCATCGCGCTAAATATGTACGATGAACTGGAAGCCAGTGGAAATACGCTGGATTACGTCACGCTCGGCAGGCTTTTCGGCGTACCGATGATACCTACGGTCAGCCGTAGCGGAAAAGGCATCGACCAACTGTTTCATGTAATTATAAATATCTACGAAGGAGCCGATTTTCTGGATCGCACAGGCAAGATGAACAGCGAAATCTTAGACGACCTTCGCAATTGGCACCAGGAATACGTGCCCGACCACGATTTCGGCAGCCACAAAGAAGAAGTGGAACATACACGCGGCTTTTGCAGGCACATCCACATCAATCATGGACCTGAGCTGGAACGAAGCATAGAAGGGGTGAAACGTGTAATCGGCCTGAACGAAAATATCCGCCATAAATATTCCACCCGCTTCTTGGCCATCAAGTTGCTGGAGAACGACAAGGATTTGGAAAAAGAAGTACAGACTTTCTCCAACGCAAAAGACATTCTTGAGGTTCGCGACCGGGAGGAGCAACGCCTTCGCAATGCGATAAACGAAGAAAGCGAACAAGCCATTACGGACGCCAAGTACGGTTTCATTGCCGGTGCCTTGCGCGAAACCTACGTGGACAACCATCAGGATACATCGCGTGTCACCCACATCGTAGATTCCATCGTCACACACCGCATTTGGGGATACCCCATCTTCTTCCTGTTTCTGTATCTGATGTTCGAAGGCACTTTCGTGTTGGGCGACTATCCGATGCAAGGCATCGAGTGGCTCGTCGAGGCATTGGGAGATTTGATACACGAGAACATGTCCGAAGGCCCGTTAAAGGATTTATTGATAGACGGCATTATCGGTGGTGTGGGAGGTGTCATCGTCTTTTTGCCCAATATCCTCATCCTCTACTTCTTTATTTCTTTGATGGAAGATTCGGGCTATATGGCACGTGCCGCCTTTATCATGGATAAGATTATGCATAAGATGGGCTTGCATGGAAAATCCTTCATTCCTTTGATTATGGGGTTTGGATGCAATGTTCCTGCCATAATGGCTTCGCGCACCATCGAGAATCGGAAAAGCCGCCTGGTCACCATGCTCATCAATCCGTTGATGTCGTGCAGCGCCCGTCTGCCTATCTACCTTTTGCTTGTCGGAACTTTCTTTCCCGACAGTGCCAGTCTGGTGTTATTGTCGATTTATGCCATCGGCATCTTGTTGGCAGTAGTCATGGCGCGGCTCTTCTGTCGTTTTCTGGTCAAAGGCGATGATACCCCGTTCGTCATGGAACTCCCTCCTTACCGTATGCCTACTTCCAAATCCATTCTACGCCATACATGGGAAAAGGGCGCACAATACTTGCGCAAGATGGGAGGAATCATCATGGTAGCCTCCATCGTGATATGGGCTTTGGGCTACTATCCCGATCACGAAGCCTACGACACGATGGCCGAACAGCAGGAAAACTCCTATATCGGCCGTATCGGCAAAGCCATGGAACCGGTTATCAAGCCATTAGGCTTCGATTGGAAACTGGGCATCGGCATCCTTTCGGGGGTAGGAGCAAAAGAGTTGGTGGTGAGCACGCTGGGAGTACTCTATGCCGACGATTCTGAAGCAGATGCGGTGAGCTTGGGCGAACGTATTCCGATTACTCCTCTGGTAGCTTTTGCCTACATGGTGTTTGTATTGATATATTTCCCCTGCATTGCCACTCTGGCTGCCATTAAAGGAGAATCGGGCAGTTGGAAATGGGCGTTGTTTGCGGCATCATATACCACGGCATTGGCATGGTTGATGTCATTTGCAATTTATCAGATAGGAGGATTGTTTGTATGAGTAATTGGCAGGAGTGGGCAGTAGCCTTTTTGTTATTGCTTTGTTGCATACGCATCGGTATGAGTTTTTACTCTTTTTTTCGTCGTTCGAAGAAGAATGAGAATCCGTGTGCCGGTTGTGCCACAGGTTGTGACTTAAAGCGGTTACTGGATGAAAAGCGGGGCGAATGCGAAGTAGAAAGGAAAAAAAAGAAGAAAAGTTGCTGCGGATAGTTGGAAGTTACGGAAAATGTACTACCTTTGCATCCGCAATCGAGAAATAAAGCATTCTTGAGTTTGTTTTGGTTCCTTGGATGAGTGGCTTAGTCAGCGGTCTGCAAAACCGTGTACGGCGGTTCGAATCCGCCAGGAACCTCTTTTAATCCTTGTAACTAACTGAATATCAGAATTAGTTACAAGGATTTTTGGTTTAAGGATTAAAAAGAGGTTTAAAACCAACGATTCTCCAGTGATTTAAGGGGTGAGGGATGCATAGTAAAAGTAGAATCCTTATAATTACTTTTACTGGCATAGAAAATGACCTCATCAAATATGCTAAGGTATGAAACCGATATTCAACGAAGAACAGCAAAAGAAGGCTTCTTTTATTTTAGAGAATCCCCTTTCCAAGTTGTCTGAACTTTATTCCAATGAAATAAAGGATTTGGCTGTCGTTTGGTGCTACTATTCGGGGAAGATAGAAGGCAATACTTACACTTACGTTGAAACTGAAGCATTACTGAAAGACGGCATTACTTCTGAAAAGAGATACGAAGATGCCAAAATGCTTAAAAACCTCTATAACACTTTCATTTCCGAACTAGAATATATCCACAAAGAAAAGAATCAAGAAATTATAGACGAGCGCACTCTTTTCAGAGTACATCAGTCTATTTCTACGGGATTAGTATCTAATGAAGAATCGGGGGCATTACGGGTACGAGCAGTGCGTATTAGCGGAACGAACTACGTTCCTCCCAAGAACTCACAAGAAATAGAAAGCAAGCTGAACGAGATTCTTTTTCAACAAGATGAATATACTAATCCTTTAGAAAAGGCGGTATATTTGCATTGTAATCTTGCTCGTTTACAACCGTTCATTGACGGGAATAAACGGACTGCAAGGATGATAGAAAGTATTGCTCTGATGAATGCAGGCCTCATTCCCGTATATTCCACAAAGGATTCTGATATTCTGAGTTACAGAAAAGGACTGATAGCTTTCTACGAAAAAGAAGATTGCAGCCTCTATGCCGACTACTTTCTGAATCGTCAGATTGAACGAATCAAAGAGATAGAATAGTTATTATTCACTTGCCCGTTTCATCTTTTCCAAAATCACCTCAATAATACTGTTTATACTGTTTATACTGTTATCTATCCCGAATAAAAGCAATCCTCTCTTCCTTATCAACATTGGATTAGATAAAAGGACTTTAATCTTCATTTTCGCTTAGCCACCAATCTATCAACTTCCGGGCAATGCTCAGCTTACGTGGTATCTCAGGTAGAGAGTCTTTGGAAAAAAATGCAGCTGCACTAAGTTCATCTTTCTGTATCTTTATATTTCCGCTTTCATAGTCGGCTATGAAGCCCACCATCAAGCCACTGGGATAAGGCCAAGGTTGACTGCCAAAATATCGGATATTCTTCACTTTCAGACCGGTTTCTTCCAATACCTCACGCTCCACGCATTCCTCTAATGTCTCTCCAGCTTCAAGAAATCCGGCCACTAACCCATAGAACGTTCCCCGAAAGTTATGAGCGCGCACCAGCAATATCTCTTTTTCTTTTCTTATCAATACAATGATAGCCGTAGAAACAGGCGGAAACATTTCGTTCCCACAGCTAGGGCATTTCTTCATGATAGGAGTTTGTTGCTCCATACCCGTACCGCACACCGGACAGAAGCGGCTGTGTTCATCCCAATAAAGAATCTGATAAGCTTTCCCGGCAGAACGATATGCATCCGTAGTGATATAATCATACGATGCCCTCAACCCCATCATCACCCATTCTTCCGTTTCCGCTATAGGCTCATTTACCGCAAATGCCCTCGCCTGCTCACCGGCGAAAGAAACCACCTCATGGACGTTGGCCCCATTATCAAGTCCCAATGGCGATTCTTCTCCAACAGGTATACTGTACATAGCCTCTCCATTGTTCGTATACCCTTTATGCAGTAGCAATTGGTCTTTGAAGAAAACAAACCATTGCGTAACGTTAGTATTGATATTCTTTTTCATAATTCATCACTGCTGGGCACTTAATCCCATCTGATTTTCAATTGTTTATAATTTAGTTCTTTGACATTTTTGTAATCGCAATCGGTAAGTATCTCTCTTACAGACGTTTTATCCAGTAGAGAAAAGCTCAAAATTTGTAGAATTTCGTAGATTGGACGGTTAACTTTCAATCTGTAAGCGACAATGGCAACCAGACAGTATGTTATGATGGCACAGTACACTTGTATCTTGACTGCATTCATCGTGGTGCCCCAAAAAGATTTTACTTTCAGGTGTTGCTTTATCCATTTGAAAAATAGTTCCACCTGCCAACGGTTCTTGTATAGCAAAGCAATTTCCTCTGCTGATAGTTCCATGTTGTTGGTGATGAACACAAATTCTCTGTCCAGTTCTTCATCGTAGTATTTAACCCGCCGGAGTTTGTCCGGATATGCTTTGAGCGATTTATACGTTTCAAGCATTCCAATCTGATCACATTTTATTCCGGTTGTTTTATCGACTTCACGGGAATACATTCTACGGAATCTCATATTATCTTTTGCACGTGTAACGAAGTAAGCACCACTGGTGTGAAGCTTATGCAAACGGGTGAAGTCAACATATCCTTTATCCATGATATAGAAACTTCCCTTTTCATAACTCAACTCATCCAGCATGTTTACGTCATGTACTTTAGCATTGGTTACCAGTACGATTGTCGGTATGGAAGTCTTTACATCATACAAGGTATGAAGTTTGATGCCTCCTTTGTGTTTCTTAAATTCCGCCCACCAAAAAACATTCAGACAAAGGTCTATGGTGGAGGAATCAAAGGCATAAACATTACCGTCAACTTTCACCTCGAAGTCATTTTTGTTGTAGCTATTACGGGCTTCCGCAATCAGGGTATAAGCAAATTCTTCGTAGATACGATAATCTCTATTCCGGTTTGCTTTCCCCAGATTGGTACGGCTAACTGTTGGACCGAATCCCAAGTGATAATACTTGTTCTTGTGTGCCTCAAGGCTGAGCATAAGGTCACGCATACTGTCTCGGGCGGTCAGTTGTCCGAAGATCATGCACAGCATCTGATTCCAACAGGTGAATGTTCTGATTTTCTTATTCCCGGAATACTTCTCTACCAAACGGTCAAAGACACGACGGGGAAGAAAATCTGTAAGTTGAGCGAAGATATATTTGCCTTGATTCATTGTTTTGAGCTTTTGGACAAAGCTAAAACAACTTTTCAATTCAAATCGTCACGCTACAAAAAGATACATAACTATGCGATTATCAAAGATTTCAAAGAACGATGTTTAATTTAAAGTGCCCACTAGTGATAATTCATATATTCCACAAAACAAAAATCCTCTGCCGTGGCAGAGGATTGCCCCCGAATAAAGGCCGAGGCACCTAATGTATTCACAACGGAATAATCCTTATTGTAAATAGGCCTCAATAAACTGTTTCCAATGGGTCAAAGATACCAATTTATAATAAGAAGTGATTTAAACTTTTCTTTTTCTCAAATATTTCCTTAGCAGAATTACCATAAATGCAATATAGTTCCATGATTCCCAATTCCTAACCGTTGTTTCAAATCGATTTAAAATAGTCCTGTAACTGTCCATCCATGCATTGGTCCTCTCAATGGCATAACGTTCAGCATACAACAGTTCGTCCACAACGGTATTATTGGGAGTCCCGTTTCTTTTATTGATGCAGATATTGGAGACTACTCCATGACAGCCAAGTACACTTCGAAGAGCTTTACAGTCAAATCCGGCATCCGCATTCAAGAAAAGACCATCTGTTCTGACTTTTGCAATCCCAAGGTCATGCATCATGGAGCGGATTACGTTTTTTATGTCATGAGTATCATGATGTTCGCCGCTTTTAGGCGAAGACATGATAACCGGTATGCCTTGCCGGTCTGTAATATAAAGAGCGTTGGTTGTCTTGCGCTTTTTTCTACCCTGATAACCAACCTCCTCTCCACCACACATAGCTACCGTATGACTTCCGTCAAGGTCTACACTTGACATATCAAACTTTGTACGGTGCTTATTCAAAAGATGAAGCCAAAGAGACTTCCATTCACCTTTTTTACTCCATTTGTTATAATGATGGAATACCCCACCATAGGTCAGAACCTTGTCACTGAACAGGGAATCTACAGGTAAATATTTCCACTGACACCCTGTTTTCAGTTTATAAAGAATAGCATTTACGATTTCAACAAGACTACTTTGAGTTACGAAACCACGTTTGCCCACACATAAATGAGGCAATATTTCACTTTTTATTGTATCTTTGTCCAACACAGCGTACATGGGGATGTTGTTATGAATGAGTTTACTCACCCATAATATAACAATTTTAGCTATTAGTACGCTGTTTATCATTTGATCAATTAGTTTAAATCACTTCTAACAGAAAAACTTTTCTCCCTTTTCTTTTTATCATTTAGAATCTTTTTATTCCATTTTTTGTTATTACTTTGTTATTTTGAATGCAGACAACACTTAAAATGGATAAATAGATGAATAATAAGACTTATACAATTGCTTTTTTTGGCACTCAGCCCTATGACGAAGTTTCTTTCAATGAGAAAAACAAAGAGTATGCTTTCGAACTCCGCTACTACAAAGGACATCTTAACAAGCACAATGCCATACTAACACAAGGAGTAGATGCTGTTTGTATCTTTGTAAACGACACGGCTGATGCCGAGGTTATCCGACTGATAGCAGACAACGGCGTAAAACTACTGGCATTGCGTTGCGCCGGATATAACAATGTAGATTTGAAAGCTGCAGCACACTACGGCATCACTGTAGTGCATGTTCCCGCCTACTCTCCCTATGCAGTGGCTGAATACACTGTGGCCTTGATGTTGTCTTTGAATCGCAAAATTCCACGTGCCACTTGGCGCACACGCGATGGAAACTTTTCACTCCACGGCCTGTTGGGATTCGACATGTATGGCAAGACAGCAGGTATCATCGGTACCGGAAAAATAGCAAAGAAGCTGATATGCATCTTGCGTGGTTTTGGTGTAAATATCCTAGCCTACGACCTTTATCCCGACCATAACTTCGCACGAGAGCATCAGGTGGTATATACCACTCTGGATGAACTTTATCGTAACTCGGATATCATTTCCCTACATTGTCCGCTGACCGAACAGACCAAATACCTCATCAATGATTACTCCATAAGTAAGATGAAAGATGGGGTGATGATCATCAACACCGGACGCGGGCAATTGATTCACACTAATGCCCTGATAGAAGGACTGAAAAATAAAAAAATAGGTTCTGCCGGCCTCGATGTGTATGAAGAAGAAAATGAATATTTTTACGAAGACCAATCTGACAAGATCATCGATGATGATACGCTGGCACGCCTACTATCGTTCAACAATGTCATCGTCACCTCGCATCAAGCATTCTTTACGCGCGAAGCGTTGGCAAACATCGCTTTGACAACCCTACAGAACATCAAAGATTTCATAAATAACAAACCGCTGGAAAATACAGTAACCATGTAGCCCCTCAAAAAAAATGAGATTATATTACATTTATCACAGCGGATTCGCAATCGAATCAGACGAAGTAACAGTCATTATCGACTATTACAAGGATGGCTTGGAAGAGCTTTCAGGCGAAAGCATCGTACGCAACCGACTCTTGAAAAAAGCAGGCATCCTCTATGTGCTTTGCTCGCACCGCCACTCCGACCATTTCAATCGCGAAGTACTTTCATGGAAGTCCTTGCGCCCGGACATTCGTTATATTTTCTCCAAAGACATTATGAGACATCGTCTCGCCAAACCCGAAGATGCAGTTTTTATCAACAAAGGAGGCATCTACGAAGACGAATATATCAGCATACGAGCATTCGGTTCTACCGATATAGGCATCTCTTTCCTGATAAAATTACAAGGGAAACAAATCTTTCATGCCGGCGATTTAAATAACTGGCATTGGAGCGAAGAGTCCACTCCGCAGGAAATACGAAAAGCCGAAGGTGATTTTCTGGCTGAAATAAGAGACCTTCAACAAATAGCACCGAAAGTAGATGTATCTATGTTTCCGGTAGACAATCGCATGGGAAAAGATTATATGCGCGGTGCCGAACAGTTCGTGGAACGAATAAAAACCACTATATTTGTACCCATGCATTTTGGCAATGATTATCAAGGCGGCAATGCCTTTAAATCTTTTGCCGAAAGCAAAGGGTGTCGTTTCCTCTCCATCTCTCATCCGGGAGAATGCTTTGAGATTGACTGTTAAATTAAAGAGATATATTTTATTATGAAAAAATTGACACATCTTCTTTTCTTATTGTTTTGCTTTTGTCTACCTACTCTGTTGCATGCACAAAACAGAGATGACAGCAAATATTTGGCCGGTGCCGTTCCCGAAATGGATGGTAAGGTGGTATTTTCCAAAGAGTTCAGTATTCCCGGTATGTCACAAGACGAAATCTATGAACGAACATCCCAATGGATGGACAAACGACTGAAGAAAAACAGGAACAACAGCCGCATCGTTTTCACAGATAAGGCCAAAGGACAGATCGTGGGTAGCGGAGAAGAATGGATCATATTCAGCTCAAGCGCTCTGTCTCTCGATCGCACCAAAGTATCCTATCAACTGACCGTGAACTGCCAACCGGAAAAAAGTATGCTCAAAATAGAGAAAATCCGATTCAGTTATCGCGAAGGGAAAGAAAAGTACACAGCAGAAGAATGGGTCACTGACAAATATGCCCTGAACAAAGCAAAGACTAAATTGATACGCGGCCTTGCCAAATGGCGCAGAAAAACCGTGGACTTTGCAGACAGCTTCGCTCAAGAAATGGCCGAGGCGCTCAGTGCTTCTACAACGCAAAACTTGACCGAAGAGAAAAAAGAAGAACAAAAAGCTGTTACCAACTCAGGCCCAATAGTGATTACTCCTAAAAAACAAGTTATAGCAGATGCTACTCAAGCAACCAGAGTTACCTCTACAGAGCAAACACAAACAACGGTTGCAGTTGCAGGATACAAACAAGTACCTCCTCAAGATCTATCTTCTGACGCCATTCAAACAGGAAACGGAAAACTGGTTATAGTGATTGGAGATGATCCATTCAACGTAACAATGATGACTGCCAACTCCGGTGGATCACTGGGTAAAGTCAACGGGAAACCGGTTGTTTTCAGTATTCTGTCGTCCGACCAGCCATATGAACAAATGGAAAAAGCAGAAAATTACATCATCCGCTTCTATCCAATAGGACATACAGAGCCTACGCTGATACTGGAATGCAAGAAACTCCCCTCACCTGCTGCTATGGAAGGCATGCCACGCACCTATGTGGGAGAAATCATAAAAGCAATGGTCAAATAACCTATCAATATTAATCCGAATGAATAATGGAAATTAAAAGCAAATTCGACCATTTTAATATCAACGTTACCAACCTAGAGCGTAGTATCGCATTCTACGAGAAAGCCTTAGGTCTAAAAGAGCATCACAGAAAGGAAGCCTCCGACGGTTCTTTCACCTTGGTCTATCTGACCGATGGTAGCACCGGATTCCTGCTTGAATTGACTTGTTTGAACGAACATCCGCAAACCTATGAGTTAGGAGAGAACGAGAGCCATCTTTGCATTCGTATAGCCGGTGATTACGAAGCCATACACCAGTATCACAAAGAGAACGGATGGGTATGTTTCGAAAACACAGCAATGGGACTCTACTTCATTAACGACCCAGACGATTATTGGATTGAGGTGCTTCCTGCCAAATAACAGATTTCGAGAAAGGTGGTGTCAAATACTAAGACAGCGCTCCAAGCATCTTTGACACTACTTTCTTCACAATAAACCCATAAAAAAACAACAAACATCGTGAGCATAGAAGAAGCAATGATGGGTGGTATTGTCTTTAAAGGCAAAAAGGAGAAACCCAAAGAAGAGAATAAAGTAAAGACCAAAGCCAAGAAGAAGACCTACATTACAGGACAACATGGTTCAGCCTCGGCCAAAATGAAAGCGGAAATTCGTCGTAAACGCGCTAACAGACACAAGAAATGATAAACAGCAATCTTTTGTGTGCCGACCAAGATCCGATGGGAGCTGCTATATCCGACTACTTCAAATATGGCAAAGCCGATTGTCTGCGAGTATTCTCTTCGTTATTCGACGAAGATGAAATTCCCGTCAAAGAGCTCTTTCGTTCGGAAAAGCAAATGTCATTGTTAGAACGCGCAGCTCTAAAAATGGCAACAGGCAAGATTCTGGATGTGGGAGCAGGCAGTGGTTGTCACAGTCTTGCCCTACAAAAAGCCGGTAAAGAGGTTTACGCCATTGACATTTCCCCACTCTCTGTGGAAACAATGCGTCAACGGGGAGTAAATAATGTGGCGCTAACCAACCTGTTTGACGAGCGGTTCATTGATTCATACGATACGATCCTGATGTTAATGAATGGCTCCGGCATTATTGGAAAGTTAGAGAATCTACCTGAGTTTTTTCGGAAAATGAAATTGCTACTTCGCCCCGAAGGCTGCATTCTAATGGATTCCAGCGACCTCAGCTACCTATTCGAAGAAGAAGACGGAAGCATCCTTATTGACCTTGCCGGTAATTATTATGGTGAAATCGACTTCCAAATGCAATATAAAAACATCAAAGGAGATTCATTCGACTGGCTATATATAGATTTTCAAACACTTAGCCTCTATTCTGCGGAAAATGGTTTCAAAGCAGAACTTATCAAAGAAGGTAATCATTATGATTATCTTGCCCGGTTGTCTCTCCAAGTATAAGACAAAGCGACTCAGCAAGTCCGTGAGCACATCCCCCTCCAATTTGACGGACATTCCGAAAATTTATTCTCCGAGCGTCCTCCATAGAAGCAATAAAAAAAGGATGAGTATTTTCAACTCATCCTTTTTCGTGACTTGTACACCCTCAGGGACTCGAACCCTGGACCCACTGATTAAGAGTCAGTTGCTCTACCAACTGAGCTAAGAGTGCATTCTTCTAAAATGTAGTGGGTACGAGAATCGAACTCGTATGCCATGCGTGAGAGGCATGTATCCTAACCGTTAGATGAACCCACCTTTTGGTGCGGAAGCTGGGGGATTCGAACCCCCGGTACGGTTACCCGTACGTCAGTTTAGCAAACTGGTGGTTTCAGCCACTCACCCAAACTTCCTTTTTGTAACCAACATTCTTGTTAAATGCGGTGCAAATGTAGAGGAAACTTTTGGACTTTGCAAATCTTTCCTACATATTTTTTCATTGTTTTCTCTCAGCAAGAAGTAACATGTTAACTCTCAAAACCATAAAACCGCAGAAAATGACACATATCAATTTTTCCTATTTTCTGTTTCCTTATCTTTGCACGTTTTTTCAGAGACATATATACAGCGATAATGATACAACAGGAAAATTTAAAGAAAAGACTTACCAAACTGACGGCTCCCATTTTTATAGAAACGCTTCTCATCATGATGCTTGGTGCTGTAGACACCTTTATGCTGAGCCGATATTCGGACAATAGTGTGGCAGCTGTAGGTGTCGTCAACCAAATCATCATGCTCACCTTCCTCGTTTTCGAGGTCATCAATCTCGGAACCTCGGTACTGTGTTCCCAATACCTCGGTGCGAAACTACAAAAAAATGTGGTACAAGTGGTAGGTATCTCCATCTTGATGAACTTTGTGATCGGCATCACCATCAGCCTGATTTTATACTTCTGTGCCCGTCCCATTCTTCATTTGATGGGGCTCACTTCTACATTGATGCAGGATGGCATGGACTATATGCGCATCGTAGGCACCTTCGCTTTCTTTCAAGCATTATCCCTCACCCTCTCCGCTTCATTGCGCAGTGCCAACAAAGCCGTTTATCCGATGATGGTAACCGTGGTTGTCAATATCTTCAACATCGTAGGCAACTATTCCCTTATCTTCGGACGCTTCGGTTTTCCTGAATTAGGTGTAGAGGGAGCAGCCATATCTACTGCCTTCAGCCGGGGAGTCTCCATGATTATTTTGTTCGTCATTCTGTTTCGCAAGCATATCCCTCGTTTCCCTATGGCCTACTTCCGTCCCTTCCCATGGACTGAACTGAAGAATCTGCTAAAGGTGGGACTTCCTTCTGCCGGAGAGCAGCTATCATACAGTTCATCGCAAGTGGTCATTACTTATTTCATCAACATATTGGGGGTAGAAGCGCTGGCTACCCGTACCTACTGTGTCAACATTATCATGTTTGCCTACCTGTTCAGTATCTCCATGGCACAAGGAGGAGCCATCTGCATCGGACACCTTATCGGCGAGAAGAAACCTCGCGCCGCCTTTCTCATGGGAAAATATGTCATGAAAAAAGCCGTTATGATTACGGTTCTCTTATCCGGTATCCTTGCCCTTTTCGGACATGCCATCTTCGGGTGGCTCACCTCTAATCCCGAAATCATTCGCATGGGAGTAGTCATCCTCTTTATAGACATCGTTCTTGAAATAGGACGGCCTATCAATATCTTTGCCACAAATGCCCTCCGCGCAGCAGGTGACGTCAACTATCCTTTCTATGTGGGCTTAGTGATGCAATGGAGTGTTGCTGTCGGCGTAGGCTATTTCTTCGGCATTTTCCTTGGCTGGGGCATCCATGGCATGTGGATAGCTTTCTTGTTGGATGAGAATATTCGAGGATTTATCTTTGTGCGTCGCTGGTATAGCATGAAATGGCTTAGCAAAAACTTTGTATAGCACCTGTTTTATCAATCTTTAGCACCTGTTTAAAACCAAAAGTCCTATCTTTGTGCCCGAACGAACAGATTCAGGGTTTATGGACGCATTATTGAAAGAAACGGTGAATGCCACTGTCAGCTCCCATTATCCGGGGATGACACCTGAAGGCAGAAAATTAATAGAAGGAATCCTTATCCGCAAGGAAGCAGAAAAAGGAGAAATCCTTCTCAAAGAAGGTCAAATCAGCCACAATATTGTCATTGTAGGGAAGGGTATGTTACGCCAATTCTACTACAAGAACGGGAAAGATCTCACCGAGCACTTTTCTTACGAAGGCTGTATCATTATTTGCATAGAGAGCACCTTGAAACAAGAGCCTACCCGCCTTATGATCGAAGCCCTGGAACCGAGTATAGTGTATTTGCTCCCATATAACAAGCTATTGATGCTCACCGAGATGTCGTGGGAGGTAAATATGTTCTATCGAAAGATTCTGGAGAAATCTCTGATTACTTCGCAAGTAAAAGCTGATTCATGGCGGTTTGAAACGGCACGCGAACGTTATAACCGTCTCATGGCCAATCAGCCGGAAGTCGTCAAGCGGGCACCCCTGTTGCATATAGCATCCTACCTGCTAATGACCCCTGAGACATTGAGCCGGGTTCGTTCGGGTGCATTATAAGCATCAGAAAGTAATCATCGTTCCTGATTCGAAGAAGATTTATCTTGCTGTAAAACGGCTGAGTTCTCTCATTGCCGGTAGTACCTTGCCGGTACGTTGGCGGAATAATTATAACGCATGCCCGATCTCTTCATGAAATTATTATCAGCCAATCTCGAGGAATGAAGCAATTGAACAAACCGGTTGCCCCCTGATTCCTGCTGATGTGTTGATAAAGGAACAGGAGAATATCTTTACAAAAAAGTCTTTGTTCTTTTCCTTTTTGAGAAAGAAAACAGCGTTGTCTTTTCTCACTCCTATACTGATGTAGCATCAGTCCTATACTGATCCATACCCTTGTCAGAAGGGGTTCTGGCGGGGGTAGGAGATTATATCCTGATGGTTGGCTAAGAAACATGACTTGGTTTGGAAATTTTGTTACAACGTCCCTCTTCTTGGGACTATTATCGTAGCCGAAGGTGTTTCATGAAATTATAAAGCATGTAATCGTACTGAAAATATTATAAGAACTATTTGTCTCATCCTTATTCTTACCTTTTTCAATCTATATAGCAAAAGCGAGTGGTCTCATGAATTGTGACCACTCGCTTTTTGTTCTTTCAAATAAAGATTATTTTATTTCTCCGACACCAGTAGAGAAGTTCAGATAAGCCTTCTTACCTATAGCTACTGGAACTCTGGTCTGATCAGAGCCTGTACCTCGATATTCAATCTTACCATTAAGGATGATAAACTCTGTTTGCCACCAATCAAAACCCTCGATGCTAACACACATGCGAAGTTCAGCGTCTTTGGCAAACGCGGGCGAGACGAACACCCCGTCAGCTGCTGTGGGTATTTCAAACTTGTGACTGTCAGCTACGCTCCATTCACCAGCGGTATCACCAATAAGATAAACATTCGGTTTATACACGTTGATCGCTCTGCTTTCACCATTGAGCACATGAATCAGATACCACCCGGCATTAGCTACCTTTACATTACCGCCTTGGTCTGCCAGTCCGGCATCGGCCTGATCATTCATAGGAGCCGAAGCGCCAAAATCCGTCCCGTTCCATTCAGCGGCAGCGGAAAACTTAAACTCATCACCGGCATTGCAATAAATAATGGTCCAATAGTTGTCCTCATGACTATGTACGGGTATCAATTGATGCCATTTTTGCCAATTGCCGAAGGCGCTACCGGTCATATAAAGTTCGGTTGGTGCCACCTTTATCTCATAAGTATAGTCCAACATATTAATGGTCATAGTGTACTTTCCGGCTTTTGCTATTTTTCCTGCACCTGCACCCTCGTTTATAAGCTGTCCGCTCAAGGCGTCATCTCCATCCACTTTTACACCTACTACACCCGGATTGGCCCAAAAACTACCGGCATCAATATTCTTTTGCGGAATAATTTTCCAATACTGGTTATCTGCTTTAGTAGTAAACGAAATAGTAAATACAGGATCATCATAAACATTCACGTCGCTATGAGAGAATTTCATCTTCAATGCCTCCTTCCATTCAATCATATCGCCAATCAGATAATAAGCTTCGGAAATATCCGGTTTCACAAGCGTCACTTTCGTTTCCACTTTATCGGAGTTTACCCGGAAAGCCTGTCCATTCAGGTTGATAACAGCCGAAACGACCAAAGCCAGTTTCCGTTCAATCGGATTCTTTCCATAATAGCTTTCCACCGTGTTTACCAATTCGCGTACAGACACATTGCCCGAAGCATCAGTTGCCAAGACTGTCTTTACCGGAGTAGCTCCATTCTCGTCCACTTTGCTCAAGATAGCTTCGTAAGCCGTAACTTTCGCCCCTTCGGGAGCATTGACGGAGGAAGTGAAGAGCTGAACGGTTTCAGCTGTAACCTCTTCCATATTAAAAGAAGCCGTAGGAGTAACAGTCAAACTAATATTCTTGGCCTCTTCAGCATCATATCCTTGAGGAGCCGCCCAATCGTCGTAATCCCCCTTACAACTGCCAAATAAGACAGTTGTAAGCGCCATGCCATATAGTAATGATTTTTTCATACCAATCAAGTTTTAATCGTTCGACATTATTTTTTATAGAAATGATAATAACCTGTAATATCATTAAAGACAACCCGGTAGTTTCCGGCTGCCACAGGAATATTGGAACCACCGCCAACACCCCAGCCAAACGGGAACTTAGTATCACCCCAATTAGGATTCCAACTACTATCCACCAAGAATTTCATCACAGAATTCTCATTGAGATTCAAATCGTACATCCAAACATGAGGACGAGCACCTGCATACGTATCCACCGGATTCATCTTCACAGCACCATCTCCCCAATTAGTGAATTCTCCGGCAATCATCATCTGCTGATATTCGGCCGGGGCTTTATCAAGAGCCGTAAAGGTCAATGCATTCTTATAAGTATCCAAATCTATTCTATAATAGCCTGCTGAAGGAACTTTAAAGTCCGCTCCTTCACCGCTATCATCTTTCATACGCGGCTGAGTAATATCATTATCTACTCCTCCCCACTGCTCTGCCCACTGCCCGGGCACACGCACAATCTTGAAGCCCGATTCGGGAGTGAAATAGCCTGTGTAAGTAAGAGGACCTTTACCTGTCACTTCATCAAACTTGGCACCTTCCACCGGAGACATCGGATAAACAGCAACACCGATTTCCGATCCCCAAGAGCCGTCGCCTATACAAGCACCTATGAGATACCACAATTCAGGATCGGCAGCAACCAATGCTTGAAAGAATGGTTTCACTTTCAGTGTGATGTGATTGGAATAAGTATTCTGTCCTGAACTCAACATCCCATTGAGGCGCACATATACATTCAATTCCTCTGGCAGTTCTCCTTCTGTTGTATATCCTCCCAGCTTCATAAGAGCCTTGTTGAAATCCTTAGCATTGACATTGAATTTAGCCTTTGTGCTATAGCTTTCCAACTGTACGAATTTCGGCAAGCCCACTACCTCACCTTTTTCATCCACCTCATTTTTCCACTCATCAGTCAACGAAAGCTGGGTATAGTAGCTCACAGCCGCCGTATATCCAAATTCCGGTTGCTTACAAGTAAGTTCGATGTTCTCGCCCCTCTCCAAATCATATACATTGCCAGCCAATGCCGGAATGTTCAACACGAAAGTATCGGGCACTACAAGCGTAGGGTTAGAGTCCCTATCATCCTCGCACGATGTAAAGCCCATCAGAGCTACACCGGCCAACAAAGATGTTATAATATATTTTTTCATGATTCTGTGTTCTCCTTTAGAGTTTAATAATTAGGATTCTGTTTCAGATTTGCGTTGTTCGAGATTTCATTCACCGGTAAAGGGAACACATTCATGTGCGCGGGGAATTGATTGCCCTCGTACACTCCTCCCATCCATTCCCACTTGTAAGCAGACTGTCCGGCGAACTTTCCGAAGCGGATAAGATCAACACGGCGACGTCCTTCAAGCCAAAACTCACGGCTCCACTCATCACAAACATCATCCAGTGTATAAGTGCCTTTTGCAGCAGCATTGGCGCGTGCACGCAATTCGTCCAATTTAGCTTTGGCAGCACTGTTGCCCACCGCTCCGTTCTTGCGAATCTCTGCTTCCGCATACGTCAGGTAAGCCTCGGCAATACGCATCACAGGCAGGTCGGTGTTTACATATTCAATAACGGCATTACTGCTTCCATCAGAATTCACATTACGGAACTTCACGCTGCTATATCCCACATTTTCATCCGTGCCTTCATCTGTTACAGATATATCTATCCCTTTGTTAAAGAACAAGGCTCTGTCATCACCAGCAGCAGTAGTCATATCCTTCAATGTAGCTGCATCAGCGGGTTTATTCGCAAAGAATTTATCAATCAATTGCTTACGCAAACGAATACATTTCCCCCAACTGTTATTAGCACCCGAAGGAGCATAGGCATCTGTTGACACCTTATTTGAATAAGAAGCTTGAATGAGGAAATTTGTACCTTCATAGCTCTTGGTAACCTCTCCATCAGTCAGACCTACCAACAGGTTCTCATACTGTGCGCCATTGCGATTGTTGTCTGCTAAGAACAACATCTGATAAGCTGTATATTCTTCACCGGTCACCGAGTTCGTTGCACCTGTCTTATTCAACTTGTAATAGCCATTATTAATGACTTTTTCAGCATAAGTCATGGCTTCATCCCAGCGAGCGATATTTGTATACACTTCCGCATTCAGATAAATACGTGCCAGAAGATTCCATGCAGCCACACGGTCGGCACGCCCATAAGTATTCTTTCCCGGTTCAGCCATCAAGTCGGCACATTCTTTCAGTTCTTTCTCTACATATTCGAAGAACTGTTCTCTTGTATATCTATCAGCCTTTTCAGCAGATACGCTTTCGGTAAAAGCGGCACTGCCATACAGGTCCATCACAAGTGCATAGTTATATGCACGGATAAAACGCACCTCGGCATTACGCAACTCTTGGTCAGCAGCATTACCGTTTTGGCTCAAATAGAAATTACAAAGCGTAATCGTGAAATAAAGACGATAGTAAAGAGCTGCCGAGAACACGCAGCTTTCTCCCCAAGAGTTATGGAGCAATTCCGGAATACCGGCATCGGTAGCCCAAACCCAGTGAGCCTCATCGGTTGTAAATTCATTTAGATACCACTGTGAACGGAACATGCCCGAGCGTCCTTCATCCACATCATCTATATCACCATTGCCGTTGGGTCCCGACTGTCCTGTCAGGCTGAAACTTGCATAAATTTTGTTGAAAACTGCATCATTGTCAAACTCCATCGTCTGTTGCGGATTGATCGGCGTAACATCCAGATCGCCCACACAAGAAGAGAAGTTCAATGCCAGCGCAAGTGCGGCAGCAGGTATCATCGATTTCAATATTCTTGTTTTCATGTTCTTCTATATTATGTTTTAGAAATTAAGACTTACCCCAAATACTCCGGTGAACGGACGAGGATAAATGTTGCCATCATACCCTCCATTGATTTCCGGGTCAATTCCTTTATACTTGGAAATGGTAAAAATATTTTGAGCAGTAAAGTAAGTACGTCCACTGATTTTCATTCCAAACAGTTTATCAAAGCTATATCCCAAAGTGATGTTATCGCACTTCAAGAACGAAGCATTCTGAATGAAATAATCCGACAAAGCACTCTCGGTAGAGATATAGTTCCAATCCTTGGCTATGGTCATATAAGTAACGTTGTGCCATGTGTTTCCATTGAACAAACGTTCTACAGAGATATTCGAGCGACCGGCTTCCACTCCGTTATAAGCATAATTACCAAGACTTGCACGGAGCGAGAAGCTGAAGTCCCAATTCTTATAAAGGACTTTGGAAGTCATACCCATCATCACATCAGCATCGGCCTTCTTGTAGAAGTAACGGTCGGCAGAGTTGATGGTTCCATCGCCATTTCTATCCACAAATTGTCCTTCAATGGGTTGTCCGTTATTGTCATACACCTGCTGATAAGTATAGAAAGCAGATACCGGTCTACCCACAGCCCAAGCCTTGATACCATCCGAACCGGAATCACCTACAGCAAGTCCGCCATGAAGGATTTTGTAATTGGAGTCATCACTGGCCAGCAACTTGTCTATTTCATTATCGTTATAAGTGATGTTGTAACCAAGTTCCCAGCGCCAGTCTTTAGTTTGGATGGGACGATATGTAAGCGAAAGTTCCACTCCTTGATTATGCAACTCTCCGATATTACTCGTCACCTTATTCTTGAAGTTCGAACCGGCAGCTACAGCCACGGTGTTGATAAGGTCGGTGGTCTTGCGATAGTAATAATCAACGCTGGCCGTAAAACGATCGTTGAGAAGGTTCAAGTCGATGCCGGCATTGTAGGTAGTGGTCTTCTCCCACGTAAGTGCAGCATTATAAGCATCGGGACGATAGGTCACACCCTTGCCCAGAATGGGATAGTATGCACCTAATCCGTTCGTGGTATATGAAGCGAAATAAGTATAGTCGCCAATACCTTCCTGTTGTCCTGTCTTACCCCAACCGAGGCGAATTTTCAAATCGGATATAGTCTCAGAGTCGCGAAGGAAAGATTCTTCTTTGATCTTCCATGCGGCTGCCACTGATGGGAAGAGCCCCCAACGACCATCTTTGTGGAAACGTGAAGAACCATCGTTACGCAATGTTACGGTCAATAAATAGCGATCCAACAAAGAATAATTCAGACGGCCGAAGAAAGACACCAGATAATTCTCTGTCTTATACAAAGTATTTTCTGACGGATCTTTGATTTCACCCGGATGTTCTTTGTTCGTACTCGGATAAGTTCCATAATAATAATAGTCTGTTTCCTTATGGAAATGTTGCCACTCATAACCACCCATTACGTCAAAGCGATGATTTTTCCCAAACTCTTTGATGTATTGGGCATACATGTTCAGCGACAGGTTATAAGTATCTTGGGTATTCCATCCCTGACTGCCATAATAATAGTTGTCATAGTTATAGCGGCTGTAGAATTTATCGCTCTTACCGCTCTTCAAGTCCATACCGGCATTCATGTGCAAATGGAGGTCTTCAAGGCCATGAATCTTATAGTCGAGTTCAAGGTTTCCGGTCAGTTCCTTTCCTTTACCTTGATCAGAAACCGTGTTCAGCAAAGACATCGGGTTTTTAGCCGCCAAAGAATGGATGGAGTATTTCCATTCATCATCGTTACGGTCTACGGGCGAACTGTATTGGAAATATCCGCCAAAATTCTTATTGAAGAACTCGCTATTGATGTACACTGGCTTGGTAGGGTCCATTTCACTGGCAGCACCGATGGCTCCGGTGTTGGCATAAGTTGTCTTAGAGTACATACCCTTGGCATTAAAGTTTACTGTCAGATGTTCTTGAAAGAAAGTTGGATTCAAGCTCACGCTGGCTGTGAAGCGTTCAAAGTCGGAAGTACGAAGAATACCCTGCTGATTGGTATAGCCCAAAGACACACGATAAGGCAGGTTTTTATAAGCGCCGGTCAATGTAAGGTTATGGTCGGTAGAAATTGCCGTACGATAGATTTCATCTTGCCAATCCGTATCAGCAAAAAGATGTTGTGCTCCGGCAGCAGGCGTGCCGTCGGCATTATATGCGCTCCAATATCCCATAGTCTTGTAATAGTCGCTGTTTTCCCAATCAGCACCATCCAATCCACTCTTTCTTTTAATAAAGTCCATGAACTCACTTGCATTCAGCACATTCAATTTATCGGTCACAACACTAACCGAAACATTTCCATTATATGCAACAGTCGGTTTCATGTTTTTGCGGCCTTTCTTGGTTGTGATAATAATCACACCATTAGAAGCACGGCTACCATAAATGGCAGTAGCAGAAGCATCTTTCAGCACAGTGAAACTTTCAATATCATTGGGATTCACAAGATTCAAAGGATTCGACATGCCTTGCATTCCGTAGTTATCCATGGCCAAACCATCAATAACAATCAAAGGGTCGTTACTGGCATTCAATGATGACCCGCCACGAATACGGATCGATGCGCCACCTCCCGGCTCACCACCATTATTCTGCACATTTACACCGGCAATTTTACCGGTAATCATATCTTGTGCGCTTACTTGCAAACCCTTGTTCATCTCATCCGGTTTAATTGCCGTCACCGAACCGGTTAAGTCATTCTTTTTGGCACGACCGTAACCGATAACCACCACCTCACTCAGCAGCTCCGCATCGTCCTGCAAAGTCACTACCAAGTTTTCGGCAGCAGCTACTTCCTGAGATTTGTATCCGATAAAAGAAACTATCAGTGTGGCACCTTTGCGCACACTCAACGTGAAATTACCATCAAGGTCGGTAATTGTACCATTTGAGGTATTACCTTTTTCCACGACATTAGCGCCTATCACACTACCCATGGCATCTTTCACATGCCCTTTCACGGTGATGTTCTGCGCATAAACGCCAATAGACAAGAATAACCCTAAGAATAGGGGAAGAATCGTTCGACAGATTCTAAGATTAACTTGCTTCATGCACTTAATAAATTAAAGTTAACAATATAAATTACCTATATATTTCTCTAAATGTAAAATCTCATTCAAGGGTATCCGCCAAGGAAGTTTTTCAAAGTATCCATAGCATGACGAGACAAAAATATCCGATATTCATTTAACAAAGAATAAGAAAAGTCTTAAATATGCAATTTCAACGGTGCAAACGATTGCGCGTAGGCAACAAGCTTTCAAGAAGCTGCTATCCACATTTTTGTCTTCTTTATCTTACACACAATAGGCAAAAAGAAGAAAATGCAAAACGACTCTTTCGTATCCGACAGACATCAGGAGCGAATGCATATAAGTCCGCCCCGAAGACAGTTCTCTTACCCGGCAAACGGTTACGATTGGACAGACAGCCTTTATCCGGACTGTTTCCATCGCTTGCGGAAGCAGTTCGGATAACGAGGCATGTTCTGTCAGACACAAACGCCGGCCTTTTAAGAGGATAAGTTTCGGATAATCGTAATAGTCTGCTTCATTCCGATGCAAGAATGCGCACTATGATCAATTGCTTTCGCCAAAGGCATCCATAATCATCGTGGGGCGGCCGTCTTCGGTAAAAGCGCCCAATCTATATTGACTCGGCTTGCACTCCGGTTCCCAATAGAATACTCCTTTGCAACGTCCGTTCGTGTTTTCCCTGCACTCTTTCAAGATACGGGCCAACTGCCGCTTGCCCTCGGCCAAAACCGCAGCACTTGCCAGTTTGCCTTGATCATCGGCACATTCCACACCGGTCTCTACCACCATGACGTCGCAATTATATTTTGTGCCCAGGCCATTGATATTCTTAATGCAGTCGGTGATGACGTCGTCGGCCTTATAGCCCGGCTTCTCCATGCGCGACCAGTAAGGATAGAGCGACATGCCTATCATATCCCACTTGCCCCCGTTCTTTTTCAGTTCGTCGAAGAACCAGTTGAATAGGCCGCTGTCCCATCCGTTGTCCAGATGGACAATGACAATGGCATCGGCAAAAACCGACTTCACGGCATCATACCCAGTCGTAATGAAAGCTCCCAGATTTGCCCAATTCACAGGATACACCACTTTAGAAGAAGCATTGGCGGGTACATCCTTCAGGTGGCGTTCTTCCACATTATAAGAAGCGCCGCTCAAAGCCTTGTCTTTATCCCACAACATGCCGGGACGGATTTCGTTGCCCACCTGCACCCACTTGGGGGTTACGCCGGCATTTTTCAATGCCCGAAGCACATTCACCGTATGCTCTCTGAGGACATCTTTCAAATCTGCCAGATTCTTGCCTACCCACGATGCAGGCTTGTTCTGCTGGGCGGGATCGGCCCACCAATCGCTGTAATGGAAATCTATCATCACATCCATGCCTAACGCTTTGGCTCTTCGAGCCTTCACCACCACATCATCGACATTACACCAATTGCCGTGCGCGCTTGGGTCTACCCACACACGGATGCGGATGGCATCGATACCAAGCTCCTTCATCAGAGCCGTGCATTCGCGTTTCTCGCCTTTGGCATTATAAAAGTTGTATCCTTTGAACTCATATTCGGTGACCCACCCAATGTCTGCTCCTTTGGTGAACCCCGAAATTACCGGTGTCTCCGGCTTCGGTTCGGGAGCGGGAACGGAATTGTCGTTATTGTTGCCGCAAGCTGTCAGCGAATAGGCGGCAAAAAGAAAAGAGAAGAAAGTTTTAATGTAATCCATGATAAACTATGTTTTTGTTTGTTGTTCGGGTGACAAAAGTAGAAAAAGGCACTCTATCCACCAAACAGATTGCGGGCATAAAAGTTTAGTCATAATGTTTGCTGCAAAGATAAATGTTATCTCGAAAAACAGCATACAATTCCATCAACGATTCCCGATGATTAACCGTTAGGACGGAAGCCAAAGCAAGAAACGCAATCGTTTGCATAAACTTACAGTCCGATATAACTTCATGTAAGTTCACCGTTCGCTCTCATTCAGTTATTTTTGCAATGGAGTTGGTAAAAGACGGACTTGTCCTGCTTGTAACCTATCCCTATTTTATTACCTTTGCTCAAAAATCATACTCATGAATAAACCGCAGATAACCATCAAGGATATTGCCCGAGCCTTGAACGTCTCTCCTTCTACAGTGTCGAGGGCACTGAAAGACAATCCGGACATCAGCCAAGAAACGCGTGACCTTATCCATGCCTATGCACGCGAGCACAACTACAAGCCGAACGTACTGGCCGTGAACTTGCGCTCCAGCCGGAGCAACACCATCGGGGTGATTGTTCCGCAATTAGTGCATCACTTTTTCTCCTGTGTGTTGAGCGGGATAGAAAAAGCGGCGACGGAAGCCGGCTATAACATCATAGTGGCACAAAGCAGCGAGTCGTACGAGCAGGAGGTGAAAATTGTCCACTCCTTCCTCGCCGCCCGCGTCTGCGGGGTCGTCGCTTCGCTTGCCAAAGGCACTTCCCGTTACGATCATTATCAGGAGTTGCTCAATAATGACATTCCCATCATCTTCTACGACCGCATCTGCACGGAACTGAAAACCGAACGAGTAGTGGTGGACGACTATGCCGGCTCGTTTGCCGCAGTGGAATACATGATACAGACCGGATGCAAACGCATCCTGTTCTACGGAGCCTCGCCCCATCTGGAAATCACCAAGAACCGGCGTAACGGCTATCTGGATGCCATGAAGAAGTACAAAATTCCGGTGAACGACAGCATGACACTGCTATGCGACACGCGCGAACGCGCCATCGCCATCACTCCCGACTTGCTGGAAAGTCCCAAACGTCCTGACGGCTTCTTTGCCATCAACGACGAAACGGCATCGGGCATACTCTATGCCTGCAAATTGGTGGGATTGAAGGTTCCCGACGAAGTCTCCATCTGCGGATTCACCGATGGAGCCATCGCGCAGAGCACCGACCCCAAGCTGACCACCGTAGAGCAGCGCGGCGAAGAAGTGGGGAAAAGCGCTTTCGGCATTCTGTATGAGAAGCTGGAGGGAAAAACGGAGAAAAACAGCAACAAGATAGTACGCACCAATTTAGTGGTGAGGGGGACAACGAAATAAAACTAATACCATAATAATAACCATGAAAGTAAAACCTGATTTAAGTTTCTGGAAGCTGTGGAACATCAGCTTCGGTTTTTTCGGCGTACAAATAGCGTATGCCTTGCAGAGTGCAAACATCAGCCGCATCTTCTCCACATTGGGGGCCGACCCTCACAACCTCAGCTATTTCTGGATATTACCGCCGTTGGCAGGCATCGTTGTGCAACCCATTGTAGGGGCGGCCAGCGACAAGACATGGACACGCTTCGGCCGTCGCATTCCATATCTGTTCATCGGCTCCCTGATAGCCGTATTGGTGATGTGTCTGCTGCCCAATGCCGGCAGTTTCGGCATGGTGGCAAGCACGGCCATGATATTCGGGCTGGTGTCGCTGATGTTTCTCGACACTTCCATCAACATGGCCATGCAACCCTTCAAGATGATGGTGGGCGACATGGTGAACGAAAAGCAGAAAGGACTGGCCTACTCCATCCAGAGTTTCCTATGCAACGCCGGCAGTCTGGTAGGTTTCCTGTTCCCGTTCATCTTCGCATGGATAGGCATCAGCAACACGGCGCCCGAAGGGGTGGTGCCCGACTCCGTGATTTACTCCTTCTACATCGGAGCAGCCATCCTGATATTCTGTGTCATCTACACCACGGTCAAGGTAAAGGAGATGCCGCCTGCCGAATATGCCGAGTATCACGGCATCAGCGAAAAGGAAGAGCATGAGAAGACGAACATGCTGAAACTCCTTGCCAAAGCTCCGAAAACCTTCTGGACGGTGGGGCTGGTTCAGTTCTTCTGCTGGTTTGCATTCATGTTCATGTGGACTTATACCAACGGAAGCGTGGCGGCCAATGCCTTTGATGCACCGACCGTATCGCATCTGGTGGACGGTGTGAGCAAAGTGATTCTCGACACCAAGAGCCTGCAATATCAGGAAGCCGCCAACTGGGTGGGCGTGCTCTTTGCCGTGCAGGCCATCGGCTCCGTGCTTTGGGCCATCTGCATCCCGATGTTCAAAGACCGCCGCTTCATCTACTCCCTCAGCCTCGTGCTGGGCGGTATAGGTTTCATATCCACCTACTTCATGCACCATCCCTATCTGCTCTTCGTCTCTTTCTTGCTCATAGGTTGCGCATGGGCCGCCATGCTGGCATTGCCGTTCACTATCCTGACCAACGCACTGAGCGGCGGACATATGGGCACTTATCTCGGACTGTTCAACGGCACCATCTGCATCCCGCAGATTGTGGCAGCCGCTCTGGGTGGAAGCATCCTCGCCTTGTTCACCCCCGAAGGGGCGCTGCCTCCCGAAATCAACATGTTGGTGATGGCAGGCATGATGCTGATCATCGGCGCCTTTTGTGTATATTTAATCAAAGAAGCGGAAACAGAGAAAGCAGGCTGACAATCGGCCTCAGAAACGCTTCCGCACGGGGATGTTGCCCGACACCGAGAAACACCCCGTTCCACACCGGGGAACGCATCGTTCGACACCGAAGAACGACGCCTTCCCCGGTGCTCTTCCGGCACCCGGCCTCCCCCGTTTCAAATTTCGTCCGCTTTTTTCTTCTTTGATTACCGCATATTGTTTATCTTTACGGCGATAACCTTAGAAAACACACAGCGATGAAGAAATATCTCAAAACCGATGAATGGAACATCATCGAAGAGGGCTTCCACCCCGACCGTCAACGGATGTCTGAAAGCATATTCAGTCTTGGCAACGGGCGGTTCGGGCAACGGGGATATTTTGAAGAGCCCTACGGCAGCGACAGTTATCGTGCTTCATTCGTGGCAGGCGTCACTTTTTTAGACAAAACTCGCGTGGAATGGTGGAAGAACGGATTCCCCCACTACTACACCCGCATTCCCAAAGCAGCCGACTGGAGCCGCATCAACCTGCGCCTCATCAACGAAGAGCTGGACGCAGCCGTATGGGATGTGGACAGCTTCACCCGCCGCCTCGACATGAAGGAGGGCATTTCCTATCGCGACATGGAGGTCACCTCCCCACAAGGGAACAAGCTCCGCATCCATGTGGAGCACATCGCCAACATGGCTCGTCCCGAACTCAGCCTCATCAAATACAGCGTTTCGTCCGTCAACTACGCCGGAAGAATCTCGCTCGTGCCCATACTCGATGCCGGCATTGTGGACGACGCCGACCACCCTGACATTAAAATATGGAACATCCTGCGGTCCGGCTTTGCCGGCGATTGTGCCTACCTCTGGACCCAGACCCGGCGGGAAGACGCGCAGGTGTGCTATGCCATGACCTACCGGCTCTTCAAGAACGGCAAGGAGGCCGTGGCCATACCCATACGCATAGAAAAGGAGAGGCAGACGGGCTTCAGTCTGGGTGCCGACGTAAAACCCGGCGACCGCGTGACGCTCATCAAATACACCGCTATCAGTTCCTCGCTCTACAACGAACGGAGCGAACTGGTAGACACCTCCGTGACCCAAGCCCGCAAAGCCGGGCAGATGGGCTGGGATGCCCTGCTCGACGAGCATAAGCAAGCTTGGCAAAGCATCTGGGACGAAACGGACGTCTCCATCGAAGGCGACCCGGAAGTGCAGCAAGGCATCCGCTACAACATCTTCCAGCTGCACCAGACCTACCGCGGAGACGACCCGCGCCTGAACATCGGCCCCAAAGGTTTCACGGGCGAGAAGTACGGCGGAAACACTTATTGGAACACCGAGTTGTGCTGCGTGCCTTTCTTCCTGCTCTCCACCCCCAAGGAGATTACGAAGAACCTGCTGATTTACCGCTACAACCACCTGTCCAAAGCCATAGACAATGCCCGCAAACTGGGCTTCAAGGATGGAGCCGCACTTTTTCCGCAAGTGACCAACAACGGCGAAGAGTGCCACAGCGAGTGGGAAATAACTTTCGAGGAGATACACCGCAACAACATCATCGTCTACACCATTGCCCAGCACGCCATGCTGACCGGCTCGATGGACTACATCGCCTGCTACGGCCTGGAAGTGATGATTGCCGTCAGCCGCTTCTGGAGCCAACGGGTGTCTTTCTCGCAACCGAAGCAGAAGTACGTCATTCTGGGTGTCACCGGGCCGGACGAATATGAGAACAACGTGAACAACAACTGGTACACCAACTACTCCTGCATACAATGCCTCAGGATGACCCTCCGCTTTCTGGAAATCATCGAGCGGGAATATCCCGAGCGGTATGCCCACATCTGCCGCACCACCCGGTTCGACCGGGCCGAAGAGAGCAAGCGCTGGAAAGAAATCATCGAACAGATGTATCTGCCGGAAGATGCGGAACGGGGCATCTTCGTCCAGAACGACGGTTATATGGACAAGGTGCTTGAGAGTGCCGACAGCATCCCTGCCGAAGAGCGTCCCATCAATCAGCACTGGTCGTGGGACCGCATCCTGCGCTCCTGCTACATCAAGCAAAGCGATGTGTTGCTCGGGCTTTATCTCTATTACTTCAATTTCGATACGCAGACCGTACGCCGCAACTTCGAGTTCTACGAACCCATGACGGTGCACGAATCCTCGCTGTCACCGCACATCCATGCTACCCTCGCCGCCCGCATCGGCGAAGTGGAAAAGGCCTACCGGCTCTTCGTACATGCCACACGGCTCGACTTGGACGACTATAACAACGAAGCCCACCAAGGCCTGCACATCACCAGTATGCCGGGCGCATGGCTCGCCATCGTACGGGGTTTTGCAGGCATGCAGGTACAGAGCGATATGTTGAGTTTCTCGCCTGTCGTGCCGCAGAAGTGGAACAGCTATTCTTTCAAAGTCAACTACCGGGGACGTACGCTGCACCTGCGCATAGGCAAGGAGATACGCATCCTGCTCACGGCAGGCGAGACGCTGAAAGTGCAGGTTTATCAGAAGGGGTACACACTGAAGAAAGGACAAGAGCTGCAACTGCCGCTCATACCATAAAGGACTTGCCCATACACAGTCTAAGGTCAATCCTATGTACTACCCCCACCTATCGGACATCATATATATAATAAATCCGACATGGATTTTACCGCAGATTCCACCAGCCTGTACCTGCGGCACACCTCGAGTATGATTTTCTGCGGAATGTCCGTCACCATCGGCCGTGTCATTCCGTCTTCGCCGGTCACGTGGCGCAACGACAGTTGAGGGTATATGGCGTGCAATATCAGAGCCGAGCGGTCGTAGGCCGTGAACGCCTCTCTCCTCATGTCGATGTTTATAAGGCAACTCTTGCGGAACTCCGCCGCTTCCTGCATTCTTTTGCTGATTCGATAAGGGGTCATGGGAGGGGTAGTGTTTAAGGGTTAGTGTTTAGCGGTTAACGATGAGTGGTGAGTGTTTAGTGGCGAGTGATGAGCGGTAAGTGATTAGCGGTCAGTGATTGGCACTGCTACAGCGCAACCACTAAACACTAACCGTTAATCGCTCACCGCTCGTTTTTATCCTAACGGGTTCTCCCCTTGCCCTCCGGGCGTACTGCCTCCGCCCGAGCTTGAGCCGCTGCTACTGCCACTGCCGCCCGGTGCAGGTGTCGGCAGTCCTTTGGCTTTGCGGTAGTCGGCCAGCGAAGCGTAGTTGATGCCGGCTTCCAGCACGCCGCCATTCTCGAAGCTGAGGCCTTGCAGAACCCCCTCTTTCAGCTCCTTGGCGGGGGTGAAGACGATGCGGGGCGACTTTATCATCTGCCCGGCGTTGAACTTGTTGATGTCTTCCACACCCTCGCTCTTGAAGGTGAGGCGGAAGGTGCCCATGCCGGGCACGTTCACCGTGTGGCCCTGCTTGAGCTGTTGCGGGATGAAGGCCGCCAGCAGCTCCATGGCCGATTCCAGTTCGATGGGCGCCGTGGTGGTGTTTGCCGTGGCGGCACGGGTCAGGGCTTTCTGCGCCAAGGGCTTTGCACTGTTGGGCGTGGCATACCATTTGGCGGGTTCATCTTTTTTCAAAGGGTTCTTCCTTTGTACGAGTTTGTAGTTCACACTCATGGCTTATTCTCCTGTTGTTTTAAAATGGTTAATAAAAAAGATATTTGTATATCGCTTATAATAAGCGGGTTATTTGGTTTTACATACAGTATTTATCGGTGTGTGCCACGCCTCTATAGAGGTGGCGGTTTTGTCTCTATAGAGACGTTGCCAATGCCTCTATAGAGACATCATCACTGCCTCTATAGAGACGATATGCGCACCTCTATAGAGAGGCGACCGCAGTCATTATAGAGGCGTTGCGCCGGCCATGCACAAGATTGCTTAAAAGCAACCGGGCGCAATTACGCTACACACGGTCGCTTCGCTCCCTTTTTATTCTTGACACGGCCTTACTCCGAGTCCATGGCCCCGATAGTTGCTGGACAACGGGAGTAGATGGTGTGGGTAGAGGTCCAAACTAAACGCGCCGTCTATGTGGCTCGGCCCTGACGACCAACAGAAACCGCTTATGCCTATGCGGTTCTGCATGCCGGAATAGCAGTACCGACAGCCTGAACCGGGGAAAAAGTCGGTTCCACCGGTATGGTTCAGTCCACAGTAAAAGTTCAAACCATTGCTCCAAGCACCGCTTACGTTGAACTCCGATTGGATGAGTGTGTTTTGTCCCGTTGTAGTAAACCCTGTAAAGACATTGCTCGGAGGCATTTGATAGCCTACGGGACAAGGGTCGTAGATTGTCTTTATAACAGTGTTGTCGTTAGCTGTGTAAACAGTGTTGTTCGCACTCCAAAGGTTGGCGTATTTCCGATCCATATAACTATTCGTACAGAACGTGTTAGGCTGGGTGATACCGGAAGTGATGCAGGCATCTCCGTATGGGAAGCTGCTTGTTGCAGGACGATCGTCGGTGTGGGTTGCCCCCGATGCATCATACCAAGTCTTATTGATGTTTCCCGCAAGTGCCCCAACGAACGGGTCTTTACGCCCATACTGATAGTACGTGTTGTTACCACTGTATATTATTTCTTTCGCTTTCTGTTTCACGGTCACCGTCTCCGTTGTCCCCACATATCCTTGGGTAGTTTGTTGTTTGAAGCGTACCTTCACCTGCCTTTCAGCATAGTTCTCCCTCTTCTCGTCGCACCAGCCTATGTTCACGGGCAGAATGGTGTAATGATGGTTCTGGAAGTTGGTAATGGTCTTCAAGCCTGTCCCCGGCACATAGTCCGTCACCCAGATGTGCCAGCTCCAGAGTATGGTGTTGGATGCGTCACGCACCGCCACCACAGCATTGCCCTGCTTGATGGTGCTTTGCGCCACCGTGAACGTCAGGAATCCCCCCGACAGCCCCACACCGGTCACAAGGTCCTGCTCGTCCTGCCACACGAGTGTGGCATTGGCAGGCGTGCAGCCCGCATTGCTGCCTATATAAGGATTGGTAATGGCATTTCCCAAGTGGTTGATGAAGGTTGTCAGCACATTGGCCCCGCTTGCCGTGGAGGTATAGGCCGAGGCATTCGTGCTTCCGTTCTTGATGGCGTTCCCGTACACCAGCGGCAGCCGGTACGTTCCCGGCGCGTTCACCACGTAGCAGTTCGCCGTGTTCTGCACGGCGTCCGCCCCCGTGGCGTTCGAGAGGTTCCAGTTCGTCTTCGGCGATGCAGCCCGCAGGTTGTCGTTGTTGGGTTCGTACATCACCTTCACCTGCGCCGCAGCCGTAGCCTGGTGCGCCGCCGGGGTGTTACCCCCGGGCCCGCTCTCGGTGAACGTCGTCAGCCACGTCGGTTTAGTATTGCTCCAGTTCAGCCCGTTGTCCGTGGAGTACTCCACCGTCCACGCCATGGGCAGCGTCTTCGTTGCGTCTCCCGGACGTGTCACCTCCAGATAGCTGGATACGGTGTAGTTCTGCGTGCCTCCCGTGTACTCGAAGTCACCCGGGGCGATGACGTTCAGCCTCGGCACCACCGAGATGCTCGACGTGCTGATGCGATAGGTCACCGTCTTGCCCATAGGCCATGTCTTCCCGGCTATGTTAGCCGTAAGCGTGCGCTGCGTGTTCGTAAGCTTGTCGGTGTAGACAACTTCCAGTTGCGCACCTGCGGGCAGCGTCTGCGGGATCATCATGAACGTGGCCGCCGGCTGCGTGATGGGTGACCCCAACACGTTGGGGTCGGGCGTGGTCACGTTCAGCACCTGCGCGAAGTTGCGTGTGTTGGAGTATGCGCTCCATGTGCTTTCCCCTATGCGGTGCGTAGCCGTGCCGTACACCCCCTTCAGCGTTATCTTCGTCACCGTACCCGGCAGCAGCGGGTTGCCCGTCTCGAACCGCACGGCCGTCAGCGCGTGCCTGAATGCCAGCGGTGCGGGCGCGTGCAGCACCCCCGCCACGTCCACCGACGAGGCCGTCAGCAGGTCGGTCTGGGCAGCCACGGCCGCAGGAACGGTGTAGCTGAAGGACGGCGCACCCGGCGTGCCGATGCCCGTGGTCAGGGTAACCCCCGCGCAGTGGTGCGGCGCGTAGGCGAAGAAAGCCACCCGCTTGTTCGTGCCCGGCCAGTAGTAGGCAGTCGTCCAGCTTTCCGTCTTCTTCACCTGCGTGTCGAAGAAGTAAGAGGGCGCGACGGTATTGTTCCACGTGTCCGTCGAGGGGTACACGGCGGCGAACACCGTGGCGTCGGCATGCATGGTGGCCGTTGTCACCGGGGCGCCCTTGGTAACAGCGCCTTCGCTGTCCTCGGCACTGCTTTCCCCGGCTTCCCGCGCCTCATCCGTGGCGATGCCCTCTTCCGTCAGGGTGTGCAGGTACAATTCCTGCCCGCCGTCCGACGTCTCCCCCCCGATGGGGGTTATCTCCAAGTGCGGAACGCTGTCGGCGGAGGCACGCGTGGTTGAGGAGGCGTCCCCCGCCCCCTGCAATGCGGTCACGGCAAACCCGATGGACGCCCCCGTACGGCGTCCGGTTTCATGTTCGTCCGAGCACGCCGCAAACAGCAGGGCGGACAGCAGCACGACGCCCGGAAGCAACCGGGAGGGTCGGGCCGGGCGGATAAATCTCATTGTTACAATAGTTCTCATAAGCAAGCGTTTATTAGTGGTTAGCGTTTATCAGTGGTTAGCGTTTATCAGTGGTTGGTGGTTGGCGTTAATTGGCGGCCAGTGGTATTACGTGGACTGCGGGGGACAGAGGGATTGCGCCCTCCCCGGCCGGATGTATGGGGCCGGTCCAACCCCCGCAGCCCTGTTGATGTGGGTCATATGCCCGTGGCGGGCATCCTCTTACAGGCTCACTTCCTCCTCGGCCAGCTCGTCCCACTCGTCAACCGTAACGGTGAACTTGATCGGGCCGCCCAATACGGGGTCGCCGCCGTTGTTCTGCGTGGGGTCCACGTTCGGGTCGCTCGGGTCGTCGGGGTTGGTCTGGTTCGGGTCTACCTCACCCGCGCCGCCGCTGCCCAGGAACTTCAGCTTGTAGGTGTACTTCTTGCCCGGAAGCCAGTTGGTGCTGACAGGAACGGCGGCGTAGGCATACTTGCCCGACACCTTGGGGAAGATCTGCGTGGTGTTGCCCCCGCTCTTGCTCGAGATCTGGCAGAGCACGGCGATATAAGCGCCATTGGCGGTGCTGCCTCCGTCCCACGCCGTAAGCTGTTGCGGGATCATCAGGAAGTTGTCCTTGGTCACCTTCTTGGCAGAGCCGTCCAGCGTAACCTCGGCATCCAGCTTCGTGCCGTAGTCGGCCGGCGTGGCGGCTGCAGACCATTGGGTCTGGGGCAGCGTGCCCGTCGCAACAGACGTCGGGAAGGTGAAGTTGGCCGTGGAGGGGATGCGGCCCAGCTTGGTGCCCAGCACCTTGATCTCATAGCTTGCCACGGCGGAGGCGTCAATCTCGGCCTTCACCTCGATCTGCGAGAGGATGTGCTTGAAGGTAAGCGCCACGCCCGATGCCTCGTTGGCGGCTTTCGTGCCGGTGTTGTAGGCCACCACGACGTCCTTCTGGTTGGCAACGGCCTGTACGGGCGAGAAGTTGTTGATGGTCTGTGCCGTCGGAGTCACCGACACCGTGGCCACGTCCACCGGCGAGTAGGCGAAGAAGCGCAGCGTGCCGGTGCCCGGCCAGTAGTAGGTCTGTGCCGTGTTCCACTGCGAGCCGGCCTTGTTCACCTGGAGGTCGGTGAAGAAGTTGGCGGGCGCGGCAGCGATGGAGGCGCTCACCTTGAACGAGGCGATGTTGCTCGTGGTGAGGATGGGGCCGCGCGTCACGCTCCCCACGTTGGGGCGGAACTTGATGGCGCCGCCGTTGTCCAGACCGGTGGTCTCGTCCTGCGAGCAGGAGGCAAACGCCAGCAGGCCCGCAGCTAAAAACAATACATTCTTTTTCATGTCGTTGATAATTTAAAATAGTTAATAAAACAATTGATAAAAGGGTTAATAAAACAGTTGATAAACAATCGGCAAGGCAGCCGGTATCCGGCGGCCCCGGCCCATATAATAGGGAACCACATCACATAAGATCACATCTCCATCTCTATCGTCTCGCCCACCCAGTCGTCCACCGTGGGTTGGAAGCCTCCGCCGCCCGGCTCCACTATGGGGTGCGGCAGCTTCAGCCCATCGATGACGATGCGCACCTCCATGGGGTTCGGGGCATCGTTCACCTGGCCGCTCACGTCGAACGGGTAGAACTGCTTGCTCCCGTCCGTGAGGATGACGTATATCACCAGCGTGCGGAGCCTGTTGCCCGAGGCCGAAAGCCCGAAGGCGTGGAAGCTTCCCGTGGCCGTGCCGGCGTCGGCATCCGTGCGCCCCTCGAAGGGGATGGTGGTGCGCAGCGCGTCGCGGGTGCCGGAGGCCACCGCCAGGCTGCCCGAGAGTCCCGACAGGGAGAAGCTCATGGCCGAGACGTAGCGCAGGTTCTCGGCGTTACGCACCTCAACCGTGTAGCGCGGGGTCTCCCGCTCGGGGAAGAAGGTCAGCTCTTGGTCGTAGGCGGAGTTGGGTGAGGCTTTCGCGGCAAGCACCTCCACCGCGTTGTCCCTGCCGGCCCAGAGGGGGTCGGCGGGCAGCGCAACGGCCTCGCCCGTGGGGTTGGCATCCGCCGGGCTGCTTTGCAAGCCAAGCGGCTCGAGCAGGTGGGCCTGCCGGGTGTAGGCCTCGAAAGTGCCGTAGCCCCCGGTGCCCCGGAAGAGCACGTTCTCCGTGTCGTTGTTCAGGAACAAGGCCTTGTAGGTGCCGGGGGGGATCTCCACCACGCCGCCAAGGGCGTTGTCGAAGTCGTAGCGCAGCGCCTCGCCACCGCCGGCGGGGTAGAGGTACAGGCTCATGCCGGTGACGGCGGCACCGGGCGCCTTGCGCCAGTCGAAGGTGACGCGAACCCTCGACACCGCCGGGTCGGGGTCGCAGAAGCCTTTATGCTCGCAGGATGAGAGCGTGGCGGCGATGAGCGCGGCTGCTAAGGCCGCGCAGAGTGCCAGCAACGTGGCGGCCGCCGTGGCGCCGAGCGCCCGCAGGGTGCGGGAAGGGAACGGGTGCTTTCCGGTTTTCATCGTATGACAGGTTTTCATCTCTTGCCTCCTTTCTTTTTGTTTACGTTATCGTGGCCCAGCAGCCACACGAGCGACACCTCGGCCTTCGTGGGGCCGAACCACCGCCGCTGCTTCGTGGCCTGCCACAGGTAGCACTCCCTTTGGTGGGTCTCGCACCAACCCTTGGGCACGTACTCGAAGTACTCGCCGCCAAGGTAGCCGACGCCTATGGTGAAGTCGAGGTTAAGACGGCGCCCTACCGGAGCGGAGTAGCCGTAGGAGATGCCGCCCCCGTAGCTCCAGCGGTCGCCAAGGTACCCCTTGCCGCCCCACTCCAGGTCGTAGGTAAGCAGCTGCCCGTACACCCCTATGTGGTGCCCCGTCAGAGGCTTGCGGCCGTAGCTCAGCCAGCGCCGCACCTCGAGGTCGCCGCCGTATATGCGGTGGTAGCGGTGCCGCCTGTCGCTCTTCAGCCACGTGTACATCCAGTTGCCGGCTACGGACCAGCCGCGGCCGAGGTAGAACTCCAGCCCGAGGTTGGGAAGCACCACGGCGTCGTAGAGCAGGTTGGTCTTCACGGCCATGTAGAAAGGCCTGCGGTCGCGGGAGGGGGAGACCGCTTCCTCCTTTTCGGGCGGGAGGATGTAGACGGTGTCCTTGGCGGCTTCCCGAACCTCCTCCGACTCGTACCACACGTGCAGGGTGGAGGCGCGAAGCTCGGGGAAGAAACGGCTCTCCATGTAGCGCCAGGCGTAGCCCCCGCCAAGCATGCCCAGCCGGCGCTTGCGGCCGTCGCCCACCTGCCCGTTGTGCGTGATCCATTCGGGGGTGTGGCGCAGGATGTCGAGCACCTCGTGGCGGTAGGGCATGTACTCGTCGGAGAGCACGAGGCGTTCAAGCCCCTGCCAGTCGATGCCTTGCGGGACGGTGGAGAGCCAGCCGAACTCGTGCGGGAAATAGCCGGAGACCATCCGCCGTATGGCCTCGGCACGACGCTCGGAGAGGCGCTGGTTGAGGGCGGTGCTCCCCTCGGGGGAGGCGCCGCCGGTGACGCGCAGGCCGCGGATGCGGCGCGAGGGGTCCCGGAGAAGGGTGCGGAAACGCTCGGTGAAGGCGCGCACGCGCGCGCCGTTCTCACGGAAATAGGGGTCGAGGCGCGATTCGCCCTGACGGAAATAGACGCGCACGGAATCCGTGCCGCGGCGGATGCCGGAATCCTGCGCCCGGGAATGCCCGGACAGGAGCAGCAGCAACAGGAGGATAAAGGGTCTTTTCATTGCCTGTGAATAAGGGTTATACATCTTTTTCATCTTGCCTGCCCTCGTGCACGGAAAGGGGGAGGAAGCCGGACGGAATCTCCCGAAAAAGCCGTGGGCAAGGGGGCTCAGGGCAGGCCGCCTCTTGCGAAGAGGTGGGGAAGGAAAGAGGGGGCATGGAAGGAGGGAGGGGGCATGGAAGGGGGGCCGGGGAGGATTAAAAACAGAAAACCATGCCGTCCGCCTCCGGGGAATGTCTTTCTTACCGGGGGCGGCGGGGAAACTTTTTACCGGCAGGTGCGGGACTTTGCCGGGAGGGATACGGCGGACGCAAACGTTTGTGTAAACGATATTTGTAAAATATCCGTCCTAAAGCTTGTTAATATGGGATAAAAGTGGTTTATTTGCAGGGACTTACGGGCAAGGGCACACCTCTTCGCAAGAGGTGGGATGTAAAACGTTGTCGGTAAGGCGAATGCCTTGGGGGGCTCATGCCCCGATCCTCTCCAGCAGCCCGCGGTTGGCCTCCGCCAGCCGTTCGTCTTTTATCCCTTCGATATATATGAGCGTGGTCTTGGTATCGGTATGACCCAGCGCCTTGGAGATGACGGGCAGGTCGACGCCCTGCTCGTAGGCGATGCTCGCCCAGGAGTGGCGCGCCACGTAGGAGGTGAGGTTCACCGCAATCCCGGCCTGCCGGGCAAGCAGCTTCAAAGAGCGGTTGTAGCGGTTCAGGGCGCAGGGATAGGAGACGGGGCATATCCGTCCGTCCTTCACCTTATATAATATAGGGAAGAGATAGTCAGTGCCCTCCGCCTTGTACTTCTCCAATATGTCGAGCATGCACTTTTCAAGTTTCACCCTCACCTGCCGCCCCGTCTTGCAGCGCCGGTAGGTAAGCACCCCGTCCTTTACCTGCCGCTTCCTCAAGTGCGCCAGGTCGGTGAAGGGCATGCCCATGGCGTAGAAGGAGAAGAGGAAGAGGTCGAGGGCGGAAGCACCCGGAGCCGGTGCGGCCCCTTTCCCGGAGCCTCCCCCGCAGGGAGGGGGAAAGGAGGTGAGGACCAGCCTGCGCACCTCCTCCGCCCCGATGCTCCGCTTGACGGTACGCTCGTTGCCCGTGAACACGCCCTTGAACGGCGTCCTGTCCTTCACGAGCCGCTTTGCCGCCGCCTTGTTGTAGATGGCGCGCAGGGAGCGCAGGTAGCACGAGGAGGTGTTGGGGCATACGCCACCTTCGCGAAGCCAACGCTCGTAGCGGCGCAGGGTCTCGGCATCGAATGCCGAAAGCGGCACGTCCCTGCCAGAGTTGAAGCGAACGAAAGAGCGCACGGCCGTGCGGTAGTTCTCGGCAGTGGAGCGGCTTAAGCCACGGGATGCCGCACCGGTGAAAACCGAAAGCGTGGGGACGGCGTTCCGCTCCTTACTTACGTTCCTTACTTTCTTTTCCTTCTCCTTTTTACTAATGGGACTTACTCTCCGGAGTCCGTCCGCCCTTCTGAAATAAGACAGAACATTGAACATCTGTATCATGGTTTTGCGTTTCTTTGATTCGAACGCAAAAATACAGCGTGAACCTTAAATGAGAAAGAAAGCCCGCCATCGAACAGTATCTTGTTCAACGACGGGCAGTTTATGATATTCCCAATATTATATCGAGGTCGTTATTTATAACCCTCCATGATGTTACGCACAAAGTGTGCCTTGAATGTTTTTATGTCAATGCCTATCCGAGGAACGAAATCAGCACGCCCGCAGCAACGGCCGAACCGATAACTCCTGAAATATTGCTCGACATACAATAGTTAAGCACATGATTCTTGGGGTCGTACTTCGTTGCAATGTCATTGCATACGCGGCTCGCCATAGGCACGGCACTCAGCCCCGTCGCACCAATCAGCGGGTTGATTTTCTTCTTGCCGAACAAGTTGAACAGCTTCACAAAGAAGATACCCCCTGTGATGGACAGCGCAAATGCCAAAAAGCCGCCGATGACAATGCCGATAGTGGTCCAGTTCAAGAATGCCTCGCTGGTCATCGTGGTGCCTACGCTCAGCCCCAAGAAGATGGTGGCCGCATTCATTATGCTGTTGGCCGCCGCATCGAACAGACGGCCGGTATCGGAACCTATCTCCTTAATCAGATTTCCGAACATCAGCATACCAATCAAGGGTACGGCCGTGGGTACGAACAACGCCACAACCGTGGTCACCGCAATCGGAAAGATAATCTTCAATACACGCAGATTCTTGATCTCGGTTTTTGAAGGATATAGCTTCTCCTGCTCCTTCATATTAATCATCAGCTCTTTCTTGGTGCAGAACAGTTTCACCACCATAGGAATGATGACGGGCACCAACGCCATGTACGAATAAGCCGCTATGGCAATGGGACCGAGCAGATGAGGAGCCAGCTTGATGGTGGTGAAGATGGCCGTAGGCCCGTCGGCACCACCGATAATGCCCAGTGCACCGGCCTCTTTCGGGGTGAAGCCCATCAGCACGGCACAAAGCAGCACGGTGAAGATGCCCAGCTGTGCAGCCGCACCGAAAATGGACAGCCGTAGGTTGCGGAGCATCGGGCCAAAGTCCGTCAACGCCCCTACCCCCATGAAGATGACGGGCGGCAGGAAACCGGTCTTAATCAGCATATAGTAGATGAAGTTCATCAATCCCAAGTCGTGCGCAATCTCGTGAAGCGGCATCTCCCAGATGTTCTTCAATACCCCGTTCACCGCAACCATTCCGTTTTCATCTGCCTGAATCACTCCCATATCACCGCCGGGAAAGTTGGCAATGAGCACACCAAAAGCGATGGGCACCAACAGCAACGGTTCATAATGTTTCCTGATTCCCAAGTAGAGCAAGATGAAAGCAATGGCATACATCACGAGGAATGACGGATCGGCAATGATATTGCTGAAAGCCGTCATGTCATAGAGTTTTGCAAATATATCTTCCATCATCCAATCTTCATTAATACGTCATCTTCAGAAACAGAATCGCCCGAATTCAGGCAAATGGCAGTCACCGTCCCGTCAAAATCGGCACGGATGGCATTGTATGTCTTCATGGCCTCGATGTAGCAGAGCAAATCGCCCTTCTTCACCTTGTCGCCCACCTTCACGGGCGTTTCCTGCGCATTCTTCGTCAGGAAGAACTTGCCCTCAAGCGGTGCGGGCACATCCTGCCCTTCGCCTATATGGGAGGTAACTTTCTCGGTAGCCGAAGCAGGCAGGTCGATGTCGCCGTAAGCCACCGTCACACGATAGGCCTGCCCGTCCACCTGCACCGTGAGTGTCTTCGGCTTGGCATCATCCAGCGGAGACCTGTCGCGCTCGGCACGGCGTTTCTCCACATCCTCCAGAAAGTCCTCCTTAGCTTTTCCGCTCATGTAGGCCTCGTATTGCGCCGGGTGCATGGCATACTCAAAGAGTTCCTCATCGTCCTCGCCAAGCTCCCACTTGTTCTCTTTCATCAGCTTGCGATACTTATCGAGCGCATCGGGATAGTTATCCTGCGGGTTGCCTGTAAAGAACTTGCGCCCTTCGCGGTCGGCCTTCTCGATAATCTCGGGAGCCAATTGCCCCGGCAACTTGCCGGCTTTGCCCAACAGCATGTCCCAAATGTCATCGGCAATCATTCCCCAACGTTCCTTGCCTTTTTCCATGGCTATGACATTCATCATGGCCAGATTCTTGACGTACTGGCTGAAAGGGGTCACCAATGGAGGATAACCCACGCGCGGCCACACATAAGCCACTTCATTGAACAGCTTGATAAGCAGTTCGTCCTGCTTCATGAACGGCAGGTTACGCTTCGCCTTGTATTTGTTGATGGATTCCAGGTTCGACTCCAAATCGGCCATCAAGCTGCCCATCATGCCGCCCGGAAGTCCGGGAGCTATCAGCAGCGAATTCATCAGGCGGTTGCGCGGGCTGATGTACAAGCCGAGAAAATCATCCATAAACTCCTGAATAAGTGCACGCACTTTCATGTATGCTTCCATATTGATTTCGGGCACTTGGAAGCCTGCATCCTTCAGCATGGCCTGCACACTGATGAGGTCGGCATGGCCCGTACCCCATGAGAGCGGCTCCATGCCAACGTCGATGTAGTCGCAACCGGCCTCGCACACTTCGAGGATGCTTGCCATATTGAAGCCCGGCCCGGCATGGCTGTGATATTGCACGGGGATGTCCTTTATCTGCTTGATGCCTGCCACAATCTTGCCCAACGACACCGGCCGGCCGATGCCTGCCATATCCTTGATGCAGATTTCATCAGCACCCGCTTCAATCAGGGTTTTCGCCATATCTACATAGTATTCCACCGTATGCACCGGAGAGAAAGTGATGCAGAGCGAACATTGCGAAATCATGCCGGCCTCATGAGCATAAGTGATGGACGGAATGATGTTGCGGGTGTCGTTCAATCCGCAGAAAGTACGCGTGATGTCCGTACCCTGAGCTTTCTTTACCTTATAGAACAGTTGACGTACATCAGCAGGCACGGGACTCATGCGGAGTCCGTTCAACGCGCGATCCAGCATGTGCGTCTGTATGCCTGCCTCATGGAACGGCTTCGTCCACTCGCGCACAGCTTTATTCGGGTTCTCTCCAAACAGAAGATTTACTTGTTCAAAACCTCCGCCATTGGTCTCTACACGTGCAAAACAACCCATCTCAATGATGGCGGGAGCCACTTTCACCAGCTGGTCGACGCGGGGCACGTATTTTCCGGCACTTTGCCACATGTCCCTGAATACCAAACTGAACTTAATTTCTCTTTTCATGCTAAATGATTCAGTGTGTTTTATATTATAAGATTATTATCATCGGATTTTCTCTACTTTGGCCACTTTTCCCTTGCCTTGCGTCACCACTGTGACGGCAGCACCAATGGCCGCCAGAATGTTTCCGGAAATGGGAGCAGCTCCGTCAGCCGTAGTCTTGACAGACTGCGCTTCTTCGGGTGCATATTTATTCACAAGTGCAATAAGCCCTTTCCCTAAGTATATAACAATCAACAGGATGGCAAAGACAGTAGCCATACCTATTACCATAAGCAGAAGTGCAATATTCAGGTTTTCCATATATAATAAATTATTAGTTATTCAGTTGTTTTTATAAAAAAACGCTCGAAATTAGCGATAATCAGTGAAAGGAAGGCAGTAAAAAATAATAAAAGATGCTAAAAGAAAAGTTTCTCCTATTTCGGAAAGAGAACAGACATGGGCTTTATTTTCCGATTTCTCTATGAATTGTCGCACATAGGAACTAAAAACAATCGTTTTATCAGCTCCTCATCCCATCATCCGATTGTATTTTTACTCAATTCAGCGTTTCCTCGCCGAACTTCCTTAACGAGCACGCAGTTCCCAAAAAGCCACCGCTGCCGCCGCTGCCACGTTCAGCGAATCGACTCCGTGCGACATGGGAATGCGTACCACGTAGTCGGCTTCGGCTATCCTCGCAGGCGGAAGCCCGTCGCCTTCGTTACCCACTACAATGGCCAGCCGCGATTGAGATGCCAAGATAGGATCGTCAATGGAAATGGATTTGTCCGTAAGAGCCATTGCCGCCGTGCGAAAGCCGAAATCCGCAAGAGTGCCGAGAGGACCGTCCATCCATGTCCAAGGAACAAGGAAAACGGAACCCATCGACACCCTGACGACACGACGGTTGAAGGGATCGCAAGCGTTACGCGCAAGCAGCACGCCATCCATGCCGATAGCGGCTGCCGAGCGGAAGATGGCACCTATATTGGTGCTGTCCGTCACTCCGTCGATGACAACGATACGGCGGGCTCCGCCACAAACCTCCGCAAGGCCGGGCAGAGCAGGTCTGCGCATGGCACAAAGCACTCCTCGCGTCAAGACATACCCCGTGAGACGGGCAAGCAGTTCCCTTTCGCCGGTATAGACAGGCACATCGGCGCAACGTTCAATAATCGCGGCCGCATCACCATCGATATGTCTGCGCTCACATAAAAGGGAAACAGGTTCGTAGCCGGCATCCAAAGCCACTTTTATCACTTTGGGGCTTTCGGCAATGAACATTCCTTTGTCCGGCTCGATGCGGTTGCGCAACTGGGCTTCGGTCAGAGTACTAAAGATTTCCACTCCCGGATGGGACAAAGATGATATTTCAACAATCGGCATATTTCACGTCTACAGAGTCGGTTTAAACTTTATACGGTCTCCTATCGATACTGTTTTAATGCGTCTTTTCATTCTTGTGGAGAGCCGGCTTCCTGTTTCTCACAGGTTTTCGACAGTTTTCATCAGCTGTTCGCCTAATCCGATGGTATATCCTTGCGATACAAAGACCACGCGATTGAACGTATCGGCAATAATGAATATAGGCAATGCCTCCTTGTGTTTCAGCTTCATGTTATTCACAATCTGTTCAGCTATGCCGTCGGTGTCGATGCCATAGCAGATGGTGGAGGGCAGGCCGGGGAAGGAAGCGGGAGCGAACTTTGCGGCTTTGGCCTCATCGGGGAAGAGAAGCACCATCGGGCGCCCCCACTTCTCCAACTTGTCCTTAAAGGCGGCAATGTCGCGCAACGCATGATTGGTGGGTTCTTGATTGACGCCCAAGATGCCTACAACGAAATAACCTCTTCCGCAAGCCTGCAACAGGCTTCGTTTATCTGTTCCGCCATCGCCGGAGCGAGGAGTAAAGAGCGATTCGGAATTGAAGCTCCCGATGACCTGCACCTCATCCTTGCGCTCGCGCATCACCAGTTCAATCTCCGTCGTCTGCCCCGGAACGATACTGAAGAAAACAATCCGGGAAAGCACACCACCGCCGGCAAGGCGCGTGCCTGTCACCAACACATAGCTTCCGGCATCCAATGCCGTGCCGTTTTTCAAAAGGCCGGCCCATGTAGTGCCGCCTCCCATATCCGCATCGCCCTCATCATAAGAGAGTAATTGCAGACGCCCTTGCGAAGTCAGCTTGGAGAGCGTGAAATGGGAGTAATATTTCGGATCGTCCAATGAGGCAACAGAACGGTATCCGGCCACAAGACGGCCTTTTTGCAGCATTTGGCTTTCAGGTTGCACTTGGTCGAAATTCACATCTACAGCACCGTTTGCCGTCATCAGTTGCACTTTTCCGGTCACTTCGTCGATGCGAGCCGGTATCGCCATGCTGCGTGCCATCGAAACGAAGAATATATCGCGACTGTGGGCATCTGCCACTCGAGCCTTCCACACGCCTTCAGGGGTGATGGGCGCTCCTCCCAGATTACACTCTTTCTCTATCCGGATATGCTCGGCCACCCATGCCACCAGTTTCATCGGTTCAGCCTCATAAGCCTCGGCATCGGCTTTCGACACCACATTCTTGAAAAAAGTCTTATAAGACGTAAGCATCTCATTGCTCACGCGCGGATTGCGTACGTACTTGCTGAAAAGGCTGTTATCCTTGCACATGGGAGAGAGCATGTGGTCTATCAGCACCTCTTTACGGACATCGCGAAGGTCTTTGGCCGAAATTTGCTGCAAGAGGTCGAAACCACCACGCTTTGACTTTTCAGAACGCAGCCGGGCCATGAAATCGGATATAACCCGATGATTGCCCCGGGAAGCAACCAACAAGCGGGAAGCAAGTTCTTCATCTAACTTGTAGCGTTTGGCAAACTCACGTGCCGTTTCATCGGTCATAAACGTTGATACATACGCATTTCGGATGGAATCTTCGCGAGCCATGCGGCGGTCGTTCTCAGCCCGTTGTTCGGGAGTCACCTCAGGCAAGTCGGCACTTTCGGGAGGCGGAACGATATCAAAGTCTACGGTATGGGCTTCGCCGGCCACCTTATCTATCTTCACCGTCAGTTCACTCTCCTTGCCGAAAGAAAGTTTGGCATAACCGAACTTGCCGTCTCTGGAAACCCACACCAGCATATCTCCCTTGCCTGCCGTCAGAAAGACTTTTCCTTTCTCATCGGTCTGCTTGCGGGCCACGGTATAAAACTCCGCATAGTTATAGAGCTTGAATTCCACACATGCATCAGTCACCGGATTTCCCTGTTCGTCCTCCACCGTAACGATAGCCTTAGCCGTCGGCGCATAATTTTCCACTACATTGATTTCGGTATAATTGGGTGTGACGGACATCACCTCTTCTGCTCCCTCGTAACGTCCGAATACTTTGGTGTGCATCAGCATGCCACGACTGGCAGGCGCATTGAACCAACCGAGATTCAGCACCGGTTCCGGTTCGCAAGCGCCGAGGAAGTACCATCGTCCGTCGGCCCATGCCTCTACCCAAGCATGGTTGTCGTCCGTATGCGCCCAACGGGGAGTGTAGACCTGACGGGCAGGAATGCCCACCGAACGCAGGGCGGCCACCAGCAAAGTGGACTCTTCGCCGCAACGCCCGTAGGCTGTTCGCACCGTAGCCAAAGGCGAACTGGTACGAGAATCGGAAGGGGTATAGACGGCATTTTCGTGACACCAGTGATTTACTTCCAAAATGGCGTCATATAGGGAAAGAGATTTCACCCGGTTTTTCAGTTCTTCATAAAACACCACCCGTGCGCTGTCCAATTGCTCATTGTTCACCCGCACCGGAAGCACAAAATGGCGGAAAATGTCTTCAGGAATGGTCTTTCCCCAAGGCATCTCCTCTGCCGCCTTCCGAGAGGCACGTATATTCATCAGATGGAACTCGCCGGGATAGTCGGCTATGTCGGCCAAAGGCATGTAAGCATAAAGAAACTCCAAGGCTTCACGCTCATATGCAGGCAAATCCATATCGAACACGGCAAACAAATCGCCTTGCGGCAACATTGCCTTTTTCCGGCTGAAATCCTGTTCCACACGCCGACGATAAGCAGCATCAGTGATGAAAGAACGTCCGCCGCAAGCGGCCAGCAAGCACATCAGTACTAAAAGAAAAGAAAATCGTGTAATTCGCTTCATCATAATCTATTATTAAGGTTGGGTCACAAAAATAGTATAAATCAGGAATAAAATAAAATTTAAAGCCCGCTTATTCTCTTCAATGCAAATTAAAACAACCCTTTAAATAGAAGAATGAACAGCAGAGGAGGAAGCCATAAAAGCAGATTATCCCAAGAAATCCGAGTCTCATCCCACATTGAAAAATCACACCAAAAAGAAAGCATAAACAGATCTTGAAAAGCCAATAAAAAAAGAAAAGCCAAACAGGATCTTATATCGAGGCAAGCTAAGTAATATACTTAGGATACCTAAGTCCTATACTTAGGGCATCTAAGTCGTATACTTAGGTATACCCCCGTCAGAAGCTATTCTGACAAGGGGTATGCGGTCTTTCATTTTCATAGTCGGAAAGGATCTTTGAAAAAGTAAACGAATATTACATCACCAACACCTCTACGACTGAATCATGGAGGCATGCTTCTATCTCAAATGTATCACCAAAGTCGTATCTGCCGAAAAGATGAAACTGCATTTGTCGTATGACGGGGGACCCATAACACCCTCGGCATCATTGCTGAAACCATACTTCTCCGTAGGAATGCCATAAGCTCCGGTATCCAGACTTCCGTTTCCATTTTCATCCTGAAAGAGAGAAACAGCATACGTCCCGACGGGTAGTCCCCGACAGGGAATAGAAAGTATTTTATCTTTCACATCTACCCTGAACGTCGCTATAGGCTTTTTCATAAACGCCTCCTCCGAATTGTAGATGGCTACATAAAGATGCCCCTCCGCCTTTTCAATGTCACGAACCTCAATGGTCAGGTTTTGGGCAAACAACAGTGTCACCGTGCCTTGAAACAGACACACTAAAAAAACAATCATTGCTTTCATTTTCTTCATTCTTTTAACGTTAATACTCGATAATATGTTTTACACTATCTGCTATCTTAAAAATTAGACACATCATAAGCCGCTTTCTTTCCCAAAGTGACATACACGCCCACATAGAAGAAATGGTCTGCCGATGCCAAAATCGCTTTACCGTCCACCTTGCCGAATTCGTTCTTCCTGCACAGAATATTGGTGGCGGAAGCGTGTATAATGACTTTTTTATTTGCCAGAAAAGTCACACCCACATCCAGACTGTTGTAGGGCTTCACTTCATCATTCATCAACCCCGGCAATGCGGGGTTGTGATAAGGCCGCCCACTGCTGAAACGATTGGTAAGGCCTATGATGGAACGCAGTCGGGGCAAAGAATACTTCACAACCAATGCGGCATTGTGCCGGGTGGCATACTGAGGAGTGGTCAGTTCCCGATAAATCCGGTACTTACGCTTGACTATATTATAAGTATAGGATAAGCAGTATTCCAGACTCTTGAATGAAGCCCCGTCGCGAAAGAACAAATCGACACCTTTGCTGTATCCGTAACCACCGGAGATAAGATGCCCGACTCTTGCATCGACACCCGTTTCCTCCAATGCCAACCGGTCGTAATCCTTATAATAAAGCTCTGCTTTACAGAAACGGCCTCCATCCTCATACTGCGCACCCAGATTATACTGCATACACACTTCGGATAACAAATCCTTTCGGCGTATCAGATAACTGTTTTCGGGTAATTGCGTATAACGCCCGATGGTTCCGGACAATATCACATTACCTCCGTAATAGTTCACAGCCAAACGGGGCGAAAAGTTCATCTTCCGATTCAACGACACATATTCCGTACGGAAAGAAAGTTCCGCTTTCCACTGTTCCCACGGATAATAAGTCGCAGAAAAGAACCCGGCGCAAACAACCGGACACAAGTGATTATTTTCTTTTATCTCCCCAAGCAGATATCTATTCTCATAACCACGAATATAACTCTCTACTCCCATATCTATCCGAAACACGGATGACAACCGTTTAGAAGCTTTTGCCTTCAAATGCAATTCCTGTTGGCGCTCCGACCAATTATCTCCCGAAACAACCGCACCATCGATCTTCCGATTATAATAAGAGTAAGCCATCCCTACAAACCGGCTCCATCCACCAGACGTATGCTTGCGATATGTAGCATTGACATAAACATTGTCCTCGCCCAGCGCAAACAAACTGCGGGTATCTCCCTCATAAACGGAGAAGTCCGTCCGGTCATATTGCGCATAGATTTTCAGGAGTCCGGCATCACGAGGAACATAGCGGAATTGGGTAGCTGCTGAAAACATACGGTATGGTTTCTCAAAATCTTTTCTGCCGGAATATATTTCATCATACAGGCCCAAGTTCTGATAATTCAAATCGACAGACAGAGACCCGCCTCCGAAAGTCTTTGTACCCCCTCCGCCTACACCAACCACAGAAGCATTCATTCCCACCTTGTCAACCCTGCTGTAATCTTTCGTTTCGAGTGGCAAGACAGCCGAAAGTGCCTCTCCATATTCTTGTGGAGCACCTCCCGAAGCAAGACTCACCCCACTGAACATAAAAGTGGAGTAGCGGCTACGGGCAGGAGTATTGATGCCGTTCGAAGTATAAGAATTCAGCACATGCATTCCATCTATAAAGGTCTGTGTTTCCCGACTGCTGCCCCCGCGCACCAACAATTCTCCGGTTTCACCCTGCACTTGAGTGCCCGGCAGCGTCTGCAAGGCTTTATATAAATCTCCGTTCGCACCGCCCACAGTGACTAACTCCACAGGGTGGATATCGCTCCAACGGCTGTTGGCAACCGGCGTTTTCCTGCCTTTCACCACCACCTCTTCCAAAGCGATACTGTCTATATGAAATTTCAGACGCACCGTATCGGTCATATACTTCTGCGCAAATAAAGGATGTATCAGGAGCAGCCCGCTCAATACCAAAAAAAATGTTCTACTTCTCATTATTTTGCCATTTATCTCGTTTTCTGCCGCAAACATAAAGGAAGAATACAAGACAAAAAAATATCCGGGACAGACATCCCGGATATGTGACGACCAACAACCTCTTTGTGATGAACTGTATATTTCTGTGACGAACGACTACCTTTTTATACGGTTCTCAATCAGTGCTCTCACCTCTTTGGCATAAGCGCGCGAAACGGGAACTTCCTCTTCACACCCTTCAAGGTTCAACCTATACCCCTGTGAGTTTCCGTCTACTTTCACCACCATCCGTACATTCACAAGAAACGCCCTATGGCAACGTATGATGAAAGGACAAACAGCAACCGACTCCTCCGCCTGCTTCATGGTGGCACGCAACATCTTCTTGACAACCGTTCTTTCTCCATCCGGGCGATAAGCCACTTTCACATAGTTTCCCTCTGCCTCTGCATAAAGGAAATCTTCCGCCGCGACTTCCAATGAATCCTTGCTTCCTCCGGCGAAGGTCAGTATTCCCCTAAAAGAAGTCTTTTCTGCCAGCCTGTTCTCTACGTCTCCTAAAGATATTTCTTTTGAAAGATGGAGATTTATTTCCGTAGCCTCCCTCAGGTTACGGGTCAGTTGCAGGTTTCTGTTCCACATCAGAAAAATGACGATAGGAAACGGGGACAGCAGCAATACCCACATCGAGCAAAGCAAAAACAAACTGATATTCAAAGCAACTCCAAACTGCCAAGAAGAGTATAACCAAATACCAACGGCAACCATAAAACAGGTGATTAAAATATTCAGCAGGTTTTTTCCTAAAGTCCATCTTTCTTCTCTATAATAGGCAGGAAACAGCAAGGGAAACAGATATACTGCCAAAGCCGATGCAAGCAAAGTGACCACCCCATAGCCCAATAGTACAGGAAATTTATTATACTGCATTTCCGAGATTCCAAACGGTTGCAACAAATACAGTATCAGAAAAATAACAGCCGAAGGCAACACCACTGCCTTCCTGCGTTGATACAATATCGGATAGGGGCTTTTCAGGAGTTCCGCCCATTTACTCATAAACATGATAGATACATAGTTACACAGATGCAAAGATATGTAATATATTTGTTATATACAGATTACAAATCACTGTATTCTAAAGATAACAAAGGGAAAATTTCTATTTTTTATGTTATAAAACATGTTTTATCAAAATAAAGTCGTATCTTTGCAACGTGAAAGAAAAGAAGTAAAAACCCGCTTTCCGAAACGCGGAAAGCACAAAAGATGACAATTATGAAAAAGAATGCAAATGAAATTTTGATGTTACAGTACCAAATCAAGCGTTATCAAGCAATGGGAAACGGTACTATGTGCCAGACTCTGAATGGCAAACTGCAAAAGCTGCTCGCAAAGCAGCCTCACTTAACCATGTAAAAAACACTTTTAAAATAAAATGAGCGAAGGGCGGAAGACCGAAATGGTTCTCCGCCCTTCTTCTTTTATGACTTTGTGAATAAGCAATCAGGCTGCAACTATATCTTTTCCGAAAGGCGTCAACGCCAATCCTGCCAATTTAAAATGCTGCATGCCGAAAGGAATGCCGACGATGGTGATACACAGCAACAATCCGAATAGCAAATGCGAAAAGCTGATCCAGATGCCGCCCAAGAATATCCACACCACATTCATCAATACATAAAGACAACCGGCTGAACGCTCTCCGCTACGCACCTCCTTACCAAAAGGCCACAAAGCAAGGCTTGCCAGCTTCAAAGTCTGCATGCCGAAAGGAATACCAATAATGGTAATCATCATCAATAAACTGGCTGCAAGGTATTCCACGGCAGTAATAATACCACCGAACACCAACCACAAAATATTCATTAAACAACCCATACCTTCATTCTCTTAATACATACTCAATGCAACAAATATAGAACATTCTTTATTCATAACCGGTATTTTCTCTCCGTGTCCCGACAACCCTCCTGATAAAAAACATTTCGGGCACTTGCCGGAAATCTTCCGACAGAGAGAACAGATAAAAGACCAAACCATTAAAACCTCCGGAAAACAATTAAAAGAAGAAACGGTTTTAATTCGGCCGACAAGCAGCAAATTGTTCCTCAGAATTGCCCGTCATTCTGCAACACAGAACTTTGAGCCAGATAATCCGGCGCTTCTGCAAAAATGTACATCACGCTCCCTCCCTTGATGGCATCAATAATAGGACGTGAAAGTTGCTGAGGTACAGCCGGACAACCGAAACTCCTTCCTAACCGGCCTCCCTTGCTCACCACCGACGGATTGGCATAGGCGGCTCCATGCATCACAATGGCACGCTCGCGGGCACGGTCGTTGATTCCTTTCTCCAAGCCATCCAGAATAAGTGAATAGCCATTCTTCCCCTGATAAGTGGTTCCGGTGAGATAAAAGCCCAACGAGCTTTTATAAGAGCCGTATTCGTTGGAGAAAGAAGTGGCGTATTTCTCACCGCTGTTCTTTCCGTGAGAAACAACCGAAGAAAAAAGCATCTTGCGCTCTTTCATATCGAAAACAAAAAGACGTTTGTCGGTCGAAGGACGGGAGAAGTCAATCAACGTCAATACATCCCTCTTCCGGTTTTCTATCTTATAATAACCCGCCACAGCTTGCCGAAAAGCCTTCCAATTCACAGTCCCTTCCAACTGCATGGAATGATACAGGTCGGCGCAAAAATCCGTGTCGCCCACACCTGCGGCGGAGGACATACCTTCCTCATTCTCCCATGATTTGCCATTCGTGGACAACACACAGGGGATAAACAAAAAGAGGAAAAATAAAGTAAACCGTCCCATAGAATTCCGCCAGAAAGATAATGGCGGCAAAGTTAGTTTTTTTCTTTCATACAGCTATCAAACAGACAGTTAAAAATCCGTGTGTTCTATTCGATGACTACTACCAAAGACTTTTCAACAGGCGCCCAGTCGAAGATAAACTTAGCGTGCGAAGTTGCGTTTCGGACGCACATGTGCGAACGAGGCGTTGTCCCCAAAGACTGGCTGTATTCAATCAGAGACGTACGCGGCACATTTACCGGCACTCCGTGTATATAAGCGCCATTGGTAAAGCGGCTGGCATAGGGCGCATAGCCTCCCGTGGCAGTAGAGCCGTCCTTTAGAAACACCATACGCGACTTCTTTTGCTGGAGCAGATACATTCCCAACGGTGTCTCTTGGGCATAAGGCGGAGCATAGCGTCCGGTAGTGGCCGGATTCATGCTGCGTATCTTCCACACACCACCGGAAATACGCTCCAAAGTGGTTATATTCTGATCGAGCCGATCTACAAAAATCACGTGATTAAAAAACGTACTGTCTTCCAACTGCTTCAGATAACGAGAGGGTGATAACCATTCTTCTTCAAATGTTACGGGATGTATCAGGCAGAAACTCCCTACCCTGCCTCTGAGATAGGCCAATGTCCCGTCTCGTCCATAACGTTCGGGCACAAGAGTATCGGCAGGCAGATACAAGGGGACGGACTGATAACGTTCCACGCCCAATGTATCGGACACGCGCCGATAGGCATCGCGCACAAACGTACGCACCAACGTAGCTTCTCCATTCAGGTTCTTATAGTTCTGCAACACCACCAACCTTGCCATATCGAGCTGCATGTTCTCTATATAAGCAAGGCAATTGCGAATCACATCCCATTTGAAAGAACGCACAGTGTCTTTATAAGGATAAGTGTCATTCAAGGTATACTTATCGTACAATAAATCTTTAGTAAGGGATATGTCGGCCGCACTCAACCGCTTAGCAGGGAGAGGCAGCCCGACTAAAGGCATATCCGAAGCTGCGGAATCCGTAAAAGCCGAACTCCGGCCTGCTTCCGTCGGCAAAGGCAGTTCTTGCCGGTTATGACAGCCTGCAAGCAGAAAACAGCACAAGACAAACACACCGACAGAAAATGGAAATTGCTTCATAAAGACAAATTGAGGAACAAAGGTATAACATTTTTCAGATTAAATAACGACAAATCCCCGATTATTGTTACTTTTAAAGCAGCCCGCCCCATTTCTGCATCACCCATACAACCTACATACATGCTCCGTATCTGCACCGTACCAAGTCCGTATCAACTCCGCACCAATATAATTATAATACGGAGATGATACGAAGCAGGTACACATTCCTGACACGAAAATAAATCGGAGAACAAAACTATGAGATAGCACAAGTGTGGCAGAATATGGAACTTTGCAACTTGGTTGCATTCTTTTTCTATTATCTTTGTCTCGGAAAAAGATAAAAAAGGAGGAAACGATATGAGCTGCAATTGTTGCTGCACACACAAGCATGCAGTAGAGAACGAAAAAAAGAATAGTTGGCTGAAGGACTATTGGCGAATCGTCCTCTCTGCCCTGCTGCTTTTGGGAGGCATTATCTTGAATTCGACAGACTTTACTCTCTTTCAAGAAAGATATGCGGCATTCTGCTGGTATTTGCTGGCCTATCTGCCGGTAGGGCTACCCGTTCTGAAAGAGGCATGGGAGAATATTGTACGAAAGGATGTCTTCAGTGAATTTACCCTCATGTCCATAGCCACCGTAGGTGCTTTCTATATAGGGGAGTATCCTGAAGGAGTGGCCGTAATGTTGTTCTATTCTTTGGGAGAGCTTTTTCAGGAGAAAGCGGTGGATAGAGCAAAGCACAACATCAGCTCTCTGCTTGACGTACGTCCGGAAACGGCAACGGTAATCAAGGATAATGAATCGGTGGTAGAGGCTCCTCAAACGGTAAAAGTCGGTGAGGTCATCGAAGTGAAAGCAGGAGAACGGGTTCCCCTGGACGGTGTGATGTTGGGTGAAGTGGCAGCCTTCAACACATCTGCCCTGACGGGAGAGAGCGTCCCCCGCAACATTCGGCAAGGTGAAGAAGTGCTTGCCGGAATGATTTCGACCGACAGAGTGGTAAGGATACGGGTGACAAAGACATTCGAGAAAAGTGCATTGTCGAGAATCTTGGAACTGGTGCAGGACGCTTCCGAACGAAAAGCGCCGGCCGAACTGTTCATCCGGAGGTTTGCCCGCATCTATACCCCCATCGTCACCGGATTGGCAGTGCTGATTGTCCTGCTTCCTTACATCTACTCCTTGATAATTCCTGAATATCCGTTCATCTTCAACGACTGGCTGTACAGAGCACTGGTATTTCTGGTCATCTCCTGTCCCTGTGCATTGGTGGTAAGCATTCCACTGGGATATTTCGGCGGCATAGGGGCTGCATCCCGCTTGGGAGTATTGTTTAAAGGAGGAAATTATCTGGATGCCGTCACCCGAATCAACACAGTGATATTCGACAAGACGGGCACACTGACCAAAGGAATCTTCGAGGTGCAGTCCTGCGAAACTCAACCGGACATGTCGGAAGAGAAACTTATACGACTGGTTGCTTCTGTGGAACGCAACAGCACACACCCCATAGCCAAAGCGATTGCAAGTTATGCCGGACAGAAGGGCATAGAGCCGATGGCCGTGTCGGACATTACGGAAATCGCAGGTCATGGTTTGCAGACCTTCATAGACAATGACCGTATTCTGGTAGGAAACACCCGGCTGTTGGATAAATTTCAGGTGAAATATCCCGATAAACTTTCGTCCATCGCCGATACGGTTGTGGTTTGTGCCATCGGAACAACCTACGCCGGACACTTGCTATTGTCGGATACGCTGAAAGAAGATGCCTTCAAAGCCATTGAAGGACTAAAGGCATTGAATATCGACAACATCCAGATACTGTCGGGAGATAAGCAAGGAATTGTCTTTAACTTTGCCCGAAAGCTGGGGGTGGCACAAGCATACGGAGACTTGCTGCCCGACGGGAAAGTGAAACATGTCGAGGAGTTGCGTCGGGATGCAAGAAACAGGATAGCTTTCGTGGGCGATGGCATCAATGACACCCCCGTCCTTGCCCTCAGCCATGTGGGCATTGCCATGGGCGGTTTGGGCAGTGACGCTGCCATAGAAACCGCCGATGTCGTGATTCAGACAGACCATCCGTCCAAGGTAGCCACCGCCATCCATGCCGGCAGACAGACGCGTCGGATAATCTGGCAAAACATCTCTCTGGCATTCGGTGTGAAGCTGCTTGTACTAATCCTCGGCGCCGGCGGTATGGCCACCCTTTGGGAAGCTGTCTTTGCAGATGTGGGAGTTGCCCTCATCGCGATAATCAACGCCACACGCATACAAAAACTGATAAAATAGGAGTTGTAGAAAAGATGATAGAAGAAAAGAGATGCTTAGACCTTTTAGCAAAAAGGGAAATATCGCCTACCGCCATAAGGCTTTTAGTGCTGCAAGCCATGTTGCAAGCAGACCGTTCCGTATCATTGCTCGACTTGGAAAATGCGCTGGATACCGTCGACAAATCTACCATCTTCCGTACCATCATGTTGTTTCTCTCTCACCATCTGATACATAGCATCGACGATGGAACGGGTTCATTCAAATATGCAGTATGCAGCAGCAACTGCTCTTGCGGAGTGGACGACCTGCACACACATTTCCATTGCGAGAAGTGCAACAAGACTTTCTGCTTCACCAACATTCCCACTCCGGTAGTCAACCTGCCTGAAGGTTTTACACTAAACGGCATCAACTATGTGCTGAAAGGGCTTTGTCCGGAATGTGCGGCAACGGCAACAGAAAACAAAGGCTTTCATAAATAACGTGAATTCGGTACAACTTAACCTTAGTTCGGGATAAGAAGCAGGTCGACAGCCTCACCCAAAGACTTGTATTTTAAGATTACAGTTCGTTGGCTATCAAGTATTTACTACTGCCTTGTCAGACACTTGCATCTAACGGCTCAGGCACTTGTGCCTGTCACGTCAAACACAAGTGTCTGTCGGCTTGAACACTTGCCTCTGTCACGACAAAGGATTGTAGCTGTCAAAACAGGGGGGGGAGGTCGGTCGACCTGAAAAGCTCTCTTCTGTCTGACCTCTGTAAACCGGTGCATTCAAGAAATATCTGCCCGACAGGATACAGCCCCTCGCCTTCAGCAAAAGAAACCGCCTGCCCCGAACCCGGGTTATCCCAAAGTTTGAAATAAAGAACTCTCTCCTCCGAACAGGAAGTTTTCTCATGGGAGTTTTCCTTTTTTCTCCCATAGAGAAGGAGTTATCTTTCCATACGCAGGCCGTCTTTTCCTCTTACATCAAACTAAGATTACTTACAGACAGGGTGTCTGCCATTGAACGGCCGTTACACCCTGTTCATAATCAGAAGAATTTAGAATTCTGCTCAACGTCAAGAACAAAAGCATGAACCGGAAAAGGGTTCTGCACCTCTCCATTGCAAGTTTCAACAACACGGATTACGCTTCGGGCAACTTCTTCGGAAGCAAAACTGAAAAACAGAATGGAATTGACTTTCGCTTCTGCCGCCGTGCCAAACCAATTCAATGCTACACGCTCTTTTTTCCGTTTATATCCGGTAATATCCATCAGGCTGAAACGGCTCACCCCGGCTTCATAGAGTAGTTTGATCACTTGCTCCTGATACTCGGTTATACTTAATATCACAATCAGTTTCATTCTTATTTCACTTTATTTTTCAACATCTTAAAGTACAGCAAAGGCACCACTACCAGCGTGAGTACCGTCGAAGTGATGGTTCCGCCCATAAGCGAGATGGCCAGCCCCTGAAAAATAGGGTCGAACAGCATTACGATAGCTCCCAGCACCACACCTCCGGCCGTCAGGATAATCGGAGTGGTGCGCACGGCTCCGGCCTCGATTACGGCTTGTTTCAATGGTATCCCTATTTTGAGACGGATATCGATGAAGTCTATCAGCAATACCGAGTTACGCACCATGATACCGGCCAAGGCAATAAAGCCAATCATGGACGGCGCACTGAAATAAGCCCCCATAATCCAATGCCCCAATACAATGCCTATCAATGACAGCGGTATGGCAGCCAACTGTACAAACGGAGTGACAAAACTTTGAAACCACCCTACGATGAGCATATAAATAATGACAAGAACAAAAAGAAATGCCAAACCTAAATCACGAAATACCTCGTAGGTTATTTTCCATTCGCCATCCCACTTGAGCGAGAAGTTGTCTTCCAACTCCGGTTGCATACTATATTCCTCCTGAAGCGTATAGCCTGCCGGAAGTTCAACCTTAGTCAACTCTTTCGATACGTCCATCATGGCATATACCGGACTTTCCAACTCGCCCGCCACCTCGGCAAGCACGTACACCACCCGCCTCTGGTTTTTACGGTAGATGTTTTTAGGCTTTTCGCTTTCGGTCACGGTCACCAAGTGGCCTATCGGTGTAGACATTCTATGAGGATTGACCACATTCACACTCATCACCTCGTCGATATTCGATCGCTGCTCCTCGGGCAGCTGAAGCACAATACCCACCTGATTGACCGTAGAGGGCTGATGAAGTACCCCCACAGGCATGCCCGACAATGCCGCACGCACATTCTGTACCACTTGCCCACTCGGAATGCCCAACTTCATGGCTTTATCCTTATCCACTTCAAACCGATATTCGGTCTGGTTGCTTTCCACACTCCAATCCACATCCACTACATTTTCGGTTTCAACCAGAAGTCCCTTTACCTGTTCGGCAATCTCAATCTGCTTTGTATAGTCATTTCCGTATATCTCGGCCACAATGGTGGACATGACCGGAGGTCCCGGAGGTACTTCAACCACTTTCACGTTGGCGCCATGTCTTTTACCAATCTCTTGTAAACCGGCACGCATCGACTTGGCGATGTCATGGCTTTGTTCGCTACGTTCGCCCTTGTCAACCAGATTCACCTGAATGTCAGCCACATTGTCTCCACTACGCATGTCGTAATGGCGAACCAATCCATTGAAGCTGATGGGAGCCGATGTGCCTGCATAAATCTGATAGTTGGTCACCAGTTTGTGCCGACTAATGTAGGCACCCAATTCCTGCGCCACGGCAGCAGTGCGTTCCAGCGTTGTCCCCTCCGGCATATCAACCACCACTTGAAACTCGCTTTTGTTATCGAAAGGCAACATCTTAACGGGAACCGATTTGGTATAAAACAAAACAAGCGACCCAAGCAGCACAACCGTCAGCCCGATCATAAAAACCCAGCGCTTCTTCCGGCTGTCAAGAAAAGGAGTGGTAATGGCTGAATAAACCTTATAGATGCGTGTCTGCCGCACCTCTGCGCCCTCATCTTCAACAGTACTGTCATCATCTGTCCCCCTTTCATTTTTCCCTTTATACCTGAGGAAAAGGAAACCGAAATAGGGTGTGAGCGTAAGCGCCAGCAGAAGTGAGAAAATCATGGCGATGGACGAGCCTATCGGCATCGGGCTCATATAAGGCCCCATCATGCCCGACACGAATGCCATGGGCAATACTGCGGCTATGACGGTCAGCGTAGCCAATATCGTAGGATTTCCCACCTCGTTAATGGCATGAAGAGCAGCCTGCATCGGCGGCAATTTCCTCATTTTAAAGTGGCGATACATGTTTTCGGCTATGATAATCGAGTCGTCCGTCACGATACCTGTCACAAAAACAAGAGCGAACAGCGTTATCCGGTTCAACGTATAACCCAGAAAATAGTATGCAAACAACGTCAGGGCAAATGTGATGGGCACCGATAGGAATACGACCAAGCCCCCCCTCCATCCCATGGCCAGCATCACAAACAGTGTAACGATGACAATGGCAATCGTGAGGTGCCAAAGCAATTCGGAAACCTTGTGCGAGGCAGTAAGGCCATAGTTGCGGGTCACCTCTACATTCAAATCGTCCGTAATAAGGTCTTTCTTCAGATGCTCCACCTTATTTATAATGACATCTGCCAGCTTCATTGCATCCGCACCTTTCTTCTTAGAGATAGAAACGGTTACGGCATCATATTCGTCGGGATGTTCGTTCTGTTTTTTCGGACTGGCGGCACCATAACCAAAGGAGACATAGGTATCGGGCAATTTCGGCCCGTCATTCACTGTCGCAATCTGATAGAGATAGACGGGGTGGCCGTCCTTGGTTCCCACAATGGCATTCTTTACTTCTTCCACATTGGCGAAGAAATTGCCGGTCTGCACAGAATAAACGACATCACCGGTCACCATATTGCCGCTTTGCATGTGGGCATTATTGGCTTCCAGCGAACGGGAAATCATGCTGAAATCCACTCTGCTTTCCGCCATCTTGTCCTTATCAAGCCAAACGTTCAGCTGGCGGCTTTGCCCACCCGATATATTGACCTGCGCCACATCCGGTATTTTCTTGATTTCATTGGATACCACCTCGGCTATCTGCCTGATTTGATAACCACCCATCCGGTCGCTCCACAACGTGAATGACAGAACCGGAACGTCATCTATCGAACGCGTCTTGGCCAGCGGCACGGTGACACCCTGCGGCATCCGGTCAAGGTTTTTCATCAGTTCATTGTACAGCTTCACTAACGAGCGCTCCACATCCTCACCCACATAGAATTGCACCGTAAGCATGGCCATGCCGTTCATTGAAGTGGAATAAACGTCTTCCACCCCTTTTATATTCGAAAGGAGTTTCTCAACCGGCTGCACCACGGCAGTTTCCATCTCCTCCGGACTTGCTCCGGGATAGCCTATCATTATATCGGCCATAGGCACTTCAATCTGAGGCTCTTCTTCGCGCGGAATGGAGTAGATGCTGAATAGTCCGAGCAGCACAAAAGCAATCATCAGCAGGAGGCTCAGCTTGGACTTGATAAAAACCCTTGCTATTCTTCCCGATATTCCTTGTTCCATAGTTGTTCGTTTTATTTTTGTACACTGATTTTCTTTCCATTATATAACTTGCCTTCGGCATGGCGGATAATTCTGTCGTCCGCCTTCAGTCCGGATAAAACCTCCACTTGCCCGCCAATCTCTTTGCCAAGCCTCACCCAGCGAAGCAGGGCATAGTTATCGGCAGTAGCCACATATACACCGGTCAACTGGTCGCGCATTATAATGGAAGAAGCGTCTATCCAAACATTTTTCGTGCTTTCCCTGCCCGTTTTTCCAAGGATGTAAATGCCGGCATACATACCGGCACGAAGGTTTTCTTTCTCCCCGGGAGCAATTGCAATCTTCATGGCATACTGTCCGCCACTGAGTGCAGAAGACGGACTGATTTCACTAACTTTCCCATCCAGATGTTTGCCAAGCGATTTAATATCCACTTTGACGGGATTGCCCACTTTTATGTAGGACACATGGTTTTCGGGCACTGAAGCTTTAATCTCCAGTTCACCCGATTGTTCCATGCTCAATAGAGGCATGCCCGAAGTGGCAGTACTTCCCTCGTCAATCATCCGTTGTGTGACTATGCCGGAGAAAGGCGCACGGATATCGGTATAAGCCAGCATGGCATTTACTTCGTTGTGCGCCTGACGCGCCATTTGCAATTTGGCATTGACAGAGGTTTGATTCAACTCCATGTTTTCAAACTCTTTCAGTGAAACACTCTTCCGTTCGTACAAGGCTTTGTAGCGTTCATAGTCCCGATTCGCATTTTTTGAGGCAGCTTCAGCCTCGGCCACCATAGCCTCAGCCTGTGCTTTTTTTGCTTTCAGGTCATCACTATTGATTACAAGCAACAATTGCCCTTGTCTTACTGCGTCTCCCTGCTTCACGTATACTTTATCAACAAACCCCATTACCCGGGTACTTATCATGGCTGTTTGCTTGGCCGACACCATTCCGCTTACAAAAAAGCCATTTTCATGCGAAGCGGTCGGCAAATAGGTTTCTACTGCAACAACAGTTTCTTCTGCTCTTTCATCGGTAGTCGATGAGCAAGCGGATAATGCAGCAATAAGTATAATCTCTGAAAAAAATATTTTTATAAATGTTGTCATAGTGATTTCTATCTTACTTATTTGACGGATGTCAGTAACTCTTGATAATAATAAGTGACATTATAACTCATCACAGCCTGAGCCAGCGAGAGCTTCTGCTGAGAAAATTGAGCCTGTGAAGCAAGCAAATCCGTTGTACTGGCCAAGCCTTCTTTATAACGGTTGTTCATTATGCGCAAAGCCTCATCCGCTTGCTCCACACTGGCCTGATGTTTCCTGATTTCCTGTTTCAGGTCTTGCAAATCCCGTGCGGTCTTATTCACCTCCATACGGCTTTTGTCCTTGTATTCCTCCAAATCCAGTTTCAGCTTATCCCGCCGGAGTATATCCGAACGCAACTTACTTGCATTTCTGTTTCCCGAAAAGATGGTCCAAGTCAAACTGACACCTGCCAGATAAGAATTATTATCAAATCCGAAAAACTTGGTATCGTTAAACTGATAACTGCCGAAAGCATTGACTTTAGGAAGGAACTTCATTACGGATGATTTCACCATGGCATTGGAGGCATCCACGACCCTCTGCATGGCAAGCACATCCGACCTCATCGGCGAAAATGAAGCAGCAATCCCGGTTTCCTCCTTCAACACCAACGAATCCGTCAGAAAAACATTGCCGCCTTCCACTTGTTCCATGCCGAGCAACAGTTTCAACCCGTCAGAAGCATTGGATATACTGCTTTCCGCTTTGGTAAGCGCACTTTCTATGGTGTTCACTTGTACTTGGGCATTCAGCACATCCGACTTCTGAACCAGACCCTGCTCATAGAAGTTTTGCACAGACCGAAGAATCTGCTCCACGTCCGATAAGGTTGCCCTTAACACCGCCCGTGCTTGATAAGCAAATTGCAGCCGGGTATATGCTTTCTGCACTTCGAATTTTATATAATCTACGGTATATTGCGCTTTATGCTTATATACGTCCTTCTGTATTTTTGCTCCCTGACGGGCATATATCATATCCGGATTGAATAAAGGCATTTGCACATCGACGCTTGCTCCATAATTCCGTGTAATGCCCGGATGATTCAGTTTTGCCGGATCAAAGTCCTGCGCCGCCACCCTCTCTTGCTGAAGCAAGAAACCAAAGGCGTTCAACGGGTTATTTGTCACTACCGCTTGGTAGCCCGTCGACAACTGGGGCAGAAAAAGGGCGTCAGTCTGATGGAAATCAGCATTAGCCATTCTATGCTCCAACTCAGCCATCCGGATATTTTTATTGTTCTGCACCGCCATCAGCAAAGCATCGTCAACCGACAGGTAGGTGTCCTGCTGGGCTTTTAGCGGCAAAACAACAGCCAAGAAGCATAGTCCCACTATTAAAAACATATTCCTACGATTCATATGCTACAAACTTGCAATTATTCCGTTACTATCCCTTTAAATTCTTGCCAGCTTCACCCCCAAGCAACACCTCTTTGATGGCACGTTTAAAGTCAGCCTTCGACATGGCTCCCATAGCCATTTGAGGACTCTCGTTCATCGGGATGAACAAAAGCGAAGGAATAGAACGAATGCCGAAAGCCGCCGATAATTCAGGCTCTTCTTCCGTGTTTATCTTATAAATGTAAATAGAATCGCCATATTCGGCAGCAAGCTCTTCCAGAATAGGAGCCACCATCTTACAAGGGCCGCACCAGTCCGCATAGAAGTCTACAATAGCAGGTTTATCACCCAAATATTTCCACTCGGAGGGATTTGTCTCATAATCCGCCACTCTTCTCAAAAACTCACCTTTTGTCAATTGAATTGTTTTCATCTTATCCTTATTTTTTATATTATTCATTTTCAGTTTCTATAATCACTCATTTTTCATTTCCGATTTCCAGATTGATAAGGCTTTATCACATCTCCATAAACACGCTTCCGACTATTTGCAGTGGGGCAGCCACTTCCTCCGCAAGTGAGGTTCAGGGCAGCTTGCAACAGAAATGCCACAGCCGGTAGAAGAAACACGTAATCGGCCGAATACAAGGCATAAAAGCCAATGCCGATGCCGGCAACCAATCGTACAAGACGTATGGCGTCCCAGCTTTTCAGACTACGACTCATCTTTCGGTGCTTTTTGAAAAGAGTTAAACGCCAATCCTCCCAACAAACCACCCCACATACTACTATAAACAGGCGATGATGTGATCGGACAACTTCCGGTAGAACAGCCTACAAATCTCCAATAGAGATAACCTGCCAATACTCCCAGCAAAATGCCAAGCAGGGTGGGTCGATACTTTTTCCACATTTTTTCCATTCCAGTACAATTTTAACTGATTTATATTCCAATAAAACTATTTTCCATAAGAAAACAAATAAGGAATACAAATGTTTTCCATAAGAACATATTTTTATAAACCTGTTGGCGGAATTAAATTGATAAAAGATTTATGTATAAAAAGTTGTGCATATTGTTGATATTTAGTAAATTAAAGGTGGTCAAACTTTTAATAGACAAATATCGTATGCACAACCTATATGCAATATTCGCAAAATTCCTAAACATATGCAAGCAAGTATCCGGCAATTTAGTCAATGAATCAGGGAATATGCCAAGAAAAGGAGTGGTTCCCAGATTCTCTGACCTTGAAATAGTGGCATTGAACATGACATCAGAGGCTGTCGGTATTGACAGTGAGTCACTGTTGTTTGCAAAGCTACAGGAATATAGAGTTGAAATTCCCAATCTTATATCCCGCTGACAATACAATGACAGACGTAAAATTACTTCTTCCCTATGCAATGCAATCCGGGAAAGAATGGTTTCAGAAATGGATGGTGGCGAAGATTATTTCTGCGTTGATTCGAATCCGATAGAAGTATGTCGTATTGCCCGTTACAAGCGTTGCTGTATGGGAAAGAAGGATTTTGAGAAAGCACCGTCAATCGGATACTGCGCATCACAAGGCATATTTTATTACGGGTATAAACTCCACGCGCTCTGCGGGTTAAGTGGAGTCATCCATTCCTTTGACCTTACCAAGGCAAGTGTGCATGACATTCATTACCTGAAGGATGTAAAGGCGGACTATAGTAATTGCACAGTCATAGGGGACAGAGGATATATAAGTGCTCAAGTACAATTGGATCTTTTTGAAACAGCCAATATCAGATTGGAGGTACCATACAGGTGTAACCGGAAAGAATGGAAGCCTACATTTCCAGCTTTTGCCAAAGCGAGAAAAAGAATCGAAACCCTATTCTCGCAACTGTGTGACCAGTTTATGATTATGAGGAATTATGCGAAAGATACAGACGGATTGTTTGCCCGGATTGTCGGGAAGATTAGCGCACTTACAATCCTCCAATATATTAACTACAAAAACAATAAACCCATTGGCAGAGTTAAATATGCGCTATTTTAATTCCGCCAACGGGTTTTTATAAGAAGAAGTGATTTAAACTAATTGATCAAATGATAAACAACGTACTAATAGCTAAAATTGTTATATTATGGGTGAGCAAACTCATTCATAACAACATCCCCATGTACGCTGTGTTGGACAAAGATACAATAAAAAGTGAAATATTGCCTCATTTATGTGTGGCCAAACGTGGTTTCGTAACTCAAAGTAGTCTTGTTGAAATCGTAAATGCCATTCTTTATAAACTGAAAACAGGGTGTCAGTGGAAATATTTACCTGTAGATTCCCTGTTCAGTGACAAGGTTCTGACCTATGGTGCGGTATTCCATCATTATAACAAATGGAGTAAAAAAGGTGAATGGAAGTCTCTTTGGCTTCATCTTTTGAATAAGCACCGTACAAAGTTTGATATGTCAAGTGTAGACCTTGACGGAAGTCATACGGTAGCTATGCGTGGTGGAGAGGAGGTTGGTTATCAGGGTAGAAAAAAGCGCAAGACAACCAACGCTCTTTATATTACAGACCGGCAAGGCATACCGGTTATCATGTCTTCGCCTAAAAGCGGCGAACATCATGATACTCATGACATAAAAAACGTAATCCGCTCCATGATACATGACCTTGGGATTGCAAAAGTCAGAACAGATGGTCTTTTCTTGAATGCGGATGCCGGATTTGACTGTAAAGCTCTTCGAAGTGTACTTGGCTGTCATGGAGTAGTCGCCAATATCTGCATCAATAAAAGAAACGGGACTCCCAATAATACCGTTGTGGACGAACTGTTGTATGCTGAACGTTATGCTATTGAGAGGACCAATGCATGGATGGACAGTTACAGGACTGTTTTAAATCGATTTGAAACAACGGTTAGGAATTGGGAATCATGGAACTATATTGCATTTATGGTAATTCTGCTAAGGAAATATTTGAGAAAAAGAAAAGTTTAAATCACTTCAAATTTAAAAACTCCACAACACAAATATTTTCCTTGTTTTCTTTTTTTAATCTTGTTTAGTTTTCATATTTTTGTAGTCAAATTATGACAATTCTATCAAGAATAAGTCTATTGGTTTTAATCTAACCTCTGAACAACATTGGAAGATACTACCAACCTGTCTCCAAAGGCAGACGCTTCATTGTATAATGGGCAGCCATCCGACACTGGCTTTTCGTGTCCAAGTGCAGGACTTACCTCCCGCACACCCTCCATTTCTGATGATGTCAGGAATGGGGTGTCGGTAGAGAATGTGCCTGACGGAAACAAGCAATGGTTCGTACTAAGGGTTTCGTATGGACGCATTGACAAAGCAAAGACCTTTGTTGAGGCTAAAGGACTCGAATGTTATGTTCCTTTGCGATATAAAGAGGTAAGTAAGCAAGGCAAAAAACGAATCATCACCGAACCACTCCTCCCCTCCTTAATATTCGTCCATGCATCAGCAGAACAAGTTGAAACTTTGCTCCACGACAACAAGGTTGTGGCAAATGAAAACAGACCGTTGCTCAGTTACTACTTTGACCATACCATCCATCTTCAAAACAATCCCGACCGCAATCCACCGTTAACAATCCGAGATGAAGCCATGAACAACTTCATCCGCCTCACCTCCATCAAGAATCCGCATATCATTCCCGTCACTTCTAACAACATACAGTTTAAACTTGGTGATAACGTTGTTGTAACAGAAGGTGAATTCAAGGGTGTTCATGGCAGAGTGGCGAGGATTGCAGGACAACAACGCGTGATAGTAGAGCTGTTTGATGGATGCTTGGTGGCTACGGCGTATGTGCCGAAGGAGGCGATGAGGATATACAATTGAAGTTTATTTTAAAATAATTTTTCAACTTGTCATTTTAAACGAGACACCAACAATATTCATGTCTTATCGAACTCACATTAAATACAATAAATCTCATGTATAGGGACTATTTAGCATACAATCATACTGCATTATTTCAAATATTGCAAGCTCGCAATTTGCAAGACATAGAAGAAAACATGCCATTATGGAAGTTGAAACTGACAGGAGAAGAGTATGATTCTCTTAAACAAACCTTAGTCGAAAATTACTTTGACTTGGAAGAATATGGTATGGAAGCCGCTCTCTGTTATGCAGAATGGTGGAGAAGAGATTACCGTGGAAACATTCCATCTAAAGAAAGCGTTGCCATGGGGATTGGTATAGAAATCGGAAGAAGTGAAGAACTGTATATTGCTGCTCGTAAAGCCTTAAAGCGACATGGTTATTCATTTATCCACACAAGCCATGGAACCCAATATTTTCGGACACTCCTTAATCAAGGAGGTCTGCCTGTCAACTACATTAAGAAGAGTGAGAACCTTGGAAGTTTTACACTTTTTCTAAAAGGATTAGTTTGCGAATTGTCTTCTATAAATTACGATTGGAACTCTGAAGATTTTTCGGTTGTTGATCAATTGAATTGTACTTCATATTTAGGAAAGACCTTTAAGAACGAAAACATATATGATGTAGCTATGCAAATAGCACATGCCATAGTAATGGGTGACAATTCTCTCTTGCCTTATGATGACACAGACTCATCTCTTGCTGCGTTGACTCAAGCATTAAAAAAAGAATATTCAAGGGCAAAGAATGATCACAGGACACATCCTTTTTCTCTTCATTGGAAATTGTATACATCTGATGATGGAACAGGTACTCTGTACGTTAACATGGATATTGTAAAAGATGTGTCATCTTTGTCAATACCAGGATTAAACTTTTCCACATGCTATTCGTTTGACGTTTTTGTTGCAGGTATACTTGTCGGTAAATATGTAAGAAAAGGTTTGGAAAGAGACGAGGATGGCAATGTTTTATATGCAATATACACCCGTATTACAGTCGGATTGGGACAGGATATAAAATGGAATGGAGAGCCTGTTGTTGAGGTCAAAGTGAGATGTGACAATGATGATAGAATCTTTATGACTATAGCGGGATGCTACCCTCCTAACTTTGATTATCCTCAAATTTTTCAGATGCTTGAGGACAATCAGTATCGTTTTGGCGAAACTGCAAACACAGAACATAATATTGCGATATTTACACAGAACTGGAAAGTGGAAGGGGCTAAGCCGATAGTTATTTGTGGAAAAGAATTATATTGCCACGATTTTACGAAAGATCTGGTATTGTATGAAGAACAAACTAACGAGTGTGTAAAATTAACCAATACTTTTACTCCATATATAGCCGAATTTTCAGACAACTACATTTCATGGGTAGAAGAATCCAACTTTAAACTGTTGTCCAAAATACCTATTGTCCGTGTATATGACAAAGAAAGAAAACGTGTGCCTAATTGCATGGTAAAATATAGATTTAGAAATGAATGCAACACCGTTTGGCACAAGCTCAATACATCATGTGTATTTCCATGTGGTGTAGTTGATATTTGCGTAGATTTTCCTGACGGACATTCGACAACTGAAAGTTTCTATTCAATCGGTAATCTCAAATTCAATTCTGATAACGAAGACGTATTCTCGACTGATATTATCTGTTTATGTGACAATTCTATGTTCCCAGAGATGGAGTTAGATAACAACATTGAAATCAACAGACTTCTTGAGAATAAATGGAGAATTTCTCGTAGCAAAGATGCTACAATTTGTCCAACTGTGTGTAAATTCAAATTATATAAAGCTAGCAATCCTGTATTACGAATCTCTGTTGCAATACCATTTGATGGGATATCCATTACTGACATACAAGGAAATATTGTGCCCAATGGGAAAATTATATCACTTACGAATCTCACAAGCTTTAGTGTTGTAAGTCATGGTGGGTTTGGTAAAAAAAGACATGTTGACGTATCATATGTATCAGATAAAATAGACGATTATGACAAACTAATACACTTAAAAAGTAACGTTGTTGATGGACTTATCTCTCTTGCAGATTACACAAACCTAATTATGCGAATGTTCTATCTATATGGAGAAAATAGTTTTGATCGCTCAAGTTCTGTTGCTCTAAATATTTCTTATACCAAATTATTTATCAGAAAATTTGTATTAGACTCAACTCTTGAAAATGGAAGAATACGCATCATTGACAACACAGAAGAAGACACAACCGACTTTATCTATGATGACGATATATATGCTTTCCCCGTTGGGGACGACTTACCTTTGAACGAATTCAATGTGATTAAGTTGGAACACGTTAATAATTCCGACAACAAATTCTCGTTTCCAGAAGACTTTACTCAAAAAGAAGTTGTTGTCTTCTCTAGTCCAAAAGCCACAAGAAGAATAGTCCCGAAATATTACAATAGATTGGAATATGACTATGACAAAGATGAAAGAACTACACAATCTGTAATAAATACTAGGAAGTGGCATGACGATCTGAACGATGAAAATGTTATGACAGGCAAGCATTGGCAAGAAGTATGTAAAGCATTTGATATTTGTAGCCGTTATTATTTGCCATTTACCACTTATAATGGATTGAAAACAATTAGCCGTGAGCCTATGCTGTTGGCTAAGTTCGTAATAGCCATGTGGCTCAATGAGTATAAAGATATATTGACTCAAGATGTTGATAGATTTGAGCAAGAGATGGTTATAGCCTTTCATTGGATTCCTGCAGAAATATGGGAAACATGCATTTGTGATCTTATGCAAAATATACCTGAAACTTTGGTGTCTATGATTTCTGAAAAATTACCGACGCTTGTCAATCTACTGCAAGACATTTTTGATGCGACCATGTCCACAGAGATTGCACAAAAGTTTGCTGCATACCTCATTTCTGGAAGCATAGAAAAAGGCAACTCTTTTACAATTTCTGATATAAACAACTATTGCACAAGAATTCATGGATTGTCAGATAATAACAAAGACTTGCCTATTTTAAATTTCAACCTCACAGACAAATATTATAATAATAGACAAAGATTATTGCCTTATTATCGAGTGATGATAGAGTCTGCGATGTGTGCTGCCGAAAATACATGTAATAAACAAGGGGGCATTAATCTTTTTTCTCATGAAAATAAAGAGTATGCTAGAATCGTAAACTTTTATAGAAAATATTTCAAGGAAACTTATAGTGATATTTTCTTTAAGACAATAAGATACATAACAGCTTCAAAATAAAATATGAATTACGCAAAATTCTATACATCCGCCGAAAAAACGCTCGTAGATTCTTTAGTTTCTATATGGTTCAGGGGAAAGGCTAAAGAACAAACTTATATGCGCTATATTCTCTCAAAAGAAGAACCTTTGATGGCTGAGCCTGTTTTCCAGTCTATCTTCCCATGGGAAAGCAGCAAGGAAACATTTGGCGATCACGCTTCTAAATTGAAGATACTATCGACCTCATTTGTAGAGGCACTTAGTAATGAAGGTGTTGACGAAGAGCAACGATTCCCTATTGATCGTCACCCATATAAACATCAAACAAAGAGTTGGAAAACGATGTTATCGGGTGAAGACAAGACCATAGTTGTTACTTCTGGTACTGGTTCTGGTAAGACAGAATGCTTCATGATACCTGTACTTCAGGATATCGCAAATAGGAATGAAAAAAATTGTGTGCAAGCAATCTTTCTCTATCCGCTCAATGCCTTAATGAAAAGTCAACAGAAACGTATACACGCCTGGTGTAATGCTCTGCCCAATAAAATTACCTATGCAATTTATAACGGCGATACAGAGAAATCAAAAAAGAATAAAAATTTCACAGAACAATATTACCCACAGTTGATAACACGTCCGCAGATTCGTGAAACACCACCACAAATACTCTTCACAAACCCAACAATGCTCAATTATATGTTGGTGCGTTCTGAAGATAAAGAAATATTGGAGAAATCGCAGGGTAAATTGAAATGGATTTTACTTGATGAAGCTCACACCTATACAGGTTCGTCAGCAGCAGAATTATCATTGCAATTGCGCCGTGTATTGAATGCTTTCGGTGTAACAATTGATCAAGTAAACTTCGCTGTTACATCTGCAACAATAGGTGATGAAAAAGATCCTAATGCAGATATAAAACTAAAAACATTTGTCTCTCAACTTACTGGCAAGCCAATAGACCGTATTGTTATTATAGGAGGAAAACGTATTATTCCTGAAATAGACAATGATAAGGCACAAAAGGCATTAGACAAACTAAACATACATTTTGGTACAAATGCAACAATTTCTGATATAGAAAGACTACGGAAAAGACTAAACACCAATCCTGTTCTATCAACAAAGGAGATAATAAAACAAATTGCACCAATCTTCAATAAAGATGTTGTCAAGTCGCTTGAAATCATAGATACACTAGGAGAAAAAATAGACGGGCTTGATAAGAATAATGGTATATCCGCAGCATTGTTACCTACAAGAATCCATTATTTTATCAGATCGATCAATGGGGTTTATGCTTGTGTAAATCCGGAATGTAACAGACACAAGAAGATTCGACTAGGCATTGGAAGTTTGACGACTTACCAAAATAACAATTGTCCTGTATGCAAATCACAAATGCTGGAAGTTGCAACATGTCCATCATGTGGAGGACTTATTGTCGTTGGTGAAACCAGTACGTCAAAAGGTTTTAGAATGCATATAAATGCTATCGATTTGGACAATAATATTTTCTTTGACACCGAGGAAAACCTTATAGAATCAGAAGAAGTCATAGATGACCACATAAGTACAGAACATGAACAAGATGGATTCACGCCATTTTATTTTGGCAAGCCTGATGCTCCATGTTTGAGACATCACACTCGCGAGGACAAACATGTGTTTAATCATGTCTTGAAGAAAATTGAAATTGCTAAAGACGATTCAGATAATAAAATAGTATATAAGTCTTTACGACATTCTGAGAACAATGGTGACCTATGTCCCTATTGTGGAAACAGCCTTGGACATCTTAACTATTTAAGAGCAAGTGCTACACAAATGGGACGTATTCTTGCAACTATTATTCTTGATAATGCGGAAGGAACAAATAAAAACGATTCTGAAGTTCTGTATGATGGTAAAAAATATATCACTTTTACTGATAACCGACAAGGCTCTGCCCGTAATGCTATGGGATTGAATCAAGACGTTGAACGTGCTTGGATTCGCTCTGCTATTTTTCATAAGATGGCTGATATGAGACTTGACAAAATAGAACCGTCAGGATTAACTCAGCAAGAAGAAGAAACATATGAATATCTAAAGAAAATGCCCAAAGGATCATTGCCTCCAATGCTTCAATCTGAATTGGAAAGGATGGAAGCAAAGAAATCTGGCAGCAGTACTATCCCAAAAGCACCTGAGGTTTCTTGGAGCGAAGTAAGTAGGACTTTGGAAAACAACACTGATTTTAGAAAACTTTATAAGCATCTTAATGAGGCACGTGGCTTTAGAGGTAACGAAAATACGACTGCGTATCTTAAAGCGTTGTTGATTGATCAATTTGGATGGATTCCTAAACGAGCAAACTCTTTAGAGACTATGGGATTTGTAAGAATGTCATATCCTGCCCTAAAAAAAGCCAAATGCCCTGAGCTACTTTTGCCTATAGGATGCAAAGACTCAGACTGGCAAGATTTTTTAAAAATTAGTTTAGACTATGTGATTAGGGGTGGCAGACACTATATGGTATCAGGAGAGAACAAACCTTTCCTTACTCAAAATACCTACATGACAGAGATATATCCAAAGAATTCGGATAAACGTGTTAAGGGAAATCCAGTTAGCAAATGGCCAGTGGTTAAAGTAACTGTTGGAGGAAAGGTCATGGACGACCAACATCGGCTGGTTCTTCTCCTATGTGCAGCTCTTGGATATAACAATACAGATGACTTCAATGAAGAAAAAGTAGCTATTATTAATAGCATTCTTGATAAAGCATGGGGATTTTTGACATCTAACGTCCTTGAACTTGTTGACAATGACGGAAAGGGGTATATGCTTGACTTAATTGGAGACAAGGTAAAACTACAATTAATGGATATAGGATATTTATGCCCTGTAGATAATGTTGTAATTGATACTACTTTTCGTGGTTATAGTCCTCGAATGAATGGATACATCGGAAAGAACAACTTTGACCGTTTCAAAGTTGTAACCAAATTAGATTATCCATATTTCCCTTTCAAATCATCAGAAATAAAAGAAGATATATTAAAAGAATGGATAGAAAAAGAACTGTTGTCACAAAAAGATAATGGAGTGTTTACAGACTTACACGAAAGGGTGTATGCACAAAAACCGATCTTCATATCTGCTGAACATTCAGCTCAACAATCTCGAGAAGATTTGGATAAATATGAGAAGGAATTTAACGAGGGACATTTGAATGTTTTATCATGTTCAACAACAATGGAAATGGGTGTAGACATTGGAGGCATAAGCGAAGTTGTCATGAATAATGTACCTCCCAAATCAGCCAATTATCTACAGCGTGCAGGTAGAGCAGGTCGCAGAAATGAATCAAAAGCATTGGCGCTAACTTTTTGCGCACCAAATCCTATAGGAACAAATACATGGCAACATCCTGACTATCCGATAACACATATCACCGAGACTCCAATGTTGAAATTGGAAAGTCGACAATTGATACAACGCCATATTAACGCTCTAGTATTTGCTGACTTTGTTTCGCAAAAAGGTGGAATTAAGGTTACAGCACATCTTATAGATTTTTTCATATCTACGGATGATTTTACTTTTTATGATATGTTCATCAATCATATTGATGCCATTATTTCAGGACAAAGAATAATTCTTGATGAACCCTACAAAAGTCTTGTTCGTGGTACCGCATTGAATAACATCCCGTTAGGAGATGCTGTCTTCACTACTAAAAAAGATATTATATCTGTACATGAGATATTCCAAGCTCGTATGGATAACCTTAATAAATCAATAAAAATAATAGAAGAAGAAAATGGAAGCTGTGCTGCATTAAGATCCATCCAACATCAAATAGATAATTTTCTGAAAACATCTCTCTTGACATATCTTGCAGAAAATTCATTCCTGCCAAGTGCTGGTATTCCTACTGGTCTTGTAGAATGCTTACTGAATACAAGAAACGAAGCTAGTTACCCCACTATGCACTTAAGTCAAGCAATTTCTGCATATGCACCAGGAAAACAGGTAGTAAAGAATGAATGGGTATACGAACCTGCAGGCATCTTAATGAAAAATATGTATGATGACTCTACAGTAAGATACGTTATACAAAATTGCAACCATTGTGGATATACCACTATTAATCATGGTAGTGCTATGAATGATTGTCCCAGATGTGGTGCAAAAGATTCAATGCATGGCATAAAAGGTATGAGTCTTTCTACAGAACAAAGATTTACAGAAGTTGTTGAACCTGCTGCTTTTAGTGTTGCTTTTGGAGCTAAGCCAACGCGAAAAGTCAACACACAAGGAGCAATGAATCTCATTCAGCCAGTACTCCTTGAAATGAATCCATGGCAAGAGAGAAATTCTTCTGCAAAAATGATTGTACGGTGCTCAACAACAACATCAGAAATATTATTCTTTAATCGAGGTCGAAGTGGATTTGGCTTTGCCTTTTGTCCTTATTGTGGAAGAATGGTATCTGAATCAGAGCCAGATATTTCAAAGAAAGCTCTTTCTGGACATAAACATCTGTCGACAGGTCTTCCTTGTCCTGGTGGCGAAATGAATGGCAAAAACATCAGAAGACATGTCCTTCTTGTAGGTCGTTACCAGACAGATTTCGTTGAGGTAAAGTTCTATAAATCAAACAACACTCTTGAAATAGATGCAGAAACTTTATATTCACTGGGGGTCATTCTAAGCAGAAAACTTACAGAATTGTTAGGAATCAACGATGGAGAAATTGATTTTGGATACGATGGTTCAAATCACTCTATATTCATTTATGATACAGCATTGGGAGGAGCTGGCTATTCTCTTCTGTTCAGAGAATATAAAGATATCGTACTTGACAAAGCTTATAAAACTCTGTCAGATTGTTCTTGTGAACGTGCTTGCACAAAATGTCTCATAGACAGAAAATCCCAGTGGTATCTAAACTATTTGAATCGCCAAAAGGCATTAGAATGGTTGGAAATGGAGCGTAAATCAAGAATTGCCCCAAGGAATATTATAGACTTGGTTCCGAATGCATCTACTATCACGACAGACTTTTCCACGGAATTCTACCAACTCATTAGGAATAAAAACGTTTCTACAATAAAGATATGTGTTGACAATGAATATTCTAATTGGCAAGTTGACGAATTTCCATATAAGAAGTTAATTGGAGAACTTACATTATCAGGAGTTGATGTGTCTTTTGTTACAGACAAGGCAATTGATATAAATAGTTGTTCAATACAGGTAAAGTCAATATTAACAGCTGCATTATTTAAACACAAGTTCCAATACAGCAATGGAACATTACCACCTAACTTAAGACCTTTAATGACTGTTGTATTCAACGATGGAAGGATGAAGACTTATTTTGGAGAAAATATTGACAACTCCTTGTCTGCCTCTTGGGGAAATGGTGATGTCTTCTCTACAATGAGTGATTTCAATCTGAAATTCTTCGACATTAACCAGTCGGACATATTAAAGCAAATGGCAAATGCCAATGGAACAGTAATGTTTGATACCAGAATTATGGAGGATTGCTATATATACAACCTGCTAGACAAACTCATTGAACCACATAAAGATAAATGGGAACAATTCATTCCGTTGATAAAAGGTAAAAATGTATCATTGGATTATTCCGATAGGTATTTGTCTACTCCCCTTGGTTGTATGCTGTTATCACATTTCATAAAAGAACTCCAACAAAGATTGGATGTTACAATCAAAAACATCTGCATTTCGGTAAAAGCATTGTATAAAGACAAAGGTGACATGCACGAGACAAACATCAATAGCGACTATAAGTGTAACGAGGCTAGAAATAAGTTCTTGAAAGATGCTATATCAGAATTGGTTGGAATAACTCCACTTATTAATAATAATGGCTACATTGAACATGAGCGTTGTATGACAATCAAATCTATTGATGCAGAACTATGTATTAGGCCAGATGCAGGTATCGCACACGGTTGGGTACCTTTTGGACATGACTTTTCAGAATGCACGGATGAAGATTTTCGCTATAACTGGGATTTAAACATTCGCCTTTATAACCAAAAGCAAAATTTCTCTGGAATTTTATATACTATTTCGTTTGATAAGCATACATCGAACAGATAATCATCCTATTTTTATAGATTCATGCCATTTGTTTTAGACATGGGCAGCTTATTCACATGGTTATAAATAATAAAAATCCGAAGAACTTATTTAAAATACAACAAGCGTAAGTTATGGCACTCGCAATAAACATAAACGATCTGCTCAACAAGCAGAAGATTGAATCCAACCGCATTGAGTTTAAGAAAGGTTGGAATCCTGGGAGCATATATCACAGTATATGTGCTTTCGCTAATGATTTCGATGACCTTGGTGGTGGATATATCATCGTTGGTGTAGATACCGACGATAAGACAGGTATGGCAATTCGTCCTGTAGAAGGGGTGCCAATTGAAAAGATTGATGGCATCTTGCAGGAGATGGTTGCGTACAATAACAAGATGGCTCCATACTATTTGCCTCGTACCTCCGTGGAAGAGGTGGACGGCAAACAAGTAATTGTAATTTGGTGTCCAGCAGGTAGTTATCGCCCTTATTCCGTACCAGTAAATGTTACAGCAAAAGGCACAAAGGAGTTTTTCTACATCCGTAGTGGGACAAGCAGCATAGAGGCAAGAGGTGAAGTGCTCGTTGAACTGCGAGAGTTGGCCAACCGTATGCCTTTTGACGAACGAGGAAATAGCGACATTCAGTTGGAAGACATCTCATTGGTACTTCTTCGTGATTATCTTGTCAAAGTGGGTAGCAAGTTGGCTGATGAGGTGATAACAACCCCGCTTGCTACGATTCTTGACCAAATGGAACTATACACTGGCCCGAAAGAGAATCGTTTGCTTCGTAACGTGGCAGCCATGATGTTCTGCGAGAACCCAAACAAGTTCTTCCCATACACTCAGATTGATGTGGTGACATTCCCTAACGGAAAGATGAAAGACCCCAACAATTTTACCGAAGTAACATTCAAGGGCAGTGTTCCGCAGATGATAAAGCAGACAATGGATTACATCAAGAGCAATGTACTCAAAGAGCATGTGCGTAAAGTGTCGGGCAGACAGGAAGCAGAACGCTTTTGGAACTATCCATACGATGCTATTGAAGAAGCTGTCGTAAACTCCGTATATCATAGAGATTTCTTACAGCATGAACCAATAGAGATAACCATTGAACCGAGCGGAATATCTATACTCAACTGTCCTGGACCAGATAGAAGTATCTCCAAAGAAGATATTGCAAAAGGCGATATGCTGAAAAGCCGTCGCTACCGAAATCGAAGGTTAGGCGACTTCTTGAAAGGACTCGACCTTACAGAAGGTCGCTCAACCGGTGTTCCAACAATTCAAGCGAAACTGGCAGAGAACGGGTCGCCACGCGCCATCTTTGAAACGACAGATGATCGCTTGACTTTCTTGGTTACTATTCCGATACATGAAGAATGTTCAGATAGTTCGGAAACAAAGTCGGAAAGTTCGGGAACTCAACTCAAAAGTTCGGGAACTAAGCCAGAAAGTTCGGGAACTCAACTTAAAAGTTCGGGAACACGTCAGAAAACATCTGACAAAATTATAGAAATGATAAAGAAAGATCCCCAAATAACCGCTCCACAAATTGCAATGGAGTTGGGTATCTCTACACGAGGAGTTGAAAAGAACCTACGTCAACTAAGAGAAACTGGTACTCTAAAAAGAGTTGGTTCACCCACTTTTGGTGGCTGTTGGGAAATCATAAATTTGGACAACGACTAAAATAGTAGGATATGTTATTCGGAAACAAGATAAGAACACTTAGAGACGAGCAAGGCGTATTGCAGCGCCAGTTGGCTGCATACTTAGAAATAGACACGCCCATGTTCAGCAAGATTGAGCGTGGGGACAGACGAGCAAAGCGTAGTCAGGTGATAATGTTGGCAGAATACTTTCATGTGGATGAAAAGGAAATGCTAACATTGTGGCTTGCTGACAAGATATTGGATGCGCTTGAGGGGGAAAATGAATTGGGACTTGATGCCATTGAAACCGCAAAATCAAAGTTGACGGATATCCTCCCTAAAGTATCGCGCTAAAAAAGTTGTCCACACATTGTCCACACGCATGCAAAATATTGGCGTTTTATTTTGCGGTTTCATGCATTTGTACTAATTTTGCAATAGGAAATCGCTTGAAATGGGGATAATAATCAAGGATTTATGTCCACACATTGTCCACACGATGGGGTTTCTTAGTACGCAAAGCACTGAATTTCAGTGTGGTACAACATCTCGGGGTTGACTGGATTTGACAGCGGGCAGAAATGGTAAGTAAGCATGCAGTGCGTCGTTGATTTGCACTTAAATCTCAGTCTTCAAAATTTTATCTGGCGAAACTAATTACGCTCTTGCTGCTTAATCGAATCATAGTAGATTAGCTTAATCCCGGCACAAGGTGCCGGGACGAGACATTACTCGGAAGCTGTTGCTCCGAAGCATTCCGGTTCAGTGGTGCAGTCACATCGGGGATAGTTCGTGCCAGCCTCGTGGCGCGAATGAAAATTTAGAGGATAAGACTGCGATTGATGGCTTTGGTTCTGTCGCAGCACGAAAACCCAGGCAAAGATAAGCATGTAGAAAGCTTATGATTTCCTCGTTTGGACGAGGGTTCGATTCCCTCCAGCTCCACAAATGAAATGAAGGTGTGTTAAAGGACAACTTTAAGATTGGCTTTCAAGCACGGATTTTACGGATTCACGGACAACATCAAAGTTCGTGTCCCTCGTAAAGTCCGTGCTTGTATCATATATGGAGACCTCTGCAAAACTCATTGTTCAAGATTTGTTCATTTCATCATATTTTTGTAGCTTTATAGTATGAAACAACGTCCTTCTTCTCCGAGTTTTGCTGACCTAATAGTTGGTCATCGTAAGGTTAAACAGACCTTTTTCTTTCAAATCAATCAGATAATCGACTGGAATCCCATTCGTGGACTTATTGAAATTGCTTACACCAAAGGCAACCGTCCCACCGGTCGTCCAAGCTATGACAGCCTTGTGTTGTTCAAGACCGAACTTCTTCGTACATGGTATGGCTTGAGTGACGGCGAGGTCGAAGAGCAGGTAAATGACCGTCTGTCCTTCAGTCGCTTTGTCGGTTTAGGCTTGGGTGACTGCGCTCCAGATAGTACAACTGTATGCCGTTTCCGTAACATTTTGGTTGAAGCCGACCTTTACGACAATGTGCTGCAAGAGATAAATCGCCAGTTAGAGTTGGCTGGTGTTTTGGTTAAGCGTGGTGCTATCGTTGATGCAAGTATCACGGATAGTCCCCGTCGGCCTCGCGGCCGTAAGGAATACGAAGTAGTTGAGGATCGCAATGAGGAATCAGGCGGGGATGTAGCAGAAAACGCAGTGGTTAAAGAGATCGTTAAGCCCAATGTTGATGGTGAAGCACGTTGGGTAAAGAAGATGGGGAAGCTACACTTCGGTTACAAGCGACATTCGGTTACAGATGAGAACGGTTTGGTGATAGCCGAGGAAACCACACCGGCTAACGAAAGTGACATCAAACATTTGGAAAAGCCATTAGAAAAAGCTAAACTTCCACAAGGTACACCTGTTTATGCCGACAAGGGTTATGATTCTACAGCAAACAGGGATGTACTTAAACGTATGAAGCTCAAGAGTCGTATCATGTACAAAGGAGTAAGGGGACGTAAGCTAACGGAAAGAGAGCAGCGTGTTAATGTAGCAATCAGCAAGACACGGTACAAAGTGGAACGTACCTTTGGATCTATTCACAGATGGTTTCATGGTGGGATAGCCAGATATGTAGGTTTAGCTAAGACTCACGCACAACACATCATGGAGGCTATTGCCTACAATTTATATCGAACTCCAGGGATAATTGTGGCTAATTCTCTCAAATAAGGGGAGAGTATGAGATGAAATAGAGCATATACAGCCTAAAAATCAAAAATAGAGACTGCAGGTGAGCCAATATTGCTCAAAAACAAGAATGATAGAGAATGGGGTAAGGTTTTGCAGAGGTCTCATATGATGCAAATCTCTTTCACTGCCTTATCTTTTTCTTATATTGTGTCGGCGTCTCTCCCGTATATTGTTTGAAAGCAGTACTGAAATAAGAAGAGGTGGTGAAGCCCACTTTCTCGGCAATGTCGGAAAATATCATGTCAGTAGAGTGGATTAACAGTATAGCCCTTTCCATCCGGAATTTATTAATATACTCATTGGCGCTCATATCTGTCAGCACTTTCAGTTTATTGTAGAGAGAAGCGCGACTCATTCCCATCTCTTTTTATAGCCGTCTTTCTGGCTTTGCTCATCGTGGCGGGCAGTAAGCAATATGACCGGAATGTGACTGACATCAACATTCTTCTTGATCTCCATACAAAGTTGATAGCCGTTCATGCGTGGCATCATCACATCGCTCACAATGACGCCGGGCACATGTGTCTTCATTAATTGCAGGGCCTCTACACCATCAGCAGCCGTAATGACCTGTTTGAAAAACTCTTTCAGTGATTTCTTCAAGAAGTCTGTCATGTCCGGATGGTCATCTACCGACATGGTTTATACCACAGATGGTACCGAACCAACAGCCCGATCAGCCCGTTATGAAAGCCCCATCAGCTTCAGTACAAACGGAACACTGAAAATCGCCACTTTACTGCCTTCGGGCAAGTTGAGTAGAGTGCGCACTATCCTCATTGAGAAACAGACACCGATGCCTGCCATCAGAGCCGAAAATCTAAAACAAGGACTGACTGTCGAAATGACTTACGGCTACTATCTCAATATAAATGAACTGAATGCTTCCGCTAAAACTCCCGATGTCATAAAAGAAATAAAGCAACTCAACGAATTGACTTCCCAAGAGAAGTATGACGAGTCGATGCGCAGTGTCAAGCAATATGCTGCCGTGGGCACCGGTTTCCTGGAAATTCCCGCCGATGGGGTCTATTTCCTTTCGTCCGACTTAGAAGAAGTCTGGTTAGACGATAAGCTACTAATAAACAATAGTGGTGAAGTTAAACGCCATTCTCGTAAAGACACCTCTATTGCTTTAGCCAAAGGCCTTCATAAACTAAAAACCGTATTTCTGGGACATATTATTGGCGGATGGCCTTCCAACTGGAACGATGGAAGCATAAAGCTTCGCCGAAGCGATGAGGCTGAGCTCAAACCGGTAACAGGAAATATGCTGTGGCATTAAGCAATATATGGCAGTACAATGTATGCATATAGAAAGCCTCTTGAATCCATAGAATAAAATCGTTTGCTGTAAACAGTAAACTTGTTCGAAGCTTGGATAATTCTCTGTTCGTGCCGTGCGTTTTTGTATCCGCACGGCGCGGACAGACATCCGCAACGTGCGAACGTATAACCGCGCACTGCGAACAAAGATTCAAGCATAAAAAGTGAAGAGAGTATCGTAAGTTGAAATACCGCGCATTTGCATTTGTCACTTTAAATGCCTAATATTGCGTGCTTATCGGTCATTACACAGACCGATGGGATATTTTCCTCATTTTTTAACAGCTTCTGCATGAAAACATTTCTTTTTTGTATGCTCGGATTAAGCATCTCTGCTTGTACGCCAAAGAAGGCAAGCAATAATCAAGACGAACTCGCCATGCTGGTAGGAACTTATACCAATGGAACAAGCAAAGGAATTTATACCTTTCGCTTCAACCAAGAAACGGGCATGGCCACTCCTCTCGACTCCATAGGGTTAGCCAATCCCTCCTACCTCACTCCATCCGAAGATGGGAAGCTGGTCTATGCCGTAAGCGAAATGAACGACGGCACAGCCGCCCTCAACACCCTCTCTTTCGATAAAGAAACGGGAAGCATGTGCCTGCTGAACACGGAACTCACGCTGGGAGGTGATCCCTGCTATGTGGCTGCAAATGGAAGCAAGGTAGTGACAGCCAACTATAGTGGTGGAAACATGTCCGTATTCTCCTTACGTAAAAATGGAACAGCAACTCCTATAGACACTCTCTTTGAAGGTACTGCCACAGGTCCCGACACCATACGCCAAAACACCCCACACATCCATTGTGCTGTCTTCTCGCCGGATGGAAAATATATCTTTGCCACCGACTTCAGCTCCGATCGCATCCTGCGTTTTGTTCTGCACCCCAATGCGGCCACTCCTCATCCCTCAATGGAAACAACTGACATTGAAGCTGACTCAGGGCCACGTCATCTGACTTTCAGCCCCAACGGTAAATATGCTTATCTCATCACCGAGTTGTCAGGCAAAGTCATAGCCTTCAGCTACGACGATGGCCGTCTTAATCAGATACAAACCATCACCGCCGATACATTGGCCGCCCGCGGAAGCGCAGACATACACCTCAGTCCGGACGGCAAATATCTCTATGCCAGCAATCGCCTGAAGGGAGACGGCATTGCCATATTCTCCGTTAATCCCCAAAATGGGAACTTAGCCAAAGTCGGGTATCAGCAAACAGGCATCCACCCACGTAACTTTAACATCACTCCTAATGGAAAGTTTCTGCTCGTTGCCTGCCGTGACAGCAATATCATTCAAGTGTTTCAACGTGACGAGCACACCGGGTTGCTGAGCGACATCCACCGGGATATCACATTGGACAAACCCGTATGCATACAATTCACCAATTCAGTTAATAATCCCTAAACCACGTCCGGACAACGATATCTTGATTAACTTTGTTCTCAAACAAGGTTTATCCAAACGAACGTATGCATTTATGAAGAAAAATATATTGATATTATCTGCCCTGCTACTGACCACTACTTCCATGGCTCAAACAGAAGTTACAACCGGTGTAATGCGTGGAAAAGATTACGGAGTGACCTATCTGTTGCCCAAAACGGAAATAGAAATTGTATTACAAACCACCAAACACAGCTATACTCCTGGAGAGTTTTGCAGATATGCCGACCGCTACCTCCGTCTCAACAACGTATCTGCCGAACCGGAAACATATTGGACATTGGACAAAGTGGAAAGCCGTGTAATCGGCCTACCGGACAAGGACAACGTGTATTTCGTCAAGATGAAAGACAAAACCGTGGCTCCTCTCATGGAGCTCACAGAAGACGGTATTGTCCGCTCCATCAACATTCCTTTCAGCGGCCGACAAAATACCAAGACACCTGAAGCGACGACTTCCGAAAGCAGCATTGACCCACGTAGTTTCCTGACGGAAGAAATTCTGATGTCAAATTCCACAGCCAAAATGGCCGAATTGGTAGCCAAAGAGATTTACAGCATACGCGAGAGCAAAAATGCCCTGCTGCGTGGCGAAGCAGACAATATGCCAAAGGACGGTGCCCAACTCAAACTCATGCTTGATAACCTGAATCAGCAAGAACGTGCTATGACAGAGATGTTCTCAGGTAAAGTGGAAAAGGAGTCCAAAACGTTTGTTATCCGCCTAACGCCCGAAGAAATGCAAAACGTAGTTGCTTTCCGCTTTTCCAAGAAGTTGGGCGTAGTAGCCGACACCGATTTAGCCGGTGAACCGTATTACCTCACGATTGCCGACCTCAAAACACCGGATATCTCTGCAACCGAAGAAAGCAAAAAGAAGGTAGATGGCATAGCCTACAACCTCCCGGGAAAAGCACAGCTAACCCTTGTATACAACAATAAAAAACTGCTTGACGAATCACTTCCTGTTACCCAATTCGGCACAGTAGAGTATCTTGCACCCGTATTGTTCAATAAAAATTCAACGATCAAAGTGCTGTTCGACACAGCAACAGGGGGACTAATAAAAGTAGATAGGGAGTAATTCAGGACTTGACTGTTAATCGGATAAAACCGTCCTTACGCAACTGCATCACATAGGCAGTGACACGCGTAGCATAGTTGCTTTCATCTTTAAAATGTCCGGCAAGCAGGGAAACAATTTTACTTACAGAGTGCTTTCCATCTATCAGTTGCCAAACGGCTGTTCCATGCTCTTCGAGTGTCACACGAATATTGGGCGACATACCTTTCGACAACAAAAATCGACACACCCATCTGTATTTAAACCGAGGATAGGTGAGCACAGCACACTCACCTTCCCACTCGGTCATTATATGTTCGCAGCGCACCGGAACAGCATCTAACAGACTAATCTTTCCTTGAGACGCTCTATATTCATCTGCCACAGGTTTATTCTTTAATATTAGGCTCTTCCAATCCAAGGCCCTTCTTTCTATCTACCACTTTCAGAACAAAACCCAGCACCAAAGCGGCAACACCCAAACATGCCAACATCACCAACGGAACTGTATAATCATACGACACAGCTGCTTCTTCAAGCGTAATCAGTCCATTCTTCAAGTCCTCCACCAACTGTGGATTGGTTTTGTCAAGCACCTTACCTATCAACAATGGGAAAAGCCACAAACCAATATTCTGAATCCAGAAAATCAATGCATACGCACTCCCTATAATCTTAGCATCAACCAGCTTGGGCACACTGGGCCACAAGGAAGCCGGCACCAGCGAGAAACTGGCTCCAAGTACAAGAATCGTGAGATAAGCTATGAATATGCCGCCCACTGCATTGTCCTTGAACAACGGTAGTACAAACGCAAAGGTCAGATGGCATAAAATCAGCAATACAGAGCCTATCACGAGCATGGAAGCAGCCTTACCTTTATGGTCTACGTAATTACCCAATATCGGTGTGATGCCGACAGCCAACAAAGGAAATACGGCAAACACCGTTTCAGCACTCTGACGCATATAGCCCATGTAGCAGAACAACACCAATGCCACACCTGCCACCACCAGCAGGCCATACTTCATGTTGGCCTTCTTGGAGAAATTACTTGCAAAAGCCGCCGCTGCCACCACCAGCATGATGCCATACTGAATAATAGTTACAGTATTGGTAGCCCAAAAAGATTCAGGAGAAACCTCCGTGAATACCAAATTACATTGCAACATGTTCACCGCATATTTCTGGAAAGGGAAAATGGCAGAATAATAAAGCACACACAAAAGAGCCACCACCCAGAAGCCTCCGCTGGAAAGAATTTTTCCAAGATCACTGATTTTAAACGGGTCATCCTTTTCTTCCGCCTCACCGGTCTGCTCATCGAGCTTCTTGTCCATAAAGAAATAGACAATAAACATGATGAGTGCAATGAACAACAAGACAACACCGAATGCCACTGAGCGCGATACATCTATCACCCCACCCAACTTGGCAAACATAGGAGAGAATATCATACAGGTGGCCACACCCAAACGGGCAAGCGCCATCTCCGAACCCATGGCAAGCGCCATTTCGCGCCCTTTAAACCATTTTACAATACCGCGTGAAACAGTGATTCCGGCCATTTCCACACCGCAGCCGAAAATCATGAAACCCACTGCGGCAAACTTGGCCGATGCAGGCATACCCTTATAGAAAGGCGAGATTCCCAACTCATCAAAACCGGGAATATAATTCAGATTGTTATTAAACCAAGCTTCAAGTCCGCTTCCCTGAAAAGCCTCAGTCACGGCATACCAGTTGATAGTAGCGCCAACCAGCATCACCACTCCCGAAAGCAATGCCGTAAAACGCACCCCCATCTTATCGAGGATAATACCGGCAAAAATAAGAAAAAAGACAAATACATTGAGGAAAGTTTCAGACCCTTGCATCGTACCGAATGCGGTAGAATCCCATCCGCAAGTAGATTGCATCAAGTCCTTGATGGGTGATAAGATGTCCATAAAGATGTATGAACAAAACATGGCGAAAGCCAAAAACAATAATACCATCCAGCGCATTCCTGCAGAATCGCGCAATGTCTGATGAATTTTGTCCGTAGTAGTCATTTTTCTTGTATTGCTATAAAGTTAATAATTAAAAGCTCCGGATTACCCCTCTTTATAAAAGAGGGCGCGAATTACACGGCATTCACGAACTTATTTCTCTATCCGTGCTGTCCTGTGCAATCCGCGTCCCGCAAAAAGAGAGTGCACCGTTCAGACACACCCTCTTATATAAAGAATGTAAAATTCCTATTATCAGTTAGCCGCAGAATCGGTTTCAGCAGCAGGAGTTTCCGCTTGCGGAGCTGCCGTACCCACGGGCATATTATAAGGATTTGTTTTCTCTTCTTGCTGTGCCTGTTCCATAATAACATCGCCACCTTTACCGGAAGAAGAAGGTATTGTGTATGCAGATACAATACTGAAAACTACCATTGCGCATGCTAATGCCCAAGTTGCCTTTTCCAAAAAGTCGGTAGTTTTGCGCACACCCATAATCTGATTGGATGATGAGAAGCCTGATGCCAGACCACCTCCTTTAGAGTTTTGAATCAACACAATGAAACACATCAAAACCGATGCTATCAGCATAAAGATAATTAATAATAAGTACATTTTGTTATTTCGATTTAGCGTTAATAATCAATTTTTCCAAAAATCTAATTTGGTCTGCAAAGTAAGCATTTTTTTTTGGATAATTCAAACTTAATTTTTTAATAATTTCGAGTGCTTTGTCATATCTCTGCTGTTTGATATAGATTTTAGCCAAGGTTTCTGTAAAACAGCTGTCATCCAGTTCGTCTGTTACAGGAGTCGTTTTCCTCTTCTCCTCTTCATCAAAAAAATCCCCATTTTCACCCGAAGCCACTCCTACATCACCCGCTGTCTCTTCATCGCCCTGAGAAAGGGATTGCACCTCAAGCAGAGGTATAGTTTCCGACTCACTCTTACGAATAAAGCCATCTATCAGTTCATGCCCGCGTAAAGGAGGTACTTCAATTTCTTTTTCCAAATGTTCTTCAGAGGATTCGTCCTCCTCAATCAGGTAAGCAGTATAGTCCATGGCATAATCCAACTCAGAACTCTGAGAGTGCTCTTCGGGGATAGTGGCCAGGAAAGCATCGATCAAAGAAAGAGTACGATCCACGCTCGGTTCTGTCTCCAGCTCCTCGGAAAAGACAGAAGAGATCTTGCCAGGTTTCAAAGAAAAACGTTCACCCTCTATGAGATAGAACAATGCACGCCGGTCTGCCACATACAATACAGACTTGCGTAATTCTGCCCCAAAGCTGATGTCATGTAGCAAATAAAGATTTTTCAGATACAGCAAACGGAGTGACTGGAAATAAGGATAACGGGCTACCAATGTGCGAAGTTCGTACAAAGTATCCTTGTTTAATGTATCAGGATGCTCAATCCATTTTTGTAAATGAGTAAAGGTCATCATTCTACCAATTAGCTACAGTCGCATTGAAGATTTGTTCCGTAATATCTTTCACCATCACAGCAATCAACTGATCCTGCACCTCTGTGAGTAATCGCGAAGAATCGTATGTCTGAAAAGCCGAAAACTGTTGCTCGAAGTCTTCTTCATGATTTGTATTATTGACATAACGCACATTGACCGTCAGCGTCACTTTCACCTTCGATGAGTAGCCACTGGCATCCACAGCTTCATTGTATTGGTTATAACCCACTATTTCGCCGTCTATATCAAGATCACCGCCGGAGTTGACCAATTTCAAACGAGTCTGCTGTATAAACATGTCTTTCATTTTCTGGTTAAACTCCGTAGCCAAAGGTGCATATACATATTCTGCCCGATTCTGAAAATCGGCAATGGAAATCGATTTCACCCTTGTATAATCGATGGAGCTAATGGGCGCAAGGCCAAACTTCATCTGACAGGAATTTACCAGTAACAACAAGCTTATCAACAATGCGGCAGACGCCATTTTCTTAATCCAATCCATACTCTTTTATCTTTCTGTATAAGGTCCGCTCGGAAATATTCAAGTCCTGAGCTGCACTTTTACGCTTCCCACGGTGCCTTTCAAGCGCCTTGCGTATCATTTCTTTCTCCACTTCATCCAACGAAAGCGTCTCTTCCACATACTCTTCCGTGTCCAGAATGTCGTCATCTATCGAAGTCATGGGTTTCACCGAGGGATGTATGATAGTAGGCACAACGGATGCTACCGGAGGAACCACAGCCGAAGGAGCCGACGTATAGTAAGCAGAAGCAGAAGCGACGGAGTTAGGCATCGTTCCACGTTCGGCCATGATATCATGCACCAACTTCTTCAATTCGGTCACATCCTGACGCATATCAAACAGCACCTGATAAAGAATTTCCCTCTCACTGCCAAAGCCCTTGTTCTCTCTCACTCCGAACAAAGCAGGCAGACGTTGTATATTGTTTTGCTCGGGCAGATAGCCTTTCAAGATGGCTGCATTGATTTCACGATTGGTTTCAATGATCGAGATTTGCTCGGTAATATTCTTTAACTGACGCACATTTCCTGGCCATGGATATGTCAGTAACATCTGCTTACCATCTTCCGTCAACTGAATGGCAGGCATACGATACTTCTCCGCAAAATCCGAAGCAAACTTGCGGAAGAGCAGTACTACATCTTCGCCACGCTCGCGCAACGGTGGAACTTGAACAGGAACTGTATTCAAGCGATAATATAAATCTTCACGAAAACGCCCTTCGGCAATGGCTTGCACCAGGTTCACATTGGTAGCGGCAACTATCCGCACATCCGTTTTCTCCACTTTAGAGGATCCTACCTTAATGAACTCTCCACTCTCGAGCACACGCAACAAACGAGCTTGGGTAGGCAAAGGCAACTCTCCTACTTCGTCAAGGAATATCGTCCCGCCGTTGGCCTCTCCGAAATACCCCTTTCTCTCTCCAATGGCACCGGTAAAAGCACCCTTCTCATGCCCGAACAGTTCGGAGTCAATCGTTCCTTCCGGAATGGCACCACAGTTCACAGCAATGTATTGCCCATGCTTACGCCGGCTGTATTGATGGATAATCTGCGGAAAACTTTCCTTTCCCACTCCACTCTCTCCAGTAATCAATACAGACAAGTCGGTAGGCGCCACTTGGATGGCGATGTCGATGGCACGCATCAGCACTTCGTTATTGCCAATGATACCAAAACGTAATTTCACTTGTTGTATCTCTGCTTTCGTCATTCTATAAATCCTCTTCTACACTATCAAGCTTCAGCTTGTCACTGTCATCACGTTTCTCGTAATATTGCTTGCGCAACGGATTGGCACGCGTCGCACTCTCACGTACACGGTTGCGAAATACATCTATCGCCACATAGATGGCCTGTCGAAATGAATCTTCTGAGGCAAGCCCTTTTCCGGCAATATCATACGCCGTGCCATGAGCCGGCGAAGTGCGCACCACCGGCAATCCCGCCGTATAATTCACCCCTTCGTCCATTGCTAATGCCTTGAATGGAGCCAATCCCTGATCGTGATACATTGCCAAAATGCCATCGAAATGAGTATAATTATCCGAGCCCATGAATCCGTCTGCCGGATAAGGCCCATAACAAAGCACACCCTGAGCAGCCATCTCACGAATGGCGGGAATTATCACTTCCTGCTCCTCAGTTCCCAACAAACCATTATCTCCTGCATGCGGATTAAGCGACAGGACAGCAATACGAGGTGCGTCAAGGGCAAAATCACGCTTCAAGGAGTGATTGAAAATCCTCAGTTTCTCCTCTATCAACTCCTTCGTGATAGTCGCAGCAATCTCTTTCACCGGCAGATGTCCGGTCACCAATGCGATTCTGAAATCATCTTTCATCAAAATCATCAGCGCCTTTTCACCATTTCCCAGTTTTTGTTCGATGTATTCCGTATGTCCGGGAAAAGCGAATTCCTCCGACTGAATGGTATGTTTATTGATAGGAGCAGTGACAAGCACGTCTATCAAGCCCTTTTCATATTCCTCGATGGCTTTTTCCAATGCTCCCAGCGCAGCCTTACCGGCTTCGGGGTCGGGTTTGGAAAACTCCACCTTCACCTCATCATCGGTACAGTTCACTACACTCAACCGATTATGAATGGCTTCGGATGCAGAGTTGACTATGCTGAAGTTAGTGGGCAAATCCAATGATTTACGATGGTAGGCTGCCACCTTGGGTGAACCGTAGATAATGGGAGTACACAACTCCAACATGGCAGGTTCTGCAAAAGTCTTCAAAATAACCTCATACCCCACTCCGTTGATGTCGCCCTGCGTAATGCCGACTCTTATTTTGTTATCTTCCATTTTTATTACTTATTGTTTATTGTATCTTTCGAAACCGTGTTGAGTTGAATAGCCATTCCTTCCTGCTTGCTACCGGGCAACTTCAGCGTATAGAGTGAAGCTTCCATCTGACGAACCAAATTCCGTTTCAGTTTATCAGGTGAGTAGATAAAGATCTCCGACACAATGATGCGCTGATTGGCTTTATCCAAGCGTGTATGAGAGACAAAAGGGCCACCCATGAAATCACCTTTCACACGCCATAAGCCACGAGCTTCCAGCGCATATTCACCCTGCACGCTGATGGGACGCACATCGGTCATCAAGGAATCCGTCATCATATACATTCCTTCTCTGGCACCCGGGATATTGGCTTTCATCACAGAATCGCGTTTGTGCACAAAATACTCCTTGGTAAACGTCTCTTTATCCGTATAAGGATAAGAATAAATTACGAAGTTCTGGTCACCGGTAGCTGCATTCGTTCCTGCCCAGAAGAAGCCCTCACCCTGCTTGGTAGAGGTCAGTTCGCCGGGAACCCACACATCGCAATCGAACATGCTTTTCACCTTTGTAGAGATATAGTCACTATGTTTATCCTCCAAGACCGAAATCTGCCGGTTCATTTCCGCATGGGTAAAGAAGTCGATGATGACCTGACTGTTCTCTTCCACGAATTGGGCAAACGACGGTTCATCAGGCGCCTGAATAGTTAGGATAGATTGCGGAGCAGCATAGACGTTCTTTGCCGACTTGAATTTGGGCTGAGTGTACTGGCTTTTGTTCACATCTACAACGATGATGTTGCGAATCATTTTCAACGTAGCATCATAATTAGCCGGATCGGTATACATGATACGGAATGAACGTTCCGACTGCGGCAATCCGGGTACATCCGAATCAAGCACATCGAACAAGGCTCTACCGGCAGGACGTTCCCACAATCCAGCGTTGACTACCACCAGAACTTCATACGCACGACCACTGGAAGTTGGTGTAAACACTCCCTTCTTGTCCTTTCCGCATGCAGCAAAAAGCATCAACACAAGAGCCATACTTACATAAAACAGGTGTTTTTTCATATCTCTGTCAATTTAGTTTTCACAAAGCTAAGAAGAATGCACAATATCCTTTCTACCAAAGCTAATAATTTATATTAATTTGCCCTTATTCTCCTCTTGCTTGGCAGTAGAAAGCATACCACACGCCGCAAAAATATCTTCACCGCGCGAAGAGCGTATGGTGGTGAACAATCCGTGCGACGTCAGATAATCGCGGAAAGCAGTCATCGTTTCCATATCGGCTCCTTCGAGATCCACACCCGGTATGGCATGGAAACGGATCAGATTAATCCTACAATCTACCCCACGCAACAACTTCAGCAATTCCTTGGCATATGTCAGTGAGTCGTTCACTCCTTTAAAGACAATGTACTCGAAAGATAGCCTGCGTTGCTTACTGAAATCATAGTTTCTTAGCAACTCCACAATCTCCGTGATGGAGAAAGCCTTTTCGGCAGGCATCAGATCCCTGCGCTGTAGAGGCACGGGCGAATGCAGACTGATGGCCAAATGACAGTCGGATTCTTCTATAAAGCGCTTCAATCCTTTCCGCAATCCCACGGAAGAGAGGGTGATACGTTTAGGACTCCATCCATACCCATAGGAGGCGGTCATAACCTCCAGTGCTTTCAGTACCTCATCCAGATTATCAAGCGGTTCGCCCATTCCCATCATCACCACATTAGTCAGCTTCTCTCTTTCGGGCAAAGAACTGATTTGATTGATAATCTGATGGGCAGTTAGATTGGCAGCGAATCCTTGCTTACCTGTCATGCAGAACTTACAGTTCATCTTGCATCCCACTTGAGAGGAGACACAAAGTGTGGCACGATCTTCTTCAGGAATATAAACCGCTTCCACAAAATGTTCCTCCCCCGTCCGATAGAGATATTTCACCGTACCATCTACCGAGCGCATGGCATCCATCGGAGCTTCGGCACCAACCTCATAAATCTCCTTCAACAACCCGCGATGCTTCAACGAAAGATTGCTCATATCATCGATGGAAGTCACTTTCTTATCGTACAGCCAAGAAGCTATCTGCTTGGCCGAAAAACCAGGCATCCCCAGATTCTTCACCACGTTTTGTAATTCAGCCAGGGTCAGCCCCAATAAAGGTCGTTTCTGCATTTTGTAGTTTTTTATTAAGAGGAACTTCCCGCCGAAAAACAACAAGCTTCATATAAGAGAACGTCCACTTCTCCCACCGGAATGCCCGACCTGTCGCAAAGACACAAATATTCCTCTGACAATGCAAAGGTAGCAATAAAGTTACATAAATTCAATGGAGCAAATGGAAAAAGGCACGGATTTCATGAAACCACACGGTTGTTATATAACCCATCCGTGCACTCCGTGAAATCCATGCCTATAGAGGTTCGAGATGCGTTGCAGCGCCTCTGAGCCTATCAGATTTCTACTTGTTTTAGAAGAACAAGTAGCGTTTATCCTTAACTTCTGCCTTCAAATACAAGTCATTGATGAATTGGCTTGCCATACGTGCATGCATATTCTTCAAGGCAACCTCTTCTGTCTCCTTGTTAAAGGTTTCATTCTGCTTTTCTTTTGCATAAGCCTGCAGAACGAAAACGCCGCCATTACCCTTGATGGGGGCGCTCAACTTATTCAGTTCGGCTACCGAGGCATAAGCACTTACCAACGGCTCACTGCTGCGAAGAGCTGCAACATAAGCAGGAGCACCGAAAGTAACATGCTTCACAGAGTCGCTGACAGCGTTCGTCAGGTTCTTATATTGGTCGAATGAAACGGCATTGGCAGCCTTCATGTCGGCCATGATCTTCTCAGCTTTCTTATCACGGAGGATTTCAGCTCTCAGTTGTTCTTTTACCAAAGCCAATGGACGATAGCCTTCCGGTACAATGCTTGCCACACCTACCACCATCATGCGGTCGCTTTCGCCACACTCATACAGTCCTGAAACCTCACCGGCTTTGGCTTCAAATGCCCACTTCAATGCATCTTTGGTTCCTCTCACACCATCTATTCCGTGCTCCGAGCTATATAGATCGGTTCTGTCCAGCAATTTGTATCCTGCATCTTCCGCATTGGCAACCATCTTCTCCAACGTGTTATTGGCTGCTATGAATTGGCTGAACTCATTGTAAGCCTTACTATAAGTCTCCTTGCTGAAGTCCACCGGACGCTTGATAACAGCTACTTTATATTTATCTTTCACTGCTTTTTTGGCAGTCACCTGCAAAATAACATTTGCTTGCCCCAAGGTCAGATTAGTCAATTCATTCTGTGCCAAAGTAGTGACTGCAATGATATATTTCAGGTTATCACCCTCTACTTGAGCACCTTCATAGTTAGTTGAAGAAATCCATGCAGGCTCACCGGTCTGACCATACTTTTTGGCAACCTCTGCAAAATCGGCACCACCTTTAATGGCGTTGTAAATGCTGTCGGCCAATGTCTTAGTCTTCGCAGCATCTTCGGCAACCACCTGAATCTGGCGGAACTCAATAGAGTCCGGCATAGAGGCAAAAGCCAACTTCTTGAAAGAGTTGATGGTATTGTCTTCTACATTATAATATGGGCCAAATACACCGCCTACTGAAACAGAATCCAGACGAGCAACCACGTCAGCCGGCAAAGAACGTGTAGTGTAGAATAAGTCAGCGTAGGAAACCTCCGAACCGGTAGAGCGGATAAAGGAAGCATAATCTGTCGGAGTACCGGCAAGCTGTTCCGTATATTCCTCCATTTCTTTCTGGAGAGCGGCCTTGTCCTCAGCACTTGCAGTAACCTGCACGTCGATGAACTTGATGTTACGGGTTTCGGTATATTGCTTGAATTGTTCTTTCTTTTTGTCATAAGCAGCCTTCAGATCGGCATCCTTCACCACAATAGTAGAATCAACAATGGAAGAATAAGGCACGGCAGCCAACAGCAAATCCGCCTGATTTACTCTGGCATCGAATGCACCCTGTGCTTCCACCGGATTAGAGAACAGAGATTTCGTGATCAAAGCCTGATATTTCTCCTGCAAACGACCTTGTATAAGTGACTTTTCGAGGAAAGACCAAAATTTATACATCGACTCATAATATTCCACATACTGAGAAGGCATCTGCGCCTTGTCCATCTTGGAATAATCCACCAAAAATTTCTTCAGCATATCTTTGTCGAATACTCCGGTTTGCGGATTGCGAAAAGGTGTTTGTTGCAGCATCGGGTGCACGCCGGCATCGATGATGGCCTGAACTTCTGCTTTTGTCACGGTCAGTCCCAGTTTTTTGGCTTCTCTCTCAATCAGTTTATTATTGATGTATGTTCTCCACACCTCATCCTTGATCTGATTGGTCTGTTCATCGTTCAATGCGCTGTTGCCACTGGAAAACTTAATCACTTCCGTGTACTCTTCTACCAATGCCTGATAATCCTGAGCAGAAATGCTCTCTCCGTTCACCTCACCTACATCTTGCGACTGGTGTGGCTGAAGTACTTTCCAAGCATCGCCTGCAATGAAAGCAAACAGCGCCAAACCAATAACAATCACCAATAAAGGTCCTTTTGACCGAATGTTTTGTAATGTTGCCATTTTAGTTAGTATGATTTATTTGTTTATTATTATTCTCTATCCAATTCCTTTTTAGCGCACGAAGATACAAAAAATGCTAATATACATCTATTTATTGCGTAAAAAAATACGCTTATACGGAATTATTCCACGACTTTCAGCTTTACCAATTCTATTTTCGTAGCCGTGACTTTGATTATTTTGAACAGATAGTTATCCACGGCAATCACCTCATGCAGTTTCGGGAAGCTCTGATAGCGACTCAAGATCAATCCGCCCACCGTCAGATACTCATCCGATTCGGGTAAGTCCAAACCGAATGTTTCATTCACTTTTTCTATTTCCAACCGTGCCGAGAGCACATACTCATGCTCAGAAATCTGCTTGCAGATATAAGAAGAATTGTCGTGCTCATCCTCGATGTCCCCGAATATTTCTTCCACCAAATCTTCCAGCGAGACAATACCTGCCGTACCGCCAAACTCATCCACCACCACGGCAATGGTCCTTTTCTGCTGCATAAACAGTTTCATCAGCTTATGCGCCGACATGGTCTCGGGAACGATAGGCATTTCCTTGATATTATTTCTCCAATCTGTCGGATTCCGAAACATTTCCGACGAATGGATATAGCCTACCACATTATCTATATTCCCATCATATACGATGATCTTCGAGATACCCGACTCAACAAAAAGGTTCTTCAGCTCTTCCAGCTGCGCAGTGCGATCCACCGCCACCACTTCCGTACGCGGCACAATGCAGTCGCGTATCTTTATATTAGAGAAGTCCAGCGCATTCTGAAAAATTTTTACTTCCGTATCCAGCTCCTCTTCATTGCCGGCATTCTCTATGCTCGTCTGTATGAAGTAGTCCAGATCCACTTTGCCGAAAGCCTTATCGGAAGCTTCCTTGTTTATCTTCACCCCGAACAACCGCAGGAACAGATATGATAATCCGGAAGCCAGTTTCGAGACGGGGAACAAGACAACGTAGCAAACAAAGAGAGGAAGCGCGCAGAAGCGCAGCATCAGGTTGGGGTTAATCTTGAACAAGGCCTTGGGAAGGAATTCTCCCGTCACCAAGATAATAAGCGTAGAGATAATGGTCTGCACCAGCACCATGACAAAATGGTTGGAGATGATACCTGCCAGCAGATTCACCTCTATAATCTGTGCCATCAGGATACCGTAGATGACGAGCGCAATGTTGTTACCGACCAACATGGTTGAAATGAAGTTGTTGGGATTGCGCAGGAAATAAGAGATGATGCCTGAAGTGACGCCTGATTTCTTTTCCATTTCAAAGCGAAGCTTATCCACAGAGACAAAGGCAATCTCCATTCCCGAAAAGAAAGCCGAGAAAGCCATTGTGATCAATAAAAAAATGACGGTATCCATCTTTGTATCTTTTCAGTTTATGCTATCGGTTTGCAGGCTGTCCCCTGCCAATGCCTCTTCGTCAATATAAAAGACGCCTTCCGGCTTATGGATCTTATAGACAGTCATCTGCTGATTTGACTCAAATCCACGCCCGGTGATGATTCTGTCCGGCTGTTCTATACGGATAAACCTGTCGGAATAAATTCTCTGCTCCCGTTGATTCCAATACAGCAATTCAGTGGAGAAACGTTCGCCTTTCAGGTTCTTGATGTCTACGTGCCCCATCAGTTTCCATAATTCATCTTTATTATAGTAGTAGGCCGTATCGGCTTTGATGCTGGCTTCCACTTGAAAAATGGAGTCGAATTTCTCCAGATACACCCCTCTTTCAAAAGCCCAGTGAGGAGGATCTTTACGGTCGAAGACCAGCCACTCTTCCGTATGGATACGATAGCGTGTCACGCCTGAATCGGAAATGAGCGAAGTCACACCGCGAGTATCGAGTATAGGCAAAGAATCGCGTTCGGTAATGGCCTTACCCAATGCCTTCTCCCTGTGCGAACAAGCCGAAAATAAAAGAAACATAACCATCGCCCCAAGGACAATGGTTATGCTAAAAAATCTATAATAGATCGCGCTTACGAAACGAAACAACATGATTTTATCTGATAGTTGTAGTCTCACCTATCCACCCACCGATGGTGATACGATCACCGGCCTTATACCCCAACATGAAGAGGTCTTTGGCCTGAGGTGTGTGGCGTGAGAAAGAAGCGATCAATTCATTGGCTCTTTCGGCAACGGAAGGATCCACTGCCTTAGCCCTCTGTAGCTTATCTATTGCCAAGAAATAAGTACACTTATTCAAAGCCGGCTCATCATTCCAATTCGGGTTAGAAGCATACAGCTGTGCCAACAGGATATAAGGTTCACCATAATTCTCCTTATAGCTGATCGCTTTCTGGCAATACATTCTCGATTGTGACAATCTCTTGGCCTGCATCAAGGAAGCTGCTGTGAGATAAGCCATTTCAGCCTTTCTTCCATTATCCGTTTCCATATCCAGCGCTTCATCGAAGTATTTCACGGCCACGTTATAATCGCCTTTCTTGTAATACATATAAGCCACACCTACGGCTGCATCGGCCGTCGGGTTAACTCGATACAGATAATCGGAAGCCTTGAAATAAACCTCGCTTTCGTTACACTTCATCATCTTCAAGATGGCAACGGTCTTAGCCAGGAAAGCAGAGTCGGTCTTATACTCTTCCACTTTCGGACCATAGATATTTTGCAAAGATTCGCAGTCAGCAACGCCACTTTGCACGAACATAGCCACCAGATTGTCCTTGATGGTCTGCAGCACAGCTTTCTTCTGTTCGTTCGTTTCAGCGGCAATCGCATCGTCGGCTGATTTGGAGGCATCGATGTAGTCTTGGAAGAACAAATCGGTATGATTACTATCGGCTTTCACTTTGTTCATGGACGTTTCCAAGAAATAGTGAAGAATGGCGCCATCCGGATCATCGGCTGTTCCCTGGACGGCTTCCTTCAACCATTTGTAAGCTTGTTCGTTATCCGGATTCGCAGCATATTGAATATAATCGATAGCTTTCTTACCCAATTCCTTAGCAGGACTCATCGGAGTCTTTAGACTTCTGTTGAGGTCCGGTAAATACTGTAATTCCTGATCATAGACCTGCATCAGTTCGTCGAAATATTTCTTGTAGTCCGCAGAATTACGGTCTTTAATGTCGCCAAGAAAAGCTCTCAAAATTTTAATAGCATCCAAATAGGTATAAAATCTCAACGTCGGGCAATTCTTCAGCACCTCCATACATGGAGCATACGCATCTTTAAAATTTCCCGCTCTTACAGCCTCGTGCGAGATACTGCTCTGAGCTTTGCAATTGTCTGTCTGTGCAAAAGCGCCGGTCACTCCACCCGAAAGGAGCAAGACAGCTACAAGCGTCTTCATTTTCATTGTATTCTAATTTTTAGTCGTTATTATAATCAAAAACCTTCATTCCCATTAATTCACCTTCCGTTTAAAGAACCAGCGTTCATTGAAAGTGACTCCGACGGAAACACGCAACACGTTTTCATTCAAGAATTCCGCACGGGAGCCATTCACCCTCGCATATTGTGCCGAAAGGCTCAGCATAGAACGTGTTCGCGGTATAGGCAATCCGAAGCCGGCTGTCACGCCATATTCATCGGCAGCACGTACACCATCTATCTTATAGTAAGGTTTGGAGTAGTAAGCTCCCAACCGGTACTTCACATGAGAGAGATAACTTCTTCCCACAGGATTGGGCAGATATTCTGCACCGACCGACAATCTTGTACGGTCGCAAAGTGCCGAACAGTCATTCATAAAAGTCACATCGCTCCACTTTTGGGTCAGCAGGTCCATACCCAGTGTCAGCCGTCCGTCGTACACATACGTCACACCCACGCCCAAACTTGCCGGAAGGCCGCAAGTGAGAAGGGTATCTTTCGTGGTAGTACTCACCCCGGTGGTGGAGTTACCCAATTGAGTCACCCTGTAAGCATCGTTATTCAAATCCTGCTTCGGCGAGAAGACCACTCCCAAAGTGGCGACATGCTTCTTTCCAAACCGATGGGTATATTGCGCTCCCAAGTCAATCTTATAACTTTTTATCGCCACATTCAGCTGCTTCTTATAGGGAAACACGGACGAAGCGGATGTAAAATTCATCTCCGAGGTTCTCGTTATGTCTCCCCAAAAATAGGAAACATTGGCACCCACGGAAAAGTTCTTAAGGACTTTAAAGCCTGCTCCCAAGAACAACTGATGCAAACCGCCTTCACCCGAATAGGTCACAGAGTTGGAATTGTCGGGATACTCCGTATTCTCGCGATATTCTCCCATGTTGTATCCCACGTTCGAATAGGGTAATAATCCCAAGCTAACGGCAGCCCACTTACCGGCGCGGAACTGCATCGTGATATAGTCGAAGCTGGAATTCTTGGCATTCCGTTTCACACTTCCGATACCGAAATTCACATTCTGGAAAGAAACCCCTCCATCGAAAATGAAAGTCAGCGAATCCACGGCCGTATAAGATGCCGGATTGGCAAAGTTGACCTGTGAATTATCGCGCAAACCATAAGCAACGCCCCCCATAGCCCTGCTGTTGCCTGAACCATGTTCCGCCAGCTGTCCGTATCCGTATCGCGTATAGGGAGAATTCGTATTATTTTGAGCGACTGTCGCTCCGGATAATATCATGAGCAAAAGCACCAAAGGTGTTTGTTTATAGCTTGCCATTATTATAGTTTAAAATTCTATTTAATCCTTTCAATACTAAAAATCTGTCTGCAAAGATGATATTTTTTAAGTTTGTATCAAAAGAAAAATCATCCCCGCCCGTTAAAAAAACCAAAAGTTCAGGATATTTATACTTCATAGCCTTTATGTAGCCGGCTATTTCGTATTCTATTCCTTTCAGCACTCCTGCACGGATGGCGGTATCGGTATCTTTGCCCATCGGAGGCAAAGCCCCCTCGGCAGACACCAAAGGCAATCGGGCAGTGAACCGGTGAAGCGCCTTGAAACGCATCTGCATGCCGGGCGAAATGTTCCCTCCATGGTAGCGTGCTGCCGCATCGATAAACTCGTAGGTGATGCAGGTACCAGCATCCACCACCAATATGTCCCTGCCGGGATATTGCTCGTTGGCGCCCACCACGGCGGCTATGCGGTCGTAACCCAAGGTGTGGGGCGTATCGTAGAGGTTCTCCACCGGGAGTAAGGTTTTTTCATCAAGCCACAGCACCGGGAAGGACAGTTTGTCCAAGCGTTCGTGCACCTGTCTGTCCACGTCAATGACAGTAGCCACGACAGCCTTCTCAAACGGATATTTACTACAAAAAACGGGCAGGTGCTCCAATGTGCAATTGGAGTCATACACCACCTCGACAATCTCCTTACCGTTGAATGCCGCCATTTTAGCCACCGTATTTCCTATATCGATAATCAGATTCACAGCACAGCTCCTTATCTTCAGTGTACAAAGATATAATCAATATCACTACCCCTCATCATTCTGGAGGCTGTTTTTTTAATTCGAGGTGTATAAACAAGGGAAATCAGAGAACTCTTTGTTTTCTTCGACAATGCAGATATCCGAAAAAAGGTTTGCGATACCGGAATCTTTTGCACGGCAACAGATAGAGTAAGCAGGATGCTTGGCTTCCGGGATGTCTTCTCGCAGAATATCTTTTTGCGCCAGATTCTGAATGTCGTGGTTGGCCGTGCCCTTTAACAATAGAGAGTGTCAGAATTAACCATGACAAGTTAATCTGACACACTATAAGCAAACTACAGATTCTTACCTGAGTCGGGATAAGAAGCTGGTCGATAAACTCACACTGAGACTTGTATTTTAGAGTTAAAGCCCATTGTTTATCAGACGTTTACCCCTACCCTGTCAGACACAAGTGTCTGACGGCTCAAACACCTGTGTCTGTCACGTCAGGAACTTGTGTCTGTCGGCTTGAACATTTGCGTCTGTCATGACAAAGGCTTGCAGCTGTCAAACAGGGGGGAGGGCGCTCGGCGTAAAAGGCTCTCTTCTGCCTAACCACTGCAAACCGGTGCATTCAGGAAATATCCGACCGATAGGATGCAGTCCCTCATCTTTAGAAGAAGGAACTGCCTATCCCGAATTATTTCATATAGAAGGAATTAAACGAATGCGGTTTTAAAGTTACAATTAAAAATTTAGCTCCTAATTGTATTGTCAATTCCCGTGGTTCATCATTAAAGTTACCCGCTACTACCAAATATTTATTATCTGAAGTTAGAAAAACCATGGCGGGTAATTTATCATCACCTTTTTCTTTGTACTGCAACACCTTTGTGCCCGAAACTACTTTATCACTAAAATGCCTCACAGCATAATATTCCGGAGTATAAGTTACAGCACCGGTTTTAGAATTGACATGAATCAGTGCATTTTGTTTCCATCCCCATGCACTTGTACCCTCATCACACAATATCGCATTCCAAAAAGTATACTCTTCACAACCATTTCCCAAATAATGATTTATCAAATCAAACGTATGCTCCGCCGCTTTCCAGTCAAAAGTACCCGAACCGCATTCATTTTCTGTTTGCATATATTTATACTGAGGATATTTTTTACGAATGCCGGGCAAAATCTGTCCACCCCACCATTGAAATCCCAAACCGTCAACCGTTTCATGCATGCGAGGATCGGAGAGAATCTTATCAACAACTTCAAAACGATTGGTGTTAAGTGTTCCCAGGTAAAGAGAGACATCGGGATGCTGTTTTTTTAATTCCGGAGCTAAATATTCAACATTAAAACGAATGATGCCTTCCGGAGTCCATGCACAACCGGGGTATATGGTAAACGCCCATGGCTCATTTTGGAACATCACCCTTGTCACAGGAACATTTTCATCTCGATAAGCAGAAATGAATTTACAAAAATAATCTGCATAGGTTTTCAAGTAACGTGGATCTTGAATAAAGTAGTCATTTACGGCAAGTCTCCTCGGATAATAAGCATCATTCCTCTCTGTATTGTTTTCATGAAGAATAATATTAGATAAAGGAGACATCTTATTCACTTTATCGTTACTAAGAATCGAATAATAATGATTTACTTTCATCCAAGAAGGAGGTGACCATGGAGAAGCCCAGAAAGTCATATTCGGATTATAATGCAGCGCTCTTCTTATGAAAGGTATAATCGTTTTTTTATCACGATCAACATTAAAATATTTCAATTGAAAATCGCCATCGACCTCATCACAGCTATACCAATCACGAGCATAGTCATTAGCATTCATCGGTATACGTCCCATAGTGAAATGCAATTCCCCATCGGGTGAGAACAGCTTATTTAAAACGACATTCTGTTGTTCAAGAGATAACAGATTAAGGGCATCCCATCCCAATTCATTAAAACATGTCCCCCATTTTTTAAATATTTGTATACTTTCTGTTCCGAGAACCTTCAAAACGGGAGTCGTTTCACTCTTCGATTGCAGCTTTATTTTCGTCTCTTTCCATACATCGTTTTCCGTACTGCAAAACCATGTATAAGATTGAGCATACAAATCAGACATACTTATTGCCAAGCCGCTAACCAGCAATATCTTTTTCAAGAATCTTTTCATACTTCTTCTTTCCATTTTAAATTCAACTAAAATTGGATAATCTCTTATTTAATTAATAGTAGGATAGCCGGGATTCTGCTTCAGGTTAGGGTTCGTTTGAAGAACAGTACGTGAAAGAGGAATCCACATGGTGTGTTTATCCGCATCCGGTTTTTTATCCCACCAAGTCCCGGAATTATAAACTCCGAATCGGCATAAGACACGCCTTCGTTGTCCTTCACCAATAAATTCTCGTCCCCATTCATCCAATAACTCTTGTTTGGTAATTTGGCTACCATCTTCGTTATATAAACTGGGAGACCCTTCCGGATAATACCTCTTTCTTACGGTATTAAGCAATTTTGCGGCAGAAGCGCGATCTCCTTTATTAAATTTTATTTCCGCCAAGTAATAATAAATTTCTGCCAGACGAATCACGGTGTAATCAGATTCTATTTTTGCAGGATCATCCGACCTGTAAATAGGATACTTAATCAAACACCATCCCGAATTTTGGTCACCATAAGGCATAGCCGATTCAGGAGTCTCTTTACCGCTGGAAGGCGCAGGTGAGACACTTAGTGTATCCGTATCCTGAAAGATGCCTACTTGGTCTCGAATATACAACTGATAAGCATCATTATCCGAACGCACATATTTTGTTTTTCCATCCGCAGTAGAATAATCCAACGTTCCATACAAAAATAATCCTTCTCGTTTTCCGTTTTCCAAATTTCGATATTTTTTCAAACGCACATCATCCGGATAGTTCATAAATTTACGTACAGGTTTCCCATTATCAAACGTATATTCCTTTCCTTTCAAATCCAGTCCCGGTTGCAATGCATACTTAGGATTACATCTCCCCCAGTCTGTAAAACCAAAATACAGTGCTGACATGAAAGGAGCCACATACCAATGCATATTTCCCGTATATGCCCAATGGGCTCCTCCATAAGAGCTGGCAAATGCATAAATCACCTCATCGCATTTATCATTATCCCAATCAAAAGGAGCATCCCATCTGTCAGCTATTTTATAGTAACCATATTTGCCATTGATGATATCTTCACAAATTTTCTCACATTCAGCGCTTTTATCTTCATCGATCCACCAGCAGGCATTCATATAGAGCCGGGCTAACAATGCTGCCGCTCCGGCCTGATTCCATAATCCTTGATCCGGTCCATTTCCTCCACTTTCCGATTTGACGCTCAAAGTCGGAAGAGCTTCCAAAAGTTCTTTTTCAAGGAAAGCAAAAGTTTCTTCAGGAGTAGATTGAAAAGGCAACTCTTGACTTGGATATTGTGTTACAAGCGGAATATTATGCATTAAATCAAAAAGCGTCATATACATCCATGCCCGCAACACCCTTTGTTGTGATATAAAATCATTGAATTCTTGTTCTGAATACCCTAAACGAGCAGGATTCAATTTCAAGAAATCAGCTATCACCGAATTACACTGAATGATGCCCCGATAAGTATCTTTCCACATATTATTAACAAACCAGTCGTCAATGGTCCAAGTATGATAATGAAGGCGGAAATAAGCCCCTCCATCATACCAATGTTCTTCTCTCTGTACTATCATATATTGATCTGCAGAAAGTTCGCCGAACAAGTAAGAACTTCTGGAGCACAGCCAATACGCATGTCCGAAAGGCCGGACAAAACTTTGAAGCACATTCTCCCGCGTTCGATAAAATTCATCTTGAGGGATAATGCTATAAGTGGTTTCGGACAAATCGGTACAACCGGTTATCACAAAAATGCCTAAGCAAACCAATATTTGTTTTAAACTTTTTCTTTTCATAATGCAATAAATTAAAAGTCGATTTGAACACCCAATAAAAATTGCCGCGAAGAAGGATAGTAACTTATTTTGTTGGCAGACACTCCCGGCTCCATTCCGTTTACGGCAAATGCATCCATGTCCAATCCTTTATATCCGCTAATGGTGAATAAATTACGCGCCGTGAAATAAATACGTACTTTTTCCACCCACTTCGAATTTACGTTATAATTATATCCTAATGTGGCTACATCCAACTTTAAAAAGTTACCATTATGCACAAAATAATCACTATGCACATTTTTTCCTGTAGTAACGGCTATATTTTCTTTATATGCCGATTTTAAAACATTTGTGTTAGGTGCCGCCGATTGCAGACCATAATACAGATTATGGGTATCATAAATCTGAAAACCGAAATTACCACGAAAGAACAAACTCATATCAAAGTTCTTATATTTGAAAGCATGAGTCATCGACATCGTAAATTTGGGTAATCCGTTTCCTGCCACATGCTTATCCTCATCGGTACCTTTATCGATAGGAATGACATCGCCGGTTTTGGAACGAATCAACCATTGACCTTCATCATTGACGCCTGCATATTCAAACGTGTAGAAATTACCGATACGTTCTCCTTCCTCGATACGCTGCACCGGTCCCGGGTCGCCCGGATAAGTGGGAAATGAACTCATCCAATAAAAAGACTGTCCTTTATGCATCTGATTGGAAAAAGAGACAAAACGATTATTGGATGTAGCTCCGACAAATCCGACTGTATAATCAAATTTCCCGGTCTTGACCGCATGCCAATTTAAATCAATCTCCCAACCGGAATTCTTCATCGTACCTACATTCACAAAAGTGGTGGGAGAGCCATTGGGAGGAAGAGATACATTATAGCTGCCCAACAAGTCGGATTGCCTTCTCGAATAATAATTCATGCTTCCCGTCAAACGATGATTAAAAAAGACAAAATCAACGCCTACGTTCCAATTTTTACCTTTCTCCCATTTTATGTCAGGATTAGGATTAGAATTAAACGACCATCCTCGGATATATCGTCCTTTATAAAAATTCAAATCATAACTTCCCATTGTAGCCAAAGACTGGTAACTGTCGAAATCCTGATTACCCGTCACGCCATAATCTCCCCTGATTTTCAATTCATCAATCCATTTAAGATTCTTCATAAATTTTTCCTCACTAATTCTCCACCCCGCCGATGCAGCCGGAAAAGATCCCCACTTATTATTTATACCGAATTTAGAAGAACCTTCACGGCGCAATGAAAAAGTAGCGAAATATTTATCGGACCAATTATAACTGATACGCCCGAAGAATGCTATCAGTTTTGAATCATTCTTATACGACCCCATGCCCAAACGCCCGATTGCCGCACTATTATAAGAGCCTGCGCCAAGGTTGTTATATGACAACAGATCCGAAGCGAAATTCTTGTTTTCCGCATTAAAACCGGAGTTTACGAAATATTGATAAGAATATCCTCCCATCAACTTCAGGTGATGGTTGTTTTTATCGAACATATAGTTCACCAACCACTCTAAAGACTCCTGTTCGTGTTTATCATAACTTTTGCTGGCTTCTCCTTTAAAACCTTTCTGCTCCGCACGAGTAGAAGTCGAAGGACGGAAAAAGAATTTATCATAATCCATAATTTGCTGGGCCAAAGTTATCTGTGTGCTGAGATAATGAGATTTATTCCGACACAACAAAGGGAATAAATTCAATTTAAAGGTCCCGTCCCAGTTTAAGATCTTGCTCTTACCGCCATGATCTTCCAATTTCAGCGTCTCTACAGGATTGTAAGTATCCCACCCCGTCAGTTTATAATACTTATTGGGTTCTTTGGGATCCATCACGGGAATAGTGGGATTTACAGTCAAAGCAGTCCAGAAAACGCTATAATCCGCATGGTCATAATCTATTGTTCGCGGAGCCACATTCAATACTATATTATATAGTTCAGACTTAGCGGTATGGTTCAAACTGAGACGTGCGCCTATTTCTTTTTTAGAAGACCGTAAATCGATTCCTTCAGAGTTTTTTACATCCACCGTACCTTTATAATTATTCTTCGAGTTCCCCCCGGTCACCTGTAAAGTATGACTATGAGATATACCCACTTTTGTAATTTCGTCAAACCAATTGGTATCGGCTCCATAGTCATTTCCGCGACTATATTTTCTAAACTCATCCACATCCAGGACTTCCAGCTCTGTAATCGGAGTTGCAACATTCACAAATCCCGAATAGAACGTATGGATATTGCCATCGACAGAGCCTTTCTTTGTGGTAATGACAATTACACCGTTAGATCCGCGAGTTCCATAGATGGCCGAAGCCGCACCGTCTTTCAACACATCGATGGACTCAATATCGTTTTCATTCACATTGTCAAGACTTCCGCCGGGGATACCGTCGATGACAATTAGAGGGCCTAAACCGGCAGTACGTGAAGACACCCCGCGAATTTGTATGTTCGCTCTGCTATTAGGATCCGCCGAAGCCGTATTATCGATATTCACACCTGCAACCTTTCCTTGAATTTTCATGGCAGGGTTACCGTTAGCAATCTGTAACATATCCTTAGCCGATACGTGAGAGACGGCACTGGTCAGTTCCTTCTTCGAAACGGAACCGTAACCTATCACCACCACTTCATCCAGCAGTTCCACATCTTCCCTCATCGTGACGCGAAGCAATTTCATATCTTTCAGTCTTATCTCCTGCGAGACATATCCTATATAGCTCACCACAATCACGTCTCCCACCCCGGCAGGTAGCGAGAATCTTCCGTCCATATCCGTCACCGCACCTTGCGTGCCCCCTTTCAACCTCACAGTGACACCTATCAGCGGTTCGCCCGAGGCATCGATCACCACTCCCGTCACTCTCTGCTGTTGTGCCGCTAACGCAGCGTTACGAGTAAGGATTATATGATTCCCCTCCATTTTGTAGCCGATGGAAGAGCCGGCCAGCAACAGCGGCAACACCTCCGACACAGGCTTGCCGTTCACCTGTATGCTTTTACGTGTCTTCACGTTTACGTCTTCCTTGTATATGAAAAGATAATCCGTTTGAGTCTCTATCTCATTCAAAATGGATTCCAAACGGGTATTACTACTGTTTATGGTCACCCTTGCGTTTTGTGAACGACTGTTCCCGGCCGTCAGGCTGAACAGACAAAAGAACAATAAGAATATCGATATTCGCATGATTCTAAATAAATGTTTTGATTTCGGATTTTCAAGGCAATAAAAATCCGGCAAAAGAGTATTTTTCATATCTTTGCAAATGAGTTATTGATACGATTGATTAAAAAATTGTATTAGTCCCGGCCGACGGATGGGGCAAACATCCGCCGGCCTTTGTTTTTCAACAGTATTGTTCCATAGGCTATTCTCCGGTTTTAGGTGGTTAATAGATTCTTTACTTTATATAAATGATATCATTTTCTTTACCTCTTCGATAGCTGAAAGACACATCATTTTGCAGCACACGCAACGCATAGTCCGGACCGTCGGATATGCGGAACTTGCCTGTCAGCATCACTCCGGAAACAGCGGAGTTGTCCATCTGTATCCTCAAGTCATAATACCGTTCCAAATCTCTCATAATTTCGGCAAAAGACTTATTCTTGAAGCAATATAATCCTTCCTTCCATCGATACACATTATAGTCTTCTATCCGGCTCACAACCAGCTTGCCATCCTTCAACGTCGTCTTATAATGAGGTGAAAGGACGATGGAGGCTTTCTCGTTCAAAGGAGACTTCACCCTCACCTTCCCCTCCATCAGAGAAGTCTCGAACACCTTGCGTTTTGAATAAGCCTCCACATTGAATTTTGTGCCCAGCACTTCCACATCCATCACAGAGGTATGCACCACAAACGGACTTTTCTCATGGCGCGTTACTTCAAAGTAAGCCTCTCCGTCCAGCACCACTTCACGTTTTCCTTTCATAAAGGCGGTGGGATACTGCATGCGGGTACCGGCATTCAGCCATACGTTGGAACCGTCGGGCAAATCCAGGTTCACACGCTGGCCGGCCGGTACGGTGATGGTCTGCATGTTCATATTTACTTCATCGCTATCTTTTCCTATTGAAAACAAGGCAGCCGTCACACTCACCGTTATCGCAATCACAGAGGCTATTTTCAGAAATTCGCCGATAAAGCGGTGCAGCCTCTTATTCTTCGTTTTCCACACATCGTCCCGTTGCGGCCTGCCTGCCAGAATCATGACGTTAAACAACTTGCGTTCACGCAAGAACTGCTTGCGGTTCTCATCGGAAGCCTCGGCCCATTCCTCCACCTGCTTCATTTCTTCCACAGAGGCATAGCCTTCGAAAAAACGATATAATATATCCTTATCCATAAATACTTCTTATTTTGCGTATCTATGGTAATAGCGGATGGAAAAGAAACTCCCCTAGCGGAAAAACCGTTTTTTTAATGAAGATAGAAAAAAAGCAGCGCGGCGGGCAGATAGTCCTTCAAGGCAAGACGCAACACCTTGGTGGCTTTCGATATGTGAAATTCCACTCCTTTGGTGGTTATTCCCAGTGATTCGGCTATTTCTTTATGAGATTTGTTTTCATAACGGCTCATGACGAAGATACGCCGTGTCTGTTCGGACAGGGCAGACAGTGCCTTGTCCACTATTTCCTGTATCTCATGGGTGAAAATCTCATCGGGTTCCAGATCTTCCAATGACAGGATGCGGTTAGACAGGTCCCAGGCATACAGGCGGGATAACTCGTCCGAAATCTCTTGGTGAAGCCGCCGGCGACGCAGGTGATCGATGCACTTATGTTTAATGGCAGTCAGCACATAGGCCGGAATATTAGTGTCGGCAGCAAGGCGTCCCTTGTTTTCCCAATAATACATCATGGATTCGATGACAATGTCTTCGGCAACAGCTTCATCGTGCACATAAGTAACGACAAAGTGGACAAAGCGTTGTTGATATTCCCTGAAGAATTGATTGAAATCACTCAGATTAAAGGCCATCGTTCAATTAATAATAGTATTAAAACATAAGGAAAAGATGCTACAAATATACACTTTTACTTTAAAAAGAAACAGGATTAGGTGTAATAATTCAATCCTGTTAAAGAATAAAACTACTGTCATACGGTGCGACATGAATTAATAGGTCGGTTCGGGATAAGTTTTTCCGGAACAACTCCAAAAGAGGAGCGGAAGAAGAGGAGGCGATGACGGAAAGTATGAAGGTTGCCGAAGAAACAGGGCCGATGCCCGAAGAGACAGCGCCGGTTGTCGAAGAGGCAGGGTCGGCTGTCGAAGAAGCAAGCCCGCTTGTAGAAGAGGACGGGGATTTTCAGGCGGCAACTTCTCCTGCCGCTGCTGCGGAAGTGTCCGAAGCTTACGCGGCGACTTCGGACGAACTTGTAGCCGACTGCCTGCCGACTGCCTGCCGGCAAGCAGTCCGGAAAGCGGTAAAAAGCAGGATAACATGCAGCTTATTAGCGAGTTATCGCGCGGATCTCCCCTCTCGCGCGCGAGAGAAGAGAAGAATAGAGAAGAAGAGAATAGAAAATACCTCCTCCATATAATTCCTCCTCTTAAGGCGGAGGAGGTGGATTAAGGTGGAGGAGGTGGAGGAACACCACACCGCATGCGTCGTAACGTGAGGGCGCAACGGGTGCGAGGTGTGAGATTGCAGACGATGAAGTGCGGGCTTACGGAAGCTGAAGTGCGGGCTTACGGATGACGAAGTGCGGAGTTGCGGACGATGAAGTGCAGAGTTGCGAGCGATGTATCCGGTTTGTTCTCTAAATTGATTTATAACTATAAGATTACAAAAAATAAGCGAGATTACCATTTTCTTATTCCGAATACGTATTAATAACCAAAAAAAGGAGACTTCCCCACCCGCAAACGCCTAAAAAAGACTATCTTTGCGCCCATATTACCAAAGAATAGTTTTATTGAGATATTACGAGAACAGGTATGAAACATTTTTCCTCCATTCTCCTCCGCTTCGTCTTCGTCGCTCTTCTCCTGCCCGTTGCCACCCTGCAAGCAACAACGACCGAGAACAATGCCCCCGAAGATTCCACTCGCATCAGCCTGCTGACATGTGCCGCTGGCGGAGAGATATATTACCTCTTCGGTCATACTGCTATCCGCTATGAGAACTTCACACGGGGCGTGGACGTCGTGTTCAATTACGGGGTGTTTGATTTCAATACTCCCAATTTCACCTTTCGTTTTGCCTTGGGAGATACGTATTATCAATTAGGAGTGACGGAATATCGGTATTTTGCCAACGAGTACACCGCTTTAGGACGTGACGTATGGCAACAGACGCTGAACCTGACATACGGTGAAAAAGAGCACCTCTTCCGACGGCTTCAGGAGAATTACAAACCGGAAAACCGCATGTATCTCTACAATTTCTTTTACGACAACTGCGCCACCCGTCCACGCGACCAAATAGAGCATGCCATAGACGGCACTTTGCGGTATGCCGAAAACATGACCGACAGCAACACCGGAATCAGCTTCCGCGATTTGCTGCATAAATACAGCGAAGGACATCCGTGGGCACGTTTCGGCATGGACTTGTGCATGGGCAGCAAGGCCGATAAACCTATCAGCAGAAGAGAAATGATGTTCGTCCCTTTCTATCTGCAAGAGCACATCAGCAAAGCGCAGATCACGGACCGGCAAGGACGAGCACGACCGTTGGTGGCATCGGAAAAGAAAATCGTGCTGACAGGAAAAACTCCTGCCGACTTCCGCACCGGGGGCATCACACCCATGCAGGCGGCTCTGCTGTTGCTGACGGTGGTGGCAAGCGTCACCCTATGGGGAGTAAGCAGGCGGAAATCCTTGTGGGGGATAGACCTTATACTCTTCGCGGCAGCAGGTACGGCGGGCTGTATATTGGCTTTTCTGGCTCTCTTCTCGCAACATCCGGCAGTAAGCCCCAACTACCTGCTGTTCGTGTTTCATCCGCTGCACTTGCTCTGTCTTCCCTCTATGCTGATTCGGGTAAAAAGAAAGAAGGCAAGCCGCTATATGCGGGCTAATTTCATTGTTTTAACTCTTTTTATAGCCCTTTGGGTAATAATTCCTCAAGAATTCCCGCTGACAGTATTACCTTTGGCACTGTGTTTGCTAATACGCTCAGGAAGCAACCTCTTTTTGACATATAAAAAGAAATGAAAAAAGGACTGATAACCTCCATACTTGCGCTAACATTCGGTGGCCTGCAAGCCCAACCGCAGCCTGCCACCCCCAAACTGGTGGTGACGCTCACCGTTGACCAACTGCGCACGGACTATATGGAAGCTTTCTCGTCCTTATATGGGGAAAAAGGATTCAAACGCCTGCTACGCGAAGGCAAAGTGTTCCGTCAGGCAGAATTCGCTTTCAACGGAATCGATCGGGCATCGGCCATAGCCGCCATCTATACCGGTACAACGCCTTCCATGAACGGCATCATTGCCGAAAACTGGCTGGATGCCCATACGCTACGCCCCGTGAACTGCGTGGAAGATCCCGACTTCATGGGCAACTACACGGACGAAAGTACCTCCCCATCACGATTGCTGGCATCTACTATTGCCGACGAATTGAGAATAGCCACCCGGAACAAAGGACTGGTCTATGCCATAGCACCCTTCAGCGATGCCGCCATATTGGGAGCAGGCCATGCTGGAAACGGTGCTTTTTGGCTTAACAAAAACACGGGAAAATGGTGCAGTACGACCTATTACAGTGAGTTCCCGTGGTGGCTGAGCCTATACAACGAACGCAAATCGCCCGACTTCCGCATCAAGGACATGGTGTGGACGCCTGCACTTCCTTTTGCTTACTATACTTTCTTACCCGAATGGCGAGACGAGCCTTTTAAATATAAACCGGACAGCGAACGGAGCAATAAGTTCCGACGGCTGCTCACCACTCCCTTCATCAACGAGGAAGTGAACTTGCTGACCGAAGAACTGCTGAACAAAAGCACCGTGGGGCAAGACGAAGTACCCGACCTGCTTTCGCTGACCTACTACGCCGGAAACTACAATCGCCGAAGCGTGCAAGAGTGTGCCACGGAGATGCAGGATACCTACGTCCGGCTGGACAGAAGCATAGCTGCTCTGCTTGAGATCATCGACCGCAAGGTGGGATTGCACAACGTGCTTTTTTGTATCACCTCTACGGGCTATGCCGATGCCGAAGACGCCGACCCGGGCATCTATCGTACACCGGGCGGAGAGTTCCACTTGAACCGATGCGCCACGTTGCTGAACATGTTCCTTATGGCTACCTACGGCGAAGGCCGGTATGTGGAAGCTTATTACGACCGGCAAATCTACCTCAACCATAAACTGATAGAGAGTAAGCAACTGAGCCTGGCAGAGATTCAGGGAAAGGCTGCCGAGTTTTTAGTACAGTTCAGCGGTATAAACGAGGTGTATTCGGCTCACCGCCTGCTGTTAGGCTCTTGGTCGCCACAGATAGAGCGCATCCGCAACGGCTTCCATCGCAAGCGTTCCGGCGACTTGACCATTGATGTACTGCCGGGTTGGACCGTGATGCAGGAAAACAATACCGATAATCGTGTGGTGCGCAAAGCCAATATCCCTGCCCCCCTTATCCTGCTGGGCAGTGGCATAAAAGCGGAAACCATCCGCACACCTGTCAGCATAGAGCGCATTGCCCCCACCCTGGCCGGTGTAATGCGCATTCGCGCTCCGAATGCAAGCACTGCCTCTCCCCTCGATTTCTAAAGCTTGTCTCAATAAAGAATGAAGGTCTCAGAAGGAGAACTTTCCGGATGCAAACGGCACGGATGACACAGATTTTCAAGAAAACGAGACTGTCCATCACTTGTCTCATCAGTACTTGATAAAATCGAAACACAAAGCTTTCAGGACCAAGTGGAATTTCTTTAAGAATGATTTCGGGAGGATTAAAATAATCTGTGCAAATCTGGGTAAATCTGTATAGAAATCAGTAATTTTGCACACCTAATTAACTCAGCAATAATAATAAAAACAGATATATAATGGGATTCAATGAATTTTTAAGCTCGATTTTCGGCAATAAGTCCACACGCGACATGAAAGAAATACAGCCGTGGGTGGAGAAAATTAAAGCCGCTTATCCGGAAGTAGCCAAGCTCGACAACGATGGTTTGCGCGCCAAGACTGAGGAACTGAAGGTCTACATCCTCGAATCGGCTACCGAACAGCGCACCAAAGTAGAAGAATTGAAAGCAAGCGTGGAAGACACCGAACTGGAAAAACGCGAAGACATTTTCAATCAGATTGACAAAATAGAAAAAGAAATATTGGACATTTACGAAAAGGCATTGGACGAAGTGCTTCCCACCGCTTTTGCCATCGTAAAGGAAACTGCCCGGCGCTTCGCCGAGAATGAAGAAGTGACGGTGACGGCCACCGAATTTGACCGCCAACTGGCAGCCACCAAAGACTTCGTCCGCATAGAGGGCGACAAGGCCATCTACCAAAACCACTGGATAGCCGGTGGCAACGACACCGTATGGAACATGGTGCACTATGACGTGCAATTGTTTGGTGGTGTGGTATTGCACAAAGGAAAAATTGCCGAAATGGCAACGGGTGAAGGTAAAACACTGGTGGCCACCCTGCCGGTATTCCTCAATGCCCTGACAGGTAACGGTGTACACGTAGTGACCGTGAACGACTATCTGGCCAAACGTGACTCCGAGTGGATGGGACCGCTCTATATGTTCCACGGCTTGAGCGTGGACTGCATCGACAAGCACCAGCCCAACTCCGACGCCCGCCGAAAAGCTTATATGGCGGACATCACCTTCGGAACAAACAATGAATTCGGCTTCGATTACCTGCGTGACAACATGGCTATCAGCCCGAAAGACCTTGTACAACGTCAGCACAATTATGCCATCGTGGATGAGGTGGACTCGGTATTGATCGACGATGCCCGTACTCCGCTTATCATCTCCGGCCCCGTGCCCAAAGGCGACGACCAGCTCTTCGAGCAGCTCCGCCCGCAAGTGGAACGTCTGGTGGAAGCGCAAAAGAGAATAGCCACCCAATATCTGGCCGATGCCAAACGGCTCATTGCCTCGGACGACAAAAAAGACCAGGAAGAGGGATTCCTCGCCTTATATCGCAGCCACAAGTGCCTGCCCAAGAACAAACCTCTCATCAAGTTCTTGAGCGAACAGGGCATCAAGGCCGGCATGCTGAAGACCGAGGAAATCTACATGGAGCAGAACAACAAACGCATGCACGAGGTGACAGATCCGCTGTACTTCGTAATAGACGAGAAACTGAACAGCGTGGATCTGACGGACAAGGGCGTGGATCTTATCAGCGGAAATGCCGAAGACCCCACTTTCTTTGTACTGCCCGACATCACCGCCCAGCTCTCGGCCTTGGAAAACGAAACAGAACTGACGGACGAACAGCGTCTGGAAAAGAAGGATACCCTGATGACGAACTATGCCGTGAAGAGCGAACGCGTGCACACCATCAACCAGCTACTGAAGGCCTATACCATGTTCGAGAAAGACGACGAATACGTAGTCATCAACGGACAAGTGAAGATCGTGGACGAGCAGACCGGACGTATCATGGAAGGTCGCCGCTATTCCGACGGCTTGCATCAGGCCATCGAAGCCAAAGAGGGCGTGAAGGTGGAAGCAGCCACACAGACTTTCGCCACGATTACGTTGCAGAACTACTTCCGCATGTATCACAAACTATCCGGTATGACAGGTACCGCTGAAACAGAGGCCGGCGAGTTGTGGGACATCTATAAACTGGATGTGGTAGTTATCCCCACCAACCGTGCCATTGCCCGTAATGACATGAACGACCGCGTTTACAAGACGAAACGCGAGAAATACAAAGCCGTCATCGAGGAAATAGAAAAGATGGTAGCAGCCGGACGTCCGGTTCTGGTGGGTACTACATCAGTGGAGATTTCCGAAATGCTGAGCAAGATGCTTGCCATGCGTAAGATAGAACATAGCGTATTGAACGCCAAGTTGCACCAAAAGGAAGCGGACATTGTGGCGAAAGCCGGTTTGAAGTGTGCGGTGACCATCGCCACGAATATGGCCGGCCGTGGTACGGATATCAAGCTGAGTCCCGAGGTGAAAGCTGCCGGTGGTCTTGCCATCATCGGTACGGAACGCCATGAAAGCCGTCGTGTAGACCGCCAGTTGCGCGGTCGTGCAGGTCGTCAGGGTGACCCCGGTTCCTCTGTTTTCTTCGTGTCACTGGAAGACGACCTGATGCGCCTCTTCTCTTCCGACCGTATTGCCGGCGTGATGGATAAGCTTGGTTTCAAAGAGGGCGAAATGATTGAGCACAGCATGATTTCCAAATCCATAGAACGTGCGCAGAAGAAAGTGGAAGAAAACAACTTCGGCATCCGTAAGCGACTGCTGGAATACGATGACGTGATGAACAAACAGCGTACGGTGGTCTACACCAAACGCCGCCACGCGCTGATGGGCGAACGCATCGGCATGGATATCGTAAACATGATTTGGGATCGCTGCGCCAACGCCGTAGAAGCCCCCGATTATGAAAACTGCAAGATGGATGTGCTCCAGACCCTTGCCATGGAGGTGCCTTTCACCGAAGAGGAATTCCGCAACGAGAAGAAAGAAAGTCTTGCAGACAGAACTTTCGAAGCTGCCATGACACTCTTCAAGCGTAAAACCGAACGCATGGCACAGATTGCCCATCCGGTCATCAAGCAGGTGTACGAAGCACAAGGTCACATGTACGAAAACATCTTGATACCTATCACCGACGGCAAACGGATGTACAACATCTCCTGCAACTTGAAGAAAGCTTACGAAACCGAATGCAAGGAGGTAGTGAAGTCGTTCGAGAAATCAATCCTGTTGCACGTTATCGACGAAGCATGGAAAGAAAACCTGCGCGAACTGGATGATTTGAAGCACTCTGTACAGAATGCAAGCTACGAGCAGAAAGATCCGTTGTTGATTTATAAGCTGGAATCCGTAAACTTGTTTGATGCCATGGTTGACAAAATAAACAACCAGACCATTTCTATCCTTATGCGCGGACAGATTCCGATGCAGGAAGCACCTGCCGAAAATCAGGAAGTTCAACGGTCGGCTCGCCATGTAGAGGTACGCCAGGCTGCTCCGGAACAACGTCAGGATATGAGTAAATACCGCGAACAGAAGGTAGACCTGAACGACCCGCATCAGCAGGCCGCCGTAGCGCAAGATACGCGCGAACAACCCAGACGGGAACCGATCCGTACCGAAAAAACAGTAGGACGTAATGATCCTTGTCCTTGTGGCAGCGGTAAGAAATTTAAGAATTGTCACGGAAGAAATGCCTAAAGCCAAACGGTATGAGGCAGCGCAGAGCTTGGTAATTCTTGCTCTGCGTTTTTTTATAGGATTCTTTTTGGGGGAGTGTTTGCCCCAATTCTTAACACAAGAAGAGATTAAGTCTCTTACGCACTGTCCGGAATGGATAGCTGACCTTCAAAAAGAGAGCTTTTCTCAGGCGCAGACGCCCCAAACGCTCTTTTTCTTTATTCAAGAGCTGTGTATCGGGATGCTATCTGCATCCAGCAGTTTAAAGATACATAGATATTTTAGACATTTGCATTTTTTATTTTCGTCTAACCTTTTTATAACTTCTAATCTTTATATATATCAGCTTAAAAGCGTAATTTTGTTTTTAAAACAAGATCTTGAAGAAGATGGCAAAATATCACTATTGTCTGTTACTGACAATTTTACTGCTTTTGGGCAGTTGTCGGAGTGTAGAACAACTGTCCATTGAGTATATGCTTCCGGCAGAAGTCAGCTTTCCTACTACTCTGAAACGGGTAGCTGTTGTCAACAACATGCCTTCTGTTCCCGACAACAAACTGATTATCACAAAAGAAGAGCAGAACAAAGGAGCAAACGAGTGGATGCGGATGACCAACTACTATAATGGAGATGCCGCAACAACCGCCGAATCGCTGGCAAAGACCCTAGCCGATGAAAACTATTTTGAAGAAGTAGTGATCTGCGACTCCGCCTTGCGCAGCAAAGACATCAGTCCACGAGAAAGCACATTGTCGACGGAAGAAGTAAATCATCTTATCCAAAACCTTGATGTAGATTTCCTGATCGCCTTGGAGAATGTACAGATGCGTTCCACCCGCAAGATAAGCTATATACCCGATTGGGGAGTTTTTCATGGCACTGTAGATGTAAAGGTTTATCCCACAGTAAAAGTGTATCTGCCCAACCGTAAAGGTCCCATGGTGACTGTCAGTACCAATGACAGCATTTTCTGGGAGGAAGTAGGAAGCGGAGAAGCTTACGTGCGTAGCCACCTCATCAAAGAAGAAGATATGCTGAAACAAGCATCGGAGTTTGCCGGCACAATACCTACCAAGCACCTACTCCCTTATTGGAAAACCGATAACCGATATCTCTTCAGCAGTGGTTCAGTGAACATGCGCGACGGTGCAATATATGCCAAAGAAGAGAATTGGACAGAAGCCATCGCCCTCTGGAAGCAGACTTACAATAACAAGAAGGGAAAGCAAAAAATACATGCCGCCTGCAACATAGCCTTGGGATATGAGATGCAAGACAGCATAGACACTGCTCTGGAATGGGCATCGAAAGCGCAAGCCCTCACCGATGGAAAAGGAAAGAATACATCGAAGGATAGTGCCGAACTCAGTGACAGCATGACTTCCTATTATCTCTTCACCACCTCATACGTGAACGAATTGCAGAAACGAAAGGAAGGAATGGCACGGCTGAACATGCAAATGATGCGGTTTAAAGAGGAAGAATAGCTATATATCTGTTTTTTTCACCTTTAACCATACATTATAAATAATTTTCCCTACCTTTGAACAACTATTAAGAAAAAGCAATTATGAAGCTCAGTCAATCGTCATTATCACTCTTGGAGGATAGCATCAAAAAAGCAATTGGGAAATATACTTGCGGTTGCGAACAGACCATCGTTACGGATATTCATCTGCAACCGAACCAAAACTCGGGCGAGCTGTCTGTCTTTGATGATGAGGATGAAGAGCTTATCAATACCACTATCGAAGAATGGACTACTTACGAAGGGGATGATTTCTACGAGAATACGGAACGTATCCTCACCACCCTGCTCTGCAACATGAAAAACGCAGGAGTTTTTGACAAACTGACCATTCTAAAACCTTTCTCCTTTGTACTGGTAGATGATGAGAAAGAAACCCTTGCTGAACTCTTGTTGATAGACGATGAAACCTTATTGGTAAATGATGAACTACTGAAAGGACTGGATGAAGAACTGGACGCTTTCTTGAAGAATCTATTGGAGAAATAAAAGCGGTTAGAAGCTTCCCAAAGCTTTCTATTATACAAATAAAAAAGAACTCCGAGATGTTTCCATCTCGGAGTTCTTTTTTTCATACTAATTCTACTCATGCTTTACGCAACGCCGCTATGCTTTCTTTCAAAGAGTTGATAATGCTTTCGGCATCCGCCTGCTTCTTACGTTCCATTTCAATGACGGCAGCCGGAGCGTTGCTCACAAACTTCTCATTGCCCAATTTCTTCAGTACACCTTGAAGGAAGCCTTCCTTATGCTTCAGCTCGGCCTCCATACGGGCTATTTCAGCTTCCACATCAATCATATTGCCGATAGGCACTGCATATTCAGTCGTGCCTACCATAAATGCGGCAGCTCCTTCAGTCTTGGTCTCCACCACATTGATTGTCGAAAGGTTGCACATCTTTTCAATAACAGCGTTGAATTCAACCGCCGGATTTTCACCGATGACCTGCAATTCCAACGCTTCTTTCTGGGCAATATTCTTTTGCAAACGGATAGAGCGGATGCTACTGATTACTTCTTTTACGGTTTCAAAGCGGGCAAGCACATCTTTATATACCACGCTATCTATGGTTATCGTGTCTATCATCAGGCTGATGTGTTCCTCCTCTATCTCCTCTTCTGTACGATTGTAGAGATGCTGCCAGATTTCCTCGGTGATGAACGGCATAAAAGGATGCAACAAATGCAGCAAATTATCAAAAAAACGCAGGGTGCAGTCGTGGATACTGCTTGGAATTCCTTCGCCGTAAGCCGGTTTGATAATTTCCAGATACCAAGAAGAGAATTCATCCCAGAATAATTTGTATACAGCCATCAAGGCTTCGCTCAGGCGATATTTGCCAAAAAGGTCGGCCACTTCGGCAGCCACTTCGTTTTGTTTGGACTCAAACCACTCGGCAGCCAGACGCGAGGCTTCGGAAACCTGCTTTTCCTCGTCTACCTTCCAGCCATTCACCAAGCGAAAAGCATTCCATATCTTGTTACAGAAGTTGCGCCCCTGTTCGCACAGCGCATCGTCGAAAAGAATATCATTGCCGGCAGGAGCCGAAAGCATCATACCCATACGCACACCATCGGCGCCATACTTCTCTATCAACTCCAACGGATCGGGAGAGTTGCCCAACGATTTCGACATCTTACGTCCCAGCTTGTCGCGAACAATACCCGTAAAATAAACATTTCTAAACGGCATCTCGCCTTCATATTCGTAGCCGGCCATAATCATACGTGCCACCCAAAAGAAGATGATATCCGGCCCGGTCACCAAATCGCTTGTAGGATAATAATATTTGATTTCCTCGTTACCGGGGTTGTTGATGCCATCAAACAAAGATATAGGCCACAACCATGAAGAGAACCAAGTGTCCAAGCAGTCTTCGTCCTGACGGAGATCTTCCATTTTCAAGCCGGAATTACCGGTCTTTTCTTTAGCCAACTTCAACGCCTCTTCGGCAGTGGCAGCTACCACATAGCCGCCTTCCGGCAAGAAATAAGCCGGGATGCGATGTCCCCACCACAACTGACGGCTGATGCACCAGTCCTTGACGTTCTCCAGCCAATTCTTATACGTATTCTTATATTTGGCAGGATAAAACTTCAATTCATCATTCATCACCGGCGGTAATGCCATATCCGCAAAATGCTGCATTTTCAAGAACCATTGCATGGAAAGCTTCGGTTCGATGGGTACATTGGTTCGCTCAGAGAAGCCTACCTTATTGGTATATGCCTCTACCTTTTCAAGCAATCCGGCGGCAGCAAGATCTTTCTCTATCTGCTCGCGCACGTCGAAACGATCCATGCCGACATACAGCCCCGCTGCTTCGCTAAGTGTTCCGTTATCATTGAAGATGTCGATACTCGGCAAATTATACTTCTCGCCCAGCATATAGTCGTTCACATCATGCGCAGGAGTAACCTTCAAACAGCCGGTACCGAATTCGATATCCACATAATCGTCTTCAATCACCGGAATGGCACGGCCTACCAATGGAACAATCACTTTTTTCCCCTTCAACCAAGTATTCTTGGGGTCTTCGGGATTGATACACATTGCAGTATCACCCATAATGGTTTCGGGACGGGTAGTGGCAACCACCGCATAACGCCCTTCGGGATCACCTTCTACCATATATTTCAGATAATATAGTTTGCTATGCTCTTCCTTATAGATAACTTCCTCATCGCTGAGAGCAGTCAATGCCTTCGGATCCCAGTTCACCATGCGGACACCCCGGTATATCAAACCTTTATTATACAAATCTACAAAAACCTTCAGCACACTCTCGCTACGAGTTTCGTCCATGGTGAAAGCCGTGCGCTCCCAATCGCAAGAAGCACCCAACTTGCGAAGTTGCTTCAGGATGATTCCGCCATGCTCGTCAGTCCATTCCCAAGCGTGCTTCAGAAATTCTTCACGAGTGAGGTCGGTCTTCTTGATTCCTTGTTCGGCGAGTTTGTTCACCACTTTGGCCTCGGTAGCGATGGAAGCATGATCGGTACCCGGCACCCAGCAGGCGTTTTTACCTTCCATGCGAGCACGACGCACCAGAATATCTTGAATGGTATTATTAAGCATGTGTCCCATGTGCAACACACCGGTGACGTTAGGAGGCGGAATGACGACAGTGTAAGGCTCGCGACTATCGGGTTTCGAACTGAATAATTTGTGGCCCAACCAATACCGGTACCACTTTTCCTCCACGTCAGCAGGATTGTACTTACTTGCTAATTCCATGTTTTTTTTAAATATCTACGATTAATTTATTTCGAATAACGCGTGCAAAATTAATGAATTAAAAATTAAATATATATTTTTGCCCCTATAAAACAATGGATAAAATGAGGTACAAGCTGAAATTCAGACATGTTATACTAATCGTGCTGCTGTCTGCCACATGGGCAACTCAACTTATTCCATCATTGAGCGACATGTATGCGCGCATCGTTTATCCGATAATCGCTTTCTGCCTATCGTCTTTTTCCGGGCTTATCCCTTTTGCCATAGGCGACTTATTCATCTTTCTGAGCATCATCGGCCTTTTTCTTTATCCCGTCAAAGCATACTACGTACAGAAAAAGAAATGGAAGCAGATTCTGTTGAACGAAGCGGAATATCTGGCGTGGATATATGCTTGGTTTTATCTGGCATGGGGGCTGAACTATTTTCAAAAAGACATATATGAACGGACGGATATGTCGCGGCGGGAATACAGCAAGACCGCTTTTCAGGCATTCGCAAACGATTATATCGACAAGCTGAACGGTTCTTACGTTCGTATCACTTCTATCAATGAGCCGTTGGTGCGCCGAGAAAGCGTCAACGCTTACCGCCAAATCAGCGATAGTCTGGGCGTGCACTACCCGCTCCAAGATTCTCCGCGTGCGAAAACCATGCTTTTCACTCCTCTCATCTCGATGGTTGGGGTCACCGGAAGCATGGGACCTTTCTTTTGCGAGTTCACGCTGAACGGCGATCTGCTCCCATCGCAATATCCTGCCACTTATGCCCACGAACTGGCACATCTGTTAGGCATTGCCGGCGAAGCGGAAGCCAACTTCTATGCCTATCAGGTATGCATCCGTTCCAAAGCACGCGGCATTCGCTTCAGCGGCTACTTGTCGGTACTCCCACATGTGCTCGGCAATGCTGCCCTACTGATGACCGAAGAAGAATATGCACTGCTTGTCCACCGCATAAGGCCGGAAATCATCGAACAAGTGCAGAGCAACCGGAAGTATTGGATGGAGAAATACAGTCCGCTCCTTGGAAAGATACAGGATAGGATTTACGATTGGTATCTGAAAGGGAACAACATTTCGAGCGGTCGTAAGAATTACTCGGAGGTTGTGGGATTGCTGGTCTCCTATTATGAATATGAACAAATAATACAAGCAACGAACCGCTTGAATGCCGAAGAGAAAGAAGGAGTGAGGCAACTGTCATTCCCAAGTGCAGATGATCTAAGAGAGGAAATGAGGCTATTTGTCCCACGATAAACAGAAATTACTTAAAAAGATACAGATAATGATACATAACAGAAAAGAACAGATGGAAGCTTTCGGACGCTTCCTCGATATACTCGACGAACTCCGCGAGAAATGTCCGTGGGATCGCAAACAAACCAATGAAAGCCTGCGCCCCAACACCATCGAAGAAACTTACGAGCTTTGCGACGCCCTGATGCGCGATGACAAGGATGACATCTGCAAAGAGTTGGGCGATGTATTGCTGCACGTGGCTTTCTATGCAAAGATAGGCAGTGAAACCGGTGATTTCGACATGAAAGACGTCTGCGACCGTCTTTGCGAAAAACTGATTTTCCGTCATCCTCACGTGTTCGGCGATGTAAAAGCAGAGACAGCCGGACAGGTTTCTGAAAACTGGGAACAACTGAAGTTGAAAGAGAAAAACGGCAATAAAACCGTGCTAAGCGGTGTCCCGGCTGCTCTTCCCTCACTGATTAAAGCCTACCGCATTCAAGATAAGGCTCGCAACGTAGGGTTCGATTGGGAAGAACGTGAACAGGTTTGGGAGAAAGTGAAAGAGGAAATCAAAGAATTTCAAGCGGAAGTGGGGCAGATGGAAAAAGACAAAGCGGAAGCGGAATTCGGTGACGTCATGTTCAGCCTCATCAATGCCGCCCGCCTATACAAAATCAATCCGGACAATGCACTAGAACGAACCAATCAGAAATTCATCAACCGCTTCAACTATCTGGAGGCACATACCATCAAAGAAGGAAAGAGCCTGCACGACATGACGCTGGAAGAAATGGATGTGCTATGGAACGAAGCCAAAGCATTGGAAAAGGGACACAAAGCATAACCCCTTTTCCAATGCAAAACAGGTTAGATGCAAAGCTGCTTCTTACTTGCTACGTCCTTGCATCCTTCTTTGAGGCCTTTCACCTTTCTTGTGCATGCCCCTCAGCAGTTCGCGATGGAAACGCATTTCAGCTCTCTGTACCAGATATATTTTCTTGTAGGATAATATTTTCTTAAATTTATCGAAGTAGGTCTTATCCAAACGGTCGGAAGCGATACGGGCGTCGTATACTCCCTCCAAAATTTCCTGATACTGGGCTTCGGTAGTTTCTTTATCCTTACCCTTCCGGAGCAATGTCCATGCTTCATCGTTCAACTGCTTTTTCCGATCCTGCAACTCGAAATACAAGGGGAAGAATATAGCAGCTTCCTCATTTGTCAATCCGGCCTTTTCAATGATAAAGGCCTTCTGTTTGGTACGAAACTCATCGGGTGACAAGTATTGATTGATTCCATTACCAGCCCGAAGCAAAGGCATTACACCACATGCCATTACCAATAAAACGATTAGTCTTTTCATTTTTTCAATCAGCTAAGTAGTTGTTTTTTCATTCGGCATCAGAATCTGCCAAGAAGACGTACAATGAATAGTCGTCCATCATGGAGTTTTCCACAGCCATATTAATATATTCCATCTGGGCTTCCGTCTCATCGGCAACCACGCTATCCGCGGCAGGCGTACGGTCTGAAGAAGCCACCCTGATAATCAATGCTGCACCAATGAACATGGCAGCCATATACAGCCACGGCCTCACCATTTCCCATCTTGTAGGCTCTCTTTGAGTGATAGCATTTTTCTCTTTCTCGGGAAGTCGGCTCATCACCTCCGAGGTAAGATTGTCAAAGTAACCGTCGGGAACGCGGAAAGGATTCTCCGCTCCTATCTTTTTCCGTATTTTATCTTCTTCCTTCATAAAGTTTCTTTCTCCTTCCTGTTCAATTAGACATTGTTTCACGGCAAAGGTTTAATCCGCTTCGCTTATAAAACTTTCGATTTTCTTCACGGCATGATGATAGGACGCTTTCAAAGCCCCCACCGATGTGCCAAAGATTTCGGACATCTCTTCATATTTCATCTCTTGATAATATTTCAGATTGAACACCATGCGTTGCTTTTCCGGCAAGGTGAGCAAAGCCTTTTGAAGAGTCATTTCCGCCTTGTCGCCGGAGAAGTACGGGTCGCTCTCCAGCTTTCGGAGCACATCAGCCTCCGCATCGTCCAAAGAGACGGTAGATAAAGCCTGCCGCTTGTTCAGGAAGGTAAGGCACTCGTTCAAAGCAATGCGATAAAGCCAAGTGGAGAGCTTGGCCTCCGCCCGGAAATAGTCGATATTTATCCATGCTTTAATAAAAGTGTTCTGAAGCAAATCGTTGGCATCTTCATGAGAAAGAACCATGCGGCGAATCTGCCAGTACAGTTGTTCGCTATACTGGGCAACAATCATCTCGAACCCTTGTTTTTGCGTACTTTCGTCCAGCAAAAGGGCCAACACTTCGCGTTCATTATAAGAAGAGGTCATAAACTTCCGTTCGCATTTGTTGTTTTAGACTGCCAAAGATACAAAAAGTTTAATTCACACCGACACGCAAAGTGTCTCTTTAGCAAGCAGCGTATCGGGGAATATGGTTGAAGCCTCTTGTAGCAGTACAGTTTCTTCCTCATACCGGGCGGAGAAGTGGCCTATAAGCAACCGCTTCACTCCGGCGGCTTTGGCTATCCCGGCAGCTTGTGCCGCAGTTGTATGGAATGTTTCTCCGGCACGCGGCGCATCTTCTTCGGCAAAGGTGGCCTCATGGAAAAGCAGGTCTACGCCTTGTATCTGTCCGACGATAGAAGGCAGACAGATTGTATCCGAGCAATAGGCATAACGGCGGGGAGGGTCGGCAGGATGCGTCAGCAGATGGTTGGGAATGGTTTCTCCTGCCAGCGTCACATAGTCTTCTCCGTTCTTTATACGGTTCAGTTCGTACACCGGCACTTGGTAGAAGTCTACCATATCACGGATGATGTGGTTGGGGCGAGGTTTCTCCGCAAACAGGAAACCGCAACAGGGCATGCGATGACGCAACGGAATGGTTGTCACCGTCAGCGAGCGGTCTTCATAAATCAGCATGGGTTCCTTTGTCTCGAACACATGGAAGAGCACCTTGTACGACATCTGCCGATTGAAAAAGTCGAGCATCGGCGTCAAGAGTTCTTCCAGGCCTTTGGGAGAATGTATGTGCAGCTCGGCAGTACGTCCCAAAAGATTCAGCGTAGAGATTAGGCCCAACAGGCCGTAACAATGATCTCCATGCAAATGGGAAATAAAGACATGGTTCAGCCGGGAGAATTTCAATCGAGATTTACGAAACTGCAGTTGGGCGCCTTCCCCACAGTCTATCATAAACAACTTATCACGCACGTTCACTATCTGCGAAGTGGGGAAATGGCGTGTGGTAGGCAATGCGGAACCGCAGCCGAGGATATGTATGTCAAATTTTTCCATAACGGGGCAAAGATAATCAAAGCACCGCAAATACGAAAACAAAAAGGGAACTACGGAAACAATCCGCAATTCCCTTTTTATATCAAATATATGACCTGCATCAATACCGAAGAGGACGGAACAAATCCCAACATGTCAGAATCAGCAGGAACAGGAGAATATTGACACAACTCACAGCCAATTCTCCATAAAACTCCACGCCTATGTATTTCAGCAGAAAACCGATGACCAACTCCGCCATGTAGCTGCATACACAAATCCAGATACGAAGCCGGAACTCCTGCCGCGCTTCAAGCGTATAATCTCCCATCCGTATCGCCTCCCGCTTGTCGGCATAGGCAGACAACGGAAAAAACAATACGGGAAGAAAGAGGAGCAACAATAAGGAAACCCACGAGAGCCACTGCTTTTTGTCTTTCGGGAAACGCTGTACCAATAGTACAAAAGCCAATGTCCATAAGGGTAAACAAGTACATAAAAGGATGAAAGGTATCATTATTTTAAGTTTTCTCGTCAAACAAAGAAAAGAGTCCTACCATGCTCAATGAGAGCATGATACGACTCTTTCAATTATCTATTACATTTTATTACGTTTCCGAATGGAGGATGCCATTCTTTTTCGTACTTAAATGGAAGTTCAATTACTTCTTACCGGCTTCCAATTGCTCTTTCAAAGCAGCCAAGGCGTCGATGTCGCCCAGAGTGGTAGATGCAGCCTGATTCTGGATAACAGGAGTTGCTTCTTCTCTCTTGCTGTTTGCTTTCTTGGCAGCCTTCTTCTCGGCTCTCTCTTCTGCCTTTGCAGCATCCTCAAAGATACGGCTGTGAGAGAGGATGATGCGCTTGGCATCTTTGTTGAACTCGATAACCTTGAATTCGAGTTTCTCGTCCAACTGTGCCTGAGAACCATCTTCCTTAACAAGGTGTTTCGGAGTAGCGAAACCTTCTACACCATAAGGCAGAGCAACAACAGCACCCTTATCCAGCATTTCGATGATAGTGCCTTCGTGTACCGAACCTACGGTGAATACTGTTTCGAATACATCCCAAGGATTCTCTTCGAGTTGCTTGTGGCCGAGGCTCAAACGACGGTTTTCCTTATCGATTTCCAGAACCTGTACGTCGATGTCGGCACCAATCTGAGTAAATTCTGACGGATGTTTTACTTTCTTCGTCCAAGACAGATCAGAGATGTGAATCAAGCCGTCAACGCCCTCTTCGATTTCAACAAATACACCGAAATTAGTGAAGTTGCGTACTTTAGCGGTGTGCTTGCTGCCGATGGGATATTTCTCTTCGATGGTTTCCCAAGGATCGGCCTTCAACTGCTTGATGCCGAGAGACATCTTACGTTCTTCACGATCCAAAGTCAGTACAACGGCTTCTACTTCGTCGCCTACCTTCATGAAGTCCTGTGCAGAGCGCAGGTGTTGAGACCAAGACATCTCGGAAACGTGAATCAAACCTTCTACGCCCGGAGCGATTTCGATGAATGCACCGTAATCGGCCATAACAACAACTTTACCCTTCACGTGATCGCCCACCTTCAATTCGGCGCTCAGTGCATCCCAAGGATGCGGAGTGAGTTGCTTCAAGCCGAGAGCGATACGCTTCTTCTCGTCGTCGAAGTCAAGGATAACCACATTGAGTTTCTGGTCGAGTTCAACCACTTCTTTCGGATCGCTGACACGGCCCCAAGACAGGTCAGTGATGTGAATCAAACCGTCTACGCCGCCCAAGTCGATAAATACGCCATAGGAAGTGATATTTTTAACGGTACCCTCAAGCACTTGGCCTTTTTCGAGTTTACCGATGATTTCTTTCTTCTGTTGTTCCAGTTCGGCCTCGATAAGCGCCTTGTGAGAAACAACCACATTCTTGAATTCCTGATTGATTTTGACAACCTTGAATTCCATCGTTTTGCCAACGAATACATCGTAGTCGCGGATAGGCTTCACGTCGATTTGAGAACCCGGCAAGAAAGCCTCGATACCGAATACGTCTACGATCATACCACCCTTTGTGCGGCACTTGATGTACCCCTTGATAATTTCTTCGTTTTCCAAAGCTGCGTTCACGCGGTCCCAAGAACGGGTAGCACGAGCCTTGCGGTGAGAGAGGACAAGCTGTCCTTTTTTGTCTTCCTGATTTTCGATGTACACCTCTACGGTATCACCCACTTTCAGGTCGGGATTGTAACGGAACTCACTCATCGGAATGATGCCGTCTGATTTGTAACCGATGTTCACAACTACTTCACGCTTGTTCATTGCGATTACGGTTCCGTCAACCACCTCGCGGTCGTTAACTCTGTTCAGCGTGTTGTCATACGCCTTTTCCAGTTCTTCGTGACTTGCACCGGCCACTGCTTCGCCATTTTCGTAAGCATCCCAATTGAAGTCTTCAACGGGAGATACATTCTTTAAATTTTCCATTAATAAATAAATTGTTTAACTCGTTTAATTAAGTGAGACATTATATCGACTCATTATAAATCGGGCGCAAAGATAGAAGTATTTTCTTGAATCACAAAACAAAAAGCTATCTTTGCGAAGTATCATTTTAGTGTTTTGTATATTTGCCATGAAAAAGATAATCGCGTGTGTTTTAGTTGCGTGCTGCGCACTGTTATGTTACGGTCAAAATCGGGGTGCCACCGAGAGCTACCGTACGCAAAAAGAGATATTCTATCTTCATCCGGGCGAGACGGATAGTTACAAACTGGAACGTTGCAAACTCGACATCCACTACCCCACGGACAAAAAAGGCTTTGCCACCCTTGTCTGGTTCCACGGTGGAGGCCTTGAAGCCGGTGAGAAGCATTTTCCCAAAGAGCTGATGGATAGAGGCTACGCAGTAGTAGCCGTGAACTATCGGTTGAGTCCGCGCGCCCAAAATCCGGCCTACACGGAAGATGCCGCCGAAGCGGTAGCATGGACGTTCGAGCACATAGAAGAATACGGCGGAGACAGGAATAAGATATACATTGCCGGCCATTCTGCCGGAGGGTATCTATGCCTCATGCTGAGCCTCGACAAGAACTACCTTGCCAAATGGAACATTGATGCGGACAAGCTGGCAGGTGTCTTTCCTATCAGCGGACAGACCACGACGCACTACACCATACGCAAAGAGCGTGGCCTCCCTTCCGACGTCCCCATCATAGACCGTTACGCACCTTCCAACAACATCCGAAAAGGCGCTTCCCCCATGGTGCTTATCACCGGAGACAAAGATTTGGAGATGCTGGCCCGCTATGAGGAGAACGCCCACCTATATGCGCTATTGAAAGCAATGGGGCAAAAGGTCACGCTCTATCAGCTGGAAGGTTTCGACCACGTAACCGTACTACCCCCTGCCTGCACGCTGATCGACCAGAAGATGAAGGAGTGACACGGATCGCTCCACGCAATCCGCACCCGCACACCTACCGTTCCTCTCCCCCTCTTGGGAAGCAGTTGCCGGATGTATAGATAAATGGAAATAAAAAGAGGGCTTCGCATGAGCTTTCACCGACATCCGTTTTCTTCCTCACCGAGAAACGAGGCCTCCGACACCGAGGAAGAGCTCGTTCCTCGGTGAGGAAGACATCGTTCCTCGGTGTCGAAAGAATAGCCCGCTCAGAAAGCTTTCTGAAGAGGGTGGCAGGCTGAAAGAGAGGCGGCTTGATTAATGTAAAGAATTATCACTAAATTATTCCACCGAAAGACGCTTCCGATGCCAAAATCTGCGCCGTGAGCATTTATACCTATGGAGCAAAGTCTCACGCCTTATCTTTGAGGTGAAACTTATAAAGCCAACTTTATTCCAACGCATGGGCAAAGATGTAAAATGCGGCAAAGAAGAATATGAGAGCTAATTTATTTGATTTTAATACACATCCTGACAATTTATGGCAGGATATGCCTCTAATTTTGTCCTCACAATTATACGACAGACAAAGTTGTATCATTGATGTAGACAGTGTTCTTTGTACATGGTTATAAGGACTAAAGAAAAAGCAAGCAGTATTCTGATATTTTCTTCTCTTTCATAACGTCTTTTACGAAAAGTTTGTTACCTTTGCATGTAACAAACCGAAGAGCGTGAGAGCACGTTACCGAAGGTGTTAAAAAAATATTGAACGTTGTGGGCATATTACTCTGAAAGTCGAAGTCTGGTAAACATCGTTTTTTAGTCAAGAGTAAATAAGTCCAAGCACCGTTCACCCCTGATGGGCGTGAATCTGCTTGCTTATTTCTTTGACAAAGGTTTACCAGAGCCTGACTTACGAGGAATAATGCGAAAGCGTGATTCACGCTTTTCTTATTGCCCCATACCATATATCAATTATCAAATGCTGAAAGAGATAGGACTTTGATAGGAAAAACATAGAATTTTAATTTATGAATATAATTTGTTAACGCACTATTATTATGGCACTTTATCGCATTACAGTAAAAACACCTGCCCGGTCAGCCGGAATGGTCATCGACCCGGGCATGAGCGTTGAGATGGCTACAATGGTTCCCAATCCAGTAACCAACCAACAAGCATCAGAACAATTGAATAGCATCTTCAAAGCTACTTTCGGAGTAGACTTAAAGAAGATGGGATGCATGAATTCCGGATATTTAAAAGTGGATAGAATTAAATAGGCATATTCCACAACATAAGTAAATAGAATAACCCAAATATTATTACAAATAAATCAACTCCCATGAAATATTTTGAAACCCTATCCAGCATTGCTCAATATTTAGAGCTCACTGATATAGAAGCTAAATTAAACGCTATAAAATATCGTGCACAGCAAGAAAACGCCAATATAGTATTACCACTGATTGGGGAATTTAGTTCCGGAAAAACAACTTTAATTAATGCACTCACTGATTGCAAAAAGTTAGAAACCGCCACAAAGCCTACAACCGCTACCATTTATGAAGTTCATTTTGGTTGTGATGTGTGCCATGCAACAATTCTCAATGAGGAATCAGACCATATTGAAGTGTCGAATATTGAAGACTTAAAAAATGAAACATTGGCTGACGCGAAAGTCGTGACTGTTTTCGACACTTCAACCAAGATTCCTTCAACTACTATTTTAGTAGATACTCCGGGGCTGTCTTCACCTGACCCAAAACATAGACAAACTCTGGTTGATTTTCTACCGAAAGCCGATGGAATATTATTAGTTATAGACATAAATCAGCAAATCACGCGTTCTTTGACAGATTTCATCGAAACAATGAAACTATCTCAAAAAACGATCTTTTTGATTCTCACCAAAAGCGATACAAAATCGGAGCAGGATATTGAAGCGGCAAAAGCATATATAAGAAAAGAAAGTCAGATACCTTTTGAACAAATGGCAGCAGTCTCTGCACATAGCAATAAGATGGAGGAATTATATTCCTTACTTGACAATATCCAAAAGAACAAAAAAGAAATAATCAAGCAGGTAGATTCACTAAAGCTGAAGAATATTGCTAAATATCTTATTAATTACATTGACGAACTTATAAAATCATCCTCCTCTGATGATGATTTGGAGAAAGCCATTAGAGAATGTAAATATGAATTGGAAAAAATAAATAGGAATATCGTTAGTTTGGTCGAATCAATGTCGGACGACATTAAAGAACAAGAAAAATCGATTTCCAGAAAATTCGAGGATGATATAACTTTAAAACTAGACAACCTAGTAACAGGCAAGAGCAAGAACCTTGATGCAGAAGCTGTCTCTATCATAAATAATACCGCGACCCTTCTTTTGAATAAATATAAAACCGGGATCCAAACCATTCTCAGTGAGAAGGCATTAAGCCAACGAGGAACAGACAATGAGTTAAAACTCAACTCCTTAAACAATTTAAACCTATCAGAGATGCAGATATCGGGACTGAGCTACAACCTTGACTTGGCCTCCATGGGACACAAATATGATAAAATGATTAAAAACGGACTCATTGCGGCAACTACAGTTGCCACTGTAGCCCTCACCGCTGGAGCTACTGGAGTTGCAGTTGCAAGAAGCGCTGCCTCTACTGTTGCGAGTAAAGCCATTGATATAATTGACACCGCATCTGATGTAGGAAGTATCATTTCAAACAGAAGAACTGTAGATAGAATTAGAAAAACTGTCAGTTTAGCTTCTAAAACCGCTGATCAGTATAACATCATCGACCGTAACCTAACAGCGAACACAAATATGATAGACTCTTTTATTGGTTCTATTACCGAGAAAATGTTATCAAAACCTCAACGTAAGCGCGCCATCCGAGATTATATTGAGAATTCACTTGCGCCTGACTTCAAGGAAAAACTCAATAATATTTCCGACGATTTGGTCTCCAGTATTCGCTTCAATTTGCAAGAAGAAGCTTCGCAAATGATAGAGCAAAAAACAAAAACTCTTAATCAACTAAAATCTGAATATAAAGAAAAGAAAGATAAGTTTGATGAGAGAATTCTTCAACTAAGAAAATATAAATCCTTATTAATGACCCTTTAATCATAATGAAAATGTTAGCTATAATCAGTTCCTTTATTATTGGTGGTGCTATCGGCATTGCAATGAAAGACAAATTGTTCGGATCAGAATCACAAAAAGAAGATAAACAGAGAGAAGTAGACTCTCTCTACGCAGAGAATGAAAAGTTCAGTAAGCGTAACAAAGAGATGAAACGCCAAATCGAAGATTTACTATCCGAGCTCAACAAAGTTCGTAAACAAGCGAAAATCCATGATGATGAAAATGAAAATCTTGAAGATGATTTAGATAAGGCAAAGAAAGAACTTAAAGATCTTCGGCTACAGAACGAGGAGTTGGTGTGCAAGTTAAAAGAATATAGAACAGCTTGTGAGATGCAAGAAATAGAGATTACAAAACTTAAAGAGGGAATGAACATATGATGATAGATGTGCCTACAACAATCATGTTGCTTTTGGCTTTTACAGCAGGTACAATCATCGCACTCATAATAAAAAAAGGCAAAAAAAAGCCTGAAATATCTCAGCAAATAGAAATATTGATGGCTGAGAAAGAATCTTTATTGTCCAAGCTGTCCAGTATAGACAATGAAAGTAACATAAAGGTGAGCGAGATAAAAAAGCAATATGAACTCCTCCTTCAAGAAGCTAATCTGCAATACGAAAAATTAGATAAGCAACTCAAAAATGCTTTAGATGGGATAATTGATGATTCTATCAAAAAACAATTGGCTGAAGTTGAAGAACTAAAGAAGAAAATAAAAGGATTGGAAGAAGAACTTGAAGAGAATGAAGAAGACTTGTCTGAACTTAAAAAGAGAGTAAAAAATAAAGATAATAATATTGCTGATTTACAAAACAGCCTTCATAAAGAGCAAAAAGAATCAAAGTTACTGAACGAGGAGCTTTCATCTGTCAGGCTGGAGCTTGAAGAGAAAGCAGAAGAACTTCATCTCAGAACAAATTCTCTGGTTTTTCTCCAAGAAATTTTATCGGCTAAAGAGAACACTGTTGAAGACATAAAAACCTTATATCTTCAGATTGATACTTTTGAGGCTTTTATCAAAGGACACTTCACTGAGCTGAATGCATTTTTGTATGAGGAAGATAAATCACTCGAATGGAACGGCATTAAGGGCAGAAAGGGTTTCGAAGAGAAAAGAAAATTTTTCATTGATACATTTGACCAATGGGCTTCTACGAAGAGGAAGAGTTGGCTCGATGGTAAAACTACCATCGCCTTTGTCGGTGAATTTTCCGCAGGTAAGACATCCATCATAAATAGGATTCTGTCTCAGGATAATCCAAACATTCCTCAACTTCCGGTTAGCACCAAAGCCACAACCGCTATTCCAACTTACATAGCAGGTGGTCCAACCATATCTTATAGTTTCATCTCAGGCGATGGAAAGCGAAAAACTATTGCAGAGGAAACTTTCAAGAAAGTTTCCAAGGATATCTTAGATCAGGTCAAAGGAGTCTCAGCCCTTATAAAATACTTCGTAATGACCTATAAAAATGCTAATTTGGACGGCTTAAGTATTCTCGATACTCCCGGATTTAATTCTAATGATAGAGAAGATAAGGAACGTACCATTGATGTAATCAATGAATGTGATGCTTTATTTTGGGTATTTGATGTAAATGCAGGTACCGTCAATAGAAGTTCCATCTCCATTATTAAAGAGAAACTAAACAAGCCATTGTATATCGTCATCAACAAAGTAGACACCAAATCGGAATCCGAGGTTCAGAAAGTGGAAGAACTGATAAAAAACACTTTGACCGATGAAGGATTAAGCATCCAACAAGTGATTAAATTTTCTTCGAAAGCACCTCTTGACAAAATAATGCAACCTATTAAGGCTGTGAATAAACTTAAAGTCCGTGATACATTTGTCACAGACGTAGCAGATGACTTGCAGAAACAACTAAACAGCTTTGATGAGAAATTGAAAACCGTCAATAATTCCTACCATCAGGATAAGAAGGAAAGGGAGGAGCTGCTGGATAAACTTCTAGATAATATAAATAAGTTAAAAGATAATTGTGAAGAGATAAAAGAAATGCCTCGGTTGAAAAAACATTTTTGGAGTAGTAATCGCTATGAAATGTCAGAGGAAGAAGGATTTTTTTTAAAGAGCTATTAGAAAAAATAACCGAAGAAGATATTAAAGCATTGGTGAATCATATAGGGCTATGCCTCGAGAAGGTTCAAGATACCCAAAGTGAATACCAAAGTTTATGCAATCTAAAAGCTATTTGGCAAAGGATAAATAGTTGTCATGAATATTACAAACAAGTATCAAAATATTTTTCAAAATTATGACTCAAAATATATTTGAAGAGCCGCAAGGCAAAAAACAAAACTTAATCAACCTTGCAAATAAGGCAGCAGAGTATGGATGGATTCCAAAAGACAAGCAATCTATCTCCTTTGAAAAGAATGGAATTCTTTCTGTGGAAGAGATAAAAGAAAAACTTGAAAAAGACACTCTTACAATTGGCGTAATCGGACAAATGAAGTGCGGGAAGTCCACATTTCTAAATGCTTTTGTTTTTGAAGATGATGTTTTACCTGCAGCAACAACTCCAATGACAGCTGCTCTTTCCGTAATCACTTATGGAGAGAAAGAACATATTATTGCCGAGTTCTATACTAAAGATGAATGGGAAGAACAAAAAATGCAGGCATCCAAAGATGAAAATGATGCAGCAAATAGCCTTGACGAATCTAAAATTAAAGCGGCAAAAGAGTTAGTATCAAAAGCTATAAAATTAGGTTCCTTCTTAGATGGATACTTAGGAAAAACTCAGGAGGATAATTTTAGCAATCTAATTGACTACGTTGGTGCAGACGGTAAGTTTGTGTCAATAACAAAATCAGTTACCATATATTATCCGCACGAATATCTGAAAGGAGTTGAAGTTGTAGATACTCCGGGCTTTAATGATCCTATTGCTTCTCGCGAAGAAAGAACAAAGGCATTTCTGAAAAAAGCTGATGTGGTTATCATGATGCTCTATGCAGGTAGACCTTTTGATGCAACAGACCGTGATATCATCTTCAAAAATGTCCGTCAATGTGGAATAGGAAAAGTATTGGTTGGCATCAACAAATATGATATTCCTTATTGCAATGAAACGAATCCAGAGGATGAAAATCAAATAAAGGAGTATGTAAAGACAGAAATCAAAAAAGCATGTCGTGACTGTAATGACAATACATTGGTCGAAATTCTTAATGATGTTGAGCCAATACCATTGTCTGCCGAAATGGCATTATTGTCTAAGCTCCCAATGAGTAAGATCACTTCAGCAGAAGCACTGGATTTTGCTTTTAGACGCCATTGCTCAAATTTTGGCATTAGCACACAGAGCGATCTGTATCAGTGGAGCCATCTTAAGGATTTTATCACAGCCGTCAAGAATCTTATTGAAAACGAAAAAAACAAGATTCTGTTTGCAAAGCCACTAAATGCAATTATGGCTGCTGGAGGCAAGATGAAGTCTGACAATGATAGCGAATTGAGATTATTAAACAGCAAGATAGAACTTCTCATGATGCCGGATTCAGAAATTAATGATAAGGAAGAAAAGCTTGCGAAAGCAAACAAGCGTATTTCTAAAAAAATAGATTTATTGGGTGAAGATTTGGATGCAGATATTCAAGAACTTGTTCGTAAAGGCAAAAACGAACTTGAAGATATCGTAGATAAATCATGTGAACAATTGAGAGGAATCGTTCGCAATAAGTGGGACCTAACGAAGAGTTTTGAAAGCATACGACCTAGTATGGATGCCGAATTACAGAAGTTATTTACTCGAGATCTCAAAAGAGCCACAGAAAAATTAGCTAACGAAGGAAAGAAGAAAATCATACGTAACATTAACGATTTCTTTGCTGACACAGAAGATTTGTTGATGCGCTATTTGCCCGATTTTGAATCAAAAGATTTTGTCAAGTCCACTCAAAGTAAGATTAAAATGGATATAGAAGAAACAGATTTATTCTCGTTTGACTCTGAGTCAGATGAATCCAACTACGGATTTGGAGACTTCGTTCGGAGATTCCTAAATAGGGTATCTTTGGGCCTTTCCTCTACGTTGAACAATATATTTAAGCATGAAGAGAATGTGAAGGAAATTAAAAAGGAAATCAATGGTATAAGTCGTGATTTTGATCCAAAGCCGTATCTTGAAACAGCTTTTGCTAGCAAAAAAACTATTATTAAGTTTGTTAAGAGTAGATTCATTACAGAACTGATCGAACCTCTTCAGCTGCAAATTGAAGAAATACGCTCTAAGAAATACGATAAAGAAAAAGAGCTTGAAGAAGCCCGAAAGAAACAGGAAGAAATGAAGATATTAAAAGAGAAAATCATGGAGCAACTTGAAGTAATCACGCAAATGAAGCAAGATATTGCTTAAATATCTACATCGAATAACCAAGTAAAAAAGGCTCAGAAAACTCTTTCTCAGAAATGTATCAGAGTAAAAAAGAGTTTGACTACAAAAAGTTTTTTAGCAACAATGAATATACCATCTTCTTGAGGGTGTGTCAAAATAGACACATCCTCTTTTTTTGCACAAAGCCCCGACTTTCTCAAGCCAGGGCTTTGCTATTTCCTAAAGTTTTTGTAACTTTAGGCATACAAAATTACGTTATGTCAAAGTTACACTTTCGCCCTTACACTTGCAACCAAACGGTGCTTTTTCCACAACGGCTTGATGAAAATATTGCGGAGAACGACCCTGTCCGCATGGTCAACGCCATTGTTGACGGTCTTAATTTGGATAATTTCCGCAAGCTCTACAAGGAAAGCGGTCGTAGTCCATACCACCCGAAGATGATGCTCAAGGTTATCCTCTATGCCTATATGAATAATATCTATTCTTGCCGCAAGATAGAGCAATTGCTCCTGCGTGACATACACTTCATTTGGCTTGCAGGATATGAGAAACCTGATTTTATTACTATCAACCGATTCCGTAATCGTGTCAAGGACGAACTCAACAATGTATTTACCCGGTTGGTTCTTCTGCTCGCGGAGCGTGGCTTTGTAACGCTCGATGTGGAATATATCGATGGTACGAAGATAGAGTCAAAAGCCAACAAATACACTTTTGTATGGCGCAGGACAATAGAAAAGAATCGCACTAAACTGATAGAGAAGATACGCATCCTCCTGCAGCAGGTCGATGATACCATTGCGCAAGAGAAATCCTCGGAGAAAGAGCATGTGGAGTTCACGCCCGCAACATTGAGCGAACTGTCTGCCGAACTTAGAGAAGCCCTTGCCACGCCCCCTGCCGCTACCACCAAAGAAGAGAAAGCACAGTGCAAGAAAAAGGAGAAACAGATAAAGGAACTGGATAAGTACCGTGAGAAACTGCAGGAGTATGACAGCCGTCTTGAACAGATTGGCAGTCGCAATTCCATGTCCAAGACAGACCCTGACGCCACGTTCATGCACATGAAAGAGGATGCCATGAACAACGGGCAGACCAAGCCCGGCTATAATCTCCAGATAGCGACGGAGAACCAGTTCATCACCGACTTTGCCCTGTTTCCCAATCCCACCGACACGCTCACGTTTATCCCCTTTATGGATTCTTTCTTCCGGCGCTATCACCGTCATCCTTCCACCGCCGTTGCCGACTCGGGGTACGGCTCGGAGGAGAACTACCGTTTCATGGAGGATGCCGGCGTGGAGGCATACGTCAAGTACAACCGTTTCCACATGGAACAGCGTCCACATTATACACCGGCCCCGTTCCATCAGGACAGCCTGTACTATAATAAGGAGGAGGATTATTACGTCTGTCCCATGGGGCAGCACATGGAGCGCGTCGGGACAACCCGTGGAAAGACCGCAGGCGGATACCTCACCGAAAGCGCACGCTACCGGGCGCAGAACTGCAAAGGATGCCCGCTCAGATGCAGATGCTACGGGGCAAGGACGGACAGACGCATCATGGAGGTCAACCACAGGCTGAACGAATACAAGGGAAAGGCACGGGAAAGGCTCACTTCCCGGGAAGGCATCAGGCACAGGGGACGGCGGTGCATTGAACCTGAAGCCGTCTTCGGACAGATGAAGTTCGATATGGCATACCGACGCTTCCGGCACTTTGGAAAAGACAAGGTTTTGATGGACTTTGCCTTCTTCGCCATGGCCTTCAACATCAAGAAAATGTGCGCAAAGATGCTCAAGGGGGGGATATCGGGGCTGTCAGACGCATTTACAGCCTTGATTTGTGTCCTGATACGCCTTTTCCGGCCCAATGGAGGCCGTCATGGAAGAAAAACAGAGTTGATTGCGGCATAAGGGAAATCGAGCAGGGAAGACGCGAAAAAACAAAAAAAGAGGATGTGTCTATTTTGACACACCCTCAATTTCCGACACCAACATTCCTTCCGGCAACGGCGGCATTAATAAGGAAGGATATACTTATGGGGAACTGCGCCATCAGCCTATTATTCCGGAACTAATGGCGCAGATTACTCACCCTAAAATACGGCAAATGGCGGAAGAGTGCAACAGCCGTAATCGCAAAGAGGGTTTCGCTATGTATAAAGTAGACGGTGAATACTGTTTTTGGGAACTCCGTGTGGGGCCGGTAGTGAAAACGCCAAGTAAAGAGGAGTTACTGAAAATATTCCCGGAGCGCCCTGTGACGGCAAGTGCCATCCGTGCCGTTACCTACGAGATACTTCGCAAAGAAATAGCCCTACAATGCAACATGTCTTTGAAAGAAGCTGCTGAAGCTATCGGTAATCAATTGGATTGTGCGCCCCACGAGGATATTTCCGGGCACATCTTCATGGTGCCCAACTGGGCACACAAATGGTTCCGACATCGCGGATACGTGGCTAAAATATTAAATGGGAAAGAGTAACTGACAAAAAGAAAGGGCAATGGAGCAATACATAATAGATAGGATCACTAGTGGGCACTTTAAATTAAACATCGTTCTTTGAAATCTTTGATAATCGCATAGTTATGTATCTTTTTGTAGCGTGACGATTTGAATTGAAAAGTTGTTTTAGCTTTGTCCAAAAGCTCAAAACAATGAATCAAGGCAAATATATCTTCGCTCAACTTACAGATTTTCTTCCCCGTCGTGTCTTTGACCGTTTGGTAGAGAAGTATTCCGGGAATAAGAAAATCAGAACATTCACCTGTTGGAATCAGATGCTGTGCATGATCTTCGGACAACTGACCGCCCGAGACAGTATGCGTGACCTTATGCTCAGCCTTGAGGCACACAAGAACAAGTATTATCACTTGGGATTCGGTCCAACAGTTAGCCGTACCAATCTGGGGAAAGCAAACCGGAATAGAGATTATCGTATCTACGAAGAATTTGCTTATACCCTGATTGCGGAAGCCCGTAATAGCTACAACAAAAATGACTTCGAGGTGAAAGTTGACGGTAATGTTTATGCCTTTGATTCCTCCACCATAGACCTTTGTCTGAATGTTTTTTGGTGGGCGGAATTTAAGAAACACAAAGGAGGCATCAAACTTCATACCTTGTATGATGTAAAGACTTCCATACCGACAATCGTACTGGTAACCAATGCTAAAGTACATGACGTAAACATGCTGGATGAGTTGAGTTATGAAAAGGGAAGTTTCTATATCATGGATAAAGGATATGTTGACTTCACCCGTTTGCATAAGCTTCACACCAGTGGTGCTTACTTCGTTACACGTGCAAAAGATAATATGAGATTCCGTAGAATGTATTCCCGTGAAGTCGATAAAACAACCGGAATAAAATGTGATCAGATTGGAATGCTTGAAACGTATAAATCGCTCAAAGCATATCCGGACAAACTCCGGCGGGTTAAATACTACGATGAAGAACTGGACAGAGAATTTGTGTTCATCACCAACAACATGGAACTATCAGCAGAGGAAATTGCTTTGCTATACAAGAACCGTTGGCAGGTGGAACTATTTTTCAAATGGATAAAGCAACACCTGAAAGTAAAATCTTTTTGGGGCACCACGATGAATGCAGTCAAGATACAAGTGTACTGTGCCATCATAACATACTGTCTGGTTGCCATTGTCGCTTACAGATTGAAAGTTAACCGTCCAATCTACGAAATTCTACAAATTTTGAGCTTTTCTCTACTGGATAAAACGTCTGTAAGAGAGATACTTACCGATTGCGATTACAAAAATGTCAAAGAACTAAATTATAAACAATTGAAAATCAGATGGGATTAAGTGCCCAGCAGTGAGATAGGATAATAGATTATATTAAAAGCGAGTTAGAACCGGCAACTGATGCCGAACACCATTTAGTAGAGGAGCTGCCTACAGAGAACGTGCGCGAAGTTGAAAAACGGATAGCATTAATCAATGAAAAATACATGTCTGGCAAAACTAAAGAGCATGCCATAGAATGTATCGTTGGGCTAAAATTCCAACGATGGCGCCTAATGAGAGACCAATTTGAGTGGACTGACGAGAATATTGCTCGCATTGCGGCTATGAATGAAAAACTGAAGAAGGCTCTACTCGATATGCGCAGGCAGACTATCGAGGTATATGAATTACTGAAACATTGGCATCGTCGCGATAAGGAATTATCCGTAACAGGAACTCTTTGGGTGGACAAAATGTCATTTGATGGATGGGAACAGGATGAAGAAGTCAGGGATAATCTAGAGGATATACTCAAGAGCGATATCGGCTTAAGCATCTATAAGAATGGTGTGCAGGAGATGCATCTATCAAGTAAGCCTTACCATATGGATACACCGGAAACATACCCAAGTGAACATCAGTTCCTTTATCTGTCTGACGAACTCGACAACTGGGATTTGAACATGGATCGCGAGAAGTCTGCCCACTTAAACTTGGTATATGCTGTTCACAATCTATATGACCACTGTGATTGGGCATTACAAGACCTGCTGAATATCGAGTCGTATGACACGGAGATCAAGATTGAATATCTCAACAAATATGAACCTGATACTAATTAGAGTAGTAAGAACTGTACTTCACTCCAGTATGTGCGATAGTGTTTTTTATCAGTCTAAAGAAAATTTTATAGATACCGACAGACTTTGGCCGAACCAGCTCCTACTTTTGCTTCCATAATCATAAACTTATTAATCTAAAAGAACAATGGAAACAAAAGAAACAATGGAAACCACAGTAAGAGTGGAAAAAGTAGAAGGGAACGAAAATCAGCAGGTCTTGATTATTCCAACCACATGGAAATCAATAAGGATAATACTTTATATCCTATCCGGATTATCTATGGCTTTGCTTTTTGGGGCAAAAATAGATAAAGACGCAGATTTGCTATCTGATGTAGTAGACTTATTGCAAACAGCAGTATCGTTGGCTCTTCCTTTGACTTTATGGGCTTTTATCGACTTTCTTCAAAAGAATTCGATATCAGTCGAAGGCATTAAAATATTCCTATATTCAGCAACCATTATTGGCATAATGATTTTTCTGGAGTATTTTATCATACCGACAGATACGTGGGATATAATCGCTATAGTTATAAATATCATATTGATTTTATCCGGCATAAGTGCGGGATGGAAACTTTATGCCACAAAGAACTATCCCATTAAAGGCATGAAGACAGTGGGAATAACTTTTATGGCGTATGGGTTCCTATCATTTATCTTCATATTCATGATAGATGATGACTTATATTTCAATTTAATAGACGCAAGTATACAGTACTGCGTTATATACTATATGTATGCGGTATTGGAACGTGCAAAAGTATATAACAACAGCAAGGAGGGCACTGTATGAAAAAAGTTCCTATGTTTAAAATCGGAAGTGACGGATAACATAATATAGCCCTAAAAAAGCTATACCATTATAGTTAACTTTGTAAGTGATAACAACAATATTAACTCATAACGATATAGCTTATGAAACGTGTACAAAGTAACACATTAGATTTCAGTGGTCAAAATATTTATGTAGGAATTGATGTCCACCTGAAGAGTTGGTCGGTTGCAATTTTATCAGAGCATAGTGTTCTGAAGCGATTCAGCCAAATTCCGGAACCGGAAGCATTGCACAAGTATCTTGTCAGCAATTATCCGGGCGCCAATTACTTCTCTGTGTATGAAGCCGGATTCTGCGGCTTTTGGATACACGAGAAACTGATGGATTTAGGAATAACCAACATCGTGGTCAATCCAGCCGACGTTCCGACCATGAGTAAGGAAAAACTTCGTAAGACGGATGCCGTGGATTGTAACAAGCTGGCTCGTGAATTACGTTCCGGTTCGCTGGTAGGAATATACGTTCCCAAGGCGGATGTCCTGGAAATGCGCTCTTTGATAAGGATGAGAAACCTGATTGTAAAAGACAGCACCCGTGCGAAGAACCGCATCAAGTCATTGCTTCGTTTTCATGGAGTGGATATACCCGAAGAGTTTACCCGATGCTCGATAGGATGTTGGTCAAAACGTTTCCTGACTTGGCTTCATTCTCTCGAACTCTCAACAGAGTATGGCAAGAAGACTTTGGAACTGCACTTGGAGCAGTTCGTGCGTTTGCGTAAGATGCTTCTTCAGGAAACACGTGCCATCCGTGAGATATCACGTAACGCACCTTTTGAGAGGCCGATACGTCTTCTGACTTCTGTTCCCGGAATAGGCGTTACTACAGCTGCTACCCTGATGGTTGAACTTGACGGTATAGTCCGTTTCAGGAATGAGGACCATCTGGCTTCTTTCATCGGTCTGGTACCCATGTGCCATTCGAGCGGTGAGAGTAACGGCACAGGGGATATAACGGTACGTCGCCATTTCATGCTCCGCTGCCTGTTGGTGGAAGCTGCATGGATTGCAATCCGTAAGGATCCTGCAATGACTGTAGCCTATACGGAATACCGTAAACGTATGAATCCCCAGAAGTCAATCATAAAGATTGCCAGACGGCTTGTAAACAGAATATATTATGTACTCAAACATGAAAAGGAATATATACCGTGTGTTGTCAAATGATACAGAATCCTATAAGGTAAAACAACTTTCTTTTGAGGAAAATACTATCATTACTTTGCGGCTTTGAAGTCCGCTTAAAAAAGTTTGTAATCCTCATTAATGGTTTGACTGATAAAGGAACTTGCAGCCCCTTGTGTGGTGTCTGCTGTGGAAAGTTTGTTTTACCATAGGATTATGGTTAGGTTTTCTTAGCCATATCAGACGATATCAGTAATACAAAAAGAGAGGCGTGTAACCGCCTCCCAAAGTAGCATTACTGCGTACCGTTAGGATGCTTATTGCTGGTAGGTTGCTCCTCAGCAGAGCCTACTTCCTCTTAACATCCTGACAAAAAGATATGAAACTAAAGTTAATTATTAATGAATTATCCAACTTTGTTTGGATTTTAAATGGAAAATATTAATGAAATATGGAATAATGGTATTCATACTATCATTAACCTCTTGTATCTCTCGTCTATCACCGGAGGAAGAAGTGCGAAATACATTCGAAGCATACATGAAAGAGATGCAGACCGGAAATTCACAAGAAGCAGTTCGCAACTTTTGCAGAGGAAAATATAAAGAAACAACAACAAACCTTTTAGGAATGATGGAACTTATGGGGGAAAAGACATCACTGTACAAGGACTATACAGCGATACAAGAGATTGCTTTTCTTCCAGATTATAGCGATGTAGCTATTGTTTTAGCAAATATGAGCAATAATGAACCAATATCCTTTATTTTGCATTTTGATAATTCAGAATCTTGGAAGATATATTATGCCGAAGCAAGTAATCTAATCCTACTTAAGAATTTTATAAATGGCGATCATCTATCAGAATGGGGAATATTCACCATTAGCGATAGTGATATGGAAGATTTAGAAACTATATTTTAAATACGATACTGCATGATTTATAAATACAAATTTTGTTTATGGCTGATTGACACGCTCAGTATACAGCCATTGACCTTACCCGAGATAAAGAAAAAATGGCTATACTCCTCAGCCAATGAAGAGGGAGAGCCATTGTCGGAACGCTCATTCAACCGCTATCGGCGTGAAGCAGAGTCGTTGATGTCGGTCGACATAGAGTGCGACAAACATACGAACCTATACCGCATAGTATATCCCGAGAGCTTTAAAAATCGTGATTTGCAAGAGTGGATATTGAGTGCGTTTAGGCTATCATCTCTGGCAAAAAGGGTGAATCAGCACAAAGAAATCATCATAGAACCTGCACCTCCCTCGGCTTGCCTGCTGCAACACATCATGGATGCCATAGACAAAAAATATGCCATCCGTTTTGTATATAAATCGCATTATCGGGAAGAAAAAAACATTGAGATGATTCCGGCCTTTGTACGTCTCGTCAAACAGCGTTGGTACGTCATAGGAGAGGTGAATGAAAAGAAAATTATTATGACCTGCGCATTAGAGCGGATGAAACAATTGGAAATACTAGAGGATAAAACAGTGAAGATTTCACCGCAAAACCGTCAGGTGCTGAAGCCGCAAACGTATTTTAAACATTGTTTTGGCATTATCCGCCAGTTTGAACCAACAACAATTCGTTTTCGGGCGTTTTGGCCGCAAGACGCTTATATAAAAGACGTGCCGCTTCATCCGTCACAAACAGAAGTAGCACAGACGGAAGAATATACTGATTTTGAAATATATGTGCGCCCCACTTACGACTTGAAGCAAGAGTTTCTTTGGCATCGGGATAAGCTCGCCGTACTTTCTCCGGAATCATTCAAGCAGGATATGATAACCATATTGCAAGCCACGTTGAAAGGATATGAAACAGGGATGAACCATGCAATAGATGAATAAAAAAGCCTATTAACACGGCAGTAGGAAAATAACCCCGAAATGATATAAATAAGCGGATGCCCGTCTCTTGGAGGGCACATGATACGGGATTCATGGATTAGCATCATTTTACGCACTCAAACCATGAATCCTGTTACTCATATTTAAAAAGGCAGCAACCGTTTGGCGCGCTTGTCTATCTGTTGAACAGCTCGAACGTAAACTTACAACCAATCTCCCGATACTTCCAGTTGGCAAATGAGGCAAACACACCAAAGTCGAAGATATGGGTACCAATGCCATAGCCTGCCTCTACATACGGCTTCAGGTGAGGAACAACCAGCGAATTGAGGTAGAGGCGCTCGTTCAGCACATGCTGGGTGTACTTCTTCAAGTGACGAAGCAGAAGAAAGGGAGCTTCGTAAACAAAATGCCCGCGAAGATACTTGCGCGAAGAGTTATACCAACGGCCGTCCAACAACTGGAACACTCCTCCTATGTCATCGCTCCACCCCATCGGAAGATTGGAACGCCGCAGATTGGCAAAGTCGACAAAATAAAGTTCCTCCTGATTGGTAAACTCACCCCAGCCCAACCGCCAATAGATACCGCGCATCAGCCCTAAAGGTATCTGATGCTGCATATCCACCTCGACACGCTCATACGAACTACTGCCTCGCAGCACACTTTTAAGCCCCCGCTCCCAGTCTACGGACAGAGTGGGATATTTGGAATGAAGATTTATCTTGCGGTTACCATTCATATAATAGTATTGTCCCGGAGTCCACGACAGGCGTACATGCGGGGCAAAGCTGTTGTAAGTATGACGAAACTTGGTCAGGATTTCGGGGTCGACGCCCGGCAGGGACGGTGAGCCTCCGGCACCGGTTTGGGCTTGCGAAAGCATCTTCTCATTAAGAACAAATCTGGAACGGTTCACTTCGGTGCGCCGGTGCATGGATACCCCTACTTCCAATGACAGGCCGTTCACTATTTCCCAGCTATGCCGAAAATTGAGATACAAGTCATTGAAATAGTCCAAGTGTATTTGCCTGAAGTCGAAAAGGCTGTCGGGGATGGCTTTCAGTTCATCCAACACGTCGCTGCTGTATATGCGGTTACCGTTGCCCGCTTCCAGATGAAACGCCGCCCGTTTGCGGGGCCAGTAGTCAAAATCAGACCTTACGCGCCAATAAAATAACTTCTCCTTGAAGTTATAGCCGATCCGGGGAACAATACGTAGAAGCCTGTCGCCCTTAAACAGACGATTATACTTGAATTCCTGCCGATATGAAAAGCCATTCTTGCCGTTATAGCTCATCAGGAAAGGATTAATCAACGGCGAACAACGTATGCTTCCCAACTTGTCGAGCTTCACCGTATATCGACTGATCAACGCATCACCTATCTGCCCCCAAAACACCAGCGCTTTATTCTTCGGCTGCTTCTTCCCGACAATCGTATCCCGATGAAGGAAGAAATTTTCGTATAAAGTTCTTTCATGCGAAGTCAGCGGAATGGGGCGCAAGGCGTTGAAGTAGGCTGTATCGCATTGATAAGCGTTGGTGTCGGTAGACAAGGTATAGCAGTCGGACAAATCATACCTGCTTTTCCGAGACGGTTTCCGCACATCCCCCGGTATCTTCTGAATGATGTTTTTATAATCGAGCACCGCTTCGTATGTGCCTTCTATCACATTGCCGAGAAGACGAAAACTTACGTCGATGCCATACTGCAACGGAAGAAATTCATCCGAAGCTCCCACACTCCCCATCTTCACCAAATTATTGAACTTAACCATCTCATTACGCCCGGAAAAACGCATTTCGCGCACACTCCACACGTTGTCGCTCACAATCAGATAGCCGCCTACCAACTGAAAGCTCTTGTATTTCGGTATGAAACGAATTTTATATTGCAGGTTGTGCCTCTCTCCCATCACCGTATCAAGCCGATAGGTATAATACTTCTTCGCATTCGACGCTAAGGGAGAGAGCAACTTGTCATGCAACAAGGTAGAAGCGTAGACATTGATATGGAAGTATTCGGGCAGACGCCCGTCCAGCTCCCAAAACTCGGAAGCAGTGCCCATGCCGGCCTTGACTTTCTGGTCATAGATATTGGGAGCAGTGAAATGCAGGTCGTTATAAGTTTCCATCATATACTCTCTCACCCCACGCTTAGGGCGAAACATGGAAGGAATATAGCGGAGAAAATGATTCTTCTTGCAGATATTCACCCAACCTTTTATATAGAGTTCGGCTCTGTAACTCTCTACAATCCGTTCATATAAAGGGGCAAAGAATATCACTTTACTCATGATGGAATCGGCCGAACGCATCTGCTCATCCGCCGGATAGGGCACACGCTGAGCCTTGACCTCTTGTACAAAAGAAAGCAAGAAGCAAAATCCAATCCATATAAGCAATAAACGTTTCAAATGTAATGTCTTTACATAGATTGCGACAAATATAAAAAGAATTTACATAGCAGCCACAAGTTTTCGGGAAATTAAGCAAGTGCTTGATGTAAAAAAAGAAGATTATATCCTACCTGCATCCTGCATTACAACCTCACCCCTCCTCCATCCCCAAGAAATTTCTTTCTCTACCAACACCCCTCATTTTAAAGGGGTAAAAATCAGAAAACATCATCTTTCACACAAAATACCCCTATTTTTTAGGGGTATATTCAGAAAAAACATCTATTTTTGCGCCAACAACCCATAAAAAAGACCTATATGTCAAAAATGCGATTCTTTGCTTTGCAAGAGCTTGCCAATAGGCAGCCTCTTGAAGTATCTACCCCTTCAAACAAATTGTCCGACTACTACGGCAGTCACGTCTTCGATAGTAAGAAGATGCAAGAATATCTGCCCAAAGAGGCTTATAAGGCTGTGACAGACGCCATAGAAAAAGGCACGCCCATCAGCCGCGAGATGGCCGACCTGATTGCCAATGGCATGAAAAGTTGGGCTAAATCTCTCAACGTGACGCACTACACGCACTGGTTCCAACCACTGACCGACGGAACGGCCGAAAAGCACGACGGATTCATCGAATTTGGTGAAGACGCGGAAATCATCGAACGCTTCTCCGGCAAATTGCTCGTCCAGCAAGAACCGGATGCCTCGTCTTTTCCTAACGGAGGTATCAGAAACACTTTCGAAGCGCGCGGCTATACGGCTTGGGACGTCTCTTCACCGGCTTTCGTGGTAGACACCACACTCTGTATACCCACCATCTTCATCTCGTACACCGGCGAAGCGCTTGACTATAAAACCCCGCTGCTCAAGGCACTGGCAGCCGTAGACAAAGCCGCCACGGAAGTCTGTCAGCTGTTCGACAAGAACGTGACACGCGTATATACCAATTTAGGATGGGAGCAAGAGTATTTTCTCGTAGACCTTGCGTTATACAATGCCCGCCCCGACCTCTGCCTCACCGGACGCACGCTGATGGGGCACTCATCGGCCAAAGACCAGCAACTGGAAGACCACTATTTTGGCTCCATCCCTCCACGGGTGACAGCCTTCATGAAGGAACTTGAAATAGAATGCCATAAACTGGGCATTCCGGTCAAGACCCGACATAATGAAGTAGCTCCCAACCAATTTGAATTGGCTCCCATCTTCGAGAATGCCAACCTTGCCAACGACCACAACCAGCTTGTCATGGACCTGATGAAACGCATCGCACGCAAACATAAATTTGCCGTACTGTTTCACGAAAAGCCCTACAGCGGCGTAAATGGTTCGGGCAAACACAACAATTGGTCTCTTTGTACCGATACGGGCGTCAACCTCTTTGCTCCGGGCAAAAATCCCAAAGGGAACATGCTGTTCCTTACTTTCTTGGTGAACGTACTGATGATGGTGTACAAGAATCAAGACCTGCTGCGCGCCTCCATCGTGAGTGCCGGAAACAGTCACCGGTTGGGAGCCAACGAAGCTCCTCCCGCCATACTCTCCATTTTTTTGGGCAAACAGCTTTCTTCCATCCTCGACGAAATAGCCCGACAGATAAGCGACAGCAAAATGACTTCGGAAGAGAAGACAACACTGAAATTAGGCATCGGACGCATCCCCGAAATCTTACTGGACACAACCGACCGCAACCGTACCTCACCGTTCGCCTTTACCGGCAACCGTTTTGAGTTCCGTGCCGCCGGCTCATCGGCCAACTGCGCCGCCGCCATGATTGCCATCAATGCTGCCATGGCCAACCAACTGAACGAATTCAAAGTTTCCATCGACAAACTGATGGAAGAAGGCGTAGGCAAGGATGAAGCCATCTTCCGCATTCTCAAAGAAACCATCATTGCCTCCGAGCCTATCCGCTTCGAAGGCGACGGTTACTCCGAACAATGGAGAAAGGAGGCTGCCCGCCGTGGCCTGACCAACATCTGCCATGTACCCGAGGCACTGATGCACTATATGGACGACCAGTCCCGCTCCGTCCTCATCGGCGAACGCATCTTTAATGAAACCGAGCTGGCTTGCCGTCTGGAGGTAGAGTTGGAGAAATATACCATGAAAGTACAGATAGAAAGCCGTGTGTTGGGCGATCTTGCCATCAACCACATCGTGCCCACAGCCGTCATCTATCAAAACCGACTGCTGGAGAATCTCCGCGGCCTGCGCGAAACTTTCTCTCCCGAAGAGTATGAAGAACTCAGTGCCGACCGGAAAGAACTTGTACGCGAAATCTCCAAACGTGTGACAGCCATCAAAACACAAGTACGCGACATGACCGAAGCCCGAAAAGTGGCTAACCACATGGAAAACCACAAAGATAAAGCCTTTGCGTACGAAAAGAATGTAAGCCCTTATCTGGAAAGCATACGCGACCACATCGACCACCTCGAAATGGAAATCGACGACGAAATCTGGCCGTTGCCCAAATATAGGGAATTGCTGTTCACAAAATAATGCGTCAAGAAGAAGGAAAGTGCAGAGGTATTTTGACACAGCCTCTGCATCTTTTTGCCATACTTGTGCAATATTTAATTTTTTATTTTTACATTTGTGCTGTATAACACAGTTTTGCAGCAGTTATGGTAAAAGTAAACTTATCCGAAATCAATGTTCCGGAGTTGATTGCCGACATGTGGCAACCTTTGAATGAAGAACAGCGGGAATTCCTCGCAAGCCATTTTACGCTCCAGAATTATAAGAAAAACGAAATCATTCATTGCGAGGGTGAGACTCCCGCCTACTTGATGTGCCTACTAAGCGGTAAGGTGAAAATCTACAAAGAAGGTGTGGGAGGCAGAAGCCAAATCATCCGCATGATCAAGCCCGTTGAATACTTCGGTTATCGAGCCTACTTTGCCAAAGAAGATTATGTAACAGCCGCCGCTGCTTTTGAGCCTTCCATCATCTGCCTTATTCCGATGAGTGCCATCACAACGCTGGTCAGCCAGAACAACGACCTCGCCATGTTCTTCATCAAGCAACTGTCCGTCGATTTGGGCATAGCCGACGAGCGAACCGTAAACCTGACACAAAAACACATTCGCGGGAGACTGGCAGAATCTTTGTTGTTCCTCAAAGAAAGCTACGGACTGGAAGAAGACAGTTCCACTTTAAGCATCTACCTCTCGCGTGAGGATTTGGCCAACTTGTCGAATATGACAACCTCCAACGCCATCCGCACCTTATCGCAATTTGCCACTGAACGGTTAATTACCATCGACGGTCGCAAAATCAAAATCATTGATGAAGAAAAACTTAAGAAAATAAGCAAGATAGGATAGAAAAAGAACCGTTGAACCGGTTATCATTTTTATCATCAATCGCCCCGACAAATTCAAGCAGTCATCTTTCTATTTTGAAAAATATCACCATTTTCTTCTCTTTAAAGAGAGGAGGAAAAAGGCGGGTCATATTCAGTCCTATACCGAGGGGGCATCAGTCGTATACTGATGTATGATGAGTCGTATACTGAAGGTACATCAGTCGTATACTGATCCTACCCCTTCTCAGAAGTACTTCCTGCCGGGGTATATCTACATTCTAATTCGTTATCGGAAATATTCCTTAAAGAGTAAATGATTATTACATCAACAAAACTTTTGCAATCGATTCATATAATTTCCTCTTTTAAGGCAGATAGAAAAAGATGTATGATTCCACCCCATATGATTGCCCTTTTATCAGGCAAGAGGCAGAACCTGCATTATCCGTTTTGAAGAAGTATGTTTATAGAAGCAACAGCAGCAGACTTTCTCTGCCACTGTTTGCTTTCATTCTTTTGTCCATATTGGCTCCGTCTTGGGATAGGTACCAATTTCAAGGCTCTACCCCTCCCTAACGAACTATAATCAGAGAAGCCCTTTGGCAGAAAGGTATCTTTCCGCTTCAATTGCGGCCTGACAACCGGTACCGGCTGCCGTAATAGCCTGACGATAATGAGGATCGGCCACGTCTCCGGCAGCAAATACGCCCGGTATTTTGGTGCGGGGCGTTCCCGGCTCGGTAACGATATAACCTACTTCATCCGTATCCAAATAGGGCTTGAATATATCCGAGTTCGGCTTATGACCTATGGCAAGGAAGAAACCGTCGATGGCCAAATCGTAACGTTTTTCATCCGACTCGCCCATGCGCTGTACCAAGTGCACACCTTCCACTCCGCTTTCGCCATACAAACCCACTGCATTATGTTCGAACAAAACCTCTATTTTTTCATGCTGCATCACACGCTCTTGCATAATTTTAGAGGCACGAAGATAAGGCTTACGCACTATCAGATAGACTTTGGCGGCCAGTCCGGCAAGGTAAACTGCTTCTTCGCAAGCCGTATCTCCTCCTCCTACAACAGCCACAGTCTTCTTACGATAGAAGAAACCATCACAAGTGGCACATGCGCTGACCCCCATACCGGCATATTTCTTCTCGTCTTCCAGTCCCAGATACCTTGCAGCAGCACCCGTAGAAATAATCAGCGTCTCAGCTTCTATGGTCTTTTCCCCGTCTATCGTAATCTTATAGGGAGCCTTGCTCAGGTCGGCAGCCGTAGCCACCCCATATCTCAAATCAGCACCAAAACGTTCGGCCTGCTTCCGCAGATCTTCCATCAGTTCAGGCCCTCCTATCCCTTCGGGATAACCCGGAAAGTTTTCCACATCCGTGGTTGTAGTCAGCTGACCGCCGGGTTGCAATCCGGCATAAAGCACCGGAGAGAGATTGGCACGGCCTGCATAAATAGCAGCCGTATAGCCGGCCGGACCGGAACCGATAATCAAACATTTTACTTTTTCTATTTCCATAATTATTATCTTTTTTTTGTTATTTCCTCTTTCAACATCCGGAACAACGAGCATGAAGCTTCATCGCAAATCAATCAGTTCGGCTGTAGGATATGCCTTTTTATCAAAAACAAAAAGACTATCGGGATACGTTTCTCCGGTCTGATAAGAATTGATGATGATGACTGCCGCATCTCCTCCGCGCTGCGCCATACTGACATGTGTAGGACGATACGTATCTTTTGTCACATAGAGAATGATACACTGCAGATTCGTCTTCCGCTCCGTGGCAGTCAGCACTACTTTATAAAGCGACTTGAGCCGCGGATTATCCACCTCGCCCATTTTCAGTCGATATCCTTGCTCATAAAGTGATAAGAGCGCATATGGATTGATGTTTTGCAACTCTTCGGGTGTGGGTTCAGATATATTTACTTCATCAGAAGAAGAAAGGTAACTCCATTGCGTATGTCCGTCGAACCAAGTCGTTGCTCCATCTGCCTCTAAGAGGAATTTGTCTTCCTTCAGACGAATGGTGCCGGCAGAGGAGCCTTCGGGGGCCCTCACCGTAAAAGAGATTTTAACTCCCCCTGATTTTCTGAATGTCTCGGCGACACGGTCGAGCACTTCTTTGGCATCCGGCTGCTGCGCCACGATGGGCAAAGCGACGGCGGACATCCATATACAGAACAAAAGGCGATTGATTTTCAACATTTCCATTCATTTTGCCGAACAAGGATGTATTCCCTATCCGCGTTCTAATTAAAACACGATTTATTGCAAATTGTTCAGGCGCATTTCCAAGTCATTCTCGTCTATACAGAGTACGTCGCGAGGCTTGCTGCCTTGTGCTGCCCCTACTATCCCCGCCTTCTCCAGCTGGTCCATGATGCGTCCGGCACGGTTGTAACCAATGGCGAATTTCCGCTGGATGAGCGAAGTAGAACCTTGTTGATGTATTACCACCAGACGGGCAGCGTCTTCAAACAACGGATCCAGACGCCCCATATCGACATCTCCCAGATCACTACCGACACTCTCGTCAACATATTCCGGCAAGTAAAAGGCAGTAGGGTATCCTTGCTGATGAGCGATGAACTTGGTTATCTCCGCTACTTCGGGCGTATCGATAAAAGCACACTGCACACGCACCGGATCGGCTCCTTGCAAGAACAACATATCGCCGCGCCCTATCAACTGATTAGCTCCCGGACGGTCGAGAATGGTACGAGAATCGACCATTGCCGACACACGGAACGCTATACGAGCCGGGAAATTGGCTTTAATCGTACCCGTAATGATATTGGTAGTGGGTCTTTGCGTGGCAATTATCATGTGGATACCCACGGCACGCGCCAATTGGGCAATACGGGCAATGGGCAACTCTACATCCTTACCGGCCGTCATAATCAAATCGCCGAACTCATCGATAACCACCACGATGTAAGGCATAAACTTATGTCCCTTTTCAGGATTCAGACGACGGTTTATGAACTTCTCATTATACTCCTTGATGTTACGCACATGGGCGGCTTTCAGCAAATCGTAACGGGTATCCATCTCCACACAAATGGAGTTCAGGGTTTGCACCACTTTCGTCACATCCGTGATGATGGCATCTTCTCCATCAGGCAGTTTAGCAAGGAAATGGTGTTCGATGACGGAATAGATGCTGAACTCAACTTTCTTAGGGTCTACCAACACAAATTTAAGTTCCGCCGGATGCTTCTTATATAATAAGGAAGTGATGATGGCATTCAAGCCCACAGATTTACCCTGACCGGTGGCACCGGCCACAAGCACGTGCGGCATCTTACACAAATCCACCATAAAGACCTCGTTCGTAATTGTCTTACCAAGCGCAATGGGCAAATCATAAGCAGCTTCCTGAAACTTCTTACTGCCAATGATACTTTGACCGGAAACTATCTTGGGATTTGAATTAGGAACCTCGATGCCAATCGTCCCTTTGCCCGGTATAGGCGCTATGATACGGATGCCCAATGCGGAAAGGCTAAGGGCAATATCATCTTCCAATCCCCGGATTTTGGAGATACGCACGCCTTGTTCGGGGGTAATTTCATAAAGAGTTACCGTAGGTCCCACCGTAGCCTTGATGGTGCTGATTTCTATACCGAAGCTACGCAAGGTATTGATAATTTTATCTTTATTGGCGTTTTGTTCCACCATATCGATTGTAGGCCCGTTATCATCGTAATGTTTCATCAGGTCTATCGTCGGATAATGATAATTCTCCAAGTCCAGACGAGGATTGTATGGCTCCGTCTCTTTTCCTACGTACTCTTCCTCCTCGGCCGTTTCAACTTGGAATGCCGGTTCTTTCTCTACCGGCTGTTCCTGGAAAGGGGACCCTGAATCGGGCATAGGCGTCTCAATGGTCATGGAGATATCCTCATCCCTTGTTTGAGTCGGTTTTTCTTTCGTATCATTCCCTCCTAAATCAAGAGTAATTTCATTCAAGGAAGTATTTTCTTTTTCTTCAGGCACAATCGTCTTTTCCTGCTCTTTCTCTGCACCTTCAGATTCCTGAAGCGTAACTTTTTCTTTTGCTCCCCAAGAGGTTATAAACTCTTCCGGCGTTTCACCCGGAAGGACCTCCGTTTTCTCCTCCCGCTTTAAGAAGCTAAGGGATAGCAGTTTTCGCAGCCATATAATGGTTCTGGCGCTTAGATAGATAAGAAAACAGATGGCTGTCACCAATAATATCATCCACACACCCGGTACTCCCACTTGCGACGTCAGCCAGTTGCTGACATTGTATCCGTGCATGCCACCCAAATAGAGGAAAGAGTCTTTGTATTGATCTACAAAGACGAAACCGAAAAAGACAGAGAACCAAATCAACAATAGCGAACAACCGATGAACCACTTCCACAGACGTACCACACGTACTTTCATAAGTTTCAGCCCCGTTACTGCCAAAAAGACGAGGATGAAGAACGATGAAATGCCGAAGCAATCGTTAATCAGATAGCTTGCCAACTGTGCTCCGCGCGAGCCTGCATAGTTTTTCACCCCATTGTTGGTGGAAGCCAGTTCTTGCGCATTAGCTCCATCAAGAATACTTTGATCGGCTGCTCCCGTAAAGAAGAATGAGGAAAAAGCAAGCAATAAATAAACAGAGAAGATTACAAGCACCAAACCTATTACGAAATGCATTGTTTCATTTTTGAATATGGCTGCCACTTTCCCGAAAAAGGAAGGCGACAGTTCTGTATCTTTGGCTGTTGAGTTTTTCCTTGCCATATTTTTTATATTAAATGTTTATCAGAATTGATTGCAAATGTAATAAAAACTGTCTTTCCAACCTGCTGTTTCATTCTTTAATTCTTGCTTATCCGTTATGATTCACAGTACTGAAGCCATATTAACAAAATCCCCGCTTCGCGATATCACATCGAGAAGCGGGGATCCTTTTATCTTCATAAAAGTGGTTACGTAATTATGACTAACTAATTCATTCAAATCTGATGTTGCAAAGATACGGCGCCGGCCGATAACACACAATCCCTCAAAATAGGTATAATAAAACAGAATGGTCATTACAAATAGGTAGAAGTGCTCTTTGCAACAGATTTCCGAACTGAAAGAATTGCAACAGAACGAAAATTATCGGTATCTATAGGCCAACACATAATATGCAATAAACGTGGCGGCCATCAGAACTCCGAAAACGGGCATCGCCAATGTCATCACTCGGAAATTCGCCACCGCCCACAGACAAGCCAAAAGCAACGCATTCAGAAGAATGTTCAACATGCGTACAACGCGTACCGCCAGCATGCACTGCATACCCGCATTGCCATCGGTCAGGCGAAACGGAAGGCCATAAAAACGCATGGGCAGATAGGCCGACGCACCCAACAGCAAAAATGTGAAAAGAGAACAGCCTGCCATCATCCACCCGTATGAGGCTTCTACTCCCACCGCCTGCGGGTTAGCATGAAAATAAAAGGCCGACAGCCAGACAGCAATCAACAACAATGCAGCCACCCCCTCTAAGATATGGTCGAACACCGAAGGGTAGAACCGCAAATCGGGATAGGCCGCTCCCGAATGAGAACCAAGGTTTATAATTTTCATAAAATAAAAGTCTCAAATGAATTACCGGGACAAAATTATCAATTATTCCGATACAGTTTCGTCTTCCGCAGGCGGCATTTCTTTCTTTTTCTTCAGCCGCCCGCTTTTCCGCAATGCTTCAGCGATAATCCACTGAAGCTGTCCGTTCGTGCTACGAAACTCATCGGCTGCCCATTTTTCAATGGCCTCCATCGTTGCAGCATCCACGCGCAGGACAAAGTTTTTGGTCGAAGTTTCTTTCTTAGCCACTTTCCTTGATGATTTTAATTGATACTCTCCAATTTAGATGTCATTGCGCTTTCCATGTACAAAGAAAGCCACGTCATCCATCACATACCCCGCCACAGGCGAAACCTGATTATACTCGAAAGGTGTAGCCTTGCCAGTACCTTCCTGCAACAAATGGTTCAACTTCGGATATGACTTGAAGAATGCGTTTTTGCTATGCAACAAGCCGAAACGCCACAAGCCGAAATCTTCCATTGTCACTTGATAATCCCGTTCGCCTTGAAGAACAAAAACAGGAAGTGTTAGTCCGACTGCCACCTCCACCGGCTTGTAAGCATCGGCAAAGTCCCAATAAGAACGCGGTTGACTTGCTTTCAAGGCGTCCATTTGTGCCTGAATATCGACTTTGGCACCCGTCAGTGAAGCGATGTAAGTCAACTGCTCTTTCAGGACGGCATCGAACGGGCGGGCCGGAGCGGCAAGGAGGATGATACCTGCCGCAGATTCCCACTTCTGTGCAATGCGCGGAGCCAGCATTCCTCCCAGGCTGTGACCTAATACATAAATGCTGTCTGCCGCAACCTCCGGCAAAGTCTCCGCAAAGCGCAAAGCAGACAACGCATCGTCTACCGTTTCCGTGTCGTAGTCAGGCTCACGTCCGGCGGGTACACTCTTCGCACCATATACTTTTGTCCGTTTATCGTAGCGGATAACGGCAACACCTCTCTCCGCCAGCCCCCAAGCAAGGTCTCGAAAGGGTTTATTAGGGCCTATCGTCTCGTCGCGGTCGTTAGGGCCGGAGCCATGTACCAGAATGACGCAAGGCACTTTACACTGCTCCGAAGCCGATAAAGGCAACGTCAATGTGCCGGGAAGTTCAAAGCCTTCAGCTCCTACGGTAATCTCCCGCTCCGTTATCTTCGCCACATCATACGCCACCGGTTTAGCAGAAGAAAGTGCAGGCACCGGAGCCAACCGGATGGTATTCATCCCTCCATCCGCATCAAAAGCCAATATAAACCGAAGGCTATAACGTTCGAATACTAAATCGCGATAATAAACGGTTACCCCCTGCACGGAATCTGTGTGCCAATCTCCTTCCGATTGCAACTTGCCAAAAGTTTTCTCCGTCTGTCGGTACGTATCATTGAACACGACAGGCGACAGTTCAGCCTGCAATTCTTTGTTCAGGGCAGCATGAATACTGTCGCCCTGACCTGCCACAAACTGTTCGTAGATGCGCTGTGCACGTACCATATGGCCGTCTTGTGCATGAACAGCACATACATAGCCTAACAGAAAGCCGACCCAGATCAGCCACCATCTCAAAGAGCCGAAAACCTCCATTTCCTGAAAGATTAATGATTCAACGTTCCTGTGTTCACTACCGGTTGTGCCGCCTCGTCTGCACAGAGCACCACCAGCAAATTGCTGACCATAGCCGCTTTTTTCTCTTCATCCAGTTCCACAATCCCTTCATCGGACAATTTATGAAGTGCCATTTTTACCATGGAAACTGCTCCTTCCACAATCTTCTCGCGGGCAGTAATGATGGCCGATGCCTGCTGGCGTCGCAACATCACTGCGGCAATCTCAGGCGCATAAGCCAGATAATTGATACGCGCTTCCACCACCTCCATGCCTGCCATTGCGAGGCGTTCATTCAGCTTCTGTTCCAATTGTTCGTTGATTTCCTCACCGCCCGAACGAAGGGTCAGCTCTTCCGTATCAGCCTCATTGTCATCATAAGCATACTGCCCCGCCACCTGACGAAGCGCAGCATCGCTTTGTATCTTGACGAAGTTCTCGAACGCATTCATCCGGCCGGCCACCGCATACCCGGCACTCGCCTGCCTGTTGTTTCCTACACCCACAGCAGATGCCGCCATAGTCTGTGAATCAATCTCAAACATCGCCTTATAAGTGTCCTTCAATTTCCACACCAGCACCAACCCTATCAGAATGGGATTACCAATCTTGTCATTAACCTTAATAGGCTCCACATCCAAATTGCGCGCACGAAGCGAGAGTTTCTTCTTATTCAAGAAAGGATTGACCAAAAAGAATCCGGTTTCCTTGAACGTTCCTTTGTATTTGCCGAAGAACACCATGGCTCGCGCCTCGTTCGGCTCCAACTCCATGTATCCGGCAAACAAAATGAACCAAAGCACCAATAGAATCATAGAGAAAAACATGAGGGGCACACTGCGACCGACTCCGATGATAAACCCGAATACGATTATCGCGCTAAACACCACCAGATGCAAGAATAGGGCTACAAAGCCATTCATCTTAAAACCATTGAAATCCAACTCTTTCGTTTCCATACTTAATAGATTTAATTAATATCATTATGATATCACAAATATATCTTATATTTTTAATGAAAAGCAAAGAAAGTGAGGAGAAAAGAATAGAAGATTAAAATAAATTAACATTGTTGAGGGATTTGTGCTATTCGTAAATGCAAGACATACTATTTAACGTCAGTTCGAGATAAGAAAAGTGTACTAAAAGTTAGTAATCTCACTTATTTATGGTTGAATACCGATAACTGTGTAAAACAAATCCTTTATCCCTGTCGATTGTAAAGATATTCTGTAAGGGCTATAATGCCATCATCTTCGTTTTACCATCTTCGTACCATGTTCGTATCATGTTCGTATCATGTTCGTGTGGAGTTGCTCGCTATAGACACGAAGAAAATACGAAGATGATAAGAGTGAGTATCAACTTTTTTCAAAGGAAGGAGGGGCTTTTATCGGGTAATGTCTTTCCCGGAAATAAGAATAAACAGTTTCCTCTTGTCAGGGCTGACAGCTTATAACCTGCTGCCAAAGAAGCCGTCCATGAATATTGACATTATTGACAAAAGCAGATTTATTGCATAAGAATTATATCGAATTCACGTTATTTAGCCTGAGTTCGGGATAAGAAGCAGGTCAGCTGTCTCACCCGACGGATTGTATTTCAAAATCAAACCTCATTGGTTATCAAACGTTTACACCTTCCTTGCCAGACACTTGCATCTGACGGTTCAAACACTTGTGTCTGTCACGTCAAACACTTGTGTCTGTCGGCTTGAACACTTGCCTCTGTCACGACAAAGGATTGCAGCCGTCAAACAGGGGGAAGACGACAAGCGTATAGAAACTATCAACGATGAACCCAAGAACATTTGCCAAACGGAACATACACGACACAGGTAATTTGCAAACTCATATTTATTTGCCTGCAAAAGCGCTAAAATTCATCCCTTTTTGAGTACTTTTGCACACAAGATACAAAGAACAACCTTATGATAAAAGCTCTTTTTTTTGACATCGACGGCACATTGGTCAGCTTTAAGACGCACGAAATACCCCTTCCGACCATCGAAGCGCTAACCGCCGCCAAAGCCAAAGGCATACATATTTTCATCTCAACAGGACGGCCGCCTGTCATCATCAACAACCTTTCGGCCTTGCAAGAAAGGAATCTGATAGACGGCTATATCACCATGAACGGGGCTTATTGCTTTGTAGAAGATACCGTCGTCTATAAAAGTCCCATCCCGACTGCCGAGGTGGACATTCTGACAGCCTTCTGCCACAATCGAAACATCCCATGCATCTTGGTTGAAGAGAACGACATCTACGTAAACCAACCGGACGAAATAGTGGAAGAGATTTTCCATAGACAACTAAAAGTGGATCCCATTGGAGCAAGACCTTATATCGGCAATCATTCGGGCCGAGAGATTTATCAGCTCACGCCATTCATCAATGCCGAAGAAGAACAGGCTCTACTGCCCACCCTTCCAAACTGTGAAATGGGGCGCTGGCATCCTGCTTTCGTCGACGTAACGGCCAGAGGAAACACCAAACAGAACGGAATTGACCGGATTAACCGCCATTTCAACATCCGGCGCGAGGAGGTCATGGCTTTTGGCGATGGAGGAAACGATATCGGTATGTTGCGCCACGCCGGCATCGGCATAGCTATGGGAAACGCCCAAGAGGATGTGAAATCCGCTGCCGACCACATAACCTCCGAAGTGGATGACAATGGCATAGCCAATGCCCTGAAACACTTCAAGATAATCTGATATCAGACAACAAGAACAGAACGCGAATCATTAATTAACTCCTGCCGAACATTGAACTTCGTTCCCGATAGCCAGAATAAAGAGTTTCAAGATGCCTTGCAGCTCATCCAATACACCCGCCAGTCCGTCTTTCTGACGGGCAAGGCAGGTACGGGGAAATCCACTTTCCTGCGCCACATTTGCAACATCACGAAGAAGAAACATGTGGTACTGGCTCCCACAGGCATTGCCGCCATCAATGCCGGGGGCAGCACGCTGCACAGCTTCTTCAAACTGCCTTTTTATCCTTTACTGCCCGAAGACCCTAACCTCAGCCTGCAACGGGGACGCATCCACGAGTTCCTCAAATATACCAAGACTCATCGCAAATTGCTTGAAGAGCTGGAGCTTGTCATCATCGACGAGATTTCCATGGTACGTGTAGACATCATCGATGCGATGGACCGTATTCTACGTGTCTATTCCCACAACCTGCGCGAGCCTTTCGGTGGCAAGCAGATACTGCTGGTGGGCGACGTTTTCCAGTTGGAACCGGTTGTAAAAGGAGATGAGCGGGAAATACTGAACCGTTTCTATCCCACCCCTTACTTCTTCTCGGCAAAAGTATTCAGTCAGATAGACCTTGTATCCATTGAATTGCAAAAAGTATATCGCCAAACCGACAAAGTATTTATCAACGTATTGGATCATATCCGCAACAACACAGTCAACTCCTCCGACCTGCAACTGCTGAATACCCGCTATGGCACACAAATCGAACAATCGGAAGCAGACATGTACATCACCCTCGCCACCCGCCGTGATAATGTGGACTATATCAATGATAAGAAGTTGGCAGAACTTCCCGGTGAGCCGGTCAGCCTCCATGGTGAAATCAAGGGCGACTTTCCGGAAAGCAGCCTCCCCACTTCTCAAGAACTCACTCTGAAACCCGGCGCACAAATCATCTTCATCAAGAATGATTTCGATCGTCGTTGGGTAAACGGAACCATCGGTGTCATCAGCGGTTTCGACCCCATGGAGGAAACAATCTACATTATTACTGATGACGGCAAGGAGGTAGACGTAAAACGAGAATCGTGGCGAAACATCCGCTATAAATATAACGAAGAGAAGAAACAGGTTGAGGAAGAGGAACTGGGTACATTCACTCAATACCCTATACGCCTGGCATGGGCCATCACCGTGCATAAGAGCCAAGGACTGACCTTCAGCCGAGTGGTCATCGACTTCACCGGCGGTGTATTTGCCGGCGGACAGACCTATGTAGCCCTCAGCCGCTGTACGGCACTCGAAGGCATACAACTGAAGAAACCCGTCAGTCGCGCCGACATATTCGTTCGCCCTGAGATTGTCAGCTTCGCAGCGCGTTTCAACAATCAGGCTGCCATTGACCGCGCCTTGAAACAGGCGCAGGCAGACGTGCAATATGTTGCTGCCACCAAAGCCTTCGACAAAGGCGACTTCGACACCTTCCTGAACGAGTTCTTTAAGGCCATTCACTCACGCTACGATATAGAAAAGCCCAATATCCAGCGCCTCATCCGCCGGAAGCTCCACACCATCAACACGCTGCGAGAAGAGAACCGAGCCTTGAAGCAAGCTGCTCTGGAGAAAGAGAAAGCGTTAGTGAAATATGCCCGCGAATACATCCAGATGGGCGATGAATGCTTGAAGCTGGACATGAAAGAGGCCGCCATGAGAAACTACAACAAGGCCGTCACCCTATGTCCCAAGTTCAAGGAAGCCTGGAAGAAGATAAAGAAGCTGGAAAAGGAGATGCTTAATAGGTAAAAACTTTGGTTATAAGCGTTTATTCTCTATTTTTGTATTATATATAATCCATATTCCTAACAACCATGCTTCTGAAACTCTATGAAAAGAATAACAATGCTGCCGACCTTCAACAGGTTATCGATATTTTGAACGACGGTGGCATCATTATCTATCCTACCGACACGATGTATGCCATCGGCTGTCATGGACTGAAAGAACGCGCCATCGAACGCATCTGTCGTCTCAAAGATATAGACCCGAAGAAGAATAACCTCTCCATCATCTGTTACGACTTGAGTAAGGTTAGCGAGTATGCCAAAGTGGACAATGCCACTTTCAAACTGATGAAGCGCAACCTTCCCGGCCCTTTCACCTTTATTCTGGCAGGTACTACCCGGCTTCCCAAGATATTCCGCAATCGCAAAGAAGTAGGCATCCGCATGCCCGACAATGCCATCATTCAGGAAATAGCCCGTCTGTTGGATGCTCCTATCATGACCGCCACACTACCTCACGACGAGCACGAAGACATAGAATATTGCACCGATCCTGAACTGATAAAAGAAAAATACGGAACCGCCGTCAATTTAATAATCGACGGCGGTATCGGCAGCACTGACCTTTCTACGGTGGTGGACTGCACTAATGGAGAGATAGAAATCGTACGACAAGGAACAGGATGGTTGGATGAATGACATCATCACTCCCTGCTTTCAATATTCTCGTCAATCACCTTGATTTTCTCTTTAACGAGTTCGATATCCGCTTTCAGTTTTTCCACCTTGCGGTTAATTTCCGTCAGTAGACTATTGCCTTTTTTGGACGACGCCGTGAGGAATCCGAGATTGTTCTCGTAAGTCTGCAGTTCGCTCTTCATATTTTCAAAGGCACGCACCAACTTCTCACGCTCGCGATAAAGAGCTTGCGGACTGTTTTCCTGAATGGAAACAACTGTTGATTTGAAGTTACTTAATTTTTTGTTCGATGCACTGATATTGAATTGGTTGAACAGTTTATCGATCCGATTGTGATATTGCTTATAGATTTTATCCTTTTCTTTGAAAGGCACATGTCCGATACTATTCCACTCCTTCATCAGATTGCGCACCAATTGTGAGGCTTCTTCTGTATCCATTTCATCGCTAATCGCGTCCAGCTGTTCAATGATAGCCCTTTTCTTTTCCAGATTATCATACTCCACGGAACGTTGAGAAGAAGCTGCTTTATTCTTTTGTTCGAAGAAATAATCGCAAGCAGAGATAAAGCGTTTCCACACGGCATCCGAATATTTCTTCGTCACCGGCCCGATGGTCTTCCATTCCTTTTGAAGCTTGGTCAGCTCGTCAGCGGTCTGTTTCCAATCCGTGCTCTCTTTCAGCGCCTCCGCCTTTTCACACAACAGCCGTTTCTTTTCCAGATTTTCGGCCATGCTCTCCTTCAAGGTCTTCACAAACTCACCTTTCTTGCGGAAGAATTCATCACACGCTTTGCGGAAGCGTTCGAAGATTCTCACGTTCATCTTTTGCGGAGCAAAGCCGATGGTTTTCCATTTATTTTGAAGGGCGATGATTTCCTGCGTCTTATTCTCCCAAGAAGCAAAGTTTGTCAGTTCGCTATAATCAATGGCCTCGATGATTTCACAAATCACAGTTTTTTGGTCCAGATTATTTTGCTCCACTTCTTTCAATGCTTCGAAATGTTGCTGGTGACGACGGTTTACGGCAGTAGAAGCAGCCTTGAAACGCACCCAGATTTCATCGCGTAACTCTTTGGCCACCGGCCCCGTATCACGAAATTCCTGATGCAACTTTTGCAACTGATGGAAAGCTGAAACCACATCAGCTTCATCCGCCAACTTCTCGGCTGCATCACACAAATGCATCTTGATTTCCAAGTTTTTCTTGAAGTCATACTCACGAAACTCATTGTTCAGCTTCAAGAGGTCATAGAACTTCTCTACATACAACTGATAGTTTTTCCAAAGTTCATTGATTTTTCCTTGCGGCAACAAGGTCACCTCGTTCCACTGCTGTTGCAGTTTCTTAAATTCCGTATAGTTTTTGTTCGGGTCATCGGGAGATTCCACCAACTCCTTTAGTTCTTCAATGATGGAAAGCTTGATTTGCAGATTCATCTCTTTCTGCTTTTCCTGTTCGGCCACAAATGCACTTCTCTTTTCTTTGATGACGGACATGACATGTTTAAACTCCTCTTCCAAGCTGTCTGCCTGCGGAATAAAATCTTCCGCCGCCCCACCGTTTTCCACAAACAACTTTCTCGCAACCTCTTGTTCGGCATTGTGCAATCTGTAGAAAATTTGCTTCAAGGTGTCTATCTCCGGTTTCGCCGCATTCTCCACATCAGCAGCCATTTCTTTCAGCTTGACCAGGATTTCCTCCTTTGTGAGTTTCCGATCAGATTCTACCGGCTTTGTTGAAACAACTTCTTCAGCGGGAGTTTCCGTAACTTTATTATCGGAAACCTCTGCTGCTTTTTTTTCTTCTTCTAACTCTACCTTTTTTTCAGGGAGATTAGTGTCATGAGCGTCCATCATTGTATTTATTTTTAGTAACGGGGGAAACCCGTTAGGGTTACATCAGACTACAAATTAATGAAATAAAAAGATTACTTCATATATTTTTCCTTAATATTTTCTCTTTTTCTTCCATTTATGATAACAGCACGGTAATACCCATGTAAAGCATCATGCCTATAATGTCATTGGTAATTGAAATAAACGGACCGGTAGCGATGGCCGGATCAACCTTCAACTTCTCCAATGTCATGGGCACCAACGTACCGAAGATAGAAGCGAACATCACGACCGCAAAGAGACTGATGGAAACGGAGTAAGTGACCGTGGCCGTTGCCCCGAAGCGAATAAAATTATAAATATATACCAGCAAAGAAATAATGGTGGCATTGATCACTGCCACAACAGATTCCTTAGCAATCTGCTTGAAAGTGTCTTTGGCATCCAAAGAGCTGTTGGCCAGTCCTTGCACAATGATGGCCGAAGACTGGGTTCCCACGTTTCCACCTGTACCGCCTATCAACGGAATGTAGAGAGCCATTTCGGGATGAGCGGCAAAGGTCGTATCGAAGTTGCCCAATATCATAGAGTTGCCTATACCGCCCAACATGCCGATGAGCAGCCACGGCAGGCGTGCAGATGTCTGACGCATTACGTTGTCGTCCGTCTCCACATCCTGAGACAAACCCGATGCCAACTGGTAATCGCGTTCCGACTGTTCACGCACCTCATCCATGACGTCGTCCACAGTGATCTGTCCCACCAGACGCCCTATACTGTCTATCACAGGAACCGCCACCAAGTCGTACTTTTCGATGACCTGCACCACTTCGTCGATGGAAGTGTCTACATGGACGGAAATAGGGTCTTTCTTCATCACATGTTTCACCTTAGAGACAGACGGAGAAGTTATCATCTTCTTCAACGGAAAGACTCCTTGCAGGCGGTCTTCATCGTCGATGACATACACGTAATAGATTTCGTCCAGTTTTTCAGCTTGCAAGCGCATCTCTTTCAGGCACTCCGGCATACTCCAATTCTCATTGACGGTCACCATCTCGGTTCCCATCAATCCACCGGCCGTGTCTTCATCATACTTCAACAAGTCTACGATGTCTCCCGCCTGTTCAATGTCCTCGATGTGCGAAAGGATTTCCTCCTGCTTTTCCTCATCAAGTTCGCGTATCAGGTCTACGGCATCGTCCGTATCCATGTAATCAACGAAGCGCTTGGCAATGGTCTCCGAAGGAAGGATTTCCAGAAATTCTTTCCGGACATCTTCATCCATCTCCACCAACACGTCGGCTGCGGTTTCATTGTCCAGAAGACGGTAGACGAAACGGGCCTCCTCCGAATCAAGGTCATTGCATAGCTCCGCAATATCCGCCGGGTGGAGGTCAATCAAAAGCGCCTTGACAGTATCTGCGTCCTTTTCTTCAATCAGCCCTTTGACTCTATCTATATATTCTTCAGTTATTTCCATGTGTAAATCAGTGATGAGTGATGAACGATTAACGATGAGTGATGAGCGGTGAACGGTGAACGATAAGCGGTGAATCACTAACCGCTAACCACGTTTTTCCGGAACTGCTGCCACTCTGTTTGTCAAATCAATAAATTCTTGCACGGATAGTTGTTCGGGACGTTTGTTGAACAACGGATCTTCCGTCAGCGGACAATCTTTTCCAAGTATCGGTTTTATGGAGTTCCGCAATGTCTTACGGCGTTGGTTAAAGGTCGTCTTCACTATCTGTTTGAACAGTTTCTCGTCACATCCCAACGCTTGCGTTTCGTTGCGCGTCATGCGGATAACGGCACTCTTCACTTTCGGCGGAGGATTGAACACATGTTCGTGCACAGTGAACAGATACTCTACCTTGTACCATGCCTGTATCAGCACGCTCAATATGCCGTATGCCTTGTTGCCTGGCCCTGAGGCAATGCGTTCGGCCACCTCTTTCTGTATCATGCCCGTGCAACAGGGAATCAAGTCTTTATACTCCAGCATCTTGAAAAATATCTGGCTGGAAATATTATAAGGATAGTTTCCCGTCAGCACAAAAGGCCGACCGCCGAACAATCGTTGCAGGTTCATCTTGAGGAAATCGTCCTCGATGATATGGTCTTCCAATTGCGGAAAGGCTTCCCTCAGATAAGCCACCGACTCGTAGTCCAGCTCCACCACTTTCACCTCACGCCCCTTAGGCAGGAGAAAACGTGTCAACACGCCCATCCCCGGCCCTACTTCGAGAATAGGTATTTCGGGACAAGCATCCACCGTGTCGGCAATGTCCTGCGCCACCTTCCGGTCGTTCAGGAAATGTTGGCCGAGAAACTTTTTGGGTTTAACTAATCTCATGTATCAACTAAATCATTACTTTTGCTCCGCAAACGTAAGCCGTCATTCGTCATTACAATCCCTACGGATTGGTTTTGTAATGAGGCATAACCTGCTTTTGCGGAACAAAGGTAATTCTTTTCAACGAAGAATAAAGAATGATGAATGAAGAATTTGGATATATCAGATGAAGAAACTGCTGAAAAAGACACTGAAAGCCGTACTGCCCATCCTTTTGGGGGGATTTATCCTTTATTGGGTATATCGTGATTTTGACTTCGGAAGGGTGAAGACAGTGCTTCTGCACGCCACAAACTGGTGGTGGATGCTTTATTCTCTCTTGTTCGGTGTCATGAGTCATGTGTTTCGCGGCTGGCGTTGGAAACAGACATTGGCGCCTTTGAATGCCCATCCCAAGACGAACGATTGCGTGGATGCCATTTTTGTGTCGTACGCGGCCAATCTGATACTGCCCCGTTTGGGCGAGGTGTCGCGTTGCGGCGTGCTTGCCAGATACGACAACGTGTCCTTTGCCAAATCGCTGGGGACGGTAGTAACCGAGCGGCTGGTCGATACACTCTGCATCTTGCTGATTATGGGTATCACCTTTCTGCTGCAAATGCCGGTATTTTTCCGTTTCTTTGAAGAAACGGGCACAAAAATCCCCTCATTGCTGCATCTGGTCACCTCTCCTTGGTTTTATGTCGTGCTTTTCTGCATCATCGGAGTGGCGGTGCTTCTTTATTTCTTGCTGCGGACGCTCTCTTTTTTTGAAAAAGTGAAAGGGGTCGTACTGAATGTGTGGGAAGGGGTGATGTCGCTCCGGAAAGTAAAAAACATCCCGTTATTCATCCTTTACACCCTGCTCATCTGGATTTGCTATTTCTACCATTTCTATATCACCTTTTACTGCTTTCCTTTTACGGAACAGCTTAGCTACCTTGCCGGATTGGTGATGTTTGTAGGCGGCACTTTTGCCGTCATTGTCCCTACGCCGAACGGTGCAGGGTCTTGGCACTTTGCCGTCATCACCATGATGATGCTTTATGGAGTGAATGCCACGGATGCCGGCATTTTTGCACTGATAGTGCATGGCGTACAGACATTGCTGGTCATCGTATTGGGCATTTGGGGATGGATGCACCTTTCGTTGACAAACCGGACGAAGAGCGACAAAACGGTAACAGAAGATGCTGTAAAATAAAAAAGGGAAGTCTCACGACTTCCACAATTCTTCTAACCTTAAATCTAAATCTCTATGAAAAAAACGTGTTGCAAAGATAGCGTTTTATTGCACACGACATTCCCTCCAAACCCTATAAAGAAGAAAAATATATATAATATATGCTAAAACAGACTTGTTTAATGGTATAGATTCACTTCTTCGTTCAATTATGGAGGTTGTAAACATGCCGGTGTCGCATCTTCCTCCCTACGGGATAGCACCTTCACCGTCTGCCACCGCTAATCCCTAATCGTCAACCGCTATTCTTCCGCCACTGCCCCGGCGTCATCCCCTTTTCGGACTTGAAGAGGGTGCTGAAATTGCGTGCATGGCGGAAGCCCGATTGTTCGGCCACTTCGGATATCCCCAAATCTGTCTCTTGAAGTAAGCGGATGGCATGTTCCATGCGGCAACGGACGATATACTCGCCCAAACCGATGTCCATCACCCCCTTCAGCTTATTGTAGAGCGTGGCACGGCTCATACCCATGTGGGAGGCAAGAAAGGAGACGTCCATCGCAGGGTTGCCAATGTTTTCGCAGATGATGTGTTGCAGTCGCAGCAGCAGTTCTTCGTCACGATGATTGCGCGGAGCAACGGGTGAAGCCGGCAAGTCGGCGGCAGGCCGATAGTGTTCCTTCACGATGTGGCGTGCATGCAAAATGGTATGTATGCGCAGGCTGAGCATCTCCATGTCGAACGGTTTGGTGATGTAGGCTTCGGCACCCGCCTTATAGCCCTCTTCCATCACCTCCTCGTCGGCACAAGCGGTGAGCAGTATCACGGGGATATAGTCCAGTTCGGGACGTTGCTTGATGTACCGGCACAGCTTCAAGCCGTCCATACGGGGCATCCGGATATCGCTCACCACGATTTGCGGCGCTTTGGAAGCAAGCAGGGACAATGCCTCCAGACCGTCGTGTGCCTCGTACACCTCCTCGAAGAGGGCTTGCAACTCGCACACCAGCAGGTGGCACAAGTCGCGGTCGTCCTCCACAATCAGTATCGAGTGGTACTTCTCCCGCCCCACCGATTGCACATTTTCCACCTTCGGCAAAGGCATGTCGGGGGCAAGGCGGTTCAACAGTTCGATGCGGGGAGAGGATTTGATGTGAGCGGCCTCTGTGCGGAGAGGCAAGGTAAACGAGAAAGTGGCTCCTTGTGTGCCGTCGTCGTTGGCATGCGCACTGATGACACCTCCGTGCATTTCGACCAACTGGCGGGCGTAGGAAAGGCCGATGCCCGTACCCTCCGAGCCATGATCGCCCCGATAGAAGCGGGTGAAAAGATGCGGAAGGTCTTCGTCGCGAAGCCCGATGCCGTGATCGGTGACTGTGACCCGCAGGTATGAGCCGCCGTCTTCGCACGAAGTGCGTACAACGGTTTCCGTCTCCGCTTCGCTGAACTTGTAAGCATTTGTCAGCAAGTTGTTCATCACAATTTCACATTGTGCGCGGTCGAGGCAGACCGTCCCTATACGCCGGTCCGGCTCGAAGCGGAGGGTGATGCCGCGTTCGCCGAACTCCATCCGGAAGTCGTCGAGCACACCTCCCAGCCACTCGTTGAAGGGAACGGCGGACATGCGCAGGATGTTCTCCTCCACCTCCATACGCCGTATGTTCAGAATCATGTCGATGAGGTTCTTCATCTGTCGCGTCTGCTTGAAGATGCCCCTCAACCGCATGCGCACCTCGTAGGGAATGTTCCGACCGGCTACAAGCTGCTTCAACGGCGTGTAAATCAGCGTGAGCGGCGTGCGCAGCTCGTGGCTGATATTGATGAGGGCGCGCACCTTGTCCTTGTATATCATCCGTTCTTTCTCCCTCAACCCATCTTGCATCCGCTTCTCGCGGGCACGAATGGCAAGCACCGCCGCCAACAGCAACAGCACACCCACCGCCACAAGAAAAGGAGTGCGCAGCCACCACGGGGGCAACACGGTAAGTGTCAGCAACGGGAAAAGTCCGGTCCATTCGCCGTTATCGGCAGTGCATTGACCTGTAATGCGATACGTGCCCGGAGGAAGAGTTTGCAAAGTCAGCTTCGGACGGGAAGTCTCGATATAGCCCTCGTTCAGTCCGCCGATACGGAAGCGATAAATGCGTTTATGGAACAGGTCGGCTCCACTGAGGCTTACAGAGAGGTTGAGCGAAGTGAAACCATTCTCCACTTCCATCATTCCGTCGGACGGCAGAGCCACAGGCGCACCTTCCAAAAGCGCCTCTTGCAGGAACAGCCTCGGAATGCGTGGAAGGGCGTCTTCCTTCAGTGCCGGGTTCACGCGCAACAGTCCTTCGGAGCCTCCCATATAGACACTACCGTCGCGAGCGTTCAGCACAGGCTTGGGCAGGAAATCGTTGGGCAACACGCCGTCCGTCTCGCTGTAAATGACGAAATGCCGCCGTTGTGGGTCGTAGGCATACAGCACGCCTACCGCACCCATCCACACCGTACCGTCGCGTCCGGCAACCAACGAAGTCACCAAATCATTGCCATCGGGAAGAACGATGTTCTCCGGTTTCTGCCCTGCGGGTAAAAGACGGCTCACACCTCCGGGTTCGGCAAACCACAACGTTCCGTCCGAGCCGAGAGCGGCGGTCAGTATTCGGTTGACAGCACGCTCTACGATGTATCGGAAGCTGTCGGTAGCCCGGTTGTGGCAGAAGATACGTGTGCGGTCGTGATAATAATCTTCGGTTCCCGCCGTACCTATGTATATCCACGAAGGAGCCGTCCGGGGCAAGCCGGTGCGTATGGGTGTCAACAATCCTTTATGAGGATGATAGCGATAGGCGGCCGAACCGTAAATCTCAATCCCTCCGTCAGAGGTAGGGCGCAGGTTGACGGGACTTCCCGAAGCCTCCAGCCTCCTCTGTATTTCCTTATCAGGCAAAGCGATGCGCCGATAAGCACCCGTGCGTTTGTTCAGAGCGAAAAGTCCGCGTGTAAAGCTGGAGAGCAACAGCTCGGTGTCCGACAAGGGACAAAGCGAAACAATCTTTTCGCCCTCCGTGGCCGGATAGTGTACAAACTCTTCCGTATCAGGCGAAAAGCGGTTCACTCCCCCACCGTCCGTACCTATCCAAAGCGTTCCGTCACTCTCTTCCCAAAGGCACAAAGGGCACTTGTCCGACAGCCCGAACCGTGGATTCAACGAGGCCTTGGTATAGGTCTTGATAAAACTCTTTCGTGCGCCGAGTACACCTTCGCGCACCATACCTATCCACAAATAGTCGTCCGTGGGACAAAGGCAGGTGGCGGAGTTGGCAGGGAAATTGGGAGAGTTTTGCGCAGTGATGTGCTGCACGGTTCCGGTATCCGTATAAAGCACATTGACGCCCCCGCCATCCGTAGCCATCCAAAGAGCGCCTCCCCACTCCTTGATGTCGAGCACGATGTCGTTATTCAACCTGCCGTTGGAACGGTTATACTCCGCCAGCAGTGTGCCATCGTGCGCATAGCACTTCACCCCCCTGCCGTAACAGGCAATCCAGTAGTGCTCCTTTTTGTCCCGATAGAGGTAATTCACCGCCGAAACATCTCCCTGCATGGGTGCCGCAATGATGTTTCCGTTTCGCTTGTTCAGCAACATCAACCGCCCGGATGAGTCGTTCATCAGAAAGTGCTCTTCATCATAGGGCAGCAACAGCTCCGGACGTACTCCTCGCAATGAAAAGGGAATGGCATATAGCGGCGCTTTGTTCAGATCGTAAATCAGCAAAGAGTCTGCCACGGGTACAATGACCTGATCTCCGTGGGGTACGACATGATTGGCCGCTACCGGCTTTCCGTCTCGAAACAACGGCTTCAGGTCTCGTTGCTCCGGTTCGTAACAAAGTACCCCGCCGATGGTGGTAAACCAGATGCGTCCGCTTTTATCCCCTTGTATGTGCAGTACGTGGTGGAGATTATTGGCAACGCCGACCATATCACACCCATCTGCGATATATTTCCTTATCTTCTCTCCATTGAACCGATATACGCCCTGTTTGGTTCCTATCCATAAAGACCCTCTGCCATCGTCGTAAAGTGCGGTGACGGACGAAGGCAAACCTTCGTTGATAGACAATTGCTTGAAGTGATAGTAAGGCGTTTTGTTTGCCCCCGCCCGTAATGAGAGCAGGCATAAGAAAAGCAAAACAAACAGGCTTCCGAACCTTTTCCCAAGGCTCTCCGCCAAGTATTCTTCCATGTATTTCAGATTTAAATTCAGCATAAAGGATCCTTATTAAAGCCATATAGTGAAACATTCCTATCAGCAACACAAAATTAATAGAAAGATTCCATATCCGCTGCTTTCTTTGATGAGTATTTCGGGAGGCCGCCACAGACAAAATCTCATTTTTTCCCATAAAACGACAAATATTTCCACATAGATATCCGCATCAATCCATAGCTTTGTGTTCGATAACGGGAAGCACCGTTCTGTCGATGTTAACCATACATTATTATAACTATAAAAACATGATTATGAATCTAAAAAGACTTGCCCAAAAGGCATTGGCTACTCTATCATTGAGTATGTTGTGTTCAGTCGCTTTTGCACAAGGACGCCTGATATCAGGTACCGTTGTCGACGGTACGGGCGAACCGATAATTGGCGCAAACGTATTGGAAGTTGGTACGACCAACGGAGTAATTACCGATATAGACGGTAATTTCAAACTTCAAGGCGTGCAGCCCGGCGCTAAAATTCAGGTATCGTTCATCGGTTATATTCCGCAAACCGTTGTCGCGGGCAACCAAACAAACCTCAGAATAACATTGAAGGAAGACGCGCAAGCATTGGACGAAGTGGTTGTGGTAGGCTACGGTACGATGAAAAAAACAGACGTAACAGGTTCCTTGTCTTCCGTATCGGCCGAAAAGCTCGCTGCACGCGGCGTTCTGCGCGTAGAAGACGCGTTGCAAGGTTCTGTTCCGGGCGTCAACATCACCCAGTCCAACAGCCGCGCCAATGGAGGATTCAATATCCAAATCCGCGGCCAGGCCTCCATCAACAACACAAGCGGTCCGCTCTATGTAGTAGACGGTATGGTCGTGTCTTCCATCGACTTTCTGAATCCGGAAGACATTGAACGCATCGACGTCTTGAAGGACGCTTCCTCCACAGCCATCTACGGATCGCGCGCATCCGAAGGCGTTATCATCATCTCCACCAAAGGAACCGGCGCCGGACAGAGCAAGGCACAACCCGTTGAAATCTCTTACGACGGCTATTATGGCATACGCAAAGTGGCACGCATGCCCGACTTCATGGATGCAACGGAATGGATGAACTACCGTTTTGCGCGTTATACCACCACAAGCGGCCCCAACAGTGACGGAACTGTCACCTATAAGATTTCGGACGGCGACCTCCAGTCAGTCTTCCAGAACGGTGCGGAATGGAAAGGCTCTCCCTTGTACAACCGCTGGATGAACAACGAGGGATATGATTGGGCAAACCAAGTACTTCGTACAGCTTCTCAACAGAATCATTTCATCAGTGCCTCCGGCGCTACAGAAAAAACGACCTACCGGTTGGGAGCAGGCTATCAAGGCGAAGAAAATGTCTTCAAGAAAAACGATTACAAGCGTTTCAACATCAAGGGTTCTTTTGACAGCAAACTGTCGAAGGCGGTAGAGGCCGGTATGTCCGTCAATCTGGTGCACGATGTGCAGAACGACTGGATTACAGACAGTTCCAACTCCTACTCTCCTTACAACAATGCTTTCTGGTTTGCTCCGGTAGTGTCGCCATGGGATGAAAACGGCAACCTTCTGGCCATTCCCGCCAAAGTGGGCAAGATGTCATTAACCTCCACTCCTTCTCCACTGGTAGACTTCGAAATCGATGCCTATCAAAATGAAACCCGCAAGTTTCATGTCTTCGGCAATATCTATATGCGTTTCAACATCATGGAAGGACTGAAGTTTACCACAACTTTCTCTCCTAACTACTACCACGGCCGCCAAGGAGTGTTCATGGGTACCGGCGTGTCGGAAAAACATCCTTTGGGAACCGCCTATTATCAAAACAAGAAGTACAATTATGCCGAAGCGACCAACACGGAACGTTTGGACTGGACTTGGGACAACCAGATCGACTTCAGCAAAACATGGGGCGACCACAGATTGAACGCAATGGCAATGTATTCACTCTACTCTACCAACAAAGAAATCTATTCGCAAAGCGTAACGAACATTTCTGACGACAAACTCTCATTCTACTCCATGGGGAAAGGTTCCGGCACAAAAGGCCTCGGCTCTTCCTATACCGAATCTTCTCTCGTATCCTTAGCTACGCGCCTGAACTATGCCTACAAAGAACGCTATATGGCTACCATAACCGTGCGTACCGACGGCTCTTCACGTTTTGCCAAAGACAACCGTTGGGGCTGGTTCCCCTCGGCAGCCGTTGCCTGGCGTGCTTCGGAAGAAGATTTCCTGAAAGATGTGAAATGGATAGACAACCTGAAACTTCGCCTCTCTTATGGTGTCACCGGTAACAACAACGTGGGCGACTACGTCACGGCTTCTTCCGCCGCAGGCCCTTCTTATGCCACCATTGGCGGACAAGAATATCAAGGCTATTATGCCAACGGATTAGTGGACAAGAATCTGATTTGGGAAAAAATAAAAGAGTTCAACTTCGGCGTAGACTTCGCCGTTCTTCAAAACCGCATCGGCCTGACGGCAGACGCTTACCGTCGTTTGTCCGACGGGCAGATAATGAAAGCCACCGTTCCTTTGGAGACGGGTGAAAGTTCCATAACCACCAACATCGGCTCCGTACAGAATACCGGCATCGAATTGGCCCTGAACCTCGGCATCATCCGCAACAATAGCTTTACATGGGATGTCAATCTGGCTTTTGCCCGCAACTGGAGTAAAATCAAGGAACTGCCGAATGGAGACGACGTAGCCAACAACTGGTTCATCGGCGAGCGTCTGAACGTGTTACGCGACTATACCAGTGCCGGAATCATCACCAAAGACGGCGTCACCATGCACACCATCAACGGCGACCGCCATTATACACTGCAAGAAGTCTATGACAAATTCGGCCCGAAAAGCAGCAACAAGCTGAAATGGTATGAAGGACAGATGGCTGTGAACGACTGGAACGATGACGGCAGGATAAACGATGACGACAAACAGATTTATGCCTGTACAGACCCCACATGGACAGGCAGTTTAAGCTCCTCCATGGCATACAAAGGCTTCGATTTTTCCTTCATGCTCTATACCAAGCAAGGACAATGGTCGCGCAGCTACTTTCACGAGCAATACATGAACTATGGCGACCGCGGACGCCAGAAAGTGAGCTTCGACTACTACATTCCCGCAGGAACGCCGGTAATGGATAAAGAGAGCGGTAATGTGACTTACCTGGAGACCGCCCATATTGGCAAATATCCTTATCCGAACAATACGGAAAAGACCGGAGGCGGTTACTTCAGCAGTAGCAGCGCATCTGTCCGCTATCACAAAACATCTTTCGTAAAAGTGAAGAACATCACCTTGGGTTACACTTTCCCCAAAGCATGGCTGAGTAAGATTGCTGTCAAGCACCTGCGCCTCTATGTAAATGTACTCAACCCATTCTGCTTCACTAATTACAAAGGATTCGATCCCGAATGGGCAAGTGCAAACCTGACCGATGGAGGCCCGGCTTCCATTACCTATCAAATCGGTACCAACATCAAGTTCTAACAAATCTAATAGTATAAGAAAATGAAGACTTACAAGAAATTACTATATACTGCATGCCTGGCAGGAACCTGTATACTGACCGGTTGCGACAGTTTCCTCACACCGGACAATAAAAGTTCTGTGACCGATGTCGACTATTTTGCGACAGCTCCCGGCTTTCAGTCACTCGTTTATGATGCATACGCACAACTTTCGAACATCTACAACAGTGACAATGTAGCCACTTATTTCAATTCAGGAACCGATCTCTACCAAGACGGACGCAACGACATAGAAGCGGCTCTGCATCGTTGGTCGAACTTTACCCCCGAAAACGGCACGGTAAAGACATTCTATACCGATTGCTATGACGGTATCCGCTCTTGTCTTGCCATCGGGTATTATGCTCCGTCGGCCATCGTCAGCGATGACGTCAAACAAAAGGCCATCGACGAAGGGCGTTTTGTGAAAGCCTTATTTTATTACCTGCTGGTGAACAATTACGGAGGCGTACCATTGATAACCGAGTATGCAAGCAGTGCAATCAAGGGCTATCCACGCGCAACAGCTGAACAGGTATACACTTACATCATAGACGAGTTGAAAGAGATTATCGGCAACAATAAACTGGCAGCCTCAACCGCAACACGTGGTGGGGGTGAAGCCAGCATCGAAGCGGCCAAAGCTTTGTTGGCGAAAACGTATCTTTCTGCCGCATGGGATTTAAACAAAGCAGACTACTTCAACGAAGCAGCCAGATATGCAGACGAAGTCATCAACGGACGTTCATTGACAACAGAATTTTCCGATCTATGGGCTGCCGATCGCTCGGGAGACGACAATGCGGAATTCCTATTCGACGTAGAATATGATTACGACAGCACCCACGATCAAACCATAGGCAATCGTTGGCAATCATTCTACTGTGGCTACTACGGCGGTGCCGAAGAAGGTATGAAGTATGGCGCTTCTGCATTCATCCCTCTCATGCACACACTGAAATACTTTGAGCCGGGAGACAAACGCTACGATGCAACATTCATGAAGACATTGCTGGTAAAAAAAGCATGGAATCCGAACAACGGCTTCAAGGAAAACGGTATGCCGATTGGCGACTACTTCGCTTTCTACGCCAACGGAAAGACGGCAAAAGGCAAAATGGTAGGTGTATATTATCCGGCCTATTGGGAATGTGATGCAATTTCCGTAGCGGCATGGCGTGCCGAAGATCCTGAGAACAGAGCCAACACATTCATTATTCCGCAAAACAATCTGACAGCCGAAATGGAGCCTATGAGCAACTACATCAAAGACTTGAAAGATTTTCCCGACGGAGTGATTGCCAAATACGACTTCACCGAAGCACAAAGGATGAGTTGGGCCGTCAGCCCATGCTGTAAATTTGACGACAGCAAGACTGCACAATACACTGCCGGCAAGAGTTTCCGCGATCTGCATGTCATCACCCTGCCGGAAATATTCCTCGTTGCGGCAGAAGCTTATTTGAAAATCAATAATAACGACAAAGCCCTTGCCCGTATGAATGCACTCCGTACACGTGCAGGCCTATCCGCCGCAACCCATATCGACATCGATGCCATACTCAAAGAATCGGCCTGTGAATCGTTCGGCAACGGTTATCGTCGCATGGATTTGCGTCGCACCGGCAAACTTGTGGAATATAACAATCTGTATAATCCCCATCTGATAGGTAGTGCAGAAACCGCTATCGGGAAAAAACTCTTGTGGCCTATTCCGCAAGCTGCTATCGATGCTAACGACCTGCTGAATGCAAATGACCAGAATCCCGGATATTAAGGAATACCAACAAATATTTCATGGATTAGTAATAAAAAAGAGACGAGTTTGCGAGTAAAGTCGAGAGATTAAAAAAACAGACATTCTTTGCAACGAAAGAGAGGGGGGACCATTTTACCGATGCCCCCCTGCTTTTATTCGCATAATGAATTATTTCTTCTTTCCTCTGTCCCTGTACTCCGTCGGGGTCATCCCCATCTTCTGCTTGAAGCACTTGCTGAAATAGCGCGGGTCGTTGATACCCACCATATAAGAGATTTGAGTCATGGTATATTCGCCTGTTTCAATGAGCTGAACGGCACGATTGATACGCATTTCCTTAATAAACTCAATCGGTGCCAAACCTGTCAATGTCTTCAGCTTCTTAAAGAAAACAGAACGGCTGACTGCCAACTCCTGCACCAAATCATCCACAACCAAATCACCGTTATCCATATTCTTCTCCATCAGTTCCCGCAGTTTATCCATAAATTTGCGGTCATTAGGCGATAGCTCCGGAGCTTTTTGTTCTTCTGCTCCTTCCGCCGTCAGAGACGAGGCTGCTGTTCCGGAAGAGATTAAATCAGCCCGGTATAGATCCTGAAGTTTACGGCGTTGTATCAACAGATTCTTGACACGCGCCTTCAGATACGTCGCGCTGAAAGGCTTCGTAATGTAATCGTCCGCACCGAACTCCAACCCTTCCACCTTACTTTCCATAGAGGTCTTTGCCGTCAGCAAAACAATGGGAATGTGGCTGGTGGTCATATCGGCTCGCAAATCGCGGGTCATGGAGATACCGTCTTTTTCCGGCATCATCACGTCGCTGATAATGATATCCGGAAGGAACTTCAGGGCCTTGCTCATCCCTTGCACACCGTCTACCGCCTCCACAACCCGATACTCGGATGCAAAAACTGTGCGCAGAAACAGCCGTAATTCCGAGTTATCTTCCACCAGCAACATGGTCTCCTTATCCACTGCCGCCTCTTCATCCTCTTGTTCCTGCAATTCTTCTTGTTCTGCCGTATGCGAATGAACCGCTTCATCCGCATCCATCACCTGCCCTGCCATTTCCACTCTTGCCGCCGCATCATCCTGAAGGAACTCCACTCCGTCATCGTAATGTTCTTTACCCTTCAGAAAATCGACCTTAAAACAACTGCCCTCGCCCAACTTGCTGTCAACGGAAATCACGGCTTTATGCATTTCAACCAGCTCTTTCACCAACGACAGGCCTATTCCTGTACTCGACTGATTAAACAACCCTCGGTCTACCAGATTCTCAAACCGCAGAAAGATTGACTTCTTCTTGTTTTCGGCAATGCCGATGCCTTGATCTTCCACCCCGACAGATACGGATTTCTCTTCTTCACGAACAAAGACCGTTATCATTTTCCCGTCAGGGGTGTATTTAAACGCATTGGATAACAGGTTGAACACTATCTTTTCATACTTGTCGACATCCACCCATAGATAAAGCTCTTCCTTCTCCGTCTCAAACAAAAAGTCGATACGATGCTCTTCGGCCATGGCATCGAAACTCTCCATAATCTTACGGGTAAACGCCACGACATTGACGCGCTGCACCTGCATCTTCATTTTCCTGTTCTGTATCTTGCGGAAATCGAGAATCTGATTAATCAGGCGAAGCATGCGGTTGGTATTGCGCTCTACTACCAGAAGCTGCTCGCGGGCGTCATCCGGCAGTGTGGTATTCGCCAAGACATGCTCCACAGGGCCTGAAATCAGAGTCAGGGGGGTGCGCAATTCATGGGAGATGTCCGTAAAGAAACGCAATTTCATATCAGCCATTTGCCGTTCCATATCTACCCGATGTTTCAACCGGTAGATGGTGAACAAGATATATACCGCCGTAATGATAATAAGCAGCACCAACAAGACGTAGAGGACATAGGCAAAAGGCGTTTCCCAAAACGAAGGAAGTACCTCTATATCGAGTGTACGGATATTATCCACCCATACTCCATCGGCATTCGTCGAGCGCACTTTAAAGACATAATCTCCTTTGGGAAGATTCGTATATGTAGCCATCCGTTGTTTCCCCACATAGTTCCATGATTTTTCAAATCCCTCCAGAATATAGGCATACTGAATCTCGGACGGAGCCGAGTAATCGAGCGCCGCATATTGAATGGTGAAGATATTTTCTTTGTGAGACAGCTCCAGTTTGCGCGTGTCGTCCAGACTTTGCTTCAAGACCGACTTCTCTCCAGGCATTACATTCTCATTGGAAAGCAACAGACCGGATAATACAATGGGAGGAACGTAATCGCTCTTGCGTGTGGAATCGGGGTTGAACACAAAGATGCCGTTGCTTGCACCGAACAGGACATTGCCCTGAGAAGTGCAGGCAGCAGCCGCCTCGCTGAAACGTACCCGGGAAAAAACACCTTTATTATCATAATTCTCAAATCTTTCTTCCGAAGGAATAAACTTGCTGATACCGTTCTCGGTACTCATCCAAAGATTGGCACTGCCATCCTCGATTATAGACAAAAGCACATCGGACGGCAACCCGTCTTGTACGGAGTAAGATTTGAACCGGGCATTGCCGTCCCGGTCCAGAGAAACCAGCTTGTTCAACCCTCCGCCGAAGGTGGCCAGATAAAGCTCTTTGTTCCGGGTGGAGATAATCCAGTGAACATCGTTATTGCTCAAGCTATGTATATCTTCCGGCACACGCACGTAATGATGAAAAACGGCATCTTCCGGAGAAGCAAAATCTTCGTTCAGCATCAAGGCTCCCACGGTTGTGCCAATCCAGATATGTCCCCGGCCGTCGCCGGTAATGAAACGTGCTTTGTAGCAATCGTCTATGGGATAACCCTTCAGGTTATTGCGATGATTGACGAAGATTTCCTTCTCCTCCTTGTCATGCGTCATGTAGTTTACACCGCCGGCAAAGGTAGCCACCCAGATTCTTCCGCGAGCGTCTTCGTACACACAATAAACGTTATCGTCACTCAAACTGTAAATATCATCTCTCCGATACCTGTAACGTGTCAGTTCATAGCGTGCATCGCCTTTCCGTTCGGCTTTTACCAAACCGTCTCCTTTCGTTGCAATCCAAAGGTTGCCTTTTTTGTCCTGTAAGATGAAATAAACATTCCCCCGCAACGGAACACCGGTATGTGCTATTACGCCTTCCTCCGTCAAATAGCCCCGCTCCTTACGATTTTTATCATACACCCTCAGTTTGCCGTCTTTCAGGCCTACCCAGAGATTGTGTTCCTTGTCCTCGCAAAGTCCCCTCACCTCGTTGCTCAACGATTCGTAATGATGGGGCACAGGGGTAATCATCTCAAATTGCGGGGGACGGAAAGTCACTTTCTCCAAGCCCTTTGAGTGGGTGCACATCCATAAATTGCCCTGCCTGTCCGAGAAAGCGGCATGAATCTTATTGGAGAAACGCCAGTTGCCGTCCGCCAAACTATTATAGAAAGGACGCAGACAGTTCTGCTTTCTGTCGAAATAGGAGAATCCTCCTCCGTAAGGATGTACCCACACCATACCGTGGATGTCTTCATGTACATGAAAAGCCGGGCGCGAACGGTCTGTACTGGTAGGTTCCACGGCGATGGTTTCGGTTTTCAGCGCCTGTGTTTGGGGATTAAAATGTGCAACGATGCCCGGTATGTGCTGTTCAAACCACACTTCCGAATATTTGTCCACATAGACGGAATGAACAGGAGCGTCCGGCAAGCGGGACGCCTCATAATGTTTCGTTGTCTTTGTACGGAACTGATACACGTAAAAGCCGTCGGTAGCGGTGGCTATAAGCATCTCGTGTTCATTCAGTTTCTTGATAGATACGATTTTTGAAGTACCCGGCAGTCGGAACAGGCTAAACTTGCCCGTCGGCTTCCGGTAGCACCATATACGCCCGTTCTCCGACCCAAAGAGTATTTCATCGCCCTGCTCCAGACAAGCATAGAATGGCTGTCCGTCCTTCGTTTCTTTTTCTGCCGTCTCCGTAAAAAAAGACACGGGCGTTTTCCTTCCGGACACAAGCATGCCCAATCCATTGTCGGTCAGCATCCACTCATGGCCGGAAAGGTCTTCATACACCTCGCGTACGCGTACGGCCGGAAACAGACCGGTTTCCGCAGCATACCATTCCGTAGTGAGCCTGTAAGTGTCAGGCGACGTTACGACCCGAATCGCTCCCTCCTTTTCGGTAAGCAACCATACGACACCACCGGGTAGAAGCTTGATAGACGTTATTGTGGCAGCGCTTCCTCCTGCATTTCCCGAAGGCACTTGCTCGAATATCTCGGTGCGGGGATCGAAACGATAGACGCGGTTATCATAAGTCAGAAGCCAGAGAAAACCATACCGGTCTTCATACATCCGGTCTATACGGTTATTGGTCAATGCTATTTGGTTGCCCAGCCTCGCTTTATACGTTTTGAATGTATATCCGTCAAAGCGGTTGAGGCCATCCCAAGTGGAGAACCACATGTTCCCCCTGCTGTCCTGCAAGATGCCCATCACCGTGTTTTGAGACAAGCCGTCCTCAGATGAATAATGAGTTAAAAAACAATCGGGCTGCGCGCAGACAGTCCATACATACATCAAACTCGTAATCAGATATAAGATTCTTTTTGCCATAATCAGTCCATTCTGTGCGGTAAAGATACATATTTCATAGAGAATTATCGTATCTTTGTTTTTTATTTAATAATCACAGACAAACCGCCAAGCCATGAGATACACCACCATTCTTTTCTGCCTATTCCTCCTTATGCACTCCACCGCCTCCGCACAAACCGACACCATCCCTTACGGGACAGTGAAGAACATGCCCACTTTCTATGAACAACTGAAGCGGCAGCTGACCTACCCCATGGCATGGGGCAACTCGCCGACAAAGGATTTTGACCGATGGCGTGCAGAAGCCCGCAACATCCTGACGGAATGCATGCAAAACCTTACTCCCGCCCCGCAGAGCTATGACATGGAAACCGTAGACACAGAATCTCGCAACGGATACAAAGCACATAAAATCCGCTTCAACGTCTCTGCATGGTGCCGCATCCCCGCCTATCTGCTGGTTCCCGATGGCAAGGGTCCTTTCCCCGCCATCGTCGTGCTGCACGACCACGGCGCCCATTTCTCCATCGGCAAGGAGAAGATGATACGCCCCTTCCATGTAGCGCCGGAAACATTGGCCGATGCCGACGACTGGGCAGAACGTTGTTACGACGGCCGGTATGTGGGCGATTATTTTGCAGCCCACGGCTATGCCGTTCTGTCCATCGACGCCTTGTTTTGGGGAGAACGCGGTCGAAAGGAGGGCGTCGACTATGACGGACAGCAGGCACTTGCATCCAATTTCCTGCAAATGGGCAGTTCTTGGGGCGCATTTATCCATATGGACGACGTGCGCAGCGCCGAATTTCTTGCTTCCTTGCCCTTTGTCGATAAAGAGCGAGTGGGATGCCTCGGTTTCTCCATGGGGGCTTATCGTTCATGGATGCTGTCCGCCCTCACCGACTGCGTGAAGGCCTCCGCCTCGATATGCTGGATGAACACCACAGACAGCCTGATGACGCCGAACAATAACCAGAACAAAGGCGGTTCGGCCTACGCCATGCTCATCCCCGGCCTGCGCCGCTATCTGGATTACCCCCATACCGCAAGCATAGCCTGCCCCAAGCCCACCCTCTTCTTCAACGGAACACAAGACAAGCTATTCCCGATAGCCGGAGTGAAAGACGCCTACGCCACCATGCAGTCCGTATGGAAGAGCCGGCATGCGGCAAATCGTCTTGTCACCAAAATCTGGGATGAGAAACATTTTTTCAGCCAAGAGATGCAAAATGAAACTTTGGATTTTTTCAACAAATGGCTGAAGTAACACGTGTTTCGCCACCATGAAACTTTTAGTTTCACCCCTTCTCTAAGGATGAGACCCTACTTCCCAATACAACTGAAACCACTTCCCAATACGACTGAGGCTGCCTCAGTCGTATTGGGAAGCGGCTTCTCCATACATGGGAACAAATAAGGCCGTAAACACCGTTTCACAACCGCCACACATCGTGCAGGCATGCATCACATATCGCAACCGGCCATTTCTATCCCAAATCCTTGCATACCTCAAGTATTTTAGCGAATATTGCACGTAATTCGTTACAATTATAGAATAGATGTTTCCGCATAATCATATAACAGACATGGACGAACAGCTCTTCAGAAGCTTTGTAGAGGCATATTCGGGCGACCTGTTGTATTATGCGCGCTACCTTGTCCGCTCCAAAGAGGAAGCGGAAGATATTGTGAGCGATGTCTTTGTCGAAGTCTGGCAGAACAGAAATAAACTGGCGGAAATAAAAAAGATAAAAGCATGGCTGCTGACCATTACCCACAACAAAGCTGTCTCTTACCTGCGCAAGAAAGCCGGCTCCATGACCTTCGTCTCATGGGACGATTTGGCCGCACACACCATGCCCGACGAATTGCAGACACCCGACGAACGACTCATCAGCCGGGAAGAGATGACCCGCATCAACAAAGCCATCAACGATTTGCCACCCCGCTGCAAGCAAGTATTTGTTCTGGCCAAGATAGAGAAACTCCCTTATAAAGAGATTGCCACGATGCTGGACATCTCCGTAAAGACCATCAACATACACGTGGCCAAAGCCTTAGAACACATAGCAACAGCCTTGGAAAAATAAATCGGAGAAACAAATAAGCACCCCATTGGGCCTTTCCGGCTGACCCGTTTTCCCACCCGCACAAAAAAAACTATCTTTCGGAATAGGAGATTTTAAAACAAGCTGCGTCATATTAATAACACTGTCACACAGATGGAAGATAAAAAGAACAAAGAAAACGAAAAATACCAACAGTTGGCCTCTTTCTTGGACAACCGTTCAGCCCGCCCCGATGAGAGTTTTTCTCAATCGGAAGAAGAAGATTTGCAGAAGTTGATTTTCTTATGGGACGAGTGCACACCTTCCCAGACAGAGGCAAACGAAGTGTGGGACAAAGCGCTTCGGAAGATAGAAGAGCAGGCCGGCAAACAAACGCCCCGTATCAAGAAGCGCACGGCCCTTATGCTGTATGGCGGACTGGTGGCAGCATCCATCGCCCTCTTGCTCGCCTTTTTCTATTTCCTTAATCAAGGAGGAAAAGACGTTGAAGACGAAAAGGCCAAGATGGAGCAGTTTCTGCTTGCCAACACGGGTGATGAAGAGATAAAAGAAGTGACACTGGTGGTTTCGGACAAGAAAAAAATAGAGATAGCCAACAATGCCCAAGTGGCTTACACACAGGGCGGTCAGGTACAGGTCAATTCCTCCAAAGTAGATGAAGCGCCCGTAGCGGAAGAAGCCGTGGAAGAAACTGAAGAATACAACCAGATCATCGTACCCAAAGGACGCCGCTCCATGATTGTGCTTGCCGACAATAGCCGTATATGGATAAATTCCGGCAGCAAGGTGATTTATCCGCGCACATTCAAAGGAAAGAAACGACAAATCTTTGTAGAGGGTGAAGCCTACTTGAAAGTAGCGCACAACAAGGAAAAGCCTTTTATAGTCAGTACTTCCGCCTTCGAAGTCGAAGTATTGGGCACATCTTTCAACATTGCCGCACGTAAGGGAAGCAATCGGGCCGATGTCGTACTGGTAGAAGGCTCGGTAGACGTAAAAGACCATCAGGAAAGACATATAAAGATGCAACCCAACGAACGGGTGGAACTGAACGAGGCGGGCATCGCAAAGAAAGAAAAAGTAAACGCGCTCGACTACATCCATTGGGTAGACGGAGTATGGGTGCTGAACGGAAAACCACTGAAAGAGGTATTGCGATATTTGACAGAGTACTATGGACGTCCGATAACTTGTCAACCTTCCATCGCAGATATTCCTTTCTTCGGAAAACTTTATTTGAATGAAGAGTTGGACGCCGTACTGGAATCAATCAAACAAACCTTAGCTCCGGAATTCACCTCTCGAAAAGACGCAATCTATATAGACGAAAACCAATGAGAAAGAAAAACATATTGTTAACCCTAAAACGTACTAACATGAAATCACAAAAAGAATCGACATAGAACACCCTCCAATAAGGATAAAGAATGGTCGGGCAATATAGCAGGTATTGCCCGACCGGAATTGATTTTAATCCAATCTATTTTTAGTAACCAAAATCAGTACGAAAGTATGAAAAAAGAAATGATTATCGAACGGATAAATAGTCGTTTTATGTCTATTTATCTATTATTATGCGTTTTTTTAGCGACAGAGGGCAGTTTGCTCTGCCTCTATGCTGCGGATTATCGCGGTTCTGAGAACGAGCAAAAAGTGGCAACGGCACAAACGGTGAAGCAAGTGTTTGACCATATCGAGCGCAACAGCAACTATGTCGTTCTGTATTCCGACAATGTGCTGCCGGAATTAGAGAAAAAAGTTTCCGTCAATACAAGCGGAAAGGCTGTGACGGAAATCTTGCAAGAACTCTCTTCTACCACGAACCTTGAGTACAAGATGAACGACCGCCAGATTACGGTAGCAAAGAAGTCTCCGTTCACCGCTCCTCAACCACAACAAAATGCAACGATTAAAGTAACCGGCCAAGTAGTGGACGAGAACGGGGAAACCATCCCCGGTGCCAACGTAGTGGTAAAAGGCCAGACCGGAATCGGCACGGTGACTGACTTGGACGGCAAATTTACGTTGGACGTTCCACAAGGCTCTGTATTGGTAATTTCTTTTATCGGATATGTAACACAAGAACATTCCGTGAAAGCCGGAGAAAAGCTGACAGTGAAATTGATTCCCGATGCTCAGGCCTTGGAAGAAGTTGTGGTAGTTGGCTATGGCGTACAAAAGAAAGAAAGTTTGACCGGTGCCATGCAGACAGTGAGTAGCAGTAAGCTGAAAGACATCACTACCCCTTCTGTTGAAAATATGTTGAACGGTAAAGCAGCAGGTGTATACGTGGCTCCGGGTTCCGGCCGACCGGGTGCTTCGGGTGCGGTGGTCATTCGCGGACAAGTGACTTTGAGTGGAGGAACCGCTCCGTTGTGGGTCATCGACGGTGTGATTGTAGGCAGCAGTGCCGGGCAGTTGAACCCGAATGACATCGAAACAATGACTATCTTGAAAGATGCTTCTTCAACAGCCATCTATGGTTCCGAAGGTGCCAACGGCGTAATTGTGGTTACTACAAAGAGCGGAAAGGCCGACAAGATGAGTATCAATATTTCTACCAAGTTGGGTATCAGCAACCTGAACAATGGAAATCTGGAAATGATGAATGGTGCGGAACTTTACGATTTATACAGTTCTTTCTCTAATTCTGGAAATATCAGTTTCCCTCGTTGGAATCCCGATTTGCGCAACAGCAATTTCAGCTGGTGGGATTTGGCAACCAAGACGGGCTTTACACAGGACTACAATATATCTTTGCAAGGTGGAAGCGAAAAGCTAAACTCTTTTGTTTCCGTAGGAGTATATGACGAAACCGGTTCTGTTAAGGGATATGACTACACCCGTTACAACTTCCGCACGAAAACAACCTATAAGCCCTTTAAATGGTTGACCGTAAAACCATCTTTGTCAGGAGCGCGCCGCAATATTACCGATACGCAGTATAGTGTAGGATCTATGTATTCCATGTTTCCATGGGATAGCCCTTATGATGAAAACAGCAATTTAGTACCTCACCGCTATTCGGGCTGGGTCAACAATACAGCGACCAACTATCTGCTCGACCTTAGTTATGGCAATAAATCCAGTTCTCGCTATCTTGAGTTCATGGGTAATTTTGATTTCGACATTCATCTTACCGACTGGCTGACCCTCTCCTCCGTAAACAGCTACAAGCTCATCTCCTATGCAAGTGAAAGCTACGCCGATCCTCGTTCTAACGGTGGTAAAAGCGTACAAGGACGTGTCACCGACTACAGATGGGAAGCCGCACGCCGCTATACCAATCAGATATTGCGCTTTAACAAGAACTTTGACAAACATTCTATACAAGCATTAGCGGCACACGAGTTCAAAGATTATTGGAGCAAAACACTTGATGTTAATGGAACAGGACTTATCTCTGGTTTTGAAGTATTAGATGTCACTTCATTAGCCGAAAAAGCAAAGGGAGGAATCACTGAGTGGGCTGTTGATTCTTACTTTTTCAGAGGAAATTACAGCTATGACAACAAATATTTGGTAGAAGCTTCGCTTCGTCGTGACGGTGCTTCCAACTTCGGTGACAACGCCAAGTGGGGTAACTTCTTCTCTATCAGTGCAGGTTGGAATATTAACCGTGAAGAATGGTTCAAATGGGACTTTGTGAATAACTTGAAACTTCGTGCTTCTTATGGCACAGTAGGAAATCGTCCGGACTCTCTTTATCCTCAATACGACCTCTACTCTGTATCTTCAAGTTATAGTTACGACGGTGTTCCCGGTGCCCTAATCAGTCAAATAGGAAATAAAGATTTGACTTGGGAAGAAACGAAAACCATCGGTATAGGTTTGGACTTATCAATGTGGCAAGACCGCTTCCGTTTTACCTTTGATTGGTATTCTAAAAACACTGACAACATCTTGTATGCCGTACCCATATCCGGTTTAACAGGCGTAACTCGACTTTATAAGAATGTTGGCAAAATGCAAAATCAAGGTTTTGAGGTATCTATTGGCGGAGATATTATCCGCACAAAGAACTGGTTATGGAGTATTGATGCCAATTTAGGGCACAACAGCAACAAGTTGAAAGATTTGTTCCAGACTCGTGCAGCTGACGGCACTATAGTACGGCTAGAATGATCATCAGCGACAATTCCGGAATTGCAGGAAGTGCACAGCGAGTTTTAGAAGTTGGTTCTCCGGTAGATACCTACTGGATGCCGGAATGGGCAGGAGTGAACCCTGAGAACGGTGCGCCGCAATGGTATGATAAAAACGGAGAAAAGACAAGCAAATACGCAGATGCCGCTTATCGTAAATGCGGAACTTCCAATCCAAAAATTTTCGGCGGATTCTCCACGGTATTGAAATGGAAAGATATAGATTTCAACGCAGTATTCGGCTATTCGTTGGGAGGACATCTTTATAACTACTCTCGTCAAGAATACGACTCTGATGGTACATATACAGACCGTAACCAAATGAAATTAAAAGACGGTTGGTCTCGTTGGGAAAAAGCCGGAGATATCGCAACCCATCCGGTAGCTTCTTACAACAACTCTAACAACTCTAACAAAATGTCTTCCCGATATATTGAAAAGAATGATTTCTTAAAATTACGTTCGATAAGTATCGGTTATAATTTACAGCTTCCCCAATATTATATTCAGAATATGCGTATATTCTTCACGGGTGAAAACCTGCTGACCTTCACCGGTTATTCGGGTGTTGACCCTGAACTTCCTCCCAAAGATGATGGTTCTGTAATAGGAACAACTGGACCTTCTGTTTATCCTTCGGTACGGAAATTCATGTTTGGCGTTAATCTTACATTCTAATTAAAAAGAGATAGATATATGAAAAAAATAATTCTTATCATATTAGCTGTTATATCGTTCACTGCTTGTGACATCGATCGCCTCCCTTATGGCTCGATGGCAGCAGAAAATATCACTGCAGATCCCAACTCTTCACTCGAGTCTTTATTGAACGGCTGTTATGCACAACTCAAACATTGGTCCGACCCCATGCACCGTTGTGGTGAATACGCAGGTGATAACATGATGATTCGCGGTTCGTCCACAGATGCATTCTATGAGTTTATTTCATTCAGCCGTACTCCGCAGAACTATCGTTTACAGAGCTTTTGGGATTACAGTTACAAAGCCATTGCTCAGAGTTCCAATATCATCAATATGATAGCTGAAGGACAAAATGATGAAGTAGATAATAAATTAGGAGAATGTTATTACATCCGTGGTATGCTCTATTTTTATTTATGCCGTGCTTACGGTCGTCCTTATGCCCAAAATCCTGAAACCAATCTCGGGGTTCCCATCGTAAACGGGACACCTGCAGATATCAACAACCTAAATTTACCGGATCGTGCAACCGTAAAGCAAACTTATGCACAAGCTATCAGCGACCTTCGCAAGGCGGCGGCAATGATGACTATAAACAACGGAGCAATCTATGCCTCCAAAGAAGCTGCACAAGCTATGCTTTCACGTATTTATCTGTATATGAGCGGTACTTACGAGAAACCCAATACAAATTATGCCGATTCTGCTGCCTATTTTGCCACACAGGTTATCAACTCTGATAAATATTCTTTATTATCCCGTTCCGACTTTATGAGATACAACACATTCACGCCGGAAGAGAATAGAGAAACGATCTTTGCAATCAAACGTGTTGCATCCGAGTATTCCGGATACGACCATTATTATGGTGTCGGCGGTATGTATGCCAATATTGGCGGTATGGGATGGGGTGAAATGTATGCCAGTGCTAAATACATTGGCCTTTTGAATGAAACCGGACGAAACGATTGGCGCGAAGACCACTACAAAATTGTTGATGCTCGCGCGGCTTTCATTGAACCCACGTATGATAAATCCAAAACAGAAGTTTTCCGATTTATCAAACCTACTTTTCCATTGGAGGTAAACATCTCAAAAGATAAAATCACCGGTTATAATTATGTGCAAGCCACTCTTTTGAAAGAGAATGGCAAATATTACGCAATAGAAAAGAATGTAACACAATATAAAATCAAAGCGGACGATCCTAATAAGCTGGAAGCTGATAAAGATAATACAGGAAAAGTTATAACAAAAGACATCAAATATGAACTGGAAATAATAGATGCAGAACAAGGTTATTTCAAGATACTCAACTACAACGCAGGAACAAATATTACCAATGTTCTTGTAGAAGTGAAAGGCGTTGAAGATTATTTCATCTCTTTGAATCGTGTTTATCCACAATTCTACATCGTCAAATGTTCGCGCGAAGGTGAAGATTCCCATTTACACTCTCCTGTTATTTCCCGTTTGGGCGAGATTTATCTGAATCGTGCAGAAGCTTATGCCAAACAAGGCAAATATACAGAGGCCCTTGCCGATTTGAATATAATTCGTAACCGTGCCATCGTAGGTGGAGGATATGAATCTTTAGACGCAAGTAATGCTAAAGAACGCATTGATAAAGAACGCCAGCTGGAATTGGCTTATCAGGCAGAACGTAGCTACGATGTGTTTCGCAACAACGACCCATTGGTACGTCGTTACCCGGGGCCTCATCGTCAACTCGAAGATATTCCCGCTACGGATTATCGTGTAGTTTATTACATTCCTCAAGATGCTATCAACTCATATCCGGGTACTTTGACACAAAATCCGACGCATAACTAAATTCACAAATTCTCTAACAAATCTAAATCAATAAACGTAAGAGGACTTGCTTACTGTAATGCTCTGAATTAAGCGGTAAGTAAGTCCTTCTTATTTTTCAAATAGTCAAAGACTGTAAAAATCAGGCATTTTATACAGAAGGATTTTTTTAGAATGCCTAAAAAAATAATATCTTTGATGCGGAAAAACAATATCTGAAACATATCTGATGCTTTGATAAATATATATTACTAACTTTAAGTTTTTTAAATCATGAGAAAAATCGGAATTTTATTGTTAGGCTTATGCCTTGTGTTAGGTGCATGCACCACCCGAACTTCCACCGCTCTGCAAACCACAGCAAAAGGAACCCAATGGGAATGGAAAAACGGAACGATTGTCGTGAAGTCTCCCGAACGTCCTGCCGGTCAGAAAAGCGCGATAGGCTTGACTGCTCCGAAACTGGAAGTAGTCCGTGTAGGATTCGTAGGTTTAGGAATGCGCGGTCCGGGTGCAGTAGAACGTTTCACATATATTCCCGGTACACAGATAGTGGCACTCTGCGACTATGAAGCATCACGTGCGGAAAGATGTCAGGAATATCTAAAGAAAGCTTCGATGCCAAAGGCAGCCATCTACTCCGGTGAAAATGGCTACGAAGAGTTGTGCAAGCGTGAAGATATAGACTTAGTGTACATCGCCGCCGACTGGCTACACCATTTCCCTGTGGCTAAATGCGCTCTTGAAAACGGAAAGCACGTAGCCATAGAAGTTCCTTCGGCCATGAATCTGCAAGAATGCTGGGATCTGATAAACCTCAGCGAAACCACCCGTAAACATTGTTTCATTCTGGAGAACTGTTGCTATGACTGGTTCGAAATGAACGCCTTGAACATGGCGCAGAACGGAGTGTTTGGTGAAGTTATCCGCGCACAAGGTGCATATATTCACAACTTGGCCCCCTTCTGGAATCATTATTGGAAAAACGGAGAAAACGACAAATTAGGATGGCGTCTGGACTACAACATGCGTCATCGCGGTGACGTATATGCCACTCACGGCCTCGGCCCCGTGGCACAAGCACTCGACATTCATCGCGGCGACCGCATGACCACGTTGGTAGCCATGGACACCAAATCGGTTGTCGGTGCAGAATTGGTTAAGGAACGTACGGATTCTGTTTGCAACAACTTCCGCAACGGCGATCACACCACGACCTTGATTCGCACAGCCAACGGCAAGGTAATCGAGATTCAACACAACGTAATGACGCCGCAACCCTATAACCGTCTTTATCAACTTACGGGTACTAAAGGTTTTGCCAACAAATACCCCGTTGCAGGATATGCTTTGGATGCAGCCCAACTGGCAGCATCGGGCGTACAACCCAAGGTAGACGACCTGAACTCTCACGGATTCTTGCCGGAAGCAGAAAAAACGGCTTTGGAAGCCAAATATCAACACCCTATTCTGAAGAAATACGGTGAAATGGCTAAAGAAGTAGGCGGTCACGGCGGTATGGACTTCATCATGGACAGCCGTCTGATATATTGCCTGCAAAATGGATTGCCTTTGGATATGGACGTATATGACTTGGCCGAATGGTGCTGCCTGGCCGAACTGGGCGAGATTTCGATGGACAATGGTTGTGCCGCCGTAGAGTTCCCCGACTTCACACGTGGCGAATGGAACGTAGTGAAAGGTTACAGACATGCCTATGCCACTCCTGAAGAAGAGGCTGCCTCTATGGAAAAAGCAAAAGCTTTTACCGCTCAACTGAAAGAGAGAGGTGCCAAAGAGTGGGCAGAAGAAAAATAAGAATCTAAGGAAATGTACTGAAATCCACTTATAACTTTTAGGCGCTGGTTTCACAGATTGGCACGGAAGGTTAAAACCTAACCCGTGAGATTCTGTGAAATCCGCGCCTTTCGATTTTACTGAACCATCCTCTTACCGAAGATGATTCAACATCCATGTCAGATGTCCGTATTCGGTATCTTCTGATGTCCAATGTTCATTAATCGGAGTAATCAATGCTTCCTTCGGACACTGCAATACATTATATACCGCATAACTCGTGGTAGGCGGACAAACATCGTCGTTATATCCCCAAGTCATACGAGTAGGCACTTTAATAGAGCGGGCAAAGTTCACCACATCATAGTAAGCCATCGTATTCAGCTTATCGGGAGTATCCATTCCTGCCACCCGAAAAAAGTGCGGATAGCCCCCCGCACGTCCCGCCATATATCCGGCCATATCGCTCAACGCCGGATGATTGGCGATACATGCCGTGACACGAGGGTCAAGACCGGCAGCAACCAAAGCCAAAGCACCGCCTTGACTGCCACCTTGCACAACCACATTTCTTCCATCCCATTCGGGTAGTGAAACAAGCAGGTCGATACTGCGGATACATGCCATATAGACACGCTTCATGTAGTAATTGTCGCGGTTGTCAAGTCCATTATTCAAATAACCGTTCTCCTTGCCATTGAAGGCATTGCTGATATCTTTAAAATCTTCTGTCGGCATTTTCGGATTCAAACCGTGAATTTCTATTTCAAAACGGATACAGCCGTGCTCTGCATAATATTTGTGACGCAAAGGCTCCTTAATCGTTTTGATGCCTGCTCCCGGAGGACAAAGTACCACAGGACAGGACGCCTCCTTTGCATGCTTTGGATAAAACAGATAACCGTAAATGGCTTGACCTCGCTCATTTACCTGTAATTTCAGCAAATAGCAATCCATCTGATCCGTGCAATACTCCTTAACCAACTCCTTGGTATATATCAAAGGGACTTTAGCAAGTTCGGCTTTGTTTTTATTCCAAAAATCCCCGAAGTCGGCCGGTATTTGGGTATAAGGCCGTATCTTCTCGGGAGAAAAGCCCACCTTGATATGGTGCTTATAGGTCTTACCATCAACGGTTGCAGTCATACGGCAATCACGAAAACCGGGCTCGCTCATCGTCCCCATCGGTATAACCGCCTTCCCGTTCTTCAAAACTATCGTTCCTTTGATTTCTGAGGGCATCATGTCCCCTCCCAGTTCATAGTTTACCGTAACTCCATTCTGAGGAATACCATATTTATAAAATTGAACCTCAACAGTTGCTTCCTCACCGGTCTTATAAAGCCAGTCGGCATGATTGGGAACAGTCACCCAAAGCACATCGCTTCTGTACGGATAGTTCTCTGCAAAAGCAGTCAATGAGAGCAATACTACACACAATACAGACAATAAATTTCTTTTCATAAGCACCTATTTGTTTCAACGTTTTATATCCGGCAACGCATTCCCGCCTTTAACCGGATTCCAACCATCAACTCCGGCAAGTACGGTTTCCATCTCATACCCCTTTACAGTTTTCAACTGATGGGAAAAGGCCGCACGCTCTTTCGGTGCAGCACCCTCACCCTTACTCTGGTATTCGGCATAGAAAGCCGTTTGTTCATTCCCTTTCTTTCCCCAATTGTCCCATCCGACAGGAATAATATGCCTGCCTAAATCACAGCATATAAAAACCGCCTGAGCATAAGGACGCCAAGGACGGGAAAGATATACCTTATCCACACCGGCGTCCGCCGTCAGCTTGCAGTCATGGAAGACGTAGCCATACCGTTGCCCTTTATCTGTGGAGGGCGCCGTCACATATCCATTACCTTTGCTATGAATACGGCAACGGTGGAATACCGCGACAGACCATCCGAAAATAAAATCGACCGTACCTTCTATATAGCACTCCTCAAAATAGAGCCGATCAGCCTTACCGTAAGTATAGAGTGTATCTTGATAACCAAGAAAACGGCAATTCTTGAAATATACACGATCGGCACTTACAAAGCATGCCACGGCCTGCCCCACCGGACCGGACGTATTTTCAAAGGTGATATTCTCCGCATAAAAATCGTGTGCATACACATAGCAGGAAGACGAACCGGAAGTTCCCTTGTTCTCGCCGAAGCGGTTAGCTTTACCGGCATAATCATCATAAGAGATAACAGCCCCCTCCTGCCCTATAAGGGAAATATTGATTTTACTTTCGGGTATGACGACCTTTTCCTTATACACCCCTTTTCTGACCAATATGGAACTACGCACATTCTTGCGATAATCAGGCACGGCGTCGATGGCTTCCTGCACCGTGAAGAAATCTCCGCTACCGTCTTTAGCCACTACAAAATCGTAGTGACGAACATACTTTGCCAATTCGGGCACTGCCTCGGCAATGGCATCCATAGCCAATCCCGCTATTACACGCCCGCCATATACATTGAGATGAGTATTGTCTTCACGTCCTTTAGGCATGGCGGGAACTATGTCGGGAGCCACCCACATAAACAATTTCTTTGACTCGTCCGGACCTAAACCCTCTACTAACTTATGGGTAATTCTGTTCATATCCACAAATGGCACATTCAGTTCTTCGGCAACATTGCGCGGAGAGTCAAGATAGGCTCCATGAGTATCTATCAGCCGCCCGCCTTCTTTCCGATGCGGTGAAGAGGAAGCATCGCGCTTGGCATCCGGATTAGCATCCTTGCGAAAATCATCTTGGCTGACGGCACTATCCACTGCCAGCATTCCGGCAACCGTCTCAAAGTTACGGCGTACAATGGAATTGAACAGTACAGGAATTCCTCCCCTTGCACGTGTATCCATCACGAAACGCTTCAGGTTGGCATCGAAAGAGCCTCCACCAGCATCAGTGTGACGTTTCGGGTCGGTTTTCTCATCGTTATGACCGAACTGGATAAAAACATAGTCACCTTTCTTAACCAAGGAAAGCACCTTGTTCCACCGGCCTTCATCGATAAAACTCTTGGAACTACGCCCATTCACGGCATGGTTATCCACCCGTATCTCCTCCGAAAGATAACCGGGCAACATCTGTCCCCATCCCCTTTCGGGATTTCCTCCGGTCAAGTCTTTATCGGCCATTGTGGAATCGCCGATCATGAAAATAGTGATGTCCGGTTTGTCCGCTTTGAAAGACGAAAATAAGAAAAAAAGCCCCCAAAGCAAAATAAGTTCACGTTTCATGGTTTTACTTATAAGATTATAAATGATTCAGACATTATTCGTTCATTGGATTCCAATCACTGCACATCCCGAAGACATAGCGCATATCGTTGTATTTATCAGCTTCCTCTCTTGTCAGTTGCCTTGCCCACTTTACGCGAGCGTAGGTCATTCCACCTTCTCCCGTACTGCCATATTCCGCATAACGGGCTGTTTTTTCATTCTCCCGATTACGCCAGTTGTCCCATCCATCAGGGCAGATATGCTTGCCCAACTCGCAATCGATGAACACAGTTGCAGCATAAGGACGCCACGGACGGCCCAAATAAACCTTACCCACTCGGTCATCAGCCGTCAGCCTGCAACTTCTGAAAACATAACCCACCGCCACATCCGCCGGAGTAGAAGCAGCCGTGATATACGAATCAGCCTTACTATGAATCCGGCATCCTTCAAACAAAGCTGTGGAAGGACCGAAAATAAAATCCGTGGTTCCCTCTATATAACAATTAAGGAAACAGAGACGAGTGCCTTTTGCTCCAGTGTAGACCGTATCCTGATTTCCCAGAAAACGACAGCCAATAAACAGCAGGCGATCGCCCTCCGTATGAAGTGCAACCGCTTGTCCCAACCGGGCTGCATTATTCTCTATCGTCAGATTCCTGAAAGAAATGCCACTTCCTTCCACTTTCATGGTATAAGTACGGAACGTTCCCATCTTATCGATATTGGCATGGTCATCATAGGTGATAACGGTATTCTCAGCACTCTCACCCACAAAATCAACGTTTTCAATCCACGACGGAATAACTACCTTCTCTTTATACGTACCGTTTTTGATGAAAACCGTCACTTTATAATCCATAAAGGCACGAATTCCTTCCATCGCTTCGGTCAAGTTACGATAATCGCCCGTCCCATCACGTGCCACTACGATATTACGCTTCCACTGCGTCTGTTGTGCAGCCAAAGACATTGCCATGCAGCACAAGGCTGCCACGAATATGCCCGACAAGCGTATCACTCCTCTCATCTGCATTTCCGGTTAACGATTTCTTTCACCTCCTGAAGGCGTTCCCACTCCAGCGAAGCCAAAATGAACGGTCCTACCGCCTTGGGATCATTGTTGCGGATGGTCTCATTGATGTAATAATCATAATCGCCCGAACGATAGACCTTACCACCCAGTCCGGCAACGGCACAAGCCCGTGTAATGGATACTACACCCTCCTTATCCACCTCAATAAAATGTCCGAGAATGCCTTTATATCCCTTGACTGCCACATCCAAATACGACTTGTCGAGATAGCCCTTACGCACGCCTTTGAACAAAGCATACACAAACATGGCAGAACAGGAAGATTCTAAATAATTTCCTTTGGCTCCGCTCCTGTCCAGCACTTGATACCACAACCCTGTTTTAGCATCCTGCAAACGTTTCACCATACCTGCCAGATGATCGAACACAACCAGCATTGAATCACGTCCCGCCTCGTGCTGCGGGATGAAGTCGAGCGCATCGACAAATGCCATGGCATACCACCCCATCGCACGCCCCCAACTATGGAGCGACTGCCCCGTTTCCTTATCCGACCAGCGCTCCTTACGGCTTACGTCGCAAGCATGACGGAACAAATCCGTTTTAGGGTCATAGGTATGACGGGCTGCCATCAGAAACTGATTGATGACATCCGCATAGTCGCCCACCCGATTGTTGCGATAAGCATATTCCGCATAGAAAGGCGCTCCCATATAAACTCCGTCCAGCCACACTTGATTCGGATAAATCTGCTTATGCCAAAAGCCGCCATCGTCATTACGCGGATGCTCGTCAAGCTGGCTTCGCAGCAGCGCCAGTGCTTTTTTATATTTTTCATCCTTTGTCTGCTCGTAGATGCGGAAAATGAATTTGCCGGAATTAAGACGGTCAAGGCTGAACTCCTCGCGCCGGTACATTTTGATAGTGCCGTCGTCATTGACCATCGTATCGGCATAAGCCAAAGCATAATCATAGATTTTCTTGTCTCCATAACGGTCGTACACATCCAACATGGATTGAAGTTCCAGCCCATGACAATAATCCCATTTCAGCTTCGTTTGAAAATCGAGCTGCCAAGACTTCGGGCAACGAATCATTTCCGATTCGACCATGCGCACAGACCAAGGTTGTTCACTACTTAAACGTTGTGCAGACATCCATAACGGGAAAGCCAAAGACAGCAATCCGGATACAATAAATTTACAAATCGAGTTCTTTTTCATGAAGTCGTTCTTTTTGGGTATCAGACTTGATTTATTTCATGAAACAAAAGTAAGGTTTTCCTTGCAAACAAGTGTGCACTTTTCAATACAGAGAGTGTATTATTTGATTTTCGTGTGCGAGAACGAGCATTTTTGTGCACGATAACGACAAGATTTGTCCAAAATCGTCCCATTTACTAATTATTATGTTCTCCAAATTTGATTAATTGATAAAAGGTCTTATTTTTGACCCCGATTTTTATTTATAACTATTGCAAAAACATTATCTATTATCCAATTAATTCACAAGAGAATGGAACAAGTTTTCGGTTACATCATCGGCTTAGGCGCAGCAGTAATGATGCCTATAATCTTTACAATTTTAGGAGTGTGCATCGGCATCAAATTCAGCAAAGCGTTGAAGAGCGGCTTGCTTGTAGGCGTCGGTTTCGTAGGTTTATCGGTCATTACGGCATTGCTGACCAGCAGCCTTGGCCCTGCCTTGAGCCAAGTGGTGGAGATTTACGGCCTTCAACTCAAGGTCTTCGATATGGGATGGCCCGCCGCTGCGGCCGTGGCCTATAACACATCGGTGGGAGCTTTCATCATTCCGGTATGTTTGGGTGTAAATCTGCTGATGTTATTGACGAAAACTACCCGCACGGTCAATATCGACCTTTGGAATTACTGGCATTTTGCATTTATCGGTGCTGTGGTATATTTTGCAAGTGACAACATCTGGTGGGGATTCTTTGCCGCCATCATTTGCTACATCATCACCTTGATTATGGCCGATTATACCGCCGACAAATTTCAAGGATTCTACGACAAGATGGAAGGAATATCCATCCCCCAACCTTTCTGTGCAGGTTTTGTACCTTTTGCCATCGTCATCAACAAAATGCTGGACAAGATTCCCGGATTCGACAAGTTGAACATCGATGCCGAAGGCATGAAGAAAAAGTTCGGTCTGATGGGTGAGCCTCTGTTTCTGGGTATTCTGGTAGGTTGCGGCATCGGTGCGCTGTCTTGCAAGAACGGGCAGGAATTGGTAGATAAAATACCTTATATATTGGGTCTGGGCATCAAGATGGGCGCCGTAATGGAATTGATTCCGCGTATCACCGCCTTGTTTATCGAAGGATTGAAACCGATTTCCGATGCTACGCGCGAACTGATTGCAAAGAAATTCAAAGGCGCTGTCGGCCTGAACATCGGCATGAGTCCTGCATTGGTCATCGGCCATCCCGCCACATTGGTGGTGTCTCTGCTGCTGATTCCGGTCACCATCCTGCTGGCTGTGATATTGCCGGGAAATCAGTTCCTCCCTTTAGCGTCTCTTGCCGGCATGTTCTACCTGTTTCCACTGGTATTGCCTATTACCAAAGGCAATGTAGTAAAGACATTCATCATCGGGCTTATAGTATTGACGATAGGGCTGTATTTCGTGACCGACCTTGCACCCTACTTTACACAAGCGGCCCATGATGTATATGTAAAGACGCAGGATGCCGCCGTAAATATTCCCGCCGGCTTTGAAGGCGGTGCGCTCGATTTTGCCTCCAGTCCTTTCGCTTGGATCATCTTCCACATGACTTACTCGTTGAAATGGCTTGGCGCAGGCGCTCTATTGTTGTTTACACTGTTTTTGATGCTTCTGAACCGCCGCGCCATCATCAAATACCGGGAAACGGTGGTAAAGAATTAGCGGTTAGTGATGAATGATTAGTGATGAATAAGTATATATTTAAAATAAAACTACGGATTATGAAAAAGTTAGCAATTGCATTGATGATGGGAGCGGCTGCATTGGCAGCCAATGCCCAAATGAACTACAAGGTGCAGACAGCCTGCCATCCGCAGGACGTAAAGCACTATGATACGGAGCGCCTGCGCAGTGCCTTCGTGATGGAAAAAGTGATGGTAGCGGACGAAATCAACATAACTTATACCCTCTACGACCGTTTGATTTACGGCGGAGTGATGCCGGTGAACAAGACTCTCAAGCTGGAGGTGTTCCGCGAACTCGGTCCGGAAATCACTTATTTCCTCGAACGTCGCGAATTGGGAGTAATCAATACCGGTGGTGACGGAGTGGTTACGGTAGACGGCAAAGAGTATCCAATGAAGTACAAAGAAGCGCTTTACGTGGGATGCGGCAACAAAGAAGTAACCTTTAGAAGCAACGATTCCACCCGACCGGCCAAATTCTACATCAACTCGGCTCCGGCCTATAAGCCCTATGTCACTCAATTAATTACCACCGATGCCAAACTTCAGAAAGCCAACTCCAAGAAATATGCATTGGGCATCTCCGACCGCTACGGAAAGATGGAAGACAGCAACGACCGCATCGTGAACCAACTGATTGTGAAGGATGTGTTGGAAAGAGTGAAAGACGGCGGTACGAACCAGTTGCAAATGGGGCTCACTGAACTGGCTCCCGGCTCGGTATGGAACACCATGCCCGCCCATACGCACACACGCCGCATGGAAGCCTACTACTATTTCAACGTGGCCGAAGGCAATGCCATCTGCCACCTGATGGGCGAACCGCAGGAAGAACGTCTGGTGTGGCTGCACAACGAACAAGCCATCACATCTCCCGAATGGTCTATCCACGCAGCAGCAGGAACACGCAACTATACTTTTATCTGGGGCATGGCAGGCGAAAACCTGAAATACAGCGACAAGGATGAAATAAAATATACGAATATGAAATAAGATTCGTACACGAAACACATACGGGCACAGAGCTTTTCATTCTATGCAACATGGGAAGCTCTGTGTTTCTGTATCTGCGTGTCCAATGTCCGTTTCGTCATTTTATACAGTTTTTCCACCAATTATTACACCTTGCACAACACACAAAACCCTATTTTTGCAACCAAATAATAAATCTATATCATGAGTACATTTTCAAACACATCGGGCAAGATGACCAATTACCGCTGGGTCATCTGCTGCATGCTCTTCTTTGCCACAACAGTCAACTATCTTGACCGCCAAGTCCTTTCTCTCACTTGGAAAGATTTCATCGCTCCGGAGTTCCATTGGACAGATGCCGATTATGGCGACATCACCGCCGTCTTCTCCATTGTATATGCCATCGCAAACCTGTTTGCCGGCCGTTTCATCGACTGGATGGGAACCAAGAAAGGCTATCTTTGGGCCATCTTCGTCTGGTCGTTGGGCGCATGTCTGCACGCAGCCTGCGGCTGGGCCACCGAACACGTAGTGGGCATTCATGATGCGGCAGCCATGGTTTCGGCCACGGGGGCAGTGGCATCGACCATCGCCATTACCAGCGTCTATTTCTTCATAGCCGCCCGCATCGTGCTAAGCGTGGGCGAGGCAGGCAACTTTCCGGCCGCCATCAAGGTGACGGCAGAATATTTTCCTAAAAAAGACCGAGCCTTTTCTACCTCCATCTTCAATGCCGGAGCCACGGTAGGCGCTTTAATCGCCCCGGTCACCATTCCCCCGCTGGCACGCTATTTCCAAAGCATAGGCATAGGCAACGGCTGGGAAATGGCATTTATCGTCATCGGCGCATTGGGCTTCGTATGGATGGGACTGTGGATGTTCCTTTATAAAAAGCCGAATGAAAACCCCGCAGTCAACGCCGCCGAGCTGGCATACATCGAACAAGACAAACCGGCCGAAGAAAACAACAGCTCCTCTAAAGACGATAAAAGGGAGCGGAAACTCTCATTCCTCGAATGCCTCAAGTACCGCCAGGCATGGGCGTTTGCCATAGGCAAATTCATGACGGACGGCGTATGGTGGTTCTTCCTATTTTGGACTCCCGCCTACATTTCGGACGTTTACGGTTTCTCATCGGATAGCGCAACCGCACAGTTGCTGATATTTGTGCTTTATGCCATCACGATGCTCTCTATCTATGGAGGCAAGCTGCCCACCATCATCATCAACAAGACCGGCATGAATCCATACGCTGCCCGTATGCGCGCCATGCTTGTTTTTGCCCTGTTCCCGTTGCTTGCCTTGTTTGCGCAGCCTTTGGGGGCTTATTCCTACTGGTTTCCCATCATCATCATCGGTATTGCGGGAGCCGCCCACCAGTCATGGTCGGCCAACATCTACTCCGTGGTAGGCGACATGTTTCCGAAGAGTGCGGTAGCCACCATCACCGGCTTCGGAGGCATGGCAGGCGGTGTCGGCGCATTCCTTATCAATAAAAGTTCCGGCATGCTCTTCACCTATGCCGACGAGAGCCAAATGGCGTTCATGGGTTTCGTCGGGAAACCTGCCGGCTACTTCATCATCTTCTGCGTCTGCGCCGTGGCTTACTTGATAGGTTGGTGCATCATGAAGGCGCTGGTGCCGAAATACAAACCGATTGTGGCAGACTGACACTTTCCAAACCGAATTTACCTGCAATATCGGGGTTGGGTGGTTTCACCCGACCCCGACACGTATTGCACATCAAAAAATCTTTCCAAAATTTCCATAAAAACAACCCTTGAAAAGCCGACAAAAGGAACGAGAAAAGTTCAGTTCCGTATTGAAGGTACATCAGTCGTATACTGATGTAGGATGAGTCGTATACTGAAGCCACATCAGTCGTATACTGATCTTCCCCCCTGCCAGAAGGTGCTCTGACAAGGGTATGACTTTCCTCGTCCGTTTTCTCCGAAAGCTCTTTTGAAGAAGTAAATATTCGCAACACCATATTCCCCAAAACGCCTCTTCATCGAAAGTTTTCGTAATATCAGCCGGAAGCCCATTATAGAAGAATGTTTTTTCGGAATGAATTGCAATAATATCACCAACACAATCTTCGGAGTAATCCGGAACAGCTCCATAACGACACATAATCTGAAAAGACCCAACAAAAAGAGAACGCTTTGCAGATTTCGTCTGCAAAGCGTTCTCTTTTTGTTGGGCTATCTGGACTCGAACCAGAAATGACAGGACCAGAATCTGTAGTGTTACCATTACACCATAGCCCAATAACAGGTTATTTCTGTTTTGCGGTTGCAAAGATACAAAAAAAACGAGAATCCAAAACTTTATCGAACATTTTTTTTCTATCAAAGCAGATAAGCCATGTCAAAGATTCGCACAACTAAAAAAAAGCAAAAAATCAAACTCTTTTCCTCTTTTGCGTGTTTGGTATGAGAAATCAATGTATATTTGCCATCTGTTTTTAATATAATAATGTATAATGAACGAAACCAAAAGACTGATTCAACAGATTACAGAAGGAATTCAAGATAAAAAAGGAAAGAAAATCGTCGTTGCCGACCTCACAAAAATAGACGATACAATATGCAACTATTTCGTCATCTGCCAAGGAAACTCACCCAGCCAAGTGACGGCCATCGTAGAATCCGTCAAGGATTTCACGCGCAAGGGGGCCGATACCAAACCTTTCGCCATCGACGGATTGCGCAACGCCGAATGGGTGGCAATGGACTATTCGGATATTCTGGTACATGTATTCCTGCCGGAGGCAAGAGAGTTCTATAACTTGGAACACCTTTGGGCAGACGCCAAATTAACCCAAATCCCCGACATAGATTAATCAAAATGTATGGACAATAATACCAACAAAAAGCCTAATAAAGTGAACATGCCCAAGTTCAACCTGAATTGGTTGTACATGATAATAGCAATCATGCTGGTGGGATTGTACCTCACCAACGAAAGCGGCACCACCTCCAAAAACATCTCCTATGATGAGTTTCAGCAATACGTGCGCAACGGCTATATCAGCAAAGTAATCGGCTACGACGACAACTCCGTTGAAGCATACATCAAGTCGCAACACGTAGGAAACGTCTTCCGCCAAGACTCTAACCGGGTAGGCAAAAACCCGCTCATCACAACCGAAGCACCTTCGCGCGAAAGCCTGGGAGACTTTTTGCAGAAAGAAAGAGATGAATCGCACTTCGACGGTTCCATCAATTACGAAAAGAAAAGAAACTATTTCGGCGCCTTCCTATGGCAGGTTCTTCCTTTTGCCTTCCTCATCGGTTTCTGGATTTACCTCTCGCGCCGGATGAGCGGCGGAGGCGGAGGCATGGGCGGCGGCGGAGGCATCTTCAGCGTAGGCAAATCCAAAGCCCAGCTCTTCGAGAAAGGTTCTACCATAAAGATAACCTTCAAGGATGTGGCAGGACTTGCCGAAGCCAAACAGGAGGTAGAAGAAATCGTAGAGTTCTTGAAAGAACCGCAGAAATACACCGACTTGGGAGGTAAAATACCCAAAGGCGCTTTGCTCGTAGGTCCTCCGGGAACCGGCAAGACACTGCTCGCAAAGGCCGTGGCAGGAGAGGCGAACGTACCATTCTTCTCGCTGGCCGGTTCTGATTTTGTCGAGATGTTTGTGGGTGTGGGGGCGTCCAGAGTGCGCGACCTCTTCCGCCAAGCAAAGGAGAAAGCTCCCTGCATCGTGTTTATCGACGAGATTGACGCCGTGGGACGTGCCCGCTCCAAGGCTGCCGCTATGGGTGGCAACGATGAACGCGAAAACACGTTGAACCAATTGCTGACCGAAATGGATGGCTTCGGCTCGAACAGCGGCGTCATCATTCTGGCCGCTACCAACCGTGTGGATGTTCTGGACAAAGCCTTGCTTCGCGCCGGACGCTTCGACAGACAGATACACGTGGACCTTCCCGATTTGAACGAACGCAAAGAGGTGTTCGGCGTACATTTACGCCCCATTAAGATAGACAATACGGTGGACATCGATTTACTGGCCCGCCAGACACCCGGCTTCTCCGGAGCCGACATTGCCAACGTCTGCAACGAAGCAGCCTTGATAGCCGCCCGCCACGGCAAGAAGTTTGTCGGCAAGCAGGATTTTCTGGATGCCGTAGACCGTATTGTCGGCGGTCTGGAAAAGAAAACCAAGATTACAACCGAAGCCGAACGCCGTTCCATAGCCATACACGAAGCCGGCCATGCCAGCATATCATGGCTGCTGGAATACGCCAACCCGTTGATTAAAGTAACCATCGTGCCCCGCGGACGCGCTTTGGGTGCAGCATGGTATCTGCCTGAAGAGCGACAAATCACCACCAAAGAACAGATGCTGGACGAAATGTGCGCCACTTTGGGAGGGCGTGCGGCAGAAGACCTCTTCTTGGGAAGAATATCCACAGGCGCCATGAACGACTTGGAGCGTGTGACGAAACAGGCTTACGGCATGGTGGCTTATCTGGGTATGAGCGAGAAGATTCCCAACCTCTGCTATTATAATAATGAAGAATACTCTTTCAACCGCCCGTACAGCGAAAAGACAGCCGAACTGATTGATGAAGAAGTGAAGCAAATGATAAACGAGCAATACGAACGTGCCAAGAAATTATTGTCCGAACATAAAGAAGGACACAACCGGTTGGCACAATTGCTGATTGACAAGGAGGTAATCTTTGCTGAAGACGTCGAACATATCTTCGGCAAACGCCCGTGGGCCTCACGCTCTGAAGAGATTATCAATGCCAAGGTTTCCGCCGAACAGGAAAAGGCGGAAGAAGAGGAAACAGAAAAGGCCGCAGAGGCAGAGAAAGAGGTGAAGGAAAAGGAAGGAGCAGCCGAGAACACCACATCGGCAGACCTTGTATCTCAAAACTAAAAAAAAGAAAGTAGCGTGAAAAACAACTTTATCCAACGTGCCGTCACCGGCGTGCTGTTCGTAACAGTATTGGTGGGCTGCATTCTTTACAGTCCCTTCTCATTCGGAATATTATTTACCATTATCAGCGCACTGAGCGTGCACGAGTTCGCCCGGTTAATCAATCAAAACGGCGAGATAAGCCTCAATAAGACCATCACCTCTTTAGGAGGAGCATACCTGTTTCTCGCATTGATGAGCTTCTGCACGCAACAGAGCGTAGGGGCACGGGTATTCCTCCCCTATCTGGCACTGTTGCTCTATCTGATGATAACGGAATTATATCTTAAGAAAAAGAACCCGACAGGTAATTGGGCATACTCCATGCTAAGCCAATTATACGTGGCATTACCTTTTGCCCTGTTGAACGTACTTGCGTTTCAAAACTCACCGGAAACAGGCAGTGTGACTTATAACCCCGTCCTTCCGTTATCTATCTTCGTCTTCATCTGGCTGAGCGATACCGGAGCTTATTGCGTAGGATCGTTAATCGGCAAACACCGCCTGTTCGAGCGTATCTCGCCCAAGAAATCGTGGGAGGGAAGCATTGGCGGCGGCGCATTCTCCATAGCCTCCTCCTTGGCTTTTGCCCATTTTTTCCCTTTCATGTCATGGTGGCAATGGGCCGGATTGGCAACAATCGTCGTCATTTTCGGTACGTGGGGAGACTTAACCGAATCGTTGATGAAACGCCAATTGGGCATCAAGGATTCCGGCAACATCTTGCCGGGACACGGTGGAATGCTCGACCGCTTCGACAGTGCACTGATGGCTATTCCGGCCGCAGTAGTCTATCTATATGCCTTGAGCATGTAAGCATTCTCATTGCAACTGCATGTCCGACAAGTCCGGAATGTTTATTTCCTTTATGTTGCTTGTCGAGCTCTTCAGATCGAATGCTATCTCCACCTTACCGTTTACTTCCGAGTGGAGTTTCAACTTGAAGCCTTTGATATCGTGAGTGATTTTCAGGCTATTCAGATTATAAGACACGGCAGCATAGGAGCGACGGCCGGTCAAGTCGTCATAATCATTGTAGCGCAGTTCCAAATGAATATAACCGTCATCGCCATATAAGTCCTCATCCTTCTGCGGACGCACCAGGCTTATGCGGTGTTTCTTCGCAGATGGCAGGTTCTGAACGAAAAAGATGTTCATATAACCGCCGCTGATGTTTATATCGCCCTTATATATCCGTACAGGGTCATTACCAAACTCCTGTTCGGTTTCGGGAGTCAGCGTTTCTACTCCTTTCGTCAGAACATTTTGCAGTTTCAGCAACTTTACGGCATGGTCGTATCCCTCGTAGTTATCCCACAAAGGGTTGAACACAGTCAGCACACGCTGCCCGTCCACGGCCTCATACCATCCAAGATCGACATTCACCGGCCAGAGGGTTCCCCACCTATCGCAATTCAGATAGAAAGCATTTCCCGTAACACGCACAGTGGCCCACAAAGGCGGAGTAAAATCACCTACCGAATATCCTTCGGAATCTCCACACGATTGCAATGACGGCATCAGCGCCAAGCATATCACCATAAATAAGCAATGTAGTTTTTTCATAATCAAAATCTTTTTCCGTTTGTTTCTGTCTGAAAAATACAAAAGCCGGGCGTTTACTGCACCGGCTTTTGTGTTTTTTATTGTTTTAACAGAATACTTCCGGCATCTGCCGTACTCTTCGCATCTCATCCTCCACGCCGTTTTTTAAGCAATGCCACCATCTTGGAGGCAGCATGCCGGGGTGCACCCGCTTTGCCCAAACGAGATGCCACATGCTCGTAACCGTCAAGCATCTGCCGTCGATATTGCTCGTCATATAGAATACTCTTCAACTCCGAGCGTATCCGTTCCACCGTCATGGTATCGGCAACCAGTTCCTTCACGACCTCACGATCAGCTATCAGGTTGACCAAAGAAATGTATTTTACTTTCAGCACATGCCTCTTCAGGAAAGCAATGATTTTCCCTATCGGGGTGTGGTAGCACACCACCTGAGGCACACGGAACAAAGCCGTCTCCAATGTTGCCGTGCCCGAAGTGACCAATGCCGCCTCGGCCTGCCGCAACAAGGGAAACGTCTTATTGAAAAGAATCTTCACATCAGCCTCTCCTACATATTGCTTATAGTATTCGGGGGAGATGCCGGGAGCACCGGCCAACACCAATTGATAATCGGGGAAAGAGACCGCCGCCCGAAGCATGTCCGGCAGGTTATCCTTGATTTCCTGTTTACGACTACCTGCCAACAAGGCAATTATCGGTTTATCGGATAGTAGGTTGACATGTGTGAAATCATCAAAAGCCTCGGAGCCGGAAGCACGGAAAGCCTCAACCTCATCTACCGTAGGATTGCCTACATAATGTATGGGATAGCGATGCTTCCCTTCAAAAAACTCCACCTCGAACGGTAGAATGGAAAACAACTCGTCCACATCCCGCTTGATATTTTTGATGCGGTATTCCTTCCACGCCCAAATCTTGGGAGAGATGTAATAGAAGACGGGAATCCGGGTATGTGCATGGACAAACTTGGCAATATTCAGATTAAAGCCCGGATAATCCACCAGAATCAGGACATCGGGCTGCCATGCCACAATATCTTCCTTACAGCGCTTCATGTTGGCAAAAATGGTGCGCAGGTGCAACAGCACAGGAACAAAGCCCATATATGCCAGCTCCTTATAATGCTTCACCATCGTACCGCCCACCGCCGCCATCAAGTCACCGCCAAAGAAACGAAATTCCGCCCGGGCATCCTCTTCTTTCAGTGCGGCCATTAAGTGGGAGGCATGCAAGTCGCCGGAAGCTTCACCAACAATCAAGTAATATTTCATAAGCAGGTCGTCTTATTGGAACCAAGTCTTCAGCTCATCCATCAACCCATAAGCCGTAGCATCTACCGTAGTCGGCGTAATGGCTACATAACCGTTCTCAAGCGCCCAATGGTCGTTCTTTTCATTGTCCGTATCCTGATTTTCGAACTCACCGGTCAGCCAGTAGTAATGCGTATCTCCCCGATGTGCAAAATTCTCCCACTCGTTTACCCATTGTCCTTTAGTCTGCTCACAAACTTTGATGCCTTTCAGTTCTTTCGTATCAGGGAAGTTGACATTCAGACACGTCAACGGAGGCAGCCCTTTCTCCAACACCCTGCGGGCTATTTCGCGGATGTACGGGCCGGCCGGCTCGAAGTCGGCATTCATCTCATGCGAACACAGCGAAAAGCCGATGGAGGGAACTCCCTTCAAGCAACCTTCGATGACCACCCCCATCGTTCCGGAATAGTGCACATTCACCGAAGAATTATCGCCATGATTGATACCCCCCACCACAAGGTCGGGCTTACGGTCAAGCACTGTGTGGAAAGCCAGTTTCACACAATCGGTCGGCGTACCGGAACATTTGTAGACCGTCACCCCCACTTCCTTGCGGAGCAAACGGTAATGGATAGGTTCCGTCACCGTAAGTGCACACGCACTGCCCGAACGCGGCGCATCCGGCGCCACCACCACTATCTCGCCCAACGGGCGGAGAAATCTAATCAACTCGCTAATGCCTTTTGCAATGATGCCATCATCATTGGAAATCAATATCAAAGGTCTCCGGTTTTCCATACTTTCAATTGTTTATGAGTGCAAAAGTAGCTAAAAAGGCAGAAAGAGACAACTCCCCGACGAGGAACTTTGAACCGGGCAACCGCTACTACGGGAAAAAACTCCTTGTATCCCGTGGAATAAAATCGCGGATGGCACACAGTAAACATGTTCTCTGCCCCGGATGAATCTCTGTACGCAGCTTGCGAACACAAAACCGCGCACTGCGGATAAATATTCGCACGGCGCGAACAAATATCTGCGCACTGCGAACAGAGATCCGGAAACAACTATAATGAAGATAGTTCCGACTATTGAAGTGTGTAAGTTAACAGTCTGGAGAAAAGTTTTGGCGGGCACTGATAAAAAAAACAAATCTTAATCTTCTGCAAGCGAGGCAAAAAGCTTTTACATTTCCATATAAAACATATATCTTTGTGTCGAAAAACCTGTTTAAATGCTGACGGCATTCCCTTAAGAAGTCTTTGAAAGCGCATATCGCTTCCTGCAAGGAGTATGGCACGGCCGTAGATTAAAAGACTTCGTGAAGGACGTACGGGAAGGCAGATACAGTATATAAACGTTTAGTTATCCAGAGGAGAAAAGCTGTTTTTGAAACAGTCGGAAACAAGAGGCGGGACATACGGTGAGTTATTAACAAAACAACCGACTTTTCAACCGATTTTGCAATCTTCCTCTTTTTTAGTTGGCACTATTCGAAAATAATCACTTATTTCGCTGCCGATAAAACATTGAGATTATGGGAAAAATTATTGCTATGGCTAATCAAAAGGGTGGCGTAGGTAAGACTACGACAACAATCAATCTGGCAGCCTCACTCGCCACTCTTGAAAAGAAAGTGCTCGTTGTAGATGCAGACCCGCAAGCCAATGCCTCTTCCGGCCTGGGTGTGGACATCAAGCAGTCGGAATGCACTATATACGAATGTATTATCGACCGTGCCAACGTGCGCGACGCCCTTCATGACACTGAAATAGATACCCTGAAGGTCATCTCCTCCCACATTAATCTGGTAGGAGCCGAGATAGAAATGCTCAATCTCAAAAATCGGGAGAAGATACTGAAAGAGGTACTCGCCCCGCTAAAAGATGAGTTTGATTATATATTGATAGACTGCTCCCCCTCTTTGGGGCTGATAACCGTCAATGCATTGACCGCCGCCGATTCCGTAATCATCCCCGTACAAGCGGAATATTTCGCATTGGAAGGTATCAGCAAACTGCTGAACACCATCAAAATCATCAAGTCGAAGTTGAATCCGACACTCGAAATCGAAGGCTTTCTGCTGACGATGTACGACTCACGTCTGCGCCAAGCCAACCAAATCTACGACGAAGTGAAACGCCACTTCCAAGAATTGGTGTTCAATACGGTAATCCAACGTAACGTAAAGTTGAGCGAAGCGCCCAGCTACGGCCTGCCCACCATCTTATACGATGCAGACTCCACCGGAGCCAAAAACCACATGGCGCTTGCCAAGGAACTGATTAATCGGAACGAGAAACCTGCGGTTACAAGCAGTAAACGATAAATTATAAATGCACCGTTTGCAATGTGGCTGCAACATCATCCGACATGATATTGTAAACAGCAAATGGTAAAATCGCAAGAAAAACAAATGGCACAGAAACGAAACGCATTAGGACGAGGTTTGGACGCCCTGCTATCTATGGACGAAGTGCAAACCGAAGGTTCCTCCTCCATCAACGAAATAGAGTTGTCGAAGATTTCCGTCAACCCTAACCAGCCTCGTCATGAATTTGACCAGACCGCACTGCAGGAGCTTGCCGACTCAATCTCCGAGATAGGCATCATCCAACCCATCACCCTGCGTAAACTGAGCGACGACGAATACCAGATTATCGCCGGCGAACGCCGTTTCCGCGCTTCGCAGCTTGCCGGGTTGAAAAGCATACCCGCTTATATACGCACAGCCGACGATGAGAACGTTATGGAAATGGCACTCATCGAAAACATACAACGCGAAGACTTGAACTCAGTGGAAATAGCTCTTGCCTATCAGCATTTGCTGGAACAATACGGCCTGACACAAGAACGCCTCAGCGAACGTGTGGGCAAGAAGCGCACCACCATTGCCAACTATCTGCGCCTGCTCAAGCTACCCGCTCCCATACAGATGGGGCTTCAAAACAAGCAGATAGACATGGGACATGCCCGAGCATTGGTGACACTCGGCGACCCGAAGCTGCAAGTAAAGATTTATGAGGAGATTCTGGAACACGGATATTCCGTGCGCAAAGTGGAAGAAATAGTCAAATCGCTGAGCGAAGGCGAAGCTGTGAAAAGCGGTAGCCGTAAGATTGCCCCCAAACGTGCCAAACTGCCCGAAGAATTCAACATGTTGAAACAGCAACTCTCAGGATTCTTCAACACAAAAGTGCAGTTCACCTGCTCGGAGAAAGGTAAAGGCAAAATAAGTATTCCGTTCAGTAACGAAGAAGAACTGGAACGCATCATCGGCATACTTGACACGCTGAAGAGATAAATGAGAAAAACAAGAAGAATATATCAGTTGACCGTCGCCCTGCTGCTTTGTTTTCTGCAAACGGCAGGGATTGCCATGTATGGTCAAGACCGCCCGCGAGCCGCTTCCAAACGGACGCACCGACTTCAGAATGATACAACAGGCATTGCGCGTCAACCCATCCATCCGCAAGCCGACAGTCTGAATATAGAGATAGCCCAACCGGAGACAATTCAACTGCCAGCCGATTCAGACAGTCTTGCCGTAGCTGACAGCCTTGCGGCCGAAAACAAAAGAAGCTGTTGGAAATGACAGCCGAACCCGACTTGAAGGTACAACCTGTTTCGACAGACAGCTTGCGAAAAGCAATCAACCCTCGAGTATGGATACCTAACCCCACCACAGCCACGTGGCTGGCTCTCGTCATCCCCGGAGGCGGACAAATCTACAATCGTAAATTCTGGAAATTACCCATCTTTTATGGCGGCTTTGCGGGTTGTGCCTATGCGCTTACTTGGAACAACAAAATGTACAAGGATTATTCGGCCGCATACAAAGACGCAGCAAACGGAAACTGGACTTCCACCAGTATCACCGACTTGTTGCCCCCCAACCACAATTATACCCAAAGCCAACTGTTGGAAGTGTTGCGGAAACGCAAAGACACCTATCGAAGATTTCGCGACCTGAGCATTTTTGCCTTCATCGGCGTATATCTGCTTTCTGTTGTCGATGCCTATGTAGACGCAGAGTTGTCCAACTTCGACATAACGCCGGACCTCAGCATGAGGGTAGAACCCGCCATAATCAACAACGGAATGATAGGTTCCTCTCAAAGAGCCGTCGGCATGCAATGCAGTTTCCGTTTCTGAAGAATAAATAAAAGCATTAATCACCCTATGACGAATAAACTCACAGATATGAAAAAAATAATCTTCGGTTTCTCCCTCTTTTCCGGTACGCTCTTTGCCACTTCTCAAGTACAGGCACAAGAAAGTGTAGAAGTTTTTGTCCGCGAGAACGGAACAGAACGCGAGGAAACCATCGAACTGCCCAAAAGCATGACTTATCCGCTGGACAGCCTGCTCAACGACTGGAAAGCTAAAAACCATATAGACTTGGGAAAAGACTGTGACACCTCCACCATCAATCCGGAGTTCAGCGACTCGGTATATATCGACCGCCTGTCACGCATCCCTGCTGTCATAGAGATGCCCTATAATGAAATTGTACGTAAATTCATCGACATGTATGCCGGACGCCTGCGCAATCAGGTGGCTTTCATGCTAAGCGCCTGCAACTTCTACATGCCCATCTTCGAGGAAGCATTGGATACCTATGGCCTTCCGCTTGAGCTGAAATACCTGCCCATCATAGAATCGGCTCTAAATCCTTCGGCCGTGTCCCGTGCCGGCGCTTGCGGATTATGGCAATTCATGCTTGCCACAGGAAAATTGTATGGTTTGGAAAGCAACAGCCTCGTAGATGAACGCCGCGACCCGATAAAAGCTACATGGGCTGCCGCGCGTTACCTGAAAGATATGTACGACATCTATAAAGATTGGAATCTGGTGATTGCCGCCTATAACTGTGGCCCCGGCACTATCAACAAAGCCATTCGTCGTGCCGGCGGAAAAACTGATTATTGGGAGATTTACAACTACCTGCCCAAAGAGACACGCGGATATGTGCCGGCTTTCATTGCGGCCAATTACGTCATGACTTATTACTGCAAGCACAACATTTGCCCCATGGAAACCAATATACCGAACGCCACAGACACCGTGCAAGTAAACCGCAACCTGCATTTCGAGCAGATTGCCGATATCTGTGGCATTGATATGGACCAGATAAAGAGTTTGAATCCGCAATTCACAAGAAACATAATTCCCGGAGAAAGCAAGCCCCAAACACTCCGTCTTCCCATCACCCATATCAGTACATTTATCGATAAACAAGATACAATCTACGCCCACCGCAGCAACGAACTGTTCAAAAACCGTAAAGTAATAGCCATTGCAGATACGCGTCCGGCAACACGCAACAGCAGAAACAGCACGGCAGGCAATGCCACCTACCACAAAATCCGCAATGGCGAAACATTATCGACCATTGCACGAAAATACGGCGTTACCGTCAATCAGTTGAAAAGTTGGAACGGATTGCACAGCACCCGAATATCGGCAGGAAAGCGTCTGAAGATTTATAAATAGAAAGGCAAAAACTTGTCCGGTATTGAAAAATGCTTATTTTTGCAGAAAGTGAAGAAAGGAGAAAGCAGTATATGGAAGAAAACATAAGCCAGAAGGGGAAGGAGATGGCTGAAGAAGAAATGATTGAACAGGCATTCCAAGAACTGTTGAACGACTATTTGGCAACCAAGCACCGCAAACGTGTAGAAATAATAACCAAAGCATTCAATTTTGCCAATCAGGCGCACAAAGGCATCAAGCGCCGTTCGGGCGAGCCTTACATCATGCACCCCATTGCCGTGGCAAAAATTGTCTGTAATGAAATAGGATTAGGCTCTACCTCCATCTGCTCGGCCTTGCTGCACGATGTGGTAGAAGACACCGACTATACCGTAGAAGACATTGAAAACATCTTCGGACCTAAAATAGCACAGATTGTAGACGGGCTTACCAAAATCTCCGGTGGCATCTTCGGCGACCGCGCTTCGGCACAAGCCGAGAACTTCAAGAAGCTGCTGCTCACCATGTCCGACGATGTGCGGGTTATTCTCATCAAGATAGCCGACCGGCTGCATAACATGCGCACGCTCGGCTCCATGCTTCCCAATAAGCAGTTTAAGATTGCAGGCGAAACGCTCTACATCTACGCTCCCCTCGCCAACCGCCTCGGTTTGTATAAAATCAAGACCGAACTGGAGAACCTGAGTTTCAAGTATGAGCATCCGGAAGAATATCACGAAATAGAAGAGAAACTTGAAGCAACTGCCGTTGAGCGCGACAGAGTGTTCAACGAATTTACGACCCCGATACGTGCGCAATTGGACAAAATGGGTCTGAAATATCGCATCCTCGCACGTATCAAGTCCATCTATTCCATCTGGAATAAAATGCAGACCAAGCATGTTCCTTTTGAAGAAATCTATGACCTGCTTGCCGTTCGTATCATTTTCGAGCCACGCAACATCGAAGAAGAACTGAACGATTGTTTCGACATCTATGTCTCCATATCCAAGATATATAAACCTCATCCCGATCGCCTGCGCGATTGGGTAAGCCATCCGAAGGCCAACGGATACCAAGCGCTGCACGTCACCCTTATGGGCAATAACGGACAGTGGATAGAGGTGCAAATCCGTAGCGAACGCATGAACGACGTTGCCGAACAGGGATTTGCCGCCCATTGGAAATACAAAGAAGGCGGAGGCAGCGAAGATGAAGGCGAATTGGAAAAGTGGCTACGCACCATCAAAGAGATTCTGGATGACCCGCAACCGGACGCCATAGACTTTCTCGACACCATCAAGCTCAATCTCTTTGCATCGGAAATATTTGTATTCACCCCGAAGGGAGATATAAAAACCATGCCGCAGAACTCTACGGCATTGGACTTTGCTTTCTCTCTGCACACCGATATAGGCAGCCACAGCATCGGCGCCAAGGTGAACCACAAGCTGGTTCCTCTAAGCCACAAACTGCAAAGCGGCGACCAAGTAGAGATATTGACCTCCAAATCGCAGCGCGTACAACCGGAATGGGAAATGTATGCCACCACAGCCCGTGCGCGTACAAAGATTGCAACAATCCTACGAAAAGAGGCTAAAACTTATCAAAAAGAAGGAGAAACCATCTTAAATGACTTCTTCAAGAATGAAGATATCCGTGTGGATGAAATCCTGCTGGACAAACTGACCAAGTTGCACAAATTCCACACCCACGACGAATTGCTCGTTGCCATCGGTAACAAAAGAATCGTGCTGGGTGATGCCGACAAGAATATCGCAAAGGAAAAACAAGGCAGCAACTGGAAAAAGTTCCTGAGTTTCTCATTCGGCAACAAAGAAAACAAAGACGAGAAGGAACAACCGAAAGAGAAACTCCCTCAAGAGAAAATCAATACCAAGCAAATTCTGAAGCTGACGGAAGAGACTATCTCGAAAAATTATATCATGGCTCCTTGCTGTCATCCCATCCCCGGCGACGATGTGCTGGGATATATAGACGACCAGAACCGGGTTGTCATACATAAGCGTCAATGCCCTGTTGCCTCACGCCTCAAGAGCAGCTACGGCAATCGCATCATCGCAACCGAATGGGACACGCATAAGGACCTTTCTTTCCTCGTCACCATCTATCTGAAAGGGATAGACAGCATGGGACTGCTGAACGAAGTGACCCAAGTCATATCGCGCCAACTGAACGTAAATATCCGTAAGCTCTCCATTGAAACAGACGACGGCATCTTTGAGGGAAAGATACAACTCTATGTACATGATGTGGATGACGTGCGTACCATCTGCAACAACCTGAAACAGATACAGAATATCAAGCAAGTGACAAGGATAGAAGACTGATATAGCTTGCTAAAAATGGGTACTGAATATAAGGATGTTACACTTGTACAAGCGTAAGTTCTCACTTGTACAAATGCAAAAAACGACTATTGTTTCTGTATTTCTTCCTTCAGTTTTTCCACATCCTCATAGGTGAAAGCATTCAACGCATCGCGCATGCCTATCAGTTCCTCGCGGATGGACTTAAGTCTTTCTACGATTTCAAAAGTACGCACGGTTGCCTCCTTGTTGTCTTTCATCCTCTGGCGGGCGCCGGACAGAGTCATGCCCCGTTCTTTCACCAAATGATAAATAAGCTTCAACGTTTCTATATCTTCTTTGCGATACTGACGTATGCTACGCCCTCCTTTCTTGGGCTTGAGCTGTGGAAACTCTTTTTCCCAAAAACGGAGCAGCGATTCGTTGACATCGAACATGGCAGCCACCTCGCCGATGGAATAATACAATTTCAGGTTCTTATCGGTGTTCAACATACCGGCATCATCTTTTAAGTAAGTACAAAATTAGACTTCTTTTTCCAAATTACCGCACAATGAGGCAGATAAGTGACAAGTTTTTGTTTCAGCGACATGTTTTGTCGCTCAGGGATGTTATCTTTGCTTATAGAAATCCAATAAGATATGGGCAGAAAAATAGAAGGATTGCAACGCATGTTGGTCATCATCAACAAGCTGAAAGGGCTACAAAAATATGTGCCGCGCGAAGAGTTGGAAAACTATGTAACGCTCCGCATGGAGGAACGGGATGGTACACCTGTGGATATCAGGACACTGCAACGGGATTTCAACGAGATTGAGACGCTGTTCGGCATTCGTATCTGTTTTGACAAGAAACGAAACGGCTACCATATCAACGAAGAGGATGACTTGAAGAAAGAACAATATGAACGGCTTTTGCTGAACTTCGATTTGCTGAACGCCATCGACAGCACCTCCAACCTACACACTTTTGTATTGGCAGAGCATCATCGCCCTTCGGACAGCGGATGCCTACCGTTATTGATAAAAGCCATCAAGTTTTCCCATCCGGTAACTTTCGACTACGCCTACATACGCGAAGAGGGTAAGATACGTCCGAAGAAAGTGCTACCCCATTACTTAAAGGAAGACCAGCAAAGATGGTATCTCCTTGCCTACGACAAAGGTACGTTGAAAACATTCAACATAGATTGCATCCGCAGTCTTAGGATGCACAATGAAGAGACCTTCACGAGGAATATGAATATCGATGTGAGCAGTCTGTTCAGAGACAGCTACGGCATTTGGAATCAAACGGATATCCCGGTAGAAGACATCGAGCTGAGTTATAATGCGTTGGACGGTAGTTTCCTGAAGTCCATTCCCCTGCACCACTCTCAAGAAATCATTACCGATAATGAAGAAGAGTTCCGCATCAGGCTACGCCTCCGCATCACCAACGACTTTGTGATGGCTCTGCTCTCGCGCAGCAACTCATTGACGGTAATCAAACCACAGCACCTGCGAGAGCGCATACGAAACATTTATGAAGAAGCATTGAGAAGAAACAGCGGAAGCAATGAACCAGCAGATAAAGAAAGGAGTGAAAGATGAGCAAGAAGCCTATAAATAAGACCTTTCTATTGAAAGCGGTATGCGTTTCGGTTCTCATGGCCACTCTTGCTTATTTCAGCTTTCAAAATCAGATGGCACAGAAACGGTCGGAAATGGAACTTGAGCTAAACGCCTCGCCACCTCAGCGGGATTTTGGCTACAAGCCATATCCCACGCCGTCCTCATCATTCAAAAGACAGGATGATGCTTCTCTTAGAAAGAACAATGCCCACGACTTCGACGCACACCTGGACGACTATCTTTCTGACCCGGAAGATGAGCTTACTTATCCGCCGGAAATCTTCGACGCCCGGATTGATGACAACGAGGAGGATATTATAGAGAACGAGATTGATTATTGAAAAAAAACAATACCCCGGAGTGTTATGTAACAAATTTTATCTATATTTGTACTGTTGTATAAGCAATTATATGACGAGACATAATTATTAGATGAAAGTGTTTGCTTTTATCCTTATTCGGGAAATCTGGTAAATTTCAAAAGGAACAGGGATAGCAATAACACTCATCACTTGTATTCCTATCATGCGTATTCACACGCATATACATACAAGTGTGGGGTATTGTTTATTTGTTCCTTAGGCTTACCAGAGCCTCCCGATAGATAAACATATTGACTCCACACTTTCTTTTTTATAACCAAATGCCATTCCGGAGTCATAATGGCATATATCTACCATAACCATGAAAGTTGAAATACCCAATAGCCCAATCGGGATAAAGGTTCTTTTATCTAAAATAATAGGAGTAAAGAAATATAAATTCCCCTATGCGTTGCAGACAACCTTAGCAGGTTTGTTTCTTATTTGTTGGATTCTTGCTTTCTTAAACCTATTAGGGATTTCTTTCAAAAGCAGTAAGAAAACTGCATATCACATAAATAAAAAAAACACTACAACTTCTCTAATTACTCCCCAAAGTATACCTATCAAGAAAGAGAGGATTGAAGAGAAAGAAATAGAGAAAATAGAGAAAACAGAGATAAGGATAGAGAATAAAGAAAACAAAAAACAATATCAAGAAATAGTTACTTGGCAAGGGAATAATATTTATGGAAATTACTGTTCTTACACTCTGCAAGAAAATGTCACAGATGGAACGTTCAAATTAAAAGAGAACAACACTAACACTACATTTGAATGCACCAAATATACCATTAGGAAGGCAACAGAATATTATCTATTCGACCCTGATATAGCAGATATAAATACTAATCTTGCATGTTTTAACCTTAAGAAAGGAACATCAATATACATCATACATAATTTTGACTATGACTCTGTCCAACAAGAAAGCATGGATGGGATATTAGTAATTTTTTCTAGAAATAATGCACGAATATATCTTGACATACTTATCAATGGGACTGCTTATTATTGTAATAATGGGAATCCTCCCATTAGCCGTCTCAATAAAAACGGTGTTTTGGAACATTATAATCATGATGGATCAAATGAACCTGCATACGAATGTTATGCCAAACTTCATTAACAGCAACACTACTACAACTATTAATATTGATAGAAAATGAATAATAAAGATAAACAAGAGGAACTTACGGAATATGAAAAAGCCCAACTAGAATACATGAAAGGAAAAGTGCAGGTTTTACAAGGCTGTGCGGGATGTATGATAATCCCCTGCATCCTCTTTATCCTATTTTGTATTTTGCTTTTAGTTGCTATACTTACTTCTCCATCAACGAATTAGCAAAAAAATGAATTACTATATCATAAGACATAAGAATCAGCATCTTAGTTTCATAAAGGGAGTGAAGTCCCTCCAAGGAAGGAGGGCAAGATTTGTTTTTGTAGGAAAATCATAAGATTACTTTAATGCATCGCTAATAACATTAAATTTCCTGTTTTACCATTCCTCAATATGTTAAGTTTTTAATTTTCATAGATATATACAAACTAATTTAATACGAATATGGAAAAAGATTTTATAAAAGAAAAAGTGAAGAATCCCGTGGTTGAATGCCCTTTCTGTCATAAACCTATTGAGGCGCCTCTAAAACCCGATATTATTTTTAAATGTCCACAATGCCAGAAAGAACTTATTACTTATGATAAAGAACAAGAGTTCTTGCGAGAGCAAAAAGCCATCGCAGCAAAAAAAGCAAAACAACAAAAAAAAGCAAAGCAGAACAAACTAATCCTAAAATGGGGAAGCATTGCTGCTTGCATAATATTACTTGCATATTTTTTCCATATTGACAGTCCAGATATGCAAGCAGTCTATATAGTCGCTAAAGACTACCGCGCTGCCATTAACGAAGAAGTAGAAAAAGAATTGGTGAAAGCAGCTCGAGATCACGATAATTTGAGAACTGTAGAACTTATAGGCAGCTATACTATTGATCTTAAACGAGGAGATCAAGTAAAAATCACAGGAGATGTTGTAAGAGGACTACCCGGTTATTATAAGATACAAAGGCAATCAGATGGAGCATCTGGCATCATTCCCCAAAATTATCTGAAAAAACAAGAAAAATAATCCATAAATCATGATAAGTATGAAAGAAGCGACATTAAAACCATTTGTGAGAGAGAATCTGGATATTCTTTTTGTGGGTTTGAACCCCGCAACCATATCCAATCAAAAGGGGCACTATTTTTCGGTCAAACAATCCTTATGGAATCAGTTGTACAGAAGTGGATTGATTTTAAAAGAAGTCAGTAAAGAAACTGCCGACGAACAAATATTTGGAGACACAGCTCTCAACATAAACCAATGCAATTTCGGCATCACAGATTTAGTCACCAACATCGCAGATAGTAATAGCAAAAAAATCAAGCCTACTGAAAACGAGTGTATGCAATTAGAAAAAAACATCTCAACGTATCAACCCAAGATGGTCATCATTTTGCATAGCAAGGTCATAAAGCATTTTGTTACAAAACATTTGAAGTTGAAGAAAATCCCGGCAAATTCAGGCAATATGGGTAAACTGCTTGCAAACTGCGACACAATATTTTACAATATAGCTTTCCCTCACGGCAATTCAATCCCCGATGAGGAAAAAATAAAGAGGTTAAAGAACTTATCTCAAAATAATACCGTCCACGACCGAAATATCGAACGTAACGACTAACCGATAAAGACGTAACTATACGTCAGTTCGGGATAAGAAAATGGTAATAAAAGTTGGAAATTTCGCTTATTTTGAGTTTAAACATCGCTTCAATCTGAGCCGCGACAGCAGGCTCTACAAACTCATCGACGAAGAGGGGGCACGGGACTACGGCAGCTACCTCTTCATCCTCGAACAGCTTTACAGTCAGGAGTCCGGCAGGCTTTTCATCGGGCAACTGAAACTGATACGGCAGAAAGGGTTCCCGCAGGCTTACCTCGAAAAAATAGTCCGGAACGACGGTTTGTTCATCATCAAGGACGATATGTTTTCATCGGCCATCGACTATTTGGGCACTTCGTGAAAGAAAGCGGAAGTGTCAAAGAAAAATACTATCGAGGGAGGAGCGGAAGAAGAGGAGGTGATGACGGATAGGATGAAGGTTGCCGAAGATACAGGGACGATGCCCGAAGAGACAGGGCCGGTTGCCGAAGAAGCAAGCCCGCTTGTAGAAGAGGACGGGGATTTTCAGGCGGCAACTCCTCCTGCCAATGCTGCGAAAGTGTCCGAAGCTTGCGCGGCGACTCCGGACGAACTTGTAGCCGGCTGCCTGCCGGCTCGTAGTCGGCAAGCAGTCCGAAAAGAGGCAAAAGCGGGATAACAAGCAGTTCCTTAGAGAGTTACTACACCGACCTCCCCTCGCGCGCGCGAAAGAAGAAAAGAATAGAGAAGAAAAGAATAGAAAATACCTCCTCCATATAATTCCTCCTCTTAAGGTGGAGGAGGTGGAGAAACGCCACACCGCATGCGCCATAACGTGAGGGCGCAACGGGTGCGAGGTGTGAGATTGCAGACGGTGAAGTGCGGGGTTACGGAAGCCGAAGTGCGGGCTTACGGGTGAGGAAGTGCGGAGTTGCGGACGATGCATCCGGTTTGTTCTCAAAATTGATTTATAGCCATAACGTTACAAAAAATAAGCGAGATTACCAACTTCTATTACCTTTTTCTTATCCCGAACTGACGTAACTATGAGCAGAATGCGAGTTTCACCTTTTTCCATAGGGTGAAACTTTGTTTCCCACTACGACTGAAGCTATTTCACTCGTAATGGGAAGTGCCTTCAGAATATAAGGGAAGAGAGGAATGCTTATTTTCTTGCCGATCAGTCTTCAAAACGAAAGTTATATGACATCGTTTTATCAGAGCACAAGCCGCTCTACCAATCCACGGCAGAGTGATTCATTTCAATAAATATATTTTATAAAGGCGGATCAGGGAATACTGTTTGGAAAATACAAGTCCGGGGAGAGTAAATCAATCCAGCATCTTCCCGTGGTTCTCGGCAATTTGAATCATACGGTCGTAATCTTCGGCGCTGAGGTCCATGAAGTAGTAATTGACGGGATTCACTACCTGCCCTTTCACATGCACCTCGTAGTGAAGGTGAGGGCCGGTACTCTTTCCCGTATTACCCACGCCGCCAATCACTTCGCCGCGCACCACACGCTTGCCGAGCTTCGTACGGAAGTCTCGAAGATGGGCATACCACGTCCGGTAGCCGAATCCGTGGTCGATGATAATGGTGTTGCCATAGCCGGTTTCCCAACCCATCTTCACCACGGTTCCGTTGCCTGTGGCATAGACGTCCGTACCGGAATTGGCAGAGAAATCCATGCCCGAATGAAAACGGGGCGTACCATAAATGGGGTCGATGCGCATGCCGTAGCCTGATGCCGTCTGCTTCAAATTCTTATTGGAAACGGGCTGGATAGCAGGAATGCACTTCAACATCTCGTCGTGATTCTTGCACATCTCCACCACATCGTCAAAAGAGTTCGACTGGATATAGAGTTGCTTGGCCAGCATGTCCAGCTTCTGCGTGGTGTTGATGACCAAATCCGCATCGGCCAGTTCCATCAGATGCTCATAACGGTTGGTTCCCCCATATCCGGCCTTGCGGATGGCAGAGGGGATGGGATCGGCCTGAAAGATGACACGATACAGGTTGTCATCACGCTGCTGTATATCCTGAAGTACGCCCATCGCCTCGTCCAGACGTGCCTCAAGCACATTGTATTGTGCACGCAGCTTGCTGTTTTCTTTCCTCAGTTCCTTCTCGGAAGGTGAACCGAAAATCAAAAGCAACAACAAAAAGCTGCCCGCACCCAGCCCCATGCCGATGAACAAACGGCGGAGGATGCTCAACGCCCGCTGCCGGACAGTGGGGTAAATACGGTCATACGTCTGTGTCTGCGGATTATAAATGTAGTAAACTTTGCGCATCTTAGGAAATATTTCGCTTGTCAATACGGCAAAAGTAATAAAAACAAGCTATCTTTGCACCGTTTTTTCAAGAATTATAAGATTTATGGTTTATGTTTTATGATTTATAGGAATATGGCAAAAAGAATTGATTGCCACCATTCAGGCAAATCATACAACGAAGGAATCATAAATTACAAACCGTAAATAAAAATCATAAATAAGACGTATGTTGACTGCAAATGAAATCAGAGACTCCTTCAAGAGTTTCTTTGAAAGCAAAGGACACCAGATTGTGCCTTCGGCTCCGATGGTGATTAAGGACGACCCCACACTGATGTTCACCAACGCGGGAATGAACCAGTTTAAGGACATTATCTTGGGGAATCAGCCGGCAAAACACAAAAGAGTGGCCGACTCGCAAAAGTGTCTTCGCGTCAGCGGAAAACACAACGACTTGGAAGAAGTGGGACACGACACCTACCACCACACCATGTTCGAGATGCTGGGCAACTGGTCGTTCGGCGACTATTTCAAGAAAGAGGCTATCTCTTGGGCATGGGAGTATCTGGTAGATGTGTTGAAAATCGACCCTAAGAACCTTTACGCCACCGTATTCGAGGGCAGTCCCGAAGAAGGGCTGGAACGCGATAACGAAGCGGCTTCCTATTGGGAGCAGTTCTTGCCGAAAGACCACATCCTTAACGGAAACAAGCACGACAATTTCTGGGAGATGGGTGATACAGGGCCATGTGGTCCGTGCTCGGAGATTCACATCGACTCGCGCTCCGAAGAAGAGAAAGCCAAAGTGCCCGGAAACCAATTGGTAAACAAAGACCATCCGCAGGTTATCGAGATATGGAATCTGGTGTTCATGCAGTTCAACCGCAAAGCCGACGGCAGCCTCGAAGGACTTCCCGCCAAGGTGATCGATACCGGCATGGGCTTCGAACGTCTGGTACGCACCTTGCAAGGTAAAACCTCCAATTACGACACCGACATCTTTCAACCGATACTGGCGGCCATTGCCGGCATGACCGGAAAGAAGTATGGCGAAGACGAGAAATCGGACATTGCCATGCGTGTCATTGCCGACCATATCCGCACCATCGCTTTCTCCGTGACAGACGGACAGTTGCCGAGCAATGCAAAAGCCGGCTACGTCATCCGCCGTATTCTCCGCCGTGCCGTACGCTACGGATACACGTTCCTCGACCAGAAACAGGCGTTCATGTACAAGCTCCTCCCCATACTGATAGAGAACATGGGTGCCGCCTATCCGGAGCTGAGTGCACAGAAAGACCTGATAACCAAAGTTATCAAGGAGGAAGAAGATTCCTTCCTGCGCACATTGGAGACGGGTATCCGTCTGCTCGAAAAGACCATGGCGGATGCCAAAGCTGCCGGCAAAACCGAAATCAGCGGCAAAGACGCCTTTACGTTATACGACACTTTCGGTTTCCCGCTCGACCTGACGGAACTGATTCTCCGCGAAAACGGAATGACTGCCGACCTCAAGGAGTTTGATGCCGAAATGCAACAGCAGAAACAGCGTGCCCGCAATGCGGCAACCGTAGAAACCGGCGACTGGATTGTCCTGAAAGAGGGTACCAGCGAATTTGTGGGTTACGACTATACCGAATACGAAACCTCCATCCTGCGCTACCGTCAGGTGAGGCAGAAAAACCAGACGCTGTATCAGATTGTGCTGGACAAAACTCCGTTTTATGCCGAAAGCGGCGGTCAGGTAGGCGACACCGGCGTATTGGTGAGCGAATTCGAGACCATCGAGATAATCGACACCAAAAAAGAAAACAACCTGCCCATCCATATCGCCAAGAAACTGCCCGAACACCTCGAAGCACCGATGATGGCTTGTGTGGATGCCGATAAACGTGCCGCCTGCGCAGCCAACCACTCGTGCACGCACTTGCTGGACGAGGCGCTCCGCAGCGTACTGGGCGACCACGTGGAGCAAAAAGGTTCTTTGGTTACGCCGGACTCCCTGCGTTTCGACTTCTCGCACTTCCAGAAGGTAACAGACGAACAGCTCCGTGAAGTAGAGCATTTGGTGAATGCCAAGATTCGCGCCAACATCCCCTTGACGGAATATCGCAGCATACCCATCGAAGAAGCCAAAGAGCTGGGCGCCATCGCCCTCTTCGGCGAGAAATACGGCGACCGTGTGCGTGTCATCCGCTTCGGCTCGTCCATCGAGTTCTGCGGCGGTACTCATGTATCCGCCACCGGTAACATCGGCATGGTGAAGATTATCAGCGAAAGTTCGGTTGCTGCCGGTGTGCGCCGCATCGAGGCCTACACAGGTGCGCGCGTAGAAGAGCTGATGAATACCATTGAAGATACATTGCGAGACCTCAAAGCCCTATTCAACAATGCCCCCGACCTTGCCGGAACCATCCGCAAGTATCTGGACGAGAATGCCGGGTTGAAGAAACAGGTGGAAGACTTCATGAAAGAAAAAGAAGCACAACTGAAAGAAAGGTTGCTGAAGAATGTACAGGAGGTTCACGGTGTCAAGGTCATCAAATGCTGTGCTCCGCTCCCTGCAGAAACGGTGAAGAACATCGCTTTCCAGTTGCGCGGTCAGATTACGGAAAACCTCTTCTTCGTGGCCGGAACAGAAAGCGAAGGCAAACCGATGCTGACCGTGATGCTGAGCGACGATCTTGTGGCCGGCGGTCTGAAAGCCGGAAACCTTGTGAAAGAAGCCGCCAAACTGATTCAAGGAGGCGGTGGCGGTCAGCCCCACTTCGCAACAGCCGGCGGCAAGAACCCGGACGGATTGAATGCCGCAGTAGACAAGGTGCTGGAATTGGCCGGACTGTAAAAAGCCCGCTTTCCGGGTAAATGAACCAAAACGGAGAAGAAGAAGATGGAAAAGGAAGACTTCAAGCACGTCTCGCAAATGGAGAGCTTCTTGGACAGGCATTCGGCTCTGCTGGAACAAATGAGCGACTTGTTGGAACGCTTCGACAAGAGTCAGGAAGAATACAAGCAACTGCGCGAATACTACCACAGCGAGCAATACCTGATTGACGTACAGCAAGCCGACCGTGGCAAAATACCCGCCGGCGTCAAATGCGGCGTACTATCGGAAGATGCCGTCTACAATATGATTGGCGATAATTACGACACCGCCGTACGCATGTTGGAAGTTGCCACCGGAATCTTAAAAGCGCATTGATGTGCATTCCGCATACAGCGACAAAGGCCACTCAAAGCAGAGTAGCCTTTGTTGTTTTCCTACATACCGATGATTATAGAATCTGCTCTTTCGGATAGTTCACCAGATAAAGTGTTCCCGTAGCCCGTGTAAAGGCGGTATAAAGCCAACGAAAATAGTCGGGTGTCAAAAGGTCGTCCGTCATATAGCCCTGATCAAGAAAAACATTTTTCCATTGCCCACCCTGCGCCTTATGGCACGTCACGGCATAAGCATACTTCACTTGCAGGGCATTGTAATAAGGATCGGCCTTCATTTTCTTCATTCGTTCGCGTTTGGAAGAGACGTCGGAATAGTCTTCGAGAACGGCATAAAAAAGACGGTCGTTATCGGCCTTTGGCAGAGCAGGCGCATCGGTGTGCAAGGTATCCAACAAGAGGTTTACCTCCAATTCAAAGTCGTCGCGGTCGGGAAACGACAACGTGACATCGGCAAAACGGAAACCGTACATCTCACGCGTGCGGCGCATGCGACGTACCACAGCCGTCTCGCCGTTGGCAATGAAATCCATCTCCTTCTCCTTCCCCGTCCAAAAATAGTTGTTCTTCGCCACCATCAGCAAATCGCCCGTATTCAGTTCATCCTCCCTCCAAAGTACCTGTGCACGGATGCCGTTGTTATAGATGTTTGCCCGCTTGTTGCTGCGGCATATCACGATGGTCTCGTCCGGCCCGTCACAATCGTAACAACTACTCAGTTCGTCTATCAATTCATTGCCGGGCAGCACTTTGATATCGGCAAATCCGGTAATCCTGATCTTAGGCAGACTGTAACAACTCTCCTCCGCTATCAGTTGCCGCAATCGGGTGGCATTCCACAAGATACCCGACTGCCGTTCCTGACGCACCACCTGTGTCAAATCAGCTTCCAGCACTTCCAGTCCATAGCCTTTCAGGATATCGGCAAACAAAGCCGGGCTCTGCTCTTCGCCCACCGGCGGAAGCTGTGCCGTGTCGCCCATCAGCAACAAGCGACAACCCTGACCGGAATAGACAAACTGCACCAAGTCGTCCAGCAACCTGCCTGTGCCGAACATAGACCCGGACAAACCTTCATTGGAAATCATCGACGCCTCGTCTACCACATACAACGTATGGGTTGTCAAATTATCGTTCACCGAAAAGTTGTTCATCTCGTTGGAAAAAGACTGCTGCCTGTATATCTTTTTATGGATAGTGAATGCCGGATGCTGCGCATAAGCCGAAAAGACCTTTGCCGCCCGCCCCGTCGGTGCCAGCAATACCGATTTCTGCTGTAACTTATCCAACGTCCGCACCAAAGCGGCAACCAACGATGTCTTACCTGTTCCGGCATAACCTCGAAGCAGAAAAACCGCTTCGTTACGGGGCGCCAGCAGGAACTCCGACAAAGATTTTAGCGCAAATTCCTGCTCCGGTGTTGGTTGGTAAGGAAAATTTTCCTTAATTTGCCTTTCTAAATAGTTATTTATCATTTTTGTAACAGAAAAAAGTAAAGGGAACCATCGTTTTTAAATTAATTTCTTTTATTTTTGCGGTGCGAATATAACAACTAAAAAACATATTTATCATGAAAACAGTATTTAATGTCGTTTTAGGCTTATGTGCTTTGGGACTGGTTTACATCTGCTACACCAGCATCATGGGTCCTATCAATTTTGACAAAGAGAAAAAGCACAGAGACGCAGCAGTCATTGCACGTCTGATTGACATTCGTAAAGCACAGTTGGAATACCGTGCCCTGCACAATCAGCAATACACTGCCAGCTTCGACACGCTGATCGACTTCGTGAAAAATCAAAAACTTCCATTCATCTTCAAGCAGGGCGAATTGAACGACAAGCAGTTGGAAGACGGCTTGACCGAAAAGAAAGCCATTGCCATAATCAACAAAGCCAAGAAAACCGGCAAGTATGATGAAGTAAAGAAATGGGGATTGGAAGATTTCAAACGCGACACGCTGTGGGTAGCCGTGTTGGATACTATTTTCCCGAACGGATTCAATGCCGACTCGATGAGATATGTACCTTTCGGAAACGGCGCACAGTTTGAAATGGCTATCAAGAATGATACGGCCAAATCCGGCGCTCCTTTCTGCCTGCTCGAAGTGAAGACACCGTACGAAGTTTATCTGAACGGTCTGGACAAGCAAGAAATCGCTAATCTCAAGGACGTACAAACCAAACTCGGCAAGTATTGCGGTCTGATGATCGGTAGTCTGGAAACAGCTAACAACAACGCCGGTAACTGGGAATAATCTCGTCCCCGACACACATACGTATGATAGAAACCATTGATTTTAATAAGTCAGAACAATACACGTTATCCATCCGTCTCAGCACGGATGGATTTTCTTTTTCAGTGTTCAACCCTCTGGGCGACGGTGAACTCAGTGTCTTTGACCGTAAAGTGGACGAATCACTCTCCCTCACGGCCAACCTGAAGCAAACTTTTCGAGAGACAGAATGGCTGAATCATCCGTTTCGTCAAGTCAATGCGCTCATCGCAAGCAGACGCTTCACCTTCATCCCGTTGGAATTTTTCGAGGACGAACAGGCGGAAATCATCTTCTATCATAATCACCCCAAACAGGAAAACGAGATTGTTCAATACAACATTTTGCAGAAGAACAATGTAGTCGTGCTGTTCGGAACAGACAAAAGCACGTACACTTACCTTCGCGAACAATATCCCGGTGTCAAGTTCTACTCCCAGGTCAGCCCTTTCATCGAGTTCTTCTCTGTGAAGAGCCGTTTGGGCAACAGCCGGAAAATGTATGCACATCTGCAAAGAAAAAGTATGGAACTGTTTGCCTACGAGCGCGGACGCTTGTTGCTTGCCAATGCTTTTGAATGCAAAACAACGCCCGACCGCATTTACTACCTGCTATACGTATGGAAACAACTCGGTTTTGAGCAGGAGCGCGACGAATTGCATCTCACCGGCAACTTGCACGACAAAGAGCAGCTATTGCCAGAACTACGAAAATTTATCCGGCAAGTATTCATCATGAATCCTGCCGCAAACCTTGACCTACAAGCCATAACCTCATGCGAGTAATCAGTGGAATATATAAAAGAAGGCGTTTTGACGTTCCTCGTTCTTTCAAAGCACGCCCCACAACGGATTTTGCCAAAGAGAACCTGTTCAATGTACTGTCCAGCAGATACATGAATCTTGAAGATGGCGGAGTTTGTGCCCTCGACCTTTTTGCCGGTACAGGCAGCATCAGCATCGAACTTGTGTCCAGAGGCTGCGATTTGGTCATCAGTGTGGAGAAAGACCGCGACCACTATACTTTCATTCGCAAAATAATGCAAGAGGTAAAGACCGACAAATGCCTGCCGGTTCATGCCGATGTATTCAAGTACATCAAAAACTGTCGGCAACAGTTCGACTTCATTTTTGCCGACCCTCCATACGAGCTTGCTGAACTGGAGACTTTGCCCGACCTGATTCTTGAGAATAATCTGTTGAAAGAAGAGGGACTGTTCGTACTTGAACACGGCAAGAAAAACAGCTTCGAGGAACATCCGCACTTTGTGGAAAGAAGAGCCTACGGAAGTGTAAATTTCTCGTTCTTCAAATAAAAGCGCTTTTAAGATTAAGCATCAAAGCAAAGGTGCCATCAACCTCACCACGCTTTCGGCAGCCTTTCGATGCCAAGAACGCTTCACCCAGTTTTTCAGGAATACCTGCACACAGTCGCGCTGGTCTTGCAAGAAGATTTCACGCATCTGCAGCGCCGTCTCCACATCATAGATAAAGGCATTTACCTCAAAATTGTGTTCAAAACTGCGGAAATCGACATTGGTAGAACCTACGGTGGATAACTCATCATCAGATACCATCAGCTTGGAATGCAGGAAGCCTTTTTTATAGAAGTAGACCTTGACACCCGAATCCAACACATCAGCCAGATAAGAACAAGAGCCCAAATGTGTCAACCGGTTGTCGGCCCTCATGGGAAGCATCAGACGCACATCTACCCCGGCCAGCGCTGCCGACTGCAAGGCAGTCATCACCGCCTCGGTGGGCAGGAAGTAGGGCGTTTGTATATAGAAGTATTTCTTCGCTCCCGAAATGGCCATGACTAATCCCTGCATGATTTCCTTCCACGGGCCTATCGGTTCGCTCGTCACAATCTGCACCAATGAAGTGCCGCAATTCTCTATTTTGGGGAAATAGCGGGCGGAAGTGACCAAAGTACGATCTACGAAATACCAGTCGAGCAGGAAGGCGGTTTGCAGTCCATGCACAGCCTTGCCCTCCAACAACAGATGCGTGTCGCGCCAAACGCCCCACGAAAACCCGCGTATATAACGCTCGGCCAGATTCATGCCGCCAACGAAGCCTACACGTCCGTCGATGACCACTATCTTCCGATGATTGCGATAGTTCACTTTATTGGTGAAGAGTGGGAAACGAACCTTGAGGAAACTGCGAACCTCAATGCCCGACTCGCGCATCTGTTCAAAAAAGCGGTTGGGAACATGCCAGCATCCCACATCATCATAAATGACACGTACTTCGACCCCCGCACGGGCTTTCTCTATCAGAACATCGCGCACCAAGCGTCCTATGGCATCGTCCTCAAAGATATAAAATTCGACATGGATGTGCTGCGTCGCTTTCTGCAACTCGCGCAGCAGGGACCGCAGCATGGCCTCCCCCGAGGTATATGCCTCCACCCGATTGCCATCGAAAGGGAAAGACTGGTTGGTATTGCGGAACATGGATATCAGGCGGCTGTAATTCTTGGGAAGCGCACATGAGTCTTGTGCCAGATATTCGGCCATCGGCTTCCTCAGCAAACGGCTGTAACTCTTTTTGCCGATGATGCGCACCCGACGCCGGCTACGCCCGAAAAAGAAGTAGAACACCAATCCTACTACGGGAAGGAACATCAACACCAATATCCACGCCATTGTCTTCACCGGATTGCGATTGTCGAGAATGATGACGACAATCGTTCCGATGACAGCGCCGAAATAAATAATATCAAATGCTACCCCGGCAATCTGACCGACAATGGCGTTCCAATCGAACATAGTCCACAAATCATTAAGCATGAAGCAAATGTAGGGAAAACTCAAAAACTTTCACAACAGATTACAGAGATTAACATACAACGGCATTCTAAAGAGCCGGCGGACGTGCCATCCTCCGAAGCGTTTAAGAAGGCCGACGGACATATTCCGAGTCCGAGGCCGACAGTAAGGAAAGAAGTCGACGGGATGCCTTTCAAAAGTCGGCGGCCACTGCATGAAAACATCCTCTTCCATAGGAAGAATTCTCTATCGCAAGCCTTGCGTTATATATCGCAAGCGCTAAGATGTATATCGCAAGCGCTAAGATGTATATCGCAAGGCGCAAGATATACATCGCAAGGCTTGCGATAGAGTTTTCTGCCTAATCTCTTCCTTCTTCGGATAAGGGCGGGACGGACTTTTTTCGCAGGCGACAGGATTTTTTTGTCTCAGAAAGGACGCTGTCCGCCACCGAACCTGCCACGTCCGGGGCCACTGCCGGGAGCTCCAAAGCCATGCCTGTTCTCCATCTTCTCACGGGCAGCCTTGCCTCCGAAGATGTTCAGGCGGTAGATGAAATGGAGCATGCAATAATTGTTTACCCCATTATAAGAGTAGACGGAACGACCGCCGGCCGTCAGCGAGCGGCTGATGTTGCTCTGCTGCTTCAAGATATCGTACATCTCGAAACTGATGGTGGCCGCCCCTTTCAGGAAAGTCTGCGCAAGCTGGGCATTCCAAATAAGTTCGTTGCGATTCATGCTGGTGTCCGTATAGCCGCGACGGCTCTGATTGGCAATGTTGGTAGAAAGGCTCATGTTCCAAGGCAGAGTGACGGTGGTGTTAGCGCCATACGAGAAGGTATATGGATTCTGATTATTGGACGGAGTCAGCTTATCCTTCTCTGCCGAGTACTGGAAACTTCCGTTCAAGCCCAGCTCCAGCCAGTCATTGCGATAAGAACCGTTCAGGCGTTCGCCGAAGTTGAGATTGGTTGTGGTGTTCTTCCGCTCCACCTTAGTCCGGGTATCCGTCAAGTAACCCACATTGTTGGAATAACCTACGTTGGAGAACGAATTGATGGTATATTTCTTGTCAGGCAGGGCCGTATTGAATCCAATCACGCCAAAAGCATTCCAATTGCCGTTAATGTTTTTCGGTGTCGTGGTCCACCCGCCGGTCTCCGGATTATACACACGGCTGTTACTGATACTGTTTTGGGTAAGATTAAATCGGACATGCGACATGATACCGCGCTGTTTCTCGGCATTATATGTATTATAGAACATACGCATCTCGTGGACAAACGAGGGTTTCAGCCCCGGATTACCCTTGCGGATGTTCAGAGGGTTGGAGTCGTCGGTCACGTCGAGCAGGTTCTCCATGCCGGGCTGACTGCTCCGGCCACGATAGAACAGACGTAACTGACTCACTTTAGAGAAACGGACACGCAAATCGATGTTCGGCGCAAAATTAAAGACATTACGTGCCGTATCTATTTTCACCGTTCCCTTCTCGTAAGAGAGGTTAGTGTGCTGCGGTTGAAAAGAAAGACCGGCGCTGAGCTGATACTTAGGGCGGATAAAACGCAAAGCCACCATGGCATCATGGTTGTAGTATCGATATTCGGCAAATTTGCTCTGCCCGGCATTCCATCTGTCGTCTGCACCGTCCGAGCCAAGAGGGCGGGTTATCTGACTGATGATTTCGTCCGAAGCAGGATTCTCGCCGAGGGTTCTGTCCAAATCGCAGACAGATTTATCGCTCTTGTTGTATCTATACCGGAACTGATAACTGAATTGCAAGAAAGTGGTTCGTGCCAGAGGTTCGCTATACGTCAGTTGTGCACTATAATTGTAGCTTTTGGTGGGAACGGTGATGTAACGCATCAATAATACATCGTCCTTAGTTCGATAATATATATTGGAATAGGAATATTGGTCGCTCTCGGAGTCGTTGTAACCGAAGCGTCCGCGAAAAGTGATGTTCCTTCCGCGCGCATTGAGCTTACGGTTCAGTTGCAGAGTAGCGTTGGCCGACAGAGTGTTGCCGTTGCTCAATGAAAGGTTGTCACTAAGGTTCACCAAACTGTCGCCAAACAGTTTCTTCATTTGTCGGGCATCGGCCAGATAGTTGTTGGGATCGACCACCACCTGATAGGGGTCGACATTGAACGTGGCCGATTTGGAGTTGGAGTAGTTGTCCGACTTACTGTAAGACAAGTCGGGACGGAAGATGATATTCGTCATCGTATCAGGCTTCCATTCCAAACGGAAATCAACATTGAAATCCCGGCTTTTATTGCGCTGCCGGCTATTGGAATTAGAGTAAGAGTTACCGTTCGTCAGGAAGTTCTCCGTGCTCCCTACACTGATACGGTCATTGTCTTTGTAGTTGTAGCGGACACTACCGCCCATTTCAATCTTATCCGTTTCCGTAGCAAAGTTTACACCCAGTTCTTTCGTGGCGGTCAGCCCGTTGTTGCGTCGCCAGCGCGGACCTCCTCCCCCACCCGAAAAGCCTTGGTCGTTCACATTGTTGGCTCCGGCAATTACAGATACCTGCGTATTCTCACGGAAATAGTTCAGCATGGCATGCCCCATATACCGGTCTTTCGTGCCACCGGCCAAGTCGAGATTGCCGAAGATACCCTGATTCATTCCCTTTTTCACTGTCAAATCAAGCACGGTTTCCTCCTCTCCGTCGTCAATACCGGTGATACGGGCCAAGTCGGACTTCTTATCGTACGTCTTCAACTTCTCCACCATATCTACGGGCAGATTCTTCAATCCGGTTTTCACGTCTCCGCCGAAGAATTCCTTGCCGTCTACCATAATCTTCTTTATCTCTTTGCCGTTTATCTTTACCGTACCTTCATCATCGACTTCGGCACCGGGCAATTTCTTCACCAATTCTTCCAGCATGGCACCTTCCGGAGTACGATAAGCAGATGAGTTGAAAGCAATGGTATCTTCCACAACCTGCACCTGCGGGGCTTCTGCCGTAACCACAGCTTCGGACAACATCACGGCATCCGTCTCCAACGTCAGTGTGCCCACATTCCTGTCGTGCATGGATTCAGAGAGTTGCAGTGGAAGATATTTAGTCTTGAAACCGATATAGGAAACTTTCAGTACATATTTACCGGCCTTCACCTTAGGGAGCGTGAAATAGCCTTGCGCCGAACTTGCCACACCCGCCGTTTGAGCACTGTCAGGCAAGGAAAGCAACTGTACGGTGGCTTGTATGGCAGGTTCCTTCGTGTCTTCCATAACACGCCCCGTGACTGTAATGTTTTTTGTTTGTGAGAAAGCAGACGACACCGTCAACAGCCACAGTGCCGCCCCAATCATAATTTTCTTCATGCGTTTATTCTTTGTCTATTCCTTATATATCCGGATAATGCCATCCACTGTTTCATTAGACAAGCATACGGACAAAAGGTTTAATGCCCCGCATGACAATTTGGTTTATTTATCGGCCATTCCGTTTAAACAGTTTGTCGACCGTTGCCTTTTTTATACCAAATTCCAGACAAAGTACATTCAATATAAGAAATATGAGGAAAGAAGAAGAGTCCACAGAAAGCAAATCGCCTTTCGCCACACGGTAGAGCATACCGCCGAAGATGAACAAGACGGTCAGGAAGACGGCATTGCGCGTGGCTTTGTTGCGCAATTGCTCCGTCTCACCGCTCTCGTTCTTTGTCAGCGCAAAAATAATCATCAGCGCTCCCATCATCATCAGAAGCTTGGAACACTCTTTATAGAACAACAAATTGGAATCCGTCACTTTTCCCCACATCAGCAGCAGGAAAGGAAGAAACAACGCTAAGGCTATGATGAAATAGCCCAACGGACGGCAATATACGGGTAACAAAGCTCTCATCTGATTTTCGTTTTTTACAGTTTATATACAAGGTCTGCTTAATATTCCCTCTCTCTTTTTATCAAGCTCTTTATCGGCTTCTTTCCGGTCTCTTTTCTTGTTCTTTCCTGCCGCACGGCATTGCCTTGTCGATGAAAGGATGCAGAAAACAGATTCGGAAAGGAATTTCACGGATATGACGGGCAAAAATCAAGCAGCCTCTTATTTTTCGTGACACAAAGGTAACACTTATTGTTGAAAGAACTATCTTTGTCGTGCAATAAATCAATAAAATACAAATCCTCTAATGAGTAAACAAGAAGTAATTCTTTGCGAAGAACTGGCTGACAGCCTTACACAGGCCATCGAAAGATGCCCTCATGACAGACTCTTCATTCTCGCCGATGAACATACCTGCCGCCTCTGCCTGCCGCAATTAAAAAGCATCCCCGCACTGAAAGATGCGGAAGAAATAGTCATCGGGGCAGAAGACATACACAAAAATCTGGAGACATTGGCTTCGGTGTGGCAAGCTTTGAGCGAGAAAGGCGCCAGCCGCCACTCCTTGCTCATCAATCTGGGTGGAGGCATGGTGACCGACCTCGGAGGTTTTGCCGCTTCAACCTTCAAACGCGGTATCGCTTACGTCAACATCCCCACCACCCTGCTTGCTATGGTCGACGCATCGGTAGGAGGCAAGACGGGGATTAACTTCAACGGCCTGAAGAATGAAATCGGCGTATTTGCACCCGCCGCCTGCGTGCTAATAGAGACCGAATTTCTTCGCAGCCTCGATGCCCACAACTTCTTCTCCGGCTATGCCGAAATGTTGAAGCATGGCCTCATCAGCACTCCCGGCCATCTGGCGGAACTGCTGGCTTTCGATACCGAAAGAATAGACTATGCGGCGTTGAAACAGATGGTGGGACGCTCCGTGCAAGTAAAAGAGCGCATTGTGGAAGAAGACCCGTTGGAGCATGGCATACGCAAAGCCCTGAATCTGGGACATACCGTAGGGCATGCCTTCGAGAGCCTCGCCCTTGCCGAAAACCGTCCGGTGCTACATGGCTATGCCGTGGCTTGGGGCATTGTCTGCGAGTTATACCTTTCTCATATAAAGGCGGGATTTCCCAAAGAAAGGATGTATCAGACCATCCGCTTCATCAAAGAGAACTATGGCGGCTTTGCCTTCGACTGCAAACAGTATGACCGCTTGTACGAATTGATGAAACACGATAAGAAGAATACGGCCGGTGTCATCAACTTCACCCTGTTGAAAGAAGTAGGCGACATCTGCCTGAACCAAACTGCGGACAAGGACGCCGTTTGCGAGATGTTCGACTTTTACAGGGAGTGTATGGGGGTATAGTTATATCATAACGCGAAGAGCTATGAATTGACACATATCAGCCGCCAGACAGTTTTCTCTTTACAAACTCTTCCAAGAAGTCTGCCGTAGCGTCGATGCCCAACACGGACGAGTCAATGCAGAGGTGATAGGTAGAGGCAGTTCCCCACGTCTTGTTGCTATAAAAATTATAGTAGTTGGCGCGCCTCTTGTCGGCTTTCTCCATCAACTCTTCCGCTTCCTTTTCCGAAATGGGGCGTTTTCTGCAAATGCGGGCAATGCGATCTTCCGGAGTGGAGGAAACAAAGATATTCACACAGCGGGGATGGTCGCGCAATATATAGTCGGCACAACGCCCCACAAACAGACAAGAGCCTTTGGAGGCAAGCTTTCTTATCACATCGCTCTGAATCTTGAAAAGCGCATCGTTGCTCAAGCAACTCGTTACGGGAATGGCCCCGTCGCTGATAAAAGGGAAACGCATGCCGTACAAGCCTCCCAACACGCCTTGCGATGTCTTCTCGTCGGCCTTCTCGAAAAGCTCGCAGCAAAAGCCGCTTTCTTCAGAAGCCAAGTTTATCAACTCTTTGTCATAGAAGCCGATGCCTAAGCGAGAGGCAAGTTTCTCGCCTACCTCATGTCCGCCGCTACCCAGCTGACGACCGATGTTTATTGCAAAGTTATTATCCATAAAATATATCTCCTATCTCATTTGCAGATAGCAAATATAAAAACTATTACGGAATATCCTTCAGATAAAAACATAAAACTTCTCCCGCTTCCGAAATCCTATCAAGACAGACTCCCACCGTGTCCATAACCTGATTTCAATATAATAAAGAAGGGAAAAAGACTCCGCCTATACGAAACGCCCCCAGAGATACACCCGAAGGGGGTAATCAGTGGTGCCAAGTCTCGTATATGCGACGTTCATGGTCTCGCATATGCGACATGCGTGGTCTCGTATATGCGACGTTCATAATCTCGCATATACGACGTTCGGCATCTCATATATGCGAGGAAAACGGCAAGATATATACGAGTATTTAACAGGCACATAATGCCTTATCTTATACCGAATTCGGGTTATCCATATAAGTTAGATTTCAAGATGAGGCAGAAAGTCGACCAACTTCTTCTTTACTTCTTTCCCGTCAACCCGGTCTACTATAATCGTAGCTCCTTTGTTCGAAGTGTAATTAAAGTCCAATGAAGTTCCTTTCTCTTTATTCTCTATACGTAAAAAAGCTTTTCCTTTACCATCCAAATTGCATTCAATCACCCATCCCTCCACTGTCACACGGTTTCCTTCCCGTTTGATGAAGGCATCGGCGCGATTATTGCCATGCACGTCGACCACATTCAGGAAGCAAGCCTTGGTACAGGCGGCAGTAGATGCGGTAAAATGATAGTGACCGGGAAGAGATTTACCAAGCCTGTTTTTCCAGTCCACGGCGGCTACAAAGAAGGTGTCGGTTTGCGCATACGACATTTTTTGCGAAGCAAACAAATGGGCCACAGATACCCCATCAGCCTTATTCCTGCCCCGTATCTGCAATCCGCCTTCATATTCGGCCACATCCATAGGAAGTTCAACCGTATGCAGCAGATAATCCCACCTTACCGGCTCTTTACCGACCAATTCATCGTAAATCACAAACAAGCCGGAAGTGCCCAACTGCACGACATGCCTGCGAAAGAAGTCGAGTTTATTTTCGTCCCATCCCTTCTCCGGAGTGAACCGAGTGCCCGATAAGCGCCCACGCTCCAACCATAAGGGAGACTGCACTTTTCCATACGCATTGGAGGCGTCTCCTACAACGTATGAAATCTCTTCGCCCTCATAATATCGGGGAATCCATCCATATCCATCAGTGCCGATTCTTTGCCCCATGCCATTGATTAATATCGAATTATGGGCACGGGTATTCCGATAGGCATACATACAGTGGTCATCAGTAAACCCCGTGCGATGACCGCTACTATAAAAAACCGCCTTACCGCCAAAGAATGTATTGAAAGCATTCTGATTGGCCAACGCATGCGATGTAGAACCGTAAGGACTGCTTCTGAAAGAGAGCATCGCATTGTTTTTGTAATGTCCGAGGTCGGTGTTCATTAAAGCTGTACCGGTTTCGTTAAACACTTTACATCCCGGCAAGTCCGACAAACGTAGCGCGCCGGCGGGTCTTTCCTTTTTGGTAACACAGCGATACCACGTCAAGTCGGCGGGCTTGGCTTCAAAGGCTTTCGACAAGATTCCGGGGTCTTCTCGCATAATCTCGTGCACATAAGCCGCCGCCCACCAATTGTTACACTCGCGCGCCAGCGCATCGGCATAGCCCACACGCCCTCCGTTGGGCATACGCTGGTTTTCATGCGAATTGCCATGGCCGCCCGATTTGGAAAAAGGAGGTTGTTGGTAAACGACATACAGGGCATTGTTATCATACCAAGGGTCTGCAAAGAAGTCAAACCCCGATATGCGCGAAAAGAATGCCGGCACTTCTATCAATGTGCGTATGTTGACGTGGAAATAAGAGTCGCCATTATGCCAAGCACCATCATGGTTCAGTCCCGGCAGACGGGATATCCATTCGTTATAGCAATAATCGGCCCATACGGATGCTTCGGGAATTTCGCCAACCGTGGCAAAAGCGGCCATCGTAAGAATGCGAAAGGTCATCTGCCACACGTGGTTGTCTGCAATACGGTTCTCCAAATGGTTTACATATTCATTGAAGAACTTATCACCGATGCTGCGGATATTATCCAACAGCATCCGCTTTTCTTCCGAAGTCAACAAATTATAGAAGCCATCATAGGCGGATGTGCTCATGGAAAGCAGCGTGGAGAGATTGAAGTCGCCTGCAAAATATTTGCTCGTCTGCCAAGAAAGAATCTCACTCAAGCGCTCGATGCCTTCCCGGTAATACTTCTCATCTTTAGTCAACAGATATGCCCGCACCAATGCTTCCACATTGGCCTCTTCGCGGTCTACAATTTTACGGCTCTCGCGAATAAGGGCCGACTCACGTTGCACGATATTGGTCAATGTAACGACATTGGTCGTATCTATTTCTTCCTGAAGATGCTTCAACGGAAGGGAAAAGCACCGGGAGGCTTTGTCCATATACGCATGAGCCTCCGGGTTGTTCTTGTTTCTCAGCATCACTTCTTCCCACTCTTCCGCATCCAGCAATATCCGGGGATGACGGGAAGAATAGCCGGCCAACACCTCTTTCAAAGCCGGCGGATTGAACTCCTCAGTATGCTCATCTATATAAAAATGATGGACCGGCGACCATTCTTCCTCTCCTTCGGGGCTGACATAAGCGTGTTGCCAATACCATTTGCCTTGTGCCAGACATCGGAACGGATTGTAAAAGGCCCATGCACGCTCCCCCGTCAGGACATCCTTCTCAAAGTTTTTATCCTGAGAGATACGAATCCTGTAAACCACTTTCGGCTTCTCTTCCACTTGCCCCGGCACGCCGTCCAACACCGCACCGAGATGAGGGAATTTGTCAGGCCACATGAAATGCGGCGGATTTACCCTGACATGCATCCCATCCTGTGGAGAAGGGGTTGCACGCACCTCATTCATCAATGTTGCCTCCGCGACTTTTATCACAGCCGACGGTTCGGAACTGACACAAGCCGCCAGCATACACAAGGCGGACAAACCTGCTATTATCTTTCTCATAAACATTTCCTTTCTTTTATACTTCAAAGAGAAGCAAAACCGCATCACGCCTCATGAATGCCGTGCATCCTTGTTGCAGTTCCACTGCATAGCCTTTGCAGCATCACTGTAATGCCTTTGCATTACCACTGCAACACTTTTGCAGTAACGCTGCAAGCATGTTTGCAGTGGAACTGCAGCAAGTTTGCAGTGGAACTGCGGCAGGCTTGCAGAATCTTGCAGCAATGACATGCAGGACTACAACGTCTTGCTTCACAACCCGACACTTATAATATCAACGATGCAGCACCAATCAGTCCGGCCCTGTTACCCAGTTCCGCAGCCACGATTTGCGTATTCAGGGCACAGTCCATGATAACATGCCCGCCGGCAACCTCCTTTATCTTTTCCACGTAAAAAGAACCGGCTTCTGCGACACCTCCTCCTATCACAACACGCTGAGGACTGAAGATATTAATGAATCCGGCAACGCCTCTTCCCAAATAATAAAAATGTTCGTTCATGCAATCGACAGCCAGCGGAAAAGCCTCGCGATACAAACGGACAATCAGTTCTCCGTCTATCTCCGCATCGAACTCCAATCCCCGCTCCTCTGCCAATGTACTGAAACGTCTTACCAAAGCCGCCGTCGAAGCATAATGCTCCAGACAGCCAACAGCGCCGCATGCGCAACGTTCTCCCGTGGCTATCAAGGGAACATGGCCCAACTCCGTGCCCCGGTTGGCATACCCGCCGAATAATTTGCCATCGATAATCACCGCACCGCCTATGCCTGTACCTACCGTCAAAAAGACAACATCGCTGCATCCTCTTCCGGCACCGAACTTGGTCTCGCCCAACCCCATCAGATTGGCATCATTTCCTACAACCACGGGTAGTTTCAACGCTTCTTCCAGCACGGAAGCCACGTCTATGTTTTCCCATCCCACAATGTTCTCGGCACCTCCCAGTACGATACGGTTGGTCTCATCGACAATGCCCGGAGTGCCAAGCCCTATGCCCCGTATGTTCCTATTCCGCCGCCCGGCCTCATGTTTCACAATGGAAGCAGCCTCCACCAGTCGGGCCATCACTTCCGCAGCCGACACGGAAGCAAAAGAAGGTAATTTCCCTTCAAAGAAAGAATTACCCGCTTCGTCCACCAAAGCGTATTTTATAGACGTACCGCCTAAATCAATGCCAATAGCATATTCCATAGCTCCCAACATTCATAAAGTTTTTTCAGACTCTTTCTGCCCATATAGGAGAACTCCAAGCCCATTGCCGATTACGCTGACGAACTCTTACATAATAATAGTCTGTATCCCTTTCGGGTTCTTTATCTTCCATGTAATGTTCGACCGTAAAGCAGCTTTCGGGCATGGCACGATTGAACAGAATAGCTTCGCTGAGCCATCCTATCATGAAATGAGAACGCGAACCTTCCAGAAGCTCGCCTAACGAATGCTCAAACTTCTTACCGTTAAATTCAGCCGAAATCACACCGTCTTTAAGCATAGACACGTCCAGAATCACACCTTGTGTGGCAGGAGTGGTCGTATTCGGATTCTTGGAACTGTACATATCCAGTTCAACAGTATTGCTCGTCACGGATACTATACGATTCACCTTTGTTTCAAATTCCGGTTCTCCCGGTTGGGGCGAAGTAAATGCAGCACCTCGGAAACAAGGTTCAACGGCATTAATTACTCCTTTATCCACCGACAGCATTCCCTGCCAATGCACATACTGCTCTTCACGGTTCCAACCGAAATCAATCTTTATCTTACAACGCACCATATCCCCGTCCGGCATCTCAGGCAGCAACGGACCACTTAAACGGGCAATACATTTCCTGTTTTTGACAATATCTATATAATCGATACAGCTTCCTCCCTCTACATTCAAATAAATGCGACGACTGTTTCCCCGCACCACATCACCCGGAAAAGCATCGTTCAAACGGAAATCGATATTGATTTTATCCCCGGTGGCACAACATACATGGCGGTTTTTCATGGCATCCCAAATCTTATCGCGAGACAACGATTCGGCCAGAACACCTATACGACCGTCGCCATAGCTGCCCGGATAGCCTGCGTGTTGGTCTGTCGACCCCATAATACCGAATTTCCTGCCTTGTTCCAATCCATATTGAACGGTTCCTTCCCACTGGCGAGGTCCCATGTCATGCAAATAATCATAGTCCCCTTGGTCACTCTCGGCCAACCCGTGCCGGGAATACATCTCTACAAACGGAGTTTGCTCTCCTTCCGTAAAACACTTCCAGTTATATCCGCGATAGCCGGTCTGATAGCCCATGTGGTGGGGAGTGATAAAAACCTTATGCCCACGGGCTTTCTGCTTCCAATCTTCTATGGAAGTACATTCCACCAACGGCGCATCCAAATCATAATTCAAAGCGACATGATCTCCATGTTCCATACTATGCGCCTCATAACCTATAAAAGTGAGAAACTCTCCTTCCTTATTATACTCATTGGTCATAGCCACATACTTCTCGTAGCCTCCCTCGCGCAGACGCTTGAAGGCGCCGGTATGATAATCAATCACCCACTTCAGGCGAGGGTCATCCGCGCCGGGAATATCGGGCCACATGGCATGTGGAGTTACAGAAACAAAATCCAACTGCGCCTTAGCCGCTTCGAATGCAGAACGCATATCGCCATGCCCATAAGTTATATTACAATGATTATGCAGGTCTCCCCAAAAATATTTCAGATTACCGGCAGAGGGCATCTTTCTTTTCTCCGCAGGAGTTCCCATCCGGCACGAAGACAACAAACTGCCCGATGCGGCTAACCCTAAAAAAGACCAACCGGTGTTCTTTATAAAACTTCTTCTATCCATACTATTGAACTTATAATTATCTGTTTTTCATAAACCTTCTGTCGCCCTTAAACAACTCCTTCACTTTCTCGTCCGGGTCATCATCCTTATATTGTTTTTGCAGTTGCTTCAACAAAGACAGCATGCTTGCCTGTTGTTCTGCATATTCCGCTTTCCCGAACACATTGTTCAATTCATTAGGGTCATTCTTCAAATCATACATTTCCCACTCGTCTATATCATTATAGAAATGAATCAACTTAAAATCGGCCGTACGAATGCCGTAATGTCTTTTAACAGAGTGTTCTGCCGGATATTCATAATAATGATAATAGGCAGCTTTTCTCCAATCGGCCGGCACCTTACCTTCATTACCCAGGACAGGCTTCAACGATTTGCCTTGAATGTCATCCGGAATGTCTACTCCTGCAAAATCCAGCAACGTAGGGGCAAAATCCACATTCATGGCAATGGCATTCGATGCGGTACCGGCTTTAATGGCTTTCGGATAGCGAATAATCAACGGCATCCGTTGGCACTCCTCATACATGAAACGCTTGTCGAACCAACCATGCTCTCCCAAAAAGAAACCTTGATCCGAAGTATAAATAATAATCGTATTATCCAATTCGCCGGTTTTCTCCAAATAACCAAGTAAGCGGCCGATATTCTCATCCACAGCCACAACCGTTGCCAGATAATCGCGCATGTATTGTTGGTACTTCCAACTTATCAATTCCTTACCTTTCAATTTCCCATTGCGATACTCGGAAATTCGTTGCGCATATACAGAATCCCACTTGCTTTGCACCTCGGCAGGCATACGCTTGTAGACTTGATAAAGACGGTTTGCAGTATCTTTCAGCATATCCTCACGAGACAGGAATTTCAAATCCCAGTCATCGGTCAATGTATGCTCTATTGACATATCCTGCTCCTTGGCCGCAGCACTTCTGCCTTCATAAGTATCGAACAGTGTGCCCGGTTCAGGAAAAGTGGTATTGTTGAACATTCCGAGATGGCGAGGTGCCGGCATCCAATTACGATGTGGTGCCTTTTGATGATACATCATACAGAACGGTTTGCTTTTGTCTCTGTGTTTCAGATACTCAATAGCCTTATCCGTGATAATGTCGGTGACGTATCCCTTCTCTGCAATCTGTTTTCCATTTTCATTAAAATCGGGATTGTAGTAATCACCCTGCTCATGCTGTCCGGTCAGGATACACCAATAATCAAACCCCTGAGGTTCTGTAATCAAATGCCATTTGCCTATTATTGAAGTCTGATACCCCGCCGCTTGCAACAATTTAGGGAAAGTCTGCTGGCTACCGTCAAAAGTGCTGGCATTATCCGTAAATCCATTGACATGACTGAATTTTCCCGTCAGTATACAAGCCCTTGACGGACCGGACAATGCATTGACCGCATAGCAATTATCCATACGGATGCCTTCATTGGCAATCCTGTCCATATTGGGTGTCTGGAGCAGACGACCTCCATAACAAGACATGGCTTGTGTGGTATGGTCGTCTGTCATCATAAAGATGATATTAGGTCGCTTCGCCTCTTCTTTAGGCCTACCGGAAGTACAAGCCGATAGACTAATGGCTGTAAGAGGTAAAAACAGATAGGATAGTTGATTCATTTTATTATTACATTAATTATATGTTAGTTCTACCTACCATCATTAGAATAGTCGGGGTTCTGCACCAAACTGCCCTTTGTCTCACGTATCTCATAAGAAGGAATAGGATAAAGTTCGTGTTTTCCTCCCTTGAAATAATTACCGGCAGCCCATACATAAGACGTTAATGTTCCGTCTGCAACAGCTGCATTAAATTTTGCGGCAAAATCATGAAGCACTACGGCAAGTTTATTCCAACGGATAAGATCAAAACGTCTGAATCCTTCAAAGCATAATTCTCTGGCACGTTCAATAAAAAGATAATCACGTACGCTTTGCTGATTAGGAAAATCGGCAGAAGTAAAATCAATGGCAGGAGTAGTGGCAGTAGGAACATATCCATAAGCTCTTCTACGCACTTGGTTAAGACATTCTATTGCCAGTTTATCTAACCGCCCATCAAGTTCATTGACGGCTTCTACATACATTAGCAGCACATCCGAATAGCGTAAAAGGATAAAATTAATATCCATATTCTCCAAATCCTTCGGCGGGCCGGGAATCCAATTCCTACGCCATTTGCCCGGAGCCCAAGTGTAACTGTTTTTACGTGGGATTGGAATAACATTATCATTGGCATTTATTTTAAATGTAGCTATTGCCGTTTCCCTGCGAGTATCTCCTTGCTCGTACAAATCATACGCAAAATGTGTTGTCTTTATGAAAGAGTTTCCCAAGCCATAAGAAGAATTCCTATTTATCTCCGGCGAATTATAAGAACCTATTTTACTACTATGATCATTCTCGCCGGAGGGATTATAAAACTGAACTTCATACATCACCTCATTAGGCTCCAGAATATTTTCGCATACATTCTTAAAAACTCTTTCATAATTAGCATTTAGAGCATGATGATGCGAATTTATCAATTCCGCACAAATAGCCTTTACTTTACCATAATATTCCAGATATTTACCCGGCCGCTCCATTTTACCATTTTGATGCAATGAGTATCCTGCCCTAAACAAGTATACCCTCGCCAACAATCCCATCGCAGCCCCTTTGGTCGGACGGCCCTCATAAGAACTCATCTCATCATGCCATGGCAAGTCACTAATGGCCTCTTCCATGTCTTTTACAATTTGCTCATACACCTCTTCCCTATCGGTACGAGTTAACGCAAAATTTTCTTTTTTATCTGAAGCTGTTAGTTTCAATGGTACATCTCCCCACATTCGTACCAAATCAAAATAACAAATTCCCCGTAACAGCTTAGCCTCAGCAATCAAACGATTAAACTTCTTTTTAGATTCATCATCGGGTAATGCAACACGTTCTTTATTGGCCATAATACGGTTCACACGATCTATACCGGTATAATAATATCCCCACGCTTGCTCAATCCAAGTATGAGAAGAATAGATATTGTAGTGCCCCAAATCTCGTGCCGTATGGCCGGTTCCAGAGCCTTTTATATGACTTAAATCCGTATCGCAATCGTTCACCAACATAAAATGGCCGTATGTCATCTTCTGACTTAGAACTTCGTAAGCACCATTGACTGCAAGTTCCAATTCAGAAACATCTTTATAGAAATTCTGTTCATCATAAAAATCATAAGGTGTTTCTGCAAGAAAATCTTCACAAGAAGTAAATAAAATCGGTAGACAGAACGCTATGATATACGCACTAATCAATCTTTTATATAATGTTCTCATAATCCTAAAATGTATAGTTAATATTCAGAAAGTGATATTTGCTCCAAACACAAACGAAACCGCAGATGGATATGCACCCCAATCAATACCAGGCGTTAACCCCTTATTCGAATAAGTATTAACCTCAGGATCGTATCCTGAATATTTAGTGAATGTATAAAGATTATAACCGGTTGCATAGAAACGCACATTAGACAGCTTTACTTTCCTCGTCAGGCTTTTCGGGAGCGTATACCCTAAAGAAATATTATTAATTTTAAGAAAAGAGCCATCTTCTACATATCCGGAGTGAAAAAACAAGTTGGAGCTCCCTTCTACTGAGACATAATCATGTCCCTGATTGACAGCAGTAAGCTGTATTGGATCATTCATGATATACTCACCTTCTGTATTGATAACCGTAAAACGGCGCATTCCTTCATCTTGCAAAGTATTTCTCCAACGATTATTGAATTTAGTGTAATACATCTTATTGGCACTATATATTTTATTACCTATTGAAAAGTTCAAAAAGACATTTAAATCGAAATTCTTCCAAGTAAGAGAATTTGTCAATCCACCATAAATCTTTGGATTAGCATTACCAATGACAGTTCTATCATCTGCTGTTATTTCTTTATTTCCATCTACGTCTTCAAATTTCCAATATCCGGGTTTCGGATAATAGTCTTTATCATAAGGAACTCCATCTCTTACTACATATTTCTTCCGTCCTGCATCATAATTAAAGTCATCTACGGTATAAATACCTTTTAAACGGTATCCATACATTTGCCCCAATGCTTGTCCTATCCGAATTATATAATCACTCTTATTGAATTCAGAAGTTTGCGCCCAATTAGATACAATCTCCATATAATCTGTATTATACAACGCCCTCACCTTATTTTTATTGTGAGAAAGATTCAAACTGGTACTCCAGCTAAAATCCTTTGTCTGTATATTATGTATGGTTACAGCTACTTCAATCCCCCTATTATTAGTTTTTCCCGCATTAATCATCATGGTTTTGTATCCTGACAACAATGGAATCGGAGCATCGAGTAATAAATTCTTAGTTTCAATATTATACAAATCTACACTCAATTGAATGCGCTGGTTCAAGAAGCCCACGTCAAGTCCGAAATTGGAAGTTATATTTGTTTCCCACTGCAAGTCCGGATTATGTAATTGTTTACTGACAAAACCCGCAACTGTATTTATCCCGTTGTATGGAATCCATACAGACCCCATCTTTGACAAACTCAAATAATTGTTTATTCTATTATTTCCTGCCGTACCATAACTCAACCGGAGTTTCAAGTTTGAAAAAATGCCCCATTCTTTAATAAAATTCTCTTCTGAAACTCTCCATGCAAAAGAAGCTGCCGGAAATATTCCCCATTTATGGTTAGATCCAAACTTACTAGAACCATCAGCACGTACAGAAGCTGCAAATAAATATTTGTCTTTAAAACTGTAATTACCACGCATAAAGTATGACAGCATTTTATCACTACCAAGTTCTGTTATCACCTTATCCGGACTAGCCCCCAAAGACATATCCGCCAAGCCAAAATTAATCTTATCAAACTTACGTGCACCAGCCTTTAAATAGTCTGTCTTGTATTGAATAAATTCCTGACCACCCACCAAAGTCAATTGATGTTTTCTATTGAATTTTTTATTCCAAGTAACAACATTATTATACATAAAACTTTGTTGTTCTTCTATTTCTCTCCAGCCATAAGGTGCACCCGCATTTTTTGCTTGCTTAGATCTTTCTGAATAAAAAATATTCGTATTAATAGTACGTTTACGAAGGCCTATGGTGCCACGATATGATAAATCTTTTAAGATTTTAAGTTGCACATCCCCATTAATAGACAAAATGCGATTACGTTTATCCCTTTGTTCACTCTCAATCGAAGCTATCGGGCTCTGCATCTGGCTCGCACCTTCTAATAACAACACAGGATCATCATCATCGATTAATAATTGCTCATCATTACCATTTTTACCAATAGTAGGTCTATATTGGATAACATGTTGCATACGACTGAAAGAGCCTCCTTCCTGAAGCGTGCCTAATCCTTCCGTTTTTTCATCAATATAACTAATGTTCGTGGAGAAGTTTAACCAAGAATTGGCTTCCTGATTAAGTTTTAAACGAAAGTTATCTCGCTTCAATCCGCTTCCGTACCAAACACCTTTATCATCATTACGCGTATAAGTAAGCATGTATTGAGAAGTTTTATTACCACCGCTGAGCGTAATTTTATGTTGCCGAGTTATTGCAGAACGCCGTTCAAAAACCTCTTTTTGCCAATCAATTCCTTTACGATTGCCATATAAATCATCTAATTCATTCCATGTGCCATAAGTCGGTATTATAAAATCACGCATTACATCGGGTTCATTCACAGCCCGCTCATAATCCAATTTTACAAAATCTTTCACATTCAGCAACTCATATCTTTTGTTCACTTTTTTTAAACCGACATACATATCATAATTTATATTGAACTTTTCAGTTTTTCCTCCTTTGGTTGTCACAAGAATAACGCCATTGGCTCCTCTTGCTCCATAAATAGCTGTTGAAGAAGCATCTTTCAGAATGTCGATAGATTCAATATCACTGGACTCTATTCCCTTTAAACCATCTTCACTAGGGAATCCATCAATTATATAAAGAGGCTCATTGCTTTGAGTAATAGAAGTTCCCCCACGTACTTTTATGGAAACATCTGCATCCGGCGAGCCTTGCGAACGGATAATTTGCACTCCTGCAATTTTACCACTCAATGCTTGAGCGATATCAGACACAGGAACTGCTGCCAAATCTTTTGAACTTACAGAAGAAACAGCACCTGTCAAATCCTTTTTCTTTACAGTAGCGTAACCAATGGTAACTACTTCATCCAACATAACCGCATCCGCTTCCAATGTTACGTTTATTACACTTTGCCCATTGACTCTTACCTCTTTAGACTTCATTCCGACATACGAAAACACTAATACATCGGTAGATGCATTATTTATTTTCAAAGAATAATTACCATCCACATCGGTAACCGTCCCAATACCGACAGACCCCTTCAAAACGACACTACCGCCAATCACTTCATAGCCCTCACTATCAGTCACTTTACCTACAACCACTATGTTTTGCGCAAATGTTACCATACAGGTAAAAGTGAGGATAAGCCCAATAATTCCTTTAATTTTATGCATAATCATAATCAATCTAAGGTTTAACATCGAATCTTTTATGAACCAAACATACAACAAACATCTATAAAAGGGTAAAAATAATGTTTCACAAATTCACACTTTTACACAATTCAGATGTTAACATTGTCCATTAAATAAGAGTTTTATGCAAAAAACGATGTCTTATAAAGTTCTTTCTCCGAATAAAGAAGGTTGCTATACTTCTTCAGCTTTTTATAGGATTCCTTTAGTGAATAGAAACGACACCCTTATCTAAGAAAACGAATCCATTTTGAATTTATTCCAGCTTTCCTCTTTGATTTGTTCTTTAGGTCTTTTATCTGCTTTCAGACAGAACTTAGTGAGTAATGTTCTTCATGAAAACAGATAAAAGACTTAGGATAAACTCTGAAGATGTTAAAAACATCCTTTAGGGAAATTAAAACAGATTCTAAATATCATATAACTTCCCTAACAAGAGAATAAGCATTTCGTTACCAGAAACACTCTAATCGACGTTTCTTGCCATTGACAGACACTTCTGCTCTTACGCCCTTCTCATCATAAGACTTATTCAGAAACTTCGCCTTGAATGTAGGACAAGTCATAGTGTTGTTTGCCGGATAGATAATTGTAATATAGCGCACCGCATCCGAGGTTTTCTTATCAATATTGAATGAAACGGCAGTACGAGGCACGCGCTGGCGATATGCAACGGAACGCCAACCTTCTTTTTCTTTCAATGTCATTTTCTTCTCTGCAAAACATTGCAGTTTCACATTGCTTGGTCCTTCAAAAGAAGAAATCAGCATGTTATTCTTTCCATCGACCTCAACAGCACCTTCGCACAAATTATAATTCAAATTGACAGTTCCCTTCGCATCGCCAACAGCCTCATCTACAATGACAAAATATGTCCGGTCAACAAAGAATACGGAACGCCTGTGCTTCAAGCCGTCATAATGCGGATTCTCAGTGACCAAAACTTGTTCATTACCTTCCGACTTCCAAAGTTTGGTAACAGATTCAGTGGTTTGCAGATTCTTTTCATCTAAAGTCAATGTATTATGCACACAAGTCTGACGAAACCAATTACGAAGCTTCATCACTTCAGCGTCTCCTGCATAAACATAAGAACCGCTATCAGGGAACAAATTCCTTCCGTTATACCAAAGTTCAAAAGTTCCGTTATCCGGTTGGCAATGCCATTCTCCTTTCGGACCGGCCTTCACTACCATAACCGTAGCATCTTGCTTCCATCCGTTTCTAAACGTAAAAAATCCGGATGTCAGAGCTCCATGAGAAAGGTAGGGTAAAGGAGAACCTTCCCGACCTTCTGTTGCATAATAGCGTATCCATTCACAATCCGGAAAAATCTTGAGCCAATCCTTGTAATTCCGAATCTCTTCAGAGCGTTCTCCCCTCTTTGCATCGCTAAAGCAAGGATTACTATAATCAGGAAAGCAGATATTGGAATAGAACTCAATCATGTTTTTCACCGTATTCACATATTCTGCGGGAAACTCTTGGCGGAAACCATTCACATCCGCCATACGCAAGGCCTTGCAAAAGATATTGATTGCCGCCAAATGATAATGGGGATCTAACTCATATTGCCCTCCATCAGGATAGACCTGCTTCTTTATTTCACGATTCAGGATACTGATGCCACTCTCTCTCCATGCAGAAGCCTCTCTAAATTCAGGAAAGAAAGCGCCTGCATATACCATGCGCTGGGCTTCAAACAATAAATGATTGCCTTGAGCTGAATAATTGGCCAGAATATGCAATGCATGACGATGATAATTCACCAAAAATTCTGTCAGAAACTCCGGAGTGAACGCAGGCGAGCTTACAAATAAAAGAAATTGCAATGTCTGATCCTGTAAGCGATTACTAACTTCCAACGGACGCCATGCAAAGCGTACATTCTCGGCAATCCCTTTCACCTCACCGGCACTCACCAACTCATACTCTTCCTGCTTTACTTGTGTCAATGGATTTTTCTTGATCCAATCCATATATTGATATGCCCATTCTTTGGCATACTTCTCATCTCCCGAAAGACGATATGCCTTTCCCATCGGAGTAAACCATTTATGGCGATGCAGCTGCCAACGCAGTTCATTGTCTTGCACGGGCCAATACTGCCAATTGATGTCTTTGCCGTAATTATAGGAAGGTTGATATCCTTTATGTACAAAGAAAGTATGCTCCAAAGCATCATCAGCCCATTTTTGTTCTTCTTTAGAGAGCTTGATATTCTTCAAATCAATATCAGGATGCATTACACCGCTTCGATGGCGGTAATAGTCCAATAAAGCTTGAGATGCTTCACTCCACTGTTGCCGTGCACATGCTGCTTTTACCTTTTCCAAACCCGGATAATCCAGATTCAACAGGTCGAAAGCCTCTTTACGCAATTGTTGCGCTTCCGCACATACGGAACTCATCAAAAAGACGACACCTAAAATATATCTTATTACTTTCATGGTAATGGTAAATCGAAATTAAATTAAAGCGATTTATATGTAAGCCCCTTTACTTGCATATAACGGTATAATGCTTCCAGATAATAATAATCGGCATAATTCAGAGGAGTGTCAATCTCTGAGCCGTTAGGAAGCGAACCCGTGGAATGCATTAATATAAACCCTTGATTAGTGCCCGTCTTCGCCAAATAAGCATCCGAAGAAAGAGATTTCAACAATTTCTCTGCGTAATCAAGATAGATTTGCCCGTCCTTTGCCAATGTGCCGAGTTCTATCAAAGCAGAAGCTGTAATAGAAGCCGCAGAAGCATCTCTGGGTGTATCAGGCCTATCGGGTGCATCATAATCCCACAAAGGAATATCGTCATTCGTCTTTACACGTGCCATAATGAGTGCCGCTATATTTTCAGCCTGCTTCAAGAAAACGGTATCCCTCGACTCACGATAGCAGGAAGTATATCCATATACTGCCCAAGCCTGTCCACGCGCCCACGACGAATCATCATTCTTTCCCTGATGCGTACACTTCAGTTCAACAGTACCGTCATTATTATAACTTACTACGTGGTAGGATGATTGGTCATCTCTGAAATGATTTTTTAAAGTTGTCTCAGCATGTCTCAGAGCTATTTCTTTGTATTTTGAATCGTTGGTAAGATGGCTTACATAAAACAGCAAATCCAGATTCATCATGTTGTCGATAATCACAGGAAAATTCCACTTCCCGAAATCCCACGAACGAATGCAACCGATATTGGAATCAAAACGTCCGCACAAATTATCTGCGGTTTGTATCAATGCCTGACGGACGCTATCTGAAGGGGATATACGATAGGCATTTCCAAAACTGCAATTCATCATAAAACCGATGTCATGTGTACCTTTATACTCGCGAACCGGATACAGATAGTTTGTATATTTCACAGCATCTGTTTTCAGTTCTTCATTATTCGTCAACAGATACGCATACCATAAACTTCCCGGAAAGAATCCGCTTGTCCAATCATATATGGAGGCACAATAGCGTCGGGTTCCCAAGGCTTCTTTTACGGGCTTTACTCTCAAAGAGTCCTTAAAAGTCGCCGGGTCTCTTTGTAATTGGCTGCAAAGAAAGTCCATATCATATCCCGTCCAAATAGAACGAGGTAACAAAATAGAATCTCCCACATCTGCAACTGTCTCCTCCAATTGTTTCACTGATGTGTCTATTGCATTCTTCAACCAACCGTAGCCGTCCTTAGTCTGACCGGATGAGCAGCCAAAAAGTCCTTGCAATGCAACCACCGTGCAACAAAACAACACAAATTTCTTCATAAAAAATATTTTATAAGTTATCATTTTCCTCGTATGCTCTATTTATGTATAAAATACCATCTGTGCATACAATAATGGAGAGACTATCAGTCTCATTTCACAGCCTCTCCATTAACAAATTTCTTCTTTTTTCGAAAGTATATCATTCACTCCCGGACAACCGAGGAGTTATTCGTATCCGGGATTATTCTCACCGTTCAAAGCCGCATTAGACTGGATTTCAACCAATGGAATGGGAAACAGTTCATGCTTTCCTGCAATAAAGGTATGGCCTGCCACATAATTGCTTTCTGCCCAAGCCTTCGGATTCCAACTCTTTAAAGTTGCCTTATTGATATGTTCGTCAGCGCCCGGATACCAAGACTCCATATAAGTTTGTGCTGCTTTCAAGGCTTCTTCTAAAATGCCCCAGCGAAGCAGGTCGTACTTGCGCTGGCCTTCATAACACAACTCAAAAGCACGCTCCCAATAAAGAGCCGTACGAAACTTTCCGGCATCGTCATCATCTGCAATAAAGGATAAATCATATACTTTAGGGGCTTTCATCAAACTTGAATAGTTTGCGGAAATTATCGGAGTGGCGCCGGCACGAACACGTACATCATTCAATAGTTTCCAAGCTTCGGAGGTATTGCCCGTTTCGTTATAAGCCTCGGCAGCCATTAAAACGGCATCGGCATAACGTAATGGAGAATAATTGACACCGGTATTGTTCGGGTCGACAAATCCCAAAGCCATCCACTCTCTGCGCCATTTGCCCGGATACCTATATAGACTTTTGGCTATTTCATTGCAGGTATATGATTTTTCCTGCGTTTCTGTTTTTTTATTCCATTTAATAGCATAATCCACAAAGTTCACATCACGACGCAAGTCTTTCGCACTACCGTCTGCATTCGACTCATAGAAAGACTTCCAATAAGGCAAAACCGAGAAGAAGGCATTGGCACGTCCTATATAGTTGCTTGTGCCGGAGTAACTACCCGGTGCATCTACCAGCGGTCCGTTGTAAGTGGCCCACATTCCCGCATTGTCAGTCTCACCCTGATTGGGTTCAAAGGCTATTTCCCAAAGAGTTTCCTGATTGTTCAATACCAACCGGGAATAATTCATAAACAGTTGTTCATAGCCGCCGGCATAAAAACCGTGATACCCTTCGGCTTTCAGAGCTTCCCATTCTTTTATAACGGCCTCAAAATAGGACTTACGGTCAGAATCAGCCGGACGGGTGAGTTTACGAGACGCACGATTCAGACTATAACCGGCTCTCTGCAGATAAACACGCATCAACAAGGCACGTGCCGCACCACGGCAAGGCACTTCGGAAGAAGCTACCTCGCTGCCCGGTTTCAAATGTTCTTTTGCAAAATTCAAATCTTCAACCATCCGGTCGTATATTTGCTCACGTTCAACACGAGGCTTAGTCGTATTCTCATAGCCATTAGTATATTCCGTGCTAAATGGCACGTCGCCAAAAAACTTGACCAAATCAAAAGCAAGGAAGGCGCGAAGGAACTTTGCCTGAGCAACCAACTCCTGCAAACTTTCTTTTTCAGCATACCCCGGCATGCCTTCGATACAAGTAATCGCCACATTGGCCCGGTCTATGCCCTGATAGGCATATTGCCAGATAGAAGCAATCCATGTATTGGCCGAATTGTACTTATAATGAGATATATCGCGACGGGTTCCATCAGAACCGACACCTCTCACCATAAACATATCATCCGAACCGAAGAACGGCATGATATTCTGCCCGTAATATTTTTGAGTTTCAATACAATCGTATATCCCGACAACAGCCATTCTGGCTTTGTCTTCCGTCACGAAGTAGGAATCTTTTTCATAGAACGAAGTAGGTTTCTCTGTCAAGTCACACGAAGTATATCCTACAAGCATCAGTGCGCCAAGCGCATATATAATTTTATTTTTCATTGTGTTCCCTTTTTATATCTGAAATTAGAATGCAACATTTACGCCAAATACGAACGAACGGCTTTTGGGATAAGCACCAAAGTCGACACCCGGTGTCAACGAACTTCCCATAGTAGAGACTTCCGGATCAAAACCCGTATAAGGAGTCCATGTCAACAAATTATTGCCTGTGGCATACAAGCGCAACTTGGTCAAACCCATCTTATTGATAATCCGCTTGGGAAATGTATAACCAACAGTGATATTGCTTAACTTCAGGAAAGAAGCATCTTCTACCGCCCAAGAATGGATATAGGCATTATTCAAACCATTATCACCAAAATGAGCCACCGTCTTGCCTTGGTTCATGGCGGCCAGTTCGTCAGGAGACGTTATCAATTCGCCATTATTGTTCACTGTCACCCAACGGTCGGCCTCATTGGCTATTGTCAAAACATTCTTATTGGTCAGAGCGGTTTTGGTATTCGTCAGTTTTGTCGCGTTCAACACCTCGGCGCCGTAGCTATAGGTCAGAAAGACGCTCAAATCAAGATTCTTCCAAGAAAAACTATTGTTGATACCTCCATAAAAATCCGGGAAAGAATTACCTATAACGGTCTTGTCGCTTTCTGTGATTAAATTATCGTCGCTTCCATCCACATTCCTGAACTTCCAATATCCGGGCTTCACATTCTTCTTGTCGCCATGATAGGGAACGCCATCTTTCAGTGTATAGGTCTTGGTTGAAGCATCATAATTAAAATCGCTTACTTGGTAAAGGCCCTCGGTTACATAACCATAAAACTGTCCCAATGGTTGGTCTACTCCGATCTGATGAGAAGCACCGGCACCATCATAGCCGAATTTCGCCAAGTATAACTGTACCTTTTCGCCAGTCAGCTTATTCACTTTATTCTTGTTATGGGAGAAAGTAACAGAAGTATTCCAAGTGAAATTCTTGCCGGCAATATTCACTGTATTAATGGTCAAGTCAATACCCATATTCTCTGTTTCGCCTGCATTAATCATCATATTTTGATAGCCGGAAGAGTAGGGCAATTTGGCATTAAGCAGCAAATTGGTACTGCGGTTAATGTAGAATTCAGGAGAGAACGTTATGCGCTGATTGAAGAAACCAAAATCCAAACCCAAGTTGAAAGTCTTATTCGCCTCCCACTTCAAATCGGGGTTGGGCACTTGTTTGGAAGCATAACCGGCTTGTGCCCCATTGCCATTAGCAGCAGTGACCGAACTCATGATAGCCAGACTCTGATAACTGCCTATGCGGTTATTACCGGCAAGACCATAACCAACCCTAAGCTTCAGATCGGAAAAAACAGCCAAATCCTTGATAAACTCTTCTTCACTTAAACGCCATGCGGCAGAGAAAGAGGGGAAATAGCCCCATTTATTGTTCTTTCCGAATTTAGACGAACCGTCTGCACGCAAAGAAGCCGTGAAAAGATATTTATCCATTAAGGTATAATTTACACGACCAAAGAAAGAAAGGAGTTTATCATCGTAATTCTCATTGGACGAGGGGGTGCTCGGCACTCCTAAAGACAAGTCGGCCAGTCCGATTTCATCGTTCGGAAACTGCGTGGCACCTGCTGAAAAGCTACGTGTCCACTTCGTCACATATTCATGTCCAACGATGGCAGTCACATCATGTTTTTTGTTTTTCCATCTATACGTCAACACGTTAGAGGTCTGAAAGCTGTTGCCTTCGAGGTTTGTGATATTTCCGTAAATACTGGAACGTTTGGCTGTTTGAGATTGGTCGCCATAAAACACATCGTTACGACGGGTTTGATAGCGCATACCTACTGTGCTGCGGAACGACAAACCTTTCAGCAACTTGACAGTTGCGCCGGCATTGGCCTGAAAAGTACGCCATTCTCTTTTGTTGGTTTCTTCGGCAGCAGAAATCAACGGATTCTGCATGACATTGCCGCTGTCATCTGCAAACAAGGGATCTTCCGTACCCAACAAGTCGGAATCCATACCTTTAATTCCGATAGTAGGACGATATTGGAGAATATGCTGCATTTTATTGAAACGGTCGCCCCCTTCCGAAGTTCCCATACCTTCCACACGCATCTGGTCGTAACTGATACGGGAGTTAATGCTCAACCAACTGTTCAGGTCATGGCTCATGTTGAACGAGATATTGTGCTTTTTACTACCACTATACACCATGGCGCCTTCTTCGTCATAATAGGCATAGGCCAAACTATAATTCAACTTATCCGTTTTTCCGGATACAGCCACACGATAATTTTGAGTAAAGGCATCGCGCCCCAAAGTTTCATCTTGCCAGTTAATGCCTTTACGCCCTGCATAATTGGAGGCAAGCTCACTATATTTGCCATATCTGCTTTCCCATGTACTCAAAGCCTCGGCACCAGCATCTCCCGTACCCATCCGCCACAGAGTGCGTTCATAATCCAACTTCACAAAATCATAAGGCGAAAGGACATCCAATGTCTTTGCAATCTTCTTAATACCCACATAGCTGTCGAACGTAACAGTGGCCTTGCCACCTGACTTGCTGCCGTTTTTGGTCGTAATTACCACAACGCCGTTGGCACCGCGTGCACCATAAATAGCAGTGGCCGAGGCATCTTTCAAGACGTCAATCGTTTCGATTTCGGCAGGGTCGAGAGACGACATACCGTCTTCACTGGGGAAGCCGTCGATAATATACAGAGGTTCATTACTTTGAGTAATTGAGATACCGCCACGCACGCGAACGGAGATGGATGCTCCGGGAGCACCTTCGCTTTGCTGCACCATCACACCCGCCATACGTCCGGACAAGGCTTGGGTGACGTCGCTTACAGGTACTTTAGAGAGTTCTTGGCTGCCTACTGAAGCAACCGACCCCGTCAGGTCTTTACGTTTCACGGTTGCATAACCGATAGCGACAACCTCGTCCAGCATCACGGCATCCGCCTTCAACGTCACATTAATAGTTTTTTGTCCATTGACTTTCACTTCTTGTGTAGTCATTCCCACATACGAAAAGACCAATACATCTTTCGAAGCATCATTCACTTTCAAGGCATAGTTACCATTAATATCGGTGACAGTACCTATACCGGCGGCACCTTTAATAGTAACACTACCCCCAATCACCTCATATCCTTCACTGTCAATCACCTTACCTGTAACAGTAAGGCTCTGTGCATAAGTTGCCAGACTGACGAAAGTGAGGATAAACATTAAAAACAATTCTTTTAATTTGTACATAATAAATTAATCTAAGGTTTAACTTTAGAATTTTTTTGTGGGGCAAACATACAACAACTGCCCTAAAAAGAGTGGAAGTATCGTTCTTGTTTCTCTCACTTTTACTCTTTTTCCATGCGAATATTGTTCATTATATGATATTTTTGTGTAAAACCCTGTTTGATTTCATGACAAGGCAGGAGGAGGATGCCGACAATGTAAATATCAATTACCTTTCTCTAAAATTCATCTGACAAAAAGGACGAAAATCCAAATCCCCTGCCAGAACACCTTCTGAGAGGGGGTAGGATCAGTATACGACTGATGTGCCTTCAGTATACGACTGATCCTACATCAGTATAGGACTGATGTACCTTCAATATACGACCTATCTTTCCTGTCTTTTTCATTAACCATTCAAGGCTTTTAGAAGAAAGGAAATTGGTGTGATTTTTTCAATACGAACTCCTATTTTAAGAAGTCTGCCCGCATCGGAGCAAAACAATCGACAAGAATTCCCGGCTCCAAACAGACGCAGCCATGCAAAACGTCCGGTTCGATGTAAATGCCATCTCCGGCCTCTACAATTTTCTTCTCGTCGCCCACTGTGAATTCGAACTTACCGCTTACTACATAGGTCGTTTGAATGTGATAATGAGAATGAGGAGTTCCTATGGCTCCCTTTTCAAACTTAACCTTAACCAACATCACCTGCCCGTCATAACCCATAATCTGTCTGGTCACGCCTTCACCGGCAGGTTCCCATTCTTTATCGTTCTCGTAAATAAAAGTAGCACTTCTTGTTTTCTTCACCGGACCATCCGGCGTTTTGTATTTATCCATACATACGGCATTTAAATTTGTAATAACAAACAGAGAAAATCCAATCATACATACACACTTTCTCCATGTACTTCGCTTCATAATCAATTCGTTTTTAGTAAATTAATATATTATTCGGATGTTGTTTCAAATTTATAAACGGTGACCTGCCTGTAAACCTCGCCCGGCAGAAGGCTGGTTGTCGGGAAGTGGGGAATATTGGGAGAATCAGGGAAATGCTGCATCTCAAGGCAAAACCCGTAATATTTTCCATAAATCCGTCCGCCGTGACCGGCCAGATAATCCATATTCGAATCCGGAATATAAAATTGCATGCCCGGTTCGGTGGTATATGCTTTCAATACCCGCCCCGATATGGGTTCGACTACCACAGCAGCCAATTCAAGCACACCGGGCAACTTACTCAATTTATAATTGACATCATACCCTTTTCCTTCTTCCTCCATACGCATCTTTGCCGGTTTCGGAGAAGTATAATCATACGCCGTCCCCGCCACCGCAACCAACTCTCCTGTGGGAATCCCCATGGAATCTACCGGAGTTATGGTATCGGCCTTTATCATATAAATATGATTCGATACGGCCTCCTTGCATCCGGCCAGATTAAAATAGCTATGGTTCGTAAGATTTATTACGGTAGGCTTGTCCGTAGTAGCCGTATACTCTAACACAATCTCATTCCGGTTGGTCAACTTATAAGCTATTGAAAGTTCCAAATTTCCGGGGAATCCTCCTTCCAGATGAACGCTTCTATACTTGAATACAACGATGGCCGTGTCTTTCACCGTATAAAACGTATCCGTCTCAAAGACTTGCCGATAGAATCCCTTTGTACCCCCATGAATGGAATACCCTCTATTGTTCTTTTCCAGATGATACACTTGCCCCTGCAACTTAAATTCCGCATTCCTGATTCTATTGGCAAATCGTCCTACCGTAGCTCCGAATTTAGGATGCTTCCCTAAATAATGCTCCACACTATCAAACCCCAACACTACATGTTCAAAGTTTCCTTGTCTGTCAGGGACAACAACATCAGTCAAAGAAGCCGCATAGTTCATCACCTTGACACACATTCCATTCTTATTTACCAATCTGAAAAGCCGGACAGCCTTATCCTCGAACCGAACAGTAGTTTTCTCCTCATATATGGCGGGCTTATACAAATCCGCTTGCCTGCATGCAACTGATAAGAACAAACCCGCAACCCCCAATAAAGCAATAAAATTTCTCATATACACCCCATGTCACTTCTTTCCATACTCCGTAGGCAGGCAACCTATATACTTCTTAAAACGAGCCGCAAAATAGGAAGGTGTATTATACCCTACCATAAAGCTTATTTCCGAAACAGAATACTTCCCTTCCTTCAACAACTGGCAAGCCCGATTAAACCGTATCTTGTGAATAAAGTCGATAGCAGATTTCCCGGTTATGGCTTTAAGTTTCAAATGCAAATTCGAGCGGCTCATATTCATCTCACGCGCAAACTGCTCCGTGGAGAACTCTACATTATCCATGTTTTTTTCAACAATGGCAATGGCTTTTCGCAACAGCTCTTCATCCATCGTGTTATTCGTAAGTTTTTCCGGTTCTACTTCCGTCGTATTGGAATAGCGTTCGAAAATACGGTAACGCGTACGTAGCGCATTCAGTATCTTAGCCCTCAAGATTTCAAGAGAAAAAGGTTTGGCTATATAATCATCGGCTCCAACATGCAAACCTTCCAACTGGTATTTTACATCCGCTTTTGCCGACAGCATGTAAACAGGGATGTGGCAAGTGCGCAAGTTCTGTTTCACCCACTTACACAATTTAACCCCATCCATTACAGGCATCATAACATCCGTAATAATCAAATCCACTTCTTGTTCCTTCAGGAGTTCCACTGCCTTTTGCCCATTCTCCGCCTCCAGCAGATTGAATAAGTCGACCATGCTGTTGACCAGATATTTCCTCAATTCCTTATTATCTTCCACAATCAGGATTGTTCCTCGCTTCCCCCCTTCAACATCCGTAACATTCTCTTCATCCGACTTCTCCTCGTCACCTATATATACATCATGGGCATTGGTGGAATAGACGCGTTGCTTCCTTATATCCTCACTTCCATCAAGCAACTCTTCCTGCGCATACACAGACTTGCTCTGAGGCAAATAAATAGAGAAGACAGAACCCTTTCCGACTTCACTTTGCAGTGCAATCCGACCATGATGCAATTCAACCAGCCTATGCACCAGAGAAAGCCCTATCCCACTCCCCTCACGACCATTTTCAAGCTGGTAGAAGCGTTCAAAAACCTTTTTTTGTTTCTCTGCCGGAATACCAATCCCCGTATCGGCAACTTGCAACACAAGGTCATCGTTCTCTATATATAACTTCACCGTAATGCTCTCACCCACTTCTGTATACTTAAAAGCATTCGAAAGCAGGTTATTCACAATCAAATCCAGATAATTCTCATCGAAAAGGACATTCTCGTCTTGTAGTTCCGTATAGAAATTATAGTCAATATCTTTTCTCTTGGCCAAGCTCTCATAATTCAAAAAACTATTCAACACCCGTTTATACGCATTAGAATATACGACTCTAAGTTCAAAGATACCCAACTCGGCCCGCCTGAAATCCATCAGTTGATTGACCAAATGCAACAAACGGCTCGTGTTTCGCTGTATATACAATAGTTGCTCATGCTCCCAATGCCCGCTGATACGGTTGAGCAATTCCTGCAAAGGAGCAATAATCAACGTCAACGGTGTTCGCAGTTCATGCGAAATGTTAACATAAAAACGAATCTTCATCTGATTGATTTCCTCCTGCTTCTCTTTATCCAATCTTTCCATCCGTATCTCGGCCTGCATGCTCTTACGCAACCAAAAGAAACGTACTATACCAAATATGAACAGAACCGCCGAAAGAGTGAATAAAGAAAGCGCCCACCAAGTACGATACCAGACAGGCAGAATCCGAATATGAAGTATAGTGGGGTCATCGTTCCACTTACCATCATTATTCGCAGCCTTTACATAAAAAGTATAATCCCCCGCGGGCAAATTGGAATATGAAACCGGACTTATGTCATTTTGCTCATACCATACATCATTATATCCCTCCAATTTATAAGCAAACGTATTATGTTTGCCCGCAATATAATTAGAGACGACAAACGAAATAGCGAAAGAATTTTGGGAAGAAGACAAGGTTATATGATTTACATACGCAACACTTTCTTTCAATATACCGGTTTCATCATTGGGCAATACTTCCTTATTGTAAATAAACAATTTATTAATAACAGGTTTAGGTGCATACGGATTATCAATCAATGTTTCAGGACGAAAAGAGGTGATACCGTTTACTCCTCCAAACAAAATGTCTCCATTAATCTTGCGACAATAAGAACCGGCATTGAACTGATTGCTTTGCAATCCGTCCAGAATCGTAAAGTTACGGAACTTTCCACTCTCCGGATTCAGACAACTCAACCCTTGATTGGTACTTATCCACAAGCGTCCGTATGCATCTTCCAGAATCCCATAAATAACATTGCTCGGCAAGCCGCTTGCCGTAGTATATTGAATTGTTTTGGATTCACCCTCTTTCAAAGCAAACAACCCATTGCGTGTACCTATCCACATATATCCGGAAGAAGATTCGTAAAAACAATTCACAAATGCTTGCCTCAACATGGAGTCCATACGAAATTCAGTGTTGGCAAGCAAAGAGGCGCCGATCTGGTTAAAGACGGAAATGCCCATTTCTCCTCCGGCCCATATACGTTTCTTAGAATCACGAAACAACAATCGGTTGTATTGTTGTAGTTTATGCCCTTTTTCATCTTTCTCGACAATCGTGAACCGACGCTTTTCTATATCAAAATGCAGCAAATATTCCAACGATGCAACCCAAAGGCCTCTATGCCCGTCCGAAATGATAGAGTAAATATTATTACTCGGCAAATTGCTGTTCTGACGATTATAATACTCCACATAACCGGATTTCCGATGTAGCGCCATCATTCCTCCGGCATGAGCTCCTACATAGACTTTATCTTGCGCTTCATCTACATATACTGTTTTAATGTCTTTTAAAGGTATATCCAGATTATCTGAGTTGAACAAATAATTCCTGTATTGCCGCGACACATTGTCATAGTAGTCCAAACCTCCGTCGCTCGTTCCAATCCATAGATTGTGCTTGCTATCTTCCACAATGCAACTGACGACATTATTGCTAAGCGAATTCAAGAACGGAACATGTTTGATACGTTGAAACCGATTGCATAAAGGATGGTAATAATTCAATCCTCCCCAATAAGTACCCAACCACATGCCGCCTTGCAAATCTCTGAAGATACTCCGGACAGAATTCTGGGAAAGGCTTCCCTCTTGTATTTCCGAACTTCTGATAGACAAGAAGCTATCCGTTCCTTCTTTATAAATATTCAGTCCTCCATACGTACCTACCCACAGCCGGTTCTCCGTGTCCAATGCCAAAGAGCGCACATAATCCGAATTCAATCCGGATTTACCGCTTGCATAACGATAGTTCTTCAACTCACCGGATTTCATATCATACAAATACAATCCGTCTCCCTCGGTTGCCAACCAAAGTTTATTAAACATTTGACACAAAATAGCATGCACTTTCACACCAGCAGGTATATCTACCAATTTTTCCAAAGTGGCGCTTGATAAAGCATAAACATACACTCCGCTTTCCGCACCTATGTAGACATTATCATCCTGCCGTACTAAAGCCGTAGGTTTCAGTCCATGCAAAACAGAAGACAACGTATCATTGAAAAAACGCTCCTCCTTTACATCAAAAAGCAAAATACCTTCTGCCGTACCCAACATCAACCAGTCCTTTTTTATTGCAACGATGCTGTTTACAGCTACATTTATTCCGTCTTTCTTATAATAATAATTAGAAAAAGCATCTTTATGGCGATTATACAAAGACAAACCCTCGCGCGTACCTACCCATACCCGGTTGGAGTCATCCACCGTAATGCAACGGGAAATATCACTGGCTATGCTGTTAGAATCTGTATATTGGTGACGATATACAGTAAAATTATAACCATCATACTTGTTCACGCCATCATAGGTTGCAAACCATAAATTCCCCTCTTTATCCTGATTAATCGCAAAAACCGTACTGTGCGATAATCCATCCTCCAAGCCGATGTGGGAAAAACGAATGTCTTCCATTATAGCGGCATACATCATACAGGGGAATAATCCTCCTAAAAACACAGACAAAAATTGAAAAATCTTCATAGTCACATATCTATTATGAGACAAATAAACAAAATATATTAGCGAAAAAAGAGAATAATCTTAATTTTCTTATTTGCATCATCAGGTTTTATTCGTAAAGGAACAAACGAAAAACCGGGGACGGGATTGAATATCCTGCCATCGTCATCCGTAGCCGCCACTTCAAGACGTCCTGCCTTACATGTAATGCCCAATATCCCGTTGTTCTTGGTTATGAAGGCCTCCTGCCGGGTGACTTTTACTACTTCTTCGGGCGATGCGATAACCGGTAAGACAAGATATACCGAATCTGGACACTGCTCCACCTCCATCATGACACCTTGCTCCGAATATGTATAATCTATTTTTACCGAAACTTCACCTTGCTTAGGAGCTCTTTGGTCAATATCGACCAAGTGTGTATTTACCCTGAATTTATAAATGCCATTCTCCACACAGCAGCTTATCTCCGTATCCAAATCATCCAGATTACTATATGTCACTCCATGCTGAACGGTTTCAAGCCGGGGAGTACCTCCCATCAAATACTTGCGGGCATTGCTCTGCATATTGGGAGCTTCTATCAGTTTATATTGATTCATGGTTGCAGCAAATATCGGTCCTGCCTGCGAATGCCATAATAACGAAAGAGCTCCTCCCATCGGATGGGTACCTTTTACTTTGTATTCCGCATCATAGCCGGTAAATGTAGCACGCCAAGAACCTTGAGACACCAGCCATGTACGTATATCCCGAAAATGTTTCATACCATACTCTGCATCACGCGGCAACTTTCCGCAAGGTTTAATCTCTAAAAGAGGCTGCTCCAAAAAGGAAGCCAATGCCTTGGCATGCCCGAAAGTATGGTGGATGCAAGGAGGAACACCCGAAACACAATAGTGCAGACCTCCATAAAGAAGTCCGCCGTGAGTAGACTCTTTCAGCAAGCTGATATTACGACGGATAGCCTCTACATACGATGGGTTATGCAAAGCCAGCAAATAATATCCTCCCATAAAACCATCGCTTGTGCGTCCTCCCCAATACGTCCACTTAAAGCTACGTGTTCCCCAACTATTATCCCAAGCACCATCGGGTAACATAAACTCCAGATGTGTATCCATTGAATGCTTTATCAGTGAGAGCAATGCCGTATCATTAGCCATCACTGCATAATAGGCCATATTGGGCAAAGACTCTTCTACGTTGTATAACAAATCTACCGGACGGCATCCGTTCGGAGTTTCAGACCATATATCCGGTCCTTCTCCATAGAGAAAAAAATCATGTTTCGTGAAGTAGCTTCTCAGGTCAACAGCAATTCTCATCGCCTCTTCTTTAAAATCCGGACGGTTGCACATTTCCCCGATGGCATACAAAGCGTATGTTGCCGAAGCCGAATAATTCACGTTCATATTCCTCATCCCTTTCCGGTTACGACTATATATGAAGGGGGTATTCATCATAAACTCACCGGCTTGCAGCAGTTGGTGTTTCCAATGGTTGCGGGTGGAGTCATCCAACAAGTGCCCATGATAATGCAAGGCTTCATAGAGAGCGATGGAAGCGAATACCGTTGTGCCGTTCCAATCGGAAACATGTACATCGTTCATCCATGAGCCATCAGGACGATGCACATTCTCCATCCAGCGCATCAAACGCTTGGCACCAAGCAGATATTTCTCATTTCCGGTTTTGTCGGCCAGATACATTAAAGGAAGTACGGCATCGCCAATACGCCCGTGCATACGAGCACATGCAGGACACAACACACCTCCATCAAGTGCCGGATGAGGACTTGTGCACTGATAGGTTAAAAAAGCATCCATCCACCCTGTCAACAAATTCTCCGCTTCACTACGTAAAGAAATAACAAACTGATTTTCGTGCGTATCAGCAACCTGTCCTGACAAGAACGACGCATATAACAGCAATATGACAAAGAGGATGTTCTTCATTTTTCTTATGTTTAGATTTCAATATTCAAAGATAGGCTTTCGGAGGTAATTTTTGAAGCTTTTTTATTCAATATACTGCCTACATACGTCCACAACCATCTGCAATTTCGTTGAATCAGTAGCAATTTTGTCGAAAAGCAGGCTTTAAAAACAATATTGGCACACTTTTAAACATAAAAAGCGTTTATCAAGCATAAACATCACTACTTTAGCAACAACAATCGAATATCCTTAAAGAGTTCATTTATTATGGAACACTTACCTTTATTAATGTGCACAGCTTTCTATGGATTGTATGCCGTACAGACAGAAGCAGCGGTAAAGAAAGACAAACGTCCCAATATCCTTTGGCTCACTTTCGAAGATACCAGCGCATACGAATTCGGATGCTACGGCAATAAAGACGTACATACGCCCAACACCGACAGTTTAGCCGCCCGCGGCATACAGTTCATGAACGCATGGTCGGTAGCCCCGCAAAGTTCGGCTGCGCGCTCATCACTTATCACCGGATGCTATGCCACAACGTATGGAATGGATATACACCCGGTTCCATACGACACTCCTGCAAACATTTTCTTCCCGCAAAACCTACGTGAAGCCGGGTATTATTGCACCAACAACAGTAAAACCCACTATAACTCCACGACCGATAACAAAATTTGTTGGGATGAATGTGCGCCAAACGCTTCATACAACAGTCCCAAACGAGAAAAAGGCCAACCGTTTTTCGCCGTATTCAATACGGTAACTTCCCACATGGGACGCATCCGTACTTTCCATACAGATGGACGTCGGGACTACACCAAAGAGGGCATTTATCCTGCATTGCTTTCTTTGCCTCCCTACGTACCGGACTTGCCGGAAGTACGCTCTGACTATGCGGGGCATCTGGAAGCGGTACAAGATGTGGACACTTGGTTGGGCTTCTTCTTGAGAGACTTGAAAGAAAAAGGGTTAGACGAGAATACCATCATATTCTTTTTCAGCGACCACGGAGGATGTGTTCCGCGAGGCAAGGGATATTTGTATGAAAGCGGTCTGAAAGTTCCTTTAATCATTTACTTTCCACCCAAATGGCAATATTTGGCAGATAAAATTCCGGGTAAAGAATGCGGTTTAGTCAACTTCACGGATTTAGGGCCTACCGTACTTAGTCTTGCGGGTGTAAAACCACCCAAACAAATGCAAGGCAAAGCTCTTTACGGAAAGTTTGCAAACAAAGAAAAACGTGAAGTGCAATTCGCACTGGCAGCCAACCAACTACATCATTATATGCCTGTACGAGCCGTTACCGACGGACGTTTCAAGTATATCCGCAGTTACATTCCATATCGCCAATTTGCCCTACGTAATTATTACCAATGGGGAATGCCATCCAACAAGGCATGGGATAAACTGGTATTAGAAGGACATAATACCAATCTCGACTGGGAACAGACTTTCAACGCTCATCCGGCAGAAATGTTGTTCGACCTTGAAAAAGATCCGGGGGAGTTGCACGACCTTTCCAACTCTCCCGAATATACCGAGACCCTCGTAAGAATGCGCCGGGCACTATCGGAGCATATTCGCTCTACCCACGACTTGGGATTTTTTCTTCCCACCTCGCGCACCGGACATATCCTATATGACAAAGTTCGCAAGGAGAAATACCCATTGGAAGCGTTATACACGCTTATAGAAACAGCCGGGACAGCCACTACCGCCTCTCTACCCTTATTAGAAAAAGCGATTGAAAGCCCTCTGCCGGAAATGCGTTTCTGGGGAGTAGTGGGATTTGCCAAACTCGCCAGAGAAAAGCAAATCAGGACTTGCCCGCAAACCTTGTCGAATCTCCTCCGAGACAATGACCCTTACATTGCTTCCGAAGCCGCCTATGCGGTTGCTTATACGGGTAAAGCCCAAGAAGGTATTTCGCGTTTAGTAACTCCTGTTTTGGAAAAAGATAGAAAAATCGGCTACTCTTCGCTGGAATGTCTATCTTTAGACCCGGAAATACGTGACAGCATCCGCCCCTTCATTCCGGAATTAAAGAAAGCTGCAGAAACCCTGCCACGTATTGAAAACGAGGATGCCGGACTCATGGCACGGGGCATCCTCATCAATTTGGGTGAAATGGATATAAAAGACCTGCACGGTCCCGAAGCATATGAAAAAGGCTTGAAGTTAAACCAAGGGCGCAGAGCAATGGTGCCTCTGCCCACTAAAAAATAAATTTATGCGTAACACAATCAGAATAGCCGTTTTACTGTCTTTTGCAATAACCGACACGATCTGTGCACAATCTGCCAAAATCATTCCTTTGACGGAACGGGTCAATGTACAAGCAGACTCTGCACGTACAAAGCAGATTATCGACAATCGTTGGGTAGCTGTCGGTACTAACAAGCCACACACCATTCAATCGGATTATTCACGCCCGTTTCAAGGCAAACCTTCCTATCGTTTTGAGCTGAAACAGGAAGACAATACACTGGAAGGTTATGCCAAGGGAGAAACCAAAGGTCGTGCAGAATTGTGTTATTGTTATGCGGTAGCCGACGACTTCCGAAACCATCCCGAAGAGGAATACCATAGCGCCCAAAAGATGAAGACCGTCTATCATTACGGCAAGGGGAGCTGTCCGCAAGGGGCATCCATGAGTTACACATTCTCCGTATATATCCCCCGCGATTTAGACCAAAACGTCTCCACCATCTTTGCCCAATGGCATGGAATGCCCAGCCGCACACTCGTGTCCGACCCATCGGGCAAGGTTATGAGGCTTAGTGTCAAAGAGTTTCTTGAACTGGAAAAACGGATGATATTCAAAAAGGACACTGCTCACGACAAAATAGCCAAAGTCAATGCCCAAGGAGACACGGTTTACAAAGCCGGAAAGCCCAATGGCTGGCTGATAGAACAAGGTGGTTATCCTCCTCTTGCCTTTGGATTCTCACAGGGATATTTTTACATAAAAGCCAATTCCGACCGCAAATGGCTGACCGATAAAACCGACCGTTGCAATGCCAACCCCGATAAAGCGGAAATCATGAAGCCTGTCACGTCTGCTTACAAAGCCTCGACAATAGCCTATAAAATGCCTTTCGAGCACTTTCCAAAAGATTGCTGGGTAACCTTCCGGGTAAATATAGACTGGACATTATACGGCAAAGAGAAAGAAACCATTCTGAGAAACGGCCTTCTGGACGTTACGATGTCTTATCGTCAGGCCGAAAAAGAAATCAAACGCCACATTGTGAACAACGAAAAGATATTGATAGGACGAAATGATGAAGAAGGGTATTATTTCAAATTCGGCATCTACCGTGTGGGAAACAGCACCACTCCGGTCTGTTACAATCTCGCCGGCTACGAGCAACATGAAAGGAATGCCTCTTCCCAACCCAATTAAAAGTTCTGTCTAACGCTATTCCCGAAAAGCCTTTACGGCTCTTGAGATGCTAACGCCCTTCCGCTGCGGCAACCTTGAATTTGCGAAACTGCATCACCAGCATCATCAATGCTATCAGGCTTGCAAGCAGGTCGGAAACCGGCATGCTGTACCACACTCCTTCCACCCCGAAAAACTGCGGCAGGATGAGCAGGCAAGGAAGCAGAATCAACATCTGGCGGGTAAGGGAAAGAAAGATGGCCTTGCCTGCCATTCCTATGCTTTGGAAAAAATTGGAAGTCACCATCTGAAAGCCGATTATAGGAAAGAACATGACGACAATCCTCAGTCCGTTTGCCGAAAGTCCTATCAGTTCGGCATCCGACGTAAAGATGCTGACCACCACGTCGGGCACCAGCATGCCTACCAGAAAGCCGAGAGAGGTTACGCCTGTGGCATAGATTATCGTCAACTTCAGTACTTTGTTGACACGCTCGTACTGCCGTGCCCCGAAATTATATCCGGCAATGGGCTGCATACCTTGATTCAAACCCATCACAATCATTACAACAATAAACACCAATCGGTTCACAATGCCATAGGCACCAATAGCCAAATCCCCACCGTGTTTTTTCAATCCTTGATTGATAAGAATCACAATGAAACAAGCTGCCAGATTCATAAGGAAAGGAGACATACCGATGGACAGTGAATCAAAAACAATCTTACGTTTCAACTTGAATATACCTCGATGAAAATGCAGCAAATCCTCTTTGTTACTAAACTGTTTGAGCTGCCAAACCAGCGACAAGAGTTGCGCCATGACGGTAGCAATTGCTGCTCCGCGTATTCCCCAATCGAAACCGTAAATAAACAAAGGGTCTAAAATGGTATTGACCACTACGGTGGCCACAGTGGCATACATCGCCTTTTGGGGATGTCCGGAAGAGCGCAATACAGCATTCAGACCAAAGTATAGATGGGTAACAATGTTGCCTATGAGAATAACTTGCATATAGTCTCTTGCATAGTCCACCGTCTGGTCGCTTCCGCCAAAGAAATAAAGAATAGGATCGAGAAAAGCCAGCATCACTACCATAAAAACCACACCCAACAAAATGTTCAGTACAAAGACATTACCCAACACACGCTGTGCCGTGTCATAATCTTTCTGTCCTAACCTGACGGAAATCAACGTAGAAGCCCCTACCCCTACCAACGAACCGAAAGCTGCCGATAAATTCATCAGCGGAAAAGTCAGTGCCAATCCCGAAATTGCCATCGTTCCTACTCCGCGACCGATGAAAATGCTGTCTACCATATTATATAAGGAGGAAGCCGTCATGGCTATGATTGCCGGAACGGCATATTGCATCAATAACCTGCCTATACTTTCCGTACCCAACGCTGTAGGTGTTCTTTGTCCTGCCATACTATACCCCTTTCTATTTCCGGGGGCAAAGGTACTCAAATTCTCAAAAGTGCACAAGGAATCTGGGCGTCATAAAGACATAATACAATGAAACAAACAGAAAACTTCGCTTATTAATTTAATCCATTAGTGCATCAAGCAAGCGTTTTTATATTTCCTCAAACTAACGTCAAAACAAAGAATCCAAAAATTCTATTGTTTTCGCCTCAGAAGGTCTGGACATCTTCACATCCACGATTTTTCCTTCGGGGTCAATTAAGATAAAACGAGGTATTAAAGAAATATGATAATCATTGCGAAATGTAGAATTCTTGTCAGCATGTAACTGAATAATTCCAAGATTATCAGCTTTCACCTTTCTTTTCCAAGCAGCTTCATCGTCATCAATAGAGATACCGACAAAATGAATCTGCTTTCCTCTATACCTTTCCTCCAACTGTTGCAATAAAGGAAGTTCCCGACGACAGGGAATACACCATGTAGCCCATACATCTATATAGACATATTTCCCCGACAAGCAAGAAAGGGAAATCCGTTTTCCATTAATATCCGGAAGCATAAAATCCGGAGCTTTTTCCCCTTTTGCCAAATGCAGGTATTTCTGATAAATTTTAGCGAACTCTGCTTTTCGGCCAAAATCATTCACCTTCTCCTTATAAACAGGCAGGAATTCTTCAACTCCTTTCGCTCCGAATTTTCCGATATGTCCGTATATAAACGTATGAACCAGATAATCAGAAAGTCGGGAATCTCTCACAGAGTCTTGTATGTAACGCAATGCATAACGCAACTGCTCCAATGGTTTATTTTCGGTAAATTTTTCTGCTAATATCCGGATACCATTCTTAAAAACTTGCCGATATTCCCACAACTCATAGGCTTCCTTATCCTCTCTCATTGTTTTCTCCACCTGCCGGTAATAGTTTTCTTTAGGAAAATACTTATTTATATTCAGTTTCCTCGCATGATAAAGCGGATAAGCCTGTAACATATTACAAACTTGATAATACAATCGTTTTCGTTCCAACCGTTTAAATTCTTCAGGTAGCGGAAGCGAGTCCAGATGAGTTTGGAACCTATCCGGCAGCAACTTCCATTCTTTTAAAAAGGCTTCCTCCGATTGCTCATATTTCAAATTTAGCATACTCAGAAATCCCCCGTTTAAATATTCATTAATAATTTTTCCATCTCCTTCAAACTCAAGATGCCCGTCAGAATATTTATTTATGCTTTGCCGCCCACCCGGAATAAGATAGAAGTAATTGACACTGCGCGGTCCATACAAAACGGCATATCCGGAAGTTAGCGAGGTGGGAACTTGGATAGTTCCCAACCCCGATTCGTCCAGCACTGCTTGATATGATGAGTCTCGGAAAGCGACTTGTATCTTCACTTTCGTGAATGACTCAAAGTAAAAAGTCACTTGGGAGAATACTTGCCCTCCCCATTGAATACAGAGAAAAACAAGCCCTATTTTTATAATAAACAGTTTTTTCATTGGAAAATATTTTTCAAGAACCATATTTGGGGTAATTATACTCCATATCCAAGATTTGTCCGAATCCGCTAAAAGTTTTCTCCGAAGAAGTGTCGATGGCACCATTACTTACGTTGATATAATACATATACACTTTTCCTTCTTTTGAACTTTCGTTATAAGTGGAAATTATCAGAATCTTATTATTGTAAGGATGTGACTTAATGAAACGATCGACACAAGGTTTGAAGATTTTCATTCCTGTAATCCTTTCCTCGCTGTTAGCTAAAGAATAAACCTTCTTGCCTGTATTGGAACCTGTATAGTCATATTGATAAATATCCCTGTCTGTAGCGTAATAAAATACCGGTCCTAAGTCTCCTACGGCAAAATGACTGGCATTCTGTATCTCAGGACAGTTAGCCGCACTATACATCGCCTTATCCACATTAGTTCTCCTATCAAAGTTAAATACACACAAAGTATTCGTATGAGTATCCCAATCTTCAAACAATCCATACTCATAGTTCTTAAAACCTGTATCCATATACCGCAGTTTCGCACGCATATTCTTTATGTTGAACACCGAGCCTGAAGCATTATCCGGCATTTCTTGAAGCACCCATGTAGAGCCTCCGTTTTTTTTAGGAAAACATAAGAAACGCCCACCCAGTTCATCATAGATAATAGCCAGATAATAATCAAAATAACGAGGAGCATAAGAAGATGACTTATAAGTCATTCCATCTATCAAAATAGGTTCAATATATGTAGTAAAGCCCATCGCACTGATGACGCTATATTCATAAAAACGTCCGTTAGAAATGAGAGCGTCATAACCGTATCGTCCGGGGCTCCAATAATAATGATAGAAAATATAGTTTTCCGGCTTCCAGTCACTCATATCCGTCATCAAAGTAGAGATATCATACGTTTTCTGCATGGTAATGGCATCCAAGCGAGCTCCCCCCTTATCTGTCAGAATCATTACATGCTGATAGCGTCCCAAACAGAAAAAGCTACCTATCTTAACGCCCCTTCCTTCCAATTGTTCTCCGTTGATCGACTTATAAACGTCATGTAATATCTGATCTTTATCTACTCGGTTAGAAAAATAAGGACTCATAATAAGATCGAAATCGGTCTTTCCGTCTTTCTCTTGCAAAACCATCCATCCTTCGGTAATAATTCCTTGTACAACCAAAAGAACCTTTTTGTAGGTATCTATTCCAGATTTCTTATTATGACAAGTAAGTACCAGCGAGTAAGATCCTGGAATTTCGGTCACAGAATAAGAAAGTTTTTTTGTCTTGCAGATAGTTTTTTGTTTCCAGACACCTCCGATTTCGTTCGACCAAAGACGCCAACTAAATTCATAATCACTTTCTTCTACACCATCCAGTTTGATTTCCACCGACAATTCTAATGGCTTGAATTGGGTGGCATATACCGTATCTTTTACTTCAAGAGTGATACCGGGTAACTCGGAATAATTATAATTCCCGTGATCATCATAACAAGCAGCCAGACCTATTATCAATCCGATAAGGCATAGGCCGTTTCTTAATATATTTTTCATCATTGCACGCATCTTTACCATTAATACTTAGAATGTTACCACCAAACCGTTTTCATCAGTCAAAGGTTCTCCCGGATGTGCTTTATTATATTCATAAAGCGCTTTTATCAGTACGCCTTTCCAATAGATTTGCTCCGAAGTACTCCATTGGTCATAATTCGTAGCAACCCCTGTATGCAATATAACAAACTCATGCTTTACACGACTGTACTCATTGAAAATCCATCCCACAGGTTCAGCCAATTCATTGGTTATTACAATCCGGAACATCGACTCATTGACCGGAGCCTCAGAAAAGTAATTGTTGCCGCATAAATGTAGAGTAACAACCCTGCGCTCCGCATCCGAATTTGCATTTTTTCGTACTTTTATCTTTACACTACCGGTAATAGCATCTGCCGGTAATCTGCACGGTTCAATCACAAAATCATTATTTTCCGTAGCCGTTGTCTTCTCTTTAACTACTTCCACAGCAACGTCTCTTGCTCCGGAAGAACTTACACCTATCAGTTTGAACGGAACTTCTACGATATCTTCTTCTATCCCCGGATGTAAGCCAAAAGAGTAGATCGTACTATCTTTCCCTGCCGGAGAATAAATAAACCGCAAAGAGGCTACATCTGTGTCATATCGCAAATACCCGGTTTGGGTACAACTTACCATCAATAGCAACAATAAACCTGTCGTATAACCGAATCTTTTCATATATCGTCTCCTTTCTTTTTATTTTCTACTACCATATTCCTTTTCCTGATCAGGCATCGGAAGTATATAAAATCCCTTACTGAAAGGAACCGTTACATTAGGAATCTCTTCAATATCCAAACGTTTGCAATATAAGAACCATTGCCCTTCACCGATAAACTCTTTTCGGTATTCTTTTCCAATAATGGTTTTCAACATTACATCGGTCGTCCCCTCTTCGGCCAGCATACCCCCTTCATCAAAACCTCTATGCCTGCGCAATGTATTGATACAGTTCACAGCATCTTTCTTCGTAGCTGCACATTCAGCCGCAATCAACCACATCTCACTGATTCTGAGCAATGGCTGACGATTGTTATAATTAGAAGAAAACTGCCACAACTTAGTACTGCCAAGATAATAGCTTGACAATGTTTCAAAATAATAATTATACCGCCAATCAAAACCATACAAATTGGTCTCAAATATTTCCGCACATACTTCCGGAGACATGATAAGCAAATTACCCACGGTATTGCTTTCTCCTTCTTTCAAGAATCTTTCTGTCAACGACTTCAACCTTGTATTATTAAGAGTGAAGATACACTCCGACTTAAAAATCCCGTCACGTGTTTCACGTGTATTGGTAGTGACATTAGTACTTTCCACCCAAGGATACTTGTTCGATTCAATCACTTCATGAGCACATCGCAACGCATTACTTTTATCATTTTTATAAAGATAGGCACGAGCCAACAAAGCGCAAGTAGCATAATAATTGAAATGAAAATCACGCGTACCCAAAAAAACCGTAGCAGAATCACCTGTCTTTATGGGATCTGCCGCCAATAAATCCAATGCACGTTTCAAATCCTCAATCACCAAATCAATGCACTCTGAAACTGTAGATAATGGAGTGACCTCCTTTGATACCCCCTTCACATACGGAATGGCTTTTTCACCGGTACCGCTCACATAACTCTTACCGAACCATCGGAGCAAATCGAAATGCAAGAAGGCACGCAAAGCATAGGCTTCGCCTTCATAAACATTTTCTTCTACTTCCGACAGAACTCCCCGATGCTCATCAATGCCCTGCAAGAAGATATTAATATTGGCAATCGCATTATACATACTACTCCACACATTGTTGATTACCCCACGGCTAGTAGTATTCTCGTATTCAAACCGATGCAGGTGATAGTAAGTACCTGCCTCCTGCTTCCATACATATTGCTGTCCCAAGGCATCCGCCATACCAAAAGTAAGGTTCGCACCATACAAATTATCGGCACAAAGCGCTGTATAAATTCCAGTCAACTGATCTTTAAATCCATTTTTGTAGCTGAACAAATCATCATATTTCACTTCAGACTTCGGACTGACATCTAACCAGTCCTGACACGAAATACTCAGCAAAGACAAGAACAGTATCCCAAGTATTCCTCTTATTTTTTGTATTTTTGCCATCATATCTTACTATATTAAAAAGTTGCCTGTAAAGAAACCGAATATGTGCGAGCAAACGGATAGTCTAATCCTCTTTCCACTTTCACGGTAGATACACGAAAAATATCGTTCATATAAAAACTGACCTTCAGTTGTGCGAGTTTAAGCCGGTTCAGAAAAGTCGTATGGCGAAAATCATAACCGACATTCAAGATAGAAAAACGCAATTCATTCAAATCCTGAATAAAACGGGAGCTTGGCTTGGTTGTCTTATAAGGACTATAAGAAAAATCAACGATATCACCCGGTTGCTTCCAAACCGCATTATATATCCGCTTATCTACGTTCAGACCGACATAAGCATTTTCCACACGGTTTACCAATGTCTGATTATATATTTGTCCGCCCAACTGATAATAGAAAGACATATTCATGAAAATACCTTTATAATCTAAGTTCAATCCGAAAGTGCCTGTACATTTCGGCATGGCATCTCCACACACAACTTGATTTTCAGCTTTCCATTCCGTTGTAGTTTGTCCATCTTTAGTCCGATATAATTCATCTCCCGTAGCCGGGTCAATACCCAATGACCGTACAGCCCAAATAGCATTCATTGATTCTCCTTCAATAAAATGAAGCTGAGGTCTATTCGTTTGTCCGGCTATAATTTTGCCATCTACTTCATCATTGTAGTTTTTCAAGGCATTTGATATTTTTTTAAGCTTATTCGAGTTATTGGCAATAGAGAAAAATGCGCTTAAGTAACGATTATCTGCCGGATTATATAAAAGATGCGCATTCAACTTCAGCTCCATACCTTTGTTTTCGGTACTTCCCAAATTCTCCATATAACTACGAAATCCCATGGAAGGCGGAATTGTAAGCGCCAAAAGCTGGTCTTCGGTCTTCTGTACATAATAATCGTAACGGATACTCAAACGATTAAAGAGGTTAACATCAACCCCAATATTATAATCTTGGGTTTTCTGCCATTTCAAGTTGTCGTTAGGCAAAGTCATCAGATAAGCTCCTATCCAATTATCATAAGCTTGCGTCTGATAATAACTAAAAGTGGCCAATGCCTGATACGAACTGAAATTTTGTGCTCCGGTATAACCCGTAGAGGCCCTTACTTTAAATTGCTTCAACCATGTAACGTCTTCCATAAAATGTTCCTTATGCAAATTCCAACCTGCGCCCATTGCCCAAAAATGTCCCCAACGGTTTTCTTTTCCAAAAAGAGAAGAGGCACTGGCACGATACGAGAGGTCTGCCAAATAACGGTCATCGTATGAATAGTTCAAAGCCGACAGCAAACTAATTGAGCGAACGATACTTTCGTTTCCGGAAAATGGTTGATTCGGGTCCGGTTTCAAACCGGAAGCAATGAAGTTGATACGATCATTGGGAAAACCTATTACTTTAAAACGAGTAGTTTCCGATTGATTTTGCTGCATATTCCAACCTGCATTGAAAAACAACTGATTTTTATTCAATAATAACGAATAATTCGCCGTTACGTCAACAGATACAGAACTACTCTCGCCGTCAGATTTACTATAACTTCCTTTATCAAAAGAACGTTCTTCCGAATACCCTAAAAAATAAGTATGAGAGGCAGGATAAAAATCATCTCGCTTATTGATTGTTTTCGACAGTCCCAGACGTCCCATCAATTTTAATGATTCGAGCAACTGCCACTCGATATAGAAATTATTAGTCAGATTGGTATATTTACTGAAATTCCTTGTACCTATAGTAGCATTCCACAACGGATTTCCTTTAGTCACCCCCACCAAACCTCCACCGCCTGTTGAACCGGCTATTTGCTTCAAATTGCCATTCCTATCGTATGGTGTCCAATAGGGGTTCAACTCTGCATATTCAGAAAAAGAGCCGTAAGGAGAGTCATCTGCATGATTCAAAGTGGCGTTGAATTGATTGCGAAACAATAAATTCTTATAACGGTAGGAAAGCATACTTCCTCCGGTGAACGTTTTACGCCCAGAACCTTTCATAATACCTTTGATATCATTATAAAGTAGATTTACGCCATATCGAAGACGTTCATCACCGCCTTCCAGATAAACAGAATGTCGATGTCCGACTCCCATACGTAAAGGTTGCGCCAACCAATCGGTATCTACACCACGCGCTATCTCCGATTGTATATTATTCAAATATTGTTCCCAAAACCACGGGTCGGAATACGTTCCATGTGCTTTATCCACTTCAAACTTCTCACGTGCATTGCAAAGATTATATCCCGTCAGATCAGGAATAGTAAAATTCAAATCTCCCTTATAAGTGATTCGCAGTTTTCCGGCTTCAGGCTTACGTGTTTCTATCACCACTACCCCATTAGCAGCCTTAGAGCCGTAAATTGCTTTTGCCGCAGCATCTTTCAACAAGACAATAGTCTCTACACGATTCATATCCAAGTCGTAAACAGCAGTAACATCGGCCTCAAAACCATCCAATATAAACAATGGTTGGTTAGGATTCCCATTATACGTTCCTTTCAAATCGGGCATTGACTGTTGACCACGCATTCGGATTTCGGGCATGGCATTTGGATTGGAACCTAAGTCCATATTCTCTACAATCTTAAAAGACGGATCTATATTCTTCAAATTTTGCAACAAGTTTTGACTGCCGTTCCGCATCAGTTCTTCTTTTCTAATAACAGTAGTGGCACCCGTGAAGCTCTCTTTTTTACGCTCAAATATACCATTGACGACTACTTCATCTACAAGCTGCGTATCATCTTTCATGAAAATAAAGAGTTGCTTTCCCGTAAAAGGCACAGATACGGCTTTCATCCCAATATAAGAAAATTTCACTTCCGTTATTTCCTTTTTATCGGGAATTAAAATATCAAAATTCCCATCAACATCACTGACTCCCGCCACATAAAGGTCATTGGTAAGAATAGTCACACCGGGCAAAGGGACTCCGGCAACATCCACTACACGCCCTTTTATGCGTTTCTGCTTCGCTTTCTGCAAAGCTGAAACTGTGACATATATCCCGTTAATCTTATAAGTTAACGGATAAGAGGCTAAAATAGCCTTCATCACCTCATCAATTGTTTTCGATTTAATCTCAACCGTTACCTTAAAATGCTGTATCTCATTATAAGTAAACAAGAATTTGAATTTAGTCTCTTGTTCCAACTTTTTCAGTACAGCCGGCATAGCCTCATTCTGACATACCAAATCTATTTTCTGTGAAGTACTTTGCGCCAGCGCACTTCCACTCCCAATACCCCCGGTAAAAAAGAATAGTAAGAAGAATAAAAACTTCATACGGAAGGTTTTCAAAAAACAATAACTTTTCATAAAATTATGATTAAATTAAAGGTGACTTTTATTTAAATACGAAAAAAGAAAGCGTTTAGTCCCACTAAACGCTCTTTATTTTAAATCTTTACCTTCTTACTCTTGAGAACCACATTTTACATCATCTCTCGCTTATGCGGAATAATTCATTTCATTTGTTCTCTAAGACAAATATTTATCTCATTATTTCAAAATCATATTTGATACTCCTTCATTGGATTTCATTATCTTTCCATTTCACGGTCAGCTTATTCTCTGTTTTTATAACAGAAAAAGACTCATAAGCATTCAAATTCTCAATTACCTGTTCGATATTATCGCCTCGCTCTGCAATAAAGTGTAGTCGCAGATTCATAAGTGAAGGATTCTGTTCTATCTCGACAGAAAAATTATACCAACGCCCGAGATCACGTAAAATATCAGTAAGGGATACGTCATCATAATAAAAGTAACCTTCCATCCACTGGCTATAATAACTTGTATCTATTTTTCTCACTTGGTAGTTATCCTCGGTGCAAACAATGTCGTCACCCGGAGTTAGAATTACTTCCTCTTTTTTATGAGGCAATCGCACGCATACCGAACCACGTACCAGCGTCACATGTGTTTCAGATTCTTTATACGCTTTGATATTAAACTCTGTCCCTAATACTTGTGTTGTCATTTTATCAGTGACAATAATAAAAGGCTTATGCTCATCAGGCGCTACTTTGAAATATGCTTCCCCGTCAAGTGTCACAACACGATTCTTACCGGAAAAACGGGAAGGAAAAGAGAAGCGACTGTCTGCATTAAGCCAAACCTCCGTTCCATCGTTTAAAAGTATCTTATAGACTTTGCCCCGAGGTATGGAAACAATATTATGACGGATTTTCTTGACGTTTACATGAGTATAATCGGCTTCTCTTTCCGACAAAACAGCACCTTGTTGTTCTATACGAGGAACTGTATTATCAATCACCACCGTCCGTTCTTCGGAAACAGCGTCTTCCGACTCCTCCAAAACAACTTGCCGTTCCTCAGATTTTGAAGTTATCAATAGTTCCATCTTTTCGCGACCTTTCACTCTCTGCGCTTTATGCTCCGGCAAAACAAAAAAAACCGCCCCCAATATCATTGCGGCTACCGAGATTCCACCTATAATATAATAGGTAAAAAGGCGCTTTTTACGTTTGTCGGTCAATAGATTCGACGGTACCGAATGTTGGAACTTCTTCCATTCATCATTGACAGAAGGCAACTTGAAATGACAGCGCAATAATGCTTGCTCACATTCGTAATGCAAATTCTCTTCAGGCGCTTGATATACTTCTTTACCCAATTTATCATCTTTACTATTTGAGTTATTCATAAAGCTTACTTCCTCACAATATAAGATATTTATAACATTATCTATTACAAACTGAGCAACGACTCAGTCACTGTCGTTTTTTATATTTAACGGAAAAATATCGTCTGATAATATTCAATCCTTTCATCACATGCTTACGCACACCACTCTCTGAAAGGCCTGTAAATTCAGCTACCTCTACGTATTTCTTTTTATATATATAACATTGCTCCATTACTGTCCGGGTAAGTGTGGGCATCTGCTTTATCAGACACATAATATTCTGAATACGTTCTTCACTTTCTCTCCAATCATTCTCATTCCACTCTCGAAGCATAGCAAGATAAGAGTCTGTTTTGCTAACTGCCATACCTAAACGACGAAGATAATCAATGCAAAGCCGTTGAAGATGAGTATACATATAAACCTTTGCTGTTTCCATACGTAAGGTTTCAATATTTTCCCATATAAAATGGAATGTATCACTTACTAAATCTTTACAAATCTCACTATCAGGAATAAAATGAAGAGCATAATAATAAAGACAAGAATAATTCTCTTTGAAAAGCGTCTCAAATTTATCTTTCAAAGCATCTGACCGATTGTTCTCTTTTTCTTCCTCCATACCGACTTTCGGGTATCTGAATAAAGTAAATAAGTTACAGAATAACAAATATACGAAAAAACAATTATCCAATAAATCTCTGCCTACTATTTTTTTCTGCTTTAAAACAGCAGCGATACAGATTCTTTTTGTTATTTTTGAATCATATCTGCAAATCACAAAACAAGCAGTATCGTATAGACAACGAATTATAGAAATGGAAAAAACTTGGAGATGGTTCGGCAAGAAAGATAAAATCACACTTGCCATGTTGCGTCAGATAGGCGTAGAAGGTATTGTCACAGCTTTGCATGAGGTTCCAAACGGAGAAGTCTGGACATCGGAAGCTATTGAAGAGCTGAAGGCGCATATCGAATCCTACGGTTTGCGCTGGTCTGTAGTGGAAAGCCTTCCGGTCAGCGAGCCAATAAAGTATGCAGGAACCGAACGCAATGTACTGATAGAAAACTACAAAGTCAGCCTTGCCAATCTGGGAAAGGCAGGGATAAAGACAGTTTGTTACAATTTTATGCCAGTGATTGATTGGATTCGCACAGACCTTCAACATCCTTGGGATGACGGCACTTCGTCTCTCTATTTCGACAAAATCCGTTTTGCCTATTTCGATCTGAAGATATTGGAACGGAAAGGCGCCGAAGTCGATTATTCTCCGGAAGAACTGGCAAAAGTGGAAGAGCTGGACAAAGTGATAACAGAAGCGGAGAAAGACGAATTGGTAGATGCCATCATTGTAAAGACACAAGGATTTGTAAATGGAAACATCAAGGAGGGCGACAAGAATCCGGTAGCCATCTTCAAGCGCCTGCTGGCTCTTTATGAGGGGATTGACCGCACCGCATTGCGCGAAAACATGCGCTATTTCCTGTCGGCCATCATGCCGGTGTGCGAGGAATATGGAATAAATATGTGCGTACATCCCGACGATCCTCCTTTTCAAGTATTGAGTTTACCTCGCATTGTAACGGACGAACAGGACATCGACTGGCTGCTGAATGCCGTGGATAATCCCCATAACGGACTGACTTTTTGTGCCGGCTCTTTGAGTGCAGGCGAACAAAACGATACCCGCAAGCTGGCACAAAAGTTCGCCAAACGCATTCATTTCGTGCATCTGCGCAGCACGAAAGCCATGCCAGGCGGAAGTTTTATCGAAAGTTCCCACCTCGAAGGCAGGGGCCATATCATTGATTTAATCCGTATTTTCGAGAAAGAAAATCCCCGACTTCCCATGCGCGTGGATCACGGACGTATGATGCTGGGCGATGAAGACAAGGGATACAATGCAGGTTATTCGTTTCACGGCCGTATGCAGGCATTGGCCCAAGTAGAAGGAATGATGGCTGTGGTAGACGATGAATTAAAAACGGGAAATAAGCAAAAGACGGTGTGTCCAAACTGGTTTCCCGCTTGATTGACATAGAAAAAAGATGACAACCGACGTTTGATGCGTCTCTTCCCGAGAATGAATTTGTACCAAGCTGATTATCAGCGGATAATGTCCTAAATTTTTTCTTCTTCAAGATAACGCATCGTTCGGCACCGAGGAACGCATCGTTCGACACCGAGGAACACCCTCTTCGACACCGAGGAACGAGACTTTCGACACCGAGATACGATTCACCCCTATCGCATCCATACATATTTTTTTACAAGCGAACGTCCCGGCCATATTATAAATAGGAAGAGCCATATCATTACTCGAAAAAACAGAGCCTGATATGGCTCTTTAGTTTGACGGTATGGCTGTTTAATAGGTAAATATGTCTCAAAAGACGAAGCTATCCCATGTTCACTACGTGCAGACAAAAACCGGGTGTGTTTTATAACATGCTTTGCTTTGTTGCTTTTTCTTTTATTAATGCCTAATTTGCGCCTCACAAAAAATTAACGGCATATTTTTATGTCAGGTTATTCACTTAAAATCTTAATACATCATGAAAGTATATCAGACGAATGAAATTAAGAACATTGCCCTCCTTGGCAATGATGGCTCGGGTAAAACCACTCTCACAGAAGCGCTGCTCTTTGAGAGTGGTATTATAAAACGTCGTGGCAGAATTACTGCCAAGAATACGGTCAGCGATTACTTTCCGGTGGAGCAGGAATATGGCTATTCTGTGTTTTCCACCGTTTTCCATGTGGAATGGAACGGTAAGAAACTGAATATCATCGACTGCCCGGGCAGTGATGACTTTGTGGGAGCAGCCATGACTGCACTCAATGTGACAGATACCGCCATTTTGTTGCTGAACGGGCAATACGGCCCGGAAGTAGGCACTCAAAACCATTTCCGCTATACGGAAAAGTTGGGGAAACCGGTCATTTTCTTGGTGAACCAGCTTGATAACGAAAAGTGCGATTATGACATGGTGCTGGAACAATTGAAGAGTATCTATGGGTCTAAAGTCGTTCCCGTACAATATCCGCTGTCCACCGGTCCAAATTTCAATTCGCTGATAGACGTGCTTCTGATGAAAAAATATTCGTGGGGACCCGAAGGAGGAGCTCCTACCATTGAAGACATTCCGGCAGAAGAAATGGATAAAGCTACGGAAATGCACAAGGCCTTGGTGGAAGCTGCTGCCGAACACGATGAAGGCTTAATGGAGAAATTCTTTGAACAAGAATCCTTGACGGAAGACGAAATGCGCGAAGGCATACGCAAAGGCTTGGCTTCACGCGGCATGTTCCCCGTGTTCTGCGTGTGTGCAGGAAAAGACATGGGCGTGCGCCGTTTGATGGAGTTTTTGGGAAATGTAGTACCCTTTGTAGACGAAATGCCATCGGTACACAATACACGCGGTGAGGTGGTGAAACCGGATCCGGACGGGCCTACCTCTCTATACTTCTTTAAAACAGCCGTCGAACCCCACATCGGTGATGTTCAGTACTTCAAGGTAATGAGCGGCAAAGTGCACGAAAGCGATGACTTGACGAACGCTGACCGTGGCTCCAAAGAACGCATCGCACAAATCTATGCATGCGCCGGTGCCAACCGCATCAAGGTGGAAGAGATGGTAGCGGGCGACATAGGTTGCACAGTGAAACTGAAAGATGTACATACCGGCAACACACTGAACGGCAAAGGTTCTGAAAACCGCTTCAACTTCATTAAATATCCTAACTCCAAATATTCACGTGCCATTAAACCGATAAACGAGGCGGATACGGAAAAGATGATGGTTATCCTGAACCGCATGCACGAAGAAGACCCCACTTGGATTATCGACCAGTCCAAGGAATTGCGCCAGACCATCGTACACGGACAAGGCGAATTCCACCTGCGTACTTTGAAGTGGCGTCTTGAGAACAACGAAAAATTGCAGATCAAGTTTGAAGAGCCCAGAATCCCCTATCGTGAAACCATTACAAAGGCTGCCCGAGCCGACTATCGCCATAAGAAGCAGTCGGGCGGTGCGGGTCAGTTCGGTGAAGTTCATCTTATTGTAGAACCTTACTACGAAGGAATGCCGATGCCGGATACCTATAGATTCGGCGGACAGGAGTTCAAAATGAACGTGAAAGGAACAGAAGAAGTGCCACTGGAATGGGGTGGCAAACTGGTATTTGTCAACAGCATTGTGGGCGGTTCCATTGATAGCCGTTTCATGCCGGCCATTCTGAAAGGAATCATGTCTCGCATGGAGCAAGGCCCGTTGACCGGTTCTTATGCCCGCGATGTACGCGTCATCGTGTATGACGGCAAGATGCACCCGGTTGACTCTAACGAAATCTCCTTCATGCTGGCAGGACGTAACGCCTTCAGCGAAGCGTTTAAAAATGCCGGGCCGAAGATTTTGGAGCCTATCTATGATGTAGAAGTTTTTGTTCCGTCGGACAAGATGGGCGACGTGATGGGCGACTTGCAAGGACGCCGTGCCATGATCATGGGTATGAGCAGCGAAGCCGGCTACGAAAAACTGAGCGCCAAAGTGCCCTTGAAAGAGATGTCTTCTTATTCTACTGCTCTCAGTTCATTGACCGGCGGACGGGCTTCGTTTATCATGAAGTTTGCCAGCTATGAACTTGTTCCGAGTGACGTGCAGGATAAGCTTATCAAAGAGTTTGAAGCCAAACAAACAGAAGAGTAAATACTTCTTTTCAATTGTTTATATAGAATATTTAGCAACGAGGTGTTAAAACACCTTTACCACTCTCTTAGGCACGGAATTGTTCGGTATTTCACGTTTTCATTCACAAAAAGCCGTGTTAAACCGTAAATTCCGTGCCTAATGCTTTTTAGAACAGATATAGCGTTCTTTCTTTTTCCCGACTTTTTTCTGAGTTCAGCTCAAAAACACAAAGAAATGCAAATTAAACACTTAATTTTTTATTAAATTTGCAAACCAAAGGCCTCTGTTTTTGTTTTAATGTAGATAATAGAAACTAAAAAAGCTGCATCGGTTAATTTACAAGAACTTCCGGTTAAATCAGGTTAATTCACCATGAGTGTTAATTAGAGAGTGTTAATTTTGTGACTATGAAAAAGTCAACTATATGGATATTGGGCGCCGTGATGGGGCTTTCCTTCCTCAGTCTATTGTATCTGCAGATCAGCTACATAGAGGAGATGGTAAAGATGCGCAACGAGCAGTTTGATGAATCGGTAAAACGCGCATTGATGGCTGCCTCCAAAGACGTGGAGTCGGCAGAGGTTGACCGTTGGTTGCGCGAAGACATCTCCGAAGCCGAAAAAAGAGCCTGGGAGCAGTCGCAAGGCACCGGAACAGTGCAAACCCAACGTTTTATGATGACCTCACCGGATGGTTCCGTACGTTCTACCATTGAGCTAAAAACATTCAGTAACGAACCGCCCGAACCGCCCCGAGCGATGATCTCGCGCAAGCATGGAACAAAGACTATTCCACAGACATCCCGCTCGCAGGTGGAAATGATAAAGAATCGTTATCTCTATCAACGGGCATTGGTAGACGAAGTTGTTTGGCAGATGATTTACCGTGCCAGTGACAAACCGATTGAGGAACGTGTCAATTTCAAGAGTCTGGACCAATACCTCAAAGCAGGCTTGATGGACAATGGCATCGGTGATTTGGATTACCACTTCAGGGTGATAGACCGTGATGGCAGAGAAGTCTACCGCTGTTCGGATTACAGTGATGAAGGAAGCGAAAGTTCTTATTCACAACCGCTGTTCTTGAACGACCCTCCTGCACGCATGAGTATCGTCAAGATACATTTTCCGGGCAAACGCGATTATATCTTCGATTCGGTCAGTTTCATGATACCGTCGTTGATATTCACGATCGTGCTGCTGATAACATTCATTTTCACGATTTACATCGTTTTCCGCCAGAAGAAACTGACAGAGATGAAAAATGATTTTATCAACAATATGACTCACGAGTTCAAAACACCGATCTCGACCATTTCGCTGGCTGCCCAGATGTTGAAGGATCCGGCTGTGGGTAAATCTCCCGCCATGTTCCAACACATATCGGGTGTCATCAACGACGAAACGAAACGCTTGAGATTCCAGGTAGAGAAAGTTCTTCAAATGTCCATGTTCGATCGGCAGAAGGCCACACTGAAGATGAAAGAACTGGACGCCAACGAACTGATAACCGGGGTAATCAATACTTTCACCCTGAAAGTAGAACGATATAATGGACAAATTGAATCGGAACTGGACGCCACGGATTCGACCATCTTCGCCGATGAGATGCATATTACCAATGTAATTTTCAACCTCATGGACAATGCCGTGAAGTATAAACGTCCGGATGCAGACCTCCAGTTGGTTGTACGAACATGGAACGAAGCGGGTAAACTGATGATTTCCATTCAAGACAATGGCATCGGCATCAAGAAAGAGAATTTGAAAAAGATATTCGATAAGTTCTATCGCGTGCATACAGGTAATCTGCACGACGTGAAAGGTTTCGGGTTGGGATTGGCTTATGTAAAGAAGATTATTCTGGATCATAAGGGAACCATCCGGGCAGAAAGCGAACTGAACGTAGGAACTAAATTTATTATAGCATTACCTTCATTAAAAAATTAATTGATATGGACGAGAAACTGCGCATTTTGCTGTGCGAAGATGATGAAAATCTTGGCATGCTTTTGAGAGAATATTTACAGGCGAAAGGTTATGCCGCCGAGTTATATCCGGACGGGGAAGCAGGATATAAAGCTTTCCTGAAAAATAAATACGACTTGTGCGTATTCGATGTGATGATGCCTAAGAAAGACGGTTTCACGCTGGCACAGGAAGTTCGTGCCGCCAATGCCGAAATCCCTATCATCTTCCTTACGGCAAAGACTTTGAAAGAAGATATTTTGGAAGGCTTCAAGATTGGTGCGGACGATTATATCACCAAACCTTTCAGCATGGAAGAGTTGACATTCAGAATTGAAGCGATCCTGAGACGTGTTCGTGGAAAGAAAAACAAAGAAAGCAATATCTATAAGATCGGTAAGTTTACGTTTGACACTCAGAAACAGATTCTGGCTACTCCTGAAAAACAGACCAAACTGACGACCAAAGAATCGGAACTGCTGGGACTGCTTTGCGCACATGCCAATGAAATTTTGCAGCGCGACTTTGCACTGAAGACAATCTGGATTGACGACAACTATTTCAACGCACGCAGCATGGACGTATACATCACCAAACTGCGTAAACATCTGAAAGAAGACGAATCCATCGAAATCATCAACATTCATGGAAAAGGATATAAACTGATCACTCCGGAAGTGGAAGGCTGATAAAGATCACACTTCTCTGAATAAAAAAGGCGGTTGTGCATATGCAAACCGCCTTTTTATTCTTTTTCTTTTTTGATATCAATCAGCCAGTCTCTTGTTGATGGCAATGTAGGAAATCAACCCTACAACAACTAAAACAACAGAACCGCCCAAGATGGCGTTGTTGTTTACATTGCCCGTAAAGGAACATGCCACTAAGATCAGTGCTCCTATCAAGACCAATATCAATCCCAGATTTTTTAATAAGCCTTTCATGCGTGTGTATTTTAATAGATTATTATATTCTTTCGTATTCTTGTCACAAAGAAAAGCATAATTCTTTAACAAGCGAAATTATTTCTGCAAAAAAACCATATTTTAATAAAGAATGAAGAATGATGGTTGAAAAATACCCCTCCGCAACCTTCTATCCATTACATCGGCTTGACACCAAGTACTAATCGCCAACCGTTTATTCTCAGTCTTTTGTATTGAAGAAAATTGTCCTCAACACTTCCTGGCTCACTCTAAGGTCCTCCACCCCAATACCTTGCAAAGCTTCTTTTAGAGTCTGATTGGCAATGACACGAGCACGTTCCTCAAGCTCCCTGCCCCCTTTGGTCAAATGAATAAGATTAGTACGCCGGTCTTTTTTATCCGATATGCGCACAACGAGATGTTGACGTTCCATGTTGTCAATGAGACGGGTCATACTGGGTTTGTCCTTAAAAGTCGCATTGCACAATTCCTGCTGAGTGACCCCATCCTTTTCCCACAAAAAGAGGAGTACGGTCCATTGTTCCGGTGTGATTTCCAGACCATTCTGCCGAAAATTGCGAGACAGCTTACGATTGATGGCGGCCGACACCTTGCCGTTCAAAATGGCAAAGATAAGCCGGATGTCGAAATTAAATTGCTCTATCATGAAATTATTGCTTAAACAACTTTGCAAAGATAATGTAAGCAACAGATAAAACAAAATAAGTCGGCTTATTTTTGCAGTTCAAAATAAAATGTCTACCTTTGCACCCGCATAAACAAATAATTTATTTATTTAATTAAAAACGAGTATGAATCAATACGAAACCGTTTTCATTTTAACTCCCGTTTTGTCTGATGTTCAGATGAAGGAAGCGGTAGAGAAATTCAAAGGCATTCTTACAGATGAAGGTGCTGAGATTGTAAATGAAGAAAACTGGGGACTGAAAAAGCTGGCATATCCCATCCAGAAGAAGTCAACCGGTTTCTACCAGCTGATTGAATTCAAGGCAGCTCCTACTGTCATTGAGAAACTGGAAATCAACTTCCGTCGTGACGAGCGCGTAATTCGTTTCTTGACTTTCAAGCAAGACAAATATGCTGCTGAATATGCTGCGAAGAGAAGAAGTGTTAAATCAACTAAAAAGGAGGATTAATCATGGCACAACAAGTTCAATCAGAAATCAGATATTTAACTCCGCCCTCAGTAGACGTTAAGAAGAAGAAGTATTGCCGTTTCAAAAAGAGCGGTATTAAGTACATTGACTACAAAGATCCTGAATTCTTGAAGAAATTCTTGAATGAACAAGGTAAGATTCTTCCGCGTCGCATCACCGGTACTTCACTGAAGTTCCAGCGTCGTGTGGCTCAAGCCGTGAAAAGAGCACGCCACTTGGCATTGCTACCTTATGTAACTGACATGATGAAATAATTAGGAGGAGGAAAGTATGGAAATTATATTGAAAGAAGACATCGTAAACTTGGGTTATAAGAACGATATCGTAACCGTAAAGTCCGGTTATGGTCGTAACTACCTCATCCCTACCGGAAAGGCCATCATCGCTTCTCCGGCTGCAAAGAAAATGTTGGCAGAAGAGTTGAAGCAACGTGCCCACAAGTTGGAAAAAATCAAAAAGGATGCTGAAGAATTGGCTGCTAAGCTGGAAGGCGTTTCTTTGAAGATTGCTACCAAGGTAAGCTCCACAGGCACTATTTTTGGTTCTGTAGGCAACATCCAGATTGCTGAAGAGTTGGCAAAATTGGGTCACAACATCGACCGCAAGATCATCATCATCAAAGATGCTGTGAAAGAAATTGGCAACTATAAGGCTGTTGTCAAGTTGCACAAGGAAGTTTCTGTAGAGATTCCTTTCGAAGTGCTTGCTGAAGAGGCATAAACAATAATCTATATAAATATAATAAGGCCCGGTTTCCCTGAGAAATCGGGCTTTATTTTATCCAATCAATCACGATAGACAATGAGCGATGTATACCAGCAGGAATAAGGAACAATGCTTGTATAGATATGTCATAACACAAGTAGGAACAAAACCTCAATGACACAAGGGCTATCAAGGAAGGCTATCGAGGCTTCCTCTTGAACATACCTTCCTCAAAGTGTGGGCTTATGTCCTCCGAAGTGTGGGCTTATATCCCCTAAAGTGTGGGAAAACCGTCTCTAAAGTGCGGGCTTACATCTGCTAAAGTGTGAGGGCAGACCTCTTAAAGTGCAGGCATAAGATTACTCAGAAGTAGAGTTTTGTTTTCAGCCCCTTTAGTTACACAAAGACTGCAAACAACCTGAAGATTTAGCGAGCAAACTTTCCTTTCCATAACCTAAAGGGATTCAACGTTGTACTCTTGACACAGGTATCGCCTCACACTTGCACATGCATAAGCCATCGTTTTGTACTATCGTAAGCCCAAGACTTGCACAGGCCTGAACTTACGCATATGGAAGAATAAATTAAAAGGGAATAACCAAACAATGGACTCCCGAATTGAGCCGGATAAACTTTTGGAGGAGAAAGGAATAAATACAGCCAAAAGAGCATAAAAAAAGTCTGAGTGCTTTCGCACGTCAGACTTTCAATTCTCTCTAAGATAGGGTTGTGCTAATTATTCAGCTACAACCGCTGCGCTATCTACTGCTACAGTATCAGCGGCTGCGGCTGCTGCTGCTTCAGCTGCGGCTGCTTCTACAGCTGCGATTGAGTCAGCGATACGGATTGAATCAGCTGCTGCTTGTTCTGCGTTAGCTGCTTTGTTACCACAAGATGCGAAAGATACTGCTACGATAGCTGCTGCCATCAAAACTAATTTTTTCATTTTTCTTTGCTTTTTAAAAACGTAATACAATCATTTGCTTTATTAAAACGGTGCAAAGTTATGTACTTTTTGAATACGTTGTTCTCGAAACCTCAACTTTTTTTATATTTTTTTTCGAGGCAAGCCTAAAAAGTAGATTACCAACATGTTATACAACATATTATTCTTCTGCAATAGTGTTGTATAAATACCTCTTGATGCTTCTTTTAGGCGTTTTCTCGAATTCCGTCGGATAGAGCTGGATCTGGCTGACTTTTTCATAAGAAGCCACACTATTATTCAGGTTCTTGAGATTCTCATCCATGATGGTCTTAAGATGTTCAGGCTGATTCAGTCCCAACGAATCCAACGCTTCATAGTCGGCATAAACCAACGCCACCAGTTTCTTATTTCGTTCAATGACAAGACTTTCAAGTACAAAAGGCAGGTTATTAAGACGAGCCTCTATTTCTTCGGGAAAGATATTCTGTCCGCTGGAAGAGAGAATCATCGTCTTGCTGCGTCCGCGAATATACAAATTGTTGTTCTCGTCCAATGTACCCAAGTCGCCGGTACGCAACCATCCGTCCTCAGTAAAGACTTCCTTGGTAGCCTCCGGATTCTTATAATAGCCCACCATAACATTTTCACCGCGCACCTGAATTTCACCCAGCTTATCATCCGGGTTCTCTTTATGGATACGAGCTTCCATGATATCAAGCACTCGCCCGGAAGAAGTCAACACAAACTCATTCCACGGGGCATAACTGATAAGGGGAGCGCATTCGGTCATACCATAACCTATGGTGAATGGGAACTTGATACGGTGAAAAAACTCCTCCACTTCCGGATTCATGGCCGCACCTCCTATAATCACCTCCTTGAACCGCCCGCCCAGCGCGTCAATCAGTTTTTTACGTATTTGCCCGTATATCTGTCCGTCGAGCAAAGGAATATTGAGCGCCCACTTCATGGCCTTTTTGCTGATGATGGGCTGAATGACATTCTTATAGATTTTTTCAATGACAAGAGGAACGGTGATAATCAAGTTAGGTTTTACCTCCTCAAACGCCTTCATCAAGATTTTGGGAGAAGGCACTTTTCCCAACAGGGTGACGTGTGTGCCGACAGCCGTGGCGGTGAGGAAATCGAAAGCGCAGCCGTAAGCATGCGCCAAAGGCAGGAAAGAAAGCACCTTATCCCCTTTTTTCAGCAATCCGGTGCGTATGCCGAAAGTAACATTACCTGCCAGATTATTTCCGGTGAGCATTACTCCCTTGCTGAATCCGGTGGTGCCCGACGTATAGTTGAGCAACATGACCTTGTCGTTGGAAAGTTCCGTATACACCACATTTTCTTTCCGGAAACCCTCCGGATAAGCAGCCGACATTTCATCGGCCAGATGCTTGAGGAAACGCTGGATGGTTTCCCCGTCACGTTGATACAGACAACGAAAATCACTCAATGAGAACACACCGCGCAATCCCGTGAGCGAATCTTCTTCGAGATGCTCCCAAATGCTGTCGCTGGTGAAAAGGAACACAGACTCCGAATGGTTCACGATATGGTGCACGTCGTTTGGGTTGAAATCCTGCAAGATAGGAACCACGATGCCTCCATAAGTGACGGCAGCCATATAGGCAATGCACCAGCGGGCATTGTTCTTGCCGATGACGGCAATTTTGTCGCCACGGCGCAATTGGCAATGTTTGAAGATCAAATGCAGCTTTGCTATCTCTTGGGCCACTTCGCCATAAGTATAGCTTTCGTTCTCTCCATAATCGGTATAGCAGGGAAGCTCCCAATTCTCACGAAAACTATGCTCATATAGTTTGATAAAATTTTCCTGTATCATTGCACATTCTATTGTTGAGTGCGCAAAAATAGGAAAAATAGATTAATTATACATATCTTTGTCACGTAAAAGTGTTTTAAGTTCATGATAGATACCAATATATTCCAAAATAAGACAGCCGTTTACTATACGCTGGGATGCAAACTGAACTTCTCGGAAACCTCCACCATCGGCAAGGTGCTGCGAGAAGCAGGCGTGCGCACGGCACGCAAAGGAGAGAAAGCGGATATTTGTGTGGTAAACACCTGTTCGGTGACGGAAGTGGCAGACAAAAAATGCCGTCAGGCCATTCACAAATTGGTGAAACAACATCCGGAAGCCTTTGTCGTAGTGACCGGTTGCTACGCCCAGTTGAAACCCGAGACGGTGGCAAAAATAGAAGGAGTGGACGTTGTGCTCGGTGCCGAACAAAAGAAAGACCTGCTCCACTATTTGGGCAACCTGCAAAAGCATGAAACCGGCGAGGCATACACTTCTGCCTTGAAAGATATCCGTTCCTTTGCCCCATCGTGCTCGCGCGGCGACCGTACCCGTTTCTTCCTGAAAGTGCAGGATGGGTGCGACTATTACTGTTCCTACTGTACCATCCCCTTTGCCCGAGGCAGGAGCCGCAACGGTTCCATAGCCTCTATGGTGGAACAAGCTCGACAAGCAGCAGCCGAAGGCGGAAAGGAAATCGTACTGACAGGTGTCAACATCGGAGATTTCGGCAGGAGCACCGGAGAGAATTTCTTTGACCTTGTGAAAGCTTTAGACCAAGTGAAAGGCATCGAGCGTTACCGCATTTCGTCCATCGAACCGAACCTCCTGACGGATGAGATCATAGAATACGTATCCCGCTCGCAACGGTTCATGCCTCATTTCCATATCCCCCTGCAATCGGGCAGTGACGAAGTGCTGAAAATGATGCGCCGCCGTTACGACACCGCTTTGTTCGCCTCGAAGATAAAGAAGATAAAAGAGATAATGCCCGATGCTTTCATCGGAGTAGACGTGATTGTCGGTACCCGTGGAGAAACAGAAGAGTTTTTCGAACAAGCCTACCGATTCATCGAAGAAATGGATATGACCCAACTCCATGTGTTCAGCTATTCGGAAAGACCGGGAACGCAGGCTTTACATATCGACCACATTGTAACGCCCGAAGAAAAGCATGCCCGGAGCCAACGGCTATTGACGCTTTCGGACGAGAAGACACGAGCTTTCTATGCGCGCTTCATCGGACAGAAAATGCCCGTATTGCTGGAACGTCCCAAACCGGGATTGCCGATGCATGGCTTCACGCCGAACTACATCCGTGTAGAGGTGTCTTACGATGCTTCGCTCGACAATCAAGTAGTGCCGGTGCTTTTGGGAGATTTCAATGAAGATGGCACTGCCCTGCAAGGAACTGTTCTAATCGACAGAAAAATATGAAATCGAGAATATTCTATTGGCTGACCTACGCCGGCATGTGGCTTGTGGCGCTACTGCCTTTCCGAATGCTTTATGTGCTGTCCGACGGGATGTACTTTCTGATGCGCCACATCGTGCGCTACCGCAAGAAGGTGGTCCGTCGCAACCTCAGCCGTTCTTTTCCGGAGAAGTCACAACAGGATTTGCGTGAGATAGAACGCCGCTTTTATCATTACATCTGCGACTACATGCTGGAAGAAATAAAGACATTGCGCATGTCCTTCGACGACTTAAAACGGAGGATGGTTTACGAAAAAACAGACATCTTTCTTGAGATGATAGAAAAACACGGCGGCATCGTCGTCATGATTCCCCATTATGCCAATTTCGAGTGGCTGATAGGCATGGCCGCCATCATGCACCCAAACGACATTGCCGGACAGGTGTATAAGCCTTTGCGCAACAAGTACATGGACGGGATGTTCAAGCTGATTCGCTCACGCTTCGGAGGATACAACATCCCCAAACATTCCACCGCAAGAGAAATCATCAAGCTCCGCCGCGAAAACAAGCGCATGGCATTAGGGCTGATAACAGACCAATCGCCCAACCGCAGCGAGGCCCACTACTGGACCACGTTTCTTCATCAGGACACCGTATTCATGGACGGTGCCGAGCGGATAGCCAAAATGATGGATTTCCCGGTCTTCTATGCCGAGTTGCAAAAGACCGGACGAGGACACTGCAAGGTTTCCTTCGACCTGATCACCGAGACCCCGAAAGAAATGGCCGACGGCGAAATCACCGAATGCTTTGCCCGCCGCCTGGAGCAGACCATCTGCCGTGAGCCGGCTTATTGGTTCTGGTCGCACAAGCGCTGGAAACTGAAACGTGAAGATGTGGTACGACATGGATAAAACAGCAATTGTCATATTAAACTGGAACGGGTGCGAGATGCTCCGTTCCTTTCTTCCCTCCGTCGTGCGCTTCTCTCAAGCGTACGACACCGCAGTATATGTGGCCGACAACAGGTCTACGGACAACTCGATAGAGATGCTTCGGCATGAGTTCCCCTCTGTCCGCCTGATTCTGCTGGAAGAGAATCATGGCTTTGCCGACGGATATAACCTCGCCTTAAAACAGGTTGCGGCAGAATACGTCGTTTTACTCAATTCAGATATAGAAGTAACCGAGCATTGGCTTGCTCCGCTTGTCGCATACATGGATGCCCATCCGGAGGTGGCGGCTTGCCAACCCAAGATACGCAGTTGGCGGCAGAAAGATAAATTCGAGTATGCCGGCGCAGCCGGAGGATTTATCGACCGCTACGGTTATCCTTATTGCCGGGGGCGCATCATGGGAGTGGTTGAGACCGACAATGCTCAATACGATACGGTTCTGCCCATCTTTTGGGCCACGGGTGCCGCCTTGTTCATCCGGTTGGAAGATTATTGGCAGGCGGGCGGTTTGGATGGTCGTTTCTTTGCTCACATGGAAGAGATAGATTTATGTTGGCGCCTTCGCTCACGGGGGCGACAGCTGGTGTGCGTACCCCGGAGTGTGGTTTACCACGTGGGCGGCGCCACCTTGAAGAAAGAGAATCCTCGCAAGACGTTTCTCAATTTTCGTAACAATCTTGTCATGTTATATAAGAATCTGCCCCACGAGGAATTAAAGCCCGTGATGCGCACACGCGCAGTGCTCGATTATATAGCGGCATTAAGTTTTCTCATGAAAGGCCAGATACCCAACGCTTTGGCTGTGCTCCGCGCACGTCGTTCCTATGCCTCCCTGCGTCGATCGTTCACAGCCTCCCGCGAAGAGAACATGGCAAAAACCATCCTTCCGGTCATACCCGAACGGACAAAAATCAGTATCTTGGCACAGTTTTATGTATATGGAAAGAAACGCTTCTCTCAATTATGAAGAAGAAAAATAATTATCAAAGGCATTGATTTATGGAGAAATTAGTAAGAAAGATTGGATTGGTGGCGCACGACGCCATGAAGAAAGACCTCATAGAGTGGGCGCTCTGGAACTCCGAGCTACTGATGGGGCACAAGTTCTATTGTACGGGAACCACCGGCAGCCTCATCCTTGCCGCACTTAAAGAGAAGCACCCCGATGTGGAGTGGGATTTCACCATTCTCAAATCCGGGCCTTTGGGTGGCGACCAGCAGATGGGTTCGCGTATTGTAGAGGGCGAGATTGACTATCTTTTCTTTTTCACCGACCCGATGACGCTTCAACCGCACGACACGGATGTAAAGGCTTTGACCCGTCTGGCAGGTGTGGAAAACATCGTTTTCTGCTGTAACCGCAGCACGGCCGACCATATCATTTCCAGTCCTCTGTTTCTCGATCCTACCTACGAGCGTACCGTTCCCGACTACACCGGCTATACCAAGCGGTTCGAGAACAAGCCCGTGGTTGCCGAAGCGGTGGAGCAGGCAAAGAAGCGAAAACGGAAAAAGTAGTTGCACGGAGAGGATGCGCACTTCCCCCTCCTCTTCCACCTGATTTTTCTATGCACTTTTACTTACCGAACTTGCTTCATCCTTAAACTTTAATCTCTGTTTGCAGTGTGCGGATATTTGTTCGCACGCTGCGAACGTTTGTCCGCAACTTGCGTTTTTATGTTCGCACGGTGCGAACAGAGATTCATCTTAACTGCGAACAAGTTTACCGTTCGCTACAAACAACTTTATTCCATGTATTCAAGAAGTTTATCCCTTGAGTTCTGCACCTTGAATATAGAGACTTTGCAAAAAAAACATCTGCAACGCTCGTTTATGAACATTGCAGATGATAAAATCGCTTGCCCTTAAGTTTCAGCAGACAGCAATACTTTTGTATGCCTCTATCATTTCACCCCGAACTTACCTTTGATGGTAAGCGAGTCTTGATCCCTGAAGTAGAGCACACCGTCTATTTCGCCTTCAATGATACGGGGCCAGCCCTCTCCATCATATTCCACCGACGTGATATCCACTTTCACGGGTTTGTCGGGACGAGGAGTGAGACAGTACATTTGATCGGAATTACGCCCCAACACACCGTCATAGTCATAATCGTAAAAATAGGCTGACGGGTGATTTATAATATGACGTGCCCCTACTTTCGGATTCATAAGCATGATGGCTACTCCTAACTCGTCTTCTTTCCCTAACTCTCCAAGTTTATTGATACCGATGCAACTCCCTTTGACTCTCGGGTATCTTCCCTCAATATATTCTTTGCAATTCTTTTTCTCTATACGATCTTCCCAACCCTCATTTTCAAAGGAGACGGCTTTCCCATTGATAGTTCCTTCGAAATATCCCCATGTGGCAAGATCTTTTGGGTTGATTTCTTCGTCCTCATGGCAGGAGGAAAACACGAGAATACCAAAGGACAAGCATGCGAGAATGATTGAAATATTCTTCATATCCATTATTATTTATTGTAAGTAAGATAACTTATAGCTATCGTTCCAACTGATATGCAAAAATACACATTTATCAATATCTATGAATATCTCTTGGCAATAAAGTTGCTGCTACCGTACCGTTAAATACGCTATATAGATCATATAATCCATTACGTTCACCCCTGATGACAGGGTCATAATAGAAGAAAGAAAGTGTACCCAGATCATCGGAATTTAATGTTGTGGTGGTCTCCGCTTCCGAAGTGTTAGTCCTTGTTGTTGAAATGCCATAGCCTAATTTAGCAGCAAGCTTCACCCCGGAAATCTCTGTCCCTGCATCCAAAGAGAAGTCCATCTTACTGGAAAACTCATTCAAAACAGTCGTTTTTTCTTTTATTATTTGGGCATCATCACGTTCTTCTACGAATATATGTATTGCCAATGACTTGGTATATAAATCCCAAGGTAGTGTAAAAACATAGTTATCTTCAGCATGATGGCTTTTGGGGTAATACCATTTAGACCTCAAATTATCCGGATCCACGGAGTAAGTGTTCTTAGAACGCCTGAAAGCAGTGCTGTTCCGGTGATGAACATGTACTTTTTCTATGGAAAACAAATCTTTTGGAGCTACGGAGAATGTAAGTACATGTCCCATTCCTTGACCTTCAATCTCAGAACCAACACATGACTTGAAATGGAATTCAAATTTCCCGTCATTCCATACCCTCTTTATTATTTCTTGGTTGGTCAGAAATCTTTTTCTCTCCGAAGTAGTCTCTAATTTAGGGTCTTTATTTTCTTGGTCTGCAATTCTGCTGAACGCCTCCGGCTGAACCCTGAACCGAAACAGTTCTTCTCTGATGGCTCTGTTCAAATTGCCGGGTTTGTTTTCTCTGGTAATACCATAATAAATATAATCCCTTTGATAGGCTTGAGTCATACCTCTGAATTCTTTCCATGCTTGTACAATATCCGCTTTAAAGATGCTTGGGCTGACTCCCTTAGACAAATCTTCCGTTTTTTCCAATGGCATATCTTTCTCCCAATGACGTGTCACCGGCCTTTCCGTCCGCTTGCTGCCATCGAACGCATCGCTTGCAAACTCGTAGGTTGCTTCTCCCGAGCGGGTATTTACACTTTTCACCCTCATACGCTCATTATTCTTCACCACCAAGCAAGGAAATCCGGGAATTTCCCCTTTCTCCATTCGGCCTATGTTCTCTCCATTCTCATACATGGTGTCGCTCTCGTCATCCCGGCACATCACCACTATTTCGGCATCGTTCACATCCCACTTCTCTGCATTGAAGTCCCAGAAAAGCGTCAAATCCGGAATCAAGATATTCAGCAATAATTGCGACCGCTCAATTTCTATTAGTTCTTTCGGGTCTGTGGTGTAAGAAAGCAGAATGTTCCTGAAGCTTTTACCATCGGCAACAATCTTGTTCTTCACAAGCGGATAAAACACATCGTAATCGTTGTCGAACTGCTTCGTGGCTTCTGCCTTCAGAAACCGACGCACTTCTACACTTCCTGAAGCCGCCTGCGACAATAGTTTCGCAAACCTGACTTGCGCTTCGGCTGTAGTCAACTCCGACGTTTGAGACGCCACATTCTCATCGGCAGGACGAAGACTTTCCTCCTGCGTACATGCAAGCATAAAGAACATGCTTGCAAAAATAAAAATCATCTTTTTCATTTTTACTTCAATAATACTTAAGATTAACGTTTTGGTTTATATTACTATGTTATATAAAAAGACAATCAAGTATTACTATTTTGTCTGCACAACCTTAATATCAGCAAAAGAATTGTCTACCCAACCGGCAATATATAACTGTCGTTTCCGCCCAGTGTTATTAGGTTCAGCTATAATGGTCAAGCTATTATCAAACTTCTTTGCCCTTACGGTAAGCCATTGATAGGTCACAGAAACCGAGTCAGAATCATCATACGAAAATCCATTAGTATTTTTACCATCTCCATCATAATCTGTTATTTCCAACCCGTGAAAATACTCTTCTCCTGAAACCGTCTGACTTCCACCGGTAGCATCAAAGGTTACTTTACCGGGATAACCATAGTTCCCATTACAAGAAACAAATAGCAATACGGAGCAGAGCCATATACCAAACATTATTCTTTTCCGCATATGTCAGTATTTATAAGAAAGTAATCAAGCACCACTAATCTTTTTGCACAACCTTAATCTCATCAAAAGAATTACCCACATGAACAGCAACGTAGAGTTCCCTCTTCTTACCCGTTTCATTTGGCTCTGCCACAATAACAATATCTCGTTCGAATTTCTTCCCCTTTACGGTAAGCCATTGATAGGTCACAGAAACCGAATCAGAATCATCATACGAAAATCCATTAGTATTTTTACCATCTCCATTGTAATCTGTTATCTCTAACCCATCAAAATACTCTTCTCCTGAAATGATCCGGCTTCCACCATTAGCTTCAAAGATTATTTTACCAGAATAACCATAATCCTCTCTACAAGAAGTCATCAATAGCATGAAACTGAGCCATACGCCCAATATTATTCTTTTTTGCATAAGTCAGTATTTATATAAATGTTAATATTCAAGACCACTAAAAAAACTTTCATGTCTTCTATCCCTTTGCAGAAGTAACTGCATAAGGAATAGAAAAACTATTTAAAGAAGTTTTATACTTAATATTGTTTCACTTATCGAGGCTTATCGTATGTAACAATTTTGACAAGAGTGTTATATTTAGTATTCTTACCTTTGTCGTATGGATTATCAAACTCAACATCGGAGCTGTTTAATTTAAATATACCGGAAACGTAATATCCGTTACACGGCCCTCCCCAACCAAAATCACAATGCACCATTTCGCAGGTATCCGGTTTGTTGATGACCTCCTTTAAAACACCTCCCACATATTTCTTCGTTATAATTTCCCTTGCCTTTATCTTATAGCCATCAATATTCCAACTATGGCTTCTAAAGATATTTATACCGGGAATTGCATAAACTATCAACGGACAACCCTTATCCAGCATACCGACAACCCTTGAGTATTTGTAATTATAACTCCGGGCATTATCATAACCGGCAAATTTCATATAAGAGGTTGCTTTTCCGGGAAATGTAAAAGTACCCGCATAGAAGTACCATGAATCACATCCGGCACTGACAGCCCTGAGCAAAGCCGCCGCCGATTGTGCCCCCGCTGTCGATGTGTAGCCGTTCTTCAGACACTCCAATTAACTCTGTAGCCATTGTATGTAAATGAATTGGGATATTCAAAATGGGTCATTATTTTCGAAATAGCCAAAGGGAAACAACCTGCCGGTGCCTTTTTTCTATTTCCAAAAAGCAAATATCGCCGTCTTCGGGGATATAAATCGTTAAACGGAGATTCCTGCCTCCAAGATACATATTTTGATAAGATTGGAGCGACAACTTTCACATTCGACCAAGCGGTAGTGCTTGTCTCGGTCTTGGTTGAACCACTACCGGAACCACCTCCTCCGCCACCATAGCTATCAATCCGGTCAATGGCATAAGATAAGCACAAACTGCTCACAATTCTGCCGGGGTGGTCGTCAGGATTTTCGCATAAGCTCCTGGTAAGTATCGGATTGCCATTCTCATCTTCCGCTCCGGTGTTGTCCAAGCTAAAATGACCAACCAAGTCATCGCCCAGTTTCTCGTCATACAGCGAAACCGTGTTAGGATTCATAAATATTTCATCGGGATATTCATCAACAGTGAAAAAGCCTTCGCCCGTAAGAGGAAAATCTTCCACAACGGGTCGTTCATTACTAAAAATATCTTCCATTGCCGAATAAATCGTCTCACGCGAAAGCGAACCGTCACTGGTCACAGCCATAACTTCATCTGCAATACGATCATCGGCCGCCAATACTGCAAATCCTTGATTATCCTCAAAATTAGCGACATAAACGAGGTCTTTGCAGTCAAGATTTGGAGCTGAGACAGCCCTTGTTGTAAGCGTTTTGTACTCAACTGCGAAAACATCGCTGATTTTCCTATCGTTCATTACAGTTCTTGTTTTCTCTTCCTGAGAAGCATCCAAGAAATCTTGCAATGACAGCAATGCTCGTTCCACAGAGATAACATGAGAATTAGTTTCGACTTCTTCGGATTCGAGCAGAAGCGAGGCATCTTCTTTATTTTCACAAGAAGAAAGAATAGCAAGACTTGCTATTATAGTCCCAATAGCTATAGAATTGGACACTTCAATAAATAAAAACCGTTTCATAGTATTTTTAGTTGTTGATTATTTTATAAACACAGTCGCTCCATAAATAGGTGTTCAAAACACCTTCCCTTTTATTCCAGCGTGAGTTTAATTCAAGATTAAAACATCGGTTATCAGAAAGCTCTATAGTAACACGATTTCTCCCACTATATCCACTGCTGGTGAAGATATCTCTATAGTATAAGGGTAACCTTTGGGAGCATGGATATAAAAAACTTTCCCACCAAAACTGGATGTTTGAGGTTCGTAAACTACAGTATTCCCATCTTTATCCGCAACAATTATGTCGGCATCACTTAAGGGAAACCTTAACATGATTTGCAAACAAGTTTCATCACCACTTACATCACTGCTGGGCACTTAATCCCATCTGATTTTCAATTGTTTATAATTTAGTTCTTTGACATTTTTGTAATCGCAATCGGTAAGTATCTCTCTTACAGACGTTTTATCCAGTAGAGAAAAGCTCAAAATTTGTAGAATTTCGTAGATTGGACGGTTAACTTTCAATCTGTAAGCGACAATGGCAACCAGACAGTATGTTATGATGGCACAGTACACTTGTATCTTGACTGCATTCATCGTGGTGCCCCAAAAAGATTTTACTTTCAGGTGTTGCTTTATCCATTTGAAAAATAGTTCCACCTGCCAACGGTTCTTGTATAGCAAAGCAATTTCCTCTGCTGATAGTTCCATGTTGTTGGTGATGAACACAAATTCTCTGTCCAGTTCTTCATCGTAGTATTTAACCCGCCGGAGTTTGTCCGGATATGCTTTGAGCGATTTATACGTTTCAAGCATTCCAATCTGATCACATTTTATTCCGGTTGTTTTATCGACTTCACGGGAATACATTCTACGGAATCTCATATTATCTTTTGCACGTGTAACGAAGTAAGCACCACTGGTGTGAAGCTTATGCAAACGGGTGAAGTCAACATATCCTTTATCCATGATATAGAAACTTCCCTTTTCATAACTCAACTCATCCAGCATGTTTACGTCATGTACTTTAGCATTGGTTACCAGTACGATTGTCGGTATGGAAGTCTTTACATCATACAAGGTATGAAGTTTGATGCCTCCTTTGTGTTTCTTAAATTCCGCCCACCAAAAAACATTCAGACAAAGGTCTATGGTGGAGGAATCAAAGGCATAAACATTACCGTCAACTTTCACCTCGAAGTCATTTTTGTTGTAGCTATTACGGGCTTCCGCAATCAGGGTATAAGCAAATTCTTCGTAGATACGATAATCTCTATTCCGGTTTGCTTTCCCCAGATTGGTACGGCTAACTGTTGGACCGAATCCCAAGTGATAATACTTGTTCTTGTGTGCCTCAAGGCTGAGCATAAGGTCACGCATACTGTCTCGGGCGGTCAGTTGTCCGAAGATCATGCACAGCATCTGATTCCAACAGGTGAATGTTCTGATTTTCTTATTCCCGGAATACTTCTCTACCAAACGGTCAAAGACACGACGGGGAAGAAAATCTGTAAGTTGAGCGAAGATATATTTGCCTTGATTCATTGTTTTGAGCTTTTGGACAAAGCTAAAACAACTTTTCAATTCAAATCGTCACGCTACAAAAAGATACATAACTATGCGATTATCAAAGATTTCAAAGAACGATGTTTAATTTAAAGTGCCCACTAGTGCACTTACATCTATGGTATAATTGATGGGAGAACGAGTGACAGCACGTACTTCCTCCAAATGTTTTTTAACATGTGGCTTTCGTTTTTGCAGGTTTACTACCGCATTCATCGGTGCCACAATCAGTAGCGCTAAAAGAAAGATGAATATCTTTGCCTTCATTTCTGTTTTTATTAATTGGTTTCGGAGGCAAAATTAAAAGAAGGAATTGGGATAACAGCCAAAATAAAATCACACTTCAAAATCGCAACATGCTGATTTACAAAAGAATCACTTTCTCAATAATCACAATATCGTGTTTTCAGTTCTGCATTTTCTCTTTTATGCGATATTTTCTTTGAGCCAGCGCATGTGTATCTATATTCCCAAAGCAGAGGGATATGGCTTGGGAGGAAAATCCCATTTTATCCAAGCACAGATACAACAAGTCTTCTTTGGTCAACTTGCCATACCGGCTCTTTTGCTCCGCTATATAGTCGGCATAAATATCGAAGATGGTTTCCGTCAGTTTTTCCAGCTCATCGCCCGATAAAACGCTCAGTTCTTTCTTATCCGAGACTTTTTGTTCAGAGAGCTTCATTATCTTCTTATATATAGCGCTTTGCTTGAACAGCCAGTTGCGCAAGTTTATTTTCTCGCCTTGTAGCTTTGTGATGCGCGCTTCGCGCTCTTCTATCTCTTTTTGGTTCTGTTCCTTTTCCTGCATCAAGCCACTTTGTTCACGCTGCAACAGCGTAATGATGTGCTGACTCTCTTCGATAGAGTTTTGCAGAATGGAAAGTTCCTTCCGGGTTTGTGCCAACCTTTCCCCATAAACACGCTGCATCCTTTTCCTTTTATTGATGCGTGCGCGAAAAAAGAGTATGATAAGCAAGCAAACAAGAACAAAGCCTGTGATCATATTCCTCAATAGATTCCCGCTTCTTTCTTTTTCGGCATGTATCTTGGTTTGTATGTCATATTTATGAATAAGCTTTTGTATTTCAGTGGAACGGTCTGAGGCATATAAAGAGTCTATCAACGAGACATGCTCTTGCAGATAGGCTATGGCAGTCTTATAGTCTCCCTGCCCTTCTTCGATGTTGGATAAGTCTAATAATGCAGCGGCTCTTCTTCTGATATTTGTACTTTCTTCCAAACTCTTATTGATGTAGTATATGGCAGAATCCGTTCTTTCTTTATCCCAAAAGACTCTTCCTATATGAGCGTAATAATGACTCTGCATTTTACCGCCAAAATACCACTGTAAAGCTATCTGTGCATAATGCAATGCAGTATCCGGTAAATCTCTCCAATAATAATCTACGCTTAGGTTGTGTGCCGACATGGCAATGATGGTGGAATCTTTCGCCATTCGGGCATATTTCAAGGCTTTATGCTTAAGCACAAGTGAAGAATCGTCTTTCTCTATGGCAGAATAGTAAGAAGCAAGGCTGTTCAGCGCTATCGCTTTATCTTTGTATGCCGTACAATATTTATATAGATCCCGATAGGCACGACCGGCTCTTTCATAGAGATTCGCATTATAGTATTCATTGCCCAACGAACTAAGCAGATGCCTATGGGTTTCTGCTTCTTCGGGAAATTTGGCAATGACTTTCAGCCCTTTCAGGAAGAAGTCGACGGCTCTTTCACTTTGATCCATCTCTACTTCCAACCTTCCTTTGTAGAGCAAAGCAAGTGCGCATTCCTTTTCATCGTTGTCATAATAGTCCAAAGCAATGTCCAACAGCGAGTCACAAGGAAAAAGCGGCTTCTCGCATTTGTCTGTGGCTTGCGCCAGCAACAACGCATAACGCGCACTCTCGCTCCGGGATAGTTCTTGCGATGCAGGCAGTACTTGCAACAGTCGCAGCGCACTGTCGGGTTGTATATTCAATAGTGAGTCGGCCTGTGTGAAGAGTTTTTCCACTTGTTGCCTATCGGACGAGCAGGCGCAGCAAACAAACAAGCACAAAAGCAGCACCGAGTATATTCTGTTTATCATCATCTGTGTATGCGTATAAGATGTAAGGTATAAAAGTTATAGAGAGCGTTGAAGGGTCAGTTCTATACCTGCCGCTTCAATATCCGCCCCCATGGGAGGATTGCGCTTGGCAAGTTTCAAGTGGATTTCTTCTATCAACGGGAAGTTGCGAAACAAGCGGTCGGTAATTCGTCCGCAGACGTGCTCTAACAGCCGGGAAGGTACTGCCATTTCCGCTTTCACGGCTTCGTACACATCGGCGTAGCTGACGGTATCGGCCACATCGTCCGTGTGCATGGCCTGCGTAATGTCTACTTTCAGCCGTAAGTTTACGATGAACTCATTGCCCGAAAGTGTTTCTTGTTCGCCTACTCCGTGATGGGCAAAGAAAAGGAGATTGTCGAGAAAAATATAACCGGACATACGAAGATAGTTGCTTTGCCACAAACTTACGGATATTTCACGGGATAGACAAATATTTACTGTTTGAATATAGCGAGGCACGGAAACACAGGGCTTCTCCCCCTCTGCGTTTCCGTGCCTTCGTATCTCTTCACATTCAAAATCTGCCCGTCTGCCCAATCAGCCCTCTGATCTTTTCATTGAGGCTTTCGGCTTTCATCAGTTGTTCCAACGTCAGATGCATACGCCAGCGCCAGTAGTGCCGCGGATTGGCAGGCACGTTGATTCGCTCTTCGCCCGCATTGGGATTGCGCCACTTTCCGTCCATCGACATCCAGTCTTGCAGGGAGAGAATGCAGAGAATGGAGTTGCTTTCGAGGTGCTTGCGTATCACTTCCTCGCAAAGCTCCGGCGTAGCCACAGAGGGCGCACTGCCATAATGTCCGAGCATGGAGTTGTAGTATCGCTGCGTCTGCTGGAAATCTTCCTCCCACCAACCGCGCAGGGTTGACATGTCGTGTGTGGAGACCGTGCACACCGAACGGTAAGGATACCAATCGGGGTGTCCGAATTCCTGCGTCGGGTCTTTCGGCATGCGCTGTATCTCTAAAGAGAGAATACGCAATTCATTCATTACCCATGCCACACAGTCGGGAATCATGCCCAAATCTTCACCGCATACCAGCATGCGGGTAGATTGTGTCAGCTGCGGCAGTTTCTTCATGGCCTGTTGTCCCCAGAAGTCATTGTGACGATGGTAGTAATATTGGTCGTACAAACGATTAAAGGCCTCTTTCTCCCAATCGTTCAGTGCACGATAGACGTAATCGTGCTGCACAGCGATACGGGGATGGTATTTATACGGGTCTGTACGGTCGGGCACAAACAATACATTGCTGATAAGGGCGTATAGACCATCGCGAATCCAAATACTGTCAGCATCCGTTTTCCCGACAAAGTAAGCTTCTACTTTACGCTGGGTATCGAACTCAGGACGCATCCGATAGATTTCCCAAACATCCGTCGGTTCAATAAATGTCTGTTTCACATAATCGGCATGGGGGCCGAACATTTGTTCAAGAAAGTACTCGTGGATATAGGGTTTCAAGAAGAGGTCTTCGCGGAAGGCCAATCCGTAACTTTCTATCTCCTCGCGCGTCATGCCCAAGGCAGGAACAAACTGCCCCAACAAGCCGTGCACGGCATGCATCGGTATCTCCCAGATACGGAAGAAACCAAGGATATGGTCTATGCGATAAGCATCGAAGTATTCCGCCATTTTACTGAAGCGTTTCATCCACCATGCATAACCGTCTTTCTCCATTACATCCCAATTATAGGTAGGGAATCCCCAGTTCTGTCCGTTCACCGAGAAATCATCGGGCGGCGCACCGGCTTGACCGTTCAGGTTGAAGTAATGAGGCTCTTTCCATGCCTCCACACTGTTGCGGCTGATGCCGATGGGAATATCGCCTTTCAGCACCACCCCATTGGCACGCGCATGTTCGGTGGCAGCAAGCAATTGCAGGTGCAAATTAAACTGTATATAATAATAGATAGCGATGTGCGGATAGTCGGCAGCTTCAGGCCGGCACAATGTCTCTATCTCTGCAGCATCATAAGTGCTATAACGAGGCCACTCACGGAAGTTAGGAGTCTTGTAAGCATCGCGCAGATAACTGAAAACAGCATACGGACGAAGCCATTCCTTATTAGCCTCATAAAAGTTGCGGAAGGTATCCGAAGCCAATACTTTTTCTCCCTCCTGCTTGAATATGAGACGGAAATAGTCCCATTTCGTTTTATTGACCGCCTCGTAGTCTACAGTGGGCAGGGCATTCAACTCTTTCCGGCGTTTTTCGAATTCGGCCATCTGCTCTTTATCTTTCAACTTTCCCAGTTGTTTCAAGTCGGCGTACATGGGATGGAAAGCATAGATAGAGATGCTGTTATAAGGATAAGAGTCTGTCCAAGTATGCGTCATGGTGGTGTCGTTGATGGGCAAAATCTGTACAGCCTTCTGGTGAGTGGCTACCGCCCAATCAATCATACGCTTCAAATCACCGAAGTCGCCTACACCAAAGCTCTTTTCCGAACGAAGGGAGAATACGGGCACGGCCACCCCCGAACCTTTCCAGGCAGGAAGATTGAAATACACGTAACGATCGCCGATAACCAATGTTTCATTGGCTTCCATCTGCGGATTAGCCACATAGCGATTAGGATTATCCTCCCAAGCCACTACACGACCTTCTTTCTTATTGTATAAAACGAACTTATATTCCAGAGGGAAACTTATCTTGCCGGCATCCAACTCGATTTGCCATTCGGGAAAGTCAATGTCACTCATAAGAACCGCCTTGTCAGGATTCCAATCACCCAATGTTTTTTGGTTTCCACAAAGTGCCAGACAGTGGTCACTATCTATGCAAGGAGCATAGGCCTTTATCAACAAGCCTTTCTTATAAGAACGAGGAGCAGCACTGCGGTCATGGTGCGCCAATAAAGATTCGGTGAATGCGGAGGTGTAAAAATACTGTTGCTCCGGCAAGTTCTTCCAATTCTCTTCTATACGGTACGTCTTCTTCGGATTGTCTGCCACATGCAGGATACGTGGCAGGCTATTCCATTCGGAACGTACCGGCTTACCATCCTTGCAGATATGGTAGCTGTACCTGATTGTTTTATCTTCCGGAACCCGGATGTCGAGTTCCGCCGTCCAATGGATACCGTCTACTGTATGCAGAGAGAATGCCTCATCAAACCGATTGCCACCTAATTCCGGAATAGAACCCAGAACTCTGACTTCTTCGCCCCAGTTGGTACGATACTCAATATTAAATGATAGTGTCATATTATATTAGATTTAGAAATAGCAGTAGCTGCAATGATTATGCAAGTATAGGGAATATTACTCATAATCATGCAGCTACTGCGACCTAAGCCTCTCAAAATCCTATGCAAACGTTTGTGTTCCGGTACCGATGAACGGTCGGTAAGAAAAACCGGCACAAAAACACCTCAACACATTCAAACCATCATCCGCAACGGGAAGCACCGCACGTCTTACAGATGAGACAACCTTCCTGATAAACCAATGTTTCGTTGCCACAGTTCGGACACTTCTTGCCCTTGGCTTCCGTTCCATCCTGAATGTATTTCTTCAAGGCACGCTCCACACCGTTCTTCCATGTATTGATGTTTTCGCTATCCAGTTGCAACGAGCCTACCAGCTTGATAACCTGCTCGATGGGCATGCGATAACGCAACACTCCGGAAATCAGCTTGGCATAGTTCCAATATTCTTTGTTGAACTTCTCGGACAATCCTTCGATGGTCACTTTATATCCGCGCTTGTTTTCAAACTGGAAGTCGTAGCGCTTGTTTCCGTTCTCATCCACATTCTTGATGATATGCCCGGAGACTACATTCTTCGGCAGAATGATGCCTTCATCGTCATCCAGCACACCGGTAAATATTTCGTAAGGATGATTGTCCAGTAATCCGACAAACGCCACCCACTTTTCTTTATTGTTCTGAAAACGTACAACATCAGCATCCAATATTCTGGGACGCGTTTCAACAACCGTAGGCGGCTTGCATGGAGGCAGATCGGCTTTCTTATCCTTTTTGGTAGAGATGAGCACACCCGAACGCGAGCCGTCACGATAAACCGTACAGCCCTTGCAACCGGATTTCCATGCTTCTACATACAATCTGTTCACTAATTCCTCATCCACATCGTTAGGCAAATTGATGGTCACACTGATGGAGTGATCCACCCATTTCTGGATACGTCCCTGCATCTTTACCTTCATCAGCCAGTCCACATCGTTGGAAGTTGCTTTATAGTAAGGAGATTTCTCCACCAAAGCGTCAACCTCCTCCTGCGTATAACGCCGGGCCGGGTTGTAACCTTGTGCCTCCATCCAAGTTACGAATTTCGGGTGGAAAACGATATACTCTTCAAAAGCGTCACCGGTTTCATCGATAAAATCCACATGTACATTCGTGTCGTTCGGGTTCACCTTGCGACGGCGTTTATATACAGGCAAGAACACGGGTTCAATGCCCGAAGTAGTCTGTGTCATCAAACTGGTCGTCCCGGTCGGAGCAATGGTAAGGCAAGCGATGTTACGACGCCCGTATTTCTTCATCTCCTCGTAAATCTCAGGATCGGCCTCACGCAGACGGTTGATGAACGGGTTGTTTTTCTCACGCTCCGTATCATAAATATCAAAGGCACCTCTTTCCTTTGCCATCCGAACAGACGAACGGTAAGCGCTAAGCGCCACGGTCTTGTGCACTTTCTCAGAGAACTCAGTAGCCTCCTCTGTGCCATAGCGCAAGCCCAAGGCCGCAAGCATGTCACCCTCGGCAGTGATGCCTACACCCGTACGACGTCCTTGACCACTCTTCTTGTATATTTTCTGCCAAAGCGTACGTTCGGTTTGCTTCACGTCATTTCCTTCGGGATCGCCATCTATCTTCTGCATGATGCGCTCAATCTTTTCCAGCTCAAGGTCGATAATGTCGTCCATAATGCGCTGAGCCAGCTCTACATGTTTCTTGAAGAGTTCAAAGTCAAAATAAGCATCGGGCTTGAACGGATTGACCACATAAGAATAAAGGTTGGTGGCAAGCAGCCGGCACGAGTCATACGGACATAACGGGATTTCACCGCAAGGATTGGTAGACACTGTACGATAGCCCAAATCGGCATAACAATCAGGAACCGACTCTCTCAGAATAGTATCCCAAAAGAGCACGCCCGGCTCTGCGGATTTCCATGCGTTATGCACGATCTTCTTCCACAAGGCAGACGCATCGATATTTTTCTTCACTATCGGTTCGGTAGCATCGATCGGATATTGCTGGATATACGGTTGGTTGTCAACAGCAGCTTGCATGAAGTCGTCGGTCAGCTTCACCGACACATTGGCGCCGGTCACCTTGCCTTCGGTCATTTTGGCATCGATAAATGCTTCCGAGTCGGGGTGCTTGATGGATACACTCAGCATCAAAGCACCGCGCCGGCCATCCTGTGCCACTTCGCGCGTTGAGTTGGAATAGCGTTCCATAAAAGGAACCAGACCGGTAGACGTCAATGCCGAGTTCTTCACCGGAGAGCCTTTCGGACGGATGTGCGACAAATCGTGCCCTACACCGCCGCGACGTTTCATCAACTGAACCTGCTCTTCGTCGATTTTGAAGATAGCTCCATAGGAGTCGGCCTCACCGTCCACACCGATAACAAAACAGTTGGAGAGGGAGGCAACCTGATAGTTGTTGCCGATTCCTGTCATCGGACTTCCTTGAGGGACAATGTATTTAAAACGGTCGAGCAAATTAAAAAGTTCCTCCGAACTCAGTGGATTGGGATACTTCGCTTCTATGCGAGCCACTTCATTGGCTATTCTCCAATGCATGTCTTCCGGAGACTTTTCGTAAATATTTCCGAAAGAATCTTTGACTGCGTATTTGTTTACCCAAACTCTGGCAGCCAACTCGTCGCCTTGAAAGTATCGTAACGATTCTTTGTAGGCTTCGTCATAAGAATAAATTTTCTTTTCCACGATGCTGTTTCTCTAAGATTTAGTTGTAAATAAGTAAATTTGTAGAAGTCGTACTTATCGTTAACAAATGTGTTTGCAAATCTATAAATGTTTTTCCATCTTACAAAATAAAAACATCACTTTTTATATCAAGAATGAAAGTTTTCCAAAACAAACAGATAAAACACTTACCAACAACATATTAGCAAAAACAAAACAGGGCAAAAGTTTTCCCAAAAGGAAAACCCGGAACACCTCTCAAAACACAAAGCTCATCAATTTCATATAAGAGAGGGCAAATATTTTAGAAGCACCAATACATTTTATCCTCCGTTTACATTATCTTTGCAGAAAAAGAGAGAAGAGAATGGAAAACATGAAACAACGGAGAACAATCCGAAAATACCAACAGAAAGATATTTCTGCTGATTTGTTAAATGATTTGCTCGAAACCTCTTTCCGGGCTTCTACGGTCGGAAACATGCAGGTTTACAGTGTGATTGTAACGCACGATGCAGAGCGTAAAGCAAAGCTGGCTCCCGCCCATTTTAATCAACCCATGGTACAAACGGCACCGGTGGTGCTTACATTCTGCATTGATTTACGCCGTTTCAGCAAGTGGTGCCGGCAGCGCAATGCCGAACCGGGATATGACAACTTCGAATGGTTTGTGACAGGAGCTATCGATACACTGTTAGTGGCACAAACATTTTGTGTGGCTGCCGAAGAGAAAGGGCTGGGCATCTGCTATTTGGGCACTACAACCTATAATCCTCAGATGATTGTCGAAGCATTGGAACTACCCGAACTGGTCTTTCCGATTACCACCATCACAGTGGGATGGCCTGCCGAATTGCCGGCACAAGCAGACCGCCTGCCTTTGGAAGCAATCGTGCACGAAGAGGTCTATCATGACTATACTGCCGAAGACATCAACCGGTTGTATGCTCATAAAGAATCGCTTCCCGAAAATCGGCAGTTTGTGCAGGAGAACAACAAGGAAACGCTGGCTCAAGTCTTTACCGATGTACGTTATACAAAGAGAGACAACGAAGCCATATCGAAAATTTTATGGGAGACAATGAAAAAGCAGGGTTTTTGAAGCCCTGCTTACTTTTTTCTTTATTTATCCGAAATCTCTTTCACTTTCAATTCCGCTTCTTCAACGCCGACTGGATATCGTCTATTTCCGCCCGGAACGTTTTATCCACCTCTTTCAGTTCCTTGATGGTCTTACAAGCATGCAATACGGTCGCATGATCCTTCTGCCCGATGAGCGACCCGATTTTAGCAGTAGAAAAATCCGTATGGTTTTTAGCCAGATACATGGCCACCTGCCTTGCCTGCACCACTTCACGTTTTCTGGATTTCGTGTGAATAACTGCCGTATCTATGCCGAAATGCTTGCATACGACATTGATAATATCATCTACCGTTACGGACTTATTTTCGCTGTTCACCACCTTGCGAACAATACGTTGCGCCAGTTCCAGATCAATCTCTTTATTATAGATGGTGGAATGAGCCATGATAGAAATGACAATACCTTCCAAATCGCGCACACTGTCGCCTACGTTCTCAGCAATATAGTCAATAACCTCCTGCGGAAACTGCAAACCGTCGCGATGTATCTTATTTTTCAGAATATTCTTTCGAAGCTCTACGGTAGGCTTTTCAAGTTCCGCCACCATGCCCCATTTGAAACGCGTAATCAGGCGTTCCTCCATGCCTTGCAGCAGCACAGGCGCACGGTCGGAAGTCAGAATAAGCTGCTTGCCGTTCTGATGCAGGTGGTTGAAGATATGGAAGAAAGTGTTCTGCGTTTTGGTCACGCCGGCAAATTCCTGTATATCGTCAATGATCAAAACGTCAATGGTCTGGTAGAAGTTAATGAAATCATTGGTCGTGTTGTTGCGCACAGAGTCAGTATACTGCACCTGAAACAGATGGGCAGATACATACAATACGCGCTTTTCCGGATACAGCTCTTTTATCTTGGTACCGATGGCATTAGCCAAGTGAGTCTTTCCCACCCCTGAAGCCCCATACAAGAACAACGGATTAAAGATCGTTTTAGCCGGATTGAGCGCAACCGCTTCTGCCACACTGCGTGACAGCTTGTTGCTGTAACCCTCAATAAATGTTTCAAAGTTATACTCCGGGTTTAAGTGCGGATCCAGTTCCGGAACAGGGACTTGAGGAATCACCTTATCCACCACTGTTTTTTGAGGAATAATGGTGCGCCGGGTCGATTCATAATCCACGGTTTTCCGCGAACTCTTGTCAACCATTATATTATACATCAACCTCGTCCCTTCACCAATAATCTTATAGAGCGTCTTTCGCAATAAGTCCACATACTTATCCTCCAGATACTCATAAAAGAACTGGCTGGGCACCTGCACTACCAGCGTCTTGTCCTCATATTTCAATGGGATGATGGGAAGAAACCATGTTTTATATGCCTGCTCCGGCACATTGTCTCTTATAATTTCAAGACAACGATTCCACAGCCCGACATGATTTATTTCACTCATAACGGCTATAACTACATTTATTGATTAAGCATAACTTCTACAATTGCAAAATTGGCAATCTTATTTGAAAAAAACAAATCTGTTTTTTCTTGCGTTTTCCACAGATAATAATAAGCTGTTTACTTTCAGCAACTTATCTTTTTCTTATAAGCACGCCCTCAAAACCGGCGTATTGCATAAATGCAACATCCTGGTATACAGGAAATTAATCGAATAAATCCCGGGTATTCATTTTAGTCGGCGGATATAAGCAGAAAGCCGTTTTCCTGCTTTTCGTATAGAGTAGATGAGTTTTTTCTTATGTTTTGCTTAGCGGGCATTATTTAGACAAAATCTATATAAAGCCATTCTCTTACTTATTTTTTCTTCCGAACAAAGAGAAATGAACGTAGCGTTTCGGATGCGTTTTTAAATCTTCGAGCAAGCTTGCCGCATTGGCGGTAGTGACATTTAAATTATTGTATAGAGAAGAATCGTTCAGCAGAAGCCCGACGGTATTATCCTTTCTTGTCATCTTATCTGTAATCTTTTTTACATCCTGCAAAGTAGCATCTACTTTTTGCATGGCAGCAGCATAGTCTATTTCTTTCAGGTTGTTTGATATGAGAACAAAGTTATCCCCTATGCTATTCAGTTTACCGGTCAGTTGCGGGATGTCATTATGCATAAGCGTCCTCAGCTGCCGGCTTGTAACAGCCATATCGGCCGTCAGATGCTGCATATTGTGCAGAGTTGCAGGTATGGAGGGGTCGGCCAATATCACATTCAAAGAGGCAAGGATAGAATCCAATTTAGGCAACATCTTTTCTACTTGCGGCATCATGGAGGCTACTTTTTCCATCACGCCGTTGTTCAACAGGCCGGGAATCGTATCTCCTATTTGATATTTCTCGCGCGGATTATTGGCAAGCAGCAGTGTCATCTTCACGCCACCGAGCATCTCGGCTGCCAATTCCGCCGTACTGCCTTTGGGTATGCGCAGTTCCGGATTGACGTCTATCTCAGCAACCACTTTTCCGGGCCGTGTATAATCATAATACAAATCGCGTACAATGCCTACACGGAAACCATCTGCAAAAACCGGACTGGATTTCGTCAGTCCGTTCACATTCTGAAATTCCACATAGAAATAGCTGGAAGGCTTGAACATGTTGATGCCTTTCAGATAATTAATGCCATATACCAATATGCAGAGCGCAGCTATACCGGCTATTCCTATTCTGACTTCCCTTGTAATATACTTCATTATGTATCTTGTTTTATTTATTTCTGCTTTTCTTGAACTCGCTGATGGCTGTATTGATGTTCATTTTCTCTCCATCCTTGAAAGCTATGATAAACGCATCCTTAAATTTATCGGCAATGCCGCGCTTATTACGCAGTACTTGATTATAGTCGGACGATGCTCCATAGGTATATTTATAGATTCCGCCTTCGCGGTAAGACTCCACACCTTTCAGCCCCTTGAATCTTTTGTCGTTTCCTGCCAGAGGTCGTGAAGAGGTAAGTATCTGTATTTTAAACACAATACCACTCTGTTCTGTTTCAGCAGAAGTGTTTTTTTCCGCTTTTTTTGTAGATTCACCGGTGGAGCGGGCGACGCCGGCGGAGGCAGCAACCGTTTTTTCCGGTTCTGCCTGAACAATGTCGGCGGCAGTATCTTGTGCGGAATCAACCACCGCCTCCGTCTCTTCCGGCAAAACCGTATTGCTGCTTCCCTTCAGCCGGATTTCCTGTTCGCGCTTGTAGGTAAAGAATGCGCGAAAGATGCCGTTGGCAAGGGATGTGATGCCTTCCTCCGTATTCAGGTAACGCTCTTCCGCCGGAGTGGAGATAAAGCCGAGTTCTACCAGAATGCCGGGCATGGCACTGGCTTTCAATACGAGGAAGCCGGCTTGATGCACCCCACGGTCCACGCGCTTACAGGTGTTGCGGAACTGTTTTTGCACAAGAGCCGCCAAGTGTACGCTTTGCGACATATATTTGTCTTGCATGAACTCGAAAATGATGTACGATTCGGCGGAGTTGGGATTGAACCCCGCATAGCGTGTCTTGTAATCGCTCTCGTATAGGATAACGGAGTTTTCGCGTTTGGCAACCTCCAGATTGGCGTCCGATTTTGCCAGACCCAATGTCCAAGTGGAAGCCCCTTGAATGGTCCGGTTATTGGGCAACGCATTGGTATGTATGGAGATGAACAAGTCTGCCTTGGCATTGTTGGCTATCTCCGCCCGGCGGTCGAGCGGAATAAACACGTCTTTTTCGCGCGTGTAAATCACTTTCACGTCGGGACAGTTCTTTTTAATCAGCCTTCCCAACCTCAATGCCACATTCAGGTTGATGGTTTTCTCATTGGATATCTTACCCACGGCTCCCGGGTCGTGTCCGCCGTGGCCGGCGTCAATAACGACAACAAAATCTTTGGCTTCAACGCCTACTATACAGCAGGGAAAGACAAGCAAGCCCAAGCATATACCTATATATAATATGTAACGTCTATATAATGCCATATTAAAAAACTTTGCAAATGTAGTGGAATTTTATAGAAAACTCATCATTTACCCCTAAGTTCTGCCTATCTGAATATTTTTTCAATAATCCGGAGTTATTTTCAATCGAATGATTAGTCTCTTTTTTTTACCACAGAACAACAAGATTTCCTGACTTTTCATTTCCCCCTCTCACCCCACCCGGAAGGCATTCTGAGAGGGGGTACAATCAGTCGGCGACTGAAACCATTTCAGTCCCTGAGTGAAACCGTTTCAGTCGCCGACTGATTCCCATTCACTCAAGGACTGAAATGAAATGGCTTCGGGAGATAAACTTTTTTTCATCCTATTTGTAACATAAAAAGAAAAACAAACGCACATTTGCCGCACTCATCATAAGCAATCCCGGCAATTCCTGTTTTCAGAAACCTTGTCGAATTTGTTCCGGCCACCGAATCCCCTGCCCCATGATTCTTGCGAAGCTCATGCCGCACGCACAGTTTTCCGGCCCTCGGGCATCTTCTCTGCTCATAAGCATTATTTGGAAAAAGGTTCGCATATCTGAAAAATGTTTCTTACTTTTGTACCCGAATTGAGTGAAATATAGCGAAATGAACGTATTAGAACTAAGTGAACAGGAAATCATTCGTCGCAACAGCATGAATGAACTTCGCGCGATGGGTATCGAGCCTTATCCCGCGGCAGAGTATGTAACCAATGCTTTCTCCACCGATATTAAAGACGAATTCAAAGACGACGCCGAACCCCGGCAGGTATCCGTGGCCGGACGTATGATGAGCCGCCGCGTGATGGGCAAGGCCTCGTTCATCGAATTGCAGGACTCGAAAGGACGTATACAGGTGTACATCACCCGCGATGACATCTGCCCGGACGAAGACAAGGAGATGTACAACACCGTGTTCAAACGCTTGCTCGATTTGGGCGACTTCATCGGCATCGAGGGTTTTGTATTCCGCACCCAGATGGGCGAAATCAGCATCCATGCCCGGAAGCTGACCGTACTCTCCAAAAGCATCAAGCCGTTGCCCATCGTCAAATACAAGGACGGCGTGGCATACGACTCTTTCGACGACCCCGAACTGCGCTACCGCCAACGGTATGTAGACCTCATCGTGAACGACGGCGTAAAAGAGACTTTCCTGAAGCGCGCCGCCATCATCAAGACCATGCGTGCCGTATTGGACGAAGCCGGATACACCGAAGTGGAAACGCCGATTCTGCAATCCATCCCCGGCGGAGCCAGCGCACGCCCTTTCATCACACACCACAACTCGCTGGACATCGACCTTTATCTGCGCATCGCCACCGAACTGTACCTGAAGCGTCTCATCGTGGGCGGATTCGAAGGAGTGTACGAAATCGGGAAGAACTTCCGCAACGAAGGCATGGACAAAAACCATAATCCGGAGTTCACCTGCATGGAGCTGTACGTACAATATAAAGACTACAACTGGATGATGAGCTTCACCGAGAAACTGTTGGAACGCATCTGCATCGCCGTAAACGGAAGTACGGAGACCGAGATAGACGGCAAGACCATCAGCTTCAAAGCTCCTTACCGCCGTCTGCCCATTCTGGAAGCCATCAAGGAAAAGACGGGCCACGACCTCGAAGGAAAGAGCGAAGACGAAATCCGGGCGGTGTGCAAGGAACTGAAAATGGAGATTGACGACACCATGGGCAAGGGCAAGCTGATCGACGAAATCTTCGGCGAATTCTGCGAAGGCAGCTTCATACAACCTACCTTCATCACCGACTATCCCGTAGAGATGAGTCCGCTCACCAAGATGCACCGCAGCAAGCCGGGGCTGACCGAGCGTTTCGAGCTGATGGTAAACGGCAAGGAGTTGGCCAACGCATACAGCGAGCTGAACGACCCCATCGATCAGGAAGAACGCTTCAAAGACCAGTTGCAACTGAGCGAAAAGGGAGACGACGAAGCCATGTTCATCGATCAGGACTTCCTCAAAGCCCTGCAATACGGCATGCCTCCCACATCGGGCATCGGCATCGGCATCGACCGTCTGACCATGCTGATGACCGGAAAGGCATTCATTCAGGAAGTGCTCTTCTTCCCGCAGATGCGTCCCGAAAAGACAACGCCGAAAGACGCTGCCGCCAAATTCACGGCTCTGGGCATTCCTGAAGCGTGGGTGGCCGTCATCCAAAAAGCCGGATACAACTTGGTAAGCGACATGAAAGACGTGAACCCGCAAAAGCTCCACATGGACATTTGCGGCATCAACAAGAAGTATAAACTGGAACTGGCAAACCCGACGGTAAACGACGTTACCGACTGGAAAAATGCGATTAAAGATTAAAAAATTAATAATGAAAAGTGAGAAAGGGAAGGCATCCGACCTCCTTTCCGCTTTTCATTTTTCTTTTTTCATTATTAATTATCATGAAACTACCCGGTAAGATAGCCATCATGGGCGGAGGAAGTTGGGCAACAGCCATTGCCAAAATGGTTCTGTCGCAAGCAGAGTCGATAAACTGGTACATGCGGCGCGACGACCGTATTGCCGACTTCAAACGGCTCGGACACAATCCGGCCTACCTGACGGGCGTCAAATTCGACATCAAGCGCATCAATTTCAGCTCCAACATCAACGACATTGTGAGAGAATCCGATACGCTCATCTTCGTCACCCCCTCTCCTTATCTGAAAGTCCACCTGAAAAAACTGAAGACCAAAATCAAGGATAAGTTCATCATGACGGCCATCAAAGGCATTGTGCCCGATGACAACATGATTGTATCCGAATATTTCACCAAAGAATACGGCGTACCGGCCGAGAACATCGCCGTGCTGGCAGGTCCTTGCCATGCCGAGGAAGTGGCTCTGGAACGCCTGTCGTATCTCACCATTGCCTGCCCCGACACCGACAAGGCGTGTGTCATTGCCCGCAAACTGGGCAGCTCGTTCATCAAGACCTCCGTCAGCAACGACGTTGCCGGCATCGAATACAGTTCGGTGCTGAAAAACGTATATGCCATTGCTGCCGGAATATGCAGCGGCCTGAAGTATGGCGACAATTTTCAGGCGGTGCTCATGTCCAACGCCGTACAGGAGATGAACAGGTTTCTGCAAACCGCGCATCCGTTGAACCGGAACGTGAACGACTCCGCCTATCTGGGCGACCTGTTAGTGACGGGCTACTCCAACTTCAGCCGCAACCGCACGTTCGGCACGATGATTGGCAAAGGATACTCCGTGAAAAGCGCACAGATAGAGATGGAAATGATTGCCGAAGGATACTATGGCACAAAATGCATCAAGGAAATCAACAAGCATTATCATGTCAACATGCCCATCGTCGATGCCGTGTACAACATTCTGTACGAACGCATCTCGCCGATGATTGAAATCAAGCTGCTCACCGACTCCTTCCGGTAAGACAACCAAGAATAACCACAATAATCGTTACAGAATACAGAACTTAAAACTTGGAACATTATGATTGATTTAAACATTGAAAAGACACTCGGATTCATTTCCAAAGAAAAAGTCTTCGCCTATGAAGCTCAAGCAAAAGCTGCACAGGAAGCTTTAGAGAAAGGTACGGGCAAAGGCAACGACTTCTTGGGCTGGTTGCATCTCCCCTCTTCCATCACCAAAGAGCATCTGGCCGACCTGAAAGCCACCGCAAAAACCTTGCGCGATAACTGCGAGGTAGTGGTCGTTGCCGGCATCGGCGGAAGCTACCTCGGTGCACGTGCGGTAATAGAAGCCCTGTCGGACAGCTTCACTTGGTTGCACGACAAGAAAACGGCGCCGGTCATCCTGTATGCAGGACACAACATCGGTGAAGATTATCTGTACGAACTTACCCAATACTTGACAGACAAGAAATTCGGCATTATCAACATCTCCAAATCAGGAACCACCACCGAAACAGCTCTGGCTTTCCGCCTCCTGAAGAAGCAATGCGAAGACCAGCGAGGCAAGGACATGGCAAAGAAAGTAATCGTAGCCATCACAGACGCCAAGAAAGGAGCAGCCCGTGTGACAGCCGACAACGAGGGTTATAAATCTTTCATCATCCCCGACAACGTAGGCGGACGCTTCTCTGTTTTGACTCCGGTAGGTCTGCTGCCCATCGCAGTGGCAGGTTTCGACATCGACAAGCTGGTGGCCGGTGCAACAGCCATGGAAAAGGCTTGCGGCAAAGATGTTCCGTTTGCCCAAAACCCTACCGCCATCTATGCCGCTACCCGCAACGAACTCTACCGGAACGGTAAAAAAATTGAAATTCTCGTAAACTTCAACCCCAAGCTGCACTACGTGAGCGAATGGTGGAAACAACTTTACGGAGAGTCCGAAGGCAAAGAAAACAAAGGCATCTTCCCTGCCGCCGTAGACTTCTCTACCGACCTGCATTCCATGGGACAATGGATTCAGGAGGGCGAACGCACCATCTACGAGACGGTGATTTCGGTAGAAAAAACAAACCATAAATTAGAAGTTCCCACCGATGCACAGAACCTCGATGGTCTGAACTTCCTCGCCGGCAAACGTGTGGACGAAGTGAACAAAATGGCGGAACTGGGAACACAGCTTGCCCACGTCGATGGCGGTGTGCCCAACATACGCATCGTCATTCCCGCTTTGAACGAAGAGAGCATCGGCGGTTTGCTCTACTTCTTCGAGAAGGCATGCGGCATCAGCGGCTACATTCTGGGAGTCAACCCGTTCGACCAACCGGGCGTAGAGGCCTACAAGAAGAATATGTTCGCCCTGCTCAACAAACCGGGGTACGAAGAGGAATCCAAAGCCATTCAGGCAAGACTGTAATCCGGGAATCCGGAATCACACAAAAAAGTTACATCATGGCTTTCGTGATGTAACTTTTTTTACGTTTTATTTTTTATTTAATACATAAACATTTATCTTTGTTTCATCAAAAAATAGAGACAATGATAAACGCCATATTCTCCACCCTCCCTTTCGGAGTGTGCCTTTTTTGGTCGGTAATCTTCTTGAAGGAATATCGTGCGGCAGACCCCGCCAAGAGATTATTGACCCGTTTCATGTTGGTCTGTGCCATGCTCTACTTCTCGCATGCAGCTTACTTCAACAAAAATGTCCAACTTTTTTCCATCGTCGAAAGCATCTACACTTTCTGTACACTGGCAGGCTATCCGCTATACTACTTATACATCCGCAAACTTACGGACGCTACACCCCTGCGCATCCGGGATTATTGGGTATTGCTCCCCGCCCTGCTTATCAGCCTGGCGGCCGCCGTGCTCTACATCATGATGGGCAATGAGCGGATTCCTTTCGTAGAAAGCTGTTTTTACAAACATGATGCATCAGAGGTCACGCATTCCGCCATCGCCCAAGCGCAATACCTCAGGCTACTCGTCATGAAGACAGTTTATGCCATCCAACTGATTCCGGTATGCTACTTCGGTTCCAAAAGACTCACCGCATTCAACAAGCAGGTCAATAACTTCTATGCCAATACCGAGGAGAAAACGCTGACTCCGATACGCTCACTGCTGATCATATTCATAATCTTCACCATTCTGTCGGCCATAGCCAACTACATCGGACGCGATTTTTTCATTCAAAGGTCATGGATGGTCATCATCCCTTCTGTGATTTTCAGCACCATGATTTTCTCTGTGGCATACGTGGGTTTCAAACAAAAATTCACCGCCATCGACTTCTGCCACGACGAACAAACGACGGCTGAAAAAGACGAATCAACAACTGTTGCCGGAAATATCATCGACAATGGCAGGAACGGCCTCACTGCCCAAGACACCAATCCGGAATATCTTCTTCTCGGAGAAACAATGTGCCGGGTCGTAGAAAGCCGACAGCTCTTCCGTCAAAAAGGATTGCTCATCACCGACGTTGCCAAACTGACAGGCAGCAACCGGACATACATCTCCAATTACCTCAACAAGGAGCTTAACACCTCTTTCTCCGATTTCATCAACAGCTACCGGGTGGAGTATGCCAAATCGCTGCTCACCTCGAAAGACCCGGAATATTCCATACTCGAAATCTTTGAGATGTCAGGTTTTACAAACGAAGTATCTTTCTACCGAATCTTTAAAAAACACACGGGTGTCACACCCAAGCAATGGAACAAACAGCATTGCAAATGATGCGGTTTCCTGACGTGCGGGCTTAGCTCTCCTAAAGCGTGGGCTTACCTTCCCTAAAGTGTGAGGGTAGCAAGCCTAAAGTGCGGGCTTAACCCAACTAAAGTGCGGGCTTAACCCAACTAAAGTGCGGGTTCAGACCTACTAAAGTGTGAGCTTGGATTTACTAATGTGTGGACTCAGACATACTCTGATATGGGAATTATTTAACAATTTTGTCCCTCCTCCCTCCGACAGCCTCAAAATATGCCCTTAAAACGAACCTTTGTACGTTTTGTTAGTCGATTTGTACGTTTTGTTAGTTCCCTCAAAGCCTATTTTAATTTTTTTTGTGTAAAAATCACAAGAACATGAGTAGCGAAGCCGAAAAGCTAAGACAGAGTAGGACAACTTAAAACTTATTAATTATGAAAACAGAGAACTGCAAATTGTACAAAAAAAGAAGAAAAGGTGTGCAGAAGTACCGGTCTCTTTTGCATTCGGTCAAAAGGAGATACATGCTAACCTCCTTATTGGGAATACTCTCTTTTACTCTGCTTCATTTTATGGCCTGCGAAAAGAGCGACTCTGAAGATTTGAGTACATACGAAGGAAATGTGAAAGCATTCGACACTCAAATTGTGGATATGAACAGAAGTCTTGAAGACTATATCGTCAAGACTCAAGCCTTTGAATCGGCCAACTTCCAAAAGCTTGCCGTAGCAGAGGCAAGCAAAATAGTGGAAGAATATATTAAAGCAGGCGAACAGCTTGTAGCGGCTCTGGAAAGACAGAACGAACTGCAAAGCCATTGGGAAGCATTCACCAAATCGCATACAGTGGAGACAAGAGCCGAATTCAGTTGCAGCGTATACGACTTCATTCCGGGCACAGACAACGGTCTCAGCGTGGGATTGGCGAAGTCTGTGGGAGATGTGATTAAAGAAACAAAGGAAGAGGTCAAGAAGATAGAGAAAAAATATGAGGAAAAGAAAAAAGTAGATGAAGTAGATGCACTTGAAGAATATCACACAGGCATGAACAAGCTCCAAAAAGAGCAACTTAAAAAGGCTGCAAATATAGGAACAGGAGCAGTTATCGGAACCGGTGCTGCCTTAATCACCGGTGCTGCTCTATCGGTGGCCGCAGCCCCCGTTGTCGTCACAGTAGCCGCCACTACCGCCGTAGGGGCAGTGGTAGGAGCCGGAGTAGCGTGGATGTGTAGTTGGTGGGGAAAAAGCAAGACCAAAAGCAGCGAAGGTACATATTATATGACAACGGGAAAAACCACCGTAGGAGGACATCTGCCTACCCACATGATTCCCGAAGGTGCAACAGTATCGCTTCACGTAGATGGCGGATACGCTCCCGTAGTAATTAAAAACTTCAAATATCCCCAAGCCGGCAACGAGCGTACGCTCGACATACAATTGGTAAAGACTTCGGAGGTGAACAACAGCGATACCAAACCGGAGATTTGCAGAATGGACAAACCGTTTGCAGCCAACAGTTGCGACGACATCAAGTTCGTAAACGGAGCAGCCTCTCCGACCAATCCGTCGCCCGGACAAAGCGTAACTGTAACCGCCACACTGATGCCTGCCATAGCCGGATGCAACATACACTTCCATATCATCGGCACCGATGGCTATTCGAAGGAGGAAACCAAAGCCAGCAATTCCAACGGCCAAGCCACATTCTACATACCGGGTGGGGCAGAGGAGGTATTCGACAAAGTAACAATCACCAGTTCCAACGGAAAGCAATACATCGTGACTTATACCTTCTGATAAATTAACAGATAGAAGAATTACTGCTTTACAAACAATCATAAATAAGATTCAGTATGAAAACAGCAACAATCAAACTATTCGCCATGCTTGCAGCATTAGCCATATTCAGCGGATGCGACAAGGTAAAAGGATTGGCCGATGTGGAATTTCAATCCGAAGTGGCTATTAACATTCCCGTCAGGTTAAACAACGACACGTCGGGCGAAGACCAGTTGGAGGTAAAACTCAGCGACGCCGAGGAGCTGAAAGAGTACATGGACTACTTGGAGAAAATCAAGGTTACGAGCCTCGTTGTGAGCGTGCCCGCCTACAACGGCAACAATGCCGTGTATGACTTGGAACTGAAAGTAGACGGCAGCACCGTGTATAAAGGAAATGATGTGGACGTGCCCGAAATGAAACAGAAAGGAACAACCATCAATGTGGCCGATCAAAGCACACTCGATAGGATAGGCAATAACCTGCTGAAAAACAAGAAGATTGTTGTACGTGGCAGAGCCGAAACCAAATCCGGTGCCGTAACTGCCAGTTTCACTGTGAGGTGTACCATTAAAATGGAGATCACGGCCAATCCACTGTAAAAGAGGAAGCACGTAATAACGTCAAGAAAACAACCCAAAAATTATACAATGAGAAAATTACTGTATTTAGCCACAGCCCTCATCGCCCTGACGGGCATGGCGGCTTGTGGCGGAGCAACCGACAAATTGAGAAAGCAAGTGGACTCTTTGGAAGCCATGAACGCCCAAAACCAAAGCATCATGGAGCAGATGACCTCGTTTGTGTCTACCCTCTCCGAAGGGCTCGACACCATTGCAAAACAAGAGGGCAGGCTCTTCTTTTCAAACAAAGGGCCGGAAGGGACATTGGTAGACAAAGAACAGTTGAAGAAGAACCTCGAATCCTTTGCCAACACGCTCATGGAGCAGCGCGAGAAGATAAAAAAGATGGCCGAAATGCTGGAAGCGAAAGGTGTGGACATGAAGAAGCTGGAAACGCTTATAGACTATCTGAACCGACAGATTGAAGAGAAAGACCAAATGATAACCCAGCTGAAGAACGACTTGAGCCAGAAGAACGTGAACATCGCCCAACTGCGTGGAAAGGTAAGCTCGCTGAATCAGGACAACCAAACGCTCAACAAAAAGTTGCAAGAGCAGGAGAAGCTACTGAGCAGTGCGAAGATAGGCAAAGGCTTTGTCGTGATGGGATCGAAGAAGATCCTGAAAGAAAACGGTATCCTGAAGGGATCGAAAATAAACTATGACGACCTGCCGCACGAACTCTTCACGGAAGTAGACACACGTACCTTTGGCGGAATGGAGATTCCGGCAGGCAAGCCGAAAGTACTCTCCACCATGCCCTCGTCTTCCTACGAGATTGTACGCACAAGCAAGGATGCTTCAGAAATCCACATCTTAGACCCGGAGGCTTTCTGGAGCAACACGAAGTACCTGATTATTCAAACCAATTAGTATCAATAACTTTTAAATCCTATTTATTATGAAACGATTCAGATTCTTAATGATGGCAGCATTCGCAGTAGTTTGCGCATCAATGTCGGCACAACAAGTGATTACACTCGACCAACTGAAAGCGAAAAAGCAGAACAAGCAGACGCAATCGCAAAGCCAACAGAAAGCACAGCCGCAGAAGCAGCAGAAAAGTTACAGCTCGTCCGATTACGAGGGATTCAGCAGCTTCATCGTGCAGTACAACGCATCCAGTTGGAAAATCAGTGCCGAAGGAATGAGTGCCAGCAGCGGATTCACAGGACTCTCCGCCGGCTATCTCAAAGCCATCAACATGGGCAATACACCCTTCTACATCGAACCGGGAGTCATAGCCCAATATTTCTTTCAAGACAAGTTCAGCATGTTATCCGCCAAGATACCCGTCAGCGCCATCTATACTTTTCCGATTGCCGACAATATCAACCTCGACCCCTATGCGGGAGTCTATTTGCGGGGAAATATCATAGGAAAATTTGACAAAGTAGATGTTTTCTCAAAGGAAGAGATGAAAAAGGCGGGACAGGAGCCGTGGAAGCGTGTGCAGTTCGGCCTCCATTTCGGACTACGCGCCCGTTTCAACGACAAGTTCATAGGTGGTATCAGTTATTCGATGGATTTGAATGAAATCACCGCACATACAAAAGTGAACTCGTTCGACTTGACTTTCGGAATCATCTTCTGACATCTGCCGGATATAGAGCAAGAGAGGGTTCAAGGCAAAGAATCAGGAAACAGCCATGAACCCTCAACCGGCTTTCCGAAGAAAAGATTGTTGCTTAGAAGAAGCTATATTAAGAAACGTAGAATCATTATCATCTGTACACTTATGAAAAGGTATTTATTATTTTTCATCCTGATATGCTCGGCGTGTGTCTTCACCTCTTGCGAGAAAAACGACACGGAAGCCGATTATGAGTTTATGGATACGTCCGTAAACGGCAAGTCGTTCTATTCGGTGTACGAGGAGTTGCGCATGCGCATGATTTTTGGCCTTGCCAATCCGGATGCCTCATACAACGACCCGGATAAGATATACGAACTACTGACGGCACTTGGCAAGAGTCAGACAAAGACGCGCGGAACAATCGCCCAAGTAAAAGCAGGCTACGACTTCTACAAAGCAATGGAGTCGTCCACCGCCCTGCCGAGATACGCAGCTTTGGGAGTCATCAAAAAAGCGGGCATCAATATAAAAGACAGCAAGGTGAGGCGCGAACTGTTTGGCGCCATAGACCCTGACCATCTGCCCAAGAATTACAACGTCAAAGATTTTTGGGCGGATTTCTCTACCGGAAAGCTGGACCGCTATGCGCCGGCCATCTTCAAGGACATATACTACACCGGTGGACTTTCCGGACATGGGAGTGAACATAAGCCCTATTGCGAAGCCTTTCAAAACTATTGCGACCAATGCCACATACGCCCCATTGACTTGGCGATTACGGCTGCGCCGAAGCTTATTCAGGCCGGAGTAGGGCTCGTCATCGCCACATCCGACGACCTCATTCAATGGGGAGAAAGTGCCTATAACTTCGTCAATGACAATGGAGAACTGCTGATTTCCTTTGCCGACGGCAATCTTGACGGCGCAAAACTGTCAAAAGCATGTAATACAAACTTCAAGCTGTTGACCACAGTTCTAAAATCGACTCTTGCAGAGACTTACAATTCAGATCTGCTTGATGCCGAGAAAGACTTTCTCGACATCCTCGGCGACTGGACACAAGAACAGGTTGCGGAACTCAACAAATCGGTCAATGAACTCATTCAGGATCGCTTAGGCTCTAAATATGAACTGTTGGATTCAGATCTGGAAGATTTTGCAGAACGCATCAAGGAGATAGCTTCCTCCGGCAATGGGCCGGAACAGTATCTTATACAGATAGGTAAATGGATAAGCTATGACGAGGGCGGAGTTGCCATTCTGGTATTTAAAGCGAACCATACCGGAACGATCACAGAATACATCCTTGATGATTCTTATGAAGGAGGGTTTAAGAAAGAAAGAGAGATTCAGATAAAATGGAAACTATCAGGAGATACGCTAAGTATCACTGGCACCGATGAAGATGGGAAAACTGAGACCGTAGTCCTTAAATTTTCTATTAAAGAAGGAGCATTTCATCTGACCAACAGCGATGGAGAGACTGTAGTGTTATATCCCTATAAAAATGGGCAAGGGTTTTCCTGATAAAAGCCTGTTCCATTTGAAAATATGATTCAAATAGAAAATATAAATCATTAAAGGAGCAGAATCACGAAACCCCTGTTCTTAGTTTCAGCCGTCATTGCATGTCTTGTTCTCTTTGATTGCAAACAAGGTGAGAAAGAGTTGTTGGAATTGTCCGACACCTCTTTCTCCGGCATCAGTTGCGAAGGGGCGACGTTAGAAATAAGCGTCAGCAGTAATGTGGAATGTGCTCTGTGACCTAAGCTCCGCAGTGGTGCGCCGTCGAGGAGTTGGCACAACGATACGACTGCGAAAGGGATAAAGTCTTTACGTCACTAAACATCATGGACTATGAGATTGGTTACATACAAGAATTCACCCCCCAACAAAGAGCAAGAATACGTCATGTACTGAATTACTGTTCCTTGATTCCGGGGCCGAAAATAAGATTGGCAAGCACACACGCCACATACAACGGAGTGGCGGACTTGCCCATCCGTACAATGGAATAGTTTGGTTGTTCTTTTTTCTCGTCAGGGGGTGTTGCGAAACACCTCCATGGCGACTTTCAGAGTACAGAATCATGTGGGAATTTGCGGTATCGAACCATAAAGACCGCATATATCCGTAGATTCTGTATTTGTTATCATCAATCAAG
>NZ_CP027234.1:0-5000 GCF_002998535.1 Prevotella heparinolytica | reverse complement strand
CGGCTTACCCGTTTCCGGATAATTCGGTTGCAATTCAAGCCCGGGTAAGGTTCCTCGCGTATCATCGAATTAAACCACATGTTCCTCCGCTTGTGCGGGCCCCCGTCAATTCCTTTGAGTTTCACCGTTGCCGGCGTACTCCCCAGGTGGAATACTTAACGCTTTCGCTTGGCCGCTTGCCCTATATCGCAAACAGCGAGTATTCATCGTTTACTGTGTGGACTACCAGGGTATCTAATCCTGTTTGATACCCACACTTTCGAGCATCAGCGTCAGTTACACTCCAGCAAGCTGCCTTCGCAATAGGAGTTCTTCGTGATATCTAAGCATTTCACCGCTACACCACGAATTCCGCCTGCCTATACTGCACTCAAGGCACCCAGTATCAACTGCAATTTTAAGGTTGAGCCCCAAACTTTCACAGCTGACTTAAGCGCCCGCCTACGCTCCCTTTAAACCCAATAAATCCGGATAACGCTCGGATCCTCCGTATTACCGCGGCTGCTGGCACGGAGTTAGCCGATCCTTATTCATAAGGTACATGCAAATGGGTACGCGTACCCACAATTATTCCCTTATAAAAGAAGTTTACAACCCATAGGGCAGTCATCCTTCACGCTACTTGGCTGGTTCAGGCTTCCGCCCATTGACCAATATTCCTCACTGCTGCCTCCCGTAGGAGTTTGGACCGTGTCTCAGTTCCAATGTGGGGGACCTTCCTCTCAGAACCCCTATCCATCGTAGGTTTGGTGGGCCGTTACCCCGCCAACTGCCTAATGGAACGCATCCCCATCGGTAACCGGAATCCTTTAATGGAGAAACCATGCGGAATCACCATACTATCCGGGATTAATCTTTCTTTCGAAAGGCTATACCGGAGTTACCGGAAGGTTGGATACGTGTTACTCACCCGTGCGCCGGTCGCCATCGGGCTTAGCAAGCTAAGCCCATGCTGCCCCTCGACTTGCATGTGTTAAGCCTGTAGCTAGCGTTCATCCTGAGCCAGGATCAAACTCTTCATTGTAAAAGTATCGATTGGGATTCACATGACCCGACCCCTTGGTCAGGGGAAGGAAGGAATCCCGTTTGCTCTGTTCAGGACATCCGAAAATTTAAAGAAGTTACCAATGCGGACCCCATACGTATAAAATACATAAGGGACATTGACGGTTCTTCTGTTTTACCCAAGACCGATCCCCGCATTTTACGGGAAACAAGCCTTGCTCTTGTACTACTTGTATTGTTTATGTAAATCTATTCAAAGATCGATGGTGCCGACCCTAACGGGAAAGCGGATGCAAAGGTAAGGACTTTTATCGATATCTTCCAAATTATTGCGGAAGTTTTTTTCTTTTTTATTTCCCGCCGACGCTCTCTGTGCGAAAGGGGAGGAAAATAAAGGGAAACGAAAGCCGCTTGCGGCATCCTGCAAACCATCATGTCAAAGCACCCGTGCCCCCGTTGCCGAAAGCGGATGCAAAAGTAGAACTTAAGGGAAACATCGCAAAATATACAAGGAACTTTTTTTAAAAGAAAATACGGGGAACGGCTTAAAAGGCTGAATGACAAAGGAATCCAAGAGAAGAAAAAGAAAGGGGAGCAAAGGAAGGAAGGGGAAGGGACACATTATAATATATACGTGCGCGAGAGAAAGGAGGAAGGGACGGCTTAAGGACGCTCCCCATGCAGGAGGAAGAGGAGGGAACACAAAGAGGCGACGGGGATCGGATACGGAGACGATACGGGGGAAAGCACGGGAAAAAAGGGGAAGGTGCGGAGGGAAAAAGGACACTACACAACATGCGCCCATTTTATTTTACAAAAAACGGAGGAAGGAAGACCGGCTGACGACCGAGACGGACTCACTCCTTGAACGAAAGGGAATCAGTCGGCGACTGAAACGGTTTCACTCAGGGACTGAAACGGTTTCAGTCGCCGACTGATTGTACCCCCGCCGGAAGTACTTCTGACAGGGGTAAAAGAGGGGATCAAAAAGAGAAAGGAAAAGAAATACAGAAGGTAAAAAAAATCACCAATAGAAACAAGAGCGAAGGAAGGAGGGCGGATATTCTCAGCAAGGAATCTGTATTGCTGAAAGAGAAAGGAAACAAATATCGTTTTGCGAAACTAAAAAAAAGAAAATCCGCAATTGAGTCAACTCCGTCAATGGCGAGCAACTTGATATATTCTAAAACTGTTCAGAATTCAGGTAATGTTGAGCACATTCTCTAAAAACCCTCTTTGGCTTCTTCCTGCGGAATCCGTACAGAAGTATAGAGTTCGAGCACGGCAGCGATTGTCAAGGAAACAATCCACTCGTTGCCATGCGTAAAGAACATAAATGCTCCTGTAAGTACCAACAGAAGCGCAGCGAATATTTGCTGTCGCCTCAGGCGCCTCACAACAGGCGTCTTACACTCGGAAGGAGAATTGATTTGCGCCAAAGCCACCATTGTGGCACCCACAGTATATATATAAGGAGAGAGGAACCATCCGGTGACATAAACGGCAGCTCCAACCAGAAGCATAACGGCTCCCACCGTAAAGAGGGCTGATATCAATTGTTTCATTCTTCTATATCTTCTTCAAACACATAAATATCTTCATTGGGCTTCTTCATCAGATACTTCTCGCGAGCAACCCGTTCGATGGCACCGGAATCGACAGCAAGCTCATTAAGACGCTCGGTGTTTTCTTCATATTCCTTACGGTATTTCTCAATCTCATCGCACAAGCGGCTTTCTTCCCTGGCATAACCCAAACGACGCACAATGCTGTTTTCATCCAGAAAACCGATAATCAAAACAAACAATGCAAGCGTAATCAGATACTTGTGTTTGCGGACAAAAGACCAAAGAGAAGCAAGTTTATCCATCGCAACATCTATTTAGCTATTAACAATTCTCGAACGCAGGTTGCCTGCAATGCAACTTCACGACACAAAGATAAGAGGAATAACCGAAAGATTTCTTTTTTTTGTGTACATTTGCACAAAAAGCAAAGAATATCCCGAATATGGAAAACTATATCGTATCTGCCCGGAAATACCGTCCCTCGACCTTTGATTCGGTGGTAGGGCAACACGCACTGACCACCACCCTGAAGAATGCCATCGCCACCGGAAAGCTGGCGCATGCTTACCTCTTTTGCGGTCCGCGTGGCGTGGGAAAAACCACTTGTGCCCGCATCTTTGCCAAAACCATCAACTGCATGAGTCCCACCCCGGACGGAGAGGCATGCAATCAATGCGAGTCGTGCACAGCCTTCAATGAGCAGCGTTCCTACAACATCCATGAACTGGATGCCGCTTCCAATAACTCCGTCGACGACATCCGCCAGCTGGTGGAACAAGTACGCATCCCACCCCAAATCGGCAAATACAAAGTATATATCATCGACGAGGTGCACATGCTTTCCGCTTCGGCTTTCAACGCTTTCCTGAAAACACTGGAAGAGCCGCCACGCCATGCCATCTTCATCCTTGCCACCACCGAAAAGCACAAGATATTGCCGACTATCCTTTCGCGCTGCCAAATCTACGATTTCAACCGGATCGGCGTGGAAGACACCGTAGCCCACTTGGCTTACGTGGCCTCGAAGGAAGGTATTACCGCCGAACCGGAGGCTTTGAATGTCATTGCCCTCAAAGCAGACGGCGGCATGCGCGACGCCCTATCCATCTTCGACCAAGTAGTCAGTTTCACCGGGGGACACATCACCTACAAAAGCGTGATTGAGAACCTCAATGTGCTGGACTACGAATATTACTTCAGGCTGACCGACTTTTTCCTTGAGAACAAAGTAAGCGACGCGCTGTTGCTGCTGAACGACGTCCTAAACAAAGGTTTCGACGGCAGCCACTTCGTCACCGGCCTTTCTTCCCACCTACGTGATTTGCTCGTAAGCAAAGACGCGGCAACATTGCCTTTACTTCAGGTGGGCGCCGGCATCCGCGAGCGTTATCGGGCGCAAGCGCAGAAGTGCCCACTGCCTTTTCTCTATCGTGCCATGAAACTGTGCAACGACTGTGACTTAAGCTATCGCACAAGCAAAAACAAACGCCTGCTGGTAGAACTGACACTGATACAAGCGGCTCAAATCACCACCGAGGAAGATGACTCGTCCAATGGGCGTAGCCCTAAACAAGCAATAAAACCCATATTCACGCAGCCTACCGCTACACAGCAGCCGCAGGCCGCCACTGCTGCAACTCGTCCGCAAACCAGCACGAGTCCGGTTTCCCCAGCTATTGCCCAAAGCGAAAATCCTCGTCCAAGCCCCCCTACCCGGAGTCAGGAAGCCAATGCCGATCCTTCTCATCCCATCCCCACTGCCATACTGATGGCACAAGGAAAAGAAGAAAAGAAGATTCCGGTGATGAAAAGCTCCAATTTGGGCATTTCCATAAAACATACGGCAACGGAAGAAAAACAGGAAAAAACGAACAGCGCCCCTCTTGTGCGCCAATCCCTACAGATAGAAGAAGACTATATCTTCAACGAAAAAGATGTGAACTTTTACTGGCAAGAATATGCCGGACGCATGCCCCAAGAGCAAGTGGCCATAGCCAAGCGCATGCAAAACATGCATGTCACCTTATTAAGCAATACCACCACTTTCGAAGCCGTGGTAGATAATGACATCATAGCCAAGGACTTCACGGCCATGATACCCGCCATCCAAGAGTACATGCGCCTCCGTTTGAAAAACAGGAAAATCACCATGACCGTACGTGTCAGCGCTCCTGCCGAACAAACCCGTGCTTATAGCAGAGTGGAGAAATTTCAAATGATGGCGCAGAAAAACGAAGCATTAGTACAACTAAAAGACGAATTCGGATTAGAATTTTACTAACCTATTTTCTAAGCAAAACGACATAATCGCCGCTTTTCAGAAGAGGAAAAAAATAAAAATATCGCATATAGTTTTATTTTTTATCAAAATTGTTTATTTTTGCCAATAAGAAATAAAAGAATATTTCCTTTGAGGGTAAAAGTAAC